>NZ_VISB01000001.1:0-4347041 GCF_007827235.1 Maribacter sp. MAR_2009_72 | reverse complement strand
TCAATACCCATTTTTACACATGACAGGCCACGGCAATGTTATATTATCCGATGATGAAATAGAAAATCTGCGTACATATCTTTTATCCGGTGGATTTTTACATATCGATGATAACTATGGTATGAAGCCGTATATTACAAGAGAAATAAAAAGGCTGTTTCCTAACAAACCTTTAGAGGAATTGGGATTGGACCATCCAATTTTCTCGATAGCATATAAATTTCCACAAGGGCTACCTAAAATCCATGAACATGACGGTGAACGTCCACAAGCTTTTTCCATTGTTCATAATAACAGGATTGTTCTATTGTTCACCTCCGAAAGTGATTTAGGTGATGGTTGGGAAGACCCTACCGTGCATAATGACCCAGATGAAATAAGACAAATTGCCTTGAAAATGGGAGCCAATATCATCTCCTATGCTTTTAAAAATTAACTATGACCGCAAAAACCATTTCTAAAGGAATATTAAGTGCTGTTGGCGTAATGTGGGTATTGTACTCCTACTCTATTTTCTTTATACAATTAGGTCCGTATTGGCCTATTTGACCATTGCGGCCGTGGTGGCACTTATTGGCAGCCCTTTGGTCAGGTTTTTAGGCTTAGGCTAAACTTCCAAATATTTTGGCCGTAATAATCACCATGCTTTTAATGGTCGGTATTTTAGCCGGTATTTTTGCCTTGTTCATACCCCTACTCTCGGAACAAAGTAAAAACCTATCTCTTTTAGATATAGATGGTTTACAAAAAAGCATTAACACCCTTTACCATCAGATTACCAATTATTTGGGGCTGTCATCCAATATGGTGGAAAATGTCATTGATGATGTTAAATTGGAAAGGAATATTTTAGAAGGTCTTGATATTGGGTTTATTCCCAACTTTTTAAACTCATTTCTAACAGTTTTAAGTTCGGCAAGCATTGGCTTGTTTTCTGTACTCTTTATTTCTTTTTTCTTTTTAAAGGATAGAAAACTTTTTGAATATGGATTGCTCATATTTGTCCCAAAGGATAAAAAACAAGGCACTACAAATTCCATTGAAAAAATAAATGGATTGTTATCAAGATATTTTGTTGGATTATTGTTACAGATTTTTATTCTATTTATAATCTACACCATAGTATTGCTCATTGTAGGTATAGAAAATGCGGTGGTCATTGCCTTTCTTTGCGCATTGTTTAATATCATTCCATATATTGGCCCAATTATAGGTGGGGTAATGATGTTGACCTTGACTATGACCAGTAACTTGGGACAAGATTTTAGTGAAATCATCTTACCAAAGACAGGCTATGTGTTAATAGGATTGGTGTTTGGGCAGCTAGTTGATAATTTTTTCTCCCAACCTTTTATTTTTTCCAACAGTGTAAAATCCCATCCATTGGAAATATTCTTGATCATCATTATTGCAGGTCTTTTATTTGGTGTAGTAGGTATGATTGTTGCCATACCGGGATATACCGCAATTAAGGTGATTTTAAAAGAATTTTTATCGGACAATCAAATAGTAAAATCACTCACGCAAAATCTATAAACTTTAGTGAATCCTGCAGTTTTAAGTGATGAAGTTCAACAGTTCATTAATGAACATCTATCAACTGACGTTCATAAATTACTGTTGAAAAAATCCCCTTTTGTAGAGATTACATCCAAAGAATTGGTGGAGCAAATAGAATCCAAGGCAAAAGCAAAGCATAAGTTACCTACTTGGTTCAATACGGAAAAAATCTATTACCCCAATAAACTAAACCTTTCCCAAACGTCATCAGAAATTACGGCCGCTTATAAAGCTTCATTATTGCATGGCTCTTCATTAATTGATTTAACAGGTGGTTTTGGAGTAGATACATATGCTTTTGCCAAAATAATGCAACAGGTAGTCCATATTGAAAAAAATATGATGCTTTCAAAAATTGCAGCCCACAATTTTGAACAATTGGGTATAGCTAATATTGACTTTCATATTGAAGATGGAATAGCTTTTTTAAGGGCCAATGACCTTATATATGATTGGATTTTTATTGACCCCTCTAGAAGAGATAAGGATAACAAAAAAGTCTTCTATTTAAAAGACTGCGAACCTAATATAACTGAACAGTTTGATTTTCTTTTTAGCAAGGCCAACAACATCATGGTAAAAACAGGTCCTTTATTGGACATTAATAATGGTCTTACCCAAATGGCCCATGTAAAGGAAATTCATATTATTGCCGTGTCCAATGATGTAAAGGAGCTGCTATGGATTTTAAACAAGGACTATACCGGTGAGCCACACATTAAAACAATAAATTTCAAAGACGCCAACCCACAACTATTTGACTTTATTCTAAGCGATGAAAAAAATGCACTCGCTAATTATTCATTACCTAGACAATACCTCTATGAACCTAATGCTTCTATTTTAAAATCCGGAGCCTTTCAACATATAGCAAATGCTTTTTCCCTTTATAAACTACATTTACATTCCCATATATATACCTCGGATAAATTAATTACTTTTCCAGGTAGGCGATTTATAATTTTGGAAACTCTGGATTATTCCAAAAAATCCATAAAGCAATTAAAATTGAACAAGGCCAATTTAACTACCAGAAATTTTCCAGATAACGTTAAGGAAATAAGGAAAAAACTCAAATTAAAGGAAGGCGGATACAATTATCTCTTTTGTACCACCACCTATGATGAAAGATTAAAAATCCTAATTTGCGAGCAAATCTTTTAAAAAGAAATAGGCCTTATTTATATTTTTTTTAACTATAAGTTTTCTTAAAAATATAGGGAAAAACTATTCTCTACACACCACTATAACGTTTTAGAAAGCCCAACTACAACGTTATATTTTTAAAAAATTACATACAATTATCAGTTATAATGTTAAAATTTTAACATTTATAAATATAAATTCTACTTGGCTTTATTTTTTAAAAATTCAATAAATACAGGCAGTTCAAGAGTTTTCGTGTAGTTGTTTTTTAAAATTGCCAATTATGGACTCCATAATTTTCATAAATGATTTATGCCTATTTGACATTTAATTGCTATTATTATATCGGATTTTGATTTTTTTAACATTTGATAGCTCAATCAATTAAACAACAAATCAACTTGCCGAAATTTATTTAAACTAACAAACAACAACGATTATGAATCAAAAACGTGATTTCAGGTCGGTAAAGTTCCAAAAAAGGTCTTCCTTTTTTAAATCTGGAATTTTATCGGCACTCATCTGTCTTGGAGCCCAAATGGCACAGGCAAATGAGAAAACAAAAGCTTCAACAGAATTTGAAGTTAACACAGTACAATCTACAGTTACGGGTACGGTAACAGATGAACTTGGAACGCCACTCCCAGGAACCAATGTGGTAGAAAAAGGTACTACGAACGGTACCCAAACAGATTTTGACGGTAACTTTACACTAAATGTTCAACCAGGAGCAACATTAGTGTTTAGTTATATAGGGTTTCAAGCTAAGGAAGTAGCGGTAAATGGTCAATCCGTCATAAACACTTCCTTATCTGAAGATGCAGCGGCCTTGGATGAAGTTGTAGTAACAGGATATCAAGTACAGACCAAAAGGGAAACAACAGCTGCAGTTTCTATAGTAGCAGCTGAAGATTTAGCAGCGGTACCTTCTGGAAACATAGAACAACAATTACAAGGTAGGGTTGCCGGTGTTACCGTATTGACAAATGGTCAACCGGGTACTACAAGTCAAATTAGGGTTAGGGGTTTTAACTCATTTGGTAACAATGCACCGTTATATGTAGTTGATGGAGTCCCAACGCGAAATGTGGACTTTATAAATCCAGATGACGTACAAACCGCAACTGTACTTAAAGATGCGGCCGCCGCCTCTATTTATGGTGCAAGAGCGGCAAACGGGGTAATAGTATATACCACCAAACAAGGATCAAGATCAAAAAGAAAAACTACGATGACATTAAATGTCAACAGTGGTGTTGTTGACCCAAATGTTGCCGGTGCCCCACAAATGCTAAGTCCGTTAGAAATGGCAAGGTATACGCATATAGGATATGAGAACAATGCAGCCGCCAATGGTACTGCTGTTCAATATACACATCCGCAATATGGTACCAATGCTACGCCAACAATTCCAGACTACTTACATGCAAATGGCCAGAACGGAGTAAGTGCTGCAAATGTAGATTTAGCCGCTGTAAGAGCAGCATATGAATCTGATCCAGATAACACGTTCTTGATCAGACCTAATTTACAAGGTACCAACTGGTATAAGGAAATTACGCGTATAGCACCCCAGAGCAGGGTTTCTTTAGGATTTGATGGAGGAACGGAAAATGGTCGTTTTTACATGGGTATTTCAGCACAAAACCAAGACGGTATAGTTCTGGCCCAGGAATTTTCTCGTTACGCAGCCCGTTTTAATTCTGAATGGGACGTTACGCCTTGGTTGAGCGTTGGTGAAAACTTTCAGGTTACTTACAGATCTGCTATTGGTATTGCCGGTGGAGCCGGTGGTGTAGAAGTAGCGGATGATGAATCTGAAGTTCTTTCCGCTTTTAGAATGCCTACCATAATTCCGGTAAGGGATGAATTTGGCAGCTATGCCAGTACGAAAGCAGCTGGTTTCAACAACCCAAGAAACCCTGTAAGAAGATTAAAGCTTAACAATGGTGATGACAAATCATACAACATTGGTGGATTTGGAAATGTTTATGCATTGATTAAACCTTTAGAAGGTTTAACCTTACGTTCCAGTCTTGGTGGTAGTTATGGTAATTACCATTATGTAGATTACAACTACAGATATTTAGGGGATTCTGAGCCAGAAGCCAGTAACTCATTCGGCGAAGGTAGTGGCTATGGTTTTTCATGGACGTTTACAAATACCTTTAGCTATGAAAAACTTTTTGGGCAACATAAGCTGACCGCTTTTGGTGGTATAGAGGCATTGAATACCGGAAGAGGTAGAAATATTTCAGGTTTTGGTATCAATCCATTTTCTACAGATTTGGATTTTCAAAGCTTAAGTGTTGTGCAGAGTCCTGTAGTCCAAAGTAACCAGTTTAAGGGATCAACCTACTTTTCTACTTTTGGAAAGTTAGATTATAACTTTAACGAAAAGTATTATTTAACAGGTGTACTTCGTCGTGATGGTTCATCTCGTTTTGGTGAAAACAAAAGATATGGTGTTTTCCCTGCAGTTTCAGCTGCTTGGAGGGTTATTGACGAACCGTTTATGCAAAACCAAGATATCATTTCTGATTTAAAAATTAGAGGTGGTTGGGGTGAAATGGGTAGTGATTCCAACGTATCGCCCAATAACCAATACTCTTTATTTGCTTCTGATCGTGGCAATACGTTTTATCCAATTGATGGTCAAAACAGTGGTGCCAACGAAGGATTTGCGGCAAGTAGAATTGGAAATCCAAATGCACAATGGGAAACCTCTGAAACAACGAACATAGGTTTTGACCTTTCCTTGTTCAATAATAAATTGGAATTTATCCTGGATTGGTGGAAAAAAGATACTAGAGACCTTCTTTACCAAGTGCCGTTACCAGGTGTAGCAGGTAATTACGCCGCTTCACCATCAGTTAACATTGGTGGTATGAGCAACAAAGGGGTAGATTTCCAGATAATTGGTAGAGGTAATATTACCGAAGACCTTTCTTTTGAAGTAACCAGTACAAATTCATTCCTTAAGAATGAAATTACCGCTTTGGCTCCAGGTATTGATGCTTTTGGTGATAACATTGCCTATAGAGGTATAGCACCAATACGTAATTCCGTAGGAGAATCCATTTCTACGTTCTTCGGTTATAATGTAATAGGATACTTCAACTCAGCTGAAGAAGTTGCAAATTCACCAGATCAAGCGGATAAGGCCCTAGGTCGTTTTAGATATGAGGACGTAAACGGTGATGGCGCCATTACTCCGGACGATAGAACGGTTATTGGTAGTGCTGTACCGGATTTTACCGGTGGTTTGGATTTAATCTTACGTTATAAGAACTTAGAGTTCCAGACCTATTGGTATGGTTCCGTAGGTAATGAAATTTTCAACCAATCCAAATGGTTTACTGATTTCTTTGGTACGTTTGAAGGTTCTGCAAAAGGTGTGGCCGCTTATGGTTCATGGACACCGGAATTAGGTAACAATGCAACTGCCCCAATTTGGGAAAGTGCCTCTAACTTAAGTACGAGTGGAGCATCTAACTCCTGGTATGTAGAAGACGGTAGCTACTTAAGGTTGGTTCAACTGAGAATAGGTTATAATTTCGATGCAGACTTAGTTGAAAGCATGGGACTTAGCAAGTTTTCCGTAGGATTATCCGCAAACAACATTTGGACAATTACGGATTACAGTGGACTTGATCCACAAGTTGCAGGACCAGATACCAACTTTGGTATAGATGTAGGTAACTTCCCAGTAACTCCAAGCTACGCAATTACCTTAGAAATAGGCATTTAAGAGTTAAAACATAAAATTAACAATACAATATTTAGTAACTTTAAGAAAAAGTAAACTATGAAAACATTTAAATTAAAAAAAACGTCGTTACTCTTAGGCGCGTTGCTTCTAGCATCGATGTCATGTAGCGATGAATTTTTGCAGGTAGCCCCAACGGACTCCCTTGCAGATTCACAGGTAAGTACCAAGGCAGGTATTGACGGTTTATTGATCGGTACATATTCTGCCCTGAACGGAGTTTTTGGAAATAGATTCGAAGGTCCTAACCACTGGGCCACAGGATCAGTTGTTGGTGGAGATGCCAACAAAGGAACAGATGCAGGGGATTATAGCTCCCTTAATCCCATTCAACGTTATGAGGCCAGTCCCGTAGACCCTAACAATGATTTTAACAATCTTTGGAGAGGCAGGTATGAAGGGGTAAGCCGTGCCAATAAGGTGTTATCGGCCATTGCCAATTCAACTGAATTGACCGCTGCAGATGCTACAAGACTTTCTGGGGAAGCAAGAATGTTAAGGGGCCACTTTTATTTTGACCTTAAAAAGCATTTTAACAATATTGTTGTTTTTGATGAAACCGTAGCTCCAGAAGATTTGGCAACATTGCCAAATAATGGTGATGCGTGGGCTATCATTGAATCTGATCTTCAATATGCCTATGACAACTTACCTGCGGTAAACGGTGCCGGTAGAGTAAACAAATGGGCAGCAGGAGCACTTTTGGCAAAGGCCAAATTATACCAACAAAAATTTGGTGAAGCCAAGGACTTGTTTGACGATGTAATTGAAAATGGTGTAACATCCAACGGTCTTAAGTATGATCTGTTAGATGATTACGCGCAAATTTACAATGCAGAAAATGACAACCATGCAGAAGCTGTTTTTGATGTGGAATCTGCAAACAATACGGGTAACGTACAAAATGCAAATGCCTTTGACGACTTGAACTACCCTTATAATACCGGTCCTGATGGTCCTGGTAACTGCTGTGGATTCTTTCAACCAAGTTTTGAAATGGCAAATTCATATAGAACAGGTGCAGACGGACTTCCTCTATTGGATAAATCATATAACAACCCAGAAAATGTGGTGAAAAATGATTTTGGTCTGGAAGCGGATGAACCGTTCGTTGAAGATGATGGTCCGTTAGATCCTAGAATTGATCATGCTATAGGAAGAAGAGGTATTCCTTATTTAGATTGGATAGAACACCCAGGTAAAGCTTGGATTCGTAGCCAACCTTATGCCGGTCCTTATTCCCCTAAAAAGTATATCTATTACAGAAGTCAGGAAAATAGCTTTACGGATGGTAGTTCTTGGACACGTGGTTATGCAACAATGAACTATACCATCATCCGTTTTGCAGATGTACTTCTAATGGCTGCAGAAGCAGAAATTGAAGCACCGGGCGGTTCATTGGACACAGCATTGGAATATGTAAATAGAGTGAGAAGAAGAGCTGCAAACTCAGAACATTGGGTAAAAGAATATGATTCTGATGAGAATGCCGCAAATTATGTAATTTCTGAATATACGTCGTTTCCAAATGCAGATTTTGCTAGGGATGCGGTACGTTTTGAAAGAAAACTTGAACTTTCTGGCGAAGGTCACCGTTTCTTTGATTTAGTAAGATGGGGTGTTGCAGCAGAAGAGCTTAATGAATATTTGGATTATGAATCTACATTACTGGTAACCAAGTTTGGTGGTGCTAGTTTCGTAGCTGGGAAAAATGAGTACTTCCCTATTCCACAAGCTCAAATTGATATTACTGGTTCTGATGTCCTACAACAAAATCCAGGATATTAATTCATAGAAATCACTATTGAATACATAAAAAAGGCTACCAATCATGGTAGCCTTTTCTTTGTAAATCTTTTTGTATATGCACATTAATAATGAAAATGAATAGATTACCACTACCCCTATTTCTATTATGTAGTTTTTTCCTATACTTGGGATGCAATGATAATAATCCCAAAAAACTTTTTACAGTCCTTGATGCAACTACCACCGGATTAAATTTTTCCAATCCCATTTTTGAGAATGATTCCATTAATATTATTGACAATGAATTTGTATACAACGGTGCCGGTGTAGCCATTGCAGATATAAATGGTGATGGTCTTGATGATATTTTCCTAGCTGGAAATCAGGTAGACAATGCCTTGTTTTTAAATGAAGGAAATTTAAAATTCAGAGATGTAAGCAAGGAGTCAAACATTGGTAAGACAGATAGTTTACAATGGTCATCCGGAGTCACAGTTCTTGACATTAATTTAGATGGTCTTCAAGATATCTATGTTTGTAATACTTTCAGAAAAGATAGTACTCAAAGAAAAAACTTATTATTTATAAACCAAGGAAACAACAATAATAACATTCCGGTTTTTAAGGAAGAAGCTTCCAAGTATGGATTGGATGATACAACATATTCCTCGCACGCCCAATTTTTTGATTATGATAATGATGGTGATTTAGATGTTTTTATTGGTGTTAACCGTATAGAAGGCATCAACCCAAATCAGTTTAGTCCCTTAACAGATGATGGTACCTCTAAAAGCAAAGATATTTTATATGAAAATGTATTTGTAGATAGCATATCAGAACCAAGGTTCATAGATGTATCGACCAAGGCAGGCATACGCTATCATGGTTACAGTCATAGTACGCTCATACATGATTTTAATGAAGATGGTTGGTTGGACATTTACGTGGCCAATGACTTTTTAAGCAACGACCTTATTTACATCAACAATAAAGATGGCTCATTTACCAATAAGGCGGGAGATATATTTAAACATTTTAGCCTTTCATCCATGGGCAGTGATATAACTGATGTGGATAACGATGGGCGCATGGATATATTTACCACAGAAATGCAGCCCTACTATAACAAAAGAAAAAAACTTTTTCAGGGCCCGAGCAGTTATCAAAAAGAGATTTTTACCAAGAAATTTTTATATGAACACCAGTATACCAGGAATACATTACAGCAAAACCTTGGTGTTAGTCCAGAAACAGGTCTACCCATATTTGGTGAAATTGGCATGTATATGGGCATACAGGAAACAGATTGGAGCTGGGCTCCATTATTTGCTGATTTTGACAACGATAGTTGGAAAGATTTACTCATCACCAATGGATTCCCAAAAGATGTGACCGATCGTGATTTTGGTGATTTTAGAATCTCGGCAAGTAGATTGGTAAGCAAACAAACCTTGATCGATGCCATACCTGAAATTAAAATTCCAAATTTCATCTTTAAAAATATAGTGGGGAAAACGTTTTATGATGCTACCCAAGATTGGGGACTGGACTTCGGTACATTCTCCAATGGTGCGGCTTATGGAGACCTTGATAATGATGGGGATTTGGATCTTGTCATCAACAATATTAACGACCCGGTATTACTTTTGGAAAACAATGCTAACGAATTGTTTCCTGAAAAGAATTACCTAAGAATAAAGTTATCCGGGGACAAAAAAAATCCAGAAGCATTTGGTAGTACCATAGTAACTTATTACGGTAATAAGGTACAGCGACAGTCACTTTTAACGGGAAGGGGTTATTTATCTCAGCCAGAGAAAACGTTCCATGTAGGTTTGGGAAAATTCCAAAAAGTGGATAGCCTAAAAATTATTTGGCCAAATGGTGACATTCAGCTTGAAATAAACCCCGCTCTTAATGAACTAAACGAATACACGTACCGTCCTGTAAACAAATTATCACTTCTAAAAAAGAATCCGGTTTTTAAAAAAGCTTCGCAAAACTTGGGTTTAAACCATGTCACTAAGGATGATGACTTTATCGATTTCAACTTTCAAAGAACCATACCGCATAAATTTTCACAATATGGTCCATCTATCGCTGTAGGTGATATTAATGGAGATGGCTTAGACGATATATTCATTGCAGCAAGTAGAGGGCAAGAGGAAACTTGGTTTATACAAACCGCTAATAGCACATTTGAAAAAACTATGGTATCCTATAAAAGTGATGAAAAATTAGAAGATGATTCCGGTTCATTATTATTTGACGCCGATAATGATGGAGACTTAGATCTTTATTTGGCAAGGGGTAGCGCCCAATATCCTGCAGGTCATAAATTATATAAGGACAAATTATTATTGAACGATGGATATGGAAATTTTACAGAAGCCGTCAATTCTATCCCAGATATGTTTTCAAATACAAACTGTGTAAAAGCTGCGGATTTTGACAAAGATGGCGACCTAGACCTTTTTGTAGGTAGTAGGGTTTTACCATTTTCTTACCCTTCTGCGGATAGATCGTACATTTTGGAAAATCAATCCAACGGAACTGATATAAAATTTGTAGATGCTACTTCCAAAATTAATGCAGATTTAAAGTTTCCAGGATTGATAAGTGATGCCATATGGTCCGATTTTAACAATGATTTTTGGCCAGATTTAATATTGGTCGGTGAATGGATGCCCATTAGGTTCTTTGAAAATAAAAACGGAACCCTCATAGAACAAAAGGAAAATGCCAATATACAAGATAAACATGGCTGGTGGAACAGTATAGCTGCTGGAGATTTGGATAATGACGGTGATGTAGATTATGTAGTTGGCAATGTTGGCCGTAATTTAAATTTCACAGGAACCAAAGAGCAGCCTGTAAGGCTTTATGCCAAGGATTTGGATAATAATGGTACCATAGACCCCCTTTTATCATTTTATCTCAGGGATAGTCTGGGGACCAAAAAAGAATATCTGTACCACCCCTGGCAAGATGTTACCAAACAATATGTTGGCATTAGAAAAAAATATAATTCATTTGGGGAATTTGGTGCAGCCACTCTAGCAGAAATGTTCAATGATGGGCTATTGCAAGATGCCGTAAAACTTAAACTCAATTACATGGAAACTTCTTTAATAGAAAATATGGGAAGTGGCAAATTTAAGATTCATGCATTACCTATAGCAAGTCAATATGCACCAATTTACGGTATTATGCTACAAGATATTAACGCTAATGGATTCTTGGATGTTATGCTTGTGGGCAATGATTTCGGAATGGAAGTACAACAAGGTATGGCAGATGCTTTCAACGGGCTTTTAATTAAGAATGAAGGTAATTTAAAATTAAGCCCCATATCTCTTGAAGATTCTCATTTTTGGGTACCTGGTGACGCAAAATCATTGGTAAATGTGCACTTACAGGACAATAAGGAATTGGTTATAGCTTCGCAAAATAATGATTCATTGAAAATCCATGAATATAATGACCAAAGAATAGGCTCACCTATCAATTTTAAACATGGTGAAGTAAAGGCACGTATAACGTTTAAAAATGGAAGAAAAAGAATTCAGGAAGTGTATTGGGGCAATAGTTTCAATTCTCAGTTCACACCACGTGTGTTCATGACCGCTAGCGTAAAGGAACTAGACTTTTACGACGTAAACGGGGCAATAACCAGAAATATCATGAATTAAATAGGACACCTTTAAAACAATATATTAACTGAATTTAAATACTACTATTTACTTCACATGTTTATACAGTAAATTATGAAAGTTTACAACCGTGTATTTTAAAATTCAGCGTAAATTAAGGGTGTCATTTAAACCAATCTATACCAAATGCGTTTTCTATCAACCTTTACAATTCTAATTACATTTCTTGTTTTATGTTCATGCACAGAAGAGCCCAAGACCTTGTTTGAAACTCTTCCGGCATCTGAAACGGGAATTGAATTCAATAATCTTATCGTTGAGACAGATAGCTTTAATATTCTTACCAGTGAATATATTTTTAACGGTGGCGGTGTAGCCATTGGTGATTTCAACAATGATGACAAACCAGATATTTTCTTCAGCGGAAATCAAGTACCCAACAAATTATACTTGAACCAGGGAAATTTTAAATTCAAGGATGTTTCAAAGGAAGCAGGTATAGAATCTATAAATACTTGGAATACCGGTATTGCACTTGCGGATATCAATAACGATGGGTTTTTGGATATATATGTGTGTTCTGCAATGCTTAACGAAGAAGAGAATAAAAAAAACCTTCTCTTCATTAACCAAGGATTAAATAATAACCAAGTTCCAGTATTCTCAAATAAGGCGGAAGAATACGGTATTGAAGAATCGGGCAACAGTATGGGAGCCACATTTTTTGATTACAATAAGGACGGTCTTTTAGACCTATATGTTTTAAACAATGTGGATATACATGTACTTCCTGCAAATTATCGTAAAAAAACAACTGATGGATCTGCCCTCAGTAATGACAGGTTATACAAAAATAATGGTAACGGCACATTTACAGATGTTACCCTAGAAGCAGGTATTACTATAGAAGGTTATGGTTTAGGTTTAGCTATTTCAGATTTGAATTATGATGGTTGGCCGGACATTTATGTCAGTAATGACTACTTGACCAATGATGTTCTTTACATTAACAACCAAGATGGCACGTTTAGTAATAAAATCAAGGAGCAGGTAAAACACCAGAGTAAATTCTCTATGGGCAATGACATCTCGGATTTTAACAATGATGGCTATCTGGACATTCTGACCTTGGACATGCTTGGAGAAACCAATCAAAGACTTAAAACTACATTATCAGGACATAAGTATACAGAATATATTCTTAATGAAAGGTATGACTATGAATATCAACACACTAGGAATATGCTTCAAAAAGGCAATGGTAGTAATCTTCCTTTTAGTGAAATAGGATTATTGGCAGGAGTATCCAAAACAGATTGGAGCTGGTCTCCCCTATTTGCAGATATGGACAATGATGGCTATAAGGATATTTTGATCACCAATGGTTTTCCCAGGGATATTACCGACCTTGATTTTGGTGATTTTAAGTTTAATGTTAGTAGATATTTAAGTCCTGCACAAATCTTGGATTCTATTCCAAAAATTAAAATACCCAACTATGCCTTTAAAAACAACGGAAATAATACGTTTGAAGATGTGAGTACTACTTGGGGACTTGGGGTTCCATCATTTTCCAACGGGGCTGCATTTGCAGATTTAGACAATGATGGTGACTTGGATTATGTCGTAAACAATATAAATGACAAAGCTTTGCTTTTTAGAAACACCGCAGATAAGCTAGATCAAAAAAAACATAATTTTTTGACCATAAAGCTAACTGCAAACAATGCCCTTACTGTTGGCACCAAATTGGTTCTAACATTGCCAGACGGCACATTTCAGTACCATGAACACAATACCTATAGGGGCTATATGTCCACAGTAGAAGATATTATTCATTTTGGTTTGGGTCAAACTAACGAAATACAAAGTGTGGAGGTGTTATGGCCAGATGGCAAATTTCAAAAATTGGACAATATTAAGGCCAATGAAAAAATAGTACTGGAACACGCAAATGCATCTTTGGTTTCATTGAATGAACTAAAATTTCCCCTAGCCCAAAATCTCCCTGAAACAATTTTCCAGGAAGTCTCAAAATCCGTTGGCATACAATTTAAACATGAGGAAACGGATAAGATAGATTTTAATATTCAGCGAACGTTACCGCACAAGCTTACACAAAATGGACCGCAAATTGCCGTGGCGGATATTAATGGTGATGGCACGGAAGACTTCATTATAGGTAGTTCTTCCGGAACTTCGCCACAATTGTTCACACAGGATACCAACGGTACTTTTAGTCAACGATCACTATATATTAATGAGGAAGATTTTAAGTTTGAAGAAGAGAGTATAGTTTTTTTCGATTTGGAGAACGATGGCGATTTAGACCTATATCTAGTATCTGGCAGTAATGAATTTGCTTTGGGCGACACATCTTACAACGATCAACTTTTACTCAATGACGGTAATGGTAATTTCACTCAATCCAAAAACAAAGCACCTGAAATAAACTCAAGCGGATCGGTAGTCGTAGCCAATGATTTTGACAAAGATGGCTTTACAGACCTTTTTATTGGAGGACGAACACCTTATGGCCAATACCCTACCCCAGAAAAAAGTTATTTATTAAAAAACATAAACGGAACCTTAAAAGATGTTACCAATGAACTAGCTCCCCAAATAAATGAACTGGGTATGGTAACGGATGCTATTTGGGCAGATGTGGACATGGATAATTATGATGATCTTATAGTAGTAGGTGAGCTAATGCCCATTTCTATTTTTAAGAATAATGGTAGTGGTTTTCAAAAGCTAGAAAACACGGGAGTTGATAATTTACGTGGTTGGTGGGAAAGTATTTCTAAAGTTGATATGGACAATGATGGAGATCTGGATTTTATAATAGGTAATTTAGGTGCCAATAATTTTTACCGCCCAACACTGGAAAGACCTACTACGGTGATCGCCAAGGATTTTGACAATAATGGTACCATAGACCCTGTTGTATTTTCCTATTTTAAAGAAAGCTTTGAAAATCCGGTCCAAAAATCTTTTCCTGTACATTTTTGGGCGGACTTAAATGGTCAAAGTCCTATGTTCCGAGCAAAATTCAATTCGTTTAAATCATATTCCAAAGCAACAATCAAAAATCTTTTCAATGAAAGTGAAATAAAAGGCGCAACAACATTGACCGCAAATTTTGATAAAAGTATTTTTCTTGAGAATCTTGGCAATGGAACTTTTAGGCATTCCGAATTACCTATAGAAGCTCAATTTGCCCCAATCAACGACATAGCTATCCTAGATTATAATAATGACTCATTAAAAGATATCCTTTTGGTTGGAAACAATTTTGGAAATGAGGTATTTATAGGTAGAAATGATGCATTTAACGGTTTGCTTATAAAGAATGAAGGAAACGGTAAATTAACCACCATACCAACTCCGGAAAGTGGGTTTTTGGTACCTGGAGATTCAAAAAGCATGGCTATCATTAACAGCAATAAAGAAAAATTCCCATATTATATAGTTACCCAAAACAGGGATTCCCTAAAGGTATTTCAGAAAAATTAATACGTTTACGACACCTTAAAATATCGGTTGGTAAAACAAGAAAGTTTACCAACCGATAATATTTTGGTTAAATACTGCCATAAGTGGATTCTCTAATTGAGATTTAGAATAATATCACATTCCCGTTAATTAAATTATCGTTATTTATTTAGCATTTTAGTAACCAATAGATGTAATCTTCCCCATTTATCACTGTAGAATTTTACGACCAACAACATCTCATAGACGATAAACGCCATTCCTAAATAGCTTAATGCAATATTTTAAAATATAATGTAAATTATTGGTTATTTCATAAAATATTAACTAATATTATGATAATTTAATATAATTTTTAACCTTGATTAAGAATTATTAATAAATCAACAATTTAACTAAACAACAACTTATTATGAACAAAAAACCAGATTTTAAATCGGTAAAATCCAGAGAAAGCTTATCATTTCTTGGCAAAGGATTTTTACTGATTGTAGCATGCATTTGCACCCATAGTATGGTTGCAAATAAAAAACTGAATGTTATGGCAAGTATTGAATCGCCGGTACCCCAGTCAGTAGTCACCGGTACTGTATCCGATGAAATGGGGCCGTTACCCGGCGCCAGTGTTCTTGTCAAAGGAACTACAAATGGTACTCAAACAGATTTTGATGGTAATTTCACCATTGAAGCCCCTAATGATGCAATTTTGGTCATCAGCTACATAGGGTATAAGACAATGGAGGTTGCCGTTGACAGTCAAACGACCATAAATGTAACCCTTCTGGAAGATGCCAGTAAATTGGATGAAGTTGTCGTTACGGGATATGGCACTCAGGCCAAAAAAGACTTGACCGGTGCAGTATCCGTTGTGGATACTGATGAGCTTTTAGCTACACCTGCCACCACTTTTGCCCAACAACTTCAAGGTAGGGCTGCCGGTGTCAGTATCGTTAACGATGCAAGACCAGGTGGGGAAGCCACCGTACGTATTAGAGGTTTTGGTACAGTTGGCAACAATGACCCATTATATGTAATTGATGGGGTCCCAACCCAGGCCCAAGCCAATTTGAACCCTAATGATATAGAATCCTTACAAATATTAAAAGATGCTTCTGCAGCATCCATTTATGGATCCAGGGCCGCAAACGGTGTAATTATCATTACGACCAAGAAAGGAAAAATGGGAAAACCTACTATTTCCTATGATACCTATTACGGAATGCAAACTGCAGACAATGACGTGGAGGCGTTGAACGCCAGGGAGCTGGGACAATATTTATATTTGGCAGATTTGTATGCCGGTAAAACCCCAGGTCATGGTCAATATACGTTTGGGCCCAATGGTGAGGTTACCATACCGGATTATGTATTTCCTAGTGGAGCCAATGAAGGCGATGCTGGAACTGACCCAAATCTCTATGCATTGGAAGAAGGTAACATCTACGCCATTACCAGATCGGCAGATACGGATTGGTGGAAAGAAGTAACTAGGTCCGCTCCTATTCAAAGCCATAACATCTCTGCTTCCGGTGCTACGGACAAAGCCCGTTACGCATTTTCACTTGGTTATTTTACGGCAGACTACGTAACCAAATTCAGTAGTTACGATAGAATTTCCTTAAGGGCAAATACAGAATTCAAGGCCATAGGCGACAAACTGACCATTGGTGAGAATTTTACGGCCTCTTTTGATAATACTAAAGGACAATATCAAAATGATGAAGAACAAAACGCCGTATCCGCAGGATATAAACACCATCCCCTATTGCCTATCTATGATATAGCAGGAAACTTTGCAGGAAGTAGAGGTGCCAACTTGGGTAACAACTTCAACCCATATGCTTCATTAAAAAGAAATGAGGACGATCGCGTGTATAGATTAAGATTGTTGGGTAATGTTTTTGCTAATTACGAGCTTACAAAAAACTTAGCCATAAGATCAAGTTTTGGTGTTGACGTGCGTGCCCAAAGAGAAAGGGACTTAGGTAGGCCACAACCGGAATATGTTGAAGGTAATTTTATCAATAGTTCAGAATCAAGGGAACAGTATGAATACCAATGGACATGGACCAATACCCTAAGTTATACCAAGACTTTTAACGAAGTTCACAATTTTCAGGCATATGTAGGTATAGAATCCATTCAACAATTTGAAGAGCGTTTTGGAGCAAGAAGGGAACGTTTTGCCTTTGAGACCCCTAATATTCTTAGCTATTTAAACCTTGGTAATGCTACCACCTCAACTAATTATGGCTTCGTTGAGCAAGATTACTCCTTGTGGTCTCAATTTGGAAAGCTAAACTATGATTATCAAGGAAGGTATTTAGCCCAATTCATTTTAAGAAATGATTCATCCTCAAGGTTCCAATCTGCTTCAAGAAGTGCAGTATTCCCGGCATTTAGTTTAGGGTGGAGGGTTTCTGATGAAACCTTTATGAGCAATATAGAATGGATCAATGATTTAAAGGTCAGATATGGCTGGGGCCAAACAGGTAACCAACAGATTGGGGACTATAATGCATTTACCACCTTCCGTTCTGATATTGGAACCGGTGGTTATCCAATTGATGGTAGCACAGGTTCACCAACCATAGGCTTTTCCACCCGCGCATTTGGTAATCCAAACGCAAAATGGGAAACTACTACGTCCAATAACTTTGGGTTGGATTTATTAATGTTCAACAGTAAAGTAAACTTCAATTTAGATATCTGGAATCGTGTTACCACAGATATGCTGTTCCAAGTTCCTGTGACCTACACGGCCGGTCAAGCAGATGAACCTAGGTTCAACGTGGGCGGTGTCACTAATAAAGGTGTTGACTTTACCTTAGGGTTTAATGATACCAAAGGTGATTTTGGCTACGGCATAAGTGCTAACGTTTCTCAATACACCAATAATGTAGACCAATTAAGCGAAAGTGCGGATACTAGGTTCTTTGGTAGTTCAAGAAGGGTTCCGGCATTAACCGTAACCCAAGCAGGTTCTCCATTATCATCTTTCTATGGTTTTAAAACCGTTGGCATATTTCAATCGCAGGCAGAAGCGGATGCATGGCCGGAGTATGGAGATTACAACGCTCCTGGTAAGTTAAAGGTTGCGGATATCAATAATGACGGGGTCATAAACGATGATGATCGTACCGTTATAGGCAACCCCCATCCAGATTTTACGTATGGTATCAATTTGGACTTTACCTACAAGAACTTAGCATTGAATATTTTCGGAAACGGGTCACAGGGTAATGATATCTATAATTACGTACGCTATTTCGCAGATTTTAACACCTTTCAGGGAAATAGGTCAAGGAGGGCGCTATATGATGCTTGGCAACCCACAAATCCCACTGCCGATCCAAGTACATGGGTAGCCGCCAATCCTAACGCTACCGTTCCTATAATGGATGCCAACGACCAGATTAGTAGTAGACCATCATCCTATTTCATAGAAGATGGTAGTTTCTTTAGAATTAAGAACGTTCAATTAACGTATAGTTTTACTGAAAATCTGCTGTCCTCCATTGGTGGAATTTCAAGGGCATCTATTTATATACAGGGACAAAATTTAGCCACATTTACAAAATATACTGGCTTAAATCCTGAAATACAGACGGGTAACAATACCAACCTTGGTTATGACGGTGGTTTCTTACCGGTATCAAGAACCTTTTTAATGGGCCTTAACATTACCTTAAACTAATTGAAATGCATAAAATATATATCATGAAAAAGAGGAACATATTAATCACGGCTTGTGTCACCGCCCTGGTGTTTATAACAGGATGTAGTGATGAATTTTTAAATAGAGAACCCGAGGGCAGTTTCAGCGAAAGTGATGTTGCAACTGCAGATGGGGTTGAAGGACTTTTAATTGGCGCATATACCATGGTACCGGGAGGTGGACTAGAAGGCCAAACTTGGCACAATGACATTCATAGTTGGGTATTTAATATTGCCTCAGATGATGCCCTAAAAGGTACTGATGCCGGTGACCAACCAGAACAATCGTTCATAGAAGGATATGACTTTCAATCCTTTAATATTCACATAAGGGATAAATGGAGAGGACTTTATAAGGGTGTAGCCGCCACTAATATTGTTCTTACCACGCTTGCAGAAGTAGAGGATATTAGTGATGAAAGAAGAGCCCAAATAGTGGCAGAAGCAAAATTCTTAAGAGGATTGTTCCATATGGAAGCACGAAAAATGTGGAGAATGCCAACTTATATAAGTGATGAAAATTTCGCCTTAAACGATCTTGAAAGCACGAAAATTCCGAACGACAGGGAAATTTGGCCATTGATCGAAGCAGATTTTGAGGCTGCGGCAGCAGTGTTGCCCGCTACGCAAGGAGATGTAGGAAGACCTACTAGTTGGGCCGCAAAAGCTTTTTTGGGCAAAGCCAAGATATATCAAGGGTTTGACGAGAACGGCACGGCCAACCTGACCAAGATGGGCGAAGCAAAAGTAATTTTCGATGATATTATCGAAAATGGTCCTTTTACTTTAATGGATAAGTTTGAGGATAACTTTAAAGTTGCCACACGTAATAATACCGAATCTATCTTTGAGGTACAATACGCAATTAGCAGTGCATCTGGAGATGCCGCCAATAGAGGTATTGGCCTGGCACACCCGTATACCGATCCTTGGGGTTGCTGTGGTTTTTACCAAGCGTCTCAAAACTTGGTGAACGCATATAAAACCGAGGATGGATTACCACTATTGGACACGTTCAATGAAACCAACGTATCCGCAGATGTGGATGAAACCACAACATTGTCGACCTATACAGGTACATTGGATCCCCGTTTGGACCATACGGTAGGAAGACCGGGTATTTTATATAAGGGCTTTAAAATTTACCAAACAGATTTTGTCAGGGACCTTTCGTATGCCGGACCATTTTTCTCCATGAAGCATGTTGCGGAACCTGAAGCTTTTGGTCAAGGAGGATGGGGAAATCTTTCTGCCAACAATTATAGGATCATGAGGCTAGATATGATATATCTATGGCTTGCTGAAGCAGAGGTTGAATTAGGTGATTTGGAAAGGGCTCGTACCTTGGTCAATGAAATAAGAAGTAGGGCGGCTAATCCTGAAGGATTTGTACCCCTTGCCACCCAAGGTACGGACCGAAACGATTTTACCATTGAAGCCGGTACACCTGCTGCCAATTATGAAATTGCAACCTATGATGAAGTTTGGACAGACCCCGTCTTAGCTAGAAAAGCGGTTAGATTTGAAACACGATTGGAATTTGCCTTGGAAGGTCACCGATTTTTTGACCTACAGCGTTGGGGGATTGCAGCAGACGTATTAAATGCATACATAGCAAGCGAATCTGAGTTGAGGACGTATTTATCGGGAAAATCCTTTACAAAAGGAAAACATGAATATTTCCCTATACCCATAGAAGCCATAGATCGCTCTGCAGTGGATGGGCAACCAACCATAACCCAAGACCCTAATTATTAAAATTTAAGTTTTATCATTTGTTCGTTCAAGAGAGGTTGAAATTTATGTTCAACCTCTCTTTTCGTTTAAAGGTTTTCAGTCGTATATCCCAATTAAATGGCTACGTATGTAAACCGGTATTTCATCTTCCTGACCCTCAACGCTTAGTTTCATAACTTTGGATGGAGATAATGGCATATGGCAAGAAATACAATTTTGGTCTACTGTATGGTTAACATCCAAATTATCAGTATTGATACTATTAACATTATGGCAGGTTAGACATTTATTGTTGAAATGGTCAGCATTGCCACGCTCGGCTTCATGTGGGTCATGACATGTCATACAATCCATTTTAGGAGTATTTACAAAACATGCACTTTTACTCAAAAGTCCCATTTGATTTCCATGTACATCCAGTTCCAATGGAAGGTTATAACTTCTAAAGTTTTTAGAATATAATGATAGTGTGTCACCAGATAAAAAAGAGAAAGGGTTACCTTTTATTTGTTGAGCCTGAAGTCCGGAATGGCATACCGCACAGACATCTAAACGTTGTTGCCTAGAATACGTACTATAGTCATCAACATAAGCAGCAGATTTTGAATTGGGCGTATTTCGATGGTATACCACATGTTTTTCCAAAGGACCATGGCATCTTTGACAATCTATACCTAACAGCAACTTTTCACGATCATAAGTATTACTATTACCCTTTGGGTTGGTATTCTTTGCAAAGGTTACATGGCATTTTAAACACGTATCATCAACTTCTCTACGCACGGCGTATTCCGGAAAGCTTGGGCTATTGACCCACGAACCTGTAGGCTGAAAATAGGATGGCTGTAATTGATAAAGTTCATTACCGTTCCAAGTTAGATAACTCTGCCCTTTTACACCGGAACCAATGACCAAATCTAATTTTGACCTTACTTCCAAGGTATCTCCAAACTTTGCTTTTGCATATTGATAAAGATGATTGTTTAACTCGGTCATTTTAAAACGAACACCGGTAAGGTTCAGTTCATTGTAACCCTCGTTAAAGCTTCCTTTTACATGTTCGTTATCCGCAATAGCTGAAGTTTTGTAATGAGCGGTTTCCAAATGAGATTTGTAAATATCCGGATGACATTCCATACATGTTTCAGAACCAACAAAATTAGCCCCGTTATAATGTGTAGCCACTATTTCAGGCTCAAGATAATCCGAAATCTTCATAGAGTTCCTTATGGACCAAATCCCATAAGCCAGCAGCAGGAGCAGAATTAAAATTAAAGTGTATTTAATATTCCGTCTGCTATCCATGCCCTATACTTCTAACTAGTTTAATTCCTGATTCATAAACCAGTCGTACAATGCATCGGTCTCATAAGCCTTTATCCATGCACTATGCCCAACATTTGGATATTTGGTAAATAGGACATCATACCCCATTTCCTTAAGTCGATCCACCATAGTTTCAGATTCTTCAATTGGGATAGACTTATCCTTTTCTCCATGAAACACCCAAATTGGCATTTTTTTATTGATCCAAGATGCATAGGGCACCGGCGTCATACCGCAAACAACGGCCATTGCGGCAAAAGTTTCAGGGTACTGAACCGCAAGTTCCCACGCAGCACCTCCGCCTCTACTAAGGCCCGTTAAGTAGATACGTTTTTTATCTATTCTATTGGTCGCCACTATAGAGTCCAACAATTGTTTCACGGCTCTTGTGTTCCACCATTTTTTTTCATTGGGGTTTTGAGGGGCCAAAATCAAAAAAGGAAATTTCTTCCCTTGGGCAATAAGTTTTGGAGGTCCATTTCGTTTAACGGTCACCAGGCTATCGCCAGATTCGCCTCCACCGTGCAAAAAAAGCAAAATAGGAAAATCCTTTTCTGGCTCGGTTTCGTAATTTTCCGGATAGTATAGGTAATAGGCAAGATGCTCCCTTACATTGGTCTCCATGGCATCATCGATTAAGATTGCTCTTTCTTGGGAAGCACAATTTTGAAATAGCACAAGTAGAATTACATATAAAATATACTTCATTGATGACAGTGAATTAGTCTATCAAATGTACCAAAAAAGGATGGGTTACAGTCTAAAATAATAATACGCTAAAGGAATTATAATCCTACCGGTAAAAGCCTATATAACCTGTTTGTATAAAAAAAGAGCTAAAATGTTTTAGCTCTTTCTTTACTTTAAAGTGTATTTACCTATCTATATAAGGTAAAATGGCCAACATATCTTATTTCTGCGGTATTGGCATTGACAACATACCAATAATCTCCAGTAGGCACTTCTTTACCTTCGTAGGTTCCGTCCCAACCACTTACCTCGTCCAGAACTGCTACAACCCTACCGTAACGGTCATATATTTTAACGACCACCCCATCAAACAGGTCTCTATTGTTAGGAGACCAAATGTCGTTCAGGTTATCTCCATCTGGTGAAAAGAAATTTGGAAACTCCAACATTCCCGTAAACTCAAATGGCACATCTAATTGCAGCTCACATCCCATTTGGTCCACTACCCTAACATTTACCATTCCGCTTTCATTTGTCGTGTACGTAGTTTCCGTACCATAAGACCTACTATTAAAGAAAAATTCGTAGTTACCAAAACCACCTGTGGCCACGGCCACAATTTCATTTGGACCAGTTTTATCAACGGAAAGACTTAAGGGCTCATAACTATCTATAGAAAATTCCACACTATTTGTACACCCATTCTCATGATAGATATAGACTGTATGGTCCCCAGGTGGCAAATCTCCCCAAATATATTCCTCCGTTGCATTGGCACTAATAGGGTCTGTAGGATCTATGGGGTCTAAAGCGAACATTAATTGTGATGCCTGAACATCTCCGCCCCAGTTGATCGTAGTGGTATTTGTTGGAAATATACCATCACAACCGTATTGAACTTGTGGTGCGGCAGAAAGGTCAACCCCAATATTTACGATAAAAACTTCCATGGTTCCACAGAGATTTACATCCTGAACATAGATTGCATAAGAAGCCCCTCCTTGTAAGTTTTCTATACGATCGCCTAAATAGGGTTGAAAAGTTGCCGTTCCTGTTTCATCAACTGGATCGATCATTTCAATTTTATATTCATAGTATGGGGTATTACTGACCAATACGTCCGTAAAAGGGGTACCACCAATAATGTTAAAGGACATTGAGCCATCATTGGCACCTATACATAGTTCTGCCATGGTCTCTATATCCACTATCTGTATTTGATCGGGAGCCTCAATGGTAATGACATCTTTTTCAAAACAACCATTTTCGTCCTGTATCAAAATTTCATAAGATCCGGCTTCAAGTTCATCAAACGTATAACTGCCAGGATTTTCAGCATCGCTAAAGAATTCATTAAAATTAGGTGCGATCGCAAATTGTATTAAACCAACACCTCCTTCACTAACGGTTATAGTTATAGAACCGTCCGCCTCACCGCTACAGGTGACATTGGCAGCAACGGCATCAAAAACAATAGGTTCCGGTCTAACAATCTCAAATGGACCCGCTATATCCATACAAGTGGATCCACTGGTTACCGCTATATAATAATTTGTTCCTTCAGGAAGGCCTTCAAAAGTTCCATTGTCCTGAGGTCCCCTAACCATAGTAGCGGTTGCAACAGGGTTAAAAGCATCAATTGGATCACCTTCAAAAAGGTAAAACAGGTCTTCGCCCACACCACCATTAACAAAGGATTCTATACGGCCATCCAACTCAGAGGCACAGGAAATATCATCAGGTAAATTGGGCAATAACGTAATTCCGGTAGCATTGGTCATAGTAATACCGTTACTCCTAATTGAAGGACAAGCACCGGCGGAATTGACCTTTCTCACATCAAATTGATAAGTAATTCCTTCTACTCCAGATATTAATATTGAAGTACCGTTCATAGGTTCGTAACCACCTATTGCCACATTGTTCTCTACCCTTAAATACTCATAAGAAAAAGAAGGATCGGGATTTTCAACGGTCAACCTCATTTCTCCGTCACCACCACAACCTGGTACTCTGGTCTGCACCAAAAGGGGTTGGATCGGCGGAGGTGGGTCAACATAATAGGCATCGGTAACAAAAGAACATCCAAAACTGGAAGAAACCTCAATTGCATACCAACCAGCACTAATGTAACCTCCACTATCACCAATAAAGGTAGGTGTATTCTGTAATCCACTTTGGGAAACGATATCCGTATTATCATTACTATTAAGGTAAAGTAAAGTGTAATTATATCCTGCACCGGCAAAACCACCACTTGCACCGGCAATTGCCGTAGCACTATCGCCAGAGGTAATATCATAAGCCTCCAGTACCGCATTGTTCCCGTTGGGGCAGTCAAGGCCCTGGGGCTCTCTAATACCTGCTACAATTTGTGGAACTTCATCCAATTCAATTTCAAAAGTGTCCGTACACAGTTCAGAATCACGTATTTCCACTTGATAAAAACCATAAGATAATCCCGTAAAGTTATTGAGGTTAGAAAATGCCGCTATTTCCGTGGTATACGTTGCCCCACCATCGGCGCTCATAAACAAACGGTATTCATAAGGTACGTTGTCCCATCCTCCGGTACCTGTGGCTTCTATTTCACCTGTATCGTTCGTACAACTAACATTACCAATTGCAACTGCATTAACCGTTAACGGTCCATTAGGGGTTCTAATATTAGCTACGTTACTGGTTGCAGAACAGAATGGCATACCTACGGATACTATATCCACTATTAAGTTTCCACCGGGTAAATTTTCTATTCTAGCTTCATCACCATTACCATCCGGATAATTGGCCGTATTGAACGTTCCCGTAGCCAATGGAGTTGTTCTTGAAATGTCATCCGCCTCATAGACGATATAATCAAATATACCGGAATAATCACTGACCGTAATGAACAACGCCCCATCATTTCCTGGGTTAGCACAACTTACGGGTTTAGCCTCGCTTATGACAACCCTTGGTTGCAGAGGCTCAATAACCGTATGAACCGGCATAGGATACGTACAGCCAACCGTATTATCAACAACCTCAAAAAGATAATCGCCGGAAGCAGGCAATAAGACATCTACATAGTCATTTCCTGTTGTATTAGTTACAGGAGTAACGCTTGCGACCGAAATTGTATTCACTGTAAAATCCGTAGTACCCAAAACTTGGATACGTACCACTTCATCATCCCTACAATTTAGAGGTTCCACATTAATTATAGATGGAACCACATCCGTAGGCGGATAGATTCTAGGCACATCAAAAGTAGTTTGACATCCATTACCATCTATTGCATAAACGGTTATGTCCTGTGGATAACCATTATCGACAATTTCAAACGTATTGCCAGATTGATAGTTGGAGAACCCGGTGATACTATACTGATACCCAGATCCAACAGTGCCCGGATCTAAAACATTTATTGAAATAATGGTTGAGCTATAACGGTTTGCACCCGGTTCACAAGCAAAATCCGGAGCCGAAGCTTCTATTGAAAATACCGCAGGTTCGCTAATTGTTACCTCTACAAGGTCCGTACATCCCAGATCTGTTACAACCTCAGCAACATAATCCCCAGCACTTAAACCTGTAAATGAACCAGACAGGTTAGTAGTTGTTGGCGTTGCTGAACTGGGTAATGGTAAGGTACCTGTGTATAAATTATATGCGGCAATCCCATCCACATCTGACCCACCGGCCAATATTATGTTGATACTACCGTCATCCGCCCCGTTACAACTTATACTGCTTGCCCCGTCAGCTATAATACTAGGAGCCGTAGGTATGGTACTTATAATATCATATACGGTAAACGGACAATAAATGGTACCGTCATTTACAAGATCATCCACCAGCACAACTTGGTATTCCCCTGCCGGTACTCCTGTAAATACTCCTGTAGCATTATCAGCGATATAATTTCCTAAGCTATCCTGTAATTCAAAATTAAAATTACCGCTACCACCATTGGCATAAACCGTAATTTCCCCATCAGAATCCGTACAATTTGGCGGTCTGGAGAATTCACCTGTTGCGGATAATACCTGATACACTTCAGGATCGGCAGCACCAACACAGCCGTTTGCATCCATAACATCTACATGGTACACCCCTACACTGTTAACGGTAAAGGTTGTGGTCCAAGGATCGGTATCATTGGCCCTGGTACCTAGTTGACTTACACCGCCCAAGGTAAAGGTTGGCGTATTAATATAGGCCGGTAAGGATAGGTCAATGGTAAAGCTAGCCGCAGTTACATCACATTGGTTACTTACCAAAAAAGTAGGCGCCGGCAATGGTGGGTCTTCCGTAATTATTGCCGCTGAAATCCTATAGGAGCAATTCCTGGAATCCCTCACCCAAATATCATATTCAATTCCCGCTCCGGGAGCACCAGGCAACGTAACGGTAGAGGCATCCGTAAAATCGTCAGACGGATCACCGGGAGTAAGTGTTCCATTTTCATCTACAGGGGTACCTGCAGGCACGTAAGCATATTCATAAGGACTACCGGTAGCAAAAGGTGCACCACCACTACCCCTTACGGTAAGTTGGCCTTCCGCATTACAGTTAGAGTTTATATTTTCCAAAATATCCACCCTTGGAGCATTCAAAAGAGCTTCTGCCTGTGCACCATCTGAACATTGTGTACCATTATCAAAAACCAAGATACTATAAGCACCTTCTGGAACTTGGTATGTGAAATTTGTTTCTGATCTTGTTTCGGCAATAAACAGGTCTCCTGTCTCTGTATTTCGTATTTCAATATCCAATAACCCCGTAGTACCTGTAACAGAATAGGTCAATCCTACTTCATTTCCAGGAATACAGGTTGCATTATCAATAGCAAGGTTTACGTCTACGGTAGAAGGTCCTTGCGGCACCTCAATAATTTCTTGGTACATACAACCAGAGAACGTATCTACTACCTCAACCGTAAATACCTCCCCAAATTGAATATTTGGAAAACAATACCTTCTTATTTCACTTGGAGGTGTACCTCCCAATGATATATACGGCGGATTAGTACCATCTAAAATACGGATATCAAATGGTCCAGTACCGCCAACAATATCTACGCAGTAGGGAAATCCGCCCGGTGTACATGTTGGCGGTAACAACGTATTATCCGGTTGAATCTGTACCGTCGCATTACCAATTGTAACCGTATCCACATCCCTACAACCTCTAGAGTCCAAAGTAACCAATTGATAGTTTCCTTGTACAATATCTGGATGGGTGATGTTTAAAGGATAAATTGTTGAACCATCCGTTTCCACTCTTGTAATTTCATTTCCAAAAAGGTCTTCAACGATATACACAAATTCTGGCACACCTCCACTTACGGTAGTTATTTCAATACCTCCGGAAACCACATTACCAATACAGGTAGCATCAATTGGCGCAACCGTTGCATTTGGTGCCACTGTACCATCCGCAGATACCGTTACTGTTACAACACCAGGTATTAAACAACCTCTACCATCCTTGACCACGTACTCATAATCACCGATCGGTAACCCAGAATATGTTGTTTGAGAAGAATATTGGTATGCACCGTCATCTGCCACGGAATAACTTAAACTACCGGCAGGTCCAAATTTAATTTCATACGGTGGTATACCTACCGTAGGATCTGGCGTAATATCTATAAAACCACTGTTGGCATCGCCACAACTGGGACCAACAACTCTATGCGTAGCGGTAATGGTAGATGGAGCTTCAAAAATTATAGGTTCGCTTATATCCGTACAACCATTATTGTCCTCTACAGAAACGCTATATGTACCATGTTCCAGGGAACCAATTGCAAAATCAAATGAATTTGATGGCAATTGAAGACCTGTTGCGGACGCTACCGGAGCGCCATCCTTGAAAATGGTATATGAGGTATTGGTCAAATCGGATATATTACCACCATTAACAGTAATACCCATGGTACCGCTACCGGCACATGGTATTTCATCATCAACGGATAATTGAACATTGATCTGTGGTGGTATTGTTATATTAACAGAACTTCGACAATTGTTATCATCCTGCACTTCAATAGTATAAGTTCCCGGGAACAAATTGTTGAACGTAGGTGATGCGGTAAAGCCCCCGTTATTTATTCTATAAACATGTCCTGTTCCCCCACCTGAACTTGTAACGGTTACAGACGGAGTATTGGTTGGCGAATAACACAGGTCTGCAGCTGCAATACTAATACTTGGTGCAGTCCTAGCTTCAAGGTCAAAGGTAAAGGTGGTACTACAACCTTCACTATCAATAGCCGTTAATGTATATACATCGGATGGATCTAGCGCATCCGTAGTTTCTGTCAGATTACCAAATATGTTACCTGATACGACTCCAGTATTATAACCGGAAGGATATTCAAGTGCATATTTATAACCTCCCCATCCTCCAGTGGTTATTGCTTCTACCCTACCAATATTATTATTATCACAACTCATTGGTGTTACTACACTTGAGGTCAAGTCCAAGGTGGTCGCTTCCTCAATATCAAAAGAAGCGGTATCCGTACACCCGGTATCCGAGTCCGTTATAGTAATGGTATATGTACCTGCACCGGATAATGGCAAGATAACTTCAGCGTCATTTTGGGGCCCTCCGGTATAAAGTCCACCATTGATATCATAGGTATAAGTATTTGAAAAACCATCAACGATAAAAGTACCGGAACCATCTGCAGCACCGTTACACACCCTTAAATCTCCTCCAGATTTTACACGCACTCTAATAGAGCTGGTAACTATAGGCCTAAAACCTTCCGTATAGGTACATCCGTTTACATCAGTGATTTGAAAAATATAAGCTTGTGAAGTCAGTAGGCCAATAAAAGTATCATTGTTACCATTATCAACGTAAGATGGGCTAATGATTTCATACCTATTGATGGCCGCATTGCTGGTTGGCGTCAATTGTACATCAGATGTCCCGGCGGAACAACTCACGTTAGATTGCACAAAAGCCAAATCCGTAGGTGGATCAATATCCAAAATTTCAATTGACGTCAATTCCAATCGGCAACCACCGGCATCACGGATTATAGGTGTGTACGTACCCGGAGACAAATCAGAATAAGAGGTAATACTCGAAAAATGCACACCATCTATACTAAATTCATAACCGCTACCAGAACCACCTGAAAATGGTCCCACAAAATCTATTTGTCCACCTTCTGTACCACTACTGGTACAGGTAACATCAGAAACTTTATTGGCCGATCCCGTTAAAGAGCCTACCGTATTAACAGTAATGGAAGGCATTGCCAAGGTACACTCAAAGTCGCCTTGTTGATAACGAACTTCTATATCATTATATGTACTTGCAGCAACAGATATCTGGGGAGTGCTCACCCAAGGGGCAGAGGCACTTTCACGAAAAGATATGTTATACCCCCGTCCATTGTTTATGGTAAAATCCAATTTAGCACCACCATTACTACAGCTACCATCAATACCGGCCACAGTTACATCTGGTGGAGAGAGTGTTTCAACATCTGATGAAGCACTAATGGTACAACCATTACTATCCGTAATAATAAAATCATAGGTACCAGCGGAAGTTACGGTAAAGATCGTACTTCCCGTATCCGTAGAAGCATTACCAAAAGCAGGTTGTACCGCACCATTGTTCACCGTAAATGTATAAGGCGCAGAACCGCCGTTGGTATTTAAAATAATATCCACACTTGAAATATCCGAACAGCCAAAACTACTATTGACCTCTGTAGAGGCGTCCAAGGCAGAGGCACCCGCACCAATGGTCAACGTATTTCCATTAACATCTAAATGCTGCCTTGGAGGATTGATTCCGTTACCCGGATCACCCGTACATTGATAGGTTTCCACTTGTACGATATAAGAACCAAAACCTACCGCAGAGAACGTATAGGAACTGTCTGGCATAAATGCGGTAAATTCCTGACGTACGCCGTTGGAATTCAGTAAAGTATATTTGTAAGGCCCTGGTACTCCTGATGCGTTTACGGTGATGCTACCGGTGTCGCCATTACATAGCGCATCTTGGAAAGTTGCGGTAATATCAATATTTCTTTCTTCAATTATTATAGGCTCATAAGGATATTCACAGGTATTCGCCGTATTTTTTAATCGGGCTTTAACATTATAGGTGCCCGCTGCCAAATTAGGGAATATAGGTCCTTGCCAAGCCCCAAAACCACTGCCATCGTTAATACTGAATTCATAAGCACTGGACAAGTTGGTAATTTGGATCCTACCATCTACTCCACAGATGAAGTCTTGCTTTTCATAAGTTTGGTTTATGGTACTTTTCTTAACTTTAAAATAATAGATTTGACCATTGGCTACAACACGATATTCCGCACCTTGTGTAGAGGGCACGGAACTGGCGTCCAAGGTAAAGGTCTGTTGATCGGCAACTTCCGTGTAACATGCACCGGTATTTGGACATTCCGTATTAATATCCGGACTACACGACCCACCCAATACTTGCCATGAGACATTACTGTATGGCCCACCGGAAAGGCTTATGATACGGTCATCATAGTCACCGCAAAGATTAAAGCGTGCGACCGTAAAACCGTTGTCGTCACAATTTTCAAGATTATCCGCCCCTTGAATGATTGTTGCAAACATTGCCGTTGAAGTTGCTTTGGCAACAAGTTGCGCATTCTTTTTCTTGGTTTGTTGGGGTTGTTTTTTTTCTGTGGTAGAAACAGCCTTATCAAAAGCTAAAGACACTTCCTCAAAAAGGGTACTTACCTTAGAGTTGGCTATTGCAGTTGTACCAGCTACGGATATCAATATCAGTAATAGTACAACCAACGTATACCGTTGTTGTTTTGGGAGCATAGGTTAAGTGAAATTTTAAGAACAATGCGATTTGGGATCTTTACCGTTCTTTGTTGTAATTTTTTATACTTATATTTTATCTTTAAATAATGATTAGTCCTTTAATATATTTCTAACGTCTCAATATGAAAAAAAGTATCGTTCTACAGCTTTTATTTGTTGTAATGCTCAATTCCTCTTGTGCACAAAATATTGAAAACAAAGTAATTACACCAAACACTTCTGTTTTTGACGCAGAGTTGTTCGTCGATCAGCTACAGATTCCATGGGGGTTTGCATTCCTTCCGGATAAAAGTATATTGATTACAGAAAAATCGGGAAAATTGATTCATTTTAAGGATGGCAAAAAATCGATGATCGGTAATGTTCCCGATGTTTATCAGCGTGGTCAGGGTGGGCTCCTGGATATTGCCCTGCACCCGAATTACGACAAAAACGGATGGATTTATATCACTCTCGCCTCTGCATCGGGCGATGAAAAAGGAGGTAACACCGCACTTATGAGGGCTAAATTGAGCAATGATAAACTAACGGATGTTGAACAATTGTACAAGGCCGTACCCAATACCACCAAAGGCCAACATTTTGGGTCCAGAATAGCGTTTGACAATGAAGGCTACCTCTACTTTTCCATAGGGGAAAGAGGCGACCGGGATATCAACCCACAAGATCTAAAACGAGATGGCGGTAAAATCTATCGATTACATGATGATGGCAGAATTCCAGCGGATAATCCTTTTGTAGGTGTGGATGGTGCCAAAAGGGCTATATATAGCTACGGACACCGTAATCCCCAAGGATTGATAAAACATCCCGTTACGGGAGAAATTTGGGACAATGAGCACGGACCTAGAGGCGGGGATGAAATCAACATTATTAAAAAAGGAGCTAACTACGGATGGCCATTGGCCACTTATGGCATTAACTATAGCGGCACACCAATAACGGATCAAGAGAGTATTTCCGGTATGGAGAACCCCATACACTACTGGGTGCCTTCCATTGCCCCTAGCGGTATGGCCTATGTAACTTCAAACAAATATAAGGGATGGAAAGGTAGCTTACTGGTAGGGTCTTTGGCCTTTCAATACCTTGAACGTTTGGAACTGAACGGAAACAAGGTGACCTTACGTGAGAAACTTATGCCAAATTTAGGAAGGGTCAGGGCAGTAAAGGAAGGCCCGGACGGCTTAATTTATGTAGCGGTAGAAGGAAAAGGAATTTACAGGTTAGTCCCCAAAAAATGATTATTCAGGAACTATTAATTCTGTTTAAAAAAGTATAAATTCAATTACCCTTAACAGAGTCTACCGCTAATTTAACGGATCCATATTTTTTGAGAAGTTTTTCAGCTTCCGCATAGCCAATACCTAAATCCTCCATAATGTAGCGGGTTCCTCGGTCCACCAGCTTATCATTGCTCATTTGCATATTTACCATTTTGTTCCCCTTTACCCTTCCAATTTTTATCATCAACGCAGTGGAAATCATGTTCAATGCCAATTTTTGCGATGTACCACTTTTCATTCTTGTACTACCGGTAAGGAACTCTGGACCAACATTGATTTCTATGGGGACATCTGCAATTTTAGCTATCGGGGACCCTGGGTTATTGGTAATGGCAGCAGTAAGGATCCCATTGTCCTTTGCCGCTTTAAGCCCACCAACCACATAAGGCGTACTACCGGATGCTGCTATACCAACTACAACATCCTTTTCCGTAATTTGATGCTCTTTTAAATCTACCCATGCCTGTTCCATTGCATCTTCTGCATTTTCTACAGCTTTTCTGATTGCAGTATCACCGCCCGCGATAAGACCTACCACTCGTTCATGGGGCATTCCAAAAGTTGGGGGTATTTCAGAAGCATCCAGAATACCTAAACGACCACTTGTACCTGCACCAATGTAAAACAGTCTACCGCCTTGATCAAAACGGGTTGCCAGCGCATCTACTAAAATTGTAATCTGTGGTATGGTTTTTTTTACCGCAGCCGCAATTTTTTCATCCTCCTCGTTCATTTTTTGCAAGATCGTTGCGGTATCCATCATTTCCAAATGGTCGTGATTGGATGGCATTTCAGTGATTTTTTTGTAATCCATATACTTAAATAATTTTTATATCATGGTTTTTAAACGCATTGAGCAGGGTGTTTTCCGGTTTTAATTCCGTAATCATAGTATTAATGGAATTGATATCACAGGTTTTATAGCGGTGTTGTGAGTTCAATTTTTCAGAAATGGACAACAGAACCGTTTTTTTTGATGCCTTGATTACCGCTTTTTTAATCTGAACGATATCCCAATCAAACTCCGTTAGCCCATAAATAGCGTCTACATAACCCGTACCTATAAAACTATAGTCAAACCTAATTTCCGATAAATGGTGTATGGCATTTGCCCCAATTGCTATCTGTGCTTCCTTTGCAATTTGTCCTCCAATGGAAATTACACTGATATTTTCTTTATTGGAAAGTTCCATGGCAACCGGCAGACTTATTGTAAAACAGGTAAGGTTTAGGTTTTCCGGTATAATTCTGGCCATTTCCAAACAAGTTGTGCCCCCATCTATAAAGATAACGGCACCATCTTTCAATAAACTTATTGCCTTGGTGGCGATCGCCATTTTTTGGTCTAGCTTATAAATATTGGTATTACGTGCACTATTGCTCATAAAACCCATGGATATGGCACCACCGTGTACTTTTCGTAATTTTTTCTCCGCATCCAGCTCCTTAACATCTCTTCTAACGGTATCGATAGATACATCCAAGGCCTCTGCGATATCGGTCAATAAAATTCTATTATGAAGATCTACCTCATTTAAAATAGTTCTGTGACGTTCCTCTTTTAGCATTTTACAACAACATGTTTTAGCGAATTAAGGCAAAGATAACATTTTAATTTACTTGCCGTTTTATGACGTTAAAGTTAATAAAACAATATATCAATATTAATTAACAGCAAAATAAAGCAAATTTTATTGCAAAAAACGGCATAAATGCAAAATAGTGCATATATTTGCATGAATTTAAAACCTAAATTTTATTGCTGTCCTATGAAAAACGCCTTACAAGATTCTAAGATTGATATCAGCCATAAACCCATTGGCCAATTTGAGGAAACTCGTTTTGAAAAAATCCATAATGTAATCTTTCAAGATTCCAACATTGCATCCATTATAGTTGCGGAAGAAATTGCCAACCTGATCAAGAAAAGACAGGGACAAAAAAGAAAGTGTGTACTAGGACTGGCAACCGGCTCTTCCCCAATTAGGGTATATGAAGAATTGGTACGTATGCACAAGGAAGAAGGATTAAGTTTTAAAAACGTGGTTACTTTTAATTTGGATGAATATCTACCCATGGAGCCCAATAACATACAAAGTTATTTTTACTTCATGCACGAACATTTGTTCAACCATATAGATATCCCAGAAGAAAACATTCATATTCCAGACGGTACGGTCAGCAGTGATGAAACTACCGCTTATTGCCTTTCCTACGAAAGAAAAATCAAAGAACATGGAGGTCTTGATTTTCAATTGTTGGGCATAGGTAGAACGGGCCATATAGGTTTTAACGAACCAGGATCACATTTGAATTCCGGCACAAGGGTCATAACCTTGGACCACATTACTCGCGTAGATGCGGCTCCATCGTTCTTGGGAATAGACAATGTTCCCAGAAAAGCCATTACAATGGGTATTTCAACGGTAAAAAAGGCTAAACGCATTATACTCTTGGGCTGGGGTCAAAACAAGGCGGATATTATCAAAAAAACTATAGAGGGGGAAATATCCTCACATGTACCCGCTACCTACTTGCAGGACCATGACAATTGTACGTTTGTTCTAGATACAAGTGCCGGTACCGAGCTTACCAGAAACAAGACTCCATGGCTGGTAGATGCCTGTACCTGGACGGACGAGCTAAAATCAAAAGCTATGGTTTGGCTATGCGAAACTACCGGAAAAACAATATTGAGTTTAACGGATAAGGATTATAATGACAATGGTATGGCAGATCTCTTAGCACAGGAAGATGCCTATAACCTAAACATTAAAATGTTCAACAAACTTCAGCATACCATTACAGGTTGGCCCGGGGGCAAGCCCAATGCCGATGACACCCACAGACCGGAACGCGCAACCCCGGCACAAAAAAGGGTCATTATCTTTAGTCCACACCCAGATGATGACGTCATTTCAATGGGCGGTACTTTTGACAGGTTGGTTGAACAAGGTCATGATGTACATATTGTCTACCAGACCTCAGGAAATATTGCGGTATCTGATGTTGATGCACGAAAATATGCCGAAATAGCAATGCAGATCACCCCTTCTTCCGAAGCGGAAAAAATCATTAAATCCATAACGGACAAAAATGAGACCAGGATAGATTCTCCCGAAGTCAGAAATCTAAAAGGTAAGATCAGACGTGGTGAAAGCTATGCGGCAACAAGATATATGGGACTACAGGATGAAAATGTACACTTTTTGGACCTGCCATTTTATGAAACAGGAACCATTAAAAAGAAAAATTTAAGCACTGAGGACATTGCATTAATGGTGGAGATTATTAGTAAGATAAAACCTCATCAAATTTATGCCGCAGGAGATTTGGCAGACCCGCACGGAACGCATAAAGTTTGTCTAGATGCTGTTTTTGCAGCCTGTGAGCAATTGAAATCAGAACCGTTTATGAAAGATTGCTGGTTATGGCTGTATAGAGGAGCTTGGCATGAATGGGATATCAACGAAATTGAGATGGCCGTACCAATGAGTCCGGGGCAGGTATTGAAAAAACGAAATGCCATATTTTGCCATCAATCTCAAAAAGATGGGGTCATGTTCCAAGGAGATGACTCTAGGGAGTTTTGGATGCGCGCCGAGGAACGTAACCGTGACACGGCCAATAAATATAAGGCGTTAGGACTTTCTTCCTACGCCGCTATGGAAGCCTTTGTACGCCATAAATTCAATTAACATATTCTTTATTCAAAAAGGCCTATTTTAGTTCTAAAATGGGCCTTTTTCATTCCTATATATGTCAAAATACATCATCTTAATAATTTGCATTCTTTTATTTCATTCCTGTGCAGTTTTTAAAACCTATGAGAAACATCCTAAAACAGAATTTAGAGGGGTTTGGATCGCTACCGTAGTGAATATTGACTGGCCAAAAAATGGAAATGACACTTCTAAGAAACAAAAGGAAGACTATTTAAAAATTCTAAATTTTTACCAAAAAGAAAATTACAATGCAGTCATAGTACAAATACGCGCTGCAGGTGATGCCTTTTACGATTCTGAATTTGCTCCTTGGTCTAGATTTCTGTCCGGTGAAGAAGGAAAAGCTCCAGAATGGAATACCGATGTGCTGGACTGGATGATCAAAGAAGCGCATTTGCGGGGAATGGAATTTCATGCATGGTTAAATCCGTACAGGGCAACTTTCGATGAAAATTTTGAAGTTCTTTCAAAATCCCATGATTACTGTACCCACCCAGAATGGATAGTGCATTACGGAAAAAAGAATTATTACAATCCCGGGTTACCAGAGGTTCAAAAAAGATTCTCTGAAATTGTGGGTGAAATAGTTACCAATTATGATATAGATGCCATACATTTTGATGATTATTTTTACCCCTATAGAATTAAGGATGAAATCTTCAATGATTCAACAACATTTAAAACCTATGCAAAGCCAAATCAAAATTTAGAGGATTGGAGACGTAGTAATATTGATTCTTTGGTACTCCAGACCCACCGAACCATTAAATCCATTAAACCATATGTCCAGTTTGGAATAAGTCCGTTTGGGGTATGGAAAAATAAAACTACAGACCCAAGTGGCTCCAATACCAAAGCTGGTCAAACTACCTTTGAGGACTTATATGCAGATCCGTTATTGTGGATGAAAAATGGGTGGATAGATTACTTAGCTCCACAAATTTATTGGAGCATGGATCTCAAAGCGGCACCACACGCAACTTTGGTAGATTGGTGGGCCAATAACAGCTACAATACCAACATATATATAGGTAATGGCGCATATAAAGTCAAAAACAACAGTGACCCCGCCTGGAACAATCCAAAGGAACTTCCTCAGCAATTAGAACTGGCTAGAAAAACCCCTGAGGTATTGGGAAATATTATGTTCAGTGCAAAATCGTTAATGAACGACAATGATGATGTTGTGAACGCAATACGCAAAGATTTTTATAAGGTACCGGCCTTGACCCCTTCATTTTCATCCTTGAACATAACAGCAGTGCCTACACCGCGTTTGGCAATTACTGAACTAAACGATCAAGAATTTATTCTGCACATAGAAGATATCGTCAATATGAGATATGCAGTGTTATACAGATCCGGCCGTAAGGTAAAGGAGGCATACAAAATGAAGAAATTGGTAAAAAAAATATTTTTGGATGAAAACCCCAATACCATAAGTATTCCAAAAACAGCTATTAACAACAACTTTATAGCCCTTAGTTTCATAGACAAATATGGTGTAGAAACAGCGGCAACCGTAATTAATATTAAGAAATTAAAAAAAAATGGTACAAAAAGATAAAGGAGCTTGGGCATGGGTACCGGTCTTATATTTTACACAAGGTTTGCCTTATGTTTTAGTAGTTACCGTATCGGTAATCATGTACAAAAAACTTGGTGTAAGCAATGAAGATATAGGTCTATATACCAGCTTATTGTACTTGCCTTGGGTGTTAAAACCACTATGGAGCCCTTTTGTGGATTTAAAAAGCACAAAGCGTAACTGGTTTCTAGCCATGCAATTGCTAATAGCTATTGCCCTATTGGGCGTAGGCCTTACCCTACCTACCAATATGTTCTTTATCTCCTCCCTTGCTTGTTTCTGGATGGCCGCTTTTGCTTCTGCTACCAATGACATTGCTTCAGATGGTTATTATATGCTGGGACTAACGGAAAAAAAACAATCTTTTTTTGTGGGGATGCGCAGTACGTTTTATAGATTGGCCATGGTCACGGGTGAAGGATTAATTGTTGTTTTGGCAGGTTTCCTTGAAAATAAGTATGGTGACAATACCAAGGCATGGAGTATTACCATGTCCGCGGCAGCATTCTTAATGCTGATCATGACGGTGACCAATTTTTTTGTAACCCCAAAATATGAATCGGAAAATGGGATAAATAACGAAAAAGCTACTGGCTTCTTGGAAGTTTTTTCTTCATTTTTCAAAAAGCCGGGTATAGGAATTGCTCTAGCTTTTATTTTAACTTACCGTTTAGGAGAATCGCAATTGGTTAAAATGGCATCGCCTTTTTTGTTGGACACACCAGATAAAGGCGGCTTAGGATATTCCACGGAACAGTTGGGAACCATATTTGGTACGGCTGGCGTAATTTTTCTATCCATTGGAGGTATATTGGGAGGAATCTTGATTTCTAAGGATGGATTAAAAAAATGGATGCTACCTATGGTCCTTTCGTTAAACCTTCCAAATATTTTATATGCGGTGTTGGCATTCACGAATACCACCAACATATATGCAGTGACCGCAACGGTTATATTTGAAAAATTTGGCTATGGGTTTGGTTTTGCAGCCTTCTTGATGTATTTAATCTATATAGCGGATGGCAAATCAAAAACATCACATTATGCAATTGCTACTGGTTTTATGGCCTTAGGAATGATGCTGCCCGGCATGATCAGCGGTTATATGCAACAGTGGTTAGGTTATGACGGCTTTTTTATCTGGGTGGTCATTGCGGCCCTCCCAGCCCTTTTACTATTAAAGTTTATAACCTATCCAGCAGATTTCGGTAAAAAAACAGCAGTTCCCAATGAATAAGATTATGCTAACCCAAGAGACACTAGACCAACTTACAACTACGGAAAAAGTAGGTCAATTATTTATGCCTGCCGCTTTTATCAATGATACCGAAGATGAGATACGGGATCTAGAAAACTTAATAGCCAATTACCATATTGGAGGATTGTGTTTTTTTCATTCCAGGGCAAGTGCAGCTACAAATTTTGAAGGAAAGAAAAAGATAGCTCACAATGCGCACAGTTTTGAGGTGCTTAAACAACTGATTAACCGTTACCAACAAGCAGCTAAATACCCTCTTTTAATAGCAATTGATGCGGAATGGGGGTTGGCAATGCGTATTGAAAATACACCACAATACCCTTATGCCATAACCTTAGGGGCTAATACCGACAATTTGGATTTGGTGTTTGAAGTTGGAAAACAAATTGCAAAAGACTGTAAAGCGGCTGGTATACATTGGAATCTCTCTCCGGTAGTGGACATAAATACCAACCCCAATAATCCAGTAATTGGTTATCGTTCCTTTGGTGAAAACAAAGACCATGTAACCTCGTTGGCAACCGCATATGTAAATGGAACGCAGAGCGAAGGCATCCTTACGAGTATTAAACATTTTCCAGGACATGGTGATACTGCTACAGATTCACATTTAGGATTACCCGTAATAGACAAAACCAAGGCCGAGCTTTTGGAAAATGAACTATATCCTTTTCAACAGCTCATTAAAAATGGGGTAAATTCCATAATGGTAGGCCATTTATCAGTACCTGCACTAACAGCGGACAGAAGTTTACCCTCTAGTATAAATAAAGATATTATTACGGGAATATTAAGAAACGAAATGGGTTTTGACGGAGTAGTCATATCCGATGCACTGAACATGCATGCCGTATCAAAAAACTATCCTACACCAGGGCAGTTGGAATGGCTGGCATTTAATGCCGGAAATGACGTTTTGTGTTTTGCGGAGCATATAAAAGAAGGTATCGATATGATACTAAAAAACGCATCAATTGCCCAAATTAACAAAAGTCTAGAACGAATTTGGAAGCTTAAAACAAAAGCTTTTCAAAATACAGACCCAAATATTGAGCTCACCAACCCTAGTTCTTTAAACCGAAAGATTGCAGAGCGATCGCTCACGTTACAGGTTGGTACTACAAAGGCAATTGAAAATTTCAGACAAACAAATCACTGCACTATTACAATAAAACGCTATAGTGCTGATCAATCCGAAAAAGAGATACTAGCATCCTTGAAAGAAATGCAGAGTGATGTTGCAGATGAGACAGATGCGTTGATACTACTGACCCCACCACAAATAAAACCCACGAACAATTTTGGATTCCTGAAGGAAGAAATTGAGTTCATAAATCGTCTTATAGAAACAAAAAACGTAGTGCTGTATCATTTTGGCAATCCCTATGCCCTTAAATTTTTTGATATAGACAAGACAAAAGCTACGGTAATTGTCTATCAAAATTTTAAGGAATTTCAAGACGTGGCCACAGCTCATTTCTTGGGAACAATTGAAGCTCATGGAAGACTTCCGGTGGCATTAAATTAATTAGATCATTTAAATATCATTAAAATGAAAGTTTATAAAATTCTTGGTCTTATGTCCGGCACATCTTTAGATGGACTGGACTTGGCATACTGTCACATTTGGGAAAATAAAGGGTCTTGGAAATTTGAAATTAAGGCCTCCAAAAGTATATCGTATTCCAAGGAAATGTTAGTTGAACTTAAAGATGCTATTGGTTTATCCGCCGAAAAACTGATTGAACTTCATAATACATATGGCACATGGCTTGGGGAACAATCCTTACAATTTATTAAAGATCATCATTTAGAAGTTCAGTATATAGCCAGTCATGGCCATACCACGCACCACCGTCCGGAGATGGGACTTACTTTCCAAATTGGATCAGGTCAACATTTGGCCAATGTCAGCGGAATTAAGGTTATTGCGGATTTTAGGACCAATGACATGGCCCTTGGCGGTCAGGGAGCTCCTTTAGTCCCCATTGGCGACCGACTTTTCTTTGACGAGTATGACTTCTGTCTAAATCTTGGGGGCATTAGCAATATATCCTTTGAGGTAAAGAACAAACGTATTGCCTATGATATAGGTTTGGCAAATATGATATTGAACTATATCACCAGAAAAATTGATTTGGAATATGATGAAGATGGAAGATTAGCAAGCAGCGGGGCCATAAATGAAACAATGTTAAAACGACTGAACGATTTACAGTACTACCTTTTGCCCCATCCAAAATCAATTGGTTATGAATGGTTTTTGGAAGAAGTCGTACCAATCGTTGAAGAAACGGAAGACACCATAGAAAATTTACTCCACACCAGCATTCACCATGTGTGCGATAAAATAGCACAACAGGTAAAATTGAACACAAAGAAAAAAACGCAACGATTATTGGTAACTGGCGGCGGTGCTTTAAACTCTTTCCTTATAAGGATATTACAGCACAAGCTAGGTCAGGGCACAGAAATCGTTATACCAGAAAAAATAATCATTGAATTCAAAGAAGCACTTGTATTTGCATTAATGGGAGTGTTAAGGGTAGAACAACAAACAAATGTTCTGTCTTCTGTTACAGGAGCCAAAAAAGATTCCTCTAGTGGAGTATTGTTCATACCAAATTGAACTTTTTTAACTAATTTACTGGATTGTAAATCAACTTAAAGATGTCAGAAAAACAAAAGAAAGCAACTGCTTACTGGAAAGAGAACGTAAAATATCTTTTCATTTTATTGACTATTTGGTTCCTGGTTTCGTTCGGTGCGGGAATTTTATTTAAAGATGCCTTGGATTCCATTACCATAGGTGGATTTAAACTAGGGTTTTGGTTTGCACAACAGGGAGCTATCTATGTGTTTGTTATCCTCATATTTGTATATGTAAGGCTCATGAACAAATTGGATAAAAAATACCAATACAACGACTAGACCATTCTCTAACCAACCAAAATTACCAACAATATGAGTGTTCAAACCTGGACGTATATTTTAGTGGGGCTTACCTTTGCCCTTTATATCGGCATAGCTATTTGGTCAAGGGCCGGTTCAACAAAAGATTTTTATGTAGCCGGTGGGGGCGTATCTCCCCTTGCCAATGGCATGGCAACCGCAGCAGATTGGATGTCAGCTGCATCATTTATTTCAATGGCCGGAATAATTTCATTTGCAGGCTATGACGGTTCCGTTTATCTAATGGGCTGGACCGGCGGGTATGTACTGTTGGCACTTTTATTGGCTCCCTACCTTCGTAAATTTGGAAAGTTTACGGTGCCTGATTTCATAGGCGACCGCTATTATTCAAAAACAGCTCGCATTGTGGCGGTCATCTGCGCACTTATCGTATCCTTCACTTATGTGGCTGGGCAAATGCGTGGTGTAGGTGTCGTTTTCTCCAGGTTTTTACAAGTAGACATCAATACAGGTGTAATTATAGGTATGGTGATTGTCCTATTTTATGCGGTTCTTGGCGGAATGAAAGGCATAACCTATACACAGGTTGCCCAGTATTGCGTATTGATATTTGCCTTTATGGTTCCAGCCATATTCATATCCATACAAATGACAGGCAACCCAATTCCACAATTGGGCATGGGGGCTACCCTCAACGATGGTTCCGGTACTTATTTACTGGAAAAGTTGGATGGTCTCTCCACTGAACTTGGTTTTAATGAATATACCAATGGGTCAAAATCCATCACCGATATATTTGCAATAACACTTGCCTTAATGGTCGGAACCGCAGGTTTGCCCCACGTTATCGTTCGTTTCTTCACCGTAAAAAAAGTAAAGGATGCACGTAAGTCTGCAGGGCTGGCGCTTTTGCTGATTGCCATACTATACACAACGGCACCAGCGGTAGCCGTTTTTGCAAAAACAAACTTAATTGATACGGTAAGTAACCAAGAATATTCCAGTATGCCCGTTTGGTTTAAAAACTGGGAGGAAACCGGCCTACTTTCTTTTGATGATAAAAATGAAGATGGAAAAATTCAATATGTAGCGGATAAAGAAAAAAATGAACTTACGATCGACAATGACATTATGGTATTGGCAAATCCTGAAATTGCAAACTTACCTGCTTGGGTAATTGCCTTGGTAGCAGCAGGTGGTCTTGCCGCCGCACTTTCAACCGCCGCAGGTTTATTGTTGGTGATATCAGCTTCCGTTTCCCATGATTTGGTAAAAAAGGTATTTAACCCCAACATATCGGACAAGGCAGAATTATGGGTGGCAAGAGGTTCTGCAACTGTTGCAGTCGCAATAGCAGGTTACTTTGGCATTAATCCGCCTGGTTTTGTAGCTGCCGTAGTGGCATTGGCATTTGGACTGGCAGCGGCTTCATTTTTTCCGGCCATTGTACTGGGTATTTTTTATAAGAAAATGAATAAGGAAGGAGCCATTAGCGGTATGGTAGTAGGAATTCTACTTATGCTTTTTTATATGACTAAATTTAAATTCGGTTGGTTTGGCGGAGGAACACAAGACGACTGGTGGTTTGGTATTTCACCGGAAGGATTTGGTAGTATTGCCATGATCGCTAACTTTATAGTATCGATCATTGTTTTACAATTTACACCTGAGCCGCCGGAAGATGTCCAAGAAATTGTGGAGAATATTAGAATTCCAAGCGGAGCAGGAGAAGCAACCGGTCACTGATTTGAAAACAACTTTTATCAACAACCATAGGGATGTAAAATCCTTGAATAATATAATTAACGCATACAATGAGTAATTATCACATTAAGCATTTAGAGGAATATTTTCAGGTTTATAGAAAATCCATTCGAAACCCTGAAGCCTTTTGGGAGGAAATTGCAGAAGAGCATTTTGTTTGGCGCAAGCGCTGGGACAATGTGTTGAGCTGGGATTTTAAAAAACCGGAGATTAAATGGTTTGAAGGGGCAAAACTGAACATAACGGAAAATTGTTTGGACCGCCACCTACCCACAAGGGGAGATAAAACGGCCATAATTTTTGAACCTAACGACCCCAAGGAAGAAGCAACCCATATTACCTATAGACAATTACATGAACGGGTATGCCGCATGGCTAATGTACTTTTAGACCACGGTGTTAAAAAAGGAGATAGGGTTTGCATTTATTTACCCATGATTCCCGAACTGGCCGTAGCTTTGTTGGCATGTGCTAGAATTGGCGCTATCCACTCTGTAGTATTTGCAGGTTTTTCCGCAAATGCGCTATCTACCAGAATTAATGACAGTGACTGTAAGATGGTACTCACCTCAGATGGATCCTTTAGGGGTTCCAAGTCTATTGACCTAAAAGGTATAGTTGACAAGGCCTTGGAGGACTGTCCAGGTGTAGAACATGTATTGGTAGCAAAACGTACAGACACGGATATACATATGGAAAAAGGAAGGGATAAATGGTTACAGCCCTTATTAGATGAAGCATATGCGGATTGCGTAGCGGAAATCATGGATGCAGAAGACCCACTGTTTATCTTATACACTTCTGGTTCAACCGGCACTCCAAAAGGTATGGTACATACTACCGCAGGATATATGGTCTATACCGCCTATACTTTTAAAAATGTTTTTCAATATCGAGAACATGATGTGTACTGGTGTACTGCGGATATTGGATGGATAACCGGACATTCTTATATAGTGTACGGACCATTGGCCAATGGTGCAACCACCTTAATGTTTGAAGGGGTTCCCTCCTACCCGGATTATGGTCGTTTTTGGGAAGTTGTAGAAAAGCATAAAGTCAATCAGTTCTATACAGCACCTACCGCTATTAGAGCATTGGCCAAAGAAAATCTGGATTATGTAGAAAAACATGACCTTTCTAGCCTAAAGGTTTTAGGATCTGTAGGCGAACCCATCAATGAAGAGGCATGGCATTGGTACAATAATAATGTGGGGAAGAAAAACAGTCCTATTGTTGATACCTGGTGGCAAACAGAAACCGGTGGTATTATGATTACCCCAATACCATATGTAACACCAACGGCCCCAACGTATGCAACGCTTCCATTTATTGGTATTCAACCTGCTTTAATGGATGAAAATGCGAAAGAAATCAAAGGGAACCAAGTAGATGGCCGACTTTGTATTAAATTTCCATGGCCTTCAATTGCCCGTACTATTTGGGGCAATCATGACCGTTATAGAGACACCTATTTTAGCGCTTATGAAGACATGTATTTTACGGGTGATGGAGCCCTAAGGGATGCTGTAGGATATTATAGAATTACTGGTAGAGTCGATGATGTTATCATTGTATCCGGGCATAACCTTGGAACAGCACCAATAGAGGATTCCATTAATGAGCACCCTGCCGTAGCAGAGTCCGCAATTGTAGGTTTTCCACATGATGTCAAGGGTAACGCCCTGTATGGTTATGTAATTCTAAAAGAGACGGGAGAAAGTAGGGATAGGGATAATTTAAGAAAAGAAATCAATCAACAGATTACCGAACAGATAGGGCCAATTGCAAAATTGGATAAAATCCAGTTTGTTCCTGGCTTGCCAAAAACGCGTAGTGGTAAAATTATGCGCCGCATTTTACGCAAGATTGCAAGTAACGATACCAGCAACCTTGGAGACACAAGTACACTTCTAAATCCAGAAGTTGTTCAAGAAATTATGGATAATGCCCTATAATTTCAAATAATAGAAAAAGTTTTAAGTGTAAATTTCGCCAGCCAGATTTAAAAAATGGGTCTGGCGAATTTTATTTTATACGGGAAATAGATATAGCAATATCACCATTCTCCCAACTTTGAATTATTTGCCCCTCAATTTCTTTTACCCTTTATACATTATTTAGATTTTGATAAGCCAGTTTTAATCCGTGTAAAGCCCTTCCGTTTTTAGAAAGTCTAACTAAGTCTTCTTTGTACGTTCTTATTACATCTTGGTAAGCCAGCTTCTATTTGAATACCTCCTAGGCGATGCCTTTCCTAAAAAAAGCCAATCTGGTGGTTCGTTATAATTCAAAGCATTTTCAAGTTGATATCGGGCTCCATGCCCGCGTTATAATTTGGACCTAGCACATGAACGGTCTATTCAAAATATTCTCTACCCATATTCTTACAAGCCATGATAATAAGAAACAGTTGTAAAAAATAAACGGATGTGTTTTTCACAATTCTCAACATTAAGCCTTTTAAACAATGAAGTTGAAAATATATGTTCATCAATACCAACAACTTAACGTGCGAACAGTGCAGAATAACGTATAAATTACAATTCGTTAAATCTCCGGCACAGCCAGATGCTACTAGAAAATATTAGTTATATTATTTGGAAAACGCATGGTTGTTGGCAAATAATGGCCTAGTCTTAAAGGTCATGAACAACACTACGGAAAGTAGTCCGCAAATACCTAAGCCTGCAAACAAGGCCCAAACGGAATCTTTTATAAAACTACCTACAAAGATAGAAATAGGAATGGACAAAATAGTGGATACAAAACCGGTTATTGCCGCTCCTATACCTGCTATATGGCCTATTGGTTCCATGGCAATGGAGCGCATATTGCCCCAAATAAAACCAAGACACAAAAACAAGAGCGATAGAAAAACCAAAAGTATGGTAATATTAGGGTCATGGGAATTTACGAACAAAATGCTATAGGTCAACGCTATTGTCGTAAATGCTACCAAAGCCATAAACGAAAGGTTGCGCATGCCAAAACGTAGTACCAAAGTGCCGTTCATTAATGTGGAAAGTCCTACGGACAATGCCAGGCCGGCAAACACGTAAGGAAAAGTATCCGTTAGGCCATAAAGGTCTTCAAATACATGTTGGGCAGAACTTAAATACACCAAAAAAGACCCTGTTATAAGTCCGGAAATAATTGTACAGGAAACAGTTTCCTTATACTTGAATATTTCCTTGGTCCCTTTGATGAACACTTTAAAGGAAAATGGAACTTTGTAAGCAGGACTCAATGTTTCTTGTTGTCTCTTAAAAAACCAAATGCCTACGACTAGGGCAAAGAACAATTGCATATAAAAAATGCCCTGCCAACCTGTATACCCCATTACCGCTTTTCCTATGGCCGGTGCCACAACAGGCACCAAAATAAAAAATGCGGTTACAAAGGACATGATCTTGGCCATATAGTCTCCACGATAAGTATCCCTAATAATGGATATACTTATCGTCCTGGGCGCAGAAAGTCCAACACCCTGTAAAATTCTGCCTACTAGCATAATTTCAAGGTTTGGTGCCACCAAACAAATGATACTGGCAATAAAAAAGATGATAAATCCAAAATAGACAATTGGTTTTCTCCCTAAACTATCTGACAAAGGTCCAAAAAACAACTGCCCTACACCCAGTCCAAGAAAAATCATGGTGACCAACAGTTGATTTTGCGTAGGGTCCAAACTGTTTATTGCGATACCAATATCTGCCATTGCCGGTAAAATTGCATCTATGGTAAGTGCCACAATGGACATTAACGAAGCCATTAATGCTACAAATTCAAAATTTGGTTTTGTATGTTCTTGTTGCATCATGCAAAAATAAGGCTTACCATCTCAAGGGGTGTTAATAAAAGTTGAATTTTAAGTTTTATGCATTTTTGATATTCAAATATGTATTTTTGCATCAAAGCAATTGATATGTTGATTATTGGGATAGCCGGAGGGACCGGGTGTGGAAAAACAACGGTAGTAAATCAAATTATAAATGAATTACCTAATGAGGAAGTGGGTGTAATTTCCCAAGATTCCTATTACAATGATCTCTCACATCTATCACTTGAAGAAAGAAGAAAAACCAATTTTGACCACCCTAATTCTATTGACTTTGCACTTTTGGAAGAGCATTTAAATGCATTGCGAAACGGCAAATCCATTGAACAGCCCGTGTATTCATTTTTAGAGTGCAATAGAACGGCCAAAACAATCCTTACCCACCCTACCAAGGTAATTATCGTAGAAGGTATTTTGATCATGACGAACCCTGCAATCAGAAAGATGTTCGACATTAAGATTTTTGTACATGCAGATACGGATGAGCGACTAATTCGCAGATTAAAAAGAGATGTAAATGAACGAGGTTGGAATTTAGATGAGACCCTAGAGAAGTATCAGGCCATAATAAAACCTATGCACGAGCAATTTATTGAGCCAACCAAGGAATATGCGGATATTATAATACCAAATAATAAATACAATACGGTTGCCGTTGAAATCGTAAAGAGTATAATCAACGAAAAATTAATGCAGTCCTAATGTCGTTCAAAGATCTAAAGCAAAAGAAGTGGTTTAAGGTAGTGACCAATATGTATGTATTGGTACTTTCCGCTTTTGTTATTTGGATGCTTTTTTTTGACACCAACTCCTTAATGATCCATTTAGAGTTGAGGAAAGAAATCAAGAAATTGGAAAAAACCCAGGATTTTTTAAAAAAGGAAATTGCAAAGGATAAAAAGATTATAGAAAAACTCTCAAGTGAAGGGGAATTGGAAAAATTTGCCAGAGAAGAGTACTACCTTAAAAAAAAGAATGAGGAAATCTATCTAATTGAATATGAGGATAGCCTAAAACTAAAGGAAAAGGAGTAGACAATTGCATGCTTAATAAGTTGTTGAAAGAAATTTAAAGGCCGTATACTACAAAACATAAGCCGTTCATTTTAAATAAATTAACGCTTTTTTAATGAATTCAATTTCATTATTCACTTAGTGTTAACAAAATCCTTTCATAAGCCCCGTAAATAATTGTATTTTTACGGCCTAACTTACTTTAAATATGGGCAAGATTATTGCTATAGCCAATCAGAAAGGTGGGGTAGGTAAAACTACCACTACAGTGAACTTAGCCGCCTCGCTAGGTGTATTGGAAAAAAAAGTGTTGTTGATCGATGCTGACCCACAGGCCAATGCCACATCTGGCCTTGGAATAGATGTAGATGGAGTGGAATTGGGCTCTTACCAATTATTGGAACATACTAAGAGTGCAAAGGAGACGATTATACCAACCACTTCCCCAAATGTAGACCTTATCCCGGCACATATAGATTTGGTGGCCATTGAAATAGAACTAGTGGATAAGGATGAGCGGGAATATATGATGAAAAAGGCCATTTTGGACCTTAAGAACGATTATGATTTTATCCTTATAGACTGTGCCCCTTCCTTGGGTCTTTTGACCTTGAATGCACTTACTGCAGCAGATTCGGTAATAATTCCTATACAATGTGAATATTTTGCCCTTGAAGGATTGGGAAAACTTTTGAATACCATAAAAAGCGTTCAACGATTGCATAATGCGGAATTGGATATAGAAGGAATGTTATTGACCATGTATGATTCTAGGTTACGATTGTCCAACCAAGTGGTAGATGAAGTAAGAAAACATTTTGGCGATATGGTATTCGATACGGTTATACAGCGTAATGTACGATTGAGCGAAGCACCAAGTTATGGGGAGAGTATTATTAAATATGATGCTTCTAGCAAGGGAGCGACCAACTATCTGAATTTGGCAGATGAGATAGTCAAAAAAAATAAGCAGACGGTTTAATATGGCAAAAGCGACAAAAAAACAAGCTTTAGGTAGAGGACTTTCGGCTCTTTTAAAAGATCCGGAAAATGATATTAATACGGCAACCGATAAAAATGCAGATAAGGTAGTAGGCAATATTATTGAGCTGGATTTGGAGCATATAGAGGTAAATCCTTTTCAACCACGCTCCAACTTCAATGACGAATCCATTAAGGAATTGGCTACTTCTATAAAAGAATTGGGTGTTATTCAACCCATAACGGTTCGCAAACTAGGTTTTAACGAATATCAGTTGGTTTCTGGTGAAAGAAGGTTTCGTGCATCCAAACTGTTGGGACTGGAAACCATACCCGCTTACATACGTATTGCAAATGACCAGGAGTCTTTGGAAATGGCATTGGTCGAAAATATTCAGCGCCAGGATTTAGACCCTATTGAAATAGCACTCTCATATCAGAGATTGATAGATGAGATTAACCTTACCCAAGAAAAATTAAGTGACCGTGTTGGTAAAAAAAGGTCTACCATAGCAAACTATTTAAGGTTGTTGAAATTGGACCCAATTATCCAGACAGGTATGCGCGATGGTTTTTTAAGCATGGGGCATGGCAGGGCCTTGGTCAATATTGACAAGAAACAGGATCAGTTGGCACTTTATGAAAAAATCATTACCAACAACCTTTCTGTGAGGGATACTGAAAGTGCAGTTAAATCCTACCATACGGACGCTTCTGATAAATCTTCAAAAGAAGTAAAGAAAACGGAAAAAAAGGACCCCGCAGTTTTTGTACGTAAAGGAATCAAGGAACTTACCGATGCCCTTTCCGTGAAAGTGGACATTAAAGCTTCGGATAAGGCACAGGGAAAAATTACTATTCCTTTTAAATCACAAGAAGAATTTGACCGTATCAAAAAATTGATTACAGGTGCGTAGCAAGCTATCCCTTTTAACTTTTCTATTAATAGTATCAGGTTTTTGCTATGCGCAAGAAGAGGAACCAACCGTACCTACAGTGGTAACGGATAGCGTACCAAAAATACGTGAGAATGAAGTTGTGGTAATCAATGATTCTGTTGCATTAAAAAAAACAGAACGGGAATTTAAACCCTTAGCGCCGAGTAAAGCCGCTTTTTATTCCGCATTGGTTCCCGGACTAGGTCAAGTCTACAATAAAAAATATTGGAAAGTACCTCTAGTCTATGGTGCCATAGGTGGAAGTATATATGCTTACACTTGGAACAATGACAATTATCAAAGCTTTAGAACTGCATTTAAAAGAAGGTTGGCCGGTTTTACGGACGATGAATATTATGATATCAACAATGATAATTTACCGGGTGATCCACCAGATTTAGATCAAGATGACCTGGAATATCAACAGGAACGGTTTCAAAGTGACCGCGACCTGTGGTTGGTAGTTGCCATTGGCATGTATGCGTTGAATATTGTGGATGCCAATGTAGATGCACATTTAAAACAATTTAATATTGACGATGATTTAAGTATAGATTTTGAACCTTACTTTGACTTAAATCAGGTGACCAACAGCCCAAATTATGGTATGGCCTTAATTATAAAATTTTAAGAATGAGAATCGCACTTTTTGGATATGGGAAAATGGGCAAGATGATAGAGCAGATAGCTTTATCTCGTGGTCATGAAATTGCGGCAAGAATTGATGAAAATACAGAACAAATTGATTTTGATGCCATGGATGTGGCAATAGATTTTAGTATGCCCAATGCCGCCTATAACAATATTAGCACCTGTTTGAACAATAATATCCCAGTCATATCCGGTACTACAGGATGGTTGGATCGCTATGATGATGCGGTGTCACTTTGCAATAAGAACAATGGTGCATTCATTTATGCATCTAACTTTAGTTTAGGGGTGAACATTTTTTTTGAACTGAATAACTATTTGGCAAAAATGATGCAAAACCTTCCCGAGTATAAAGTTTCCATTGAGGAAATCCATCACACTCAAAAATTAGATGCCCCAAGTGGTACAGCCATAACTTTGGCAGAAGGTATTATTGAAAATTCTGACTATGGGCAATGGAAGTTAGACGAGGATACCCAAGGTACAATACCGATAACGGCAAAAAGAATTGGCCAAACACCGGGTACACATACTATAGATTATACTAACAACATAGATAGCATTGAGATAAAGCATACTGCCCATAACAGGGAAGGATTTGCGCTTGGTGCAGTAACCGCTGCGGAATGGATTGTTGGCAAAAAAGGTGTATTTTCCATGCGCGATGTGTTAAACCTTGGTTAAAAAACGTAACAATAGATAGTTGTAAAGACTGATGGATCATTGATGCCTTACACTGTGGTTAGCAGTGGGTCTTGATTATAAAAACAAAACATATGAATGCAACCCAGTGGATAATTTTTATTTTAATTGTTCAAGTCATACATTTTTTAGGCACTTGGAAACTTTACGTCAAAGCAGGAAGAAAAGCTTGGGAGGCAGCAGTTCCCGTATATAATGCAATAGTGTTGATGCAAATTATCAAAAGACCTAAGTGGTGGGTTATTTTGCTTTTCATACCTATTATCAATCTATTGATGTTCCCGGTAATTTGGGTGGAGACCATTAGAAGTTTTGGAAGAAACAGTACGTTGGAGACATGGATAGTAATAGGTACCCTTGGTTTCTATATTTATTACGTAAACTATTCCTTGGAAGTATCCTATATTCAAGATCGCAGCTTACAACCTAAGACAGCAACGGGAGAATGGATAAGTTCCATACTATTTGCTATTGTGGCCGCTACATTGGTTCACACTTATTTTATACAGCCCTACGTAATACCTACGGGCTCGTTGGAGCGTACATTGCGCATCGGTGATTTCCTTTTTGTAAGTAAGTTTCATTATGGGGCAAGAACACCAATGACAACGGTTGCAGCACCTATGGTGCATGACACCTTGCCCATATTGGGAACACCTTCATACTTAAAAAAACCACAATTACCCTATTTTAGGCTGCCCGGTTTTACCAAGGTAGACCGTAATGATATTGTAGTATTCAGTTGGCCGGCAGATACGGTCCGTGTATTCTTTAAAAAAGAAAAAGGGGTAAAAAAGCCAATTGATAAAAAATCAAATTATGTAAAACGTTGTGTAGGACTCCCAGGGGATTCGTTGGAAGTACATAATGGCTATGTATTTATAGATGGCAAACAATTGGAATTACCTGGAAGTGCCAAACCACAGTTTGATTATACCATTTATAGTGCTAAAGGAGTTTCTTCCAGATTACTGTTGCAAAAAGGTATAACCAGTTTTACCCGTAAGTACATTTCAGGACCCATAAATCAAGAGCAGGTCAATGGGTTACAAGGTTATGTGGTAGGCTTTAATCAATCCGCCAATGGGCAAATAGAATTATATACCGGTAGTTCAGGGATACCGGCCAATGTAATTTCCAATTATAGACTATCCTTGAAAGAAGTAACGGATCGGGAACGAACTATTCCCTTGACCGCTGATATGGTAAGGGCACTTAAGTCAGATTCTAGCATAGATTCTGTGGTTCAAAATGTCCAGCCCAAAGGTAAAAGAGGAACCAATTTATTTCCACAGAGTACGGACTATCCTTGGAACTATAGTCAAATGGGACCAATTTATATTCCTAAAAAAGGGGCTACCGTAGATTTAAATTTAAAAGTATTACCGCTCTATAAAAAAATAATAAGGGAGTATGAAGGCAACGAAATATCCGTTGCAGGAAATCAGATTAGTATTAACGGCACACCAACGGACACCTATACCTTTCAGCAAGATTATTATTGGATGATGGGTGATAATAGGGACCATTCAGAAGACAGTAGGGCTTGGGGCTATGTACCTGAAAACCATATTGTAGGCACCCCTATCTTCATTTGGATGAGCTTTGATAATTTTGTCGATGCAAATGGAAACCCGAATAAAATATGGAAATGGAAACCTAGATGGGACCGCATATTCACCACCGTTAACGGTGAAGGACAACCACAATCCTATTTCAAATATTTCTTGATTCTTTTAGGTGTTTATTTTGTTGGAAATTGGTTCTGGAAACGAAAAAAATCAAAATAGGTTTAAATAAGTAGTTTAGGCGACTGTAACGTAACTACCTGATCATTATAAATATACTTTGACGTAATTAAAAATATATAATGAAGATGAAACTAATTCATCCTACATATTTTCCCAATATCCATACATTTAGTTTAATCGCAAATGAAAGTATCTGCTGGGAACTAGAGGATAATTACCAAAAGCAGACTTTTAGGAACAGGACATATATTTCTACAGATCGCGGAAAGCATATTTTAAGCATACCAATTGTTCATGTAGGGAAAGAATTTGGAAGACAACGCTATAAGTCAGTGGCATTGGACCACACTTATCCTTGGCAACGCCAACATTGGAGAACATTGGAAACAGCTTATAGAACCTCTCCTTTTTTTGAATTCTATGAAGATGAGATAAGACCGCTATACACCCAGCCTTTTGATTTGTTGATGGATTTTAACTTAAAGACCATTGAAGTAATATTAGATTGCCTTCAATTACAAATGCCCTCAGAAACAACCAGCTCTTACGAAGACAAACCTGCTTTATACGAGGACTACAGGTTTTTGGTAAATGCCAAATTAGACCATGATCTACATTTTGAACCTTACACCCAGGTTTTTGGCGATCGGCATGGGTTTATCCCTAATTTAAGCATATTGGACCTCTTATTTAACTTGGGTCCAAATGCACTGACTTATTTGAAGCAAGGTATTTTGCCTAAAACACATGGTTAGATTTATTGCCCACTACGGCATACATTTTATAGTACCCTTAGTTATCGCCTTTTATTTTTATAAGGAAAATAGATTACTGGCTACGCTTATTCTTTTATCAGGAATACTTATTGATCTTGATCACGTTTTGGCCACCCCAATGTTTCAGGCAAATAGATGCAGTATAGACTTTCATCCGTTGCACAGTTATATAGCCATTGCTATTTATATATTGTTATTTACGTTTAAAAAAACTAGAATTTACGGTTTGGCGCTTCTACTGCATATTCTGGCAGATACGGTAGATTGCCTTTTTATTCGTGCCCAATTTTAATCGTAGCCATAATAGGCTCATGATCAGAGAGATTTATTTCATAATTATAATGAGACAGTACTTCATAAACGGGGTCTACCAGAATAAAATCTATCCTAAAAGGAAATTTCCAAAAATTAATGGTTTTGCCATATCCATTTCCCTTTTTCAAAAAAGTATCGTTTAAACTACCCTTTATGGTAAAATACGAATTGGAAAATTGCGTATTGTTGAAATCTCCGCAGACAATTAAAGGATATGGACTTTTATTGATAAGGCTGCGCACAATAGTAGATTGCTGTTGTTGCTTGGAGAAAGAGTTTCGTAGTCTTACGAACAATTTATCCGATCGTTCCCTCTTAATATTGGAAGGTCTTATGTTTAAGGATTCTAAATGTAAATTATAGACCCTAATAGTATCTTTTTGAACTATAACATCTGCATAAACCGCACTGTTAGATGACTCGGGAAACTCAATTATTTCCTTATTGATGATCTTGTGTTTTGAATAAATTGCCTGAATTACCTTATCCTCGTCAACATCAAAATTAAAATCAACATATTTATACGGGTATTCTTCAAAAAAGTGCGACCGTATTTTTCTATAATCGAACTCTTGAAAACAAACAATATCCGGATTCTCTCGTTGTATAAATTTTACTATGGTATCCCCAGCCGTACTCTTCCACTCATCTTCCTTTCCCCTAAACCCTAAACTATTAAAACTCATAATGGATAGGGTATTGGAAGTATCTTCCACTTCTTCAATGCTATTGAATACTACAAACGTATCCAAAGCAAAATATCCATAAATTAGGACCGAGAGCGATAATAGCATTCTAATATTGAACTTAAAAAGCCAATAAAGAAAAAACAGCATATTCACGAACACCAAAACCGGTACGGCCAAACTTACAAAAGCCAAACTTGCTGATGCTGTATATGGTACAATACATGCCAGCAATAGAATGAGGAAAAAAATCATGTTTAAAGCAAACATGATCTTAGCGAAAAATGAAGATATTCGCATATACTAATTTTCTTTGCCCGCTTTAAATAAAAAATCCTTTTCTGCTTTGGAAAGGCTCTCATAACCGGACTTACTGATTTTATCCAAAATGGCATCTATTTTTTTCTGATGCGTTTTTTTGTCATAATCCTGAGAAGACCCAAAGTTAGAAGTTCTCTTCTTGTTTTTATAAACCGTTTTCATAGGGGCTTTTTTACCTGTGGTCTTGAACACGTTGACCACATTGTCCATTAATTTTGAAAAACCGGAACCTATATCCGTACCTTTCAACAACTGACTGGCATAAAAATATCCTAGAAAAGCACCTCCCAAATGTGCTAAATGTCCACCGGAATTACTTATGGGCAACTGAATCAGGTCCAAGAGAACCACCCCGGCACCTACCATCCAAAGCTTTACGTTAAAAAAAATGAGTCTAACTTCTTGATTTGGCAAATAGGTACAAATAAAAATAAGAACCGCACTGGCCCCCGCAGAAGCCCCTATCAAATATGCATTGGTATTAAAAAAAGCAGGAAATATATTGTAGCCCAGTACAAATGTCAGCCCTCCTAGAATGACCCCCAAAAGGTATACCGTTAAAAAACGCTTGGCATCAAAAAGGTTAAGGAATATTCTACCAACAAAATATATAAGCAACATGTTCCAGAACAGATGGCCAATGCCTCCATGAAAAAATGAATAGGTAATGATGGACCATGGCTGATAAACAATATCCATCAAGTTATTGGGTAGCTCAAACCATTGTACAATCCTATTTTTAGAAATCCCCAATAAAAAAGGTACAAGTCCGTTGACGACAAAGACCAGTACATTTATGGCAATAAGCTTTTCAGCTACGTTTAATCTACTCCATTGATATCTTATATCCGGTTGTGCCATAATTTAATTCCACCTATTGTTATTAAATTGATTTTTTTTCCAGTACCACATCATTAGGAAACCGAACAATGCACCACCTACGTGGGCAAAATGTGCAATACCTTGACCAAACAAACTATAGCCCGTTACCCCAGAAAATAAATCTAAAGCTATTAAAACCGGAATAAAGAACTTGGCCTTAATTGGTACTGGTAAAAACAATAAAAATAGTTCACTGTTAGGGTAAGACATACCAAAGGCCACCAAAACTCCATAGATGGCCCCAGAAGCTCCCACTACTGGAGTATTAAAGGCTCCCAAAAAGTTATCTATGGTAGATTTACCTGCAATCTCATACCATTGCGTACTATACTGCCCACTATTGATAATTTCCAGAATATTACTTTCAGTCAACCCTGCACTCAAAAGAGCGTTCATACCCGCATCGTAATAATAATAATTGACACCTATATGAATCAAGGCCGCCCCAAGTCCTGCTGAGATATAAAAGAACAAAAACTTGTTTCTACCCCACATACGCTCCAAAGGTGAACCAAATGCATACAATGCATACATGTTGAATAAAATATGCATAAACCCACCATGCATAAACATGTGGGTAACAATTTGCCATAATTGAAAATGGTCGTTTTTAGGAAAATACAGCGAAAACCACTCGTACATTTGGTCTCCGTACATATTCGTTGCAATAAAAAACAGTACGTTTATTATTAGCAAATGTTTAATGGTCTCGGTTAATCTACCCATTTATATAAATTTTCGTTCTATATCGTTCTCTGTAATCATTATATATACTTTTTTATTAAACGGGCTCAAGGTAGATTCCTTACAGGCGAACAAGTCATTGACCAGTTTTTGCTGTGAAAATTCATCCAAGGTTTCTCCCGTTTTTACGGATAGCGTTTTGGCCAATGTTTTTGCCAACATATCACTTTGTGAAAAACTATCTCCTGGAACTTCCTGCTGAAAATCTGACATAAGCTGCTCCATGATCATCTGCACCTCGCTTTCTGCTACCAGTACAGGAACACCCTTGATTTCCACACCTTCATTGGACACCTCTCCAAATACAAAACCAACCGTACAAAGATTATCCTTTATCTCATCTAATATTTCTATTTCACTTGGGGTAAATGACAAGGTCAAGGGAAACAACAACTGTTGGCTTACCGCTTCCTTTATGGTAATGTTCTTTAAAAAATTCTCATATAATACCCGCTGATGAGCCCTGCTTTGGTTAATGACCACCATACCGGATTTGATAGTGGTAATAATATACTTTTTCCGTAACTGAAACGTGTGGGTTACATGGTCCGCCGCTTCATTATCAGATTCAAAAATACTACTGTTCACGACTTCAGATTCAAATTCCAAAGTACTATTATTATTGCTAGGATGATCTACGGCGACCTCTAGACCGGCATACATGTTTTCCCAACCCTTGGCACTTGTTTTAGTGTAATTTCCAGAAGTACCGCCTTTATATTTTTTGACCTCTTCAAACGGATTGAACGAAGCATCTACGACAACTTGTGGAATACCAACTTTTTTACCTTTGTAGGCATATGGAGTTTCCAAATTTTGGTCCTGCTCAAAATCAAGTGCAGGTATAACGTTAAATTGGCCCAAACTATGTTTCACCGCAGATTTTAGCATGGCGTAAAGAGTGTGCTCATCGTCAAACTTCACTTCGGTTTTAGTAGGATGAATATTAATATCTATGGTACCGGGATCAACCTCTAAATTTAAAAAATAACCAGGATGCGTACCCGGACGTATCAACCCTTCAAACGCACCTAAAATGGCATGGTGCAGATACGGACTTTTTATAAATCGATTATTGGCAAAAAAGAACTGTTCTCCCCTACTCTTTTTGGCAAATTCAGGTTTCTGAATATAACCCGATATTTTTACCACCTGTGTATCCTCTTCTACAGGCACTAACTTTTCGTCTGTTTTCCTGCCGAATATATGGACAATACGCTTTCTAAAATCATTGCCGGGCAATTGAAAAACATCACTGCCATTATTGTAAAAACTGAATGCAACTTGAGGATGCGCCAATGAAATTCTATGAAACTCGTCTGTAATATGCCTATACTCTACCTGATCGGATTTAAGGAAATTACGTCTGGCGGGAATATTGAAAAACAAGTTTTTAACCAACATGGAGGTACCCTTAGGTGCCACCACCACTTCTTGAGTTACGACCTTGGAACCCTCTATCTTAATTTTGGTGCCTATTTCATCATCTTCAGTCTTGGTAAGCATCTCTACATGTGCGATTGCCGCAATAGAAGCGAGTGCTTCTCCCCTAAAACCTTTGGTATGCAAATTAAATAAGTCCTCTGCCTTCTGGATTTTAGATGTGGCATGGCGTTCAAAACTCAACCTGGCATCGGTACCGCTCATACCTTTACCATTATCAACTACCTGAATCAAAGTCTTACCCCCATCCTTAATTATAAGTTTTATTTCAGTAGCGCCTGCATCTATGGCATTCTCCAACAACTCCTTGACTACGGATGATGGGCGCTGAACCACTTCTCCTGCAGCAATTTGGTTCGCTACATGGTCTGGTAATAATCTAATAATATCGGCCATTATTAAGAAAAGAAAATTGAGAGTTCAAAATCAATAATATAGAGAAAAATAAGTATGAGTACCGCCAAAATTACGGCCATTCTTATTTTAATGTTCCGATCACCCTTTCTTTTGGTATCTTCAAGTGCACTATTGATTTTATTTTTAAGTCCCCTAGAGGTATGTAAGGTACTTCTAAACTGATCGAACTTTGGTTCTATTTTGTAGGGGTTGGCTTTATCCTTGTTATCGTAATACCTAGGATTATATTCAAACTGCCTGTTTTTTCGTAACCTCGTTATTTTACTCAACATCCCCATAATACCAAAGTTACTTAAAATAGAAAAATAGCACCCTAAAGGAATGCCAAAATTTGTTAACAGCTATATGGACTGTAGAACTAATCTATAATCAGTTAACAAATAAGTAAATAAACAGAAAAGCGCTAGTTTCCTAGAGCAGCCATTTTAATGGCGGCTATGGCAGCCTCAGTACCTTTATTGCCATGTTTTCCACCACTGCGATCAATGGATTGTTGTATGTTATTATCCGTAAGTACACAGAAAATAACGGGTACATCCATTAAAACATTCAGGTCCTTAATTCCTTGGGCGGTTGCATCACATACGAAATCAAAATGCTTGGTCTCACCCTGTATTACGCTACCTATGGCAATAACCGCGTCTACTTTTTGCGTTTGGATCATTTTTTTTGCACCAAAGGTAAGTTCAAAACTACCTGGAACATTCCACCGTAAAATATCCGTTTCCGTTGCCCCACAATCTAACAATGCCTCCATGGCACCCGAAAAAAGTCCTTCCGTAATTTGGGAATTCCATTCAGAAACAACAATCCCAAACCGAAGTCCTTTCGCGTTTGGGATTGTTGCTTTATCGTAAACTGATAAATTTTTATTGATCGTAGCCATTATGCACCACTTTTAGCCATTCCTATAAATGCATCGATACTACCGGCATTTTCAGATTTTGGATACTCGTCCTTTATTCTTTGGAAAAAGCCCAAAGCTTTGTCCTTATCACCCATTTCAAGAGCGGTAACACCTGCCTTGTAAAGAAATTTAGGCGTAGTATAATCATTGGTACTGTGGGCCACTGCTGCCTCATAATATCCCAAGGCATCTTCCGGCTGATCTAATTGCATAAAGGCATCACCCAATCCGCCTTTGGCAAGTGCCCCCAATATGGCATCGTCGGAACTGAAGTTTTCCAAATAATTGATTGCCTCTTGGTATTTGTTCATATTCAAGTAGGACATACCGGCACCATAGTTTGCCAAGTTTGCAGCTTGGGTACCACTATATTCCTCTATAATATCCTTAAAGCCGTACTTACCTTCTGCACCTTCCAAAGCCAATGTAAACAATGAATCTTTGGCAGTTGTACTTGTCAACGCCTGATCAAAGTATTGCTGGGGATAATACATTTCGTTAGCCGCACTGGTCTCCTTTGGTTTTACCACAAATTGACTATAGGCCAAATATCCCAAAACACTAATTGCAATAACCCCTATAGCACCCAATATAAAATTTTGGTTTCTAGAAACCCACTCCTCTGACCTTGAAGCCCCTTCGTCCAAGGAACTAAATACTTCTGCGGTAGTACTTTCTTGCTCATCGAATTCTTGCTTTTCAGCCTTTGTTTCAGGTTTGTATCCTCTTTTCTTATATGTAGCCATCTCTAATTTTATTGGTCGCGCAAAAATAAAGTTTTTATTGAAATCCAATGGTGTATTTATTCGTTATTTTTGGATATTATAGGGTAGTTATCGCCTAATAAATCCCAAATTCAAGAATTTTAATGTTACTGAGACAATTATCATTAATCAATTATAAAAATTTCGAATCAAAAGAATTAGTGTTCGATGCTAAGATTAATTGTTTTGTGGGTGATAATGGGGTTGGCAAAACCAATATTCTGGATGCCATTTATCATTTATCCTTTGGTAAGAGTTATTTTAACCCTGTTTCCTCCCAAAATATAAAACATGGCACCGATTTTTTCGTCATTGACGGATTATTTGAGAAAGACGACCGTGAAGAAAAGATCGTTTGCAGCTTAAAGAAGAACAATAAAAAAATAATTAAACGCAATGGAAAAGCTTATGACCGTTTTTCCGACCATATTGGTTTTTTGCCTTTGGTCATAATTTCCCCTGCAGACCGTGACCTCATTGTTGAGGGAAGTGATACGCGCAGGAAATTTATGGACGGGGTCATATCACAATCTGACAAGGGGTATCTACAACACTTGATCAATTATAATAAGATATTGTCCCAGCGCAATGCACTCCTAAAGTATTTTGCGGCCAACAGAACCTTCAATAAGGACACATTAGCAGTATATAACGAGCAACTTGCCACGTATGGTACCGCAATCTTTGAAAAGAGAACCGCGTTTATAGAAACTTTTATTCCCATCTTTCAGGAGCAGTATAGGGCAATTACCGGTGGCTACGAACATGTAAGGCTCACCTATAACAGTAAGCTTTTGGATAATGGATTAATTGATCTATTGGAAAAAAACCTGGATAAGGACAGAGCGCTACAATATACGAGCGTAGGTATACACAAGGACGACCTTAACTTTGAGATCAACGAATATCCTATTAAGAAATTTGGGAGCCAAGGACAACAAAAATCATATTTAATCGCCCTTAAATTTGCCCAATTTCATTTTATGAAATCGCAAAGTAATACTACCCCAATCTTAATTTTGGATGATATTTTCGATAAATTGGACGAGCATCGTGTTGCACATATTATATCTTTGGTGAACAATGAAAATTTTGGCCAGATCTTTATAAGCGACACCCATGCCGATCGAACGGAGGATGTGGTAAAAAAAATTCATCAGTCCTATAAAATCTTTAAATTATAAACATGCGTTATATAGCGTTACTAACATTGTTTCTAGCAACTTCCTGCAGCACCGCCGTGGATACCAAAGACCTTCCAAACTTAAATGGTTATTGGGAAATTAAGGAAGTACGCTTTACCGATGGCACAAAAAAGGAATATAAGGTTAACAGTATGGTAGATTATATTACGCTAGATAGCTTAAACGGTTTTCGTAAAAAAGTACAGCCAAAATTTGATGGTTCTTTTGTAACCTCCAATGATGCAGAGCCGTTCAAGATCCTTATGCAGAACGATTCCATTTTTATGGAATACAATAATGACCTTACCCATTGGCGAGAAGCTTTACTTTCAATTAGCCAAGATTTTTTTTCCGTTAGGAACGAAGAAGGCATTATTTATCATTATCAAAGATTTGAACCAATAAACATTACACCATAATGTCAAAAAGACAAAACGATAACCTATCAATGAAAGAAGCCCTTTCCGCTTTTATCCAGAAAAACAAATTGGAAAAAGGAATGGATAAGGTGAATGCAAAGGATGCATGGGTGAGGTTAATGGGTAACGGGGTAAATAATTACACTACCGCTGTTGAACTCAGGAACGAAACACTTTATATATCGCTCTCCTCTTCCGTTCTACGTGAAGAACTAAGTTTGGGAAAATCCAAAATCATTACCATGATGAACGAGGAATTGGGAAAAGAACTTATAAAAAAATTGATCTTACGGTAAAAGATTGTTTAACCTTAAACCATTATTAAATCTTATTAAAACAAAGAACCGGCCTAATAGGCCGGTTCTTTTGTTTATAACCTATTATAACTTAGTAAATTTCCCTTCCTGAAAAGTGAAATGCACCTTCTATTGCTGCATTTTCATCACTATCAGAACCATGGACCGCATTTTCTGCAATATCCGTAGCGAACAGTTTACGAATGGTACCCTCCGCTGCCTCCGCAGGATTGGTTGCACCTATCAATGCCCTAAAATCTTCCACTGCATTTTCTTTCTCCAAAATGGCGGCAACAATTGGTCCTCTAGTCATAAATTCAACCAATTCACCAAAGAAAGGACGCTCTCTATGTATACCATAAAATTCTTGCGCATCCCTTAAGCTAAGTTGCGTATATTTCATGGCCACTATTTTAAATCCAGAAGCGGTAATCTTTTCCAATATAGCCCCTATATGTCCATTTTCAACGGCATCTGGCTTAATCATAGTAAATGTTCTATTCGTACTCATATCTTAATTTTTGCGCAAAAATACATTTTTCCCCATAACTGACAACTATTCAAAAGACTTGTTCCATTTTCTCGAGCACCACTCCACCGTCACCAACAATCTGAAAATCAATCTTTTTTGCTTTAAAATTGAAATTTAAAAGACCAAAACTTTCCGTAAAAATAACCTTGCCTACCCTATAAGGGTTTGGTTCTCCCGTAAATCCTCTATAAGTATGGGTAAGACCACTACTTGTAAAATCTATAAGCGGATACTCCATTCCGTCAAGGCTTTTTCTTGAAAATTCAGATATGTGTCTATCACCGGACAATAGGACAACCCCTTTGGCCTTGGACTTAACGATAGTTTGCTCCAAACGGTCTACTTCATGGGGAAAGTTCCCCCAAGTTTCAAAACCATGCTCCCGTGAGAGAAATTGAATACTGCTTACGATAATATTAAAATCGGCTTTGGAATGGAGCAGTTCATTTTCTAACCACACCCATTGCCCTTCTCCCAATATAGTTCCAATACCATATTCATTAGGTTTAATACGTTTCTTCGTTTCATGGTCAGGGGTCAAAGGGGTTCTAAAGTATCGGGTATCCAAAATAATGATTTTAATGCTGCCCTGATCTATATTAAAATCCTTGGTACGGTAGACCCCTTTTTGGGTTCTTAACGGGCTTTGCATAGGAACACGCATAAAGTTCCAAAATTCTTGTTGACTTTCATCTTTAGAGGTATATTCTACGCCCCCATCGTTTAAACCGTAATCATGGTCGTCCCATGTGCCCAAAACCTCTGTGACATTGACCAGTTTGCTATAACCAGGTACGGCCTGTTGGGCATCGTACATTGCACGCAATAAGGACATATCATCTGTATCCGCATAAATATTATCTCCACCCCAAATCCAAACATTAGGATTAGAATCAACTATATCGTCCCATAATAAATTAGGAAGTTCTGTCTTATTGCAGGAACCAAAGGCCAAAGTGAAATCTACCTCATGTGCGGAGTCTACCACCCCATGCTTAGGTGCAGAGCAAGATAGAATCAAGACCGCTATCAAATAACTGAGCGTTTTTTTCATTTCATAAATTTATGGACAAGTAAAATTAAACGATTCCATTTAAAGCCTATATTATTAAATTGTATCTTTGCCGCCATGAATTTAGAGCACCTAAACGCGCTTAAACAGTTACTTTCCACACCAAGGAAAATTGCGATTATACCCCATAAAAATCCGGATGGTGATGCCATAGGTTCAACCTTGGCGCTCTGGCATTATGTAATTAATAAAGGTCATAATGCCAGTATCGTTTCACCTAACGATGCTCCAAAATTTTTAAAATGGATGCCCGGAGCGGATAAAATCCTAAATTTTGAAAAACAGAATTCCCAAGCCAAATCATGTATTGGAGCGGCAGACGTAATCTTCACATTGGATTTCAACCACTTGGGCCGTGTTGGGCAAATGAGCGAACTATTGGAAGAATCATCCGCTACATTCGTAATGGTTGACCACCATCAAGAACCATCGGATTATGCAAAAATCATGTATTCCGATGTAACCATGAGCTCCACTTGTGAAATGGTATATCATCTTATAGGACTATTGGGCGACGTAGATCAAATTACTAAAGAAATGGCCAATTGCATCTATACCGGTATCATGACCGATACCGGGTCGTTTAAATTTGCTGCAACTACAAGTAATACGCATAGGGTGGTCGCAGATTTAATGGACAGAGGTGCAGAAGGTACAGAAATTCACCATCGTATTTACGATACCAATTCACCCAGTAGATTACATTTACTAGGATGTGCCTTAAAAAACATGGTCATTTTGGAAGAGTACCATACCGCTTATATCACCTTAAGCCAAGAAGAGTTGGATAAGTACAACTATCAAAAAGGAGACACCGAAGGTTTTGTAAACTATGGGTTAACCTTGGACGGCATTAATTTTGCCATAATTTTTATTGAAAACAAGGAGGAAGGCATATTGAAAATATCTTTTAGGTCGGTAGGTGATTTTTCCGTGAACGATTTTGCAAGAAAACACTTTAATGGCGGCGGCCATACCAATGCCGCTGGAGGAAAGAGTGAAGATTCCATTGAAGATACTATCAAATATTTTACTTCGTTATTACCACAATACCAGAATCAATTACAGTCATGAGAGTAGTTTTTTTAGCATTACTTTTAATACTTGTATATAGCTGCAATGGGCCCGAGCCAAGAAAACCTGTACAGACAAAAAGCGGCAGTTTTTTTAAGGCTTCAATAGAAAGAAGCAGAAAATTATTGGAACAAGAAGAAAAAAAGATCCAGCAACTTATTAAAGCGGATTCATTAAAACATTATACCCATAGTTCATCTGGATCTTGGTATACTTACTTGGCCGTTAACGACACCACGGACTATACCCCACAAACAGATGATATCGTAGTCTTCAATTATGATGTATTAACCTTGGACAATGACACTATTTATTCTAAAAAAGATATCGGTGTAGTTACCTACAAAGTAGATAAACAGGAACTTTTTCAAGGCCTTAGGGATGCCGTCAAGCTGTTAAAGGAAAATGAGCGTGCCACATTTCTTTTTCCATCATCCTTGGCATTTGGTTATCATGGTGACGAAAACAAGATTGGCAGCAATGTTCCCATAAAATCTACAATTACAATTTTACAAATAGAAAAACAACAGGAAAATTAAAATGAATATTATGATTAAAAACATGTATATTATTGCAGTTGTTGGGCTAGTTATGGCCAGCTGCAATACTAGTAAAAGAGCAGATTTGGGCGATGGTCTTTTTGCTGATATAAAAACCAATAAAGGAGATATCATTGTTAGGCTAGAGCAGGAAAAAACACCTATTACGGTAGCCAATTTTGTTTCCCTTGCAGAAGGTAAAAATCCGTTTGTCAGTGAGCAGTACAAAAACAAAAAATTCTATGACAGTTTAACATTCCATAGAGTAATGAAAGATTTTATGATACAGGGAGGGGACCCATTAGGAAACGGGCAAGGCAATCCTGGATACCGTTTTATTGATGAATTCAATGACTCACTGGTTCATGATAAAAAAGGAATACTCTCCATGGCCAATTCTGGCCCTTCTACCAATGGCAGTCAATTTTTTATAACCCATAAGGCAACGCCTTGGCTGAACAACAAGCATTCCGTTTTTGGCGAAGTGGTGGAAGGCTTGAACATTGTTGACTCTATTGCCAATGTTCCTGTAGGAGCAGGAAACAAACCCATAGAACCCGTAACAATGAATACTATAGAGATTATCAGAAATGGTAAGGAAGCACGTAAGTTCGATGCCGTAGAGGTCATGACCAACTATTTTGACAACGAAGAGGAAAGACTAGCGGCCATAGAAAAGGAAAAAGCTGAAAAATTGGCGGAAGTACAAAAAATAAAAGCTGAATTTGCCTCTCAAATAGAAGCACAAAAAGCAAAAGCAACGGCATTGGCATCCGGTCTAAAGGTTTTGACATTGAACGAAGGTTCTGGAGATAAACCAAAAGTTGGCCAAAAAGTAAATGTAATGTATGCAGGTTACTTAATGGACGGTAGCTTGTTTGATAGTAATTATGTAGAAATTGCCAAAAAATACGGCACCTTTGATTGGAACAGGGAACAAGCTGGTGGTTACATGCCAATTCCTATGGATTATTCACCGGAATCCCGTTTAATTGCAGGTTTTAGGGAAGGCTTATTGACCATGAACGTAGGTGATAAAGTACGTTTGTTCATACCTTCACATTTGGGCTACGGAGCTCAAGGTGGTGGTCCCATCCCTGCAAATGCAGATTTGGTGTTCGATGTTGAGATTACTGAAGTAGTAGAATAAAAATTTACAAAGACCAATATAATCGGTAACTTTATACAGATATGTATAGAGCAATTCATTTACCGATTGTATTGGTTCTTTTTTTTAGCATCAATTTATCATGCGCCTCTAAAAATGAAATTGGAGCCGCGCCAAATTCCAACCAAGAACAATCCACCTCCACACCTACCGGCACCAATGAGGTGAACGAAAAAGAGTCTTTTGTATCCCTTCATGGACAATTGCGCATAGATGGTAATAAAATAGTGGATGAGTATGGAAATGCCGTACAATTAAGAGGCATGTCTTTTTTCTGGAGTCAATGGATGGGCAAATACTATACTCCCGAAACTGTTTCGTGGCTAAAGGAAGATTGGCAATGTACCGTTGTAAGGGCTGCAATGGGCATTGAAGATTCTGAAGGCTATATAACCGATCCACAAGCCGAAAAAGACAAAATTTTTACCGTTATAGATGCAGCAATAGCCAATGGAATCTATGTTATTGTAGATTGGCATAGTCATCATGCAGAGGATTATGAAGAGGAGGCCAAACTATTTTTTACCGAAATAGCACAAAAATATGGAGCCCGTCCAAATATAATTTATGAACTGTACAATGAACCCTTGGACGTTTCTTGGATTAATGTTCTTAAGCCATATCATGAAGCGGTCATAACGGAAATAAGAAAATATGATCCGGATAATATTGTCATCTGCGGTACCAGAAATTGGTCACAACAGGTAAACGAAGTCATAGGCAATGAAATTGAAGATGATAATGTAGCCTACACATTGCACTACTATGCCTCATCGCATAAACAGGACTTACGTGATATAGCCCAAAGCGCGCTGGACAATGATATTGCCTTATTTGTTACGGAGTTAGGCACTACGGATTATTCGGGTGATGGATTGATTGATGTACAAGAAACCAATACCTGGTGGAAGTTTTTGGATGACAATGGCATTTCCTGGTGCAATTGGTCTATAGCGGATAAAAACGAAAATTCTGCAGCATTACAGCCAAATGCAAGTACCAGTGGTCAATGGCCAGATAGTGCAATTACCCAAAGTGGACGGTTGGTACGTGAAGAATTAAGAAATAAAAATCCTAAGTTTCAATAACCCTTTAAAAGGTTTTCTTTTGGTTTATCTATGAACTATGGGGTACGCCGTAAGATTTCCTGTAAAAATTTCCAAAACTTCTGAACCGAACCAATATGAACACGTTCATCTGGGGAATGCGCCCCTAAAATGGTAGGCCCAAAACTAATCATATCAATCTCTGGGTAATTCTGTCCTAAAATACCACATTCCAAACCTGCATGGCAGGCTACCACCCTAGGCTCATGCTGAAATAAATTGGTATATGTCTCTTTTGCTATAGCCAATATGCATGAATTTGGATTAGGGTTCCAACCAGGGTAGGAACCACTGTAGGCTACTTCAAAACCAGCCAATTCAAAAACCGAACGCAAGGAATTTGCCAAATCCAATTTAGCGGAATCCACAGATGAACGCGTTAAACAGCCCACCAAGATTTCACCATCCTTGACCATTACCTTGGCTATGTTATTGGAAGTTTCCACCAATCCTTCTATTGTGGCACTCATGGCATAAACTCCATTGGTTGCTCCATATAATGCTTTTATAAATTTTCCCTGCGCACCAAGGCCCATGACCATTTTGGCCGGCTTAACTTCTGCAAGGGATATTTCCAATTCAGGTTCCTGGGCAAGTAACTCGTTTTTGATTGCTTTTGAAATTTCATTGAATTTTGCAGTAAAGTCGCCAACGGACTTTTTACCAATATTTAAAATACACGTACTTTCCCTTGGTATTGCATTACGTAAACTTCCTCCTTCTAAATATGCAATACGCATATTATAAGGCAAACCTACGTACAATAGGCGGTTCATAATTTTATTGGCGTTGCCCAACCCCTTTACTATATCCATTCCACTATGTCCACCCTTAAGACCTTTTACAGAAATTTGATAGCCAATATCACCGTGCACACTAGATTTTTGATTGTAGTTTCTGGTGGCCGTAACATCTATACCTCCGGCACAACCAATATCTATCTCATCATCTTCTTCCGTATCAAGGTTTAAAAGAATTTCACCTTTTAGGACACCACCTTTTAATCCAAACGCTCCGGTCATTCCCGTTTCCTCATCTATGGTAAATAAGGCTTCCAGAGGCGGATGTTCAATAGTATTGCTCTCCAGTAAGGCCATTATAGCGGCAACGCCCATTCCATTATCCGCTCCTAGTGTGGTTCCCTTGGCTTTTACCCATTCTTGGTCAATGAACATTTCTATACCTTGGGTTTCAAAATTAAATTGGGTATCGGTATTTTTCTGATGCACCATATCCAAATGGCTTTGTAGGGTAACCATTTTCCTATTCTCAACCCCCAAAGTAGCGGGTTTTCTAATGATCACGTTACCAATTTCATCTGAGAAGGTTTCCAGCCCCAATTGTTTGCCAAAATCTATCATAAAGGCAATGACCTGTTCCTCTTTTTTGGAAGCTCTGGGCACCGCATTCAGATTTACAAAATTTCTCCAGACGGATTTTGGTTCCAATTGATCAATATTCATATTATTTGTTCATAGTTAGTGATGGCAAAAATACTGATAGAAAAAGGATTTCGCTATTTTTGAATCAATGAAGATATCGTTTAAAGATGCAGTAGCCATTTCGCTTATCCCCCAAATAATCATTATAAAATGGTTAGGGAAACACACACAATGGATAGAGATGTATTACAGTAAAGGTATATATCCGTTTGTTTCCAAAATCTTCAGGACCCTATTTGGTTGGTTACCTTTTTCCGTAGGCGACATTATTTATTTTGCCTTGATTTTTAGTGCCCTCTATTATTTAATCCGGTACTTTTCCCATATCAAAACACACAAACTTGCATTTTTAAGAGATGTGGCCATGGTACTATCAATTGCGTATTTTACCTTTCATTTAATGTGGGGACTAAATTATTATAGGGAACCCTTGTCTACATCCTTAAATTTGACCGAAACCAAGGATTACCAACAGTTGGTCACTTTTACCCAGCAATTAATAGAAAAAACCAACCAAGCACAGATCAACATTACCAAAGACTCAACAATAGCGGTCAATGTACCCTATACCCATCAGCAAATGTTTGAAAAAACCTTGGAAGGTTATGAAAATTTGGCAACCCTTCACCCTTTCTTAAACTATACGACGCCCAGCATTAAAACATCCTTGTTCAGTACCGGGCTGACCTATATGGGCTATGCAGGATACCTAAACCCTTTCACCAATGAGGCACAAGTTAACCGCCTTCTGCCCAATTTTAGATTTCCTATTGTTGCCGGTCACGAAATAGGACATCAATTGGGATACTCTGCTGAAAACGAGACCAATTTTATAGGATACTTGGTCACGGCCAAAAATAAAGACCCCTATTTTCAATATGCGGCTTATGCATATGCACTAGGATATTGCTTAAACGATGTTAGGCGCGGAGACATTGAAGTGTTCAATGAATTACTGTTAGGTCTAAACCCAGGCGTAAAAACTAATTTTCAAGAGATGGCGGTTTTTTGGAACTCCTATGAAAACCCGCTGGAGCCAATGTTTAAATCTGTATTCAACACATTTCTAAAAGCCAATAATCAGGCACAAGGCATAAAGAGTTACAATGCTGTGGTAGCTTTATTGATTGCGTATCATAAAGAGCATCCGTTATAGATGACCGCACGTTGTAAAATCCGTAATTACAATCCTAAAAACCAAGCCATCGTTCAATAATTTAAGATTAAAATACAGATTTCCAATTTTGGCTTGGACAACTGTTAAACAAAAGTGAAAAATACGGGATATACTATTGAATCCCAGTATTTTTAAACAACTAATTCAAACTAACAAAAATGAAAAAACTGACGTTGGCCCTATGCCTTTTATGGTGTAGCACATCTTTATTTGCACAAGAGTATTTTCCGGAAAATGCAGGAGTAAAAGCAAATAACAATAATTACACTGCTTTTACGAATGCGAAGATTTATGTTTCTCCCACGGAAATTATCGAAAAAGGAACCTTACTTATTCAACATGGAAAAATTGTAAATGCGGCAGCATCCGTAAACCTTCCAAAAAACACGGTCGTCATTGATGTCAAGGGTAAGTCCATTTACCCTTCTTTTATTGATGTATATTCAGAATTTGGTGTAGAACAACCCAAAAGAAAACCGGGCGGCGGTCGCTCTGCCCAATATGAACCTTCTAGGGAAGGTTATTATTGGAACGACCATATCATGCCGGAAAATAAGGCAATTGCTAAATTTTCTTATGATGACAAAAAAGCCAAAGAATTACGTGAAGCTGGTTTTGGAGTGGTAAACAGTCATATCCAAGATGGAATAGCACGTGGAACCGGCGTACTAATTGCACTTAATTCAGAAGGTACGGATGCCAACAGAATTCTTGAGGACGAATCCGCACAATATTTTTCATTAAAGAAAAGTATTTTGAAAAGACAATCTTATCCCGGTTCCTTAATGGGAACCTTGGCCCTATTGCGACAAATGTATAGTGATGCCGATTGGTATGCCAAGGGAAATGCCTCTACTACGGACCTTTCATTAGAAGCGTTGAACGCCAATAAAAGTCTGGTACAGATATTTGAGGCAAAGGACAAGGGCAATGATATACGGGCAGATAAAATTGGTGATGCCAATGGTATACAATACACCATTCTTGGTGGTGGAAACGAATTTGAACGCATAGCGGAGATAAAGGCGACCAATGCTAAATATATCATTCCAATAAATTTTCCTGATGCCTATGATGTTTCTGACCCTTATGCAGAAGGCTATGTTTCCTTAAGTGATATGCGCTATTGGAACCAAGCACCTGCCAACCCCAAAATTCTGTCAGAAAACGGAGTTGTGTTTTCATTAACATTGCATGATTTAAAGTCCCCTGCAAAATTTAAGGAAAAACTGGCAAAGGCTATTGAATATGGATTGCCAAAAACAAAGGCATTAGAAGCCCTGACTACCGTTCCAGCACAAATCTTAGGGAAATCCAACATCATAGGATCCTTGAAAAAAGGTTCATTGGCCAATTTTTTGATTACTTCCGGAGATGTATTTGAATCTTCCACCACATTGTACGAAAATTGGGTACAGGGTACTAAAAATGTAATCAATGATATGGATATTAAGGACATTCGTGGAGATTACGATATGGTGGTCCAGGGCAAAACTTATACCATGTCCGTTACGGGTGAACTGTCAAAACCAAAAGTTGAAGTAAAACAAGATACCGTAAAGTTAAGTTCAAAAATTTCCTATGACAATGACTGGGTAAATGTTTCCTTTACCACCAAAGAGGAAGATACGTTTAGAATGACCGGTGCCGTACTACTTACGACCGATAATCTTTCCGGCAGATTAATATTACCAAACGGTACACAGACCCAGTTTACGGCCAACAAGACAAAATCCTTTGAGGAAAAAAATGATAAAGATTCCCCAGCGGAAGAATCCGTAAAAATTATGCCGGTAACCTTTCCCAATGTAGGTTATGGATTTGCTGTTAAACCTCAACAGGAAACAATGTTGTTCAAGAACGCAACGGTTTGGACCAGTGAAGATGCAGGCATTCTAGAAAATACAGATGTACTTATTAAAAATGGTAAGATCACTAAGATTGGGAAAGATTTAAGTGCCGGTGGTGCAAAGGTCATTGATGCTACGGGAAAACATTTGACCGCGGGCATAATAGATGAACATAGCCATATTGCGGCATTGGCAGTAAATGAAGCAGGTCAAAATAGTTCTGCGGAAGTTAAAATGGAAGATGTAGTAGACCCGGAGCATATGGGAATCTATCATTCACTTGCAGGTGGTGTAACCTCGTTACAGTTACTTCATGGCTCCGCCAACCCTATAGGTGGCAGATCGGCCATATTAAAATTAAAATGGGGTGAAGAGGCAGACGGTCTCATCTATGATAATTCACCCAAATTTATAAAGTTTGCCTTGGGTGAAAACGTAAAACAGAGCAATTGGCAAAGTTATTCCCGTTTTCCACAGACACGTATGGGTGTAGAACAAATGTTGATGAATTATTTTCAGCGTGCCAAGGAATATGATACAAAAAAGAAAAGCGGTGTACCTTATCGTTATGATGAGGAAATGGAAGTCTTGGCAGAAATCATCAATGGGGAACGTTTTATCTCTTGCCACTCTTATGTACAGAGCGAAATTAATATGATGATGAAGGTTGCTGAACATTTTGGTTTCAAGGTCAATACCTTCACCCATATTCTAGAAGGTTATAAAGTTGCCGATAAAATGGCCGAACATGGCGTGGGCGCAGGTACCTTTAGTGATTGGTGGGCTTATAAATATGAGGTGAACGATGCAATTCCCTATAATGCCGCAATTATGCAAAAGCAAGGTGTAGTTACCGCTATTAATAGTGATGATCGTGAAATGATGAGAAGATTAAACCAAGAAGCTGCCAAAACTATCAAATATGGAGGTATGACAGAATTGGAAGCTTGGAAGATGGTAACCATTAATCCTGCAAAACTTTTACACTTGGACAATCGCGTAGGTAGCATTAAAGAAGGCAAGGATGCAGATGTGGTTCTATGGTCCGGTAATCCCTTGTCCGTATATTCCAAAGCAGAAAAAACGATAATTGAAGGAGTTACTTATTTTGATTTGGAAATGGACAAGCAAAAGCGAGATGCTATAAAAAAAGAAAGAAATGAACTGGTGACCATGATGCTCAAGGAAAAAGCGGGCGGTAAGAAAATGCAAGGTCCAAAAAAATCAATAAAAAAGAATTTTACCTGTGAAAGCCTGTAACCATATCATCAGTAAGCTGTATCTAAACTTAAAATCATTAAAATGAAAAAACATATATATATTCTACTGGCCTTGGGAATCTTCTTCCAAACCACGGCACAACAGACACCGGCTCCAAAGCAAACGGAAGCCATAACTATAGAAGGCGCTACTGCCCATTTAGGAAACGGAGAAGTCATTGAAAGTTCCCTAATCATGTTTGAGGATGGTAAAATTACTTTTGTAGGTGACTCCAAGATGAGGATTGCCCGTAAAGGAAAAATTATAGATGCAACCGGAAAACACGTCTACCCCGGTTTTATTGCTCCTGGAAAAACCTTGGGGTTAGTGGAAATTGATGCCGTAAGGGCCACTAATGACAAGGATGAGTTAGGGGAACTCATTCCACATGTACGCAGTTTAATTGCGTACAATGCCGAATCTAAAGTGGTAGAAAGTATGCGCCCCAATGGAGTACTTTTGGCACAGATTGCACCTGAAGGCGGATTAATATCCGGCACCTCATCCATTGTTCAATTTGATGCCTGGAATTGGGAAGATGCCGCTATTAAAGTAGATGACGGTATACATCTACATTGGCCCAATACGTTTAAACAAGGACGCTGGTGGGCTGGTGAAGAACCTGGTTACCAACCTAACAAGGACTATCCTAAACAAGTGCAAAAAGTAACGGACTTCATGCAAAATGCCATTGTATATGAAGATGGAACAGCCAAGGAAATGAATCCGGCATTTGCTGCCATGAAAGGAGCGTTTGATGGTTCTAAAAAATTATATGTCTATGCAGATGGGGAAAAAGAAATTATAGATGCGATCAATACATTAAAGAACAATAAAGTAAAGGAGATTGTATTAATGGGCGGTTACCATGCCTATAAAATTACCGATTTTCTTAAAAGTCATAATATCCCGGTCATGGTTCAGTACACTCATAATCTGCCCGTATTTGAGGATGATGATTATGACCTACCTTATAAACTTCCAAAACTGTTGGTAGATGCGGGTCTGTTTGTGGCCATACAAAATTCAGATGCGGAAAATTTCCAGACTAGAAATCTACCTTTCTATGCAGGCCAGGTAGTGCAGCAAGGACTTGATAAAGAAGTTGCCGTGCAATTATTAACGGGCAATACAGCAAAAATTTTAGGTATTGATGATTCTTACGGTACTTTGGAAAATGGCAAAAGTGCCACATTGTTCATATCTGAAGGAGATGCCTTGGATATGGCAGGTAACCAACTTACCCACGCCTTCATAGATGGCAGGTCGGTTTCACTGGAAACACACCAAACTAAACTATGGAAACGGTATTCTGAAAAATACGAAGCTGAATAGCGGACAATATTTAAACATTAAAAGCCCACATGTTATGTGGGCTTTTTTATGCTCAAATAAATCCTCGGCATTATTTTTTCCCCGAGAGTATCCAACCCAGGTAAGCCATGGGAATATATGCTACTATTAAATCTAGAGCACTAAACCACAAAGGTCCACCCAGCATTGAAATATTAATAGTTCCTCCAATTAAAAAACAAAACCCTACGATCAAGGCCATCAACAATTTTCTGGTTCCGGCCAGTTTGGCCGCCACAAAAGCACCAACCAATGTACCTAGCGCATGGGCCAGAAAAGGAAACAGGAAATGCTTTGGTTCAAATAAATGAATGGTAGATTTTAAACCCTCCATTGTTGTTATATCTCCCCCTTCTGGAGGAGGAATGACGGAACCGCTTATCATAACGATGCCCATATTCACTATACTGCCCACTATAAGTCCGGCAACGACCGCTAAAATATTTCTTAAGATGGTATTCATATGTATATATTTATGGTTAATTATTTCGTACTAATAAACGGCACCAATTCTCCTGAACCATACCCTTTCTCTCTTGGTTGCAAACAAATAAATCCGTTAGATTTGGATAGGCTTAACAAATCTCCCGATCCATTTTCACTAATTGGCACTGCATAAATACCCCCTTTTTCTCTTTTTGTACATACTTGAATAAAACGTGTTAAAGGTGGCTTTATATGTATTTCCCCGGAAAGCTTAATATATTGGTTGGCAACTGGGATATTCCAACATTTATGAAGCCAAGGTAAAAAATAGACATGAAAATTGGCAAATGTGGAAACCGGGTTTCCTGGAAAAGAAAATATGACCGTTTTCAGTTCTTTATGCACACCGAACCAAAATGGTTTTCCTGGTCTTTGAGCAACCCTATGAAAAACCTTTTCCACTCCCAGGGATTCCATAACCTCAGGGATAAAATCAAATTTTCCTTTAGAAACACCCCCACTCAGTAACAACACATCATTTTGTTCCAATGCTGTTTGAAGTGATTTAGACAGTGCCTCCTTATTATCTATAAGATGTAGGGAATTAGTAGGTATAGCCCTTGTTTGCAAAGCGGCCTCCAAGGTTATGGTATTGGATTTCCGTATTTGATGTGGTAACGGTACTGCATCAACCTCTACTAGTTCATTACCTGTAGCTATCGTAGTGATTTTTGGGTTTGCCTTTACCGTTACATATGATTTGCCCACAGTTGCCATTACCCCTATTTCCGCAGCCGTAATCTTAATACCTTTTGTCAATAGAACAGCCCCAGCTTTTTCATCGCTTCCTTTATAATGTATGTTTTGCCCTTTGGTAACCTTTTCATTGATTACCGCTACGTTATCGGTTATGGATATGTGTTCGTACATAATCACCGTATCGGTATTTTGGGGCACCACCGCTCCGGTCATAACTTCTACGCAATTACCCACAGTACTTAAAACTTGTTGTGGTGCACCAGCTGCAGCTACTCCTTCAATTTGAAAGATATGGTCCGTATTAATGTGGTCAGAATAATTAATAGCTATCCCGTCCTTTGTGGCACGGTCAAAAGGTGGAAAATCCCTATCCGCACAAATATCCTCTGCTAAAACCCTCTGCAGGCTTTGCATAAGTGGAACCACTTCAACACCCAAATCCAAAGTATGTTCCAATACATGAGTATAGGCCTGATCAAATGAAATCATATCATAAAGATAAAAATTACCTTAGGAAAAGGTAAGAAATTAAAAGACTCCTAGACCATTTACCAATAACACACGAATACCTACCAACAAAACCAGTAATGACGTAACCCTTTTTATGCCTTTGGCAGATAATTTTTTTAAACTGATACGAATACCCAACTGCCCCCCTAAAAGAACAGCTATTACCAAGCAAATGGTTTCGCGCCAAGGTAATGATAATGCATTGCTTGCCACTAACCCAAACAAACCGGAAATTGAATTTACCAAAATGAAAAAACTGGCCAATGCCGCAATTTTAATGGCTTTGTCCCATTTTATATGATTTAGTACCGGGGCCAGGAAAATACCCCCACCAATGCCTACCAATCCAGACAGGAAACCAATACCCGATCCAAGTAGGTAGCTTAGATAATTAGGATATGCCTTGGTCTCAGCGGTATTGTTCAAATTAAATGTCTGTAACGCCAAAGAAATTGCCGACAGAATTAGCGCACTTCCTAAAATGATAAAAAATATATGTTCTTTTAACCGAAACGACGCACCTAAAAACGCCAAGGGTATACTTGCGACTACAAAAGGTAGAAAATCCTTTAATTTGGCGTGGCCATTTTTAAAATATAAATAGGTACTTCCAGATACTACTACCAAATTACACACCAAGGCTATTGACCTAATTGCAAAAAAACTGGATAAGAAAAGGGTCAAAAATGCTAGATAACTTGAGCCCCCACCAAAACCTACGGAGGAATACAATGTGGCAATCATAAAAAACCCGATACACAAAAGTGCTAATTCATCAATCGGTAAGAGCATATACATCTATATGGTTCATTCCACCCAAAACATTGACAAATTCATTGGATGGAAAAAGTTCACGAAGTAGAGTGATCGCTTTTTTACTACGTACTCCAGACTGGCATATTATATATACAGGTGCTCTCAAATCAATTTCATTTGCCCTTTCCTTAAGCTCGCTCAAAGGAATATGTTTTGCCCCTGCTATATGTTGTCTTGAAAACTCCTTAATAGTTCTTACATCTACCAACTCTGTACTGCCAGGCGTATATATTTGTTGAAAATTCTTGGCCTCTATGGATGCAATAGGAATTTCACACTCAAATTCATAACTTTTTTCCAACTTTATTATGCTTTTATTCTTGGGGTTTGAACTCAAATTCATACGTTGGTAACGTTGGGACAATCCGTCAAACAATAACAGTACTCCAGAGAGCACCTCCCCTATTCCAGTAATTATCTTAACGGTTTCCAAGGCCTGTAGATTACCAATTATTCCTGGTACTATACCCAGAACGCCATGATCATTACAGTTGGGTACGGCATCTGCCCCTGGCATTTCCGGAAACAAACAACGATATGTTGGCCCATCCCCATAATTAAATACACTTACCTGTCCTTCAAAACCATGTAATGCACCGTAAACAAAAGGTTTGTGTAAAATAACACATGCATCATTGATTAAGTATCTTGTAGGAAAGTTATCCGTGGCATCAATGACCACATCATAATCACCAATGATTTGTAAAGCGTTCAAAACAGTTAAAAAAGTTTGATGCACAATGATTTCAGTATCGGAGTTTTTCGCAAGCAATTGGTTTTTGGCGGCCAACACCTTTGGTTGCCCCACCATTTTTTCCGTATACAGGACTTGACGGTGTAAATTTGATAAGGAAACCACATCGTTATCAACAATACCTAAGGTACCAACGCCCATTGCATTTAAATAGGTAAGGACAGGAACCCCCAACCCCCCAGCACCTACAACCAAGACCTTTGCCGACCTTAGTTTTTGCTGGCCTTCATTACCAAAACCTTTTAAAGTTGTCTGTCGTAGGTATCTATTATCGTTCATAATCCCAATTTTTGCAATGCCTGGGAATAATCTTCCTTGGAATTTGCATTTAACAACACTTCCTTATTTCTTGGGAACACTAAATGAATATCTGCATTAATTAAAAATTTACGTGGACACGACCCATTTCCATTATTTAGATAGGCAATGGATTGCTCTAAGGACTCCGGTTCCCAAATAGCACACAATGGTTCCGGTAAGGGGTCATCCACATTGGCAAAAGCACTTGCTATTTTTTGGGTATTGCGACCTGCAACCAATTCTTGTAGAGCCTTAATATCAATTAACGGAAGATCACATGCCAAAACAAGCCAAGCCGCCTCAGGATAGGCCGCGTGTGCAGATAGTAAACCGTTATAAGGCCCCCTATATTCATCTTGATCTATGAGCGTTTCAAAGTCCTGGGAAATTTCTTCTTCCTGATCACTACGTATACTTAAAAAGGTACGTTCACAAACTTTACTCAACAATTGATATAAATGTTCCCGTTGTGGGAGCTGGTGGTATGTAATCAACCCCTTATCATTACCCATTCTTGTACTTTTACCCCCAGAAAGTACTAATCCGTATAGCTTAACGTTGGAAATCATGCTTACCTCCAGTTTTTTGTTCCAGTTGAATTGTACCGATGACGATGTCCTGTGATAAAGCTTTGCACATATCATATATGGTAAGTGCGGCAATGGATACTCCTGTCAACGCTTCCATTTCCACACCGGTCTTCTCATTACATTTTACGGTACACGTTATTTTAAATTGGTGCTCACCCGGAACTATTTCCACATTAATTTTAGAAAGGTTTATTTGATGGCATAGCGGAATTAGTTCTGCTGTTTTTTTTACCCCTTGAATTCCTGCAATTACCGCCGTTTGTACAATACTCCCTTTTTTACCTACAAAATCCTGGTCTGTCAAGGATTTGAACACTGTATGGGGAAATGTGACCGTACCGGAGGCTACAGCTTGCCTCACAGATACATCTTTTAGCGAAACATCTACCATGGTAGCATTACCAGATTCGTCTATGTGTGATAACTTTTTTTCCATCATCCTCCTATAGAAGTCATTGAATTACTGAATACATCCTTATACTTTTCTTGAGCCTCAAAACCTGTTTTGGCCCTGCTGCCTACCGCTTGTAAAATTGCGGATTTTATGTTCGCTTCAACATCATCCGCCCGCATGATATCCCTTAAATTGGCACTTGCTTTTGCATATAGACAGGTGATTACGTCACCCGTAGCGGAAATCCGTAACCTGTTACAACTGCCACAGAACGTTCTACTGAACGAAGGAATGACGCCAAAAGTTCCCTTATAACCGGGGATTTTATAGTTAATGGAGGTAGAAGTTTTAGGGGATTGCAATTTATAATAGCCAGGATGCGCCTCTTTAATATGCGCAAGAATTGCCCTAAAATCCCATTTTATGGACTGAAATTCCTTTGAACCACCATTGAACGGCATTTCCTCTAAAAAACGAACCGACACGTTATAATGTTTGGTAAGTTCTAACATAGGAATAATATCCTCTACATTCTGACCATCCAATGCTATAAAATTGATCCGGACATTGAACCCTTCGGTAATTAGCCGTATCATATTATTATACACTACATCATAATGGTTGCGACGCGTAATACGTTCAAAAGTTTCGCGATTGATGGCATCCATGCTGACATTTATATTCTTAATGCCCAATTCTTTCAATTCATCTATATACGGACCAATTAAGGTAGCATTGGTGGTCACTGAAATATCTTTTAAACCTATAAGGGATGCCAAATTGCGTAACAAAACCATTAAATCTTTTCGTACAAAAGGCTCTCCCCCGGTAATACGGATCTTATCTATACCTTGTGAAACCATAAGGGAACTCAAACGAACCAATTCATCTATCGTGAACAATTTGTCGTTTTTGGCAAAATTGATTCCTTCCTCCGGCATACAATAATTGCACCGCAAATTACATCGGTCCGTAACGGCCAATCGCAAGTAATTAATGGTCCTATTATGATTATCTACTAGCATTTACCTTATTCAAGTTCAACATCAAACACATTTAATCTACTTTCTAAACTTACTCCTTTTAAAACAAACTATGGATGTGCCGAAACCCAGACTGACTTGTTCTTGAATTTCTCCTTTTTCCAAATAGGCACAGTTTCCTTTAGCGTATCTATTAAAAACCTACAAGCTTCAAAACAGGCATCCCTATGAGCAGAAGATGCCCCAACTATTACTACAGGCTCTGCCACTCCTTTCTCCCCCACTGCATGGCGCAGCACCACCTTATTAAGATTCCATTTTTCAATTGCCGTATCGACAATTTTTTCCATTTCCTTTAAGGCCATTTCTCTGTAGGTTTCGAACTCCAAGGCAATTACCTGTTCTTGGTTTGTAAATTCACGAACCGTACCCACAAAAACGCAAATACCGCCGCTTTCAACATGGTTCAATTCGGTATACACCTTAGCGGTATCTATAACATCTACTATTTCTACTACTTTTTTCATTAGCCCCCGCTTACTGGTGGTATTATTGCAATTTCATCATTGCCGCTCAAAGTTACATCATCATTGGCATATTCACTATTAACGGCCACGGCAAGGGTCTTTAATTTTAAGAACTCCGGATAATTCTTAATCAAATCCTTTTTTAACGCGGCAACCGTTGCCGGCTTGGCCTCCTCATCAGAAAACAAGATTTCCGAACTACCAACAATATCCTTGGCTATTCCAAAAAACAATACGTTCATCTGCTTCAAAATTATTTGAATTTCAAGTTAGTTATAAAAACTAAGGTGCCATAAAAATGACACCTTTATTAACTAAATAATAATAATTTGATCCACAATCAATCCACCACCTTTGCATTGGAAGGTTTGGCAAAAAATGTTGTTGGCTCAGCGCTTTTTAACAGTTTGGCATTTTCAAACTTAACCGTATTCACCCGGTCCTTTACATTATTGTTTTCAGTAGAATACCAGGAAATAGCACTCGGTAAAAGTACCTCTCCTACTTTATTCCAATGTGCATATTCTATCCAGCTGATCTCGTTGGATGGTATACCGCTAAAATAGGTTACGGTATATCCCAACCATTTCATTTGAAAAGTTTCTGGATCATAGTGTAGAAAATATTCGTCTTTAGATGAGGCACCTACACCGTTGTTAAAAGTAATATGGAATCCCGGATAGGAAACCCCATCCACGACCAATGCAGGTATCTCCTCATAATTAAGCCCTTCATCTGCCAGCACAAAGGGCATGGCATAAAAATAAAACATTAGATTATGATAAAACTTAGGTTTACCCTCATACGAACCGGCCTCATCCATCAACCAAACATCTTTCCCGTCAAAACCTAAACTGTAAGTTTCCGCTATGATTTTATCGGTCCTTCTGTATAGGTCAACTATATGGGTTTCTACACTAGCCGGTTTTGGTAAATCAAAACGTAAGGTTTTATACTGTTTTTAATTATCCAACCCACCGTGTGCATTCAATACCTTAAAAAAATCTTGCGGATAGGTATTTAAGGTAATTTGTTCTTCTGTTTGGGCCGCGGTGTCTATAATCTCCTCTTTTTTTGGAGCTTCCTTGCACGAAAAGGCAAATGATACTAGCAAGCACCCTAAAATGTATTTCTTCATATTTTCTTAGGTTAATTTGAATTCTCTTGGTCGATATTATTTAGCCTACTTAACAGATTAGATTACTTTTGTACCTAATGCACGAACATAAACATATAAGTAGCGCCCAAAACCCTTTAATCAAAAAGGCTGTTTTATTAAAGGATAAGGCTAGGGAACGCAAAAAGACAGGACTCTTTTTATTAGAGGGACTGCGTGAATTGAGCATTGCCATTAAGGCCGAATATGAAATTACGACCATTTTTTATTGTGCTGATATTTTTGAGAACAGCGATGGCAATAGCCTTTTAAAAGATTTTCCTGAAAATAAAATAATTTCCGTTAGTCATGAAATCTATAAAAAACTAGCTTATAGAGATACTACAGAAGGTATTTTGGCCATTGCAAAAGGAAAAGACCATACCTTGTCCACTTTAGCGTTCAACAAACCCAATCCGCTTATCCTTGTTGCTGAGGCCCCTGAAAAACCAGGAAATATAGGTGCGTTGTTAAGAACGGCAGATGCTGCCAATTTAGACGCCGTTTTTATTGCAAATCCAAAAACGGACCTATATAATCCCAACATTATACGATCAAGCGTTGGATGCGTATTTTCAAGGACAATCAAGACAGGAAGCACACAAGAAATTATTTCCTATTTACAACAGGAACGGTTTGGCATTTTCTGTGCCGCATTGACCGCATCAAAAGAATACACCTCAATAAACTATACCGGCCCTACAGCTATAGTGGTCGGCACCGAACATGATGGACTTAGCAAGGAATGGCTTTCCAATTCAACTCAAAATATTATAATACCAATGGAAGGAGAAATAGACTCCATGAACGTTTCGGTATCAGCGGCAATACTTATCTTTGAGGTCAAAAGACAGCAAAAACTTGGGCGTTAACCCGTTAACCATTAAACAAAAAACCAATAGCATTTTTTATGGATAGCACCTTCGTTTTTTATTGTATCCTAATTATCTTGGTTGCCGAGTTTTTATTGGCCACTGCATTAAATTTTCTGAACGCCCAAAAATTCAAAGACCCTGTTCCAAAAGATTTGGAGGATGTTTACAATATTAAGGAATATGAAAAATCCCAAGCTTATAAGCTCACCAATTACAGATTTGGGATTTTGACCTCTACCTTTTCATTGGCACTTATACTTGGGTTTATAGTTTTTGGAGGATTTAATTGGGTAGACCAAATTGCCCAAAATAGTACAGACCACCCTATTGGCCAGGCCTTACTATTTTTTGGAATTATTTTATTGGGCAGTGATATCATCAATATACCGTTTACCTATTACCAAACATTTGTCATTGAAGAAAAATTTGGGTTCAACAAAACAACACATAACACCTTTATCTTGGACAAAATAAAGCAATGGGCACTAACTTTAATTGTTGGTGGTGGTATTTTAGCGTTGATCATATGGTTTTTTCAGACCGTAGGCACAAATTTCTGGTGGTACACCTGGATTGCCATTGCATTTTTTACCTTAATCGTTAATTTATTTTACAGCAAATTAATTGTTCCTTTATTCAACAAACAAGAACCCTTGGAGGCTGGTAGCCTTAAAGAGAAAATAGAACATTATGCGGCCAATGTAGGTTTTGACCTTAAGCACATATTCGTTATCAATGGATCAAAACGGTCTACAAAGGCCAACGCTTATTTTTCCGGATTTGGCAAGGAAAAAAGAGTGACCCTATATGACACCTTGATCAATGATTTGGAAGAGGAAGAAATAGTTGCCGTTTTGGCACATGAAGTGGGCCATTACAAACGCAAGCACATTATTTTTAATTTGGCATCTTCCATTTTACTTACCGGCTTAATGCTGTTTTTGCTATCATTGTTCATTAATAATCCTGAACTATCTTTAGCTATAGGTGTAGATAGACCCAGCTTTCACGCCGCTCTAATTGGTTTTGGTATACTATACAGTCCGGTTTCAGAACTTACGGGGCTGTTAATGAATTATTTTTCCCGAAAATTTGAATACCAAGCAGATGATTATGCAAAGAACACTTATGCCGCAACGCCGTTGGTAACTTCCCTAAAGAAATTATCAAAAAACAGTTTGAGCAACCTGACCCCTCATCCGGCCTATGTTTTTATGCATTATTCCCACCCACCGCTAATTGACCGCATACGTAATTTAAAGGCATAATTTTTGTTGTTCATCATTTAAGATTATCTTAATTTTAATCTAGTATGACACAGGCAGCGATAGAAAAGGAAAACAAGCTTATAGCTCAAGAGTATAAGGAACTTTTACGTATTAGTTACCAAACCTTAACAGATGAGGACAAAACTTTAATACGAAGTGCTTTTGAGGTAGCTGTTGACGCGCACAAAAACCAAAGAAGAAAATCTGGCGAAGCTTATATCTTCCACCCAATAGCAGTTGCTAAGATCGTAGCATCCGAGATAGGTCTAGATGCCGTATCCATTGCCTCTGCCCTTTTACACGATGTAGTTGAGGATACAGAATATACTTTGGACGACCTAGACCGTATGTTCGGTGAGACCGTGGCACGTATTGTTGATGGGCTTACTAAAATTGCCCATTTAAAAAAGGAGATGAACATCTCTCAACAAGCGGAGAATTTTAGAAAAATGCTGCTGACCTTAAATGATGATGTTCGTGTTATTATCATAAAGATAGCCGACCGTTACCATAACATGCTTACCATGGACTCCATGCCGGAGCATAAACAGGTTAAAATAGCGTCTGAAACCTTATACATATACGCCCCGTTGGCCCACAGGATCGGCCTCTATAATATAAAGACCGAACTGGAGGATCTGAGCCTTAAGTACACAGAGCCAGAAGTATATAATTCCATAAAGGATAAAATTGAGGAAAGCAAGGAGGAACAACAGGCGTATATAGATGCATTTTCCGCTACAATAGACAATTCATTAAAAAAAGAAGGCTTAAACTACATTATAAAAGGTAGAATGAAATCTATCTTTTCAATGAGAAGAAAGATGTTGGCGCAAAATGTCACATATGAAGAAATCTATGATAAGTTCGCCATAAGAATCATCTATGAGTCAGATGCGCAGAATGAAAAATTCTTGGCCTGGAAAATATATTCCATTGTTACGGACCACTTTACACCTAATCCCGTACGTCTTCGTGATTGGATTTCCTCTCCAAAGTCCACAGGTTACGAAGCTCTGCATATAACGGTAATGGGGCCTCAGGGCAAATGGGTTGAAGTACAGATAAGAAGTGAGCGCATGCATGAAATTGCAGAAAAAGGATATGCGGCCCATTTTAAATATAAGCATGGCAACCAAAAAGAACAAGGTATTGAAGTCTGGTTGAACAAACTTCAGGAAGCTTTGGAAAATGCAAATACAAATGCAGTGGATTTTGTGGAGGAATTTAAACTCAACCTCTACTCCAAGGAAATTTTTGTATTTACCCCTAAAGGGGATTTAAAATCCTTACCAAAAGGTGCTACACCGTTAGATTTTTCCTTTAACATACATACCGAGGTAGGTATGCGTACAAGGGGTGCAAAAGTGAACGGAAAATTGGTTCCTTTAAACACCACGCTACAAAGTGGCGACCAAGTAGAAATTATAACTTCAGAACAGGCCAGGCCCAATCAAAACTGGTTGGACTATGCCACAACGGCCAGGGCCAGGGCAAAAATAAAATCTGTATTAAGGGAAGAGAAAAAATCCGTTGCAGAAGAAGGAAAAGAAATATTAAGAAGAAAGTTAAAGTCCCAAAAAATTAATTTGAACGAGGACTCCATCAACAAAATGGTGACCTATTTCAAATTAAAGACCAGTCTAGATTTATTTTACAGGGTGGGTATTGGTTCTATAGACAACACCATGTTAAAGGATTTTGCATCTTCTTACAACAATGCATTTATCAGTTTCTTTAAAAACAGAATGCGCCGTACGCCAGCTCCTGAGGATATCAATAAAGATGAAATTACGTCTAAATATGATATGCTGGTTTTTGGCAAGGAAGAGGAAAAACTGGAATACAAATTATCCCAGTGCTGTAATCCTATACCAGGTGATAGTGTTTTTGGTTTTGTCAGTGTATCCGAAGGTATTAAAGTACACAAAAAGAACTGTCCCAACGCTATATCGCTTCAGTCTAATTACGCCTATAGAATCATTACCGCAAAATGGATAGATTCCTCTCAACAAGAATATCAGGCAGATATAGAATTAACGGGAATAGATAACCTAGGCCTTATCAATGACATTACGGAAGTCATTTCGGATATTATGCATGTTAATATGCGAAACCTTAATTTTAGTACGGACGGGGGCACCTTCAAAGGCAAGATTACTGTAGTGGTCAAGAACAAGTCAATCCTTAAAAAACTGACCGATAATCTTAAGGAGATACACGGTATTGACAAAGTAACCAGAATTTAGAAAAGTAAATTAAAATTTAACTGTACATTTGTATATTAATGCAGTAAATATGTCTTCGGATAAAAATCAAGAAATTGTAAAAAATGTCTTCACAACCTTTTTAGAGGACAAAGGACATAGAAAAACCCCAGAACGCTACGCTATACTTCAGGAAATATATGAAAGTGACGAACATTTTGATATAGAATCGCTGTATATCAACATGAAGAACAAGAACTATCGTGTTAGCCGGGCTACCTTATACAATACCATTGAACTTCTTTTAGATTGCAAGTTGGTACGCAAACACCAATTTGGAAAAAACCAGGCACAGTATGAAAAATCATATTTTGACCGTCAGCATGACCATGTCATACTTACCGATACCGGTGAGGTTATGGAATTTTGCGACCCAAGAATTCAATCTATAAAAAAGACCATAGAGGAGGTTTTTGATATAACCATCAACACACACTCCTTATATTTTTACGGAACAAAGAATACGCCCACCAAAGAGGTAGGCAAAAAATAAAATAACTAACCTAGTATATAAAATTAAATGGCAGTAGATTTATTGTTGGGCCTACAATGGGGTGACGAAGGAAAAGGAAAAATCGTAGATGTATTAACCGCAAATTATGATATCATTGCTCGTTTTCAAGGTGGACCAAATGCAGGCCACACGCTTGAATTTGATGGTATAAAGCATGTGTTACACACCATACCCTCTGGAATTTTTCATAAAAATGCAGTAAACGTGGTAGGTAACGGGGTTGTTATAGACCCGGTTATATTTAAAAAGGAATTGGATGCGCTAAAAAAATTCAATCTTGACATCAATGCCAAGTTGCTTATTTCTAGAAAAGCACATTTAATATTACCTACACACCGTTTATTGGATGCCGCATCGGAAGCTTCAAAAGGTAAGGCAAAAATAGGTTCTACTCTTAAAGGTATTGGGCCAACGTATATGGACAAGACCGGGAGAAATGGTATGCGCGTAGGTGATTTGGAATTAAGTGATTGGAAAGAAAAATACAGAAACCTGGCCAATAAACATGAAGCCATGATCAGCTTCTATGACGTGGATATACAATATGACCTAGCAGAATTAGAAGCAGATTTCTTTAAGGCAGTAGCAGCGCTAAAGGATTTGACCTTTATTGACAGTGAGGAATATTTGTACCAAGCTCAAAAACAAGGCAAGAAAATTTTAGCAGAAGGTGCACAGGGATCCTTATTGGACATTGATTTTGGCACCTACCCATTTGTAACCTCATCCAATACAACGGCTGCCGGAGCATGTACAGGATTGGGCGTAGCTCCAAACCAAATTGGAGAAGTAAAAGGAATCTTCAAGGCATATACTACAAGGGTTGGTAGCGGCCCTTTCCCTACGGAATTGTTTGATGAGGACGGTGAGACCATGGGTCGGGTAGGAAATGAATTTGGAGCCACCACAGGAAGACCCAGAAGATGTGGATGGTTAGACTTAGTAGCCCTAAAATATGCGGTACGCATTAATGGCGTAACGGAACTCATGATGATGAAGGGCGATGTGCTTAGTGGTTTTGATAAACTTAAAGTGTGTACCGCCTACAATTACAAAGGAGAGCAAATAGACCATTTTCCATATAATATTGAAGCGGAAAACGTTACACCCGTTTATACAGAAGTTAATGGTTGGAAAGAGGATTTGACAAAAATGACCGCTGCGGATCAATTACCAAAAAATTTAATGGACTATATTTTGTTCTTGGAAAATGAATTGGAGGTACCCATTAAAATAGTCTCCGTTGGTCCAGATAGGACACAGACGATCCATAGATAAACTTTCAGCGACCCATAGAGGTTGTTCAACTTTAAAGAATGGCGATATAGGGAAATACCTTTATCGCCATTCTTTTTTTTTGTACTTTCCATAATGTGCTTTTTACCAACAACGATGTTAAAATAATAGCGACTTATGAAAAAATTAACGTACCCAACTATCTTATCTGTAATTTTACTTATCACATCCTGTAAAACAGAAAAGAACAAACCTGAAGGTCAAGAAGAAAATACGGTACAACAAACGCAAGAAGAATGGATACCCTTGTTTGACGGTAAGACTACAAAAGGTTGGCGGGCCTATAATGGTGATGAATTGCCACCGGGGTGGATCGTTAAGAACGGAGAATTGACCTTTGACACCGAGCTTGGAAAAGAACAGGATTATACAGGAGGTACAGATATCATATATGGAGCGGAAGAGTTTGATAATTTTGAACTTTATCTTGAATGGAAACTTCCAAAAGGAGGAAATAGCGGCATTTTTTACCATTTAAAGGAAGGGTATGATTCGCCGCCGGAAGTAGCTCCGGAATACCAATTGATCGATGATGAAAATTATGCAAGCATACATGACCTAACAGCGTACAATCTAAGTTTGGGCTATACGGACAAACCAGAGGAGCTGAAACCTCTACAACAAACAGGGTCGGATTATGCCATGCATGCAGCAGATCCAAATGGTAAAATCCTTAACCCAGTAGGAACATGGAACACTACTAGAATAATCTTTACGCCCAATCAGGTAGAACACTGGCTGAACGGCAAAAAAGTAGTATCTTTTGTTCCATGGGACGATGCCTGGTACGAGAAAAAAAATTCCGACAAATGGAAAAATAGTGAAGATTACGGAAAATACAAGACCGGTTTCATAGGACTACAGGATCATTCGAGTCCAATTTGGTTCCGGAACATTAAAATCAAAAAATTATAACCAACTACCAATGAACAAAAGAGATTTTATCAAAAATGCAGCTGCATTGTCCACGTTTGTATTATTGCCATCAGGACTTTGGTCGTGCAAAAACGAAGCCTCTAAGGCCAAACCAAAACGTTTGCGCACCGCACATATAGGTGTTGGCAATATGGGTGCGGAAGACCTAAAAGCAATATCATCGCACCAAAAAGTAGATGTTACCGCTTTGTGCGATGTAGATGCCAACAACTTGGCTGCTGCTAAGGAGCTGCACCCCAATGCAAAGACGTATTCTGACTATAGGATCATGTTAAAGGAAATGGGCGACGAAATAGATGCGGTAATAGTGTCCACTCCTGATCACACCCATGCACCCGCATCTATGATGGCTATGGAAATGGACAAACCGGTCTACTGCCAAAAACCATTGACCCATTACGTATCCGAAGCGCGGGCAATGAATAAATTGGCAGCGGAAAAAGGCCTAGTAACCCAAATGGGAATTCAGGTACACTCATTTTATGATTATAAATTAGCTACACTTTTAATTCAGTCCGGCATAATCGGAAAAGTACATACCGTACGAGCATGGTCACCCAAAGATTGGGGTTATGATGGCGATGAACCAACCGGGGAGGACCCGGTACCAGAGACTTTGGACTGGAACCTATGGCTGGGTACCTCAGCCCAAAGGCCATATAAAGAAGGTTTTTACCATCCAGGAAACTGGAGAAAATTGGTAGACTATGGATGTGGTACTTTAGGGGATATGGGCGTTCATATTTTTGATACACCTTACAATGCCTTGGATCTTCAAGTACCAAGGACCATTAAGAATGAATGCAGGGAACCAAACGGATTTGGCTACCCTCAAAAAAATAAGGTTACCTATGAGTTTCCACAGACAAAGTATACTGCAGAAACGCTAACATGGGTTTGGTATGATGGGCCAGGAGCCCCAGAAGATCATGAAGATTTATTATTGCCAGGCGCTGAAAATGTCTCAAAAAATAGTGATAGCGGAGATGATACCTTAGAGGACAAAATGTCTTTGGAAACCAAAACCGCCGGTGAAGGAACGTTGCCGGATCAAGGAGCTATGTTCATAGGTGACAAAGGCAGATTGCTACTTCCTCATTTCATGCAGCTCCCCAAAAAGATAGTGGATGGAAAATATGTGGATATTTCTGCAGAGATAGAAGCGGTAGAAAAAGCCAATAATATGGGCAAACCCGTTCGTAATTACGATACTGAAGGACCTAAACATTATCACCAATTCGTTGATGCTTGTTTGGGCACGGGAGAAACTACGGCTCCTTTCTCCTACGCATCACGTTTAACGGAAACAATTTTATTAGGTGTCATTGCAGGTAGGTTCCCCAATCAAGTATTACATTGGGACAGTGAAAAGGCAAAATTTGCCGAAGAAGAGGCAAATGCTTTTTTAGAAGGAGATTATAGAAATTTTTAATGAACAGTTTCAAAATGACAAAAACCACTTTCGAGTGGTTTTTTTATATCTATATTTAAAGAACAATTTACTTCAACCAATTAACAAACCATGAAAAGCAAACCAACCGATCAACTTTTCAAACTTACCATTAGCATTTCCTGTTTACTTTTAGCCATAGGTTGTACCAAAAAAAAAGACCCTTTAATTTCAATTGAACCACATTCCTCCATTGTTTTAATCGGCAACAATTTAGGCTCACGAATGTTGAATTACGGTAGTTTTGAAACAGAAATGCACTTACGCCATCCTAAGGATTCCTTATTAATAAGAAATATGTGCGATGGTGGCGACACCCCGGGCTTTAGGCCCCATTCAGGCAGAGTGTCTCCGTGGGCTTTTCCAGGAGCCGATAAATTTCAAAATGAACTGGCCCAAAATTCTGGTAGCGAAGGCGTATTTGAAACGCCTGATGAATGGTTGGCTCGTTTAAAGGCAGATATTGTAATAGGTTTTTTTGGATTCAACGAATCTTTTGAGGGGGACCAAGGTTTAGAAAATTTTAAGGCAGAACTAAATGCTTTTATCGAACATTCCCTTAAACAAACATATAATGGCTCCACCCCTCCAGAATTGGTGATTGTTTCCCCTATAGCTTTTGAAGACCTCTCCGATCATATGGATGTACCCAATGGAATTCAGGAAAACAAAAACTTGGATTTATATTCCCAGGCCATGGAAGAAATTTGTGCATTGAAGAATGTAGCTTTTATCAATGTATTTAAGGAGTCCAAAAATTGGTTTAAGGAAAAAAAAGAAGATTACACCATAGATGGATCACAACTAAATAAATTCGGTTACGAAGTGTTTGCCCGTTTTTTGGCCAATGAACTCACTGGAGACAAAAAGATTACCAATGAAGACTATAGGTTAGCAGTCAATAAAGCGGTAAACGAGAAAAATTTTTATTGGCATAATGACTTCAAGATTCCCAATGGTGTTCACGTTTTCGGAAGACGTCATGCCCCATATGGTCCGGACAATTATCCGTTTGAAATACAAAAAACAAGGGAATTGACTTCGGTAAGGGATACATTGATATGGTCCTCTGTACAAAATAAATCTTTTGACATTGAGGCTGCAGATGCACGAACAAGTAAACTACCACCGGTAGAAACCAATTATAATTTAGGAAACAAAGAGGATATCGTTCATTACAAGTATGGTGAGGATGCTCTTGAAACACTAACAGTACCTGAAGGATACAAAGTAGAACTGTTTGCTTCGGAAAAGGAGTTTCCAGATTTGGCAAACCCAGCACAGATTTCTTTTGATAACGAAGGTAGGTTATGGGTGGCTACCCTCCCCTCTTATCCCCACTACAAACCAGGAGATCCTAAACCAAATGATAAAATAATAATTCTGGAGGATACCGATAAGGATGGCAAAGCAGATAAACAAACGGTATTTGCGGACCAGTTACATTTGCCGATCGGCTTTGAATTTGCACCGGAAGGCGTATACGTTAGTCAAGGCACCAACCTCAAGTTATTTACGGACACCGATGGTGATGACAAAGCAGATAAAATAGAAATTGTTTTAAGCGGTTTTGACGATCATGATACCCACCATGCCATTTCTGCATTTTGCGCAGACCCCTCTGGCGCATTCTATATGTCTGAAGGTATTTTTCTTCACACCAATGTAGAAACATCCTACGGGCCCGTACGCGCCACCAATGGTGGTTTTTACAGATATAATCCGCAACGTAAAAAATTGGAACGTACATTACAGGTAGCCATACCCAACCCTTGGGGCATTGCTTTTGATGAATGGGGGCAAGATTTCTTTTTGCATACTTCGGGCCCAAAAGTTAATTGGATGATGCCAAGTTCCCTAAAACCAATATATGGCGTCTTTTCGCCCTTGACAGAAGAATTGATAGAAAAGGAGCATAGGGTTAGACCCACATCAGGTATGGAGTTTATTTCAAGCAGACATTTTCCGGATGATGTCCAAGGTGATATGCTATTGGCAAACTCCATAGGATTTTTAGGACTAAAACAACATGAGATGATGGAGGACGGTACGGGGTACAAAACCAAACATCGTCAAGACTTGATTACAAGTACGGATCCCAACTTTAGACCCGTGGAAATGGAGTTTGCCCCAGACGGGTCATTGTATGTCGTAGATTGGCACAATGTGCTTATAGGCCATATGCAACACAACGCTCGTGACCCTTTGCGCGACCATGTTCATGGCAGAATATATAGGATAACCTACCCATCTAGACCATTGGTACAACCGGCAATGGTAAATGGTGCATCATTGGCACAATTATTTGAAAATTTAAAATTACCGGAATATAGGACCCGTTACCGTACCCGTAGGGAATTAAGGGGAAGAAATACGGAAGAAGTCCTTAAAACTGCCAAAGAGTGGGTCAAAAACCTAGATGAAGATGACCCAAATTATGACCATAACAGATTAGAGGCGTTATGGGTTTCATGGGGAATGAACAAGGTAGATGCCGAACTGCTAATGGAGCTATCCAAATCAAAAGATCATAGGGTACGCGCAGCAGTGGTCAGGGTAGTTAGGTATATGGGCCACCAAGTGGAAAATTCACAGGAAATATTGATGCAGGCAGCCTCCGATGTTCATGGCAGGGTGAGACTTGAAGCAATTACCGCGGCATCATGGTTGCCACAAGCAGAAGGTATGGAAATACTTGATATAGCAAGTCAACACCCGTTGGACGAGTGGATGTTGGATTCTTTCAATTTTGCGGAAACAAGGTTGACCGGAAACTTTTTGGAGAAAGCAGATGAAAAAATTTTGGCATCACACCTAAACGATGAAGATTTAAAAATATTCATTAAAGGGAAAAAAATTTATGAAACAGAAGGGTATTGCATAACCTGTCATCAAGAAAGCGGCAGTGGACTCCAAAAAGCCGGATACCCCACCTTAGTTGGCCAACAATGGGTTTTAGGCGACCAGGACAGACTAATTAAACTTGTCCTGCATGGACTTTATGGACCAATGGATATTATGGGCAACCATTATGACGGGCAAGTACCCATGATGGCGTTCAAGGGATTATTGACCGATGAGGAAATTGCAGCGGTACTGACCTATGTAAGAAATTCATTTGGCAATAAAGCTTCGGTCATAAATAAGGAACAAGTACAAAAAATTAGGGAAGCAACTAAGACCCGAGAAGCTTTTTATACCCCAGAAGAATTATTGAAAGAACATCCCATGCAATAAAAAAAGACCAATCACCACCTATGAAACACATATTTGATAAAATAGTTTTTACAATGGTCGCCATTGCCTTCATATTGGCCTGTGGAGAGAATAAGAAAGAGAAACAAAAATTGGACGAAGGGACTGCGCCACCTCCCCATATTGTTTTTGTAACCGGCGACGAAGAATACCGTTCTGAAGAATCCATGCCAATGCTGGCCAAATTGGCAAAGCGTGAGCTAGGTGCCAAAGTCACTGTTTTATATGCGCTGGACAGCCTTGGTTTTATAGACCCTAACAGAACCGATCATATTGCAGGTTTGGAAGCATTGAAAAATGCGGATTTAATGGTCATATTTACAAGATTCAGGAACCTGCCTAAAGAAGAGCGTACCTATATTACTGATTATGTAGAATCCGGAAAACCTATTATGGGATTTAGAACGGCTACCCATGCGTTTATGTACAAGAAAGATTCTTCCCTAACAGTATTTAACGGGGAATGGTCCGCCAAGGTATTTGGCCAACAATGGATAACACACCATGGCCATTTTGATGATGGCAAGTTTCAAGTAACCAATGTAACGGTCAAGGAAGGACAGGAAACACATCCTATATTAAGGGGGTTCAATGATTTTAAGGCATATTCCTGGTTATACCATGTTGATGGCGGCGGTTGGAAACTTCAAGGAGACAGCAAGCCAATTCTTATGGGGCACTCCACAAAATCACAACATGAAATTGATGGCAAGTTGAACAAGTATCCTTTGGATAACCCCGTTGCATGGACCAAAAGTTATACGGGCTCTTCTGGAATCAAGGCCAGAGTTTTCTTCACAACTCTTGGCCATCCTTTTGACTTTAAAATTCCCGAAGCTAGAAAAATTGCTTTGAACGGTATTTTTTGGGCCTTGGGAAAGGAAAATCTTATTCCAGAAGATGGTGCAAACGTTGTGTTAGACGAAGCCTATATGCCCAACAACTCAGGATTTGGACAAAAGTTTAAAAAGAACAGGAAACCAGAGCTAATACCCTAAGCGTTTCCTAAATGTATACTAATAGTATTATCCGCTCTTGGAAATTGTTCTATTTTTGAAAAAAAAAGTAGATTGAAAACTATCGGTTTATTCGCCCTATTACTTTTGGCATTTGCAAATCATGGTCTAGCCCAAAATAGTGCGGATCAAGAAGAAGCCAAACAAATTAATATTGTTCATGGGGCCAATTTCACAAAGAACGAAGTAGACTATCCCGGAGCTTCAATATTCAGCAAAGATGAACGACAGGTACAATTTGAACATCAAGGTGCAGACCTTTGGTGCGATGTAGCCATTTATTACCAACTTGAGAACCGCTTGGAAGCCATTGGCAATGTAATTCTGAAACAAGGGGACTCGGTTCAAATGACCAGTAAAAAAATCAATTACCTAGGGGACGATAAATTGGCAAAAGCATGGGGCAACGTCATTTTAAAAAATGCCTCCATGACCTTAAAAACGGACACCCTGAGATTTGACAGGGAAAAACAAGAGGCCTTTTATCGTGACAATGGTACTGTAATTGATTCGGCAAATACGTTGACCAGTAAGATTGGCAAATACTTCATGGAATTGAAAAAGTATCAATTTTTGGATAGCGTACATGTTCAAAATCCAGAATACACCTTAGATTCCGAACAGTTGGATTATTACACTACCTCTAAAAATGCATACATGTACGGCCCCTCGACAATTGTAGGGGAAGCCTATAAAATTTACTGTGAACGTGGATTTTACGATACCAAAATAGAAAGCGGTTATGGTATTAAAAATACACGTATAGATTATAATAATAGAATAATTGAAGGGGATAGCGTTTATTTTAACAAAGCCAATGAATTTGCATCTGCTACCAATAATATTACCGTAACGGATACCATTAACAAGGGTATCATAAGGGCACATTATGCAGAGGTACATAAAGCAAAAGACTCTGTATTTGCGACCAGAAGAGCGGTATCTATTTCAGTACAGCAACAAGACTCGCTCTATGTACATGGAGACACTTTGATGGTTACCGGCAAACCTGAAGAACGCTTGCTCAGGGCATTTAGAAATGCCAAATTCTATAAGACGGATTTGAGCGGTAAGTGCGATAGCATACACTCGGAGCAAAAGACAGGTATCACCCAATTGATCAAGAATCCGGTTATATGGAACGGTGCCAATCAAATGACAGGAGATAGCATCCATTTAAAATCCAATCTAAAAACTGAAAAACTCGATTCCTTAAAAGTATTAAGAAATGCCTTTATAATCTCTTTGGATAGTGTTAGCATGACTGGTTATAACCAGGCAAAGGGCATTAACCTATTTGGCAAGTTCATAGAAAACGAATTAAAATTAATTGATCTGGTTCAAAATACGGAGGTGGTCTACTACATGTATAATGATGATGATGAACTTATTGGGATAGATAAAACGGTATGTAGCAAGATTAGGATAACCATGGAAGAGAACGATATAGAAAACCTTACTTTTTTCACGGATCCTGATGGTGATATATTTCCCGAAAAGGACCTGCCCGAAAATAGCAGGATATTAAAAGGATTTGTGTGGCGGGGAGATGAGCGTATTTTGACCAAGGAGGATATTTTTGACGAGGACGACAATAATTTGGAACTGGTGGTCATTCAAGGAATAGACAATCCTATTGACATAGATGCAGAAGAACAGCAGCGCAGTCAAAATGAGTCTGACCCCGTTAATAAGATCAAAACGGACAATGCCATAGACCCAAAAGCAAAGGCAACCAAAAAGAAGGTGAATTAAATAGTTCCCATGACCAAGGACTTTTTAAAATATCAGGCACAAACCTCACCCTACCCTTTAGGGATGGAAATTTCACATGCCAGTGGTAGCTATATTTATGATACTGCCGGTAACGCACATTTAGATTTTGTTGCAGGGGTTTCTGCCTGTACCTTGGGGCACAGTAATCCTAACGTGGTAGAGGCCGTACAGAAACAAGCTGCAAAATACATGCATGTAATGGTCTATGGTGAATATGCGCAATCCCCCGCAACGGACTATGTAAAGTTATTGGCTGCACAATTGCCCCAGCCCTTGGAGGTTACTTATCTGGTAAATTCAGGAACGGAAGCAATTGAGGGAGCTTTAAAATTGGCAAGGAGGTATACGGGGAGATCACAGATAATATCCGCAAGGAACGCGTATCACGGCAATACGATGGGAAGCTTAAGCTTAATGGATTTTGAGGAACGCAAAAGTGTGTTTAGGCCATTGCTCCCAGACGTGTATCACATAACCTTCAATAATGAAAAGGAATTAAATAAAATTACCACCAGGACGGCGTGTGTAATTTTGGAGACCATACAAGGTGGTGCCGGATTTATTGAACCCCAAAACCGGTATTTGGAAAAGGTAAGAAAACGTTGTGATGAAACAGGTGCGTTATTGATACTGGATGAGATACAGCCTGGTTTTGGACGAACCGGTAAACTATTTGCTTTTGAACATTACAATTGTGTACCGGATATATTGGTCATTGGTAAGGGAATGGCATCGGGTATGCCCGTTGGGGCCTTCGTGTCAAGTCCTAAAATAATGGGTACGCTAAGTAAACGGCCTAAAATGGGGCATATTACCACATTTGGAGGACATCCTGTGGTAGCATCGGCCAGTTTGGCCACCTTAAACGAGCTACTGCAGACCACGTTAATAAAAGATACTTTGTCCAAAGAACAAGTATTAAGAAAGCACTTGGTCCATCCAAGGATAAAAGAGATACGCGGAAGAGGATTAATGCTCGCTTTGATAATGGATACTGCAGATACGGCCAACTCCGTCGTGCTTAAAGCTAAAGAGAAAAATTTAATATTGTTCTGGCTATTATTTGAAGATAAGGCAGTAAGAATTACCCCTCCCTTGACCATTTCCATAGAGGAAATTAAAGAAGGATGTACTATAGTTTTAGGTATTTTGGATAGGCTGTAATTTAAGGTTGTTAACTAATTTGTTAATAATATAGCCACTATCACCTACCCTAACACGCTTCAAACACTTACTTTTAATTATCTAGAAATCCCAAAAAGTTCCTATGGCGTTAGAATCTAACGAGAAACCGGACAAGCCAATTACAAAATTTGAATCGATGCTCAAGACAGACGATGTCTATTTCTTTGATGCGGAGGATTTTGAAGATATTGTTCACCATTATCTAAACCACGGGAAAATTTCCTTGGCCAAAAAAGGCATTAAGATAGGGTTACAACAGCATCCTGCATCAATTGAATTAAAATTGCTTCAAGTTGAAGTATTGGTGTTTGAAAATCAAATAGAAAAAGCGGAAGCCTTATTGGATGAACTGCAACTGCTAGACCACCAAAACGAAGAAATATATATACAACGTGCAAATATTTTCTCCAAGCAGGACAACCATGAAGCTGCGGTTGAACTATTGCGCCAAGCCCTAGCCTTCAGCACCAATAGTTTTGATATTTATAGCTTACTTGGAATGGAATATCTGTTCATGGACGATTTTAAAGAAGCTAAGAAAAGCTTTATGAAATGTGTTGAATATGATGAACAGGATTATTCATCGCTCTACAATGTAATTTACTGTTTTGAGTTTTTGGAAGATTACGATGGGGCCATCATATACTTGAACGACTATTTGGAAAGTAATCCGTATTGCGAAGTAGCTTGGCACCAACTAGGTAAGCAATATTCGTACATAGAAATGTACGCAGAGGCATTGACCGCCTTTGAGTTTGCCATTATATCAGATGACAGTTTTATAGGTGCATATTTTGAAAAAGGAAAGGTGTTGGAGAAATTAGGTAGACATAAAGAGGCCATAGAAAATTATGAGACCACAATATCTATTGAAGATCCCACCTCTCATGCATTCTTAAGAATAGGAAAATGCTATGAAAAGCTAAAAGATATTGAAATGGCCAAATATTACTTTTACCAAACGGTACATGAAGATCCGTTATTGGATAAAGGATGGTTGGCCATTACCAATCTTTATTACAATATTAAAGACTTTGAAAAGGCAGTTTTTTACATCAACAAAGCACTTAACATAGATGGGGAAAACCCACTATACTGGAAAAAGTGTGCACAGATTCATACAGCGCTCAAAAATTATGACCAAGCAGATTTTGCCTTTAAACAAACCGTGGATTTAGGTAATTATGAATTGGATACGTGGTTGAAATGGGCAGACGTGGTGCATATAAATGGGGAAACCCATGCCGCAATAGAAATTCTGGCACAGGGAAGGGAATTTTATCCTGACAATCTTAAGCTTTTATATAAATCTGTAGGATTACAATGTATGGCCAATGATTTGATCAATGCCAGAATAACTTTAATGGATGCGCTAAAGATTGACAAAAATCAAAAAAAGCTTCATCTGTTCAAAGAAAAATTTCCTGAATTTGGCAATTCTGAATGGACCCAGAAAATTGTAAACAAATACAATAAAGCCTCTTAGAACGGGTTCTACATTTCATGGAAAATAGAAAACCAATAGATTACATATTTATTAGCCTTAAAGGCATGGCCATGGGCATTGCGGAACTGGTACCCGGGGTATCGGGAGGAACCATAGCTTTTGTTACAGGAATATATGAAGAATTCATAACCTCAATCAACAACGTTAATTTAACGACATTAAAATTGTTTAGGGAAAAAGGTTTTGCCACCTTTTGGGACAAATTGAACGGAAATTTTTTAGTAGCTCTTTGTTTGGGAATGCTTATTAGTATACTCTCACTTTCAAAAGTAATTTCCTGGCTTCTGGATACCCACCCCATACCTACTTGGGCATTTTTCTTCGGGTTGGTTCTGGCAAGTGTACTATTTGTTGCAAAATCAATCAAAAGATGGGGTATACTGGCTATAGCGCTGTTCATTTTAGGAACCGTATCCGCCTTCTATATTACTACGCTACCACCATCAACAAGTACGGGTAGCCTACCATTTATATTTCTATCCGGCGCCATAGCCATTTGTGCAATGGTCTTACCAGGTATATCCGGATCTTTTATTTTAGTATTGCTCGGCTCTTACAAAACAGTGCTAGAAGCGGTAAACGATAAGGACCTCGCCATAGTAACAGCCTTCGCCGCAGGGGTAATTTTTGGTATTTTGAGTTTTGCAAGAATCTTAAAATGGATGTTCACCAACTACAAAGATGCTACTCTAGCCATTTTAACAGGTTTTATACTAGGTTCATTGAACAAAATATGGCCTTGGAAAAACATTACCGAGGTTATACAGATTGGCAAAAAGGAGATTATTATAGATGAAAACATATCGCCATTTTCTTTTACGGGCGATAATCATTTAACCTTTGCAATTGTAGCTGCTATCATAGGTTTTTCCCTTATTTTTATATTGGAAAAATCAGCTTCTAAGAAGTAAGCAATAAAACTACATGAACCATCCCAGATCCTTAACCGATAAAATTTTCTTGGTCATAAAAGGATTATGCATGGGTACAGCCAACAAAGTACCCGGCGTATCTGGGGGCATCGTTGCCTTTGTCGGAGGGTTTTACGAGGAATTTATATACTCGCTTCAAAAAATCAATGCAAAGGCGTTCAAATTATTGATCGGCGGAAGATTTAAAAGCTTTTATAGATATATAAACGGACCCTTTTTAACCCTGTTGATCTTTGGTATGCTCATAAGTTATTTCAGCATATCCAAACTACTGGATTATTTTTTGGTCAAAAAAGAATTACTGGTCTGGTCCACTTTTTTTGGTATGATATTAGGTTCTATCTATTATATAGGTAAGGATTTTGATTATTGGAAAAAGAAGACCTTTACCGCTGCACTCATAGGATTAGGTATTGGTGTAGCCATTAGTTTTTTGAGTCCGGCAAAGGAAAACGACAATTTAATATTCATATTTCTATGCGGTATGATCAGTGTATCCGGCATGACCTTACCAGGACTTTCGGGTTCTTTTATATTAATTCTCTTGGGCAATTATGTGCTGCTTTTAGTAGATTCCGTAAATGCTCTGTATGATACTTTTTCAGAAATAATTGTTGGTGATTTTAGCTTCACTTCTAATAGTGAACGATTGCATACCTTAAAAATATTAGCGGTGTTTACATTGGGCTCCGCAACAGGCTTGGTAACATTATCACATGTATTAAGTTTTGTCCTAAAACATTATAAACATATTACAACTGCCACCATATTAGGTTTTATTACTGGTTCTTTGGGCGTTGTATGGCCTTGGAAAAAAACAATTTATAAAATTGGTGAAGATGGCAGTGTATTATTGGATTCGAATGGAAAAAGGATAATCATGAACTATGAACGTTTTCTACCGGACATGGGCATTTTAGAAAATTGGACCGCTATATTATTTATCGTTATTGGTATTAGCATTTTGTTACTTTTAGATTGGTATGGAAAAAACAGAACAACATAAATTTGGCTTGGTAGGAAAGAATATTTCGTACTCTTTCTCCCGGGGATATTTCAAAAAAAAATTCCAAGATTTAGGTCTTGAAAATTATAGTTACGAAAATTTTGACTTGAATTCCATAGAAATGTTTCCTTCAATATTTTCAAAAAACAATACAATTAGCGGACTCAATGTAACCATTCCCTATAAAGAAGAGGTTATTCCTTACTTGGACCATATGGATCATGCGGCTCAACAAATTGGAGCGGTGAACACCATAAAAATTGATGAGAATGGCCTTACAGGCTTTAATACGGATGCCTATGGTTTTAAAAACGCCATATTGCCCCACATACAACCTCACCACAACAATGCATTGATATTGGGTACCGGAGGCGCTTCAAAAGCAATAGCTTTTGTACTTGATGAATTGGGAATTGATTATAGATTTGTATCAAGGTCGGGCAAAAAAAATGGTTTTAGATATGATGAGTTAACCGTTGATACTATCGAAAAACATACCTTGATCATTAATTGTTCTCCTGTAGGTACCTTTCCTAATATAGAGGAAAAACCTGCCTTACCCTATACTTGTATTGGCCAAAAACATTTATTGTTCGACCTTATTTATAACCCGGAGGTTACGGCATTTTTGCAAACGGGTAAATTAAATGGAGCACGTATTTGCAACGGGTTAAGAATGTTAGAGTTGCAAGCGGAGAAAGCATGGTCTATTTGGAACAATATTTAATAAAGAAAAAAACTCTATAGTCTAAAATGCATAAAAAAACACAATCCTAAAGCCTGTCAATGCACCGTAGGCCAATACTAAAAATAGACGCTAATACTTTGCAATTCTAGGGGTAGTCACTATCTTGTAAACATATAATTAAGGAATATGTCCGAGGATAAAGAACACCAATTACCAGAATCATCAACAGAAGAAAATTCTACTACGGATACTTCAAGTAACGTTGCGGAAGGTCAAGATGTACAGGAGGAAATTACAGAAGAGCAAAAAACGGAAGAATCTTTAGATTCAGCCGCAAAAGAACCTGATGCCATAGATGAAATAGATGAGTCCAATGCAGAGGACGCGGAAGATGAAGATACCGTAAAAAGACATGAAATACCTATGCCGGATTATCATGAAATGAATATGGAAAACCTGGTTGGGGAACTGCAACGCTTAGTTAAAAATGAAAAGGTACAGGCCATACGTAAACATGTAGATTCCATTAAAGATGAATTCAACCAAAAGTTCGATGAATTTATAGAAGAAAAAAAGGAAGAATTCATAGCCAATGGTGGAAATGAAATTGACTTTAGGTACAACTCCGTTGACAAAAGACAATTCAACGAAGTGTATGCAGAATATAGGGAGAAAAGAAATCAGTATTACAAAAGCTTAGAAAAAAGCCATAAAGAAAATCTCGCCTATCGGTTAGATTTAATAGAACAATTAAAGGCTTTGGTAAATGTTGAGGAGGATATTAATACAACCTACAACAACTTTAAGGATATACAGGCCAAATGGAGGCACGCGGGTCCTATACCTAAGGCGAATTACAACAATGTTTGGAAAACGTATCACCACCACATTGAAATTTTTTATGATTTCTTAAATATCAACCGGGAATTAAGGGATCTTGATTTTAAGCACAATCTGGAAGAAAAAAGCAAAATAGTCACAAGAGCTGAAGAACTTGCCAAAGAACCAGATTTAAATAGGGCCTTTAGGGAATTACAAGTATTACATAAAATCTGGAAAGAAGATTTGGGACCGGTTGGCAAAGAGCATCGGGAGGAAATCTGGAACCGCTTTAGCGCGGCTACCAAAACTATTCATGAAAGAAGACAGGACTATTTTAAGAACCTTGATCAAATCAAGGAAGAAAATTTAGAGCGCAAGAATGCCATCATAGAAGAAATAAAGGAAATAGCATCTTCTGTTTCTTCCAATCATGGAACTTTGCAGCAACAAATAAAAAAGATTGAGGAATTAAGGGAGACATTCTTTAAGGCCGGCCAAGTTCCCCAAAAGGTGAATTCCAAAACATGGAATGCGTTTAAAAGCGCAGTACGTGAATTCAACCAAAATAAAAATGCCTTTTACAAAAACTTAAAAAAAGAACAACAGGAAAACCTGCAAAAGAAAAGGGAGCTCCTTGATTTGGCTATATCTTTAAAAGATAGTGAGAATTGGGATGTAACCACCTCAGAAATGAAGCGTATACAAAGCCAATGGAAAAAGATAGGCCATGTTCCGCGTAAGTATTCCGATAAAATTTGGAAGGATTTTAAAAATGCCTGTAACCATTATTTTGACAGATTAAATGCACTTAAGAATGATGCATTTAAGGAAGAAGAAGAAAATTACAAGAAAAAAGATGCCTGTATTGAGCGTCTAAAGGATTTTAAATTGAGCGGCGAAAAAGAAAAGGACCTCGCAGCTATTAAGGAATTTACAGAAGAATGGAAAAAAATTGGTAAAGTTCCGTTCAAGAAAAAGAACATTAACCAAAAATTCGACAAAATAATTGATGCCTTGTTCAATAAATGTGGAGTTAGCAAGCAAGAATCTGAACTGTTGAAATATGGTAATAAAATTCAACAGCTTAAAACAACGGACAATCAAGAACTGGCCATCCAAAATGAACGTGCTTTTATTAGAAAGAAAATAGACGAAAGTAAAAGTGAAATAAGGCAGTTGGAGAATAATTTGGAATTTTTCTCAAATGCATCAGAAAGTAATCCGTTGGTGCAAGATGTCATAAAGCGTGTTAATGAACATAAAGAGTCCTTAGCCGCATGGAAGGCAAAATTGAAAAAGCTGAATATTTTAAAAAATAATTTACTCAAAGAAGATGAAGAAGAAGGCGAGTCAACAGAAGAAGTTCAGCCTCAGGAGTAAACATAAAGGAACGGGTATAATAAACGAGTTACATAATCGTTATAAGTAGGAAAAAACCTACTATATAAAGTTTAAGTAAAAATTACACCCAACTAATGGTAAAACCAGAAATACCAATAAACGAACAAAAACGATTAAGTGTATTAAACAGTTTTAATATTCTTGACACCTTAGAAGAAAAAGAATACGATGCTATAACACGTATTGCTGCTGATCTTTGTAATACACCTATGGCACTTGTTTCGTTAATAGATGAAGATAGACAGTGGTTTAAATCTCATTATGGTATTGAATCTTCAGAAACTCCCAGGGATTTAGCCTTTTGTGCACATGCTATAAACAATCCAAACTCCTTATTAATAGTAAATGACGCTAACAAGGATCAACGATTTTTTGACAACCCGTTAGTTACAGGTGGTCCTTTAGTAAAGTTTTATGCGGGAGCACCTTTAAATACGAAGGAAGGGGTTTCACTTGGTACACTTTGTGTTATTGACACCAAACCAAGACATAATTTTACAAAACAACAACAAGCATCTTTAAGAGATCTCGCTGATCAAGTAATTGCCCAATTAGAATTACGTAAACAGAATATTCAGCAAAAATTGGTCAATGAAGAATTACGTATAAAAAATGATCAGTTAAAACACTTATCATATCGGCTTGCCCATGATATGAAAACCCCTCTACTTGGAATAAACTCTATTGTTGGCTTTATAAAAGAAGACTACAGTGATTTCTTAAAAGAAACTGAAATACCCAATTTCCTTTATATAATAGATAATAGAATAGAGTATATGGAGGCATTAATTAATGGAATTATTAATTACAATTCTATTACTAATGAAGAAATAATTGTAGAAAAATTTAATGTTTCAAATATGCTGAAACAGGTACTAAACCAAAATATCAACATAAACAATGTTAATTTACATCTAACAAATTGTGATATAGATATTAATCAATCACTTAGCAGTTTCAACCAGATTTTTAGGGATTTAATCTCAAACAGTTTAAATTTTGTCAATTCTCCCAACATTGATATTCACATATCCTTAAGTGAAGATTATGATTATTACTTCTTTACTTACGAAGACAATGGGCCTGGAATACCAGAAAAATACTGGCAAAAAGTATTTGGTTTGTTTGAAAAGCTACATACGATTGATGTTAAAAACACTGGTATTGGCCTGACAACTATAAAAACATTAGTAGAGAAACTTGGTGGTAAAATTACACTTGGTAAACGTAATAATAATAAAGAAGGTGTATTTTTTAGATTTTCTCTTGCAAAAATTAAAGTTTAATTCATGATTAAATATTGCTTATAAATTCTGCTTTAAATTTTTCAATTATCTCATAAAAAAAGCCTCTTGTTATAAGAGGCTTTGTTATTGAAGTAAATATGATATTATTTGGCCACGTTGACTGCTCTGGTTTCCCTAATTACAGTAACTTTTACCTGACCTGGATATGTCATATCCGTTTGTATCTTTTGAGAAATTTCAAAGGATAGCTGTGCAGCCCTATCATCGTTAACCTTTTCACTTTCAACAATGACACGTAATTCTCTACCTGCCTGTATAGCATAGGCTTTCTGCACCCCGCTAAAACCAAATGCAATTTCTTCCAAGTCTTTTAAACGTTGAATATACGAATCCAATACCTGTCTTCTAGCACCTGGCCTAGCACCGCTTATGGCATCACAGACCTGTACTATTGGAGCTATAAGAGTCTTCATTTCTATTTCATCATGGTGGGCTCCAATGGCATTACAGACCTCAGCTTTTTCTCCAAATTTCTCCGCCCATTGCATACCAAGGATAGCATGCGGAGTCTCCACTTCATTTTCAGTATTGGGCACTTTACCAATATCATGCAATAGACCTGCTCGTTTGGCAATTTTAGGGTTAAGACCAAGTTCAGATGCCATAACACCACACAATTTAGCCACTTCCCTAGAGTGCTGCAACAAATTTTGGCCATATGAAGAACGATATTTCATTCTACCCACGGCACGTATAAGTTCAGGGTGCAATCCATGAATACCTAAATCAATAACCGTACGCTTACCAATTTCAACAATTTCCGCCTCTATTTGTTTCTCGGTCTTCTTAACGATTTCCTCAATTCTAGCCGGGTGTATTCTACCGTCTGTCACTAATTTATGTAACGACAATCTTGCCACTTCTCTACGTACAGAATCAAAACAGGAAAGGATGATAGCTTCAGGAGTGTCATCAACAATGATTTCCACACCAGTAGCCGCCTCCAATGCCCTAATGTTCCTACCTTCCCTACCAATAATTCTACCCTTAACGTCATCAGATTCAATATTGAATACAGAAACACAGTTCTCTACTGCTTCTTCCGTACCAATTCGTTGAATGGTATTGATAATGATCTTACGGGCTTCTTGTTGGGCGGTAAGTTTGGATTCTTCTACCGTAGATTGTATAAAGGCCATAGCGTCTGACTTGGCAGTCTCCTTAAGGCTTTCCACCAATTGATTTTTAGCTTCATCTGCAGAAAGTCCAGATATGACCTCTAGTTGCTGAACTTGGCTTTTATGCATCTTGTCCAGTTCTTCGTGTCTTTTTTCAAACAAGGCCCTTTTCTGCTCTACTTCCTTTAGTTTTCCGTCTAATTGTGAGTTCATTTGCTTGTTTTTGGCAAGCTCGCTACTCACTTGAGATTCCTTATCTCGCGTACGCTTTTCCGCCTCGCTAATTTTTTTGTCCTTCCCGTAAATTACTTTTTCATGTTCGGCCTTTAGTTCTAAAAACTTTTCTTTGGCCTGTAATATTTTTTCCTTCTTAATGCTTTCCCCTTCCTTATTAGCTTCCTTTATAATGCGCTCAGCATCTTTCTTTGCATTTATTATGGTTTTAGAGGCTTTCCCTTTTTCCAAAAATTTTGCTATTGCAAAACCGATTGCCAGCCCAACTATTGCGGCAATAATTATCATTGTACTATCCATAGTCTAATTAATTAATAAAAAAAAAAGCCCACATTGGAGAAGTTTTGATCAAACTCCGGTAAACAGGTTTAGGGCTAACAGACTGATCAAGGATCCCTATACGAGTAGGGCCTGCTTTTACAATCTAAACTCACCCTTTTTAAAAAAATAAATGTTGAGTTTGTCAAAAGGTATTACCAATGTGGGCAGTAACTTAATGTATTTTAAAGAACGTTTTTTTTACAAAGCCAATTTAGAGTTCACCAAATCGTTCAACGCTTTTAAACGTTGTTCGGCCTCTTTGGATCCTTCCGTTTGCTCAATGCCGTTTTGCTCAATTTTAGATGCAAATTGCAGGGCACACATGGCCAATACATCTTGCTTATCTCTAACTGCATAATTCTGCTCAAATTTTTTGGCCAACTGTTCAATATTTTTAGCGGCCTTTCTTAAACCTTCCTCTTGCGCAGGATCGATCGTCAAAGGATATACCCTATCTGCAATAGAAAGTTTTATTTTGAGCTTTTCTGACATATTTTATAGACATTATTCTGAAAGTTGGGCTATACAATGGTCCAACTCCCGTATCAATGTATTTATTTTAAGCTTAGCTTCTGTTTTGTTTGTATTACTGCCAAGCATTGAATTTGCCAGTTTAAGAGAATTGTACTTCTCTTCCCATTCAGATACCGTTTTACTTGCATTCTCCTGTGAAGATTTTATATTCTTCAATTCCTTTTCCAACTCTAAATTAGCCTTGTTCAGCACTTCCAGCTTATGCAACAATTTGCTAATTTTATCTTCTAAGGAATCAACGATTTTAATCAATTCGCCCATACATCAAAATCAATGCGATTTACACAAAGTTAACATAGATTAGATGACTTAGCAATAGTTTTGTGAAATATTCCAAAATGAACTGTAATTAAATTGACAATTATATAGCCAAGATGTCTTTATAAAAATTTTAGCACGGGCAACTTCATAGAATTGTGGTTGTTTAATTATTTTCGCACTATTGCAATCTACCATATGAAAAATTCACCCTGCGTCCTATTCTTTCTTTTTTGTCTAACATTACTAGGTCAAGAACAATATCCTAAGGATGTTTTTGGCCCTCCAATGGACATACCTATTATTTTGGCCGGGACGTTCGGTGAGCTACGTTCCAATCATTTTCATGCGGGTCTGGACATCAAGACACAGCAGCGGGAAGGAATTCCGGTCAACGCCATAGGGGACGGAACGGTTACCCGTATTAAGGTTTCCTTATGGGGATATGGCAAAGTGCTGTACATTGCCCACCCAAACGGCTACACCTCGGTATATGGCCACCTACAGAAGTTTTCACCTACCATAGAAGCCTATATTAAAAAACTCCAATATGAAAAAAAATCATTTGAGGTTGAAGTTTTTCCTGATTATGGGGAAATAAAGGTCTCCAAAGGAGAATTAATTGCATATAGCGGAAACACGGGTGGCTCTGCTGGTCCACACCTACACTTTGAAATTAGAAGTAGTATATCAGAAAAGCCAACGAACCCGTTTCTTTATGGAATGCATGTAGCTGATGCAACAAATCCTATTTTGGAAAAACTATTTGCATATCCGTTAAGCGACAACGCGCACATTAATCATAACCAAGAAAGGACGCAGATCAATTTTAGTAGACAGGATGATGGCACCTATTTGGCAGATAAGGTCGAAGCCCTTGGAGAAATAGGTTTTGGATTCATTGGGTATGATAGATTGGATATGGCTGCAAATAAAAACGGGGTTTACTCCGTAGAATTCAACGTCAACGGAAAAATTTATTCGCTATATGATTTTGAGTCGTTCTCATTTGGCGAAACCAGATACATCAATACATTGATAGACTATGATTATTATGGTAGGCATAGGCAGCGCATACAGAAAAGTTTTAAATCTCCCGGTAACAACTTAAGCATTTACAAGGAGCTTTATAATGAAGGTAAGGTCAAAGTAAATAAAGGGCTTAGCTATACTGCTAATCTAATCATTAAGGATTATGCCGGTAACACGGTTAAACTTGCCATTCCTATTGAAGGGAAGGAAAATAAAGGCCCCAGCACAAACAATGAAAAAGTGACCGATAATTTTTTGGTAGCCAAAAAGCCAAATAACTATGACTTGGGGGGCGCAAAAGTCTATTTTCCGGCAAATACATTTTATGAAGATTTTTATATCGATTTAAAAAAAGGTGCCGATACGGTTACCATACATAGCAATACTGTACCGGCCCATAGGAATTTCACTATTACTTTTGACGCATCAAAATATCCCAAGGAAACGCACAAACAGTTGTTCATTGCAAGATTGAACGATAAATTACAGCCAAATTTTACCAACACATACAAACGCGGCGATCTGTTTACCGCACGTACCAGAAATTTGGGAACCTATACCATTGCACAAGACACTACACCGCCAACCATTAGAACAAAAAATTTTAAGGAAAAGCAATGGCTCAACAACTACAAATACCTTAGTGTAAGCATTGCGGACGATTTAAGCGGAATTGATTCATATACGGCAACTTTGAACGGTGAATGGATATTGATGGAATATGAACCTAAACGCAATACATTGACGTATAATTTTGATGATAAGATTGCCGACCAAACGCAATGTGTTCTTAAAGTGACCGTTACAGATAATGTAGGCAATGTAAGTACGCTTACCACCTCTTTTTATAGAAAATAGATATTTGAGACCATTTAGTGTTCTGGGGGTTATCATAGTATTGTGCAACACCATTGTTTTTGCGCAAAATGCCACCATTACGGGTATTGTGTTGGATGAAAATAAAAACGCATTGTCCAACGTAAATATTTCTGCTGGAACTTTAGGAACCACCACAAATGATATAGGGTATTATTCGCTAGAGCTTGTTGCGGACCAAGAAAACACTATTATCTTTTCCCATATTGCATTCAAGGATGTAGTGTTGGAAAATTTGATTCTTACTACGAACGACATATTTGAGTTTAACCCAGTACTAAAAAATAATACCATACAAATTGGTGGCGTAACGGTATTGGCAAACGGAGAACGGGCAACAGAAACAATTTTAAATATTGCCCCCGCAACTATCAGAAAAATCCCAGGAGCCAATGCGGGGGCAGAAACTATTTTAAAATTACTTCCAGGCGTAAATGCCAATAACGAACTTTCCACCCAATATGCGGTAAGGGGAGGCAATTATGACGAAAACTTGGTCTATGTAAACGAAATTGAAGTGTACAGACCTTTTTTAATAAGGTCTGCCCAACAAGAAGGTCTTAGTTTCGTTAATAGCGATCTGGTCCAAAATGTTAAGTTTTCCGCAGGAGGATTTCAGGCCAAGTACGGAGATAAATTATCTTCTGTATTGGATATCAAATACAAGACCCCTACGGTATTTTCCTTACGTATGGAAGGCAGCTTTTTAGGGGCACAAGCTAGTGTGGAAACCGTATCTAAAAATGCCAAGTTCAGTAGTTTATCCGGTTTAAGATATAGGAATAATGCCTTGTTGGTCAATAGCCAACAGACACAAAGCAATTTTAATCCTTCATTTACGGATGTACAGAGTTATTTAACCTACCGGTTCAACCCAAAATTTAAATTGGATTTTTTAGGCAATTTGGCCCTTAACGATTATGTTAACGAGCCATTGAACAGGCAGACCAATTTTGGCACCCTAGAGAACCCACAAGCTTTAATCGTTTATTATGAAGGATTGGAAAAAAACAGATATACCACAGCATTGGGGGCTTTAAAAGGTACGTATCAATTAAATGAGAATACGGTATTAAAGCTAATATCTTCGCTTTACCATACTACTGAAGAGGAATACTCAGATGTTATCGCAACCTATGGTCTGGGCCAAGTAGACAGCAATTTTACCAGTGAGACCATGGGCAGTGCATTGAACCCTAGAGGCATTGGCTCTCAATTTAATAGAACCCGAAATGACTTGGACGCCCTAATTTTAAATGTGGAACATAAAGGCTCCCATACAATGAACAACTCCATTCTTGAATGGGGTGCAAAATATACCCATGAAGATATAAGGGACCAATTAAGGGAATCAGAATTTATAGATTCCGTCGGGTTTTCAATTAGACCTCCACGACCAGAATTTGTAAACAATCAACCTTTAGACCCATACAATGCTCCCTTAGTTGCCTATAACAGTTTAAACGCCTTAAATTTTGTTCAGACCGACCGTTTCTCCGGTTATGCGCAATTTGGCACACAAAATAAATGGAACAAAGCCAATGTATATTATAATCTAGGTATAAGATTTCATCATTGGTCCGTTAGCGATGATACCGGTGAACAAGTATCCCAAACCGTATATAGTCCAAGGTTACAATTGGCCCTTAAACCAGATTGGAATAAGGATATGTTATTCCGGTTTTCTACGGGACTCTACCACCAACCACCATTTTACAGGGAATTAAGGGATGTTACTGGTATAGTTATCCCTTCGGTAAAGGCACAAAGGGCAATACATTTTGTTCTTGGTAGTGAGTACAGTTTTCTTCTATGGGAACGGCCCTTTAAACTATTGGGCGAGGCCTATTATAAAAAATTGGAACATGTAAATCCATATACCTTAGAAGATGTGCGCATTCGGTATAGTGCAAATAATGATACGGAGGCCTATGTTTACGGTGCAGAGTTACGTATGAACGGGGCGTTTGTACCTGGAACCGAATCTTGGATCAGTGTAGGTTATTTAAAGACTGAAGAAAACAGGAATAACCGGGGTTATATTCCTAGGCCCACAGATCAACGCTTGAAAATAGGAGTACTGTTCCAGGATTACATTCCTAAAATTCCAGATTTAAAAATGTACCTTAACCTGGTTTATCAAACCGGTGTACCGGGAGGTTCGCCCAGCTATGCAGATCCGTATATTTTTCAAAATAGATTAAGGGATTATAAACGTGCAGATTTAGGAATTTCCTATATTTTTGTAGGCAAGGACAAGCAATTTCCTGCCACGCATTGGTTACACGCCTTTAAAGAGCTAAGCCTAGGGTTTGAAATCTTTAATTTATTCAACAACCAAAACTCCATAACCAATACATGGGTTAGAGATGTGGACAGTAAGAACGAATTTGCCGTGCCCAATTATTTAACATCAAGGGTATTGAATCTAAAATTAGGAATACACCTTTAAAATTAACAGATGAAAAGAATACTTTTCTTATTGACCACATTGTACTGTATAGCAGCTCTTGGACAAAAGAACATTTATGAAAGCCCAAATTTTGATGAATTAAGTGAAGATCATGCCGTATTGGCCATAATTCCTTTTCTAACAAATCTAGACCTTAACGAACCCATTTCCAGGGAGGAACAAAAAAGACTTGAAGAAAATGAGGGATATGCTGTACAAAATGCTTTGGAAACTTATTTTTCCAGAAGAAGTAAAAAGAAAAAGTTACCGGTAAAGTTTCAGAATATAAAAAATACTACCGCTATTTTGGCACAAAACAATGTAACCTATGAAAATATAGATGTCTACACCACCAAACAATTAAGTGAAATTTTGGGTGTAGATGGTATAATTAGCGGAACTTTGGATTTAAACATATTACTTTCTAGCGGTATACCTACAGAGTTCAGCTTTACAGATTATATTTCTGGTGGAGCAGATTATGGCCGAATTGGCATAAAGATCAGCGATGGCGACACTGGAAGACTGCTATGGAAATATGAAAAGGAGATTAATAAAAAAACTGGCAAAAACACCACGGACCTCATTGACCGTATGATGAAATTGGCCATTAGAAAATTTCCATACGAAAGGGAAAGAAAACGAGACCGCAACAAAAATTAAACTAACTTTCTATTATATCCTTGAGCACCTTAATGGTATAAACAATTTCCTCCCTCGTGTTATAGGTAGAAAATGAAAAACGCACAGATGGTTTTTTCATGTCTTCCTTGGACAAAATTTGGGTAAGGACATGACTACCGGTATCGCTCCCTGATTGACATGCACTTCCTTTTGAACACGCTATACCTTTAATATCCAAGTTGAACAAAAGCATCATAGCCTTATCTTCCGTAATGGGCAAACAAACGTTCACCAACGTATAGGTGCTTTTTTCCATATCTGCGGAATGTCCGTTAAATTTGGCTTCCGGTATATCCTTTCTTACCTGTTCTATAAAATACCTCTTAAGTCCTTCAACATATTTCTTTTCCGTTTCCAAATTATCATAGGCGTGCACAAACGCTTCTTGGAGACCAACAATATTATGGAAAGACTCCGTACCTGCCCTGAGCCCACGTTCTTGAGACCCTCCGGATATCATACAGCTCATACCTGAATTTTTTCGGATAAAAGCAAAACCAATTCCTTTAGGCCCATGAAATTTATGAGCTGCTGCAGCTAGAAAATCTATTGGAAACTTTTTTACATCCCATTCATAATGACCTAAGGATTGAACAGTATCGGAATGTACCAAGGCATCGTATTTTTTGGATAATAAGGTAATCTGTTCCAAATCTATTTTATTGCCTATTTCGTTGTTCACATGCATAAGGCTTACCAATTTTTTAGAACCATTGCTTTTCAAAAGTTCTTCCAAATGCAACAAATCAGGATTGCCATAAGCGTCCAAATTAACATATTGTAATTCTATAAGACCTTTTGCTTCCAGTTCCTCTACCGTATGCAGTACTGCATGATGTTCTATTCTAGTAGTGATTATAGTCTTTACCCCTAGATCACGCACCGCACATCTTAATATCATATTATCCGCCTCAGTACCTCCACTGGTAAAAATAATTTCAGAGGGCTGTGCATTAATATATTTGGCAATTGTCTTTCTTGCACTTTCTATGGCCGTTTTCGCTGTTCTGCCAAAACTATGTGTAGAAGAAGGATTTCCGTAGGAATTAGCCAATGCATCCTGCATTTTTGAAATTACCTTAGCGTGAACCTGTGTTGTTGCCGCATTATCTAAATATACCTGTTTCATCAAAGCCTGCTCTAATAAATAAAGAACAAAAATAGCTCAAATAAAGTTAATTTACCCATAAATGGAGGGTGTGCTTTCCATGGGTTTATAATTTTTAAATTAAATTTGATGTATGAAAAAATACCTACTAATTGGTTGTTTATTTTTATTGTTTGCCTGTGACGATGGCGACCTTCAAATAGAAACGGTAGACTTTGATAGCATAGACAATGTCCAAAATTGTGGAACGTTATCCACATCTTCTACCAACGTGGTTTTTAAGATCAATGGTGACGAGTCCTTGATCATTACCTTGGCTAGCGGACTCCTAAAAAATGAAGTAACCACGACGGATAGGGAAAGTGCTGTTCCCGGAAACTCACAAGTAAGCTATCGTATATTTTCTGAAACCGTAACCAGTGCCTATTTTTGTGATGCACCACCACCACTTACACCAACGGTCATTGAAGAAATTGAGGCTGAAGGCGGCTCTGTTATCGTTAGTACTACAACCACGGATAACGTAACCTTTACGCACACTATCAAGCTAAGTGGCATTACATTTGTCAATGAAAATGGAAGTAGAATTACAGATCTGCAGATTAATGAGTTTGGTGAAGTAACTACTGGCGGATAATCTAAGGGTTTTGGTAGACATAAACTTCTGTTGCCCCTAGGCCATATTTTTGATACTCTGCATCATAATATTTAATATTCTCATATTTATTGAAAAGGTAACGTAGTTCTTCCTTTAGAATTCCTTCCCCTACTCCGTGGATAAAGACAATTTTTTGAATGCGTTTGGCTATGGCAAAATCCAATTGCCTTTTTGCGGTTTCCAATTGCAGGTTCAGAATAGCATAGTTGTCCAGTTGTTTAGGATTTTTCACCAATTGGTTAATATGCAGGTCCACTTCCATCTTAGGTGCGTTACGCTCTTTTGGCTTAACAATGGTAGATATTTTCCGCTTTGGTATTTCCTTTTCTTTTTTAATGCGAGCAATATCAAAATTAGAGACACGTATATCGTTGGCCATTAACACAAGTTCATGGGGCTCATAGACTAGAGGAAAACCATCATCGCTAATGATCGTTATATCCTTACCGTTAATGGCATTTACCCTTCCCTTGATAACATCATCAATTGTTTCTACAATATCGCCTATCTGAAATTGAGACATGTTTTTATTTTGAATACACAAAAATAATGGTAATTTTCCAACTTAGAATTTCTATTAAATGCGATTAAGGGCATTATTTATTTATTTGGGGTTGGATAATTTTATGTTGCCCTGTTTCATCAAAAAATTAATAGGGATAGATTGCCCAGGTTGCGGTATGCAACGTGCCATACTTTTTTTGACCAAGGGAGAATTTATTGAGGCATTTAAAATGTATCCTGCCATTTATCCTATGCTATTACTTTTGGCTTTTTTGGGAGCAAACAAATTATATACTATAAAGTATGCTAACACCATTACAATAATTCTTATGATTAGCACCGTAGGATTTATATTGACCAATTATATATTAAAATTTATCTAACTAAACCTTTAAATTATGGAACAACAAAAATTACCTAATGTAACATTGATATTAGTGCTCGGCATAGCTTCAATCATTCTATGCTGGTGTTATGGTATTTTAGGGCTAATTCTTAGTATCATTGGTTTGGTACTTGCACTTAATACTACCAAGCTCTATAATGCTAATCCAAATGATTACACTAATTACTCCGCCCTTAAAACGGCAAAGCTGGTTACCATCATAGGTCTGGTACTGAACATTTTATTTTTATTGTTCATGATTTGGTTTATTATGTGGATCGGTTGGGATGTAATCATGAGTCAAGATCAAGAGCTTATACAGGAGCGAATGAACGAATTATTAAATCAATAATAATGGAAGAAAAAATTCCAGGTTCCAGTAATGCATTAACATTTGGCATTCTATCTATAGTATTGACCCTTTTCTGTTGTGGGCCTTTTGGTGCAATTTTTAGTTTCATAGGTTTGAACTATGCTAAAAAAGCAAAAGCTTTCCATGAAGCCAATCCGGGCAATTATAGTGGTTATGATAACATACAGACCGGTAGAGTGCTCTCTTATATAGGCCTGGCCCTTTCAGTTATATTATTAATACTTACCATTATTTATTTTGGATTGATCATTGCGTTTTTTGCTACAGCAGATTTCCAATAACCAAAAGTAAGCAAAGAAAAATCCCCGAACATGTTCGGGGATTTTTTTATTGTTTAAATGTTTGCAAGGTTCTTATGATAATGGACACACAGTCCAACAACTCTGCTTTTGTCATGACCAAAGGTGGTGCAAAACGAATTATGTTACCGTGTGTTGGTTTAGCAAGTAGACCGTTTTCCTTTAATGCCATACAAATATCCCATGCAGTGGAACTTTCTTCTGTATCGTTGATAAGAATTGCATTTAAAAGTCCCTTGCCCCTAACACTTTTCACAAGGTCACAAGTAGGAATAAACTCATTGAGTTCTTTCCTGAAAATTTCACCTAGAACATAAGCGTTTTCAGCAAGTTTTTCTTCTTTGACAACACCTAGGGCCGCCATACCCACGGCCGCGGCAATTGGGTTACCTCCAAAGGTACTACCGTGATTGCCTGGGCGAATTACATTCATGATGGCATCATTGGCCAAAACGGCAGAAACTGGGTATGCACCACCGGATAATGCCTTTCCTAAGATTAATATATCCGGTTTTACTTCTGGTTCTCCGCTACAATGTTTGTCCACACAAGAGCAATTACCGCATGTGGCAAGTAAACGACCCGTACGGGCAATACCTGTCTGTACTTCATCTGCAATGAACAATACGTTGTATTTTTCACATAATGCCTTAGCACCTTTTAAATAACCTTCAGATGGCACATAAACCCCAGCTTCACCTTGAATTGGTTCTACCAAGAACCCAGATACATTTTCATTGGTTTTCAAGGCCTCTTCCAGAGCCATTAAATTATCGTATTCTATTTTAATGAATCCGTCCGTATACGGGCCAAAATTCTTACGAGCCACCGGGTCATTTGAAAAGGAGATGATTGTTGTGGTACGACCATGAAAATTATTTTCACAAACAATGATTTCCGCAGCATTTTCTGCTATACCCTTTTTTTCATAAGCCCATTTCCTACATATTTTCAATGCGGTCTCAACAGCCTCTGCCCCCGTATTCATTGGCAAGAGCTTATCAAAATGAAAAGTCTCAGTTACATACTTTTCATATTTCCCCAACATATCATTATAAAACGCCCTAGAGGTCAAGGATAGCTTTCTAGCCTGATCAATCATTGCGTTAACTATTGTTGGGTGACAATGCCCTTGGTTAACGGCAGAATAGGCCGAAAGAAAATCATAATACTTTTTTCCTTCCACATCCCAAACGAAAACACCTTCACCCCTACTTAAAACAACAGGCAATGGGTGATAATTATGGGCTCCGTGTTTTTCTTCCAAGGCAATTGCATCCTTAGAAGTAATCTTTTCTAAAACTGACATGATAAAATTACTTTAAATAAAACTTTAGCAATTCCTTCTATACCTTTTTCCTTTCGAAGAGTCGAAAATTCAGCGTAGGAGAGAAATCATCCCTGTAGAATTCCAAAAATACAAATTAATGCTGTCATAATAAATAATACCGTCCAACGTATTTAATTACTTGTTAATACTATCAATAACAGTATTCGCAATCCAAAGAAACCTTTTATTTTTGCGCTATGCGAAAAAAGACAAAGCGACTGGTTTTTGAAAAGGTTACGGTCCTAGATGCGGCAGCCAAGGGTAAAACCATAGGAAAAGCTCCGGATGGAAGGGTAATCTTTTTAACCAATACCGTACCGGGTGATGTGGTTGATGTACAGACCACAAAAAAAAGAAAAGCATATTTTGAAGGTGTGGCGACCAATTTTCATACTCTATCGAAAAAAAGGGTTGATCCGGTCTGCCAACATTTTGGTGTATGTGGAGGATGCAAGTGGCAAGATATGGGTTATGAGCACCAACTTTATTATAAACAAAAAGAGGTTGAGAATAACTTAAAAAGAATAGGCCATATTGAGCTACCGGAAGTAACACCGATCTTAGGTTCAAAAGAACAATATTTCTATAGGAATAAAATGGAATTTTCATTTTCCGATAGTCGTTGGCTTACCTTGAACGAAATTCAGTCCGATCAACAGATAGAAGATAGAAACGCTTTAGGTTTTCATATTCCAGGAATGTGGGATAAAATTTTGGATATAAAAAAATGTCATTTACAACGTGACCCTTCCAATGCCATACGCTTACAGACCAAAAAATTTGCTACGGAAAATGGCCTCACCTTTTTTAATCCAAGAAACCAGCATGGTCTTTTAAGAACATTAATGATCCGTACCACCTCTATTGGTGAAGTAATGGTAATGGTACAATTTTTTGAAGATGATAAAGAGAAAAGAGAATTATTGCTAAACCATCTTACTAAAACATTTCCAGAGATAACATCCTTGTTATATGTTATCAACCCAAAACAGAACGACACCATTTACGATCAAGAAATTATTTGTTTTTCGGGTAGAGACCATATTTTCGAAGAAATGGAAGGGTTGAAGTTTAAGATAAACGCCAAATCTTTTTACCAAACCAATTCTGAACAGGCCTATGAATTATATAAAATCACAAGAAATTTTGCAGATTTAAAAGGTGATGAATTGGTATATGATTTATATACAGGCACAGGAACCATTGCTCAGTTCGTTTCTAAAAAAGCTAAAAAGGTAGTTGGAATTGAATCTGTACCTGAAGCAATTTTAGATGCCAAGGCAAATGCAGAGCGAAACAATATTGAAAACGTGGATTTCTTTGTTGGAGATATGAAAAATGTATTCAACGAACAATTTATAGCTCAAAACGGTGTGCCAGATGTAATCATCACTGATCCCCCACGAGATGGTATGCATAAAGACGTTGTTCAACAAATCTTGAATATTGCACCTAACAAAGTGGTTTATGTAAGTTGTAACAGCGCCACGCAAGCCAGGGATTTGGAACTTATGAAAGATATGTACAAGGTTACCAAGGTGCAGCCAGTAGATATGTTTCCACAAACACACCATGTAGAAAATGTTGTACTTTTAGAAAAGAAAGAATTAGATGAGTAGGCTGCGAACTGTAATATTGTGTTTCTTGTGTATCATAGCAATATCCTCATGCGAAAAGGATGATATTTGTGTTGAAGGAGACACTCCTCTTTTGGTCATAGAGTTTTATAATATTTTGGACACTAGTGCTTTAAAAAATGTCCCCACCTTAAGAGTGGTCGGTGTAGGCCAAAATGTTACGGTCAATACAGTGGCGGACAGAACGGCTTTAAGTACCATCTCCATACCACTAAAGACGGATGCTGATATTACCAGCTTTATAATGATCAATAGTTCCGCCACTAACGATGAAGGTATAGAAACCGGAAATATAGATACGATAAACTTTTCCTATCAACGAGTAGAAGACTTTCTCTCAAGAGGTTGTGGGTTTATTGTTAACTATGATGAATTACAAGCTACCATAACAACAGATTCCGAAAATTGGATTCAGGATATAGAAATAACAAGAAGTCAAGTAATCAATTCAGATTCTACCCATGTCAAGATTTTTCATTAATCTTTTTTTCATTTTCTTTAGCTGCTTGGCCATCTGCCAAAATAAGCCCATAGACCTAAATCCAAAAGATACGATTACCTATAAACAATCTTATGGATTACGTCTTGGAGTGGACTTAAGTAGAATCCTAAGAACATCTCTGGATGATAATTACAAAGGATTGGAATTGGTTGCTGACTATAGATTAACACAAAATTTATATATAGCCGCAGAAATAGGTAATGAAGAAAAGACCAAACAGGAAGACTTATATAATTTTACCACATCTGGTAGTTACATTAAGGTTGGGGTAAACAAGAACAACTATGCCAATTGGTATGGTGAGCAAAATTTGATTTATATAGGAGGAAGGTTAGCATTCAGTACATTTGAAAATACGCTTAACAACTATCAATATTTTGACACCAATCGTTATTGGAGCTCAGAGGATTTTCCGAGCGGATCGGATATACCTGAAAATTTTTCTGGTCTTTCCGCCACTTGGCTAGAGGCGGTTTTTGGCACCAAAGTAGAATTATTCAAGAACCTTTATTTAGGTGCTAGTATACGGCTAGGAATTATAATATCCCAAAAAGAAGATGACAGATTTCCAAATCTATATATTCCAGGATTTAATAAGGTTACTGATGATAGCCGGTTTGGAGTAGGTTACAACTACAGTATTTCTTATTTTTTACCTTTTTACAAAAAAAATAAGAAGGCCAATACCCTGCCCAAATCAGAAGAGCCCAATAGTGGAGAATTATAAAACCCTAAAACCTTTAATAAAAATCCACTTCATTACCATTTTCTCCTTTCCTTCTTTATTTACCAAAGCAAATTTAGGTGCCAATAATGAAGCGGCAATGGCCGAAATCAAGGAGATAAAGAACGAATATTCCTTATACACAAAACCAATCCCAAAACGTAGGATTACAAACAGAACGGCAAAGCAAACAAAATTTAAGATCAGTACTTTATGTTTTAATTTCATTCTTTTGTATTTCCTTGATATTTAGCTTTCTTACTTCCTTCATACATTTCATACTTGACCAAGCGAGACTCCAGATGACTATTAAAAACCTTAATCTTGCGTGAAGGTCTTAAACCAACAAATTTTAAAGCCTGAAGATTACTTGTAATGAACCAGGCATTGGTACCAGGGTATCCTTGCTTTAAGGTATCCCCAATTGCACCATAAAAGTTTTCCATCTCAATATCCAATCGTTCTCCATAAGGTGGATTAAAACACATATGTAAAGTACCCTCCGTAGATTTTACGGTTTTAAAAAAATTCTTTCTCTCAACGGTAATATATTCCTCTAAATGAGCATTCTCAATATTATCCTGAGCCTTTCTCACTGCTGACGGAGCTTTGTCATAACCAATTATTTTATGATGAAACTCTCTGGTTTTTTTTAAACTGGCATCAGTGATTTTCTCAAATAATTCCGCATCAAAATCTGGCCACTTTTCAAAAGCAAAACCCTTTCTGTTAATATTAGCAGGTATATTACATGCGATCATAGCCGCTTCTGTCAACATGGTTCCACTTCCGCACATGGGATCCAGAAAATCACATTGTCCGTCCCAACCACTTAAAAGTAATAGCCCAGAAGCCAACACCTCATTTATGGGAGCAATATTCGTAGCCGTTCTATAGCCTCTTCGATGTAAAGAGGTACCTGAACTATCCAAAGATACATTACATTCATTATTATGAATATGGATATTAATACGCAAATCTGGATTCTTGACATCCACATCTGGTCTAGACCCATCTGTATCCCTAAATTTGTCCACTATGGCATCTTTCGCTTTTTGGGAAACATATAAGGAATGCGTAAAGTAATCGGAATTGACCGTAGTATCTATTGCGAACGTTTCCGAAACAGAAAGGTGTTCTGTCCAATCCATGGCATAGATTTTTTTATACAGGTCATTTTCATCCCTCACATAAAAAAAATGAATGGGCTTAATGATTTTTATAGCGGTTCGTAAGCATAGGTTTGCCTTGTACATAAAACCGGTATCTCCTTCAAATGAGACATTCCTGACGCCTTCTACCACATTACTAGCTCCAAGATTTCTAAGTTCTTTAGACAAAAGCTCTTCAAAACCAAATAAAGTCTTGGCGACCATTTTAAAATTATTACCCATATCCTTCTTTTCTCGTACCGCAAAAATACGCTAATTTTGAAGTCTGATTAATTAAAGTCCTAATTCCTTTAATTAAAGCCAAACCAGCATTTACATGATTTACTTATTACCCATTTTGGGAGTATTGCTTAGCTTTTTATTTGTAGTCATAGCAAAACCAAAAAAAAACGAATATTTTAAGCTATTATTGGCATTTAGCGGTGCGTTTTTATTGGCTTTGACCATTTTTGAAATGTTACCGGAAGTATATATAGATTCCGATGCAAAAACGATTGGGGTTTTTATCATGTTAGGAATTCTATTTCAGATTTTCTTGGAATTTTTTTCCAAAGGTGCGGAACATGGCCATGTACATATTTCAAAAGATAGATTAAACTTTCCTTGGTTATTATTTTTTAGCTTAAGTATACATTCCTTATTGGAAGGATTACCCATAGAAACCAATGATACAATTATATATGGCATATTGATACATAAAATTCCTATTGCCATAATTCTTAGCATATTTCTTTTAAGTTCAAAAATTAAAAAATTACATGCCGGATTTTTTATGTTGCTTTTTTCTATCATGACCCCGTTAGGCACATTTTTAGCCCATAATGTAAAATTTCTATCTACATATTCTGTCTATTTACATGCTTTGGTTATAGGAGTTTTATTGCACATATCTACTGTAATTTTATTTGAAAGCTCCGAAGGTCATAAATTTAACCTACATAAACTTTTGGTCATTGTATTAGGGATAGTCATCGCATATTTTTTATAAATGTTCAGTAAAGAAGACTCAAGAAAATTACGAGAAGACTTTTGGATTTCTTTTGGAAAATCCTTCCCTGTTAAATGGACTTTATACAAGACAGGTATTAAGGGTCTTTCATTTAAGTTTCATTTTAATTTAAAAGCTGCAATGGTCTCTATTGATGTTGATACTGACTTTGACCAACGTATAAAAGTTTGGGACAAATTAGTTGCTTTAAAATCTATTCTAATTGATGACTACTTACCAGATGCTATTTATGAAGACTTTTATACTCTAGAAAATCAAAAAGAGATATCTAGAATATATGTTGAATTAAACGATGTATCTATCCACAATAAAAATAGCTGGAGAGAAACTATGGTGTTTTTAAACCAAACTATGTTACAAATTGAGAAATTTTATGAAGACTATAAGGATGTAATAGATTCTTAATAGCATACAGCACTATAAAGTATTTTAAGATTTAAATGACATCTAAATAAATAAAGAACCAGTGACTTATTGCGCCTCCAAGTACAAATAGGTGCCAAATAAAATGATTATATGAAATTCTTCTAACGGCATAAAAAATGATGCCTATAGTATAGAATGCCCCTCCAAGCATCAACAGCTCTATTCCTACTTCAGATGTATTAGCAAGTAGATTCTGGAAATCAAATACGATTAGCCAACCCATAAGTAAGTACAAGAGCAATGACACTATTTCATATTTACCAGTAAAAAATAGCTTTAATATTGTACCTACAGCTGCAATTGCCCATACTGTAAAGAATATTTGCCAACCATTACCATTTATTAATGTTATAAGCGCAACCGGAGTATAAGTACCTGCTATGAGATAATAAATATTTATATGATCGAGTATTCTCATTCTCAACTTCCAAATTCTATTATCCATGGCATGATATACTGACGAAACAACCAGCATACTAATTAGAGATATACTATAAATTATAATTCCCCAAGTAGCATAGGGTGATTTATCCGTATTGCAATACATTAAAACTACCATACCAATAATAGCTAATAAGGCACCAATACCGTGAGAAATGGCATTAAATTTTTCCTCTTTATCCAATGAATTACAATATGACATTTGTTTTATAAAAATGTATAGCTCTTAAACTAGGTATGATTTACAATACTAAATAAATTCCCAGATATATATTTGAATTTATAGCATAAAAAAAGCCCCTTACATAGTTGTAAGGGGCTTTCGAAAAAGGCGGCTACCTACTCTCCCACTTGGTATAGCAGTACCATCGGCGCAAACGGTCTTAACTTCCCTGTTCGGAATGGTAAGGGGTGGGCCCCGTCGCCATGGCCACCTAAGTTTTGGATCGGGCATTCCCGATCGCGGCCTCCGCCGCAATATCGTTGACATGAATGGAACAGGATACTATAAAGGAAAGAGGCACTTATATCAAAAAGTATGTTTCGGTATAAAAAGAAAGAAGTAAAGACCCTCGTCCGCCCCGTTCCAAGGAACGGGACGAGCGTATGCGCAAGCCTGACGGGCAATTAGTACTACTCGGCTACGGACGTTACCGCCCTTCCACCTATAGCCTATCGACGTGGTCATCTCCCACGGCCCTTTAAAGAAATCTCATCTTGTGGCTGGTTTCGCGCTTATATGCTTTCAGCGCTTATCCAATCCCGACATAGCTACCCAGCGATGCTCCTGGCGGAACAACTGGTGCACCAGCGGTCGGTCCAACTCGGTCCTCTCGTACTAGAGTCAGATCCACTCAAATTTCTAACGCCCGCAGTAGATAGAGACCGAACTGTCTCACGACGTTCTGAACCCAGCTCGCGTGCCACTTTAATGGGCGAACAGCCCAACCCTTGGGACCTTCTCCAGCCCCAGGATGTGACGAGCCGACATCGAGGTGCCAAACCCCCCCGTCGATATGAGCTCTTGGGGGAGATCAGCCTGTTATCCCCGGCGTACCTTTTATCCTTTGAGCGATGGCCCTTCCATGCGGAACCACCGGATCACTATGCTCTTGTTTCCAACCTGATCGACCTGTATGTCTCCCAGTCAAGCGCCCTTGTGCCATTGCACTCTACACACGATTGCCAACCGTATTGAGGGCACCTTTAGAAGCCTCCGTTACTCTTTTGGAGGCGACCACCCCAGTCAAACTACCCACCACGCACTGTTCCCTCTTGGAGGGTTAGGCCCCGGACAAGCAAAGGCTGGTATTTCAACAATGACTCCACCACACCTGGCGATGCGGCTTCAAAGTCTCCCAGCTATCCTACACATTGCTTGACCAAGGTCAATACGAAGCTATAGTAAAGGTGCACGGGGTCTTTTCGTCCCACTGCGGGTAACCGGCATCTTCACCGATACTACAATTTCACCGAGCTCATGGCCGAGACAGTGTCCAGATCGTTGCACCATTCGTGCAGGTCGGAACTTACCCGACAAGGAATTTCGCTACCTTAGGACCGTTATAGTTACGGCCGCCGTTTACTGGGGCTTCAATTCAATGCTTCTCCCCGAAGGAATGACATCTCCTCTTAACCTTCCAGCACCGGGCAGGTGTCAGGCCCTATACTTCATCTTTCGATTTTGCAGAGCCCTGTGTTTTTGATAAACAGTCGCCTGGACCTCTTCACTGCGGCCCCCCATAAGGGGGCGACCCTTCTCCCGAAGTTACGGGTCTATTTTGCCTAGTTCCTTAGCCATGAATCTCTCGAGCGCCTTAGAATACTCATCCCAACCACCTGTGTCGGTTTACGGTACGGGCTGCTTCACTCGCTTTTCTTGGAAGTCGATATGCTGGATTATCACCTTGGCCGTGGCCTCGGTGTACTATCGGGGTATTACTACTCCCTTCAACGTACAATTCCGTCTGTACGCACCAACTTCTCGCCTCCGTCACTTTTAGCGTGAGCAGGTACAGAAATATTAATCTGTTGTCCATCCACTATCCCCTTCGGGTTCGCGTTAGGTCCCGACTGACCCCCAGCTGATTAGCATAGCTGGGGAAACCTTGGTCTTTCGGCGTGCGGGTTTCTCGCCCGCATTATCGTTACTTATGCCTACATTTTCGTTTGTAACCGCTCCAGCATCCCTCGCAGGTACGCCTTCGACGCAGTTACAATGCTCCCCTACCCCTTGTATAAATACAAAGTCACGGCTTCGGTGATATGCTTATGCCCGATTATTATCCATGCGGAACCGCTCGACCAGTGAGCTGTTACGCACTCTTTAAATGAATGGCTGCTTCCAAGCCAACATCCTGGCTGTCAATGCAGTTCCACCGCGTTATATCAACTTAGCATATACTTTGGGACCTTAGCCGGTGATCTGGGTTCTTTCCCTCTCGGACATGGACCTTAGCACCCATGCCCTCACTGCGCAGAAACATTTCATAGCATTCGGAGTTTGTCAGGAATTGGTAGGCGGTGAAGCCCCCGCATCCAATCAGTAGCTCTACCTCTATGAAACTATCTACACGCTGCACCTAAATGCATTTCGGGGAGTACGAGCTATTTCCGAGCTTGATTGGCCTTTCACCCCTACCCACAGGTCATCCCAAGACTTTTCAACGTCAACGGGTTCGGTCCTCCACTATGTGTTACCACAGCTTCAACCTGCCCATGGGTAGATCGCACGGTTTCGCGTCTACTACTACTGACTATGGCGCCCTATTAAGACTCGCTTTCGCTACGGCTCCGTTCCTGAAGAACTTAACCTTGCCAGTAAAAGTAACTCGTAGGCTCATTATGCAAAAGGCACGCCGTCACCCATATGGGCTCCGACCGCTTGTAAGCGTATGGTTTCAGGATCTATTTCACTCCGTTATTCACGGTTCTTTTCACCTTTCCCTCACGGTACTGGTTCACTATCGGTCTCTCAGGAGTATTTAGTCTTGGCGGATGGTCCCGCCGGATTCATACAGGGTTTCACGTGCCCCGCACTACTCAGGATACCACTATCTAAATGCTCTTTGCCTATACGGGACTATCACCCTCTATGGTCGCTATTTCCAAAGCGTTCTAGTTCATCACATCTCGAATGTCGTGGTCCTACAACCCCGTTATTGCCGAAACAACAACGGTTTGGACTAATCCGATTTCGCTCGCCGCTACTATCGGAATCACTTTTGTTTTCTCCTCCTCCGGGTACTTAGATGTTTCAGTTCCCCGGGTTTGCTTGGCTTACGCCATGACATACCTTCAATATGCCGGGTTGCCCCATTCGGATATCTGCGGATCATATCGTGTGTGCCGATCCCCGCAGCTTTTCGCAGCTTATCACGTCCTTCTTCGCCTCTGAGAGCCTAGGCATTCCCCATACGCCCTTTTCCAGCTTGTCGCCAGATCTTTAATCTATTCTATTCTTAATTCGTACTCTTTACTTAATAAAGATTCGTGTTTCTTTCTTTTTTAGTCGGTAAAACATTAAAAATGTCTTACCTCCTGTTCCAATATGTCAATGAACGATCGCGAGTCGCGATAGACAATTAAATCATCTATGCCAATCACTGCAAGCTCCTAAGATCGTATTTCATATCCCGGGCATTGCCTGGTGGAGAATATCGGAGTCGAACCGATGACCTCCTGCGTGCAAGGCAGGCGCTCTAGCCAGCTGAGCTAATCCCCCGTTTTCAGTCGTCGGCTATCAGTTAACAGTTATCAGTTAATCGATGACCATACGCCAACTTGGGATACCCAACTCCTAAAATTTCCTTCAATCCTTAATGAACGTGCCGCTTAACCAAAAACGACCTTTTTGTTTGTAGTCCCAGGCAGACTCGAACTGCCGACCTCTACATTATCAGTGTAGCGCTCTAACCAGCTGAGCTATGGGACTGTCCCTACTCTTCCTTTTCAGTATAAATACCTCGCAGAAAAAAGCAATTACTTATATATCATAATTATGGAGATGTAACAATCGAACAATTACCAAAGAAACTATTATTAAATCAAAAGACCGGGACCGTGGTTCCATTCTTCTCTTCGTCAGGGACCGTCCTTAAAAGGACAATCTCTAGAAAGGAGGTGTTCCAGCCGCACCTTCCGGTACGGCTACCTTGTTACGACTTAGCCCTAGTTACCGATCTTGCCCTAGGCCGCTCCTTGCGGTGACGGACTTCAGGCACTCCCGGCTTCCATGGCTTGACGGGCGGTGTGTACAAGGCCCGGGAACGTATTCACCGGATCATGGCTGATATCCGATTACTAGCGATTCCAGCTTCACGGGGTCGAGTTGCAGACCCCGATCCGAACTGTGACAGGTTTTATAGATTCGCTCCGCCTTGCGACGTGGCTGCTCTCTGTACCTGCCATTGTAGCACGTGTGTGGCCCAGGACGTAAGGGCCGTGATGATTTGACGTCATCCCCACCTTCCTCACGGTTTGCACCGGCAGTCCCGTTAGAGTCCCCATCATGACATGCTGGCAACTAACGGTAGGGGTTGCGCTCGTTATAGGACTTAACCTGACACCTCACGGCACGAGCTGACGACAACCATGCAGCACCTTGCAAATTGCCCGAAGGAAAATCTATCTCTAGACCTGTCAATATGCATTTAAGCCCTGGTAAGGTTCCTCGCGTATCATCGAATTAAACCACATGCTCCACCGCTTGTGCGGGCCCCCGTCAATTCCTTTGAGTTTCATTCTTGCGAACGTACTCCCCAGGTGGGATACTTATCACTTTCGCTTGGCCGCCCAGGACTCAAGGCCCCGGACAGCTAGTATCCATCGTTTACGGCGTGGACTACCAGGGTATCTAATCCTGTTCGCTCCCCACGCTTTCGTCCATCAGCGTCAGTATATAGTTAGTCACCTGCCTTCGCAATCGGTGTTCTATGTAATATCTATGCATTTCACCGCTACACTACATATTCCGGCAACTTCACTATAACTCAAGACCGACAGTATCAAAGGCAGTTCTACCGTTGAGCGGCAGACTTTCACCCCTGACTTATCGGCCCGCCTACGGACCCTTTAAACCCAATAATTCCGGATAACGCTCGGACCCTCCGTATTACCGCGGCTGCTGGCACGGAGTTAGCCGGTCCTTATTCTTACGGTACCGTCAGTAGGCTACACGTAGCCCTTTTTCTTCCCGTATAAAAGCAGTTTACTACCCATAGGGCATTCTTCCTGCACGCGGCATGGCTGGATCAGAGTCTCCTCCATTGTCCAATATTCCTCACTGCTGCCTCCCGTAGGAGTCTGGTCCGTGTCTCAGTACCAGTGTGGGGGATCCCCCTCTCAGGGCCCCTACCCATCGTAGCCTTGGTAAGCCGTTACCTTACCAACAAGCTAATGGGACGCATGGCCATCTTGTACCGCCCGAGGGCTTTAACCACATCCCGATGCCGGGTCGTGGTACCATGGGGCATTAATCTTCGTTTCCAAAGGCTATTCCCCTGTACAAGGCAGGTTCCATACGCGGTGCGCACCCGTGCGCCGGTCGCCGGCGGAAAAGCAAGCTTTTCCCCGCTGCCCCTCGACTTGCATGTGTTAGGCCTGCCGCTAGCGTTCATCCTGAGCCAGGATCAAACTCTTCATCGTTGTTCTGTATATATTCGTCCCAACGAAGTCAAAATCTCTCCCGGCCCCGACTCTCGATTCAATTCCTTATATATACCTTACGATATATTAAATTGTATGTTTCCTTAATTCTTGTTCCTCTCATCCAGGTCCTCACCTGAACTCGATTCCTATCTCCACAATATTTCAATGAACTTCCATAAACCAGGCACAGAATCTCCCGATTCCCTCGCCTCGTTTCCCCTAGGTAATTCCCTAAGCGGGTGCAAATATACAACTGTTTTTTAACCTGACAACTACTTTGTGAAAAAAATAAAATTTTCTTTACAGGCCCGGTAAAACAACATTTTTATGAACTTGCCCCGGCGGCGGACAAAGACCGTGATCTTCATCGTTAGCGGGCTGCAAATGTACACCCTATTTCCAAACCTACAAGGCTTTTTTTAAAAAAAATGAGGTTTTTTTTGGACCGCCACCTACCCCGCTGATTTACTGAACTTTATGGGAACGGAAAATACCCCTAAAGGATAAATAATACACAACGTTCTGATAAACAGCCTTTTAAAACATACGACCATTGCAACGGCGCGCTAACCAACATGTTTACAGCAGGTTGAGAAACGAGACCAGGCAACTAGGAAAAGAAATTCCAGACTAGGCTTTCAAAAAAGCCCCAAAAACATCACCATTTCAAGAGTAAGGCATCATATAAAATACATCACACTACACTCTACATATATACAAATCGTATACTGACCACTAAGAATACCAAAACCAACTAACTAATTATTATCTGCATTGCCCCCAGAACCAACCGAAAATAAATATACCTTATTATAACAATCACTTTTGCAACAACAAATCTATATTCTTAGAAGAAGAGACCTTAATCTATTGAAACAACGCGTAGAATTATAAAATAGACCTGCGTATAAATAGTATCGGCAAAACATAACCTTATACTATTGTGGACATGAATACAACATAGTATCTTTGGCACCTGAAAAGATTTACAGCATATGATCAAGATTACATTGCCAGATGGCTCAGTTAAGGAATTTGAACAAGGCACAACACCTATGGAGGTTGCCAAGAGTATCAGTGAAGGTTTGGCCCGTAATGTTATTTCGGCAAAATTCAATAATACTACAGTTGAAACCACCACCTCCTTGAAGTCAGACGGCAGCTTGATCCTCTACACTTGGAATGACAAGGAAGGTAAAACCGCTTTTTGGCACTCCACATCGCACATTGTTGCCCAAGCTTTGGAAGAATTATACCCTGGAGTAAAACTTACTATAGGACCGGCTATTGACAATGGCTTTTACTATGATGTTGATTTACCTGAAGGCGTTATCTCGGAAAAAGATTTTCCTGCAATAGAAAAGAAAGCTTTAGAGATTGCCAGGGGAAAACATGATTATAAATTACGGGAAGTTTCCAAGGCAGATGCATTAAAATTCTACAAAGACCAAGGGAATGAGTATAAAGTTGAATTAATTGAAAATCTAGAAGATGGCTCCATTACATTTTGTGACCACGATACGTTCACCGATTTATGTAGAGGAGGCCATATACCCAACACAGGTATTGTAAAAGCCATAAAAATACTAAGTGTGGCCGGTGCATATTGGAGAGGCAATGAGAATAACGCCCAATTAACAAGAGTGTACGGCATATCCTTTCCAAAGCAAAAAGAATTAACAGAGTACCTTGAGCTTTTAGAAGAAGCCAAGAAAAGAGATCATCGTAAGTTAGGGAAAGAGCTGGAACTCTTTACATTTTCCCAGAAAGTAGGACAAGGTCTGCCCCTATGGTTGCCAAAGGGCGCTGCTTTGAGGGAGCGTCTGGAACAGTTCTTAAAAAAAGCTCAGAAAAAAGCAGGCTATGAAATGGTGGTTACACCACATATAGGTCAAAAAGAACTATATGTAACTTCTGGTCATTATGAGAAATATGGCGCGGACAGTTTTCAACCCATACACACCCCAAAAGAAGATGAGGAATTCTTACTTAAACCAATGAATTGTCCACATCATTGCGAAGTATACAATTCTAAACCGTTCAGTTACAGGGAGCTTCCCAAACGTTTTGCCGAATTTGGAACAGTATACAGGTATGAACAAAGCGGTGAACTGCACGGATTAACACGTGTACGAGGGTTTACTCAGGATGATGCCCATATATTTTGTACACCCGACCAGTTAGACGAAGAGTTTAAAAACGTAATTGACCTTTCATTATATGTTCTTGGATCATTAGGATTTGAAAACTTTACAGCCCAAGTTTCCGTACGGGATTTGGATAACCCAGACAAGTACATAGGTTCTGTTGAAAATTGGGAAAAAGCGGAACAAGCAATTATCAATGCAGCGAAAGAAAAAGGTTTGGATTACATTATAGAAGCTGGTGAAGCAGCTTTCTATGGCCCTAAACTGGATTTTATGGTGAAAGATGCTTTGGGCAGGCAATGGCAATTAGGTACTATACAGGTAGATTACAATTTACCTGAACGATTTGACCTTACCTATAAAGGTAGTGATAATGAATTGCACAGACCGGTCATGATTCACAGAGCGCCATTTGGCAGTATGGAACGTTTTATAGCGCTATTATTAGAACATACAGGGGGTAATTTCCCATTATGGTTAACACCAGAACAGGCAATAATTCTTCCGGTAAGCGAGAAACATGAAATATATGCCCAAAAAGTTTTAAAATCCCTAGAAAATAACGAAATTCGCGCCCTTATCGATAATAGAAATGAAACGATCGGTAAAAAAATACGTGAAGCTGAAATGAGCAAAGTGCCATTCATGCTGATCGTAGGGGAAAGCGACGAAGCTGCCAACACCGTTTCTGTTAGAAAACACGGAGGTGAAGATTTAGGAGCTATAAGCTTAACCACGTTTACAGACTTGGTTAACACAGAAATAAATAGTACCTTAAAGTCGTTTAAAGAATAAAGTTTAACTAAAAATATTAAGTCATAGCAATACGTAAAAGATTTAGACCACAACCTAGAAGGGAAAATAAGAATCCCCATAATATTAATGAAAAGATTACGGCCCCTAAAGTTAGGTTGGTAGGTGACAATGTTGAAGTAGGTGTATATCCTTTTCCTCAGGCTCTTGAGAAAGCAGAAGAATTAGGTTTGGATTTGGTGGAGATTTCCCCAAAAGCAGACCCTCCTGTTTGTAAAATTATGGAGTATAAAAAGTTTTTATACGAACAAAAGAAGAGGGACAAGGCAATGAAAGCGAAAGCTTCCAAAGTTGTTGTTAAGGAAATAAGGTTTGGACCTAATACGGATGACCATGATTATGAATTTAAGAAGAAGCACGCGGAAAAATTCCTGAAAGAAGGAGCAAAGTTAAAAGCGTATGTATTCTTTAAAGGTCGTTCCATAGTATATAAGGACCAAGGAGAAATTTTATTGTTAAAATTAGCTTCAGAATTGGAAGAACTTGGTAAAGTAGAACAAATGCCAAAATTGGAAGGTAAGCGAATGACAATGTTCATAGCACCTAAGACCAAAGGAAAATAAGATTACGATCGGTTTAATACATATAGACCGTAACTATAAAAATACTGAACGCTACTTACGTTTGTAAGTAGCGTTCAGCATGCAAAGTGAGATAATTAAATAAATTAGGAAAAATGCCTAAACAGAAAACGAAATCCAGTGCCAAAAAGCGATTTAAGCTAACGGGTACCGGTAAAATTAAAAGAAAGCACGCTTTTAAGAGCCACATTCTTACGAAGAAATCTAAAAAGCGAAAGCTTGCTTTAACTCATGATACATTGGTTCACCAACATGATGTTAACAGCATTAAAGAACAGTTACGTTTAAAATAAGCGTTCTTTAAAAAGGTAAAATTATTAACCATGGAGTTAGGCCAAAAAAGTTCCTGAATAAATTAGGGCGCCTACTACAAAAAATTAGAAAAAATGCCAAGATCAGTAAATGCAGTAGCTTCCAGAGCCAGAAGAAAAAAGGTGATGAAGCAAGCCAAAGGTTACTTTGGAAGACGTAAAAACGTTTGGACAGTAGCTAAAAATGCGGTTGAAAAAGCAATGTTATATGCTTATAGAGATCGTAGAAACAAGAAAAGAACGTTCCGTTCACTTTGGATTACCCGTATCAATGCAGGTGCCAGACAACATGGAATGTCCTACTCTCAATTTATGGGTAAAGTAAAAGCTAACAATATAGAACTTAACAGAAAAGTTCTAGCTGACTTAGCAATGAACCATCCAGAAGCCTTTAAGGCGGTTGTAGATCAGGTAAAATAAATTAATAACAATCTCACTTTATAAAAATCCGATTCTTTATGAATCGGATTTTTTAATTTTAGCTATAGCGGACTTGAATTCTTGCCAATCTATCAGCTCATCACCATTCTTATCATACCCTTCTATAAGTTTGGATGATACTATTCCGCGTAAAAAACCGCTTATTTCTGCCTCTTTTAACAATTTTACGATTTCTTTTTTGGTCAATTTTTGATCATGATCTTCATCAAAATAATTAAAGGCCATTTCGGGTGTCGCAAAATGATTGGTTATTAATATCTGTATTTTATTTAAAATGGATTCTTCTGTAGTCATATTTTTTATTTCAATTTCAAGTTAATAAAAAACTATATACCCCACGCAGTGAGAACAAGGTTTCTACCAGATGCATAGTTTCGATGTTCACAGAGATATATACCTTGCCATATACCCATATTTAGCTTACCATTGGTAATTGGTATCTTCACAGATGCCCCCATTAAAGACGCCTTTATATGGGCCGGCATATCATCTGAACCTTCATAGTCATGTTTATAATAAGGAGCATTTTCGGGTACTACGATATTTAGATGACTTTCAAAATCATCACGAACAGTAGGGTCGGCATTCTCATTAATGGTTAAACTTGCGGAAGTATGTTTAATAAATACTTGGAGAAAACCTTGCTGAATATGTTTTAGTTCCGGTATGTTATCAATTATGCTTTGGGTAATGATGTGATAACCCCTTCTATAGGGCGTTAAGGTAAATTCCTTTTGAAATATCTTCATAATACTTTTATATCATTTGAGTGTAAAACTTTATGTATTCGTTCAATTACTAAACATACATGAAATATCTTTGTAATTAAATATAGGATGAATGGATTTATCAAAGATAAAAATGGTGGTAACGGATATGGATGGCACCCTTTTAAATTCTGACCATACAGTTAGTGATCAATTTTTTACTTTGTTTGAGAAACTAAAATCAAAGGGAATAGTATTTGTTGCAGCCAGTGGAAGACAATATAACAGTATTGTAGAAAAATTACACCCAATAAAGGATGATATAATCGTTATTGCGGAAAACGGTGGATTTGCCAAAAAACAGGAAACAGAACTAATAACCACTCCCCTGGTCAAGGAACATATCTCCAAAATATTAAAAACCCTTGATCAAATACCAAATATACACGCCGTACTATGTGGAAAATATACGGCATTTACGGCAGGAAATTCAGCTAAGTTTACCCAAAAGCTAAAAGAATACTATACCGAATTTCAAATTTTGGATAATTTAAAGGATGTTGATCTGGAAATCATTAAAATTGCCATCTATCACTTTGAAAGTTCAGAGGCACATATTTATCCATTTGTAAAGCATTTTGAAAAAGATTTGAAGGTAAAGGTGTCCGGAGAAAATTGGTTGGACATCTCTAGTAATAATGCGCATAAAGGTTATGCCCTTAAAAAACTTATGCAAAATTACAATATCAAATCAGACGAGTTAATAGTTTTTGGTGATTATAATAATGATTTGGAGATGCTTGCTTTATCGGATTATGGTTTTGCCATGGCCAATGCACATCCTAATGTTAAAAAAATGGCCAATTACACCACATTAAGTAATGATGAGAACGGTGTGGAACATATTTTAGAATTATTGGTTAAATAGACCATTCAAAAAAACAATCCTACAAAAAATACACCTCTTTTATTGTTCAACAGCAGGTTTTAGCTCACTGGGCAAATACCCCATGGTCCTTTTAAAAGCTGTGGTAAAATGTTGGGGATTGGCGTAACCAACTTCATATGCAGCATGGGCAATGGATACACCATCTTGGGTAATAAGACTTTTGGCAAACTCCATACGTAGTGCCGTAATATATTTGAAAACCGGCATTCCATATACTTTTTTAAAATCCCTTTTTAATTTTGTGGCATTAAATCCTGCAATTTCCGAGAGATCTAAAATTTTAAGTGGTTCTTTTAAATTATTGCGAATATGTGCCTCTACCTTTACCAAAGCCAAATAATCCGAATTGAGTAATTTGACATTGTTTTTGGATATTTTTGCCGTATGCCTTCCCATCATAAAATCAATCAATAGTACGGTCAACTTACTTTCAAGATACTTTTTTCTTACCAGACCAGTATAGGGACATTGGATGATTTCATTGATATAACTACGTATCTGTGGGGGAATAAATTTACTTTTATCCCAAAGTACAAATGAATTAGAATTGGTTATGGCATCTTGCAATTTACCAAAACCGGTAGCAAAATCCGTACCCAAAAGTTTTTGTAACAATTTTGGCTTTACATAAATTTCAAAAACCTTAATATTACTTTTAAAGAAAATATCCCTTCCTTCAGTTGTAGGATAATAGAACATATTACAATGATTTTCAGGAATCTGTACTAAATATTTAATATGACTTAAGGGCTGATAGGAATATTCCCCTTCTAAGCTAAAATGAAATTTAATCAAATGCTCATCACTTTTGACCCTAATCTCTGAATCAAACTCAAAAAGCAATTTGTTGTTGGTAAAATCAATTCCAGTAATAAACGCAATTTCATCTTTATTGGAAACCTCTACCGTATTATATTGAACAGCATTATTGATGTAGGATCCCCTAAATAAATCTTTGGTACATATATTTTTATATAGAACCGGTCTCACTCCATTTTCGCTCCCTTTTATCATTACTTCCTTATGCGTATGTAAAAATTCTTTTTACGGTACTGCACCGTATGTTCCTGCTTTAGATTTGTAAAGGTATTTATTTAGACTAAATCTTAATAAATATAGACCGCTTTTTTATTTACATGAAAAATTTAATAACCCTTTTACTATTATCAACATTTTACACAGGTTTATCCCAAGTGCAAACAGGCACCATTACAGGCTCTGTCAAAGACCCTTCAGGTACACCAATGTCCTATGCCAATATTTTGATAGAAGGACTAAATCGCGGGGTGTTGACCAATGAGGAAGGCAATTTCAATCTATCTAATGTTCCATTTGGCAAACATACCATCGTGGTCTCGTTCATTGGATACCATACCAGGTCCAAGACAATAGTGATCAATAAGGAATACACCGACATTCAGGTAAATTTTACTATTCAGGAAAACGTTGAAAATCTGGACGAGGTAACCGTAAACGGTAAAACTGAAAAAACCGCGCTAGAAACAAAAGGTTTTTCAGTAAACTCTATAGAAACCAAGGAGGCAGGACTTAGAAGTATCCAGACCAATGAATTATTAAATACGACTGTAGGCGTAAAAATACGTCAGAACGGCGGCTTAGGTTCTAATGTAGAATATAGTCTAAACGGATTGTCTGGTAGGTCGGTCAGTATATTCATAGATGGTATTCCTATTTCAATTTACGGTTCATCCTTTAGTTTAAACAGCATTCCCCCTTCAATGATCAAAAACATTGAAGTATACAAAGGAGTAGTTCCCGGACATTTATCCAGTGATGCCGTGGGCGGTGCTATAAATATTGTACTTCATGAAGGAGGTAAAAACAATTTGAACGCATCTGTTTCCTATGGTTCTTTCAATACCATACAGACCAATTTAAATGGCGCGTATAGATTTTCGGAATCTGGATTTACGGTAAAAGCATCTGCGTTTCATAACTATTCTGACAATGACTATAAGATATCTGGCAGGACAATTGTTGATATTGCACCCAATGGGGTACAGACACCAATTGTAGCCAGAAGGTTTCATGATGCATACCGTTCTACCGGCGGCATGGCCCAAATTGGTTATACCAATGTAGACTGGGCAGACCAGTTTTTAGTAGGATTCACCGCCTCTGATGAATATAAGGAAGTACAGCACGGCACATTTGTGACCATATCTCCTTATAATGGAAGATTCTTGGAGTCAGACGCTCTATTGGCCAATCTTACCTATCAAAAAAAGAATCTTCTTGCCAAGGGTCTGGATTTGAATATCAACGGGGTTTATGGTAAACGCAACCGTGTTATAAATGACACCGTAGCACAAGCTTATACTTGGGCAGGAAAAAGATTGGTAGGTTTTGATGGGGAATATTTGGATTATATCTGGAATTCACAAAATGAAAATGGACCCACCCTTGCAAATATAGAACGAAAAGTAGCCTCAGTACGCTCTGGTCTGTCCTATACCGTTAACGACCATCACAAAGTATTGTTCAACCATGTATATAGCGGTGTAGATAGGGAAGATAGTGATGAAATGGTATCGTTATTGGAAAATACCTTTCAGCAAACCAGTGATTTGTACAAGAATATATTTTCGCTTAGCTATGAACTAAATGCGTTTGAGGATAAGTTTAAGCTCAATGCTTTTGGTAAACATTATTGGCAGAAGGTCCTAAACACAAAACCCGTTTTTAATGAGGACAATACAGCAGTAATCGATGAAATTTATCAAAGCGATAACGATTATACCGGTTATGGTTTTGCCGCATCCTTCATAGTAATTCCTACAGTAACCTTATTGACATCAGCAGAAAAAGCGATTAGATTACCAAGCGAAAATGAGGTATTTGGTGATGCTGGGGACAATTTATTACCAAATCTTTCCATTAAACCAGAAACCAGTAACAATCTAAATATTGGGTTTCGCTTAGGAAAGTTCAACTTTAATAAACATGCTGTTACCCTGTCCTCTAATTTCTTTGCACGAAATATTGAAAATAGAATAGGATTACCCGCCAATGCAGACGGACTTAGGGAAAGTGATGAGTTCATTCAATACACCAATTTGGAAAATACGGCAGAGTCCAAAGGAATTGAAGCAGAATTCTTTTACACCTACGACAATAATTTAGGGTTTAATTTCAATGTAACCCGCATGAGCTTGACAACCGTCAACTCTGGCGTAGAAACCAATGTACCCAATGTGCCATTGTTTACCATGAATGCCGGATTACGATACACCCTAAAGGATGTTTTCCAAACAAACTCTATACTAAACCTGTTTTATAACACATACTATACCGATGAATTTACGTTCAAATTTGCGGCAGGGACCAATACTACAGGAGAAGAAGAATTTTTAATTCCGGAACAAGTATCACATGACTTTGGGCTAAGCTATACTTTTCCCAAGAAAAATTTTGTAATGAGCTTTGATGTCAAAAATATTTTTGACCAAGCTACTTATGATAATCTTTCAGTACAAAAACCAGGCAGAGCTTTTTATCTAAAATTGAATTACATAATCAATAATTTTTAATCATTTAAATAGAATCAAATATGAAACTAAATTTTTTAAACTTTAAAACCTTAGCTTCTATCATACTGGCTACCGGTCTAATGACCTCTTGTAGTAGCGACGATACAATAATAGATACAGATCCTGAAACAGAAACTCCAGATACGGAAGAACCTGTTGAGCAAGAACCAAGGTGGATTACCATTGCCGGTGCAAAAATGGGAGAAAACCCTGGAGATGGCAATGGGGGAACCTTGATCTATTCAGTTACAAGTGAAGATGCCAAAGATCCATCCGTACAGATTGATCCATTTAACAATGGCTTTGTAGCCCCTTCCAATAGAACGGCAAGATTACAATCCGCAGAGGATGGAAATACAATTTTTAACATCAGTTATGCAGGGGATACCGGTGGAAATTATACCAAATATACCGTTGACGGTGGCGGAACATTTACCCAAACAGGATCAGAGATCAGTATTGCCCCATATGTAGGGACCGCACCAAGATGGATAAAACTTTTTGATGGAGATAAAACAGGAGCTGCAGTATATGTGGATACTGAACATCAAGTGGATGATAACGGTACTCCTGACGATGTAACGGACGACACCTATCTATACACCAATTCTACCATTGGCGTTGTGACCTTAGATTTGGTAGATTCCCAAATCAATAACTTTGAAGAGCATGTTCTTACCTTAAGCGATGAGGAATCAGCTGCAGGATACTACATTTCAAGAATAGATATGCCTACTTTAAATGCTGTCGGAAATAAATTATATATTGGTGCACGTGTTAGCAAGATCGATCCCGCGACCTTAGAAAATGATAGTGACTATGAAATTTTAGGCTCTAAAACTATTGTTTTGGATTACCCTTCATTATTAAACCCAACAGTCATTACATCTACTATTGGGCATGGTAATACCAACGGGTACCGTAGTATCAATGCCTTTGAATATAGCGGTAGCGTGTACCAAGCCAACCAAGTAGATCCAGAGGGTTCTTATATCTTGAAAATTAACGCTGATAACACCTATGATGATACTTACGACTTTAATCTGGACGAAGCATTGGGTGTTACCGGTGCCTATGTATTGGCCTGGAGACCTGCTGCAAACGGTAAGGCGGTTTTGGCTTATCGCCATGAAGGCTCTGAAGAGGGTGTTGCAGGAGCTCAAGGGTTCTTTGCATTGGTAGACCTAAACGCAAGAACGGCTGTTAAAATTGACGATATACCTTATGACCCAGATTTCTATTTATTCCAATACCAAGGTTTTGTAGTTGAGGGTTCTGAAATTTATTTGACTCAAGGTGCCGTAGGAGAGAATGGTAACATTTATATTGTAGATACCGAAACCGGAGAAGTGACCAAAGGAGCAGAATTGATCAATGCTACGGGAAGCCATTTTATTGGTGTATTCTAAAAGTAGCATGCCTATTTTACAGTAATTTAAGTATACGCAAATAAAAACCGTTGCCACAAGTTGTGGCAACGGTTTTTAAATTTTTGGAGATAATAGATATTATCAGGTTTTTTGTTTCTTTTTTCTGGCGGCAGGGAATAATACATTGTTAAGAATTAATCGATATCCAGGAGAGGTAGGATGTAACTCCAATTCCGTTTTAGGGTCCCCTACCCTGTGTTGGTAATCCTCAGGATCATGGCCTCCGTAAAAAGTAAAAAATCCTTTTCCTTTAATACCATGAATATATCTTGCCTCTTCATTAATTTTGTTTTCCCCTAAAACCATGACCGTTGGTTTAATCTGGCTACGGGTAAATGCTGTAGTCTGTCCCATAAAACCCTTGACCAAAGAAGTATGGTTTTGACAGAGCATGGTAGGAACGGGATCCCATTTTGCGGAAAATTCCATTAACGAAAAATAATCGGATTCCTTAGGTACATTACCTCTCTTGGTGGTCATATCAATTGATGAGAACTCATATTTTAATGGGCTACGTTCCAAAATAAAATCGGTAAAGGCAAAAGTTTTTCCAAAATCCAAACTAGCCTGATAATTGGGGTCTGATGCATCACCATCAAACATAGGCTCAACAATATCAATACCATCTGCAGCCAAGGCAATGTCAAAACTATCGGAAGCGGAGCACATGGCGAACATGAAACCACCGCCTATTACATAGTTTCTGATTTTTAGTGCAACGGACCTTTTTTCTTCGGAAACTTTATCAAAACCCAACTTTTTTGCCAATTTTTCCGCATTCTTCTTTCCTTCAATATACCAAGGGGTTGCCCTATATGCCCCATAAAACTTACCGTATTGACCCGTGAAATCCTCATGATGAAGATGCAACCAATCATACAATGCCAACTTGTCCCCCAAAACCTCCTCATCATATATAGTGGTATAGGGTATTTCCGCATAAGTCAGGGCCATGGTAACCGCATCATCCCAGGGTTGGTTATCCTTTGGGGAATAAACCGCTATCCTAGGTGCCTTTTCCAGAATGACCGCATCTTGGTTCTTGGCGGGACTATTAATTTCATCAAGGATAGAATTGGCTTGACCATCGGACAGCACCTCAAAACTTACCCCTCTTATTTGGCATTCCTTTCGTATACTTTCACCATCTGGCAATAAAAAGGACCCCCCACGATAATTGAGCAACCACTGCACTTTTTGTTGTTTGGACAATACCCAATACGTAATGCCATACGCTTTTAAATGATTTTTTTGGCTATCGGCATCCATTGGAATAAGGATGGATGATGCTTTCAATTGAACGGAAAAAAACAGGATAAAAACTAAAGTTACAATTTTGGACATATGGGATAGTTCAAGATAGCTATTCAAAGATATGGTAAAATCTTTGGCATTGCATTTATGCTCTCGTTAAAGCCGTTATAAATATATAACGTTCTATTTAGGTCTTCAATTGCTGAAAAATAAAAAAGCCTCTTTTAAAGAGGCTTTTAACATGTGCTATTTCCGCTTTTAAAAAGGAACGTCATTATCCTCATCAAAATCTGGACCAGCGTTCATACTACTACCAAAAGCATCATCTGCACTCGGTAAATTTTTGGTTATAAACGGATTTTCCTCATTGGCGTTCATTTTTGATTGAAATTCAAAAGGGGAATCAAAATCATCAAGGTTATCAAATTTACCTTGGTTACCAATAAATTTCAGTCGTATGTTTTCCAGACCACCATTTCTATGTTTGGCTACAATAAATTCTGCCTGCCCTTGTGTTGGGGTGTGTTCCTCATCGTCCCACTCCTCTATTTTATAATATTCCGGCCTATAGATAAAGGAAACGATATCCGCATCCTGTTCAATGGCCCCAGATTCCCTCAAATCCGATAGTATTGGTCGTTTACTTCCCCCACGCGTTTCCACTGCACGGGACAACTGAGACAAAGCAATTACGGGTACGTTAAGTTCTTTTGCCAAAGCCTTTAAGTTTCTTGAGATGGTAGAAATTTCCTGTTCACGGTTTCCTCCTTTTTGCGATCCCCCGGCAGTCATTAATTGCAAATAATCAATCATGATCATTTTAATACCATGTTGTGATGCCAGCCTTCTAGCTTTTGCCCTAAGGTCAAAAATAGAAAGCGATGGTGTATCATCAATAAACAACGGGGCTTTTTCCAAGGACTTTACTTTAACGTTCAATTGCTCCCATTCATGTTTTTCCAATTTACCGGTTCTCAGCTTTTCTGATGAAAGTCCCGTTTCCGAAGAAATCAATCGAGTAATCAACTGTACAGAGGACATCTCCAACGAAAAGAAAGCTACCGGTGTATTTGAATTCACTGCCATATTCCTTGCCATTGATAACGTCAAGGCGGTTTTACCCATACCCGGTCTTGCAGCCACAATGATCAAATCACTTGGTTGCCAACCTGATGTAAGTTTATCCAATTTATCAAATCCGGAAGGAATACCGCTCATACCCTCTTTTCCGGCAATTTCCTCGATTCGTTTTTTGGCCTGTATTACCAAATCCTGGGCGGTTTCCGCAGAACGTTTTAAGTTTCCCTGGGTAACGTCATATAATTTAGATTCCGCAGCATCCAATAGGCTAAAGACATCTGTACTTTCATCATAGGCCTCTTCAATGATCTCTCCTGAAATTTTAATTAAACTACGTTGTATAAATTTTTGTAGAATTATACGAGCATGAAATTCAATATGGGCGGAAGAAGCTACTTTTTGGGTAAGTTTTATCAAATAAAAATCGCCCCCACAGGCTTCTAATTTACCTGCTTTCTTCAATTGTGAAGAAACGGTTAATAAATCCACAGGTTGTGATTCCTCAAAGAGGATAAAGATGGCTTCGTAAATAAAACGGTGCGCGTCCTTGTAAAAAACATCTGGATGTAGAATATCTATTACTTCATCCACACCTTTTTTATCTATCATCATAGCACCAAGCACAACCTCCTCTAAATCAACAGCTTGCGGTGGAATTTTACCCCTTTCCAGGTTAATAATAGTAGATTTGTCGATCTTGCGACCCACAATAGGTTTAGTGTTCTCCATAGTACGAAAATATACAATTAACCTTTAGTTAACGTTAAAAATCGTCATTACGATGTTCACAGTTGACTAACAATTGCTTGTTAATAAATTACAAATTTCTGTTGATAAGATAAAAAAACCGAGGAATAAAATCCTCGGTATATTTTTAAGTTGCCTAAATTGCAGATTAGCCGTTGAAAACGCCCATTTGGGCATATTTTTCCATTCGCTGATTTACCAATTCTTTTGGTGATAACTTTTGCAATTGCTCAAAATGGGAAGCAATTTTATTTTTTACGGTCTCGAACGTTTTTTCTCTGTTTGCATGTGCACCACCTGCAGGTTCCCTTACAATTTCATCGATCAGTTTCAATTTTTTCATATCTGTAGCGGTCAGCTTCAAGGCTTCGGCAGCTCTTTCCTTATATTCCCAGCTTCTCCATAGAATAGACGAACAGGATTCCGGAGAAATTACGGAATACCATGTATTCTCCAACATTAGTACCTTATCACCTACACCTATACCCAATGCTCCTCCAGATGCTCCTTCACCAATGATCACTACAATGATCGGCACCTTAAGGCGGGTCATTTCCAAAATATTGCGTGCAATTGCCTCTCCTTGTCCGCGTTCCTCTGCCTCAATACCTGGGTAAGCACCAGGAGTATCAATAAAACATACAACGGGCACTTGGAACTTTTCTGCCGATTTCATTAGCCTTAAGGCCTTTCTATATCCCTCTGGATTGGCCATACCAAAATTACGGTATTGGCGTGTTTTTGTATTATACCCTTTTTGTTGGCCAATGAACATAAAACTTTGATCATTGATTTTTCCAAGACCACCGATCATGGCCTTATCGTCCTTAACGTTACGATCTCCATGCAGCTCTAAAAAAGTATCTCCACAAATGGCCTTAATGTAATCTAAGGTATAAGGTCTATTTGGATGTCTAGAAAGCTGTACGCGTTGCCAAGCAGTAAGGTTCTTATAAATTTCTTTTCTAGTATCAGCAAGTTTTTTCTCTATCTGTTTGCAAGTCTCCGTAACGTCTACATCACTTTCTTCGCCAATTATCATGCACTTGTCCAATTGTTCTTCCAATTCTTTAATAGGAAGCTCAAAATCCAAATATTCCATATTTCAATAAAGTTTCATTAGTTGTCAGGCCAAAGATAAAACTTTAATACCTAAATTTTAGGTACCCTTTTTTTAATATTTGCCCTTTGTTTTAAAATACCGTTTGCTATGACCGTTAAAAGAATGATACAAGCCCCAACATAGAACATTGGTTTCATTTCCTCTTCTGTACCAAAGATGAACCATGCCAATAAAATACCGTATACAGGTTCCAAATTTGTAGTCAACATGACCGTATACGGGGTAAGTACGCGCATAATTTTTACCGATGCGATAAATGCATAAGCAGTACAAATAATTGCAAGGATCAACAGATAGATCCAATCCATGCTGGTTAATTGAACGAGGGACATATTCAAATCACCTTTGATAAGCAATACTACACTTAAAAAAACCACACCAATACCAAGTTCATAAAAGGATATCACAGAAGGTTTATGCGTTTGTACCAGTTTACCGTTGATCAGTGAGAATACCGCGGCTAAAAATGCAGAGATCAAAGCGATAACCATACCATACATATATTGTGTTTCTACCTTAAAAATTAAATAGAGCCCAATAATTACCAACAGACCAAAAAATATCTCATAGGTTATGATTTTACGTTTATACCAAAACGGTTCCATGAGTGCCGTAAAAAAGGCTCCTGTAGACATCATGGCCAAAGCAACGGATACAGTAGATACCTTGATGGCCAAAAAAAAGGTTACCCAATGCAAGGCAACCACTATACCACCAAGCAATAACCAAACAAAAGTTTTTTTGGAGACTTTAATGTTAAATTTAGAAAAGTAGATATATAAGGAAATAAACAATGTAGCAAGCCCCATTCTTGACCATACCAACGGAAGGGAATCTATAGTTATAAGTTTGCCCAAAATTGCGGTAAACCCCCATATAAATACAATGAAATGTAAATGTAGCAGATTTTGTAATCTATCTTTTGGCATTTTGTAGCAGGTAAAAGGCCAAACAACCAAATATTACATTGGGTATGGTTACGGCAAGTAAAGGTGAAAAACCGGATTGCTCTGCAAGGGTACCAAATACCTTGTCAAAAAAGATAAACACAAAGGCCACCAAAATACCAAACGCCAAATTAACACCCATACCTCCTCTCCTTTTGACCGATGATACCGCAACCGCTATCAATGTTAAAATAAAAGCGGTGAGTGGCAATGCCCATCTTTTATACTTTACAAGTACGTACGTATTGATATTTGAAGCTCCCTTTCTTTTTTGGTCCTTTATAAAGGTATCCAACTCAAAAAGGTTTTTGGTTTCCGCCACATATGATACCGGAGTAAGGTCGCCTATATCAAAGGCAAAAATTGTATCTAACCGTCGTTTACTTTCCAAAATAGCCGTATCGCCAACAATTTTACGTTTTTTATATGAAGTTAACCTATAATTAGAATCTTTCTCTACCCATCTGATGTTTGCGGCAGAAATCTTGAACTCCAACTCATTGTTCTCATCAAAACGTTCAAAAGTAAAATTGTGTCCCAATTGCCTGGCAGGGTCAAAACTGCTTACATAGATAAAATCGGTTTCATTGAGCTGATTAAAAATATTGTTTGTTACACGATCTTGTTTGCCTTTTTTAAGGTATTTATATTTAAACTCATTGAACCCTACACTTGCATTGGGCACAATGAACATTGTCATAAAAAACATTACAATAGCAATTAAGGTGGCCCCAATTAGATAAGGTCTTAAAAATCTACTATAGGAAACCCCAGAACTTAATATGGCCACAATTTCGGTATTGTTTGCCAACTTTGAGGTAAAGAAAATAACGGACAGAAATAAGAAGATAGGAAACAATAGGTTTCCTATATAAATGGTAAAGTTTACATAATACATTACAATCTCGTTCAGCGGAGCCTCATTGTCTATCATCTTGCCAATTTGCTCAGCCAGGTTCACCATAATACCAATGGGAATGAACAAGAGCAGCATTAACGAAAATGTCGCCAAGTAACGTTTTAATATGTATCTATCTATTATTGAAAGCATTACAGCCTTTTATCCATTTGTTTAACCATCATATCCTTCCACGTTTTAAAATCGCCTTCTATTATATGCCTTCTGGCTTCGCGCACCAACCACATATAGAACCCTAAGTTATGTATTGTTGCAATTTGTTTGCCCAAATATTCATTTGCAGCGAATAAATGTCTTAAATAAGCCTTGGAATACTCACGGTCAACGAATGTGGTTCCCATTTCATCAAGGGGAGAAAAATCATCTTCCCATTTCTTATTCTTAATGTTAATGGTACCATGAGCAGTAAACAACATACCATTTCTAGCGTTTCTGGTAGGCATAACACAGTCGAACATATCTATACCCAACGCTATATTCTCCAAAATATTGATCGGTGTTCCTACCCCCATTAAATACCTTGGTTTATCTTCTGGCAAAATTTCACAGACAACTTCCGTCATTCCGTACATTTCCTCTGCCGGCTCACCTACGGATAGCCCGCCAATAGCATTGCCTTGTGCTCCTGCATTAGCTATATATTCCGCAGACTGTCTTCTTAAATCCTTATAGGTAGAACCTTGTACAATAGGAAAAAAAGTTTGTTCGTAATCATACTCAAAAGGAGTTTTTTCCAAATGTTTTATACACCGGTCCAACCACCTATGTGTCATATGCATGGAGCGCTTGGCATAATTATATTCACATGGATAAGGGGTACATTCATCAAAGGCCATTATGATATCCGCACCAATAGTACGTTGAATCTCCATCACATTTTCTGGAGTAAACATATGCATGGAACCATCTATATGGGACTTGAACTTTACCCCTTCCTCTTTTATCTTTCTATTGGCCGATAATGAATATACTTGATAGCCCCCGCTATCGGTCAAAATATTCCTGTCCCAGCCCATAAATTTATGAAGACCCCCCGCTTTTTTTAATATATCCGTTTTGGGTCTTAAAAAAAGATGGTAGGTATTGCCTAGAATAATATCTGGATTGATTTCTTCCCTTAATTCTTTTTGGTGCACCCCTTTTACAGAGGCAACGGTGCCTACCGGCATAAATATTGGGGTTTCAATAACACCATGATCTGTTACCATGGTACCTGCCCTAGCCTTGGATTGTGCATCCGTTTTGTGTAATGTAAATTTCAAATTGTCTAAATATAAGTGCAAATATAATGAACTGCACGTGGTAAAAACTTAATAAAAACCAAAGATGTTCATCTAAAAAGCAATAGAAAAAATATAATTAATAACTCAAAAAAATGAAGATCAACCCAAATGCTTTGTTAAACAATAAAGAAATAACCTGCACGTTTTGATGGTATAACGAGAAAGGGAACCTTTGGTATTGTTATTGCTGATGGTTCCTTATAAAAAATGACAAATATGAAAAAAACAGTTTTAGTAGTTTTTATGGCTCTTTCTGGTCTTTATACAATGGCTCAGGGCGAATTTGGTTTAAAGGGAGGTTTAAACTATAGTGCAAACGGCGATTATTTTGAGTCTGCCGGTGACGCTGCCAGAAATCCTGATAGAAATGTGGGATATCATTTAGGGGTTTTCGGTAAGATAGGAGCATCTAAAGTATATGTTAGACCAGAATTGGTCTATACAAAGACAAAATCTGATTATGACGGCAATGATTTTGATATGAGCAAATTAGATGTACCGGTACTTTTGGGCATTAATGTTGTAGGACCATTACATGTATTTGCCGGACCGGCCTTTCAATATATCCTTGACACTGAATTTGACGGAATTACCATTGATGATGTAGAAAATGACTTTTCCGTAGGAATGAATATAGGTGCCGGTGTAAATCTAGGAAAACTAGGTATTGATCTACGTTACGAAAGAGGATTTAGCGATAACGAAGCTTCTTTTATCAATACCAATATTACCAATGTAGGTCCTAGTAAAATTGATACAAGGCCAGACCAGTTGATATTGAGCTTATCCTTGGCGCTATAAAATTATTTTAAAAGCATAAAAAAGCCTCCTAAAATTTTAGGAGGCTTTTTTTATACTTAATAATAAGCTGTTACAGATCATTGTCCAAATGATCAGGAATACCATCTTTATCCGTATCTGGAAATTGCACAATTCCTTTGTCATCTTTCACGATAACACCATTAATCTTAATTTCATCGATAGTAGGTATACCATCATTATCATCATCAGAATCATTATAATTTGGTAAATAAACGGTTAAACCTTCCAAATCATCATCCGTATTATCGTCGTTTAAATTTCCGTTACCGTTAAGATCTTCTTGAATGGAAGGTATTCCATCCCCATCAAAATCAAAATCCGGTTCGTAGGCAAAAGCATCAATCTTAAAAACTAACGGACTATATTTTGGAGCAACTGACAACCTGTTTTGTAAATCATCAAAATAACCTAGGGCAGAAGGTATAAAAATGGCACCAATTCCATAACCATCATACGTAACCGTACCATCACCTACTTCAATAGGTCCCTGTCCTGTTTGAAAATTTTTCATTCCATTACCAAATCCCCTTACAACCCCAGATAGGTTAAAAACCGTTGGTTGGTTGGTAGATGCATCGAACAACGTTCCATCCAACAGCGATCCTTCATAACGGATAATAACATTATCACCAATGGTAGGCTTACCCTCCTTGATTCCCTGTCTTACGACCAGTGTATACAATTTAACGGTCATTACCTCATCATCATCCCTGCCAAAATCCGAAGACGCCACGGTAAAGGTTTCTGTAATTAAATTTTTGCTGTCAAAAATGGATTCCTTGCCCTCATTATCCCCTGCTATGGTGTCAAATTTAATTTTGTAATCAAAACCATCTGGCGGAGTTTCAAACTCCGCTTCATTGTAGAAATGTGTTTTTAAAAATTCAATGATTTCTGCATCGTCCTCTACCGCTACCTCACTAAGTAATCTTGGCGGTACAATTTCCCCAATAGGGTCATCATCCTTCTTACAGGAACTTATAACAAAAAAACCGGCAATTAATAAATAGGCATATTTCAAATTCATCAAAAATCTTATTTAAGCGCGCAAGATACAATTTTCCCCTATTTTTGTTGAGAAGTTAACAAAGAATTGTAGCAACATGCGCATAGATAAATTCTTATGGAGCACCCGTTATTTCAAGACCAGGAACATTGCCTCTACGGCATGTAAAAAAGGGCATGTCAAAATAAATGGCCAAACGGTTAAGCCTGGTAGGGAAGTTTACCCAATGGATGATATTATAGTACGCAAAAACCAGATAGATTATAAATTTACCGTACTGGATATTCCTAAAAGCAGGGTTGGTGCAAAGTTGGTAGACATTTACCGTAAGGATACTACACCTAAAGAGGCTTTTGAACATAACGAGCTTTTGCAATATTCCAAGGATTATTACCGTAAAAAAGGTATAGGACGGCCCACCAAGAAAGACCGGCGTGAAATTGATGAGTTTTTGGACGACCCTGCGTTAGGCGATACCGCAGAAAGAACAGAAGCCTTAAATACACCCAAAGACGAAGAAGAATAAGAATACTTTTAAAAACAATAGTATCTTTATTACTTATAGATAAATTGCATGGAACACACAATACTCTCCCATTTACAGATCAAGCATAAAATTGAGCGAATTGCCTATCAGATCTATGAAGCAAACGTTTCTGAAGAAGAAATTATCATTGCCGGCATTGAAGGTGGCGGGTTAAATTTTGCAAAAAAAATTGCGACCACCCTCCGCAAGATAACGACGGCCAAAATTACACTATGCAAGGTAATGATGGATAAAAAGAATCCTTTACAAAGTGGAGTATCCACTTCTATTGATGAAAAGGAATTCAAGAACAAATCCGTAGTAATTGTAGATGATGTCCTTAACTCCGGCACTACATTGATCTACGGGGTGCATCATTTTTTAAAAACCCCATTAAAACAATTGAAAACCGCCGTTCTCGTGAACAGAAACCATAAAAAATATCCTGTAAAAGCAGATTATAAGGGCATTTCATTATCAACGTCACTTCAAGAGCATGTAAACGTACATTTTGAAACCAAGAACGATCGGGTCTATTTAGACTAACATACCAATTATTTCTTCTGCCAACGCGGAAGGTGTACGTTGATTGCCCTTTATTTTCTGATGGGCCATGTTATAAAAGTAGCTACGCTCAAATAAGTGCTTACCAATAAACTCTTGCACTTCTTCATTGGCAAGATGGGCGATCATAGGTCTATGCTCCTTTTCCTGCTTTAGCCTATTTGTAAGTTCGTCAATATGGATATTTAAATAAAATGAATTTTTGGTTTGCTTGTTTACCAATTGCATATTATCACCAAAACAAGGTGTACCACCGCCCAATGAAAGCACAAAATTATCTTTTCGTAAAAAAATATCAGCAAGATATTCACGTTCCTTTTTTCTGAAATAAAGCTCTCCACGTTCTCTGAATATATTTGCAACGGTCATTTTTTCCTGCTCCTCTATATACTCGTCCAAGTCTAAAAATTTAATACCTAAATGGTTAGCAACAATTCTACCTATGGTAGTCTTTCCACTGCCCATATACCCCAGCAATACTATTTTCATATTCTCCATTTGCGCAAAATTGAACTAAAATAAAGGGATTTCAAAAAAAAATGAATTTATCTTGAAAAGGGTTTGCATAATAAAGTAATCGACTTATATTTGCACCCGCATTGAGGGAAATAATCTTGATATGTTTTAGACCTGGTAGCTCAGTTGGTAGAGCATCTCCCTTTTAAGGAGAGGGTCCTGGGTTCGAGCCCCAGCCAGGTCACCAGTAAATAGTAGCCTCTTCAACAAAAAGAGGCTTTTTTATTGCAACATGTGACCTTTTTTTTTGGAATTGGAATACATGATTTTGTTCTTTTTATTTTGACCTGGTAGCTCAGTTGGTAGAGCATCTCCCTTTTAAGGAGAGGGTCCTGGGTTCGAGCCCCAGCCAGGTCACTTTATCTCTCTGTACAGCAACCTTCTTAAAAGATTTTTTTACCCATCAAGTTACATTACTACCATTGATATTTGAAAATCTGCGCTCTAGCAACGGACAAGGTAAACTTGTTTATAATAGTATAATCTTACCTAAAAAGTTATTGTACTCTATTGGTTATAGGAAACGAAAATCCTATAGCAACTATTTAAAAATAGTGAACAGAACTATTAAATCCGCATACTAATCCTAAGGCTTACACCTTACTTATTTTTATACAATCTAAATTTAATTTCATGAATACCAGCAATTTAAATTGTTTCTAAAACAACTGAAATTTATATTGGAGAGAATTTAAAATGATTTGTTATGTCGATAAGATTAGGTAATAGCTGTATTAATTGTGAAAATTTATTGGAAGGCAACACCTGTAAAGTACATGGTGTCAAGGTAGGCAATAGCTATACGTGCGATAGTTTTGATATGAAGGCCGCTTTAAAGGACGATACTAACTGTATAACCTGTGTACGGTATGAATCTAGCGATTGTGCCAACCCGCAAAAGGCAGCCCCTGGTATGTCATGTAGCCATTGGGCACCACAAAACGCAACAGCATAGCGTAAAAAAACTTAAAAACACATAATTAAAAAGGTCGGCTATTACAGCCGACCTTTTTAATATTAACAGTATAGGATTAATCATTTAAGCCTCACAACTTGCACATTCTTTCTTTTGTTTGAACTTCTGCGCCGCGTTCATACTATGCTGATAGTATAATGACTTAAGACCAAGTTTCCAGGCCGTTACATGAATTTTATTGATTTCCTTAACAGGCATGTCCGGATGTACAATAATATTCACGGATTGTCCCTGATCAATATGGTTCTGACGATTTGCCGCTTGATATATAATATCCATCTGGTCTATCTCTGAATAGGTTTTGAAAACATCTTTCTCCAAATCCGAAAGGAAATCCAAATGCTGAACAGACCCATCACGATCACGGATACTATGCCATACTTCTGTAGTATTTTTGCCCTTTTCCTCTAAAAGCTCCATTAAGAACGGATTCTTGATGGTAGTCTTTACTTTGGCTATGTCCTTAACATAAATATTTGACCAAATAGGCTCTATACCTTGCGATACTTGCCCTAGGATAAAGGCAGATGATGTGGTTGGTGCAATGGCGTTCAGGGTTGCATTTCTTCTACCATAACCTTTAAGCACTTCTGGCTCACCAAATTTAACGGCCAGCTCCTCTGATGCCTTGTACGATCGCTCTTTAATACTTTTGAAGATCTCACTATTTAAATTATAGGCTTCTTGGCTGTTGAAAGGCAAACGTTTTGATTGAAGTAAGGAATGCCATCCAAGAACACCAAGACCCAAGGAACGGTTATCCTTTGCAAAATTATATGCACGTTCCATAAAGAGGAAGGTCTGCTTGTCCTCTCTACTATCAGAATCACGGTAACGTTCCAATTTCTCAATAAATTCTGTAATAACGGCATCTAAGAAATAAACCATAGTTTCCACAGCATCTGTATTCTTCCACTTGTCATAGTGTAATACGTTTACTGAAGATAACACACAAACAAAAGACCAATTATCATTTGAAGGCAACATGATTTCCGTACACAGGTTACTTGCGTAGATAGGCAAATTCTTGTCCTTATACACATCTGCAGCACCATTATTGGCATTATCGCTAAAGAACACGTAAGGGTACCCCATTTCTCCTCTTCGTTGCAACACCTTTGCCCATATTGAACGTTTTTCGGTATCCCCATCGATCATTTGTTGCATCCACTCATTGGTAACGGTAACACCATGGGTAAGTTCTTGAATTGGGTTACCTTCCGTCCCTATTTCCAAAAATTCCTTAATATCCGGATGCTCTATAGGCAAGTACGGTGAAAATCGACCCCGACGCACCGAGCCTTGGCTTACAACATCTACCATAGACTCAAAAAGCTGCATGATATGCACGGCCCCAGATGCTTGTCCGTTATTTTTTACTTCTGCGCCACGGTGTCTTATTTTACCGAAATAACCAGAAGTTCCGCCTCCTAGTTTGGACATCATACCAACTTCTGATTGGGTATATAGAATATTACCCATATCATCGCCAATATGTGATCCAAAACAACTGATCGGCAAACCTCTTTCTTTTCCAAAATTGGACCAAACGGGAGATGCCAATGAGAAAAACCCTTCTGACATATAGCCATAAAATTTATCTGAGAAACCGGGCATTCCCAATAATTGTTCCGCCCTATCAGCAATTTCGCGTATACGCTGTTCTGCCGTGACCCCTTTGGTCAAATAACCGGAATTTAAAAAATTCAAGCTATGGTCCGTAAGCCACTCAAATCCGCCTTTTGGCTCTTTTTTACTGTTTTTCAGTGCTTCTTTTCTTGCCTGTACAAGTTGTTCGCTTTCTGAAATTGTTCCTTTAATCTGTGGTGTAGTGTTTAATTCGTTCATTTAAAAAAGGTCGTCACTAGTTATACTTTGGGTTCTTTTACTATAATTGATGGAGCGTTTTACGAAAAAATCGCCATGTTTGGTACCAATGATCTCATCATCGAACCATTCTGTTTCGGCCAATAATTTTTCGTCGACCTCAAATATTTTATCGATACCAATACTTTTAAGAGAATTGTTAAATCGATTTTTTATGAATTCATTAATGACCGCTTTAGGCAAAAAGTCTAATTCACCTTTTTCAAAAATCCAATCTACCACTTCACTCTCAGCGGTAAATGCTTTATGGCACATATCCTGTATCATGTTATGGTATTCCTCATTGAACCAAGATGGATTTTCTTCCTTAATGATCTTAATGATATCAATTCCAAAATCTCCATGAATCTGTTCCTCCTTTGAGGTGGCCTCCACTACGTTAGAGATACCCTTGAACATATTCTTATACTTATTAAAAGCCATTATGATCAAGAATTGTGAGAATAGGGAAACATGTTCAATGAACAATGAGAACAACAATACGGACTCAGCATACTCTCTATTATCCAAACTTTTGGAATTTTTCAGAGCGGTTTCCAAATAATGCACACGCTTCATCATTACCGGCTTTTTCTTCAAGTTCTTGAACTCGGCGTTTAACCCCAAGATTTCAAGTAGGTGAGAATAGGCATCTGCATGGCGCACTTCACTTTCCGCAAATGTTGCCCCAACAGAACCAATTTCAGGTTTAGGCATTTTATGGTAGATATCTCCCCAAAAACTTTTGACCGCAACCTCTATTTGCGAAATAGCCAACATGGTATTCTTTAAGGCGCTTCTTTCCGCATCTTGTAGGCCGGTTTTAAAATCCTGGATATCACTGGTAAAATTAAATTCCGTATGGATCCAATATGAATGACGAATTGCAGGTACATATTCATATAACTGAGGATATTCATATGGTTTTAAATTAATACGCTTTTCAAAGATGTTTAATTTTCTCTTTTGTGCCTGTTCATTTCTATACAGGATATAAGCTTTGGCCACATCAAAAAAGCCGCTTTCCATTAACCTATTTTCCACAAAATCCTGCACTTCCTCAATGGTAGGCACATAACCTTCATCACGTGCTTTACGTTCTAAAAGTGACGCATACACACTATTGGCGATCTTTTCCGCATCTCCCGGTCCACCATGCTCAACAGCAGTCATGGCTTTTAAAATGGCATCGGTAATTTTGTGAAGTTGAAAAGTTTTCTTGGTAGAATCGCGCTTAATAAGATGTGTAATTGTCATTGTATATTATATAAGAATTGGTACTTAAGAGAAGTGTAAAGGTCGCAACATATTTCGCTCATTTTTCAGTAAATGGATTTAGGTTTTCCACACTTTATTAACAAATTCTTAATATTGGCCCAAACACAATGAATTTTAGATTGTTAGCTAATTGAAAAAAAAGTCACTGAAAGCCAATGCCCTATAAATTGTAGATGTGAAGTTTTTTTGATGTTTGGACCATTAATACATTAACGATAATACAGAGCATTTCATCGAATCTGGTCACAAAAAAAAGCCTTAATCACACAAACGGATTAAGGCTTTTTCAAAAAATACAACCTAAACAACCAAACAAAATCTTACTAATATTTATCTTCTAAAATTTTATAATACCTATAATTTCAAAAATGTATTATCTCCTAATTTTATATTCATTTTATTTAAAATTCCTTTTACTAAAATTAATTATAATGCACTTCCCCTTCTTGTCCTTTATGTGCCATAAACGGAATATTTAAAATCGTCTGCATGATAATATGTACGGTAGAGCTTATAATTCTCTTGGCCTTTTGTTTTGAGACCTTTCTATCCATACGGGCAATTCTGGCACCATTGACAATTTTAAAGTCCGAATTCTTTACAATCTTCACCAAATCTTTGTAATCCGTAAAATCTGATGTAATCTGAGCATTCAAAAAACCAACATAACGCGTACTTTCATCTTGTAAAAGATGTTCAACTCCCATGCTAATGGCCGTATCATTATCAAGGTTATGACCTTGACATACCTTTATAATCCCAGGATATTTATCCTGCAAACTATCTAGTATGGGCTGGGTTTGGTCTGTACTTCCTTGGTTAACAAAACAAATATGATATCCTAAATCATGAAATGGCACGTTTATGAACGTGGTACTCAAAAGTTCATCCTCTACATCCTGACAAGGTACAACGATACCTACTTGGTCATTCTTATACGTTTGTTCATTAGGAGCATTGTTAATAGAACCGGTATAAATATCCAATACTTGTGCAATTTTTTTAGAAATATCATCAAGACCAAAGGGTTTCTTCATAAAATAATCCACTCCTGGTCCTAAATTGGCACTGGCAATCTGCTCATAGGACTCCTCTAGCATTATTATAACCGGGGTCTTGGAATTTTGTACAAAACGTATATGTCTTAATACATTTAGACCGGATAAGCCAGGCATATTGATATCCACAAGAATTAAATCTGGATTCTCCTTATCAAAAAGTGCTATACCCTCTTCACCTTCATGAGTAGTAATAACCTCATACCCTAAAAGGGATAAGTGCCTTTCTAAAAAAAGTAAAACTTGAGTATCGTTATCTATTGCTAAAATTTTCATGGTAATTAGGTTTAATGATAAGATTTGGAACAAGTACAAAATTAACCATTAGTATAGCCTACAAGGAGTCATGAAAGGTAGTATGCGGATTACTGTAGACGAATGACATTATTGCATCGGTGGTTGATTATGAGGAAAGTGTACAATAAACCTATCTTTGTTTTGTTATATTTTCTTACAATTAACAATTAATGCAAAAGACAAATGTCTTACTTATACTGGCACTTTTTATTGGAGTCGCCTTCCATGGTTCTAGCATATTCTTTACGCTAGAAACTACATATGATGCATTGATCCATCTATTCTTTGCAGACCATTATGCCAATAGCTGGTTTGAACCATGGGATTACCGGTGGTATACCGGTTTTACCGTACAGGCGTACCCTCCGTTGGTACATCAAAGCATTGCGGCATTATCCTATATAGGTGGACTAAAGTTTGGAATGTTCACCATAGCTATAATTGGTATAATACTCTTTATAACAGGCGCTTACAGATATGCGCTTTTAATGACAGGAAGTCGTAAGATTGCAGGATACACTGCCCTATTGGCGGTGTTTTCATCGACCTTTGTAGAGACATTACATATTTTTGGGCAATTGCCAAGTATTTTGGCACTTTCAATCTTACTACATGCCCTACCCGAAATATATTTATGGATAAAAACCGGTAAACTTAGATATCTAGCTACGAGCTTGTCATTAATTTCGGTAACGGTTACATCCCATCATGTTACCCCTATTTTTGGCATGGTATTCTTTATTTTTCCATTAATAGGTATGGTAATAATGGATGCCAGTAAAGATCAAGTGGACCATGTAAAATCCATAACCTTCAAAATATTTTTTAAACAATTTAAAAAATTATTCTGGCGCATAGTAGGTTTTGGTTTTGGCTCATTATTATTGTTCATATTCTGTATACTGCCTTACTGGATCAATTCCAAAAAAAATCCTATTACCCAAGTACCAATACCGCATGGTTCACGTGACAATTTTTTAGAGGTGACCTCATCTGGCTTGGTCTTTTTTTTAATTCCTTGGGGGATATTACTATTTATACTACCCTATATCTTCTATAGATACTTTAGCAAGCGGTATTTATTCTTTGGATTATCGTTTACCGTACTGACCATTTTGGGAACCGGTGGCACTACTCCGGTACCTCTTTTGGTCCTAGGGGAAACCGCTTTCAATATTTTGACCCTAGACCGTTTTACGCTTTGGGCCACGATAATGGCACTACCAATATTTGGCGAGTTCATGTATAGGTTTGTAGAAGGGGACCTAAAGGCAAACTTACAGCATCGGTTTGGCGCGGTATACCATAGAATATTAGGTGGTTTTTTGGCTGGTGGTGTATTGGCCATGGTCATTTTTACCATGAGCCTAAATTATTTTAGACCTTCCCAACCACAAAAAATCAACATGCTGCCCATAATTAATTTTTTAAGTCAGGATATGCATGATCACTGGCGTTATTTACCTCTGGGTTTTGGTGATCAAATGGCATGGTTGTCCGCACAGACCAATGCTATGACTGTTGATGGTAATTACCACTCTGCCAGAAGATTACCAGAACTTACTACAAGACCTATAGAAAGATTGGAAAATTCCAAATTCAGAGGCGTTCAAGGAATTGGATCTTTGCAGCAATTTTTGACGGTACCTGAAAAATATAATCTGAAATATATATTTTCCAATGATAAATTTTATGACCCTTTGCTCTATTTCTGCGGTTGGCAACGATTGCAACAGCTAGAAAACGGAATCATGGTATGGGAGAAATTAAATGTACCCCCAATTCCTGCAATAATTGAAAAGGAAGATGTTTCTGTACTACTCAAGATTATGTGGAGCACTATTCCGCTATTGACCGTAATCATTGCCTTTATTATCAATATACAGATGGCTTGGTTTAGAATGTTAAAGTCTAGACCTTTGGTACAGGGCGTATTCTTAAACTACGAATTACGTTATCAAAAATTTTCTAGAGCATTGGTCAATATCAGCCATGGTTGGGCATTACTACTTTTATTGATTTTAGGTTTTGGAATGTATCATTTCTACTTATCTAACGCCACACAAATATCCCCAAAGAACGTAATTGTTTCCTATTATGATGCCCTTGATTTTAAGGAGTTTAATAGGGCTCACTCTTATTTAAACCCCGATAGCAATGTAGATATTGCCCAATATATGTTAGAAGTTTCCGTAACGGATGGTATTTTAAGTTCATATGCCAAATTAGATTCCATAGGGGTTGAACTTTTTAATGAAACCCAAACTGCCGCAAGAGCCAAAGTCTTAACACATTGGGTTACACCGTTGGAGAAAATAGAAAAGCTTTACGAGCATGACCTGGTCAAAAAAAATGGCAAATGGTATATTGATCCAGATACCTTTGACAATGACCTGCCCCCAGATCAGCTATTATCTTCTAACGGTACATCATTCTTTAATCATGGAAGAAGACGAATTACCACACAACAGACCAATCATGAAGATGTATTAAAACAGCCAACACTTGAAATTTTAACCGCCAAATTGGTGAAGAACAAAGGTAGTTACAGTATAATAGGTGAGTTACAAAATGTAGATAACGTACCCTCTGATGTAGTTCTTAAGGCAAGCCTTTACAACGATCAAAATACCGAGCTCGCCAGTTATAATGGCAAATACCAGATGAAACATAAATTAATGCCCAAGGAAACGACCACTTTTAGAATAGATTTTGAAGGAATTGCGTGGTCATCTACCAAGGACACCTTGCCTCCAACTTTTGATCCAGATGAATTTACACCAATTGACTTTCTGGAACAGCCCACAAAATTTAACATTCAGTGCGCAGGTAATGTGGCAAATACTGATCTTTATAAAGAAATAACCATTCAAGAAGTTGAAATTAACCCTGGCGTTATATCAGGCGCACTTTTTAATTCCGGTATTCAAGAGGTAACCATTCCCCAATTATTGGTCTCATATTATTCAGATGCAAAAGAATTACTATGGGTAGAGCATCATTTTTTGACCGAGGGTGTACGTATACAGCGAAAGCAATATTTTGAGTTTGAGCCCAAAGACCTTACAGGGCTCGTTGTAATAAATTCTAGTTTGGAAAACTGTTTTATAAACGGTATGCCTAACAAAACAGTAATGGAAAATGCCATTCCAAATAGGAATAAAGGGCACGCCATTGAGCAACTGCAACCTGTAAGGGGAGAAGGGTATTCGTATATGAAAATTGAAGTGAACGGTTATATTGGAAATCCTAAGTAATTTGAAAAGAAGTTTTTACATAGTGGCAATTTTATTCCTTATCGTTGGATGCAAACACAGTACACATGATACTCCCCCTGCCCTAACTAAAATTTCCATAATACCGTACAATAAAGTAATAACGGCCGGTGAACCTTTTCAGTTACGTTTTAAAGGAAGTCTAGACTATCAGTTAAAATTAGTGGTAAGGAACAGTATGGGGGTTACTGTACTAACCCCCAAAATTGATAATGATCAATTCCTATTTGACTTTCCAAAATACCTCATTAGAAGATCTGGAATATGCCATTGGAGTTTGGTACATAATACCAATATTCTAAATGAAGGAGCTTTTGACATTACACCCAATACCGAGTTAAATACCCATATAGAATCTTATTTGGGTCCTAGGAGCATCACTGCCGTTGCTACAGATTTTTCCATGCATGTAATATCACCCACTGATGCATATGACAACCCATTATCCCAAGGAACCGAAGTTAAAAGTACCTATCAATTTCAAAATAAAATTAATACGACTACTTTAGATATTAATAATCTATTGGCATGGACCTCTATTTACGCCCCTAACCAAGCCGGTAGAATTTTAGTAACCTCTAGTTGTAACGCTAGTAGTGCCAAAGAACTTACATCAATTGTATATCCAGGAAATGGCACCAATTTTATAATTGATTTTCAACGAAACCACAATTTTGCGGACGGTAACCAAATTATTACATTTTTCACCAGTAAAATAAAAGACGCATATAGCAATGTAATCAGTGATGGTACTTTAGTAGATTTTTTGGCCACAAACTCTAAAGGGCTACAATTAAGCGCAAACGGAACAACTTTGAACGGGGTGGCGAAAGCACGTTTTCTTCATCCTTACGAAGAAGATACATGGAGCGTAAAAGCATATATTACCGGTGCAGCAAAAAGTAATCCGTTAAATGTTTCTTTTGTAGCAGCCATTAAGGATTATGAAATAACGCCGTCCAGAACCGGTCGTACAATAACCGTTGAAAACATTTTAAGTTTTATGGACCAGATTGTCCCAGATGGCTTACCAGTTACCTTACAACTTTATGATGAACAGGGTGTTTATATCGCTACAATCAAGGAAACTTCACGACTGGGAAAAATTGGATTTACTCTTTCACAAGAATATTATAAATCCGGCAACTACAAAATTATAACCAATGTGGCCGGTATTGTTAAAGAAAAAATGATTACACTGCAATGAAAATGAACCGCAATCTATATAGGGCTTTTTTACTAATCACGTTCTTAGCGTTGAATGGCCTTATTCTATATGGTATTAGTTCTATATGGTCCTATTTAAATACGGGTGCAGACCGTAAGACAATGTTACATCTTCCCGCCCAACTGACTTCCAATTATTTGCCCAAGGTAAATTGGTCGCCGCTAAAAAATGAAGGTAGACCTATGGAGTTGCAGACCTTACAAGAATTAGAGCGCGATTATATTAAAGCTTGGTACGTGAAAAACAATGCGCTAGAAACAAACAATCACTATGGCATAAACGATTATTACACAGATAGCGCAAGAGTAAAACTGTATCAAGTGCTTGACCATAATAAAGCAAATAATATTTCTGTAAAAACTACTACCATAGAACACAACCCCATACTTAATTTTTATAGTGCAGATGGTAAGCTGGCCGTTCTGACCGATAAGAATATACAAATACAAGAACAGGTGTTAGTTAACAACACATCGTTATTGAAAAGGAATTATGAAAGTTCATTCCAAACTATGTTGCTATTGGAAGATGGCTTCTGGCGTGTACGTCACCTAGTAGAAATTGAGAACACACCTGTGGCAGTTTCCACAGATCAATCAATTCCACAAACTGTTCTTTCAGAAATTAGAGATATTAAAGGGCTTAATTATTATCCTCGTGAAAACCCATGGAATATGTTTGGGAAACATTTTCAAGATACTGTCATTGACAATGATTTTAGCAAGATCAAATCCTTAGGACTAAATTCCATTAGAATATTCATACCCTATGAAGGGTTTGGTAAAGCGACTGTTGATACTGATAAAATGTCGCAATTATTACGTACCATGGACCTAGCCAGCAAAAACAAACTAAAGGTCACGGTAACCCTGTTCGATTTTTATGGGGATTATTCATTGGCTGATTGGACCTTAACACATAGACATGCAGAAAAAATTATAACGGCATTAAAGGACCATAAGGCCTTGCAGGCTTGGGACATTAAAAATGAACCTGATTTGGATTTTAAATCACGTGGTAAAGAAAATGTACTTTCTTGGTTAGGACAAATGGTGAAGGAAATTCGAAAATGGGATAACAATACTCCTATTACCATTGGTTGGTCCAATCCAGAAGCCGCATTGAACCTTTCTACTGAATTAGATTTCATCTCGTTTCATTATTATAGGAAACCCAAAGATTTTTTAGCATCCTACAATGCATTACAAGATGCCATTAACAATAAACCAATCGTATTACAGGAATATGGCTATTCATCATACGACGGTATTTGGAACGCTTATATGGGTTCTGAGGAAGATCAGGCCAACTACTACAAGGAAATGCAAACCATGATCACCAATGCTAAATTACCATTCTTGTTATGGACACTTTATGATTTTACTGAGGTACCGGATAATGTCGTAGGCAGATTGCCTTGGCGCAAAAGTCAACAACAACATTTTGGGATATTGGACAATCAAGGAAACCTAAAGCCCGCCTACCAAGAAATCATTAAATAAAAAAGGTCGGCTAAATTGCCGACCCTTTTCATAACCAAACCAATCCTCAATGAACCAGTTTCTTCTCCATAGCTGGAATATCAATTGTGTACCCGGTATCCTTGGATTTTTGAATTGCCTTAAAATAATCTATATACATTTGGGTAATATTTGACATAGGCAATGAACAGGCAGCCTTATAGTTTTGTCTGCCCAATTTTATTCTATAGTCATCATCCGTAATGATTTTTTCAATTGCCAATGCCAATGATGAAGTATTATGAGCATCAAAAAACTCTCCTTGATATCCTTCTTCCTCTACCAATGTACTTAAGTCGCCAAGGTCAGGCAATGCCACAGCGTTACCATAACTACCCGCTTGGTGCAATACACCGGAGCTACCTGTAGTAGAGGTATAAGGAAAAACCGTGACCGCACTTTCCGCAAAAATTTTTGGAACGTCCTCTTCGGCCACATAACCGGTAAACCTAATTTTTGGAACATGACTATATTTTTCCTTTATCCCGTCTAAATATCCAGGAGTGTTTGGGCTATCCGTACCTGCAATGACGATTTCAATATCAACATTGCTCCTAGATCTTATTTCTTCTACCGCCTCTATTAATATCTCCACTTTTTTATATGTTCCAAATTTTCCAAAAGCCATTACCTGTTTAGGACCGGCAGGAAGTTGATAACTAGGTTCTGGCGGAGTTTCAAAAGCACCATGGGGAATCAATGCAACATTTTTAACCTTGTATTTCTCTTCTAAAATTGACACATATTTACTAATGGTTACCGCCAATATATCCGAAGCCAAAACAAAACGGGTCAATGAAGTACCAATAAAATTATATATACCCTGTAATACCTTGTTTTTGGTAAAACCGGCATTTTCCAAATCTACTTTTTCAAGAATATTATGCAATAGCGATATGGTAGGAATACCTTTAATTTTACAAATAAAAGGCAGCATTAGTCCCATAGCGGCCGGTACCTTTTTATCCCCAAATTTTAAAAACTGAAGATTAAATAAAACAGCATCTGGCTTAGTTTGGGAAATAGCCTTACTAATATTGATTAAGTTTTTGTAGCTATTAAAGTTCCAACATTCCTTTACCGTAATCTTACAACCTTGTTCTTCAAAATTTAAATCCTTAGGAGCATTTGTATGGTCGGTGATCAAGATAAGTTCCGTAACTTCTTCTTGAAGCCTGAAATGTTTTACTAAATAATACCCATACTCGGTCAGTGTTACTTTACTAGGAGGGTATGCGGTTACAATGGCTAATTTCATTTGATTAAATTTTAATATGTTTAGTGGTTATAGCGTACGTGGACGTACATCCCTTATATCATTGTTATTTGAAGATGAAGAATTTTTTATCAGAAAAAATATGACCTGCGCTATTAACAGAATTACCATGGCAATTATCTGAACCTGAACTACAGTTTCTATACTATCATGATATAGAGTTACCAAAACTACTTGTGAAAGCCCTAAAATTCCGGAAAGAATAACGGGGGCATATTGGTTTAAGGACAAAAAATAATAGGCAAAGATGTTACTAATGGCAAACAATGAGGTTGCCAAGGCATATTGCCAAAGTAAATGGGCTATACTAATATAGGCGTCACCGAACATTAAGGAAATAATCAGTTCCGGAAACCAATAACATGCAAGAACTATTGTGCTTGATAAAGCGCTAATGAAAAAGACATATTTAAATAATATGGGAGCAGTGGATTCCCCATCTTTTTGTTTTTGGATTACTGTTGGCATTAATAACATGACAAACATCCATGCAACAAAATATACAACACGGCCAATCAAAGCCAAAGAAGAGTAAAGGCCGGCATCCGTATCATTAAAATAATGTTTTACCAGAAGGATATCGCTATTGTTTATGATAATCTGGGTAAGCTCATAACCTGCGGTAAGGCCTATAAATATCCATACCTCTTTCAAGTGCGCACTGCTTAAACGTTCTTTGGAAAATACCTGGATATTTTTAATATCAGAAGGAAATAGACCAAATATAAAAGATAGTGCTATACCCATAGCAATTAACAAACTTGACTCTAGGGGTAAAAGCAGCAATAGTAAAAATGTCAATATAAGTCTGCTCCACATTTCGGTTTGGTAGGTTGCCGCAAGTTTACCAAAATGATGTTTGCCCTGAAACCTTCCTCTATTCACACTCATAAAAAAATATAAGGGAACGGACAGCGCAAAAATTTTGAACATATCATGGTTTTCAGTTTGAAAAAGCACTTGCAATTGTTCGGAAAATAGATATATCACGGCTCCAGTGCATACCCCAAACATTAAAGCATATCTATACATTGTACTTTTAAATACAGTCCATGTATTCCCAGAAAAAAGTACGGCAAATTTTGTCGTTGTCAATTGAAATGTCATCCCTACAAAGGATAAAACCAATAATAAGGTAACCAACAATGCCGCATCTGCAAATGCTTCCGGTCCTAGAATACGGCCAAGTAATAAATTATATAGATAGTTACCGCCGTTTACAAGGATGGCACTACCCATAAATAAATGCTTGGAAGAAACTTTGTTCAATGCTACTTTTACGGTGGTCATGAGTTCGTTCTTTTTAAATGCCCTATCAAGAAATACTATCTATATACAAAGGCTATTTTAGCAAGTTGACCAACTATTTTTACTGAATCTTTCATGGATAGTTTAGAGCCGTCTGCATGGATCCAACGTTTTAAAGGCTGCTCACATATAAGTTTTTTAGCTTCGGTCTTGCCATAATGCTTTCGCATTCTTATGAACATTTCTACATCGAATAACCATTTGGTAATAAATGGCTTATTAAAAAGTAAGGGCACAACTGAGCGTTCCATCACTTTGGCCCCACATTGTGTATCATTAAAAGGCATCCTTAATATAGTCCTTATGATGAGGTTAATGGTTTTGCTTATGATTTTTCGTGCGGATTCCTTAGTAATATCGGCTCCCATTCTACTCATTCTTGACCCGCTGACAATCTTAAAATCAGATTGGTCCAACGTGCTTACCAAATCATCAAAATCCCTAAAATCCGTAGAGAGGTCCGCATCCAGAAAACCAATATAATCCAGCTGGGTATCTTTGGCCAAATGCAGCATACCCTGTCTAACGGCCTCTGCCTTACCTCCATTTTTTTCACAGTTATATACACTTATATTATTCTCGCTTCCATTTTGGAGCTCCTGAAGTACTGACAACGTATTATCCGTGCTACCATCGTTGACAAAGCATAAATGATATCCTAAATTTTTATGCGCAAAATCCTTGAACTGCATACTAAGAAGTCGCTCTTCTTCATTATAACAAGGTATGACCACGCCCACACAATTTTTTTGCAAAATTCTTGAGGCATTTGAGGTTAGTGTTGTCACATTTCCAGGAGAACCAATAAGGCGTTTTATACGAGCGGCCATTTCATCTAGACTTACCGGTTTTTTCATATAATCATCAATACCCAAAGTAAAACCATCCATAATAATATGTTCCTCAGTATTACCGGACATTACTAATACAGGAATATTTTTACTACTACCTGTCTTTATATGTTTAACTACATCCAGACCAGACATATCTGGCATATTGATATCAACAAGTACCAAATCGGGCTTAAAAGAATTGAACAACTCTATGCCCTTCTGACCAGAATTAGCCGTCATTACTTGATAACCCAACTCTGTCAAACGTTTTTCAACAGATAAAAGAATAAGCTGTTGATCATCTATAGTTAAAATTTTCATTTTTAAAATTTTGGTAAGATTTAACTTACATATAACGTTTTATTCTGATTATATTGTAAGATAATTGTGTTAATTATTTGATGTAATTCAAATATCAATACGATGCATAGCATTGATATAGTTAAAATTCCTTGACGTCATTTATGATTTTTTGACATAAAAATTTGCGGGTAAAAAGTAGATTGGATTTCAACATTAATTCTTATGATTTAATGTATTTAAAAAGGGAGCAGCTAACCACACTACTCCCTCTTCCACTAAACCTAACCAAAAATTTATTGAATAATTTTCAAGAACAGTACTTTTAAATATATCTATTTGATTTTTTAAATTCTTGCTTATTAAACCCCGTATTCTTATAAAGATCATTATTCATATTTAATTACCGTTATGTCCTATTCTTGAACTATTTCCGGTACAAATATCTTTTTTTCAATGGCTTAAAAAAGCATCATATAGACCAATAGCCTTTAAGTGTAGTTGAGCTACAACTATCATACTTCCAAATAATTATAGACTTATACTACCTTTAAAAATAAACAAAACTAATAAAACGAAAAAATTTACGTTAGGTATTTGTGGTAATAATCTTACATTAAATGTTACAAAAAATTATATTCCTTTTTTTGCTTACTACCATGGTTTTAAGCGCTCAATCCAAAATGGATCCAGGTTTTACTATGTTGGAAGAAGGAAATTTTCAAGAAGCAGAAGAGTTCTTTGAAGCGTATCTTAAAACAGACCCTGAAAATAAAACGGCACGACTATGCTACGGAAGAGCGGTAGGATTGAGTGGTGAACCAGAAAAAGCAACCGCTCTGTTCGCTAATTTATTATTGGACTATCCTGAAGATTTTGAGATTCAAATCAACTATAACGAATCTTTCCTATGGGCCAAAGAATATAAGCGAGCAAAGCCGTTATATATAGACTTGGTCAATAAAAACCCCGATCAGTTTGGCGCCGTTTTAGGACTTGCCAATACCTTAAGCAATCTTAAAGAGTATAAAAATGCTTTGCAATGGGTAGAAAAAGCATTATTGATTCAACCTAACAACTTAAGTGCAAAGACTTCCAGAAAATATATAAAATTAGGGTATGCCAATCAATTCGTAAATGACCAATTGTATCAAAAAGCAGAAGAGTTACTACAAGAAATTTTTATTGATTTTCCAGAAGATAAGGATGCCCTATTGAATTTGGCCAACCTCTATTTGATAACTAAAAAGGTAGATAAAGCTAAGGCCACCTATAAACAACTAGCCGTAACGCCAAAAGATTCTATAAATTCCCTTAACGGAATAGCCTTGGCAGCGCATATAGATGAGAATGACAAAGAAGCTCTTAAAATTTCATCGTCCGCTATAGCCAAAGTCCTTCATATTAACGATGAGGAATTAAAAGAACGTACGTATGATCGTTATGTACAAGCACTTATATGGAACCGGAAATTTATTAGTGCGAAAAAACGAATTGACAGTTTGGAAAATACCATGCCAAACCGTAATTGGATCTACGCATTAAAAGCCACGCTGGGTCTTTATACCGGTAATTCCAAATACAGTGTAGAGAACTATAACAAAATATTGACCAACGACAGTACTTCCTTTGATGGAAATTTAGGGAAGGCTAATGCATTATTTGCGGAAGACCGTATACTACCGGCCTATCATATGGCAAACCAAACCCTTACATATTATAAAAACCAAAAGGATGCAAAAGGTTTTATTGAAAAACTAAATTTAATGCACACCCCAACCATAGAAGAACATGCAGCCTATACATTTGATAATGGTAAGAATGTGGCCTATTTTACCAACACTACCGTTGAGGTACCTTTTTCTACCAAGTTTAGGACTACGCTGTCCTATTTTTATAGAACAACTGAAAATACGGTTACTAACAATCAAGCTAAATCTCATGTAGTGTTGGCAGGACTACACTATAAATTATTGCCCAAAACCTTATTAAAGACAATCATAGGGTTCAATAATTCTAGGTTTATGTCCGATTCCTATACCCAACCGGTAATAGATATAAAACTAATGCTACGGCCATTAAAACTTCAAAACTTAAATTTGGGATATCAACGTGAAGTACAGAACTTTAATGCAGACCTTATAGAACGGGAAATTGTTCAGCACCATTATGGGTTAAACTATAATTTGGGCACGAACATTAACTTAGGGTGGTATACCCAATTAATGCACACCCAACAAAGTGATACGAACACGCGAAATTTACTCTTCACCTCACTATATTATACTGTACTGCAAAAGCCGGCATTAAAAATGGGAATTAATTATCAATATATCACTTTTAAGGATCAACTACCAACCATCTATTTTAGTCCGGAAAAATATAGGGCTATAGAACTCTTTGGCGATATTAGAGGAACGTTCAGTGATAAGACAACCTATATGGCAAGTGCGGCAACAGGAATACAACGGGTAGAGTCTGACCCAAATACTACCATTTTTAGAGCGGAAACCTCCATTCAACATCAATTCTCAAAAAGATTTAGTTTAAATATTTATGGTAAGTACAGTAATATAGCGTCTGCCACTGCTGCCGGTTTTGAATTTACGGAGATTGGGTTTAAGGCAAAATGGCTCTTTTTAAGCAAACCACTATTTTTTAAATCCCTTAAACTGCAAAATTGATTGTTAGGATATTATCACGTGTAAGAAAATGGATTTTATATACCTAAAATTTAATTTACGCTGGTAATTATTAAGTATTGAAATATTGCGTTAAGTGTGTATTTTAAACTTATTTCGGGTATTTTATCGAAGTAGAAATAATATTTTAAAATAATACATATTGTAAGAAATTTAGTTACTTTAGCGTAAGTAATAATTGTCCCCCCAAAAAAATATAGAGTGCCTATGAAAATGAAACTCTAAACGATCATCTATGTGGACAAGAGTTTTAAAAATGTTGGTTAGCCTATATCTACCTTTATTTGCGCTAACATTATTCTTATATTTTTTTCAGAAAGATAGGCAAATCAACCAACTGGCCGTTTATCAAAATAGGGCTATGACTTTTAAAAAAAATACTTTCATGGAAGATAGTTATACTTTCTTACGTGATACCCATTATTGGGCTACCTTGAAATATCCCAACGATTTTGACCCCATGAACAAGCATAAAGAACTTATGCAACCTTTTATAAACCTTATCAAGAAAATTACGGATTATGATCAATTTAGATTCATTGATCTCAATGGACAGGAAATTTTTAGGGCGGTACGTTATAGTCAGGATTCATTGACTATAGGGCAATTACAAAACAAAAAGGAACGCGATTATGTGCAATCCGGTCTCAACTTAAAAAAAGGCCAACTTTATTTATCGCAAATTAGCCTGAACAGGGAAAACGGGGTTATAGAAGAACCTAAAAAGGCCGTAGTGAGAACTGTAGCGCCAATTTTTACTTCAAACAATGAACAAATAGGTCTTGTGGTCATCAATTTTAAGGTAAAGAGAATTCTTGACCAACTTAAATCCAAAATTGTCAATTCAAACATATTCTTGTTGGACAGTGATGATAATGTTATAAGTGCCACCAGTTTACTGGAAGATGTACCGTATGAATCTGAAAATTACACCCAAGATCATAAAGATATTTTAGGAACAACCTTTGTTTCGCATGAAAAAGATACCACATACATAGCTAATGATCATATCTGGACGCAATTAAATATTACTTTAAACCATACCAAATTACCCTATGGCGCAAGCCAAAACGATTCTATTGAAATTATTTCCCCAACTAATTTTGTTATTGCCCAAGAAACACCGCCAAGTGTTATGAAAAGTTATCTTAAGCCAGTTTATGAAAGCCTACTGACTTTTAATTTTATCTCCATTTTGGTCCTTTTGGGTTTTTCATATGTATATCAAAAAAACAGGGGGCAAAAAGAACAATTTTACCTTGAGCTAAAAGAAAAGAACAAAATGTTGTTAAAGAGTAAAGATCAATTACAGGAAAACAATGTAATGGTCACTGAAATGAACAATAGCCTGGAAATACGAAACAAGCAATTGAGCGATTTCAATTATTTAATATCCCATAACCTAAGGGCACCGGTAACCAGTATGTCATTGATCGTAGAAATGATCAATAAGGAAAAGAACCCAGAAGTACTAAATCAACTATTGCCAAAGCTTGACCATGTAGCCAAAAGTATAACCAATCTTACGCAGGATATCAATGAATATGTATCTATTTTAGATAATAAAGAGATTAAGCTAACCGAAATTAATGTACCTGCGTTAATACATGAGGTCAAACATGATTTTACCGAAACACTTTTGGATAATGGGGATTTTGAGGTCAAACAAAATTTTGAGGCTTGGGAACATTTGACTTATTCAAAATTCTATTTGCAAAGCATTCTCCACAACTTTATTTCTAATGCCATTAAATATCGGAGAAAAAATGTATCTTCTTATATTATGTTTAAATCAGCAATGGAAAACAATAAAAAAGTACTATATGTAGAAGATAATGGAATAGGGTTAAACTTGGATCAACATGGTGAAAATGTTTTTAAACTATATAAAAGATTTCATAGAAATGTGTCCGGTAAGGGAATGGGGCTATTTTTGGTAAAATCTCAATTAGAAGCCCTTAACGCCACTATACAAATTGAAAGTGAAGAAGGAAAAGGAACTAAATTTAAATTAATATTTTAAGCATGCATAAAAAGTCCAATATTTTACTTGTTGATGATGATGAACTCTATCTGTTTTTAATGGAAAAAACAATTCATCAAATATCAAATACTCTGAAAGTAAGTAGTGTTACCGATGGAGAGCGCGCTATTGAATACATTGCACAGTGTACCAATGAAATGACTCCTTTACCGGAAGTTATTTTTTTGGATATTAATATGCCTTTCTTGGATGGATGGGGCTTTTTGGCAGAGTTTAAAAAACTAAATCCACTTATTTCCAATAAGGTGAATATTTACATAGTAAGTTCTTCCATGCGAGAAAGTGATAAAAAACGGGCCGCTAATTTAGAGGAACTTACCGGTTATGTAATAAAACCGGTAGATAAAAGTCAATTAATAGAAATATTCAAGACAATATATCATGAAAATTGGTAGACCGGCCTAGTACACGCAAATGTATATTATAAAAGGTTTAACCTTCTCATTAATTCCGGTCTATTGGACCTACTAATGGGAACCACGTTTTTTGCGATCAAAACACTGTTATCCTCAATATCTATAATCTTTGTAAAATTAATTATGTAAGATCTATGAATCTGTAAGAACAATTTTTCAGGAAGTTTCTCCTTAATTTTCTTTAATGTAGTATGAACCCTGTACTCTTCTTTTTCGGTCTTGACATCAATATAATCACCTTTGGCCTCAATAACCAATATTTCACTGAGCTTAAGCTTTATTAACCTCCTATCTATATTAATATAAAGATCTTCTCCCTCAATGGCATCCGGTTGTGTTGTTTTTTGGGATTTAGAATCTTGATTGCCAATACTTTCTATTTTATTGATGCATTTTTCAAAGCGTTCCTGGGTGATGGGTTTAACCAAATAATCAACTATACATTCATATTCATAAGCCTCAATAGCAAAATTGGTATCTGATGTCGTAAGTACGATATGTGGTGGATTTTTTAAGGTCTGTACAAAATCAACACCGCTAAAGCCGGGCATATGAATATCTAAAAAGATGACATCGATTTGTTGTTGATTTAAAAATTTAATTGCCGAAATAGCATTATCAAACTCTTCAATTACATCCAAATCAGGTATTTTAGAGCATAATTGTTTTACAATGGCCCTAGCCGTTGCCTCATCGTCAATTATTATACAATTCATTTATATCGTTTTTATATATGATTCTATAGTGTCTAAAACTATCATGAACTTTGGTTCACTATCTGTCTTTCCCATAAGTAGCTCCTTCTCATAGTCCACTGCTAGCTGATAGGACTTTTCCATTCCTAAAATATTGAATTTATGCTTAAGCTTATGTACCATTTCTGCAGTTTCCTTTAGCCTATTTTGAGCAATATGGTCTAAATATTCTTTTTTTTCTACAGGAAACTCATCCTTGATTATTGCAATAAACTGATTTCTAAAGGCAACATCATCACCTGCCAGTTCATCCACATATTTTAAATTTGGCCGTTCTATCATGAATTCTTCTTTAAAGTGATATAAAAAGTAGTTCCTTCATTTTCTTTAGAGGTCAACCAAACTTCTCCTTCATAAAGAACTACAATTTTCTTAACAATAGCAAGTCCAATTCCTGTGGCATTGTTATCGGTTTCCAATTTTTTGAACATTTGAAAAAGCCCATCTTGGTGTTTTTTGGCAATACCTTTACCATTGTCTGTTACGCTGAATTTCCAGTATACCTCATCTGTTACATAACCAATGCTAATACGTCCTTTTTCAACATGTTCCGTTGCAGTGACGGCATTGGTGAACAAATTCATGAACAATTGTTCCAGAATATCTCGCTCAAAATACATTTGTGGTAAGTTATCAGCGTATTCAAAAACAATATGTTCAGGAACATATATGGTCTTTTCTATTTCCAGTAAAGCTTCGGCAAGATCAAAAGAGACCTTTAATTCTTCCGTTTGTCCCAGGGTAGCATGGTTAAGTATACCGGTAATCAACTTATCCATTTTTGCTAGATTTTGTGAGATCAATGTACAGTTTTCCCTACTGTCCTGAGAAAATTTCTCCATTTCATCCGCCATGATCCAATCCATCAAAGCATTGATATTACGTATAGGGGACTTTAAATCATGCGAGACCATTTGGGCATAGTTGTTCAAAGACTGGTTCTGTACTTCTAGGCTAACGAGCAGTCTATCTTTTTCTACAGACATTTCAGAAACCTTTGATGCCAGGTTACTTATGTTTTCGGCGAGATACGCTGCATTGAACTCGTTTAAATTTGCATGATCAAACAATTGTTCTTCATTTAAATTTTCCGAGAGGCTACGGATGGCCTCCATTAAAGAGGTAAGAATATTCTTTTGTTGATCCGCTTCTTCCTTTAATCTTTGGTTTGCCTGGTACAATTCCTTGGAACTAATTGTGGACGCCCTATGCATCATGGACAATTTTTCATCATAATTTTCATATGATTTATCTACCGCCTCAAGAAAATTTGCAATTTCCTTGTTATCCTGCAATTCATCAGATAGATGTTTCTTTAATTGTCTTTTTATTAATGAATGCATTATTCGCTGAATAAGGTTAAGGTCATGGTCTGGTTATGGAGTTTACATTGGTCCTGACCTTGAAATGGCGCCATTTCACCGTAAGAGTAAAAACCGGTAATAACAGTACTATTCCCAATAACAGACTTCACCTCTTCTATTTCCTCTTCGGTTCTTTGGTCCATAACCAATTTACGTCCAATACAACTGATCAACAGGGCAATCTCTGGATTTTTATTTCTTCCTTTCATGGCAAGTTCCGCAGCACTATATGCCCCACTTGCAATATCATCTACAGAGGACATCATTAGTTGCACCTTAGACCCAATAGGCACATCACCGGCAAGTATCATTGCATTTTCCTTATTATCAATATTTAAGATGGTACGCACCAAAGGTTCAGATTCCTCACTGGTACGAACACTCAGCGGATACAATAAAGCGGATTTTGGCAACTCCTTGGCTTTCTCACCCAAATAATTCTTGTAGAGATCCAAAGCGGGTTTACCATCAAGTTCATACAGTATATTGCCTTGAGCTTTCGTAATAATTCTCTCTGGACCAAAAGGTGTCCATCCGCCAAAATTGGCACTGGTTATTTCCAAAGAGCTTCCATAAAAACCTATGGCCACAATTTCACCTTCTTTGGGGTTTTCGTTATAAGAGACCAATGTCCTTTCAAAACGATCGTCATCTCCACATAAACCACCGGACAAACTTATCATACTATGCTTATGTTTCTCCAAACCGTTAATAAGCGCACTCCCATTGACCGTACTACCTTCTGAGATTATAAACAAATGCTTTAAATCCTCTTTGGGAAACTGCGCCATTAAATGTTGCCCCAACTTTTCATCACTGTTGTTATGTTCACTTACATTGCTTCGGTGAACCAGAATAGAGCTTTTCTCAAATTCTATTGCCGTTAGGACAATGGTACCATCTAAAACGGTATCATCCATAATCTCTCCTGACGTAGAACCAAAAACCACATGCGCATCTGTAAAAAATTCCTTGACCTCTTCATAAATTGAATTGGCCTCTAACATATACCTATTGCCAAAAACCAACACTAAGGGTTTTTTTAAATGTTTTCCATTGGAACATCCTTTAAAAACAAAGGGTTCGTTGGCCTTTTTAATTGCTTGAATGATTTTCATGGAAGTTCTGCTAAGTTTTCATTCTTTTTTATCGTGAAATGAAATTGGGTTCCTTGGCCAACCGTACTATCGATCCATACTTTACCATGGTAACGGTCCACAATTTTTTTAACAATGGAAAGTCCTATTCCTGTTGAACGTTCGTTATGGCCTATAGATTGAAATATGTCAAAAATCTTTTTATGGTATTCTTTGGGTATACCCACACCATTATCACTTACGGTAAAATGCCAAAAATCACTTTCTTCCTTACAAAGTACTTCTACCAACCCATGCTCTCTCTCAATATGGACAACGGCATTGCCTATAATATTCTGAAAGACCTGATGCATTTTGGTTTTATCAGCCATTATGACCGGCAATTTTACCGGCACACGTAACTGTACATGTTCCGGTATATATATAATCTCCGCAATATCCGTAATTACATCGTTCAAGTCTACATTAGAATAATCAAGCTCAGAACTATTTGCTGTTGAATATTCCAAAATGCCATGGATCAATTTATCCATTGAACCAACTTTTTCCTGCATTAGTTCAAGGTTCTGCTTACCCCCGTCATCAAGTACATCTTTATAATCCTCGTATAGCCAGGTTGCCAATGCACTAATACTTCGCAATGGCGACTTAAGATCATGTGAAACTATATGCGCATATTCCTGTAGCCCTTGGTTACTATTCTCCAATTCGTGTAACAACTTTTCCTTTTGCAGTTCCAAATGTTTTTGGTCCGTTATATCCAAGTGAATACCAATAGAACCTATCACCTTACCCGTATCGCTAAATCTGGGAGCACCACTGATAAGCCAATGCTTTACGGAATTGTTTTTATGGATAACCTCAACCTCGTAAGAATCTACTTTACCTTTTAGCCTACTGGCATTTTTCTGGGGTATTAATTGCTCTTCCTTAATCTGAATTACACGCGATGCCACTTTGCCAATAAGTTCATCTTCACTGTAACCGCTCATTTTACAGAAACTCTGGTTAACCATTTGGATAACATCATCATTATCTACCTCTACCAAACCTAAGTTCATATTCGCAATGATACTGCTATATTTTTCTCGTTGAACTTCTAGATTCTTTCTATAGTTCTTGCTGATGGTTACATCATTATAGGCCCATAGATGGCCCTTATATGCGCCATCATTGTTAATAGGAATAAAATCCCGTTCTAAAATTCGTCCATCTAACATTTCCAGTTCATCAGCCAATGTGGTATCCTTTTTCGCTAAAATATCTGCAATACGCTGTAAAAATTGATCAGGTTTTTTAAATTGATGCTTATTAAGTTCTTCATAATAATCGCAATCCTTACCTATTAGCTCTGCAGGATTGGCCTTAATATTGAAAATATTACAGAACTTTTGGTTCGTCAAGGCAATCTTACCATCCTCATCTTCCAGAAGAACGCCTGTTTGCAAATTGGAAATCAAGGCAGATAACCTACTTTCAGATGCTTTAAGTTTTCTTTCCGCTTCCAGTTCCTTAGAGATATCCTCAATGATCGCAACCTGATAATCTGACTTTAGATCATTTTCAGAGATGGAAGTCATTGTGGTCTTGGCCGTAAATTTTGATCCGTTCTTCCTAATAAACTTTACTATTGAAGTAACCTTATTCGATCCCTCATTAATGTTACTATCTCTCTCCGTTTCATTATCCGGTTCGGAAATGGAGTTTAGCGTAACCTTTTTTAATTCTTTTTCTTGGTAACCCAGCATTTCCACAAAAGTGTTGTTCGCCTTCACTATTTGACCATCTTTGGCCAATATGATACCTAAGGGAGAATTTTCCACAATAATATCCAACTGCTTTTTTTGCTCCGAAAGCAATTTTTTAACTTCCATTTCTTGGGTAATATCCCTTAAAATACCTTGTGCTGCAATTGGCTTACGATCCTTATTGTAGATTAAACTACCATTGATCTGTACCCACTTTACCGTAGACTCGTCCAATATGATCTTGGCACGGTAATTTGTTAAGGTACCCACTTCCATTAAGGAACGCATGGACTCTATGGTATAATCCAAAAACTCTGGATGAATAAATTTAGAAAGGTGGACTTTATTGATATTGTGGTCAAATCCTAAAAATTCCTTAGCGGACCTGTTCATGTTAATCACATTAAAACTAAGGTCCATAACTACGTAAGGATCTATGATGTTGATAAAGACACCGTCCAGCTCTGACGTTTTTTCACTAAGTAGGTTTTCAAGTTTGGCATTACTTTCCCGCAAATGACGGGTTACATCATACAATTCCTTAGACTTATCCTCTAAAATTTTTTCCGCCTGTTTTCTGGCTTTTTTTTGTCGCTCAAGGGCTTTTTTCAGAAGAGAAACCTCATTATTGTCCATTTTGCACGATATCAAATTTTACTTCCGTACCATCATCCTTCAATAATTCATATGTGATACTGGCTTTACCATTAAAGTGCTCAAAAGATTTCTCGATCAGACCTTCTGCCAACCTGTACAAACCTCTGGTAGAGGTATAGATCATGGATAGGGAATTGTCCGTTTTCTCAAGTATTTTGAATGAAGGCAATTCCGCTTCGGGGTATAATTTTTTAACGTGAACGTGAATATGGTCCTCTATGGAATATAATAGGGCAATTGGTGACCTATAACTTTGTATGACTTCTGGGTGGGCCTTGCTTAGACTTGTAAACAAATAAAGACCAAATGCATAGATCAAATCGCCGGCAGGTAAATTTACTTCTTCACTTAAATTCGTAATCAAAGCAACCATCTCATTAAATTCATAGGTAGCTACTGAAGTATATATGCCTTCTGATGGCAAATCTGATTTTTCTATAATCCTGTCAACGGTTTCAAGACCAAATTGGATCTCTACCATTTCCAGAAATTCTGTAAATACAATTCCTTTCATTTGAAAATATAAACTATTACTACGGCATCAAACGTAGGAAAATTAATACATATAAGTAAAGAAATGTTGTGAAAAATACTTTTTTGTTAGCCTTTAACCAATTGGTTAACACTCCAATACTCTAAAACTGCATTTAACTTAAATTGGTAATCCTCGTATTTTAAGGGTTTTATAACGTAACCAGCAATACCTGCTTGGTAACATTTCAGTAAATCTGCCCTATTTTCCGATGTAGTTAAAATGATTGTAGGTAAATAACATAATATCTCATCATTCTTTAAGATATTAAGAAACTCTATGCCGTTCATTCTTGGCATGTTCAGATCCAATAGTATAATGTCCGGTAATTTTTTGCCAGACTTCAAATATTCCAAGGCTTCCTCACCATTTTTGGCTTCAATTATCGAATGCTTTAAATTTAGTTTAGAAACGGTACGTTTCAACTTCATCACTTCGATTAAATCATCCTCTATTAACAAGATATCCATAGTCTATAATATTTGAAGATTCAAAATTCAACTAATTGATTCTCTTTTTAGGTCCACTGTAGGTGAATGTTCATTTACTGTCGGTGAACGGTATTTACATATCGATAAGTATATTGCCTTTTAATGGTTAAAACCTTCTATCCGGTGAAAATGCTTCAATAGCCATACTGGTTTTTCGCTCTTCTATTATTTCAGAAACGAGTTTACCCGTGGCCGGACCCAAACTCCACCCCATCATAGCATGACCAGTGGCAATAGTGAGGTTTTTAATATGTCTTGTCTTTCCAATATACGGCAAACCGTCAGGAGATACGGGTCGCAGACCGGTTTTGACCTTTCTTACCTCTTCTTCATTGAATCTAAGGTCCGGATAATAAGATTCTGCACCATTTACCAAGGCCGTTACCCGCTCCTTTCTAACCATAGTATTATTCCCCGAAAATTCCATAGTACCCGCAAACCGTGTAAATCCGTTCATTGGGGTAACCGCCATTTTTGGTTCCATTAATATGGCAGGTATGGTAATACCGGTTTTGCGCTCTACATTAATACTATATCCTTTGCCACCCTGTATGGGCAATCTAAGATTTAATTTTTTGGAAAGCGCTCCGCTCCATGCTCCGGCAGCCAAAATGACCTCATCTGCTACATAAGTGTTTTTTTGGGTTTTAACAGTTTGTATCTGGCCGTTGTTCATTGCTAAATCCATCACTTCTTCCCCCATACAAATTGTTACACCTTTGTTCTTTAAAAAATGTAATAGCTTGGGCATTATTTCATTTGGGGTCGTATGTCCATCACATTCATAGTGTATGGCCCCTTCAGCATTCAAACGGACATTGGGTTGTAATTTGCCCAGTTGTGTTCTGTCCAAATAAGAAACTTCCAGGCCCAATGCACTGGCTTTCTCTGCCACCTTCTTTTCATGTAGAAAACTTTTTTGGGTCTGATACATCATCAAAAGCCCTTTCCGCTCCAATTGAAATTCTCCCAAATCACCTGATTCCCTTATATCTGCAAAAAGGGCCCTACTCATAAGATTGATTTCCTTTATAAGCGGAATGGCCTTTTCAACATTTCTCTTTGTGGATGAACGATGAAAGAACCAGGACCATTTTAAAAAATCAGTTTCCAGGCGAGGTTTCATGTAAAAAGGACTGGCCGAATTGAACATCATTTTAATGCCTTGGGCTATCATTCCAGGCGCGGCCAGAGGAATAATATGGCTTGGGGTTATATATCCTGCATTTACAAATGAAGCACCTTCGTTGCCGTTACCTTTTTCAATAATAGTGATATTATGCCCTTCTTTGCTTAAATAATACGCAGAACATAAACCTATAATACCACCACCAATTATCAGTATATTTTTAGCCATAGGTAACTTACTTGATCATATCGCGCTGGCGCAGTAAAGCTTCCAAAAAATAATAATCCGCATAGTTTAACGGAACATCTATTTCAGAATTTTGAGGTTTGTGCCCAGTAGAGTGTTTTAAAATAAAGCCTTCATTTGTTCCAATTTCCGCCAAATAGGGCTCCTTGCTTAAGGATTCAAGAATGGTATTGGCCCTGTCTACATACGCATGTTCTAAATCGTCTTCAACATAGGTACTAAGTTCAAAAAGTGCCGATGCGGTTATAGCAGCGGCAGAGGCATCTCGCGGAGTATCTTTAGTAACAGGGGCATCATAATCCCAATATGGAATTTTATCCTCGGGCAAATTGGGGTGGTTCATTATGAACGATGCTATATTTTTTGCTTGGTCCAGGTATTTTTCATCTTTTGTTTCCCTATACATTACAATATATCCATAAAGTCCCCATGCTTGCCCCCTAGCCCAAGCAGATTCATCTTTATAGCCCTGTGCCGTATTGCGTTTTAGAACTTTTCCGGTTTCCGTATCATAGTCCAAAACATGGTATGAACTATAATCGTCCCTAAAATGTTTTGCCATGGTAGTATCTGCATGCATGATGGCTACATTATAGAATGTAGAATCACCGGATATTTTTGTCGCTTCAAATAGCATTTCCAAATTCATCATATTATCTATAATCACCGGACATTGCCACCTATCATTTGAATTCCATGATTGTATGACCCCAGCTTTTGGCTTAAAACGGGAAACCAAGGACTTGGCCGCTTGTACCATTACTTTTTCATAAGCCTCCTTATCCATATATTTCAAAGCATTGCCATAACTATCACCAATCATAAAGCCCAAATCATGGGTACCTTCATAATATTGAATGGTATCCATTAAATGGGTGTAGGCTACTGCACGGTTTTTCCATGTAGTATCATTTGTTAGTCCATATAGGTTCCACATAGACCCGGGATGAAATCCGCTTGTCCAATCATATACACCTACGGTATGCAATTTACCGTTCACAATTGTTCTGGGCATTGGTCGATCACTATCCATATAGGAAATAGCTTTATGATACAAATGTTCATATTGTGCAGCAGCTTTTTCAATGACGGTCATTGACTGTTCTTCTGTTACCACTTTCTCCTTACAACCTATAAATACTATTGCCGTTAGGATTATTAAAAGGTTTATTTTTTTCATTGATCGATTGTTTATGTTTATATGACTTGAAATCCGTATGCATATGGATCATCATCATCTATGGTGATCGTGTTATGACCATATATCTTGGCCCATCCTTTTATACTGGGAACAATAGCCGGTTTACCGGCAAGTATGGTCTCTTCCTCTATATTACCAATAAATTGTGAACCTATATAGCTTTCATGTACAAAATCCTCATGAATTTTTAGTTTGCCCTTTGCATGCCATTGGGCCATTCGTGCAGAGGTCCCAGTACCACATGGAGAACGGTCTATTGCTTTATCTCCATAAAAGACGGCATTTCTTGCAGTTGCAGTATCCGCAATGGTGTTCCCTGTCCATAAAATATGACTTACACCATTAATGGTCCCATCCTCAGGGTGAACAAATGCATTGGCATATTTATGGTTTATTTTTTCTCTAATTTCCTGGCTGAATTGAATTAATTTACTGGCAGAAAAATCATGAATACCGGTAAAATTCTTTTGGGGGTCTATTATAGCGTAAAAATTACCTCCGTACGAAACATCAAATTGCAGTTCTCCAAGATCGGAACAATCAATTGTTAAATCCGTTTCCGCCAAATAAGATTTTACGTTGGTAAGTTTTACCCAATCTACCTTATTGCCGGTTTGCCCATACTTTACCAGTACCAATCCTGCTGGGGTTTCCATACGTACCTCACCTTTTATTTTGGGTTTGATCAGTCCTTCCTCAATACCAATTGTAATAGCTCCTATAGTTCCATGACCGCACATTGGAAGGCAACCACTGGTTTCAATGAACAATATTCCAAAATCGTTCAAAGAGTCATGGGGCGGATAAAAAATACTGCCACTCATCATATCATGTCCCCTGGGCTCAAACATGAGTCCCTTTCTTATCCAATCAAATTCGGTCAAAAAATGTTGCCGCTTTTCGCTCATGGTAGCTCCAATTAATTCTGGTCCACCATGCTTAATTACCCGTACAGGGTTACCACAGGTATGTGCATCTATACAAACAAAAGTACTGCTTGCCATAATGGATTATTTTTTGCGCTTGATATAATTGTTGACCCGTTGCTCCAATATGGGCAAGGTTACCGTTCCTTGCTCCAATATAATTTCGTGAAAATCGCGAATGTTAAATTGTTCGCCTAGCTCTCTTTCCGCTTTTTTACGCAACTCCCTAATTTTAATCTCTCCCATTTTATAGGAGATCGCTTGTCCCGGCCATGCAATATAACGATCTGTCTCCGTATTGATTTCGTGGGCAGACAATGCCGTATTATTGGTCATATAATCCACGACTTGTTCACGAGTCCACCCTTTGGCATGAATTCCTGTATCTACTACCAGCCTACACGCACGCCACATTTCATAAGTTAGTTTACCAAACTCCTCATAAGGCGTTCTATAGATACCGAGTTCATTTCCCAAAAACTCAGTATACAGGGCCCAACCTTCACCATAAGCGGATAAGTACATATTTCTTCTAAATTTGGGGATACTATCTCCCAACTCCCTATTTAAACTACCCTGTAAGTGGTGGCCTGGCACCGCTTCATGGGCGGTCAGTGACGGCAAAGTATATAATGGTCTACTTTCCAATTTATAAGTGTTTACCAAATAAAAACCGGGCTGGGTATCAGAAGAAGGTCCGGAATATCTACCACCAGTATATTTGGGTGCAATTGCATCGGGTACTTTTTTTACTCCATAAGGCCTTCTGGGCAACGTTTTAAAATATTTGGGCAATTCCGCGTCTATTCGTTTTGCAATATCCCTAGCATGCATTAAAAGCTCATTTCCCGTTTTCGTATAAAACTGGGGATCCGTCCTTAAAAAGGTAAGGAAATCACTAAAACTACCTTCAAAATTTACATTGGATATAATTTGCTCCATTTCCGATTTTATTCGAGCTACCTCGGCAAGTCCTATCGCATGAATATCCTCTGCCGTATATTCTTCCGTTGTGGTATAATAGTTAATTCTGTTCTGATAAAATTCTTTACCATTAGGGGTTTCAGAAACTCCTATGGCAGTTCTAGTAGAAGGAATATATTGGGTTTCAAAATAATTCTTTATCTTTTTGAACGCCGGTACGACCTTATTACTTATTACCAATTTGGCCGCTTTGATAACCGAGTCCCTTTGACGCGTACCCAGACCCGATGGCAATGCCGTAAAGGGACTATAAAAACTACTTTCTTCAGCATTATCTACTATATGGGTGTCATAAGTAGAACCATATCCATTAAAAATAATTTTAGGTTGCGATATACCCTGCTGAAGCCCTTTATCCAATAAAACTAAATGTTGATCAACATAGATAGGTATGGCATTCAACATATTTAAATATTTTTTGGCATCTGCATAGCTCAATATTGGCTTTATCCTATAATTTAGATTTAAATGAAAGCCTTGGTCTGCTTGTATAGGGTTTAAAAAGGTTTTAAACTTAAACTCATCAACTTGGTTTTGAAGTCTAAACCGTAGCAACTCCTTTGAAATCATTTGGGTTTCCGTCAAGGAAGAAGTATCCAAGGCTTGCAAACGGGATAATAACCCCTTTGCAAATTGCGCATCTTTCTCTTCTTTTGCCTCAGTAAACAACCCAAGCGGATATGCTTTTCTATCATAGGGTTTGTATGATTCAAAATCCGCTATAATCTGTTCTAATTGTTGTAGGTCCTGTTGGGCATTCGTTGTACAGGGGGCAAAAAAAACAACCCCAAATAAGGCAATTAACACAATGATTTTACGCATAAGTATATACTTTACAAGTATGTTATTTACAATAAGTTCCTTCTTCCAAGCGTACGATGTTCAATGGGTTATCATCTTGTAGGGCTTGTGGTAAAAATTTATTGGGCCAATCCTGAAAGGATACAGGTCTAACCCATCTTTTAATGGAAGAAGTACCTACTGATGTAAAACGTGGGTCCGTGCTTGCCGGAAAAGGGCCACCGTGCACCATGGATGAACAAACTTCTACCCCGGTAGGCACACCGTTGAACAAAATTCTGCCAACCTTTTCCTGTAACGCATCTACAATGCCACCATAAGTTTTTAAATCCTCCGTTTCACCTAGGACAGTACCGGTCAATTGACCCTCTAGCTGATTTAGGATTTCTTCCATTTGAACTGCATCTTCACAGCTTACGACCACAGAAAAAGGACCAAATACTTCTTGATGCAAGATATGGTTCCGTAAAAATTCATTCCCTTTTACCCTTAGGATTGTAGGACCGGCCGTATTGGCATTTACCGCATCTTTATGGTCTGCCAAAACCTCTACACCGTTTTGTGTAGATAATACCTCTTTACCTTCCATGTATTTGGAATGGATATTTGGATGAAGCATAGCAGCAGGTTGCAGCTTTAGAATTTCTTCCGATAATTTTAAGGCAAAAGAATTCAGGTCCTCACCTTCAAGACCTAAGACCAATCCGGGATTTGTACAAAACTGGCCTGTCCCCAAAGTTATGGAAGCAGCATATTTTGTGGCCCACATATCTCCACTTTCCCTTAAGGCAGAAGGCAGGGCAATTACGGGGTTAATACTACCCATCTCCGCAAATACAGGTATATGCTCCTTGCGTTCGTTCGCTAATTGATATAAGGCCATTCCCCCATTGTAGCTACCTGTAAAACCTACGGCCTTGACTTTGGGATGTTGTACCAATTGTTGGCCTACCTCTACCCCGCTACTATTTAGATTGGAAAATACCCCATTGGGCATACCGGTCTTGACAGCTGCTTTTATGATGGCTGAAGCTACCAATTCTCCCGTAGCGGCATGCATGGGGTGACTCTTAACGATTACGGGGCATCCTGCCGCTAAGGCACTTGCCGTGTCCCCTCCTGCTGTAGAAAATGCCAAGGGAAAATTACTTGCACCAAAAACGACTACAGGACCTAGTGGAAATAACATTTTGCGAATATCCGCCTTAGGCATAGGTTCTCTTGTAGGCTGGGCTTTTTCAATGACCGCTTCTACCCAAGAACCCTCCTTCAGTAAATTGGCAAACGCTTTAAGCTGCCCCATTGTCCTACCCCGTTCCCCGCGCGCCCTTCCTTCGGGCAACCCAGATTCCAAGCAGTACGTATGAATAAGCTCATCGCCCAATGTTTCTATTTCTGAGGCAATGGCGTTTAAAAATTCCGCCTTTTTGGCACCGGAAATATCCTTGTATACCTTAAAAGCCTCATGGGCCAATGCAACGGCCTCATTGATTTCTGCAGTTGTAGCTTCATTAAAAATCCATTCGTTTTCCTGGTTCGCTATTGGGTTGAACGTTTTATACGTTTTTTCCCCATTTGCTGACATTTTACTTCCTATTATATTTTTTCCACTTATCATATCTTCTGTTTTGAACTACTTGTGTAAGTTAAAGAAAGAACCTTTGTAAAAATCCGGTTCATCCGTATACATACCGCTATATTTTTGATATTGCGATATTCATTTAAATATACCACAATTAGTTGATTCCCTTATAGGCCGGCAGCGTAGGTCTAGAAGCCATTCCTGCCTTGATAATCGCAGCAACACGCTCCCTTTCCTTACCAATTAATGGTAGTCGCGGAGCCCTAACGAATTCAGTACCTATTCCTGTGGCCACCTCTGCCATTTTAATGTTCTGCACCAATTGCGGACTAATATCCAATTCCAATAAAGGTAGAAACCATCTGTAAATTTCCAATGCCTCTGCAATTCTACCTGCCTTTGCCAATTCAAAAACGGCACAGGTTTCAGCAGGGAACGCACATACCAATCCCGCAACCCATCCATCGGCACCCATCAGTACACTTTCCATCCCTAAGGTGTCCACCCCTGTCAAAACTTGTAAACGGTCTCCAAACTTGGACTTAATTCGGGTAATATTAGAAATATCCCTTGTAGATTCCTTTACGGCCTGGATATTGTCACAGACGGTCAATTCCTCCAACATTTCCATAGTTACCATAATACCATAATCTATAGGGTTATTATAGATCATAATAGGTAGGTCGGTACTTTTAGCAGTTTCTTTAAAATAGGTTACCGTTTCATAGTCATTTGCTTTATAACGCATTGGTGGCAACATCATTAATCCGGTAGCTCCACATTCTTCCGCAACTTCTGCGGCATGTATAGCCCCTTTGGTAGTCTGCTCCGCAATGTTGATAATGACGGGAACCTTACCTTCAACAAGATTGACGGTTTCCTTCATCAATATTTTTTTCTCATCATAAGTAAGTGTACTGGCCTCCCCCAATGTACCTCCTAAAATAATTCCACTAACGCCAGCATCTATCTGTGCTTTAATATTCGTTGCGAACATTTCTAAATCCAATTCATCGTTGGCAGTAAATTTTGTTGTTACCGCAGGCATGACACCTTTCCATTCTATACTCATATTCTATTTTTTTTGATACGTAAAAGTAATGTTAAAGCTTTTTTAATTATGTTTATATGTTAACCATACCTAATAGTATATTACCCCTTTAACCATATTTATCAGTGATTTTCCGATAAATATGGCGCAAATCTTATTGGTTACAGCATTTATTGAAAAAACTACTAACAATTTAATCAATAAAAATATAGACCATACAGACTATCTAGTTATAGGAATTATAGAATTAATTATGGGCAATAATTTTAAAATGTAGGATTGGTTTCTATATTTGCGGTTCTTTCATAATAAGAAGCCCACGTGGTGAAATTGGTAGACACGCTACCTTGAGGGGGTAGTGTTCGCAAGGACGTGCTAGTTCGAATCTAGTCGTGGGCACAAAAAGGTTAGATATGGTATCTAACCTTTTTTATTTTGATAATTTTAACTTCAACTATATACTACGTTAAACAAATAATCGTAAGTTTGTTTAATTATTTGTCAAAAAACATGAACAATGTAAAAAAGCAATTTAGTATCAGGGATTTGGAAAATCTTTCTGGCATTAAAGCTCACACCATTAGAATTTGGGAAAAAAGGTACAATTTATTGCAGCCTGAACGTACGGACACCAATATACGTACCTACAGTCTGTCCAGCCTTCAAAAGTTACTCAATGTAACGTTGCTCTATAACAACGGACAAAAAATTTCCAAGATTGCCAAGATACCAGAAGGGGAAATTGCTTATGTTGTTAGGGAAATAGTAGCCAAACATAGTCATGAAAGTCATGCAATCAACGCCTTTAAGCTGGCAATGATCAATTTTGACCAGACCATGTTCTTTAATACCTATAATGCCCTTTTGGGTGAAAATTCATTCCGTGAGATATTTAAGGAAACCTTTGTACCTCTTTTGAACGAATTAGGTCTATTATGGCAAACGGATACCATAAGCCCTGCACACGAACACTTTATCAGTAGCTTAATAAAACAAAAAATTCTCCTGAATACAGAGAAACTTCAACATTTAAGCCCTGTAAAAAACGATAAAGTATTTGTAGCATTCTTACCTGATAATGAGATTCATGAAATTGGATTACTGTATGTGAATTATGAAATCTTACTTAAAGGCTATAAATGTATCTATTTGGGCCCAACCATACCCATTGAAAATTTAGAGGATATCCTAAAATATTTTGACAACGTATATTTCGTATCCTATTTTACGGTCTTTCCCGAAAAGGATCGGGTAAATAAATATTTGGAGGATTTTGATAAATTGGTTTCCAATTATAACAATCCTAATTTATGGTTGCTAGGCAGACAAACAAGGTATATTGAGGATGCTACCAAACCAGCATATTGCAAAACTTTTTCTTCCATAGACAATTTGGTAAACCATTTATAAACAAATCCTTTTATGGGCAAAGATTGTATTGTAATCGGTTCTGGCTTTTCATCATTATCTGCGGCATGCTATCTGGCCAAAGATGGCTTTAATGTAACCTTGTTTGAAAAAAATGATAGTGTGGGCGGACGTGCATCTCAATTCACCAAAGACGGGTTTACTTTTGACATGGGACCCAGTTGGTATTGGATGCCCGATATTTTTGATAAATTTTTCTCCGATTTCAATAAACAAACATCAGACTACTACCAATTGGACAAGCTTGACCCTGCCTACAAAATCTTTTTTGCAGATGACATTATCACCATTGGCGATACCATGGAGAAAATCTGCGAAGAATTTGAAAGAGTTGAAAAAGGCAGTTCAATAGCACTAAAAAAGTTTATTGATAAAGCACAAGAAAATTATGACATTGCCATTAATAAAATTGTCCTAAGACCTGGCCTTTCACCTTTAGAATTAGTAACCAAAGAAACTATTTTAAAAGTTGATCAGTTTTTTAAAACAATAAGCTCACAGGTACGGAAGTCATTTAAAAACCCAAAGTTGGTATCAACCCTAGAATTTCCGGTATTGTTTCTTGGCGCAAAACCAAGCAATACGCCGTCATTCTATAATTTTATGAACTTTGCAGATTTTGGTCTTGGCACATGGCATCCAAAGGGTGGTATGTACCAGGTCATAAAAGCAATGCAACAACTTGCGCAAGAGCTTGGGGTAACCATCCACACCAACAGTGCTATAGACAACATTAATGTAGAACACGGCCAAGTAAAAGGTGTAAGCTGTAATGGCAAATTCCATCGTGCGGATATGGTTATTAGCGGTGCAGACTATCACCACACAGAACAATTGCTAGAAGATAAATTTAGACAGTACAGTGCCTCTTATTGGGACAAAAAAGTTTTTGCCCCCTCATCTTTACTGTTCTATATTGGTTTCGATACCAAATTAAAGAACGTAGAACATCATAACCTTTTTTTTGATACGGATTTTGAGCTTCACGCCCAAGAAATTTACGATGATCCCAAATGGCCTACAAGTCCATTGTTCTATGCAAATTTTCCTTCTGTAACGGATGCCACCATGGCCCCGGAAAATAATGAAGCAGGCTTTTTTCTGGTACCCATTGCAACAAATTTAACCGACACCCAAGAATTAAGAGACCAGTATTTTGACATGATCATGGATAGATTTGAACAAAGAACAGGTCAAAAGATTAGAAATAATATTATATTCAAGGAAACATTTTGTGTCAAGGATTTTATAGAAAGATATAATTCTTACAAAGGAAATGCCTATGGAATGGCAAACACGTTAACACAGACAGCCTTTTTAAGGCCCAACTTGAAGAGCAAAAAAGTTAAGAATTTATATTTTACAGGACAACTGACTGTTCCTGGACCCGGAGTTCCTCCTGCTTTGATTTCCGGTAAATTAGTGTCAGAATTAATTAGAACCAATAATTAGTTTAGTACATGAAAGGAACATTTGACCTTGTATCGTATGAATGTAGCAAAATCGTCACAAAACGATATAGCACTTCATTTGCCTTGGCTACCAAGATGCTTCATACATCTATCCGTGGCCATATTTATAACATTTATGGGTTTGTACGTTTTGCCGATGAAATCGTGGACACTTTTCACGATTATGACAAAGAGCTCTTATTTGATAAATTTGAACAAGATTTGGAAAATGCCCTGCAAGACAGAATAAGCCTTAATCCAATTTTAAATTCTTTTCAACATACCTATCATACGTATTCTATTCCAAAGCATTTGGTAGATTCATTCATGAAAAGCATGCGTATGGATTTGGTTAAGAATATATATCGTACAGATGCGGAGTACAAGGAATACATTTACGGCTCTGCAGATGTGGTTGGCCTAATGTGCTTAAAAGTATTCGTTAAAGGGGATGTAGACAGGTATGAAAGCTTAAAGGATTCCGCAATGGCATTGGGGTCTGCTTTTCAAAAAGTTAATTTTTTAAGAGACGTAAAGGCAGATTTTGAACAATTAAACCGTTCTTACTTTCCAAATACCAACTTAAGAGAGTTAGACGAACTTTCCAAAAAAAGGATTGTAGAAGAAATTAAAGCTGATTTTAGATTAGGTTATAGTGGAATTATCAACTTGCCCGCAGAAGCAAAATTTGGAGTTTATACGGCTTATAAATATTATTTCAAACTATTAAAAAAACTACAGAAAACCCCATCTTTAGAAATTAAAAATGCTCGAATAAGAGTACCCAACTATCAAAAATTTGGCCTTTTGGCAAGGTCGTATGTTAAATATAAAATGAATTTAGTCTAATGGACATAATTATTTGGATCTTACTATTTTTAGGAACTTTCTTGTTTATGGAATTTATGGCGTGGTTTACCCATAAATATATTATGCATGGCTTCCTATGGAGCCTACATAAAGATCACCATCATAAAGACCACGATTCATGGTTTGAGAGAAATGATGCTTTCTTTATTTTTTATGCAATTGTAAGTATGGCATTGTTCTACACTGGAGCTAATGGATCTTGGTACGGATACCCTACTGGATTTGGCATTTTAGCCTATGGCATTGCATATTTCTTGGTACATGACATATTTATACACCAACGTTTTAAATTGTTCAGGAATGCCAATAACTGGTACAGTAGAGGTGTAAGAAGGGCTCACAAGATGCATCATAAACATTTAGGAAAAGGTGATGGTGAATGCTTTGGAATGCTATTTGTTCCCTTTAAATATTTTAAAAAGTAATAGTTACGTACATCCTAGTAGATAACTATTCCGTAAGAAGTTGATCAAATAACCGATCTACCTTGTCATTGTCCCAATCAGCGATCGCGTTTTGGTGAATCACTATGGAGCCCTTTTTATCTATTACATATGAACCCGGAGGTTTTAATAAGGATATGGGACTTGGCTCACCAATGATTTGATAGGTTACAGGAAAAGTATAGCCCTCTTTTTCCATAAAAAGCTCTACAGGCGCTCTTTCCTCATTGGTAATTACATAGAATTTAATACGGTCCCCATAGGTATCAAAAAGATATTGAACGTCTTTTAATTGCGCTTGGGACGGCATATGCCAAGAAGTCCAAAAAGTAATGAATACAACGCTACCCTTTGCTTCTTGAAAATTGAATATATTCCAATTACTATCCTTTAAATTCCAATCATAATCCGCAATTCTACCTCTTTTTTCCGCTTTTATAATTGTTGGGGAAGTAGCAAAAATTCTATTCAACTGTATTTTGCTAAAATCACCTAAAGGCGTTACAAAAAAAGAAAGCACAAAGGCAATGATCAATAAGGTAAAAACAGTTTGTCTTTTCATTAAAATTAGATAGGACCCAAAACTAAAAAACTCCTGAATATTATCAGGAGTTTTCTGTGTTTATTTTAAACGATGTTTATGCAGCGTTTTCTTTCTTAATAACATTTAACGCCGATCCTTCCCTATACCATCTAATTTGAGCATCGTTATAGGTGTGGTTTGCCTTGATCACATCTTTACTGCCATCTGCATGAACAACTTCAATGGTCAATTGTTTATCGGGGGCAAATTCCGCAATATCAAGGAAATTAAAGGTATCGTCTTCCTGAATCAGGTCATAATCGTTTTCATTTGCAAAGGTAAGCCCTAACATTCCCTGTTTTTTAAGGTTAGTTTCGTGAATACGGGCAAAAGATTTTACGAGTACGGCGGCAACACCTAAATGACGTGGCTCCATGGCTGCATGCTCACGAGATGAACCTTCACCATAGTTATGATCACCTACAACAATACTTCTTACCCCTGCCGCTTTATATGCACGTGCCGTATCCGGTACACCGCCATATTCACCGGTAAGTTGGTTTTTTACCATATTGGTCTTATGACCAAATGCATTTACCGCACCGATTAAACAGTTATTAGAAATGTTGTCCAAATGACCACGGAAACGCAACCAAGGTCCAGCCATGGAAATGTGGTCGGTTGTACATTTACCATATGCCTTTATCAACAATTTTGCGCCCATTAGGCTTTCATCCTTAATTGGGGTAAAGGGTTCCAATAATTGTAATCTTTCAGAATCTGGAGCAACCTTTACCACAACCCCGGAACCATCCTCATCTGGCGCTAAGTAACCTGCATCCTCAACTTCAAAACCTTTTGGAGGCAATTCCCATCCTGTTGGTTCATCGAACATAACTTCTTCTCCTTTTTCGTTGATCAACTTATCCGTCATAGGATTAAAATCCAATCGACCGGAAATGGCAATGGCCGCAGTTATTTCCGGAGATGCAACAAATGCGTGGGTATTTGGATTACCGTCCGCACGTTTTGCAAAGTTTCTATTGAATGAGTGGACTATACTGTTTTTAGGAGCATTTTTAGGATCACTATAACGAGCCCATTGTCCTATACAAGGCCCACAGGCATTTGTAAATATCTTAGCATCCAATTTCTCGAATATGCCTAATATACCATCACGGTCCGCTGTATAACGAACTTGCTCGGAACCAGGGTTAATTCCTAGTTCAGCCTTCATTTTCAATCCTTTATCTATTGCCTGTTGGGCTATTGATGATGCCCTGGACAGATCTTCATATGAAGAATTGGTACAAGAACCGATCAATCCCCATTCAACCGCCAATGGCCAATCATGCTCCGTAGCCTTTTTGGTCATATCACTACCCACTTTAGTAGAAAGGTCTGGAGTAAAAGGACCGTTCAACAATGGGGTTAACGCAGTTAGATCAATCTCAATAACCTCATCAAAATACTGCTCTGGATTAGCGTAAACCTCTGCGTCCGCAGTAAGATGTTCTTTTACTTTATTGGCTGCGTCTGCAATATCTGCCCTATCGGTAGCCCTTAAATAACGCTCCATAGATTCATCATAGCCAAACGTTGAGGTGGTTGCCCCAATTTCCGCACCCATGTTACAAATAGTTCCTTTACCGGTACAAGACAATGATTTGGCACCTGGGCCAAAATATTCAACTATCGCGCCTGTTCCACCCTTTACGGTCAAAATTTCGGCAACTTTTAAAATTACATCCTTTGGTGCGGTCCAACCAGAAATAGTTCCTGTCAACTTAACACCAATTAATTTTGGAAATTTAAGTTCCCAAGCCATACCTGCCATTACATCAACGGCATCTGCACCACCAACACCTATGGCTACCATACCTAAACCACCTGCGTTTACGGTATGAGAATCCGTACCTATCATCATTCCACCCGGAAATGCGTAATTCTCCAATACCACTTGGTGAATAATACCCGCTCCCGGCTTCCAGAAACCAATTCCATATTTATTGGAGACCGATTCTAGAAAATCAAAAACCTCTGCACTGGTAGAATTTGCAGATTTCAAATCTGCGGTAGCACCACTTTTAGCCTGTATCAAGTGATCACAGTGTACCGTAGTTGGTACCGCAACCTTGGGCTTGCCAGCTTGCATAAACTGCAATAGGGCCATTTGTGCCGTTGCATCTTGGCAAGCAATACGATCTGGAGCAAAATCAACATAATCCTTACCTCTGGTAAATGCCTTGGTAGGCGTACCGTCCCATAAGTGGGAGTACAAAATTTTCTCAGAAAGAGTAAGAGGTTTCCCTACAATATTCCTCGCTTCATCAACACGTTTAGCCATATTGGCATAAACCTCTTTTATCATATCAATATCAAATGCCATTCTTTAAGTTATTTTAAGTTAACGCAATTCGGTAAATTTAAGAAAATCTATAACGCAATTAAAATTAATTAAGTATGATTGATCGCTTTTTCACAAATGGATACGTATAATGAATCTAATTTTACGCATTAAGATTAAAATGACTCAAAAAAAGACGCAAACGATTTAGAAAAAAATGGATTACAACAATTTATCAATAATATCTTCCTCTGAGATACCCTCGGCTTCCGCCTTGTAGTTTTTAATGATCCTATGGCGCAAAATTCCTTTTACCACAACATGTACATCCTCAATATCAGGTGAAAATTTGCCATTGATAGCAGCATTGGCCTTTGCGCCCAAAATAAGGTTTTGCGAAGCCCTTGGCCCAGCACCCCAATCCAAATACTGTTTTACATATTCTGTAGCCGATGGTAAATTGGGCCGTGTACTATTTACCAATTTTACCGCGTACTCCACCACATTATCAGCAACAGGAATTCTTCTTATCAATTCTTGGATTGCGATAATTTCACTGGCCTTGAACAAAGGGTTGATTACTTGTTTACGGTCTGCAGTCGTATTTTTGACAACCAAGATTTCTTCCTCTACCGTAGGATACTTTAATTCTATTGCAAACATAAAACGGTCTAACTGCGCTTCCGGTAACGGATAAGTACCTTCCTGCTCAATTGGATTCTGGGTAGCCAAAACAAAGTAGGGCAATTCTAGTTTATGCTGGTGTCCGGCAATGGTTACAGCCCTTTCCTGCATAGCTTCCAAAAGTGCAGCTTGGGTTTTAGGCGGTGTTCTATTGATTTCGTCCGCCAAGATAATATTAGAAAAAATAGGCCCTTTAATAAATTTAAAATTCCTGTTCTGATCTAAAACCTCGCTTCCAAGAATATCACTTGGCATTAAATCCGGCGTAAATTGTATTCTTTTAAAATTTAATCCCAAGGCTTGGGCAATGGTGTTTACCATTAGGGTTTTAGCCAACCCTGGCACACCTATCAACAATGAATGGCCGCCAGTATAAATAGACAAAAGAATTTGCTCTATAACTTCATCTTGACCTACAATTATCTTGGCTATTTCCTTTTTTAAAGCAGCATGTTTTTCAACAAGTAGCTCTATAGCGGCAACGTCTGACATATATTTATTCCTTTATCCAGTTGTTAGCGAATTCACAATCCTTATTGTCATCGTTTACACTTATATAGGTATCCTTTATATGCTCGTCCATCCATTTTTTAATGGCATTGTATTTCTTTTCAGTAAGCGCAAGCTCCTGAATTTTGGTATAGTCCTTGGCAAAATCCGCAACATGTTCATCAAACCTATTGGTAATCTTCAATATTTTATATTTAGGTGCCCCACCTCTAGGATCTTGCTCCAACACAGGGTGTGTTATTTCGTTATCCTTTAACCCTTGTACCTGATTGTATAATGTAGGATCCATTTTGGTCAACTCAAAACGCGAACTAAAATCCTGTGGATTTCTCAGAAGTCCGCCGTCAAATTTCGTTTCCTTTTCATCGGAAAAATTAAGTGCGGCTTCTGCAAAGGTAAATTCATTATTAATGATTTTTTGACGGATACTATCCAATTCTTGCTTTGCCTCTTCTAAAACATCCTGTGAAATTTCAGGTTGAATCAAGATATGCCTAAGGTCCAATTCCTGTCCCCTTATTTTTTCTATATATATTATATGATAACCAAAAATCGTTTCAAATGGTTCTGAAACCTCTCCTTCCTTTAAGCTGAACGCTACATCCTTAAAAGTCTTATCAAAACCGGTATCCTTGGTTATACTATAAAAACCTCCTTTAGATTTGGAACCTGGGTCTTGGGAATATAAAATTGCCTTTACGCTAAAGCTGGCATCATTATCTTCCACATCTGCCTTGATCTGGTTTAATTTATCGATCACTTTTTGTTTCTCCTCCTCAGATGGCTCCGGCTCCTTTGTAATCTGTGCAATCTCTAGTTCGGCACCAAATACAGGTCGTTCATCTACAGGAATCTTATTAAAGAACTGACGTACCTCTTCTGGCGTAATTTCAATTTCCTTTATGATATCTTGCTGCATGCGTTCAGAAAGCATACGCAATTTGTTGATCTTATATAACTCTTCCCTAAAACTGGCCTCGTCCTCTTTTTTATAATATTTCAAGACTTTTTCCATTGAGCCAATCTGTTGAACCAAAGATTGTAATTGACGGTCACCGGTTGCATTGACTTCATCATCAGAAACCAAGATACTATCCTGAACCGCTTGGTTTGCGTATAACCTATCCTCCATCAATTTGCCCAAAAGACTACAATGAGAAATATCCTCTGCGGATGCACCCTGACTTTTAAGGTCTATCAATGTTTTCTCAATGTCAGAATCCAATATTACATAATCCCCTACTACGGCCGCAATACCATCTAACTTAACACGTTTAAAGTTATTGGAAGAATCCTTACGGACATTTGTAGCTTCCGCAACAGCCTCCATTTGTTCCATCTGGCCTTCTGCTTGTGTAGGTATGGAATCCTGCGCATTGGCAACACCTGCAATAAGCGCCAACGCACAAAAAAACATACTATTCCTTAATTTCAAACACTTCAAATTCTTTATCCTTGATTGCTTCATCTAATAATTCAGTTTCTAATTTACGCAGGTAGTTCATTTTTCTGCGACTTAATAAAACTTGCTCTATGGTAGGCCTAATAAATGACAAAGGAGCTATATCGTTAATATCCTTTATCTCTTCAATTTTACCCAAATATACCCCGATCGAATCCTCTAATTCAAAAAATTGTGAATTTTTTAAGTACTTATCGGCATTATCTGCGGTAATTGGAGGTATTTCCTCGAAAATTCTGGTATAGCGCACCCAAATAGAATCGTTAAAATTCAACTTATTGAATTGCACCCCTATAGAATCCAAATAACGAATATCCTCTACCTTAAATCTTTTTAATCTTTTAGAAACTTCATCCTTATCCAAAAAGCTTTTTGGCAAGGCAACAAACCTAATCCTTGCAATTCTCTCCTTTAGTTTAAAGTTTTCCTTTCCCTGTTCGTAAAAATCCGCCAATTGAGCATCGGTAATTACCGAGTCCGTTGCCCTTGACATTAAAGCCTCTTTATAAGCCCTAGTGTAAAGGTCCGTACGGTAATCATCTACCAGAACGTTATATTGCGCCAATTTTTCCTCGGATAAATTAATCTTTGCCTTGGATAGCAATAATTGTTTGGAAGCCCAATTATTGATGTAGTTAGAAACAAATGATGCACTATCGCCCTTACTCATATTTTCAGTAATCAACGCCTTTATATCCTCTTCATACAAGAAAGACGCTCCCACTCTGGCAATGGGCTTTTTATCCTCCTCACTTTTAAACAGATCAGTACATGAAAAAATGACCAATGAAAACAGCCCCATACATATAATAGGGTATACATTTTTCATTTTCATTTTTGTTTTAGAAGAAAACATCGAGCAAAAATAGCAATTACACTCTCGTGTGCAAATGCAAAATGATTTACTTAACACATTTTTTAAAAGTGAACAGTTTATCAATTATCTTATTATCAATTAAAAACAACCTACTAAAACAATTAAGCCTCTTTAATAAAGGAAGGGGTTTACAAATGAATTTTAGGTAAATTTGCGATGATATATACCGTATTAAAAATTATTTTTTGAGCAGAAAAATTAAGTTGATTTGGGATTTTAGAGGTCCGGCCGCATTAAAGACCGCAGAACATCATGTTAAGCATTTAAAGGAATTCATTGCAATTGAAGGTACTGCATTGAATATTACAGGACATCAACAGATTAACGATATGTTCAGCATAGCGTTCATGGTGGTAGAAGAGCATGAAATGATTTCCGTTAGAGACACCTTAAAACCACATCGTGGTGAAGTATACGAACCTTAATTAATAATTCAGTTGAGAATCTGCATCTTATTCTTATGGGCTTTCCTAATTTGGTCATGTACCAAAGATCACGCAGCTACTGACCCTTTGGAAAAAGCATTGGCCTCTGACCACCCAAAAATTAGACGGGTCATGGATAGTGTTGATCGCTATGAGGTGCAGATAAAATACACCCAAATAGACCGATTAAAAGATAGCATTATTTTTACGGATTTTGATTTTCAAGTACATGATAGTGTATATTTTTATCCGGCTAGCACCGTAAAACTACCAATTGCGGTTTTGGCCTTGAAAAAACTTCACCAAACGGACAGCTTAAATGTATTGACCAAATATTATGTTGAGGGCGATACCATAGAAAGCACGGTTGCCCAGGATATTTCAGCAATTTTTGCCGTAAGCGATAATTTGGCCAACAACCGTTTGTTTGAACTGCTTGGCCAAAATGCAATTAATTCCTCCTTAAGCCAAAAGAATATAGGACCCGTGCGTATTTCGCATAGATTAGGGTACCATTCAGAAGATCTACGAACAAAACCCTTGGTCGTTTATTTAAATGACTCAACAACCGGTATGACGGTACCCTCTTACAACACCAACCCTGAACCGTTGAAACTTCAAAACATCAAAAAAGGAATTGGCTACATGGCCAATGGTAAGCAAATAGACGAGCCTTTTGATTTCAGTTTAAAAAATTATTTGCCAATTTCTTCGCTGCATTCAATTTTAAAACGAATCATATTTCCTGAACAATTTGACCCCAAAGAGCAATTTCATATCAGTGAACAACAACGTGAACTTTTATTGAACGCAATGTCTACCGTGCCCAGAAAGGTTGGCTATGACCAAAACACCTTTCATGACGGGTATTGCAAATTCTTTATGTATGGTGATAGCGATGAAGAAATTCCTACATCCTTAAATATATATAATAAAGTAGGCTTTGCTTATGGCACTGTGACAGATTGTGCCTATATTAAAGATACTGCCAATAATGTAGAATTTTTATTGACCGCTACACTTTTGGTTAATGAGGATGGCATATTTAATAACGACCATTATGAGTTTAATGAAATTGGCATACCCTTTCTAGCACAATTAGGTCGTGAAATTTATGACCTTGAGCTAAAAAGAAAACAATAGTTACAATCTAGAATGAGAATACATGCAAGATAACGGCAATAAAACAAGAATCAACAAATACTTAAGTGAAGCAGGTTATTGTTCACGTAGGGCCGCAGACAAATTAATAGACCAAGGCAGGGTTACCATCAATGGAAAAATTCCTGAAATGGGCACCAAAATTGGCCCGGATGACGTGGTTAAGGTTGACGGTGAACTTATTAAAGAACCTAAAGGAAAAAATGTTTATTTGGCATTTAACAAACCTGTTGGCATTGTCTGTACAACAGATACCGGAGTAGAAAAGGATAATATCATTGATTTTATCAATTACCCCAAACGAATATTCCCTATCGGTAGACTGGATAAACCTAGTGAGGGACTTATATTTCTTACGGATGACGGCGATATTGTCAATAAGATACTACGTGCACGAAACAATCATGAAAAGGAATATTTAGTTACTGTGGACAAACCCATCACAAAGGATTTTTTGGTCAAAATGCGCAAGGGAATTCCAATCTTGGATACCGTTACCAGGGAATGTGAGGTATTTGAAGTTAGCACTTATCAATTTCGTATTATTCTTACCCAAGGCCTTAATAGACAAATTAGGAGAATGTGCGAATACCTAGACTATAGGGTTAAAAAATTAAAGCGCATACGAATAATGAATGTACATTTGGACGTGCCCGTGGGCAAATGGAGAGACATTACGGAAGAAGAATTAAATGAAATCAATAGACTGGTCAGCACTTCTTCAAAAACCTTTGACGGACAGTAATTATAAAACCGACCGAAAAACTAGTCCATCTTCTTAAAACTGCAACAAAAGCGTGTTAAATAAGTATGCTATTTCACTGAAAAACATTATCTTATATAAAAATTACACTTAATTTTAAAGCACCATATATCATGTTTATTTCAAGAAAATTGGGCCATATTTTAGTTTGGATACTACTGGTGGCCACAGGCACTAATTATTTACAGGCACAGACAGTTAATTTTACCGAATATACGGGTGAAGTTCTGGATGCCAATACTAACAAGGCCCTGGTCTTTGCCACCTTAAGTATTGGAGGTACAAATGTGAGTACTATAACCAATTCTGAAGGTGAGTTTGCACTTAAGGTTCCTAAGGAATTTGAGGATGATAATTTAATCGTCGCTTTTTTGGGTTACAAGACCAAAGAGTTTCCTATAGCGCAGTTAGAGACCAAAAAGAATAAAATTCTTATGGAGGAGTTTGCCATGGCACTTTCAGAAGCTCGCATAGATGCTCCAAATGATGCAGAATCCTTAGTAAAAGAAGTATTGGACAAAAAAGGCACGAACTACCTTAACGAAAATACGGTCATGACAGCATTTTATAGGGAAACAATTAAAAAAAGAAGAACAAACGTTAGTTTATCCGAAGCCGTTGTCAATATATACAAAGCACCTTACTCCTCTAACAAAAAAGATGCGCTGGAACTTTACAAAGCCAGAAAAAGCACCGACTATAGTAAACTGGATACTGTAGCCTTAAAACTGCAGGGCGGCCCTTTCAATACCTTGTTCGTTGATATGGTCAAATACCCAGATTATATATTTACGCCAGAAACATTGTCCTATTATGAATTCTCCTTTAATACTTCCACTAGGGTAAACGACCAACTTATCTATGTTATAGATTTTAAACAAAAGGAAGAAATCTTGGACCCACTTTATACGGGCAAACTGTACATAGATGCTGAAAATAAAATTTTGACTAGTGCCATTTACTCACTAAACATTACCGATAAAAGGTTGGCCTCACAGATGTTCGTACGCAGAAAGCCCAAAAATGCAGAGGTATGGCCTACGGATGTTTCCTATAGGGTAGATTATAGGGAAAAGAACGGCAAGTGGTACTATGGCTATAGTAACGTACTGTTAGAATTTAAGGTCAATTGGGACAAGCGCTTGTTCAACTCCGTTTACAGTATGAGCTGTGAAATGGCTATAACGGATTGGGAAGAAAATCTGGAGAACACAATACCAAAGACCAAGGATAGAATAAAATCATCTATAATTTTAAGCGATGAAGCCATAGGTTTTGCCGACCCAAATTTTTGGGGAGAATACAATATTATAGAACCGGAAAAATCTATTGAATCGGCCATAAAAAAAATACAAAGACAATTAAAAAGGGATAAGTCCAACTTAGAAAGCGCCTCAAAACCTTGAATGGAATAAATAAAAAGCCCCATCTGAATTCAGATGGGGCTTTTTAATTTTAAATACTTGAATTATTTAGGCATAACTACAGTATCAATAGCATGTATAACACCATTGCTTGCCGCTACATCTGCCATAATAACAGTTGCCATATTACCATTCGCATCTTTCAACATCACCTTATCACCACTCAAACTAAGGGTAATTGACCCCCCTTGTACTGTTTTTACGGAAAAAGCACCATTATTACCTTTAATAGCATTAATTACATCGCCAGCCATATAGTTACCGGCAACCACGTGATAAGTTAAAATTCCGGTTAATGCATCCTTACTTTCCGGTTTTAACAAATTGTCGACTGTACCCGTTGGCAATGCATCAAAAGCACTGTTGACCGGTGCAAATACGGTAAAGGGTCCTTCACTATTTAGCGTTTCCACCAAATCTGCAGCTTTAACCGCCGCAACCAATGTTGTAAAATTTTCATTACCCGCTGCTACTCCAACTATCGTTTTAGACTGTGCATAAGAAGTAGAAATGAATAACATTAACGCACCAAAAATTGTAATTTTTAAAATTTTCATAGTTCTATTTTTTTTAGATTGATGTAAATGTAACGCCTTACCCACCAATAAACTCTTAAAAATTGTTTAATATATTTTATAATATGTTAAACATTATAGAATTTCTGAAAGAATCTCCAATTAAATTATAATATTACACAAGACTTCTAATTATTAATAAATGTTTAGTACTTCAATTAAGGAAAAATCTTATTTGTCATTATACACATTACCAAATGAATAACTATTTAATATAATAATTAAACATAATTATATAATTGAAAATCATATAATTAATAAAATAACGCCATAAAAAAAGCCCATCACGATAATTTCGTAATGGACTCAGTAGATAACTTTAACCAATTTAATTTGCGACTTCGCTTATAAATTTTAAACGGTACAACCTTAGTTCTTCTTCTTCGTATTCTCCATCAAACTCCGTCATAGCCTCCTCTAGGTTATCGGTATCGGCTTCAAGAAAATACTCATGAATTTCTTCTTGTTGATCCTCATCCAAAACCTCATCTATCCAATAGTTCAAATTTAATTTGGTACCGCTAAAAACAATTTGTTCCATTTCCTTGATCAGTTCAGGAATCTCCAGTCCTTTGGAGGATGCAATATCGGACAATGGTAGTTTACGATCTACGTTCTGAATAATATACAGTTTTAGAGCCGAGTTGACTCCAGTACTTTTTACAACTAGATCATCTGGACGAATAATATCGTTTTCCTCTACATACCCTTTGATAAAAGCGGTAAAGGGCTTTCCATATTTTTTGGCCTTACCCTCGCCAACGCCATGAACATTTAAAAGCTCCTCGTGCGTCACAGGGTATTTCAAGGCCATATCTTCCAATGACGGGTCTTGGAAAACTACAAAGGGCGGCACCCCAAGTTTTTTGGCCTGGGCCTTTCTTAAATCCTTTAATTGTTTTAGCAAAATTTCATCCGCTATACCACCACCTTTTGCGGCACCTACAATAGCATTGTCATTTTCGGCATTGTATACATGATCTTTGGTCATCATAAAGGAGACAGGACTTTCCAAATACTCCTTGCCGGTATCGGTCAAGTGTAACACCCCATATTGCTCAATCTCCTTTCGCAATAAACCTGCCACTAAAGTTTGGCGTACCAATGCCATCCAGTAACTCTTGTCCTTATCTGCGCCAATACCAAAGAAGTCCTTTTCATTGGTTTTATGTGATGATATAATGGCGTTCGTTTTACCACGAATGGCATTAACGATCTCCTTGGACTTAAACTTTTCACTAGTACCTTGTACTACTTTAAGTAATTTCAGTACATTGTCCTTGGCCTCTTCTTTTTCCTTGGGATTTTTGGTGTTATCGTCCATATCCGCACCTTCTCCATTGACTTCATCAAACTCCTCACCAAAATAGTGCAGCATAAATTTACGTCTGGACATGGAAGTCTCAGCATACGCAACTACCTCTTGTAACAACGCATTGCCAATTTCCTGTTCCGCCACAGGTTTACCGGACATGAATTTCTCTAATTTTTCAATATCCTTATAGGAATAATAGGCCAAGCAATGTCCTTCACCACCATCCCTTCCTGCCCTGCCGGTCTCTTGATAATAACTTTCTATACTTTTAGGGATATCATGATGAATGACGAATCTTACATCTGGTTTGTCTATACCCATACCAAAAGCTATGGTAGCCACCACCACCTCAACATCTTCCATTAAGAACATATCTTGGTATTTGGACCTTGTTTTGGCATCGAACCCGGCATGATATGGTACGGCGCTAATCCCATTAACCTGTAGTACCTGTGCCAATTCCTCAACCTTTTTACGGCTTAGGCAATAAATAATTCCAGATTTACCGGAATTCTGTTTAACGAACCTAATGATATCCGCTTCTATGTTTTCCGTTTTTGTACGGACCTCATAAAAAAGGTTGGGTCTATTGAAGGAAGCCTTAAATAGTTTGGCCCCACCAATACCCAAGTTCTTTATAATATCTTCCTGTACCTTGGGGGTTGCCGTTGCCGTTAAGCCTATTATGGGTATATCTTCGCCCAGACGTTCCACAATGGATTTTAGGTTACGGTATTCCGGTCTAAAATCATGGCCCCACTCAGAGATACAATGTGCCTCATCAATTGCTACGAATGATATGACCACTGAACGCAGGAACTCAACGTTTTCTTCTTTGGTCAACGATTCCGGGGCCACGTATAGCAGCTTGGTCTTGCCTTGTGTTATATCTTGTTTTACTTGCTTTATTTCTCCTTTGTTCAATGAAGAATTAAGGACATGGGCTATACCATTTTCCGAAGAAATGCCACGAATGGCATCCACTTGGTTCTTCATTAATGCGATCAATGGGGAAACTATAATTGCCGTACCCTCTTGCATAAGGGCGGGTAATTGATAGCAAAGCGATTTACCACCACCGGTGGGCATGATTACAAACGTATTGTTACGTTTTAAAACATTTCTGATTACTTCTTCCTGAAGTCCTTTAAACTGGGAAAACCCGAAATACTTCTTTAATGATGCATGTAAATCGATATCATCAAATTCTTTACTGTCTGTCACATTTAACATTTAAGGGAGCACTACTTATTTTAAAACTCATAAGTGGTCAAAATTATTATCGACCAAGCTTGGTGATTCTAAATTCTTATGCGATAATCGGCATTTAAAATTAAGTTTGTTTAATTTTGTAATCTTAAAGATAACACATTCTTTTAGGATTACAATCCATAATTTGAATAATAGATTGATAGCTACGCACACCATTATTGACTTGGCGAAAAAAACCATTGAAACAGAGCGCGATGCTATTGCACATCTTTCCGCACTGTTAACAGATGATTTTGCATTGGCCGTTAATTGTATTATTGAAGCAAAAGGACGTGTCATTATTTCCGGAATTGGAAAGAGTGCAATTGTGGCCACAAAGATAGTGGCTACCATGAACTCTACCGGTACTCCTGCAATATTTATGCATGCCGGAGACGCCATTCATGGTGATTTGGGTACCATTCAGGAAAACGATGTGGTTATCTGTATATCTAACAGTGGCAACACACCAGAAATTAAAATGTTGGTCCCGCTGATCAAAAGGGGAACCAACAAATTGATAGCCATGACTGGCAATACCGATTCTTTTTTGGCCAAGCAGGCAGATTTTATCCTGAATACGTACGTGGAGCGAGAAGCTTGTCCTAACGGTCTGGCCCCAACCACAAGTACAACGGCCCAATTGGTCATGGGAGATGCACTTGCCATAGTATTATTGGAAATGAAAGGGTTTACAAGTACGGATTTTGCAAAGTACCACCCGGGCGGCTCATTGGGAAAACGATTATATTTAAGAGTTGTCGATCTAGTAGAAAAAAATCAAGTGCCACAAGTTCAAAAGAATGCCGAAGTAAAGGAGGTGATCGTTGAAATTTCCAAGAAAATGCTTGGGGTCACAGCGGTGCTCGATGGAGAAAAGGTTGTAGGCATCGTTACCGATGGTGATATAAGGCGCATGTTGAACAAGCATGATGTGATCAAAGGATTAACGGCCGAAGAGATCATGACCCGCAACCCAAAAACCATTCCTGCGGACACTTTGGCCATAAAGGCCTTGGAGTTCATGCAAAAAAACGGCATATCCCAATTGTTGGCCATGAAGAATGAAACCTATGTTGGTGTCATCCATTTACATAATTTAATAAACGAAGGTATTTTATAATGGGTTCCAAAGCAGCAACGCCCCCTAACGAAATGTCATTTCTTGACCATCTGGAAGAGTTAAGATGGCATTTAATACGATCTACATTGGCGATCGTCATCATTGGCTCCGTAGCCTTTTTGATGAAAGATTTCATTTTTGATACGGTTATTTTCGGGCCCAAAAAAATGGATTTCCCAACCTATCAGTTATTCTGTGACGTAGCCACTTATTTTGGTTTTGACTCTGCCTTCTGTGCAGAAAAGCTTCCTTTTACCATACAAAGCCGTTTAATGTCCGGACAGTTTTCGGCGCACATCTGGACATCTATTTGGGCTGGCTTTATCATTGGTTTCCCATATGTACTTTATGAAATGTGGAAATTTATTAGTCCGGGATTATATGAGCAGGAACGAAAAAACTCAAGGGGTTTTATTTTAATAGCATCATTATTGTTTTTTCTAGGGGTTCTTTTTGGCTACTATGTAGTGGCCCCGCTATCCATTAATTTTTTAGGAACATATCAAGTAAGTGCCGAGGTTACGAATGAATTTGACTTGGCGTCCTATATTTCAACAGTTAGGGCTTCCGTTATTGCCTGTGGTATTCTATTTGAGCTCCCGATCATTATTTTCTTTTTGACCAAGGTGGGTCTGGTGACTCCGGATATTATGAGAAAATACAGGAAGATAGCCCTTGTTATCGTATTAATATTATCCGCCGTAATCACACCTCCGGATGTTGCCAGCCAAATTATTGTGGCAATTCCGGTATTGATACTTTACCAAGTAAGTATTTATATATCTGCAATGGTGTTGAGAAAAGAACGAAAAAAAGCTGAAAAAGAAAAAAAGAAACATACCAATGTCAAACCAAATTGAGGAATTTAACGCCTATCGTTCCAAGATGAACGAGAAGCTGTTGGCGGACAACAATAAAATTGTAAAGCGCATATTTAATCTGGACACCAATGCTTTTGCTGCAGGGGCCTTAGATGTAAAGACCAAGGAATTATTGGGCCTTGTGGCCTCTACGGTCCTAAGGTGTGATGATTGTGTAAAATACCATCTGGAAAGTTCTTACAATGAAGGAGTTTCCAAAGAAGAGGTTATGGAAACTTTAGGTATTGCCACTTTAATAGGCGGCACCATAGTTATACCCCACCTAAGAAGGGCCTATGAATATTGGGAAGCGCTGGAACAGCAAAATGACAAGGTTAAATAATCCCTAAAATCTTTTCTAACCAAGCAATAACCAATAGATTTGAAACCATGAAGTTACGTGCCGATAATATAATGAAGTCCTACCGGGGCAGAAGGGTGGTCAAAGGAATTTCCCTAGAAGTCAACCAAGGGGAGATTGTTGGTCTTCTTGGTCCTAACGGTGCCGGTAAGACCACATCTTTTTATATGATCGTAGGGCTTATAAAACCCAATGGCGGCAGTATTTGGCTAGATGATATGGAAATCACCAAGTTCCCCATGTACAAGCGGGCACAAAACGGTATTGGGTATTTGGCGCAGGAAGCCTCGGTATTTAGAAAATTAAGTATCGAAAAAAATATTTTAAGCGTACTGCAATTGACCAAACTAAGCAAAAAGGAGCAGCACATGAAAATGGAATCGCTCATAGAAGAATTTGGTCTGGGCCATATACGAAAGAACCGCGGTGACCTATTATCAGGTGGTGAGCGTAGAAGAACGGAAATTGCGCGGGCCCTTGCCACTGACCCCAAATTTATTTTGTTGGATGAACCCTTTGCCGGGGTAGATCCCGTTGCCGTGGAGGATATTCAACGTATTGTGGCTCAACTTAAGGACAAAAACATTGGAATTCTAATCACCGATCATAATGTACAGGAAACCTTGGCCATTACGGAACGCTCCTATTTAATGTTTGAAGGTGGCATTTTGAAATCTGGTATACCGGAAGATTTAGCTGCGGATGAAATGGTAAGAAAAGTTTATTTAGGGCAAAATTTTGAGCTTCGTAAAAAGAAACTTGATTTTTAAGCCTTTTCCGTTACAATTTACCCCCCTTAACCAAAGGAAACTTTTCCTGAAATTACTTGTTAATTATAGACAAGTAGTAATTAATCTTAAATTTTGAAGCTCCTTGTATTCTTGTATGGGCTGAAATTTTAGTCCGTTCAAGGTAATTGAGGTAATTTGAAAAATGCTTTCAGGTTCTTTTTTCCCTAAATTTAACACGATAAAAGCGTTACTCTCTATTTTGCGTACAAACCAATAACCAGTATTTCCATTATCTTGGTTAAGCAAACTATAGTTTACCCCTTTACTATTAACATGCCCACCATCATGGTAAGGTTGATTTATAAACTTTAAATCTACACCGTATACAGGATTGCATTGTTGATCTATGATAAAGTCCATGATATCATTTTCGTTCCAATCTATAGGATGTGATAAATCCAGTTGTTTTAATATGTATTTAGTGTTTTTTGAACCTAGCACCTCAAGAGTGTTGTTCTTTGTCATTTTATAAACCAATTTCCCCTTTTTACTTTTTGCCTTTATTCTAGCTTTTTTAGATTTTATGCAATGGGATACGCCTCTTTTGTATCAAAATCACTTATGACCTTGGTGTCAAAATCAATCATCATTCGGGAATTTCCTAGCATATTGGTATTGGTTTCCCTTACATAACCGCCCTTATCCACTAACCAAGTTCCCCTTATCTCTTGGGCCCTGCAAGGCTGTACAATTACAAACAAAAGAAATAGGCCTAGGATACGTGTTGTCATTCAAAATATTATTTAGTAATTAAGAATATAAAGTGTTAAAACATTTTTCATGCGTTAAAATTCATACAACAAATAGTGTAGTGACACAATTGCCATAGCACTTGTAATGAACACTTTAGAATACAAAATTCATCCTATACAAAACAGAAAACTATCCAATTAATTGTGAACGACTGGTAAAACATTACTTTATATTTTAAAAATCCAATTAGAAATTTTCTACTGATTAGTCGTTTAGGTAATTAGTACAGGAAAAATTCAGAACTTAAGACCAGGGCTAACATTATTAGACATTTCCATAGCGCTTTAAATTATATATACCCCACCCTAAGAAAAGAAGCTCTAATAATAGTGCCGGTGTAAAGGGTGTTGAAATACCATCTAAAAGAGTGCTTATAATTCTACCAAATGAGATCCCGCCCATAAAAAGCACATTGCAAAGGGTTGCACTATACCATACTTTGGCATTGTATGCACCTATAAGCCAAAAAACTCCGATTCCCACGTATATTCCCATTATAGCCCGTAACATATTCATCAACTCTAAGGACTCTACCTCATAATCTAGAATTAACGGTATTAAAACCGTAGGGTGCCCACCATATACCAAGCCTGCTATAATAACAATTATGCCTGACAATAATAGATTTAGGTGTTTAGGTAGTTTCATTAGCCTTTTTACCATATAGTTGAACATATTTATATGCGGCTATTGCACCAAGAAAGGAAAATAAGGCTAGCATCCAAAATACATGTTGATGGCCTTGCAGTCCCGGGGAGGCATCCAACAAATAACCCATTGCAGCACCTGCAAATATATCTGGGGTATACCCTATTAAAGAAATTAGGCCTACGGCAGTACCGGTAAAAATCAATGGTATCTTACCGCTTTGCATGACTGCAAAATATAATGCCCTTGCAGCGTAAACACCAATGGCGACTATGAGTATTGAAATTAAAAATAAGATATACGGAATATTTTCTACGACTCCCAATGCATACACGATCGAGCCGACAAACGCAATTATGAAACTCAGGAACAACCATACACTAGGTTTGGATCGGTCTGCCACAACCCCAATAACAATACCAACTACAGGTCTAGCAAATAGTAAAAAAGTACCTACCTGTGCTGACCCAACTTGATCTAAATGCATAACATCTTGTGCATAAAGTGAAAAGACGTCGGTAATTTTATAACCAACATACGCGCAAAGAATAATTACCATTAATAAAATTACCGATGGCAAGCGTAATACCTGCCCTATTTGTGATACGGTAATTTTCTCTACCACAATATCCTGCTCATTTAAATTGGGCAGTTTCATGAACAACAATACCAATACACCAACTAGTGCAACAAGGGCGGATGATGATAAAATTACATATCTAAAAGCGAATCTACTTTTCTGTAAGGATGCAACTTCTAAATCGGTATGTAGAAAAAAAGAAAAAACGGCAACACCTAATGTACCAAAAAGTGCACCTACCAAGCCCCTGCCACCATCTAATAACCCAAAAGCCTTACCTTGAGCGTTCACTCCTCCCCAAACGCGAGTGGCCTTTATCATGGGCGACCAAAAAAGAAATATTGTAGTAAAACCCCAAAATCCATATAAAATTTGAAGTGTTGCATAGTCTGGAAAAGTGGCAAAGACCAATCCTCCTAATGCCGTAAGCCATAGTGCCATTGCAATTAACTTTCTTGGCGGGTATTTATCCGCCAAGGGCCCACCAAAAAAATAGGAGATCAAAGCCACAAAACCATACACCGAAAAACACAGTCCCAATGCCACATTGTCCAATTCAAACACTTTAAGGACCGTTGGTCTAAAAACACGTTGTAAAACAAAAGGGAGAATAAAAACACTCTCGCCTGCCAAGATTAGCAATACCAAATAATACCAAGGTGCTTTTTCCGTCGCTTTCATTTCTGGATTATTGGAATCCAAATTTCCTCTTTGGATGTAGGGTCGTTATGTTTATAGGCATCTCCCAAGACTTCAAAATGAGGTCTATCATCTAATCTATACATGGAATTAGGGACCCATTCCCCATAAATGTATTGAAATATACCAGCGTTTCCACTGGAACCCTCATAATCAAAAACCGCATATAAACCAGCTGGTATGGTCAAATAATGCATGTTAAGAGGAATATGATTCAATGTTGACACCTCAACACATGCCCATTTTGTAAATGTATTATTAGGGTCAAAATGATCAAAATATCCTGGAGGATACAATTGTAGCGATATAAATTCAGCGGAATTCCTACTCGATATCTCACCCGCCCTTGACCTTAGAGTTCTCCAAAGCTCGCCGGTTTTATTGTTTATGATACTCATATCCGCAGAAATACCGACAACCAATTTTTCCTTAAACTGCAATATTCTTGGATCCATTTATTTACGTTTTAGTATATCAATTTCAAACAAACAGGCGGGCCCTTCTTTATAATGAGGCGGCAGTTCATCTACATTATCCAATTCAAACATACCCAAAAAGTCAAAACCTGCAGTTGTATAGTGGCGTATTAAACCGGTGTTCTCTCCAATTGTATCTAACCGTATATATCTTTTTTGCTTTAATGCAGCATACTTTTTGGCCCAATTGACAATGGAACCTACAAAATTTCTGCCTCTAAATTCTGGGTTGGTGGCAATACGGTGAATGTAAATAGCAGTATCAGCATTTCTAGCTCCCCAAATTTGAGGGTCAGAAAAAGTTATGGCCCAAATACAGGCTATTGTATTATCGATTAAAAGCTTAAACTGTGTTTTTTGATCAATCTCTTGGACTACCATTGTACGGTCAAATTCTGGCCAGACCACAACCTCTTGCTTAGAACGTTGAAAATCAGAAGCAATGCGGTAAAGTTTAAATATTTCCTCAATATCCAGAAGATTTGAGTTCTTAATAACCATGGAAATATAGTTTACTTGTTTCTTACTTAAAAACCAAAATTATACTACTAAAAGACCTTGAGCGAATAATTTTCTAATTGGCTTGGAATACCAAAATAGTTCAAAATCACTGGATTGAAGTTCAAAATCCGCTTTTACTTGCTTAAAGGTCATTGCAGGGTGTTGTGGTGTAATTCTGTTTAAAAGGTCATATAACCAGTGCCCATGAACCCTATCTACGGTTATCTCAAAAATATTGGTCTTTGTATGAAATTTTAATGTCAACATTTCCCAAGTCTTTCCTTTTTTGGACTTTACCGTTTGGGTACAAATAGGTGACGATCCCAGCCATACAATTCTAGCCGTAGGTCTGGTTTTAAAGACAGTATCCTCCTGTAAACAGTTATAAATATAATCCGGTTGTATGGTCGTTACCGGTAACTCTACATCAAACCATTCCTGCAACGGCATGTCAAAGCCTATACCATGCATAAAATTGAACAATGATTTTTTTAATCCAAAGCTAAATTGTGCATGGTCAATACCTGTACCATCCACAAAATCGATATCATTATTGGCGAAAGTAATTTTTTTTAGATCCGGAACAACACCAAAGTCTTTTGGTCGTAGACCGACCGGACTGTGGGCCGTTAAAGCGAATTGATGCCAAAACCCTGATTGAATAATTCCCAGTTCAAATAACTGCCTTACCATTTCCAAGCTGTCAACGGTTTCCTGAACGGTCTGTGTAGGATAGCCATACATTAAATAAGAATGGACCATAATATTGGCTTCGGTAAAATTACGTGTCACTTGGGCAACCTGAGCCACCGTTACACCTTTATCGATAAGCTGCAACAACCGGTCAGAAGCCACCTCTAAACCACCGGAAACGGCAATACAACCCGATGCTTTAAAAAGAAAACAAAGGTCCTGGGTAAAGTTTTTCTCAAAACGAATATTGGTCCACCATGTAATGGTCAAATTGCGCTTTAAAATTTCCATGGCCAATGCCTTCATCAACGATGGCGGAGCGGCCTCGTCCACAAAATGAAAACCGGTTTCTCCCGTCTGGGCAATTATGGTCTCTATTCTATCTACCAACAAGCTGGCGGCTACAGGCTCATATACTTTAATATAATCCAACGATATATCACAGAAGGTACACTTGCCCCAATAACAACCATGTGCCATGGTCAATTTATTCCAACGACCATCACTCCATAAACTATGCATTGGATTGGCTATTTCTATTACGGATATATATTGGTCTAACAGTAGGTCCGTATAATCCGGTGTACCTACATCTTGCAGCTTATAATCCGATCTGGTACTATTGTTCCTATAGACAATAGCATCATTTTCCAAAATAAAGGTCCGTTTTAGCTCCCCTACTCCATTTATCAAAAACCCATATATAAGTTCCAAAGGAAGCTCTCCGTCATCCAAGGAAATAAAATCAACAAATTCAAATACCCTTACATCGGTTACGCTACGTAACTCCGTATTTGGGAAACCGCCACCCATGGCAATCTTTATATCGGGAAAATTCCTTTTAATAAATTGGGCGCATCGAAAAGCACTATATAAGTTTCCAGGGAAAGGAACGGAAAAACATACCAACTTGGGTTCGTGTTGTATTAACCTTTGCTCCAATATGGATAAGGTCATATCATCTATGAAGGTAGGCTCGGCATTTAGATGTTCATAGAGTTCGTCAAAAGAATTTGCGCTACGTCCCAATTTTTCCGCATATCTACTAAAACCAAAATTAGGGTCTACACATTCCACCAAAAAATCTGACAGATCCTCTAGATACAATGTTGCCAAATGTTTGGCCTTGTCCTGCATGCCCATATTCCCAAAGGCCCATTCCAAATCGTCCAATTGCTGAAAACGAGAAGCGCGCGGCAAAAAATTATCGGTACATAACTGCCTGGCCAACGTATGGTTCTTGCCCTGCAAAAATAATAGTACCTGATCCAGGGTTTGTAGGTATTGCTCACGTAACTGATATATTCGTTGACAATTTTCCGAAACTATGGATTGTTCTTCATACGCCTTTTCAAAAAGATGTTGAAACGTACCCCTATTGAATAATTTTAAAATGACCTCTATACCTAAATCTGATTGAAACGATGTAATCTGTTTCGTATTCAAAAAACCTTTAATATATGCCGTAGCGGGATATGGCGTATTTAATTGGGTAAATGGAGGAGTTACTAATAAGAGGTCTTTCACTAGGTAATTTTAAAGGAATATTGCAAAGATAATGGTTACCGGACTGATTATCCTTCATTTAGATTTTCGCGTACCGCTTGTTGATATGCCCTAGGGTTATTGGCCTTTTTGATTCTTTTAAACGTTTTGTGCGGATTGGAGAAAGATTGGGAAAAATATTCCCAAAAGCCTTGCATTTTCATTTTTATTGGGGTTGGCCCTGATAGCGCTTCATCGTACTGTTGATAGATAGTATCATGAAATTCGGAAAAAATCTTCCATCTATCCTTTGGATATTCCGTTGTATCGTTCTTAATCATACTGGGTAAAAACGGGTCTGCAATTAACCCCCTGCCGATCATAAAGTGGTCAATACCAGGAAAGCGTTCTTTCATCTCCCTAAATTTTGCCACCGATGTAATATCCCCGTTATAATATAGTTTATGGCGGGTATTGTCTATACACTGTTGAAACGCTTCTAAACCTACTCCGCCTTTATACAATTGTTTGCCTATACGCGCGTGTATTGCAATATTTTTTAATGGGTATTTATCCAATATAGGAAATACCTCTAATATTTCTTGGGCATGCTCATAGCCCATCCTCATCTTCATGGAAACCGTTACATCCGTTTCTTCATGCGTACGTTTCAGGATATGGTCTATTTTTCCTGGATCACATATGAGTCCGCTTCCCATTCCCTGTTTAGTCACCATAGGATAAGGACAACCTAAATTCCAATTCAGTTCCTTGTATCCCAAACTTTGAATATACTTTACAACAAATAAAAATTCGTCGGCATCATTCGTCATAACCTGAGGGATTACCTCTAGGGTTGTATTGTTATGCGGTTGTAAATCTTTTTGATAGGAGTTTTTAATGATCAACTTTCCGTTTAAGCGTATGTAGGGTGCGTAAAACGTATCTACACCTCCAAAATACCGATGAAAGGCGTTCCTAAACCTAAAATCGGTAAAGCCTTGTAACGGGGACGATAAAAGGGTAATGTCTTTCAATTATGCCCGATCGTTTAATACGCTTGTCGTAACCAACAACTGACCTATATGACGTTGACAATGTTCTGCGGCATGGAACAACAGTCCCAAAACAGTAGTAGGTAATTTTTTTCTGCCAACGGTTCTTCTTTTACTTAGGGTTTCTTCAGGTAAGCTTTTAAAATACTCCAAAGCCTCCTCTACCTTACGGGAAAATTGTTCCTGTAAAAAGGTAACTTCGGTCTGTAGATTAAATGTACCCTCATGTTTTAGGAAATTAAATTGTTCCTCAGATAACGATTCTCCTTTGGCATAGGTCAACAACCGGTCTATTACTCCTGTCATATGGTTCATATGAAAACCTACCGAAGCCCTTCCGCTAGCCTTGGCCCACAATAATTCCTTTGGGAAATTGTCCGTATATTTCCTTAATTCCCTTTCTGATTGCAACAACGCATGTGCTGCGGGTTGCAATGTACCGGGTATATTAGGGATTGGCCCACTTAACCAAAATTCTAAACTATCATCTTCCATAATCAACTATGCTTTTGGGGAATATTATACTACTCTTTTCTACCTTTTAAAATTTGTCCTGCACAAAGGAACTTACTACATAAAACAGGATAATTACAGGAATAGCCATATAATGCATGGTTACGATTAAAACAATACTGATAATTATAAAGATATATCGCATAGCATTATCCTTAAAGCTGGTATTCTTAAATTTTAGCGCAAATAACGGTAAACTACAATTTAATAGGTATGCGCTTAATAGGGTAAGTACGATCAAAAACCATTGGTTAAGAATAATACCATTTACAATATCATTATTTTGATATAGAAGTATTAACGGTAAGGAAAGTATAAGCAATGCATTTGCCGGGGTAGGCAAACCTATAAATGATGAGGTTTGGTTTTCATCTATATTAAATTTGGCCAAACGGTATCCGGAGGCCATTGTCACTATAAATCCAAAAAAGGGCAACAAATGCATATGCTTTAATTGTCCTTCTTCCATAAAAAAGTGAGAACCATCTCCCCACCCATCTGTTTGGGACATGGCCAATAGCTGAAACATGACAACACCGGGCACCAAACCACTGGTAATCATATCCGCCAATGAATCTAGCTGTAATCCTAATTCACTCTTTACGTTAAGAACCCTTGCGGCCAATCCGTCAAAGAAATCAAAGAAAATGCCCAATGCAACGAATATTGCAGCAATTTCCAAGCGATTCATCACGGCAAAAATTGTGGCAACACAACCGCAAAAGACATTTAAAAGTGTTATAAAATTAGGGATATGTTTTTTCATAAGAATCTTAGTTAGGTACACTTTAAAACCATGTTGGCAACAGGGAACAAAATATGCGCCATAAAAATAACATAATTCTAATGGATCATAGATGTAATATATGAAAGTAAAATTATGAGCCCACTAGACAATACTAAATTATAAAAGCTTTTAGAATTAAATCTGTTATTATTCGCATCTTTGTATCCGCCACGTGCATGTTTCGTTATGTTCAAAAAAATACTTTTTTATTTTACCATATTCCTTTTTAACTTTTTGGGGCAATCCCAAGAGGTGCAGTTATCCCCGCTATCCAAAATAAGCTTGCTTACCGTGGGTACCGGTGATGATTTGGCCGCAAAATTTGGTCATAGCGCCATTCGTTTACAAGATCCTTCCATAGGAATAGATGAGGTATATGGTTACGGCACCTATGATTTTGAGGACCCCAATTTTTATTTAAATTTTACAAGGGGTAAATTGGCCTATACTATTTCCAGAATTCCATATTCATATTTTGAGATATCTTACAAACAAGAGCAACGTTGGGTCAAGGAACAATCCCTTAACTTGAATTTACAACAACGCAACGCTATAATCGGCTTTTTAGAGCATAACTTACTTCCTGAAAACAAGAGATACAAGTATGATTTCCTGTTTGATAATTGTGCCACTAGAATACCAATGGTATTTGAAAAAACGCTAGGCAATGAATTACATTTTAATTTTGATCATCTAAACGAGCATTTAACATTTAGGCAACTTATACGTTTAAAGCTCAACCCTAATAGCTGGTCCAATTTTGGAATAGACTTGGCTTTAGGTTCAGTGATAGACCGTAAAGCTACCCCGTATGAACATTTATTCCTCCCTATTTATGTTTACCGGCAAATGAAGCACACTACTCTAAATGGAGAGCCATTTGTTAAAAAAGAAACGGTTCTTTTAGGTATTCCGGAACAGGACGATAGTTCTATTTTTGTTTTTAGTCCCGCTTTTTGGCTAGGATTGCTTTTAGTTCTGGTTATCTGGATAACCTATAGAGACCATTCCACAGGAGAACGTACCAAGTGGCTAGATTTTTCACTGTTTATCCTTACTGGACTTTCAGGAATTTTAATTGCTTTTCTTTGGTTTGGTACCGACCACCTGGCAACAAAAATGAATTATAATGCTTTATGGGCGTTTGCTCCAAATGCAATTGTGGCAATATATCTTCTAAAAAACGACCCTCCTAAATGGATAATTACCTATTTGATAGTTGTAATGATTTTGGTCCTAATATCCATTTTAATATGGATTTTAAAAATCCAGGTATTTTCCATTTTAATGATACTTGTTTTAGGGGTATTGGGCATTAGATATATCTTCTTGTATTCATTTTTTAAAACCGTCCAAAAAAACCAATACTAATTAAAATTCTCACGAATAAATTGGTTTTAGAACGTAGCATCAATAACGAACAATAAAAATATATGAACTTACTTACCGTTGAAAATATTTCAAAATCCTATGGCGAGCTGGTCTTGTTTGACAACCTTTCTTTTGGTATTAACAAGGACCAAAAAATTGCCTTGATCGCAAAAAACGGTACAGGAAAAACATCCATATTAAATATTCTATCCGGGGCGGACACCCCAGACTCCGGTCAAGTGAATTATCGTAAGTCTACCCGAGTTTCCTTTTTGGCCCAAGAGCCGGTAATGGACCCCAATTTAACCGTTGAAGAGACCATATTTGCGTCTGATAATGAAATTTTGCAAGTTATTTCAAACTACGAAAAAGCCTTATTAAATCCTGAAGATGCAGATGCTTACCAAAAGGCATTTGAGGCAATGGACCGTTTTGAAGCTTGGGATTTTGAGACCCAGTACAAACAAATATTGTCCAAGCTAAAATTGGATGACCTCAATGCAAAGGTGGGCAGGTTATCCGGTGGGCAGAAAAAACGATTGGCACTGGCCAATGCACTTATCAATAAACCGGACTTACTGGTCCTGGACGAACCAACCAACCATCTAGATCTTGAAATGATCGAATGGCTAGAGGATTTTTTCTCAAAAGAAAACATGACCCTTTTCATGGTAACGCACGACCGTTATTTTTTAGAGCGTGTATGCAATGAAATCATTGAATTGGAAAATGGCAAACTGTACCCATATAAAGGAAATTATTCTTACTATTTGGAGAAAAAAGAAGCCCGTATAGAACAGGAGGCCACAGAGCAACATAAAACGGAATTGCTGTTCAAGAAAGAATTAGATTGGATGAGGCGTCAGCCAAAGGCACGTACCACAAAATCAAAATCAAGAATAGATGATTTTGCGGTAATCAAGGAAAAAGCCAGCCAGCGGAGAAAGGACCATCAAGTTCAGCTAGAGTTGAATATGGAGCGTGTTGGCAGTAAAATATTGGAGTTACATAAGATTTCAAAATCTTACCCCAATAAACCAATACTTGATAAGTTTGAATATGTATTTCAAAAAGGTGAGCGCATAGGCATTATTGGTAAGAACGGTACAGGAAAATCTACTTTCCTGAACATTCTTACAGGTAAGGACCAACCAGATGCCGGAAAGGTGGTGGTAGGTGATACCATAAAGTTTGGCTATTACACCCAAAAGGGCATTCAGATAAAAGAGGGTCAAAAAGTAATAGATGTCATACGTGAGTTTGGAGATTATATTCCTTTAATGAAAGGCAGGCAAATTTCTGCCCAGCAACTTTTAGAGCGATTTCTTTTTGATAGAAAAAAACAATATGATTTCGTTGAAAAATTAAGTGGTGGGGAAAGAAAGCGGCTGTATTTATGTACCGTACTTATTCAAAATCCCAATTTTTTGATACTGGATGAACCAACCAACGATTTGGATATTGTTACCCTAAATGTATTGGAAAGTTTTTTGATGGATTTTCAAGGTTGTCTTATGGTAGTTTCCCATGACCGTTATTTTATGGATAAAATCGTAGACCATCTTTTTGTCTTTCGGGGTAATGCCGTCATTGAGGATTTTCCCGGTAATTACTCGGACTATAGGGCTTATGAGGACAGTCAGATACAGGAAAAGCGAGAACAGAAAGAATTAAAGAGCACGCCTAAATCTAATTGGAAAGATACTACCTCAAATGCAAAAGCTTCATACGCGGAACAACAGGAGTTTAAAAAATTGGAACGGGAAATACAGAAACTGGAACAAAGAAAGGTAAAAGTGCAAGAAAAATTTACGGATACCTCCTTATCTCCAGTTGAAATAAAAGACCTGTCCATTGAACTTAATGAATTAACGGATACCATTGACCAAAAGACAGAGCGTTGGTTTGAACTCTCGGCAATTATTGAAGGTTAGTCGTACAATAAACTAATTAAGCCGTACGCTCTTGTTTGGATAAAATAACCAACGAACAAAAATTACCGTTCGTCTACAGTTAAATGATACTCACCTAATATCATAGAATTTAGTTAGACCATGCTACTACTTTAGCAGTATAATTAAACGAATATGAGACTGTTTATCGCTTTTGCCGCACTATTTTTAACTAGCTTTTTGGGTCATGCCCAAAAAACAACAGAAGACAATCCTGCTCCAACAAGGACACCAAATACAATTTTAGTTCAAAAGATAGAGACCAATAAAGCAACACCAATTAAAAGTACAACTGACAAAATTGAAGTAGCCAGGTTACATAAAAACAAGAACAACAGAATAATTAAGGCATTGGCGTTCGACGTAAAAGCGAACAAACCAAAAATGGCTTAACGTTACGTTTGCCTCTTTTTATTATACGTGCGCATTTTAGCCAACTCATATTCCAAACTAAATACTTCAAAACAATAACAGTTGACAAAGGATACTTATTTTTGAAAAAAAACGGTTTGTATCAAATATTGTCCTTTTTAAAATTCTATGTTACGGCTACCAATCAACACGGTGTGCATTCCCCTTTTGTCTATGACTACGTCACAAAATGTTTGTATAAAAAAGAAAAAATCAGGCTACCTGTAAGTACAAAAGTTCTAGTAAAAAGTATTTTATACTTTAATTACCAAAGCGTAAGGTTATTGACCGCGAACAAAAATCTGGAAAAAGATATATTTGACCATTGCCCTAATGTCAATTTTACCCAAGAAAACCCTATTGTAATTATTGGCTCCGTTAATGAGATCCTCCACAGTAAAATTCTAGATCAGAAACTTGAAAATAGAACAATGCTGTTCATTGATAAAATCCATAAAAATCAAAATACTTTTGAACAATGGAAACATATACAGTCACATAATCAAGTAACCGTTACTATAGATTTGTTTTATTGTGGCTTGGTTTTCGTTAGAAAAGAACAAGTTAAAGAACATTTTAAAATACGGATATAAACCTGTAATTTTAAACTTAATCTCATCAATAAAAATGAACAATACTATTTACATTATACTGGCAGTAGTATTTGCACTTTATTTGGCACTTACGATAATTAACAGGAACAAATCCAAATCCCGCAAATCAAAAAAATTTATGGGCGATTATGAGCGTAAGGATAAGCACAAGAAAAATTAAGCCGTTAATTTCGTGAACCAAAAAATAAGTGAAATCAACAAACGGTAAATAAGAGCAATATGTTCATTATCCCTTAAAGTTTTAAAGTACAATGAAAATATACACAAAAACAGGTGATGATGGCACTACCGGACTCTTTGGTGGGACCAGGGTTCCCAAACACCATATTAGGATAGAAAGCTATGGCACTATTGATGAGTTAAACTCGTGGTTGGGCCTTATACGCGATCAAAAAATAGACACTACCACAAAGGAACAATTAATACAGATTCAAAAAGATTTGTTTACGGTTGGCGCTATTCTGGCTACAGATCCCAATAAAGCACTTTTAAAAAATGGGCAAAAGAGACTGGCCATTTCAACAATAAGTACAAAAGAGCTCCAATTTTTAGAAAAGGCCATTGACGATATAGATTTAAAATTACCGGCAATGACCCATTTTATTCTACCAGGCGGTCACACGACCGTGTCATACTGTCATATTGCCAGAACTGTTTGTAGAAGAGCGGAAAGAATGTCCACCTTATTATTTAAGAATGAAAAATTTGATATGACCGTGCTGTCATATTTGAACAGGTTATCAGATTATTTATTTGTATTGGCACGAAAATTGTCTGTAGATCATAAAGCGAATGAAATAAAATGGGTTCCTGAAAAAAAGGACTAATAAAAAGCTAATTTATTCGTTATCAATTTATCAAAGCAAAAAATAATGGAACAAAAATTGATTTTTAAGGCTAATTTCTTGGCTATCTCAATTTAAAAATTACTTTTGCAAAAATTTTAAAATCAAACAATTACTATGTATTGGACATTAGAATTAGCATCTTATTTAAGTGATGCACCTTGGCCGGCAAGTAAAGATGAGTTAATAGATTACTCTATTAGAACTGGAGCCCCTTTGGAAGTCGTAGAAAATTTACAGTCTATGGAAGAAGAAGGTGGAGAGATTTATGAATCGATAGAAGAGATTTGGCCTGACTATCCAACGGAAGAAGACTACCTCTGGAACGAGGACGAATATTAATATTCGATATCATAATAACTACAAAAAAGTCTCTTAGGAGGCTTTTTTTTTATGTAATTTTGACAGGTAGTAAGGTAATTTCATAGAAAAACAAAGACTGGAATACCTTTTGCTATTTTTCAACGTCGACACATTTGCCGACTCTATAATATTTTGAAACCTACCTTGTTCAACAATAGGCAAGTTAGGTATCATTTCTAATTAGATTAAAACATATGAGTTTCATAAATTCTATCCTAAAGGCCTTTGTTGGTGATAAATCGCAAAAAGATGTAAAGGAGCTTCAACCTTTAGTGGACCAAATAAAATCTTTTGAAGTACAGTTGGAAAGCCTGAGCCATGATGAATTAAGGCAAAAGACCTTGGATTTTAAGCAAATCATACAAGATTCCTATAAAGAAAAGACTGAACAGATCAATGCATTGGAAGAGGAGGTCAAAAACTCAAATGACATTGACAAGAACGAGGATATCTATACGGAGATAGATAAATTAAAGGAAGAAGCTTATGCACTTTCTGAAGAAACATTGAACAAAATACTTCCAGAAGCATTTGCAGTGGTCAAGGAAACGGCCAAACGTTTTGCAAATAATGAGACCATTACCGTTACCGCTTCTGAATATGACAGAACATTGTCAGGTAGCAAAGGCTATGTTACCTTAGACGGTGATAATGCCATTTGGAAAAACTCTTGGGATGCCGCAGGTAAAGAAGTAACTTGGGACATGGTGCATTATGATGTACAACTTATAGGAGGTATTGCCTTACACCAAGGTAAGATTGCGGAAATGCAGACAGGTGAAGGTAAAACCCTTGTGGCTACCCTACCTTTATATTTAAATGCATTAAGTGGAAACGGTGCGCACTTGGTAACCGTAAATGATTATTTGGCCAAGAGGGATAGCGCATGGATGGCCCCAATTTTTGAATTTCATGGTCTTTCCGTAGACTGTATAGATCACCATAGACCAAATTCCGATGGTAGACGGGCTGCATATAATGCGGACATTACGTATGGAACCAATAATGAATTCGGTTTTGATTATTTAAGGGATAATATGGCGCATACCCCAAAAGATTTGGTACAACGCCCCCATAATTACGCCATTGTAGATGAGGTAGATTCCGTTTTGGTAGATGATGCACGTACACCGCTTATTATATCCGGACCCGTACCCGAAGGTGACCGCCATGAGTTTAATGAATTAAAACCTAAGGTTAGCGAAATAGTACAAAAGCAGCGGCAGCATTTAACTGGTGTATTGGCGGAAGCTAAAAAATTGATTGCCGAAGGTGATACCAAAGAAGGAGGATTCTTTTTACTGCGCGTATATCGCGGGCTTCCTAAGAACAAGGCCTTAATAAAATTCTTGAGTGAGGAAGGCGTAAAACAGCTGCTTCAAAAAACTGAGAATTTTTATATGCAGGATAACAATAGGGAAATGCCCAAAGTAGATGAGGACCTGTTGTTCGTAATAGATGAAAAAAACAATCAAATAGAATTAACGGATAAAGGCGTAGACTATATCTCTGGGGAGCAGGACAGGGATTTCTTTGTCATGCCGGATATTGGTGGTGAAATTGCCAAAATAGAAAATCAGAATCTTGATATTGAAAAAGAAGCGGAACTAAAGGAAGAATTGTTCAAGGACTTTACCGTTAAGAGTGAGCGTATACATACCATGAGCCAATTATTAAAGGCGTATACCTTATTTGAAAAAGATACCGAATATGTGGTCATGGACAATAAGGTAATGATCGTTGACGAACAGACCGGTCGTATTATGGATGGCCGTAGATATTCTGACGGTTTGCACCAAGCCATTGAAGCAAAGGAAAATGTAAAAATAGAGGCCCTAACACAAACCTTTGCAACCGTTACCTTACAGAATTATTTTAGAATGTACAGCAAGCTTGCGGGTATGACGGGTACGGCAGTTACCGAAGCGGGCGAATTCTGGGAAATCTACAAATTGGATGTTATGGAAATTCCAACCAACAGACCAATAGCCAGAGATGATCGTAACGACTTAATCTATAAGACCAAAAGGGAAAAATACAATGCGATCATAGAAGAGGTTACCAAGATCAGTAAAGCTGGTAGACCCGTATTGATCGGTACAACATCTGTAGAGATTTCAGAACTTTTATCAAAACTATTGAGTGTACGCAAGGTTCCCCATAATGTACTGAATGCCAAACTTCATAAAAAGGAGGCAGATGTAGTTGCTGAGGCCGGTAATGCAGGAGTAGTTACAATTGCTACCAACATGGCGGGTCGTGGTACGGATATTAAATTGTCCGAAGAAGTTAAAAAAGCTGGAGGACTTGCAATCATTGGTACGGAAAGGCATGATTCACGACGAGTGGACAGACAGCTACGTGGTCGTTCCGGACGTCAAGGAGATCCGGGAAGTTCTCAGTTCTATGTTTCCTTGGAAGATAACCTAATGCGTTTGTTCGGTTCTGACAGGGTAGCCAAAATGATGGATAAGATGGGCTTGGAAGACGGCGAGGTCATTCAGCACAGTATGATGACCAAATCCATAGAACGCGCACAGAAAAAAGTTGAAGAGAACAACTTTGGCGTACGTAAGCGTCTATTGGAATATGATGACGTAATGAACGCACAGCGTGAAGTGGTCTATAAGAGAAGACGCCATGCGTTACAGGGAGAGCGTTTAAAGCTAGATATTGCCAATATGATCTATGATACCTGTGAGGTAATCGTTGAGGGCAATAAAAATGCCAGTGACTACAAGAATTTTGAATTTGAACTGATCAAGTATTTCTCAATGACCTCTCCCGTAGAGGAAACTGAGTTTGACAAATCCGGTGCACAGGAAATTACCGCCAAAGTATACAAGGCTGCCTACAAACATTATAATGAAAAAATGGAACGTAATGCCGCAGCTGCGTATCCGGTAATCAAAAAAGTACATGAGGATAATGCCAATAATTTTGAACGTATCGTTGTGCCTTTTACAGATGGCATTAAAAGTCTAAACGTTGTAACCAATCTTCAAGATGCATATGATACCAATGGCAAACAATTAATAACAGATTTTGAAAAGAATATTTCGCTGGCCATTATTGACGACTCTTGGAAAACGCATTTGCGTAAAATGGATGAATTGAAACAATCTGTACAATTGGCGGTTCACGAACAAAAGGATCCATTATTAATTTATAAGTTTGAAGCATTCGAGCTTTTCAAGTCCATGATAGAAAAAGTGAACAAAGAAGTTGTTTCCTTTCTTTTTAAAGGGGAACTACCTTCAGAAAACACCAATGCTATTCAAGAAGAACGTATGGTTCAGCGTTCAAGGGAAAATTTAAAAACCACCAAAGAGGAAATACCCAATAGTGATGAATTGGCGGCACGTAATAGAGCAGTTGGTCAAAACCAAGGACAGCGACCTGCTGTTACAGAAACCATAACTAGGGAACAACCAAAAATTGGTAGAAACGAACGTGTTACCATTAAAAATGTAATGAGCGGTGAAAGTAAAACCGTAAAGTTCAAACAGGCAGAACCGCTGATTCAAAGTGGCTCTTGGGTGTTAACACAAGACTAATTTAACATACATTTCTTTTAAAAAAGCATTTCATTTTATTGAAATGCTTTTTTAATGTGTAAAATCCTCACTTTTAAATCCCAACTTGTTAAATCAGAATATTATAAAATTTTGGTATAAAAAAAACGGTATATTTAAATTACCACTTAAAAAACCGAAAAATGAACAATACCAGGAGAAAATTCATTACTTCTATAGGAATGCTTGCAGCCAGTTCGGCATTTCCTATATCAACTTTTGCGTTTAACAAAACTTCTAAATTAAAGGTTGCCTTGGTAGGCACCGGTATTAGGGGCACCACTTTTTGGGGTAAACGTTTGGTAGATGAATATGGTGAAATATTGGAATTTGTTGGTTTATCCGATATTAACTCAAGCCGCTTAAAATATGCCATGAACTATATAGGAGCGGACTGCCCGCTCTTTACGGATTTTGAAGAGATGATACAAAAGACTGAACCTGATTTGGTCATCGTTACCACTAAAGACTCCACCCATCATGAATACATTATTAAAGGATTGGAAATGGGCTGTGATGTCCTTACGGAAAAACCGTTGACTACGGACGAAAGCAAATGCCAAGAAATTATTGATGCAGAAAAGAAATCGGACAAAAAGTTAATTGTAGGTTTTAATTATCGATGGAGTCCTTATGCTACAAAAATTAAGGAATTGATAAGCAACAAAACCATAGGAGATTTGGTTTCCGTAGATTTCCATTGGTACCTTAATACGTATCATGGTGCATCTTATTTTAGGAGATGGCATGGAGAAATGGAAAGCAGTGGTTCGTTATGGGTTCATAAATCTACCCATCATTTTGATTTGTTAAATTGGTGGATAAATTCCGAACCTAAAGAAGTATTTGCCTATGGCGATTTGGAATTTTATGGCAAAAACGGACCGCAAAGAGGTCCCAATTGCAGGTCATGTGACCATAAATCCACTTGTGAGTTCTATTGGGATATTACAAAGGATGAGTCCATGAAAAAACTTTATGCCGACCATGAGCATGAAGATGGTTATATCCGGGACAATTGTCTCTTTAGGAACGAGATAGATATTTATGATAAAATGTCCGCACAGGTTAAATATGCCGATAATACGGTAGTCAATTATAGCTTAACGACCTACTCCCCTTTTGAAGGTTGGCGTGTTTCGTTCAACGGAACAAAGGGCAGAATTGAAGCTTCAGAGGATATACCCTACCATTCGGTCAGCACGGTCAGTGAAGCTGAAAAACATGCTTTGGAAATGGCCCAGAATAATAAAGAGGAAGAAAATTTTGGTTCGATCGTTGTACATAAATTATGGGAAAAACATGAGGTTGTCAACGTACCCATTGAAAAAGGGGGCCATGGAGGCGGTGATAAGCGTCTTCATGATAAAATCTTTGTCAATCCAGAAACCACAGACCCTTATGGCAGAACTGCAGGTATTAGGGATGGGGCCATGTCCGTCTTAATAGGAATTGGAGCAAGAAGGAGTATAGAGTCAGGAAAACCAATAAAAATTGGTGATTTAACAGACCTGGAACCTAAAAAAATACGTTCATAATAATTTTTTTGTTGCATTAGGCTACACTATCCTAAAATTTACTAGTATAATGTTAAAAACATAATTAGATTTACATTGTATAAACAGTATAATTTATAGTACCTAAACCACATTTATGCCCGGATTTACCATTGACCAAGAGCGTCTACAGGATAAAACCAAATTATTTTTAAGGGTAAGTTATGCCACTAGTATCATCTCCATATTATTTGGGGCCATATGCTATTTTATATTGCATGTTACCCAAATAATACCGTTTGTATTAGTTGCATTTGGTATAATCAACCTTATAAACCTTCAATATTTCAAGGTTCATAAGCAAATTTTACCCACGTTCAATTTTTCATCGGTCATTGGGCTTATATCTGCATTTGTGGTAACCCTTTATAGTGGTGGTATTCAAAGTCCGTTTATATTCATGCTTCCCTTAATAGGTTTTGGCGGGTTTGTCAATAGCAGTAAATATGGCAGAAATTATTTTAATCTAATTTACGTTCTAATTTGCTTGCTTTTTACGCAAACTATACCAAGTTTAAGGGTTACGGAAAATGTAGTTCCGGTAGAATACTTTGGAACGTTTAGTTTTCTTTCCATATTGATCTCGGTATTCCTATTGGGTAATACCTTTGGCAAAAGTTTGTTAAAAACCTACAATGCCTTATATACGTCCAAAAAAAATATGGCTATCCAGGTTCATGAAAAAGAGAACTTATTAAAAGAAGTACACCATAGGGTAAAAAATAATTTACAGACCGTTTCAAGTTTATTGAGCCTACAATCCAGAAACATTGAAAACGGACCTATGAAAGGACTTCTAAAAGGGACACAAAACAGGGTTATAGCCATGGCTATGGTTCACGAAATGTTATATATGCGTAATGATATTAGCCATATAGAATATAAATCGTACGTGCAAGAATTGAGCGAATACCTTATACGTTCCATAAAAGGAATTGAAAATTCAATTGTGTTAAATATTGAAATCCCAAATATTAAATTAGGTATTGATACCGCCATACCTTTAGGATTGTTAATCAATGAAGCATTGACGAATGCCTTAAAATATGGAATTGAAGGTGACGATTCCGGAGAAATCCATATTAAATTACAAAAAGACCAGGCCAAACAAAACTGTTATATTTTGGAAATTGGCGATAATGGAAAAGGTTTCCCAGATACGGTAAATTATAAGAATACTAAATCATTAGGGCTAAAACTAATACATAACCTTACCCGCCAATTAAGAGGCACCATAGAAAGGGACCATTCTAAAAAAGGAACTAATTACATCATACAGTTTCAAGAAATTAATCAGCAGTTAAACCAGACCCTATAAGTTTATGTTGAGAATAATGCCAATAATTTAATTGGCGTTCAGAAAAATTCAGCACAAAAGTAATTGCAGTTATTTGTCTATATTTAAGCAACCAACTAAAAAACTGACTGCATGCTTAAAAAATTACTCCTTTTGGTAATTCTTTCTGGATTTACCTTATCTGCTCAAGATTATTTTGTTCAAAAATACAAACCCTTTACAGCTGAAATTCCTTCTCCCGAAACGTTTTTGGGCTATGCTATTGGTGAACATCATACACGGCATGACCTCATAGTAGCTTACCTGGAAAAACTTGCCGAACTTTCCGATCGGGCAAGCATAGAAGAATACGGTAGAACCCATGAAGGTAGAAAACTGGTCATGCTTACCGTTACCAGTCCAAAAAATTTAAACAACCTAAACAATTTACGTGAAGCGCACTTGGCCTTTACTGACCCAAAACAAAAAGTTTCCAATTATAACGAGGTTCCTATCTTCATTAACTTAGCATACAACGTCCATGGCAATGAACCTTCAAGTTCAGAGGCTGCATTGTTAACGGCGTATTCACTAGTAGCTTCCCAAAATCCTGAAATTTTAAAATATTTAGACAATGCCGTTATTTTTATTGACCCCACCATTAACCCTGATGGTAGGGATAGGCATACCCAATGGGTAAATACATATCAAGGGAGTCCAGAAGTGGCAGACCCCCAAGACGCGGAGCATAATGAATATTGGCCTATGGGAAGAACTAATCATTATTGGTTTGACCTGAACAGGGATTGGCTATTGGCCATTAATCCTGAAAGTAGGGGTAAATTGAAATGGTACCATCAATGGTACCCCAACGTTGTGACAGATTTTCATGAAATGGGAACCCAAAGCACATACTTTTTTGAACCAATGAAAACGAATGCCTCTTTTGACCCCATTATGCCCAAAGAGAATTATGAAGATTTGAACACCCTATTTGGAAATGAATTTGCAAAAAGTTTGGATAGCATAGGATCATTATATTTTACAAAGGAAGTTTTTGATGGTACTTATCCCGGCTATGGCTCTTCCTACCCAGACCTACAGGGCGGACTAGGACTATTGTTTGAACAGGCCAGCTCAAGAGGACATAGACAAACTACGGCATTTGGTGAAATTACCTTTGCATTTACGATAAGAAACCAATATGTATCTGGGTTAACCACTGTAAAAACAGCGGTGGACAATAAAGATATAATGCGTAAGTATCAACAAGATTTTTTCAAGAGCGCCTTGACCAATGCTACCAAAAACAAGGTTAAAGGCTATCTTTTTGGGGATACACATGATCAAAACAGAACAAAAGCCTTTATTGATAAATTGCTTCTTCACAAAGTAGAGGTATACCGGTCTGGCAATAGGTTTGCGGTACCCACCCAGCAACCACAATACCGTATGGTGCAAACAATGTTTGAGACCTATGAAAAATATAGAGACAGTGTATACTATGATGCCTCTGCATGGTCCGTTGCCAATTTTTACAATATGAAATATAGACCCGTTAATAATTTGGACTTAGGGGAGAAAATTTCCACCACGCAGGAGCTGATCAAATTAGAACCCGTATCCAAATCCAGCTATGCTTATATCATGGATTGGGACGATTATAATGCACCGGCAGCCTTATATTATTTACAGCAAAAAGGAATTATAGCCTCGTCCGCTGCAAAGCCCTTTTCAGTTAGGGTTAACAAGGATAACAAATCATTTAATTATGGTGCAGTCTTGATTCCGGTAAGTCTCCAAAAAGTAGATGGCACATCAATTCATCAAATGATTACAGAAGCACAGGAAAAATTCAATGTTCCTTTTTATGCGGTGAACTCTGGACTTAGCGATAATGGTATTGATTTGGGCAGCGGCAATATCTCACCTATAAAGCAACCAAAAGCCGTAATGTTGATTGGTAATGGAGTAAGGTCCTATGAGGCAGGTGAGGTTTGGCATCTACTGGATACCCGTGTACATATGCCTATTACGAAGGTACCCATGCGCAATTTCAACAAGTTGAATTTAGATAAGTATACCTCCCTAGTAATGGTTTCGGGACAATATAATTTTACTAAAAATCAAATTGAAAAAATAAAGCAATGGACGGAAAAAGGAAATACTTTGGTGACTATAGGCTCTGCCAGTAAATGGGCTATAGACAAAAAAATAGTTCAAGAAGAGCTCATTGCTAAAGAAAAGGATTCTACCCAAATAGCTGTTAGAAAACCCTATGTAGATGCACGTGAGAATATTGGTAAGGAAAGTATTGGTGGTGTTATCTTAAAAGTTGACTTGGATATTACCCATCCACTCTCCTATGGCTATAGGGACAATCAATTACCTGTTTATAAAAACAATTCCGTTTGGTTAGCTCCCAGTAAAAATCCGTATGCTACCGTTGCCAAATATGCTGAAGACCCACATATTGATGGTTTTATAACCAAAAAAAACATGGCGGAACATATTATGAATTCGGCATCGCTTATTGTCAGTAAGGTAGGCAAAGGCAGGGCCGTATTATTTGCTGACAATCCAAATTTTAGAGGCTCATGGTATGGAACAAACAGGCTATTTTTAAACGCTCTTTTTCTTGGAGATAAAATAAACGTTCCCTCGCAGGATTAATAATACCTATTTAAAATTTTAAAATAGAACATGAAAAAAAAATTAGGTCATATAGCACTGGTCATCGCCACTTTTTTTATAAATAATATATCTGCTCAGTCTTTGCAAGGTGACGGACCACATAACCAATTGATTATTAGAGGAGTCATGCTTATTAACGGTAATGGAGCCCCTCCTCAAGGACCTGTTGATATTGTTGTTGAGAACAACATTATTAAAGATGTGAAGGTTGTTGGTTACCCGGGGGTAATAATAGATGAAAGTAGAAGACCAAAACTTAAACCCGGTGGAAAGGAACTTGATTGTACAGGTATGTTCCTCATGCCCGGTTTTATAGATATGCATACCCACATAGGGGGCGATGCACAAGGAGCAGACCCGGATTATGTGTTTAAACTGTGGATGGCACATGGAGTTACTACGGTGAGAGAAGTAGCGGGAAGAGGTATCGATATAGCGTTAGATCTAAAAGAAAAGAGTAAAAGAAACGAAATAATTGCGCCACGCATAATTTCCTATACTGCCTTTGGACAGACAAGTAAAACCTTCAACCCCTTGAACGACATACCTATTTCTACACCAGAACAGGCTCGGGAGTGGGTACGTGCCAATGCAAAAAAAGGCGCGGACGGAATTAAATTCTTTGGGGCCGAACCTGAAATTATGGCAGCTGCTTTGGATGAAAACAAAAAGTTGGGCCTAGGTTCGGCATGTCACCATGCACAGATGAGCGTAGCCAGGTGGAACGTTTTACATTCCGCTAGGGCCGGGTTGACCTCAATGGAACATTGGTATGGTTTGCCAGAGGCACTATTTGAGGACCGTACGGTGCAAGATTTTCCGTTGGACTACAATTACCAAAATGAGCAGGACCGTTTTGAAAATGCGGGTAAATTATGGAAACAGGCGGCAGAACCATACTCTGAACATTGGAACAATGTAATGAACGAACTATTGGAGTTGGATTTTACTATTGACCCCACATTCAATATTTATGAGGCAAGTAGGGATTTACAACGAGCTAGACGTGCAGAATGGCATGATGATTATACACTGCCATCTCTTTGGGAGTTTTATCAACCAAGTAAAATTTCCCATGGATCCTATTGGCATGATTGGGGTACAGAGCAGGAAGTGGAATGGAAAAACAATTACAAGCTGTGGATGACCTTTATCAATGAATATAAAAATAGAGGTGGCCGTGTAACGACAGGATCGGATTCCGGTTTCATTTTTCAACTATACGGCTTTGCATATATACGTGAATTGGAGTTGTTGCGCGAAGCTGGATTTCATCCGTTGGAAATTATACAATCTGCCACACTAAATGGCGCAGAAGCGCTTGGAATGGACGATGTAATAGGCTCGGTCAGTATTGGTAAATACGCAGATTTTGTAGTAGTAGAAGAAAATCCACTTCAAAACTTTAAAGTGTTATATGGAACTGGAGCCATAAAGCTTACCGAGGACAATGAGGTGGTTCGTATTGGTGGTGTAAAGTATACGATCAAAGATGGTATCGTATATGACGCCAAGGCCCTACTGGCTGATGTTAAACGACAAGTAGATGAAGCCAAGGCAAAAAGTAATTATAACATTAAACAGCCCGGTATCAAGAATTAAAACTTCTTCTTGTCCACACGCACTTTGATCGCTTGTAGTTTATTTTGTTTTCTTGTATTAATGGTAAACACTTCAAGAACAATAAGTACTGGTATTAAAATCGTAAGTAAAATCATAATTCAATATTTAAAAGGTGCTTCGTTGCACCTTTTTTAATATGGCAAAGATTATGCCAATTTACCGTAATTTTTCTTTGTAATAAAGGCCAATTCCCTATTGACCCTAGAATTCTTATATCTATATAAACGGGCTATTGAAGTTTCGTCAGAAACTGTAACCTTTTCCTCAAGGTCAGAATCACTAATGCTACCAACCATAACAATACCCATTTCAAGAGTGTCAACTTTATCATTTTGCTTTGCATTTTGAGCCAGTGCAACCCCACCGGCAAAAAGAATTATTAATAAGGTAAAAAGTGTTTTCATAACTAATCTAAATACAATGTAAAGATACCTTCAGGTGTTGAAGAGTGGCCGTTGACCTCGCTGAAGTGCTATAATTTTCGCTTATTGTAATTTTCATTGATGAATAGACAAAAAGTATCGACGAATGGTTTTTAGGTCAAAAACCACATGTCGAAACAGTGTGCATTTCGTCGATGATATTAAATTACAAGAATGTTCAACAGGAGTAATTCAATACAAAAAAAACTAGATTGCCGAGTACAATTTATGATGAAGAAGCACTAGATATGAGCAGATTTGATCATCTGCAATACCTTATGGTTATGTTTATCGTACTTTATATAAAAGAATTGTTGTTAGGGTAGTTTAAAAACAATATTGAAATTATCTTTTCTTACGTTTGGCATAATTTTTATCTCCCCTGGTCTTTGGTTTGGAGTATTTCTTTTTGATAATGCGTTTATAGGAACCACCTTGATTCTGCTTTTTGTTCTTTTCCGATTTCTCATGAAAGCTGGCACCACGTTCCTCCTCATTAATGTGTAGAGGATTTTCACGCTCCCTATGTTTGGGTTGTTCATCATAGGTGAGTTTGGTTGCTATTTCCACATCTTCGGGCAACGTTTTTAATGGTATTTCCTGTCCCATTAAAGCCTCAATAGCTTCCTTATATTCAGTTTCTGCAGGAGTATACAGTAATATTGAAGTACCCTCCTTCTCTGCCCTACCGGTTCTACCAATACGATGCATATAATTTTCTGGATATACTGGGGTATCAAAATTGATGACATGAGAAATTTCTTGTAGGTCCAGCCCCCTAGCCATTACATCTGTTGTCACCAAAATGCGGTTCTTACCCTCATCAAACTGGGTAATGGACCGTAACCTATAGTTTTGGGTTTTATTGGAATGGATGATACAAATCTCTTCACTAAAAAACTCTGCCATTTCCTTGAAAAGTAAATCTGCACTTCGCTTGCTAGAAACAAAAACCAACACCTTATGAAATTCAGTTTCATTCTGTAATAGATGCACCAAAAGGTTCACTTTGGTATAAAAATTAGGTGTGGCATAGCCAAGTTGCTTAATATTTTCCAAAGGTGTACCACTAACGGCAATAGCTATTTTTTGGACTCCCTTAAAAAAATCAGCAATAAAAATATCGATATCATCGGTCATGGTGGCAGAGAACATTATGTTCTGCCTTCTTTGAGGTAACAATTCAAAAATATTTATCAATTGAAATCTAAAACCTAGGTCTAGCATTACATCGACCTCATCAATCACTAGTTTTTTAACTTGCTTGAGTTGCACCGCTTTGGTCAATATTAAATCATACAACCGTGCCGGAGTAGCCACTAAAACATCCGTACCCTGAGCCAATGCCTCTTTCTGACGCAGCATGCTCTTACCTCCAAAAACTCCAAGTACACGAATACCAGAATACTTAGCAAGTTTTTCCGTTTCTTCCACAACCTGGACCACCAACTCCCTAGTGGGCACCAAGATTACTACTTTAGGATGAATTTCTTTAGAAAATGTCAACGTGTTTAAAATAGGAAGCAAATAGGCAAATGTCTTTCCTGTACCTGTTTGCGCAATTCCTACCACATCACTACCACTCATAACTATTGGAAAAGCTTTTTCCTGAATAGGGGTGGTTTGTTCAAAACCTAAATCTGCCAACGCTTTTTCAAGGTTTCTAGAAATCTTTAAATCGGTAAACAAGGACATATAATGACTTTTGTATTAAAATGCAAAGCTATGTGGATTAGTTGACAAATCACGCAAAGTGAGACAATTATCAGGTTATTGGTATAAAATTAGGGTTTAGACCAATAATAATCCACTACCGTGGGGTGCTTTGTATTTCGTCCTTGTTTAGCCCCAGATGAAATACTGTTAACTTCCTTCTTTACGTAACACCTCTAAAGGCGGACTTTTTAAAATCCCCCTGCTATTGAACCATCCTATAAACAACACCAATAAGGTAATGCCAGGCAGAAGAATTATAAACGGAACATAAGAAGGTACAAATGGCGTGTCAAAAACAAAATAGGCGAGCAAAAAGCTGCTGAGCAATGAAAGTAGTACGCCTACCCCACTACCTAATATGCCTAAAAATAAATACTCCAAAGCATTTATTTTTAAAATCTGTTTGCTTTGTGCTCCCAATGTACGTAACAAGACACTTTCACGTATTCGTTGGTATTTGCTATTGCGTACGGAACCTATTAAAACAATGATTCCTGTTAGGATACTAAAAAATGCCATAAAGGTGATGACCCATGAAATTTTGTCCAATATATTTTCGATTAGGGAAACAACTTGTCTTAAATCAATGATAGATACATTTGGAAACTTACGCACTAGCTCTCTCTGCAAATTGGCCGATGATTTTTTATCTGGTGCGTTCGTGGTAAGAACATGAAACTGCGGTGCATTCTCCAATACGCCTTGCGGAAAAACAATGGAAAAGTTAAGTTGCATCCGTGCCCAATCCACTTGCCTTATATTGCCTACCACTGTAGTCATTAATTTACCTTGAACATTGAACAACAATGTATCTCCAACGGTAACCAGTGCATCATTCGCCACATTATTCGCCAATGATATTGGTATTACCTTTGCATTGGGGTCTACACGTTCTATCCATTCCCCTTCCAATAATTGTTCTGACCCGATCATGGAATCCCTATAGGTGGTTCTAAACTCGTGATTTAAAATCCACTTGTTCACCCGCGTAGTTGTGTCTAATCGAATATCATTTACCGATCGGTCCTTTATACGTTCCAATCGCATGGTTACTATTGGAATATTATCTATTACGGGCAATCCTTTTGGGGTTATTGTATTTGCTACCTCATTGCGCTGATCGGTCTGTACATCAAAAAGTATTAGATTAGGACTTTGCTCATTTGTTTCAAAAGCAGTTTTTGCCAATAAAAAATCTTTGGTAAAGTATAAAGTACTAATTAAAAATGTACCTATACCAATTGCCAATATCAGTACTACGGTTTGGTTGTTCGGTCTAAAAAGATTCAACAAACTTTGACGGGCCGCAAAACTCCATGATTTTGGAAAGTATCTCTTTATCAAGCGCATAAACCCAATGGATACCAATCCCAAAATGGAGAACGTTACCAATATACCTAGCACAAAACCGGCAGCAAAAGTCCAACGGCCCAATAGCCAATAAGCAAACCAAAAAACAAACAGGATAATGGTCAACATGACCCAAAGTTGATACGGTCTAGATTTTTTACCAGTGTCCTCTTGTACACGCAGTACCTGTAATGGAGATACAAACCAGGTATTTATTAAAGGGGACAGTGCAAATAGAACCGACATAATCACCCCTAACGACAACCCAACAAAAATTGCTTGGAACGAAGTGGAAATCTCCACCTCAAATGGTAAAAACTCCTGTAATATTAATGGAAACGTCTGTTGCAATAGTAATCCTATTACCGTTCCAATAAGTCCACCCAATAGACCCATTCCAGCAATCTGAAGTAGAAAAATCATGAATGTTTGTTTACGGGTCGCCCCCAAACATTTTAGTACGGCGACCGCCTTCAATTTTTCCTTAATATAAATATGTACGGAACTGGCAATACCCACGCATCCTAACAATAGGGCTATAAACGCTACCAAATTTAAAAACCGGCCAACATTGTCATAGCGTCGTCCCAGACGTTCACTGGTATCCGTATGCGTATCCATATCTGCATTTTCGGCATCCAGCATAGGATCGACCATTTTATCCAACTGTTTTAAATCTATTGTAGCATTCTTAAAATAGTAGTTATATTCCAACCTACTTCCACGTTGTAATAGTCCGCTCTGTTCCATGAAACGATAGGGTACAATAATGGGCGGTGCCGCAGTGGCCCCAATGGCCGTACTACCCGGGGCGGTTAACAATGAACCTACAATAGGAAAGGTAATGTTACCCAATTTTACGCTATCGCCCGGCTGAAGATTATACTGTAACATAGCGGTGGCATCTACCAAGGCCCCACCTAATTCTTGATAGGAAATTGCGGCACTGGCAGGCTCCGTCTCCAGCTCCCCGTAAAATGGAAAATTACCATCTATTCCACGTACCTGTACTAATTTTGTATTGCCGTTTTTCAAAAAAGCTGCCATAGAGGCAAAATTGACTTCTTTAGCATCTGCCCCACCAAGGGAATCCATTAATTCCTCTACCCTTTCATTGGCAGGTTGGTTGCTGTCTATTAAAAAATCTGCACCCATAAGCGCTTTGGACTGCAGGCCAATATTTTCTTTTAGATTATTGCTGAAGGATTGTATGGAAACCACGGCGCTGATTCCTAAAGTAATGGAGGCCATGAACAATAACAATCGTTTGCCACTGGCTTTGCCATCTCGCCAAGCCATTTTAACCAACCAGCCAAAGTCTGCCTTTGAAATCCGTTTTAAGTTGCTCAAGATATCGCCGTGGTTTCGTTGATTACTATTTTACCACCTTTTAAGCGCAACACATGCTGATTTAATCTTGCCAAGTCCAGGTCATGGGTTACTATTACCAAAGTAGTTCCCATTTCCTTATTTAGGTCAAACAATAATTTGATTACATTTTTTCCGGTTTCTTCGTCAAGATTACCCGTAGGCTCATCAGCAAATAAAATTTCGGGTTTAGTACTAAATGCACGTGCAAGCGCTACACGTTGTTGTTCCCCGCCTGATAATTGGGACGGATAATGGTCATATCTGCTGCCCAACCCAACTTTATCCAAAAGTTCCTTAGCATCTTTGGACGCATTTTTAACCCCTTGCAGCTCTAAGGGCACACTAACGTTCTCCATCGCTGTTAACGTAGGCAGCAGTTGAAAATCCTGAAAAATAAAACCAACCTTTTCATTTCTAAGAAGAGCACGTTGATCCTCGTTCAAGCCGTTTAAATCTTCCCCACATAAGGTTATTGTTCCTTCATCAATTTGGTCCAAACCCGCACATAGTCCTAACAGAGTAGTTTTACCACTGCCCGATGGACCTACTATGGCAAAACTTGAACCTGCCTCTATTGAGAATGAAATATTATCGAGAACCGTTAATTTCTTTGATCCACTGGTATAGACCTTCTTTAGGTTGTGAACGTTTAATATCTTTGTCATAAATCATTTTCTACAAGAGAACAAAATAAGCAAATGATTTGGATTCTAATTAGATAAGGCTATGTTGAAAGTATTAAAGTTTCGTTATTTTTTATGTGCATTGCTTATTATAGGTTGTAAGGAAAATGTTGAAAAAAAGAAAGTTGAACCTAATGAAAATGCCACGAAAGTAACGGAACAAGAAACGTTGGAAACGGATGAAAAGGTCATCCTATTTTATGGAAACAGTCTTACCGCCGCTTATGGATTGGATACCGAGCAGGGTTTTCCACAAAGAATACAAGAGCGTTTGGACTCCTTAGACTTACATTATAAAGTCATTAATTCCGGTTTAAGTGGGGAAACCACTTCTGGAGGTCTAAACAGGTTGGACTGGGTGCTAAACCAGCCAGTAGATATTTTTGTATTGGAACTAGGGGCCAATGATGGTTTAAGGGGAATACCCATTACGGAATCAATGAACAACCTACAGACCATGATTAACATGGTTAAAGACAGGAACCCAGAAACCCGAATAATACTTGCCGGCATGCAGATACCTCCAAATATGGGTGCAGATTATGCTACACAGTTCAAGCAAATGTATCCCGCCTTGGCAGAATCCAATAATATTTATCTCATTCCATTTTTATTGGAAGGCGTTGCAGGAATACCTGAATTGAATTTGGAAGATGGTATACACCCTACGGCAGAAGGTCAAAAAATTGTGGCCGAAAATGTTTGGGAAATTTTAAAACCTATAGTCACCACAGGTTTGGAAAATTCGGAAATTTTGGAAAGCGATAAGAATACAATGATCAATTAGGCTACCAATGTTCTTCTTGAAATTGGCTTAAACGCCAAAGCTCTTTTAATTCTAGCATTCTTGACTTTAAAAAACCTTGCAGCTGTTTGGGAACTCATAGGTAATCTTTCTGCCATAGGTTTTGCTTGCGCCATAGGCATAACAATAACCTGTACTCTTTTGGCCGGAGGATTTTCCTGTGCTTGGGACAATGTTCCCAAACAGATAACAAGGAATAAAAATATAAGGGTACGCATAAGTAGGTAAATTTGGTTTGTAGATAACTACCCGTTTCTAATTTTACGTACTTTCAATTCGACAAAAGGTATATTTTTTACGATGAAATGTTAGCTTTTCGATGTATTACCATTTTTTGTAGTCCGTTTTCCTACAAAAACATTTACCGATAATCGATAAAACCGTACATTTCACCCGTATTGTAATTAAATTCATACAATTATACAATATCCAGTATATTCCTTCTTACAAAACAATTTACTTACTTATAATCACAGTTACAGGTCTTTATCTTAGGTTGACAATTTATACGAAAAAGAATTGAAGAATATCATTATCAATATAATACCCTATAGATAAAATTAGACCATTTTGGCCTTATTGGCCTTGGTGATGAAATTCAGCTCTCTTTTTATCTTCGAATTTTTAGACCTGTACAAACGTGCTGTTTGGTTATAATCCTTGGCGTTGAATTCCTTGGTAATTTTAGGTGCATTGATCATTTCAATAGTTTCAACCTTAACGTCCTTACCTTTATCCTGTGCTTGGACAGCAATTCCTATAAAGAGGATAAAGATGATAGATACTATTGTTTTCATGACTTGATTTGTTACACTTAAATAACGCAGCAAACCTAGTCCTACCCCATTCCAATTCGCTCAAAAACACGATTTTCCGTTACGATACAACAACATGGACAAAGTGTAAATTACGTCCGATGAACAACAAACCTCATCAATTCCTCATAGCGATCAAACAAGTAGTTTATCGATATGTCCTTTAAAACTTCAATAATAAATTTGGATCAGGACAATTACCTTTGTAGTGTTCCAATTTATTCTTGGCACAAACTCCTGGATAATCTCCCAAATAACCTTCCATATCGCGTATTATTTGAAAATGCAAATGTGGTGCATAGTTTACATTTATATCCGGAGTCCCTAACACACCCAATACTTCGCCCGTATAAAAGGCTTTGCCCAATTTTAGATTATCCAAGGAGGACAAACTTAAATGACCGTACAAAGTATAAAAGGTATGGTTGTTTAGGCTATGCTGTAAAACTATAGTGGGTCCATAATCACCTGGAACGTTATTAAATTTAAAACTATGTACAATCCCATCAATAGGCACCATGACCTTTGTATAGGCCTGACACCAAAAATCTATCCCTAAGTGTATATTTCTTACTGGCGCGGTACTGGAGGTAAAGCTTTCCTTGTCACTATAAAGATTTCGTTCTTCCAAATACCCGCCAAAAGCTACAGAGCCTTTTTCGTAGCCAAGTACCTTATCAATATAATCTTGACAAACCGTAGGCTCGGTTATATTTAAATTATATAATTCTACATTATTTTTAGATAGATCAAGGGGCACATATTGTTCCGTTCCTAGATTTTTATCCAAAATTTGAATAGTCGTATCCGATACTGAAATTAAATCCTTAATGAATGCATCCATTTATCAAAAATAATTGATCTATACATGTTCTTAACATTTTTTAACCCTATACCACGTAAGGTCTTTGTAAATTACCTACCAATTGTTAAAAGAAAATTGTTATGAAATTAGTTCAACTGACCCTATTACTAGGTGCCACCTTATTGGCAACCAGCTGTCAATCCAAAGCCAAAAAAAATATACTTCCGGAACTTTCAGATACCACCAAAGCTACCGTTGATGAAAGTCAAAAAACGGAAAAACTTACACCTCAGCAACTAGACAAATATGAAACCGCATATTTTGCAAGTGGTTGTTTTTGGTGTGTAGAGGCCATTTTTGAAAGTGTTAAAGGAGTAAAAGAGGTCATTTCCGGATATGCGGGGGGTACACAGAAAAATCCGACTTACGAACAAGTGGGTTATGGAAAAACGGACCATGCCGAAGCGGTTGAAGTGTATTATGACCCTAAGGAAATTTCGTTTACACAATTGGTGCAGGTGTTTTTTGGATCTCATGACCCTACTCAATTAAACAGACAAGGACCTGATCGTGGTAGGCAATACCGTTCAATAGCCTTTTATAAAACGGAAGAACAAAAAAAAATCATTGAAAACTATATGAAAGCACTAACCGATCAAAAGGTTTATGACAATGACCCCATTACTACCGAGGTTACCAAGCACACTATATTCTACAAGGCAGAAGACTACCATCAGGACTATGAAAAAAATAATCCAAACAATTCATATATACGTAATGTATCCGTACCAAGGCTAAACAGGTTTAAAGAAAATTTTGGGGATTATTTAAAGGTAGATGCCCACTAGTAGACTCCTAAAAAATTACTATATTCAAGCGCCCTATGTTGGGCGCTTTTTTATAAATCAAAATTTACCAAACCAATGAAATCAACAATCAATTACTTGCTATGTACCGTAGCCCTAACAACACTACTCCATAGCTGTCAGCAAGAACCAAAGGATGATACCCCATGGGTTAATCTATTTGATGGAGAAACTTTAAATGGATGGACACAATTAGGTGGTGAAGCTACCTATACCATAAAGGACAATGCCATTGTGGGTACTACCGTGCACAACACACCAAATTCATTTATGACGACGGATAAAATGTACGGGGACTTTATCTTGGAACTGGACTACAAAGTAGATCCTAGTATGAATTCCGGTGTACAGATAAGAAGCAACAGTTTACCGCACTATATGGATGGTCGCGTACATGGGTATCAAATAGAAATTGACCCTTCAGAAAGGGCATGGAGTGCCGGTATTTATGATGAGGCCAGACGTGGTTGGCTAAATCCTATGACCAATAACCCTACTGCGCAACAAGCGTTTAAACAAAATGATTGGAACCACTATAGGATAGAGGCCATTGGAGATACCATAAAAACATGGATCAATGATGTACCTGCGGCTCATTTAATAGATGATAGGACATCTGAAGGTTTTATTGCGCTACAGGTACACAGCATATCCGATGAGCAAAAAGATGGAACGGATATTATTTGGAAAGATATAAAGATATTGACCGATAGTCTATCCAAATATTCTAGACAAACACCAATTCAACCCATAATTACCAAAAATGCCTTAGGCGCGGACGAGGCCAAAAAAGGCTGGAAAATGTTATGGGACGGAGAAACCACCAATGGTTGGAGAGGGGCCCGCTTAGATGAGTTCCCAACAAAAGGATGGGAGATTAAAGATGGAATATTGACCGTACTTTCCTCTGGCGGTGAAGAATCCGCTGCCGGTGGTGATATTGTGACCAAAGAACTTTATGGCGATTTTGAATTGATGTTGGATTTTAAAATTACCGAAGGTGCCAATAGCGGTATAAAATATTATGTAGATACAGATATCAATAAAGGACCAGGATCTTCTATAGGACTGGAATATCAAATACTGGACGATGCAAGACATCCGGATGCCAAGCTTGGAAACCATGAAGGTAGCCGTACCGTATCATCATTATATGACCTTATCAAAGCAGACCCAAACAAACCTATGAACGGCCCGGGAGAATGGAACACTGCCCATATCGTATCTAAGGACAACCACGTAGAACATTACCTTAATGGTATGAAAGTGTTGGAGTACGAACGCAAAAGTGACGATTTTAGAAAATTGGTATCCGAGAGCAAATATGTAAAATGGCCAAATTTTGGCGAAGCTGAAAAAGGTCATATTCTATTGCAAGATCATGGAGATAGGGTATCATTTAAGAATATCAAGATAAAACCAATTGAAAAGGAATAGCACATGACGACAAGAAGAAATTTTATCAAAAAAACAACTGCTGGATCAGCGGCAGTTACCTTAGGTGGTTTAGTATTCCCAACTAGTTCATATGCTAATATTTTAGGTGCAAATGACCATATAAATTGTGCAATTATAGGTGTACGTAGCAGGGCAAAGGCACATATAATGGCCATCCATAAAGATAAAAATGCCAAAATCGTTTACTCCTGTGATGTGGACGACGTAATACTTAAGGAACATAATGCATGGTGCCAAGAAACCATTGGCTATATTCCTAAGGTTGAAAAAGATTTTAGAAAGGTATTGGAGGATAAGGATGTTGATGCCGTTTTTATAGCAACCCCAGAACATTGGCATGCTCCTATGGCCATAATGGCCTTACAGGCGGGCAAACATGTATATGTTGAAAAACCCTGTAGCCATAATCCTTATGAGAACGACCTTTTGGTCGCTGCCCATAAAAAGTATGGAAAGAAAGTGCAAATGGGTAACCAACAACGCTCCGCCAAAACATCAATCAGTGCAATCAAGGATATTAAGGAAGGCGTCATTGGCGATGTATATAAAGGAGAGGCTTATTATTCCAACAATAGGGGCTCCATAGGCATTGGCAAGGAAATAGACGTCCCTTCAACATTAAATTGGGATTTATGGCAGGGTCCTGCGCCAAGACAAGCCTATAGAAACAATGTTCACCCTTATAATTGGCATTGGTTCCGCACCTATGGAACTGGGGAAATTCATAATAACGGAACCCATGAGATAGATATTTGCAGATGGGCATTAGGGGTAGACCTTCCCAATAGTGTTACATCGTTTGGAGGAAAATATACTTTTCAAGATGATTGGGAGTTTGTGGACAACCAGCAGGTCACCTATACCTTTGATAATGATAAATTCCTGACATGGACAGGGCACAGTAGAGGAATGATGAAACCGGAGAGACCTGGACGAGGTAGTACCATCTATGGTTCTAAAGGAACCATTATGCTAGACCGTAATTTCTATCGCCTTTTTGATTTGGAAGGTAACCTTATAAAAGAAGAGTTGGAAGGTGGCACGAGCCTGACAACAAATACTCGTGGAGAAGGTGTTTTGGACATTAACCATATCTCTAATTTCTTTGCGGGCATACGTGAGGACAAAAACTTAAATTCTGATATTAGGGATGCCAGTATTTCTACCATGTTGTGCCATTTGGGCAATATGGCCCAAGACGCGGGAGAAACCATACAAATAGATGCAAAGACCGGTAAAGTAACCAATAACGACAAAGTAATGGAGTCTTGGAAGCGTACCTACGAAAATGGTTGGGAACCAAAATTATAAAAAAAACCACCTATCCGTTAAATTATTATGACTATAACAGCCTGCACCATCGTCATAGATGCTGCAGGCTGTTTTCTTTCTAAATGTCAATGTCTTTCATATAGTAGTGTGCTTAAAATCTTACTTCTCAATAAAATACTATCTTTGAACTTAAGATTTCAAACCTTTACGTTATGAAATGGACTCTCATTTTGATTGTCTTGGTATCCCTTTTATCATGTAGTGATATCGAAAAAAAGAAAGATACCCACATTACCACCGTTACCTATATAGAAGATGCGCCCAAGTTAGATGGTAGGCCAATTGAAAATTTCTGGAATACCCTAGAGTGGTATCCCATTGATCAAAATTGGATAGGCGGCCCGTTTGAACATACGGATTTCAACGGTAAATATAGAATAGCTTGGAAAGAACAAGGATTATACCTGCTTTTAGAAATTGTTGATGATTCTATTTATAAACAGGCCAAAGACCCACTGAAACTTTGGTGGAACGATGATTCTGTTCTAGTCTATGTTGATCAGGACAATTCTGGTGGGCTACACCGCTTTAATAGCAATGCCTTTACCTATCACGTTGCATTGGATGGCAATGTGGTTGATCTAGCTGAAGACAAGGAAGCCCATTTTTTTAATGATCATATAATTTCTGCCCATATAACGGAAGGAAACACGACCTACTGGGAGCTATTGGTGAAAGTATATCCGGATACCTATACAACAAGTTCAAATGTAGAACCGGCAGTTTTAAAAAAGGGTGATAAAATTGGTTTTGCCTTGGCCTATGGAGATAATGACCAAAGTGAAAAACGGGAAAATTTAATTGGATCTGTCTTTATTCCCGGAGAAGATAAAAATCAAGGTTGGATCAATGCAAACTCTTTTGGCACATTGATTTTGGATAAGTAGTTATTGAACAACAACTTCACTATAATCAGAAGTAATAATTATAGACCTACCACTGTTGTCATTTAAGTGATAACCTTTACTGATTCTTGTGGATCCATTGACGGTCTCTTTTAAGTTCAACCCTTTGGGTTTGTCAAAGGTTGAGGAGTTTCCTTTTACGTATATATCACTGGCCACCTTTGGGAGTGCCAATCTAAATTCCGCATTTTTTAGACTAATATCCAAATCCTTAAAATCAGGGCCGAGCTCAAGAATATGCACCGCACCAAAATTATTTTTTACAAGGGCGCTTTTAAGTAATTTTTCTATGGTTACTTCTGAGGAAACGGTTTCTAATTGTAGCTGTACAACTTGATTCAAGGAAATTTGTTCAGAATAAGAGGTACTCAATTGACCATGGTTCCATTGAGCAACGGTCACCGGGGAATAAGAAGCACAAACATTGGTTTCCTTACCATCTATACTATTGGCCCAAAGGCTTGAATGCGAAAGTTTCGCATTCAAGTTTTTGGTATTGGCCGCCAATTTAACTTCCCCATGCCTTACATCCATTTTAATTCGGGTAGACTTGGGTAAACTAATCTTTATGGTTTTCTTTATTTTGTAGTTTTTAGTGCCTTGATCGGTATTTAGATAAAAAATATTGGGTGCACTCCTTAAACTGTCTCTTCGTACAAAAAAACTTGTCCTTATTGAATCTCGTTTCACCATTTGCTTGGCACGGACCTCTTCTCGCTCCTTAAGTCGTTGTTCCATCTCTTCCGCACGTTCCTCAAGCCTTTTTTGACGTTGTTCATTCTGTTCCTCTAAACGTTGCTCCATTTCTTCTGCGCGTTTCTCCATCTTTTCCGCCCATTCCTCCAATCGTTTTTGATGTTCCTTATCAAAACTTTTTTCAAAATTCTTTTGCCACTGCTTCATGTATTTATCACCATCTTTCTGAAAAGCCTCATAGTCAAACGAAAATGCTTCCGTTTGTGGTAATGGGGGCATATTTGGAAAAGGGGCAACTTGTGGCATACTCATGACAAAAGTGGCAATTTCCGGTATTTCTATATGAAGATCGTTGTGGTCAAACTCAGTGCCTTCCATAGCAAAAAACCTATTGTTCTTAGATTTAGATGCAATTGAGATGGTGCTGCTGTTTCCTAATATTTCAATAGGATTTCCATTAAAATATGCTTCGGCTTCTTCCTTTGTTGCTCCTTCAAGGGTAATGGTTGCGGTTATGGCAACTTCGTCCTTGCCCCAGGTTTCAAATTCTATATCGGCATAGCTGGTATTGATTTCCAATACGGCATCATCTGCAACATTATAGCGTTCTTTATAGGTTTTACTTTCTGTTTGTGCAAGTAGCCCCAAAGGCATTAATAGTCCCAGCACAATGATGAGTTGCGCCGATACAGTTTTACATGATCTGTTCATTTTTTGATTGTTTTAAATCGTTTAACTTCTTTTTTAGTTTCTGTAATAATTGTAAGCGTAATTGTAAATTTTCTATAAGAGCTGTTATGGTCTGGTCATTGGGTCCCAATTCCTTTAATTCGGTATTAAGGTTTTTATACTCCATGTTCAAGTTGTTCAACTGTTCCATATAACTATCGATCAAATCCTTATTGTCCGTAGAAAACTGCAGTTTGGATAATTCAATATTGATATTTGCCATATAAAAATTTTCTACCTTTTTTAGGTCTGGGGACAGGTCGCCAAATGTAAATTCCCGATCAGGTAAATTCTCCTCCGCATTAACCACTGCCGGTTGTTCAACATTTCTGTTCGTATAGGTATATCCTAGACCAATACCCAATAAGATTACAATAGACGCCGCCATAAATAGCCAAGACCTATTTTTCTTTTTACCTATTGGCAATTCTTTTTCCAGTTTTTGCAAAAAGCGTGCTTCATGTCCCGTCTTCAAGGCACATCGTTCATCTTTATGTTGGGTCTTAAACATTTCCCTAAGATCCTGTTCCATATCTATTTGCTTTTAATACTTCTTTTAATATTGCCTTTCCCCTTAATAATCTTGTTCTACATGCGGTTTCGGAGATATTCAATACCTGTGCAATTTCTTGATGGTCATATCCTTCAATTAAATACATCAATACCACACATCTGTAGGTAGCCTGTAGATTATCTATGGCTTTTTTTACTTCATCAATAGTAATCGTAGCCTCAATATTCCAATTTTCATCATCGTCCTTATTCTGCATATAACCCTCATCCAAAGAAACCAAATACTCTTTTTTTGATTTAAGGAAGTCGATACATTTATTGATGACGATACGTTTTAACCAAGCCCCAAAAGTCACATCTCCCTTAAATTGATCAATTTTTTGAAAAGCCTTTATAAAGGCCTCCTGCAAAACATCCTCCGCATCATCTGCATCCTTAACAAAACGCATGGCAACAATATACATTCCTTCACAATACTTCCTATACAGTTGTACCTGTGCAGACCTATCGTTTGCTTTGCATTTCTCTACAACATTGCTTTGAAACATTGGGTAAAAAGATTGGTTTTCGGTTGTTGTTATTTTAAAGACGATAGAAAAAAAAGGATGTTGCAAAAATCTTTATTTTTACAACTTATTTTTAAAATTTCCCTTTGAAACAAGTTACGATTTCCAATAGGTTTATGACACTTATGGTGTTGGATTATGGCGCTACCATTCAAAAATTGCTTGTAAAGGGTAAGGATGGGGAATTTACGAATGTTGTAGCCGGTTTTAACCATCCCAGTAGATACCGTTTGGACGAAAATGTACTGGGCGCAAGTGTGGGTAGGTATGCAGGCAGAATTTCCAGAGGTGGGTTTGATTTGGATAGGGAAAAGTTTTTTCTCTATCAGGAAGATGGGGTTCACTTACACGGGGGAAAAGAGGGCTTTCATCAAAAATATTGGACAATTGATGAAGTCAATACCACAGATAACCCTTTCGTAAAACTAACCTATTACAGTAAACATTTAGAAGAAGGCTATCCTGGCAATTTAACAGTTAGTGTTACCTACAGGCTAATGGATAATGCCTTGCAGGTCATTTATGAAGGTACTACGGACAGAAGTACGGTCATTAATCTTACCAACCATTCCTATTTTAAATTAGATAAGGACCCCTTCATTGATGAATGCGAACTGCAATTAAATTGTCCATACCGATTAGAAACTAAAGAAAACCATTTACCCACGGGTAATTTAATACCGGTAAGAAAGACCGACTATGATTTTTTACTACCTAGAAAAATTGGACTGCAACGTTTCAACACGGTATTTGTCAAGGATATGGGAAACGAAAAAGTAGCGGAATTAAGATCTAAGACATCTGGTATTCATATGAGGGTATATACCAACCAACCCGCGGTGGTCGTTTATACCCCAACCGAATTTCCTGGAATCTGTTTTGAAACACAAAATTATCCGGATGCTCCCAACCAACCGGATTTTCCTAAAAGCGTCTTAAGACCGGGCGATATCTACAACAACATTTCTATCTTTAAATTTGATTTGCAGACCTAGCTGGATAGCTCTTTTAAATAGTCATGTGTATGAAGCTGATTAAAAAAATTGTTGTGGTCTTGTTGGTACTGGCCGCTCTGGTTTATTTTGTGGCCATACCTTATGTACAACGAGAGACTAAAAAATTTAGTCCCTACAAGACCTCCGTTTTGGAACTTGGCAATACCGTTCTAAAAATAGATTATTCCAGTCCGTCCAAAAAAGGAAGGAAAATTTTTGGGGAGTTGGTTCCATATGGCAATGTATGGCGTACCGGCGCCAATGAACCCACTACCATAACCGTTTCCAAACCAATTAAGATTATAGACAAACCACTTCCTGCCGGCACTTATTCACTATGGTCCATACCCAATAAAAAGAGCTGGAAAATAATGTTCAACACGCAAATACCGGATTGGGGGGTTACCCGCATCAATGGCAACCAGACAACCCATGATAGCAACTATGATCTTATAACTGTAGAGGTACCGGTCATAGACCTCCAAAATCCTGTGGAAGATTTTACCATTACTTTTGAAGAACAAACATTACAACAAAAATCACAAAACGTTATAAGTTTAGCTTGGGATACCACTAAAATAATGGTTCCCGTTTACAAATAGTACTTTTGTTGCCAACGGGTAAAAATACACAGCAATGAATCTAGCCAACCTTACTTCTACCGATATTATTGATGGTATTTTTAACAATGACATAGCTCTGGTCAGTAAAGCAATTACCCTTATTGAAAGTACCAAGGCAGAACATCGCACAATGGCAAAGGACATAGTGCAAGCGTGTATATCAAATCATAATACTGTAAGAATAGGCATTACAGGAGTTCCAGGAGTGGGAAAAAGTACGTTTATTGAACAATTTGGCACCCTGCTCACAAATTTGGGAAAAAAAGTGGCGGTATTGACCGTAGACCCCTCTAGCAGGATAACAAAAGGAAGCATTTTAGGGGACAAAACACGTATGTTGGAATTGGCCAAGAACCCCAATGCCTATATACGGCCATCCGCATCAGGTTCAACTTTGGGGGGCGTTGCACGTAAAACCAGGGAAAGTATTAATGTGCTGGAAGCGGCAGGGTATGATACCATTATTATTGAAACCATTGGCGTAGGCCAAAGTGAAATAGCCGTACATAGTATGGTAGATTTCTTTTTATTATTAAAATTAGCCGGTGCCGGTGATGACTTGCAGGGGATAAAAAGGGGCATCATGGAAATGGCAGATTTAATAGTCATTAACAAGGCAGACGGCAACAATATTAAAAATGCTGAATTGTCAAAGACGGAATTTACAAGGGCCTTACATATGCTCCCTCCTAAGGAAAATGGTTGGTCTGCCGAAGTACTTACTTGTTCCGCACTTGAAAACAAGGGACTCCGGAAAATTTGGCAGGTCATTTCAACCTATTGCACCTTAATGAAAGATTCCGGATTCTTTGCAAAAAATAGGCAAAAGCAAAATGAGCAATGGCTCGTTCAATATTTAGAGCAAGAAGTATTGACCGCCTTCTATGACAACAACAAAACCAAGGAATTACTGCCAGAACTTAAAGATGAAGTAATGAACGGCAAAACATCTCCATTTGCTGCGGCAGAAAAATTATTAAAGTTGCTCAAGTAACAATCCCCACATAGTTACCTACCAGCTTTGCCTTATTATTAAGGATAAAAAACATAACTTTGTCGCTATTCCAAAAACAACCCAATGCAACCTATTACCACTTCCTTACTTTCGGTCGTAGTTCCTTTATATAATGAAGAGGAAAATGTTACTTTACTAACACAAAAAATTCACGAAAGTCTGGTAGGCTATGATTATCAAATCATATATGTGGATGATTTTTCTACGGACACCACCAAAAAAGTAGTGAAATCATTAAAGGATGAAAAAGTCCATCTTATAGAATTAAAGAAAAATTATGGGCAAAGCTTGGCTTTGGCGGCAGGGTTAGACTATGCGGAGGGAGAGTATATCATTACCATGGACGGGGATTTGCAGAACGACCCATCTGATATTCCTGAAATGCTCAGCTATGCCGTAACCGAGGAATATGATGTAGTGACCGGTATCCGTCAAAAAAGAAAGGACTCCCTAGTTAAAAAAATACCTTCAAAAATTGCCAATTTTCTAGTCAGGCGAATTACAAAATTAGATATCAAGGACAATGGTTGTGCCCTAAAGGTCTTTACAAAGGATATTGCCAAAGATTTAAATCTCTACGGAGAAATGCATAGGTTCATTACCCTTTTGGCTCATTTGGAAGGCGGACAGATAAAACAAATCCCCGTAAAACATCATGCACGCCATGCCGGTGTGTCCAAATATGGTTTGGAACGCGTTTTTAAGGTAGTAGCAGATATGATGCTCCTTTTATTTATTCGCAAATATTTTCAACGCCCCATACATCTGTTCGGTATTTTTGGTTTCTTAATGATATTATTGGGAATATTAATCAATATATATCTATTGATCGTAAAAGTTGGTTTTGGGGAGGATATAGGCACCAGACCCCTATTGATGTTCGGGATGATGTTTATTCTTGCAGGAATTCAACTGTTTACTATAGGAATAGTAATGGAACTTTTAATACGTACCTATTATGAATCCCAGAAGAAAAGACCTTACCGTGTTAAAAAAGTAAGCGTAGGTGGCCAAATTAAATAAAAAAGTAACCACTGGTATCAAGGTACTGATCAGTGCCCTCTTAATCTATTTCATCTACACCAAGATAAATATTGGTGAGATAAAGAATATTGTACTTGATAGTAATCCGTTTTACCTGATAATTGCTACTCTTTTTTTTGTTGCTTCAAAAATTATAGCGGCCTTTAGGCTTAATCTTTACTTTCATCAACTTAACGTACCCTTGACCCAACAAAGTAATCTTAAATTGTATGTCTTGGGTATGTTCTACAATCTTTTTCTTCCTGGCGGTATTGGTGGTGATGCTTATAAAGGGTATGTCCTTAAAAAGAATTTTGAGGTATCAACCAAAAAAATAATAAGTGTTTTAATATTAGATCGGTTAGGAGGACTACTGCTACTCTTTATTTTTGCCTGTGGGTTATTGGCAGTATCAGAAATAGAAAAACTGGTAAATTATAGATGGATTTTTATTCTGGCAATACCACTATCAATTGCGGTCTATTGGTTGCTCAACAAAAAATTCTTTGATTATGTAATTCCTATTTTTTGGAAAACAACATTGTTGTCCGGCTTGGTACAATTGGCACAATTAATCTGTCTATGGTGTATATTAATGGCCCTTAATATTACGTTGCACCAAATCTCCTATCTAATAATCTTTCTTATCTCATCTATTGTTGCCGTACTACCATTGACATTAGGTGGTATAGGTAGTAGGGAGGTAACATTCTTTTATGGTGCCCAATTCTTAGGTTTAGATGAAAATATATCCGTAAGTATCAGTGTTTTGTTTTTTTTGATAACCGCTATAATTTCCTTGTGCGGCATTTGGTATCACTTTAAAAAAATAAAATTGGAAGTAAGAACTTTACACACTAAAGGTCAATAAATATGCAGTAAGTACATTTTTCTAGTCACCTTTTTCCGGGTATTGGGATTCAGGAATTTACCCTGAAGTCTTGTAATCCTAAATTGGTCAACATTAAATTGGGCATCCCAATCAAAATCTTTGTTTTTCAATAATTCCATTTCATCCTCAGTAACATATACCCAAACATCCTTCTGGTTTTTTAAGGAATCTACCGAAGTTATCTGAACGGGATATTGATTATAAAAGTCCAGGGCCCATGTGAAATCGTCCCCAATTTTATAAATACGATCAACGGGAATATTCTTTTGTTCAACAATTTTAGCCATAGAAGAACCGCCTTGATATTCCAATAGGTTCGGATAAAAATGCAAGTTTAAAACAGCATTCAATAATACAGAAGCGCAAACGGAAACCGTTATTAGCTTTATATATTCACCTTCCCTCTTCATAGCATAATACACAATGATTATTGCCGCGACGACTAGCGATATATATGCCAGGACACTATTTAATTTAAATACATAAAAACATATTAAGGCTGAAGCAATGAATACGATTCCAAGTACAAAAAACTGACCTATTTTTAAAATATGAATAGTACGCTGTTGTTGATGCCTATAGGTATTATATAAATATGAAGCAGTTAATACTGCAAATAAAGGAATGGTTATATTTAAATAATGTGGAAGCTTAAATTGGGCAAAACTAATGACCGCAAAAATAAGCGTTATACCTCCCAATGTTAAAAATTCATTCTTGGAATCGAATTTTAGCTTAGACTTGAAAAAAGTTTTTAATCTACCCCAATATGCAGTAATACCAATAATGGTCCAAGGAAGGAAAACCCATAAAAAAGTGTGGAAAAAGAAAAAGAAATCACTACTGTTCTTACCTATGCCCTCACCGCTTAAACGTTCAAAACTTTGTTCCCAAAATATAAAGAAAATACCGCTACGATTGCTTTTACCTCTAATCACCTTTTCCGGATGCAGATCAAACTGCGTGTAATAGGCATATAACATAGGAGTTATTGTAAGTCCAAAAATCAATAAAGCCAAAAGAACCTTCCAACTTAAAAAAGCATTCCATTTTCTAGTGTATGCTATATGACAGATCAAGGGCAAACCAATTACAAGAAGTGCTATTTGCCCTTTGGTAGAAAAGGCCATTCCGGCTGCAAAAGCACCTATGACAATACTATGTACCGATCCATGCTCCACATATTTAGCCAATTGCCAAATGGCCAGTATGCTAAAACCGGTCAAAACAGCATCTGTACGAACGTCAATTGCACCTAAGACTATGGTTTGGGCAGTCATGAATATTAAAGCTGCCAATCTACCCACATCTTTGTTATACAGTAAAGCGCCAAGTCCATAACAGCTATAAGCCGCAAGTAACGTTGCCAAAATTCCTGGAATTCTATAGGCCCATGCATGCAAGCCAAAAATTTTGTAGGAAATGGCGGCCAACCAATAATGCATATGGGGCTTATCCAAATATTCATTGGGACCTTTAAAAAGACTTAAAAAGTCATTTTCCTGGACCATCCTCATGGCCATCACGGAAAACTGGGCAGAATCGTTCTCAAATAAGGTTGCAAACATACCGGCCAGGTAGACCAAGAAAATCAAAGCAATTAAAAACCAATACCTTAGATTGGATATCATAGGGAAAATTTGCGAAGTGCAAATATAAATAACTTTATAAACAACCAACCAAACAACGAGCCCAATACCGCACCCGTAAAAATATCAAGCGGAAAGTGAACTCCAATATATACCCTACTATAGGCAACAAGAGCTGCCCATATCAACAGACCAACGCCTATGTACTTAATTTCAGATTTTAATAAAATGCTAAAAAACACGGCTACCGCAAATGCGTTTGCCGCATGGGCGGAAAAATAACCGTATTGGCCTCCACAATAACTTTTTACCAACCGCATTACCGGTGCAATTTCAGGATTGTGACAAGGCCGCAATCTAGCCACGCCATATTTAAAAAAATTGCTTAGTTGATCGGTGACGGTTATGAGCAAGGTAATGGTAACCAATAAAACCAAGGTTTGTTTTAGGCCTAGTTTTTTATAGGCAAGGACCAACAAAAACATATATAGAGGTAGTGCACTTAGCTTATGGGAGACAAACTGAAAAAAAAAATCCCATCGGTCTGTACCTAAACCGTTTAAGAATATAAATAAATCCTTGTCAAATTCTAGTAGTTCTTGAAGCATATTGATTACTCTTCATATCTGGAAACCTCACGATCGTAGAATGCAGTGGCGGCCGCAATTAGGTTCTCCGCCTCTTCTTCCAACTCCTTTTCATCTTCTTTTGAAAATTCCTCCAACCATTCTACCTCATCATTTTCCAGATTGATAATAAACCTGGGGAATTCAGTATGTACTACGAAAATTGCGGTAGGAAAATCGGTATTATCACCCAATAAAAATTTCGGAAACTCCATAATCTAAAAACTAATGTTCATTATAATCATATATTGATGGCGCAAACGCTTTAACCAACAATTAATTTTTTTGTCAAATAATTAAATCGAAGATACAACATAATGGCCGATGCCGATAATCCTATAAGAAGCCCGATCCAAATACCCGTGCTTTTAAAAGGTGTGTAGAGCCCTAAATAAAAACTGACAGGAAAACCTATTAACCAATACGCTATAAAGGTTATAATTGTAGGTATGCGCACATCTTGCAATCCCCTTAAAGCTCCTAAAACAACGACTTGTATACCGTCTGAAATTTGAAAAAAGGCGGCTACAAGCAATAATTCAGCGGCCATTATCAACACCTCTGTATTATCTGCCATATTAGCTACATCGTTTACATCTAGGTAGAGCGCCGGAAACCAGTGTCTACCCAAGAGAAAGAGTGCGGCAAAAACAATTTCCAGAAGCAAGGTCAAAAAGAAAATGGATTGTGCAATTCGTCTTAACTCTTTAAAATTGCCCAAGCCTTTTTGATTGCCCACGCGAATCATGGCGGCTATGCCCAGCCCCATACCGAACATAAAGGTCATACTACTCAAATTCAGTGCAATTTGATTGGCCGCCTGAGCATTTTTTCCAAGCACCCCGCTCAGCCATATTGCTCCGGTAAATATGGCCACCTCAAAGAACATCTGCAATGATGAAGGAAAGCCTAAGGCTATAATTTTACGAATAACCTTTTGCTCAATTATTCTAAAATTGAATCCGGTAACATAATAATTGAATTTTTCCTTACTCTTTAAAATATACCAAATGTAAAGCACCATTAATATTCGTGAAACCAAGGTACCAATAGCCGCACCTATAATACCCATTTTAGGAAAACCAAAATTGCCAAAAATGAGGAGGTAATTTAAAACAATGTTGATGATGTTGGCCACAATGGTAGCATACATAGGATATTTGGTCTGTGACAAGCCTTCCGAAAATTGCTTGAACGCCTGAAAAACGATCAGAGGCACCAAAGAAAAGGCAACCAAATCCAAATAAGGCATGGCAAGTTCCACAACCACCTCGGGCTGCTTCATGGCGTACATTAACGGTTTGGCCACTATAATCAACCCAAATAGGGACAGCCCCAATATGGTGCACAACACCAAACCGTGCTTTAATGCATTCTTTGCATCTTGTTTGTTTTCGGCACCATCAGCTTCTGCAACCAAAGGTGTTATAGCCGTTGAAAAGCCTATTCCCAAAGACATGGCTATGAATACAAAACTATTGCCCAACGAAACTGCAGCAAGTTCTGCGGTACCTAATTGACCCACCATAATATTATCCGCTAGCTGTACAAAAGTGTGGCCCAACATCCCCAGTATTACGGGAACGGACAATTTAATATTATAGCTAAACTCTTTTGTATATGCTTTGAACAAAACTAAGGAACTAAATTTCGGACAAAGGTACTTCTAATTCCAAAACCTAGGGTAAAGCACCGAATCTTAATACTATTAATTTAAAAACCATTAATTGCATAAGTCAGATGTTGGTTAGAAATCCATTCCTTTACCGAAATTTTAGGATAAATGCGATGTAATTTTTTACGCAATTTTTCTACTTTACAGAACACTATTTTAGCATATAAAACGTTATTGTTGTAACCATTAACTAATTCCCCCAAAAAAAAATGATTGCACAACCATTGGTTTGGGTTATCGATGATGACGATATTTCAAAATTTGTCCTAAAACGTAACCTACAGGAAATAGGCATAAAAAAAACAATTGAATTTCCAGACTCAGTTGAACCTTTAGAGGTCTTGTCCAAACATAGACATTCTGAAGAAGTAATCCCGGATATTATTTTTCTAGACCTAAATATGCCGGTCTTAAATGGATTTCAATTTTTAGATGAGTTGAATTTTTTCCAAGAAGAATTGGCAAAGAAGATACATATTTTTATGTTGACCTCTTCTTTGAACAATAAGGATATGCTTCACGCCAAAACCTATTCCATGATTTCAGAATACTTTGTAAAACCTTTGAAATATGATTATTTGGTTAGAGCGATCGGAAAAGTAGCGGAACATCTTAAAGAGGTCTAGTCGTTCATTTTTGCTTGGTTCCAATAAACATCCATTTCCTGTAAGGTCATGTCCTTTAATGATTTTCCCAATTTGGCCGCTTGCGCCTCCAGAAATTGAAATCGTTTTGTGAATTTTTTATTGGTCCGTTCAAGAGCATTTTCAGGATTCACTCCTAAAAATCTAGCGTAATTGATCATTGAAAATAGCACATCACCAAATTCTGATTCTATTTTCTCACCATTACCAGTGGAGACTTCGGCTTGTAATTCACCTAACTCTTCCTGTACTTTGCTAAATACCTGTTCTGGCTTTTCCCAATCAAATCCTACACCGGCCACTTTATCTTGTATTCTATTGGCCTTTACAAGTGCAGGTAAACTTCTTGGAACTCCTTCCAGTACACTTTTTTTACCTTCCTTTAGCTTTATTTGCTCCCAATTTTGCTTCACTTCATCTGCGTTGGCAACCTTAACATCTCCATAAATATGAGGATGCCTATGAATTAATTTTTCGCATATGGCATTAGCTACATCGGCAATATCAAAATCACCGGTTTCAGAACCAATTTTAGCATAGAAAAAGATATGTAACAACACATCACCAAGTTCCATCTTTACTTCATTAAGATCTTCATCAAGAATAGCATCACCTAGCTCATAGGTTTCCTCTATTGTGAGGTGCCTTAAGGATTGCATGGTCTGTTTTTTGTCCCATGGACACTCTGCCCTGAGCTCGTCCATAATGGTCAATAACCTGTCCAATGCCTGTAATTGATCTTTCCTACTGTTCATACCGTGGATTTTTGCAAAAATACGTATACCAATGGTTACCCGCTATAATCCTATGCAGATTTCGTACATTTAGAATGTAGGAGAACAACATTGTAACTTATTATTTGGTTGAATGCATTGTAGCTCCTTAGCTAATTAACAATCATTAAAATAAAACAATGACCACTCGTAGAAAATTCATAAGACAAACGGGCTTATTTGGGGCCGCAACATTTCTTATGCCGCAGATCAGTTGTGCTTCTAGTATATCCACTGGTTATGGTGTACAACTTTATTCATTTAGGGAGAGCATGCTCTCAAATCCAAAAAAGACATTGGAGACCATAGCTAAATTAGGTTTTAAGGAAATTGAAAGTGCTGGATCAAGCAAAGGATATTATTATGGATTGTCCCCCAAGGGGATGGCGCAAACCTGTAATGATTTAGGCATGAAATTAACAAGCGGACATATAAGATTAGATGCTGATTTTGAACGCACTATGGAAGATGCGGTGGCTTCTGGTCAACGATATTTAATTTGTTCCTCCATGCCTACAGATGGGCAAACTGTGGATAATTATAAAAAAGTGGCGGAACAATTCAATAAGGCGGGAGAAGCCTGTAAGAAAGTAGGTTTAAAATTCGGTTACCATAACCATGAATATGAATTTGAATCGCACAACAATGTTGTCCTTTACGATGTTTTAATGGACCATACGCAAGCGGACCTGGTTTATATGGAGCTTGACTTGGGATGGGTCGTGGTGGCCGGTAAAAATCCGATTAACTATTTTAAAAAATATCCGGGAAGATTTCCATTATGGCATCTAAAGGACATGGATATGGACAAAAAGGAAAGTACAGAATTTGGTAAAGGAATACTTGATATACCTTTAATGTTAACAAACAGGGAGCTTTCTGGAGTAGAGCATATTTATGTAGAACAGGAAGAGTATGCCAATAACCCGGAGAAAAGTATGAAGCATAATATGAATTTTTTAAACACCATATAAATGGTACACTTTAAAATTACCCTAAAATCGATTTTTATCATATTATTGGTCGTAAACTTTTGTTCCTGTACATCGCAATCCACTGGTATTATTGCAGAAGGGGCAGAACTAAGCCAAATAGCCAATACCTTTAGTTTCACGGAAGGCCCTGCCGCCAATGAGGAGGGAGATGTTTTTTTTACAGATCAGCCAAACGATCAAATTTTAAAATGGAGTGCATCAAAAAACACCATTGAAGTTTTTAAAAAACCCTCTGGAAGGGCAAACGGTCTATATGTTGACCATAAAGGCAATCTATTGGCAGCTGCGGATGAACATAATGAGCTTTGGCAGATTGGCATGAATGGTAATATTGACACATTGATCACACAATTTGAAGGTAAGAAATTAAATGGCCCCAATGATTTATGGGTAGATCTAAAGGGTGGCATTTATTTTACCGATCCTTATTATCAAAGACCATATTGGGATCGCACTACTCCGGACATCAAGGAAAAACGAGTGTACTATGTAGCTCCAAATAGAAAAGATATAACTATAGCCGCCGAAGGTTTTGTTCAACCAAATGGAATTATAGGCACAGCAGATGGCAAGACATTATATATAGCGGATATAGGTGCAAAAAAAACCTATTCATTTACAATAAATGATAATGGAGATCTTACCAACAAGACCTTTTTTACCGAAATGGGTTCCGATGGAATGACCATAGACCACAAGGGCAATGTGTACCTAACAGGTGATGGCGTTACAGTATTCAACAAAGACGGTAAACAAATTGCACATATTCCCGTAAATGAAGAATGGACAGCAAATGTAACTTTTGGCGGCAAAAATCAAGAGACACTTTTTATTACGGCCAAAGGCGCTGTTTATACGTTGCAGATGAACGTTCATGGAGTTAGATATCCAATGGACTGATTTAAAAATCAGTTTCAAGAAATTTTATTTGTAATTCTGCTTCTAACACTAAATATGGGCGATGTGATAATTTAATTTTTCTTAAATATTTATCCAAGAAAAAGATATTTCCGCTAAAATTGACAATAATGCAACAAACAGTTTTAAATATTAGTTATTCCTTCTTTTTTTCTATCTTAATCCACTAAATATTTAAAGCATGAACATTTATATTTTTGAAATCATTGGTACAGCAATGTTAATTTTAATTGGTAACGGTATAGTTGCCAATTTGGTATTAAAAGGAACCAAAGGAGGGGATTCCGGTTGGGTGGGTATATCCCTTGCGTGGGGTATAGCTGTATTTATAGGTGTTTTTATATCTGCTGATATTAGTGGTGCACACCTAAATCCGGCAGTAAGCATAGGGCTTGCCACAGCCGGTAAATTTTCATGGAATTTAGTGCCGGGATATATTGTAGCGCAAATCATTGGTGCCATGATCGGTAACCTTTTGGTTTGGTTGACCTATAAAAAGCAGTATGAAGCAACAGAGGATGAAAATGCAATATTGGCCACTTTTTCTACGGCACCAGCGATCAGAAGTCCGTTCTGGAATCTGGTTACGGAAATTATAGGTGCATTTGCCTTGGTATTTGGGGTTTTCTATATAGCAGGCGGTACCGTAGGTGATAATGCCGTATCGTTGGGTTCTTTGGACGCTTTGCCGGTAGCCCTTTTGGTAATGGGTATTGGCTTTGGACTTGGCGGTCCTACGGGATATGCCATTAATCCTGCACGTGATCTTGGGCCACGTCTAATGCACGCACTACTTCCTATAAAACACAAAGGAAAAAGTGATTGGGGCTATGCTTGGGTACCTGTTGTAGGGCCAATAATTGGTGGTGTTTTAGCAGCCCTACTTTATATGTTGATCGAGACTATTTAAACTAACAGCTATGAAAACAATATCTATATTTACCTGTTTATTACTTTACATGAATAGCATTGCCCAAGAAATTATTGAACTGCCCTATTCCACAGACTCCCAAGTTACATGGCATACGGAGGAAAAAGAATTTTATTCAGAAATATGGCAAACCCAAGTGGTGACGAACGTATCCGTTCCCCGTTTAGAGATATATAAGGCCAATAACCCAAATGGTACGAGCATCATAGTAGCCCCTGGCGGAGGACTTTACGGACTTAGTATAGAAAGTGAAGGCAGGGAAGTTGCAAAATGGTTAAATGATAGGGGTATTACGGCATTTGTCCTTAAGTATAGATTGGTACCCACAGGTGTAGATGGCATCAAGGAAATTAGTGATGAATCTGTCAGCAATCCTGCTAAAATTGGGGAGCGTGTTAAACCAGTCTTGCCCTTGTCCATTACAGACGGGCTTGCGGCCGTAAATTATGTTAGGACCAACGCCAAAGAGCTTGGGCTAGACCCCAATAAAATTGGCTTTATGGGATTTTCCGCCGGTGGTGCGGTGACCATGGGCGTTACACTAAACTACACCATCGCAGATAGACCGGATTTTATAGTTCCCGTCTATCCTTGGATGACCGTGCTAGGAGATTTTGAAGTTCCGGAAGATGCGCCAGCCATGTTGGTAATCTGTGCATCGGACGACCCCTTACAATTGGCAAAACCAAGTGCGGCATTGTATATGGCATGGTTGGAAAACAACAAAACCGCAGGATTGCACATGTATTCTAAAGGAGGGCATGGCTTTGGAATGAAAAAACAGGATTTGGCCTCAGATGATTGGATTGCCCAATTTTATTCATGGGCACTTACAGAGGGGTTTACCACGGTAAGTGCAAATTAACAAAAAACCGATATAAGATTTATGTATAGAACACCCTTTAAACTACTACATCTTTTAGCCTTTTGCATACTGTGCGGCACTTTTGGCACACAGGCACAATTAGAAAACGGTTTTAAGGATGAAGTAGCCCAGATCAATAAAAAATATGACTCTATTTGGGATTCACAAAGAGAGACCATTGTTTTCACAGGTAGTTCCAGTGTGCGTTTATGGAAAGGTCTGGAAGAGCGTTTTGCCGACCATCAAATTCTGAATACAGGATTTGGGGGCTCCCAATCATCTGACCTACTCTATTTTTTGGACACTTTGGTATTAAAATATAGCCCTAAAAAGGTATTTATTTATGAAGGCGACAATGATTTATGGGCCAAAAAAAGACCAAATCAAGTTATTGATACGACCGAAGAAATCATCCGTCGAATAAAAGCGCACAATCCTGGTACTAAGATTATATTGATAGCTGCAAAGCCCAGCATTAGTAGATGGAAGATACGTGGGAAATATAAACGGTTAAACAGAAAAATGGAACGGTTATCCGGCAAGGACACCAATTTATTTTTTGTAGACGTGTGGAACCCTATGTTGGAGAACAAAAAACTAAGAACCGATATTTTTATCGAAGATGGGCTACATATGAATCAAAAAGGATATGACATATGGTATAATGCCATGATAAACTTAGTCGAGAACCAATAATTAGAAATAATGATCAAAACCTTTAGCATAAGAAGTATTTGCTTTCTTGCAATTACTTTGGTATGTATTGCCTGTACTGAAAAAAAGAAAGCACGTATACCAATGCCCACGACGGATTTATCCGTCAACAGCTTAATTCCCAAGCCATTAAAGACAATACCAACAAACTCCGCCTTTGCCCTTGACCAATTTACGGCAATCTACACGTCAACAAATGCTGCAGGATTTGAAGAGGTAGGAAAGTTCTTGTCCCAAAAATTGAACGACCATACCAAGTTGACCATTCCTGTTAATACCAAAGGCAACAATACGGTTGAAAGAATTATTTATATTAATCAATCTGATAGTTTGGAACTGGCTGCACCAGAAGCCTACCAATTATACATCAATCAAGATTCCATTATTATCAATGCCAACAATTCTGAAGGTGCCTTTAGGGGAATACAGACCCTGCGCCAATTAATTCCAATACAAAGCAATGACACCTTGGCACCACAACAGGTTTGGCCGGTACCTTCCGGTAAAATTTATGATAATCCCAATTTTGCATATAGAGGATCAATGCTTGATGTAGCTAGACATTTTTTTAGTGTAGAAGATGTTAAAAAATACATTGACCTATTGGCCTATTACAAGATCAATGTACTTCATTTACATTTGAGCGATGACCAAGGATGGAGAATAGAAATAAAATCTTGGCCCAAACTTACAGAAATTGGTGGGCAAACCGAGGTTGGTGGTGAATCTGGTGGATTCTACACCCAAGAAGAATATAAAGAGATCGTTGCGTATGCGGCAGAACGTTATATGACCATTGTACCTGAGATCGATATGCCTGGCCACACCAATGCAGCTTCTGTAGCCTATCCCTTTTTAAACGGAAACGGGAAGACCCCAAAACCATATGAAGGTACCCGAGTAGGCTTTAGTACGTTTGATACTAGAAAAGATACCGTGTATGCCTTTATAGATGATGTGGTTAGGGAAATTGCCGCAATTACGCCCGGACCCTATTTTCATGTTGGGGGAGATGAAAGCCATGTTACCAAAAAGAACGATTACATTTATTTCATCAATAAAGTAGAGAAAATTGTTCAAAAGCATGGAAAGAGAATGATTGGTTGGGACGAAGTTGCCATAGCCAATGTAGATGAAACATCCATTTCACAATGGTGGGCCAGTGAAGAAAATGCTAAAAAAGCGGTAGAAAAAGGGATGAAGGTAATAGTATCGCCTGCCAAAAAAGCCTATTTGGATATGCAATATGATACCCTATCCAAATTTGGACTGCACTGGGCAGCATATATACCTGTGGATACGGCCTATACCTGGTCCCCTGAGGAATATGGAATTCCCCGGGAAAATATCCTAGGGGTGGAAGCTCCATTATGGTCAGAGACTATCAGTACAATTGATGAGCTGGAATATTTAGCTTTTCCAAGGATAATAGGGTACTCTGAACTTAGCTGGAGCATACCCGATAACAGAAATTGGGAAGATTACAAAGTCCGTCTTGCAGAACAGGCACCATTTCTTGACCGTATGGATGTTAAGTACTACCGTTCTCCTCTCATTGATTGGAAAAAGAGCGATTATACTTACGAAACCATAATAAAAGATTAATAGTTTAAAGCCTCGATTATAACGAGGCTTTTTTTGTCCTATTGATTTTTTTAGCCTGAATATCCTTTAGTATAATATTCAATGCATTGAAATCTATAGGTTTTTCCATATAGTTCATTACATTATCATAAGTTGCTGCCATGATCCTATCTTCCGGTCTTCCAGAAGAGGTGGTAATGATTATGGGTACGTTGGGACAAAGGTTTTCACGTTCTTTCGCTTCCAAAAAGTCCCACCCGTCCAATACAGGCATATTCACATCAAGTAGTATGATATCGGGGCACATATTAGACCGTAAAAAATCCAAGCCTTCTTGACCGTTAAGGGCCACGCTAATATTTTTGAACCCAAATTTTTCCAATGTGGATTTAGAAATGAAATTGGTAATTTCATCGTCTTCGATTATTAATATTTTTATCATTTTTATATATATTCTAATTTATAATTGTATTCTAAATTCCGTTCCTTTATTCTTTTTACTGCTAACCTCTATCTTACCGCCGTTTTCACTAACGATGGAATTCATGATATAAAGTCCTATGCCCAACCCCTCTACATGGGTATGCATTCTTTTAAACAATAGAAATATTTTGTCCGCCAGACTTTGGTCAAAGCCCAGGCCGTTGTCCTTAAAGGTTAAAATGGTTTTTCCGTTTACTTTTTTAGTTGAGATACGAATACTTAATTTTCTATTGTGATGGCGGTACTTTAAAGCATTGGACATCAAATTTTGTAGTATACTCTCTAATTGTACCGGATTATATTCTATGCTAGGGCAGCTTGAAAAGTCTTCCTTTATAATAGTTCTTCCTTCAATAATATCTTGAGAATGGCTTAACTTGATTTTACCGATCACATCTGCAAAAACCATTTCTTCTGTATACTCGCTAAAATTCGATTTTATACTGATGACCTGGTTCAACGCTCTAATCTTGTCGCACATAACTTTTGTAACGACCTGCATTTTCTCAACTACAGGATAAATTTCAGTCGAACCCGGATCGGCCGTCAAGACCATTTCCAGCAAGCTTTTTAAATTGGTAAGCGGAGCTCTAAGATCATGGGCGGCAACATAGGAAAAGTCCTTTAATTCCTGATTTTTACGTTGTAAATTTTGATTGACCTCCTTTAAGGAAGTTTGGGTACTTTTTAATTTGGCAATGGTTTCCACTAAACTGGTGACATCTAAGGTAGACACCCCTAAATATTCACCTATTTTAAAGGCCCTTACCATAAACTTAAATTCAACGTTGGCACCTTTGAACAATAGTTCGTCAAAACCAATTGGCACGCCGGTCTTTATAACATTTTTGTAAGCATCATAGCGTTTGGTACCTTCCAGATAGGGAAAAATATCCAATAGATTTTTACCGATAAAATTTTCTTTGTTGATCCCCAAGGTTTTGACACCTGCATGGTTTACGCCCACAAAATTCATATCACCATCCAAAATCACAAAAGGTGAATGGGCGTTTTCAAAAAAAGCGCTTTTTATATCGTTATTAATTTCGTCTATACTATTCTTGACCATTTTTCCAAGTACTAAATTGAACACTAATTTATAGTGCTAAGGTCTAGAGTATTACGTTGAATCTTTTGTGTTTTAGGTTATTTGCAAGGAAACTATCGGGGAATTGCCGTTAACTGTCGTTGAAACAGTTTTATCGATAAACAAAAAAGCCTCGATTTATTAAAATCAAGGCTTTTTAAATTCTATTAGTGTATTGTTATTCTTCTTCAGAAGCTGCTTCCTTATCTTTCTCTTCGCTTGTAAAGTCCGTTATATCGTTATCAACCAGTATATTGTACCACTGTATTATTTTTTTGATATCACTTACATATACACGATCCTCATCATAATTAGGCAACACCTCAAAAAAGTATTCCTCTAATTTTATTTTCTCATCTTTATGGCCTACTGCAGTCTTACCCCCATTTTCTTTGGTCTGTATCTTTTGAAAAACCTCTCTTAAAGGTACTTCTTCCTCAAGGGTATAGATAGCTATTTCAGAAAGTACACTTACACTGCTACGTAGGCTTACCGTAACCCTCTTACCATCTAATAATGATTCCGCTACAAATCCTGTCCTGGTTTGTGTTATCAATTTATATAAACCTGGTTTTCCAGCAACGGACAATATTTTCTCTAAACCCATAGTATATTTTAAATTTAAGTCGACAAAGATTATACTTTTCTATTAATTACAAAGAGAATTAACGTCCTTTTTTTAAAGCTGGAAATTTCATTCTATAATCTACTATAATCTTCCCCTTGGATATGTTTGTCAACCTGCCCTTTAACATTCTTTTCTTCAATGCAGATAATTTATCCGTAAAGAGAATACCTTCTATATGATCATACTCATGTTGTATAACCCTGGCCAAAAGACCATCAAAGGTTTTTGTATGCTGCTTGAAATTTTCATCTAAATAGGTTACCTGTATGGTACCTTTTCTATTTACATCCTCCCTAACATCCGGTATACTAAGGCAACCTTCGTTAAACGCCCATTCATCACCTGTTTCTTCGGTTATCTTTGCATTGATGAACACTTGTTTAAAATCCTTTAATTGTAGTTGCTCATCCTTTGTAAGGTCCTCATCATCTGAAAAAGGTGTGGTATCAACAAGGAATAAACGAATGGGAAGTCCAATTTGTGGCGCTGCAAGTCCTACTCCGCTAGCATTGTACATTGTTTCCCACATATTGGAAATCAACTCGTTTAATTTTGGATATTCCTTATCAATATCCGTAGCAACTTTTCTCAATACGGGATCACCGTATGCAATAATGGGTAAAATCATATTTACGCTTTAAATCTTGTTCTAATTACAGTTTTATCATTTAACCAACGAACCATATCAAAATACAAAAAACTTAGTTTGAATCTTTTTTTGCCGTTGGGTGCACTCCCTTTTTTCTTCAAAGGGTCTTTTATAAATTTTATATGCCGACGGTTGCATAAACCATCAATACGTTCAAATGAAAAAGACAATTTGTTCTTAAAATCCATTTCGTGAAACTCCTTAATGTCATTAGAAGTCACGTTACGCCGATCACATATGGTGTAAAAATAATTATCCTTGGACACTTTTAACATTCGTTGCTTTCTTCTCTCCCATTTTTCACGCGCCTCATTTTCATTGTCATAATGTTGAAAATGTATTTCAACATCGCCAAGTAAGCCTATAGGGTGGTTGTTATAAGCATCTGGATATTTAGAAATTTCAATAAACCTTAATTGCTTATGTATATATTCATCAAAATTACGCAGCAATTTCATGTAACAAGGGCCGTATAGAAATAGTCCAACAAAAGGAGTATTATAAGGTTTTCCCAACCATTGATATGCTTGTCCTCCCCAGCAATTTCTAGAAATCAATACAAAATCCGTGTTCCTTAATCTGTCCCGATCATTTTTTTGATAAAAGGAAGAGAATTTTTTGCGGAATTTTCGCTTTATGAATATTTCCAATCGTTGCAACATCATATACCACTTTTTCCTAAATACGATTGTAAAATTATGGTTGCGCTGATTTCATCTATCAATGCCTTGTTTTTCCGTTGCTTCTTCTTTAGTCCGCCGTCAATCATGGTCTGGAAGGCCATTTTAGAGGTAAACCGCTCATCATGACGTTCTATGTCTATGGTAGGAAAAGTTGTTTTAAGCTTTTCTACAAAAGGTTGAATGTACATTTCAGATTCTGATGCGGAATTATCCATTTGTTTAGGCTCCCCTACTACGATCAATGAAACGTGTTCCTTCTTAAAATAATCGGTCAAAAAGGAAAAAATGTTGGAAGTCTCTACAGTAGTAAGACCAAATGCGATCATCCGCATTTCATCAGTTACCGCCAAGCCAATTCGCTTAGTTCCATAGTCAATTGCAAGAATCCTTCCCAAACTTAATTTTTGGCAAAAATAAAGGATAATTTGTTATATGTGCTTTTGCGAATGGTGAATTCATCTTCTTCAACTTATATTTGATAAAATTTTTGAAGAAAATGACAGAACTGAGAGCACATATTGAAAAAGCTTGGGATAACAGAGACCTATTAAAAGAGGCCGCTACCCAAGAACAAATTAGAAAAGTAATTAATTTATTGGATGCAGGCGAGCTTAGATGTGCCGAACCAACAACCGATGGATGGCAGATTAACGAATGGGTCAAGAAGGCAGTGGTCATGTATTTTCCAATACAAAAAATGGAGACTTTGGAAGCCGGTATTTTTGAATACCATGATAAAATGCCATTGAAAAGAGGCTATGCCGAAAAAGGTATTCGTGTGGTGCCCAATGCCGTGGCAAGACATGGATCATATATTTCCGCAGGTACTATTTTAATGCCAAGTTATGTCAATATTGGTGCCTATGTAGATGAGGGCACTATGGTAGATACTTGGGCCACCGTTGGTAGTTGCGCACAAATAGGCAAAAATGTTCATTTAAGTGGTGGTGTTGGTATTGGTGGGGTTCTGGAACCATTACAGGCTGCTCCGGTAATCATTGAGGACAATGCCTTTATAGGTTCTAGGTGCATTGTCGTTGAAGGCGTACGTGTGGAAAAAGAGGCCGTATTGGGTGCAAATGTAGTATTGACCGCTTCTACAAAGATTATTGATGTAACCGGTGAAACACCCGTGGAAAGAAAAGGGTTGGTACCTGCACGCTCTGTAGTTATTCCTGGAAGCTATACCAAAAAATTTCCGGCAGGAGAGTTTAATGTTCCCTGCGCGTTGATTATTGGAAAAAGAAAGGAAAGCACCAACAAAAAAACTTCACTTAATGATGCGTTGAGAGAATATGATGTTGCTGTTTAAATAATTAACAACTATATATCACCTCTCCAATTACCTGATTACCAACGGATAATTGGAGAGGTTTGTTTTTTACGCCATTTTGTTTGAAAATAAACGCAACCATTTAAAAAAAATGCCTCTAGATTATATGTAGGAACAAGCAAACACTATATAGGGAATTTGTAAGAATTTTAGTCGTTTACACAATTTTTTAATTCCTTTTTTGTTATAACTTTGTTCACTCCGGTTTGAGTAAACCTACCAATTTGGAAATTTATGGTTACCGCAAAAGAAAAACTTACAGCATTGATCATCACTTATAATGAAATGGGATACATTGAAAAATGTATAGAATCCGTTTCATTTGCAGATGAAATCATTGTTGTGGATTCTTTTAGTACGGATGGCACATATGAATTTTTAAAAAACCATCCAAAAGTAGAGGTAATACAGAACCCGTTTGAAAATTTCACAGCACAAAAATCATTTACTTTAAAACAGGCAACCAATGATTGGGTACTGTTTTTAGATGCAGATGAAATAGTGACCAGTGCATTGCAGCAGGAAATATTGACCACTATTTCCAGTAAAACGGAAATTTCCGCTTTTTGGTTCTACAGACAGTTCATGTTCAAAAATGAAAAGTTGAACTATAGCGGTTGGCAGACCGATAAGAATTATCGTCTTTTTAGAAAAAGCAAGGTGAAATTTTCCGACTGTAAAATAGTTCATGAAACATTGGATGTGAATGGCACATCTGGTATTCTCAAGGAAAAATTAGTGCACTATTGCTATAAAAATTACGAGGATTACAAAGGCAAAATGCTTAAATATGGTCGCTTAAAGGCCATTGAGTCTTTTTACAAGGAAAAGCAATACAATTATGTAAAAATGGTATTGAAGACCGGATGGAAATTCTTTAACCACTACATTTTACGCTTAGGAGTCCTAGATGGCAAAAAGGGGTTTATCATTTGCTATCTTAATGCTTTGGGCGTACTTGAACGTTACAAGGAACTAAAGCGATTGGAACAAAAGAATGAATTGGCCTATTACTTGGTAATGCCGTAGAACGTCCACACCCGTTTCTCTTTCTTGGTAGTATTACGTATTCCTACGTTTTTTGCGATAGACTCTGGGGTTTTATATCCTCTTTTATGGTCTAGGTGCACACAAACTGCACTATAACGAAGTTGTTTGGATTTAATACCAAAATTAAAGAGACGTTCCCCCAACTCCCTATCTTGACCACCGTATTGCATACGCTCATCAAAGCCATTGACGTTTACAATATCCTTTTTCCACCCAGATGAATTATGCCCGTTCCAACTTGCATTGGTAGGCGTTATCCAGTTTAATATTTTGGAAATAAACCCCTGGGCGGTCAGTTTATTGTTTTTAAATGTTTGGGGTATACCTTTTTCCTTGAGCCATTGTATATTGAAACAACGTTGCTTTTCAATATCCTCTAGAGTGATAAGTTTTGAAATATTCATGGGAAGCATGTAATATCCCCCAGATATAAAATATCCTGGTTCCTTGTTGATATAATGAACCTGCACAAAATCTTCCCTAGGGATACAATCCCCATCGGTCATGATAATGTAATCCGCGGTACACGCGGTAACCGCCTTGTTTAAAATTCTTGATTTTTGGAAACCATCATCTTTTTGCCACACATGAACAATAGGGTAATGCACCTTTTTGGACATTTCCGCGATGAGATTTTTTGTAGCCGGCCCGGAACCATCATCGGCAATAACGACCTCAAAATTTTTAAAGATCTGTTGTTCAAAGCCCCATAACACCTTTTTCAACCACTCTTCGGCATTATAGGTACTAACAATGATACTAATTTTAGGAATCTCCATGCTACTTGTAAATTACGGCAAAAATATAAAAGTCTTATCTATCTTTGATGCAGAAAAGACGGTCTAATTTTTAAAAGGACAAATTACAGCATTGTAAAATGAAGTTAAAAGAAATACCTGTATCAATTTACACCTCTGCCAAACTTTTAGCTATTTCCCCTTCTAGGATGAACAAGAAGGAAAAAGACCCTGTTCCCGTAATTGTTTCTTTGACTTCAATACCATCTAGATTAGGCACGCTCCATTTAACTATAAGGAGCCTACTAAATCAGAATATAAGACCTAAAAAAATAGTGTTATGGTTGCACCAGTCCTTGAAAATGGAGATTCCCAAACGACTATCACACTTAGAATCGGATATATTTGAAATAAAATATTCACATTTAACCTGCTCTCATCGTAAGTTAATCCATAGTCTGGAACATTATCCCAATGAAACCATTGTTACGTGCGATGATGATATGATGTATAGAGATAATTGGTTACAGTTGTTATATAAAGAACACCGGCTACATCCTAATACCATCATTGCAAACCAGACCAGATATATTACCTATAATGAAGAGGGACATGTACTACCTTATAAAAATTGGGTATATCCAAAACACAATTCTATCAATAGCACTGCAGTAATACCAATTGGAGCCGAGGGCGTACTATACCCTCCAAAAAGCCTTTCCGAGCAAGTAATGAATACAAGTCTATTTTTAAAACTTGCACCTAAGGCAGACGACCTGTGGTTCAAGGTAATGGCCGTACTTAATGAAACGCAAGCCAAATTGGCCGAAAATAGGACAAAAGCTCCCATACCTATTATTGGGTCACAAAAACAATCGCTTAAAAAATTAAATATTGGCGAGGATAAAAACAGGGTACAATGGCTGGCACTGACCCAGCATTTCAATATAGAACCAGAAATATTTCTTTAATCTACAATTTACAATGACAGAGGAAATCAACAAATGCATAGAAGTTTTGGAAAACGGTGGACTTATCCTTTACCCAACTGATACCGTTTGGGGTATTGGTTGTGATGCTACCAATGCAGAAGCCGTAAAGAAAGTATATGCCTTAAAAGTACGTGATGACAGTAAGGCATTAATATGTTTGGTAGCCAATGATGCCATGTTGGAAAAACATGTTGAAAAAGTTCCTGAACTTGCCTATGATATTATTGATTTGGCCACCAAACCGACAACTATTATTTATGATAGACCGCGTGGGGTTGCCAAAAACCTCATTGCACCGGACAATACATTGGCCATACGCGTTGCAACGGATAAATTCTGCCAATATCTTATTGGGAAATTTAAAAGACCTATCGTATCTACCTCGGCCAATATTTCGGGTCATCCCACACCAAAAAGTTTCCAAAATATAGAGGAAGCCATTTTAAAAGGTGTGGACTATGTGGTAAATTTGCATAGAGAGAAACAGAATAGTTCCTCATCATCGATCATTAGATTATCTAATGATAATACCGTGAAGATTATTCGAGAATAAAGACATGCAAGAGAGCTATATAGATGCTTTAAAAAATCCTATTTTTCAAACTATATCCCAAGCCGCAGAGGAACTTGCGGTAGATTGCTATGTTATTGGTGGTTTTGTCAGGGATTACTTTTTAGACAGGGACATGCCAAAAGATATTGATGTCGTGGCCATTGGTAGCGGTATTAAACTTGCTGAAAAAGTAGCTTCAAAACTGAACGGCAATCCACAGGTCTCCGTGTTCAAAAATTTTGGAACGGCCATGATAAAAAGTGAGGGCATTGAACTGGAGTTTGTTGGGGCCAGAAAAGAAAGCTATCAACGAGATAGCAGAAAGCCAATAGTAGAGGATGGTACTTTGCAGGACGATCAAAAAAGGCGCGACTTTACCATAAACGCATTGGCCCTCTCTTTAAACAAAGGTAATTATGGTTTCCTTGTCGATCCATTTAACGGAATGGAGGATTTAGGGAACAAGATCATAAAAACGCCTTTAGCACCTGGCATAACCTATTCTGATGACCCGTTGCGCATGATGAGGGCCATAAGGTTTGCCACACAATTAAATTTTCAGATTGCCTTGCCCTCATTACAGGCGATCACTGAACATAAGGAACGAATTAAAATAGTATCCAATGAACGTATATTGGACGAGCTCCATAAAATCATGCTTTGCCCAAAACCTTCGGTAGGATTGTCACTGTTACATGAAACAGGGCTGTTACCCTATATTTTGCCTGAACTAACGGCATTACAGGGTATAGAAGAAATTGAGGGTCAAAAGCACAAAGATAATTTTTGGCACACATTAGAGGTCGTCGATAATATAGCTCAGGCCACGGATAATCTATGGTTACGATGGGCCGCCCTATTGCATGACATAGGAAAGGCACCAACCAAAAGGTTCCATAAAAAAATTGGTTGGACATTTCACGGGCATGAGTATGTGGGTTCCAAAATGGTTTACAAATTATTTAAGCGCCTAAGGATGCCCTTGAACGATAAAATGAAATTTGTTCAAAAAATGGTCCTGATGAGCTCAAGACCAATTGTACTATCAGAAGATTATGTTACGGATTCTGCCGTGCGCAGGCTTATTTTTGATGCCGGTGAACATGTAGAGGATTTAATGACACTATGCGAGGCGGATATAACCACCAAGAACCCAAAAAAACAACGTAAATACAGACAAAATTTCAAGGTCGTACGCCAAAAAATAGAAGAAGTAGAAGCTAGAGATCACGTAAGAAATTTTCAGCCACCAATAAGTGGGGAAGAAATCATGGCAACTTTTTCCTTAAAACCCTCAAAGGAAATTGGCATCATCAAGGAAGCAATCAAAGAAGCTATTTTGGAAGGAGAAATTTTAAATGAATATGAAGCGGCCAAAAAGTTTATGTATCTTAAGGGTAAAGAATTAGGACTAGAAATTTCAAAGTAGTATGGTCATTACGTTTAGAAGAATTGCAAAGATATCTTTAATCTTAGTTTATCTAGTAATTGTGGCCGGTGCGGTCGTTAGAATGACCGGTAGCGGCATGGGTTGTCCAGATTGGCCAAAATGTTTTGGTTTTTATATACCGCCCACAGAAGTTGAGGAATTACAATGGAAACCAAATAAAACCTTTGAAAAAGGTCAGGTAATCATTTGGCGCGAAACTTTACAGGTTGCGAAAGAATCCTTTACTACACAAAAAACGTTCAATCCAAACCATTGGGAATTGTATACCAAACATGATTATGCAGAATTTAATCCTTGGCATACTTGGATAGAATATATAAATAGATTGATAGGAGCGGTTGCAGGCCTGGCCACATTAATTTTGGCCTTAGCATCCGTAAAATATTGGAAAAAGAAAAAACGTATTCCAATATTTGCTTGGTTGGTTGTCTTTGGTATGGCCTTTCAAGCATGGTTGGGTGCTACGGTGGTATACTCCGTTCTAGAACCGGTGAAGATTACGGTACATATGTTTATGGCCTTGGTGATTGTAGCTTTGTTACTCTATATTATATATTTGGCCAATACCGAAAACAAGCATATTTACTACGATAACAACACCCTATATCTTTGCTTGTTTGCATTGGGCATTACCCTTGTTCAAATTATAATGGGTACGCAAGTAAGACAATTTATTGATGAGCAAATAGATATTTTTGGGTATGATGCCAAAAGTTCCTGGTTAAAGAATCCGGAACTTTTATTTTACATACACCGATCTTTTTCCATTTTGGTAATCGCCACCAATATATATTTGGCCTATAGGATTACTAAATTGAACTTGGGCCATATTAAAATATACTGGGTACTTTTCTTGTTATGCGTTGAGGTCCTTACCGGTATGGCAATGAATTATCTTAATTTTCCGGTTACCAGTCAGCCGCTTCATCTGGTCATTGCGTCCATTCTCTTTGGGGTGCAGTTTTACATTGTTTTAGATGCATTGATGCCTAGAAAAACTCCAAAACTTCGTAACTTTGCCCTCCCACAAAAAAGACGGTATGATTTATAAAATTCGTATAATTTTAGATGCTGATGACGATATTTTCCGAGATTTGGAAATAGAATCGCATAATTCATTAGAAGATTTTCATAATGCCATTACACAGGCGTTTGGATTTCTGGGCAATGAAATGGCTTCTTTTTATACCTGTGACGAAGAATGGAGACAAGACGAGGAAATAGCACTTTTTGACATGAGCGAATCTGGATCTAATGTAAGGTTGATGAACGAAACCTTTTTAGAGGATATCATTACAGAAAAGAGTCCAAAATTAATCTATGTCTATGATTTTATGAACATGTGGACATTTTTTGTTGAATTGGCCGATATTGAAGAAAAAGAAGATGGTAGGGCCTATCCCAATGTATTGTTTTCCTTTGGCGAATTGCCCGAAACACCACCAGAAAAAAAGTTTGAGGCAGATGAAAGTGCCTTTGATTTTGATGATACCTTCGATAGTTATGACGACCTTGATTTCGATGAAAATTGGAACTAGGAACATGTACAACTTTCACAAGTTTTAAAAGCAGAACAACCCTTTAAACAAATACATTATATGATCAACTTATATGCAACCCAAATTGAAAGTATTTCTATTCATAGAGTTGGTAATAAAAATAAAAATGAGGGCATTTTCTTATCTGAGGAGCCTTTTAGACTTAATGATGAAACCACTGGTTTATTAAAGGAATATTTCTTTAAGCCTTTTCGTGAAAAGGAAGAAAACTATTATAAACTGGCCAATGAGGTAGATGTGGAGTTCAATGAGCTTCATAAGATTTCAAGTGCAATTTTTGCCGATCCTTCAACCGCGCACATAAATTCCAAAAAAATAGCCTCCTTACTTTTTGAACAATCCAACCACCCCCATATCAAGAGCGGAGAGGTTTATGTAGCTTATCTTACCGGTTTGCTTTTGGACAACAAAAAGGTAGATGCTTTGGGTATTTTCAAAAGTGAGCTTAAACATGATTTTATTCAGTTTGAGGAAAAAGATTCCAATTTGGATATCATTATACAACAAGGCATCAATATCAATAAATTGGATAAGGGTTGCTTAATTTTTAATGTCGATAAAGAAGAAGGTTATAAAGTATTGTCAGTAGACAGTAACAAATACGATACCAAATATTGGATAGAGAACTTTTTGGGTGTAGACCCCTTGGCCGATGACAATTTCAAGACCAAAAACTACCTTAAGTTCTGCCAAAATTTTGCCAAGGATGTGGTACTTCCCGCAGAAGACAAACAACAAGAAGTGTTGTTCATGAACCGTGCGGTTAACCATTTTGCAAAAAATGATTCTTTTGAAGAATCCTCATTCTTGAACGAAGTCATGGAAAATCCGGAACTGATTCCGGAATTCAAACACTATAAAACGGAAAAAGGTCCTAAATACAGTATAGAGGATGTTTCTAATTTTGACATTGCCAACAAAGCAGTATCAGATGCCCGTAAAAAAATTAAGAATGTCATTAATTTAGATACCAATATTCAAATTAAATTGGATTTTATCAATCCTGAATCTGCAGAGAAATTCGTGGAAAAAGGATGGGATGAAGAAAGACAAATGTATTATTATTTGGTGTATTTCAACAAAGAACAGAAAAGTTAAATTGGTGCCTTTACTCAAATAAAGACCGCTATACAATAATATATTGAATAGCGGTCTTTATTGTTTTTTAGAATTTAAGGTCAAATCTTGATGTTGTTCTCCATTATCTGTTTTAAACTAACATCCTCATAATTTCTTCTCACAAAATTGAGTGCCAAATCCAATACTTCGCCCATAGTGGTACAATTCTTAAAATCCATATCCATGGTCAGTTCCTCTATCTGATCTCGCAACATCTTAATATTTTGATCGGTAGATATTACATCTGTTTTACATATGGCCCTAAGTTTCTTTATTCTGTTCCCGGAACTTAAGATACGTTTGGCCACCATGGAACGTTCTTCCAGTTTATATTGATCTACGGAATCCCGCGTTAATTTGTTCCTGACCAACTCTACCATTTTATAGTTCTCCTTAAAGAACTGTGGTCTATATATTTTTAGCTTTCCTTCAAAGCATTGTTGATCAAAGTCTATTGCCCGTATTTTGTATACTACATGATCAAAATCATGGGTTGGTACAATAACGTAATTGTATGACCGCATGTCTCCCAACAGCCTTATCATGCACCGTTCGTTAAATTTTACGAACTCCTTGGCCAATTGGGCCTTTTCTGGCTCTGTACATTTGGGTAACATTGTTTTTATAAACTCATCTCCGGGAATGCCTGCAATATGTTCCTCTATCAATGTATCCTTATATACTAAAAAGTTAAGGTTATAGGGAGATAGCATATGTTCTAGCTCCAACCCATAGATACGGGAAGCATCTGTCTTTTTAATATAGAAATAGGTGAAATTGTCGTTCAAAATATTCCTGATTTTTATCCGGAACGGTTTAGAATTACCAAAAGTGCAAAAATCGACTGCATCTACATTGAGGTATTGATTAATATTATTACTACCATCGGAATGTAAAATGGAATACACTTTTTTAAGGGAATCATCTATTTCCTTTCTATCATATTCAGAATAATATACCCTGATCCATAATGTATCCTCGTCCTCATTGTCATATACTACTACAGATCCGGAAAAACGAAGCAGGTCTTCGTAAAAGATAGGAATTTCCGTTTTTCTGCTATAATGTTCCAAATAGCCATCCAGGGCCTCACTAACGGGATATGCCGGTTTCTTTTTAGACATTAAACGTTCTTCTGACATACTATTGATATAAATTACTAAGGTATAACTTGTAACAAAGTTAGGCTTTCTTCGTCAACTAGGTATATCAATCAAAAAACATCAACCTATTTTGAATTCTATACTGACCGTACACAACCTCACCAAAAAATTTGGGTCGCTTACAGCCGTTAAAGATTTATCGTTCACCATTGAGAAAGGTAACGTTTATGGTATTCTAGGCCCTAACGGTAGCGGAAAATCCACCACATTGGGCATTGTTTTAAATGTAGTGAACAGAACCAGTGGTGAATTTGCCTGGTTCAATGGCGCATTGTCAACACACAATGCCCTGAAAAAAGTAGGTGCCATTATAGAACGACCCAACTTTTATCCCTACATGACCGCGGTACAGAACCTTAGACTGGTATGTAAAATAAAGGAAGTAAAAGAAGACAAAATCGAGGAGAAATTAGATCTGGTTGGCCTTTTGGACAGGAAAGACAGTAAGTTCAAAACTTTTTCCTTAGGAATGAAGCAACGTTTGGCCATAGCCTCTGCCCTACTTAATGACCCGGAGATACTAATATTGGACGAACCTACCAACGGTTTGGACCCACAGGGTATTCATCAAATTAGGGAAATTATAAAAACCATAGCCGCCCAAGGCACTACCATACTCTTAGCCTCCCATCTATTGGACGAAGTAGAAAAAGTTTGCAGTCATGTTATCATACTAAGAAAGGGTGTAAAATTATATTCTGGTAGGGTGGACAGTCTTCAGGCCAGTTTTGGCTTCTTTGAATTAAAGACGACCAACATGGACGCATTAACCGCATATTTAGAATCCAATTCTAATTTTGGGGAGGTTAAACACTCCAGCGGATTGATAACAGCATTTCTAACCGCAGAGTTGGATGCACAGACATTGAACAAATTACTATTTGAAAACGGCATTGTGGTATCTCACCTTGTCAAGAGAAAAGAAAGTTTGGAAGAGCAATTTTTACAATTAACCAAAAATGCAACCGCCTAAAACACAACCAATGATACGTTTACTACAAATAGAATTTATAAAATTATGGAACAACAGGGCCAGCAAGGTACTGATCATTTCCTATTTTGCCCTATTGACTTCCATTGCGCTGTTTGCGGCCATAAAATTTGATATAGGTCCAGTACAGTTTCATTTGGCGGACCAAGGTATTTTCAACTTTCCCTATATATGGCATTTCAATACCTTCATAACCGCTTTTTTTAAATTGTTTTTAGCAATTGTTATTGTGAGTATGATGTCTAACGAATACAGCAATAAGACCATAAAACAGAATTTGATAGACGGCTTGTCCAAAAAAGAATTTATCCTGTCCAAATTTTTGACCGTAATTTCATTTTCACTGATATCCACAATATTCGTATTTGTAGTATCCTTAATATTGGGCTTGGTATATAGTGATTACAATGAGTTCGTAATCATAGTTACAGATTTAAAATTTCTTCCCATTTTCTTCATTAAACTCATGGGCTTTTTCTCATTCTGCCTCTTCTTGGGCATTTTGGTAAAGCGTTCCGCGTTTGCCTTGGGCTTCTTGATTTTATGGCAAGTTTTTGAAGGTATTTTTAGGGGAATTCTACGTTGGAAATTTTTTGACGAAGAAACCACGGATATCATTATGAATTTCTTTCCGTTACAATCAATGTTCAATCTTATAAAAGAGCCGTTCTCCAGATTGGGTGCTGTACAATCCGTAGCCAACCAAATAGGTACCGAGGTTGCCCTGAATTATAACACCTACTGGTATGAAGTACTCATTGTACTGGCATGGACGGCATTGTTTGTGTATTTATCCTATGCCCTACTTAAAAAACGTGACCTTTAATTTCAGTTCCTACATCGACCTTAAGACTTATTTAAACAGAATTGTAAAGACATAATTTTCTTTTTATAGTATATTGTAGTGATTACGAGCACGCTATGAAAACAAAACAGGACTTGGAACTATCCAGAATATTGGCTATGCCCTTATTTTTCCTGATGTTATGTATGAGCTCCTTATGTATTGCCCAAGAATGTCCTAAATTGTTAAGTCCATTGGATGGAGCTACCCAGGTAGATGTCAATACTACAATCAATTGGGAACCAATAACCGGGGTTCCGGGTTATATACTATCCATTGGTACCACCCCTGGCGGAACAGAACTCTTAAACGAAAAAAATGTTGGATCATCTACTACCTATACGCCGCCTTTGGGACTTCCTGAAAATACAGAGGTATACGTAACCATATCGCTCTTTTTCTTTAATAGGCCTACCGTAGTGTGCGAAACGCAAAGATTTACAACTGGCCCATTAACCGAAATTCCACAGTGCACCACCCTTCAGTTGCCTTTAAATAACGCAAACAATGTTAACCCTGCAACGAATATTTTATGGGCGGCTTCACCAAACGCTACAGGATACAGAATAAGCATTGGTACTACAATGAATGGCAGGGATATTATAGACAATCTGGATGTTGCAAATGCCTTGACCTATAACCCGGTCAATGATTTTCCGGCGGAAACGACCCTTTACATAACAATTTTACCCTACAACAGGTTGGGAACAGCAATAAATTGCACCACGTTCAACTTTATAACGGCGCCAGAAGCACAACTACCCAATTGTTCCAGTTTGATTACTCCTTTGGACGGAGAGACCAATGTACCCCTCAGCCCGTTTCTGGAATGGACCCCTGTTGAAAATGCCACCGGCTTTAGGATAACTATTGGCACTTCTCCTTTTGACAGTAACATTTTAGACAATGCAATATTTTACAAAACGTCTACCGTAATTATTGATTTTGAACCAAACCGAACTTTCTTCGTAACCATTACTCCATTTAATCAAGCAGGTGATGCCCTTGGTTGCCCTCAAGAAACCTTTTCCACTTTAATTGGATGTGGCCCCTATTATGATATGGTTTCAGGGGAACTGACCGTACTTAATCCAGAATTTACCCTTCCTGAAAAAATTGCGCTCTGCAGTAATACCTCCAATAAAACCATTACTGCACCAATAAATGCAGATGGTTATAGATGGTACAAAGTGGAAGAGAACGGAAGGGAGACCTTGTTAAGCACGACCAAAGAAATTGTGATCCTAGAAGAGGGCAACTATGCCTTGGAGGCCTTCAATATTATTAATGATGCCAATAATACGTTTGAATGCGCCACAACTACCTATTTTGAAGTAGAAATTTCTGTCCAACCAACCATCAAGGATGTGGTGGTAACCCAACAAGCCAATTCTTTAAGCTATGAAATAATGACCGATAACGTGGGAGATTATGAATATAGTTTGGATAATGAGCAGGGACCTTATCAAGATATAAATTTATTCAGCGGACAGTCATTAGTAACACACATTGTGTATGTACGCGATAAAAATGGATGCGGTACAGCATCTAGAATATTGGAATATGATCCTACTATCAATGGATTTCCTGATTTTTTTACACCAAATGGTGATGGAATCAATGATTTTTGGAACTATCTACCCGTATTAGAATTAGATAATGACAAGATTGCTACTGTTCATATTTTTGATAAGTATGGCAATCTGATCTTTATCTTTAACTCCGACTCCAATGGTTGGGACGGTTCATATAATGGCAAACAATTGCCTGAAGCAGATTATTGGTTTAAGGCCCAAATGTTCTCCAACAAAATATTCAAAGGCCATTTTTCATTGAAAAGGTAATATTATGAACAAAAAATACATTTTGTTTATTATTTACATAGGGTTTGGCCTCAATATGTCGCTTAGCTTGGCCCAAGAATGCCCTACAATGACTTCCCCTTTGGATGGTGACCTCAATGTACCTTTGGACAACCTGATTACCTGGACAGAAGTAGACGGAATTATTGGGTATTTGGTTTCTTTGGGAACAACCCCTGGCGGAGGTGAAATTATCAATAGAAGGTCATCTGGACTGAATAATTTTTATCAACCGGAAATAGGCTTACCCGCCAATACACGTATCTACGTAACCATTAGTCTTTTTTTGCCCGATGCCCCTATCAAGGTATGCCCCTTAAAAGTTTTTGATACCGCATCTATTTCTGAACCTCCAAATTGTACCACATTGGCCTCTCCATTAAATGGCGAATCAGAAGTTAGGGTAGATACAAATATTAAATGGAACTATGCCTATGGAGCCACCAACTACAGTATATCAATTGGTGAAAGCCCAGGTAATTATAACATTATCGAAAACCACGAAACCGGAAACACTCTTTTTTACAGGGCAGACCAAAATTTTGCCTTAGATCAGACCATATATGTAAGGGTCGTTCCACTTAATGAGTACGGTATGGCGCTCAACTGTACGGAAGAATCCTTTACTACGGGGGTGCCCACTGTACAATGCAACACCAATGACTTTCCTTCTATTTCCATACCGGACAAGATACCATTCTGTACATCCGCTCCAAGTGCTATTTATACGGCCAATGATATCGCAAGGGGATATAGATGGTATAAATTAAATGAAAACGGCACTGAACAAGTCATATCCAATACGGCAAGTATGGAATATAACGAAGTAGGGTTCTACAAGTTGGAATTGTTTAATACCGTATCTGAATTTGGAGCCACTATAGAATGTCCGGTCAGTAAAATATTCGAAGTTGTCAATTCGGACATTCCGGTAATTGAAAATGTTATAATTTCAAGGGATGCTGATCAATACCGGATAGAAGTCGTGGCAACAAGTCCAACCCCCGTTGAATATTCATTGGAAAGTGCTGACTTTGGATTTCAGGATAGCCCTGTTTTTATAGGTATTGCCCCTGGAGACCGTATTGTATATGTTCGGGATAAACTAGGGTGTGGCCTAAGTAAGCGACCCGTGGAAGAAAAATTGGAACCGAAGGATTTCCCGGCATTTTTTACGCCCAATGGAGACAACATTAATGATTATTGGAACATAACAGAGGAGAAGCGCAAAAAGGACCCTAACATTGAATATATTCATATTTTCGATAGGTATGGTAACTTATTGGCACAAGTAAATCCACAATCAAATGGATGGGACGGTACTTTTAATGGTAAGGATGCACCCGAGGCTGATTATTGGTTTAAGGCCCAAATGTTCTCCAACAAAATGATTAAGGGACATTTTAGCCTAAAACGTTAACCTAGACAAATTCAAATGAATTTAAAAAAATGGTTCCGTTGTACAAGTTCATTGGCTATGTTATTTATGTACGCCTTAGTTGTTGCACAAAATGATTGCCCAGAGTTAACCTTTCCTTTAAATGGCGACACGGACATTGCCGTAAATGCTACATTTACATGGCCAGAAGTTATAGGATACAATGGTTATATATTGTCCATAGGCACTACTCCCCAAGGAAAGGATATCCTCAATGCAAAACCAATAGGAACGGATACGTTCTATACACCGCCAGTAGGTTTACCTGCCAACAGTCTGTTATACGCCACTTTAAGTCTTGTTCCATATGACGGACCTCCTATTGGCTGTCAGGAAATCTCGTTTACCACAATACCCGTAACCACCCCGCCAGGTTGCTCCATTTTAGTGACACCGGATAATAATGCAGCCAGTGTAACTATTATAACGGATATTGAATGGGCATACGCACCCACGGCTACCGGTTACATTTTATCCATAGGTACGGAACCAAATGGTACGGATATCGTTAATGCCTTGGACATGAAAAATACACTAAGCTACGATCCCCCAAATGATTTACCACAAAATGCAAATATTTATGTTACGGTAACTCCCTATAATGAACATGGTGCACCTACGGGCTGCATAGAGGAAGTTTTTACTACTAGTATGGATCTATATATCTGTGACCCCTATATAGATGATGTTACCGGAACATATATATACCCTGCCCCACAAATTGAACTGCCCAATACGGTAGGTATATGTAGTGACGAACTACCATATAGAATTACCACCAATGACCTTGCGGACGGATTTAGATGGTACAAAACCAATAGTGGTAGTGAAGAGACCTTGTTGAGCCAATCAAGAAATGTTGATATTTTAGGCCCTGGCCGATATCGGCTAGAAGCCTTTAACGTCATTGAAACGGAAAATGGAACAATTGAATGCTCCAATTCCAAACTTTTTGATGTAGTATCCTCAGAACCAGCTACCATTATAAAAATCGATGTTTTAAACTTCACAAATAGCAAGGATATTACCATAGTTGCTACAGGAGGGGGGCAATATGAATACGCATTGGATGATAGTGATGGCCCCTACCAAGACTCCCCAATATTTACCGGGATTCCGTACGGCCAACATATGGCATATGTGCGGGATAAAAACGGTTGCGGCATCACCCAAAGAACAGTGGATAGGGATATTGACACCAAAGATTTTCCATCCTTTTTTACGCCAAATGGTGACGGTATAAACGACTTTTGGCAGTTTATACAGCCCCCAGAAAATTTTGAATCTGTCATAGACCTCATTTTTATTTATGATCGGTATGGGAACTTTATACATCAAATCAACCCTAACGGCAAAGGATGGGACGGTCATTTTAACAACAGCCCCCTACCGGAGACGGACTACTGGTTTAAGGCCACATTTATCAATCGGCAAGATATTTTAGGACATTTTTCCTTAAAGCGTTGAAAGAAATCCTTTAATAATACGTCTATTATAGTTCTTGACTTTTGTATTTTTAACTAAAGGATTGGTTTTACCATACCCCAAATACCACTTAATACCATAGTACAAGAATAGATAATTGGATAATGGCGCAACGCCCCATTTAAAAGAGCACTTACATACATGAAATTTAAAGTAGTATCAGAATTTAAACCTACAGGTGATCAACCCAATGCCATTCAACAATTGGTAAAAGGCCTTAATGAGGAAGAAAAATTTCAGACGTTATTAGGGGTTACTGGTTCAGGAAAGACATTTACCGTGGCCAATGTAATCGAGCAAGTTCAAAAACCTACGTTGATATTGGCCCATAATAAGACATTGGCGGCACAATTATATTCAGAATTTAAACAATTTTTCCCAGATAATGCGGTAGAGTATTTTGTGTCATATTATGATTACTATCAACCAGAAGCCTTTATACCTACGAGCGGTGTTTACATAGAAAAGGATCTTTCCATCAATGAGGATATTGAAAAATTAAGACTTAGCACCACCTCATCACTACTTTCAGGAAGGCGTGATGTAATTGTGATTGCCTCAGTATCTTGCCTATATGGTATTGGTAACCCAGTAGAATTTCAAAAAAATGTAATTTCGATAAAAAAAGACCAGGTCATTGCTAGGACCAAACTTATGCACCTATTGGTACAGTCTCTTTATTCCAGGACCATGGCAGATTTTAAAAATGGTAATTTTAGGGTAAAGGGAGATGTGGTAGATGTATTCCCAAGCTATGCGGACCACGCGTTCAGAATTCATTTTTTTGGCGATGAGATTGAGGAAATTGAAGCGTTTGACCCGTTCAACAATAATATTTTGGAAGTATATGACTCACTTACCATATATCCGGCCAACATGTTCGTTACCTCTAAGGATGTATTGCAGAATGCCATTCATCAAATACAGGACGACCTTGTAAAACAAATAGCATACTTTAAGGACATAGCAAAACCACTTGAGGCCAAGAGGTTGGAAGAACGTACTAATTTTGACCTAGAAATGATTCGTGAACTGGGATATTGTTCAGGTATTGAGAACTATTCAAGATATTTAGATGGCAGGGAGCCCGGCACAAGGCCTTTCTGTTTACTGGACTACTTCCCGGACGATTATCTAATGGTAATCGATGAAAGCCATGTTACTATACCACAGGTACATGCTATGTACGGGGGAGACCGATCAAGAAAGGTGAATTTGGTTGAATATGGATTTAGGCTACCCGCGGCAATGGATAACAGACCTTTAAAATTTGAGGAATTTGAAGCACTACAAAACCAAGTCTTATTTGTGAGTGCAACACCTGCGGACTATGAACTTCAATTAAGTCAAGGTGTATATGTGGAACAGGTGATCAGACCTACTGGATTATTGGACCCGATAATTGAGATCAGGCCCAGTTTAAATCAAATTGATGATTTGGTAGAGGAAATTCAACAACGGGTAGAAAAGGATGAACGTACCTTGGTTACAACATTGACCAAAAGAATGGCCGAGGAATTGGCAAAGTACTTAGACCGGATCAATGTTAGGTGTAGGTATATCCATAGTGATGTTGATACCCTGGAACGGGTAGAGATTATGCAAGATCTTAGAAAAGGTATTTTTGATGTCCTGATCGGGGTCAATCTTTTACGTGAAGGTTTGGATCTTCCAGAGGTTTCTTTGGTGGCTATTTTGGATGCGGACAAGGAGGGTTTTTTACGCAGTAACCGATCATTGACACAGACGGTTGGTAGAGCCGCAAGGCACTTGAACGGTAAGGCAATAATGTATGCGGATACGATAACCCAAAGTATGCAAAAAACAATTGATGAGACAAATTACAGAAGGGAAAAACAAATAAAATATAACACCGAAAATAACCAAACCCCAACCGCCCTGAACAAAAGTTTGGACAATGTATTATCCAAGAATTCCGTCTCCACCTATCACTTTATTAAAGAGGAATTACGTGCTGCAGAACCAGACCTGAATTATATGACCAAAGAGCAAGTGGAGAAGATGATCAAGGACAAAAGAAAGGCAATGGAAAAAGCCGCAAAAGAACTTGATTTTATGCAAGCGGCAAAGTTAAGGGATGAGATAAAAGCATTACAAAACCAAGATGATTAGAAAAAACAAAACTAAAAATCCCAAATTTTAAAATTGTAATTAAAAACTTTATATAACACTATTCAACAAATTGGTAAACAATTAATTAATGTAATTTTTTAGACAAGACTAAAACACTTATTTACAGATAAAATATGAAAAAATGGGTTATAATTTGCGGTATGGCACTCAGCTATTTCAATGTGTTTTATTGTAATGGCCAGACCCTTGAAACTGACCGAATAAAATCGCTTACCAGTCAAAAATTCAACGTAGCGATTACTAATTTACACCATTTTTTGAGACTACAAAACAATGGAAATTTTCCGGAACAGATACAGAAAAATTTACATTGGTGCGATAGTGTTTTTACCGCTTTAAATTTTGAAACCAGGATTATAAAATCGCCAGGTGCACCCCTACTCTTCGCCGAGAAAAAATCCACCAAAAACACAAAATCAATTCTCTTCTATTTGCAGATAGACGGTCAACCTGTAGACCCAAAAGAGTGGTCCCAAAGTAACCCTTTTGAACCTACAATCAAAGAATTCAAAAATGGAGAGTGGAATACGTTGAATTTTGAAAAAGCGCACAAATTCATAAAAGATGATTACAGAATTTTTGCACGTTCCGCATCAGACTCCAAAGGTCCGGCCATGGCCTTGATTACCGCTTTACAAATTCTTAAGGAACAAGACATAAACCCTGAATACGATATTAAGGTCATTATGGATTTTCAGGAGGAATTAGGTTCGCCGGATTTACCATACGCCGTTAATGAACATAAGGAACTATTACAATCAGACATGCTCCTGATTATGGATGGCACAAGACACCTTTCCAATTTACCTACATTAACGTATGGTGCTCGGGGAATTGCTACGGCAAGCATTAAGGTATTTGGACCAAATTACGCTTTGCACAGTGGTCAATACGGCAACTATGCTCCAAATCCTGTATTTGAGGCCGCAAGATTGATCAGCAGCTTTAAGGATGAAAACGGACGTGTTTTGGTGAAAGACTTTTATAAGGGTGTACATTTAACGGAAAAGGAAAAAAAATCACTTTCATCTATCCCAGAAAACAATATGAGTCTAAATAACAGACTGGGTATAGCCACTCCAGAAAAAGTGGGCTCCACCTACCAAGAAGCCTTACAATATCCTTCACTGAACATTAGGGGCCTAAGAGCTGGGTGGACAGGAAAGGAAGTACGTACCATTATTCCAGAAGATGTACTTATTGAAATTGACATGAGACTTGTACCGGAAACACCTGCAGAAAGACAGCTTGCTCTTCTTAAGAGCCATATTTTATCACAAGGATATCATTTGGTAGATTCCGTGCCCACAAACGAAGAACGCGCACAATATAAAAAACTGGTATCCTTCAATTACAGGATAGGCTCCAAACCATTCAGGACAGATATAGATTCGCCTATAGGCACATTTTTAAATAAAGCCCTTACCAGGGTTTTTGGTAATCAGATAATCAACATGAGAACAACTGGCGGATCACAGCCTATTGCACCCTTTATCACCACTTTGAACATCCCTGCTGTTTCCGTGAGGATTCCAAACCCGGACAATAACATTCATGGGCCAAATGAAAACCTAAGAATAGGAAACTACAAAGAAGGCATCTGGTCCTGCCTAGCTATTCTTACCCAACCCCTTCCATAAAAAAAGTGCTTTGATTGCTCAAAGCACCTTTCAACTAAACACTAACCAACCTAAATTATAAGGCACACCTTATTTTAACTCGATCATTCGTTTTGGTTTCGGTAAAGCCTCTTCCTTTTTAGGAAGGTTAAATTTTAAGATACCACCCTCATATGTAGCATCAACCTTATCCGTAGCTACAGTTTCAGGAAGGGTAAACGATCTTTTAAAAGAGGAAATAGTAAATTCCCTTCTTGTATAATTTTCATTGGATTCATTCTTTTCTTCCTTGATTTCAGAAGATATGGTTAGAATAGAATCATCTAATTCTACCGTAAAATCTTTTTTGTCCCTACCGGGTACAAAAAGCTCCAATTCAAAATTATCTTCATTTTCCTTAATATTAACAGCAGGCATTGCCGTTCTTACATTCTGCGTTCCTCCAAACCAATCTGGTCTAAAAATTTCATTCATTAATGCAGGAAACAAAACATCATTTCTCTTTACTAAACTCATTATTGTATATTTTAAATTAATATTCCTTTTATTAAACAATAGGTAATAAGCAAAGCACATACCAGAGCATTTTTTATGACATTTTGACACATATTACTGTGCTGTAGTGGACATTTTGACATGTATTTGCTAATTATGAGCTTGTAATTTCTTGGAAAGAGTCATTATAATGCTACAAGCTTCACTAGTTTTACCCTTTATCAATTAATATGGACAAACTTTCCAACCTTCTTTTTAAGATTCGAAGTAAAATAGCCTTTTTCCCTACTATTATTTCATTGGCCGGATTAGTAATGGCATTTGCCATGATATATGTTGAAAAGTTGGGGATTTCTGACTATTTAATGAACGTAGCACCTAGTTTGGTCATAGACGATACAGATACGGCCAAAACAATACTAAGCACATTAATAGCGGGACTCATATCATTAACGGTCTTTAGCTTTTCTATGGTTATGTTATTGTTGAGCCAGGCATCCAGTAATTTTTCACCTCGGGTTTTACCAGGCATAATATCAGATCAAACAAACCAAATAGTTCTAGGGCAATATATTGCGACCATCCTTTATAATATTTTTATCCTTATCTCTTTGGAGCCTAAAGAAAATGAATACCAAACACCCGGATTTTCAGTATTGCTGGGAATTATTCTAGCTGTCCTTTGTTTGGCATCATTCATATATTTTATCCATCATATTTCACAATCCATACAAGTAGGAAACATACTTACCAATATTCATGCAAGGACAAAATCTGCATTGGAAAGTATGCTCAATACACAAAAAAATCAAAGCAATGAATTTCCCGATACAAATACTTGGACTGGCCATAAAATATACAAAACCGGATATTTTTACGGAATTCTGAACGATGACCTCTTGGAACTTTGCAAAAAATACGATACAAAAATCTACATACATTTGTTCAAGGGTCAATATATATTAGATGGCACAATGGCCTTTTACATTAAAAACAACCTTGATGATGATGCCTTGGATGCGATTACCAATACCTTGCTTTTTAGCAACGAAGAACTGGTAGGAGATAATTATGTATATGGTTTTAGGCAATTATCGGAAATTGGAATTAAGGCTATGTCTCCTGGTATAAACGATCCAGGAACCGCCTTGAACACGATAGATTATTTAACTTCCCTTTTCCTTGAGCTTACTAAAAAATGGGAATTTGAGTTTATCACAAGTGATGATGGTGATAATTGGGTAAAGATAAAATGTGCCAAGTTCTCAGAAATACTGTATAACGTCATGGCCACATACCGCCTGTATTGTAAACATGATATTACGGTAGTACGCAAATTAATGCAAATGCTACGGACGCTAGCCAATTTTTCTGCTAACGATTCCCATCATAAAATCATTGAACTAGAGATGGAACAATTGACAAAAGATGCCGAGAAAGGCATTAAAAATGAAAGGGACCTCAGTAAAATGGATGCGGACTTTATTAGTTGGTCCTAGTTATAGTGCGATTTAAATATAGTAATCAAAACATCTGGCGGAACAATTTTATTGGGATATTGATGCATAATCAATAGCACTTGTTGAATTGCGCCCGGGGGTAATCCCATTTTTAAACCAATATCATGTAATTTTTTTATCTCCGTAATATCTTGTTGATGATCAACATTCATTAATAAAACCAAGCGATGAAATTGAATAATACGTTCCGCTTGGGACTTAGGAAGAATATGCTCTACCCTTTCCTTGAACAAACGATCAAAGGTTTCTTTGGTAATATTTAACCGTTGCGCCACCATAAATAAAAAATCATATTCCATCCTCCTTATTTCATTGTCCACCTTTGCAAACTCTATCATTTCCGATAATATACTTAGCTTCTCTCTTTCTGTAGGCATAATCGCAATTACTTGATTTTCATAATAATAACTAAAAATTGAATACTATATTTCAAAAACACATTAAATCTTGAACATTGGAAAACCATAAAAGCATATAAAAGGTAGTTCATTAATTCTTTATTGCGATCAAAAGATTAACTCAAAAAATAATAATACCGGCCATGGGTTGTACTTCATGACCGATATTACATTCACCGCACTCCCTATTTGCTTACGATATTCTCTTTCAATACAATAAAATCTGACCTTCTATTTAGCAAGTGCTCCTGTTCTGAACATTTAACACCATTACTGCATTCATTTATCAACATGGTCTCCCCATAGCCTGTAGCACTCAATATCCTGTATTGGGCAATTCCTTGGGCAATTAAATATTTCCTGGTAGATTTTGCCCTATCATCAGATAAACGCAGGTTATAACTGTCCGATCCACGGGAGTCTGTATGCGATTCTATCTTAATTCTTATATCAGGAAATTGCTGCATGGCAAATAGCACCTTTTTCAATTCTATCTCAGCCCTTGCCGTTATGTTAGATTTGTCATAATCAAAGTAAATGGGATCTACCTTTATTTTCTCAACAGCCCCATCTTTTTCTATGATATCATCATAAGGTGTTAAGTATACCAGATTATCTGTAGATGGGGGTTGTGGCTTATCTGTAGTTATGACAGACACCTGTTGCTTTGAGAATCTTTCCTTAAAAAATACCATTTTATTATCCCGATTACAGGGGAGTTCTATTTCATAAAAACCACGTTCATCGGTCAACAGAATTTCTATAAGTCCGTCAGTAGGATTCTTTACTTCCACATTGGCAAACGGTACAGGTTCATTGGTAATTTTATTCAACACCTGACCGGAATAGACCAGGCAATGGGTTGGATCTATTTTTTTAAATGCATATATGTCATCATCACCAACACCGCCCATTCTATTAGAAGCAAAATAACCACTATCAAAATCCTCATTTATGATCAAGGAGAAATCATCCATATTACTATTAAAAGGTTTACCCATATTCACCGGTAAGGAGTATTCATCCTTAGCGATGATCTTTGACTTAAACACATCCAATCCGCCTAAACCATAGTGCCCGTCAGATGAAAAGTACAACACATCGTTCACTACATACGGAAACATCTCCCTACCCTTGGTATTGATAGCAGGTCCCAAGTTTTTTGGAGGAGACACCACAGTACCATCGCTATCCAAGGAAACCACATAAATATCTGACCCGCCATAACCCCCAGGCATGTTAGAGGTAAAGTATAATTTTTTACCATTGGAACTCAAGGCCGGATGCCCACATGAATAATCCTTATCGTTGATAGAGAGGGATTGTATATCTTCTATATCCCCGTTATACAAATTACCCATAACGATCTGCATATTGGATAGCCCATCATTATTGGCCTGTAACTTACTTTTTTTATAATAGTTACGGGTTAAGTAAATACGGCTCATATCTTTGGTTACGGTAACAGATGCGTCATGAAAATCTGACATTCTATTGGCCGCGAATTTTTCAGGAACAAAACCAAGGTCTTGCGGAACGGTCATAAAAAGATCCAAATAAGGCTGATTGTTCCAAGGATAAATTTTGCCCCCAGCGGTTATAGAATCACGGGTACTGGAAAACACAATGGAACCATCCCTATAAAAAGCGGGCGAAAAGTCGGATTTTGGACTATTGAAACCTAAAGTATCCATTTGAAATCTTGCATCGGTCAACAGTAAACTATCCAAATGTTGACGTTGAGCCAATATCATTTCCAACCGACCTTCATCTTTATAATAGTCAAGCAGTACCTCATCTGCCCTTTCTTGATTATGGCTCGCCTTTAAACATTGAACAAGTTTAATCATATTGTTCTCCCCTATTTCATTTCCTTTTTGCACATATAGTTTGGAGTACCATTTTTCCGCATTGGTATAGTCACCTATATTAAAATAACTATCTGCCAAATTTTGAAGTACGTGGTCATCTATACGCCTGTTCTTATTGGCAATTTCCGCATAAAGCTCAATAGCCTTATTGAATTTAAAGTTCTTAAAAAATTCATCTGCACGGGATTCTTTGGTCTGACCCTGCATTACCATACATGCGCACAACATGATATATATATATCGTAATTTTATTTTCATAATTATAGGATTAAAAGAATCTTGGAGACAATGCCCTTTTTTTCAAGCCGTCTAGATTGTAGGTTAGTATAATTTCATGAGAACCATCGTTATAGTTTTCCAGGCCCGTGACCGAATAATCATACGCATAGCCCAAAAAGAAATTATCGGTAATATGGAATCCCGCCAAAGCACTAATGGCATCATCATACCTATAGGCCAAACCTAGACTTAGGCGTTCACGCAAAAGAAAATTGGCGGAAACATCTACGGACAAAGGTGCCCCGGAAACTATTTTGGCCAATACTGCAGGTTTAAACTTAACGGATTCACTGATATCAAACACATAACCGGACATTAGGAAATACTGACTCTTTCTTTCCGTTACCGTGCTATCATCATCTTTATAAATACGGGAGTTAAGCAAGTTATTGCTAGATATGCCAACATACCATTTAGAACCAAAATAAAATGCCCCTGCCCCAACAATAGGCCTAGTCTCACTAAGATTTTCTTGAAATACGGGATCTAATTCATTGGAAAAATTTCCTTTGGAATAATCTATATTGAAAATATCCAACCCGGCGTTTAATCCAAATGACAAAGTGGTCGTCTCCCCGGTTTTAATGTGGTACGCAAAATTTGCATTGACCTCCACGTTGTTAGACGCTCCTAAATTATCGTTCAGAACGGTCAATCCAACTCCTATCCTATCCTTGACCAGTCCATGGGCAGAAAAGCTTTGGGTTTCCGGTGAACCATCTATACCCACCCACTGTGACCTATAAAGTAAGCTTGCGGCCAATTTGCCTTGAGTACCCGTATAACCGGGGTTCAAGGTTTGGGTATTGTACATATATTGAGTGTATTGTGGCCGTTGCTGCCCTCTGACCACTGTGGTCGTCAGGTACAACAAGCAGGCAAAAGATGCTATAATCGTTATATAATTCTTCATGTGATTAATCGTTTTTGGTTTTGAGATATTTAAATGTGTTCAAGATTACCTGGCAAGTTGCAACCAACCAACCAAATCACGGTTTAGTTCAGGTATGTTCACTACATAATAATAAGTACCGGCCGGCAAATGTTCCCCAGCTCCAATTACTCCGTTAACATTGGCTATACCATCCCAATTATTTTGGTAATCTTGGGTCTCAAAGACCAAGTTCCCGTTCCTGTTATAGATCTGTAGGGTATTGGCATAGTCCGTTATACATTCAATCTCAAAAAAGTCGTTGTATCCATCTGCGTTTGGTGAAAATTCATTGAATACCTCAAGACAAAATTCCGCTCCTAGTACCTCACCACAACTCTTGGTAGCAATTTCCTGTGTCATGGAAGTATTTTCCGCACAACCGTTAGCGCTTGTAAAGGATACCTGTATAGATGTATTCTCCAAGCTGGTCCATGTTACGGTTACATAATCATCGGTTGCGGTTCCCCCCTCGGTGATCGTTCCGCCATTTACGGCCCATACATAATTTTCCTGACCGCTTACTGTGGTATAGGTATATGAACGCTCCATACATGCATCTGTAAGCTCACCGTTCAATACTATGGAAGTGTCCTCAAAAACAGTTGCATTAATGTGCAGCCTGTCTTCGCTTTCACAGCCATTCTCTATACTTGATACGTAGTAATCCCCACTTACAAGAGGATCCGTTGGATCGAGCATAGTACCGTTTTCAGGGCTATCATAGAAAACAACATTGTCCTGATCTACTTCTAAATCACCAATTAGCGGATTTGTATTCTCACAAAAAGTCTGAGCATCATTTGTTGTAGTTGGTGCATCTACCGTAATGACCGATACCGCAATCCCTATTCTTGCATAGACGGATATAGGAATATTCAATAATCCCATATAATATACTTGGCCATCTACCAATGGGGTATCCATACCCAATACGCTACCTCCTACCAACGCATTGAACAATACGCCATCTACCAAGGACAATTCCAAATCCAATAAGGTAGGATTGTCCGAAGCACAAAATACTTGTACGACATTGCCCAATGGCAATTCTGGAATTGGTAAGGGTAATTGGTATGAAGAATTACAACCTCCTGATGATATAGTCAATTCTACTTCTTGGTCCGCATCCAAAAGAACATCCAAGCCATTTACCGCTACACTATATTCCAAATTTTGGTCTAATGTACCTATGTATTCAGTGCCGTTCACTTGCAAGGTCAACTCATCTCCTTGAGCCACATCCCCAGTAACCGAACCTTCTAATTGAATAGCGGAATTTTCTGTATTGATGTCGTATACATCCTGTAAACTTATGACCGTTTCCAAGGTGGGTACTGCCGTAAAGTTAGAATCCATTATTGTTACGGCCACTTCCTTTAGTTCACCATTTACATTATCACAGCCAGCAACCGCACGCTCCAGTCCTACATAAAAATTATAAGGGGAATTGATATCGCTCAAACCACTTATGGTCAATGTACCGGAATCTGAAACGGCATAGGAAACATTGCCTACTACCATACCATCGACAATAGGGTTGGTTTTATTTTCATCAAAATACCACTGATACGAACCACTTATTGCACTAGATGGAACAAGAACCACGTCACTGGAGCTACAGATCGGGCCATCCGCACCGAATACGTTAATATCGTCTGCGGTAGGTCTATCCAATACATTGATATTGATAGTTGCTTTTGCGGTTTCCAGCAAACAGCCTATTCTACCCACTGCCACGTAAAATGTGGTGTCCGCATTAAGTATACCGGTATCAAACGACGCACCGGATTCTACGGTGTCCAAGAGGTTACCCCCAGATAAGGCATCGTACCATCTAATTTCCAAGTCAACATTATTCTCCAATGTGGCCAAAATATCCACACTTGTACCCGAACAAATTGAGATTTCCTGGGAATCAATTGTAATCTCGTTTGCGCTGGATAAGTTTAAAAGTTCGGAAATAAAGTCGACCGTATTGAGCAAAAGACTGGCTTCCAAACCTGTTTCGGTTACGGAAACAGTTACCTCCCTTAAATCTCCCGGGGCATTTTCACAAGAGGCACTTTCTTCAATTAAGCGGGCATAAACGCTAAACGTATCAAAATTTTCCTGTAAGCCAGTAATATCAAGTACTCCATTAGAACCTATGGTATACGTAACACCATTGACCACTTCCCCATTGGTAATTTCATTTACCGCTCCTGCGTCTAAAAACCATTTGAACGCACCTGCAATAGTACTGGTAGGCGTTAAGGTCAACGTACCTGTTTCGCATATACCGTCATTGGTTATTGCTACATTAATATCATCTGCAGTAGGAACCGGAACAACATTAACCACCACTTCTAACAATGATGATAAATCCGTACAACCTTTATCACGTGCTGCAACAAAAAATGTCGTTGTCTCCGTTAAATTTGTTGGTACAAAAGGTTCTCCGGAGTCAAGAACTTGCAGTTGTGCCCCATCTGCATTGAACCAAACCAGTTCCTCGTTAAGTTCATCTGAGGCCAAGGCTACTAGATTGGCCTCTGTACCTGCGCAAATAGTAGTATTGGTCATATTGGTATCCAACGTTGGTTCAGCCGGCGCCTTTCTAACATCATAGATACGAATACGTTGATCTAAACCAATACCCACTAAAGAACTTAATTCCAAGGTCAACCTATCTATGGGAACACCTGGAGCAATAGGAACATCTACCGTGCCATTTTCTGCCAATAGGCCCAGAAGGTCTAGATTCAGTAAATTATTGGCATCTTCCTGAAAAACTGCGGCAGAAGATCCATTATTTGCCCTTATCTCAATATTGTTCAATAAACCAACTTGTAATAATGAGGGATCAACACCCAAGGTAATATAGAATACGTCATCCGCATTTGAAACCGTATCAAAATAAAAAGTTTGAGATAGTGAGGCCGCAACGCCCACAATTCCAAATCCCATCTCAGCATAGGTGTCGCTAGTGTCATCTATTGCCAGTTCCGGATTACTGACCCCTGCTCCACTAAGCTGTAGAAGATCCAAGGTTATACCCGTACCATCAAATGAAGTATAGGCTGCGTTTAAGCAATTGCCTAAAGTTGTGTTATCCATAAAAGCGCCATAAACATCCAGGGATTTTTCAGAACCCAAGCCAACTAAAGAACCCGTTCTATTGGTAAAACGAATTCTATTATAGGCTGAATTAGGTGAAATGGACAAAAAGTATTCGCCGTTTTCATTAGTAACAACCCGCATTTGATCTGTGGTAAAAGCACTACTTATAGCGGAATCATTGGTTAGAATTACGGTGTTGTCGTTTTTAACCTCAACGCTAAATTCCTGATTTCCCAAAATTACAACCCCAACAACATCGGCCAACAGTCCGCCCAAGTTTCCCCCTAGCAAGAATGGCAGTAGTTCATCTTCGGTATCCAAACGTACATAACTGGTCTGTAGCGCGGGAATCTCGTTGGCATACTCCAGTTCCAAGTGTCCAGAATAGGCTCCTAAACCTAGGACTAGGCCAGAATTGGCTCTGATGGTGGCGTGTGTAGAAAGGTCATCATCAATTGCCCTGTTCGAGAAATCAACTTGAGATTCACTACTGATGGTCTGGGCAAACTGCTGTTGTCCAAAGGCAACTTCCGCACCTATCAACATGCTGATTAGTGCAAAGATCAGTAGAAAACTATTAGGGTAATTTTTTTCCATATCGCTATATTTATAAGAATTTTCTTACAAATATAACGTGGAGATATTTATTTGATTTTATGACGAATTGTCTTTACGATATCCTGAAGAAAAACATCGATAAAGTGTATAATAAAATCGACAAAATACACTTCACATCAAAATATTACGATTTTTACTAATTAATTGCACTATGATTAACTAAAACTCAATATAAAGCCTTAAAAATCAGAAATCTACATAAAGCTTTAAAATGGGATAATAAAGTAAAAAAAAAGTATAATCTTATTTTATAAAGACTTGCGTAAAGTAAATCATACCGTTTGCATCTGCATAGGCAGAGATGGCCGTGGCATCAAAATCGCCCTCTATATTTTTAAGGTGGCTTGGGCTATTCAACCAAGCTTCAAAGACACCTTGCGCAGTGGCAAAGTTCCTCCCTACATTTTCAGATACCTTGACCGCGTTGAATTCCTCAGAAAGCGCAGATGATCTTAGAGCAAAATTATCATGGCTTATCTCTTCCTTTGAAATCATGTATAGATTGTGTTCCGTAGTATAGGCTTGGGCACGGGTGTCATAGGATAAGGAAGAAAGTCCCAATTCTATCCTGTAATCGTTAACTAGTTCAAATATCTCCAGTTCCATTTCGCTATTGGAAACAATCAATGCCGTGGAATTGATCTGCTCATCAACAAGCTCTTCTTTACTACATGAGCTGGTCATCACTAATATCAACATTAAGAACAGTATTGGAAATTTCATTTTAACTTGCTTTATCATTAATTACACTACAAAGTTAGGTGTGATATAAAGCTTGTTTGGAGAAACTTCGTGCAATGGACATTAAGTGTCGATAAGAGGTTAATTCCTATGGATATTGTAGTATTTAACCGTCAACATATAAAAAGTTAATCGGATTTTTTGACCGTTAATCTGCTGTAGAAGTTAGGCGTATTCTTTTGGTAGATGAATTATAGTAGAAATTATTAAAGACTATATTCTGTATAACGCCATAAAGGATGTAGTAAGAGAAAATAACATTTTAAAAATCCCAAAGACCTAAAATAAAACGGGACAAAAATAATTGTTCTAATAGACTAGCCTATTATTTAATGAAAACTTGTGTAAAGTAAATCATACCGTTTGCATCTGCATAGGCAGAGATGGCCGTGGCATCAAAATCGCCCTCTATATTCTTAAGGTGGCTTGGGCTATTCAACCAAGCTTCAAAGACACCTTGCGCAGTGGCAAAGTTCCTCCCTACGTTTTCAGATACTTTAACCGCGTTGAATTCCTCAGAAAGCGCAGATGATCTTAGAGCAAAATTATCATGGCTTATCTCTTCCTTTGAAATCATGTATAGATTGTGTTCCGTAGTATAGGCTTGGGCACGGGTGTCATAGGATAAGGAGGAAAGTCCCAATTCTATCCTGTAATCGTTAACTAGTTCAAATATCTCCAATTCCATTTCGCTATTGGAAACGATCAATGCCGTGGAATTGATCTGCTCATCAACAAGCTCTTCTTTACTACATGAGCTGGTCATCACTAATATCAACATTAAGAACAGTATTGGAAATTTCATTTTAACTTGCTTTATCATTAATTACACCGCAAATTTAGGTTCGGTATAAAGTAGGTTTAGTGAAACTTCGTGCAACGGACAATAAGTGTCGATAAGAAGTAAATTCTTATAGATAGTGTAGTATTAAACGTTCATAATTAAAATTGGTAATCGGATTTATTGGTAGTTAATCGGGTTTCAAAGTAAGATGTAGGTATTATAAATGCACAGATTTAAAATGAACGTTAAAAATGACTTTTGTTTCTTTAAAAGTTGAATAACTTACTATGGTAATTTAAGAGTACATAAATTTATAATACCTTGCACAGCTAAATCTTCAAAGTATGACCAACAATGATATTTTTAAAAAATTAAGAGTTGCATTAAAATTTAGGGACGATGATATTGTAGAAATTCTTCAATTAGTAGATTTCAAGATTTCAAAAAGTGAACTTGGGGCTTTTTTCAGAAAAGAAGATCATCCTAACTATATGGAATGTGGAGACCAAGTGCTGCGCAATTTTTTAAATGGCCTGGTAATCCACTTAAGGGGCACTAAAGAAAATCCAAAGATACCGGGAGAGGTTTTATTGGCAATGTCCTCATCAACCAACAAGCCCATAAAGAAATTCAATACAAGGGAAGATTTTAAAACAAAGCAACTTAAAAAGGTGGACAAAAGCATTGACCAAGTAAAGTATAAAAACAAAAAAAAATCCTGAAACGTTGTCTTGTTTCAGGATTTTAGCTTCTTAAATAGGTGGTTTACGCCTTTATACGAACTGGTATAGTGTAAATTTTACCTTCTTCAACTTTGCTCAAATCTACTTTTTTGTAATTCAAGCTATTTTTCACGAATCTCTCCATTCTTTCATATTGACTATCTACGGACAATACGACGATTTCGCCTTCGCTGTTTAATGTAAAACGAACTTGGGCAGTTAGGTCAAAATCAATTTCCGAAAAATTGTTGTTGGCCAACATCACTGAAATCTGTGAAGAAAGACTTTTGGCAGGACCGATATCCGTGTTATCGTTTGCCATTACATTACCTGTTGCGAATAAAACTGCTGCTACTACTACTAAACTTAATTTTCTCATGACTTTTTGTTTTTTTCCCTGGAATATCCAAAGAATGATTAATAATTGATTGATGATGTTATATTATAAAGACGATAATACATTTAGTTTGTTACGGCAAAAAATCATTTTAACAATTATTTAAAATTTCAAATCTGTTTCAACTTTTTACTTAAACTCAAATTACATCCGTAAATATTGGGGAAATACCAATAACAACCCTCTTAATTAGTGAAATCCTAATATTTAAATAAAATTGAATTTAACGTCAATTTCACATTTGCTATATATAATGGTACTGTATAAAAGGAACTGAATAAGGATATTCAAAAATTTTGAACATAAAAAAAGACCATCTAATTGATGGCCTTTTTCAATATAAACTAAAATCAGGTAATTTTATTAGGCTAATACTTCCTTAACCTTATCCGCAGCTTCTTGGAATTGTACCGCAGAATGAACAGCTAAGCCAGAATTATCAATAATCTCTTTGGCCAATTCTGCATTGGTTCCCTGTAATCTTACAATAATTGGCACTTTCATGGCATCTCCCATATTCTTGTAAGCATCTACTACACCTTGGGCTACACGGTCGCAACGTACTATACCTCCAAATATATTGATCAATATTGCTTTTACGTTTGGATCTTTTAAGATAATCCTGAAAGCCTCCTCTACTCTTTTGGCATCTGCGGTACCGCCTACGTCCAAGAAGTTTGCAGGCTCACCACCGGCCATTTTAATTAAATCCATTGTTGCCATTGCAAGACCGGCACCGTTCACCATACAACCCACGTTACCATCAAGGTCTACATAATTAAGACCTACTTCCCTTGCTTCTACTTCAATAGGGTTCTCTTCCCTTAGATCGCGCATTTCAGCATATTGCTTCCTGCGGTAAAGTGCATTATCGTCAATAGAAACCTTAGCATCTACCGCCATAATCAAATCATCAGATGTTTTAAGAACAGGATTGATCTCAAACATACTTGAATCACTTTCTACATATGCTTTATACAATGCAGCTACAAACTTAGTCATCTCTTTAAAAGCAGTACCGGAAAGTCCAAGGTTAAAAGCTATCTTTCTTGCCTGGAATCCTAGTAACCCCGTTGCAGGGTCTATCTCTTCTGTAAAAATCAAATGCGGTGTATTCTCCGCAACCTCTTCTATATCCATACCACCTTCGGTAGAATACATAATCATATTCTTACCGGTAGCCCTGTTAAGTAGCACCGACATATAAAATTCGTTGGTTTCACTATCTCCTGGATAATACACATCCTCGGCTATCAATACCTGATGAACTTTTTTACCCTCGGCAGAAGTTTGCGGGGTTACCAAATTCATACCAATGATCTGATTTGAAATTTCCTCTACTTCCTTAAGGTTCTTGGCCAATTTAACACCACCTCCTTTTCCACGACCACCTGCGTGAACTTGAGCTTTAATAACATGCCATCCTGTTCCGGTTTCTGCGGTCAATTGCTTGGCGGCATCAACGGCCTCTTTTGCATTATGGGCAACTATTCCTCTTTGGATGCGCACCCCAAAACTTGCTAATATCTCTTTTCCTTGATATTCGTGAAGGTTCATATATATGGTGATTTTAATTGTTTGACAAAAATAGGAAACAGGAGGTTATAATCTAAAAATACGGGTGATTAATTGGATATTCTGTAAAAAAATAATGGTTCATGTCCTATATGCATAGCCAATTACCACAAATTACACCTAAAATTAGCCCTACATATCTATATTTTTAAAATCCAATGGGTCAAAATTTTTAAAATGACCATTGAGCTCTATAATTTTTTTGGTACGTTCCACTTGTCCTAGTACTGTTATCATAGAGGTCAAATGTAGACTGATAAAATTTAAACGGTCATTTTCATTCGGTATTTGCAACAATTGATATTCCTGTTCAAAGGATAGACCTATTTTATGTGCCAAGGTAAAACTATTGAATTCATTGACCTTGATTTCCTTAAAAGGAACTTCCATCATAGCATATAACTGTTGAATACCATCTAAAACAGTTTTTTTCTTTTCCACACTAGCTTCATAATCATAATCGATCAACTTAACGATTCCTCCAGCATATAATTTACCGGACATTATAGGGTCAAAGTCCAACAACTTAAAAACTTGCCTTGCCACGCACACTACATCCATCTCTCCGCTATCATAAGTGGTAACCACTTCCACAAGCTGTACCTCAACACCGTATTCCATTTTATTGTTGATGTATACAGGAATGCCAAATGTTATTGCCTCATCACGGCAGTCATTGATCAATTGTTTATATCGCTCTTCAAAAATATGTAATGGCACGGTCTCCCCCGGATAGAATATAGACTGTAAAGGAAATAATGGTAATTTCATTATATAAAAATACAAAGGTATTTGCCTTGCGGCAAAACAAAAAAAATGTCAAATTGTTTTAAATAACACAATTTGTTATTTTAATCATTTTTCTGTTATTTTTTTTGCCACATTCCATTTAGAAAACTAAATTCGTAAAAAAAATGATCGTATGAATAATGAGGATTTATTGCAAATAGCAAAAACCTACGGTGATCCGGTATATGTTTATGACTCGGGTAAAATAGTATCTCAATTTAATAGATTGACAAAAGCTTTTGGATCGGTAAAGAAATTAAAACTGAATTATGCGGCCAAGGCGTTGTCCAATATTACTATATTAAAATTAATGAACAGTCTGGGCAGTGGTCTGGATACGGTTTCCATACAAGAGGTACAATTAGGGTTAATGGCCGGATTTAAACCCGAATCGATCATTTTTACACCTAACGGGGTTTCTTTGGAAGAAATAGAAGAGGCATCAAAACTTGGTGTTCGCATCAATATAGATAACCTTTCCATATTGGAGCAGTTTGGCAGCAAACATCCAAATGTACCTGTTTGTATAAGGATCAACCCACATGTAATGGCAGGTGGAAATTCAAATATATCAGTAGGCCATATAGACTCTAAATTTGGAATTAGCATTCACCAAATTCCTCATTTATTGCGTATTGTTGAATTGACCAAAATGAATATTAATGGTATACACATGCATACCGGAAGCGATATTTTGGATATCGATGTGTTTTTATATGCATCTGAAATATTATTTGATACGGCCCGTAATTTCAAGAATCTTGAGTTTATAGATTTTGGTAGTGGTTTTAAGGTTCCTTACAAAGAAGGTGATATTGAAACCAATGTTGAGGAATTAGGCAAAAAATTAGGAAGTAGATTTAATGAATTCTGCAAGGAATACGGAAAGGATCTTACATTGGCGTTTGAGCCTGGTAAATTTTTGGTTAGTGAGGCCGGTCTGTTCTTGGCGAAAGTAAATGTTGTAAAGCAAACGACATCTACCGTTTTTGCCAGTATAGATTCTGGATTTAATCATTTAATTCGTCCTATGTTGTACGGTGCAACGCACACCATCAAAAACATCTCCAATCCAAAAGGTAGGGAGCGGTATTATTCCGTTGTAGGATATATCTGTGAGACGGATACTTTTGCAAGCAATAAAAGAATAAACGAAATTACCGAAGGAGATATTCTTTGCTTTAAAAATGCCGGGGCCTATTGTTTTACAATGGCAAGTAACTACAACTCAAGGTTTAGACCACCAGAGGTACTTTGGCATAAGGGCAAAGCTATTCTTATTAGGGAAAGGGAAACTTTTGATGATTTAATACGCAACCAAGTGGACATTAAGGACTTATTTGCCGTAAAAGAAGTTGAAAAAGTAAAATAAAGGAAAGGAAAAAACGTTAGTTTTGGTATAGTTGTTGGACTAACCATTAAAAAATTATGAAACGATCTTTCTTTTCCTCTACTAATATAATTTTAGGCCTTGCGTTCTTATTAGGTACATTACAGGGTTTTGCCCAAGAAGTCAAATGGCTAACTTGGGATGAGGCCGCAAACTTGAGCGCAACCGCTGAAAATCCTAAAAAAGTATTTATTGATGTGTATACGGATTGGTGCGGATGGTGTAAGAAGATGGACAAGGATACCTTTCAAAATCCTGAAGTTGCCGCATATATGTCTGAAAATTACTATATGGTAAAACTTGACGGAGAAGGAAAAGAGCCCATAGTCTATAAAGGAAAGACCTATAAATTTGTACCGTCCGGCAGAAAGGGATATCACGAATTTGCAGCCACTTTGATGCAAGGTAGATTAAGTTACCCAACCACTATATTTTTAGACGAGGAACTGAATATGCTTTCACCGGTACCAGGGTATCAAAAACCAAAACCGTTTTTGAACATTGCCCGTTATTTTGGTGATGACATTTATTTGGAAAAGGATTGGAACACTTATGCGGGAAAACCCGGGAAATAATAAATAATTGATATAAAAAAAGAGGTCCGTTATGGACCTCTTTTTTTATATGCATAGTAGAAATTACCTACTATAGTTAGGGCTTTCCTTTGTAATGGTTACATCATGAGGATGACTTTCATTGATTCCACTAGCAGTAATTTTCACAAATCGCCCAGTTTCCTTCAATGTGGCTATATCCTTGGCCCCACAATATCCCATTCCTGCTTTTAGTCCTCCAACGAACTGATGGATACTTTCGAACAAATCTCCTTTATACGGTACACGCCCAACAATACCTTCTGGCACCAACTTTTTAATATCATCCTCTACATCTTGAAAGTAACGATCCTTACTCCCTTGCTTCATGGCTTCCACGGAACCCATACCTCTATAAGACTTAAACTTTCTACCTTCGTAAATGATGGTTTCTCCAGGAGATTCTTTTGTACCTGCCAAGAGAGAACCAAGCATTACGGTATCTGCCCCTGCTGCAATTGCCTTAGGGATATCTCCCGTATAACGGATACCGCCATCTGCAATTACGGGTACGCCAGAACCTTTTATGGCCGCAGATACTTCTAGAACTGCAGAAAATTGAGGAAATCCTACACCGGCAACGACCCTAGTTGTACAAATTGAGCCTGGACCTATACCAACCTTTACGGCATCTGCACCGGCCTCTACCAAATATTTTGCGGCCTCGCCCGTAGCAATGTTCCCAACAATAACCTCCAGATCGGGAAATTTATTTTTTACCGCCTTCAAAACTGATACCACACCTTTTGTATGCCCGTGCGCAGTATCGATTACCACAGCATCTACCCCCGCATTGACCAAGGCCTCTGCCCTATCTACGGCATCTGCGGTAACCCCTAAGGCTGCCGCTACACGTAATCTACCATACTGATCTTTATTGGCACTTGGTTTTTGGGTCAATTTTGTAATATCCCTAAACGTAATGAGTCCAACAAGCGTATTATCCTTGGTTACAACAGGTAATTTTTCAATCTTATGTTGTTGTAAAATATCCTCTGCTTCGGAGAGCGAGGTACCTTCATCTGCCGTTACCAAATTTTTGGAGGTCATTACCTCTGAAATAGGCCTTTCAACATTCTTTTCAAAACGAAGATCTCTATTGGTGACGATACCTAACAGTTTACCTTGGGCATCCACTATAGGAATACCTCCAATGCTATGTTCCTTCATACTGGCCTTGGCATCCTTGACCTTAGAATTTAATGGAAGGGTCACGGGATCTAAAATCATACCGCTTTCCGCCCTTTTAACTTTTCTGACCTTCATAGCCTGCTGCTCTATGGTCATGTTCTTATGCAATACTCCAATACCACCTTCTTGCGCCATGGCAATTGCCATTCTGGACTCCGTAACGGTATCCATTGCAGCAGAAATAATCGGCACATTGATGGTAATATTTCTTGTAAATTTTGTTTGGATGCTTACTTCCCTCGGAAGCACATCTGAAAAGGCAGGTACCAACAATACGTCATCGTATGTTAGACCTTCTCCTAGTATTTTATTTTGGTGGGCTTGCATAGCAATTAAGGATTTAATTGCGTGCAAATATAGTGAATATTATTGATTTAACGCTTGTTCTTTATGAACCGGTTTACATAATTGCAGAAGAACGACCAATGCCGAAATTGTATACGTGGCCGTCATCAAAATTCCCGAAATCATAATGATATATTTAAACCAAATGATACCTGTCCATAACATATAAATACCGCCAAATGTAAGAACCACGGATATAAAAGGTTCCACAGTTAAGAAAAGTTTGATCTTTGTGGGCATATTACATAGCCAAACCAGTATACCCAATAAAAAGAAAATAAATGACATGGAAAGAATATGAGTATGAATTATAGTCAACATCTCCCGTTCACTCTTTTTAAATTTCATGATAGCCGCCTCTTCATCTGCTTCATTGCCTAAATAATTCTCTTCGATACCTTGGGGGTTTGCAGTACTTGTTTCGGTAACGAACAACAGGCCTGTAAAGTACCCAATGGAAAGGACAACCACAAAAGCAGCAATAAAAATCCGGATAGATTTTGGAAAAGTGCTTAAGTACCCGTTAAAATTCATTATAGTACTTCATTTTCCTTTAAAATAGCCAACGACTGCAAAAGTTCATCAATGGCATTGGTCATGGAGCGTACAGAAATAGTAGCACCGGCAATACCATCAATATTACTTTCGTGATCTACGCGGTTACCAGCCATTTTGCCTTCAAATTGCCTCAGCCATCTTTTGCTTCCTATTTCCCCTCCATATTCCTCTCTATATATCAATACTTTAGATCTTACAATTTTTAAGTTATTATCGAGCAGGACCAAATAATCGAACTTAGCGGTCTTACTTGGAGCTTGATCAATATATACGTAGCCAATTGGCGTTTGTTCGTCAAATAGTCGAAAAAAGTTATTCTCATTGATTTTGCTGGGTAATTCTAAATGTTTACCGCTGTCCAGTAAGGCAGGTTTCATTTCAAAAATTTCAATTTCAAAGTAATCCTTTATTTCTTTGTCTACTTTTTTCTCGATGTTTTTTGGCAAACCAAATCCCATTAAAAAAAGAGGCAACATCCAAATAGCAAATTTTCCTAAAGAATTACCCATAACATCAATTTTATTCATTAAAACCAAACACCAATACCAAAATTCAACCTATCCTTAACATCGCTAACGGATGATGCGTTACTACGAAACTGATAATCACCCTTTACCACCACACCTGGAGCTATATGATAGGTCAGTCCGGTAGTAACATCCGTACGGTCATACGCTTCGTTACGGATTAAACTTCCCGCTGTTCCTGCATGAGTATTATACTGTTCATACCTAGTAAAAACAAATAATTTTTGTTCCCTATCCATAGAAAGTAAATTATAGGCTCCCTCAACATAAAAACCACGTAGGGCACTACCTAAATCCCTACCTGTAGCATTATTATAGGCTTCGGTATCGGATAAGGATGCATTGATAAATTGCCCCCTGGCCGTAAATCGGTCATAGGCATATCGTGCATCAAGACCGATCATGGCAATGCCTATATTTGCACCTTCTACGTTCTCAATATCATCCTCTGCCTGTGTTTTACCGAAATAGGTAGAAAATCCAAGTCTAAGCCCCGGAATACCGTAATAATCAAATTTTGTGGAAAGAGTAGGACTATCTATTGTCGACTGAATTGCTTTTTGACGACCTCCACGCAATCCACTTGACCCACCTATAAATCCTGAAAGTCCGCCTTCTCCATTGGCCTCGGTAGATTTAAACCCGTTAAATACATATGCTTGGTATGCCAAACTTATATCATTGAACCTGCCTGCAACACCAATACCAATTTCACGCCATGTAGTGGGTACAACGGCATTGTCCATACCAGGCCGTTCCGTTCCATTAAATGTGGTTGGTTCATGAAATTCATTTATAATTCCCATAGGCACCAGCATTAACCCTCCGCGTAGACTAACGTTACTACCTACAGCATAATTTACGAATGCTTGTTCTACATATACCTCGTTTACGTGCTCCAGTTCAACCTCTGTAACAAATTGAGTTTTATCATTGAATCGGTATCCAAAAAGCAATACCATTCTTTGTATATCCAATTCGCCGTTATCTCCTTCAGGTTGATTATATAACATTTCTGCATAGGCACCCACTGTAACCGCTGACGCATAGTTCCCCGACAATAAACGTTGCGCCGCATTGATTTGGGTTTGAGGCACTAATGTAATGGAATCTGTTTTGGTTTGTGCGGCCACAAAACCAAAAGTTAACAATACAAGGAAGACAAATATGTGTTTCATTTTTAATCTTATAGATGCTTATTAGCGTTAACATTTCATTAACGCGATGCAAATTTAAAGTCTAAAAAGTACTTTACAAAGTTTATTTGTACTAAATCTAAATAAAAGTAATAACTGTTGTTAGGTTTTGGTCCAAACATTTAACCTAATCAATGATAGGCCGAAAATAATTCTGTTGCTTTATTATAAGCGGCTTCAAAAGCCATCCAGTTAACGCCCATTTCCGCTTTTTTTGTAGTAAAATAAGATAGCATTTTTTCCGTAGGCATATTGCCCGTTAAATCGTCCTTTGCCATTGGACAGCCGCCAAAACCTTGAATAGCGCCATCAAATCTACGACAACCAGCAAGGTAGGCTGCATGTATTTTTTCGTGCCATTTACTCGGTATAGTATGTAAGTGGGCTCCAAATTCAATGTCTGGATACGAAGGAATCAAATTGGAAAACAAATATGAAATGGTTTCAGGATCCGATGATCCTACCGTATCGGAAAGCGATAAAATCCGTGCTCCCATTTTTGCCAATTTCTCTGTCCACTCACCCACAATATCAACATTCCATGGATCGCCATAAGGATTTCCAAATCCCATGGAAATATAAGTGACCACTTCTTTATTGGCCGCATCTGCAAGATTAAATATTTCCTGTAATGTCTGTACGGACTCCGCTATGGTCTTATGTGTATTGCGCATTTGAAAATTTTCCGAAATGGAAAACGGAAATCCCAAATAATCAATTTCAGGATGGGAAACGGCATCTTGCGCTCCCCTAACATTCGCTACAATGGACAACAATTTTGTAGAGGTTCCGGACAGGTCCAACTCACCCAATACCTTGGCCGTATCTACCATTTGTGGAATAGCCTTGGGAGAAACAAAGCTGCCAAAGTCCAAGGTATCAAAACCGCAACCCAATAATGATTGAATATACCTTACCTTTTGTGGGGTAGGTATAAAATCCTTGATACCTTGCATAGCATCACGTGGACATTCAATGATCTTAACCTTGGTATTTGACATGATGTAAAAATACGAACTCTAAATAAGTAAGTTGGGTAATTTCTTCTAATTACCAACTAAAAAGTAAATAAATGGCGATACCAACAAATACTACGATCTGCAGCCATTTTAATAGGTAGCCAGTACGCTCATTTGCGGTCAAAAAGGTTGACACTTGACCCGACAATAATGCAATACCGCCAAAAACCATTGAAGATATAAAAATGAACAAAAAACCTAGAATGTAGAATTGAAACGCTGTGCTCAATGTTTCCGAAAAAAGAAATCCAGGAAAAAAGGCTAGAAAAAAAATAGTGACCTTGGGGTTTAAAACATTCATTATAAAACCTTGTTTATAGAGCGCCAAATAGCTTTTTGAATTAACCGAAGTTTTTGTTATCTGAATCCTATCGTCGCTTTTATAGACCATTAATGCCAAATAAATTAAATATGCGGAACCAAAGAACCGGATCATATTAAAAATTACAGGATTGTTCTTTATTAGAACCGAAACCCCTATAGCCAAAAGTGTTGTATGCACTAAACAACCCGTCATAAGTCCTGCAACAACGGCCAGTCCGTATTTTTTGCCATTACCCATACTTTGAATCAACACAAAAATATTATCAGGGCCCGGGGACAGTGACAGTAAAAACGTGGCCATTGAAAATGCCAGTAAAACTTCGTAATTCAATTGTATAGCATTTAGTTAATGTTGAAAATTACGAATATGGTTTAATTCGTCCTATTTTTAATATCTTGTTTAAAATTAATGACACCATGAAAATTAAAATAGTAGTATTTCTGGCAGGGTTGGCATTTATAGCTAATGCCCATGCCACAACACCTCAAAAATTAAATGAAGAAATTATGACCAAGACCGATAGTCTTTTAAGACATGTAGTTCTTTTTAAATTTAAGCAAGGGACTACCACGGAACAAATAGATAAGGTTGAAGCGGCTTTTAGTGCCCTACCATCTAAAATTGAACAAATACAAGGTTATGAATGGGGAACAAACAATAGCCCAGAAGGTCTGGACAAAGGATTTACCCATGCATTTTTCCTAACCTTTAAAAGTGAGGAAGATCGCGCCATTTATTTACCCCATCCAGACCACAAAGCATTTGGGGCGGTTTTGACCCCACACTTAGAAGATGTACTTGTCATTGATTATTGGACCAAATAAATGCATTAAAAATCACGACAGCCTTTAGGTTTTATATATCTAAAGGCTGTTTTATTTTAAGAATCAGAGTTAATTTCTCTAGCTAAGACTTTTCCAGAAGTTTCTGGTTTATTTCTTTGACAAGTGCAGGACCCTCATACACAAAACCTGTCCATAATTGAATTAAATCTGCGCCAGCCTCTAGTTTTTCTATGGCATCCTGTGCAGAATGGATACCCCCTACACCAATAATTGGAAATGCCTTGTTGCTTTTTTCCGCAAGGAAACGAATAACTTCTGTACTTCTATCCTTTAAAGGAGCACCGCTCAATCCACCTTTTTCCTCTACCAATAAGGCATGGGACTTTAGGTTATCCCTTGAAATAGTGGTATTGGTAGCAATTACCCCATCTATACTTGTAAGGCTTACAATATCAATAATATCATATAATTGGCTATCCGTAAGATCTGGCGCAATTTTCAGCAAAATAGGTTTACGCTCCGTATTCTTTCTTTTACTAAGCTTTGCATTCTCTAATTGAAGTTCGTTCAATAAAGCGGTAAGCGGTTCCTTATCCTGTAACTCCCTTAACCCAGGGGTATTAGGTGAACTGACATTGACCACAAAATAATCCACATAATCAAAAAGGGCATCAAAACAAATAAGGTAATCTTTAATGGCCTCATTGTTAGGGGTAACTTTATTTTTACCGATATTACCGCCTATAAGTACATTATGTTCCTTTTTTAAATTCTCCACTGCTTCAAAAACCCCTTGATTATTAAAGCCCATACGGTTAATAATTGCTTTATCGGCCTTTAGTCGAAACAGTCTTTTTTTTGGATTGCCTGCTTGCGGCTTAGGGGTAAGCGTACCTATTTCTATAAAACCGAATCCAAAATTTGAAAGCTCGTTATAGAGAACCGCATTTTTATCGAAACCTGCAGCTAGACCAACAGGATTCTGGAATTTTAATCCAAAAAGTTCACGTTCCAAACGCTTGTCCTGAACTAAGAACATTGACCTTATAAGTCCGGACAATCCTATTCTGGACAGAAACTTTATGCTTGAAAAACTTAAATAATGAACTTTTTCCGGGTCTAACAGAAACAGAATAGGTCTAATGAGAAGCCTGTACATTGAATTATTTTAGGTGCTGCAAAAATACAAAAGTGTAATTGAAATTCTATTGCAATTCAGCATCAGTTTTTATGGTAAAGACTATCTGAATATACCGTTGGCTCCACTAAAAAAGGAGAGCGCGATGCTTCTTTGCAAAGCGATTGGTATAACTGATATTGCTTTGGGTTGAACAGGGCCAACATTCTTTTGTCCAACATAGTTTGCACCCTTGCCATACTGTCCATGACTTCCTTATACTTTTCTGCCAAATTTCGCAATTCCGTTACCGTACTTTGTGGATGTCGCTCTTTAATGTTCCGTAATTCAGTATTAAGCAGCCCATTCCTATATTTTACCTCGGCACCAAAATTTAGCAGTTGTTGTTTTTGTGCTTCATTCAATTGAAAGACATTTGAAATTACCGTGTCATTGGTTACCCCCACGCCCAATACACAATCTGCTTGAGCACATATATAGGAAACATTGAGACATAACCATAGTAAACTAAAAAAACCTGTTCGCCGCATTGTATATAGTATAGAAACTTAGGTTTACTAAATTACAATTTATAACCCTATTTTTGATAAAACCATTTTACTATGCAACATATTATTGACCGCTTTATCAGTTATGTCACTATAGACACCCAGAGCGACCCTACATCAGAATCTACCCCAAGTACAGAAAAACAATGGATTTTAGCCCATAAGTTAGTGGATGAACTGCGTAGTATTGGTCTACATGATGTCACCATAGATGAGAACGCATATATAATGGCCACATTACCGGCCAACGTGGAGCACGAGGTACCTACAATAGGATTTATTGCCCATTTTGATACATCGCCAGATTTTTCAGGTACGAACGTGCGTCCTCAAATAATCGAAAATTACAATGGTCATGATATTATACTGAACGAAGAAAAAAACATTATACTTTCCTCTTCTTATTTTGATGATCTATTGCAATATATAGGCCAGACGATTATAACTACGGATGGCACTACCCTATTAGGCGCAGATGACAAAGCTGGTATCACGGAGATTGTAACCGCTATGGAACACTTAATACACAATCCGGAAATTAAACATGGTACCATTAAAATAGCTTTTACGCCAGATGAAGAAATTGGAAGAGGCGCCCATAAATTTGATGTGGAAAAATTTGGTGCCCAATGGGCCTATACCATGGACGGTAGCCAAATAGGGGAATTGGAATATGAAAATTTCAATGCGGCAAGTGCAACTATTTCCATCTCGGGTAAAAGTGTTCATCCGGGCTATGCCAAGGGTAAAATGGTCAATGCGGTGATCATTGCCAATAAAATTATTGAAGATCTTCCCAGACACGAAATCCCGGAGGAAACTACCGGAAGGGAAGGATTTTTTCATGTTCATACCCTAAATGGTGAAATTGAAAATACCACTATTGAAATGATTATTAGAGATCATGATATGGACCATTTTCTTCGGAGAAAAGAACTTATACGGGCAATTGTAAAAAAGTATAATCAAGCATATGACGATTGTATAACCTTAGAGATCAAAGACCAATATTTTAATATGAAAGAAAAAGTGGAACCTGTGTTCCATATTGTAGAAATTGCCCAGAGAGCTATGGAAGACATTGGTATTAAGCCCATCATAAAACCTATACGCGGAGGCACGGACGGTTCCCAACTTAGTTTTATGGGCCTACCCTGTCCCAATATTTTTGCCGGAGGACATAATTTTCATGGTAAATATGAATACGTACCTGTAGAAAGTATGCAAAAAGCCGTAGAAGTAATCGTTAGAATCTGTGAACTGACCGCAAATAGATAATAATGGACAAGCAGGAACTACTACATAAATTTTACACCGAAGATCATCAATTTAATATAGGGGTCAATGAGTTAAGGGCATTGATATTAGAAACAGGCCTACAAGAAACGTATAAATGGAATTTCCCCACTTATACGTTAGGCAACAAAAATATTGTAGCCATATGCAAGTTCAAGGCCCACTTTGGAGTCTGGTTTTTTAACGGGGTTTATCTTAGCGACCCCAATAAGGTATTGGAAAATGCCCAAGAAGTAAAAACAAAGGCCATGCGGCACTGGAAATTCCACTTCGTTGAAGACATAGATTTCCAGACCGTAATATCCTATGTATTGGAAGCAATAGAAAATCAAAAAAAAGGACTGCAATTGGTTCCTGAAAAAAAAACACTTACCCCACTTATAATACCTTCCTATTTATTAGCCGCCTTGGGTAAGAACAACGATTTAAAAAAAGCATATTATACCTTAAGCCCGTATAAGCAAAAGGAATATGCCGATTATATTGCCACTGCCAAACAGGAAAAAACCAAATTGTTCAGACTTGAAAAATCTATATCGCTAATTTTAGAAGGTAAAGGACTAAATGACAAATACCGATAAGACGTTGAATAACCCTACGAAAAGGGAACTTTATAACCATTTTTATAATTGGCCTTAAGATATTCATTGGCCGCGGCATCAGAAAATTGCCTTTGTTCCTTATCCCAATAGATTCTATTGCCGGTCTTGTAAGCTACGTTACCCATGTGAGAAACTACCGCCGCATCATAACCGACCTGCAATGGCGCCGTTAATATGGAACTGTCCCTTTTTTTCACCGCTTCAATAAAATTTTTAGTATGTAGGTCCAACCCGCTAACCCCATTATTATCATAGGAAACAGCTTCCATTTTAGGAATACCTTCCTTTCCCCACCCTTGAAATTCTTTTTCTGGAATAACTTCCCAACCCCCTCTATCCAATACCAAGGTGCCGTTGTTACCTATAAATGCAATACCGTGATTTCTACCATAATTTCCACCGTCAATACCGGTGGCATGTTCCCATAGAATGGAAAAACCCTCATATTCATAAACTGTCTGTAAGGTATCCGGAGTTTCTGAAGCGTCATTGGGATAGGCAAATTTACCCCCTAACGCCATTACCGATTTTGGATAGCCAGCTTTCATACCATATAAGGCATAATCCATTAGGTGCACTCCCCAATCGGTCATTAATCCGCCTGCATAATCCCAAAACCATCTAAAATTAAAATGGAATCTATTGGCATTGAACGGCTTAATAGGTGCTGGCCCTAACCACATGTTATAATCCACTCCATCAGGAGCCGAAGAATCCGCAACTACGGGTACGGGCTTCATCCAACCTTGATAGGCCCACGCTTTGGCCAACCTGATTTCTCCCAAAGCTCCGGAATGTACAAATTTAATAGCATCTACAAAATGTGGCTGGCTTCGCTGCCATTGCCCAATTTGCACCATACGGTCACTGCTTTTGACACCGTGCAACATACTATCTGCCTCTTGTATGGAATTGGCTATGGGTTTTTCGCAATATACATCCTTGCCTGCCTGTAGGGAATCTATTAATTGTAGGCAGTGCCAGTGATCAGGTGTACCTATAATAACCACATCAATATCCTTATTATCCAATAAGGCCCTGTAATCCTTATACCATTTTGGCTTTTTTATCCCTGCTTTTTGCAAATCTGCCGTTCTGGATTTTAATACATTTTCATCAACATCGCAAAGTGCCATTACATTTATTTCGCTCATTTTCAAAAAAGAAGAAAGGTCTGAAAAGCCCATACCTTTACAACCTATTAATCCTACATTTATAGTATCGTTTGGCCCTACTTTTTTTCTGATCATTGACAACAACTCCATTGGAAACATGAATGATGCCCCCGTTGCCATTAATCCTACAGTACTTTTTCGTATAAAACTTCTTCTATTTTGTAACATGTCGTTGATTTTAATGCCATTAAATATAGGATTTTAGGAGCAAAAAAAAACACTAATGTTACTATTAGTGTTTTTAATACATTTAAAAATGTTTTTATTTTTCAGGAGCATTCAGTTTTTTGCTCATCTCCATAGATATTGCAGACCTATCAAATTTTAATTTTCCTGCCATGGTTTCCAATACACAAGAAAAATCTTTATCATTTAAATCTACCACTTTCCCGTGCAGTCCACTTTTGGTGATTACACGATCACCACGTTTTAATTCTGCCGAAAATTTCTTTTCATCCTTCTGTCTTTTCATTTGAGGTCTGATCATAAAAAAATATGCGACCACAAAGATTAAGATCATTGGAAGAAACTGTCCTAATTCACCCATTATTTGGTATGTATAAAATTATAATTATTTAACAGGTCCTAATGGAGCTGCCCCTTTTGGATTTACAAAAGCTTTGATTCTTAAAAGTTCCGATCCTTTTTCCGTATTGGCCGTAACCGTAATTGTTTTTGTTACCTGGTTTTGTCCCGATCCGTTAAAATTTACCTTTAACTCCCCAGACTCACCTGGTGCAATTGGATCTTTTGGAGGATTGGGTACGGTACAACCACAGCTACTTTTTGCATCAGTGATGATCAAGGGAGCATTACCTGTATTCGTAAACTTAAAAACCGTTTCTTGTGGTGTTCCTTGCTCAATGGTACCAAAATCATGCTCTGCCTTTTCAAATGACATAACCGGCACGGCTTTGGCAGCTTCATCCCTTTCTGCCGCCTCTGCTACATTATCACTTTTAATCTTACTTGAAGCATTTTCCTTACAAGAAGTAAAAGCTACCATTGATACAAGACCAACAATTAAAACTATTTTTTTCATACTTTTTAGATTTATCGATTTAGTGTAAAATTATAAAATATTTTTATAACAGCCCTCTGCCCATTTTATTGAGTTTTCCTGCTGTTTTATACTCTTTGGTAAGCTTGTCCAGAATACCGTTAATGAATATACTGCTCTTAGGCGTAGAATATTCTTTAGCAATTTCCAGATATTCGTTTATAGTAACCCGCTCCGGTATGGAAGGAAAATGCAACAGTTCACAAATTGCCATTCTTAACAATATACTATCAACCTCAGCAATCCTATCCTTGTCCCAGTTTGGGGTCTTGCCCTCTATCTCCTTTTCAAGCTCGGCATTCTTTAAAAGCGTTCTGGAAAGGAGTTGTAAGGCAAACTGCATATCCTCATCATCCTTCAACAAACTTGGTAGAAAAAAAGATTCTGAATGAGATTCTTTGGTTTTCTTTAAGTGCTTTAAGACAAAAGTGTTTACTATAGGAATATCGTCTACCCATGTTAATTTATCGTCCTCGAAATAATCATATATTTTTTCGTTGGGAGCAATAATGGTCTTGAACAATGTCATAATAAATTCTTTGTCCGATGCATAGTCACTACTAGGTATGGACATATATTCCTGATATACCTCACTATCCAGGATAGCTTTATAAATCAACTTTACATATTCCTCGTTCAAATACCAATTATCTAACTTTCTATGGGCAATTTCCTCTTCCAACATCTTATTGTCGGCAATTTGCAGTAACAATTTGTTCTGCATAAATTTTTTAGGATTGGGATATACATTTTTTTCGCTGATGTATTTATTAGCGGAAAGGGAAATCTGATCAGCAGCTCTCTTTTGTAATTCTACAAAAAGACCTAACCATAGTAAATAGAGCGTATAGGTATTCTCTATGCTTACTTTTAAAAACTTCTCTTGTTTTTGCAAGGAATCATCCTTGGATTGAATTAGGGCGTAAATGCTCTGCATTACCTTGACCCTAATGTGCCTTCTTGTAAGCATTTTAAAGAACTTATTTAATTAGGTTATTCATTAACGCTGCAAAGGTAAGTATCTATTTAAAGGGTCACAATAGCAATTGCATTTATCTTAGGTAATTTATAACATTAGGTTTTAGGGCAAAAAACTATCTTTGACCAAATATTTATATTTTTCTTTTTTTTGCAAATCCTATGAAAGAACTTAAGCATCTTAATAAATACTTTAAAAAATATTGGCTTAAACTCTTTCTAGGAATCATAATTACCATTGTAGCCCGGCTTTTTCAACTGATTATGCCCTCCTACGTAAATAAGAGTATATCTGTTGTAGAGCGTTTTTTAAACGCGGAGATCGCAAAAACAGAAGCTCAAGATTTGCTCTTACAATTTATCCTTATTATTGTTGGCGCCGCATTGCTATCAGGCTTCTTTACTTTCTTAATGCGGCAAACGATCATCAATATTTCCAGGTATATTGAATACGACCTAAAAAATGAAATCTTTGATCACTACCAAAAACTGAGTCTTAATTTTTATAAGAAGAACAGAACGGGCGATTTAATGAACAGGATCAGTGAAGATGTCAATGAAGTCCGTATGTATGCGGGTCCGGCTATCATGTACGGCATACAGACATTAACGCTCTTTGCCTTTTTAATACCATTAATGTTCATTAAGGCCCCCACTTTGGCGGCATATACACTTTTGCCATTACCCATTTTATCCGTTTTAATCTACCAGATCAGTAAGGTCATCCATAAACGAAGCACCATTGTACAACAATACCTATCTACTCTATCGACTTTTACGCAAGAAGTATTTTCAGGAGTTTCCGTCATTAAGGCATATGCCCTGGAGCCACAGACCAATGAAGATTTAACCCGCCTTGCCAATGAAGGCAAGAACAAGAGCATTAGCTTGGCAAAAGTAAATGCTTGGTTTTTTCCCCTTATGATCTTGTTGATCGGTATAAGCAATATCCTTGTCATCTATATTGGTGGCAAGCAATATTTGGCGGGTGAAATAAGTGTTGGTTTGATCGCAGAATTTATTTTATACGTAAATATGCTGACATGGCCCGTTGCCATTGTTGGCTGGCTGACATCCATTGTGCAAAGAGCTGCGGCAAGTCAAGAAAGAATCAATGAATTTTTAAGGGAAACTTCTGAATTGGACAATACCCCTACCCATAAACACGATATAAAAGGTAAAATAGAGTTTAAAAATGTAGGCTTTACCTATGAGGACACCAACATAACGGCTTTAACAGACCTTTCCTTCACCATCAATACAGGAGAGACCACCGCAATTATTGGTAAAACAGGTTCCGGAAAATCTACCATATTGGATTTAGTTGCACGGTTGTACGATACCACTTCCGGAGAAATATTAATTGATGATGAACCTATAAAACATATTGACCTAACGGACTTAAGGGAATCTATAGGAGCGGTACCCCAAGATGCATTTTTATTTTCGGACAGCATAAGGAACAACATTAAATTTGGGAAGGAAAATGCCACTGAAGAAGAAATTATAGCTATTGCCAAGGATGCCGTAGTCCATGAAAACATCATGGGCTTTTCCAAAAAATATGATACGGTTCTAGGAGAAAGGGGTATTACATTAAGCGGTGGACAAAAACAACGGGTATCCATTGCAAGGGCACTTATTAAAAAACCGCAAATTTATTTATTCGATGATTGCCTTTCCGCGGTAGATACCGAGACCGAGGAAGAAATTTTAAACAATTTAAAAAAGGCCTCTAAGAATAAGACTACCTTGATTGTAAGTCATAGGGTTTCATCTGCCAAAAATGCCGACAAAATTTTGGTATTGGAAGACGGCAGGCTTATTCAGCAGGGCACGCATGATGAATTGAACATAACGGATGGCTATTATAAGGAACTATACACCAAACAGCTGTCCGAGAAAGAAAATTAGAAAATTGTTGTCGGATAGCGTTTTTTTTTCCATTTTTGATAGTATAATGACACTAAACATAAGAAATGAGCGAAAGAGATTTATCAGACCAGGAAGAAATTCACTCCAAAGTATTACGCGCAGGCAGACGGACTTATTTTTTTGATGTAAGAAGTACCAAGGCGGGCGATTACTACCTTACGATAACGGAAAGCAAGAAGTTTACACATGATGATGGTTCATTCCATTATAAAAAACATAAAATCTACCTTTACAAAGAAGATTTTGAAGCTTTCAGGGAAAATGTGGAAGAGATGATGGATTTCATTATTAATGAAAAAGGTTCTGAAGTTATTTCGGAAAGACATCAGAAAGATTTCAAGAAGGAAGATACTGAGGCAGAGCCAGAAGTTGAAAAGTCACAAAGCAGCACCTCTAGTTTTACCGATGTTAGTTTTGAAGACATTTAATACAATTTAATAGTCTATATTGTTCAACGACCCTTTTCAGGGTCGTTTTCATTTTGGTATATTTTTAAAACTACCTGAGCACATATTTTATTAAACATAAGGAAACAACAACCTGTATGGCCAGAATGAATATAGCCATTTTGACACTTACCATATTTACCAATATCAAAAACAGAAGGCACAGATAAACAGGGTACGCCAAAAGTCCAAATGCAAATTTGAACGTTCCCATAAATTCCGCTTCCGGTACTTTTGGTTTCATCCAATATTTCCAAAGTAAATAAACAGGTAGATTCAACAAATACAAAAAAAACCTAAACGAGCCTTTACCCCTATTTTCCGAAGAAGAATTACTACTACGATTAGAAATGCCTGATGAACTATACGTTTTCACCCAATTATTTGTAGCAATGGGATCCGTAAGATCTATTCCTTCATATTCCAATCTACCAACAAGACTTTCATAATTGTCATCGTCTTCAATATGGGTAGTCAGTTTTTGGAGGGCAGTAGTAATTTGTTCCTTTATTGCCTTACTTGTTTGGGTATAATCATTGGGGTCAAAAAAAAGTTTTGCCGAAATTGGTTTGCCGTAATGGACCGATACCCGATCTGGAAAATGGGTAGCATTTTTATAGTTTAGTCCCACCGGTACCAATTGAATATCCAAATTTGGATACAGTTCTAGGCTCCTAATGATTATTCTAGTAAATCCTTTACTTAAAGGTCTAACCCTTCTACGAAGATTATGATTTGCCTCTGGAAAAATAACCAACGCATTTCCGTTACCCAAAACTTTTGCACAGGCATTAAATATTTTATTGTTATTGGATAAGGAATTTCTGCCATCTCGTATCCGGTATATGGGCATCATTTGAAAATAAGTAAAAATTCTTTTTAGAAATCTACCCTTAAACACATCTGCACGGGTCAAAAAATAAGGTTTACGATTACAATCCGTAGCAATGAGAAGAACATCCATCAGAGCACTTTGATGATTGGGCAAAAACATTACCGGTTTGTATGTAGGCACATGCTCCAAGCCCTTAATTTCAATCCGTTTATAAAATCCATATAAACCTGTCTTAATAATAAATTTAACAACAGAATACATAAATTCGTTCAAGCTATAGTATTTTTTACGATTACTTTATTATTCCAGATTGCGGCCAAGATCAAACCAGATACAATATGCCAAATTCCCCAAAATGCTGCTAATAATGCCATACCCCCAAGTCCATCAAAAAATGTAAAAATCAAAAGTAAGCCTAAGCCAGAATTCTGAATACCTGTTTCAATCGTAATGGACCTTCTACTCTCCACGGGCAACCGAAATAGTTTTGCCATTCCGTATCCTGTTGAGAAAGCAATTAAATTATGTAGTACCACGATCCAAAATACATAGTAGATATAATCCAAAAAAATTATACGGTTTTTATATAATGCTATGAAAACCAAGCTCACAAAAAAAACCAAGGATACTATTTTAAGTTTTTTTGCTATAGCAATGGCAAGTGACGGTTTTTTGTAATTAATAAACATACCAAGTACCAACGGAAGACCCAATAAAAGAGATACCAGTTTGATCATTTCATATGGTGATATAGAAATTTCTTTAATAAGGCTTGCTCCAGGACCATAAAAAGATGACCAAAAATGAAAATTTATAGGCGTCATGGCAATTGCCAATAAGGTAGCAATTGCAGTAAGGCTAACGGACAAAGCAGTATTTGCCTTTGAGAGATAGGAAATAAAATTAGAGATATTGCCCCCAGGGCAGGCGGCCACCATAAACATGCCCAATGCAATACTAGGTAACGGTTCTATAATAATTACGAAAAGAAAAGTCAAGGCTGGCAACAGAATAAATTGACTGCACAGACCCACCAAAATTGCTTTAGGTCTTGTCCACAAAGGTTTAAAATCCTTAATTGAAATTTCTAGCGCCACACCGAACATGACTAGACCCAAAACCATATTCATGACCCACAATGATTCAGAATCAAAATTGATATGAACGTTATCTAAAAGGTTATTTGTCAAATATTAGGAAATTTTCAATCCGTTGGGCACCTTCATTTGCGGTTGCAACAATATTACGGATGAATTGTCTACAGCTCCTAATATAAGACATTCACTCATAAAATTGGCAATTTGTTTTTTAGGAAAATTAATAACGGCAATGACCTGCATACCAATAAGCTCTTCTTTATTATACTTTAAGGTAATCTGGGCAGAAGATTTCCTAATGCCTATTTCATCGCCAAACTCAATGGTGATTTTATAAGAAGGATTTCTAGCTTCCGGAAATTCATCTACGGAGAGAATGGTACCCACTCTCATATCAATTTTACTAAAATCGTTCCAGGTAATGGTTTCTTGCATTATGTAAGCCTAAGTTTTTCAATAAGATCTTTAGGAACATTACCGGAATATGCACCATAGGCATCAACCAATAATCCTTTTTCCCCTTTACTGGTCTCTATAACATAAAGAATAGTATTGTCATCTGGATTGGTCATTCCCTCAAAACGATAGAATTTAACAACTTCCAAATCTGTGGCGGCATGCACACTTTTTTTACTTTTATTCTCTACACCGGCATCACAAAGATTAAAATCTTCTGTATAACCCTCTTCTTGCAATGCTTTAATAGCGACGGACAGTGAAATATATGATTTTTCCATAATATATGTGTTTTAGAATGTATGAATACCGTAAAGTAAAAGCAAGCCTCAATAATTTCTTAACTTAGTACGATTAAATTTTAGTTTGTATGGCAAGAACAGAGAGTAACATGTTGGCTTTGGGAACCATAGCACCAGAATTTAGCTTATTGGATACCGTAAGCCAAAAAACCATGAACCTTCATACATTGACCGGTCCAGAGGGTACGGTAATTATGTTTATATGCAATCATTGCCCTTTTGTAATTCATGTGAACCCGGAAATAACTAAAATGGCAAAGGACTATCAAGAAAAGGGTATTGCATTTATTGCCATTTCCAGCAATGATATAGAGAAATATCCTGAAGATGCCCCTAATTATATGAGAATAAAGGCAAAAGCCGAAAACTATACGTTCCCCTATTTATATGACGAAGATCAGTCCGTTGCCAAAGAATATGATGCCGCCTGTACTCCAGATTTTTATCTTTTTGACAAAGGATTAAAGTTGGTATACCGTGGTCAACTAGATGGTTCCAGACCGGGTAACGATATACCGTTAACCGGAATGGACCTGAGGAGTGCAATGGACAATTTATTATCCGGTAAAGAGATTGATCCTAATCAAAAACCGAGTATAGGTTGCGGCATTAAATGGAAATCTGAAATCTAGTTTACGAGTAGACTATGGGCAACCTACATTTTCAGCCACTTACACCGTCCCTATATGATGATTACATTAAAGTAGGTACATTGGCTTACAATCAACATTATAAACATCTTTGGCCCAACGGAGATACCTACACGTATATTAAAAACAGCTTTACCGCAGAAGTATTATATAATGAGGAAAAGGACAAGAACACCAAATTGTTTTTAATAGTGAAACATACCCTGCCAATTGGTATTTTAAAACTTACAAATAATAAAAACTTTGCTCACTATAAGACTACCGAGACCCTTTTTTTGGATAAAATATATATTACCCAAGAATATACCGGTCAAGGCATAGGAAAGGCGGCTTTACAATTTGTAGAAGCAATGGCCAAAACCAAATCAAAAAAAGTCATCTTTTTGGAAGCCATGCAAAAAGGTAAGGCATTAAATTTCTATTTAGCTCAGGATTTTATGATCGTAGGAACTACCAAAGTACCTTTTGATATTGTTATAGAAGAAGAAAAACCAATGTATGTATTATCAAAGGAAATTTAATCTATCCACTTTTTCCTATCTATTAGGTTTTTGATATGTGCATAGTGGTGATTGCTATGCCAAGCATATTTTCCTAAATTCTCAGCGACGGAAACATTCATGTTCCCATCTGGATGAATATAACTTTTCTGATAATCCAAAGAAGAAATATGGGTCAACATATACACCAGTTTAGCGTGTATAGCGGTTAAATAGTTCAATGAAAGGGCTATAGGCGCACTTTTGGCATCAGTTAAATTACTCCAATCCTTTTCTTCATAGGCCTTGATCAGTGGTCTGTTTTCTGTTAATGCCCACTTAAACCGGGTGTAACTATGATGATGGCTATCCGCAAGGTGATGAATTACCTGTCTAACCGTCCAGCCGCCGTCTCGGTAAGGAGTATCCAATTGTTGCTCGTTTAAATCCTTGACCAGTTCATGCAATTTTTTCGGTAAATTATCCAACACGGAAATCCACCTATCAATATCTTCCTTGGATATTTCTTTTGGACACTCAAAATGCCCTATAGGATACTTTAATTTTTCTAACTCTTCCATTAGCTAAATGTAAAAAATTTTAATAGACTTTTAACCAAAAATCTAAAGTGCCCCCTTAATAATCTAGTAACTTTATAGGATAAAACATTATTTAAAAAAAAGTACAATGGCAACAATACGATTAGGGGACAAAGCACCCGATTTTACAGCAGATAGTTCAATGGGAACCATTAATCTTTATGACTATTTAGGAGATAGTTGGGGGATATTATTTTCTCACCCGGCAGATTTTACCCCGGTTTGCACCACTGAATTGGGAACGGCATCTAAATTCAAGGATGAGTTTGACAAGCGTAATGTTAAAATGTTGGCGCTTAGTGTAGATGGTGCGGCTTCCCATGCAGAATGGATAAAGGATATTAATGAAGTACAAAATACGGTCGTTAATTTTCCGATTATAGCAGATGAAGACAAAAAGGTTTCTGACCTGTATGATATGATCCACCCAAATGCGGACAATAATTTGACCGTACGCTCAGTATTTATTATTGCTCCTGACAAAACGGTAAAACTTACCTTGACCTATCCTGCTTCTACAGGAAGAAATTTTTATGAGCTTTTAAGAGTGATTGATTCCTTGCAACTTACTGTATATCATAAAGTTGCAACACCGGCCAATTGGGAAAACGGTAAAGATGTTGTAGTGAGTCCTGCAATTTCAACTGCAGATGCAAAGGAATTATTTTCCAAAGGAGTAACGGAAGTTAAACCATATCTAAGGATGACTCCAGATCCTACCGCTTAAGCTCAAAAAACGGTTCATAGTCAATTAGTTAAGCACATTTGTTTAACCTTAAGATAACGTGTAAGAATATTACTTATTAAATAATTAAATACTATATTTGCCCTTTAATTAATATTTAATTTTTCTATTATGAGTAAAGGAACAGTAAAATTCTTCAATGATTCCAAAGGTTACGGATTTATCACTGAAGATGGTTCAAACGAAGATCATTTTGTACACATTTCTGGCTTAATCGATGAAGTTCGAGAAGGTGATGTTGTGGAATTTGAACTACAACAAGGTAAAAAAGGATTAAACGCCGTTAATGTGAAGGTAATTGACTAGGTAACGATTTAACTTTTTTATAGTATGAAACCCGATTCTATGGAATCGGGTTTTTTTATTAAAAAAAATACTTTTTTACGCAACCATTACTTGCCTTACGCATCTACCAATAAACACCTGTAGTTCCCCAAACTTAAATAATTAACTATGAATATATTTTTAACCGTACTATTGGTATTATTGATTGTCAACGTAGCATTGATCTTAGGAAGTTTTGCTACTAGAAAAAAGTAAAGCCTATTCCTTTTTTATTGCGCATTCTTTACTAGAAAACTACACATAAAAAAACACCTATATCTTTAGACATAGGTGTTGATTATATTAGATGTATTTAAGCTTATCCTACTTTCATCAATTCAACGTCAAAAATCAAAGTAGCATTCGGTGGAATTACCCCACCTGCGCCTGCAGCGCCATAAGCCAGATCAGATGGTATAACAAAACGTGCTTTATCACCAACTTGCAATAAGGCAATACCTTCATCCCATCCCGGTATAACTTGACCAATTCCCAACTGAAAATCAATGGGAGAATTACGTTTGTATGAAGAGTCAAAAACCTGTCCGTTCAATAGGGAACCTTCATAATGTACGGAAACCTGTTTCCCTTTTTCCGCTTTTGCCCCATCTCCTTTTTGAATCATTTTATAACGTAATCCAGAAGCTGTAGAATCAAAACCGGCAGAAACTTTATCAAGTTCAGCTTTTTGCTTTGCCTTTTCCGCTGCCAAACGTGCCTCACCTTCAGCATTGAAGTCTTTGAACGCTTTTAACGCATCCCATCTTTCGGCTTCTTCCCCAATCCTTACAATTTCCAAAGAATCTATCTTATCATCTTGAGCAATGGCGTCCACTACTTCCTGACCGCTGGCTACAGCTCCAAATACGGTATGTTTGTTATCTAACCAAGGGGTTGGCCCATGTGTAATAAAAAACTGGCTTCCATTTGTGCCGGGGCCAGAATTTGCCATGGACAATACACCTGGGGCGTCATGTTTAAGGTCCGGGTGAAATTCATCATCGAACTTATAACCGGCATCTCCCGTACCACGACCTAAAGGACATCCACCCTGTATCATAAAATCTGGGATTACCCTATGAAATTTTAAACCATTATAAAATGGTTCGCCTTCGCTTTTTGCGCTATTTTCCATTTTACCTTCAGCCAAAGCCACAAAATTACCCACTGTTCCAGGAGTCTTTTCATGTGTTAATTTTACTAATATCTCGCCTTTGCTCGTATTGAACTTGGCATAAATTCCATCTTCCATTATACTGATTTTTAATATCGGGCAAAGGTAAAGAAATTTTACCGTTCGTGAATTTGAGCTGAACAAAACCCAATTATAATATCCTATTAAAAAGAAGATGAACCAATTTATTTATACTTCTGTCGAGAAGAATAAATTATTGTTCAAAATATAGCGTTGTTTGTTTTCTTATACAAAACGCATCATTTTAGTATGGCTGTAAAACAACGTATTTACCAAATTGATTTATTACGATTTGTTGCCGCAGTTGGCATAATGTTAGTGCATTATTTATATAGGGGGTTTAAAGCGGACAACCTAACGAATTTGAGCTTTTTGGAACTTGCAGGGGAATGGGTAAAGTATTGTGCCGTGTTCATTGACCTATTTTTCATAATAAGTGGTTTTGTTATTGCATTATCGGTCGCCAATAAATCGGTTACCTATTTTTTTAAATCTCGTGTAGTACGCCTGTTTTCTGTATACTGGCTTTGTGCCCTAATTACTTATCTGGTCACCGTATTTTATGGAGCCCCAAGGTTTACGGCAACATTTGGACAATTTCTTTTCAATTTAACCCTTTTACAGGATTTCTTCGATATAGAACGCCTAGACGGGGCGTATTGGACCATGTCCGTAGAATTAAGGTTCTATGCTCTGGCACTTGGATATCTAATTCTTTACAGGTATAAACAAGTGAAAATTGCAACAATTGCCTATATATGGTTAGGGTTAACCGTTATTTATCCACTAGTACAGAACTTATTGGTTTTTAAGGTACTTAACCTCTTTCTTATGTTTCAATGGTCGCCTGCTTTCATTGCCGGTATGTTGATGGCGGATATCTACAAAACCAAGAAAGTAAATCTCAAGAATGGCATTGCCCTTGCCGTATGTTTTGCATTATCCTGTTTTCACCGATTGATATATGCCAAAATGGCTATGGTCATTTATAACGAAACGTTCTCTGAAGCTTTAATAGTTGCTGTAATGTTCGGTGCTTATGGTATTATGTTATTAGTCATCCTAGGAGGTTTAAAATGGATGAACAAACCTTACTTTTTATATTTGGGCATAATGACCTATCCGTTATACTTATTGCACCAACGTATAGGGTATATCATCTTTAATAACCTTATGGATTACATGAACAAGTATGTGATATTGGTAGGCACCATAACCCTAATGATTACCGTATCCTTTTTGATCGTAAGATATATAGCTGGTCCTTTGTCCAATTTCATGGAAAAGTATCTTGGAAAGGTAATTGATTATGTATTGGGCATTAAATGGAAATCTGACTCTTTACCAAAATCGGAAATTGAAAATATTCCAGGTAAACTTTCGGATAAATAAGTTGGATTTCTTATACAACTTAAGGTACTGACAACTTTGCTCTAAATTTTAGTCTATACCATATTTATCTACCAAATATATTAAACTTGTCATGGTAGCGGCTCCCAATTGTAGTTCTCGTTTGTTCACTTGTTCAAAGATGTCATTTTCTGCATGGTGATAATCAAAGTAACGCTGTGAATCTGGCCGTAGACCTGCCAAGACTATCTTCTCGTTCGTTATTTTTTTTAGCGGTCCAATATCGGCACCTCCAAAACCTTTTTCAAAATAGTGAACAAGGTAAGGTTTAAACAAAGTCTTCCAAGCCTCTATGTGTTGAACCGCATTGTCCGATCCATCAATGGTAAATCCTCTAGGTGTAAAACCACCAGAATCACTTTCAAGTGCAAAAATATGATGCTCCTTGCCTGTACTTGCCCATTCCGCATATTTGTTACCACCCCGTAATCCGTTTTCTTCGTTCATAAAAAGAACGGCCCGGATTGTGCGTTTTGGCCTATATCCGGTTTTCTTAAAAAGATTAAGTACTTCCATACTTTGAACGCACCCAGCACCATCATCATGTGAACCGTCTCCCAAATCCCAAGAATCTAAATGTCCGCCTACTACAATAACTTCATTAGGTAATGTACTGCCGGTTATTTCCCCTATAACGTTATACGACTCAACGTCTTGAAACTGTTTACAATTTTGTTTGAAATAAAAATTAATGTCCGGATTTAATTTTAACGATGTACTTAATAGCTCCGCACCATTGGTACTGATGGCCGCTGCTGGAATTCTTTCATTTACCGGTTGGTCACCATACCCCATTGAACCGGTATGGGGAAAGTCATCTAAACGCAAATTCATAGAACGGACAATTACCCCTACTGCCCCATACTTGGAAGCTTCCATGGCCCCTGCGTAACGTTGATCCACACAATTGGAATAAGCATCAAAAGTATTAACGGAGGTAGGATCCATAGGTTTATTGAAAAACACGATTTTGCCCTCTATACCTTTTTTACCAAGCTGTTCCAAACCTTCAATACCGGTTACTTCAACTATTTTGGCCTTTAATCCTTTTGGTGGTGTGGCCACTGACCCTCCAAGAGCACATATGGCAACATTGGTGGTCATACCGGGAGTGGTTTCGTAATATGCGAATTCAGGGGTACCCCTAACCCATTTTGGGACCATTACAGGCTGCAGCCATACATTGTCCAGCCCAAGGGAATCTAATTGCGACTTGGTATAATCAACTGCCTGTTGGGCCTGCACAGACCCTGACAACCTGCCACCTATTTGATTGGAAATGTAATTCAACCAGTTGTAACCGGTTCCATTGATCAAAGCCGTATCATAAAAAGCCTTAATTTGTTCCTGATCGCTTTGCTGTGCATTGGAACTACCTGCATAAATAAAAACCAATAAACAGAAAAGCTTAACCCTCACGTTGTAGTTGTTCTTCATAGGAATCTAAATTAGCCATAATTTTGTCGCTTAACATAGGCTCCTTGATATCTTTATATTTTTTTAACGATTTTAATAGGATAGACGCTACTATTACCCTTGCCGCCTTTTTATTATCTGCGGGTATGGAAAACCAGGGAGCATGCTCTTTTGTAGTTCTTGAAATAGCCTCCTCGTAACATTTTTGATAAACGGACCACAACTTTCTTTCCTTTAGGTCTCCCGGAGAAAATTTCCAATGCTTATCCTTAACGGCAAGCCTGCGCAATAATCGTTGACGTTGTTCTTCTTTGGATAGATTTAAAAAGAACTTATAGATCAATGTTCCGTTCTCCGCCAAGTGCCGTTCAAAATCATTGATTTGTTCAAATCTTTTGTCCCAGAATTTCTGGTCAATGTCCTCCACGGAGTGAATGCCCGGTATATGTTCGTTTAAGATATATTCCGGATGAACCCTAGTCACCAAAACATTTTCATAATGCGTTCTATTAAAGACCCCAAATTTGCCCTTAGCGGGCAAGGCTATATAATGTCTCCAAAGATAATTATGGCTCAATTCCAATTCCGTAGGCACTTTAAAACTATGCACCTCTACTCCACTGACATTAAAGTCCTTAAAAACTTCACGGATCAAACTATCCTTTCCGGCAGTATCCATGCCTTGTAGACATACCAAAATGCTATACTTGTCATGGGCGTAAATGGTGTCCTGAAATTCACCTAACTCCCTTCGTATAACAGCCAGTTCTTTTTTTAGTTCTTTATCCGTTTTACCAAAATCTTCAAAAGTTGGAGCCTTCGCCAACTTAAAATCGGCATTGGCCCTATATGTATCTATTGCTATTTTATCCATACCGAAATATAAAGTTTAAATCTCATAGATACCAAATCTTATTGCACATGACTTTGTACAGAGGATCCGTTAATCGTATTACATGGGTATTGTATCGAAAATAATAGAAATTAGCCACCACAATTTTTAAATTTAAAGTTGTAAAGTCCCAAATTTTACAATCCTAAAACCTACCAATGAAGAAATATGCCTATATATTCTGCACCTCCTGCATACTATTACTGTCTTCCTTTAGCTCAAATTTAGATTGCGAGTATGCAAATTCCAACATGGCTTTTGCCAAAGCACGTATTGTTGAAGCCTTACAAACCGAGGATATAAACAAAGCTAGATTCTATTCCTATAAGGCCCTTAATGTACTTGAGAAATCTAAAATGCAATTGGATCAATGTGGATGCACCCTTGCAAGGGAAAAAATGGAAGAAAATCTAGAGAATTTAATAGCCGCCACAAAATCTACCACATTAATCGGTACACAAAATTTCTTAAAAAAATCTTTATCAATTACGGAAGACACCATGGTCGTACTTGCTGAACATAATACCCATAACAGCATTTATACAAATGATCTTTTGGCCATGAATACTAATGTAAAACCAACGGAACACAAAATTCCTACGATAGTAAAGGAGCCCTCAAGCCTAACCGAAAAGATTGATCAGTCTCTGGAAAAATATAGAATATCGTTGAACAAAGTTGTAGAAACCGTTGATTGTAAGGAAGCTTATGTTTTTGCCAAAAGAATATTTGACGAGTGCGAACAACAGCTTTTAAAAACAGATTTGTCCTATGGTAGTAAATACTATAATTTAAGGACAAAAGAAATTACCCAACAAGCATTGAACAAATTGGGTAATTGTGCTAAAATTGTAGAGAGTAAATAATCTTACTTACTGGCAAATAGTTTTACATCATCCTCTGACACATTTTGTCCACCAAGGATAATTAAGCGTTCCACTACATTTCTAAGTTCTCTTATATTTCCAGTCCAATCATAGGCTTTTAAAAGTTTGACCGCCCCGTCTGAAAATGTTTTGGTTGCCATACCCTGTTCTTCACAGATTTTCTTTGAAAAGTGTTCGATCAGCAAAGGAATATCGTCCCTTCTATCATTTAAACTTGGAACTTGTATCAAGATAACCGCTAATCTATGGTAAAGATCCTCTCTAAAATTACCTTCTTCTATTTCCTTTTTTAAGTCTTTGTTGGTAGCTGCAATGACCCTAACATCTACTTTAATATCCTTATCCGTACCAACCCTAGAGATTTTACTTTCCTGTAAGGCCCTTAAAACTTTTGCTTGGGCAGAAAGGCTCATATCCCCTATTTCGTCCAAAAATATTGTTCCCTTGTTAGCAGCTTCAAACTTACCCGCACGATCCTTTACAGCAGAGGTGAACGCCCCTTTAACATGACCAAAAAGCTCACTTTCAATAAGTTCCGACGGAATGGCCGCGCAATTTACCTCTATAAACGCCGCGCTACTTCTTCCACTTTTTTCATGGATCCAATGGGCCACCAGCTCTTTACCCGTTCCGTTAGACCCGGTAATCAATACCCGGGCATCTGTAGGGGCAACTTTCTCTATCATACCCTTGATCGTACTGATTTCATTACTCTCCCCGATCATTTCATAATTCTTGCTGACCTTTTTCTTTAATTTTTTATTTTCTACCACCAATACCTTTCTATCCAAAGCATTTCTTACCGTAGTCAACAACCTATTTAGATCTGGCGGTTTGGATATGTAATCAAACGCTCCTAAACGCATGGTATTTACAGCGGTGTCAAGATCACCATGACCAGAAATCATAATAAACGGAATCTCAGGTTTTATCTTTCTGGCCGCTTCAAGTACCTCAACACCATCCATCTTTGGCATTTTTATATCACATAGCACCAGATCATAATCATTGCTTTTAATCGTTTCTATTCCTTTGAGGCCATCCTCCGCTTCTTCAACGGAATAAGCATCGTTTTCTTCACTAAGGATTTTTACCAATACCCTTCTAATTGCCGCTTCATCTTCAATTACCAAAATTTTTGACATACTGTTATTTTTTTAAATTCCAATTCTAAAGCCAGTTCTAAAATAAAGCCCCGCTTCATCATTTAATGTAAATATATCATTCCTTTCCTGATCACGTAATACCCCGTTCTGAAATAAGGAATGACCTCCTATAAGGTAAACGGACATATCTTTCGTTATCTTATATTGATATCCTAGGGTCAATAATAATGCCGTAGATGATACATCTGTTGACAAATTATTTCCTGGAAGCAAAATATTGTTCTGAATGTTTACATAATACCCGTCCAAAAAAAGCTCAGTCTGAAAAAAGTGTCCCTTTTTAGTAAAATACTTCATCCCGGATTTTGGTGCTCCCAATACATAGGACCAATTTTTATGAAATCGTTTTTCAAAGTATAAAAAGGGTAAGGGTACATCTATAGGCGAAGTTCCATTATAGGAAAGGCCCATTACCAATATATAAGGCTTCTCTACATCCTTGATGTTTTTATACGCCCCGGCCGTTAGGTTGACATTAAAATCCTCTTGTTGTAATTCTTCCACAAAATTAGAGGACCATCTTGGTGTAACCACACCCACCAAACGCCAATTTTCACTAAGCTTATACATATAGGCCAAATTGACATCCACAACATGAAATTTATTGATATCATCCGCATTAGGGAATAAATTGTCCGGAACTTCAAAATTGTACCGATTATATTCCGCCCCCAGAACGACATAATCTTTCTTGTCACGAACTGCCAAAGGTACGTTCAGCACCAGTTTAATACGTGAAGTTTCTACATTGGCACTATTGTCCGGCATCAACATATACTCTATTCTAAAAACATCTGGTGTTTGGCCAAACGTATAGAATGTAAAAAACATGGTAATGGAAAAAAATATTCTTGCCAAGAGCTTGTTACAAGCATTTATCCTGCTACTCATTCCGTAAAGTGCCTTGTTGATAAATATGGACATCCCTTTGGGGAAAAGGTATCGTTACCTTATGCTTTCTAAATTCGGCATCAATTTTATACCTTAATTCACTTTTAATACGCGGTACCGAAAAACTATCGGTGATATAAAAATTAAGAACAAAGATCAATGCAGAATCACCAAAATCTTCAAAAATCACAAAAGGCTTGGGACTCTTTAACACATTTCGATGCGATTTTATGACCTCTAGCAATAGCCGTGTTACCAACTCTACATCACTTCCGTATGCGACACCTATTTGTATAGATTCTCTGGTAGTTTTATGATTTTGGGTATAGTTGTAGACAATATCACTTATAAACTTATGGTTAGGAATAATAATGACCTTATCATCCCTGGTTACTGCCCTTGTAGTCCTTAATTTTATTTCAAAAACCTTACCTACCTTATTATCTATTTCTATAATATCACCCACTCTGAGCGATTTATCAACGATAATGAAAATTCCTCCGATAATATCCTGAAAAATTTCCTGTAAAGCCAAACCTAGACCTACGAACAATGCAGCGGATGCAGTAATCAATATGGTAATATTAATACCTGCGGCGCTCATGGTGAATAAGATGACCACAACATATACCAAGTACTTAATGAACTTAAAAATACTGATGAACTTAAGCTTGTCATCAGTTTCCATATTCCTGGTAAAAAATCTTCTTATACCCTGCAATACGGTACTTGTAAGTAAAAAGGCAATGGTTAACAAAAGTAGAAGTCCGACCGTAATATGTATGGATTTTTCTCCTTCGCCAAATTGATAACCAAGGTCAAGAAATTTCTTTATGGTACCCCAGACATCATCTTCAATGATATCCTTTATTTTTTCGGTACCTTCTTGTATCATTAAGAATATTTGAGCCATTTGAACAAATCTTTATAACTAGGCTTTTTGCCGTACATAAGGATACCAACCCTATATATTTTAGCTGCAACCCACACTATACCAATAAATGTAGCTATTAATATTAAGATAGAACTAATCAATTGCCAAACAGGCACGCCGCCTTCACCAATACCCCATGGCAAACGCATGAGCATTACAATTGGGGAGGTCAACGGAAAAAGGGAAAAGGCTACCGCAATTGGACCGTTAGGATTGCTAAATACGGAAAAGAAACCTACGTAAATAGCCAGCATTAACGGCAAAATTACCGGGAATATAAATTGTTGGGTATCCGTTTCATTATCTACTGCTGCCCCTATAGCCGCATAAATAGAACTGTATATTAAATATCCCAGTACAAAATAGATGATAAAGAAAATCAACATGGCCAAGATAGGAATCTCAAAAATTTCCTGGGCATATAGTTGAATATTTTGGGTAACGCTATCTACATCCATACCTGTACCATTGCCCATGGTCTGTGGCATACCCCCTTTTGTCAAGGCAGAAGGATCAATGTCAAAAATAGCCAAGCCAATGAACAACAAAATTACACCGGAAACGATCCAAATACCAAATTGGGTAATACCCGCCAACGAGGTTCCAATAATTTTACCCATCATTAGATGAAAAGGCTTTACGGATGATATAATGACTTCAATAATACGGCTGGTCTTTTCTTCTATGACACTACGCATTACAAATCCTCCATAGATAATGATGAACATCATTATTAAATAACCGAATGCGCCACCTATTACCGCTTTAATCTCATTGATTCCCTTAATATTCTGCAGCCCATCAAACGTCTCTATGTTAAGGTTATAGCTACGATCCATTTCTGCATATTCTTTTGGGGAGAGACCCAGTTCTCTTAAACGCTCCTGTCGTAATCTACTGGTGATCACATTTTCCAATTTTTCTAGTATCGATGCGCTTGGCGCATCCTTGCTATAAAAAAATGCACGTTGCGCCACACGCTCCAAATTGGGTTCTTCCGGTAAATATACCAATCCATAATATCCCAAGCTTAGCGTAGAATCTTTTGCCTGAGCCAAAGAAATATCCCTAAAATTAACATAGGAAGTAGCTTCAGTGGCTACAAATTCATTAGCAAAATACCCACTTTCGTTCAAGACCGCAATTATTCTTTTCTCATTGTCGTTCAACTGGGTTAGATAGGTAATCAACAAAATCATGCCCACCATTAAAATTGGACTTAAAAATGTCATGATTACGAAAGACTTGTTTCTAACCTTTGCCAAATACTCTCTTTTAATTATCAGCGGCAATTTATTCATGGGATAAATTTCTTTTTTGGATGGTCTGAATAAATATATCATTAGCCGATGGAATGGTTTCTACAAAACCATTTACATTGGCCTTTTGACCTAAATAATTTAAAATTTCCCTAGAATCATTAGAGGGTAATTGAACGGAAATATTCAATTGGCTCTCTTTACTGTCATATTCATGGGTCAAGACTTTGTATTTTTGTTGTAGGTCCTCTAACAAACCATTGGCACCCGTGCTCTCCAATCCTATCTTAAAAATATTATTCTTATAGGCTTTTTTGATTTCTGACAATTTACCATCCAGAATTTTTTCTGATTTATGAATCAATGCTATATACTCGCACAACTCTTCCACAGATTCCATACGGTGTGTAGAAAATATTATGGAGGTCCCATTTTCCTTTAATGCCAAAATTTGTTCTTTGATTATATTGGCATTGATAGGATCAAATCCGCTAAATGGTTCATCAAATATTAATAATTTAGGTTCATGGAGGACAGTTACAACAAATTGTATTTTTTGGGCCATACCTTTGGATAGTTCCTGTATCTTTTTATTCCACCAATCACCAATTTCCAATTTTTCAAACCAGAATTTCAATCGTTTTTTTGCTTCAGCCTTGGACAAACCTTTTAACTGTGCAAGATATAGAGCTTGCTCCCCAACTTTCATGCTCTTATATAGACCTCTTTCCTCTGGCAAATATCCTATTTGTGCAATATGTTCCGGTTTTAAAGGTTCCCCATCAAAAAAAACCGACCCTTGATCAGGATAGGTTATTTGATTAATGATACGTATTAGGGTAGTCTTACCGGCACCGTTAGGGCCAAGCAATCCATAAATACTGTTTTTTGGAATATCTAGGGAAACGTCTTTTAAAGCTAAATGGTCACCATAGCGTTTTGTGACATTAGTAGCTACCAAAATGTTGTTCATGTAAGCAATTTGTTCAAAGATATTGAATTGTTTTGACTACCTATATTCTTTATGAATCCTTTATAGTCAAATATTTTATGCTAAATAATTGATAAACAGCAACCTTATAAAAAGCAAAACCCACCCTCAATAAATCAAGGATGGGAAAAAAATTGCTATGAAAAAGAAAATTAATATTGGTTGCCCAATATTATCTCAAATATACGTTTTTTATTTAAAAACAATCTAAAATACCTAAGAGAACATATCTTTAACTTTTTCAAAAAAAGATTTGTCAGATTTCTCCGGTCTAGGCTCAAAATTATCGTTGCCGTTCATTTTTTCAAAAAACTCACGTTGTTCCTTATTCAATTCTTTTGGCGTCCATACATTTACGTGTACTAACAAATCTCCAGAACCATAACCGTTCAGGCTAGTAATCCCCTTACCTCGTAATCTCAAGATTTTTCCGGACTGTATACCAGGTTCTAACTTAATGCGTACTTTACCGCCAACGGCATCTATTTCCTTTGAAGTTCCCAGTACTGCCTCTGAAATACTCACATAAAGATCATAATGAAGATTGTCTCCTTCACGCTTTAAGGTACTATGCTCCTGGGTCTCAATAGCCACCAATAAATCTCCAGGCACACCATTGCCCGGTGCATCATTACCTTTATTGGGTACTTTAAGCTGCATACCATCCTCAACACCGGCAGGTATGTTTATGGAAACTGTCTCTTCCGTAACCTTAAGTCCTTGGGCATCCGCATCATTTGGTTTACTGTCCAAAATTTGACCACTACCGCCACATGCACTACAAACCGCTGCGGTCTGCATTCTCCCCAAGATGGTATTCTGTATTTTGGTCACCTGTCCCCTACCACCACATGTACTACATGTTTTATAGGTTACACCTTCTGCCTGAACCTTTCTTCTAACCTTTACCTTTTTCTCTACACCATTGGCAACTTCTTCCAAACTAAGGGTTACCCTAATGCGCAAATTACTACCCTTGGTCCTGCGTTGACCGCCACCGCCGCCAAAACCGCTAAAGCCACCGCCACCAAAGCCTCCGAAGATATCACCAAACTGACTGAAGATATCATCCATATTCATACCGCCGCCGCCAAAACCGCCGCCACCTTCAAAGGCGCGATGTCCAAACTGGTCGTAACGTGCTTTTTTATCCGGGTCGCTCAAAACCTCATAAGCCTCGGCAGACTTTTTGAACATTTCCTCTGCCTCACTATCACCTGGGTTTTTATCCGGGTGGTATTGCAGCGCTTTTTTACGGTATGCTTTTTTTATTTCAGCGGCAGAAGCACTCTTACTAATGCCCAATACCTCATAATAATCTTCCTTCATGCCAATTTTTTAATTTCCTACTACAACTTTTGGATGTCTAATAATACGGTCACCCAATGAAAAACCTTTTTCGATGACATCAATGATCTTACCTTTCATTTTTTCATCCGGTGCAGGTATCTGTGTAATTGCCTCATGTATTTCAGCATCAAAAACATCACCCGTATTTACCTCAAGCATTTGTAATCCTTTGGATTTTAATGTTTCCCTAAGTTTTACATTAATCAGCTCAATACCTTTGAACATCTCTTCATCATCAGATTTTGCCAATTCTTTCATTGCCCTGTCAAAATCGTCCAATACAGGTAATAACGACACAATTACTTCTTGACCGGCAGTCTTGAACAAATCCATTCGCTCTTTTGAAGTACGTTTTTTGTAGTTTTCAAATTCAGCGAACAACCTTAAAAATTTATCCTTTTCTTTAGCCAAATCTTCCCTTAGCACCTCTTCTTCTGTACGCTCCTCAACATTTTCCACATCTTCAAGTGTTGCTTCTTGCTCATTTATATCATCTTCTTGAATCTCATTTTCCAAGAATTCATCATCCAAAGTGTTTTCTTTATCACTCATATTTTTCCTAATATTTAAATAGCCGTTTAAAAGCAGGCAAAAGTACTGCCAATTCTTTAAAAATGTCAAAATGTCACAAAAGTTTAAAAAAAAATCCGCCAAAAAGCGGATTCATACTATAGAAATTAATCACATTAGGTAATCAGGACACAAACTCTTTTGTCATATTAGTTTTTGAATCAACACATTCCAAATCGTTTTTAAAGATATCCGCAAGTGCATGACAGATATTGGCATATTGAAAAACATAGCCTTCTTCTTCTATTTTCTTACTACTAACACGCTGACTGGCAAAAAGTAAATAGGCCATCTCTCCCAACACCGTATACATTATAAATTTAGGTATATTGGGCAACACCAAAGGTCTTTCCAAATTTTTGGCGATTTCCTTTACCAGCTTTGTATTGGTAACAGGGTTTGGTGCCACACCGTTAAAAACGCCCTCTAATTCATATTGTGCAACATGTACAAAAATTCTGGCCAAATCAGCGATATGTATCCATGACTGCCATTGCTCTCCACTTCCAAAGGCGGCACCTACAAAATACTTGACAGGTTTTGCCATTTGCGGCAATGCACCTCCTTTATTGGACATAACCAAACCAATCCTTACCTTGGCAACAGTAAGTCCCAATTGTTTGAATTCATCAGCCTTTTCCTCCCAAACCTCTACTACACGGCCCAGAAAACTATCATCTACTTTTTGTTCATCCTCACTATAGTAATTACTTAATGAATTTGGATACACCCCTATTGCGGAGGCCGATACAAGCGAAGTAACCTTGTGGTCAAAAGTATTTTTCAGCGTCTTTTTTAACAGCTCCAATGAATTTACGCGACTGTCCAAAATCATCTTTTTGTATTTGGAAGTCCATCGTTTAGAAATGCTTGCACCTGCCAAATTAATGATAACGGATACGCCCTGTAAGCAATCTTTATCTATTTCATCCTTTTCAGGATTCCAATAAAAACCTTGGTAGTTAGATTTAGATATGATTTTATTCCTATTTGTAGTAAGGTAGTTTACATCATATCCTTTTTCATGGCATTGAGACACCAACTCGCTACCGACCAAACCCGTTGCACCTGTTATCAATACTTTCATATCATAAAGGTATTCCTTTTGATGCTTCTTTATATGCTATTTAATTTGGATTTAACATTGTTGTTCAATGCATTGGCCTTTTCAAAAGATTGAAAATAAAGTAGATTGGTTTATACTTAAAATTTATGGTTTTTTAGCCCTCAACATTTCTCTTTTACCGGGTGGACCAGGTAATCTTTCAACTAAAAAACCAACTTCTAACATAGCTCTTCTTACGCTACCCTTTGCTGCATAAGTAACCAGATAGCCCCCTTTCTTAATAGCCTTGAGCATAATTTCAAAAATATCAACGGTCCATAATTCAGGTTGAACACGAGCGCCAAAAGCATCAAAATACACAAGGTCATATTGCGCAATGTCCTTTATGTCCTTAAAATCCTTTTGCTGCTTTTTAAGATTGAATTTTGGGGAAATGGGTATAAGCTCTTCCCACGGGGAAGCATGCATCTCATTAAACATTTTGGTAAAGGACAGTGCGTTCAGTTCCTTTAGATAATTCAATTGTCCTATCTCTTCCTTGGAGACCGGATAAGCCTCAACACCGGTATAGTCAATACTAAGGTTTTGGTGTTCTGCCTCCATGAGGGTAATCAAGGCATTTAAACCTGTGCCAAAACCTATTTCCAAAATATTAAGATCACAATTTTTAAAGAGGTGCAATCCGGAGTGGATAAATACATGATAGGCTTCTTGAATAGCTCCGTGTTTAGAATGGTACTGTTCGTTCCATTCTTTTATCTGTATGGTTTTTGAACCATCTGCCGTAGTAATAATTTCCCTTTTCAAATTAATTGGGAATAACTACTCCAGAGGCTTCAAAACTATATGTTCTTTTAGGAGCTACGATTGCGGCAATTTCAGCTTCATCCTTACCTGCATCTTTTGCATAATGTCTTTGATCATCAACGCTCATTTCCTCAACAAAGGCTAAACCGTTCATCACTACGGACTTATCTACTATATCATTTGGCATAAAAAATCCATAATCCTTAAAGCGAACCATAGCCTGCTCTCCCTGCGGAAGCTCAATGACCATCCAACAACCCTTTACCTTACAAACCTCATTGACTTTAGATTTAATGGTTATGTTCAACGTATCCGTAACAGCCATACCTTTATATAATGACATCATCTCCTCAGAGGATTTTATGTCCTTAAGTTCAAAGGAATCCCCTAGAAATGTAACTTTTTGATTGTCACTAGACAAACGGAGCTGCTTTTGTTGCTGGGCTTGACAAGAAAATATCCCAAATAATAATACAAGTAAAATGTTAAATCCTTTCATAAACCTTAAAAATGATGAATTCCCTGCAAATCTGGTCAATTTTAATCTAAAAAAGAAGGACCAATAGCGATATTTGTTTAATTTTATTCAACTAAAGTTACGTATTTTATGAGCATTGAAACTAAAAACATCATTGTAGAAAAGGTAAAAAATTCAAAAATTGACCAAGTTGATTTTGATAATCTGGCTTTTGGTTCCGTATTCACGGACCACATGCTTGTCTGCACCTACAAAAATGGTGTCTGGGAAACTCCCACCATTGTTCCATATCAACCAATTACTTTAGACCCATCCTCTAAAATCTTTCATTATGGACAATCCATATTTGAGGGAATGAAAGCTTATAAGGACGATAATGGGGATGTATTTTTGTTCAGGCCACTGGATAATTTTAAACGCCTGAACATTTCCGCAGAAAGAATGTGTATTCCTGCAATTCCCCAAGAATATTTTATGGAGGGTTTAATTACCTTATTAAATTTGGACAAGGCCTTTATACCCACACAAGAAGGCAGCTCATTATATATAAGGCCATTTATGTTCGCTTCCGGAAACGGATTTCATGCCTCACCGGCCAATGAATATAAGTTTATAATTGCCTGTGCACCTTCCGGCTCCTATTTTTCAGGGAAGGTAAAGGTATTAATTGAGGAAAAATATTCCAGGTCCGCCAATGGTGGTGTTGGCTATGCAAAAGCAGGAGGTAATTATGCCGGACAGTTTTATCCTACCCAACTTGCCATAGACAAAGGTTACAATCAAGTAATTTGGACAGATGACACCAATCACGAATTTATTGAAGAAGCTGGTGCAATGAATATTTTCATTAGAATAAATGATACACTAATGACCGCCCCTACAAGTGATCGAATTCTAGATGGAATTACACGTAAGAGTATTTTGGAAATAGCCAAGGATCAAGGTATTAAAACAGAGGTTAGAAAAATATCTGTAAAGGAAGTTGTAGAAGCAGCAAAAGATGGCTCCTTAAAAGAAATGTTCGGTGCAGGTACGGCTGCGGTAATTTCTCCAATATCCGGTTTTGGCTACAGAGATACGGATTATGAATTACCAGAACTACAACAAAGTTATGGTGCTCGATTAAAGAAAATAATAACCGACATTCAATATAATAAAAGTGAAGACAAATTTGGATGGCGCTATAAAGTAGGAAATTAAAAAAGGGGCCAAATGGCCCCTTTTTATTTTTTAAGTATTGTAGCAATATCCGGACTAAAATAATTAGGACCTTTTAGAACTTTACCATCTTCCCTGTAAATAGGATTGCCGTCCTCACCCAATTTACTCATATTACTTCGTTGTATTTCATTGAAAACTTCTTCAATTTTATATTGCATACCGTGTTCCAAGATTGTACCGCATAATATATACAACATATCACCAAGTGCATCTGCAACTTCAACAAGATCATTATTTTTGGCGGCTTCCAGATACTCTTTATTCTCCTCATCCATTAAATTGTAACGTAACAAGTTTTTAGCATCACCTAAATTTGCACGCATTTTCTCAGAAACACCCAAGCCAAACGAGTTATGGAATTCTTTGACCGCTTTAAGTTTATTTTTCATATATATTCAGTGGTTTTCTATTAGCTTTGTGTAAAAATAGGGAATATGTTCAGCACGGGACAAATTGTTTTTGCAATCGCTTTCGCAATAGTTTTTGCCATTATTATCATCTTATCATATAAAAAAGACCGCAAACATCATCAAAAAAATTTCAAGGGCGTAAAATGGATTGGCATTTTCTTTGCACTATTCATAATATCACTGCTTTGTACTAAATATTTACTTAACGATTAGTTAATATTTTACTTACACCACAAAAATTGGCCTTCTTACAACAGAAAAACGCTTTTTACACCGTTAGTATAACAAATAATGTAATTTTGCGTTATTCATACATAAGGGCAATTAATTATGATGACATTTCTTACAATCTTTATAATTTTAATAGGTATTAATTTGGCAATGGTAGTAGTTAGTCTATTGAGTGTTTCTCAAAAATCCAAGACATCTACCAAAAAATTATCCAACGAACCTGTTTCTGTAATCTATCCTTTAGATTTATTGACAACTAGCTACAAGAAAGCAGTATAGTTTTTACCTTTATAAGGTATGAAACAATTCTTGTTAGTTTTTTTGGGAGGAGGATTTGGTAGTATTCTACGCTACTATATTTCCAAAACACTAAACCCTTATTACTCCAATTTTTATTTAGGTACTTTTTTGGTCAATATTATTGGCTGTCTTCTAATTGGTCTATTGATCGGCATTTCCTTAAAACAGAATTATCTTACCCAAAACCAAACTTTATTATTAGCTACAGGATTTTGCGGTGGATTTACAACTTTTTCCACGTTTGCTCTTGAAGGCAATTTATTATTTAAGGAATCTTCTTTTTTATACGCCTCACTTTATATGGGGTTAAGTGTAGCAATTGGCATTTTGGCCATTTCTTTAGGAATATACATAAGCAAGATGTTATAAAAATAACATTAGCACCAAGTATTTTTATTTTTTTGATTTTTTTTTAGCAAAATCGTGTTTTAATGCACAATCGTCAGGTTATTTGCTAAAATTCTGACAAATAATTTAAAAAAGCCTTTTTTAAGAATAACTTCAAAACCACTATCCGTAAAATAAATCACTTCAAATAGACATACCCTAAAAATATAGGGGTATAAATTGCGATACTCATAAAAATCACTAAACACCCCCATAAAAAATTAGGGTATACTTCAATTTAACATATATTTGGCAATATTAAAAACTTAGTCAAATGAAAAAAATCGAGGCAATTATCAGAAAATCAAAATTTGACGATGTCAAGGAGGCATTACATCAAATAGAGGTTAACTTCTTCAGTTACTGGGACGTAACAGGGGTCGGAAATGAAAAGCAAGGTCATGTATACCGTGGTATTTCGTATAGTACTACAGATATACAGCGTAGGTACTTATCTATTGTAGTATCGGATGACTTTTTAGAAAAAACGGTGAATTCCATTTTAGAATCTGCTTACTCCGGTAATGTGGGTGATGGTAAAATATTTGTATCCGAAGTACTAGAAGCTTACCGAATTAGAACTAAGGAAAAAGGATTGGCAGGAATCAACTAAAACGAAAACACTAACTAAAAATAAAAAAAGATGGACGCAGGATTATTTACAGCAAACAACGTATGGATGATGTTGGCTACCGCATTGGTATTCTTCATGCACACCGGGTTTGCCTTCTTAGAAATTGGATTGACCAGACAAAAGAACACAATTAATATTTTGTTTAAGAACATTTTCATCATAACGGGTGGTTTGCTTCTTTATTACGCATTTGGATTTAACTTAATGTACCCTGGTTTTGAAGATGGGGACATGGGAATTTTAAAGTTCGCAGGATTTGGAATTGCTGCACCAGAAGGAGGCATGACTCCAGATTATGCCGATGGTGGTTACACGTGGTGGACAGATTTCCTTTTTCAAGGAATGTTCGCAGCTACGGCGGCAACAATTGTTTCCGGTGCTGTTGCAGAACGTATTAAAATAGGTTCTTTCATGATTTTCACGGTAATCTATGTAGGTTTAGTATATCCTATAGTAGGTGCTTGGAAATGGGGTGGCGGATTCTTGGATTCTTGGGGATTCTATGATTTTGCCGGTTCTACATTGGTACACTCTGTTGGTGGATGGGCCGCATTGGTAGCCATATTCCTATTAGGTTCCAGAATTGGAAAATTTGGCAAGGATGGCAAGCCTAATGCAATCCCTGGACATAATATTCCATTGGCCACTGCCGGTGTACTAATATTATGGTTAGGATGGTTTGGATTTAACGGTGGTTCCGTATTGTCCGCAGACCCAGAATTAACTTCATTGGTTCTGGTTACAACAAGTTTGGCTGCAGCTGCAGGTGGATTTGGCGCAATGATCACTTCTACCATATTATATAAGAATTTAGATTTGACCATGTTCTTGAACGGTATCCTTGGTGGTTTGGTAGGTATTACTGCCGGAGCAGATCTAATGTCTCCTAACGAAGCTGTGATTATTGGTCTTTTAGCCGGTATAATCATTGTACTTGGTGTGGCATTGGTAGATAAACTTAAATTGGATGACCCTGTAGGTGCTGTTGCCGTACACTTAATCTGTGGTATATGGGGTACATTGGCCGTTGGTATTTTTGGTAGCATGGCCAGTGGTGCACAGTTCATGACCCAGTTATATGGAGTATTGATTGTAGGTGGTTTCTGCATAGTTACCTCCGGAATAATACTAGTTGTCCTAAAAGCGACAATAGGTCTAAGAGTTGCTAAAGAAGAAGAAGTTGAAGGGCTTGATATTCATGAGCATGGAATGGATGCTTATGCAGACTTTAGAATGAACCAACACTAAAAAAAATACGGAGCGTTTTGCAGAACGCTCCGTTACATAACCTTTTCAATAAAAAATTTCTCAAAATTAATTCATCCTCAATAGAGGTTTAAATCAAAAACTTATGAAAACGATTATCAATACAAAATACGTAAAAAATATTTTTTTAGCAGGTATTGCACTTGTATCCACCGGTATTTTTGCACAAGAAGAAGAGAAGAGTGCACTTAGCCTTAGTGGTTCTATAGATACATATTATAGAACAACTTTCAATGAAGCAGGTGTCGATGAGTCTTCATCATTTACATCGTTTGCTAACCAAACAGGTTTTGCTTTAGGTATGGCAAATATTATAGGTACTTATGAAACTGGTAACACAGGCTTTGTAGTAGATTTAGTTTTTGGTCCAAGAGGAACAGAAGCGACATTTAATAATGATGTGTTGAATGGTATTATTAATCAGGCTTATGCATATTGGAATGTGTCTGAAGGAACTACTTTAACCATTGGTAGGTTTAATACGTTTCTAGGATATGAAGTTATTGCTCCAGCAGCGAACTTTAACTATAGTGTTTCGCATCTATTTTCGAACGGACCGTTTTCACATGTTGGTTTAAAAGCTGATTTTACTTTATCTGATGATGTTAGTTTAATGCTTGGCGTTATGAACCCATGGGATACCAATGATATAACGGGAACTGGGGAATATTCTTTAGGTGGTCAATTAGGTTTTTATGGCCAATTCTTAAATCTATACTATGATAGTGGTAAAAATGATGGATTAGGTTTCGAAATTGATTATACTGGTGGTTTTGATGTATCTGATGATTTTTTCTTTGGCATAAACGCTGCATATAATAAAAACTCAGAGACTGAAAGCGGTTTCTACGGTTTAGCAATTTATCCTCAACTTACCACTTCAGAAACTTTTGCCATCGGTCTAAGGGGTGAATATATGACCTTTACACAAGAAGGTTTAGACGATACACCTGTTCTTGCCGCTACATTAACAGGTAGCTACACAACAGGTAATTTAATAATCAAACCAGAGGTACGCTTAGATAGCTGGGGCAATGATGTAGAACCTTTTGGTAATGCAACTGACCCAACAAATTCTCTAGCATCCTTTACTTTAGCGGCAATCTATTCTTTCGACTAAGCAAATAAAGAACAATAATTACTAAAATCCTCTAACAGCACGTTAGGGGATTTTATTTTTTTACAAAATCTTTTACCCCGGCCACTATCCTTGAATCAATATTATTTACAGATGGCACCAAAGGACAGGAATATTTTTTGTTATAGGCACAATACGGATTATACGCTTTGTTAAAATCCAGAACAATTTTATTTCCTTTAGGAATTCTTAGGTCTAGATATCTACCGCCACCATATGTTTCCATACCATTTGTAGCATCGGTAAAGGGAAGAAATAAGTAATCTTTATATTTTTCTTGGGCAATTAACTCAGGGGTCTGGTACACTTCCAATTCATACACTTTTCCTTTTAGATTAAATTTGGCAATACCATATAATACTTCCGTAGAAATACGATCAGTGGTAGTGGGCATTGAAAATGGTAATGCTTCTGGCGTTCTAATAAAATCGGCCTCTATTACAAAGGCGGTATCAGCTTCAAAAAAATCCAATGTTTCAAAATCTGCCCTAAATCTATCCGGTAAAGGAGACGTTTCCGGATCTTTGAATTCTGCATTCAATTTTTGTTGAAATTTTAATATGTCCATCAACTTGTCTGACTGTATAGATTCCACTGCCACTTTTTGTTCATCGTGGTATTTTTTTTCTTGTCTACATGAACATAAAACTGCAATTAACAGAAAAGTAAAAAAATGCTTCATTGGTATTAATTTAATCTTCAAAAATACAATTAATTCATTTTAAGATTTTGATTATAGTTGTACTTTACCCCAAAATGCTAGAAACAATGAGAATTGCACACTTTACTTATTTGACCATTTTACTGGCTACTATGCTAAGCTGTTCAGAAAAAAAAGTTACAGCAAGTACCGCCTTGGAACAGACCAAAGGACCCACCATGGACCCGGATGGGTACAATGTTGCCTTTCTCATTATGAATGGCACATATAATACAGAATTCACTGCCCCTTTTGATATTTTTCAACATACCAAATTCAGAAAAAATATTAAGGTTATGAATACTTTTACCGTTGCTAACACCTTAGACCCCATTACAACTTTTGAAGGGGTTAGGATCCTGCCAGACTTTGATTATACAAAGGACACTTTACCTAAAATAGATATTTTGGTAGTCCCTAGTGCAGAACACCATATGGATTCTGATTTAAATGACACCACACTTCTTAACTTTATAAAAAAAATAGATGAGAACGCACTTTTTGTCACCAGTCATTGTGATGGTGCCTTTCCGTTGGCCAAAACAGGAATCTTAGATGAAGTAACCTCTACAACATTTCCTAGCGATATTGAATCTTACAGAAAAATGTTTCCCCATTTAAAAGTTCAGGATAGTGTTTTATTTGTTCATGACGGCAAATATATTACCTCTGCCGGAGGGGCCAAAAGCTTTGACGCCGCATTGTACCTCTGCCAATATTTATACGGAGAAGAAATTGCTAAATCCTTAGCCAAAGGACTGGTCATAGAATGGGACCTAGGTCAAGTTCCACACCTTATTGTGGAATAATATCATAACGGGCATTCGTTAAATATTTCTCTATTAACTCATTAAACTCTGGGGTAATTCGTAATAAGGCAGAATTTTCCAAGGTATATAGTTTAGCCTTATCGGTATATCCATTTTTTAAAAGTTCCTCTAAATAGAAAAGGGCCGTTCCAAAATCTTCCATACCGGCACTTATAGTTATGACCTTTAAATAGGATTCATATTCTTTTGGAACCGTTATGGTCTTGATCATATATAATAAATTCAAGGCATCCATATCAACTTTTTCCGCAGATACTACGTAATCTACATTGTCAGCAATTAAGGCATTTATAAATCCTCTTAATCTACTTGAGGACTGTCTTTCAAAAAGTTGGCTGCTCTTATCCAATTTGTCCAACTCTTTCATTTGATAGTTCCACCATCCCAAATTAGCGTAATTATAGGTTATAATATCTTCCTCTAAATAGTAGCTATAATCCCCCTTAGCAAAATCTTCTTTTAAAATTATATTGTTCTGTGTTCTAATTGCCTTTTTATAAGAAGTACTTCGACGCAGGGATTTTTTGGTTGTCTTTAACGAATCCATTGTTATTAACGGGGCTAAAACCCTTTCAATATCAGAAATTAGGTAACTGGCCAAAATAGGTTGATCATTTGTAAAAAAGGTGTTAGCCTTCACCAAAAGTTCATAATAAGTATCAGCAATCAGCGTACTGTCTTTAACAATATGTCCTTTTGCCATGCTGCTCAGCGTCAACATTCTCATAGCCATAGCCAAGGTATTACCGTCCGGTAAATGTTTCTCCCCGTCAAATACAAATAGTTGATTTGGAAACTTTAACCTATCTAAAACTTTACGCTCTTCAAGCATATCCGGAAAGTTATAATCAGTTCTATTTACCACACCAATAAACTGAAATTTCTGTCTTACGTTCAATATATCAATACTGCCTAATGTGGCCCCAACAGAAATAACTCCGTTAATATCTGGAATAAAGGTGGGTAAAATAGAGGCGAATTTTGCTCCACTTTCAAAACCTGCCGTGTACATTCTATTATTGGTGATAGGCAAGGAAGTGACAATGGCATTCAACATTCTATTTGCAATCAAAACATTTTCGCTCAATGAAAGACTATCGTTTAGACTATAGGAACTGGCCAGCACATACCCTTCCTTTTCAGCCGAATTTACCAGCATAGAAATTGATGATTTGGCATTGCCCCTCATATCCGTCACAAAAATTACGGGCCAAGATTTATCTAGACTAAAATTAGATGGAGTATAAATAGCCATAGTTTCTCCTATGGAATCATTAACCAACAAATTTTCTGTAATTGCTCCTTTAACCAATTTAAAATCTTGTGAAAAGACAAGGGTTGCAGATAGTAATAAAGTGTAGAGTAGTGTTTTTTTCATCTTTAATTCATCATCAAAAATCTAGCCAAATTTTTAATTTTGGTTATCGTTTATTAAAGATATCATTTTTGATTCCATTTTAAAATGTCGATTAACAGGTATACCATTATTTAATTTTATGCATGGGAGCGTTGGATATTACTTGAGACAAAACTATGTGCGTTCTTGTTTCACCGTATTGTATGAGCTGGTCAATAAATTTCTCTAAATGAAATTGATCCTTTAAAACAACTTCCATAACAATATTTTCATTACCGGTAATCCTATAACAATTTATTACTTCTTCAAGAGTGCCTACAATGGCCAAAAACGGTTTCAATTTACCCATAAATGCCCGTAGAGTAATGATTGCTTTAAGTTGATGTCCTGTCAAGGCATGTGAAACGGTTGCTTTATAACCCATTATTATTCCCAGGTCCTCCATTTTCTTAACACGCTCCGCAACTGCAGGCGCGGTAAGACCAATGGCCCTACCTATGTTGGCAAAAGATTCCCTGGCATTTCGCTGTAACTGTTTCAGGATTTTCCAGTTTAACTCATCTATCTTTGGATTCAAAAGTTTTATCGTTTAAAAATTATGTATCTAAAGCAAATTTACAAAAAGCGTTTGCTTTCCATAGAAAATTATGAGATAACTGATGTAATTTTATATATACTAATATTACCCCACAGCATGGCATATCGTAGTCTTAAAAACTTACCGATTTACAGAAAGGCACTGGAGCTTTGCACAATGAGCAGGGAAATAGCGTCTTACGTTACTTTCAACAAAGATCTTGTAAGACTATATGAATCTAAAAGCCTAAGGGACATCATAGCTAATTCCATATTAACCGATGCAATATTGATACCTCAAAAAATTGCACAGGTAGAACATTCTAACTGTACCAATGAACGTTTGGAGCATATCTCCTTTATAAATATTATAATAAGGAATATAAATTCTTACTGTTTAGGTCTAGAAAAGCATGGGGTTAAGGAAACGGAATACATAAACTTATTACGTGCGGAGATTAAAAGTTTTAGAAAATCCTATAAAAAATGGAGAATTGAGCATTTGTAAATGCTGAACTCATCCTGGTAAATTCTCCTTTTTCCCAACAATTTTAAGAATTATGGACTATTTTTGGAAGCTAATTTAGATTTCCATTGAAAACTACCATTTTAGTACATTGCCCTGATCAATCTGGCATCATTAGTACCGTTACAGGATTTATCCATAAAAATCAAGGTAACATTGTTTATCTGGACCAACATGTAGACAAAAATGCCGATGTGTTTTTTATGCGAACAGTCATTGAATTTGACACCCATTTTTTAGATCTTGAGAAATTTAAAACTTTATTTCAAGAGGAACTAGCCTCTAAATATAAAATGAAATGGAGTTTGCACACAGACGAAAAATTGCCCAATATGGCAATATTCGTTTCAAAATACAATCATTGTTTATATGATTTGTTAAGCAGATATCGTTCTGGGGAACTGGCGGTAGAAATACCTTTTATTTTAAGCAATCACAATGATTTAAGATATATTGCCGATCAATTTGAAATTCCGTTTTATCATATACCGTTCAATAAGGAAATTAGGGTACAAGCAGAACTGCAACAATTAGAACTTCTTCAAAAATATAATATAGATTTTATTGTACTGGCCAGATACATGCAGATTGTTAGCGAAAAGCTGATCAGCAAATTTCCAAATAAGATCATAAATATCCATCATTCTTTTTTACCTGCCTTTGCCGGTGCCAAACCTTACCATGCAGCATTTAAAAGGGGAGTTAAAATTATTGGTGCCACAAGTCATTACGTCACCGAAGAATTAGATGCCGGCCCGATCATTGAGCAAGATGTTACTACGGTAACACACTCCCACTCCATAGAAGATTTTATTACAAAGGGTAGAGATTTGGAAAAAATTGTTCTCTCCAGAGGAGTAAAATTACATATTGCACGAAAAACAATGGTGTATAACAATAAAACCGTCATTTTCTCGTAAGCTATTTAGAACCTTTAACTTTCAGTTATGATTAAAAAGATAAGCATACTTATTTTGGTAATGTTCATGGCTTCTTGTAATGAGTTGCAACAAGTAGTCAACCAAATGCCAGGATCAACAAATACCGTTTTAAGCAATGAAGTAATTGCAAACGGATTAAAGGAAGCATTGGACCAAGGTATTGAACAACAGGTGAGTAAATTAACGGCACAAGACGGCTTTTACAAAAATGAACTCGTTAAGATATTATTGCCGGAAGAACTACAAAAAGTAGATAAAACATTGCGTGATATAGGGTTGGGAAATCTTGCGGATGAAGGTTTAAAGGTTCTTAACAGAGCTGCTGAAGATGCCGTTTCCGAAGCAACACCGATTTTTGTAAATGCCGTTAAGGAAATGACCTTTACCGATGCCAAAAATATTTTGTTGGGAGCGGACAATGCCGCCACTACGTATTTGGAAAACAGAACTAATACAGCACTCTATGATAAATTTAAACCTGTTATTGATGCTTCGTTTAAAAAAGTAAATGCGGATAAGGTATGGAATTCTCTCATTTCTAAATACAATGCTATTCCACTTACTAATAATGTAAATCCAGATTTAACAGATTACGTTACCCAAGAAGCATTAAATGGAGTATATAAAATGATAGAAGTGGAAGAAAAAGAAATTAGAACCAATTTATCATCACGAACCACGGATATTTTAAGGAAAGTATTTGCTTTACAGGACTAATTTTAAATATTTAACATTCAGAACAATAACATTAAAAGTTATACGTTAAAAAGTTATAAGAGCAATATTTGATTAGATACAAAATTTCTATTTGAGTTAGTTATTTTTTGAGTTAGTTAGTTAAAAAACCGGTGGGAGCACCGGTTTTTTGTTTTTTATCTATTTAAAAGTTCTAATTTTGATTTTTATTCAACTTTTGCGAAAGTTGAAATACTTCCTAATCAATTCATTTTATTATTAATAATTATTAAGAAATAGTATCTACAGTGCTAAAATTCATTTTTGCCTTTTTTATTTACGTATTCTCTTTATTACCATTGCTTGTTTTTTCACAAGGGCATAATGGCAATACCAATGAGGACTGTAACTTAATGTTATCCTCTTTGGAAAAAAAAGAAATAAAAAATAGTACGGCAAATGATTATTTTGAATTAGCCATTTGCATGTATGAAAATGAACGTTTTAACGCTGCATATGATTTTTTCATAAAAGCAAGATCTTTAAATTTCACGGACAATGAAGAGCTAGAAAAATATTTAATCCTATGCAGTATTGCCATGGACGATAATGAAAATAGTTTAGATTTAAACCCACAGGTCCAAGCACCTGATAAGACCTTACTTGCAAACAACTATAAGCACACCATACAGGTACACTTGCTCAACCTTATATTTATCATAGTTGCATTTACGGGCATTGTAACCGCCCTAATTTTGTTTAAAAAGTACAAGAACAATAAAAGCAATATATTTCTGGGCATTTTCGTGATGACAATTTCCTTTGCGCTTTTAGAACTGGTATTATTTTGGCAAGATTTTTTTGAATATTCACCTACAGTAGCTATTTACAGGGTATTGTTTTTTCTATGGGCACCTTCCTTATATTTTTATGTAAAAAGCAAATTTATTGATCTTAGGGTTACCAATACAACGGTCATTTTACATTACATTCCATTCATAATTGTGCTTATTAGCCTTGTAATCTTGGGAAATTTTAATGTACGCACACATGCGCCTGAAAATGCTTTTTTGGATAGTATTAGTTTTATAATCAACGATAATTGGATTAAGACCGTGCATTTACTCATCTATCTAATTTTAATATTTAACATTTTCAAATACCATAAAACCATAATGCAGAAAAATTCCAAAAATTGGATTAAAACATTAATGGTATTTATATTGATCTTGATTTTGTTTTTAGTTACAAGAGCAGGATTTGAGCATATTTATGCCTTTGATTACATCTCAAAATACTTTATAGCGGTCTATTTTATACTCTTTATTTCCATTCTTGCCACATTACTATTGATCCAACCAGAAGTAATCACAGAATTGATAACCGCAACCTATACCGACCAACCAACAAAGGATAAATACAAGAATTCCGGATTAACGACCACAATGAGCCATCAACTAAAATCTCAACTTGAAGATTTGCTTGAGAAGGATAAAATTTACTTGGATAATACATTGACCCTTGCCAAACTTGCAAAAAACATGAATGTTGATCGTTACAGTCTTTCCCAAGTTATAAACCAAGAATTGAATAAAAATTTTTACGAACTTATCAATGATTACAGGATTAAGGAAGCAGTAAGTATCATTGAATCCAAACAAGAAATACAGGTGGTAGATCTCATTTACGAGAGCGGTTTTAACAATAAAGTCTCCTTCTACAAAGCGTTTAAAAAAAGGCTGGATATGACCCCAAAAGATTACATGGCTAAAACGTGGAACAGCTAGTACATTCTTAAGATTTCCTCAAAAACTTTAAAATTTTCACAATTGCGCTTCGGAATATACTTACTTCTGAAAATCAATTTATTACGCAATAGGTTAACGTTAATTTAAATCGGTTTACTATTAACCTAGGTCGGCTTCAACCCTTCTACCCTCCTTCCCTTCATATTTTTGCCGTTGGTTTATAGAGTCGGTCAATATCAAAAAAATTATAGTTTTTGATTTTCATTTTATTGAGTTAGCTATCATATAGAATAAAGGGCCGACTCTTTATACAACTATTTATAAAGCTTACTTATTTACTAACACTCAAATTAATTTTATGAGAACTAAAACAAGATGTTTTTTAATGCTTGTATTCGCTTTGGTAGCGCACATTGGTTTTGCGCAGGAAAAGACGATAACAGGTACGGTAACAGATCAAGGCGGACTCCCATTACCTGGAGTTTCGGTATTAATTATTGGTACAACTAATGGTGTACAAACAGATTTTGATGGTAATTATAGCATCAATGCATCTACTGGTCAAAGTTTAAGGTATAGTTACTTAGGTCAAAAGACTGTAACTAAGGAAGTAGGTTCGGCCTCCGTAATCAATGTAGTTTTAGAAGAAGATGCCCAAGCGCTAGATGAAGTAGTTGTAACTGCATTGGGTATTTCAAGGGAAAAGAAATCATTAGGTTATGCCACCCAGGAAATTCAAGGAGACCAGGTAAATACCGCAAAGGACCAAAACTTCGTAAACTCCTTATCCGGTAAAATTGCCGGTTTGGATATTAAGAAAAGTTCAACCCTTGGTGGATCTGCAAACGTTGTAATAAGGGGATATTCTTCCATTACTGGAAACAACCAAGCACTATTTGTAGTAGATGGTGTTCCGTTGAACAACGATACGAACAACTCTACATCCCAAGCAGAGGGTGGTGACGGCTATGATTATGGTAATGCCGCAAGTGATATCAACCCAGATGATATAGAAAGTATTAACGTACTTAAAGGTTCTGCGGCAACGGCACTATATGGTTCTAGGGCTGCAAACGGTGTTATTATCATCAATACCAAAAAAGGTAAAAGAGGAAGTGGACTTGGGGTATCTATTACCAGTTCCGTAAATATTGGAAAATATGACAAGGATACATTTCCAATTTTTCAACAAGAGTATGGTCAAGGTTACGGTCCGTTTTACGGTGCTGGTTACATCGACTCTATCGATGTTGATGGTGACGGTATAGAGGACATTACGCCACCAACCGGTGAAGATGGCTCTTTTGGATTACGTTTTGACCCCAATCTAATGTTATATCAATGGGATTCTTACTATCCACAATTAGACACTTATTTACAAAAAAGCCCTTGGATCGCGGCGAAAAACGGTCCTGAGTATATCTTTCAGAACAGCGTAACAAGCTCACAGAACATAGCAGTAAGCCAAGGTTTTGAAACTGGTAGCTTAAGAATGAGCTACACCCGTTTAGATCAAACAGGAATTTTACCAAATAGTGAAATAGGAAGACATAATGTTGATTTGGTCGGGACAATGGACCTTAATGAAAAGGTTACCGTAACCGGTAAGGCAACATACACCAAAAGTTCTGGACTTGGAAGGTACGGTACAGGATATGATGCTGAAAACATCATGACCAATTTTAGACAGTGGTGGGCCAATAGTACTGATTTAAAAGATCAACGAGATGCATACTTTGCCACTGGACAAAATATAACATGGAACCCATCCGGCCCATCTAGCTTAGGCCCAAAGTATTGGGATAACCCATATTTTACCCGTTATGAAAATTATAATACCGATGAGCGTAACAGGTTATTTGGTTACGGTAGTATATCATATGATGTTTTGCCATGGTTAGAAATCTTTGGTAGGGCTACTGTAGATACATATGCAGAATTAAGGGAAGAAAGAAACAATATAGGAAGTATAGATACGCCTGAATATTCTAGAAAGAATATCAATTTCTCTGAATACAATTATGATTTCTTTTTAAATTTCAATGGAGATATCTCCGATAGATTTGGTATATCAGGTGTTGTGGGTACCAACTACAGACAGACCAAGAACAATTATGTAACGGCAACTACAAATGGTGGTTTAAATCTGGAAGGAATTTATGCTCTTTCAAACTCGATTAACCCAATAGTTTTTGATGCCAGTTCTGAATATGACGCAGATGTTAGGGTATTTGGTGTATTTGCAAATGCAAGTATAGATTACGACAACATGTTGTTTTTAGAAGGTTCTTTGAGAAACGATACTTTCTCAACTTTACCAGAAGGACAAAACTCCTTTTATTATCCTGCGGTTTCCGCAAGTTTTGTGTTCTCCAATCTTTTTGATAGTAACGCAATCTCATTTGGTAAGCTAAGAGCCGGCTATGCAGAAGTTGGTAACGGTGCAACTTCATACCAACTTCTAAATACGTTTAATCCTATTGCAGGATTTGGCGGTGCCACTTTATATTCTAACCCGGGCACATCTAACAATCCTAATCTTAAAGAAGAACGTACGTCTAGTAAGGAATTGGGTCTGGAGATGAATTTCTGGAACAGAAGAATAGGTTTTGACCTATCACTTTACGAGCAGATTACCAGTGATGCCATTATACCTGTAGAGATTACACCTTCAACAGGTTTCACGAATACAGTAGTAAACTCGGCCGAAGTATCGAACAAAGGTATAGAGACCCAATTGTATTTTACGGCAATTGAGTTACCAAATTTTTCTTGGAGGACGGATATCAACTTTTCTACCTATAAGAGTGAAGTGTTGAACTTGTTCCAAGATTCACAGAACATCTTGGTCAATAGCTTTTTTGGGGTAAGTTTAAATGCTGCTAAAGGTGAAGCCTACGGAACACTTAAGGGAACCGATTATGTTTACCTAAATGGCGAAAAAGTAATTACCGAAGATGGCCAGTACGCCAAAACAGAGTCTAACCAAGAAATTTTGGGAGATATCAACCCAGATTGGAAAGCAGGTCTTACCAACACATTTAAATACAAGGATGTAAGTTTAAGTTTCTTGATCGATATTCAGGAAGGTGGCAGCGTATTTAGTGGTGATACCTATTTTGGTATGGCTACAGGTATCTATGATGTTACAGCTGGCTTAAATGATTTGGGCAATCCGTTAAGAGACCCTGTAACCAATGACAATACTTCTGGTGGTGTAATATTACCAGGGGTGCAGGCAGACGGTTCTCCAAATACGGTAAGGGCAGATTTTACAACTTACGAAAACCCTTATGGACGATATGGTAACGCACCGGATGCACAATTTGTTTATGATGCCTCATATGTAAAATTAAGGGAGGTTACTTTAGGCTACACATTACCTAAGAAATTTGTTGACGCCCTTCCATTTACGGCCGTTTCTTTCACAGCGGTAGGTAGGAACCTTTGGATCATTAGTAAGGACCTTCCATATGCAGATCCAGAACAAAGCTTTGGAGCAGGTAATTTACAAGGATTCCAGATTGGGGCTTATCCTTCGGTTAAGGAATATGGTTTTAACATTAAATTGGAATTTTAAACAAGAGAACGATGAAGAATATATATTTAATTTTAGCAACCGCAGGCATATTGTTGTCTAGTTGCACAGAAGATATTACAGATTATAATAACGACCCCAAATTACCAACTGCAGTCCCACCACAAACATTAGTGGCCAATGCAGAAAAGAATTTGGCAGATAGAATCACAACGATAAGCGGTTCCAACGTATTTAGACTTTGGGCGCAACATTGGGCACAGGCCACCTATATTGATGAGTCTAACTACTTAATTATTGGTAGAGATCCTTCACAGGCCTATTGGACTACATATTATAACAATGTGATCAATGATCTTAATTCCGCTCAGGCATTGATAGAGGAAGATGAGATTTTAGATGCCGTTACCAGAGGCAATCAATTGGCCATTATCGAAACTATTAAAGTCTATACGTTTCAACACCTTGTAGATTTGAACGGTGATGTACCTTATAGCGAAGCTGCGGACATTAACAACCTATTTCCAAAATATGATGATGCAGCCACCATCTATACGGATTTAATCTCTAGAATATCCGCTGCACAAGCCGCATTGGCCAACGGTGGGGAATCTTTTGGCTCTAATGACATTTTTTATTCCGGTGATGTAACCGCCTGGAGAAAATTGGCCAATTCCGTAAAATTGAGATTGGGTATGCGTATAGCCGATGTAAATCCTACATTGGCAAGTACCACCGTCAAAGAAGCTGTAGATGCCGGCGTATTCACTTCTAACGATGACAATACTATCATTAGGTATGAATCATCGCCTACAGCGAACAACAACCCTATTTACAATCTTTTTGAAACTGAAAACAGAAGAGAGGATTACATTGCAGGTAAAACATCTTTAGATAAGTTGGTTGCTCTAAACGACCCTCGTTTAGATGATTATTTCGCGGATAACAAGGACCCGTACATTGGCGGACCAATTGGTGGAAATAATTCATACGCCAACTTTACCCATTTAAATTTTGATATCGTTGGTGATCCAACTTATCCAGGATCTATTATGGATTATGCTGAAGTTGCCTTTTTTCAGGCAGAAGCCGTTGAAAGAGGTTTCATTTCTGGAGATGCGGAAGCATATTACAATGCCGGTATTGCTGCATCTATTGCCTATTATGGTGGTACACAAGATGAAATAGATACATATTTGGCACAGCCAGAAGTTGCCTATGCTACCGCTACAGGTGATTATAAACAAAAAATAGGTACGCAAAAGTGGATTGCGTTGTTCAATAGAGGTTTTGAAGCTTGGACAGAGTACCGTAGGCTAGATTGGCCAGAACTGGTTTTATCTAACCAAACTCAACAAGAAGTTCCTTTAAGGATGATATATCCAGTGAAGGAATCTGCGGTAAACGGTGAAAATTATGACGCCGCTTCAAGTGCAATTGGTGGTGACCAATTGACAACTCCATTATTCTGGGACGTTAATTAGTAGTTCATTTATAATTAAGTTGATTGTTAAGACCGGTGCAAACCGGTCTTTTCTCTTTTAGAAATAAGATTGAAAAATATGCGGGTCAACTACCCCTTTAAATAACGGACCACTTGTTCATTAAAAAAATGTGGTTGCTCCACATTCACCACATGACCGCAATTTTCAACTACCAAAAGCTCTGATTTTTGATGGCTACGGGCTATTTTTTTAACACTGGGCAGAAACAAATAATCTTCTTCACCCATAACATATAAGGTAGGTATTTGTATATCTACAGTCCTAAAAAAACGCAATAGTGGATTAATTTCCGAAGTAAGCCTAAACCAGCGTATAAATTCTTTTTGATATAATTTTTTGGCCTCCCTAACAAACAATAAACGTGATTCCTTATGATTCTTATTGGGCATTATTACAAAGGCAAAAAACTTATATAACCATAGATAAGGAACAACGGATTTAAAAATGACCCCCAATTTCATTAGAATCTGCGACCTTAGGTTCAATTTCATAATTGCCCCGCCCAAAACCATACTGGCAACGCGTTCAGGATATTTTTCCGCAAGGTTCCTTATTAAAATAGTTCCAAGGGAAATCCCCACAAAATGCGATTTTTGAATATTTTGAAAATTAATGACCTCAACGATATCATTGGTAATGACATCAAAGGTGTATTTATCATCAAAAACACTTTTTAAGTCGGGTTTGGAATTGCCATGCCCTCTTAAATCCAATAATAAAATATTAAAATGCTTTTTAAATTCACGAATCTGTTTATACCAAATTGATGAACTGCCTCCGGCACCATGGACAAACGTTACCCAAACAGGAGAAGATGAATGAACATACGTTATATGGTGAAGCAAAATTTAGACGGATTAAGATATCGTTAAGGCAATATATAATTAACTTTTTAAAATGTACCCAGCATCATAAATAATTAGCTATTTTACTGTCATTTTTAAATTTTTGAACGTGTTCATGTTAAAAAAAAGACAAATAACCTGATAATTAGTTGTATGACCCCTAGAGTCGACATCCAAAAGGCCATTCTGATCGTATATTTGCAAAGAACTAACGTATAGCATTATGGAAAAGCAATATTGTAAAGTAGGAACCGTAAAACCTATTGCAGCCGAAGCGGATATCATAACCTTATTGGAGTATCAATATCAAAACTTTTTGGAAAAGGCTTCCAATATGCCAACCAATACCCAATTGGGAGAATTTTTTGAGCAAAAGGCACAAAAGATAAAAAGGACGTTAGAAAACTTGGTGTAAGCCATCAAGTTCCTTCTTCATGGCAATTTGCAATTCGCTTGCTTTTTGCTGGGCCGCTTCTGCAAAATTTAGTTCTCCAGAAGCGTAAATTATTCCGCGCGAAGAATTAATCAAAAGTCCAACATCCTTTGTCATACCATGTGCGCATACATCATGCAAGTTACCCCCTTGTGCACCAACCCCTGGCACCAGTAAAAAACTATTGGGCACAATTTTTCTTATTTCCTTAAAATATGCTGCCTTGGTAGCACCAACGACATACATTAAATTTTCAGATCCTTTATACGTTGTTGAGATAGACAGCACTTCCTTATACAGTTCCGTATCCCCTATTTTTTTGGTTTGGAAATCAAATGCCCCCTCATTGGATGTCAGAGCCAATAAGATAGTATGCTTATTCTCAAAAGCAAGAAATGGTTCTACAGAATCCTTACCCATGTATGGAGCTATGGTAATACTATCAAAATTAAGATCTTCAAAAAAGGCCTTTGCATATCTGGTAGACGTATTGCCTATATCACCACGCTTGGCATCGGCAATGGTAAAAATATCAGGATAGTTCTCATTAAGATATTCTATTGTTTTTCTAAGTGAGGACCACCCCTCTACACCATACGCCTCATAGAAAGCAATATTTGGTTTATATGCTACACAAAGATGGTGCGTAGCATCTATAATTGCTTTATTGAACGTAAAAATGGGATCTTCCTCCTTTAATAGAAATTTTGGAATTTTGTCCAAATCTGTATCCAGGCCAATGCATAAAAAAGATTGCTTCTTATGAATTTGGGCAATAAGTTCTTGGGTAGTCATACTTTAAAAAATCTCAGAGGCCTCTCTCAATTTCTCTGTATTCTCAACTAAACTCAATTCGTCTATTATTTTTTGAATGTCCCCATCTATTATATTGGACAAATCATACAATGTAAGACCAATACGGTGGTCCGTAACCCTACCCTGGGGATAATTATAAGTTCTGATCTTTGCACTACGGTCACCACTACTTACTTGGCTATTACGTTTTGCGGCGTCCTCTTCCTGTTTTTTGGCCAATTCCATATCATACAATCTGGAGCGCAGTACCTTAAAGGCCTTGTCCTTGTTCTTATGCTGCGATTTTTGATCTTGGCACTGTGCCACCAATCCGGTAGGAATGTGCGTTAGCCTCACCGCGGAATAAGTAGTGTTTACAGATTGCCCACCAGGACCTGATGAACAGAAAAAATCTATACGAACGTCCTTGGGGTCTATTTGAACGTCAAAGTCCTCTGCCTCGGGCAAGACCATGACCGTTGCGGCACTTGTATGTACCCTACCTTGGGTTTCTGTCTGTGGCACGCGTTGTACACGGTGTACACCGGCTTCAAATTTTAACGTACCATATACATCCGTCCCATTTACCTCAAACTGTATTTCCTTAAAACCTCCACTGGTACCTTCACTAAGGTCAATAACATTGGTTTTCCAGCCTTTGGACTCACAATATTTGGTGTACATGCGAAATAAATCTCCTGCAAAAATACTAGCCTCGTCACCACCGGTTCCGGCCCGGATCTCTACGACCACATCTTTGGCGTCCTCTGGATCTTTTGGAATCAACATTAATTTTATATCCTCCTCTAATTTTGGCAAGGCGCCCTTGGCCTCTTCCATCTGCATTTTGGCCATTTCCAGCATCTCTTGATCGCTGCCATCGGCAATAATCTCCTCTGCTTCTGAAATATTATTGGTAAGCTCAAGATATTCCTTACGCTTTTCCATTAGATCTTTAAGATCTTTATATTCCTTGGTAAGCTTTACATAACGCTCTTGGTCCGTAATGATATCGGGCTGTATGATAAGGTCGGAAACCTCATCAAAACGTTGCTTAACAATATTTAATTTTTCTATCATAATCTTACTTCACTTGTGCTGCGAATTTACGATAATTTTGCAGATGCCCTAAAGGGTTGTGCATGCTAAGCATTAAAATAAATTAAAAAAAGAGATAGGTTAAAGTGGTTCAATTTAAAATGATGCCATTGCTCTTGTACATTTTATCATGTTCATCTACAATGATCACTTCCGTATCTCCCAACTGATTGATCAATGCCAATCCTGCATTGACACCCATAACAAAGATAGAGGTTGCCAAAGCATCTGATAGCTCTGCGCTTTTGGCAAATACGGAAACGCTTTGAATGCCTGCGGAAGGGTATCCGGTCCTTGGGTCCAGGACATGGGCATATTTTTTGCCGTTCACTACCATAAAATCTGCATTTCCGCCAGAAGTTGCAACGGAAGATTCCAAAATAGGTAGCCAAGAAAACAGTCCTTCCTGCCCTTCTGGATTTAAAATTCCTATCAACCATTTTTCTCCGGTAGCCTTTGTTCCCCATGTAGTAATATCCCCACCAACATTTATAATACCGCCTTGCACCTGTTTGGAAACCAAAAGAGCCTTGGCCTTATCCGCAGCATATCCCTTACCAATGCCTCCAAAAGAAATTCGCATACCCTTTTTTGCAAGGTAAACGGTTTGATCTTTACTATTAAGTCGAATATTTTTATAGCCGATCTTTAGTGCCGCCTCTTTAATAGCCAATTTTGATGGCATTTGCGTCATGGAACCATCAAACTTCCATAAATTTTCAAGTGCGGTATATGAAATATCAAAAGCCCCATTGGTAAGTTCGGAAATTTGGATAGCACGCTCTATTAATTTAAAGAGCTCCCAACTTACGGCAACTGGCCTAATCCCGGCATTGGCATTTATCTTTGAAGTTTCGGAATTGGGGTCCCAAGAGGAAATCAACTTTTCTATTCTTTGAATTTCAGCAAAAGCTTCTTGAATATAAATATAGCCCAGCTCCTCTTCCAATGAGACAACAGTAATATCAAAATCACTGCCCATTGCAGTAAAAGATTTTTTTACGGTGATGAACTGCTCCCCTTGACCAAATGCAAAGAAAGTCATTAAAAAGAAGATAATGGGGGGAAGATTCTTCACTAGCAAGCTCTATTACGGACTATGATTTAATTGTAAATATAGATTTAAGTTAAACTATTTTATAGATTTTTTTACGATATACCCTTACTCGAACACGCGTAACAATGAGCCTTCTAATGAGGTATTGTATATTTTCAATGCTTTGGAAGTACTGTTGGGTATGGTATTCAACGGTGTACCGTTTTGACTAAATTCAGAACCATGAACGTCACAATAAAAAATGCCTCCGTCCTTATTTACAAAACGCACTTGGTCATATTGTTCATGACTACAAATTTGTGTTGCCGCTACAAAATTACCTTCCAAATTTTTAGCTACGACCACAAGATTTTTGAGAATAAAATCACCGTTATTGGCCAATTTTTGGCCTTCCGAAGAATTTAGGTCAATAGTAAAATCAATATTGGTAGGTGGGGTTACGATGTTTCCTTCCGTTTCGCTCTCTTTGGAACAACTGCCCAAACAAGGAAAAGTTATGGCAAAGGCTGCCCCTGCCCCTAAGGTTCTTAAAAATTGTTTTCGTTCCATAGCAAAATAGGTTTATACTATAGAACGATATTTTTGGCCTAATCGTATGTACTAATACACAAAGGTTCCATTACTACCGGAAATGGTCAATTTTTTGGAATCTGATGGCTCTACCCTACCAATAATCTGCGCGTCTACCCCAAAATCATTAGAAATCCGTATAAGATCGTCTGCAATATTTTCAGGTACATAAAACTCCAATCTATGCCCACAATTGAATACTTTGTACATTTCTTTCCAATCTGTACCGGATTGCTCCTGAATAAGTTTGAACAGGGGCGGCACCTCAAATAAATTGTCTTTTATTATATGCAGCTCATCTATGAAATGAAGTATTTTGGTTTGTGCTCCACCACTACAATGAACCATACCATGAATATCCTTAGCATCAAAGTTGGAGAGTATTTTCTTGACTATTGGTGCATAGGTTCGTGTTGGGGAAAGTACCAGTTTACCTGCATCTAACGGGGAATCCTTTACCTCATCCGTTAGTTTTACCGTACCACTATATACTAGATCACCAGGTACTTCGGCATCAAAACTTTCCGGAAATTTCTCCGCCAAATAATTGGCGAACACATCATGCCGGGCAGATGTTAGTCCGTTACTCCCCATACCTCCGTTATATTCCTTTTCATAATTGGCCTTGCCAAAAGAGGCCAGACCAACGATAACATCGCCTGCCTTAATATTTGCATTGTCTATGACATCTCTTCTCTTTATTCTGGCCGTAACGGTAGAGTCCACGATAATGGTTCGTACCAAGTCACCAACATCCGCAGTTTCACCACCGGTTGAATGAATGGTAATACCAAATTCACCTAAATCCTTGATCAGTTCTTCGGTACCATTAATAATAGCGGACAATACCTCTCCAGGTATCTTGTTCTTGTTTCTTCCTATAGTGGATGACAACATAATATTGTCCGTAGCACCTACACAAATTAGGTCATCTATATTCATGATAAGCGCATCTTGGGCTATACCTTTCCACACTGAAATATCACCAGTCTCTTTCCAGTACATATAGGCTAAGGATGATTTGGTACCCGCACCATCTGCATGCATTACCAAGCAATAATCATCATCTCCCGTAAGGTAATCCGGTACTATTTTGCAAAAAGCTTTTGGAAAAAGACCCTTGTCTATATTTTTGATTGCGTTGTGTACATCTTCCTTGGAGGCAGAAACACCCCGTTGCTGATATCTTTCACTGCTTGATGTGGACATATTCTTATTTTGTGGCAAAAATAAGGGAAACATTAAAAATGTTGCCTCTCATCTCATTTAATATTATACAATATGTTGGTTAGGCCAATTTATTTAAGATTCAACAACTCCCTATATTTTGTCAAGGGCCATAATTGATTATCCATTAATTTTTCCAACTTATCGCTATGCAACCTTATATCTAAAAAATAGGGCTTAACATTGTTGCAGTAAGCCTGTGCCTTTTTCTTGGTATCCTTTAATGCGTTTGCCTTTTTACGTGCATCTGCCATGGCATCTACCATTTTCTTTAAACTGACCACATGTTCCGCAATTTCCTCTATCATGGTCAATTGGCCTTCAGAGAATTTTTTATGTGCCGCACCATAGATTTCCTTTAGACCAGACACATTTTTAATTAAAGTATTCTGGTAAGCTATTGCCGCAGGAATTATAAACCCGTATACCAGTTCATTATAGACCCTACCTTCTATCTGGGTATGCATAATATAATTTTCCAAATCTACCTCTTGCCTTGCACGAACTTCAACCTCGCTCATAACTTTCATAGACTCAAACAGACTTAGACTTTCCTTAGAAGTTAGAATCTCAAGTGCTTCCGGTGTATTTCGGTTATTACTAAGTTTTCTTCTTTTGGCCTCGTTTTCCCAGTCTTGGCTATACCCATCACCGTCAAAACGAATTCTCTTTGATGTTTTAATGTATTCCCTTAAAATATTGAAAACGGCCTCATCTTTCTTTAATGATTTTTTATCGATAAGCGCATCGACCTCTTTTTTAAAGTCCTTTAATTGTTTGGCCACAATGGTATTCAAAATTGTCATTGGTTTGGCACAATTGGTTTTGGAGCCCACGCCTCGCATTTCAAACTTATTGCCCGTAAAAGCAAATGGAGAAGTACGGTTGCGATCTGTATTGTCCATTAAAATTTCTGGAATCTTACCTACTACATTAAGCTTTAATTCCGTTTTTTCCTCTGGTGACAATTTACCTTTGGACACGCCCTCCAATTCATCTAGTACACTACTTAACTGTTTGCCTACAAAAATTGAAAATATGGCCGGCGGTGCTTCATTGGCCCCCAAACGATAATCATTACTGGCAGATGCAATTGAGGAACGCAAAAGCTCTTCATAGGTATCTACCGCTTTTATCGTGTTGATGAAAAAGGTCAAAAATTGTAGGTTCTTCATTGGTGTAGACCCCGGACTCAATAGATTGACACCCGTATCCGTTGCCAAGGACCAGTTGTTATGTTTTCCTGAACCATTGATTCCTGCAAATGGTTTTTCGTGGAACAGAACGGTAAATTGATGCTTATCCGCAATTTTATCCATAACGTCCATCAATAAAAGATTGTGGTCTATGGCAAGATTGGCCTCCTCAAAAACAGGTGCCAATTCAAACTGATTTGGTGCAACTTCATTATGCCTGGTCTTAACGGGGATACCCAATTTGGTGCACTCTTTTTCAAGATCACTCATAAAGCTGAGCACCCGCCCGGGAATAACACCAAAATAATGGTCGTCTAGCTGTTGGCCCTTGGCAGGAGTTTCACCAACCAACGTTCTACCCGTCATAATAATATCCGGCCTAGAATGCGCAAGCGCCTTGTCAATTAAAAAATATTCCTGTTCCCAGCCTAGGGTGGCATTCACCTTGGTCACATTCTTATCAAAATATTTGGCTACAGCGGTGGCAGCTTCATCAACGGCACTCAAAGCCCGCAATAGCGGAGCTTTATTATCCAAGGCCTCTCCCGTATATGAAACGAAAATAGTAGGTATACAAAGTGTTGTGCCATAGATAAAGGCTGGTGACGACGGGTCCCATGCCGTATACCCCCTGGCTTCAAAAGTATTTCTTATTCCGCCACTTGGAAAACTGGACGCATCCGGTTCTTGCTGTACCAACTGTCCGCCACCAAATTTTTCCAATGCGGTGCCATCTGGCATTAAATCAAAAAAAGCATCATGTTTTTCTGCCGTAGAACCAGTTAAAGGTTGAAACCAATGGGTATAATGCGTAGCACCCATAGATATTGCCCAACCCTTAATAGCCTCTGCCACTTGATCGGCTATTTTACGGTCGATCTTAGAACCGGAAACCATGGCATCCTTTAAACTTTCCAGCGCATCCTTAGTCAAATATTGGAGCATTTTATGTTCATTGAACACATTGACCCCAAACAATTCCGATCGTCTACCTTTCTCTTCAATTGCTATACTATTTCTCTGCTGGCTATTGGCTATTGCGGCAAATCTTGATGATTTCATACGTAAATACATTATTAATATGGCAAAATTACGTTCTTAAAATATAAATATGACAAAATACCCGATAAATTATGGGGGTATAAAACAGTTTATTTAATTTTTAAAGATTAACCCCCTTAAAAATGTGTGGGAAATGATAAAAAACATATTTTTGTTTGTCTTTTATTTTAAAAAATTATAACGATCACAATTATGAGCAAAACAAAATTAGAATACATCTGGTTAGATGGATATTTTCCAACCCAAAACATGAGAAGCAAGACCAAAGTGGTTAATGACTTTGGTGGTAAATTAGAAGACTGTCCAATGTGGTCTTTTGACGGAAGTTCAACTCGTCAAGCTGAAGGTGGTTCTTCTGACTGTTTGCTTAAGCCTGTTGCAATTTTCCCGGACCCAGCTAGAAAAGATGGGTATTTGGTGATGACTGAAGTTCTTAATGCCGATGGTACTCCGCACGAATCTAACGGAAGAGCTACTATTGAAGATGAGGACAACGATTTCTGGTTCGGTTTTGAACAGGAATATTTTATCATGGACACTTCAACAGAATTGCCTTTAGGTTTCCCAAGAGGCGGATATCCTGCTCCACAGGGTATGTACTACTGCTCTGTTGGTGGAAAGAACACGCACGGAAGACACATTGTAGAGGAGCACGCCGATCTTTGTATAGCTGCCGGACTTAACTTTGAAGGTATTAACCAAGAGGTTGCTTGTGGTCAGTGGGAATTTCAATTATTTGCCAAAGGCGCTAAATTGGCAGGTGATGAATTATGGGTAGCCCGTTACTTATTGGATAGGTTAACCGAATCTTACGGATACTATATAGAGTACCATCCAAAACCATTAGGTAAGGATATGGACTGGAACGGTTCAGGTATGCACGCAAACTTCTCTAACTCTACATTGAGAACATGTGGAGACAAAGCAACTTATGAGAAAATATGTGAGGCGTTTAGACCTGTAGTAAAAGAACACATATCCGTTTATGGTGAATTTAACGACCAACGTTTAACCGGACTTCATGAAACTGCAGCAATTACCGATTTCAGCTACGGTATATCTGACAGGGGAGCATCTATCCGTATTCCTATTGCAACCGTTGAAAGCGGATGGAAAGGATGGTTGGAAGACAGAAGACCAGCTTCTAACGGTGACCCATACAAAATTGCAGGTAGAATCGTTAAGACAGTTAAATCTGCCAAAATTTAATACTACATTAATTATTTTTTATACTAAAAATGCCTTGGACTATTCCACGGCATTTTTTTTAATTACTAATTTTTTTCAATGGTGTGTTCATCCAATACTCATTAAAGTTATCTGGTTTAACTATGTATTGATTCTCAAAAATGGGAATATCTTTTTTCATAAATAAGGTATCTTTCAACCCACTACCATTGACTTTGATTTCTTGCACAAAAAACTCTCTAAATTGTCTGTACGTTTCATATTTCATTTCATCGACCTTAGCACCTTCAAGATTTCTAACGTCGGTTACTTTGGCAGAAAGAAGTTTCATTAAATCAAATTTCCTTGATTGAGCTGCATCCATTTTGTAAATCAAATTTCTAAAGTCTTTATCTGTTAATTTCGGATAAACCTCTACTTCGGTTTCCAACACTTTAATTCTATCTATTTCAATTTTTTTATCTTCAAAACGAATATCATAATTCCCTTTTTTAGATGCTGACTCTTTCTCTACTATACGATTAAATTTTACTATAAAGCAACCTTTAGGCCCATCTAATAAGACTTCTTTAACTATAAACTCTGGTAACTGCCCAACTTCGAAAATATTGAAGAAAGAAATGTAGTTTGGATACATTTTACCATACTTTGATTTATATTCTGTTAACACTTTAAAAATGGCAACATTATCGATACCCTGTTTATCTACTTGCCCATTTTCAACCTTCCTTATACGATCATAAAGTTTATATTCCATTTTATGGATGGCAAAATTATTCTTAGCTATAAATAACTTACCATGTACAAGATACTTAAGAAAAGATTGCTTAAAACTAATTACATATAGAACCTCATTATCATTTTGAATATCATTTTCTTTTTTAAAATAATGATTATTTAAAAGATCATTTTCCAATATATTGACAAAATCATAAGAATTTACATTATAATTCCTAATAGCGTCATGAACACGTAATATGGTAAACTCGTTACCCCCGTAACTATCTAAATAGGCTTTATCAATAAATTTTTTAAATTTTTTATAATCATATTTTCTTTCACCTTCTGCATCCCGCATAAAATTTATATTATTGATATAGTCGTAAATACGAAATTTAGAATCTGCATAATCATTGGTGTGGAAGCCTTTATCGACAACTTCTAGAATTGCCTCGTTCAAGTTTACATAGTTATCGTCTTTAATTTGGTAATCCCTATAATAACCGATGGCAGCAAATTCGTTAGCAGGATAATTGTTGGGAATACCACTTATTGCCTTTCTTACAATAGTTCTAGCACTGAGACCACTTCTTTTTCTTTTGGCACTAACTACCGCCTCACTTAAAGAAATCGTAGCTGGAGACAGACGGATGATGTTTATATCATTTGGAGAAAGCTTTTGTAATGCAAACTCCTTCTTTTCGTAACCCATAAAGGAAATTATTATTGATTCTCCTGCTTCCCTTAAGGCAATAGGTAAACGAAAACTACCATCCATATTGGTAATAACACCGTTCGCTTTACCTTTAATACTTACAGTAGCAAATACAACCGGGTCACCCGTTTCTTGGTCTAATACTTTAGCCCTAAGGAATTCAGAAGTTTGAGCAGAAAGAATAATCGGAATACATATTAAGAAGAATAATATAAGACCCCTAATTGTAAAAATGCGCATAGGTTGGTTTTGTTGGTTTATTAAAGACGAAGCTTTAAAGTTATTTCCTACAAAAATTATGCCGACCAACAATTTATGATAAACAAATTCTACTCATAATTACATTAATTTATAAGCGTTAAATCTGCCAAAATTTAATTCTACATTAATTATTTTTTATACTAAAAATGCCTTGGACTATTACAAGGCATTTTTTTTAGTAGATTTTAAAGATTATCCTATTGTTGCATATATAAAAGTCAGATATAAAATGAATAGTATAAGACCATCTCTCCAACCTAGTCTTAAACCTTTTGGAATAAAGACCAATGGAAGAATAAGAAAAGAAATACCGAGCATCCAAAAAATATCATTTGTTAAAAGACCCTCGTCCATAACGGTTATTGGTGTAATGATAGAAGTAATACCTAATACGGCCAATAGATTAAAAATGTTGGAGCCAATTAAATTCCCCAAGGAAATTGCTTTTTCTTTTTTTATTATTGCGATTATAGATGCTGCCAATTCAGGAATACTAGTACCTACCGAAACTATTGTTATTGCTATAATACGCTCACTAACGCCAAATATAGTGGCCATACCCACTGCGCCATTGATCAACAGTTCAGAACCGCCCCAAAGGGCACTACCCCCCAAACCAAGAAACAATACTGTTTTATAGGTCGGCATCATGACGTCCGGTTCGTCCTCTTCATCAATCACGGCAGGCTTTTGAAAGCGTAGCAGATATACCAAGAATAAAAATAGAAATACCACCATTACTATACCCTCATACTGCACTAACACCCCATCAAAATAAATAAAGAAGAAAAAAAGGATAGAAGCAAGCATCATCACCGGCCAATCTGTTGTATAAAAACTTTTACTGACATCTATTGGGCTCAATAAAATGGTAATTGCCAATACAAGGCCTAAATTTGCAATATTAGACCCTACCACATTCCCCAAGGCTAAATCTGGAAATCCGTCCAGCGCGGCATTGATACTAACAATAAGCTCAGGAGCCGATGTTGCAAACGAAACCACCGTCATTCCTATGACAATTTTTGGGATATTTAATTTTAAAGAAAGATCAACCGCCGCTTTTAACAACCAATTACCGCCTGCAATTAGCAAGGTTAGTCCCGCTACAATAAAAAATAGGTTTAACATATATCCGCTTTTTGACAAATATAACAGAACAAAATTGTTGCTGATGACATAAACCCGGATATTAAAAACTAAAATTTTAGTTAAATAACTACAAAAATAGTTTTATAACTATAAAAACAGTTTATATTAGCACTCCCAAGAATAGGATTATGGAAAAATTGACCAATAAGGAAGAAGAGATCATGAAAATTCTTTGGCGCCTAAAAAAAGGGTTTGTCAAGGAAATAATGGCAGAAATTACGGATAATAAACCCCATTACAATACGCTTTCTACCATTGTAAGAAATTTAGAGGAAAAAGGGTTTGTTGATTTTATAGCTTATGGTAAAACCCACCAATACTATCCTATCATTTCTAAAGAGAACTATTACAAAGCCCATGTAAACGAAGATATGGTAGGCTATTTTGACAATTCATATAAAAATCTAGTTTCCTTTTTTGCCAAAGAAGAAAAAATTTCGGTCAAAGAACTGAAGGAAATCATAAACTTAATTGAAAAGGAAAATTAAATGGAAGCAATTTGTTTTTATATTCTAAAATCCGGTGTATTATTATTCCTTTTCTATGGTAGTTATTATATACTATTGAAAAATGAAACTCTATTTCGTTTTAATAGGCATTTTTTGTTGTCCGGCCTGATTATCTCTGTATTATTGCCATCGTTTTATATAACAACAACCGTAACGGTTCCTTTATACACTATACAACAAGAAACCACTGGTATTACAGAACTGATTAAATCCCCACTAGAAGGGTTTTGGAATACCTCGTTGATATTAATGATCCTTTACACTGCAGGAGCACTATTCTTCCTAGCCAGGCTATTTGCACAACTAATACAATTGCGAAAGATTTTAAAAGACGGGCAAATAGTATACGCTCAAAACACCATACACCTAAGGACAAACAAAAATGTACTCCCTTTTTCCTTTTTTAAAACCATTGTTTACAATCCGTCTAAACATAATCCAGAGGAATTAGCTGCAATCGTGGCCCATGAAGAAGTACATGCCAAGCAGTATCACTCCATAGACATTCTGATAATGGAACTTATTTTGGCATTACAATGGTTTAATCCCTTTGTATGGTTATACAGAATGGCCTTAAAACAGAATCTGGAATATTTGGCAGATACGGAAAACTCTCAAATAAAGTTTAATAAAAAAGCATATCAATATATATTGTTGCAACAGGCATGTAGCAATTATAGATTATCAATTGTAAATCCATTTTTTAATTCATTAATCAAAAAACGAATAGTTATGATCAATCAAAAACAATCACATCAATTAAACGCATTAAAAAGTTTAATCATAGTACCGCTTCTAGCATTTTTTCTGATAAGTTTTAATACGAAAGAGGTATATGCAATTTCCGATTCCAAAGTCTTGACCAAACCATTAAATACTATTGAAGTCTTAATCGATAAGCATACGACAGATGATGAGCTTTTGAAAATTAAAAAAGAACTACAGAAAGAAAAGTTTGATTTTTCATATACCGTTGTCCGTAACGAAGAAGGTTTTATTAAAAGTATTTCTTTACTAGTTACCGGAGGAAATAAAAAAAATGGTGAAGCAAGCAGTTCATTTAATTCTGTAGCGGAAAATGACACTATAGATCCAACATATATAAGTATAGACCTTAGTACAAACCGCATAACCATTAGAAATGGAAAAGCTGAACATAAAATGATCCAGGTACGGACCAGCCCCAGCAAAAAATTAAAAATTACGTCAAAGTCAGATAGCGATCATGATATTGAAATCATGGAAGAAGAAGGCAATACATTTCTCTATATAGAAAATGATAAACAGCCACTAATTTATATTGATGGTAAGAAAAGTGACCATGACATATTGAAGTCAATAAACCCATCAAATATTGCTACAATGAATGTTATTAAAGGTGAAGCGGCCATTACAAAATATGGTAAAAGCGCACAGAACGGAGTTATTGAAATAACCACCAAGAATTAATTACATAACCAATATATTATATAAACAGTCCGGTGGATAATCTCCTCCGGATTTTTCATTTTAAAGATGAAAAAGCCACTTATTACCATTTTACGAGAATAATTTGCCTACATTTTGCAATTCACTACAAAATAACCACTACAATTATTACAAAAGATAAGTATATCTAACTATTCATTTAACAAATGAAATAAGTTTATAAAACACTTGTTTTTATTTGTAATCCTTTTTGCGTTTTTACTTACAACTTAGTAGCCAATTGTATTATTTTAACAAGTTTAACTTGTTACAAAACCAACACTATAATACCTTAGAAGAACTATAACAGAACTATTAAATTTTATTCTCTATACGTATGATAGCAATCATAAAATTCTTGATTATTTTGATACTAAGCATCGTATCAACATTTGGATTTTGGTAGTACTACACCAAGCATAAAATACATAAATACAGGACCATAAAAACAACCTTTATTTTATGTATTTTTGAAAAAATCCGTTAAGTTGAAAAAAGCAGTATTCAAGGTATTGGCAAAATTGAACAAAATACTATTGCCATCTTATACCAGTAAGCGTTTAGATCTTTCCAAGGCCACGAAAATACAGTTGGCAATAATTGGTTGGCGATATTTTGTTACCACCAACGCTCTGGATTAATACGTTATTAAGGATTGTACGGAATACTCGTTAATTTTTTCCTTCCCGTTTAAAAAAGCAAGTTCAATCAAGAAATTGCATTGTACAATTTCACCACCTAATTTTTCTACTAATTTACACGCAGCTTTGGCAGTTCCTCCAGTAGCAAGAACGTCATCATGGATCAAAACACGATCACCTTTCTGTATGGCGTCTAAATGAATTTCAAGCGTATCCGTTCCGTATTCAAGTTCATAGGTCTCGCTAATTGTCTCCGCAGGTAACTTACCTGGCTTACGAATAGGTACAAAACCTGCATTAAGTTTATCTGCAAGCAATGGACCAAAGATAAACCCCCTACTTTCCATACCAACTACCTTGTCAATATCATTACCTTCTAATAAATTCAACAATGCCACGGTCGTTTTTTTTAGCGCATCTGGGTTCTGCAACAACATGGTTATATCTTTAAATACTACCCCTTCTTTAGGAAAATTGTGAATATCTCTAATTAAGCTTCTTAATTCCATTTAATAAACTGTTCTTAATTTTGTGGTAAATGTAAAAAGAAATATATTTGCACCCCGTTAAGGGAAATAAAAAATGGCCTCGTGGCGCAACTGAATAGCGCATCTGATTACGGCTCAGAAGGTTACAGGTTTGAATCCTGTCGAGGTCACTACTACACAAAAAAGCAAGCTAATTCATTTAGCTTGCTTTTTTTGATTATGGCTCTACAATAGCCTTGATCAATATCCTGTTACATTGTAAATTTGTGTCTATTCATCCAAGGCTTTCAATTCCTCTTCCGTAAACTCCATTCCCGTCTTGGATTTTACTTCCCTTAATTCACCTATTCGTTTTCGTCGTAGACTTTTAGGTTCATCAGAAAATGCGTTGGATACATAGGATATAATATCTGCGATATCCTTATCCGTAATATTTTCATTTCTAATAAGACCGGGCATTGCCAAGTTTAGGTTATATTCTTCTCCCTTTACATGAACCGGACCTTCTAGCCCATGAAGGATAATCAACGCCAATCGCTCTACATTTTCTACATGTTCCGATCCCATTAACGGTGGTGCTAAACCCTCAATACCTTGACCGTTGGCACCATGGCACGATGCACATATTTGATAGAACATTTTTGCCCCGCTGGTCCTATTATCCTCATTAATTGTTTTCCGGGTGTAGATAGCGTTCAGTTTACCGTTTCTTTTATTTTCCAAACTCTTACCAAGTTTATGAGCAAATTCCGATTCCCTCAACTCCCCAACAGCCATTATATTGGCATACATCAAAGAATCTATATTGGTAAGTCCACTTAACAAAGCCTCGGTAACCGTAGTATTATCCTGTCTCCTTTTCAATACCTCCAAAAATATGGGTTTAAATTTACCCTCTTCCAACGCCATCCATGGGCCCAAGGCATTGCCCAAATAAACATCTAAGGTTATATTCTTTCGAGAACCAATTGTTTTAAAAATAGCTGCGGCACTATCAATATATTCTGCTGAAACATATTTTTTGGAAAGAACTAAGGCATGCGCAGCTACATCTGTATGCGCATTCTCCATTAAGTTGGTCAATATATCAAAGGAAAGTGCACTCCACCCTTCTAATACATATAAGGCATGAAGTTGACCTAACCGATCCTTAGAATTGATTGCCAAATCCTTGACCTCATTGGTCACTTGGGTAAGCTCCTTGTATATTAGGTAATGTTGTGCCCGATCTCTGATATACCCATTTTTATGGGTTAAAAGTGAGACCAATTCATTAGCGCTCAAGGTATTGAAATCTGTAATTAAGGTTGTTTTATCGTTTTGATGTTTTATTTTCAAGATGCGTCCAAAATCAACTATAGTATCTATACGTGTTGTCTTGGTCTTCTCCTTTAAATATGGACTTAAATATGCATGGTGCCCAATCATACCCCTATGCATATCTACAACATACATACTACCATCTGGACCATTTTTTAGGCTTACCGGACGGAAGCCTTCATCCGTAGATGTCAAAAATTCCCTGTTCTCCCATGCATGTTTTGCAATTACGGAATCGCCTTTAAAATTAAGTAGCGTACGTTTGATCAGATTACCTTCAGGAATACAAACAAAAACGTTTTCCGCATAATCTTTAGGAAAGGACCCTCCCCTATAAACCAGAGGACTACAGGCCGCCGTGGCATTTACCAAAATACTATCCGCATTTAAAACTCCCTTGGCGTAACCCCGGTTAACCGATGTAGCATGCACAGGATATACCCGTTGATCAGTGGTCAACAGTTTATCCACACTGGCTTTTGGTGTAAAATATGCATTGTTGATCAAGGTATTGGGCAACACATAGTCCCCCAATAAAATTCTTGAATTATCATTATAATACAGTCTTCCAAAATTATCATGGGTCATACCCCATTGCCCCCTAAAAGTGGTAGGTTCCTTAAGCCATTTTCCTTTATGCCTGCGGTATCTAAAGTTAGATTTGGCATTATAGATCCAATTATCAATATTCAATTCCAAAGCGTTGGGTTGATGTTCTGGGTTACCCTCTACCGCATAGATAGAATCTACCAATACTTTATTTACCGGTTTGTCATCTTCAATTTCCACAAACCATAAATTAGGCGGAACCGCATACAATAAGCCACCATATACATGGGCCAAAGCCCTTGGCATTACAATACTATCCATAAATATTTTGGAATGGTCCGTAATACCGTCCTCATCCAAATCTTCTAGAATACGAATGCTCCCTATAGGCTCATCTTCCTCGGAACCCTGCATATCGCTCATATAGCCTGGCATCTGCGCTACCCATATTCTACCTTTGGCATCAAAATCCATTGCTACGGGAGCCTTAAGTAAAGGTTCTGCGGCCACTACTTCAAGCCCAAAACCCGCTTCAAGTTTGTAATGGTCCAAAGGAACTTCGGTTTCAGAGAAATTATCTTTACAAGAAAGTATCACCAAACAAAAAATGGTTAGGGGGAAAAAAGAAATGCGCATGTACTATTAAATATTTATGATAAAATTAAAGTGAAAGGTTTATTAATCAATAAGATCAAAGGCCCTTGGCAGCCAAAGGGAAATTGAAGGAAAATATGTGATCAGCATCAATACTACCACCATTGCTATCAATAGCGGAATAAGTGGTTTAATTACTTTTGCTACCGGTACTTTGGCCACACCACTACCCACAAAGAGCAAAGTCCCTACAGGCGGCGTACATACCCCTATACAAAGATTAAGAACAATGACCATACCAAATTGTACAGGATGCATACCCAAGGCCATTGCCACTGGTAAAAAAATTGGGGTGAAAATAAGAACCGCAGGTGTCATATCCATAAACGTACCTACTATTAATAAAATTAGATTGATCAGTAAGAATACCGCGATAGGATTACTTACGGAATCTACCAGTAAGCTGGTCAACATTTGCGGTATACCCTCAAAAGAGAATAACCAAGACATAGCCATAGAAGTGGCGATAAGAAACATAACAATGGCAGTTGTCCGTGCACTTTTCAGCAATATGGATTTAAAATCACCAACATTTAATTTCTTATTCCAAAAACCTAGCAACGCCGCATATACCACCGCTATGGCCGCAGCCTCCGTTGCGGTAAAAATACCGGCTACTATACCCCCTACCACAATAAACAATAAGGTTAGGCTTAGGAATGCGTTCTTAAAATCTACAAACAATTGTTTAAAACCAACCCTATTCGCTTTTGGCAAGCCTTTTCGTTTTGCGTAAATATAGACCATGAGCATAATGGCCAATCCTACTAATATTCCTGGAATATAGCCCGCTATGAACAATGCAGCAACAGAAGCAGTACCACCACTGGCCAAAGCAAATATTATAAGGACATTACTTGGGGGTATCAACAATCCCGTAGTGGATGAACTGATATTTACAGCTGCGCTGAATTCCCTAGGGTAACCTTCACTCTCCATTTTATCGGTAAGGGTACTTCCTATGGCAGAGGCGGCCGCAATGGCCGATCCGGATATGGCACCGAACAGCATGGCAGAAATGATATTTACATAGGCCAAACCGCCGGGTAGGCTCCCAATTAATGATTTTGCAAAATCAATAAGTCTTTTGGCCACGCCGCCCCTGTTCATCAGTTCACCGGCCAAAATAAAAAACGGTATGGCAAGAAGCGCAAAATTATCTATTCCCGTGGTCATACGTTGGCTTGCCGTAGTAACAGATGGCAAAAATGAAATATTGATCAATAATACCAGCATGGTAGATATACCTATAGAATATGCTACGGGAACACCATAGGCCAATAATGCCGCAAAACTTATGAACAATACCAATACACTTATAAGTTCAATGCTCATCTATAAAAAATTTTGTTTTTTAATATTGTAGATAGAAAAGAAAATTATGATTATACCACACACGGGTACAATGGCATAGACATAACCTAAAGGTACATGTAGGGCAGATGATGTTTGCCCTAAGCTCAAGGTTGTGTACACGAGATTACCCCCACCAATTACCATAATAACGAGCGCAAAAATCGCCATACAGATTTGGATAACTTTTTGTCTTCTCTTTCTTTTTTCGCCGGATAATTTGGATAGTAAAAAATCCATGGACAAATGCCCTTCTTTTTGTCCGTTAATGTAGGCAGCTCCCAAAACCGTAAGCCAGATTAAGGAAAATCTTGCAAATTCTTCCGTAAATGAACTTGATTGTCCTATTACATAACGCGATACTACTTGCCAAACAACATCAATGACCAAAAGGCCAAATATGGTTACCAGCAAATATTCAATACAGGAATTAAGGATAGTATATATTTTTTGCATTATTGGGCCAAGATTTTTTCAATTACCGTTTTCATCTTTTCATCCTGCATCATTTTTTCCATAACACCAGATGCCTTTGCAGAAAATTTGGTCTTATCAGGATATAGGAATTCTACATTGGCTTTCTTTAACACCTCCATATTCTCTGCAACCGTCTCTTGCCAATATTGCTTTTGTTTTATTACACTTTCATTGGCCGCATCTTGTAACCATTGTTGTTCTTGACTACTTAGTGTATTCCAAAATTTGGTACCTATAACCACCACGTCCGGGACCATCGTATGCTCATCGAACGTATAATATTTACAAACTTCATAATGGTTTGAGGTTACAAATGAAGGTATATTGTTCTCCGCACCGTCCACTACATTTTGTTGCAGGGCCGTGTACAGTTCACCGTAAGCCATTGGCGTTGCCGATCCTCCCAAGGTATTGACCATATTGACCGACATTTCGTCGTTCATGGTCCTTATCTTCATACCGTCCAAATCCTGAGGGGTTTTTACCGGTTTCTTTTTAGCATAAAAACTTCTGGCACCAGCATCATAAAAACAAAGTCCCCTTAAAAGATATGCAGAACTACTTTCCAATAACTCCTTGCCAACCTCGCCTTCCAACACCTTAAATAGATGTTCCCTGTCCCTAAACAAGTAGGGTATACTGGTAACTTGGTACGCTGGTGCAAAATTAGACATGGATGCCGCGCTAACCTTGGTCATTGCTATACTTCCGATCTGCAATAATTCCAACACCTCTCTCTCCGTACCCAATTGGCCATCCGGAAAGATTTTCACCACCAATTTGCCGTTAGATTTTTTCTCAACGGATTCCTTCATGGCAACAATTCCCTTATGTACCGGATGTGTTGTAGGTAAAGAATGGGCAAAAAAAAGAATTTTCTTATCGGAATCAATAACACAGGAATTAAAAAGAAACACACAACATAATAGTGCCCCTATACCATGTTTACCCTTCAATAACCGACTATTCAATAACCAACTACATATATTCCTTCCTGCTATCATGCACTATTTTTAAATGTTAAGGCCTAACCTTACACCCTTTTCCAATCCCGATAATTGTGCCAAGCCCATTGCCCTACCTATTAAGGAATACCCGGAATAAAATTCGTTTTGTCTTTTCTTATCATCTAGCAATACATGGCCATGATCTGGTCTCATAGGTATCCTTACCACACCATTACCACTATTCTCCCTTTTCCGCTGTTGTTCAACTATGGCTTTCATTACCTTATCTATTGGTACGGACCCCCCCAAATGTTCAGCTTCATAAAAACTGCCATCTTCTGACCTGGCCACATTTCTTAAATGTATAAAATGAATCTTGTCTCCAAAATCCTCTACGATTTTTACCAGATCATTATTTGCAGATGCTCCTAAGGAACCAGAACAAAAAGTTAATCCGTTACTTGGCGAAGGACAACATTCCAACAAAAATTTAATTTCGTCGTAATTGGATACAATCCTTGGCACACCAAAAACGGAAAACGGAGGGTCATCTGGATGTACCGCCATACGAACACCAATTTTTTCCGCTTCTGGAATGATGGCATTTAAAAAATAAGATAGATTCTCCTGAAGTTGGGTCTTACTAATTTTCAAGACTGTGGCATGGTTGGCCTTGAATTCATCTAACGCGATCAGTTTTCTAGAACCTGGCATTCCCGCCAATATAGATTCTTCCAATTTCTTTTTACCATCAGCGGAAAGTCCCTCAAAATATGATTTTGCCTCTTGATAAGCTTTCTCAGGGTAGGATTCCTTCGCATTTTCACGCTTAAGAATAAATAGGTCGAACGCTGCTGCCGAAATTGGACTGTACCGTAATGCAGATGCTCCTGTAGGCAAAATATAGTCCAGATCTGTGCGTGTCCAATCTATTAACTGCATAAAGTTATAGCACACATCATAAATACCATTTTCGGCCAGGTTTTTTAGTGTTTGAATATAATTGGCGATATACCGATCTCTTTCTGGCAAACCGTATTTAATAGCAGTGTGGATATTGACACTCTCAACTACAGTCCATTCCATATTATGGGCTTCAATTTCATATTTAAGCGCGGCAATGGTCTCCACGGACCACACCTCCCCAACAGGTACATTTTGGCATGCCGCCACAATACCTTCTACACCTAATTGACGTATATCTGCCAGTTCTACACCAAATTCAGGTCCAAACCAACGAAATGTTTTTTTTAAGTATTCCATAATTTATATGAGCAACACAATTGTGTATAATTAATATGCCTTAACAAGATTTAAATATAGTAAACTAGTTATTAAATGTAATGGATTACACACCAGAGAAAGAACTAAATCCACCATCTACATCGAATATACTACCAGTAACAAAACTAGAGGCATCACTCAGTAGATAATGCACCATACCGTTGAGTTCGGAAGCATCACCAAAACGACCCATAGGCGTATTTTTAATAATACTGTTGCCACGTTCCGTATAAGACCCGTCCTCATTGGTCAACAACCTTCTATTTTGGTTGCCTATAAAGAACCCGGGAGCTATGGCATTTACCCTTAACTTATCCCCATGTTTTGAAGCCAGCTCGTTAGCCATCCATTTGGTAAAAATATCTATAGCTCCTTTAGCCATAGAATAACCTAAAACTCTGGAAATGCTTTGTTTAGCTGCCATTGAAGATATATTTACGATAGAACCATAACCTTGTTCCACCATTAATTCACTTAATATTACGGTTGGGATTACGGTACCAAAAAGGTTAATGTCTACCACCTTACGGGTATCGCCCATGGTAATATCCCTAATGGTCTGTTCCGGTTTTAATGTAGCCCCGGGAATATTGCCCCCTGCTAAATTTACAAGTCCGTCCAAATGTTTAAACTCCTTTTTAATGCCGTCCTTTAATTGTAAAAGCTCTTTTTCATCCATGACATCAACCTTAAAAATAGATGTGCTTTTGGCAACAATATCATTTAGTTCGGATTGTTTGGCCTGCAATTTTTCAAGGGACCTACCAAGTAACAATACATGGGCACCATTTCTGATTAAATATTCTGCAATAGAGCCCCCTAAGGTACCCGTACCTCCGGATAAGGCGTAATTTTTGTTTTTTAAAGACAGTAAATCGTTCATTTAATTTTCTTTTGCTTTCTTATATGCGGCTATGGTGGTATAATATTTGGTCAACATATTGGGAACCTCCCACTTGGGCAGCTCACCAAGTTCCAAATACTTTAAATAATTTGATGTTACTTGCGCAAAATGGGCTTCATGACCAATCTTAAATTGATCGGGAATACCAATTTTCCATTTACCTTCCTCTATTTTTTCCAAGGTAGTACCCGGAAATTGTTCGCCTATCTCATTTTCAATTGCCAAGTTAAGGGATTTCTCAAAATTATCTCCCAATTTAGATTCCACATAAAGCACGGGCTTGAAATCTTCTTCCTTTCCTTGTTTGATAATCAGATTTGATTTTGTGCCCCGCATAATACTGTAATGCGTATCTCCGGTACCTTCTGGAGCCTTATAATTCCAAATTACGGAAACCTTTGCGTACTTACCATTAATCTTGTAGGTCATTTCACCGTTGCTAAAAACATTTAAGCCATCTTTTGCTATATCTTTTTCAAGATATTCCGGATAGGTATCCAGACCCGTAACATCTTGAAATTCCTGTAATGAAAGAACTGTAGGCCATCTACGTGCATGGACCATTTCTATTTGAGATGAATCTATAATCTGATCCGGAAAAGCTTCCCATTGCACCAAATCTACCAAATGTGTGGTAACGTCCACAATACCCTCGCCCTCTTCATTAACATCAAAAAACCATGCCGGTCTCACTAACGGTTTACCTGATACAAATTTATAAAAGTGATGAACACTCTCTTTGCTTATGGCCGGTTCTTCTGCACTACCATTGACCAGTTCACCAAATATATCCGGCAGCATAGATATTTTCTTTTGCATCATAGTCGTAGACTCAAAACGTTCCGTCATGATATCATAGATCAAAACACCTTTTTCCTCCGCAATCCTAAACGCTTCTTTAAGCTTTGCAAAACCATCAGGATTAATGACCAATGGCTTATCTGCATATACGTTTAAGCCGGCTTTTACCGCTGCAAGGATATAATCTATTTTTTTTGAATTTTTACCCGCAACCACCATGACGTTGCCAGGCTTATCCGTAACCATTTTATGCAAATAATCATCTTGCAAATACGTATTGACCTTCCAAGCCGTTGGGTCATCTGCCCTTGTATTATATTGCGCTATCTTATTTAAAAAATCATCTACTTCTGGTCCTTTGGGTGCAAATACATGAATGGTAGAATCTACCTGGGGATACATGGTCTTTTGAACAAGTGCCGCATGAAAATGTCCTGGATCTAATGTCATCAACTTAACCAACTGTTCTTTCCCATTGGTAGTTTCCACTTGTTTTTTTTCCTGTGCACATGAAAGGCAAAGAAAAAGTGCAGGCGCCACGATCATTTTAAATTTTAACGTTGTTTTCATTAGTTACATTTTACTAAAAAATATGACCACTACCGGTGGTCATATCCTTATTATTTTCTAGAAGATTCATTTCTAATACACTATGCATTAAAAATAACACCTTCATCATTTATAAACGAAGGAGCTTTCACTTTTTTTAAGCTTTTATATTATTGGTTCCGTAGGGTTTGCGCTGTACCCTTTCTAACATGGCGTTAGCCTCAGGGTCATTAATGAACCACTCATTTTCCGGGTCCCAACTTAACTTACGCGAAAACTGCATGGCAATATCGCTAATAAGACAAACCGTACATGCTTTATGTCCTTTATCTATAGGAGATATGGGTGCTTTACGTGTTTTAATACATTCTAACCAATTACCATGTTGGTCATCTATCTTTTCTAAATGAATTTCATTTTCCCCAATTACTGAATCCAATATTTTAGGGTCCGATGCATTCAGGGCCTTGGCACTTTTCTCCTTGTCTACCGGATCGGTGGCAGAAGCCGTATAATTTCCTCTGGATACAAAAATCCATCCGTCATCTCCAATATACTGAATTCCGTTAGTATAACCGCCACTGGTATATACCGTAATACCATTATCATATTCATGTTTTACAAAGAAATCTCCATGTACGTTCCATAGGCCGGACTTTGGAAACTCTGCCAAAGCCTCTACGGATATAGGTCCTGACAATTCAGTATTCATACCCCATGCGGCAGAATCGTAATGATGTTGGCCCCAACCGGTTATCATACCTGCTCCGTAATTACGGTGCCTTAACCATCCCGGTCTACTATAGCCATCTTGCGGATGCACCCCAATCTCGGTATAGGGAACTTCTGGGGTAGACCCCAACCACATATCATAATTTAAATTACTGGGCACGGGCATTTCTGGTGCTTCCGGACCAGCGGGATCACCGGGTAAACCAATTTTTACGGTATGTATTTTTCCGATCCTACCATTTCTTACCAATTCTGCCGCTACCCTAAATTGTGGCATGGCACGTTGTTGGGTACCCACCTGTAAAATTACATTATTATCCTGCACGGCTTTACGTAACTGTTGTCCTTCTTTTACAGTTAAAGAAGTTGGTTTCTGAAGATAGATATCCTTACCGGCAATAGCGGCTTCCATAGCGGGTTGCGAATGCCAATGATCGGGGGTACTGATGACTACGGCATCAATATCCTTATTCAATAACATTTCACGGTAATCCCCGTACATCTTGGTATCCATATACTTGTCCTTACCGGTCTTTTGCTTATAGTAACCATCTACCAAGACCTTGGCGTCGTTCATACGTTTACTATCCAGATCGCAAACGGCCACATAACGTGCATTGTCAAATCTTATGGTATCATGAATATCATGGTCACGTGCAATTCTCCCGCATCCTATCTGGCCAATATTTATTTTGTTACTTGGAGCATTTTTACCAAAAACCGAAGATGGTACTATGGTAGGAAATGCTACTGCAGCTGCAGTACCCAATGATGATTTTTTTATAAAATTTCTTCTCTGCATCTGTGTATCTTTTTAGTTTGAGATTGGTTTTAGTTCTAATGGATTTGCAAATGATTGCCAATAGGCCTCTGCTTCCTCTTTGGAGAGTTCACCATCGAACACAATCATTCTGTATTTTAATTCATATTCCTTGTTAGGTTCAATTTGCCATTCTACGTGACGGATCGGACAGAATTCAAAAAACATATCTCCCCTACCTCCATTACCATCAATAGGCCATACACGCATTGGTTCTGGATGCATTCTATTATTTGGGTTGCTTAAAAACAATATACCATTGGTACCCTTACCATCACTGGATTCCCCGGTAACTATGGCCCATTTGGCATTAGTACCATCGGCAGTTAGACGGTCTTCACCTTCTGAAGTCAACACTTTACAATTGTCCTTATGCCACCTTTCTGTAAAACGCATACCTAGTCCACCTCCATATCTATACGCTTCAAAAAGAATTCCTTCTGCTAAGGGGGTGGTAAATGAAGAGGTATAGTCCAACATATAACGATCGTCCCTACCAAGGTCCCATAATCTTATTTGAAGATTTTCATTTAATGCAACCTGTGGTTCTGTTTGTGTTTTGTAATCTATATGTTCCTGTACCGCATTAAAACCAGTTGAAACTGCACCATTGGAAATTTCATTAAACTCTTTGAACAGTACCGTACCTTGGCCATCCCCTAGGTTCCAAAAATCTACTCGCATGGTATCTATGCGGGTATGTGTCCATGGTCCCCAAACCCCATAATGATGCCAGTGATCTGGAGGGTTTATCCTGGTCAATGTATCTCCCTTTGGTGTAATGATAGGATGAATAAATCCTGATTTTTTAAAAATGGTATCCACTCCCTTTGGTGGGTAGTGCATACCGTAACGGTAACCTACCAGTGCATTATTGCTATTTTGCAACATTAAATCGCCCTCATTTTTTACCGCTGAAAATTTTTGAGCGGTATGTACAGGTTTGTTATTTACCAATACTTGATACTCATCTGTACGGTTTTTTTGATGTATGAACCAAATCTTATTTGCAACAGTATCCAAATCAAAGGGAATGATATCATCCCCATTCAATAGGCTAACGTTTTCATCTTTAAGTTCTTCCAGCTCCAAGGATACCGGTGTATTGATCAATAAGCCGCTACCCTCTTGCAAATGAAAGTTATATTCTTTTTTATTTTCCTGACAAGAAATCAGAAATACAACAAATGCAATTAAAAATATATTCTTCATTATTTACAAGTTCGGGTAACGGTTATTAAAAAAACTAACTCAACATTATTCACTTAAAAGTATTATAAAAAGATACAATAAACTACATATACTCTTTGTAATTCATTAATATATAGCAACATAACCTATTCCTGTCCTCACTTATTATAGGAATAAGCTTCATCTTAAACTATCCTAGTTGTACCCTGGGTTTTGAACCAGTTCAGCACCACGGTTTCCTTCTATCTCATCCGCCGGTATTGGCCAAAGATTAAAATGAGGCTGCATACCGTTTTCAACATAAAACGGATTATAATCCATAACACGCTCATAGATTGTATTGGTTCTCATAAGGGTCAGTCTTCGTTTTTCTTCCAAACCTAACTCACGAACACGCTCATCTAGAATATAATCCAAGGTTACATCACCAGCTTCAACTAAAGAAGCATTTGCCCTATTACGTACCACATTAATATCATCTGCCGCCAATTGTGGCTGACTATTGGCCAAATAAGCCTCTGCCCTAAGAAGATACGTTTCTGCCAACCTAACCATGTACTGATCGGTGTACGTACCTCCTGCAGAAGATGTCAACGCATACGGCACGTCACTATTTCTCAATAAGCCATCTGGGTGATTATAAGGTGTGGTCACTTTTGTAGGAAAAGCATAGAATTCCCTGATACGTGGCTGTGTTTCCGTAGACCATACCGTATCCCTGCCAATTTCTTCGGCCAAAATTGCCAATGCAGATGAATTGTCCTTATTAAACACCCTCACGAAATTATGATTGGCGTTTCTTATATCGTTCACAAAATCTGGATTGCTATCATCCCCGCCCCAAACAGTGTTGGTGTAATATTCCGTTGTAATTCCCCAACCAATTCCACGACCACCGGTATAATCACCTACGGGCCAAGAATTAAAAGGAGCAAACCTTAATAATGGACCAAAATGTCTTTCAAAAGGATACGAGCCACCACGGCTACCGGATTGAAGTCCACCACCCTGCACATCGGTCTCAAATTGAATTACCCATAGCGCCTCGGTATTTCCACTAGACCTATTTTGGTTGCCCCTTCTGAACAAATCCCAAAATACATCACCTGGCTCCTCGTTAGATCGTGTTCCAAATCGCTCTGTCATTAACCCTGTATCACCACTGTTGATTACCGTAGATAGCGCAGCGATAGCTTCTGTAGTATTCCCTAATGCCAATTGCGCTTCACCTAAATAGTGTAGGGCTACCAAATCATTGATACGGCCATCTTGCGCCTCACCTATACTTGGCAAGTTAGCGGCTGCAAACGTTAAGTCATCTATTACTTGGTTTAAGACCTCTTCCCTGGTATTACGAACAAAATCTATTTTAGGTTCAGTTATAGCATCTGTTACAATAGGTACACCTCCATATAACGTAACTAACACATTATAGGCAAAACCTCTAAAAAATCTTGCTTGGGAAATGATATCCTTAATTTCCTCCTCAGTCATTTCTGACTGTGGCGCCAACTCTATTACGGTATTGGCCTCGGAAATATTTTTGTACAACAAGTTCCAATGTGTAGTGGCAATGTCTCCCGCAGGATCATACGCCTGCACCATATTACCGTGTCTTTGGGTACCTCCCGGTTCTCCGTCAAATACTAAATCTGTACCATACAGAAAATCAAAAGGCCTGTTCTCGTCCCTATTATAAAATTGTCTTCTTACCAAAAAGTACATATTATTTACCGAAGCGGTAAAATCTGCATAGGTATTAAAGGCATTTGCAGAACTTAGAAAATCTTCTGGTTTCTCTTCTAAAAAGTCCTCGTCGCAGGACCAGAAAAAAGAAATAAGCGCTAAAAATATAATTGATTTTTTCATGTTTATTTTTTTTTAAAATGATAAGTTAACACCAAGTGAATATCCTTTTAATACCGGTCTTCCACCCGTTGTTAGACCAACACCGTAAATATTACGATCTGAGTCTTGATATTCGGGATCAAAACCGTTCCAATCTGTCCAAGTGGCCAAGTTCTTACCACTGATAAAGACACTTAGTGCATCTAGGCCTAAACTTTCCAACACATTGTTATCAAAGCTGTACCTTAGGTTAACATCCTGTAATCGTATAAAACTCCTATCCTCATATCGTGTTCCAGCAATACCCGGTCTATTAGGTGCCATGGCATTTAAGCCATCTGGGTTTTGAGGAGACCAGTAGTCTATACCGGATACCACATTCTGGTACAATGTATTTGCATTTCTATACAATGCATTATCATTACGTGATATGTAGTTGCCATCATTACCCTGTATGGAATTCAAAAAGAAACTGAAAGAAAGGTTTTTATATTTAAAGGTATTTAAAAGGGATATCGCATAAGAAGGATCCCTTGTACCAATAATTTTGCGATCATCTGCCTGTGTGATCAAGCCATCATTGTTTTGATCCACTATCCTATAATTTCCAATACCATAACCATCTGGAATATCATCACCAATTTGATAGATACCATCTGTTTCATAGTCGTAGATTGCATTAATGGATTCCCCAATGAACAACCCACTTTGAATTAAGTCATCCTCTACACCATCACCATCCGCATCTTCGCCGGTGAGCTCCAAAATCTCATTTTTATTCCTTGAATAATTTAAGCCTGCGGTCCATGTAAAATTATCATTTCTAACAATCTCCCCCGTCAATGAAACCTCTAGTCCGGTATTTTGGATTTTTCCCACATTGGTCTGTATATTACTAAAACCGGTTAAATAAGGTATACGTACGGAGAACAAAAGATCATCCGTAATATTTTTATAGGTATCTATACTTCCGTTCAATCTGCTGGAAAATAATGAGAAATCTACCCCCACGTTTAGACCGGCCGTTTTTTCCCAACGTAAATTAGGGTTTGCCAGAGTAGTCAACTCTTGACCAAAGGCAGGAGAACCTCCATCACCAAAAACATAGGCAGGCCTTGTTCCTAATCTTGCCAAAGAAGTATAGCGATCAGTTTGGTTACCGGCAATACCATAACTTGCACGAACCTTTAGGTTGTTCACCCAATCCGAATTTTGTAAAAAGGATTCATTTGAAGCGACCCACCCTAATGCACCAGATGGAAAGTAAGCGGATTTTTCATTGGCCGCAAAGCCAGAGAAACCATCTCGCCTAATAGTACCGGTAATAATATAGCGGTTATCAAATTTATAATTGGCCCTCAACATTTGATAGTTCAAGGTCTCTTTGAAAGAACTAGATCCAATGAAAGGAATAGCTCCTACCGATAAATCATTATACCCCAACGACAACCTATCAAAACCAGATGCATACGCATTTGTACGCTCGTCCTTACGTTCTATAGCACCATATAATAATGTTGCGGAAATATCATGTTTACCGAACAACCGGTTGTAATTAAGAAGGTTGTCCAACGTGTAATCCCTGTAAAAACGAATATCCTTACCGGCATCACCCGTAAGTCCCGCCCCATAAATACTGGAACCATATCTCTTTTCAATTCTATAATTGTTACCAAAATTAATTCGGTAAGAAAGTCCTTCTATAAAAGGTAGGTCCACCTCTGAATACACATTGGCAAAGAAATAATCCTTACGCTCATAATCCTGTGTATTTTGACCTAAAAATGGATTAGGCTCTATGGTACCTGCCGGATTAGGTATTAAATTACCATCTTCATCAAAAGGCACCAATAATGGTGAAAAGTTTCTAAGCTGTGAAATATGGGGCTCATCACCATCTAGTTTCTCGAATGATCCAAAAGCCTGAACTCCTATTTTCCATCCTTCGGAAACATTGGTATCTAAATTGACACGTAAACTCCTACGCGAAAAGTTATCATTATTGATAATACCCTCTTGTTCCGTTAAACCCATTGAAACCAAATAACTTGTCGTTTCCGAAGCTCCGGAAATACTGACCTCATTTTCTTGAACAAAACCAGTTTGTGTACCATTGCCCCACCAGTCATAATCATTATCACTAAATTCACCAGGGTTGGTATCCGACTCCAATTCAAAATTTGCATTAATTCCCTGACCAGGTTCAAAATAACCTACATAATCAGGATTTGGCGTGGTATAATCCGGACCAAGAAAACGTAAATCATAAAGTTGCATATTAATATGGTCAATATAATCCGATCTACGAAGTGGCCTATGGTCTGTAGTAGATTGTAAAGTTGCATAGGAAGAGGATACCGATATTTTGGCTTTTTGATTTCTTCTACCACCTTTGGTAGTAATCAAAATAACACCATTTGCGGCCTGTGCCCCATATACAGCGGTAGAACTAACGTCCTTTAGAACATCAATAGATTCTATATCGTTGGGATTCAACGAAGACAAAGACCCATTGAATTGAATACCGTCCAGGACAATTAAAACACTTTGACTACCATTTAAGGATACCTGCCCCCTAATGGAAATTTCCGGTGTTGAACCTGCAGAATTGACCTGTCCAATATTTAGTCCCGCTACGGTTCCTTGCAGACTCTGTGCAATATTGGTATTAGGGGAATTCTCAAATGCTTCAATATTTGCACTAGCTACCGCACCCGTTACATCTGACCTTTTTTGGCTACCATAACCAATAACCACGACCTCATCTAGATTGGCCACATCTTCCTGCAGAACAACATCTACACTAGCATTGCCGGCTACAGGTTTTGTTTGCGATTTAAAACCTATCAACGAAAAGACAAGTTCCGAGGTGTTGACATCACTAACTTCAATGGAGTAAACGCCATCAAAATCTGATACCGCCCCATTAGTGGTTCCCTTTTCCAAAATATTAGCGTAAGGTATAGGAACATTGTTCGCGTCCGTAATAGTACCGGTCACTACGGTACCGTTTTGGGCAAAGGCCGTAAACGAGATAAACAATAACAACAAGGTCATTGTTACACCCGCCCTTTCCCGAATTTTAAGTTTGTTAATTTTTTTCATGAATGTGTAATTAGGTTGATTTTAAGTTCCTCATTTTAAAGTGTAAGTATCACATTTAAAGACAAATCTATATAATCGATTTTAATAATGCAACCGATTGCACAAATATTTTGTTAAAAAATATAAATTATTAACATTTTTGAGGTGTTAATATCAGATATACCCTAATTTTAAGCAATCAATTTTATTAAAATCTTAAATTTTACGCAATAATTAAGAAAAGTTGCGTAATATTGTTGCGTTAAATACCACCAAATGTCCAAAAAGATTACTATTTACGATTTGGCACAAATGCTAAATGTGTCGCCCGCAACAGTAAGTAGAAGTTTAAACAACCATCATTCCATCAGTGATGCTACCAAAAAGCGCATACTGGAAAAAGCGGAAGAAGTGGGTTATAGAACCAATAAGTTCGCTGCCAATCTTAGCAATCAAAAATCCAACACCATTGGGGTCATTGTACCACGATTAAATTCCTATTTCATGTCTACCGTGCTAGCCGGTATAGAGCAAGTTGCCAATGAGGTAGGTTATAATTTGATTATTAGCCAGTCCTTGGAGTCTGAAGAAAAAGAAAAGATCAATGCAAAGACCTTACTTGATAGTGGTGTAGATGCCCTCTTGGTATCTCTGGCCAATGATTCTAAGGATTACAAACATTTTGAGCATTTTACAACACGTAAAATTCCATTATTATTTTTTGATCGGGTAATTGACCTCCCCCATTGTCCTACAATTTTAATAGACAACCTTTCTGCTGGCTATGAAGCCGGAAAACATCTTATTGAACAAGGTTGTACCAATTTGATGCATATAAGCGGGAATCTTGAAAGAAAACTATATGAGGATCGGTATAAAGGTTTTAAAAATGCATTGTTGGAACATCAATTGGAAATAAACGATTATACCCTAATAGAAACCGACCTGGACCCTAAAAACATACAATCTGTAATTGAAACCATTATGGGTTCTCCAAAAAAAATAGATGGTATTTTTGTAGCTAGTGACAACTATGCCGCCAATTGCATAAAAGAATTAAAAAAAGCGGGGATACGAGTACCACAGGATATAAAAGTGGTAGGGTTCAATAATGATCCAGTTTCTGAAATAATAAGTCCAAATCTCACCACAATTAATTATCCGGGGCACAAAATGGGAGTTTTGGCAGGTGAAAGTATTATTGCCCACTTAAAAGGTTCCATAAATTTACAGTCTACCAATACCATTCTATTACGTCATCAACTTATAACAAGAGAATCATCATCCAATTAATAAAAACCAATGAAAACAACACGTATTCTTGCCCTCCTATTTTGTTTATTAATAGGCCATTCCTTTTTGTTTGCACAAAGTCTAGAACCTATAAAAATTACCGATAATTGGCTGGCACAACTAGAAGAGCATATACCCTCGCCTACCGTTAAACCCACCAATAAAAGGAAGGTACTCGTCTTTTCCAAAGCCACGGGATTTGATCATTGGACCATTCCGCATAATATAGAGATGCTTAAACTATTTGGCAAAAAAACGGATGCCTTTGAAATACATGTAGGTTTTGATATTGATAATTTTGATAAAAAAAATTTAAAGAAATATGATGCCGTTGTACTCAACAATTCCAATCCTACCGGTCCTAAAAGAGATTTGTTCTACGACTTGTTAAAAAACTATACTTCTCTCTCTGAAGAGGATATAGTATACAAAGCCAAAACCTATGAGCAGAATTTAATGGACTATGTAAAAAAAGGGGGCGGTCTCATGATATTGCATGGTGCAATAGTGGTACAAAATAATTCCAAGGAATTTAGTGATATGACAGGTGGAAGTTTTGATTATCATCCAAAACAGCAACAAATGCATATTAAGGAAGTAGACAGCAAGCACCCTTTGGTAAAAGCCTTTAAGGGAAATGGTTTGATACATGTGGATGAACCCTATTTTTTCAAAAATTCCTATTTCAACTATAATTTCAGACCTTTATTATATTTTGAGGTGGATACAATAGAAGACGTTAAACACGAGCCATCAAATAATATTAACTATGTAGCTTGGATCAAACGATATGGAAAGGGAAGGGTCTTTTATTCTTCACCATCGCACAACGCACAAAGTTTGGAGCATCCTGAACTGTTACAGTTCTTAATGGATGGGTTACAATATGTCACCGGAGATTTAAAGGCGGACGATAGTCCTATGCAACGGCCAAACTAAAATATTTGCAATCCTTTAAAACAGGATTTATATAATAATTCCAAACCAATTAATTCAAAGACCATGAGCAATTTCTTAAACAGTAATTTTTTACTTGAAAATAAATTTTCTCAAGAATTATATCACGATTATGCGTGTAAAATGCCCATTATAGATTACCATAACCACTTACCGCCAGAGTTAATTGCCAATAATAATCAGTTTGATAACCTCACCAATGTTTGGATAGACGGTGACCACTATAAATGGCGTGCAATGAGAACGTTGGGCATTAAGGAAGATTATATTACCGGTAATGCTACTGACGAAGAAAAATTCTTGAAATGGGCACAAACGGTACCTTATACCATGAGAAATCCACTATACCATTGGACCCATTTGGAACTACAGCGATACTTTGGAATAGATGAATTACTTACCCCAAAGAGTGCACATAGTATTTATAAAAGCGCCAATGAACAATTAAAAGAAGCCAATTATAGCACCCAAGGGCTTCTTAATACCATGAATGTGGAATTTTTGTGTACAACAGAAGATCCAACGGATAGTCTGGACTACCATAAGATCATTGCAAAAAGTACATTTAAAACCAAGGTCAGCACAGCCTTTAGACCAGATAATGCCATACATATAGATGCACCATCATTTAATGAGTACATTGTAAAACTATCAGATGTTTCAGGTGTAGTTATTAACTCCTTAGATACCCTACAGGAGGCCTTACGTAAAAGAATACTCTATTTTCATGAACACGGATGTAGGATTGCCGATCATGGACTGTCTCATATGTACGCATCGGAATTTAGTGAAAACCAGGTCAATTCCGTTTTAAAAAAGAAACTGGACGGTAAATCTATTACCGAAGATGAGATACATATCTTTAAAAGCGCTGTGCTTATGTTCCTCTCCAAAACCTATCATGAATTGGGCTGGGTACAACAATTTCATTTAGGGGCATTACGTAATAATAATACCCGTATGCTCAACCAATTGGGACCAAATACGGGGTGGGACTCCATAGGTGATTGGTTACAGGCGGAACATTTGTCCAACTACTTAAACCAATTGGATGGGCAGGACCAATTATGCAAAACTATTATCTACAACCTTAACCCAAGGGATAATGAAGTGTTTGCCAGTATGATCGGTAATTTCAATGATGGCTCCTTAAGGGGTAAGGTACAATTTGGTTCCGGATGGTGGTTTTTGGACCAAAAAGATGGCATGACAAAGCAGATAAATGCCCTATCAAATATTGGGCTTATTAGTTGCTTCATTGGTATGCTGACGGACTCCAGAAGCTTTCTTTCATTTCCCCGTCACGAATACTTTAGAAGAATTCTTTGTAATCTATTCGGCACAGAAATAGAAAATGGGGAACTCCCTAATGATATGCAATGGATAGGGAGCATGGTTCAAGATATTTGCTACAATAATGCAAAAGAATATTTTGAACTTTAATAAAGTATATTTTTAAAAGCTGAACGTTTAAGGAATAGTCATAAAAGGAAATTGCGTACAATATATCTTACTTGTATTGTAGTGTTTCAATCCAAAAATCACCTAGTAAAGACATATTTGACAAACACTCCATACATATAATTGTAGGTTTTTACCTACAATTATATACTGTTCAACAACAATAATTAAGCATATCCCTTCAATTTTTTTACTTTGGACCAAGTTTAAAAACGAATCATCACAAGATGTTCCATACTATAATTTGGTATCGCCACCCTTTATTTGTCCTATTGTTGCTGTTTTGTCTTATCCCTATCGGCAACTTACCGGCGCAAACCTCAGAAAAGGATAGTTTATATCAGCAAATACAGGCATATCAAAAACTTAAGAATTACCAAAAAGATACCGCGTATATTAATCTGTTATATACGTATGGTAGAAAATTAAGTTATTATAATTTGGATAGCCTTTTAATTATATCCAATTCATCAATTAAGTTAAGTAAATCTATAGGTTATAAATCTGGGGAAATACAAGGTTTAATAAATCTAGGTAGCTATTATTCTGAAATAGGCGAACAGGATAATGCCATTGCCAAATTCCATACCGCTAAGGAAATGGCAGAGCAATCCCAAGATTTAGAACTGGCATTTAGGTCAAAAAACTTATTGGCCATAGAATACGAATACAAAGATGAATATGCCAAAGCCCTTAATGAATACCTGGAAGGAATTGAACTTGCAAAAACCTCAAAAAACAATACCTGGCTCACCACATTTTATGTAAACACATCACATTTATACAGTGTACAGGAAGATTATGAACAATCTATCTTCTTTTTAATAAAAGCCACAGAAATCAATAAACAGGGTAATGACGACAAAATTACTGCTATGACCCTTGCAAATTTGACTTCATCATATTTAGAGATAAATGATTTAAACAATGCTACTAAAAGTGTAGATGAAAGCATTACCATACTTGAAAATTTAAACTATACGGAATGGCTCACTTTTGCCTACGAATTAAAAGCGGACATATACTTAAAACAACAAAAATATGATGAGGCTCTTCAATGGTTTATGAAGAGTGAAAAAATTCATGATGACATTGAACAGCCAAGGTATAAGATTCCTTTATACACAGGTATTTCAAAAGCTTATATAGGACTCAAAAATTATTCGCAGGCGAAAACATATGCAGAAAATTCCTTGGCAATTGCAGAGCAATTAAATATTCTGGATAACCAACAACAAAATTTACAATTACTCTATGATATTAATAAAACAACCAACAATACAACAGGTGCCCTGCACTATTTAGAGCAACTTAAAAAAGTATCGGATACCATAAATGAAAACAAAAACGAAAAGGAATTAAGAATATTAAAGTCCACTCTTAAATTTGACCAGGAAAAAGAACGCTATCTTGCTGAAAACGAACAAAAAGTAACCCGTCAAAAATATTACTTTTATGGTGCTCTTTTGGCGGTAATGGCAGCCCTGATCATAATTTTTATTCTAAAAAGAAATAATAAAGTTCAAAACCGGCTAAATATAGAGCTCAAGAAAAAGGAAAAACATCTTAACCATGCCAACAATACTAAAAGTAGGTTGTTTTCCATTATAGCCCATGATCTTAGAGGCCCCATAAGTTCATTCAAATCCATGTTCAATCTCGTAGGATCAGGTGAAATCAGTACGGAGGATTTTATGAGTTTTACACCTCAAATGAGTAAGGATATAGACAGTATTTCATTTACGCTGAACAACTTACTTTCATGGGGACAGACCCAAATGGATGGTATGGTCACCAATATGGAGATAACCAATATAAAAGAAATTGTTGATGAAAATATATCTCTTCTTTCCAAAACCGCAATTCAAAAGTCCATTGCCATACATTCCAAGGTAGAGGACAATGTCCTTACTTGGTCAGATAAAAACCAAATTAGTATCGTAATTAGAAACTTGACCAGCAATGCCCTTAAATTTACACCGGAGAACGGTGTTATAATTATTGGAGCAACTGAAAAGGAAAAGTACTATGAAATTAATGTTAAGGATACCGGTATAGGGTTATCCAAAGAAGCCCTAAATAAATTATTCAAAAAGGATGAAACCTTTACCACATATGGCACCAACAATGAAAAAGGCACAGGACTTGGTCTAGTGCTATGTAAAGAAATGATTGAGAACAATAAGGGCAGAATCTGGGTAGAGAGTACCCTTAACGAAGGTACCTGCTTCTATTTCACGGTACCAAAGGCAAATTCCCAAATTGCGAATAGCTAAATATTTTATATGGTCAAGGACGTTTAATATCGTGATTAACCGTACATAAATTCCCGTAAGTTGCAAACAACACAAAAAAACAACCGTTTTGTAAGCTTTTAAATATAGTTTTGCCCTCAAGCAGAAATTCTATCGTATTAAATACAAGGTTTGAGGAAAGCAATATTTTACATGATCATTAGTACCTTTTCATTTAGTTTAATGAATTCGTTCGTAAAGTATCTAAGTGATTTCCCAACTTTTGAAATTGTTTTTTTTAGAGCGGTAGGCTCATTGGTATTAGGCACTTCCTACATTTTGGTAATGGGAATCCCCATCTTGGGAAATAAACGAAAATTAATGGTTTTGAGAGCTTTAGCCGGTCTTACCGCTATGAGCCTCTTTTTTATGTCATTACAATATCTACCCGCTGGTACTGCGGTTTCTTTACGGTATATGGCCCCAATATATGCAGCTATAATCGCTGTTTTTCTTTTAGGGGAGAAATTAAAAAATGTGCAATGGTTCTTGTTTTTACTTGCCTTTAGTGGTGTTTTGGTTTTGAAAGGTTTTGATAAGGAATTAAATTCTACCGGCCTAGTATTGGTCTTATCGGCCTCGGTATTTAGTGGTTTGGTGTATGTTTTGATACGGAAAATTGGAAATAGTGACCATCCATTGGTAATTGTAAACTACTTCATGTTCATTGCAACCGTAGTAGGGGGATTACTTTCTATAAAAGATTGGATCTTACCAATAGGATTAAATTGGATACGCTTGTTGAGCTTAGGACTATTTGGGTTTTTTGGACAAGTATTTATGACCAAAGCTTTCCAAATTGCAAAGACCAATATGGTAGCCCCATTAAAATATATTGAAGTCATTTTTACCATTTTGATCGGTGTAACTTGGTTTGGCGATGTCTATACCTTATGGAGTTGTGTAGGTATACTTATGATCGTTACGGCCTTGGTGGCCAATGTTATTGTCGGCAGAAAAACCTGAGAACAAAAAAACTACCGATAATAAATCATCGGTAGTTAAGGGTAAATGGTCAGTATTTATCTATTATTTCCTATATCCCTGTTCGGCTAAACTATTATTGCCATCATTTAATGAAGAGAAAATTACTTCAGTAACTTCTTGTTCAATTTCCGCAGCATTATTATAATAATATAATGCGGATAGTATAATTGCCATTAATACTATGCTATTGGATATCATTTTGGAATCAATACATCTCTCCTTATTGCACATAATACTTTCTTATTAGAGTAAGTAATTTAGAAATTTTAATTTTAATTAACAAATTTTTAAGAAAATTGAGGCTTACCAGTTTTAATTATTTGAGCATACGTTTTAAAATAATGTTAAGTGAAATGTTAATATTATAAGAGATTTAACAGTTAAAAAAACTTCTAATGAATACCATTAAATATCGTTGGAAAAACGTCAATAAATGCGTGAAACAGGCTATACTTTTGAATCATGTAAAATGAATGTATAATTATAAAAGATACAACACATGAAAACATTAAAAACAATAACAAGTAGTCTATTATTATTTTTGGCTATTGGTTTACATGCCCAAAATGATAAGGACCAAAAAATCATCGCAGACGCCAATGATGCCAAGGACAAGCTAATGACCATGGAAGTAGGCCTAGATCAATTTTTTACCAGTTCTGCAGGGTATGTCATTTTTCCTAATGTAGGTAAAGGAGGCCTTATTATTGGTGGAGCCTCTGGAAATGGTGTGGTTTATGAGAATGGAGACATTATAGGAATGGCAGATTTGAAAAAATTAAGTGTTGGCTTACAAGCAGGTGGACAAGCTATTACAGAAGTCATCTTTTTTGAAACTGCTGAGGACTTGGCAGAATTTAAAGAAGGGGATTTTGAATTCTCAGCAGAAGCGTCTGCCGTTGCCCTAAAGTCAGGAGTAGCCGTAAATGCAAAGTATAAAGATGGTGTTGCCGTTTTTGCCCTACCTAAAGCTGGTTTAATGGCCGATGCTTCAGTTGGTGGACAAAAGTTTGATTTTACTCCTATAATGAAGTAATTTCGATTTTTTATCATTTGATGTAAAGCCGCCCAATTGGGCGGCTTTTTTTATTATCCGTTTGCGGTAAAGCCTGGGTAACAGGTCATACCACCATCTACGAAAATGGTAGTCCCATTGATATATTCAGATTCATCAGAGGCCAACCAGCTGGCAACACTTCCAATATCGTCCGGTACACCAATTTGTTTGTAGGGTATTAATTTTAGCATGCCCTCCCTACCTTCCTTGGTACTCCAAACATCCTTATTGATATCCGTTTTAATTGCTCCCGGTGCTATAGAATTGCATCTAATTTTATCCGGTCCGTATTCCTGGCAGATAGTTTGCATCAACATGACCAAACCTCCCTTAGAAGCTGCGTAATTAGCATGACCGGCCCAAGGAATAACCTCATGTACCGAACTCATATGAATAATTTTACCCAGGGATTTCGAAATTTCCGGACGCATTCCCCTTCTTTTAAATTCAATAATGGCTTCCTTGGCACATAAAAACTGACCAGTTAGATTCACATCGATAACGCGCTGCCAATCCTTTAACGGCATCTCGTGCAGCGGATGGTCTAGCTGCAGACCGGCATTTGCCACACAGACATCAACCGTTCCATATTCGGCTATGGTTTTCTTGAACATTGATTGCACCTCTTCTTCTTTACTGACATCGCATTTTATTACTATAGCGTTACCGGACAAGCTATTTTGGGTAATCCAGTGAGCGACTTCTTCCGCTTCTTCCCTACTGCTATGGTAATTGATTACGATATTTGCTCCTTCTTGGGCCATAGCCTTGGCTACCGCTTCTCCAATACCATCACTAGATCCGGTGACGATACAGGTTTGCCCCTCTAATCTTTTATTTGGTTTTTGCATGAGTCTACATTTTATCTATTAAAGGTATACCCTATTAAGTTGATTACTTGTCCCAAATACAAAAATTTATAGCACACGTTGTAGGTTAACAAAAAAAATGACAGTAACCACCTTTTATGGGTTACTGTCAATCTAGAAATTTATAGGAAAAAAGTTATTTCCCGTTAAAGAATATCATAATACCTATTACGATAAGGACAATGATAATGGAAACGGTAATGTCTACCCAATTATAACTGCTCTTGTTCTTATTTTTTTCCTCTTCGGTTATCGTGCCAAATGTGAGGTTAACTATTTGTTCCTTATCAGGAACTTCGGTCAAAAGACTAACCACAACCATAAATATTAAACAAAACAAAAAGAACCATGCCCCAAAGCTTAGGAAATTCATATCCCCTAGATAGAACAAGATTCCATCTGGATCCAAACTGCCTTTGACCAACTCAAGCGCAATTCTACAAAAGGCGACCACAATACCCATTACCAGTGTATAAAAAGCACCGGTAGCATTGATTCTCTTATAGAATATCCCTAATAAAAATACTGCAGTAATAGGAGGCGCAATATAGGATTGTACACTTTGTAAATATTCATAAAGTACGCCAGATATATTGGCCATAATTGGTATCCAGATAATTCCAATGATCACTACAAATACCGTTGCGATCTGGCCTGTTCTTACCAACTTTTTTTCCGGTGCATTGGGCCGTAATTTTTTGTATACGTCTACCGTAAACAAGGTAGAACATGAATTAAAAACAGAAGCCAGGGAACTCATTAAAGCTGCCAAAAGTCCGGCTGCTACCAGCCCACGTAATCCAGATGGCAACAAATTACTCATTAATACAGGAAAGGCTTCATCTGCACTTTCCCAATGCAATTCCCCACGCATTTTTAAAGTTAAGGCGATCACTCCAGGAATCAAGAACAGGAACACGGGCAAAAGTTTTAACAATGCGCCAAAAATGGTTCCCCTACGGCCTTCTTTAATGTTTTTTGCCGTTAATGTTCTTTGCACGATATATTGGTCCGTACACCAATACCAAATACCTACAATTGTACTGGTAATGAACAATGATGGCCAAGGAAAATCTGGATCGGTTGCAGGTCTCCACATATTAAAATATTCCGGCCCCAAGGTGTCTACCATACTACCCCATCCACCAACTTTATCCAAGCCTATGAATGTCAATACTGCGGCACCCACGACCAATAAAATGGCCTGTAATGTCTCTGTATAGACCACGGCTCTCATACCTCCTAAAACGGTGTAGACACCGGTAAGGACCACAGTGGCAATAGCACCGGTCCAAAAATCTATTCCCAACAAAGCGGAAACTACTACCCCACCAGCATAAATGGTTACGGATATTTTGGTCAACACATAGGCAACAATGGAAAATATGGACAAAACCCATCTTGATCGGGCGTCAAAACGTTTTTCCAAAAATTCAGGCATGGTAAATACGCCGCTTCGTGCATAGAAAGGGAGAAATATCCAGCCCAACATTAAAACTACCCACGCGTGAATCTCATAAATCAATAAGGGTAACTTGTTACTTGCTCCGGTGCCGGCCAGGCCTACAACATGTTCAGATCCAATATTGGATGCAAAGATTGAGGCACCGACCACAAACCAGCCCACATTTCTACCGGCCAGAAAATAATCTTCGGTATTGTTTTCCTTTTTTCTGATGACCCATACCGCTACCCCAACGAGTAACAGAAAGTATAAGGATATACTGATCCAGTCAAAATTGTCTAATTGTTGCATGGTAATGGTTATTTAGTATAAAAATTAAAAGTGGTCTTGGTTTTATATTTATCGTCCGGTGTTAAGGTTACGGAAGGAAAGTTAGGTTGATTGGGCGAATCTGGATAGTGCTGTGTCTCTAAACAGAAACCGCTTCTTTTGGCATAGGTACCCCCATCTGGGCTTGGCAATGTTCCGTCCAGAAAGTTACCCGAGTAAAACTGCATTCCCGGTTGGTCGGTTAACACTTCTATGGTTCTCCCGGTTTCCGGATGGTGCGCAGTTGCTACGGAACGATACCCTTTATCCACATTATTCAATGCCCAACAATGGTCATAACCACCACCTAGGGCAATTTGTTCGTTCTCTTCATTGATACCCTCACTAACCAATTTGGCCGTTCTAAAATCAAAAGGCGTTCCTTCTACAGATGCCAATTTGCCTGTTGGAATCAGCGACCCATCCACAGGTACAAATTGATCGGCATCTATCTCTATTTCATGATCAAGAATAAGCTGTGAAAAATCGCCCGAAAGATTAAAATAAGAATGCTGTGTAAGGTTTACTATGGTCGTCTTGTCCGTGGTGGCTTCATACAGCACATCCAAACTATTGTCAGCATTCAACGTATAGGTAACCGTTGTATTTAAATTCCCCGGAAAGCCTTCTTCCATATCCTTGCTCAAATAACTAAGTTTCAAGGAAGCTGAAGACTCATTGACCTGGGTACCTTCCACTGTCCACACCACTTTGTCAAAACCTACCAGTCCTCCATGCAAATTATTCTCGCCATTATTTTTGGCCAACGTATATTCGGTATCATCGAGACTAAACTTGCCTTTTGCAATACGGTTGCCATAACGCCCGATCAAGGCACCAAAAAAGGGGTTGTTCTCTTCATATTGCGCCAAATTGTCGAAACCCAAGACCACATTCTCCTTACGGCCTTCCTTATCCGCAGCTTTTATTGAAGTAATACGGCCACCATAGGTAATAATAGCAACCTCAATACCCTCTTTATTGGAGAGCGTAAATTCCTCTACTTCATCACCAATTTTTGTAACACCGTAATCTGCCTTAGAAATGGTAACAGGATTCGACGTTGTTGCATCGTCATTTTTATGATCGGTCTTCATTGTTTTTTCTTTACAGTTAACGTTACACACAATTATGCTAATCAGCACAAATAAATAACTTATTTTAATAATTGGTCTCATAATATATGGTTTGTCATAGGTTGTTTTTAAATAAATGATAATATGCCTCATTGGCATTAAGTTGATTTTTAAATTCCCTAATTGTTGTGTTTTTATCTATCACCACTAATTCTATCCCTGCCATATCTGCAAAATCCTCCATAAATTCCGTGGTCAAAGCCTGGCTATAAACTGTATGATGGGCCCCACCAGCAAGTATCCATGCCGTTGCTGCAATTTCCAGATTTGGATTTGCATCCCATAATACCCTTGCCACAGGTAAATTAGGCAATTTCCCCATGGGTTCAACAGCATCAACTTCATTGACCACAAGACGGAACCTGTTACCTAAATCTACCAAGGAAACGTTAATGGCCGGACCGGCAGGGGAGTTAAACACCAAACGAACGGGGTCTTCCTTACCTCCTATTCCCAACGGATGTATTTCGCAAGAGGGTTTGGCATCTGCGATAGATGGACAAATTTCCAACATATGGGAACCCATGACATATGCCTTTTGTGGAGTAAAATGATATGTATAATCCTCCATAAAAGAAGTACCGCCCACCAAACCGCTGGCCATTACTTTCAAGGCCCTTAGCAATGCCGATGTTTTCCAATCCCCTTCTCCACCAAAACCATAACCATCTGCCATGAGACGTTGCGTAGCAATACCTGGTAATTGTTTTAACTCCCCAAGATTTTCAAAGGTATCTGTAAACGCTTTAAAGCCACCTTCATCCAAAAATTTACGAAGGCCCAATTCTATTTTGGCGGCATCGATTAATGATTGTCTTTGAGTTCCTCCCGCTTTTAATTTATCACTTAACTCATAACTCTCTTCATATACTTTCACTAAAGCATCTACCTCATCTTGGGTAAGTGTATTCATATGTTTAACTACATCAGAAGAATCATAGCCATTGACAGAAAAACCAAAACGTAACTGTGCTTCGACCTTGTCACCATCGGTCACGGAAACCTCTCTCATATTATCACCAATACGCGCAACGTTCAGGTTCTGAAACTCATTCCATCCCATGGCTACACGTGCCCAATTGCCCAATTTCTTTTGTATTCTATCTTCTTGCCAATGACCAACAATAATTTTTCTATTCTTGCGCATACGGGTCATCATATGGCCAAACTCACGGTCACCATGAGCGGATTGGTTCAGGTTCATAAAGTCCATATCTATGGTTTCCCATGGTACTTCAGCATTGAACTGTGTATGCAAATGACATAAGGGTTTATTCAATACGCTTAAACCTTTGATCCACATTTTCGCCGGGGAAAAGGTATGCATCCAAGTTATGATACCGATACAATTTTTAGTGGAACTTGCCTTAAGACAGATATCCGTTATCTCCATTGGAGATTTTACCGTTGGTTTATAAATAATTTTTACCGGTATTTTGCCCGAAGCATTAAAGCCTTCCACAATTTGTTGGGAATCATCAGCTACTTGTCTAAGCGTATCTTCCCCATATAAATCTTGGCTGCCCGTAACAAACCATATTTCCTTGTTAAACATAATAATTTTTATAAAGTGTTATAGTTATTGACCGTAATAGGCATTTTTACCATGTTTACGTTCGTAGTGTTTCTTGATCAATGCCTCTTTAAGGCGAGGTGCGTTAGGATTGATTTGAAGGGTCAGGTAGGCCATTTGCGCAACAGTTTCCAATACCTTGCTATTATATACCGCTTTGGCCGCGGATGTTCCCCATGCAAACGGACCATGGTTTCCAATAAGAATCATTTCTACCTCGTTGGGCGATAGATTTCTTTCCTTAAAACAATCTATAATCTGTATACCTGTATTATGTTCATAATTGCCTGCTATAAGCTGGTCGTTCATAGGTTCTGCACAAGGTATATCAACGGTTAAATGATCCGCATGTGTGGTTCCAAATATGGGAATATCTTGTTGTGCCTGTGCCCAAGCAACCGAATATGTGGCATGCGTATGGGCTATACCACCAATATGGTTCCAATTTTTATATAAATAAGCATGGGTCTTAGTATCCGATGAAGGTCTCATACCCCCCTCAACAATAGTATTCTCATAATCTAGGATTACAATATCTTCCGGTCTTAATTTTTCGTACGGTACTCCGCTCGGCTTAATTGCAAAAACACCATTATTTCTATCAACAGCACTAACATTACCAAAAGTGTAAATAACCAAGCCTAAATCATTAAGCTCAATATTTGCTTCAAAACATTCCTCTTTTAACGCTTTGTATTTTGAACTCATAATGCTACTTTTTTTTAATGGATGATTCAATGAATTCTCCCAGTTCAGTATACGAATCCATCAAATTGCCAAAGGCATCAATGGTATCCTCTTGTGGATAATATTCCGCTTCAAAAGCACTCCCCATATGGGCACTTGCTTCTACCACATTTGAATAGATACCTGATGCAACCGCTGCATAAATAGCGGCACCCAAAGCAGGTGCTTGATCGGAGGCAGCTACTTTTATAGGCAAATTCATGACATTTGCTAGGGTTTGCATAATATAGGGGGATTTTCTAGCTACCCCGCCAATACCAATAACCGAATCTATTCGAACTCCTTCTTCTTTAAATCTGTCGGCAATTTTTTTGGAACCAAAACAAATAGCGCTTACCAATGCCTTAAAAATATGTGGCGCCTTACTCCCTAACGATAAATTTGAAATTGCACTTTTAAGATTTTGGTCTGCATCTGGCGTTCTTCTACCATTTATCCAATCTAATGCTGTAGGTATACTTTCAGATAATGGAATAGCTTCGGCCGCATCAGATAATTTTCTAATGAAGTCATTTTCAATTTCATTTTTCAAATCAGCTTTCTGCTGTTCCGATAAAATATTAGATGTCATTACCAGATTATCAATAGGCCAATCCAATACATTTTTAAACCAAGCCAGTAAATCGCCAAAAGCGGACTGTCCCGCCTCTAACCCTACTAATCCCGGTATCACCGAACCATTGACCTGACCACAAATACCTTTTATAGTTTTACCGTCTATATCCTTGTCCGTAGCCACCATGATATCACAGGTGGATGTACCCATAACGCGTACAAGAGCATGCTCATCTATTTTAGCACCAACGGCTCCGGAATGTGCATCGAACGTGCCCACTGCGATAATCGTATCTGTTGTTAAACCAAGTTTATCTGCCCATTCTTTACTTAATTGGCCTGCAACCTGATCAGAGGTAAACGTTTCATTATATAGGCGATCTCTCAGATCTGCCAAATATGGGTCTAATTGTTCCAAAAATTCTTTAGGGGGAAGTCCGCCCCAGCTTTCATGCCACATGGCTTTATGTCCTGCGGCACACCTACTGCGTTTGAATGTGGCCAAATTCTTGTCCTCAATTAGCAAATAGGTCATGAGATCACAGTGTTCCATCCAGGTATAGGCATGGTTTTTAACCCCCTTATCTTCCTTGACCACATGCGCAATTTTAGCCCAAAACCATTCTGATGAATAAATACCACCAACGTATTTTGTAAAGTCCTCACCGCCCCATGTAGCACCAAGTTCATTTATGCGTTCTGCTTCTGTAATAGCAGTATGGTCTTTCCAAAGTACCATCATCGCATTAGGGTTTTCAGTGAAACCATCTACCAAGGCCAATGGCTTACCATCTTTGGTTACCGGTACCGGTGAAGAGCCCGTAGTATCTATACAAATACCCTTTACATCACTTGGATTCACCTTACTTTGGGAAACAACGGCTTTTATAGTGATTTCCAATCCTTCTATATGATCTAAAGGATGCTGCCTAAATTGATTGATAGATGGGTTGCAATATTGCTGTTCTGCCCATCTTTTGTACCAATGGACCTTAGAGGTAATCTCCTCTCCGTTACTGGAATCGATAAGTACGGCCCTAACGGAATCTGAACCATAATCCAAGCCTATTACATAACCTTTCATTCTCACTTTTAAATTTTAGGCTATAAATATACTATTAATCTCATAAGTGTAATTGATACACTTTAAAAAAATAGAATTATATATAATAGCACCATTACATTCCTATCTAATTAATCTTGTAAAGCTTTTAAAACCACCACTGAAAACGGAGGTAGACTTACAGTTAAAATACCTCGCTTCAAGGTATAATCCTTAAAATTTTTAGGGGTTATTTTTGATGGATTATTAAATGAATTATACTCTTGTAAACTTGTTGATGTTAAAATAGAACCAGAAATAGTTTTGATATCCAATTCATTCAAATCGATTGTAATCTCATGGTTACTTTTAGCGTCAATATTGGTAAAAGATATATGGGTTAAATTCTCTGAGTTTTGAGAAGCTGAAACCGTAAGTGCAGGTAATGATTCTTCGCCATATGAATATTTAGGGGAATTAAACGTAAGTGGTAATAATGTAGCGTCATGATGCACCTTATACATATTCATAACATGATACGTAGGTGTTAATATCATCTTCTCATCATCCGTAAGAATTACCGCCTGCAAAACATTTACCGTTTGGGCTAAATTTGCCATTTTTACGCGGTCTGCATGATTATTGAAAATATTCAAGTTCATACCAGCAATCATAGCATCACGCATGGTATTTTGTTGGTATAATACACCTCGACTTTTTTCTTTATCAACATCGTACCAACCGCCCCATTCATCAACAATTAAATCAACCTCCTTTTCAGCATCATACTTATCCATTATAGCAGTATGCTTGGTAATCAATTCTTCCATCAACCATGATTGTTTCATTGATTTAAAATAGGTTTCTTCATCAAAATCAATATCAGGACCTTTGTCTGCCCAATCAATTACAGTATAATGGTGTAAAGCCACCCCTTGCAACATACTTTTGGGTATGTTTTTCATAAGAACTTCCGTCCAATTGTAATCATCATCATTTGCGCCAGAAGCAATTTTATAGAGTCCCCCATCTACATCTGCATTAGACATAAAAGTTGCGTATTTTCTATAAATGTCTACATAATATTCTGCACGCATATTACCACCACAGCCCCACGCTTCGTTACCTATTCCCCAATACTTAACACCCCAAGGTTTTTCTTTACCGTTCTCTCGACGTAAATCGGACATTGGACTTTTACCTTTAAAATTGGTGTATTGCACCCAGTCTGCCAATTCTTGCACCCCACCACTACCTACATTACCAGATAGGTATGGTTCCGCTCCCAACTCCTTGCACAGGTTTAGAAAATTATGTGTTCCAAAGCTGTTATCCTCAGTGGTTCCTCCCCACCACGTATTTACAATGGTTGGTCTTTTATCTAAATCGCCAATACCGTCCATCCAATGATAGGTATCTGCAAAACAACCTCCTGGCCAACGTAAATTTGGTATTTGTAATTCTTTTAAAGCTTCAATAATATCTTTTCTAACACCTGCAGAATTTGGTATGGTACTATTCTCACCAACATAAAATCCTTCATAAATACATTTACCCAAATGTTCAGCAAAATGACCGTAGATATGTTTGCTAATTATGGGCGCATTTTCTTGATGGGTTAATTCAATTTTTGTTTGTGCAGAACTATTCCATGCCACTAAAAGACTAAAGAGTAGACTAAATACAGTAAGCTTTTTCATATCATTATTGTGCTATTAATAGTGGAGCAATTCCTTCTAAAGTAGGTATAACTTCATTAATAAATCCGTCTTTATCAAAAGTTAATTTATCAATAGAAACCTCACGATGAAAACCAGCTTCTCTACCCATACTTTTTCCTTTTGGATGTGTAAACCTGTGGTATACCAAATACCATTCATCTTTTCCTGGCACATGAATTACCGAATTGTGACCGGTGGCAAGAATCTCTAATGTCTTATCAGCCTGTATGATTATATTGTTCTCAGGAATCTCTAAAGGTCCGGTTGGACTTTTAGATGTAGCATACCTTACTTTATAATTCGGACTTCTGGTATCGTCTTCACTCCACATAAAATAATAAGTACCGTCACGGTAAAATACTTCGGTACCTTCTCTGTATGATTTATCTGGTGTAATTAGTTTTAGGGTATTGCTTTTAAGGGAAACCATGTCATCGTTCAATTCTGCAACCGCCATATACATATTTCCCCAGTATAAATAGGTTTTCCCACTTTTTGGATCTTTAAAAACATCTGGGTCAATTTCTTGTCCGTTCGTAATTCCTTTGGGTTTTGCATCAATAAGTGGTTTTCCACTATCAATGAAAGGACCTGTAGGATTATCAGAAACAGCAACACCGATTTTCTGCGCAGCAGTAAAGTAATAGTAGTATTTATAACTATCCCCTTCTTTTCGTTCAATAATACAAGGCGCCCATGCATTGCGGTCTGCCCATGACACATCTTTCTTTAAATCTAAAATAGTACCCTCATCTGTCCAATCAACTAAATTAGTAGAGGAGAATGTTTTGAAATAGGTGCCAGACCAATTATTGAATCCGTCGGAAGTTGGATAGATATAATACTTATTTTTCTTGTTGGAAAACAAAATTTCTGGATCAGCATAATACCCCTTTATTGCCGGGTTGTGATCCCCGGCAGCAGTTACATTATACGTTTGTTTTCCTTTGCCATCAATTTGAATAGTATAATCAACAGGACCTTTGCTAAAATTTTGTGCCCCTACAGGAGTGATTGTTGTACCAGGATATGATTTAAGTTGCGGGTCAAATTCTTCTAAACTTATTCCATTCTTTACCGGAAGCCTAATTTCTTTCTGTTGTGCATATACCGCAACATTTTGTTTTACTACATCGTCTGAACCTACTTCGAAAAGTGGATTTTCAAAAGAAGTAAACTCGGCCACAAGAGACTTTAATTCAGTCTCGGTAATAGGTAAAACCGAACCGTGACGCGGGTGAAAATTCATTGAAATGTCTTCATCAATTACCGTGAACTTTTCAAGGTCTTTGCTTTTAGTAAATTGATACCCCCCTTTTGTATATAAATCGTACATCAATATATATTCACCAGTATCATTTAGTTTAAAAATACCACTACCCTCAACAGGGTCAGTTGCTTCATCAACTCGGTCATTGCTTACCAACTCGTACCCTTCAGTTAACTTATCTGAAATAGCTAGTTTAATACCGGGGTTACCATCTTCCGCTTTATGAAATAAATGATACTTGCCATTCAAATAAATAATATCTCCATCAATACACGCTTTGTTATCACTATTCGCTGGCGGATAGTACAATTGCTTAGGTTCAGATTCCAAACCCGTAAAATCTTTATTTGCATAAGCGTAATAAATCTTATCAGGGTCATCACCTTCTTTCATTGAGAAATAGACCATGTATTTATCTACCTTCTCATCATAAATTGTTTGAGGAGCCCAAACTCTATACACCTCAGAGAATGTTTCGGGAAATGTCTCTGGAATATTGATGATAGAAGAGGTCCAATTAATAAGGTCATTAGACTTCATTAGAATCATCGCATAATTTTGCCATCCCATTTCTGGCACATATAAATCGGTAACCACCATATAAAAAGTCTTGCCATCGTTAGACCTAATTAAATGAGGGTCGCGTACACCGCCCGTACCACTTATATCTTCATTCTCTACAATTGGTTCATTATTATTTAGTGCCGTATAATTAAATCCATCAGTACTAATTGCATATCGAATTGACTCTTCACCAGGGTTGTTACCTATGAAATAAGTAAAAAGATATGCGCTAGTTTTTTCGGTACCTGCTAGTTGATTACATGAATTTAAAAACATTGCCACTAGGGTTAGGGTAAGTACCAACCGTAAGTTCATGAACTTTTTCATTATTGACCTCATTTAATAAGTGTTTTTTTTACACATGTAAATAAAACGAAGTAATCTTACATTTGCAAGAAAAAATACAATTAAGCACATTAATGTAATAAAGAGTTCAAAATTTGTATCTAATTATCCAAGATATTGCCCAATTTCAACATTATTTGGATTATTTAAATCTAAACTTACTAAATTGCCTTCGCAAAATATTTTAAATGGTTTTAAGTAATTATAGCACAGAGGATAAAGTGCTACTCGCAGTAGATTGTATCATCTTCGGATTTGATAAAGAAGAATTAAAAATTTTACTTGTTCAACGAGATTTTGAACCTGAAAAAGGGAAATGGTCTCTTATAGGAGGATTTCTAACACAACAAGAAAATTTAGACCAATCGGCCATTAGGATTCTTCATCACTTAACTGGTCTTAACAATATTTACATGGAACAGGTCTACTCCTTTTCTAAAGTAGATAGGGATCCAGCCGAAAGAACAATATCTGTCGCATATTATGCCTTAATTGATATTGCAACGCATGATGAGGAACTTTTAAAACAAAATCCCATTCAATGGTTTAGTTTAAAAGATGCACCAAAACTTATATTTGACCATGACCAAATGGTTGAAAAGGCAATGGCACGGTTACGTAGAAGAGCGTTAAGCAAACCTATTGGGTTTGAACTTCTACCGGAAAAATTCACCATGCGTCAATTGCAAAAATTATACGAAGCAATTCTTGATACTAAATTGGACAAAAGGAATTTCATTAATAAGTTCAATTCATTCGACATCTTAATAAAATTGGAAGAAAAAGATATGAGCTCTTCTAAAAAAGGAGCATATCTATTTAAGTTTGATCAAGAAAAATATGACCGAAAGGTAGAAGATGGTTTCAATTTTAAAATTTAATAATCTTTACAATACCATTTTAAGAAAGTTATCTATTCCCTTAACCGTAGGTTCAAACCAAGGAGTATAAAGAACAAATGAATGCGGTGCAGTCTCAAAAGAGATTACTTCTGAATAAATGCTATTACTGCGTAAAATATTGATATAGTCTTCCCTACCTGCATGCATACGTGCTACAGAACTATTGATAAACAATGTAGGAGGCGTCTTTTCATTTACGTAAGTTAATGGTGATGCTTGTTTCCATATACCAGGGTTTTCAGCTTTACTATAACCAAACCAATGTGTAGCAGCAGACGTTCGTTTAGAATCATCTCCTTCTCCACTTTCAGGATGCACGAAAGAGAGTGTGCCGTCTAAATCTATTATTGCATTAACATGTGATGAAATCCCAGAATTGCAATTATCGTTTTCGAACAATAATTTATTTGCGGTTGTACCTAGAAAAGCAGCTAATTCTCCCCCGGCAGAAAAACCAGAAACTACAATCTTCTCAGAATCTACAGAATACTTATTTGCATTTTTACGCACCCAACGTATAACCGCTTTTAAATCATAAACTGCTGATGGAAATAAAGCTTCTGTAGACAAGCGATACTCTGGCGTAAAACTAACATACCCTTTATTTGCCAATTGCTGTGCTAAAGGGTAGTGTTGTGTTCTATTACCTGAGCGCCAACCACCGCCATGTATGATAATAACTGCGGTTCTTAATGTTGTTGATTTAATCTTCGGTTGAAAAACATCAAGCTTCAATTCTCTTTTACCTAAAGTACAATAGGTTAAATCACTTTCCTTCTTAACCGTTTCAAAATCAAATTCCTTAACAAGTTTTATATGTGGATAATTCTTTACGTCTTTTGCAAAAGCTGATGCTGTAGTATATGAAGTGTCTCGAACACCTGTAACTCCTTCAAGATTTTGAGCAATTAATGAGTTTGAAAACATTGCTAAAACAACTGAAACAACAAACGACACAATTCTCAAATTCATAAATTCTAAACTATTTACCGAAATTCGGATATTAGGTTGATTCCTAAAAATTACACTTTTCAAAAATAGTGTATTTGTATTCTTAATTTTAAGACATTTTACCCTAGTTCTATTTTTTTAAAAATTTGGTTAATGAGAGTTCTAACATTTTCAATTCATTTACCGCCAAACTAGCAACTTCAAGCGCTCCTTTCTTAGACAAGTGCGTATCATCTTCTTTACCTTTAGGATAATACGAATGTTCCCCTGGTTGAAAATGCAAATGCAATGCTTTAGAACCCTCTACACCATAAGAAGTCTCCATCAATTCCGTTAAGTATTGTAAATCAATAAAGGGTACTTTTAATTCTTGAGCCAGTAAGCGTACCTCTAAAGGATACAACCCATGTGTGTCTACTAACGCACCAAATTCATTAAAATTTCTACGTACTATAGAGGAAAAAAGTATAGGCTGTGCTCCTTTCTCACGCGTTTCTTTAACAAATTGTTTTAGATTATTACGATAGGTCGTATGCGGAATTGTATACCGACTAGAATCTTTGAATTTTTGGTCATTATGCCCAAACTGTATAAACACATAATCTTGTGGGGCCAATGTTTCTAGCACAGTACTCCACCTACCTTCAGATATAAAGCTTTTTGTGCTACGACCATTTACTGCTCTATTGTCAACTTTCACTCGTTCATCAAAAAAAGTGGGTAAAACCTGAGCCCAACCATGTTCTGGGTTTTCAGTAGGATTCACTTTATCGGACATGGTAGAATCACCAATGCAATAGATGGTTATATCTTGTGCATTACTAGTAACTATAAATGCCAATACTAATAGGGTAAACAATTTTAATTTCATTTTAAATCTTTATAACAGGTAAAAATTAATTCCATTTAAAGGCAAAGTAAGAACAAGGACTGTTCGATGCATTTCTAATACCATGTTCTAATTGAGAATTGGCTAAATAAAAATCACCTTCTCCTGCAGTATATTCTTTACCATCAATTGTCATTTCAGTTTCACCAGATAAAATTAAAATAATTTCAGTTTCGTCATGAGCGTGAGGTTCATGGCTGGGTCCTTTCTGGTCCAATTGGGTAATGTGCATTTCAAAACGTTCGCACATAGCCGTGGCCCTATCAAAATAAGGAATACCACCACCACGTTCACTTTTGTTGAAAACCAACGAATCTTTGTTAAGCATTAACGACCCACCATTAGCAATACCCCTTTCAATATTCATATTTTTTTTAGATTGATATTGCATTACATAATAGGTAAGATTGGTATTCCCAATATTCTCAATACTGTGCATTTGCTTTGGCATCAATAAAATAACACCACCAGGGCCTAGAATTTGTGACTGCCCCTCAATAGTCACCTTCATGGTACCTTCCTTAACAATAATACATTCTTCCTTTGCCTCGTTTGCATGGGGAGGATTTGGTTTTGCACCGGGATATTGGGTAGTGGCATGTATTCTAAAATATTGTAGATGCGACCCAGTACCTTCCAATATTTTTCTGGACTCCCTCATTTCACCCTTTTTGACCGGATGGTCCTTCCATTTATATACTCCAGATTTAACAGGTTGTAAACCATCCATAACATTAGGTTTTAAATTCACGGTGAACGATAGCATTCCCAATACCAACGCAAACAATAATACAAGTTTAGTTTTCATATGTTAAGTGCTTTATATTTTAATTTGTTGAATTCTACCATTACTTGAACACCATATTAATCTATCTGAAACCACAAGGAATTACCGAGAATGGTTTTTCTTTCATATTCCTTGATCATATTTGTCCCTAATTGATATGACCATTCTACCCGTTGCTTAGGTATATATCCTGGTCCTGTATTATTATATTCCGCATAAAAGGATTGCTTTTCCGCTTCTTTATTGGACCAATTGTCCCATCCTTTAGGAACAATATGGCTCCCCATTTCACAATTTATAAACACGGTTTTAGCATGGGTTCGCCAAGGGCGCCCTAAATATACTTGAGTTACCTTCTTAGGGGCGGTCAATTTACAGTTCTTAAATACAAAACCGTAAGCAATACCTTTGGGTGTTGAGGCCGCAGTAATATAGGAGTTTGATTTACTATGAATTATACAGTCCTCAAAAAATGCGGTTGCCTGTCCAAAAATAAAATCCGTAGTTCCTTCAATATAGCAATTTTTAAAATACTGTACAGAGCCCTCACCTGTAACATAGACCGTGTCCTGATTACCCATGATTCTACAATTTTCAATTTTTACCCTGTTGGCAAGTACAGCGAGGGCAATGGCTTGGCCTACTTCGCCTGCGGTATTTTTTATGGTAACGTTCTTGAGGTAAAAATCGTTTCCTTCTATTAAAAACGTTGGGGTGTGGAACGTACTGTTCCTTCCTAGATTTATTTTATTGAAATGGTCATCAAAGGTAATAATGGTATTTTCCGTGCTTTCACCGATTATATGCATATTGGTATTCCATTCATATACCTTAACCTTTTCATTATATATGCCATTCTTGAGCAGTATTGTAACCGATTTATCTGGAAAACCTTTAGCGGCATTAATGGCGGATTGCAAATCAAAAAAATCGCCCGAACCATCTTTTGCAACGGTCATATTATAAATATCAATCTTGTTTTCCTTAGTCCCTTTGATAGCGACATTTTTCTGCCATTGAGAAAATTCATCCAACACTTCCTGAGGTTCATTCGTGTACCAACGGTACCCATTTCTTCGTTCATCGCCTATTTCTGACAACGAATATTTTTTAATTCCGTCCCGATCACAAAAGAATGCCCTATTATCAACTAAATTCATAAATCGGCCCCAAATAGGTTTGGCATTGTGATCTGCAATAACTTTCTTATCGATCAATTTACCATCACTATTATATATCCTTTCTACACGTGTACCGGTAATCTCAGCTTTTTTAAACCAATTCCTGGCAGCCGTAACGGAATGGATAATTTCTTCAGAAGGATTTTTAATGGACATTAATAACAACACAATTTTTGCAGATTCCTTACCGCTTAACGAGGGTAGTTCATATGCCCTAGCTTTAGCGGGTGCATAAGTCTCCACATCATGTTGTGCACACCATGCCGTTAAAACCCCATTTTGTTTATACTGGGTTTTTAAAATGCAATTTACGCCCTTGTCAAACGCATTTTTTGCTGCATTTTTAAGTGTAGCCGATATATTTAAGTGATCATATTTTTGGGTCTCACAGATATCCCTTAGCAAGTTCATAACATTGACCATGGCATCGTCATTATATGTTATATGGGTATAATACCCTTTTCTAAGCGGATAAAATTGTGGCCAACCACCATTCTCGTACTGGGCCTGCATCAAGTATTCCAATCCTTTAATAAAAGCTATTCTATATTTTTCATGGTTATGATGCGCATATACTTTGGCCAGAAATATCATTTCCAAAGTAGTAGCGCCGTTATCAATAGTAGCGCCAACATTGTCATTTTTATCAATGTGCAGTTGTACCTTTTCCTTTGCCGTAATATTTTGGGGCTGTTTATTTTTTGGCCAACCGCCAATCTCTTTCTGAAGCAACAATACATTATCCGCCACCTCTAATATCTCTGGAGATGCGTATAAATTTGGTTCGTTTGAATTTACCAGTTCGCCCCACGAATGATCTAAAACCTGACCATGAACAGTTGTACCTGCAATTAATAGGAGCATAAAGAGTACTATATTCCTGACCATAATTATCAAATAAATGAAAATCTGATGTTCCTTTTTAATGTTTGAACATTGATAGTTAAAGGGCAATCACCCTTTTTTCCTTATTGCTTGCAAGGCAGGCCTCTATCACTTCAATTACAAGGGTCGCTTCCTCACCGGTTACCGGCAAGGTTTTATCATTTCGTATTGCATCCACTACTCCATCAAAATACTGCATATAGTTACCTGCCAAAGTGGGCGCCTTAATTCGGTTTTCATTACCATCAATTTCAGCATGTAAGAGCCCCATTTCATTCTCCGGTTCTATGCCATACCCTTCACCCCCTGGTATTTCACCACGCTGCAGTGCCGCTTCCTGTACGTCTGCCCTAGATTTTACAAAGGAACCTTTTGTACCGTGAAGAGTAAAGCCCGTAGTGACCTCCTTAACAAATAGGCTTGATTTTAGGGTTACCCTAAATGTGTCATAAAACAACCTAACATCAAAATAATCCACCACTTTGGCCCCTGGCCTAAATACCTCCAGATCTGCAAAAACCGCATTTGGCTTGCCAAATAAATGAAGAGCCTGGTCTATTAAATGCGACCCCAAATCATATAGTCCGCCAACGGCTGGCGTATCTACCTCTTTGTGAGCTTTAGGGCTTAAACCAGGGTGGTAGCGATCATAATGAATGTGTGCCTCTACCAGTTGCCCAAGGGAATTGTTTTCCAAAACCTTTTGTACGGTTTTAAAGTCACTGTCATATCTTCTATTATGAAAAACAGATAGTTTTAGATCGTTTTTTTTCGCCAATGCAATTAGTTCATTTGCCTGCTCCGTACTTGCTACAAATGGTTTTTCTACAATGACATGCTTAAATGCCTCCAAGGCTTTTTTGGCATATTCATAATGTGTAACACTTGGCGTATTCACGATCACCAACTCTACCTTATTGTCCGCCAAAAGCTCATCCAACGTTCTAAAGGTGATAATATCAGGATATTTTTTGACTGCTTCATTTTTGGTTCGTTCCCAAACCGCATAGAGGTTGAGGTTTGGGTTTTTAGCGGCAAAAGGGGCATGAAAAACATAACCGCTCATACCAAATGAACATAGCGCTACATTAATTGGTTTCATTGTTGGTTTTTTGGTTACTTTATAATAAATGTACAATAAATCCTATCTCCATGAGATGAATTTTACGATCAAGAATGTGTTGGTCATCCTCATCGTTACCAACAAAATGCAGTACTTAATTCATTTTCAAATACCAATGGTCATTTTGTTGACTATTCTCTTTTCATAATGTTTGAACACGTATATTTTACCTATCCAATTCCAATGCCGCAAACATAAAAGGTCCTGTACCTTTGGGATCGTTTGAACGAATAATCTCGTTGACATAATAATCAAACGAACCATCCCGATACGGATCTCCACCTAAACCTGCTACTCCACAACATTTGTTCAAATTAATGACCCCGTTATTCTCTACCGTGACAAATTGCTCTAAAATACCATCAAACCCTTTTTTTGCATTGACCAGGTAATCAGATGAGATATATCCCTTATTGGCTCCTTTGGCCAAAACATAGGTGAACATACAAGACCCCGTTGCCTCCAGGTAATTACCTTTGCGGTCAGGAAGATCAAGTACTTGCCACCACGTACCACCCTCATCTTGATATTGAACGATAGCTTCTGCATACTGTTTTAAATATTGGATAATGCGTTCACGACCGGGATGATTTTCTGGAAGTACATCCAATATATCTACCATAGCCATGCCGTACCAGCCCATACCCCTAGACCAAAAATGTTGGGACAAACCTGTTTCCTTATCGGCCCAACGTTGTTCCCTGCTTTCATCCCACCCATGGTAATACAAGCCTGTTTCTGGGTCACGACTATGCTTTTCAATAAGGTCGAACTGTAGAACAATATGGTCCAAAACTTTATTGACCTCATCATCTTTTAAATACTTTAATGCATATTTTGCGTGAAAGGGCTCTGCCATGAACAAGCCATCTAACCACATTTGATAAGGGTATCTTTTTTTATGCCAATATCCTCCTTCTGATGTTGTAGGCTGACCTCCCAATTGTTTATGCAAGGTATCCATGGCCATTTTAAATCGTGGTTCCGGATTTTTCTCCTGCAACCAAAAAATGGCATCACCGGATTTGATCATATCCAAATTATAGTTTGAAAGTTTATAGGTTACAATGGTACCGTCATCTTCTATCATTCTATTTGCATAATCATAGACATAATCATACAGTTTTTGGTCTCCTGTTTGCTCGTAGACCCGTTCAATAGCCTGTAAAACTAGTCCATTTGTATAACTCCATCTAGACTCTGTTTGGAAATCCAATAACGTTGGATCCGGAAAACGATGTATTTCTGAAAGTGCCATACGTTCAGACCATTTTGCATCTTTAGAAACTACAAGTTCTTCTGCATTTTCCCCCGTAGATTTTGCTTCTTTCTTCTCTGATTTACAATTAAAAAAGAGCACGGTAATAAACAATAAGCCTATGCTTTTTAGGTGATTTAGATTATTTTTCATGGTTTATCTTGGTATAATTTTTTATTGATTTAATGCTAACGCAGCTAAAATAAATGGTCCGGTACCATGCAAGTTATCCGTAACTATTGGTTCACTGATATAATATTCAAAAGAACCATCTCTATAGGGATTGCCCCCTAGACCTGCACTTTTACAAATTTGTGTAATATGTACCTCGCCGTCTTTATCTACTTCTACCAGATGGTCTACCATTCCTTTAAAACCCTTCTCAGCAGCATCCTTGTATTCTGCAGGTAAATATCCTTTCTCTACACCTTTGGCAAAAGCATAAATAAACATTCCGCTACCTGACGCTTCTAAATAATTCCCATCCCGCTCTGGCATATTTGTTACTTGGTACCAAAGTCCGGTTTCATCTTGATATTTAATCAATGTCTTAGATAATTGATTTAGATGTGAAATAAGCATGTCTCGTTTAGGATGGTCTTGAGGAAAATAGTCAAGTACGTCTACCAAAGCCATCATATACCAACCCATGGACCTAGACCAAAAATTAGGTGATTTACCCGTAGTTTTATCGGCCCAATCCATTTGTTTGCTTTCATCCCAGGCATGGTAAAGTAGACCAGTTTTGTCATCATAGGTATGATCCCAAATCAACTTAAATTGAAAGGCGATATCATCCAATTTATCCCCATTTTCAAAGGTGGTATTATATTGAGCATAGTAAGGTGCCCCCATGTACAGGCCGTCTAGCCACATTTGGTTAGGATATATTTTCTTATGCCAAAATCCGCCAGAGGGAGTACGAGGATGTGTTTTCAATTGACTCCTTAAAGTTTTTAGCGCTGTAAGATAGCGGTCATCTTTTGTTGACTTATATAAACCAAAAAGGATTTTTCCAGAATTGACTAAATCCAAATTGTAATATTCAATTTTATAATCCCGGATATTTCCTGAGGCATCAATTAAAGTATCTGCAAAGGTTTTAATATAGTCGTAATAGACCTCCTGATTGGTGTGCGCGTATAAATTTCCAAAGGCGGTCAATAAAAGACCCGTTTTATAGTCCCATTCTTTTTTAATTTCATCTTCCGCTTGCCAAGCCTCTGGATGTCTTTTCATAATTGACAGGGCCAATCTTTCTGACCAAGGAAGGGTATCTGAAATTGCCATTTTTAAATGGACATCTTCATTTTTTTCACCATGTGTTTTATTCTCTGTCTTACAACTTACAATGGTTACACCTAGCAAAAGCATAAAAAGTTTAAAAAAGAATTTAATGCCCATTTTGCTCCTACTTTAAAGTGGCCAAAGTGCTATCTAAATACGCCACGAATGCATCTTTAGTAGTAATTCCGTTTTTTTCCTGTTCCCATGCGCCACCAAAGTAATAGGTGATTGTATCTGTAGTTGGTTTAAAGACCAATAAATGGTCAAACTCCGCATCGGTAACGGTTTCCACTTCATCTACTTTATAAAAAATAACCATTCCTAGGTTATCCGGTACTAAGGTCTGCTCCCCGTAGGTTGCAATATAAGCCCATCCATTTTCACCTTCTTTTTGGATTAGGTCAATACCATCAAACTTTACAATACCGGTACATAAGCCTTCACCTGCTTTAGATGGGGTTAAACTAGCTTTTGTTAAACGAGAATCCGTAGCAATCATCAATTGTGCGCGCAAATCAATTTTTTGGTTTGAAGCTTCCCATCCATAATAATTAACGGTAACTCCAGATTCATTTGTTTCGTTGTGTATTTGTGCGGTTGTAGAGTCTACCTCTTGAAAATGAGTAACGGTACTACCGTCAAAACGGCCGTAGGAACCTATTCCCAATGAACTTCCGGCTTTTAAGATATCCATACCCCAAGGGTTTTCCTCATGATAGGAGTCATAATTATCCAATCCTACTTTAGACAAAACCATTGTATCTACCTTCTTACCGAAAATGTCAATTGCGTTTCTCCAATCCAGATATAACCTATATCCAACTTTATTACTTTCCCACCCCGGGCCTTCATAGCGTATATAATATGAATGATCGGTCAAACTATCCGGCGCTCTTAGAAACTCCACGTTCTTGAAAGTGAAATTTTCACCTTCATATTTTTTACCCTTCCATTCTCCGCCTTCCTTGATTGAAATTTCTGCGTAGGTCTTCCGTACAGCTTCCTCAGCAACAATTTCTGCTTCTGGCGTTTTCTTTTTTTCTTCTTGCTTACAAGAACTGAATACTAGTAGAGCTGTAAAAAACACAACACTTAAACTTTTAATTGTTTTCATATGGTACACTATTTTGTTCTGTTAAATTTAAACAACTTTAAATGAGAATAAACAAAAAGGGACTTAATGAAATTACTTTCATTAAATCCCAATTCAACTAACTCAAAAAACTAACTCTAATATGCTTTTTCCTCACTAGTAAATAGATTAATTATATGCCGGATTTTGTGGAAAATCATTATTTTGATTTAAATCCAATGCTTGCTGGGGAATTGGCCTCAAAATTTTCAGCGCACCAGCACCATTAAAATCACTCTCATTAACTTGATTATTGTATAAAGAGGTTCTTTCAACTAATTTTCCTGTTCGCTTTAGATCGAACCACCTATGATATTCGCCAAAAAGTTCTCGAGCGCGTTCATCTAATATATAATCGATATCAAATTCACCAATGGTAGCATCTGCTACACCCGCCCTATTTCTTACTGCATTAAGCCTTAATAAACCGGTACTAGCCTGACCGGCTTGAAGGTATGCTTCTGCAGCTACCAAATACGTTTCGGCCAATCTTGATAATATAATATCCCTTGTGCTTGATCTACCACCAAACGCAGTTGTTGGCGAGGGGTCATCAAATTTCTTGACACAAATTACCTCATAATCCAAGGATACCGTATCTGTCCACTCTGAAGAATACTCACCATAGTTATGATATTTAAAACTTGGCGCAAGATTTTTGGTGGCCAAATAATTTGCTTTATCCTCTGGTGTAAACCATTGCGGTTCGTAAAATTCTATCACAGTCAATGAGTTATGCTCTTCTTCTGGAACTCTATAATACGTAAAATAAGAAGGCCCTGTATAATCATCAGTATCTATATAAAAAATTTCTGTCATAAACGTGCCTTCCCATCTTGCATCATCCTCCGTAAATAAGCTAATTGCAAAATCTGTAGGTGAAGATGAGTAATCACGAGCCGGAGCTTGTCCTTGCACTTCCGAACCACCTAAATATGAACCAAAATATGCATATTGTCTACTTCCCAATCCATCGGGATCCGCACTTATAGAAGCAGCATCAAACTGCACGGAAAAAATAACCTCTTCATTTAAATCATTACCAGGTCTAAAAACTTCACTAAAAGGTAAATTAAGTGCTTCACCACCAATAACTTCATCGGCCAAGGCAGCTGCAGTTGTAAAATCATTTTGTGATCCAAAAGACTCATAGCCTCTTGTCAAGTAAACCTTGGCCAATAAATTTCTTGCCGCTCTTTTATTTACCCTGCCAACGTATGCACCAGTTCCGGCACCTGCAATAGCATCTTCCAAATCTGAAATAATCTGCGCATAAACTTCTTCTGCCGTATTTCTGTCAAATTCCAAGATTGGACTATCTATATAATCCGTAATTGCAACACCCCCATACGATTGTACCAATAGAAAATAAGAAAGCGCCCGTAAGAACTTAACCTCACTGACCAATGTGGGAAGTTGTGCAGTTTGTTCCGTAATTTCCGAATAATATATGGCTCTATTGGCCAATTGAATAGCTGCGTAACATTCATTGTATAAATGATCAACACCATCAGAGGTAGAATTTAGGTCACGATATTCCGTTAAACCCAACGGACCTTGTCCCCTACCTTTTGAGATTAAATCTGTACCCCCTTCAAATAAGAAAGGAGAATCACCATAAATATCCCTTAGCTTTTCATAGTTAGCATTTACCAAGGAATTAAAACCATCTGGTGTAATGTAGAAAGAGTCTGCGGATTCCCCAGATAGGTTTTCCTCCTCTATAAAGTCGCTGCAAGAAGCAAATGCAGCTAATATGATTCCTAAAATATATATTTTTTTCATGTCTCTTTTTTTAAAGCTTTAAACTTAAACCTAATTGATATGTAATGGAGCTAGGTCTAGCTACATTTTGATCGGCATCTGCCCATTCCGGATCCCATCCTTCAAAATCCTTATTGGCAAAGACAAATGGGTTTAATACGTTAGCGTAGATTCTAAATCCTTTGATGTTTAGATCGTCAAGAACTTTTTGCCCAAACGAATAGCCTAAAGAAATATTCTTGATTTTCACGAAAGAAGCATCTCTGTAAAATCCGAAATCAGTTCCCCAAAACTGACCTTGACCACGTGGTCTAGGAATTTCATTTGATACCTGTACTGGAAGTCCGGCACCGTTTTCAGGAACATAATAACTGTCCCAATCCAAGTGATTACGTCCCCTATCATTAGGATCACCAAAGCTATCATTAAGAAAATCACTTCTGACCAAAACACCTTGAAGCGCTATAGCAGAGACGGTAAAATCAAAATTACCCACCGTTAGATTAGAGGTGATACCACCGATCCAATCTGGCTGCGTACTTCCAAGAACTACCCTATCATCATCCGGGTCAAAAACACCATCATTATTAATATCCCTTGGTCTGGCCTCACCTTCTTTCATGCCATAGGAAGCGGCTTCCGCAGCTTCACTTGCCTGCCAGACACCATCAAACACATAGTTATAGTGAGGTCTTAATGCTTCACCAATGAAAAAACCATTTCCTGGATCATCTTGCTCACTTTGGCCATATACGGACTCAAGTGCATTCGTGTTCTTACTAAAGGTAAAATTAGTTTCCCAAGTTACTTTTTCCGTTTGTATATTTCTTGTAACCAAAGAAACCTCTACCCCTTTATTGCTTAGAGACCCAACATTGTTGTTTATACTTCCTGCCCCAGTTTCAATAGGTAAATCTTGTTCAACAATTAAACCATCGGACAATCTATCATAAACATCTACACTACCAAAAATTCTATTTCTGAAGAAACCAAAATCAAGTCCAAAGTTTAATTCTCGAGTTCGTTCCCATGTTAAGAACCTATTGGCCAATTCATCGGCTACAAATCCGTTTGCCGCATTTCCGTTAAAATCATAATACGTTTGACTATCAACAGAATTTAAGGTAGAATATGGACTAACGTTATCATTACCGGTATACCCAATACTCGCCCTAAGCTTTAAGTTGTTAATGAAGCTTTCATCATTAAAAAAATCTTCTTCGGTAAGTTTCCAAGCCAAAGCCACCGATGGGAAATTTTGCCATTTATTACCTTCCGATAGTACAGAAGACCCATCCCATCTAATAGAAGCCGTTAATAAATACTTGTTCTTGAATGCGTAGTTTAAACGGCCCGCATAGGACATTAATGTATTTTTTCTAAAGCCCGAGCTTAAATTAAAGGTGTTCTGTGGTCCGGACCCTAAATTATACCATAATGTTTCAAATGGCTGTCCGCTAGAGAAAGCATAGGATTCTTCTGTTCTATTGCTATAGAAACTCTGTAACCCTAAGAAGCCAAATACATGATCCTCATTAAAAGTCTTGTTTATGTTGAATTGATTATCCCAGGTATAATTAAAGTTCTCCAGCTTGTCCAAGCTTGCCGTGTTGGTACCGCCATTAGATTGACCCACATAGGATTCCGCTCCATACGCCTCGCCAATGCGTCTATTCAATAAACCTGCAGAGAATGTAGTTTTAAAGGACAACCAATCTAAGGCCTTATATTCCGCAAACAAATTAGCCAAAGTTCTCCACCTTCTTACCTGTTGTTTGGAGTTGGCAATTTCCACCAAAGGATTTAAAGTACTTGTTTTGTTAAATGCCCAATCACCATTGGGGTAAGTAAGTTTTCCTGGCTGAAAGAATAGCTCCCCTACCAATTGATTACCATCTGCATCTATTGCCCATGGGGAAGCTAAGGGACTTAACCTTACGGCATCCCTAGCGGCCTGCTCACTACCCAGATCATTTACTTCATGCGATAAAGTTAAATTGGCACCCACAGAAAACTTATCACCGATATTATGCGTGGCACCCGCTTTAAACGTATACTTGTCTAAAGCTTCATTCTGCAAAAGACCTTCGTCCGATTGTAATCCTATGGCCAAATTATAGGCCATACCATTGTTTGCCCTACCATTAACCGAAACATAATTATTTTGAATACTCCCATCACGGTAAACTGCATCTGCCCAATCAAAATTAAAACCGGCATTAGCACGTTTAACCAATTCTGGGCTATTGTTGCTAGCCAAGGCAAAGTTATTTTCTGGAGTATCCCCTAACGGATCATTTTGATTCAAGTAAGCTGTTTGATGATATGCCCACCATTCTTGACCATCCATAAAGTCTGGAAATCTAGCTCTGCGAACTACCCCATAAGAACTTTCAAAAGAAACCGAAACCCCACCTTTTGCGGTTGCACCTCCTTTTGTAGTCACGATTACCACACCATTAGCACCTCTAGACCCATAAATAGCCGCTGAAGAAGCATCTTTTAATACATCTATACGTTCTATATCTTGTGGATTTAAAAAATCAATACCATCTGTGGGCACCCCATCTACAACAAACAAGGGTTGTGCATCCCCACTAAAGGAGTTGTTACCCCTGATATTGATATCAAAACCATCTCCAACACGACCCGTACTGTTGGTAATTACAACACCGGGTAAATTACCTTGAATCCCTTCTAAAGGATTATTAACGTTTCTTTGTGTGATTTGCTCATTGGACACACTAGTGACAGATCCGGTCAAATCAGCTTTTTTTACAGATCCGTAACCTACAACGACCACTTCATCCAAAGCTTGCGCATCTTCTTCTAAAGTAACATTTAGTTGCGTACGGTTGTTAACGGCAACCTCTTTTGCAGCAAAACCAATATAACTAACAACCAATACTGCATTATCTGTTGTTAATGTGATGGAAAAATTTCCATCAAAGTCTGTGACCGTACCATTTGAGGTACCTTTTTCAACCACATTTACCCCCGGCAAAGGTTCTTCGGTTGCCGTATCGGTAACAATACCGCTTACGGTAGTTCCTTGTTGGGAAAATGCATTATTACCCATTAAAAGGGTAAATAGCAATACTCCCGTAAAAAGCCGAAAATTGACTTTTACTTTTGTAATTTGTTGTTTCATAATAGTAATTAAGTGAGTGAATGATTAAGTTAATTTGTAATTGAGTTCATTTTTATTTCCTTTATATACATAGTTTAAAGTAAAAGCTCCCTAATTCAATGCGCTCCTTTAGGTGATGTCACCCATTAATATTAAAGGCAAATTCAAGTAGGTAGCAAAAGTCCTCTTACCGGATAAAAATTTATTTCTCTCCAAAAACTGTTGTTAATTTTTACAGCATTCTTACAAGAAACCATTATTAAAGCCGAAGCATTTAGTTTATGCTGGGATATACCTAGTTCATTGAAAAAGTTCATTCTCATAATGTCATAAAAAATTACATAAATAGTGTAATCGATTACGCAATTATAGCAAATAAAAAATACTTTAACAAAAATTTTATATAAAAAATTCAATTTTTAACAATAAAGTATCCGTTAATTTATTTAGTTATCGATTTTAGTTGCTTAATTTGATATATTCACAATATCCTATAATAGCTTATGTTAAAAGGGATTAAAACAAATTAGGAACAAGTACAATGACCATTTTTAATCAATTTTTAATTACAAAGTCCTGTAATACAATATATTCTTGGATATAAGAAGAAGTAAAACCAATATTAAAAAATACAAACATAAAGTACTTCCATGCCTTTAAGTATTACTGCATTTTTTTATTAATATTTTCGTTATAATGTATATAAAATTTTTTCCACCTTTAAATAAGCTAAAAACCGCTTAAAATATTTAAAATTAGTGCTAGTTTTTAAACATTTCCTTTATAATATGTAATCGATTATATAGTCAGACTTAAAATAGATGTCTACTTAAATGAGTCAATAAAATTGATACCAATAAGAAACCGCAAGTAAGTGACCCTATCAAAATATCTTTTATGAAAAAATCAATTTATTCGTATTTATTTACACTAAATTCAATTTTAATAGTTATAAATTATATTTACATTTACAAATAAAGTTTATACTAAAATTAATGTAATTTGTAATAATTGTTCATTTTGACACAGAACTAGTTTTATGTTTAATGTTTTGATTAGTATCAAATTAACAAGCGTAGTTAATAACGTAATTAAATATTTGTTATTTTTTATGATAATTTTCTTTTTATTTAATAAGCCCTAAGAGAATTATATTTTTCCGTTTTTTAAAATTTTATAAGATTTTTAAATCATATTAATTCTGTCTTAGAAAATGGTTTAAAAATAATTATACTGATTTAACGGCCAGAAGGAAGTTATAATCATCAAAAAAAGTCAAACTTAATAAACTATATAGACAATAACTTAAAATCACTATTAAACACACTAAAAAAGCGCAATCGATTACATCAACTAATAATCAAGAAGCACATCGTATGAAACACATTTTAAAAATTCGCTGGTTTTACTTACCAGCATCTTTATGGGCATTACTATATATGCTTAAGACAAGGTGGTTACAGGTACGGTTGCAGAAAAGTGTAGTGTTCCATTTGTAGAAGTATCCGTTGTAAAAAAGAATATTACAGCTGGTACATCAACAAATTTTGATGGTAATTATTCTATCTCAGCTCAAGTAGTCGAAACATTGGTATTCAACTAGCTTGGATACAAGATGAAAGTAGTTAAAATATAAATTGGAGATTTAGTTGCCCTTCTAATTGAGTTAGAAATATGTGTACAAAATATGATTAATCAAAAAAAAAAAACAAAAGTTAGTTGGGCAAAAGAACTACTGGAAAGCGATATCATAACATATTCAAAACAACATGTACTTAAAGGCCATGATAATTGGCTAATCAATTAAATGAACCCCTATGAAAAAAATGCGGATACTTTCAACAATTACAATTGCATTAATATGTAGTCTACTTTCTTTCTCTTGTAAAGAACAACCCAAAACAACTGAAAAAGCAGACGTTTTTGCACAGGCAGATTCAATTATTAAAAATATTCAAATTCCACAATTTCCGGATAAAGAATTCAACATAATGGATTTTGGAGCACTTGCGGATGGTAAAACCGATAACACCCAAGCGTTTATAAAAGCTATAGCTGAATGCTCCAATTCTCGAGGCGGCAAGGTCATAGTACCGGCCGGTGCATTTCTTACTGGACCAATTCACTTAAAAAGTAATGTAAACCTTCATTTAAATGAAGGGGCTACCGTATTGTTCAGTACGGACCAAAAAGCATATTTACCCATGGTCCATACTTCTTATGAAGGTGTAGAACTAATGAATTATTCCCCATTGATATATGCCTATAAACAAAAAAATATTGCTATAACCGGTAAAGGTACATTTGACGGACAGGCAGACAATGAAAATTGGTGGCCATGGTGCGGCAATAGTAAATATGGCCATGTTGAAGGTACCCCTCAGCAACGTGATGACCATAACTTACCCGCATTACGTAAAATGAACGAAGAAGGTACGCCGGTAGCAGAAAGAATATTTGGTGAGGGCCATCAGTTACGCCCCACTTTTTTAGAACCTTTTGAATGTGAAAATGTTTTGATACAAGGAGTTACATTTACAAACGCACCTTTTTGGGTTATACACCCTATAAAATCTAATTCAGTAACTGTAAATGGTGTCACTGTTCGTAGTCATGGACCAAATAATGATGGTTGCGACCCAGAATATTCTAAAAATGTACATATCGTCAATTGCACCTTTGACACCGGTGACGATTGCATTGCCATTAAATCCGGAAGAAATAATGATGGTAGGCGCGTAAATATCCCCAGTGAAAATATTGTGGTTGAAAATTGTATCATGAAAGATGGCCATGGTGGTGTGGTAATGGGTAGCGAAATTTCTGCAGGTGTTAGAAATGTATTCGTAAGAAATTGTAGTATGGACAGTCCTAACTTAGATAGGGCCATCCGTATAAAAACGAATACCCTACGTGGGGGGTTTGTAGAAAATGTCTTTGTAAGAAATATTAAGGTTGGGCAAGTAAAGGAAGCCGTGTTGCGCATTAATACCTATTACGGTATTTATGCCAATCAAGAAGGTGATTTTATTCCATCGATAAAAAATATTCATTTAGAAGATATTGAAGTTGAAAATGGTGGTGAATATGGGGTATTAATAAAAGGTAGGACAGAAAATCCTGTAAAGAACGTCACCTTTACCAATGTGCATATTAAAAATGCCAAGACACCACTTTCTGTTGAAAATTCAGAACCGGTACAGTTTACCAATAGTTCCATTAACGGTACGGCATACTAGTAAATTTTAAACCAACATTTTGTTATTAGAATTAAATGAAATTTTTTAGCGTACTTATTATCACTGTTCTCACAACCTTTTGCAGTGCACAAAGCAATGGGCCCAAAATATCAAGTACTTGGGTAGCGGATAATGGAGATGGCACGTATAAAAATCCTATACTGTATGCAGATTATTCAGACCCGGACGTAATTCGCGTAGGAAACGATTATTTTATGACCGCATCAAGTTTTAATGCAGCTCCCGGCCTACCAATTCTACATTCAAAAGACATGATTAATTGGGTGCTCGTCAATCATGCATTGCCAATGCAAGTACCCGTTGAAACCTTTAAGATACCCCAACATGGAAAAGGGGTCTGGGCTCCAAGTATTCGTTACCATAATGAAGAAATTTATATCTATTGGGGCGACCCGGATTTTGGTATTTACATGGTTAAAACTAAAGATCCTTTTGGAGAATGGGATAAGCCAGTGCTGGTAATGGAAGGTAAAGGTCTTATTGATCCCTCTCCCCTATGGGACGATGATGGTAATGCATATTTGGTACATGCTTATGCAGGAAGTAGAACCGGAGTAAAAAGTTTACTCTCCGTGAACAAAATGAATGTAGAAGGTACCAAAGTCCTGGACCAAGGAATTCATGTTTTTGATGGTCATGAAAACCATAAAACTGTTGAAGGCTCAAAATTCTATAAACGAAATGGCTATTACTATATATTCGCTCCTGCTGGTGGAGTCTCCACAGGGTGGCAGCTCATACTCCGTTCCAAGAATATTTATGGACCTTATGAAGAAAAAGTTGTATTGGAACAAGGTTCTACCACTATAAATGGCCCTCATCAAGGTGCGTGGGTAGAAACACAAACTGGAGAATCATGGTTCTATCACTTTCAAGATGTAGATGCCTATGGACGTATAGTTCACCTACAGCCAATGCAATGGAAAAATGATTGGCCTGTAATGGGTAAGGATTTGGATAAGAATGGTATTGGCGAACCAATCGCTACCTATAAAAAACCGGATGTTGGTAGTGCACATCATATCATTACACCGCAAGAAACCGATATGTTCACAAATTTTGGAATAGGATTGCAATGGCAATGGAATGCAAATCCAGAAGTGGTATGGCATGCAAAATTACCCGGTAATCATTTTTTAAGGTTGTTTGCTATAAAACTTCCGGCTGATGCTACTAATCTTTGGATGGTTCCCAATTTATTATTACAAAAATTTCCTGCGCCTACGTTTGAAGCCAGTACTAAAATTACATTGGTTCCGGAAGAAGCCGAACAAGGAAAATCTGCCGGACTGATTATCATGGGTATGGACTATGCTAAATTGAGTATTAAACATGATAGTAACGGGTATTTTCTAACACAAAACGTGGCGTTGAAGGCAGAAGAAGGGACACCGGAACAATTACAAGAAAAAGTAAGTCTTAAATCCAATTCAGTTTATCTAAAAGTGAACATTGAAGGGCCAGATGCAATGTGTCAATTTAGCTTTTCTGAAAATGGAAAAAAATATACCAAGATTGGTAAACCTTTTAAGGCGCAACCCGGCAAATGGATGGGTGCCAAAATAGGGTTGTTCTGTATAAGTACCCAAGAAGCTAAACGTGGCGGCTATGCTGATATTGATTGGTTTAAAATATCAAACTAAATGCACATAAATTTCTAACTATAATAAAACTTAAAATATGCAACAAAAGTCCAACAAGTTATACCATTTAAAAATTTGTATGGCTACCCTGTTCGTTGCATCATTTTACAATTGTACATCGGCAACAAAACAAGAGGTAAAGCCTAGGATCATTATCAGTTCTGATATTGGTGGTACAGATCCAGATGATTTTCAATCTGCCATTCATTTATTTATGTATGCAGACCGTTTTAATATTGAAGGACTTATTTCTTCTCCTTACGGAAATGGAAGGACAAGTGATTTTTTGGATATGATTGCCCTTTATGAAAAGGATTATGATAAGTTAAAAGTCAAGTCTGACGGCTTTCCTCTACCAGATGAATTAAGGAACGCTGTAAAACAAGGAGCTATAGATGCGGCACCATATAAAGGCTATTCCAATCCTACCGAAGGCTCTAATTGGCTTATAAAAAGTGCTAAAAAGAAAAGTGAACAACCATTATGGGTGCTGGTTTGGGGAGGTCTAGAGGATTTGGCACAGGCCCTTCATGACGCCCCTGAAATTAAAGAAAAAATAAAAGTATACTGGATCGGCGGACCCAATAAAAAATGGAGTGTAAATGCGTATGCCTACATAGCGGAACATCACCCAGACTTATGGATGATTGAAGCCAATGCTACATACAGAGGCTGGTTTATGGACGAAGATTCGTCAGAAGAATTGAAAGGTGATGTCTATTATGATAATTTTATAAAAGGTAATAGCGCTATGGGTAATGCTTTTAAAAATTATTACAATGGTGAAATAAAAATGGGCGACACCCCTTCCCTAGCCTATCTAATGCACGGAGATCCCAATGATCCAACCAGTGAAAGTTGGGGCGGCAGATTTTCTCCTATTGAACATAGCTCGCGAACTATTTTTGAAGGTAATAGCACAATCAATGATACCGTAACAGCCTATGCCGTTTTAGAGTATCGATTTAATGGCCCGTTATCCATAACATCAAAAGACTCTACTGCCTTCGAATTTACGGCAAACAACCAAACGTGGCCAGGATATTATGTTGATGACAAAACGTATGGTGTAAGATATTCTCCAAAAAAACCAGAAAAAGGTAATTATGTATCTCACAGCGATATTGAAGAATTAAATGGTCAAAAAGGTGCCTATGTAAGCATTACTCCATGGCCTGGAAAATTAGCTAATGACGACTATATGCTTGGCTCAAATTGGTACAGCGATATAAAAGATCCTAACTATTTTATTAAGGACCAACAGGGTGCTAAAACAGTTTCAAAACATAGAAAGGAATTTTTGGAAGATTGGGCAGAAAGATGGTCATGGCTAAAATAAATTCAATTAATTATGAATAAGAAAATAATCATAACCGGTATACTCTTTATAGGGATATTTACGATTAGTAGGGCACAATCAGAAGAGGTAAAACCTAGAATTATTGTTACCTCAGATGGTGAGATAGATGATGAATGCTCAATGGTTCGTTTTTTATTATATGCCAATGAATGGGATATTGAAGGAATAATAACTTCTAGTTCACAGTATCATTGGCATGGACATAGATGGGCAGGTGATGATTGGATAGACCCTTTTTTAAATGCCTATGAGAAAATTCACCCTAATTTAATACTACATGATAAAGCATACCCTTCTGCGGATTATTTAAAATCTATCAATTTTTTAGGAAATGTAGAAGACGAGGGCGAAATGGAAAGCATTACCCCTGGCTCACAACATATCGTAAAAGTATTATTAGATGAAACGGATAATAATCCCATCTGGCTACAAGCATGGGGCGGCACAAATACTATTGCAAGGGCTTTAAAAAGCATTGAGGAAGAACATCCAGATAAAATGGAGCAAGTTGCTAAAAAAATAAGATTCTATTTTATTTGGGAACAAGACAATACGTATCAAAAATATATTCTACCACATTGGGGAAAATATAACATTCCAACAATTATTTCTGACCAATTTATGGCAGTTGCATACTTCTGGGATAAGATTATGCCAAAGGATAAATTAAAATTTTTCAACTCGGAATGGATGACTACCAATATACTAGAAAATCATGGCCCACTTTGTTCATTATACGAAGCAGTAAAAAGTACCGATGATAAAGAAGGGTTTAGTGCTGGAGACCCAAAGACTAAAGGTTCTTTTAGGTCTGAAGGCGATTCGCCTGCTTTTTTTCATATGATTCCTACAGGCTTAAGGTCATTAGAATCACCTGGGTATGGGGGTTGGGGCGGTAGGTATGTAAACGTTCGGAATAATACGTGGCTAGATCCGGTTCCAGAACCCAACTATAGCTATCCTGAAGGAAGATGGTTCACCCAAACGGCCTGGGGTCGCAGTTATATGCGGAATACCTATCCAGAAAACCAGACCTTAATGGAACAATATTTTAAGCCCATTACCCGCTGGGCAGATGCATTACAAAATGATTTTGCGGCCCGTGCAGATTGGTGTATTGAATCCTATGACAATGCAAATCATCCGCCAGTAGTTAAACTTAATAGTAAATTGGATATTACCTCAACACCTGGGGCTACTATTGAACTTGACGCTAAGCATAGTTATGACCCAGATGGTAATGCACTTACATTTTCGTGGTGGAATTATAGTGAAGCAGGCTCCTACACCGGCACAATAAATTTATCACCTACCAATACAAGTAAATTGAGTTTACAAGTTCCAGCAGATGCCAAATCAGGGGACACTATTCATATTGTCTGTGAAGTAAATGATAATGGGAGCCCAAAACTAACAAGATATCAGCGTGTAATAATTACTGTTCAATGATGTAGTAAAATGAATCATCAACTAAAAAGGCACACTTATGAAACAGCTAACATTTAAACTTGTGGCAATGGTTTTCCTTGTAGGGTTACCATTAGCAAACAACGCTCAAACCCCTTGGCAAGACCATGGTAAATTGAAAGTATCAGAAAACAAACATTTTATAACACACGATGATGGTACGCCTTTTTTATGGTTGGGAGATACCGGTTGGGGTATGATACAACAATTGACCCGTGAAGAAATAGACACCTATTTAGATAATCGAAAAGCGCTAGGTTTTACAGTAATACAAACCGTAGCATTTTGGTTTCCACATGGCGGAGGAATGGATATGGGACCACATAATGCAGCCAATACCTATGGCTTTAGACCATTTTTTGGTCCGGCAGTTGCTCCAAACACCTCAGAGCCCTTGATAGTAAAAGGCGGAAGCAGTACTGCACCCAATGATTATTGGGATCACATGGATTATGCCGTTGAAGCAGTTAAAAAAAGAGGAATGTATTTGGCTCTATTACCTTGTTGGGGCAGAGCATATATTACACCACAAATGGGAGGAAATCAGCAAGAGTTCAATGAAGAGGAAGCAAGAATTTATGGTTCATTTTTAGGAAAACGCTATAAAGATGAACCCAATATCATATGGGTTTTGGGCGGTGATGCAAAAGCACAGCTAAATGGTTATGATAAGAACGTAAAGCAACAATCATGGGATAAGCGTGCTATTTTTAGGGCTATGGCAGAAGGACTTGCCCATGGTAAAACAGGACAAAAGCCAAAATGGAATGAAAAGCATGACGCGTGGAACGATTTATTTATAACCTTTCACCCAGATGGGGATGCCCCTGATAATTCATCGAACTGGTTTCATAAAGATGAATGGCTCACAGCAAATGGTGTAGAAGTGTGGAGAGAAATAGACCAAGTTTTCCCTACCATGCTACGTGATTACGAACTTAACGAACCTACAAAACCAAGCCTTTTTCTTGAAGGATCTTATGAATATGGTTCTTATAAACATGAATGTGGTTGGTCTACCCCTCTTCGTGTACGCAGACAATTTTTCTACACTTTTTTTGCAGGCGGTGCAGGCCACACTTACGGTGCAGGCCCCATATGGTCTATGCGCGGAAATGAAGGAGATTACAATTGTGGGTATATATGGAAGCAGGCCCTTGAATTTCCTGCAGCTAAACAATTAACAAGTATCAACAAACAATTTCTTTTGGAGCATAACTGGCAAAATTGGGTCCCCAATGGCAACATAATTTCTGGAGTTGGCCAAGGGGAAAGTTTAAAAACAGCCGTAACCTCCACTACGAAGGATATGGCATTGGTTTACTTTTCCAACAACTCGGTTTGTGAGGTCAGTAATATATTACCCAAGAATGCAACGGCCTATTGGTTTTATCCAAGAAATGGGGAAAGGGAACCTATAAAGAATTTTAATGCGTCTGAATCCAGAAATATGCTGCCACCGAGTGGATGGGAAGATGCCATTTTAGTGCTTAGAACAGACAATTGATTTAATACAAAATAATGGAACCACTACTATGTAGAAAAAAAATGGGGACGAAGATTTTTTTGAGGTCAAAATTAAAGGTGATTCTTTATTCGGTATTGTTTTTAATAACGGCATGCTGTTCATATGCCCAAGAAAAAACCAGAATTGTAGTTCTAACGGATATTGGTGGCGATCCAGATGACCAAATGTCTTTAGTCCGTTTTTTAACATATGCCAATCATTTTGATGTAGAAGGTATTATAGCTACTCCTTACGGAGGAAATAATTCCATTGAAAAAAAATATATAGATAATATAGTACGTGCTTATGGCAAGGTCAGAGATAATTTAGAGTTACATGAACCAGGGTTTCCTACAGAAAATAAACTCATATCATCTATTTCTGAAGGTATTGCATTAAAGGGCATGGATGGTGTAGGAAAAGGAAAAGATTCCCAAGGTTCTGAATTGCTCATAAATACAGTTGACAAAGAAGATGATCGGCCATTGTGGGTTACGGTTTGGGGTGGACCAAATGTATTGGCACAAGCTCTTTGGAAAGTACGTGATACCAGGTCAAAACAAAAATTACTAAAATTTGTCTCCAAACTTCGTGTATATGCAATTTCAGATCAAGATAATAGTGGTCCATGGATAAGAAAAGAATTTCCAGAGCTGTTCTATATTGTTACTCCCGGCATTAATGCTGGAGGCGGTTTCCACCACGCCACTTGGATAGCAATTGGGGGGGATAAATTTCATGGAAGATTTGATGGAGCCGATTTTTCACTAGTTACCAATGAGTGGTTAGAAAAAAATATAAGAGAAAAAGGACCATTAGGGGCTATGTACCCTAATTGGAAGTACATGATGGAAGGTGATTCACCATCTTTCCTTTATTTAATAAATAATGGGCTGAATACTCCAGAGCGTCCAGATTGGGGTGGCTGGGGTGGTCGGTATGAACTATATATACCTAAAACTGAAAAATGGTTCATAGAACCGGAAACAAGACCTATTTGGACAAATGTTCAAGATGAAGTCTTTGGTTTTGATGGAGAATGGCATACCACAAACCACGCAACCATATGGCGATGGCGAAATGCCTATCAAAATGACTTCTCTGCCCGGATGGACTGGACTATAAAATCATACGACGAAGCAAATCACCCACCGATTATAACATTAGATCATCCGGAATATATTAATGCTAAGCCAGGAGAAATAGTAAAATTAAGCGCTACTAGTTCTATTGATCCAGATGGTGATTCCCTTTCTTATGAATGGTTTTGTTATGAAGAAGCTGGAACGCGTGCCATGTCTAATTCAAGCACTGGTATCAAGCATGATATTAATGACCATGATCAACCAAAAGCATGGCTGAAAATAAAAAAAAGTCGGGTAATGCCACCAGGAACAGGAACTATGCATATCATCCTTGCCGTTACGGACCATGGCACTCCAAGACTTACAAGGTATAAGCGGGTAATTATTAATGTAGAAAAGTAAACAACCATTATTATGAGAATAAAGAGATATTTAATTCTTTCAGGAATCTTGTTTTTTGTAACATACTCTTGGGGGCAACAATTGGCTTTCCCTTCTGCGGAAGGTTATGGAAAATATACTGTTGGTGGTCGTGGTGGGGCTGTACTGGAAGTAACCAATTTAAAAGATTCCGGTGAAGGTAGTTTACGCGCGGCCATTGAAACGGAAGGACCCAGAACGGTAGTATTCAAGATTTCAGGAACCATTAAATTAGAAAGCGACCTCCGTATTAAAAACCCGTTTATAACCATAGCTGGGCAAACTGCGCCAGGTGATGGTATAACCCTGCGCGGATATCCATTACTTATTGATGCCGATGAGGTTATTATACGTTATATCAGGGTAAGGTTAGGAGATGAATCTGGTGACGATACCGATGCCATAACCAGTAGATACACCAAAAATTTAATCTTAGATCATGTTTCCGCAAGTTGGAGTGTTGATGAAACCATGTCTATTTATCATGGCGAATATGTTACGGTACAATGGTGTATCGTTTCAGAAAGTTTATATATGTCCAACCATAAAAAAGGTAGCGATCATGGTTATGGCGGCATTTGGGGTTCAAACTACAGTACCTATCACCATAATTTAATTGCAAGTCACTCCAGTAGAAATCCACGGTTTGCTTCTGGTGCAAAAAATGTAGATTACCGTAACAATGTGGTTTACAATTGGGGCTATAAAGGCACATATGGCGGTGAAGTCGTACAGGTAAAAAACGAAGAACGTTTTGGTTTCACAAATGTAAATATGGTCGCCAATTATTACAAACCCGGACCCGCTACGGTGGCAGGCTATGTTAGACAACAACTAGCAAACCCTTGGTCCCGTAACGGAGAAGATGATTATGGCAATTGGTACATTGCCAATAATGTTATGGTAGGTAGTAAAGAAGTTACTGCGGACAATTGGAAAGGTGTATTTCCATCCCTTACGGCAATTAAGGATGTTCAAGCATATAAAGAAATTAATTTAGAAGCTATACCAAGTTTAAAACTAGATGAACCGTGGCCGGCAATGCCGATTAAGGAAGAAACTGCAGAAATGGCCTATGAGAATGTTTTAAAAAATGCGGGAGCTATTCTACCTAAACGCGATGTTGTAGACCAACGTATAATCAATGAAACAAAAAGCGGTACGGCCACATTTGAAGGAACCAGCTATAAAAAACAACATAAGGTAATGGACCCCTCAAAAAAAACGGGAATTATAGATAGCCAAACCGAAGTTGGCGGTTGGCCTTTATTAAAAAGTTTACCTACACCAAAGGATAATGATCATGATGGTATAGCAGATTTATGGGAATTGGACAATGGATTAGATCCTGCAAATGCCTTAGATAGAAATTTGGTCAATACAGAAGGTTATACCATGTTAGAAGTCTATTTAAACAGTATAACGAACTAAAGACGAGGACTAGACGAACCTTAAAAATTTAATTTCTTATTTTAACCTATGTATTTTCAATTTATAAATAATGCAATAACAATGGCTTTACTATTTAAGGATAGGAATACCCGTTATTGTTTTATAGATTTTATACAAAACTTTTGCAAACAATATAAGTAACCACCATAAACCTGATTCAATACTTGATATTTAAATATCTTAGCGAAATAAAATGCCCATTCAATAGTATCCGTAAATACATGGCTATACTTTTGAACGACAATTTTTATATCAAATTTGGATTATTTATCCACCCCTAAAAAGAATGACCAAGAAAACCACTATTTACGATATTGCCAAGAAGCTAAATATCACTGCCGCCACTGTATCCAGGGCCTTAAACAACAACCCTAGAATCAGTAAAAACACCAGGGAGTTAGTGCTTGCAACGGCGGCCAAAATGAACTATAAGCAAAATCGTCTGGCATTGGCACTTAAAAGTGGGAAGAGTAAAAATGTGGGTGTGGTTGTCCCTTACATTAACAGAAACTTCTTTTCATCGGTCATAAGGGGTATTGAAGATGAATTATATCCAAAAGGATATCATGTAATTATCTCTCAAACTCATGAAGATAAAGATAGAGAGCTGAAAATAATTCAAAATTTATTGAACGCACAAGTAGATGGAATTCTATTATCCACATCGTATACTAGTGAAGAAAAAGAAAGATTAGATAGCGTGTTAAAAAAATCTACACCCTTCATATTCTTTGATCGAAAACCCAACATACCTGATATTAGTTCCGTAACTATTGACGATTATCAAGGGGGCTACGATGCAACCAAGCATTTAATTGACCAAGGGTGCAAAAAAATTGCCCACTTTTATGTGAGTAATGGACTTGAGCTTTATAAAAATCGATTACAAGGCTATAAAAATGCGCTCTTAGAAAATGGTTTAAAATTTAAACCTGAGTACGTCATACCTTTGAAAAGTGATATTGAAGCGGGAATGGAAGCGGCCAAGGCCTTAATGAAATTACCTGAACCTCCAGATGCTATCTTCTCATCCACGGATAACGGATTATTGGGTGCTGTTAAATATTTACAGGACCTATCAATTAAGATTCCTGAAGATTTCTGCGTGGTTGGTTTTAGTAATGAACCTTTTACCCAATTCATGAACCCATCCATTAGTTCCGTAGATCAGTCTCCGGTTGAAATGGGTAGAATGGCAGCAAAAGTATTTTTGGAACAAATGGATAACGATCAGTCCATAAAAATCCACAAAAAAGTGGTGCTTCCCATAAAATTGGTGGTTAGAAAATCTTCTAGTAGAAAAAGTTGAAGCTATGATATAGGCTTATAATGAAACGCCTCTTTTCCAAGGTATAAAATCATCTTGCCCCAATTGGTCCGCCTTTGCCTCTATGGTACCACTTGCCACATTGATTACATATTCCAAAATTTCCTCGCCCATTTCTTGAATGGATTTTTCACCTCGGATGACAGCGCCCGTGTCAATATCGATAATATCCGGCATACGCTCTGCTAGTATTGTATTTGAGGAAACTTTAAGCACCGGGGCAATAGGATTTCCCGTAGGCGTACCCAGACCTGTAGTAAACACGACAATATTTGCTCCTGAACCAACCATACCGGTTGTACTTTCCACATCGTTACCTGGCGTGCATAACAAATTTAGCCCAGGTTTGGTAACATATTCCCCATAATCCAATATGGACACAATGGGCGATGTACCCCCCTTTTTGGCGGCGCCCGCGGATTTCATGGCATCGGTTATTAAGCCGTCCTTAATATTCCCTGGTGATGGGTTCATATCAAAACCAGAACCGGCCGCTTCTGCAGAGGCTTCATAAGCTTTCATGAGTTGCATAAAACGTTTTGCATCATCATCATTTACGCATCTATTCACCAACTCCTGCTCCACTCCACATAGTTCAGGAAATTCAGAAAGTATAGGTGAACCTCCAACAGCTGCAAGAATATCTGAAGCATATCCTAATGCCGGATTTGCAGAAATTCCAGAAAAACCATCAGACCCACCACATTCCAATCCCAATTTTAATTTTGAAATAGAGGCTGGTTTTCGTTGAATGGCATTAGCTGCTTTTATACCCGCAAAAGAATCTTTAATAATGGTATTAAGCATCTCATCAACCGTACCCATTTGTTGCTGCTCATAAATTAGAACAGGTTTATCTAAATTGGAGTCGATATCTTTTAATGCATTCTTTAATAAATCTATTTGCAAATTTTGACAACCAAGGCTCAATACGGTTGCACCGGCCACATTGGGATTTTTTACGTAACCCGCTAAAAGTTTGGCCAATGTTTGTGAATCTTGGCGTATACCCCCACAACCCCCTTGATGGGTAATAAACTTAACATCAACATTATCAAAGGTTTCGGTACCGGTTTCCGTTTTTCCATCGTTAAAATCAGCATCTTTTCCGTTGATAAGGTTACGCAGTAATTGTCTTTGTTTACGTTCCCTGCCCATAGAAAGTTCCTTTTCAAAAACCTCTTTAAGTACCTCAATATTTCTATTTTCACAGAAAACCAATGGAAAAAATAACCACACATTTTGTGTGCCTACTTGCCCGTCTGGTCTATGATAGCCCATAAAGGTTCTATCTTTCCATTTTGATATATCTGGCGCTTTCCATGTAACCCTCTTGGTCCTTTGGGTTACAACATTACTCTGGTGAACTATATTTTCAGTGGTAAGAACATCGCCCTTTTTTATAGGATATAATGCTTTTCCTACCAGCACCCCATACATAATAATTTGACTGTTCTTCTCTAGATCGGTTAAAGCAATTTTATGCTTAGCTTTAGTATTGGACAATAGTATGATTTCCTCCCCATTAAACTGTACACGGTCACCTTGTACCAAGTCTACCAGGGCTACCGCCACATTATCTTCCTCTTGAACTTTAATCAATTTTTTCTGCATGGAGATTTTTTTTAGACTAACCTATTTTTGAAAAACCTTCTTTAATTCCATATTTCTCGATCATTTCCAATGATTTGGCAACCGCATCCGTTAATCCTTGTACCGTATTCAAATCCTTGCCCCAATATGATTGTTTTGCCAAAACCTGTTTAGCCACGTTCCTAACGTTATCAAACTGCCAAATACTTAACATTTCCGCGACAATTTCCCGATCATCATTGATCGGCAGTTGTTTACCATTGTAAGCTCCTTTATAAAAGCGGATCAAGCAAGCAAAAGCAAAAACTGTACGCATTGGTAGTTTACCTTTACGCTGTACGTACTCCAACAAGCTTGGCAATACCCTTACCTTAAACTTGGAAACGGAATTTAGGGCTATACTGGACAATTGGTGTACCACGAACGGATTCCTGAAACGATCAAACACAGCGTTGGCAAATGTTTCCAACTCTACTTGTTCCATGTCCAAGGTAGGAATGATTTCCTCAAAGACCAATGATCTTATAAACGGTCCCGTGAAATCTTCATCTACGGTCTCTTTTACGGTTTCATTACCATACAGCAGTGAAAAAGGAACCATAGCAGTATGTGCGCCATTTAAGATACGAACTTTTCGTGTTCTAAACGGTTGCATATCCTCTACGATTTTAACATCCAAATCTGTTTTATGAAAGGGAAGTTTTTGTCTTAATAACTCATCCCCTTCAATAACCCATAAGAAAAAAGTCTCGGCGCTAACAATCAAATTATCCAAATAGTCCAATTGCTTATTATAATCTTCAATTTGATCGCGAGGATATCCGGGTACTATCCGATCTACCAAAGTATTGTGGAACGAACAACTTTTCAGCAACCAATATTTAAAATCATCGGATAAATTCCATAATGAAATGTAGTCCAGAATAATCTGTTTTAGGGTATCTGAATTATGATTGATCAGTTCACACGGTATGATCGTTAATCCTTTTTCTTCCGCACCATCAAAATATGTGAAACGTTCATATAATAATCTGGTCAATTTTGCCGGAAATGAATTTGGAGGGGTCATATGCATCGTATCCGTTTCTACATACGCTATACCGGCTTCTGTGGTATTGGAAACTATAAATTGTAATTCTTCTTCCTTGCCCAAATCTAAATATGAGGCAAAATCCTTATATGGATCTATACCTTTAACAATATTGGTGATCAATTCTTTTTCCTCTATTTCCTTACCGTCCTTAATTCCTTTTGTAAATAAGGTATACAGTCCATCTTGATCGTTCAACATTTGCACCATTCCCTTATCAATAGGCTGTACTACGGCAATACCTGCATTAAATCCGGTTTTCTTGTTTAACGTTTGGAACGCGTATTCTACAAAAGCCCTAAGGAAGTTACCCTCTCCAAATTGGACGATCTTTATAGGTAAAGTAGAAGGTTCCCCTGCATTTTTTCTATTTAGTTTCTGCATGATTTTATTTCAGATAGATGATTCTTAAAGATCGAATAGGCTAGGCAACCACAAACTCAATTGAGGTATATAGGTTACCAAGAATAATGCAACGATCATAGCTATAAATAGCGGCAACAATGGTTTAAATACTTTTTCTATGGTGGTTTTGGCCACCCCGACCCCAACAAAGAGCACCGATCCCACGGGGGGAGTACAAAGACCTATACAAAGATTTAGGACCATAATGATTCCAAAATGTACGGGATCAAGTCCTAATTTGGTTACCACAGGTAAAAAGATGGGGGTAAAAATGAGGACAGCCGGTGTCATATCCATGAAAATGCCCACAAATAATAACAATAGATTGATAATCAATAGAATTACGATTTTGTTGTCACTTAAACTTAATAGTCCACTACTAATGTCCTGGGGTATGTTCTCATAGGACAAGGCCCATGACATACACATAGAAGATCCTATCAATAACATTACAATTGCTGTGGTTGCGGAGGAATCCAGTAGTATTTGAGGAAGGTTCTTAAAATCGATTTCCTTATATACAAATCCAAGTATCAAGCTGTACAACACTGCAATTGCCGAAGCTTCCGTAGCAGTAAAAATGCCGGTAACTATACCGCCAATAACCACTACGAGCATAAATAAACTTGGCATTGCATCGATAAAGGTTTTGCTTACTTCCTTTAACGAACTTCGTTTCCCTATTTTATACTTTTTCTTTTTTGCCCAAAACGCCGCAACGATCATCAAAAATAATCCGGTCATGATACCGGGAATATATCCTGCCAAGAACAAGGCTGCAATAGATGCCCCTCCACTGGCCAGGGAATATACGATAAGCACATTACTGGGTGGAATAATTAAGCCCGTTGTGGCCGATGTAATATTTACCGCGGCGCCAAATTCTTTGGAATAACCTTCCTTTTCCATTTCAGGGCCTAGGATACTTCCCATTGCGGAAGCGGAAGCCATTGCCGATCCAGCTATGGCGCCCATTAACATGGCCGCAATGACATTGATAAGTGCCAGTCCGCCCGGTAATGATCCCACCAACGTTTTGGCAAATGCTATAAGCCGGTTTGCAATACCGCCCTTGTTCATAAGCTCTCCCGATAATATAAAGAACGGAATGGCCAAAAGCGCAAAACTATCCAGACCTGTGGCCATACGCTGAGATACAGTGGTAAAAGCAGGCATTGCCGGTATACTTACCAACATAGTCAATAATGAAGATATGGCAATGCTCCATGCAACCGGTGTACCAATAGCCAGCAGGCAAACAAAACTTATGACCAATACGAGTATAGGAATTTGCTCCATCATAATTCTTTAGTATTTAAATCCGAAATTTTGTAATACATGATCAACAATCCACTTATAGGAATAATAATATAAACCAAAGCCAATGGTACCTGTAATGCTGGGGATTGTTGTCCTAAAACATAGGATATATATACCAATCTAGACCCCCCAATTACAAATGCAAAAAAGACAAATAGAATAACCAGCATGGTTACAATGGTCTTTAGTTTTTTTTGTGTTTTTTTATTTTGGCGCATGGGCAAAATATCTATGGCCACATGTAAATTTCTGCCGGAAACATATGCGGCTCCTAAAACACCGATCCATATCATTAAATATCTGGCTAATTCATCGGTAAAGGAGCTAGGGTTACCGGTTACGTACCTTGTAAACACCTGCCATAATACGTTAATGACCATTACGGCCATAATTACGATCAATGTTCTGCTTAAAACAGCATCTATTTTACGTCTCATTACTTTATTGGGTTTCTTGAATTTTTTTGATCAAAGGGTATATTTCTGCGTCATCCTTATAACTTTCATAGATGCCCTGTACTTTCTCGGCAAACAAGGTTTTATCCGGTCTACTGACTACAACGCCTGCCTTTTGCACCTCGCGCAATGCCTCTGCCTCTGCCTCTGCCCAAAGAATACGTTGATACTTTACGGACTCTTTCACCGCTTGACTTAACCACATTTGTTCTTGTTGAGACAACTTGTTCCAAACATAGGTGCCTATGAGTAACACATCTGGCAGCACCGTATGCTCATCCAAGGAATAATATTTACAGACTTCATAATGACGGGAGAGATAAAAACTTGGCGGATTATTCTCGGCACCGTCCACAACCCCCTGTTGTAAGGAAGTATATAACTCTCCCCAAGAAATTGGTGTAGGCGATCCACCTAGGGCCTTAACCATATTTACGGCAGTAACACTTTCCATAACCCTTATTTTCTCCCCTTCAAGGTCTGCTGGTTTTTCTATAGGTTTGTTCATCGTATAGAAACTACGACTACCGGCATCATAATAACCCAAGCCCTTTAGCCAGTATTTTTCACCTTCGTTCAATAACATTTGACCAATAGGTCCGTCAAGGACATTAAAAGAATGTTGTCTATCTCTAAACAAAAACGGAAGACCTAGAACCCTGGTTTTAGGTGCAAAATTTTCAAGTACACCTACGGATACTTTTGTCATGTCAAGACTACCAATTTGTAATAGTTCCAAACATTCCCGCTCCGTACCTAGCTGTTGGCTGGGATAGATCTCCAATTTAAGTCTACCACCCGAACGCTCCAGTAAATCTTCCCCCATTTTCACCATAGCCTTATGGACAGAATGACTTACGTCTAATCCATGCCCTAGACGGATTGTTTTTGTTTCATTGTCCACACCACATCCAAAAAAGGTTATGGTACATATTAATAGGGTTAAAAAACTTTTGCGTGTCATCATTTTAATTTGATCTGATCTTTTTAATAAGTGCCATGGCATCTGCCACTTTTTTTTCTAGACCTGCATAATCCTTATTGGCAAGCACATCCTTACTGATCAATTGGGAACCCATACCAACACAGGTTACACCGGCATCAAACCAACCTTTAAGGTTACTTTCCTCCGTGCTTACGCCACCTGTTGGCATAACACTGGTCCAAGGTTGTGGTCCTTTAATTGCCTTTACAAATCCGGGTCCATAGGTAGAGCCCGGAAACAGTTTAATGATTTCACATCCTAATTCTTCCGCTCTATTGATCTCTGCCAAAGAGCCACATCCTGGTGACCATAATACCTTTCTTCTATTGCATGCAATGGCAATATCTTCACGTAAGGAAGGGGTTACTATGAAATTTGCGCCCATCTGCATATAAAAACTTGCGGCGGCGGCATCGGTAATAGAACCAACACCCATGATCATGCCCGGTAATTCATTTACCGCAAATTTGTTCAATTCCAAAAATACTTCAAAGGCAAAATCGCCCCTTGCCGTAAACTCCATCAATCTAGCCCCGCCATCATAGCAGGCTTTCATAACTTTTTTTCCTAGCTCTATGTCCGGATGGTAAAATAAAGGTACCATACCGGTTTCCTTCATTACCGCCGCAACTTCCAATCTTGTATATTGTGCCATCTTATTTTTCTGTACTTTAAAATTGGCCGCTACCTGTACATCAAGTACCGACCAATATTTGTTATTTTTTCTTAACGAGCTACCCTACCAGAGGCATCTCCTCCCATTAATTTTTCTACTTCCTCTATGGTAGATAAATTTGCATCTCCTTTGATGGTATGTTTTAAACATGATGCCGCAACCGCAAAATCCAAAGCGTTTTGATCGTCTTCTGGGTACTTAAGCAAGCCATAGATCAATCCGCCCATAAATGAATCTCCGCCTCCTACTCTATCTACAATATCAGTAATTTGGTACTGACGCGTTTCGTACATTTTTTCACCATCCCAAAGTACTCCTGCCCATGTATTATGAGAAGCAGATATTGAGCCTCTAAGAGTGGTAATTACTTTCTTTGCTTTCGGAAATTTTTTCATCATTTGCTTACATACCGATAAAAAAGCTTCTGCCTTTACATCTGCACCATCCTTATGAACGTCCAGTCCTTCTGGGTGGATACCAAAATGTTTTTCGGCATCTTCCTCATTTCCTAAAATGATATCACAATAGGAAGTAAGTTCTGTCATTATCTTTTCGCGATCGCCACCATACTTCCATAATTTGGCCCGGTAGTTCAAGTCTGTTGATATTGTAATTCCTTTTTTTGCTGCCGCCTTGACCGCTTCTAGGCAAACATCTGCCGCACCTTGGGAAATTGCCGGTGTAATCCCTGTCCAGTGAAACCATTCCACACCGTCAAAAACATCATCCCAATCAATCATACCGGATTCTATTTCCGCAATTGCGGAATGTGCACGGTCATAGACGACTTTACTACCACGGCTTACTGCACCTGTTTCCAAGAAGTATATCCCCAAACGGTCTCCGCCAAAGACAATTTTACTAGTGCCCACTCCTCTTTTGCGCATTTCCATTAAAGCACATTCACCAATATCATTTTTAGGCAAACGGGTCACAAAATCTACGGGAACCCCATAATTTGCCAATGATACGGCAACATTGGATTCACCTCCGCCATATACTACATCGAACTCATTGGCTTGAGAAAATCTTAAAAATCCAGGAGGTGATAATCTAAGCATGATTTCACCAAAAGTGACTACTTTTTTCATTATTTATTGAATTGTAATTTGATTTAAAAATTGAAATATTCTTTTGCGTTGTTATAACATATATCCTGCACGATACCCCCAACCAGGTCAAAATCCTTTGGCAGTTCGCCGTTTTGCATTTCCTGACCAAAAAGGTTGCATAATACCCTTCTAAAATATTCATGCCTAGGATAGGACAAAAAGCTTCTGGAATCTGTGAGCATACCAATGAAACAGCTAATCAGTCCCATGTTTGAAAGGGCGTTGATCTGCTTAGTCATACCATCCTTTTGATCCAAAAACCACCAACCTGATCCAAATTGCATTTTTCCTTTTACCTTACCGTCATTGAAATTACCGATCATTGTGGCCAACACTTCATTATCGGCTGGGTTTAAATTGTATAAAATTGTCTTTGCAAGGTGATCACTGGCATCTAATCTATTTAAAAACTTGGACAAGGTGGCTGCCTGCGCATAATCCCCAATGGAATCCCAACCCGTATCAGGACCTAGAATACGGTTCATTCTAGCATTGTTGTTCCTTAAGGCTCCTAAATGAAACTGTTGGATCCAATTGCGCTGATGGTATTGCTTGCACAAAAACAGTAAAATAGCGGTTTGGAACTTTTCATCATCCTCTAGACTCAACTCCTCTTTATTTCTTCTCTTTTGAAATATTGATTCAATTTCCGTTTCCGTAAATTCACGGTAGGGAACATAGCTTAAGCCATGATCGGACAACTTGCAGCCATGCTGATCAAAATAATCCAAACGTAAGCTCAATGCATCACAAAGCGACTTAAAGGAATCTATGGAAACGCCGCTCACGCCCGATAATTTATCTAGATATTCCAAATAAGTACCTGTGGTTATCAAAATGGCCTTATCCGGCCTAAAGGCCGTACTTACCTTAACATCAAAATTGCTGTTGGCAATCTGTATATGATGGTCCAAACTATCAATGGGGTCTTCTGTAGTACAAATGACCTCAACATTCATTTTATTGATCAGGTTTTGGCAAGTAAATGCCTTAGTTTGAAGTTTGGAAGTAGCCTCATCATAAATAGCGTTTGCCGTATTTGAATTTAGAAGCATATTGATATCAAAATACCTTTGCAATTCTAAATGTGTCCAGTGATACAAAGGGTTCCTTAAGGTATAGGGAACCGTTTTGGCCCACTGTATAAATTTTTCCTTATCGGGTGCGTTTCCGGTAATATATTTTTCATCTATACCGAAAGTCCTCATAGCACGCCATTTGTAATGATCACCATTGATCCAAATTTTGGTAAGGTTTTCAAAACTTCTGTTGGATCCTATTTCATTGGGGGGTAAATGGCAATGATAATCTATGATTGGCATAGGAGCCGCAAACTCATGATAAAGTCTTTGAGAAAATTTATTTTCCAAAAGAAAATCATCATTGATAAACGTAGTGTTGATTGAAGCCGAAGTACTCATTAATTTTCATTTGATGGTTTACCAATGGTGGCCAAAATACCACCGTCAACGTATATAATCTGTCCGTTCACAAAATCACTTGACTTTGAAGCCAGAAAAACTGCCGTTCCCGCTAAATCCTGAGGGTCTCCCCATCTTGCGGCAGGAGTTCTATTAATAATAAATTCATTGAAAGGATGCCCATCAACCCGAATAGGGGCTGTTTGCGATGTTGCAAAATAACCCGGTCCAATACCGTTTACCTGAATATTATGTTTGGCCCATTCCGTGGCAAGATTGCGGGTCAGCATTTTTAATCCTCCTTTGGCGGCCGCATATGCGGACACACTATTTCTCCCCAACTCGCTCATCATGGAACAGATATTGATGATTTTTCCCCCTCCGTTATTGATCATCCTGTTCCCGATCAATTGCGACATTATAAATGCCCCTACGAGGTCAACCTCAATTACCCGTCTAAAATCGTCAACGGGCATAGTAGTGGCAAGTTCACGTTTTATAATACCCGCATTGTTCACCAAAATATCGATCTCACCACCTTCGGCAACTATTTCCTCTACCTTTTTAGCTGCCAATTTATCATCTGTAATATCAAATATATAACCAGAGGCCTTATATCCCTTTTCTTTATATGCCAACAGTGCATCATTCATTTTGGCGGGCGTGGTCCCAGTAATGACCAGTTCCGCACCGGCATTGGCAAGTCCTTCCGCCATTGCCATGCCCAAACCATGGGTACCTCCTGTAATCAACGCACGTTTTCCCGTTAGATCAAACATATTCATTATTATCTTAATTCGTTAGGCGCACAAACATCCATATCCCCATAATCCAAATTTTCTCCGGCCATACCCCATACAAAGGAATATGCACAGGTACCAGAGCCAGAGTGAATGGACCATTCCGGAGAAAGCACCGCTTGGTTACTTTCCATAAATATATGCCTAGTGTGCTGTGGTTCTCCCATGAAATGACAAACGGTCTGGCCTTCTTCCACATCAAAATAGAAATATGCTTCCATTCTTCTATTGTGCGTATGCGCAGGCATCGTGTTCCAAACATTGCCCGGCAAAAGTTCGGTAAGTCCCATCTGTAATTGACAAGTTTGCACAATACTATTTACGATCAATTTGTTCAATATTCGCTTATTTGCATATTTCTCATCTCCCAACTGGATAACTTCTGCCTCATTTGCCCCAACTTTTTTGGTAGGAAAACTTTTATGTGCAGGAGCGGAATTGATATAAAATAGAGGTTGTTCTCCATCTACAGCTTCGAAGATGACATCCTTGGCACCTTGACCCACATATAACGCTTCTTTTTTGGAAAGTTCGTAAGATGTGCCATCGACCGTAATTTTGCCTTTTCCACCCACATTGACCACTCCAAGTTCCCTACGATCTAAAAAATTCTCAGATTTTAAATAAGGTATCGTTTCTAACTTCACAGATGTATTTACCGGCATAACGCCACCTACAATATATCTATCATACATGGAATACGTAAGTTGTACACTATCCTTTATAAATAGTTTTGGTATTAGAAATTCCTTTCTTAGTTCATCTGTACCATATGCTCTACTATCAACAGGATGAGCAGCATATCTAAATTCGTAATTAGTCATATTATTATTTTATGCAATCGATTACACGAATATAATGGATTTTAAAGAATCGACAACTATTTAATCTTAAAAATATATTTAATCTTAAAAATTATACTTGATTCTAACTATAATTTAATTTATAGTTACATATTACTAAAAATACTGGTCTACGTACAAAAAACAATAAAAATGAAACAAAAAAAGCTTGGGAGAAATTTAAAAAATCTTGGAATTAGGTCATTTGTAATTTATTTAGCCTCATTTTAGTTAAATTGTTCACAAATACTATTATCTAATTGCCCTATAAGTATATACAATTGACAAAGAATTGCGTAATTTGAATATTATGTTAACTTTGAAAAAAAAGCAGCAAATGGAGTTACTTGAAAAAGCTCAAGAGTTTATAGGTCGGAAAATGAGTAATATGTCTACTAGTGACCGAGTAGAAGCGTCAAGAGAGGCAAAATCACTTATTTTAAGTATTAATGAAATATATAAGGAAACTAAAGACCCTAATTTAATGGAGGTCATGAAAGAAGTTACCGTTAAAAAGAAAAAGATTGAGAAGAGATTGAATGGTGTACCTTTGGTATAATTTAAATTCATTATCTATTTTAATTTAAAAGACCCCTTCATCTAAAGGGGTCTTTTAAATTATATAGTATTTGCAAACCTATTTTAGGAATGAATAAAAAGTTTTATATATAACGATCTAAACAATTTCCGCACTTAGTCCCGCTTGTAACAATCTTGAACATTGTGGCTTTAATTCTTCAAACTCGCCAGTTTTTACGGTACATTTTCCTTTATAATGAACTATTAATGAACATTGCTCCGCTTGTTCCGGTGAATGCTCACACACAGAGATCAGGGTATTGATTACATGATCAAAAGTATTGACTTCATCATTAAAAAGAACGATTTCATTTTGCTGAACCGTTTCTTCTTCTAAAAGTAGTTCTTCGGAAATTTCTTCTTTTATGCTCATCTCAATAAAATTAATACAGTCTAATTTACATATTTTGCTGCAACCCAATTATTCCGTTCAATATTTTTTACAAATTTTAACGAATTAATTTTACATTTTTCCGTGATCATATCCAAATCTTCGGTATAAAATCCACTTAAGAGTAAAATACCATCCTTATTCAAAGCCTTGGAATATGCCGGTATATCTGCCAACAAAATATTTCTATTAATATTTGCGATTATTAAGTCGTAAGATTTTCCGGAAACTAACGAGACATCACCTTCGTACACCTGGACGTTATCTATTTGATTACGCGCTACGTTTTCCTTTGCATTTACATAGCACCAATTATCAATATCTATGGCATCAACAAGAGCAGCGCCCCTTAAGGCCGCTAAAATTGCCAGAACACCTGTTCCACTTCCCATATCCAAAACAACTTTACCTTCCAAATTCAATTGAAGTATATGCTGTAACATCATGTGGGTAGTTTCATGATGACCTGTACCAAAACTCATTTTTGGTTCTATAACGATATCATATTCTACGCCGCTCATAGTTTCATGAAAAGGAGCCCTTATCATACATCTATCATCAACTACAATTGGCTGAAAATTCTGTTCCCAGGTGGCGTTCCAATTTTCCTGCTCTATTTCCTTGAACGCATAATCGATTTCAAAATTTGGATTGGAAAGAATGTCGATATCGTTCAAAATATCCATAGACCAATCTTCCTTTTGGATATAGGCCAAAATTGCGTCTTCCTCTTCTACAAAACTCTCAAAACCAGCTTCACCCAATTGGGCAATAAGAATATCTGAAGCTGGTTCTGGAGGTTGCACCGTAAAACGGTACTCTATATATATCATATTGTTGCTCATGCCTACATGTAGCGAATTTTCCAGTTAAATTGCGTTGATGATGGCCACAAAATCATCGGCCACCAATGAAGCGCCACCAATTAGACCACCGTCCACATCTGGCTTAGAGAATATTTCTTCGGCATTACCCGGTTTAACACTACCTCCGTACAAAATAGTGACATTTGTAGCTATGGTGCTATCAAAGGCCTCTGCTATGGTCTTACGGATAAAAGCATGCATTTCCTGCGCCTGTTCCGGAGAAGCGGTTTCTCCTGTGCCTATGGCCCAAACTGGCTCGTAGGCCAAGATAATATTTGTCCAAGCAGAAGGATCTAAATTAAATAGAACGTTTTTTAACTGGCTTTCTACCAATTTAAAATGATTGCCCGATTTACGATCCTCCAATTCTTCACCAAAACAGAACATAACCCGCATTCCCTTTTGTAGTGCGGTTATTACTTTCTTTCTCAATATTTCATCGCTCTCCATAAAATATGCCCTTCTTTCAGAATGGCCTATAATTACAGTATCCACACCTATATTCAATAACATATCTGCTGAAATTTCCCCAGTAAACGCACCGCTTTCCGCATAATGCATATTCTGTGCAATAGCTTCTATCTTAGAACCGTCAAGAGCACGCACGGCACTTGAAAGGTTTACATAAGTAGGTGCTACCATAACTTCTGCATTGGTATCAGGTAATTTAGCGGACAATTCTGCCAAAAGGGCTTCCGTTTCCGCTAAATTTTTATTCATTTTCCAGTTTCCAGCTACTATTTTTGCTCTCATTTTTATTATTTCTAATTATATTAATTCGCTTTAAATCGTTAATTGAACTTTAACTGTTCCAAATCGTTGTAATGAACCTTTTGCATAATGGTTCCTTTTTCCAATACCAATACACCCGGGTTAGACCTCACAATTGTTTTTAGAGTAGTCTCGTCCGTAAAATAAAAGTCGAAGCCCAAATTATATTCCTTTACCAAAATATTGGTTTGATCAGGTCCCGAAGCAGACATCCCTATAACTTTATATCCGGACTTTAAAGCTTTGTCCATAACCTTTTTTACATCGTTAAAAACCGTTAGGTTGGATTTTCTTAGATCATAGGCTATCACCATAACCAATTTAGGTTCTTGAAGTAAGGTGCCCGCAAAATCCTCCCCATCTTGCTCAATTGTAAAATCATGTACGGGAGGTTCGTAACCTGCTTGAATTTCCTCTGTTTCAATACTTATAAACTCACCATCAACAGTAGGGTAATCTCCATTGGAAATATGAATTTCTTCCTTTCCGTTAACATTAAATTTCCACCTATACTCAAACAATGCCTTGGGTGCATCTTCCGGAACGGACATTCCTTCTTCTATGTTCTTACCAATTTCATAAGGCCTAAAATCAATTACAGGTAAATGATTCAACACATAATATACATATCCTAAACAAGCTATAAGGGCCGCAACCATTACTGTTGATGTAGTTTTTGTATTTACCAATGGGGTAATGTATTTTCTTCCGGCATAAATGATCAGTATTAAAACCAGTAACACCACATCTTTTGTAAACGACTCCCACGGCGTCAGTTTTATGGCATCGCCAAAGCAACCACAATCCGTCACCTTATTAAAATAGGCCGAATAAAAAGTAAGGAACGTAAAGAAAACGATCATGGCCAATAATGTCCATATTGTAAACTTGCGTTTATAACCAAGAATTAACATTACACCCACCATGACCTCTATTACGACCACGGCTATGGATATAGCCAGTGCAAAAGGCATTAGAAAAGGCAGGTCAAGAACGCCTTGGCTAAAATATTCTTCCAATTTAAATGAAAAACCAACGGGATCGTTCAATTTAATAAATCCACTGATGATAAATAAAATACCAACAAATATGCGTACAACTCCTACCAAATATTTCATTGTCCTTGTTTTATTTTTCCAATCCTAAGTGAATGAGTGCAAATACTGCATAGTTGATCATATCCTGATAGTTGGCATCAATGCCCTCACTTACCAGGGTTTCTCCCTTATTGTCCTCAATCTGTTTTACGCGTAACAGTTTTTGCAGAATAAGGTCCGTTAATGAACTCACCCGCATGTCTCTCCAAGCCTCTCCGTAATCATGATTTTTGTTCAGCATGAGTTCCTTAGTAATCTGAATATGTTTAGAATATAAAGCAACCGCTTTTTCCGTATCCAAATCTGGCTGGTCCGCAACCCCTAGTTCTAACTGAATGAGTGCCATTACCGCATAATTGATAATCCCGATAAATTCTGATCGCTCACCTTCATCAACCTTACGGACGTCATTTTCCTGAAGGCTTCGTATACGTTGTGCTTTTATGAAGATTTGATCAGTTAAGGACGGCAATCTTAAAATTCGCCATGCACTACCATAATCTGACATCTTATTCTCGTACAGATTCATACAAACCTGAATTACCTCATCGTATTCCTTTGCCGTGTCTAGCATGTATTTCTATCTAATTTGTGTAAATTTCGCTTAAATATTCGTAACCATCAAGATTGATGGTTTAAACTTGGAAAATGCCACAAATTCCTATTAAATATTGATATGACGATAAATTGCAAGGGTAATATAATTTCGCTGGAGCAACCTAGGATAATGGGTATATTGAACGTAACCCCAGATTCTTTTTTTGATGGCGGAGAATACCAAGATCAGCATAGTATTTTAAACCAAGTTGAAAAAATGCTCACCGACGGAGCAACCTTTATAGATGTTGGCGCCTACAGCACAAGACCTGGAGCCGCAGAAGTAGATGAAGTGACAGAAATGCAACGTATAGTCCCGATCATAGATTTGATCTTGCATAAATTTCCAGATACCATGATATCCGTAGATACGTTTAGAAGTACTATAGCAAAAACTTGTATTGACCATGGTGCGGCTATGATCAATGATATCTCCGCAGGAATGCAGGATAACAATATGCTAAAAACGGTGGCTCGTTTAAATATACCCTACATTATGATGCATATGCGGGGAACTCCTCAAAATATGCAAGAACAGACAGACTATAGGGACCTGTTAAAAGAGATGCTTGTTTTCTTTTCCGAACGTCTAGGTGTAGCAAAATCATTAGGTATTAAAGATGTCATCATTGATCCAGGTTTTGGTTTCGCCAAAAATAGGTTACAAAGTTTTGATCTTTTAAAGCAAATGGAACTATTACAGATGACGGACAGACCCATTTTAGCAGGTATAAGCAGAAAATCAATGATCTACAAAACATTACAGACCCAGCCAGATAATGCATTGAACGGTACTACTGCACTACATATGGTATGTCTGCAAAAGGGTGCCAATATCTTACGGGTACATGATGTTAGGGAAGCTTGGGAATGTATAAAGTTATATGAACAATTAAATGCCTAAGTTTATATTAAATTCTTGCAATCTATTTTCTTAATTTTACTAAAACGGTACGGATTGGATTTTTTAAATTTTATTGACTTTAAGATTACCGATGTCCTGGACATCATTTTTGTTGCCGTGCTACTCTATTATATCTACAAGCTGGTTAGAGGCTCCGTGGCCATCAACATCTTTATAGGAATTGTAATCGTCTGGGCTTTCTGGAAACTGACGGAATTATTGGATATGCAGATGATCAGCAGTATGGTTGGTGCCTTCATGCAGGTAGGGCTAATTGCCTTGATCATAGTATTTCAACAAGAGATAAGAAAATTTTTATTGATGATCGGTTCCACCAATTTTGCCAATAAAAGAAATTTTGTAAAACATTTTAAGTTTCTAAAACAAGAAGGAATATCTACCGATACCGATGTAGACTCCATACTTAAAGCTTGCGAAAAAATGGCAAGTTCCAAAACCGGCGCAATAATAGTTATTGAACGTAGCAATTCCCTTGAATTTATAAAATCTACGGGAGATCGTATGAATATAGAAATCAATCAGCCTATTTTGGAAAGTATTTTTTACAAGAACAGTACGTTACATGATGGTGCTGCTGTAATTTCCGGTAATTTTGTTGTGGCCACAAGAGTTATATTACCTGTTTCCAATGAACGCAATATTCCCCTTCGCTTTGGATTACGACATAGGGCAGCCGTGGGTATTAGTGAAAAAACCGATGCCCTGTGCTTGGTAGTCAGTGAGGAGACCGGATTGATTTCCTATATAAAAAATGGTGAATTTGTAACCTATGATTCCATCACCCAGTTGGGTACCATGCTTAAACAGGATTTAATTTAAGCAACTAGCCTGTTCAATAATTAATATCCTATAATTCTACGCCACTTCCTCCGCTAAAAATTGTGCTTCATATAAATTACTGTAATACCCCTTCTTTTTAAGGAGTTCCTTATGGGTCCCCGTTTCTACGATATTACCTGCATCCATAACAATAATCTTATCCGCTTTTTTAATGGTGGCCAAACGGTGTGCTATTACAATGGAAGTTCTACCTTCTGTAATCTTATCCGTAGCCAATTGAATCAACTGCTCGCTGTAGGTATCTACGGAAGATGTGGCTTCATCCAAAATCAAGATACTGGGATTACTTACATAAGCACGTAAAAAAGCGATCAACTGACGCTGTCCACTTGAAAGCATTGTTCCCCTTTCTTTTACATTATATTGATATCCGCCCGGTAAACTGGAAATAAACTCATCTACACCAATAGCTTTGGCGGCCATTTCAATATCCGACACACTTATGGCAGGGTTTTTCAAGGAAATATTATTGGCAATGGTATCCGCAAACAAAAAGACATCTTGCAATACAATTGCAATGTGGGAACGTAATGATGCAAGGTTGTAATCCTTAATATCAATACCATCAATAGCAATGGTACCGGAATTAATTTCATAAAAACGGTTCAATAAATTTATGATCGTACTCTTACCGGCCCCAGTAGCCCCTACAATGGCAATGGTTTCCCCGGCCTTTACCTCAAATGAAATTCCGTGCAGTACTTCTTCATCCTCCAAATACCCAAAACTAACATTGTCAAATTTAATGTCACCTTTTACCTGTTCCCTTTCAATTGTACCCAAATCCTGTATATGGCTATCCGTATCCAAAATTTTAAACACCCTATTTGCGGCCACCATACCCATTTGTAAGGTGTTAAATTTATCCGCTATTTGGCGTAATGGCCTAAACAATAAATCTATGAGCATAATAAATGCAAATACCGTACCTGCAATATCCGTAGATATATTCGCCACATTTTGCAAACCGCCATACCAAACGATCAAGCCAACGGTAATGGAAGAGACAATTTCAGCAATGGGAAAGAAAATAGAATTGTACCATACCGTCTTTAACCACGCCTTTTTATGTTTTTCATTTATTTGCCTAAACTTATCACTTTCTATTTTTTCCCTAGTAAACAACTGCACTATCTTCATGCCCGTTATACGTTCCTGAACAAAAGAGTTCAAGTTGGATACTTCTGCCCTAACTTCGGTAAAGGCAACCTTCATTGCTTTTTGGAACAATCTGGTTGCATATAGAATAATGGGCAGTAATGAAAATACAATGAGAGACAGTTTCCAATTAATGATAATCATTACCACCGCCGCCACCGCCATTTTTAATAGATCGGCCACAATAACAAAAAAACCTTGACTGAAAATTTCACCAATACGTTGCATATCTGCCACCGCCCTGGTCACCAAAACGCCCAATGAAGAATTGTCAAAATACTTCATTTTAAAACCAAGCATTTTTTTAAAAAGGTCTATACGTACATCTTTAATAACAGATTCCCCCAACCAATTGGCATAATAATTAAAGGCTAACTGACTAATAACCTGTCCTATCAATACGGCCAACATGGCAATGATTAAATAGAGTAACATTTGCTCGTTGCCCTGTTTAATGGCATCATCAATAATTTTCTTGACGATCAAAGGGGTAAGTACCGCAAATCCAGATAATAAAATGGCCGCAAGGGCAACCCCATAAAACGTAATCTTGTACGGTTGGGTATAGGCCATTAAGCGTTTAAAAAGACGAGTGTCAAATGCTTTGCCAGAATCCTTATCCATTCTTTAAAATAGTATTGGGGTATACAATAGAGGTCAAATATAATCCTTTTGCGGGTACAGAAACCCCGGCCATGGACCTATCCTTACTTTTTAATATGGTATTAACATAGTCCGGATCATATTTACCAATACCCACATTGATCAATGTTCCTACAATTGCGCGTACCATATTCCGTAAAAATCGGTCTGCCGTTATGGTAAAGATCAGATGGTCTTGGTCCTGCTTCCAATTGGCCAGTGTAAGGTCGCAAATATTCGTAAATACATCAGTATTGGATTTAGAAAAGCATTCAAAATCCTTTTTACCGATCAATAACGAGGCTGCCTTGTTCATTTTACTTACATCTAAATCCTTTCTTACAAAATGGGCCGTATCGCTGAAAAATGGATTCTTAACCTTTGTGATATGATATTCATAGGTTCTGGACCGGGCGTTGAACCGCGCATGGGCATCATCAATAACTCGTAATATTTGTTTTACGGCAATATCTTCCGGTAGCAGAGAATTTAATCTAAAAATAAAATCAGGTATGTGCCTTAATTCTTCAATATCAAAATGGGCATACATTTCCTTGGCATGGACACCTGCATCTGTTCTACCCGCTCCCGTAAGAGCAATTGGCTGATTTAATATGGTTGCCATGGCCTTTTCAAGAACTTCTTGCACCGTTATGGCATTGGGTTGATTTTGCCAGCCGTGATACGCTTTTCCAAAGTATGAAAATTGAATGAAGAATCTCAAAAGGATGTGGTAATTTTGTATTTCGCAAAGGTATTAAAAAGGATACGTTTTATAACACCCTTGAACAACTCCTTTATATTTGACCGTGTGTGTAAAATACCATGAACCTCTTTCAATAATAATTGTAATGACCAAAATTTTATTGCTTTCGGACACCCATTCCTATATGGACCAAGCCATTCTTAAACATGCTCAATGGGCGGACGAGGTTTGGCATGCAGGCGATATTGGGTCACTAAAGGTTACGGACGCCATTAGCAATATAAAGCCTTTAAAGGCTGTTCACGGAAATATTGATGATCATATCATCCAAAAAGAATTTCCGGAGAACAATAGGTTTTTTTGTGAGAATGTTGATGTATGGATTACCCATATTGGAGGTTACCCGCCTAAATACAATATGAGGACCCGTGATATTATAAAAGAAAATCCGCCAAAACTATTTATAAGTGGCCATTCTCATATACTCAAGGTCATGTGGGATAAAAAATTAGGTTCATTACATATGAATCCTGGCGCATGTGGCAAACACGGATTTCATCAGGTACGTACCATGCTACGTTTTATAATAGACAAGGAAGAAATTAAGCATTTAGAAATTATAGAATTAGGCAAACGCTAATCTTAAATGCACAAAATCAACAAAATGTTTTGTGACCAATGATTTGTTCAATAAAATAAAAAAACCCGGAAACTACCCCGGGTTTTACGCACTAATACTACTAAGATGTTAGGTTTAACGCAAACGATCAACAGATTTTACAAGATCTTCATCCTTCTTTATGGCCCTATTTGCAAGAGCTAAAAAAACGATAGAAAATACTGGAATCAGCATCCCAATACCCTTCTCAGAAACCGAAGCTTCTCCGGATAAGTTTAGTGATCGGTAAACAAAAAATCCTAATAAAATAACGTTCAATATCATGTTCAGCCTGTTAATAACAAACTGATTTTTTCTATTTTTAAAACTTACTAAAGACCATATCGCCAAAACGGCACCGGCATAGAAAGCTATGGAAATAATCATATCATTATTGGCGAAAACCTCTGTGCCATCTATATCTACCCAAAGATTTAGAAAAAAAGGCAATACACCTGTAAGAATGGCGACAATTAATAAAAAAACACTCTGTATTCTCTGAATCATAAATTTATTACCACATTACAGTGCAAAAATACAGGTCTTTTCAAAATTTATGACTCTTTTATTCAAAATAATTTGTAATATTGCTTCGTTATCATGTTATAACGCCTACCAAGAAGGAAAACATTCCTTGAGATTACCCTTAATATAATATACTTCTTACAATACAAATTACTTATAATTTATTCGACTATTTAATGTTTGAGATTTCAGATTTAAAATCAAAAAAGCTACCTGAGCTTCAGGAAATAGCTAAAGGACTTAAAGTTCCAAAATTCAAAACTTTAAAAAAATTAGATTTAGTCTACCAGATTTTGGACTTACAAGCTGCCAACCCCAAAGTCGCCGCGGCAATAGCTCCCGCTAAGACAGAAACAAAAGAAGACAGCCCATCATCTGAAGAAAAACCTAAGTCCAAGCCAAAACCAAGGCCAAGACCACGTGTTTCAAAAGATGCAACCAAAGAATCTAATACCAACACAAGAGAAGAATCCACCAAGAGCGAGGATATTGCGGAAAAGAGTTCCAAGGAAAGTACGGAAACTCCAAAGCCTAGGCCCAGACCACGACCTAAAGCTTCCAATTCAAGCAATAACAAAAAGGATTATCAGAAAAATTCTTCTCAAAACAACCAGAACAAAAAACCAAATCCTAGGGTTCAACACGACAAAAGCAATTTTGACAAAGACCTTAAGAATAGATATAAAGAGCCAGAATACGAATTTGATTCTATAATAGCTAGTGAAGGTGTTTTGGATATTATGCAGGACGGCTATGGATTTTTACGTTCCTCTGATTACAATTACCTTTCTTCACCCGATGATATTTATGTTTCCCAGTCACAGATAAGACTTTTTGGATTAAAAACAGGGGATACGGTATTGGGCAATGTAAGGCCTCCAAAAGAAGGTGAAAAATATTTTCCATTGATAAAGGTCAACAAAATCAATGGTATTGATCCCCAAATAGTTCGTGACCGTGTGTCCTTTGAGCATTTGACCCCATTATTTCCGCAAGAGAAATTTAATTTAGCAGAGCGCCAAAGCACCATATCCACAAGGATTATAGACTTGTTCTCTCCAATTGGAAAAGGGCAGAGAGGTATGATCGTGTCGCAACCTAAATCTGGTAAGACCATGCTATTAAAGGATATAGCCAATGGTATCGCCGCCAATCACCCAGAAGTTTACCAGATAATATTATTGATCGATGAACGTCCTGAAGAGGTTACGGACATGCAACGTAATGTTCGTGGGGAAGTAGTCGCCTCTACGTTTGACAAGGAACCTACAGAACATGTTCGCGTTGCCAATATTGTATTGGAAAAAGCCAAGCGATTGGTAGAGTGCGGTCATGATGTAGTTATCCTTCTTGATTCCATAACACGTTTGGCCAGAGCTTATAACACGGTGCAGCCAGCGTCAGGTAAGGTATTAAGTGGTGGTGTGGATGCCAATGCGTTGCACAAACCTAAACGATTCTTTGGTGCAGCACGTAATATTGAAGGAGGCGGATCACTTTCGATCATTGCAACGGCATTAACAGAGACCGGTTCAAAAATGGACGAGGTAATCTTTGAGGAGTTTAAAGGTACAGGCAACATGGAACTTCAATTGGATCGTAAAATTGCCAATAGAAGAATATTCCCTGCTATTGACCTTACCTCATCGAGTACACGAAGAGATGATATGTTACTGGATGAAAATACATTGCAACGTATGTGGATAATGCGTAAATACCTTGCAGATATGAATCCGGTAGAGGCAATGGAGTTTATTGAACAGCGTTTTAAACAAACCAAGAACAATGAAGAGTTCCTAATGACCATGAATCAGTAATTTATAAAAATTAATAAAAAGCCCGATTTCAAATGAAATCGGGCTTTTTTTATTCTTTAAATAACACATTCTTGACCCCTGGCAAATCGTTATCACTACTATTTTTTTATATCTTTAACATAATAATAAAAGAACCACCCCCAGTCTTTTAACAATTTTCTCATTAATAACCTTAATTCCCGGAAAATGAAAAGACCAAATTCCATTGCTACACTAATGTTATGTTCATTATTAATGTTAAGTATAGTAAATTGCAACCAAGAACCAAAAAAAGAAAAACCAGTTCCTCCAGTAGTAGAGGCTCCCGCCAATATCATTTCTTTGGATGAGGCAAATGTCATTTATGACAATTATACAAAACACAGAGTAACACTTATTGAACCATACGAGCAACAAAGAGAACAAGATGAAGACTTTACAGCCGGAAGATTTGTGGATTTCGATTATGACACCATTAAGCAATACATAGCATACATAGATCAAGAAGCGAAAGATGCGGGAGTTAATAAAGTAACAAAATTAAGATTATATTTTGCCAACTATCCCAACTCCGATAAATTTCCTAATGGCAAAAAAGTAATCCACAAAAGACAGAACTCAATTTTTATGGTTCCAACCTTGGATAAGGGCGGGATTAATTATGGATTTTTTATTGGAAGTAACGGCAAGGCAGAATTGATAAAGGATTGGAGAGATTCTAGCACAGACGGAATTGGTGTACATATAGGCCAAACACAAAAAGCCCATGCAGGTATAATGCCCACCTTTACCTTAAACTCAAATTTACAGGACAGTAAAAGTTTAGCTTTAAATTTTGGCCAAGGTGGTCCGCCGCCAAAAACAGATTTCTAATTTAGCTTATGCATATCACATATGTCTTTCATTAAGGATAATTATTACATGTTGGTATATGCGATAACATTATTTGTGTCGCTAGCTTCATATAGAAAATATTACGATACTGTTTTAAAATACTTTCCAATTATTATTGCCTATACTTTCTTTAATGAAGTATTAGGCTATTTGGTACGCACCTATGATGAAATTTCCTTCTTTCAAAATGTGCAATACAGTAATTTCAACGATGTAATTTATAATATATACGCCCTAATTTTCTTTGCATTTTTTTATCGAGTCTATTGGCAGCTCATACATAACAAGCGTTATAAAAAGTATATATTTTCATTCTTCTTTATTTTTTTGATTGCATACATTGTCAGCACCTTTTTTCAAAATCCGCTAGAGACCAATTTATATTATGCATTGGCCATTAGTTCATGGTTATTGGTCATTTGCATTGTCTTATATTTTAAGGACAAAAAGGAATTGGATGAAGATATTTACCAGGCACATAACCTTATGTTCTGGGTTAGCTTGGCCCTATTCATATTTTATTCCATATTTCCAGTTATATACGTCATAGGATACACTCAATATGAGATTTGGGTTAAATATGATTTGCGCTCCTTACTAAATGTATTAATAGTTATAATGTACACTTTATTCATTTTCGGTTTTTTAAAAAGCAGAAAATTGGCATTTAGATAATCATTAATAAATAATCATAGTTACCCTAGCGCTAAAAGATATTGGAATACCTTATAAATAATTACTTTATCCTTTTTTATGCACTGGCCTTAGTATTGTCCATTGGCACATATAAACACTATTACAATTCCATACTAAAGTATTTACCTATACTTTTCACCTACACTTTGTTAACAGAATTATTTGGTATGATCATTCGTGATATTGATGATATTCAAATTATATACAAAAAAGAATACTATAATTACAATACGCCAATTTTCAACATATTTGACATAATCTTCTATCTCTATTTTCTGTACATCTACTACAAACTATCCACAAATACTGTACATAAAAAAATAATCAAATATGGAGGTATGGCATTTTTACTTGCCTGTATTATTAATTTATGGATACAAGATTTTTATACAGAACCACAAGCTTTGGCAATTATTATTGGGTCGTTACTACTTATATTTGGGGCACTAACTTATTTGAGGGTATTAAATTCCCAAGATTCCAAGAACACAACGTTATACTACACTACTCTTTTGGGTAAGTACAGGATTACTAATCTTCTACAGCTGCTATCCTATAACCATGTATCTACTTTCGTTTAAATATGACATATACATTCAACTTGGTCTAACCAATTTGCATTACGCTTCTATTGCGGCAATGTATACTTGCTTCATCATAGGTTTTATATCCATGAAAAGAGTCACACCCAGGTACGGTTGGTAGAATTAACTTTATATAGGTTACCAACGCTAACCGCACATTATTATAATGGTTGTAAATAAAAAAAGCCTTCCTAAAAAAGGAAGGCTTTTTATACTATTAAAATACGGTATTATAAAGCAGCTACATGCTTAGCTAGTTTACTTTTTAAGTTGGCCGCCTTATTATCATGGATAATATTACGCTTAGCCAAACGATCGATCATACCAACAACAGTAGGAAACAAGGTTTCAGCAGCCTTTTTATCCTCCTCTGCACGTAATTTTCTCAATGCGTTACGCATTGTCTTGTGCTGATATTTGTTACGTAAACGTACTGCTTCGTTTCTTCTGATTCTCTTTAACGCTGACTTGTGATTTGCCATTTTATCTCTTAATTTGTTTATAGGATTTATTAAAATCCTGAAAATGTTTTTTTAGTAGTCCGTAGGGGAATCGAACCCCTGTTACCAGGATGAAAACCTGGCGTCCTAACCCCTAGACGAACGGACCATAATCTTAAACTTGAACTTAAAAATAGCAATTAAAGAACTAAATCCAAAAATGCTTAGTAGTCCGTAGGGGAATCGAACCCCTGTTACCAGGATGAAAACCTGGCGTCCTAACCCCTAGACGAACGGACCATACTTTGTGCAATTGCGGATGCAAAAATACAAATATTTTTTACTATCACAACACCTGAATATTATTTTTTAAAAAAATTAATATGCTTTAGCAAATAACACCCTTTTATTAGATGGTTTGCCGCTTACCATACATACCCCATCCTCAGCAACGGCATCAATTGGAATACACCTAATAGTGGCTTTTGTTTCATTTTTGACACGTTCCTCGGTTTCCTTGGTACCGTCCCAATGGGCAGAAATAAAACCACCTTTTTCTTTTAAAACTTTTTTAAACTCATCGTAAGAATCAACTTTTGTAATGTGCCCTGTGCGAAAATCCAATGCTTTTTGATAAAGGTTTTTCTGTATATCATCAAGCAAGAACACTATTTTATCCACAACATCTACCGCCATTACCGTTTCTTTCTCCAAGGTATCTCTACGTGCCACCTCAAATGTACCATTTTCAAGATCCCTTGGTCCTACCGCTAATCTTACCGGTACACCTCTTAATTCATATTCGTTGAATTTAAACCCAGGTTTATGGGTATCCCTATTATCAAATTTAACCGAAATTCCTTTTTCCCTCAACTCCTTAACCAAAGGCATAACTTTTTCGGAAATGAGGTCAAGTTGGTCAAGACCTTTATAAATTGGAACGATTACAACTTGTATTGGGGCCAATTTTGGAGGAATTACCAAGCCGTTATCATCGCTATGCGTCATAATCAAAGCCCCCATCAATCTAGTGGACACCCCCCAAGAGGTAGCCCAAACATATTCTTTACCACCTTCTTTGGTAGCAAACTTAACGTCAAAGGCCTTTGCAAAATTTTGACCTAAAAAATGTGATGTTCCCGCCTGTAAAGCCTTGCCGTCTTGCATTAAAGCCTCTATGCAATATGTTTCCAAGGCTCCTGCAAAACGTTCACTTTCTGTCTTTGTCCCCTTAATAACGGGAACGGCCATATGGTTCTCGGCAAAATCCGCATATACGTTCATCATCTGTTCGGCTTCGGCAATAGCCTCTTGCTCCGTAGCATGTGCAGTATGCCCCTCTTGCCATAAAAACTCTGATGTTCTAAGAAACAACCTGGTTCGCATTTCCCAACGCACAACATTTGCCCACTGATTTATCAACAACGGCAAATCCCTATAGCTTTGGATCCATTTTCTATAGGTATCCCAAATAATGGTTTCAGATGTTGGTCTTACGATCAACTCCTCCTCTAATTTTGCTTCAGGATCTACGACAACACCACTTCCATCATCCGCATTTTTAAGCCTATAATGGGTAACTACCGCACATTCTTTAGCAAAACCTTCCACATGGCTAGCTTCCCTACTAAAATAGGATTTAGGAATGAACAAAGGAAAATAAGCATTTTCATGACCTGTTTCCTTAAACATTTTATCCAAGCCTGCTTGCATTTTTTCCCAAATACCATAACCGTATGGTTTTATTACCATACACCCCCTAACGCCGGAGTTTTCGGCAAGGTCTGCCTTAACTACTAATTCGTTATACCATTTGGAATAATCCTCACTTCTCTTAGTCAAATTTTTACTCATTATCTGGAGTTTGGCACAAATTTTGTGAATATTATAATATAATAATTGGGTAAAACTAGTTATTTTTAATATGTTCAACAATATAATTTTGATCCGATGATATATTCAATACCCCACAACAAAATTCGCAACATAACAATACTGCTAACCATGGCCATAGTAGCAGCTTCATGCGGATCGTATGAACAGGCCTCTTATTATGACAATGATGGCATTTATTCTGATAATGCTCCTAGAATGGTAGAAAAAAGACCTGCTCAGACTCAAAATCAGGAAGAAAACACCTATAGTGCTTATTTTGGGGAAAAAGCATCCCAATATGATGAAATATTGGATAGTGAGATTTTTACAGATATTGATTCCTATTCATCCAATACGGATACCCTAAATATAGAAGATGGGCAATTAACGGATTATTATTCAACTGAAAATGACTATCAAGGTTATGGAGGTTGGGGAGATAATGCCACTAGTGTTAGCATAAATTTTTATGATAACGGATGGAACAATTGGGGTGTGGCCGGCTTTGGTTGGGCAAGTCCACTTTGGGGATGGAATTACGGTTATGGACCTTATTATGGCTATGGATGGTTTAGTCCATGGGGATGGAACCGTTGGAATAATTGGAATTATGGCGGTTTCGGTTATCGCGGTTTTGGTTTTGGCTATGCCGGTTTTGGTTTTGGCTGGAACTATCCTTATTACAATTATGGATATGGATATGGAAACAGGTATTATAACCGCAATAACAGATTTGTAAACAGAAGTTATGCCTATAATAATACGAGGAGGGGCAATTATACTAGATCGAACAATACTACTAGCGCAACTGCCTTAAGAGGTAGGTCTAACGTGAATACCAGAGGGGATTCCCCCAGATATAGGACTACAACTTCAAGGACCGCTACCGCCCGTAGTTCTGCCAATACACGTAGTTCAAGAACGTATTCTGGAACTACCACTACTAGGAGAACCGTAGGTGTGGACCAAAATAGGGCATATAGGACCAGTAGAAGTACAAGGGCCGTACCAAGGTATAATTCCTCAAGAAATGCAAATATAAGTAGCAGATACTATAATGGAACAACTAGGTCCAGTAGTAGAATAGCTACCCCAAGAACATCGTCCTACAGAAGTAGCGGAAACAATTACTCTACAGGCAGGTCTACCAATAGTACGTTTCGTAGTTCAGGAAATAGTAGTTCCAGAAGTTCTGGTACAATGAGAAGTTCAAGTGGTAGCAGTTCTAGAAGTTCCGGATCCATGAGAAGTTCAAGTGGTAGTAGCTCTCGTTCTTCAGGTTCTTCATCTTCCAGCAGAAGTGGCGGAAGAAGAAATTAATTACACGTATACTTAAATTTAAAAAGATTGTATGAAAAGATATATCACTTTCATAACCATATTGTTATGCGCAGTTGGTAATGCACAAAATATTAATGAAGCCTTGCGCTATAGCAATGAAAATCTTCAGGGCACAGCTAGATTTCAAGCTATGGGTGGAGCCTTTGGAGCACTTGGCGGCGATTTATCCGCATTGAATATTAACCCTGCCGGTTCCGCCGTATTCAATAATAGTTTGTTTACCATTTCAGGTTCTTCCTATAATGTCGATAATGAAACCAACTATTTTGGTACAACTATTGGTACGAAAACCAATAATTTGGAATTAAATCAAATTGGGGGAACGTTCGTATTTAGAAGTACCGATCAAAATTCTGACTGGCAAAAATTTTCATTGGCCTTTAATTATGATGTGATCAATAATTTTGATAATGAATTTAGGGCATCAGGCAATACGACCCAGGGTATTGATAATTACTTTTTAAGTTATGCACAGGGCACCCCTTTTAGTTCAATTCTTTTGCAGGATGGTGAATTTTTGGAAGAGGCCTATCTCGATATAGGTGCCAGACAAGGATTTAGGGACCAACAAGCTTTTTTAGGTTATTATGGAGGTATTTTGGACCCATTGGTAGACGATGACGCGAATACGGATTACATTAGTAATGCATCATATAGCTCAGTTAATCAAGATTTTATTAGAAGAACTACAGGATACAACAGTAAATTTACGTTGAACATGGGGTCTCAGTTTAAAGAAAATATTTACATGGGGGCTTCTTTGAACTTTCATAATATTCTATATACTAAATATGATCAGTTTACAGAAAGTGGTTATGATGGTAATTCGGAAATTCAAAATACAACTTTTGACAATTATTTAAATACCGAAGGAAACGGTTTTTCATTTAGCCTAGGTGCCATAGCCAAACTAAATGATTACTTACGAATGGGAGCAAGTTATCAATCTCCTACTTGGTATCGTCTAAACGAAGATTTTTCGCAACGAATAAATTCCGATCTAGCAGATTCTGATATCAATTTTATCAATTTCAATATAATTAATGTGTTTGAAACATATACCGTTAAAACCCCTAGCAAGTTAACCGGTAGTTTGGCCATGGTTTTTGCCAAAAATGGATTGTTGAGTTTTGATTATGGTTTTCAGGATTTTTCCAATACTGAGCTTCGTCCTGCCAATGACCCAAGTTTTCAGACCGTAAACGACCAAATTTCTAATGAATTGGGCACAGTTTCCACATTTAGGTTAGGTGGTGAGTATCGTATAGAACAGGTTAGCTTACGTGCTGGATATAGATTTGAACAAAGTCCGTTCACCAATGGCAATACCGTAGGTGATTTAAATGCAATTTCTGGTGGTATAGGTTATAATTTTGGAGGTAGTAGGTTGGACTTTGCCTTAAGTCGTTCTCAGCAAGATGTAGACGAGCGCTTTTTCGATGCCGGATTAACTACCCCCGCAAACATAGACAGGATTAACACCAATACAACATTAAGTTATACCATTAATTTTTAATTTACCTTAAGCGTATACTAAATAATAAAGGGTCGTCAATTATGACGACCCTTTATTATTTATCTTTTTAACGTAAAATGGGTTTTCCTAGTTTTGGCGACGAGAAGGCCATCATCTGTTTCTCCAAATTCAAATCTAAACCAATAATCCGTAGCAGGCATGGGCCTGCCATTAAAAGTTCCGTCCCAACCCCCGTCAGCACCTAGTTGCTTTAACAACTTCCCATACCGGTCAAAAACAAATACTACCGGGTTAGTCAAGGTTTCAATTCCTTTAATATTCCAGTCATCATTGACACCATCCCCATTGGGAGTAAAAAATTTAGGATAGCCTACAATTAAAAACTCCAAAGGCTCCGTAATGCCACAGCCATTTTTATCATTGATAATAACGGTGTTAAGGCCTGGTGGCACATTCAAAAATATGGCCTCATCCTGAAATTCCCCATTATTTATAGCAAATTCGTAATCCCCGTTTCCAGTAACTATAAATTCTATATTGTTTTGATCCGGTTCTATGGATAAATTGGTATCCAAGATTTCTACCCTATCTAATATGGGTGTACCAAAAAAAGTTATAAGCACACCACTGTCATCACTATATGAGGATGGTCCGCCTGAGGAAGGGTCTGCATATACTGTGGCGAAATAACGACCGGAATTTGGACTCACCACCACCAGCTCCGCCTGAAATTCACCGGAACCCATGAGAACATCATCCACTATACCGTCATCTTCATAATCTACGGACCATTCCACATTTTGGATAGCTGCACCAGCAGGGGAATTTAATGCGCTAAGGGTAATGTCATCATCCCCTTCACATGCTACAATGTCCAATCCTAAAAATTCATCGCGTAACGTACAATCCAATGCAGTATCTTGGTTAGCATTAACGGAGCTTCCGGTAAACGTTAGCATAAAAGGTTCCGGATCACCGGTAAAATTATCAGCAAAATTATTGATCAATATGTAGTAGATCTCTCCCGGCTGTACATCTAGATACTCATCATATGTATTTTGACTACCGGTCAATGAAGGTTCTCCCTCCTGGCCATTTTCAGGATTTACCCCTAAACCGGTAAAACGTGTATCATTGACCTCATAATTACAACGGATAGGTTCTGCAGTACCACTGCTTATATCCCCACAATCTACATCCGGGCCAAATACGGCAAAATCCCATTCTGCAGTAGGGGTTCCACTTCCATTGGTAGGCAAGGCTTCTATATCAAAGCCCACTTGCCCTCCTGTTCCTGCCCTAAACACAAACCAAGAAGTATTATGTTCAATATTGGCAGAAGTAAGACTACCTTTCTCCAAACAACCTGTTTGACGTATAATTTCCGGGTCAAAATCATCAACATCACCCGTGCCTTCCGCTATACCCATTATGGGTTGATCTGCACACACAGGAATGGCAGTTCTACAATCTGCAGAATTTTGGGCAGCTACATGTGTTACAAAAAAAAGTAAACAAAATATAGAACCTATGAATGTTCTCATAAATGGTGTGGCTATTAATCTACGTAACGTATATAATAACTACACATGCCAATATTTAGTATTCTACATCGAATAATATGACCTTTAATCGATAAAATACACCTTTAGTAGTAAATTTAGAGGGTTAGCGCTTTAATGTAAAATGGTTGTTAATATATGCCGCATGGGTAGTTTGGCCAAGCGAATCTCTGTAAGATAATTTAAACCAGTAATCGGATTCAGGCAATAGTACACCATTAAAAGAGCCGTCCCAACCATTTGAGTTTTTATGTAGTTGATGCAGTAATTTTCCATATCGATCATAGATGCTGATAATAGGATTGTCCAAAATATCCAGTCCGGCTACATGCCATGTATCATTTACTCCATCCGCATTAGGGGTAAAGAACTTTGGAAATCCCAGGACCACTATTTTTTTGGAATCGCTACCGCATCCGTTCAAATCAATTACCGTTATGGTATGCTCTCCTGGAAAAAGGTCATGAAAAGTGGCACTTTCCTGTGGTTCCTCACCATCCAATTGATAGGCAAGATTTCCGTCGGTCTCTACATATACCCTTACCGTATTTGCCAAATCGTCCTCATATTCAATACTAATATCAGTAATAACTGGAGGTTTGGAGAAAACAACCTCTATAGATTTAACGGTTACACATTGTAATGCGTTCGCCGCATTGGTAACGGATAAGGTATAAACCCCACTCTGATCCACCGTTATCATAGGTGTAGTTTCACCCGTACTCCACTCATATGTATAATTTGGATCTGGCGTTTCTTCCCCAATTGTAGCAACAGGAGCCTCACCGCATTCGTATATTCTTGTAGGAAAATCAAGTTCCGGCAATGCCACACTATTAATTTCAAAAGATTCCGAAACATCAAAACAATTACCGTTTTCCAAAGATGTGGTTCTTACATGTATGGTTTCCGTTAATGCAGAAGGTACATAGCTTTTAGGCAATGGATCAATACCATCAATGGCATCCTCAACAGAAGAATGGTAAGTAACACGAAACTCAAAAGTACTTTGGTCCCCCAACGCTTCCTCGTCCTTTAATGTTAAATCAATGGCCGTACCATCAAAACAGGCCGTACTATCCGCTACCTCATATGTAACGGGCGAAGGCGCGTAAGCTACCTGAGTCTCGCTAATTAAATTATTGCCCAGAGGCCTTATTACAAGTACTCTGTACATTGCAGAAACCGCCACGGAAAGTTGTGCCCCATTTTCATTTGGTATACGCTGATAACCTGTTCCCAAATCTATATACCACTCATAACCCAATGCATTATCCGTAGTTGCATCAAGTACTACGTTCTCGTTATCGCACGCTATGATCGGTGGCCCCAATAAATTATCAATGATATCACAATCTAATGCACTATTAGGAAATTCCACAAAAATGCTTCCCGAAAATTGAATGGAAAATCCAGAATTATTATTGCTATAATTATTGATCAATAAATAATAATCCTGTCCGGGTTCAACCTCTAACCAATCTTCATATTGTATATTATCCGCCCCTGTGGGGTCTACCCCCACTCCAATAAAATCGCTATTGTCCGAATTGTCGAAATAATTACATCTTACAGGCTCACCTAAATCATTACAATCTGTAGTATTATACAAAGCAAAATCCCAATCTTCGTTGGAGTCAAGTCCAATATTAAAGCCTAATTGACCAGATTCTCCTGTTCTAAAGCGGTACCATGCAGAATTGGTTTCTATTGTCCCTGATGCCTGTGTAAAACAACCTGAAACGGAGGCCCCGTTGAAATCATCTATACCATAACCATTGGTCCCGGCATTGATCGGAGTATTGTAACAAATAGGTATGGCATTGATACAATCTGGAGCAACTTGAGAGAAACAAGTTAACATACCAAATAAACTGAGGAAAAGAATGGCTAAACCACGCTGGGTCATAAGGCAAAATAGATTTGGTTTTTAAAAGTAACCCCTAGCTTGCTTTATCACCAATTATTGTTGTGTAATCCCCCTATTTAGTTATAAAGTGACACTTATTGTATATCTTTACGGCTTGAATTGAGCGGGAACAAAAAGTACGAATAGTCAAGTTGCCCAAATCAATTGTCAACATTAAAAAACAGGGTTTTAACCTATTGGTAATAAATGCCGCAAACTTTATGAACGTACAAAAAGGTGTCTTATATCGTTAATTCATATCGCTTTACCATGGCATATTTTACAAATGACAGCAATGCGTTCAAAACTATCGGAGATAATCTTGTATGGACAAATTTTACAAAAACCCTAAACACTCATTTTAAACGCACATAATTTCATGCAGTTGTACGAAAATCAAGAAATTAAGGTTCACAATTCACTTACTGGAAAAAAAGAAATTTTCACTCCGATCAATAAAGGACATATAGGCATGTATGTATGCGGCCCTACAGTTTACAGTAATGTGCATTTGGGAAATTGCAGAACCTTTATGTCATTTGATATGATTTTTAGGTACTTTAAACATCTTGGGTATAAAGTACGGTATGTCCGTAACATAACGGATGCCGGTCACCTTGTAGATGATGCTGAGGATGGTGAAGACAAAATAGCTAAAAAGGCCAGATTGGAGAAGCTTGAACCTATGGAAGTAGTACAGCGCTATACGGTAGATTTTCATAATATTTTGGAAAAGTTTAATTTTTTACCCCCTAGTATTGAACCTACCGCTACTGGCCATATCATAGAACAAATAGAGATTATAAAGGATATCCTTAACAAAGGATATGCCTATGAGACGAATGGGTCCGTTTATTTTGATGTCGCCAAGTTTAACACTGATCATGAATATGGCAAGCTAAGCGGTAGAAAGTTAGAGGATATGATCGCCAATACACGTGACCTTACCGCTCAGGACGATAAAGGCAATCCGCAGGATTTTGCTCTATGGAAAAAAGCGGAACCGCAACATATAATGAGATGGCCATCACCTTGGGGAGATGGTTTCCCCGGATGGCATCTGGAATGTACGGCAATGAGCACTAAGTATTTGGGGGAGACCTTTGACATTCATGGCGGAGGAATGGATTTGAAATTTCCGCACCATGAATGTGAAATAGCCCAAGCAGAGGCAAGTAATGGTAAATCTCCAGTAAATTATTGGCTACATACCAACATGCTTACCTTAAATGGTAGGAAAATGGCCAAATCTACAGGAAACAGTATTCTTCCTGGTGAAATATTTTCTGGTGAAAATGACATTCTAAGTAAGGCTTTTTCTCCCTCTATGGTACGCTTTTTTATGATGCAAGCTCATTATACCAGTATTTTGGACATTAGTAATGATGCACTTTTAGCTTCTGAAAAAGGGTTCAATAAATTAATGGAGGCCATCAATTCCTTAAAATCCCTTCCAGTAGCAAGCAGCAGTAATTTTAATGTGGCCGAATGGAAATCTTCCTGTTATACCGCCATGAACGATGATTTTAATACGCCTATATTAATTGCCAAATTGTTCGACGCCGTAAAACATATTAACTTGATCAAAGAAGGTAATGAAACCATTACAAAAGAAGACAAGGAAGAACTGGAACAAACCTTATACGCATTTATATTTGATGTTTTAGGATTGGAAAATAAAAGTAGTTCAGATGCGGATTCCGAAAAACTGGGCGGAGTCGTAGAATTACTCATACAATTACGTAAAGAAGCGCGTGAGAACAAGGATTTTGCAACTTCTGATAAAATTCGTGACCAATTGTCCGCTTTGGGCATACAGCTTAAGGATGGAAAAGACGGTACTACGTACAGTTTATAACTAATCCAAAAATTTGGCTTTTTGAATTTTATCTTGGTATTCCTTGGGAGCAATATGTTGTCTATTTTTAAATACCCTATTAAAATAAGATCTGCTTTCAAATCCACAATCCAAGTAAACTCCTTTAATGCTTCTGTTGGGATCCTGTAATAAACCTACGGCCAATTTTATCCGTTCGTTATTAATAAATTCCACAGGGGACACACCCAGCTCCGTTTTAAACAAACGATAAAAATGAGAAGGGCTCATACAGGCCATTTTACTGAGTTCATCTATAGAGAGGGGTTTATGCACATTGTTTCTGATATAACGTATGACCTCCGTTAGCCTGCTTTCCTTTTTTAGTGACAATGTTGCATTGCTATAAATTTTGCGTTCATTGGTCTGTAAAATTCTAATAATCAGTTCACGAAGCATATTATCCACAAAATAATCCTTGGAAGGGTGATCTTCGGAAAAAAGAAACAGCAACCGTTGAATAATTTGAAAGATTCCTCGATCGTTCACAAAATGAAAATTGTAATCCATAAGGCCCCACTCCTCCTTGTTATCCTTGGGCATGTTCTCGTTCATGAATTGCAATACCTTATTGATTTTATCCTCAAAAATTGCCATGGCAAGACAACGCGTAGGATTTTTGGACATAGCCTCAGGGAAATCTATACACATACGTTCATTGGCCGGTAGGACCAAGGATTCTCCTGGCAAAAAATCAAAACGTTCGTAATCGCGTAAATGCATTATTTTTTTACCCTGTATCATACTGGCCAGAACCGGCTGTTCAAATTGCAATAGCACACTACTAGCTTGTTCATGTGTTTCAAAAACATGCATGGCAGCATTGTTCATTGTAAAAGAGGTTTGGTTTTCGACCAAGGTCTCTAGACGTCTTTGTTTTAAAAATTCATCAGATAACTGTATCATACCCTTGTATTTACATTAAGAAATTTACAAAATATTATAGGTAAAAAAGAGATATTAACAATAAATGATAGAATAGTTCACATTATTCATAGAATGCGTCAGATTAATGGAGAATATGAAGAGTACATTTAAGCTGTAACAGGATGACATTATACTTATTTCAACAAATATTAACTTAAAACATGTATTATGAGCACAACAGCAACCGTAGCAAAAGACGTACTACAAAAACCTAAATTCAAGAATCAGTATGAAAACTATATTGGTGGAAAGTGGACAGCCCCTACCAAAGGTGAATATTTTGATAACACTTCACCGGTAGACGGTAAGTCCTTTACCAAAATACCACGTTCCACGGCAGAAGACATTGAAAAAGCTATAGATGCGGCTTGGCAGGCAGCTCCTTCTTGGAATACATCTTCTGCAACTGAACGAAGTAATATGCTATTAAAGATTGCGGACAAAATGGAGCAGAACCTAGAGGTTTTGGCCAGGGCAGAAACTTGGGACAATGGCAAGGCTATACGTGAAACAAGAGCGGCCGATCTTCCTTTGGCCATTGACCATTTTAGATATTTTGCCGGTGTCATCAGAGCAGAAGAAGGTTCCGTTAGCGAACTGGATGCCAATACCGTTGCATTGAACGTAACCGAGCCTCTTGGCGTAGTAGGACAAATAATTCCTTGGAATTTTCCATTATTAATGGCCACTTGGAAACTGGCACCTGCATTGGCAGCCGGAAACTGCGTGGTCTTAAAACCTGCCGAACAGACCCCTGTAGGTATTTTAATTCTAATGGAATTGATAGAAGGTATTTTACCGGACGGGGTTTTGAACATTGTTAATGGCTTTGGTGCAGAAGCGGGCAAGCCTTTGGCTTCTAGTCCAAGAATAGATAAAATTGCCTTTACCGGAGAAACTACCACAGGGCAATTGATCATGCAGTACGCCTCTAAAAATATTACGCCAGTTACCTTGGAACTCGGTGGCAAATCCCCAAATATTTTCTTTGAAAGCATTATGGATGCGGATGATGCCTTTTTTGACAAGTGTTTGGAAGGTGCCAACATGTTTGCCTTGAACCAAGGCGAAGTTTGCACATGCCCATCAAGAATGTTGGTACAGGAAAGCATTTATGACAAATTCATTGAACGTGTTTTGGAACGTACCAAGGCAATAAGAATGGGCCATCCTTTAGATTCTTCCACCATGATGGGAGCTCAGGCATCCAACGATCAATTTGAAAAGATTCTAAGTTACATCAATATTGGTAAAGAAGAAGGTTGCGAAGTGCTTACCGGTGGTAGCCAAGCCTATAACGAAGGACTGGAGGGCGGTTTCTATATACAACCTACTATTTTAAAGGGCAATAACAAAATGCGTGTTTTTCAGGAAGAGATTTTTGGTCCGGTCCTTTGTGTAACCACTTTTAAAGACGAAGCGGAAGCCATAGCCATTGCCAACGATACCTTATATGGATTAGGTGCCGGTGTTTGGACACGGGACACCCACCAGGCCTATCAAATTTCAAGGGCCATAAAAGCCGGTAGGGTTTGGGTAAATTGTTATCACCTTTATCCTGCACATGCTCCGTTTGGGGGATATAAAAAATCGGGAATTGGCCGGGAAAACCATAAAATGATGTTGGCACATTACCGTCAGACCAAAAATATGCTCATTTCCTATGATAAAAAGCCTATGGGATTCTTTTAACCGGAATAAACATGAAAACTAAACGCGTATTAGTAACGGAAAAAGCGGCACACATAATCCAACAATTAAAGGAGCGCCATGGTGAACTTATGTTTCATCAAAGCGGGGGCTGTTGTGATGGTTCTTCGCCCATGTGCTTTACCAAAGGCGACTTAATGCTGGATGATAATGATGTTTGGCTGGGGAATATTGAAAATTGCGATTTTCATATGTCAAAAGATCAGTTTGAATATTGGAAACATACCCAATTGACCGTTGATGTTACCCCAGGAAGAGGCGCTAGTTTTTCATTGGAAATACCGTTAGGTGTCAGGTTTTTAATCAAATCCAGATTGTTTACCGAAGAAGAATCCAAAAATTTAGAGGATATACGACTAGGGGTTTAATTGCGTTTATTATAGTTAACAAGTCCGGATGGTGAGTATCCGGACTTGTTCATTTTTAATTGTTTCTTTTGTGGTAGCTTTGCTACTATAATTCACAGTCTTGAAAATTACGTTTAAAAAAATAATGATAGCCCCATTTGTATGGTTGATTCGCTTTTATCAAATAGCCATATCGCCCTACACACCTGCCACATGTAGGTACTCGCCAACGTGTTCTCAATATACTTTGGAAGCCTTAAAGAAACATGGCCTTTTTAAAGGTGGATGGTTGGCAACAAAACGAATTTTTAGCTGTAACCCTTGGGGTGGTAAAGGATATGATCCAGTTCCTTAAAAAGGAAATTTTAATTACCCATATCTCTAATCCAAAACTTAATTTGTCTGTTGGCTATTTATTATCTTAGCCAAACAAAATACAACACATGCATTTCTTAGGAATTACCTGGAATCCAAATGAAACCCTTTTCAATATAGGATTTATACAGATCAAGTATTATAATTTATTATGGATAACGGCATTTGCTTTGGGCTGGTTCATAATGAAAAAGATATTTACCAATGAAAAAAAATCGGTAGAACAGTTAGATTCACTCTTTATCTATACCGTTCTTGGTACTATGTTGGGTGCTCGACTGGGTCATGTGTTTTTTTACGATTGGCCATATTATTCCAACCATTTACTTGAAATTCTACTACCAATACGGGAGAGTGAAAACGGCAGTCTGTTGTTTGGCTTGGTCAATGGTTATGAATTTACAGGATTTACAGGATTGGCCAGTCATGGGGCCACCCTTGGTATTATTATAGGTACTTATCTATATACAAGAAAGCATAAAGAATTTAGTATGCTTTGGATATTTGATAGAATGGTAATACCTGTTGCTATTGGTTGTTTTTGTGTGCGACTTGGAAATTTTTTCAATTCTGAAATAAATGGTAAGGTTGTAGATGAAAATTTTATTTTCGCTACAAAATTTATAAGGGATTCAGATGACCTACATCCATCAAAAGCATTGGGCATTACCCAAGAAAAATCAGTAAATGCCGCCTATGCGGCCATTGAGAACAACCCTCAATTTTCTCAATATCTAGCGGAAATTCCATATCGCCATCCTGCGCAATTGTATGAAGCGGTTTGTTACTTACTGATCTTTATTCTACTCTATTTTTTATATTGGAAAACGGATAAAAAGAACAAGCCAGGTTATCTTTTTGGATTATTCTTTGTTTTATTATGGACAGTGCGCTTTTTTGTGGAGTTCGTAAAGAAAAGCCAGGGTGGCTTTGAAGAAAGTCTTGGGGTACTCTCTACAGGACAATGGCTTAGCATTCCTTTTATTTTCATAGGTCTGTTCTTTATGTTCAAGAAAACAAAAACCGCATAGATGTACGGTTCTAAATTTATACGGCTTCTGATGATATTTGCCATGTTATTGGCAGTATGCTCCTGTAAGAAAGAAGAAAAAAAAAGTATCTCCACTCCATCAGTCAGTTTTACGCATGAAGGTGATCTTTTTATATATCAAGGTACCACAGATTCAATTAAGGCGTCATTCAACATAGAATTCGCCGAAAGTTCATATGAAACACAAACAGGATTAATGTATAGAAAGGGCATGGAGAACGATCAGGCCATGCTATTTATTTTTCCCACGGAAGCTATGCACTCATTTTACATGAAGAATACGGAGTTTCCTTTGGACATATTGTATATAGATGAAGATTTGAACCTTGCCAGTATGCAGGAAAATGCACAACCGTTAGATGAAGATGGACTTTCCTCAATAGTTCCCGTAAAATATGTACTTGAAATTAACGGAGGATTAGCTGAAGTATTGAATATTTCAATTGGGGATAGTATTAGTTATAGTCGTAAATAATTATAATTTGCCTCTACAACAGCACAATATAAAGCCTAATTATCTACTTACGAATGAGGAAACCGATCGGTTATTGATCAAAAAAGTCACTCAGTCCCATTTTCAAGAATGGCTTCCTTTTCATAAAGAGCCATTAAGTAGTCAATTTTGGAGCGGCTTACCCAAAGATCCAATTCAAGCTTGTCAAGAGCAATTTAATAGAATTTTTGAACGGTATGACAGTGGTGCAGGTGGTATGAACGCCCTTATACACAAAGAATCAAATATGTTAATTGGCCTAGCCGGTCTACTAATCCAAAATATAGATCACCAAGAAGAATTGGAAATTGGATATTCAATTTTGCCCAAATATTGGCGTCAAGGATATGCTTTTGAAGCCGCAAGCGCTTGTAAGAACGTAGCCTTCCAAAACAACTGGGCAGAAAGCTTAATTTCAATTATACAGGTCAATAACATACCTTCCCAGCGAACGGCCCTTAAAATAGGCATGTCCATAGACGGCAGTACAACTTATAAAAAAAATCCGGTCAATATTTTTAGAATTCGTAAATAAAATGAATCATTGGGTTATATACATCAATAATAATTCTAATAAAAAAGATTTTTTCAAGCTTTTCAATAAGGGTTCCCTACCCAAGGAACTAAGAGAATTTCAAGGCAAAACAGGATGCATATATTCATCATTTACACTAGAAAAATTAATTGATGAAGAAGATAGGCATGACCGGAAAATTATAAGTACTCAAAGTCAAAGCTTGGAAACCATGTCCAGTGGTGAACAAAAAAAAGCGTTGTTGCATTACTTGTTGCAGCAAAAACCTGATTACATAATTTTGGACAATCCTTTTGATAATTTGGATATAGGTTTTCAAAAAGAATTACAACATATACTTCTTAAAAACTCCATTTCCATTGCTTTCGTACAAATTGCGAGCCGTACAGCGGATACCTTATCATTCATGAACAAATTTGGTAAATTAGAAGGGTCATTGTTCTCTGAAATAACATTTCCTGAAGCCTTACATACCAGCATAAAAAATACATTTAGTACTGACCGCATTCCAAAACCACTAAAGATTCCCATACCATGTAACAATGCATTGGTAAAATTTAAGGATGTAACGGTCAATTATGGAAATAGGCCAATCTTAAAAAATATCAATTGGACTATTAATCCGGGGGATTTTTGGCAATTGACGGGACCAAATGGCAGTGGTAAAAGTACCCTACTTTCCATGATAACAGGAGACAACCCTAAAGCTTATGGACAAGACATCTATTTATTCGGCACTAAAAAGGGAAGCGGTGAAAGTGTTTGGGACATTAAAGAAAAAATTGGATACTATTCCCCCGCTATGACCAATAAATTTAGTGGAAGGCATACTATTGAATATATGCTCATATCCGGATTAACAGATTCCGTAGGCCTATATACTATTCCTACAGAGTCCCAGAAACGGGTTGTAAAGGAATGGTTGTATTTATTAGATCTTTATGAAGAAAAAGAAATTCATTTCAATAAACTATCCACGGGAAAACAACGATTGGTCATGACTGCACGCGCAATGGTAAAACACCCACCTTTGTTAATATTGGACGAACCTACCGCTGGTATGGACGATGTTTCTGCCACACTGCTGGTTGAACTTGTCAATAAAATTGCAGAAGAGACTACAACTGCGATCATTTTTGTTTCCCACAGGAAAGAGCCATTTTTAGAGCCAAAAGATATATTTAGCCTATCCTACTCCAATGACGGTTCAAAAGGACTTATAAGCAAGACATAAAAAAAATCGCTATCCTTTTGGGATAGCGATTTTTTCTTAAAATTCTAAAATTCTATTTTTCCTTTCCTGATGTAATTTTTTTGCTCAAAGCATCGAACATTACAGGAGTTGCAATAAATACGGAAGAATATGTACCTACTATAACACCTACAATCATTGCGAACATAAATCCTCTTAACGATTCACCACCGAAAATAAAAATGGCCAATAACACCACTAAGGTGGTCAAAGACGTATTCAATGTTCTACTTAATGTAGTATTAATCGCAAAATTAATATTGGAACCACCTTTCCAACCACGTTCCGCCAACGTTTCACGAATTCGGTCAAACACAACCACGGTATCGTTCAAGGAGTAACCAATTACCGTTAGAATCGCCGCGATAAAAGCTTGGTCAATTTCCATATTAAAAGGCATCAATTTACCAAATATAGAGAACACACCTAATACGATCAATACATCATGGAAAACGGCTACTACCGCTCCTAAAGAGAATTGCCACCTTCTAAACCTTAATAAGATATAAAGAAACACTACGGCAAGAGAACCTAAAATGGCTAAAAATGCATTGTTCTTAATATCATCTGCAATTGTTGGCCCAACCTTTACAGATTGTAAAATACCTATTGCATCCTCATCTACACCTCCAAGGACAAAAGCATCCTTGTCAAAGCCATCTGGCAGGTATTTTTGAAGTGAAGTATATAATTTATCCTGAATTTCAGTATCTACTTCAATACCTTCCACATCTACTTTATAAGGAGTAGTAATCTTTACTTGGTTAGATTCACCATAAGTCTTTACATTGGTTCCGCTACCAAAAACGGTATTAAGTTCCGATGCAATTTCAGAAGGGTTCACCGGTTGCTCAAAACGAACGGTATACGAACGCCCGCCCACAAAGTCAACACCTTGCTGTAATCCCGGGCCAAAGAATAGTGAAAACAATCCTACGGCAACAAGAATAGCGGAAATTACATAAGCAATCTTTCTTTTGATCAAGAAATCTATATTGATATTCTTAAACAGGTTCTTGGTTAGACTTGTAGAAAAATCAAGGCTTCTACCTTTACCTTCTAAATACCAATCTACCAATAAACGTGTTATAAATATGGCCGTAAATAAAGATGTAATGATACCTATCAATAATGTAGTTGCAAAACCTTTAATTGGTCCAGAACCAAATATGAACAGTATAATTGCGGTAAGGCCTGTTGTTATGTTGGCATCCAGAATAGAAGAAAGCGCATTTCCAAATCCGTCAGCAACTGCCTGACTCTTCCCTTTTCCTTTTGCCAATTCTTCCTTGATACGTTCAAAAATAAGAACGTTGGCATCCACGGACATACCTATGGTCAATACGATACCTGCAATACCAGGTAATGTCAATACGGCGTTCAAGCTGGTCAACACCCCAAAGATCAATAAGATGTTCAATAACAATGCTATATCCGCAAATGCACCTGCTTTACCATAGTAAGCGATCATCCATAATAAAACGATAGCCATGGCAATTAGGAAAGACATAAATCCACTGTCTATTGCCTCTTGCCCCAATGATGGACCAACAATTTCCGATTGAATGATTTCTGCACGTGCAGGAAGTTTACCGGCCCTAAGTACATTGGCAATATCCTTGGTCTCGTTAATAGTGAAATTTCCAGAAATTTCCGTTCTACCACCTGTAATACCACCAACAACCGAACAGCCAGGAGCGGTATACACCTTGTTATCCAACACTACGGCAATACCCGTTTGGTTAATATTGGCATCACTCGTTAATTTCTGCCATAATTTTGAACCAGCAGAGTTCATGTTCATGGTAACGACAGGATCATTGAATTGATCAAACTCGGCCCTAGCATCGCTTACAACATCTCCACTCATTCTAGGAGTACCTTCCCTATTGCTTTTTAAAGCATACAAATCAATAACCTCAGCATATTTTGTTGCAGGTCGTTGCCATAAGAACTTTGTAAATTGAATATCAGCAGGTAACAATCTCCTAATTTCCGGCATTCTTAAATACGAACCTATTGTGGCCGTATCCTTAATTGCCGCACGGAACATGGCGTTGCTTCCTGGATTGGCAGGAATCAACAACTCGTACAAAGGATTAACCTGTGTGGCCAAATCCAATGAATCCGCAGAAACATCCGATAATAAAGAGTCAAGCTCCGTTTCTTCCTTTACCGGCTCCGGACGCTCTACATCCACAATTTCCTTTAGCTTCTCATTTGCCTGAATCAAAAAGGTACTAAAGCTTGGATTGCTTTGTTTGTGAGTTTCCCAGAACTCCAATTGGGCTGTACTTGACAATAATTCCTGTGCACGGGCAATATCCCTAGCTCCAGGTAATTCTACCAGAATACGACCAGAATTTCCTTCTCTCTGAATATTAGGTTGTGTTACCCCAAAACCATCAATACGCTCTCTTAATACCTCAAATGCAGATACTATGGATTCATCTATCTTAGTTCTGATGATCGGCTTCACCTCATCATCTGACATTTGGGTGTTCACCTCGTTGGCATCTACCAAACTTTTGGTCGCAAAAATATCGGGCGATGCCAATTTGGTATCTCCCTTAATATTATCGAATGCTTCAAAGAACAAATCCAAATAAGTATCATCACTATTTTTGGCCGCTAAATCAGCATCTGCCAAAGCTTTGTTGAATACAGGGTTCTTTGTATTATTGGCCAAGCCTTTCAAAATATCCTTTACGGAAATTTGTAAGGTTACGTTAATTCCACCTTTAAGGTCAAGACCTTTATTTAGTTCTTTCTTTTTGGCTTCATTATAGGAGGTATATCCTAAAACGGAATTATCACCTATTGAATCCAAATAACGCATAGCCACTTGTTCTCTTTTGGTTATATAATCTTCCTCTGATTCAGGAACTTGACTAGCAGCAAACACCGTAGATTCTTTTTCTACCTTGCTGGTCACAAATGTGTAGGATAGCTGGTAAATACTCACTAACCCGAATAATAAAGCAAATAGCTTTATAAGTCCTTTATTTTGCATTTTAATTATTTATTTAAGTGTATTGATTAAGGTTCTGAAATTTCTTAAAATTGGGCCATCATACTTTAACGAAAAGTAGATACGCTCCGTGTAAGTACACGTACTATTACTAACTGTTGGCATTATTGTAAGGTCCTGCCCTTACCTCTGGGATATTTTGGAAAGTTTGATCAATTGCAATAGCAATATCTTTATTGATTTTATACGCTGTATGTTCAACGATCCCTTGCTCTAAAACAATTTGTGCGTTGAAATTTAATACTACAGGATTAAAAAGGTCAGTAATCTCCTGCTTTTGTACAGGTACTAGATTACCGTATAAAACTACTACGGTATCACCTTGTTGATGAAGGTCAGATACTACAAGTTTATACTCCTCAGGAATTTTTTCCTTTGGAAAGTCTATTGGCAACCTATCGCCACTAGAAGAATCCCCTAAGTTTTCTTGCGTAAGAAACGCTTTAACGCTTGGGGCATCAATATCACTATAATAACGGATACTTACTTGTGTTCCGTCATTCTCTATAATTTCAATAGCTTCAACACCCAGAACGTTCAACTTTCTGGTGATAGCTGCCACAACTTCGTCATGAGCGGTATCCGAAGCTAGTTCTACATCTGTAAATTGTAATGAAATTTGCTGATTAGAAGCTTTGGTATGCCCTTGACTTAGCCCTAAAACGGCCAGTATAATGATTAAAGTACTTACGCACCATTTTGCATTCATGCGGCAAATATAAAAAGAAAGATTATACTAGGTAGTTTATTTCATACAATAAATACCTGGTGGCTATTCACTTATAATAGAAAACCCCCATAGTTCTAATATGGGGGTTTTCCGTATAGTAAGGTTATTAGGGTTATAACTCTAAAAGCCCATTGGTTTTTGTAACACCTGCGGCACTCTCCTGCATTTTAGCTTTCTCGGCATCGCTTAAAGGAATATCAACTATTTTTTCAATACCGTCCTTACCTAAGATCACCGGTACACCAATACAGATATCGTTTAGGCCATACTCACCTTCCAACAAAGAGGAACATGGGAACATTTTTTTCTGGTCACATGCAATGGCCTGTACCATAGATGATACTGCAGCTCCTGGCGCGTACCATGCACTTGTACCTAACAATTTGGTCAAGGTTGCACCACCAACTTTGGTATCTTCCGCAACCTGCTGTAATCTCTCCTCCGATAAAAATTCAGAGACCCTAATACTATTTCTTGTGGCGTGTGAGGTCAACGGTACCATACCGGTATCACTATGGCCACCTATGACCATACCATCAATATCAGATATTGGAGCTTCCATTGCCTCTGCCAATCTATACTTAAATCTAGCACTGTCCAAGGCACCGCCCATACCAATTATCCTGTTTTTTGGAAGACCGGTGGTTTTATGTACCAAATAGGTCATAGTATCCATTGGGTTACTGACTACTATAATAATTACATTTGGTGAATGCTGTAACAAGTTACTGGATACCGTTTTTACGATACCTGCGTTTATCCCTATCAACTCTTCCCTTGTCATACCCGGTTTTCTTGGAATACCGGAAGTAATTACTGCGATATGACTATCTGCAGTTTTTGCATAATCATTTGTACTGCCCGTAATTTTGGTGTCAAAACCCATTAACGATGCAGTTTGCATCAAATCCATCGCTTTTCCTTCAGCATATCCTTCCTTAATGTCCAAAATAACCACTTCAGAGGCAAAATCCTTGATAGCAATGTATTCCGCACAACTAGCACCTACTGCGCCTGCACCAACTACTGTAACTTTCATGTATGTCTATTTTTATGAATTAGTATTTATTAAATGGAAACGATCCATCTTAATATATTGATTTTATCAGCTCAAAAATAGGTATTTATTGACGAATTTCGGTCGGGAACGCCTTATTAAATTCTAGTATAGGGGTTGTAAAAACATCGATAAAATGCACATGTTGTTAAAAAAAAAGACGCTTTAACGAAGAAATCGGAAAATTGATGCAGTACATCGAATTTTAGTAATAACGCAAAAAGCATTGCGTTAATAATTGTGGATCCCAAATCCAACATAAATTAACCTACTTATGACTAAAAAGTTCCTCTCTTTGGTGGCTATTTGTGCCGTCATATTTTTGGCCAACTGTTCTAGGATAGAACAGAACAACGATCCCATTATTGGAATATGGTCGCAATCCAAAATTGTACCTGCAGAAAATTCATCTAAACAAACGATCCGTAAAGAATGGATATTCAATGATGTCTATTTAGGTAGATACCATGAAATCAACGGTACTACCATTTCCTTAAAAACCGATTTTAACTGGTCCAGACAAGGAGATACCTATACTATAGAATATAGGGGCCTTGACGGTAAACCAACCCATATCATTACCATAGTACAAGCCGATGATGGCACTACTTACCTTGAAAGTAACGAGGGAAGTACGTTGGCCGTTAGGGAATAAACGATTTTAACAGGGCCATGGGAAAAAGTCTGTCTGGAGCAATCTAGGCAGGCTTTTTTATTTTACCCTAATTTTGGCAGCATGACAACAAACAGTATCAGATTCTCTGTAAAACTCCACAAAAAATCCTTAAAGAATGCTCTTTAAGGATTTTTTATCAATGTATAACAAAACCTTATTTTGGTCTTTTGGCATTCATTATCTAAAACCAAAATTTATACCCAAGGTAGCAGTATTGAATTCTCCTAAATTATATTCCGCATTAAGCCTAAAAAAGCCCAGTTTAAGTTTTGTACCTACGGTACCGGTTACACCACTTACTTTTTTGGTTATGGAGAATGGGTCAATAAATTCCTCTGAAGTCAAGGGGCCTTCCGTAACCCTATAAGTACCCAAAACGTCTGTAACAGACTTTCCTAAAACGTATCCTAAACCACCATAAAAATTTATTATAGGGAGTTTTGTGGATACTACCGCACTAAAATTCCAACTATTGATGTTGGATTCTATACGCTGGTTTTCACCTTCCGCAATATTAACGTTTTCCAAATTATAGTCCCCGGAAATGTTGGTATACCCAATTACCGCAGAAATTGCTACGGGCAATATCTTATCCGCAGGTAACAATTTGGTAAAATCATGCTGTAAACCAATACCTACTAAACCTACAGAGGCATCTTCATATTGCATTTTGGGCAGAAAACGTGCCTTTATTTCCATTCCTTTGATTAAGCCTACACTTGCTTGAATATAGCCAGATGGCACAAAATCCACCCCTTCACCGGAAAGTCCGGATGGTAGTGTAAACTCTTTTCTTGTGGTAAAGCCAGCTACTTCACCTTCTACATATACCCTTGTACCGGTTATATCTCCCAAAGCCGTAGAAACCGCTCTAGCCGTACCAGGGTTCTCTACAAAATCCAGATTCTGATAATCGTTGGGATCAAGGATAAAGGTTTTCTTATCGGTCTTATTTTTAAATCCGGTTATATTACCAATAATTGAAATCTCAAACCCACCAAAAGGCTTTGCATCTGCAGTATTGTACCAACCTGTGGCCAAACTATAGACCACACTTTCGGAAAGGGGTTCCATATAGTCCGTGGTAAACTGCTCCGCATCTTCAACACCTGCTGCAAATACATCATTAAAATCTGTTTGCGCCATGAGGCCCAATGATGTGCATAAACATAAAACTGCAAGTAACTTCTTCATTTTTATAATTTTAGCTAAAAATAAAAAACCTGCGTTTTAGGCGCAGGTTTTTGTTGTGTAACTGGTATTTTCTATGTGTCAATGTTTGCATATACTGCATTCTTCTCAATAAATTCTCTCCTTGGAGGAACTTCATCTCCCATAAGCATTGAAAAGACACGATCGGTTTCTGTAGCATTATCAATTTGAATTTGACGTAAGGTCCTGAATTCAGGATTCATGGTCGTATCCCATAATTGCTCCGCGTTCATTTCCCCAAGACCTTTGTATCGCTGTATGCTTACACCACCACTGTAACTATCCGCTATGGCATCACGTTCCTTATCACTCCATGCATATTGCTTCTTCTGACCTTTCTTTACCAAATATAAAGGCGGTGTTGCAATATATACATGTCCACTTTCTATGAGTTCTCTCATATATCTAAAGAAGAACGTTAAAATCAAGGTTTCAATATGGCTACCATCCACATCGGCATCACACATGATAACTACTTTATGATACCTTAACTTATCCAAGTTTAAAGCCTTGCTGTCATCTTCCGTACCAATGGTTACACCCAGAGCGGTATACATATTTTTAATTTCCTCATTTTCAAATACCTTATGTTGCATGGCTTTTTCAACATTCAATATTTTACCTCGTAAAGGAAGAATGGCCTGGAAATTACGGTCACGGCCCATTTTGGCGGTACCCCCCGCAGAATCTCCCTCAACTAGGAATATCTCACATTTTTCAGGATCTTGCTCAGAACAATCCGACAGTTTACCGGGCAGTCCACCACCGCTCATAACATTCTTGCGCTGAACCATTTCACGCGCTTTGGAAGCCGCATGCCTAGCTTGTGCCGCAAGGATTACTTTCTGTACAATGGTTTTTGCATCATCTGGATGCTCCTCCAAATAATCCGTTAACATCTCTGACACTGCTTGGCTTACCGCTGCAGATACTTCACGGTTACCTAATTTTGTTTTGGTCTGACCTTCAAATTGGGGCTCAGAAACCTTTACGGAAACAATGGCAGTTAATCCTTCGCGAAAATCATCCCCTTGGATCTCAAATTTCAATTTATCCAACATACCTGAAGCATCGGCATATTTTTTAAGGGTAGACGTCAGCCCTCTTCTAAAACCGGATAAATGCGTTCCGCCTTCATGGGTATTTATATTGTTTACGTAGGAATGAAGGTTTTCCGTATAACTGGTATTATAGATCATAGCTACTTCAACGGGAATATCGTTTTTTTCCCCTTCCATGGCTATTACACCTTGTATCAATGATTCTCTATTACCGTCCAAAAATTTGACAAATTCCTTAAGCCCTTCATTAGAAAAGAACGTTTCACTTACATATTCGCCCTTTTCATCCTTTTGACGCTTATCGGTAATACTGATGGTTACCCCTTTGTTCAAGAACGAAAGCTCACGCATTCTGTTCGCCAAAGTTTCATAACTATATTCTATGGTCTGCGTAAAAATGGTATCGTCTGGATGAAAGGTTACCTCCGTTCCCCTTTCCGTAGTCTCTCCAATTCGTTTTACGGGATATAAGGCTTTACCCCTTGAATATTCCTGCTGCCAGATTACGCCGTCCCTATATACCGTTGCAGATAAATGATCAGACAGTGCGTTTACACAAGATACCCCCACCCCGTGAAGTCCACCGGAAACTTTATATGAATCTTTATCGAACTTACCACCGGCACCAATTTTGGTCATTACGACCTGTAATGCGGAAACACCCTCTTTTTTGTGCAAATCCACAGGTATACCCCTACCGTTATCCTTGGTGGTGATAGAATTGTCCTCGTTGATGATAACGCTAATCGTATCACAATGACCGCCCATTGCCTCATCAATGGAGTTATCCACTACTTCATAGACCAAATGGTGCAATCCCCGTACCCCAACATCACCAATATACATGGATGGACGCATACGTACATGCTCCATACCTTCCAAGGCTTGAATACTATCCGCCGAATAATTTTTCTTATTTGCTTCTTCGCTCATAAAATTAAGGTTGTTTTACTTCAAATTTTGCAATCTTACAAATATACGCAATACCCCATATAATATAGTGTTTCTGACCATTGGGCATTGGTAAGTTATCAACAATGATTGTGGAAAATTAACAATTACAACGTATTACCTGCCCATATGTATCTGAACAGTCCCATATACACCATTAATGGCAATACTGGACCTTTGGCTCACCTTATATAGAAATAGAAAGAATACCTAAACGAAATATATTCTAGTGTAGCAATATGCTAAGCAAATGCTTAAAAATTAACACTCAATCCTAAGAAATGACTGTATTGATTACAATTTAAACGGTATCCGTTTCTATTGTGTTTTTTTAAGATTTACTTTACATATAGCCTGTAACTTAGTATTATAATCATAAAACAAGTTAGCATGAATGAAGAACAATTTAAAGGAAAATGGAACATTGCAAAAGGTAAGCTAAAACAAAAGTATGGCAACCTTACAGATGATGATCTTACCTATGCCGAAGGAAAATCAGATGAGTTACTTGGTAGAATACAGGAAAAAACAGGGGAATCAAAAGAAAAACTAAAGAATTTTATAGATGCCCTATAATGTGGTAGGATTAAATCAAAAGCCCGTCCAAATATATTGGCCGGGCTTTTTTTTATCAGCTAATCATTAATTTATTAGTACGCATCTGTATGTACATTGGCGACCGCCCTTCCAGATGGATCGTTCATATTTTTAAATGCCTCATCCCATTCTAATGCAATTTGGGTACTACAAGCCACGGAAGCTTCCTGAGGAACACAAAGTGCCGCTGCATCCGACGGAAAATGCTCTTCAAAAATTGAACGGTAATAAAACTCCTCTTTTGATGTAGGCGTTTGTAATGGAAACCTGAATTTGGCATTGGCCAATTGCTCATCGCTCACCTCTTGGTTTACCACTTCTTTCAGCGTATCAATCCAATTATACCCTACTCCGTCAGAGAATTGTTCCTTTTGTCTCCATGCCACACTTTCCGGCAGCATATCTTCAAAGGCTTTACGTACCACCCATTTCTCCATACGTTCCCCATTGATCATTTTATCCTGTGGATTAATTCTCATGGCCACATCCATAAATTCTTTGTCCAAGAACGGCACCCTACCTTCAATACCCCAAGACGCCAAGGATTTGTTGGCCCTTAAACAGTCGTACATATGCAATTTGCTTAACTTACGTACAGTTTCTTCATGAAACTCCTGTGCGTTGGGTGCTTTATGAAAGTATAGGTAACCCCCAAACAATTCATCTGCACCTTCACCGGACAATACCATTTTTATACCCATAGATTTAATGACACGCGCCATTAAATACATTGGTGTAGAAGCACGTATGGTGGTAATATCATATGTTTCCAAGTTGTATACCACATCTTTAATGGCATCTAACCCTTCTTGTATGGTAAACTTTATCTCATGGTGTACGGTACCAATATGGTCCGCAACCTTTTGGGCAGCAGCCAAATCTGGCGAACCTTCCAAACCTACTGAAAATGAGTGCAATTGTGGATACCAAGCATCTGTTGTATCTCCACTTTCCACACGCTTTTGAGCATATTTCTTGGCAATGGCGGAAGTAACGGATGAATCAAGACCTCCTGACAACAATACGCCATAGGGAACATCTGACATTAATTGCCTGTGCACCGCAGCTTCAAGGGCTTCTTTTATTTTTTGAATGCTGGTTTCGTTTTCCTTAACCGCATCATACTCCATCCAATCCCTTTTGTACCATCTTTTTAATTCTCCGTCAGAACTATGTAAATAATGTCCCGGAGGAAAAAGTTCTATTTTTGTACATGTACCTTCTAGGGCTTTTAACTCAGAGGCAACATAAAACGTACCGTTCTTGTCCCAACCCATGTACAAAGGAATAATCCCCATATGATCACGGGCAACGAAATATTCATCTTTTTCGGCATCATAAATGGTAAATCCAAAAATACCGTTCATTTCATCAATAAAATCGACACCCTTTTCCTGATACAGAGCCAAAATAACCTCACAATCAGACTCAGTCTTAAAATCATAGGTGCCTTCAAATTGCTTACGTAATTCCCTATGGTTATAAATTTCGCCATTTGCGGCCAGTATCAATTTACCATTTGGACTCAATAATGGTTGCTTACCCGAAGCCGGATCTACAATGGCTAAACGCTCATGCGCCAATATTGCCTTATCATCTGCATAGATTCCACTCCAATCCGGACCTCTATGTCTTATTTTCTTTGACATTTCCAATAGTTGAGGCCTAAGTACTTCAGTACTTTCCTTAACATCAAATGCACATACTATTCCACACATAATCTGATTATTATAACATTTCGAATACAAATATCTATTTATACTTTCACATAACAAACAGATATAACATATATACTTACAATTTAAAACAATAAATTCTATTTTTACTTATGATTAAAATAAAAGCTTACAAAAAACTTGCCACTTCTTTCAATATTGTAATAATAAAAATTTAACCTCCTTTTACTATTCATACTAGTGGAATCTCCTTAATTTTAGGCCACTTAAAACAAATAGAATTATGAAAAAACTAACTTTACTAGCAACTTCAATGTTTGCGCTTCTACTAACAACGGTAGCTACGGCGCAAGATTTTTCAGGAATGGACAAAAGTCCTATGGACATGGCCGCTTTTCCTACTGATTACAAAGTAGCGGATAAAGCTGTACGTATTATTTACAGTAGACCACAATTAAAAGGCCGTTCTATGGCAGAACTTGCTCCTGCCAATAAAGTATGGAGAACCGGTGCCAATGAAGCCCCTGAAATTACATTTTATAAGGATGTAAACTTTGGCGGAAAGGACATTAAAGCCGGGACTTACGCCTTGTTCACCATGCCAGGTGAAAAGGAATGGACCGTAATTTTGAACAAAAAATTAAATCAATGGGGTTCTTATTTTTATGATGAAAGTGCAGATGTTGCCCGTATTAAAGTTCCAAATGGTAGCGACACCTCTTCAATAGAGGAATTTTCAATTGCCTTTAAAGAGGTTGAAGGTGGTGCCCATATGGTAATGGGTTGGGATAAAATCAGGGTAGCCGTACCTATTATGCTTTAAAGTAAATTATCCATACGATTTAGAAACCCCGGTTAAAGTTTTAACCGGGGTTTTTATTTCTTTAACGTACTATACCGTTTACGAAAGTCTGCTCCGCACGAATATTGGGTATATTTTCTAATGGGGCCGTCATTAAATCTTCACTATAAATGACAAAGTCCGCAAATTTACCGGGCTCAATACTTCCCTTTTCGTTCTCTTCAAAATTGGAGTATGCCGCCCAGATGGTCATGCCCTTTAAAGCTTCTTCCCTGGTCAAAGCTTCTTCCATATGAAAACCATCTTCTGGGTAACCACTGGTATCCCTTCTACCTACTGCTGCGTAAAAGGTCAAAAACGGACTCACATCCTCTACAGGGAAATCAGTCCCTAATGCAACCATGCCCGCCTTATTCAAAAGGGTCTTATAAGCATAGGCACCTTTAACACGATCGCCCAATCTGTCTTCTACCCAATACATATCGCTCGTAGCATGTGTTGGCTGTACCGAAGGAATTATACCTTCTTTAAAAAGGTCAAAATCCGTTGTTTCCAACACTTGGGCATGTTCTATTTTCCATCTTCTGTCGGTAGTTCCTTCCAATACTTTTTTATAGGCCCTTAAAACCGCAATATTTGCTGAATCACCAATAGCATGTGTATTCATTTGGTATTCTGAAATTGCCAATTTATTGGCCAAACGATTTAATTCCTCTACAGAGGTTACCATAGCACCATAGTGTGCCGGCAAATCGCTATATGGTTGTTTTAATGCCGCACCCCTAGAACCTAAAGCCCCATCTCCGTAGACTTTTACGGAACGTACGTTCAACAGATCGGTCTTTACAGGTCCTTTATTGATAAAATAATCGACATCTTCCTTGTTATTGCTAACCATAGCATATATTCTGATGGACAAATCACCGGCCTGTTGTAAACTATCGATCAATTCTATTGTTTCCCTATCTATACCGGCATCGTTTACCGTAGTAAGTCCATGATTCAAACAAATTCGTTCGGCATCCTTTAATGCTTTTATTTTTTCCTGTTTGGTCGGCAAAGGCATAATACTATCTATAAGCAACATAGGATTATCAATAAGAACTCCGGTAATACCGGAAAAGCCATCTTTCCATTTTTTTTGAATTTCCCCGCCATTTACCTTTGTACTCCAGTCTATACCGGCCATGTCCAACGCTTTCTGGTTTACCAAATAGGCATGACCATCTACCCGTTCCAAAACAACAGGTATATCGGGAAAAATGGTATCCAATTCCGCTTTGGTAGGAAATTCCTTTTCCTCCCAATCATTTTGGTCCCATCCCCTGCCCCTTAAAAATGATTTAGGATTTGCGTTATGGAATGCCCTGACTTTTTGTAATACTTCATCAAAACTTGTGGTCCCCACTAAATCCACCACCTGCTGATTTAGCCCTAAACCATAAAAATGGCAATGTGCATCAATAAGTCCCGGTGTAATTGTTCTGCCATCCGCATCGATCAGTTGATCAGAGGTATATATATCCCTAATTTCATCATTACTGCCCACAGCCAAAAATTTACCATCATGAACCGCAAAGGCTTGGGCTTTACCAAAATTTTCATCAACCAAATACACATTGGCATTTACGATGATAAGGTCTACCTTCTCTTTAAAATGTTCACATCCGGATATCACAACGAATAGAAGAAGAAGAATAAGTTTTTTCAAAATTGGGAAGTTTAGTTGAACAATAATATAGTTAACATCATTTAAAGATGTCAAAATAATATTGAAAACTAAGAAATTTTTTAAAAAAGATTTAAATCTTTAACGCACAGGCACTTGGCGTTTACCATAAATCTTGCTAGCGCCTTTTGCTGAATAACTTTCCCCAACTATACGATTGCCATCCAAAAGAAGTACAAATGAAACTCGTTCAAGCCCATCAATATTGACATTAAATTTGATGGCGTTCTCATTGATTTCAACATCTTGACCAGTTAAAACCCCATTTTTGAATTTCATAGCAACATCATAGCTCCCATTTTGTTTGGTTACGAACAATACGCCGTCCTTATATACTTCACTGATATTTTCGTTACCAAATGAAAAGCGCCAAACTCCCAAAGCACTGTCCGGTGAATGCTTGCCGGCAGCTACAATTTTATCTTCGTTTTTTAAATTTAAACTATCATTCATTACAGATGGAGCAAGTAGTATAACTTGAAGAAAAACGATAATTTTAATTACAATGTGCGCTATAAGCATTGGACTCAACATTCAATTATGTTCTTAAAACGTATGTTTTAACATAATATTTTATGTACCAATTGCTTTATGAGACGCTATACGTATGTTAGGAGCGGTTATTTTTTAGACTTAGGGGCTTTTTTTTCCTTAATCTTTACGTAAATAAGTTTTTTACGTCCTTTAGAATCTTCCCTGCGTTCAATTTCAAAATGAGGAATGGAGTTGATCAATGGGGTCAACTTTTGAAAACCATAGTTTCTAGAGTCAAAATTGGGTTGCTTTTTTTGCAGCAAACTACCTACATCACCTAAAAAGGCCCACCCATCATCGTCAGCGACATCATCTATGGTGGTTGCTATAAAACGTAGTGCTTTTGGCGTAATCTTATCTACCGTATTTTTAGTAGCCGGGGTTTCGTTTTTGGTATCTATAGACTCTTCCTCTGTTCTACTCTTCAATATTTCTATATAAATAAACTTGTCACAAGCAACAATAAACGGATTTGGCGTTTTACGCTCGCCAATACCAAATACCTGCATACCGGCCTCTCTCAACCTTGTTGCCAAACGGGTAAAATCACTATCACTACTAACAATACAAAAACCATTGACCTTACCTGAATACAAAATATCCATGGCATCTATAATCATGGCTGAATCCGTTGCGTTCTTACCTTGGGTATATCCATATTGCTGGATCGGGGTAATTGCATTTTCAAGTAGCACGTTTTTCCATTTTCCCAAACGCGGATTGGTCCAATCCCCATAAATTCTTTTTATGGTTGGATTACCATATTTGGCAATTTCCTCCATCATTTCCTTTACATATGCAGATGGTATATTATCACCATCTATCAATACTGCCAAATTTAAATCCATAAGGTTGTTTTATGTAAAGATAAGTGGTTTACCCTGTAATAAATAACGTTATAAAATTGATTCTTAATTTAACATGCCGCCATTGGCTAATAAGCGATGTTGGGACATACGTACTCCATGATTTTAAACTTTAGCCTAATTTATTTATGATCCGCAAAGTATTCATCTATAACATCCTGAAGAATTTCATGGGTCAACGGCTTATTTTTAAATCCGTCAATCGTTGAAATGGAGTCTGATTTATTTTTATCATCTGGGTTTAAGGATGTGGTAAGCATTACCAATATAATCTTACTTCTTTGCTCAACACTTAAATTCTCATAACCTTCCAAAAACTCCCATCCATCCATGCCGGGCATATTAATGTCAAGAAATATAATATCTGGTCTTGGATATGCTTCAAAATCTGTTTGTTCCAAATACTTTAAGGCATCATACCCACTTTCCAAATCAACAATCTTCTCGGTAATCTCTGCCTTGTTGATTACGCGTTTATGGATATAGTTGGTAGCATGGTCATCATCTATGAGCAAAATGCAACTTAATTTCTTTTTTAAAGGTATCATAATGGTTATGTTTTAAGTGTAAAGAAAAATTTACTTCCTTTTCCCAAGGAAGATTCTACCCAAATTTTGCCTCCATGCAAGTCAATAATCTTTTGGCAATGGGCTAGGCCAATACCCGTACCATCGTATTCATTTCGTGAGTGCAATCTTTTGAATATTTTAAAAATTTTATGTTGATGTTCCTTGGAAATACCAATACCGTTATCCGCTATACAAAACTGTATTTCATTTTGTTTTTTAAGGGAGCTTATCTTTATAATAGGACTCACTTCTTTTTTACCAAACTTTATGGCATTCAAAATAAGGTTTAAAAAAAGTTGGCGTACCTCATCTTTATATCCCATTACCGCAACATCCACAACATCATATTCAATGAGTGTATTGGTTTCCGTTATTTTTAAACTTAAGTCTTTTTTTAGATCTTCTATTATTTCTATAAAATTAACCTGTTGCATTTCTGCATCTTTTCCAATTCTGCTATAATCCAACAATGCCTTGACCAAATTCTGCATTCTTCCGGTAGCTTCCAAAATAAAATTTAAGCTATCCTTTCCTGTCTCGTCAAATTGAGTTCTATATTCATTTGATAATAGCTCAGAAAAACTGGTAACCGTCCGTAAGGGTTCCTGTAGGTCATGTGAAGCTATGAATGCAAACTGTTCCAGTTCCTTGTTTTTAGCCTCAAGTTTTTCCGCATAGGCAATCCGTTCATTTTCAATTCTCTTGAGCTCAGTAATATCGGTCCAACTAAATCGCTTAAAGGCTATGGTACCATTATTGTTCTTTGATGAGGAGACATTTAAAATTACATCTATGTCCTTACCTGAATTAGTTTTTAATTGAAGCTCCGCATTTTTGATACTCTTACCCTCGTTATATCCCTTAAGGGAATTCCTTAAGTTGGCCAAACTATTTTCATGGTGTAAAAACTCTATGGACCTTCCTAAAATTTCATCTTTGGAATACCCTAATTTGTTTGCAAGGGTTTCGTTACAACGAATTACCTCATTATTATTTTTAATACTAGCCAGCATCTCATTGGAGTTTTCATATAAGGAGCTATAGATACGTTCACTGATTTCTAGTTCCTTCTGGCTCTTTAACAATGCCTTGGTCCTTTCAAACACCTTTTTTTCCAGAAGTGATAATACCTTTTCCAAGCCTGCATAACCACTTTTTGCCGCCGATACCAAAGTAACGCAAACCCAAACTACTATTATGGCTATAAATGTATTGAACCCTTCTAGACTTCCTTGTGGTAAGGACGCTGATTTTTTCGACATACCCAGAATTATCAATATAGTACATAAAATTCCTATATAAATAGATATGTTTTTTGTGGGAAGTATCCAACTGTATAATATAACCAAACTATAAATGGCCCCAATAGCAATGCTGGAAGGCACATTAATATCTATAATGTAAATTATTGCCGCAATTAAGAACGCAATTGAAAACAATATGGCATTCTTAACATATAAAGGCGTTGCTTTTTGATCGGCCATAAACGAAACCTATATTTTCAGTTGTTTTTTCAACTGAGATATTTCAGCATCCTTTTCTTCCAATTCCAATCTTAATCTTGAATTTTCAAAATCATCTACCGAATTTGGTGCTTTCGCATCCAACAATTTGGGCAAATCACGGATCAAAGCAAATACGGTCGCAAAACTTATTATTGCCGTTAATAACCGTACCAAAGCACTTAACCTATATGCTGGCCACCAGAAGATTATTGCATCTAGAATATGAGTGGCGCCACATAAAATTATAAAAGCGGCAAAAAGCCAAAAAACAGGTAAAAAAGGCACTTTGGGTCTTTTTTGGACAAACCAAATTATTACGACAGGAATAATAAAGTAAGCCAACCAAATGGCTACATCACTACCTACGTACAGCCATCCATGAAAATCGCTCCATTTACCACAGACCCATCTTGGCGGCCAATCAGATGTGTCAAAAAGTTGCTGCAAAAAAGTTATAATTTCATTCATACTTAAACTTTTAAGATTTAGTCTTTAAATAAACTGCACTTACTATGGTCACCTTTTCCTACAATAAAATACTAATATAGTACAAAAGATGTTGTAATACCCTAACCGTTCAATGTCTATATTCATTGAAGAAATACCTATTATGCCTATAGAGTTCAATCATTTGAAGAATGCTTTAAACAAAAAGTTATTGAGGATTATTAGCCTTAATTGAGCCAATGGCCAAAAAAAGCAAAAAGGCCAATCCTAAAAAGCCGACCATTTTGTAAGAGCCAAAAGTAGAAAGACAAAAACTGAACACGCTTGGTGCCAATGCACTTGCCAATATCAAAAAACTCATAATTTTACCTGTTATACTCCCTAAATGTGTCCTACCAAAGAAACGAGGCCAAGCTACTGCATTCAATACCGCAAAAAAACCACCAAGTGTGCCAAAGCCAGCAATTAGCATAGGTACACCAACTGGAGTAGATAACAATAAAAACCCCAATGAGGCCAAAATACCGCCCAATAACATTAAATAGAGGTATAATTTTAAGGGTAAATAATCACTTAAAAAGTTAAACAAAGTAGAAACGGTTACCGCTACAACAGAGCCGGGCAAGAAAATTGCAATGGCATCTTCCTTTACAAATCCTTGTAAGGTAAAAATGGAAACAATATGAAAAGTAAGGCCCGTGATAAAAAAACTATTAAAGGCCAAGGTAAGTCCGTACATCCAAAAGGCACGCTCTTTTTTGGCTTCCTCTAACGTAAATTGTTTGGGCACGGTAGTTTTCCGTTGCTCTTGCGTATTTAAATGATTGACACCATCGGGCAGCAAACCGTGCTTTTCTGGTGATATTTTATAAAAAAGGAATATCAATATGCTAAAGAACAATAATCCTAAGGCCAAAAACTGCCAAGTTTGCGACCATCCATAACCTTCGATCAAACCATTGATCCATAAGGGTGAAGACGAAAAACCAAAAGAAAGGGCAACGCTACTAAAAGAATTGACCTTACCCCTATTTTTATCGAACCAGATCATTATTACATTCCTGGATGCCATTGTCAATACACCTTGACCGGCAAAGCGTAACATAAAAAATAATATAGTCATTAATACAAACGGCACAACCCAGGTATCAACGGATAACAACTCCTTAATATACGTACTCATGGACGCTGACCATGAGCATAAAAATAGGGTCAACCCTAAAGTAAGAGCCGCAAAAAAAGCTACATAGCGCGCCCCATAAACATCAAACCATACTCCTGCCCTACCAATGACCAAAGAGCTAACAATGGTACCTATCATATAGGCATTACTAAACTGATTTCTAGATAGGCCCAAGGCATCTTTAACCGGATCGGTAAAAACAGAAACACCAATAGTCTGCCCGGGTATACTGCAATAAATACCAATGGTCCCTATTACTAGAATAACATACCCATAAAAAACGGGACTTTTGGCGGGATCTATTAGTTGCTTTTGAAACAGGTGGTTAAACATATGCTGGTTACTGACAGTAAAAATACACCATAGCCACTAGCCCATAAAATTAACGGCCTAAGGAAACTTGAGAAAATCGTTATAAAAAGTTTAAACAAGGTAGATTTAAGGTCAAAGATTTTATACCTAACTTTCTAAACCTAACAACATAAATTTCAACTATGAATACTTGGAAATCATTCTTACTATTAACAACAATCATTATGATGGCGTGTTCCAATCAAGGGTACGCACAGGAAAGGGAGTTCTACGAACTTAAAACCTATACCATAAAAAACGAGGATCAAGAACAACGTATGGACCACTATTTGGAAAAGGCGTACCTACCTGCTTTAAAAAGAATGGGTATACCCCACATAGGTGTATTTAAAATGCATAACGACAAGTTTATACCAAGTAATAAAATATACATTTTAATACCTTATAAATCACTTGCCGAATTTGAAAGCACCGAGAAATTATTGGCATTGGACAAAGCCCATTTAACCCAAGGTGCAGATTATATTAATGCTAGTTTTGACAATCCACCTTACGAGCGCATTAATTCCGTGTTAATGCGTGCTTTCCCTGATATGCCCAAAATGAGACCTACTACCGTTGAAGGCCCAAGGAAGGACAGAGTCTATGAACTAAGAAGTTACGAATCTCCTACTGAAGCCCTGTACAAGAACAAGGTACATATGTTCAATGAAGGTGGAGAGGTTGAACTTTTTGAAAGTTTGGGCTTTAATGCCGTTTTTTATGCAGAAGTGATTTCTGGTGACCGCATGCCCAATCTTATGTATATGACTACATTTTCGGATATGAACAAACGAAATGACTTGTGGAAAAATTTTAGCGATTCACCCAAGTGGAAAGAAATTTCATCCATGAAAAAATACCAGAACAATATGAACAAATTAGATAAAGATTTGTTGTACCCAACCCCGTATTCTGATTATTAATTAATTTTCCAAAATAAATTCTACACGCCGGTTGAGCAATCTACCGGCTTTTGTTTTATTAGAAGCTATAGGTTTAGCACTACCATGACCCTGAATATGAATTCTATCTCCTTGAATTCCATTTACGGTTAAGAAGCGACCTACCTCCTTTGCCCTCATTAGGGACAATTCCTTATTGAATATCTCTGTTCCTATGGAATCTGTATGGCCGGTGATGGTGATTTTTAAATTAGGATTGTTTTTTAAATACTGCACAATACCATTCAATTCTTGCTGATACTCGGTTTTAAAGGTGCTTTTATTAAAATTGAAATGAACATCCTTGAAAACATGAACACTATCCAATTCATAATTGGGAGTGGACCGGTCCAAGCTATCGATAGGTGTAACCGAAACCATATCAAGATAATAATAAGACCCCTTGGTCAATTTTCTTTTGGTCTGATATTTTTGTGTTCTCCGATCGTTGTAAAAATTACCGATGATGATAAAGTTTTCTGTTCCATTAGCAACGAATTCCTTTGAAAGTTTTACCCATTCAACCTCATCCGCAAAAAATTTGGAATACTTAATTTCCAGTTTATTGGAAGTATCCCCTTCTACTTTTGAAAAATGCATATTTGATAGCACTTTTGAGGTCTCTATGGACACCGGAAATTCAGAAAAACGTATACCAAATTGCTTCACTGCAAAATCTGACCGTTCTGCCAGACTAATGTAAAACGTAACCGTATAACGTCTGCCTTTATCCAAGGTAGAAAACAGCTTGCCCTGAATATATTCCCTATAATTATCCGGGGCAAACATATAAAACCCTACATAGCCCTTCCCAAAATCTGCGGACTGTTGACCGTTAAAATTTTTGGGTGTCCCCATTGCGGTACTACAGCCATTAAAATAATCAGTAGAACCAAGGGTAGGCATATTCCAATCGCTAACATCTTGAGCTAGGTTTCCAAGCTTGACCGGGCATTGAACAAATTTTTCAAAACTTGGATTTACCACTACGTTCTGGCCAAGAACAGTAGTACTGCCAAATAACAAGAGTAGAACTATTACTTTATTTAGTGTGTTCAACAACATTGGGTCGGTATTGCACCCTAAAGTAGTAAAAAGTGTCCATAGGAAAGTTTTCTATACCTAAAACAAAAAAATGCCCTTCCCAAATATGGAAAAGGCATTTTCAACAATCCAAAACCTAACCAAAAACCTTTTAGTTATTGTACAGATATAACGATGCAGCAGAAGCAAGGTCATTACTGACCGCTGGCGCAATATTACCATTTGCATTCAAGGCATCTGAAAATCCGAGAACCTTACCATTACCAATTTCGGCAATGAACACCGTTTTTGTATTATGATCATAGGCCACATCTATAGGATTACCCATTTGTGTCAATGAACCTGCTACCCTTGTCTGCTCAGAAAGTGCCAGTGCACCTCCATTTTCAATAGCACCCAATTTAGTTGAAAAATCTTGGGTTACCTGAAAACCACCGTCGGTATTAGCATCAGCAGCATCCCCTATATCTGTCATTACCAATACATCATCAGCTTCACTATAATCGATACCATGTGTTCTAACTATACCATCAACAGTAATTCGTTTAGTAGGTGTAATGGCCCCGTCTGTAGTATTCGTAGCCAAAAAGTCTTCATAGACCGCCAGATCGCTCGTAGAATCCACTACAGCCAATAAAGTGTTCCCCATAAAGGTTATGCCCCAAGTATTGAAACCTGCATCGAACGTATTCAACAAATTAAAGCTTGAACCATTATACTCGTATACATAAAACTTGTTTTCAGTATTACTGGAAACAACTACCTTATTACCAAAAACGGCAATCTCCCTTGGGCTCTCTAAATCTGAACCACCGGTAAAATCAGCAACTAAATTTGCTAAATCTGTAACCGCAGCAAAACTTCCATAATACTCCAAAGCCATGCCTGACCTTGACGCTTGTATAATAGCATCGTTCATGGCGTTGTAATAAATACCTTCAGAAGAATCTGAACCTGTAACTACTGTTTTAGTCAACATTCCGTTGGCATTATAGACACTAACATTACCATTTGCAGTACTTGTTACATATAAGCTAGTTGACCTAGCAGTAGTAGAATCGCCGGTATTACCATCAGTTTCATCACTACTGAAATATATAGAGGATGCAGACGGTAAATCCTTATTAAAAGAAGGGGTTAGATTACCACCGGAGCCTATATCTGTATAACCTAAAACTTTTCCATTACCAATTTCTGAAATATACACTGCATCAGTTTCTGAATCATAAGCAACGTCAATTGGGTTACCCATTAAAGTAGATGGTCCGGCAACACGTACCTGCATTCCTACCGGTAGCAATTCCCCATCTGAAAGTGCATCAAATTTGGAAGAAAAATCGGTAATGACATGAAATCCACCATCATCTAAAGTATTTGCAGCATCACCAATATCGGTCAAGACCATAACATCATCAGACCCATCGTACACAATACCGTGCGTTCTTACAATACCTTCAATTGTAACTCTTTTTGATGGTCTAACTATACCATCCGTAGCATTTGAAAGAAAGTTATAGAATACGGCCAAATCTCCTGTTGTATCCACTACGGCATATAGGTCATCTCCTTTAAAGGCAATACCCCATACCGGAAATGGTACCTCAACAGTGTTCGTTAAGGACAATCCCGTACCGTTCATTTCATAAACAAAAAATCTATTGGAACCATTATCTGCCACTACGTAGGTAGAACCATTAACTGCCAGTTCCCTTGGGCTTTCCAGATCTGCACTACCCGTACCACTTGGTGTTACGACTGTACCGTCCATAAGCGTAGATACTTCTGAAAAAGCTTCCAATAATAAAGCGGACCTTGATGCCTGTACCACAATATCCGAAGATGCGTCATAATAGATACCTTCTGCCGCTGTAGTAGTAGTGACCAAGGTAACCAACGAATCTCCTGTAATACTAAATTTAGAAATGTTACCATTATTGTTATTGGTAACAAAAAGGTCTGTTCTACGACCTAAAACGGTCATACCGTCCTCACAAGGTTCACATAAAGAACCTCCACAATCCACACCGGTCTCGTCACCGTTCATAACGCCGTCGTCACAAGTTTCCGCGGTTGGAATTTCCATATTATCATCATCACTGCATGATGCAACAAATAACAATGTAATTAACATTGCACATAAATAAACTGATTTTTTCATACTTAATTGGATTATATTAATTAATAGTTGGGCACCCCTACCTACGAGAATATGCAAGCAAGGTTTTAATCCAATTGTTAAATATTTATTAAAAGAAAAAACCGCTAAACTTAGATGGAGACCATACGGTTTAGCGGTTTTGAAATGTTTGGAATTTGTCCTAAAAATCGAACTTATAAGTAGCTCCTCCAAGCACTTGAATACCTTGGACCTGAAAATTGGCCCAACGCTGATACTGATTGTTTGATAGGTTGGCCCCTTTTACAAAAAAAGAAAGCTGGTCGTTAAATCTATAACCTACATGTGCATTGGCATCAAAATACCCTTCTAATGTAATTGGGGTATCTATACCTGGTTGTGGAATGGCCGCACCAGAATTTGTATCGCTTGCAAAATCTTCTCTTTCTCCAACATAAAACAGATTGGCCCCCATAAACCATTGTTCGCCAATTTGATAATCCATGAATAATGAGGCTTTTAAATTAGGTAAGTTCCAGGCGGGGTTACCCGTTTCCGTGGTATAGTCATACACTTCGGCATTGACACCTAAGGTGAAATTACGGTTCACATCTACATTTAGTTCCCCAAAGATTCCAAGGGTTTTTATATCGTCATAAAACACCCTGAAGGAATTCCCTAAAAAATATCCGTTATCTTCACTTCTAGAATCTTCTTGTGGGTTTAATATAAATAACGGTTTTCTATTTTCTGCCGCATACGATCCTTTAATGTTATAACTTAAATTAGGTAACAGTTGCCCTTTAAATCCAACATAGGCATTATATTGACTATCGGTTGGCGCTACAAGCAATGTTGGTGACACAAACGGGTTGGCTTCCACAAAATCATAATACGAGTTTTGCTTTAATTCTCCGGTTACACCACCATAAGCAATAACAGATTCATCTAATAATCTGTAAGATGCCGTTACCGCTGGATAGATATAAAAGTTGCTTTCGCTGTTTTCCAAATCCATTCCGTACACCACATTTATACCAAGATTTAAAGACAAATCATCACGGAGCATTTTTAATGACGGATTAATGCCTGCCTGTAAATTACTATAGTCAATTGGTGAAGAATTAACGGCAGGGCCATAGCCATCGTTAGCAAAAGAACCCCCAACATAATCAACTTTTAGCTTAACGCCAAAAGCCTCTTCATTCATGGGGAATTCAAAACCAGTCGTTAAAATCGCCCTATTTTCTCCTGAACTTAACGCATCAAAAAACCTACGGTACTTTATATCCGCTCTCTTGAAATAAGCGTCCTCTACATTTATATGGGCACCTGCTTCACCCATAAAATAATTTTGTGTTTCATCTATACCGCTCAGCTCACTATCGCTAAATTCCCCTTCAGGTATTCCGTACCAATTGTATAATTGATGTTGCAGACCAATAGCCGCTCCCCAATCCAAATCACGGTCACGTTTTGCATATGATGCATCCAATCTTGTATCGTAGAAGGTATCTTTCAATTCCACATCTTTAATTCCACCACGAGATGATAGGTGATTAAAACCTATATCAAAATTCTCATCCCTATTAATGGTCCTACTTGTGTAAAACTCACCTAGCACATTGCCATAGTTACCCGCTCCAAAAGAGGCATAGGAATTAAATAACTGTGGTGGTGGTAGTTTTTCTACGGTAGACGCCGTTCCTTTTGAAGGTGTAAAGGTAGATGCTACAGGTACCGAAAAAATACTATAGGTAATGGGTTTCTTTTGCAAAACGATAGAATCGTTCAAATTGGGAACCGATTTAATTTTAAATGCGTCTGACACGGTTGGCGTATATGCTTTTGTAACCGTTACTGTCTCCGTGCCCAAATCATTGTCCTCATCATCTTGGGCAAAACCAATTTGCATGCCAAGGGACAGAAAAATTAAGGCAATAATATATTTATTGTACATAGGTGTTCTTTTACTGGTGTACATGATGTTTAATTAGGATTAACCGATGAATTACTTTGGGACTCTTTAGATTTAATGATTGCCAACTCCGCTTTGGCGTCTTCCACGATTTCCGGATACTGTCCAAAATTGTTTATGACACTTTCCAAAATATAGGTAGCCTGGTAGGCATCTTTAAGGGCATAGTAGTTTTTGGCCATTAAAACCAACCCTTTACCGCCCCATTCCTTATAGGTAGCGTAGTCCTTTGCCAATTTTTGTACGGCAATGTTAGAATTTTCATACGATCCTTCCTTATGCTCAAAATAGGCATCATAATACAATGCCTCTGCAGCAGTGGCTCCAGATGCAATCTTTAATACTTCTGCATACGCAGCTTTTGCCTTTGTCTCGTCATTGGTAGCTATGGCGGAACGTGCGATCATAATTTGCGCATCACTCTTAATACGGTTATCAATATTTGAAGTGGCCAAAACCTTATCCGCATATTCCAATGTTTTTTCATAGTTGCGCTGTCCATAATAGCCTTTCATTAAATTGGAACGGGCAAAAGTCCTGTTCTGTTGAATGTTGGCCTGGTTTTCCAATTTTAACAAATACGGCATTGCGGTTGCATAATCATCCTTACCAATATATACCTCACAGACCCTTGTCAAGGCTTGTTCGGCATACTCACTAGTACTACGGTCCGCCACATATTTATAGTAAGGAAGTGCCTTATCTTTTTCTCCTTTACCAAAGTAGAGTTGGGCCAAACTAAAGTTGGCATCAAGCGCATGTAGACCGTTTGGAAATTGTTGAATATAATTGGTATACCCACGTATGGCCGCATCTATATTTCTGTCCAGATTTTGTTTTTGTGCGGCATCAAAGGTTGCATTGTCCAGCTCGGCATCGGTCACTTCAACAAAATCAAGACCGCGAACCCATTCTGCATACTCATCTACCCTGCCCAGATCTACATAGACCAATTTTGCGGTAGCCACTGCCTGTATAGCCTCTTGGGTTTTAGGAAAATCACGAACAACCGTTTTAAACTTTACCAATGCGGCATCGTTGCGGTTGGCATTGTAATTCACCAAACCCTGCCTCATCAAGGCTTGTGGCACTAATGAGCTACCCCTATATTCCTTGATCAATCTATCGTAAGCTTCCAATCCGTCACTTTCCTTACCTTGGGCAACATAGGTGTTCCCCAGTTCAAAAAGCGCATCGTCCTTAAAACTGGAACGTGGATATTGTGCCACGAACATTTCTAAACTTTCAATTTTACTGGCACTACGGTCAACATAACCATAGCTCATGGCTTTTTGGTAAGCAGCGTAATCTTTCTCCGGTCCGGTCAGTTCAAGGGCCTTGTTATAAGTTTCTATTGCCGGCCAATATTTACTGGTAGCATAGTAGCTATCTCCCAACCTTAAAAACCCGTCGTGCAATTTTTCTACCTCTACATCCCTGTTTTTTACAAATGACCCAAAATAGGTAATGGCATTGGTATACTCCTTTTGCTTAAAAAAGGCATATGCCAAATTATAGTCTATATCCTTGTACATTTCGGTATTTTTTGCGGATGGATTGTTCTTGAAGGCCATAAAACCCTTTGCCGCTTCATCAAATTTATTGCTGTTATAATCGGCTTCGGCCTTCCAATAATTTGCCCTTGCCTTGAACAGCATATCTTCCGCACTTGCAAGTGATTTGCCAAAACTATCGGAAGCTGCCATATAATCGCCCTCCATATACAGTTCAATACCCCTGTAATATGCCACTTTTTGGTAAACGATCTTACTGGCATAATTTCTGTTCTCCTCCAATAACTGCATTGCGCCCGCAAAGTTTTTGGATGTGATGTAAGAATCTACAAGCAAAGTTTGCATTTCTTGTTGATGCTCATCATTAGGATAGGTTTTCAAATAATTTGTTATTACCGCAGGTACCGCCTCGTAAGCATTACCCACTTCATAACTTAAACGTGCATAATTCAAAAATGCATCTTTCTGAATCTCTGCATTATAGTCCATTTGCGAAGCATTTCTAAAGGCATTCAATGCTTCCTGCTTTTTATCCAGTTTCAAATAACATTCCGCCAAATGGTAGTATGCATTTTGAGCCACGCTGTTGGTACCGCCTATAATTTTATTGAATTGGGCAATGGCATTTGCATAGTCCCCGCCTTTGTAATAGGCATATCCAAGATAGTAATAGTCCGTATTGCTCCATTTACCCCCTTTGCCGTTATATTCCTTTAAATAAGGAATGGCGTTTTCATACTGATCAAGGTTAAAATAACTTTCACCAATGATCTTGTTGAGTTCAGAAACTTCCTTTCTGTCAGATTTTGGCAATTGTTTTTTGGCCAAGGCAATGGCTTCCTCAAATTTACCGAGCTTAAAATTCATATCTGCCTGATAGTAGCTCAGTTTTTCCTCTAATACGTTTTGATCGGTAATTTGGTCAAAACGTTCATTGGCCGTTTCATAATCATCTTCCTGATATGAGATATAGCCTAGGTAATATTTGGCCTGCGAACCATAAACAGGTGATGTGGTGACTTTTTCAAGGTATTTTTCGGCCTGTTTTGTTTTGCGTGATGAAAACAGGGAATACCCGTAGTTGAAATTGAACTTGTCCATTTCTCCACGTGATAATGAACCTTGGTCCACCTTATCGTACCATTTTAAGGCATACGGATACTTTCCCGTTTGAAAATAGTATTCGGCCACATCGGCAAAAGCGGAATTCCGTTTAGTAGAGGTAGGATATTTTTCAACAAAATCCTCCATTAATCTATCTGCACCAATTTGATTTAACCGCACTGCCGCATTGGCTGCATAGTAGGCACTATTGGCAGCGGTCTCCTCATCTTTTGTGGACACTTTGACCTTATTGAAAATGGTTTGTGCCGCTTGGTACTGTTCGTTGTTGTAAAGCGCTAAGGCGTCTTGAAAAGCTTTCTGTTCGTGCGTGTAAATTTTAGTCTCTTGGGCAGTGGCCAAAGCAACCAAACCCAACACCATTGGAAAGAAAGCGGTGATTTTTTTAAACATAGTGTTCTGTTACTATTTAAATATACCGGTTATCACATGTGATAACGGCAAAAATTGTTCCTAAGTATGTGCAATACCACTGCAAAAGAAAAGAATTTGAAAAAGGGTTCATTATAATCAATAGATACTTATTACTTTTATATCAACATTAGCACTATGGGAGAGATTGTTTTAGAACTTAAGGATGCCTCTATATTTCAAAAGGAAAGTTTGGTATTGAGCGAAGTAAGTTTAAAAATAGAAAAAGGAGAGTTTGTATACCTGATCGGTAAAACCGGAAGTGGCAAAAGTAGCTTTATGAAAACCTTGTACGGCGATCTACCGTTGCAAAAAGGGGAAGGCCATATTGTGGAGTTCGATCTAAAGACCTTAAAGGAAAAGGATATTCCGTTTTTACGAAGAAAATTGGGAATTGTTTTTCAAGATTTTAAACTTTTACCAGACCGGAACATTAATCAAAATATGTTGTTTGTCCTAAAGGCGACCGGATGGACGGACAAGGCCAAAATGGATACCCAGGTATTGAACGTGCTTGAAAAAGTGGGCATGAAGACAAAGGGCTTTAAATTTCCGCATGAACTTTCTGGTGGTGAGCAACAACGAATTGCCATAGCACGTGCTTTATTAAATGACCCGGAATTGATCATTGCCGATGAACCTACCGGAAACTTGGATCCACAAACCAGTGTAGAGGTCATGAAAGTTTTACAGGAAATCAATAAATCTGGCAGGACCATTCTTATGGCAACGCATGATTATGCCCTAATTCTTAAATACCCGGCAAAGACAATTAAATGTGATGCCAATAAGGTGTTTGAGGTGGTACAGAGAGCGGTTTAATTAAAAAATGTTAGCTCATTATGACCTAAATAGAACGTGAATGGAGAATTATATTGGAAAAATAGTTTCGCCTTATAATAAAGTCGATTTTATTGATTCTGTTAGACTTTCAATATCACAAGATAATATAGAAATAGAGTTTCCTTCAACAGAACGCAATTTCAATAACATAAAAACAATTATTGGTATTTTCAATGGAATTGGAAAAATCACCTTAGTAAATTGTCAAAACACAGCAAGGTCCAGTGGTGCAGGCGGAATAATTAAGAAGTATAATGTAGAATACTTATTTAAGGGTGGACATATTCATAAGCCCGAGTCTATTTATTTCGACAATGTAAATATAAAGATGTCAGGTTTACTTGATTGGACCAAAATTTCGTCTATAAACTTTACTGGAAAAGATTTATCAATTAAAAAGGTTAAGAGAATCACCATTTATAAATCAGATAATTATACAATAGAAATTTTTCCCTCCCACAATATAAGTTTAAAGAGAGAATTTAATGAAATCAATTTCAAAGAAAATATTGGTTTAAAAATCAGCTCTTTAAATAAAGATATTAATGTTTGGGATTACCTCCATTTAATAAAAGAATTAAAAAAAATTTTTTTTATTTTATCCAATAGAGATACTAAAATTGATGACACAACTTTCAATAGAAAAGAGGAGTTAGGCATCACCCTTTTTTGGGCAGGTAGTAATTCGTTAGGATCTCCATCCTATATAAATCCAAAAATTACGTTTGAGGATATTAAATTAGAATTGAACGAAATCATCCATAATTGGTTTGACAAAAAGGACTTACACACAAGCATAGAATTAATTTTAGAAAAAACAATCAATACTCAATTAAGTTATGAAAATTATTTTCTAAATAATTGTTTTGCGATTGAAACATTACATAGAAGATTCAATAATTACAAACTATTCGATAAGTCTGAATTCAAATCTATTAAGGAAAATATATTAAAATCAATTGAAAATAATGATTTGAGGAAATTGATAGAAAATAACTTAGCACATATAAATGAACCTAACTTTCGGAATAGATTAACTAATTATGAAGCTGATTTTTCACATTTACTTCCTGAAAATCAAAATGTGAAAAATTACATATCGAAAATCGTAAAAACTAGAAACTATCTTGTACACAGAGGAAATAGTAAAAATATTTTTGATGAATTCGATATGCTATATGCCTCTTTTTTTATTGAAACTGTTGTTAAAATAAATGTTTACAGAATCTTAGGGATAAAAAATAAATTGATTGAAAAATTACTGATTGAAACAGGTGAAAAAATTAATAGTTTATATCAATCTAATGACAGAATGCGTTTTGAAGATTAAACTTTTAAAAATCCTTTATAAATATAACAACAAATGATTATAGACGTACATACCCATATAAACAACTATCATGAAGATAGAGTGGTGTCATTAAACGAAAGTTTAGACAAGCTTTCACAAAACATGAAGGATAATAACATTGATTATTCTTTAGTACTCACGTCATATAAAGTCAATGAACATAGACCAAGTACCAAACATGTTGTAGAAGCTATAAAAGGGTATAATAATCTTGGGGTGGTTTCAGGTATTAGTTACTTACACTATAACCACAGAGATGTTATTGAGATTAGCGATTACCTTGAAAAAGGATTCATTAAAGGCTTAAAATTCTACCCAGGTTATGAGCCATTTTACCCGAATGATATTCGTTTCAAATTAATGTATGAAATGGCGATTGAATATGATGTACCTGTAATGTTTCATTCTGGTGACACCTATGCCCCAACTGGTAAAATTAAATACTCCCACCCTATTCATATTGATGATTTGGCTGTTGACTATCCAGAGTTAAAAATCGTGATTTGCCATGTGGGTAATCCGTGGATCAAGGATTGTATGGAGGTCGTTTATAAAAACAAAAATGTCTACGCAGATATATCCGGATTGGTTTTGGGTGATTTCTCAGATAAGTTTGAACGCTACATGAAAAAGGAAATCGAAGAAATGATTACTTATGCTGGCGACCCTAAATACCTACTTTATGGTACCGATTGGCCTATTTCGAATATGAAATCGTATCTAAAATTCATGGATCAACTTGATTTATCAAACGAGAAGAAAGAACTCATTCTTTGGAAAAATGCTGCTGAACTTTTTAAAATTGATATTAGTCAACTGTAGATACAATTCCAAAACACCTATGAATACCCAAATTTCAGGTATTACAAACTAGCCTCTGAAAAACCCAATCCATATTGCTCGGTAGGATATAAAATTCCTTTTTCCAACTTAAAAATAGCATGAAAAGGATCATCTATAATATCTAAATGACCGTCTAAATCTGCATATACTATGTTAGGCCTTGATAAGGCAAAGTGCAAACCTGCAGCTATACCTAATCCGCACTCGTCTATACAACCAACCATGGCATCTAGCTTGGCCGCCTTTGCCACGGAATTAATATGCATTCCTACCCAGATACCCCCAACTTTTTGAAGTTTGATATTGACCATATCCACACGTTCGTTCTGTGCCAAACGAAAGGCATCTGTCAATGTTTTTAGGCTTTCATCTGCCATAACGGGAATACTAACTTGATCGGTAACTTCACCCAATCGTTCCTCTGATTCCACTTTGGTGGGTTGTTCAAAAATTTCAATCCCAATCGCTGCGGTCGCTTTGACAAAATCTACCGATTCCTTAACGGAATAACCTTGGTTACCATCAAATCGTAAAGCTATATCCGGGTATTTTTCATGCAGCATCCGCATTTTAGCAATATCCTCTTCAAGATCGTTACCGCCTTTAATTTTCAAAATCGTAAAACCCTGCTCAATAAATGTACCCGCATAGGCCAAGGTTTCATTTACCCCCATTATACCAATAGTAATGCTTGTGGCAATGTGGTTACGGTATCCTCCCAAAAATTTATACAAAGGTACTTCTGCCTTTTTGGACATTATATCAAACAATGCCAGGTCTACCATGGCCAAGGCAGAAGAACGTTTGCCCAATAACTGTTTTAACTCCAACAACAATAAGGCATAAGTAAATGGGTCTTTCCCTATCAAATAAGGAATAATGATATTTTTAATGGCATGGGTAACCTCCGCCGGAGATTCATTGGTGACCACAGGATCGGGAGCGGCACAACCATACCCAACAATTTTACCATCGGTTTCAATTTTCAGGATAAAATTACTAGTGCGATCAATAGTCTCGTACGCAATGGTATAAGGATCGGAAAGTTTAAGGTCCAAACGCTCATATGAAATATGGGTTATTCTCATTTAAGTTTGGTCATTAAAAGTGCAATCAGGTCTTCTGCCCCATACTCCAACACATCATAGGCCGGCAATTTGGTCTCTAGGGTAATTGCCTTGCAAACGTCCAAGATTTCACTTTTTTCCATTCCTTCATGATTCACGGTAATGGCAATGACTTCCTTACCTGAAATTACCTGTATTGCATTGATCTGTTCTTCTAGCGAATGCATTTTATATCCGGGAAAACCGTCATATTCCATACGTTTGGGCGCATGTTGCAGAATGACATAATCCGGTCTTCCTGCGGCCAGAATTTCAAAACCACCAGGATACGCCGGGTTCATAAGACTACCTTGGCCTTCAATTACAATAACATCCGGATCCTCATTCTTGTAGGCACTCACCACGGCATGTTCTATCTCGCCAGAAACAAAATCATTGATACAGCTATCCATGACCATACTGTATTTTGCACCTTGCATCCAGCCGGTTTGTCCCGTTCCGATCATTTCGGCCTTTTTGCCCGCCTTACGGAATGCATGTACCAAAATCCAAGCTGTGGTCCGTTTGCCTAAAGCAGAATCGGTACCCAATACCGCTAATTTTAAACATTCCACTTTTTCGATATCCCCGGTAAAAAAATGGAGTTTATCGCGATCCGGCGTTTTTCTGATATCCCTGATCGTTACTTTTTTCTCGTTGGCCAAAGCCACCAATTCCGGATCATTGGTCAAAAAATCATGTAGACCGCTATCTACGTTCCAACCCTGTTGCAATGCTGCCTTGATCGTAGATTTGGCCACTAGAGGCAATCGGCCTCCATCTGGCGCAAGGCCAATGACCAAATAACTAGGCAACTGATTGGTTGCGCCAAGTGTTGAAATGGCCGTTTCAATGTCTTTAAAAACGGGTATTCCGTTAGGTCTACCGTCCAATACATCACCGGCATCCCTACCCGCATATTTTTCGTCTAGGACTCCAACTATCTCGTAGCGCTCCGTAAAACGGACCAAACCATGGGCGGTTTTTCCATTGGGCGTATTAAAGGCACCTTCACAGTACACCAGAGCCTTACCATCTATCACTTTTTTCATCTCTCGTATTAATTTTTTGCGGTGAGCACGGCCACAAAACGGTCAGGCTCAAAATTCATTTTTTCATCCAGTTCCAGAAGACCGATCAACCCCGCAGTGGATGCCGGTAAAATTCTGAACCCTTCCTTTTTATATAATAGGGAAGTCATTTCCCTTAATTTTTTGTCACTGATATTGAATGCCTCTCCTTCAGATTCCCATAGTGCATAAAGCGCCTCCTCCCCGTCAAAACTATGCCAATTGATCAAAGGTTCATTGTATTTGGTCTCCTTGATAACCGTGGGATTTAAATCTTTACAATGGCGCAAGCCCTGCAGATAGGATTCAACAATAGGATTTTTATGGGACGAAGATGCAGCGATCATTTTTGGTATTCGTGATGTCTTGCCTCGTTTATACAAATTTACAAAGCCCCTATAAACTCCGGCGAACAAGGTTCCGTTGGATACCGGTATGGCGCAGTATTTAGGTGCATCGCCCAAATCCTCAAAAATCTCTTGGGCAATCTGCGCATAGGCCGATATTTGTAATGGGGTATTGGCTCCGCCGGGATTGGCGTCATACCAACCATTCTCAATCGCCAACCTAGAACTTTCCGTTACCACATCCTCATAACTTCCCGGTATACGAATTATTTCCGCACCCAAGGCCTCCATTTCCATTACACGGTCCGTATGGTAACTCTCCGGAATGTAAATTTTACAAGCAATCCCGGCCAAATCAGAAGCCAGGGCCATAGCAACGCCATAATTGCCACAAGTAGCCAAACTTACAATAGTAAACTCCCTTCTCAACGCATCGTATAACTGAGCAAAGGCTATGCGGTCTTTTTGCGTTCCGGTAGGATTATCTCCTTCATACTTTAGGTACAATTGGCGTACATCAAACTCCCGCTCCAAGGTTTTTGCACGGTGAAGCCCTGTATCACCTACCTCTAAACTTATAATGTCCTCAAAACATTCCAAACGGTCTACCAAGGATTTACGGGTATCCTTGACCATATCACTGAGCCTACGTGCCTCTGCGGACACTTTATTTTCAGCCGTTTTTACACCGTCTTTAAGATTCATACCTATATAAAAATTCTTTTTTTAATATACGGTAATTAATTTGATTACCCCTTTAGAATAATAGTATTAAAATACCATAATTTAAGCTTGCATAGGTACTCCAATAATCGAAATAAATTTAAAAATTAACATCAATATTTATGGTGGCACTTGGCAATAGGCGATTTTATTATGTGAAACCTGTTCTCAATTAATTCAAATTTTAACAGTAGCACAATAAGCGCTTTAGCTAATTTTGACTACTTTTTTAAAATAGGCAACAAATCAATGAAATCAACCTCGTTAATTTTTCTTTTTACCCTTTTGTCCAGCACGTTAATGTATGCCCAAGATGAGTTACCTCTTCGTATGGACAATTCCAAGATCAGGCCCTTGCAAAAATTATTGGATAGCTCATTGCAGACCAATTTAAGGGATGAACTTACCTCGCATCCAGAATGGAACGACCTTATCATACAAAAGAAAATGGCGGTTGGTTTGGTGGATCTGAGTAATCCGGAAAAAGTTCGTTTTGCCCGCGTTAACGGCAACCATATGATGTATGCGGCAAGCCTTCCCAAGATTGCCATACTATTGGCCTCGATGGATGCTATTGAAAAAGGGGAATTAAAGGAAACTGCGGAAATTAAAAAGGATATGCGCTTAATGATCAGTAAATCTGACAATGCGGCTTCTACCCGTATGATTGATCGCGTAGGTTATGAAAAATTGGAAGCGGTGATGACTGATCCTAAATATGCTTTTTACGATGAGCAAAAAGGAGGCGGACTATGGGTTGGAAAACGTTATGGAAGTGGCGGGGACACCAATCGTGAACCCTTAAAAAATTTAAGCCATGCGGCATCGGTTACCCAGGTATGCAGGTACTATTATCTTTTAGCCAATGGTAAATTGGTAAACCGAAAAAGGTCCAAACAAATGTTGGATATTATGGAAGATCCGGAACTGCACCATAAATTTGTAAATACCCTGGACCAGATCGCACCCAATGCCCGTTTGTTCAGAAAATCAGGTTCATGGAGAACCTACCACTCAGATTCCATATTGGTTTGGGGAGAAGACAATAACAGAAGATACATATTGGTAGCGTTGATAGATGACGCCAATGGGGAACAAATTATAAGGGATTTGGTAAAACCCATTGAAAAGGTGTTGAAAAAGCCTGTACTTTAGGACTTGGAACAAAGAACCCTTTTTCTGCATGGTAGAAAGATTGATCAAAAAAATATTCGATGTACGTGAAGGCGAGTTCAAGGTTTCACTTTGGATGCTCGCCTACATTTTTTTGGTCATTGCCGTATTACTGATCATTAAACCCACTGTAAATGCCCTGTTCCTGTCTGAATTGGGTATTGAACAATTACCGTTCGCCTTTCTTTTAGTGGCCGTTACGGCCGTGGCAACATCCTATTTCTATTCTAGGGCAGTATCCAAATTTCCCTTAAAAAAGGTCATTGAGACCACCCTGATCAGTTCCATAATCATCTTGATAGGGTTGGGAATACTATTGTCATTAAATGTGGTTAGCGGTATATTACTCTATTTTTTCTATATCTGGGTGGCCATATATGCCGTTCTGTCCGCTTCCCAATTTTGGGTGTTGGCCAACTTGGTCTTCAATATCAGGGAAGCTAAAAGGTTGTTTGGCTTTATAGGTTCAGGTGCCATCATCGGTGGTATTTTTGGGGGTTACCTTACCTCTATTCTAGCTCCGCTCATTGGCAATGAAAACCTCATGTTCGTAGCGTCCCTACTCCTTTTTTTCTGTATTCCCCTATTACGTAAAATCTGGCATATACGGGTAAAAAAGAACGGTAGCGTCAAAAAACACAAAACTGCCTCTAATATTAGTGAGGCACCGTTACGGCTTATTCTTAAATCAAAACACCTTACCTATATAGCTTGCATTGTATCGGTAAGTGTAGTGGTGGCCAAATTGGTAGATTACCTCTTTAGTGAATTTGCCTCCACAGCCTTTACGGACGCGGACGAATTGACCGCATTTTTTGCATTTTGGTTTTCTACCTTCAACCTGCTGTCCTTGGTCATTCAACTTTTTTTTACACATAGGATCGTAGGTATTTGGGGCGTTGGCTTTTCCTTACTATTATTACCATTGGGCATTTTTGGCGGAAGCATGTTGTTTTTAATGCTTCCCGAGCTTTCTGCCGTTGTGGTCATCAAGGCGATGGATGGAGTCCTAAAACAGTCCATTCATAAAAGCGCTTCAGAATTACTGACACTACCCCTGCCTTTCGATTTAAAAAATAGGACCAAGTCGTTCATAGATGTTGTCGTTGATAGTTTGGCCACCGGTATTGCCGGATGCCTTTTGATATTTGTAGTCCGTGGGCTGGACCTACCTTCTATCTATATCGGGGCACTCATCATTGCACTGGTATGCCTTTGGCTGTACTTTATTTACAAGGTACGTATAGAGTATTACAAGACCTTCAGGTCCAATTTGGAAATGCTTACGGACTCCTCAAAAAAGACCAAAAAAATTTCAACCACCAAAGTTTCCGTTGTCTCGGGAATGCGTACGGTATTTGCGAACGGTACAGAAGCTCAAATTCTGTTCATGTTGGACAAACTCATGGAAATCAATGACAAGCGTTTTGCCGCAGATGTGGAACAGTTGTTAGGACACCAAAGCAATAAGGTTAAATTATCCGCTATTCAAAACCTATACTTTTTAAATTCCAAAACAATGACCGCCAAGGTTTCCGAACTGTTGCTTATTGATGATCGTGAACTCACTATTGCAACCTTGGCCTATATCCTTAGCTTTGCCCACAAGGACAAATCGTTTGTGTTCGATGCCTATTTGGAACATTACAATGAACGAATAGCCATGGCGGCGCTTTATTGTCTAGCAAGGGCGGCCAAAAATAATTATTCCCTTAAACAGCGTTATGGTTTGGTTGACCGCATTTCCAAGGCTATCGACAAAATAAATGATAGGGATGATAGCTATAAAGAGGCGGTAATTGAAATTTTAGGCATTGCCAATTTACCCCTATTTTACAACACATTGGGTACGTACCTGTACGATGACATTGAGCATGTAGTACGCACGACCATAAAAGCTATTGGCACGGCAACAGATTCGTTTTTGGTGCAACTTATCATACCTTTTCTGGTCCAAAAAAAGTATAGGTCAACGGTCATGGAAGCGTTTAAACTTTTTGGTCCTACTATTATTCCCCTTCTGGGCAAACAGGTTCAAGAACGCAAACAGCCCTTGGAGGTTCTGCGTTTTATACCAGCGGCAATACAATCGTTCCATTCCAAGGAATCCGTCCATCAATTGCTGGGTATATTAACGGATAATGACCTAACGGTACGCGTAGAAGTAGTACGGGCCTTGAGTGCCATACGGGCCAGTCATCCGTATTTAAAATTTAATAGGTATAAAGTGGTTTCCGTAATATTTGATGAATGCAAATTGCACCATCAAACCTTATCTGCCATGCATACCCAAATAATTATTTCCTATCGCAATAGAACAAAATCCAAAAAGGAAATCACTGATGCGGAGAGAGATGCCCGTACCAGTCTTTTGGAACTTTTGGAACGCCGTTTGGATACAGGACTGGAACGCATTTTTAAACTCTTGGGCCTAAGGTACCAACAAAAGGATGTCGCCATTGCCTATGAAGGGCTACTGAGCCAAAAGCAAGAAGCCCAACAAAACGCCATAGAATTCTTGGACAATTTGCTGACCGGAGAGCTAAAGCGCAAATTGCTTCCCATAATAGAGGAAAGCGCCATGGATATATCGTCCGAAGAGGAGTTGCAAAAAATAAAGCATAAGATTCCAACGGAATTGGAATGCTTTAAATTATTGTTACAGAGCAATGACCTAAAGATTAAGTTGGCCGTTCTGTACCTCATAGCCCAACAGAAAGAACCTAAGTTCCTGCCCATGGTTGAAGGTCATCTTAATGACCCTGACCCAAAGATCAGAAGTTTTGCCTTAAATGCGTTTACCTCGTTATCTCCACAAAAACCGTAAGTATTTTTTACAGGATTACACGAAGCGTATACCTTGTTTGGCACAAATTTCGGCCACTTTTTCAAAATTTGGAGGTCCTGGCGGTAATGCTGCTAATTCTTGAAACATAAGTTCTATTCCAGAGGGCAGTGCGGAAGTTATCATTTTTGCTTTTTCCGTACCTACTACCTTCCATGTATGGGGTATATTTTTTGGTGCAAAAGCAATATCACCGGCCTTAAGCACTTCGCTCTTACCACCTACGGTAATTTCAACCTCACCCTTTACCACCCTAAAAATTTCATCTTCCTTGGTATGTATATGCGGAGGTATACCTACCCCGGGTTCCACATTGTCCACCCATTCAAATATTTGATTCCCGGTTTCTGCGCCCAATAACTTATGGGTCTGTATATCCCCGATCACATTGAACACATCGCCATCCGCATCCCTAATTACTTTGGGATCATTCATCTTGGGCAAGTTGACCGCCATACCTTTTTTTTGACCGAACATAACCCCTGACAATAAAGTGAAAACCACCCCATTACCTGACTGTTGTATAAATTTTTTTCTGTCCATGAATATAATTTTCAACCAAATTACCCATAAAACGTTATGGGAGAAATGTGAAAATCACGGTATAACCATAGAATTTAGGAAGTAACGCTCTTTCTTAGTTCAGATGGACTAACTCCTGTTTGGGTTTTAAAGAAATAACTAAAATAATCCGGGTTAGAAAAACCCAGTTCATATCCAATTTCCTTAATGGTTTTATTCGTGAATTTTAAGGCATGTCTGGAACGGATCAATAATTGTTCAATTATGATATTCTTGGAACTTACGTTCAGAACTTCCTGAACGCACTCATTTAAATATCTGGTGGAAATATTCAATAAAGAAGCATAAAAAGATACCTCGTGCGATTTTGCCAAATGTTGATCCACCATTTGTTTAAAAGCATATACAATATTGGCCTTGGTATGGTTTTTATCTACAATCGTCTTTATATTACATTGCCCATCACAATAAACAAAAAAGGTATTTAAAAGCGATATCAATGCATCTTCCTTATTATTTAGATGAGAACCCAAGAGCTCATCTATCATTTCCAAGATGGCCTGTGTTCGTTTTTCAATTCCCGGACTTAATTTAAGTAAGGGTACCGTACCGGTATTGAACATCCTTATCTGACTAATATGCAGTTTACTCAGTAATGGGTGGGATAGCACCTCATCCGCCATGTTAAGGATATAGCCAGAATTAGAATTGTCATCTTTGATATACAGTTTCCAATTCACTTTTTTGTCCAAAAAGAATATGGAATTGGACATGTTTGGATAAAGGACGCCATCAATTTCCAGTCCTTTGATCTCATCTTTGACCCAGCAGACGGTATAATAGCCTTCGTTATATTTTTGGGAAACATTTTTGACTATCTTCGATATGGTTATGGTATCGTTTTTCATCAATAAAATGTTGGTTAATTGTACCGGCCATTAATTGCCCGATGTACCTAAGATACAACATTTTAAACTTTAAAAAAACTTAGGAATTCTCCTCCAATTCCATGATCAAATTAGCAATTAAAGCTGTCCATCCCGTTTGGTGCGATGCTCCCAAGCCTTTACCGGAATCCCCGTCAAAAAACTCATAGAAAAAATGCTGGTTTTTAAAATGTTCATCTTTTGTGAATAGATGCTGGCGGTCATCAGAATGGTATTGGAACTTTCCATCTGCATTGCGCTGAAATAACTTGATCAATCTTTTGGAGATTTCGTTCGCTATTTCATTCAAATTCATCTTTACACCGGAACCTGTTGGAAATTCGTAAACATATTGCTCACCATAGAACGAATAATACTTTCTTAATGATTGTACGATCATATAATTTAAAGGTAACCAAATAGGACCGCGCCAATTGGAATTACCTCCAAACATGTTGGAACGGCTTTCCCCTGACTCATATTGAATCTGGTGATGTCCATTATGTTGAAAAACATACGGATGCTTTTCATGGTACTTGGACAACGAGCGAATACCAAATTCAGATAAAAATTCATTTTCATCCAACATTCTATACAAAAGCTTTTCCAGCCTAAAACCACGCATAATGGAGAACAGGTAATTTCCGTCCTGGTTATATTCTTCAATATTGGATACCAGGGAAGCCAAATCTGGTCTAGTCCTTACGATTTCTGCCGCCCTAATTTTAAAATGCTTGAGCTCTTCAAACAAATCTTTATGGATGATTTCTACAGCAAACAGTGGTATAATCCCTACCAAGGACCTCACCTTTAACCGATCTGTTGTACCGTTGGACATTTCTACAACATCGTAATAAAAATTATCCTCATCATCCCATAATGAAATATCTTTCTTGCCTATATGGTGCATTGCCCATGCTATATTCAAGAAATGTTTGAAGAATTTGGCCACACTATCTTCATAGATAGGATTGGTCTTGGCCAGCTCCAACGTCATTCTCAACATGTTAAGGGTGAACATGGCCATCCAGCTAGTAGCGTCTGCCTGTTGCATACGGGTTATACCGTCTGGCATATGGTTGCGGTCAAACACTCCAATATTGTCCAGTCCAAGAAATCCGCCTTCAAAAAGATTGGTGCCACTTTTATCCTTTTGGTTTACCCACCAGGTAAAGTTGACCAATAGTTTTTGATAGGCTTTTTCCAAGAATAACGTATCTCCTTTACCGGTACGTTTTTTATCCTTATCATAAACCGTCCATACCGCCCAAGAATGAACAGGAGGGTTTACATCACTAAAATTCCACTCATAAGCAGGAATCTGTCCGTTTGGATGCATGTAGTTTTCACGCATTACCAACAGCAATTGTTCTTTGGCAAAATATGGGTCTATCTCTACAAAAGAGGCCATATGAAAGGCAAGGTCCCATGCCGCATACCAAGGATACTCCCACTTATCGGGCATTGAAATTACATGTCTGTTCGTAAGATGTTCCCAGCTGGTGTTTCGCGTATCCGTACGATAAGGTTTAGCCTCACCGGCACCGCCAAATAACCACTTGAATACATCATAATAGTAGAATTGTTTGGTCCATAATAATCCGGAAAACGCCTTCTTGGCAATTTCTTGCTGATCTGCCGGTAGTTCTTTTTTAAGAATATCGGCATAAAATTCTTCGCACTCGGTTATTCTCTTTGTAAATATCGCATCAAAATCACCAAATGGATCGTCATTTTTCTTTTTGCTCAAACGAACCTTAATTGATTTTTCTTCCCCAGATTTTAATTTGAACTCGTGCCATACCGCAAATTTAGACCCTTTATTATTGGGGTTAACGGTAGCCTTACCCTTTACCACATGGTTATTAATACCGTCCTTTACATAATCCACCTCATTGGGAACACTATAAATGCGCTCATTATTGGTCTCATTCTCACAGAACAGTTGCTTACCGTTCTCATGATAAAAATAATACCTGCCATTTCTGGTACTTCTGGATTGTACGGCCGTACCAGAAATTGATTTCATCTCCGGACGTTCAAAACGGTTATTATGTTTCCAAAAATTCCTAAACCAAAGATGGGGCAATACATGAATACTTGCCGCTCTTGGCCCCCTGTTTACGACGGTTACCTTCATTAAAATATCCCCAACATCTGCTTTGGCATATTCTATATAACAATCAAAATAGGCGTTATTGGCAAACGCCTTGGTATCCAAAATTTCATATTCTGCATCTTCCCTACCACGTTCCCTGTTTTTCTTCAACAGTTCTACATATGGAAATTTTTTGTGCGGGTATTTATATAAATACTTGGAATAGGAATGTGTAGGGGTAGATACCTGATGAAAATAAAGCTCTTTTACATCCTCCCCATGATTACCCTCATTATTGGTCAAACCAAATAAGCGCTCTTTTAATATTGGGTCCTTACCGTTCCAGAACGCAGGTGCCAAACATAGAATTTCCCTAGAATCACAATAACCGCCAATTCCTTCTTCTCCCCACCTATATGCATTACTACGCGCCTTGTCATGGGTTACAAAATCCCACGCATTTCCATTAGCGCTATAATCTTCCCTTACGGTACCCCATTGCCTTTCAGCAAGGTAGGGCCCCCATCTTTTCCAGTTCTTGTAATTATCTTCTACGGCTAGCCGTTCCTCTTCTGCATTTTTATAGGCCATATGATCTATATGTATTACTACTATTAAAAATTCCAATTTAGATTCCGTAATCACTTACGATATAGAACCTTAAAAAGTTGGACAATTTATGATAATCTTAAAAAATAGAAACAAAAATACTACATGTAGCTCCAATTGAATGTCAAACTACACCCGCATTTGAACAGTATTGCCTAATCGGCAAAAAATGTGCTAAAAATCATCAACTTTAAAAATAAAATCAATAAATCTTATGAACTTGAAGTACAGCATTAATTCTTGCATGTATCATCATCCATAGCCCATTACCAAGAAAATAGCAGGGCTCTTACAGTCATAAACCATTAACAGTTCCATGCTTTAAAAAATCATATATTTAAGGATGAAAATTACCAACCAGCTCTTAACCCTGTTTTTTATTATAGGTTTCAACGTATTATACGCACAGGGCGATAGATTAAATGATTATGTTCAACCCTTGGACGGCTCTCAATTACAATTGGAAATGGCCGCTATACCTGCAGGGAAATTTTTAATGGGAAGTCCGGCATTAGAACACAATAGAAATAAGGATGAAGGTCCTGTACATGAAGTAAGCTTATCCGCATTCTACATATCAAAGTACGAAATAACCTGGGAAATCTATAATCTGTTCGTTAACAGAACCATTGATTCTGTCGTCCAAAATAATAAGGCTAAGGACTTGGAATTGGGTATGGACGCCATTGCCGGGGCCACCGTTCCTTATGTAGATATGAGTTTAGGTATGGGGACGGGAAAAGGTTTACCCGTTGGTAACATAACGCATTATGCCGCCGCACAATTCTGTAAATGGCTATCTGCCAAAACCGGTCATTTTTATAGATTACCTACTGAAGCGGAGTGGGAATATAGTGCCCGTGCCGGAACCAGTACGGCCTATTATTTTGGTGACGACCCCAATTTATTAAAAGATTACGCCTGGTATTATGAAAATAGCAACGACACCTATCATCCTGTAGGACAAAAATTACCCAATGCTTGGGGATTGTACGATATGCACGGAAATGTTACAGAGTGGACCTTGGACCATTATGTACCAGAGGCATATTCAACAAGGGTGGTACATACCCAATCTCCTTGGGAACAGTTGGCTACTTCATATCCTCATACGGTACGTGGTGGTTCATATTATGATGATGCCGAATATGTACGAAGTGCCGCACGGTTAGGGTCTACGGAAAATTGGAAAATGAGGGACCCCCAATTTCCAAAAAGTAAATGGTGGAATACCGATGCACCCTTTGTGGGCTTTAGGGTCGTAAGGGACCCTAACATACCCAATGAAAACGAGATACATAAATATTGGGGCGAATAGCCCCTACCAAACCTAAAACCAAAAAATTATGATCAACTCAAAAAATGACAACACAAAACGTACCGAAAATTCAAGACGAGGGTTTTGCAAAAACACCGCACTTGCAGGCGCCGGATTATTATTGCCAGGGCTAGATATCCCTGTAATGGCAAATGTATTAAATGATAAAAAATTAAAGTTGGCCGTAATAGGTTGTGGAGGGCGCGGTACTGGAGCCGCCAACCAAGCATTAAAGGCAGATGACAATATAGAATTAGTGGCCATGGCCGATGCTTTTCAAGACCAATTGGATAAAAGTTTGGGTAGCCTACAGAAAGAATTTGAGGGCACAAATAAAGTGAATGTAAAGGATGCCCATAAATATGTTGGTTTTGATGCCTATAAAAAAGCCATAGACCAAGCCGATGTCATAATTCTTGCTACTCCTCCAGGTTTTAGGCCCTATCATTTTGAATATGCCATAAACGCTGGAAAGCATGTATTCATGGAAAAACCTTGCGCAGTAGATGCTCCCGGCATTCGCAAAGTATTGGAAGTAGCCAAGATTGCCAAGGAGAAAAAATTAAATGTTGTTGTTGGCCTACAGCGCCATTACCAAAATAATTACCTGGCCATAGCCGAAAAGATCAAGCAAGGTGAAGTGGGCAAAATAGTTTCTGGGCAAGTGTATTGGAACAGTGCCGGGGTTTGGGTAAGGCCCCGGCAAGAAGGCCAATCGGAACTGGAATATCAAATGCGGAACTGGTATTACTTTAATTGGTTGTGCGGTGACCACATTTTAGAACAGCACATCCATAATATAGATGTGGCAAACTGGTTTATTGGTGAATACCCAATTTCTGCCCAAGGAATGGGCGGCAGATTGGTACGGACAGGAAAGGACCATGGTGAAATATTTGATCATCATTTCGTTGAATTCACCTACCCCAGCGGAGCTGTAATAGCCAGTCAATGTCGTCACCAACCAGGTACATGGTCCAAAGTGGGCGAAAATTTTCAAGGCACAAAAGGCAGTATTGAAATGAGAGATGCCGGTGCCGCAACCATTGTAGGTTTAGATGGAGAAAAAATATTCGACTACCGCAATAGAAACGACCCAAATCCGTATCAAGTAGAGCACGACCGATTATTTGCTTCTATCCGAAACAAGGAAGTCATCAGCGATACGGAAAATGGAGCAAAAAGTACTTTGACCGCTATCATGGGCCGTATGGCAACCTATTCTGGAAAAGTAATTACATGGCAAGATGCCATGGCATCACAAAAACAAATTATGCCCAATGAACTTACTTGGGACGCTACGCCACCAAGTGTACCAAATGCGGGTGGCAATTACCCCATTCCTACTCCGGGAGTTACGGATGTATTGAGTTAGAAAACAAAGCGTTATGTATTAAAAGTCTTATAGTGAAACATCGATAAAAATAATATTCCACTATAAGACTTTTAAAGGATTATATTCCATAAAAAAGCCTTTTTTAAAGATAGAACTTTTACCCTTTTTGAATAATCTTATCAATATTTCCTGCCAAATACATATGGTCACTAGCAGAATTTTTACGCAAAACATTGGTCATTAGCACCACCATATACCTGCAATTATTAGTATGCTCCACTATAATAACAGAGTTCATATAATTGGTAACGTTACCCATGTACTTTCCACATGCCTCTCCTTTGCTACGATCACATTTGTAAAGTGAACCTGATTTAAAGTACACCGCAGCTTCCTTTAAGGCAGGTGCTTGTGCATAGCGTATTCTTCTATCGGTCATGTACATTAACCGTTTCATTTCCAAACTAGACGCTTCATCCACAACCTTTCCTTGCTCCAACTGTACCAAAAATTTCATTAACCCTTGTGGTGATCCTATACTGCCCCCTTTATCACCGACATAGGTATTTGCCCCACGTGTAAAAAAGCTCCCTAAACGCCATTCATCGGCAGTAATGCCTAAATCCCGTAAGGGTAAATTGACCACATCGTTTCCTAAATCCGTCAGTTCCTTCTTAGGGGTTTCCTTAAAATAAGTATCAGCTTCTTCTTGCGTTAGATCAGGATATTGTTCACCAAAAGCGGCCATCAACAATACTTCTCTCCAGACAATGCTTGCAGCACCGTTATTACTAACGGACAACATATGATCCGCCCATTCATAAAGCGTAAAAACATCACTGGCTATAACTTGGCGTTTAACCAATGTGTTTTTTTCAATATTATAGATAGGAATGGTGTGTTCATCCGTTAATCCCCATACACCCGCTTTAACCGATTTATTTTTTAAAAGTTCGGTTCTCAATTCAAATGAATCCGGATATATTTTGGCCAATTGAGTAAAAAGTCCGTTAAGAACGGCCAATTTACCTACGCTACCTGGTTGATATCCTGCAGTTTCGTTGCGTTCCGCATAGCGGATTTGCTGAGAATCGGATATATCCAAAACGGTCAACGAATAACTCTTGTCCAAACCACGGAACAGTGCACTGATTTCTTTCTGAAAATCTGCATCAATCTGCATCAATGCCATAGCGCTATCTTCCTTTCTATCCAGAAGATTCAATTGAATCTCGCTGTATGATTTTAAGGCTCCGTTAGGTAATGTCGTGGCGTCCTTAATTTCACCACTCTTAATCAGTTCTAAGCGTTTTAAGCGTTTGATACCTGTACGTTCGTAACCGTCTATTGGATAATATGCATAAGGTGCAAATGCAGAAGCCGTTAAGACGACTACCAATACTATTAATACTTTTTTCATTATAATTTTGTACTTAAGGGAATTTCTTTACCTGTATTTATTTTGGGGGTAATGGATTCCAGATACCCTGAACTTAATGCTTTTTTATTTTCAACAAACGGACGTATTTGAAACAACCATAACTTATCATCCTTAAATCCGAGTTCAACATCATACGCCCCATCATAATCGGAATTGGTCTCATCCACTAAGGTCATACGGATCGTTTTTGCCAAATTTTTTATTTCCCTTATATTTTTTTCATTGACGACCCTTGTCTGAAAGTTAGCCACCTTTTTCGCAGTACCCCCTGTTATGGGCAACGTATTGTACAAGGGTTCCCGTGCCGGTGCCAGCAACCTATAACCTTCATTGGCATAAACGGTATACGTTTCCGCAGATTGACCATCTACGGCACCGCCCGCGCCCCTACTAAAAGCTATGGTAAGGTCCTCTTCATTTCCGGAATTAATTCCTTTGGTTATCAAAACTCCAGAATAATCCACATCCACACTGGGTATGACCAATATTGAAGGAAAAACGTTCTCTGGGTTCAATAGATATTTTTGACGCCATTTAAAGCTACGCTCCGTATAGGGTGATGCCCACACCTCTTTAATGCCATTTAAGATTTTTTCCTTGTCCAATACATTGAACAATGTAAGATTTAAGCCGGCACCCGTAAATTCCTTTAAATCCTCCATGTTCGTATCACTGCGCAAAAACACGGGGATGTCTCCAAAATCGGCACCCAGCACCTGTTTAAATGATTTGTCCAATTGGACCATAAAATCCTCCTTTAACGGCATTTGCTTAATAGCATTGCGCAAAGTCTCCAATTGGAGCAATTGGTAATTCTCTACCTCCGGCTCTGGTACTGCAGTGTTTATCATGCGTTCAGCTTCGGCGAACATTGCATTTAAAAACTCCCAATAGGAAACACTTTGTCCAGGCATCCGTTGGTCCATATGGTCCCTAAAAATTCCAAACGGAATTACCAATCCTTCTACCACTTGATCGGGAAACATTTTCTTTAACTGCCCTAAATTGGCCGCTTTAGGCCCACACAATGCGCCAGAGTCACTGGCATCTACATTACGCATATTCAAGACTTCTGTATTTTTTAATTGTATTTTTTCTATAGGTACTTCTATTTTATCGGTATTACGTTCCTTTTTCACAAAAAGCGCGCGCTCTTCCGCGGTCATTTCACTTTCTGGCTTAAGGATAACATTTCCTTTATTGGATACGGCATAGAATACCCTATCCCCATCATATTTTTTTAAGCTTTGAAGATTGCCATCAGAAAGGGCGGCATTTGGTATTCCAAGATTTCTGGCCAATAATTGTACGTGAGAAACCATATTCCCCTCAGCCACGGTGGCAATACCCGCCACTGGTTTTAAGTCTGATGGGGAACGCTGGAAAATATATATTTTATCGGAAGAAACTTCAATGTCCTCAGATGAACCGTCCACTACCACCAGTTCACCAAATGCATAGCCGGGGTTTAGTCCCCTGAACGTACTTTGGTTGGCAATATCCAATACTTTATTGGTCAGTGCAGACTCTTTGGCGATGAAATTTCCCAATTCTCCCACACTTTCACCCAAATGTAGCGCTATGGAACCCCTTATACGGTCATCTATAAAGGCATACGCCTTAGGTTCAAATGTAGTATATACATCAATGATCTCCTGATAGTTAGCCTTAACCATAGCGGCACTCCATTCCACAGCCGCCCTAGCCGTTTCCAATATGGTAGTCAATTCTGCCAAACTCAATTTTTCCTGGCCATATTGGCTCAAGGCGCCTGAAATCTGTTCCCATTCCCAAAGTTCAAGATAGCCAGCTCCAACGGAGGCCGTGGTCAGGGCACATATTTTTTCAAGTTGCCCGGTAACGGTAGTTGGTTCCCACAAAGATGCATTTTTGAACAAAAGCTCTTCTAGCTTTAAGGAAATATCCAGCAATTGCAATCTTGCCAAAGGCCGTTTTTCCAACAAGAGCCCTTCCCTTATCTCAAAAAGCAGTTGTGCTGTTTCGTTTACCAAATAAGACGGCGTTTTATTGACATCAAGTCCTTTTGAAAATGCAAGTACCTTATCACCAAGCGCGGTGCCCTGTACCAAGTTGGAACTATCAAGCAAGGCCTGTATATCTAACGGTTTAAAAAAAGTCTGCATGGTTACTACCAGCGCATTTATTTTCTTGGAAAGGTCTACGGTCAATACCTGTTGATGCTTATTTTTAAAATCAATTACTTTTTGGATATCCGATACTTCCGGCTGGCTATGAATTTTGGTGCGTAAATCCATAAATGGCGTGTATTGGTCTGAAACAACTTTGGATTCACTCCGCATTTGTTGCGCTATGTTATCATCGCCATTATGCGGTACATCCTTTAAGGTTTGCCGTATAAAATAAAATTCCCGTTCAAGAAGTTCATCCTTGGCCAATAGCCATTTGTAAAAAGAAATTCCCCGTGCTTCCTCATCCTCTACTTGCAGCGCCCCTCTATAATACTGACCTTTTTGATTTATCCAACCGTTATCTACCAACCGCAGGTATTTATCTAACTGGTATTGTTTTAGTCGCGAATGGTTATGGGTCACATCCCACAGTTCCTCATTAGTGGTATAGGCCAAAATCTGCCCTAAAAAAATATGGTTGCTTTGCGCTAAAGAAACCACCTCATCCTTATAACGGGCATGTTGTTGGCCGGGTCCAATACGTTCAGGACAGGGATCTTTGGGCTGCCTTACGCTGCCGTCCGTACAAAACCAACGTATATCCTTATATGGACCGCGTACATCATTTTTAAACCGTGCCACCATCTCATTTATCCTATTAGGGTTCATTGCAGATTGAGCATAGACAGATTGGACATTCACCAAGCAGATGGCAAACAGTAGCTGATAAAAGGAGCGTAAAAAAATCTTTTTCAATTGTTGGGTTTTGGTTTCGGCACCAAAGGTAGTATCAAAATATACTATTAGGGGTCGTATTCATAAAATAATTTGCACCAATAACAATAATAGCGCACTGGCATACAGTTCCTTAAGCCTTAAAAAAAACATTCATAATAAAATGATAAAAAAAATCGTTATTCAAATATTTAGATTTCATTTGTATCGACATTTCAACCTTATAAAAAGGGTGTGAAAATCAACAAAAAAAATCAATAACTAAACGTATAAAAAAATGAAATCACTTTTAACGGTACTGTTTTTAACCTTAACTTCCTTAACCAGTGCATATAGCCAAGATGCCGAAAAAATGGACGCAACTTTTGTAGGCTATGAGGATGACATGTACGTATTCACGGATAATGAAGGGTATAGGGTTGAGTTCAACAACATTTCAAAAGAAGCAAGCCAAAAATATGATCTAACCGATCCTATGTATGTTGGCAAACAGTTTATCCTAACATTTACGGTAGACACCGAAATGGACGAAGATGACGAGGAGATTCAGGTAAGTACGATCGTGACGCTGATGATGCCTCAATAATTCAATGAAAAGGACCTAAGGTCCTTTTTTTATGCCCATGTGTTAACGGGTGCCATACTATAAACGCATTAAAAAAGCAACTTCAAAGAGCCGAATCTTTTTCGTTTCTTTGTATTTCAATAACAAATTTTAAGATGACTTTACTAGGTATTGATGTAGGAGGATCAGGAATTAAAGGCGCATTGGTAGATGCAAAAACAGGAAAAATGATTTCTGAACGCTATCGAATTCCTACGCCAAAACCCAGAACCCCCGAAGCAATGACCGATGTTATTGCGGAAATTGTTACGCACTTTGACCATAAAGGAAAAGTTGGTTGCGGCTTCCCTACCATCATCAAAAACGGGGTCTGCAAGGCAACAGGCAACCTAGATCCTAGCTGGTTGGGCGTAAACGTGGAAAAAGTTTTGGAAAAGAAAACCGGATTGGATTTTACTGTACTCAACGATGCCGATGCCGCAGGTTATGCCACCATGAACTATGGTACAGGAAAGAACAAAAAAGGCTTGGTCATCATGATCACTATAGGTACAGGACTGGGAAGCGGTGCTTTTCTGGACGGTAGATTAATCCCTAATTTTGAATTGGGACAGATTCCCTATAAAAAATATGAGAAAATAGAAAAATGGGCAGCTGGTTCCGCCAAGGACAAAGAAGGACTTTCCTATAAAAAATGGGGAAAGAGATTCAACACTTTTTTAGAGTATGTTGAATTGATTGTTTCTCCGGACCTTATTATTTTGGGAGGTGGGGCGTCCAAGGATTTTGACCAATTTAAATCGCAGATTAAAATAGAGACTAAGGTAATTCCCGCCAAATTACAAAACCATGCAGGAATCATTGGCGCTGCCGTTGCCGCCTTGCATAAAATATAATGTATCATAAACCCATAAAAAAATCCCAAAGCTATCTTTGGGATTTTTTTTTATGGGCCGCTCTTTTAATTTAGTATCTTGGCATCTACAGGCGCATCAAAAAAATTGATGGGTAAATCAGACTCAAAGGAAACATCAGAGAAATCAATTTTTGTGATGTACGTACCTGGTTTGCCTTCTTCCGTGGTCCAATAGGTCTTAAACCCACCCGGTAAAATTATTCCGTCCACTTCTTGTTCGCCAATAAATTCCGTAAATTTTTCAGGGGCGTGACCACCGTCCTTAAAATATTCAGGATAAGAAACAATGTACCTCATAACGGCCACCTTGTTGGAATCCTTACCTATATATAAGATATAATAATCATCTGGCGCATCACCGGTTCCCGCATCAAAAGTTACCTTGACCACATGATATTCCACGCCTTTAAAAGTCTCTGGTTTCAATAGTTCAAGATTTACCCCTTCCCCATTCAGAATAAAAGGATGACCTATAAAGTACAATGGCGTCAAAGCCCAGAATTTGGTATCATAGGCAAAGGCGGTGCTATCCTTGGCCTTTACCCAAGCCTTTTCACCTGTCCACCCAAAACGTGCCGTAGAATCCGTTGTGCTGGTATGTACCGCACGGTTACTCCATGTATCCACAGTTTTGTAACTATCCCTAACGGTCTTACCGTCCTGGGGTTGATAATTAAAACGAAATGAAATGGGTCCGTTGGCATACCAAGTATCCAAACCGCCATGTGCTTCCATAGCGTTCCAAATTACCTTACCGGCTTCTGTTGTAGCCAATTGCTGCTTTGCTTTTGCCACCCTAGTGGATACCCATGCCTTAGGAATTGAAATAGTTTTTTCTTTCTGGACTTCAGTTTTGGGTTCTTGTGTATTTGGCTTCGTTGTTTCCTTACAAGAAACAAAAAAGGAACATACTGCAAATAGCATTATTGGGTAACTTATTTTCATAGTTGGGTGCCGGTAGATTAGTTACCAATTAAGATTACACGGCTTTATGATCTAAACTGGCTGTTTTTCTTTGCTCGTAATTCTGTGCCACGACCTCGTCAAGCGCAGCCGGGTCCTCAAAATTCAAGCGATTTTCTTTCAGTCGCTCCTCTCCCCCAAAAATTACTTGGATCTCTTTATTTAACATTCCTTCCAGGGAACGCTTGGCCACAAGCTCCGGAGAATCCATCTCCCGATCCTTGAACTTTTGCATCATATCTGTATTCGTAGCCGTAGGAAAAGAACAGGTAACACTAATATTGAATGGCGCAAGTTCCCGCCTCATAGCGTCTGAAAATTGACGCACTGCGGCCTTGGTGCTTGCATAAACCGAATAAAAGGGCATTCCAATTAACCCCAATCCGGAAGAAATATTCAAAATAGCGGCTTCCTCCGCAGATTTTAATAAGGGAATACAATATTTGGTGAGTAAAAGTATGGATGTATAGTTTATAGCCACCTGATCATAAATGTCCTCGTCAGGTATGTCTTCCAATGGTCCTGCAGAAACAATGCCCGCATTATTGATCAGGATATCCAAATGGCCCCATTTATCTTCAATACGCGCGGCAGTTTCCCGTAATACCTCTATATTGGCCACATCACCGGCAATCCTCAAAAACTTTACGTCTTCAAATTCTTGGGACAACTGCTTAAGATTATCCCTGTCACGGGCAATTACCGCAATTTTACTTACCCCTCCGTTTACGAGTTCACGTACCATACTTTTACCGATACCCCGTGTACCACCGGTAATAAGTACATTTTTACCTTCTAGTTGCATAATTACTTAGTTTGAGTTGAGTTTAATTTTCACTTTAAATTAGATAAATTTCCGTGTAGAAACGAAGAAATTTGAAGGATGCACGGATTATTAGGAAAGTAAGAAAATCTATCTTAATTTTTTGCGTTTTTCTTAATCAAACAGTTATTATGGCCTATACCTTAGCCGTTGTAAATGTGGATATTCAAGATAAATGCTGATGTTTATAGTGCATAAAAAAGCCACCCGTTCAGGTGGCTTCAATTTATTTGTAAAATATCCTTTATTTTAAAAGAGACGCGTTACGCAATCTTGTTACGTTTACGCTCATTCTCCGTTAAATAAATTTTACGTAGACGTAAGAACTTTGGCGTTACTTCTACATACTCATCTTTTTGAATGTATTCCAATGCTTCTTCCAGTGAGAACTTAATTGCAGGAACAATCTTGGCCTTATCATCTGCCCCAGAAGAACGCACGTTGGATAACTTTTTGGTCTTGGTAATGTTCACGGTCATATCATCTCCACGAGAGTTTTCACCAATTACCTGGCCTTCATAAATATCCTCACCCGGATCTACGAAGAACTTACCACGGTCTTGCAATTTATCTATGGAGTAAGGAATAGCTTTCCCTTTTTCCATGGAAACCAAAGAACCGTTCTGGCGTTGTGGAATGTCTCCTTTCATAGGTTGATACTCCAAGAAACGGTGTGCCATAATGGCTTCACCAGCCGTTGCGGTCAATAATTGGTTACGTAGGCCGATGATACCACGAGATGGAATTTCAAACTCACACAACATACGGTCACCTTTTGCCTCCATTTTGGTCATTTCACCTTTACGGATAGATACCATCTCTACTGCTCTACCGGAAACTTCTTCTGGTAAGTCAATGGTCAAATGCTCTATAGGCTCACATTTAACACCATCTATTTCCTTAATAATTACCTGTGGTTGTCCGATCTGCAGTTCATAACCTTCACGACGCATTGTTTCTATTAACACGGAAAGGTGCAAAACCCCACGGCCAAAAACCAGGAATTTATCCGCACTATCGGTTTCGTTGACACGTAATGCCAAGTTTTTCTCCAATTCCTTGGCCAAACGATCTTTAATATGTCTAGAAGTCACAAATTTACCATCCTGTCCAAAGAACGGACTATCGTTAATGGTAAAAAGCATACTCATTGTTGGCTCATCTATTGCGATAGTTTTCAATGCTTCCGGATTTTCCAAATCGGCAACGGTGTCACCAATTTCAAAACCTTCAACCCCAACCAAGGCACAGATATCACCAGTTTCTACTTCTTGTACTTTTTTACGTCCTAAACCTTCAAATACGTATAGCTCCTTAATTTTTGATTTAACGATACTACCATCTCTTTTCACTAAGGAAATAGGTTGACCTTCTTTCAATGTTCCTCTTTGTAACCTACCAATAGCAATTCTACCGGTAAACGAAGAGAAATCCAACGAGGTAATCAACATTTGTGTATTACCTTCCTTAGGTTCAAAAGTTGGGATATGCTCAATGACCATATCCAATAAAGGTTCTATGTTTTCAGTTTGGTTTTTCCAATCCTCGCTCATCCAATTGTTTTTTGCAGAACCGTAGACTGTAGGAAAGTCTAACTGCCATTCTTCTGCGCCAAGCTCGAACATCAAATCGAAAACTTTCTCATGCACCTCTTCTGGAGTACAGTTTTCCTTATCTACCTTATTAATAACCAAACAAGGCTTTAAACCTAGGTCAATTGCTTTTTGCAGTACAAAACGCGTTTGTGGCATGGGTCCCTCAAAAGCATCTACCAATAACAATACCCCATCTGCCATATTCAATACACGCTCAACCTCACCACCAAAATCGGCGTGACCGGGAGTATCTATTATATTTATTTTAGTATCCTTATAAATAACGGAAACGTTCTTGGAAGTAATGGTAATACCACGTTCTCTTTCCAAATCGTTATTATCCAAAATTAAATCACCTGTGTTCTCGTTTTCACGAAACAAGCTACAGTGGTACATTATTTTGTCTACCAAGGTGGTCTTACCGTGGTCAACGTGCGCAATGATCGCAATATTCTTTGTAGTGGACATAAGGTCTATTTTAAGCGTGCAAAGATACTTCAAATTTTAATAGCTACACTTAATCTTATGTTATTTTTATCTTATTGATTTTGAGCAGGTTCTATCAATAGATTGTAGTTATTTTCTACCACCTATGACCCAGCCCAATCGGGCGTCTACCAAAATACCCGTAACCTTGTCAAATTCATTGATAAAAATACCCGGGCCAAAGGCCAAACTAAAATAGAACCCTTTTTTATACGTACGCTGTAAACCATATACCAATGCTGCATTGTAATAGTAATCAGAAGCATATTCCAAATTCCCGATCAATGGGGTTCCAAACTGGAATTGGTTCAAAAAAGATATGTAATTACCAGAATTACCGGATATATTCTTTCTTTTTCGCAAACGTCTTTCAAAATTGATATAGTTTCTAAAATCTGCCGCAAAACCCGGATAAATTCCAAATTGGGTCTCCGTATTGGTTGCACCCCTTAGGGCAAACCCTATAATTGCTTCCATGTTTATGGTAGATTTATTGCCTACCCCTACTTCATAGGATGCTCCTGGCAATAAGGCATTTACCTTGAAAATGCCTTCTTCTACCAATCTATTGGTTTGGGCGTTGGCATAAAAAATTGACAATAACAGTACAGGTAAAAAGAAAAGTTGTTTCATTGGTCGGATTGATTAATTTATGTGGACGTACAACAATAATTGGACCACTTTAATCAAAAACCGGTTTTCTTGATGTTCTTTTTGTAGGTACCCAACCAAATGTAAAACCGACCAAAGGACCGTAGCCACTTGGCTCCCCATCACCTCTATAATAACCTGCCCCAAGTTCCGCATTAAAATTAAAACCTTTTGGATATGTACGTTGAATGCCGTACACCATGCCATAAAACCCAAGATTAAAATCATCTGGTCCGGTAATATTGGTTGTCAGCCTGGCTTGCGAAAAAAAAATTGCCTGGGCCGCTGCAATATAGTTACCAGAATTGCCGCTTACATTTTTGTTTTTATTTACCCTTCTATTAAAATTATGATAATAACGGTATCTATTGTTCAAGGCAAGTCCTATTACATATCCAGGTTCATAAGTGGCCATACCCAGACCAAGTGCCGTAGACACACTTTGATTTTTGAAGAGTCCCAGTTCATAGCTCAACCCCGGACTGAACAGATCCAATTTAAATTGATGCCGTTCCAGATGAACGATTCCCGTTCCTTTTTCCGTAACCCCATTTATTTGGGAATGTACCCCTACACTCCATAATATAAGGATTACCATACCTAATTTTTTCATGTCCCAGGATTTAAGTTGCCTTTAAATCTAAAAACTATGATATGGATTAGTACTATCTTTATATAAAATTTATGATATGGACTTGAACAAGATTCCCCAAATAAAGTATACGGATAGTCAAAATTTCTTTCTTCTTGCCGGCCCTTGTGCCATTGAGGGCGAAGAAATGGCAATGCGTATCGCGGAACATATGGTAACCCTAACCAATACCCTCCAGATTCCTTATGTCTTTAAGGGCAGTTTTAAAAAAGCCAACCGTAGTAGATTGGATTCGTTTACGGGAATAGGTGATGAAAAAGCTTTAAAAATTTTACGTAAGGTATCCGAAACCTTTGAGGTACCTACGGTGACCGATATACATACGGAACAGGATGCCGCCATGGCTGCGGAATATGTAGATGTTCTACAAATACCGGCATTTTTGGCACGCCAAACCGACCTTGTCGTTGCTGCAGCCGAAACAGGAAAAACGGTGAACATTAAAAAAGGGCAATTTATGAGTCCGGAAAGTATGAAACATGCCGTAAACAAGGTTACGGAGACCGGTAACGAACAAGCGATCATTACCGATCGGGGCACCATGTTCGGCTATCAAGATATGATCGTGGATTTTAGGGGCGTACCCACCATGAAGCAATTTGCTCCTGTAGTATTGGATGTAACGCATTCCTTACAACAGCCCAATCAATCTTCCGGGGTTACGGGCGGCAGGCCTGCGTTAATAGGTACTATGGCCAGAGCCAGTATTGCAGCAGGTGTAGACGGACTTTTTATAGAAACACATTTTGATTGTGCCAATGCCAAAAGTGATGGTGCCAATATGTTGGATCTAGCCTTAATGAAAAAACTATTGACAGATTTAGTGGCTTTGAAAGGGGTAGTCAACCAATTTTAATCCAAATCAGCACGTTTATAAAAACCGTTTTTACGTACTGAATACGCGTCTTGGAGTACATCGGTCAAGATATTGTCATCAATCTCCTCCAAAGAGCTATAACGCAATGAACGTACTACTTTTCGCTTTTCGGAAACTAGTACGTTCAAATGTTTGGTAAGGTGTGCAGAATTCCAAAAAGCAATATCCACAAATTTATGTTTATGGGACGCGTTCAAATAACAGATAGGCGATTTACCGATATAAAAACAGGGAATATTCCATTTATATTTTAATTCAACATTGGGCAAGGTCTGCTCGATCTTCATTTGCAAATGCATTAATATACCCCTATATGGTTCTGGTTGGTTAAAAATATAAAGCTCTGCCGGATTCATAGATTACGTTAAGAAGTTCATAATAACATCTTTACATAGATGATTTAAGTCTCAAATATATAATTTTACCGTTTTTAAACTTTAAGAATGTCAAATAAAGTACCCTTTATTATAATTATAATTCTCACATTTATAACTCCTTACCGTTCTTTTTCCCAAGACAATGATGATATAAAATGGTATTTCAACAACAGTAAAAGTTTAAGCGAACTTTGGGAATTGGACGATGAGCACCACCGTGGCACATTCATCATTACGTCTTACAAACCTATTTATTTAACGGCCGTAAAATATTCTACGGACACCAATAGGTATCCGGTAGCGGAAAACTCCACCAAATCGCTAGACGCCCCTGTAAGCCTAAACACATCGGAATCTAAGTTTCAGGTAAGTTTAAAAACCAAGATTTTTCATAAAATGTTTGATGGTCGTATGGACCTATGGATGGGCTATTCACAGACCGCCTATTGGCAAATATATAATACGGAACGCTCAAGGCCGTTCAGGGAGTTGAACTATCAGCCGGAATTGATCGCCAATTTTCCGGTATCCTTTAAATTTCTTGGGTTTGACGCTAAAATGATCGGTGCATCCATCATCCACGAATCCAATGGACAGTCAGACCCTATCTCCAGAAGCTGGAACCGTATCGCTTTTCATGCCGCCTTTGAACACCATAATTGGCAAGTAATGTTAAAACCTTGGATACGGTTAGGGAGCAAAATCGATGATAACGAGAATATTTCCGATTTTATTGGCCGTGGTGAGGCCAATATCGTATATGACCTGGGTAGACAGCGGTTTAGGGCAATTGCCAGACATTCCTTGAATATTGGCGATAAAAGTAGGGGCAGTTTACAATTCACCTGGTCGTTCCCCATATTCGAGAATTTTAACGGACATCTACAGGTATTTGATGGGTACGGGGAAACGTTGATTGACTACAATCATAGACAGACCACTTTTGGGATAGGGGTTTCATTGATTAATTAACCATTATTTAAACTTCTGCACCCATTTTTAAAAGATTGAAATTCTTGATTTTTATACATTTGACAAAACAACCAACGTATGAAAACGTACCTGACCTTACTCTTTATCCTTAGTTCCGTGCTGTTCATTTCTGCACAAGAACATACCCACCAAAGCTTGCGCCCGCTTTCCTTTCCGGATATACCGGGTTATAAAAGCTTAAAAACCGATTTACACATCCATACCGTATTTTCCGATGGTTATGTTTGGCCCAATATTAGGGTTATGGAAGCACTTAGGGACAATCTAGATGCAATTTCTTTAACGGAACACTTGGAATACCAACCACATTCAAAAGATATTCCGCACCCAGATAGAAACAGGTCTTACAATATTGCGATAGAAGAAGCCAAGGAACATGATCTTATAATCGTTCACGGCTCGGAAATAACCCGCAGCGCACCCATGGGGCATAATAATGCCGTGTTCATTACCAATGCAAATCCAATTTTAAAGGAGAAAGCCGAAGATGCCTTCAAGGAAGCCAAAAAACAGGATGCCTTTGTGTTTTGGAACCACCCTGCTTGGTACAACCAATCCCCGCAGGGAAATCCGATCTTGAGCGATTTTCAAAAAGAACGCATTAAAAAAGGTGAACTTCATGGTATAGAGGTTATTAATGCGGTAGATTATGCTCAAGAATCTTTAGCACTTGCACTTGAACATAATCTAACCATTATGGGTACCAGTGACATACACGGACTCATAGATTGGGACTATACCGAAAAAGGCAACCATAGGCCCATTACCTTGGTTTTTGCAAAGGAGAAAAGTTTGTCCAGTATGCAAGAAGCCCTATTTGCAGGAAGAACCGTTGCTGTATATAACGGACTAATGGTGGGTAAGGAAGAGTTTTTGGTTCCGCTTTTAGAGGCAAGTATCAAGGTGAAAGAGGCCATCTATCATGAAGACACGGAAATTGTACAGATTATATTGGAAAATACCACAAGTAGTTCCCTTTTATTTGAAAATGCAATGGACTTTTCTTTCTATAGCAATTCTCCGGTATTTGAAATTCCCGCTTTTGGCACGTTTACCTTACAGGTAAAAACGTTACAAAGACTACCTAGACTAAAATTGTCCTTAAAAGCAATAGGCACTTTTGTAGCTCCCAGAACATCACCAATAATCTCTTGGGAGATCATCCCGGAATAGACAGTAATTCTATTCCTTACCGTCCACGTAGTCCTGTAAATAAGCATAACGCTCCGTAAGTTTACCGTTCTGCGTCATACGAGCTCTTTCAAGTACACCATCTTTATCTTCGTTAAAAAAGGCAGGAATTACATTTTTAATAAAGGCCTCACCAAACCCTTCACTTGCATCTCGCGGAAGTTCACAGGGTAGATTATCAACTGCCATCACTGCAATGGCCTCTTGAGTTTTAAAATCCACCTCTGTTTCAGATATCGGGTCATACCCATAAATGGGTTCTGCAATCGTAGAAGGTCTAATAGTGGTTGCCACGGGGCCATCAATATCACAACTTACATCTGCCACGACCTTAATTTTAAAATCAGGGTGTTTGGCATCTTCCCTAGTAAATAAATAAGGGGCTCCCTGTCCGTAGAAATGACCGGCAATATAAAAATCGGTCACCTTGGCAAAACGGAAAAAATTGGATCTATATTCTTCTGGATGGGCAAAGAAGTTGGCCTTATTGCCCCGTACGCCATCCTTTCGTTTATTATATTCCCCCGCATCTATTTGGCAATATACGGGTTCATTAAAATCATTTTCCAAATATTCCGTAACATTCACCCTGCGCATACCCATACCGTCCAACATTTCACGGGCACCATTACCTACTCTTCCCCTACCCGTCAACAATACCTTGATATTGGGCAGCTGTATTTTTTTGAGCTCCGCTATTAATGCGGCTTGGTCTTCCAGGTCATTGGCCTTCGGTAATTTAAACGCCCCATATTTTAGTCCGTAGGCCCTAAATCCGTTATACGCCCCTACGATACCGGCATATCTGCCAAATGCAACCACCCGTTGCTCCTGTGTATTGGTAATGACCTCATGGTCATACATTTCTATATTCTTCTCCAAAAGGGCCCGTAACAGTTTTCTGTTATAGGGCTGCTTTTTAATAGTATGAGAAAAGAAGAAATACTTTTTTCCAGGAATTAGGGCGGCTATAGGCACTTCCTTTACACCCAAGAGTACATCACATTCCTGCATGTTATCCGTTAGCGCTAAACCTACTTTCTTGTATGCTTCATCTGGATAGGCACGTATGGGAGAAGGTTCTACCAAAATTTGGGCCTGTGGAAATTTATTCAGGACTTTTTGACATGCTTCTGGGGACAGTACCACGCGTTTATCCGGCGGATTTTTACGTTCTCTTATGATTCCGAACTTCATATGGGGTTTGGTATAAATATTGCACTAAATTATGCAATTAGATACATATGTTCTTATGTAGCTATAAAAATTATAGGGGTTCGTAAACTTTTGTTAGCTTTGCTGCCCGCAGGAAATCCTTCATCAGCTTTTTGTTGTAGAGGGATGAAATGTCAAGGACTATGGATCTAGGATGGTGTGCGTTAGGGATAGAGGCAAGTACCGTGTACTGCCGAAAGCCCGACCCTTTTGAAAAAAGGGAAACGCCCCGGCACTGGTGCAAAAAAGTTCATTAACATATTGGGGCCGACCGGTTTTGACAGCGAGACTAGTTGGAATGTAAGCATACCGAGCGCTGGGAAACAGCTCGTTAATCTCATTTTTCACACTTTTAATTGGCGAAAATAATTACGCTCTTGCCGCTTAATCTGAATTATAGTAAGATTGGCCTCGTCCCTACAAGGTAGGGAAGCGAGATGTTCCTGAACAGCCCTTGTTGACGGCGGTTCTTATAGGAGCACCAGAAAAGTCAACACAAGGATACCTGCTCGCTTTGGCGGTATCACCAAAATCTTAAGAAGATAAGCATGTATTAGGCGGTTTCTGGTCAGGTACATGTCGAAAATCAATCAGAAACTAAGTATGTAGAAAGCATTGCGATTACTTGTTTGGACGAGGGTTCGACTCCCTCCGGCTCCACTAAAACAGTACCGAAACGATTCAAAAACTCCTTAATCTTATGATTATCAGGGGTTTTTATTTTATACGGTTTCATTTAAATCGTTTTGAAACCGTATTTTATGTGACCTATTCGGTGAGTACTTTTTTTATAAAAAAACACTCACCGATTTCCTTGTAATTAACTGATATAATGTTAATTATGAAAATTATATTTTCCTTTTTTGTACCTTTATTTCTGTTAAAAAGATATTTAAAATGGGTCATTCTTTCTCACAGTTATTTTACCTCAAAGGAAAACATTTTGAAAAAGATGTGAAAGTACCAATATACCTGCGTTTGACAGTTAATGGGCAACGTAGCGAACTGAGTATTTCCCGTAAAGTTGATCCCGAAAAATGGAATACTAGAACGGGAAAAATGCGCGGAACAAACCTCGAATCAAACGAATTGAATTCGTATTTAGATGCTGTCAGAAACAAAATAAATAAGATTCATGCTCGACTTGTTGACGAAGGCAGATCCTTTAATTCTTCGGACATAAAAAACCTTTACGTAGGCAAAGGAGAAAAAATTAAAATGCTGGTACAGCTCTTTGAGGAACATAACCTGCAGATGGAAAAATTGGTCGGGGTTGAATTTGCCCTTGGTACTTGGAAGAGATATCACACCACCAAAAAACATGTGAAGGAGTTCTTAAGGACCGAGTACCGGAAGGACGATGTTCCAGTTCGTGATGTCAATTTAAGATTTATCAAAGGGTTCGAGTACTTTTTAAAAATAACCAAAGCCTGCAATCATAATTCGGCTTTGAAATATGTCAACAATTTTAAAAAGATCATCCGAATGGCAGTCGCCAATGACTGGATATCCAAAGATCCATTCTATAACTACAAAGTTCAATTTAAAACTGTGGAGCGTGATTTTCTTTCCAAAGAGGAACTTCAAGACTTAAAAGAAAAAGAAATAGATGGCGATCGTTTAAATGTAGTACGTGACATGTTCGTATTCTGTTGCTACACCGGACTTTCCTATATTGATGTGCAAAAGTTGAATCAGGATAATATCGTTCGCCATATTGATGGTAGTTTATGGATTCAGGCGGAGCGCACCAAAACCAAATCGAAGCTGGGTATTCCAATTTTACTAACTGCAGAAGCTATTTTAGAAAAGTATAAAAACCATCCTAAAGTTGTCAATGGAGAATGTGTGCTTCCCGTTTTGAGCAACCAGAAATCCAATGCTTATCTAAAGGAAATAGCAAACTTATGTGGCATAGAAAAGAACCTTACGACACACCTAGCTCGGCATACCTTTGCTACTACTGTTACCCTTTCTAATGGGGTGCCAATAGAGACTGTTGGTAAAATGTTAGGTCATAAGAATTTGCGGACCACGCAACATTACGCTAAAATCATAAGCAAAAAAGTAGAGTATGATATGGGGATTTTAAAAGAAAAGTTGGCAGAGATGGATAATAAGCACATCCAAAAAACAAGTGAATCGTAAAATTCTTTTTCAACTAGAGCTTTATCAAGGAATCATTTCACCCCAAATCTTACCATAACTTAACTGCGCATGGATCCTGTGAAATTTTTGTAGCGTTCCGGCAGATAAGCGTCAAGCAAAAATTCCATAGGGCGCAGCCTACTTTCGGTTTGAAGTACTATCCTTTTTCGCTAACCATTTCCGGTACGATTCGTAATGACCGGGATTCTGGTCAAAATACCCTCTCAGGTTGGATATTACTTCCTGCTCTCCCTCGGTAAATGCCCTTTCCTGGACTTCCCCGATTCGGGAGAACTGGAGTGAAAGGTATCCTATGATGACCAAGGAAATGAACCAAATCGAGTAATGAATCAATAACTGTATTTTTGGTAGAAGTCTTGCTTTCGAAATCTGATTGCTGATATCCTGAACCGACTCCTGAAGCCTTTCGGCATTCACCTTTTCGGAATTCAGATGCTCTTGGAGCAATCGTTCGATTTCCGAAGTATCGGGTATCACTTTGATGTTGTCCGTACTCTGGGTCAACCTTTCCAATCTACCGATGGACCTGTTGAACCCATCCAACTCGTCGGTGAGCAGTTCCATTACCCCGTCCAGTTTCTTATATCCCATAGCTTATTGTTTTTAATATCCGATTCCGGTATCGATGGCCCTTTTAATGGTTTTTTTGATGATGTTCTTAGCGATACTTGTGGCTAAATTGGTGCTCATTTCTACGGTTTTCCCCATAAGCTGGACCGATTTACCGACCTCTTTTGGTTTTACAATCCCTTTGTTCTGGAAAAGTTGTGCCATGATCCTTCCTCCGGACATGGAGCGGTGTACCTCACTGGCCTTGAAGTTATAACCTTGATATTGGAACCGGAATCCCTGTAACCTGTTCGCTTTGTTAATGGTCGGGATGACCTCCACGTTCCTTTCCTGCATGACCTTGATGTAGGAGTCCAATGTTTTTGGCCTTTCGGTCTCCATTACTTTATGATGGATGTCTTTTATTTCAAGCCGGACCTTTATGGAATCGATCTCCTTTTCGAATTGTACCTCCTTGACCGTTGTCAGCCCCATTTCCTTGGCCACGTTCTCTGCGGCAAATTGGCTCCGCTTGCCTATAAAACTGTCGTTATAAGCCTTGCCATCGAAAGCGATACGGTTCACGTACAAATGGACATGGATATGTGCCTTGTCCCTATGGACAAAGGCGATGGCCTGCCGTTCCTTTAACCCCATCTCCTTGATGAACCCCTTGGTCAATTCCCCAAATTGTTGCTTGGAAAGGTTCCTACCATCCTCTTGTGTCGGACTGAGGATAAAGCTCAGGGTGTTCTTTTGACAACGGGCATTCTCTTCCTGTATCAACCTGAACTCCTCGGTTATCTCTTGGGGATTATTACCGGCCAAATGTTGGCTGAAAACAATCTCCGCATCCTTCTCTTGGTTCCAACCGTAATCGATACTTGTGCCCGTATGCGCTATGGATGTTCCTTTGCCTATCATTACTTCTTTCTTTTGAAATTATTAAGATGGGTCCGTATTTCCTCCGCCAGTTGCTCCACCTCGCTGGTCAGTTTAGGGTTGTGTTTTCTGAACATATTACTGATGCGGGTAAAGTTCCCCTTGTACTTCACCAGCATTTTATAATGGTCTAATTGTTCCTCGGTCAGACGTTCGATGACGGCATTGCCGAAAGCGGAGCTGCGGCAATATTCGGAGAGGGAAAGTCCCGCCCGTTGCGCCCTTTTCTGGAGCAGTTTTTTCTCGTAGATGGAGCACCGGAACTTGATATAGGTCCTTTTCATTTTTCTTTTACTTTGCGACCATCGGGAGTAAAGCGAGTTTGTCTTTGTGGCAACAAAGACACATCTCGCGCTTCCTGACCAATTCCCTTCTTAGCAGTATAGATGAGCCATTCGTTCATGTCCTTGAATCCTTCATAAAACTTTGATTTGTCAAGGCAGTTATTGGAACTCGCCATCAATTTTTGGGTCGTCCTTCTTCCATTCGGATCGTTGTCCAGGTAAAGGTCGATTTGCGGATAACCTTTCATTATTTGGATTGCTTTCGAAACGAAGGCAGTGGAGTTCAGCACCAGAAAATCATACTCTGCTTCCAACATTTCATTATAGCTAAGAAGGGATAGTAAGTCGAACACGCCCTCGGTAACGATAAGTTTTCTATTCCCATTTTTGATGTGGGTGCTGTCCTTGGGCGAACTACAGTTCTTACGGTATTTGTTCCTCAGTTCCCATCCCCCGGAATCGTTTTTAAAACCGATGGCGAAGTAGTTCTTATTATTAAAACTATAATGGACCTCCCGAATGAATTCCTTGGCCGTTACGATTGAAATATATCTGGAATTCAGATAACCCCGCAAAGCGTCGTGGTTAAGTTCCTTGACTTCCCTTATGGTCATCCTATCTTGATGTTCCACTTTAAAACCGGGCCGCTGTTGAAAGAAAAAAGAGCTATTTTCATCTCCGATCATTCGTAAAGCTTCTTTTACGTTGCATTGGCCCATTATGCATACTAGGTCGATAACATTTCCACCTATTCCTTCACCATGGTCGTACCATCTGTTCAGTCTCTTGGACACCTTGAAAGAGGCTTGGGTCTCTGAGCGGAAAGGGCTCAGGAACCAAGCTTCTTTGTCGTTCTCCTTGGTCGGAAAGTGCCCTAGTTTTGCCAGCGCTTTTTCGATGGGAAAAGCTCGCGCTCTTTCACACGATAGTCTATTTGTTCTTTTTTCTTTCATCAGCCTCTTTTTATCGGATTTCGGTTACCTTCCTACCTACATCCGTATTTATTGGGGTTCAGGGCTTAGGTGGGTATTAATTTGAACTTACCCATCTTACCCAATTAGGTAGGTTAGGTAATACTTAGGTAACTAGTTGTTTATATATCTTACCTTAAGGTAGCTCCCGCTAGTGTGTAGATACAAGTCTTTGAGGTAAATAGGTAGCTCCATTTTCACCTTTTCTAAAGTTCAACCTCCCAAGGTGTCTTTCCAAAAATGGGTTTGGCCAGATATCCGTACACCTGTCGTTTGGGGTGCTTTATCCTTTGAAAGTTGAATCCGGACAATGCCCGTCCCAAGTTTACCTGGTTCAGGTGAAGGTTCAAGCAGCTGAGCTTGACCAGTACATCCGAGGCGGTAACGAAATCATCGATATCGTCCGACTTTTCAAAATATTTGGAAACCAGTTCCTCTTCCGTGGTAAGCTTCGTGCACTTCTTGTTCCGCTCCTCGTTCTCTTGAATATCACTTATCGACAGTTCAGGATTGAAATCAGGGTCGGCATAGGCGAGATGGTATGCCTGTGACCAAACCCTATTAATATCAACTTCCTCAGAATACCCGAAATCTATTTTCCCTTTAAGTTCAAAGCAAAGCCATCTCACGGAACCGGTCTCATCATTTAAAAATGACGCCATATTGGTAGAGCCTACAAAGGAACAGATCCTAGGTAGCGTAGTATTCTTTCTGTCATAGGGCAATCGTTCATTGATAAAGGTTTTGGAGAAAAAGGACTTTAACGCGTTCACATCCTTTTTTGAAAGCACCGCAAGCTCGTCCAGATTATATAGGAAATTCCGGCAAAGCTGTATACGTGCATCCTTGTCGTTACTGATGTCCTCGGCCATATATTCTGACAGCTCAGTGGGACATAGGAACCGGCACCAGGTCGATTTACCGGAATTCTGACCCTGATGGGAAAGGACAAAGGCCTGTTTGTTGAAATAGTGTACCTCCAACGCACATTTTATTGTCCGCACCAGCCATTTCTTGAAATGATATTCAAAGGCTTTCTTCTCATAGGTCGGTACATAGGAGGCTAATTTTAGTATATGATCCTGACCGTCCCACTTAGGTAGGTTTTCAAAATATTCCCGGATGGGATTGCATTTTGGGATCCATTCCGACCGGATAAGGGTTTCCAATTTTCCATTGGGTATATCGATGCCCGCTTTCGCCAGTTCGATGATCAGGGAATTCAGGTTAAGATACTGCTATTCCGTGGAATCCTTGAAGGCAATCTGGAAGTCGTGCGATATTTCGTTAAATGTAATATCATACTTGCTCTCCAAATATTCCATGGTGTAGTCATATATCGTTTTTTTCTTGGCGTCCTTTACATGGTAAAGTCGTTCGCCATAGCCAAGCGAGTCCATCACCTTCTATTTTTGAAGGTGTACTCAAGTGCATCGTCGCTTATTTCGGCATGCGACTTTCTGCTGTTCTGGAGCAGCCAATCGTTGAGTTTGCGTTTCTCGAAGAAGATCATCTTACCGTTGGGCTTTGAATGCGGGATATTTCCCGAGGCCGTTAGTTTATAAAGATAGCTCCTTGATATTCCGGTATAGTCACAGGTCTCCTCGAAGGTAAGTACCTCTTTATTGGCCGTCAATAGCCTTTCCAAACGATCAAGTCGCTCAAAGATTAAAATAGTGTCCATTTGTTTCTTTTTAAGATTATTAAATGAACAAAAGCGCTTTTGTTTTCCTTTGTAGAATTCTTTGGATAAAGGTAATTGGAGGGAGGTGGTAAAGCTTGTTTATGTACGAATTTTTATTCACAAAATATTGACAAACAATTACTTATACCAAATCAATACAAATCGAACCAAATAAAATTTTGATAGTTTCATTTGGTTCCAAAACGATTTAAATGATACCATTTGATTTTTGTTAAAAAAGGAAGGATTTTGAGTTATCAACAATTGACAATTTAATTATCAAGAAAATAAGGGTACTTAGAAGGCAAAAAGCTAGTCATCTGAAAATAGTTTCAATGTATTGTCCCAAAAAAGGTTCAATTCTTAAGACCATTTCTTAAAATATGAATCCGCAAATAATTGAACGCCTGACAATCGCTGTTTTTAAAAGGTCGCCCTCTAATTGTGATATAACCCCATTATCCTACTACTTCCTTTTTCGTTATAAATGGCTGACTATAATGCCGTTGCCCCGTGGCTTTATATAAGGCATTGGCCACCGCCCCGAAAACAGGGGGAAATGGAGGTTCGCCCATACCCGTTGGGTCGATTTCATTCTGCACAAAATGCACGTCGATTTCTTTTGGCGCTTCTTTCATGCGGATCATTTGATATTGGTGGAAATTGTTTTTTTGGGGCACTCCATCTTTAAAAGTCAATTCCCCAAAAAGGGCATTACCAACACCATCGGTTATGGCACCTTCTGCCATGTTCGTGGCTGCATCGGGATTTACCACTACCCCGCAATCAATGGCGCAAACTACTTTTTCCACCACAGGTCTACCGTTTTCCATCTTTAAGTCCAGTACATGCGCTGCATAGGAATTATGACAAAAATAGGCCGCGACACCACGATGTTTCGACTCGTCATTTTGTTTCCAAGCCGATTTTTCACGTACCAATTCCAAAACTCCGGCATAGCGCTCTGCGTCGTACTGATTATCTTCCCCAACCGGGTTTTCCTTGGCACGTTTTAGCAGGTCCAACCGAAATTGGATAGCATCCTTGTTCATGGTTTCCGCAACCTCGTCCAAAAATGCCTGTTCGGCACCGGCCATAAAATTTGAACGGGGAGCGCGGAAAGCACCAACCGTAATATTGGAATCAATGGACCATTCTTCGGCCAAATAATTATCAATGGCCCCTGCTGGAAAACGATTGGCGAACAATGGGCTTTCTGGTATACCGCCCGCCTTTATATGCAAGGCAGTTAAATTGTTGTTTTCATCAAAAGCCGCGCGATAGGTTGCGTGATAGGTTGGGCGATAAACACCGGTCGTCATGTCATCTTCGCGACTATACACCAATTTTATAGGAGCATTTACTTTTTGCGAAATTAAGGCCGCTTCTACCACAAAGTGGGCATAGCCCTTTCTTCCAAAACCACCTCCCATTCTTGGCAATTCCATTTCAATATTTTCCTTCGGTATTCCTAAACTACTTTCCAGCGTTGGAATGATGAAGGATGGAATCTGGATCGGTGCCGCAATTTTAACTTTATTACCTTCCACATGCGCAAAAGCATTTATAGGCTCCATGCTATTGTGGGCAAGAAATGGGGCCGAATAGCTTCTCTCCAAAATCTTTGCTGCATTCTTGAAGGCGGCCTCCGGATTGCCATCCTTTCGGACGATATTTCCAGGTATAGCCGCAAGGGCTTCCATCTGTGCTTTGTGGCCTTGAGTGGATTCCAGTCCCGCAGGGGTATTTCTTGTTTCCTGTCCAAAAAACCCATTGACAATTTCAGTATTTGCGGTGATTGGCTTCCATTCTACATTTAATTTCTTTTTGGCCTGCATGACTTCCCAAGTAGAGTTACCTACTATCGCCACCAATTCAGGAAAAGCATTGGTATCAAAACCGTGTTTTTTAAATCCCTCCTTGAAACTTTTGATGGTTATTACATCCTTGATTCCTGGCATGGCTTTGACCGCCTCGTCATCAACCGATTTCAAGGTCATTCCAAATGCAGTAGGATGTACGATCATAGCGATCAGCATGCCGTCCTTTTGATAATCCATACCAAACATGGGTTTGCCGGTTATAATCTTTTTCGCATCCACATTTTTATGGGAACGGCTGATGAGCTTAAAGTCTTTCACTTCTTTCAATTGCACTTCTACAGGCACGTCTAGCGTTGCGGCAACCGAAGCCATTTCGCCGTAACCGGCCGATTTTTCTGAAGCTGCGTGTTGCAATACTCCTCCGTTAGTAGTGATTTCTTCTACGGGTACCTGCCATGTTTTTGCAGCCGCGGCCATCAACATCTGTTTTGCTGTTGCGCCGGCCATTCGAAGAGGTATCCATCTTGCTTTTATTCCCGTGCTGCCTCCTGTTAGTTGAAAACCATATTTTTCTGCATGATAGGGTGCCTGCTCTACCACCACGTTTTTCCAATCCACATCCAACTCTTCCGCCACCAACATGGGCATCGATGTTCTAATATTCTGACCGAATTCCGGGTTTGGTGTGTAAACGGTCACCATCCCGTTATCCCCAATTTTCAGATACGAATTCATCTCGAACCATTCGTTGGGCATTTCTGTACCGGCCATCTCTTTTGCCTGTTCCGGCTTACAGGAATTTAAAAAACTGAATCCGAGTACCAATCCGCCACTTGCCAAACTTGTATTCCTAATAAAAGCCCTACGTCCAATATGCGTGTTTATCTTTGTCATCTTCTGATTTTTTCTAATTAAACGTTTTCGGCATTTACGGCCGTTTTAATTGCCTTTTTTATTCTGGTATACGTTCCGCAGCGACAGATGTTGCCGTTCATGGCCGATTCGATTTCTTCATCTGAAGGATTTGGGGTTCTTTTTAATAATGCGGAAGCTGACATTATCTGTCCCGCTTGACAATAGCCACATTGTGGCACATCAATTTCCAACCAAGCTTGTTGAACTGGATGATCGCCATTCTCGCTCAAACCTTCAATAGTAGTAATCTCTTGCTCACCAACCGCTGAAACCGGCAGCTGGCATGAACGAACTGCATTATCACCCAAATGTACCGTACATGCCCCACATTGGGCGATACCGCAACCATATTTAGTCCCTACCAATTTTACGTGGTCCCTTAGTACCCAAAGCATAGGTGTTGTTGGGTCGACATCAACTTCCTGTGTTTGCCCATTAATTTTTAGATTGAATTTTGCCATGATTTTAGTGTAAGTGGATGAATAGACTCAAATTACGAAAAATATGTAGTTCATATAATGTATTGTTTATTAGAACAATCTGAAATCAAAAGAATTAAGCTAGTTCCTATTTTCATTTCAAATGCCTTTCCAGAAACGCCATAACTTTAGTATGAATGTTTTCTACATCGAACATTTCTCCGAAATGCGGCGCTCCTGGAACGATTATTAATTCGTTTTTCACTCCCTTTACCGTTAACCAAGCACTTAATAATTGAGATTGTCTCGGGGAAACCAAATCGTCCTTTTCACCGTGTATAATTAAAAAAGGAGGGTCGTTCTCATCCACATAATTGGTAGGGCTAGCTGTCTTTGCAAGGTCTGGTCGGTCAAGCGGTGCGGCACCTATCAGCAATGCCTCAGGTGATTTGGGGTCAATTGCACCAGGAAATAGAATTAATTCAGATGGTCCATAAAAATCTACAACCGCTTTAAATGAAAAATCATGGGATGTGCCGGGCATAAAGAAGTCGTCAACTTGGTCATTGTTCGATAGGCCTTGAAACGAAGCCAAATGTCCTCCAGCGGAAAAACCCATCAAGGCAAACCGTTCTGTGTCAAAACCATACTTTTCAGCATTATCGAATAAAAAGGAAACCGCGCGGTTACAGTCCTGAATCTGAGCCGGAAAAATGGCCTGTGTTGCAAATCGGTAATCTATGGATGCCAGGGCATATCCCTTATTTATGATTTCTGCCACGGTATTTTTCATATAACCGATGTCGGCATACTTGTCGTTACCAATCCACCCGCCACCGTGAATAAATACAATCAAAGGAACTTTGTCCTTTACATTGGGCGGTACATATATATCCAAAAGGTGCTTCGGTAAGGTATCATTGTTGTAGGCTATGTTACCATGCAATACGGTACCCTTTGGAAACAGAGAAATCACAGGATTGGATTTTTGACTATAAGACGTTTGGGAAATCTGTAAGGCCAATAGGAAAATTAAGAGATTTATTATTTTCATTGTAAGAAAGTTTTCAGTTTATGAAATTATTCTAGTTGTTATTGAATGTAATGCTCAAATTTCCGGAGCCCAAGGCTTTTTCAAGTCCGGTTATATCATCGATGCTTCCCAGTTTTGTATAACTATAAGAGGTTGGAAAGGTTTTGTAAAACAGCACCAAAGTTTTTGAACCATAGAGCATCAAGTCTCCATTTTTAATCGACTCAGGATTGGTGGAATTTGTCGGTAAACTTTTGGGCAAATCATAATATTTCTCATTGCCGTTCAGCTCGTTCATCTGTATGGTCATAGGTAAAAGTTCCTTGAAAGCTTTAGCAGTAGTATTGTCCAAAAGCGTGGCGGTAAAAATTTGTGAATTTACCGTGATTTTGATTTTTCCGTTTGCCATTGTAACGTTGTTTTCCGTTTTGATAGGGGCATTTGCTTTTTCACAAGGTGATGGATTGCCTATTATAACTGAAGTAAATATTAAAACCATCAAAAGTACAGATTTCATGATATTTATTATTTTTAAAATTCCTAATCACCCAGTCAACCGTTCTCTAGCTTCGGTATATTTTGCGCCTTACAAGTCTTTAACAGATGGATTAGCACCTACTTGATAATCTCCATTTGTTTCAATTGTTAGATGTATACTGCTCATCCGTTACAGGCTCAAGCCAGGTAACGAATCCATTTTCTGTTTTCGGCAAAATATACATCTGTGTAAGACTGTTGTTTTCAGTAGCGCCATGCCAATGCCTTGTATTTGCTGGAACCTTGATGACATCACCCTTTTTCATGGTTTCCCTTGGCTGTCCCTCCAGTTGATGATATCCCAGACCATCGAGCACGATAAGGATTTGTCCGCTTGGATGTAAGTGCCAATTTGATCTTGCGCTTTTTTCGAAATAAACATTCCCCACGAGGGTGTTGTAAATAGAATCATTTGCAACTAAACCATAATTATAAGCGTTTCCTGTGAAGTTATCGGCATTCCCAGCTTCACCCCTAGGAAAAATTTCTTGTTCCGAAGGATTTGATTTTGTATTTTCTTGTTTTTCAACTTTTGTGTTGCAGGCCTGACCTATGAATAGTAGTAAGGCAACTGCAAGTGTGATTTTTGTTCTCATTTTATCTGTTTTAAATTTTCTTGATGATTTTTGCAGGAGTACCGCCTACAACTACATTATCGGGTACGTCTTTAGAAACGACCGAACCTGCGGCGACCACCGAATTCTCTCCTATTGTTACGCCCTGTAAAATGGTGGCATTGGCACCAATCCACGCATTCTTCTTTATATGAATGGATTTAGGAACAAGCCCATGTCTTTCGCTGGGCGAAATCGAATGTCCTTCAGTAAGTAAACTCACTTTCGGTGCTATGAGCACACCGTCTTCAATGGTTATTCCTCCTAAGTCCAAAAAGACACAATTAAAATTGATGAAAACGTTTTTGCCAATTTTTGTGTGCTTTCCGTAATTGATATACAAAGGGGTAAAAACCGCAACGCTTTCGTCAATTTGGCTCCCAGTAATCTTACTCAACAAATCGTTGATTTCTTTTGGGTCTGTAGCGTTGTTCATCTGTAAGAGCAACTTTTTGGTCAGGTAAGACTCTTCACGCAATCTATAGGCTTCAGGATCGCCGGGGAGAAGGATCTCTCCATTTTTTAATCGATAAAAAATATTATTAGCTGCCTGCTTTGGACTTTCTTTTTTATTATCTTCCTTTTGCATTTTTTTAGTTTTGACTATGACGTAACTTTTAAATTTTTCGTACCGGTTTTAGTCTATTTTCACCGCCAAAGCTATATACCAATGAAATATTCCTATTAAAATCATCTTTGGGAACTATTTCGGTATCTATTGCCTTATTTCGTAACCAGAAAATAAAGGTCCAAGGCTTACCTTCCAAGTCAAAACGCATATCCGGTTCAAAGCTTAATTTTCCCTTTGTAAATTTTAAATCGATTAGAAGAGCAGGTTCTCCCAAAGAAAAAGAGGGTACCAACGAAATTCCATTATGGGTAACACTTGCCGTTCCTCTGAAATCATCTAGGAACGGTTCTTTTTTCTCTTGCGCCCATGTATTCATACTGCAAAGCAAAACTAGCAACGGTACCAATGGATTTTTCAGAATACCAAAATCTCTCGTCATAATTAGTTTCGTTCCTTTACGTACAAAATTAAAAATCCTGAATCCTTATTTATTACACCAACTACTCACATAATGTCAAATATTGCTTATTTTAGAAAAAAGAAGAGCTGGAATGAAGGATTTGGATAAAAATAGGCCGCGCATTCTGTTTTTAGAACTATCTCAGGAAAAGAGATTTCCGGTGGATTTCAGCACCTATTATCACACCCATTTATATTGTCACCAAGGAAGCATATCCTTTTTGTTCAACAACACAGAGATGAAATGCAAGGGAGGTGAATTTTTATTTTGGTTCGCAGAAAGTCATTTAAAAGATTTGGAATTTTCAAGAGCGTTCAAAGCAACTATTTTGCTTATAGAAAAAGATTTTTTAAACCAAAATATTCCTGATCAAAGTTGGAGTATCGATGCCATCCTTCATTCCCGTCAATATCCCATAAAACAGTTGAACGATAAAAGTGACAGAAAAAGGGTTTTATCGAATTTTAAATGGTTGCACGATAAATTTCAAGATAGGGAACATCGCTTTTATGAAGAAGTCTTAAAACTGCAAATGCGGTTGTTCATTCTTGATATGTGGCATACCTTTGCAAACGAATATGAGCGCAGAAAACGCACCTTGCAAAGTGGCTCATTGTACGAGCGTTTTGTTCACTTGGTCCAAGAACATTGTATGGCGGAAAGAGAAGTACGGTTTTATGCCAGTTTACTTAGTGTTACCCCTAAATATTTGAATTTTGTTTGCAAGCAGAACTCAGGTGCCACGGCGTCTGAATGGATCCAACGTTATACCAAGGAGCGTATCATAGTTTTTTTGCAGAACAAAAATCTGAACATTTCCGAAATTGCGGATAAAATGATGTTTTCAAGTCGGTCTTTTTTTACGCGCTATGTGAAAATGGTGTTGGGAATTACCCCGACGGAGTACAGAAGTCGATTGGAGTGATATTAAAATGTCTTCCCCGTCTTAATTCTATTGGTAGTCATGGTTTGGATATGTTCATACTCACAAGTGCTTTACGTAAACAGCCACAAATCAATTCAATAGTTGTTCTTTTAAATGGCCGTTTCACAGTACTATATTTAAAATATAAAAAACCTTTTTAGAGGCTGTCCTGTTCGTAGTCTATTTTATTATTTTCGTTAATTGACCTTTTACGGGACTCAAACTGTTTGTAAAAATTCAAAATATTACAACCCTAACGTTCTACTTGTCAGAGATGCGTATTCTCTTTAAATGCAGTTTAATTAATTACTACACTTTCCTTCAAAATAAAAAGATGGTGAATGGTAGATATCACCAACAATTACTGTTAACTCTTATAATTTTAGTGTCAAAATGCATCATTAGTTTACTTGGGGTCAACATATCTAGCCTCAATTTTTAATTATTTACAGCTATAAATCTGTTTGGGTTGTTAAAAAGTGAGCTATTCGGTGAGTATAAAAACTATAGGCTCTCAAAACCCCTATACATAGGCGTTTAAAGAGAAAGGTTCTAGACCCTCCGGCTCCACTTCATAAAACCACCTTTTGGGTGGTTTTTTTCGTTAGGCCTTCGGGAGTCTTACTCACACATACTCTATTATTAGAGTATAAACTGATTAATTAAAAAAAAACCTATGAATCTAGGATTCACAGGTTTTTTGTTTTAAATACTGCTTGTAATTAGGCCTTAAATTTAGGTTTACAGTTTTAAATTTAACATTATTTCATGGGTACCATTATCCATATACCTCACTGCACTATGTGTTGCAACCTCATAAGCATAACCTATTTTTAAGGAATTAGAAACTTTAAAAATTGCTAAACCACTAACGCTCTCATTTACCCTATAGGCTACTCCCAAATTAAAATACTCACCAAATTCTAACATGGAGGTAATATCAACAGATAAGGGGGAAGCATTTACATATCGCATTAAAACACTAGGTCTTAAAACCATATTTCCGTTTAAAGAAATGTTATAGCCTCCACCAAGATAAATATGTTGCATATCGGACCCAGCCCTAGCCGTACCATTTTCCTCTTCTAATCGGTCGTTTGATAAAATTTTAGGTATAGAAAGTGTTAAAAAGTATTTTTCATGGCTAAAATATGCACCTGCTCCAAAATTGGGATTAAATCGACCACTTAGGTTCATTAAATTAGGATCTTCTTGAATCCCGTACGTCACTAACCCCTCTGTATTGGCATTATAAGAATTAAACCCTGCTTTAAAACCAAAAAATAAATCATGATTTTCTGAAAGTTTTAAATGATAGGAAAAATCTGCCGCAATAGAAGTTTGTTTTTCTATAAAAGTTTTATCACTAATAATGGATAAACCTACTCCTAAATTTTTACCTACGGGAGTTCCAAAGATAAAGCTTTGCGTTTCTGGTGCTCCTTTCACATTAGACCATTGACTGCGAATATTAACACCCAAATCAGTGGAATTATCTGCCCCTGCATAGGCTGGGTTTATTAAATTCATATTATACACGTACAAGGTGTAGTTAGGATCTTGTTGAGCCGAAACCTTTATCGCCATCAAAAAGACCAAAATAACTATGATTTTATATAAATACTTCATTTTATTACTTTATTATGATTAATAATTGATAAATATCCAGCCTTTTAATGGAGGTGTACCATTCCCTAGATCTATAGTATATAGATAAGAACCTGGTGGTAACATATCGGAATTTGATTTATGTTTACCGTCCCAATTATTCTGATATTTACTTGCAATAAATACTTCATGTCCCCAGCGATTATATACTCTCACCAAATTATTTGGATAATTATTTATCCCTGGAACAACCCATGTATCGTTAATACCATCGCCATTTGGCGTAAAAGCCTGAGCTGGTATTAAAGTAGGTTCTTCTAATGTTGGGAAACTATCATCAACATCATTTACCCCGTCATTATCATCGTCTAAGTCTGTACTATCTGGAATGCCATCATTATCGTTATCATTAGGAAAATCATTTAAGTTAACAGCATCAGTACCCTCTGCTGCCTCAACCTCATCTGAATATCCATCATTATCATCATCAGTATCCGCATTATTACCAATTCCGTCGTAATCGGTATCGATTGTTTCACTAGGATCATTAGGGAAAACGTCTGCATTATCCCCAACATTATCCCCATCGGAATCAGTGTCTTCATTTGGGTCATTAGGGAAGGCATCCGTATAATCTCCTGTGCCATCACCATCGGTATCCATAATTTCATTAGGATCATTGGGCAAATCATCGGCATTGTCGCCCGTTCCATCACCATCAGTATCCGTATCCTCGGAATCGTCCAATGGGAAGGCGTCCTCCATATCGGGGGTTCCATCATTATCATCATCGGTATCGGCGTTGTCCCCAGTTCCATCACCATCGGTATCCGTATCTTCTGAATCATCTAACGGGAAGGCATCCTCCGTATCGGAGGTTCCATCATTGTCATCATCGGTATCGGCATTGTCCCCAGTTCCATCACCATCGGTATCGGTGTCCTCGGAATCGTCCAATGGAAAGGCGTCCTCCATATCGGGAGTTCCGTCATTGTCGTCATCGGTATCGGCGTTGTCCCCAGTTCCATCACCGTCGGTGTCCGTATCTTCTGAATCATCTAACGGGAAGGCATCCTCCGTATCGGAGGTTCCATCATTATCATCATCGGTATCGGCGTTGTCGCCCGTGCCGTCGCCATCGGTATCCGTATCTTCTGAATCGTCCAATGGGAAAGCATCCTCCGTATCGGGGGTTCCGTCATTGTCGTCATCGGTATCGGCGTTGTCCCCAGTTCCATCACCGTCGGTGTCCGTATCTTCTGAATCATCTAACGGGAAGGCATCCTCCGTATCGGAGGTTCCATCATTATCATCATCGGTATCGGCGTTGTCGCCCGTGCCGTCGCCATCGGTATCCGTATCTTCTGAATCGTCCAATGGGAAAGCATCCTCCGTATCGGGGGTTCCGTCATTGTCGTCATCGGTATCGGCGTTGTCCCCAGTTCCATCACCGTCGGTATCCGTATCTTCTGAATCATCTAACGGGAAGGCGTCCTCAGTATCGGGAGTTCCATCATTATCATCATCGGTATCGGCGTTGTCGCCTGTTCCGTCACCATCGGTATCCGTATCTTCTGAATCATCTAACGGGAAGGCGTCCTCAGTATCGGGAGTTCCGTCGTTGTCGTCATCGGTATCGGTATTGTCGCCTGTTCCATCACCGTCGGTGTCCGTATCTTCTGAATCATCTAACGGGAAGGCATCCTCCGTATCGGGGGTTCCATCATTGTCATCATCGGTATCGGCGTTGTCGCCTGTTCCGTCACCGTCGGTATCCGTATCTTCTGAATCATCTAACGGGAAGGCGTCCTCAGTATCGAGGGTACCATCATTGTCATCATCTGTATCACAAACATCTCCCTCTCCATCTGTATCAGTATCCAATTGGTCTGCATTTGCGATTACTGGACAGTTATCAACAGAATCCTTAATACCGTCACTATCGGCATCTTCATCTACTTCATCGGTTATGGTAATTGTTAAATTTCCTTCGTAGGTGTTCTCATCCTCGTCCGTTGTTAATATGCGGATGCTGTAAGATGATTTAGTCTCAAAATCAAATATTTCACTCGCCAATAAGTTAGTTCCAGAAATACTAAAACTATCATTATCGGTGTCGCCAGCTCCTGCAATTAATTGAAAAGTATGTGAATCACTAACATCAGCATCTGTAGCTGTTAAACTACCTACAATATCATTAATAACATTATTTTCTTCAATACTTGATGGAGTACTATTTATAGCTGTAGGCGGATTGCTAATAACAAATTCTGGCCCCATTGTAAAACTATGGTATAAGGTGCCAAAACTACCCGCCGAACCACCGTCAGTACCACCGGCACAATCAATTGAAATTTCCTGATCTCCTGTCATTGGAGGGTTTGTACCAGAACCAACAAGTACAATATAATAATCTGTGTTTTCCAATAAATTGACATCACTATCAAAAGTAAAGGTTACTTCAGATGAAGTTGTATTATTTGCTATGGTTGCTACCTGTGAGGTCTCAATTGAATTACTAAATTTTATACTGGTATCTGCCGAACCAGGTGCATTATCAACATCATATACTTCTAAAAATAAATCATATGAATTCGTTACATGTGTGTTTTCTAATTTTAATGTAACCGTTTTTAATGTCCCTGCAACCGGTGTGGTAAGTTGCTGCCATGCAGAAGTCCAATCTGAAGTACAAGCTGCATCATTATTACCTTCCCCATCAGAATTATTTGATGCCGTACCACTTTCGTTGGTTATGGTAATGGTAAAATCTTGTACATTATTTGGCACTATAGCTTCAATAGTTTGGGCATCAATTACTGTATAAGTCGCATTTAAACCTCCAATTAAAACCTCATTGGTTGTTAAGAAATTTGTACCTGTTAGCGTTATTGTCTCGCCATATGCCGCTGTAGAAGGGTTTATTTGTGTTAATGTTGGCGGAGCTTCTTTCGTATTTAATTCTTCATCAATTATTTCTGTATAAACATCAGAAACGCCATCAAAATATTTTGAAACAAAATAAAAGTCATACGTTGTTAACGCTGACAAACCTGTTAAATTAAATACATGTTCTTGGTTGGCAAGCATTGCAGCATTATCAGCTAAAACAACTGACACACCATTATAATCAACCCCTGCTTCTATTTGAGCCTCGGTAGGTGGTGTTGAGCCACTAGGTACCAAAACATAATATCCTGTGCCGTCTGATACCGTTGTTGCGGCATAATCGGCAGAATTGTAAGTGATATTGTCAAATGCACCTATAGCTGCACTTGCAACTCTACTAATAATTTCATCAATTTCCGGTAATGTACCAGCACCATAATACCAAATAAGCTCATCGCTTTCGTTTACGGCTAAATCATTAAATCGAACATAAAGGGCATAAGACCCATCCCCTGTTTGCGTTATAGCATTTGTTGATGGGTTTTGGTTGGTTGCATTTGTAAATGAACAACAACTATTAATTGTAGAATACGCTCTGTCCGAATTACTAAAAAATAGAATTGCTTCTTGCGCGGTCGATATTTTAATTGCCTTCGCCTGGTCTGCTTGATTTGCTATTTGGACAAATTCTTCATCCACCAAATTACCTCTTTCTTTGGTTGGACCATCAGATCCACCTACATAATCATCTCGTGTACCAACCCATAAACGAACGTTCGTTGCAGGGGAAGCACTAATATTGGTAATTTTTACTTTTATTGCAATGTACCCTTCGGGCTGTAACAGTTCAAAAATGTTCTCAACTCTGAACAACTGTCCATTGACCGTTATTTCGCCTGTGGTTTTTATTTGGCCATAACCTTCACCTGTGGTATTATTGGTAATGGTAAAACCTGAATAATCGTATACTTGATTGGTTAAAACAGGGTTTTCATTAAAATTTCCGTTAATATTCCAGCTAGCGGACCCGTCACCACCTACACCCCATCTAATGTCTAATGGGTAATTACTATACGTTAGTTGTCTATAAGTAGAACCATTATAATAAAATGGTTGCTGCATATTTCCTGCATTGTTTATGGAGTTTTCTGCTCCACTGCCAATTCGTAATCGGTTGTTGTTCAACACCCGATTGGTTTGTGAGTGAACAGTATAGATATTGGTCAAAAACAATATGACCAACACTAGTTTTAAGGTACTAAATTTCATATTTAAAGGTATTTTGTAGATTAAAGTTGGTTGTTGGTTATTTCCCAGCCATTTTGGGTTTTTAGAAAGTATATTTCTGTATTATTGGTTTTTCTTTTTCCATTAATATCAAAAGATAAATAGAGGCGAACAAAAGCTTTTGAGTCATCTATTTTTAACGTGTGAAATAGGAAATATGGAGGATTTTCTAGGGCATAGATATCACCTTTATTTATAAGTACTACAGGCTTTCCACTTACAATCGTATTTGTAGGAATATCTAAATCTACTCCATGATTTAATACATATAAAGTAGAAGTGGTATTGAAACTTAAATTGGATTCCTTCCATAGATTGGGATTACTTAAACTTTGAGTGATAATTTCATTGGGTAATTGGTCTAAATCCCCATTTTTATTATAATCCTGAGCTTTCATGGTAGTAATGCATGAATAGAAAATAAATAAGATTAAGATAGATTTGTTTAGAACCATTTCACTTGTTTTCATAAAATAATAGTTTGAGGGTTTTTAATGTTGATTAGGATAACTTTTAAACGTTTTAAAAAGTACTATTTTTCTTACGTTTGTTGTGAAACACCAATTATCGTATGTGAAATCTGTCAAATTATAAGTGTAATTTTATATCTCATTAAAATTTCATTAAATGAGGCTTGTGAAGACTTTGTTGTCTTAGGTAATGCTGTGCGATTGTTAATTCCTGTGGATTATAAAATAATAGGGATATTAATATGCGATAACTGCTATAAAACTAACGAAGACTCCCCTTCCACTATTTTAGACAATAGATTCTTCATAACAACGAGTAAATTTGGGTTTATATGATTGTGCTTGCAAATTTCAAGGCTAGGCCTGCGTAAGTCAAAAGCCAGCGCTAATGCTCACACCATGCTAAAAAGGTCAACAAGACCTTTTATGAACGCAAGGTAGTCTCCGGCTCCACAAAATAAAACCACCTTTTGGGTGGTTTTTTTCGTTATATCTCTTTATATCTCTTTAAGTTTTTCGTAAGTATCTCAACTACAATGACAGTTAATTCCTAAAATACGGGAACACGTTAACAAGATCTTAAAACATTTATAATTTCCTTAAGGGTTATAAAGAATAAAAAAATATAATTTCAAGCGTTTTGTTTATTAATTCTAAAATTTAGATAAACAATTATCCGGTTTTAGGTTAAAAAATCTATAAAATTGCAGCGCTACAAAAAGAAGAAATCTGTTCTCGTCTCCATCTTGATCGTTACCATTTTTGGTTGTTCCCCAAAAATGAACAACGTAACCCTTCCTATAGCTGATATTACAGCGTTCTCCAATACTGGAAATAACGCATTGGAAGACAAATGGTGGACCACCTTTAACGACAACACGCTTAACACATTAATTGACAGCGCGCTACGATCCAACTATGACCTTGAAGCCACTTGGCAGCAGTTTCTGGCTGCTAAAGCCACGGTTTCACGAACGACATCGGACAAATGGCCACAAATAAACGCTTCTGCTCAGACCGCAGAAAATTTTCCTATCAATGATTTTACAGGAGGTGAAAATACCCAGTTGGGAATTACTGCAGCTTATGAAATAGATTTATGGGGGCGTATACGCTCTGCTGTACAAGCGGAAAAATATAGAGCCGAAGCCAGTCTTTTTGATTATCGAACAGCTGCCATAACGCTCTCTGCAGAAATTGCCTCTACTTGGTACCAACTGGTAGCGGCAAGGAAACAATTAGAAATCACGGAAAACCAAATCGCCACGAATGAAGATATCATTAAATTGATTCGTTCCCGTTTTGTGGGCGGACAAGTAAGGGCCGTGGATATATTACGCCAAGTACAACTACTGGAAAGCACCAAGGAACAAAAAATCATATTTTCTACCAACGTACAACTTTTAGAAAACCAGTTGGCCGTTTTATTAGGTCGCCAACCACAGGAGAATTTGGAGCTGCAAAACGCCAACTTACCTAATCTACCAGAATTACCGTCTTCCGGTCTACCGTTAGAACTTGTTAGAAGAAGGCCCGATCTACAGCGATCCTATGCCAATCTTCTTGCTGCCGACCGTGATATGGCATCGGCCGTTAAAAATAGGTACCCCCGTTTATCCCTTAATGCAAGGGGGCAATTACGGGCTAATAATTTTCAGACTTTGTTCGATAATTGGGCATATTCCATTGCAGGCAATCTTTTTGCACCCTTGATCAACGGTGGCGCGTTAAAAGCGGAGGCCAAACGTAGAAGCGCCATTAAGGAACAACGGTTATACGAATTTGGCCAAACCACTCTGGTAGCCTTCCAGGAGGTAGAGGACGGCCTGGTACAAAACCAAATGCAAAAACAACGGACAGAAAATATAGCAAGACAATTGGAACTTGCCGAAAAAAGTAACAACCAGTTGCGTGTGGAATTTTTGAACGGATTTAGTCCATACTTGGATGTATTGATAGGCCTCGACCAAGAACAACAATTACGACGCGATTATGTTGCCGCACAATTACGGCAAATACAAGCAAGAATAGGATTGTACAGAGCTTTGGCAGGCAGTTTTGAAACGGATAGGAACATAGAAAATTAAAAAGGACGATGAGCAGTAAAAAAATACTTTGGATTTGTTTGGCGATAATTGGTGGTGGCATTCTTATTACCACCCTCATATTTTCCACAGAACCAGAAGCGCAAATGGAGGGTGCCAGTCTAGAAACGGCTATGTTGGTAGATGTAATGCCCGTAAATAAAGGAACCTTTGAACCGGTTATCGTAGCAACCGGGACCGTACAACCCTTGGAAGATGTAAATTTGAGTCCCTTGGTATCTGGGCAGATCATTCGTCGTGATGCTGCTTTTACCCCGGGCGGATTTGTCAAGAAAAATCAGGTATTGTTACAAATAGACCCGGCGGATTATCGCAATACCTTGGCCCTTAGGGAAAGTGAACTGTTACAATCGCAAACCACATTGGACACCGAAATGGGCCGTCAGCAAATTGCCCAACAAGATTTAAAGTTAATTGTGGACGATTCCCTATTTGGCAACGACCCCCTTTCTGAGGAAGAGCGGCAATTAGTGTTAAGAAAACCACAACTGAACGCGGTAAATGCAACTATTGGAGCTTCAAAAGCCGCCGTGGACCAAGCTAGGCTCAATTTGGAACGCACCACCATAAGAGCACCTTTTGATGCCCATATCTTAAGTCAGAATGTAACCAAAGGTTCTTTGGTGGCACAAGGGGATGTTCTGGGGCGTATAGTGGGTATCAATGCATATTGGGTAGTTGCTACTGTGCCCGTCTCCAAATTACAATGGTTAAGGTTCCCATCCAATGAAATTAAAAAAGGGGCACCCGTACGCATAGAAAATTCATCGGCTTGGTCAGGAGACGCTTACAGGGAAGGCTATCTAGATCGGCAGATAGGCGCATTGGACGGGCAGACCAGATTGGCCCGTGTATTAATAAAGGTTGAAGACCCCTTAGCCATATCATCTACTAATGAGGGCTTGCCCAAACTTATGATCGGCACTTTTGTAGAAGTCCATATACAAGCGGAACCAATTGCCAATGTGGTAAAATTAAGTAGGGATTATATACGCAGCAATGAAACGGTTTGGGTCATGAAAGAGGGGAAATTGGAAATTAGAAACGTTGACATTTTATTAACCGATGATTCTTTTGCCTACGTTAAAAATGGACTGGAAGATGGGGACCAAGTGGTAATTACGGACTTAAGTACGGTTAGCAACGGAATTGGGCTACGTACCAAATCCGAAGAAGGGGAATAAAATAAATATGGCTGGCATGGAAGAGCAAAAAGACGAGAAAACAATTAGGAAAGAAGGCATCATCGCTTATATGGCAAAAAATTCCATTGCCACCAACCTGTTGATGTTATTGTTATTGATTGGCGGACTTTTTACTATGTACACCATTCAAAAAGAAGTATTTCCAGAATTTCAATTAGATTTTGTAGAGGTATCCGTAGCCTATCCAGGAGCATCACCGGCAGAAGTGGAGCAAGGTGTTCTGCAACCGGTTGAGGAAGCGGTACGGGGTGTTCAGGGAATTAAGGAAATTGTTTCCGAAGCAAACGAAGGGTCCGGTCAGGTAACCATAGAACTCGTGGCCGGGTCAGAGCGCATGAAGGCATTTCAGGATATTGACCAGGCCATTAACAGAATACGCACTTTCCCGGATGATATTGAACGGCCCGAGGTGCAATTACAATCACGCCAACGCGATGTGCTTCAAATTGGACTATACGGCGCTGCAGATATTTGGACCTTGCGCCAATTGGCAGAACGTCTACGGACGATACTTCTTAGCAATCCCTCTATCACCCAGGTAGAATTAGGCAATGTGCCGGATTATGAAACCCGCATAGAAATTTCCAGCAGAACGCTTCAAAAATATAATTTGACCCTAGGCCAAGTGGCCGATATCATCCAACGAAGCAGTAATGATGTACCTGCCGGAGCTGTACAGACACAAAGTGGAGAAATCTTACTGCGAATGCAGGAAAGAAAACAATGGGCCAAGGAATACGGGAATATTACCATAGTGTCATCCGAAGACGGAGCAAAAGTAACGCTCAACGATATTGCGACCATTACGGATGGTTTTGTAGAAACCGGTTTTCACGGACAATTCAATCAAGAAAACTATGTTGAACTCCGCATATTTAGAATAGGGAACCAATCGCCTTTAGAAATTGCCGATGTTACCAATGACATCCTAAAAGATTTTCAACTTCCTCCAGGTATTAACTATAGAACAGACAGTAACCGGGCAGCGGATTATAGGGAGCGACTTTCCTTATTAACGGAAAATGGAATTTTGGCCATTGTCATTGTCTTGATCATCCTTACCCTTTTTTTAGAATACCGTTTGGCCTTTTGGGTCATGATGGGTATGACCGTTTCGTTTATTGGCGGAATGATTTTACTGCCCCTAATTGGTATAAGCGTTAACATGATTTCCATGTTCGGGTTTTTGGTGGTCCTAGGCATTGTGGTAGATGACGCTATAGTAGTAGGAGAAAATATTTATGAATACCGCCAAAAAGGGTTAAGTCCTATGCGCGCGGCAATTGAAGGTACTAAAGATGTTTCCCTCCCAGTTATTTTCAGTATTGTTACTACTATTATTGCCTTTGTACCCCTACTCTTTATGCCTGGCGAAACGGGTAAATTCTGGCAACCGTTACCCGCTGTGGTAATTGTAATATTAGCGGTTTCATTGCTGGAAGCTCTTTTGATACTGCCATCGCACCTGGCCCATTTAAAGAAAAAATCGCCTAAAAACAAAAATAAATGGGTCCTAAAATTAGAAAGCTGGCAACGTGCTTTTGCCACTAGTTTTGATTCCTTTGTAGAAAAGAAGTACCGTCCTTTCCTTGATCTCTGTCTTAAATACCGATACATTACACTTAGTGCGGCCGTAGCTTTGTTACTTATAGTGGGTGGCTATGGATATAGTGGACATATGGGAATGATCATGATGCCCGAGGTTGCTGCAGATGAAATTGAAGCAGGGGTTAGATTACCCGTAGGAACTACCCCGGACCAAGCGGCAAAAGTAGCGCACGCCATATCAGAATCTACCCAACGTATGTTCAATGAGCATAACCTTTACGAAGTGGCAGAAGGTATAAAAACCAATGTCCGTGGCCAAAATTTTATAGATGTTGAAATTGTAATGCTGCCACCGGATCAGCGGGATATTACGGCGGCCGAAGTAATTGCCCTATGGCGCGATAATATTGGGGATATTGAAGGGGTGGACCAAATTACTTTTGAGGCGGAAAGAGGTCCCGGTGGTGCAAGACAGGATATTAGTGTGGACCTAAGCCACTCGGACATTAATGTTCTGGAACGTGCCAGTGCGGCATTTGTAGAACGTATGGACGCTTTTTCCAATACCCGTGATGTTACGGATAACTACAATAAGGGAAAAATGCAGTATGATTTTAAACTGCTGCCCCAAGGACGTAACCTTGGCCTAACATCCGATGAAGTAGGTAGACAAGTACGTGATGGTTTCTTTGGTGCATTGGCCATGCGTCAATTGCGCGGAATGAATGAAATAGAAGTCCGTGTAAAACTACCCTTGGAAGAACGCAAGGACATCAAAAATTTAGAGAAGTTTTTAATTCGAACACAAGATGGTATTGAGGTACCCCTTATGGACGTGGTAGAAATAGAACAAAGGGAAGCGTTTAGTAGTATTAACCGTAGAGACGGCAGAAGAGTGGTCAATGTTGGTATGGATGTAGAACCTGCCAATGCCGTAGGCCGTGTAATTGCTACCGTACAAGAAGAAACCCTACCTCAACTACGAGCGGATTTTCCCGGTATTACCTGGAGTTTTGAAGGGAGTCAGGCCGATATGCGTGAAAGTACCAATACCTTAAAAGCAGGGTTCTCCATAGCCATGTTATTAATATATGCTCTATTGGCCATTGCCTTTAGTAGTTATATTCAACCATTAATTGTAATGACGGCAATCCCCTTTGGGATCGTAGGAGCCGTAATTGGCCATATACTTTTAGGTTATGACCTCTCCCTTGTAAGTCTTATGGGTGTCATTGCCTTATCTGGCGTCGTGGTCAACGACTCGCTGATTATGATAGATTTTGCCAACAAAAGGCGAAAAGAAGGTCACCCTATTTATTATTCCATTCATGAGGCGGGCTTACGACGATTTAGACCTATAATTTTAACTACCATGACCACTTTTGGAGGTTTGGCCCCTATCATTTTAGAAACATCAAGCCAAGCATTTTACCTGATACCCATGGCCATTTCATTAGGGTTCGGTATTGTGTTCGCCACTGCAATTATATTGGTCATAGTACCCTGTTTGTATTTAACCTTGGAGGATATTAGGCTCTATATTCAAAAAGGTAGAACGGTAAGAGAGGTCGATGTTTCTGAGGAAGAATTGCCACAAACTACCGTTCTTACGGACAAATAAATTCATTCCATAAGTCTATTTTTTTTCGATGTCCGGCCCGCCATATATCTTAAGGGAAACATCCCAAACATAATAGTAATCTTTGATAAGGAATTGCTCCCACAGTCATAGAACGTCAACACATGGTAGGCCACAAGAAGCCTTTTACTCAAAAAGAATTACTTCAACACAAATTCATAGCTACCTGGCCTCACGTTTTTAACCACTAAAAAGTTCCTGATACGTGCTGCTTTCACCCGTTTATTGTTCATGAGCAACACCTTTTTATTCTTTTTTGCCGGTACCCAAATTTCTGATAATGTATTGGGTGGCACCACAACGGACATGGCTAACCCTTCTGCAGCATCGTTACGTATAGCCACCTCTATAGTACCTTTCATGGTAGGGTGTTTTATACTGGCCCATTCTAAACTTCCAATTTGTGGTTTAATTCTTATTTCCTCAAAACCGGCTTTTAAAGGTTCTATTCCCATAACTCTTCTAGGAATAATATTTGCGGGTGCCGCACCCCAGGCGTGGTTCCAATCTTGGTTGGGTTTATATTTATTATCCCATGCTTCCATAGAAATGGTCGTTCCCACATCATAAATGGCATGTGCCCAACCTCTATCGGATTTTGAGGTTAACAATTCCAAACCATAGGCAGCATCTTCCCCTATGTAAACGGCATCCAGCAAATGTTGAGAGCCGTACACACTACAGGCCATTTTTCTACTTTTAGTATATGCCGTAACCTTCTCCACATAATTTCTAGGCACAAGATCAAACGCCAACGCAAACATATTAGAATGTAAGGCGCTATGATCTGTAGAAATCCCATCTCTATACCTACCTCTTTCCTTATCCAAAAAATTATCGTTGAACGCTTTTTTGTGTGCCTTGGCCAAACTGCTGTAATTTTCACTATCCTCAGCATTACCGACTACCTTGGCAATTTGAGCCATTGCCTGTAATGATGCATTGTAATAGGCATTTACCACCGCATTATAATCGGTAAAAACAAATCCGTCGGTTTCGCCGGTATCATCATCACTCAAGCCTAAAATTCCTTTGTGAGGCCAATCTACGATATCACGCAATGATTTATTTTCATCATTATAGTGAACGGCCTGGTGCACTTCTTTGGTCAATTTACCGGTTCTTGTACTTATCAATCCGTCTTTATCGGCAAGCATGGTCAAACTTTTATTTTGTAGTTCATCATAATAATGTTCAAGAAAATCGCTGTTGCCCGTATACATATAATCTTGATATGCCATAAGGACCGATGTCAAAATCCATTCGGTAGGCCATGTGGCATTAAATAACATGTACTCTTGGCTTTTACGGGACATGGTATATTCATTGTCAACCCCATAATGACTTAACTGATTTATATACGCATCTGCTTCATAAGGTATACGCTCACGGTCCCCATCTACATATACCCCCGTAAAACTGGTTGCCTTTATGGAATACTTACAAAATTCCCAGATATCGTTCAGCAAAGAATTTGATGATTCAAAGTGCGAGCTGTACTCATTAAATACGTAGGTAGCCATTATTCTTTCTATATGTACTATGGAACTACCTCCCTGTATCTCACAATATCTAAATGGATAAACATCACCAATATAAGTTGGCATCAGCACGGCTCCCGGCCTTGTGTTTTTAGAATCCTTTTCTATATTGATGTTATAGGTATTTACTCCTTGTTTAAGGGGTATTGTTACCGAGCGATATCTGCGCGAACCTCCTGGTTCCGCCTCCAACCTATTCTCATTATTTAACACTTCCCCAAAAGCTACGGTCAACGAATCATTTTTCTTTTTAGAATCTATGGTCACCTCTATCCTACCAAATGCTGCCTTCCCAAAATCGTAGAAGTGTAAACTTTCATTTATTTTCTTCTCCGCAACAGGGGTTTGTGTTGTTGTTACCAATGGGTATTGCGCACTATCATACGCCTTTAATTGTGCCCCAGTTCTAAACCCTTTAATCTGTGACCATTCTGATGCATCCGTAGTGTTGGTCCACACCCGTACCCGCCAAAAATATGTGGTATGCACATCTAGTGGTTGTCCGGCGTACTGGACCATTGCGTTTTTACCCAATTGCTGTTGACTATCCCACATATTGGCCGTATTGTTCAGTAATGCCGCTACCGATGTGGCCACTTGAATATGGTAAGCAGTTTGCATATCACCAACAGGGTCAATTTGTAAAGCCCAAGAAAAGGTAGGCTGCTTGCTGTTGATGGTCGCTAGTTGAACTGGCTCTATAAGATTGTTAATATCGGTTAATGCAATATGGGATAATTTTCCATTGACAAAAACTTGATCGGTATGTTCCAAGAGATTACATCGCAAATTTACTGGAGGTAATGTTTTTTGTGCGTATACAATGGTAACAGCTATAAGACAAAATACCAATACAACTGTTTTTGTAATTTTTTTCATTTTTTACTAGGTGTTAAAATAGCCACTTAAACCGATGTGCAAATTTCGCCAGGAAGCTAAAATGCCAACCAAATGCCTAAATGCAAAGTTTATTTTTTCTAAACTACTACAAAAACCATAAAACTAGCCGAAACACTTATAACTATTCCAATTTATGATATCGCTAGCTTTTGAAAATTAGACAGTTAAATAAAAGAAAAAATAGTATAAGAATTGTTTAGTCCAAGCTTTAACGAAAAAAACCACCTTCAGGGTGGTTTTTTTCGTTATGCCTATGGGTGTCTCACGCCAGCGCTACTACGAGCACCTATGCTAAATGCTTTAAATAGCCAAGGGGGTATTCGTATTTAAACTCTTATAAATATTAGTCAGTGTATTGGCCAATAATGGCTTTGAAATAAAGTCCTTTACGGTACTATATTTTTTACTTCGCAAAATTTCATCGGCACCTATATAGGAGCTGACAATAAAAATTTGAGGTTTAACTTCCAAGGATAATTTTTCAAATTCATCCAAAAATTTCCAGCCGTTCATAACGGGCATATTTAAATCCAAAAAAATGACATCAGGCATGCTTTCCCCTTTTTCTGCGAGTGAAGTAAGGTTTATCAAAGCCTCATAACCATCTTCAAATACCATAATATCCGAACCAAAATCTTTATTATGGTTCAATAAAATTTTAGTCCCATACACACAAATGGGATCATCATCAATGATACAAACCGTTTTAATTTTCATAGCACACACTTTTTTTTAATTACATACAATTTTCTTTCTTATAATTTAACAGTATAAAACTTACAATTACCTGACAATGTATTGTAAAATATTTTATTAGTCGATGATTTTTTTACTAAATTTTACTACAACGTTGTAAATTTTAAGATAATTCGACCAACGGTAACTAATTCATTCTTAAATCATTGGAAATTGTAATCCAAAAATTCGTACATGTTCAATTAAAATGAAATGTCGTTAAACTAATATGGTATCATATATTTTAAAAACGCCTTGCATGAAACAAACACATTTGTTAAAATTTCATTCCCATCTAATTAATTGTAAAATTCACACTTACAATTAATTTAAAATTCTTAATATTAAGATTGCGTATTTAATTCGCAGTCAAAAGTGATTATAAGTCCATATTTTAAATAATTTTCCCAATAGCAATGCGCCCAAGACAAAAGCTATTTAAATACCTCTTTACGGCCCTAGCTCCTCTCCTATTTTCCTGCAATAGCAGTTCAAAGAAAATAGATTTTAGTAGCCAGATAAAACCCATTTTAAACAATAAGTGCATTACTTGCCATGGTGGCGTAAAAAAGAGCGGTGATTTTAGCCTACTTTTTAGGGAAGATGCTTTTGCGGCCACAGCCTCTGGAAAACCTGCCATTATACCGGGAGATGCCAGTGGAAGCGAATTCATAAAACGATTAAAGTCCAACGACCCGGAATTGCGCATGCCTTATGAAAAACCTCCGTTGACCAAGGAGGAAATTGAACTACTGACCCAATGGGTGGAACAAGGTGCGGAATGGGGTGAACATTGGGCATATACCTTACCGGAAAAAGTGGAAGTCCCTGCCTTGACGGAAAAGGCTGCAATGGTCAATTTTAGTGAAAACTATTTTCTACAAAATGATATTGATCGGTTTATTCTGGCCAAAATGAGCTATGACACCCTAGTGCCCAACCCACCTGCCGAACCCCATGTATTGATTAGGCGATTGGCCCTTGACCTTACGGGCCTACCTCCGTCAGATGCACTGTTCAATGCATTTGTATCTGGAAAGACTACGTATGAAGAAGCGGTGGACCTACTATTGGCGCAACAAAGTTTTGGGGAGAAATGGGCCAGTTGGTGGCTAGATTTGGCGCGTTATGCGGATACTAAGGGATATGAAAAAGATAAGGGAAGGAGCATGTGGCGCTACAGGGATTGGGTCATCAAAGCCTTAAACGATGACATGCCCTTTGATCAGTTTACGACGGAACAATTGGCCGGCGATCTATTACCGGAACCCTCCGTTGATCAGTTGATAGCCACCGCGTTTCACAGAAATACCATGAACAATGATGAAGGCGGTACCGAGGATGAAGAGTTCAGGGTAGCTTCCGTTCTGGACCGGGTCAATACCACATTTTCTGTTTGGCAGAGCACGACCATGGAATGTGTTCAGTGCCACAGTCATACCTATGACCCCTTTAAACATGAGGAGTACTACAAGGCCATGGCGTTTTTCAATAATACCAGAGATGAGGACACACCAGATGAGAGTCCCACAATTCGTTTCTATTCTGATGCGCAAGAGCGCCAAAAAGAGGAAATCGTACAATGGGTACAAACGTATGGCTCTCAAGAAGAAGCCCGAAACTATGTCGATTTCCTGACCTTTATGGAACCCAAATACCTGGCCCATAACGCCACTGATTTCGTGAACGGCGAACTCGCCGACACCAAATATTTGGCCCTTTGGGACGATGGTTCCTGTGTTATGAAAAATATAGATACACAAGGAGCCTCTTCGGTATACCTGTACTATAGGGGATTTATGGAAGGCACCACCATTACCATTAGGGAGCAGGATGCCAACGGTGCGATCCTATCCCGCTTTAAAGTGGGCAATACCAAGGGCAATACCATTGAAAAAATACCATTTAAACCCATACACCACATGGTGGACCTATATTTTGAGGCGGACAACAACTCCATTGCTCCACAGGTATCTACCAGTCATATTACGTGGCTTGCCTTTATTAAGGACCTTCCCGGAAAGAACAAGCCGGGTTATGAAAAAATAAGCAATGCGTTTTTAAATGTATTGAATTTGAAAACGCCTACGTTGCCAATTATGATCGAGAACAAGGAACAGATGGCCAGGACCACCCAAGTTTTTGATCGTGGCAATTGGTTAATGTTGACCGATACCGTAGAACCGGGCACTCCAAAAATACTCAATCCTTTTGACGATGCATGGCCAAGGAACAGGCTGGGTCTTTCCAAATGGTTGGTAAGCACCGAAAATCCGCTAACGGCTCGCACCACGGTGAACAGGGTTTGGCATCAGCTTTTTGGAAGGGGTATCGTATCGTCCCTAGAGGACATGGGTACCCAGAGCGACCCACCAAGTCACCCAGCGTTATTAGACTGGCTGGCGCTTCGGTTTATGCATGAACATGATTGGGGCATGAAGGCCATGATCAAGGAAATGGTATTGTCCGGCACCTACAGGCAAAGTTCTGTCGCCACCCCGGCCTTATATCAAAAGGATCCGCACAATACCCTTTATGCCCGGGGACCCAGGGTACGGCTTACGGCGGAACAGATCAGAGACCAAGCACTGGCCGTATCTGGATTGTTGAGCGATAAAATGTACGGCCCCGGGGTTATGCCACCCCAGCCCGATGGCGTATGGCAATCCGTTTACAGTAACGAATCATGGGTAGAAAGTAAGGGTGAGGACAAATATAGGCGTGCCGTATATACCTATCTAAAACGTACCAGCCCCTATCCGTCCTTTATCACTTTTGATGCCGGTAGTAGGGAGGTGTGTACCATTAGGAGAACCGTAACCAATACCCCTTTACAGGCCTTGGTAACCCTAAACGACCCCGTTTTTGTTGAGGCGGCTTTTGCTTTTGCTCAAGCTATGCAGCATGAAAACGTGGAAACCGGTATTTCCAAAGCATATGAGAAAGCCACACGTGCACCTATAGAAGAGGAACGCTTACGGGTATTGAAAACACTTTATGACCAGGCATTGGAGGAATTTACCTTAACCGCTGGTGAAAACACGGTTTTTATGGGCCTTGAGGAACAACCGGACCCAAAACTTGCCGCATTGACCGTGGTGGCAAATGCCATTATGAATTTGGATGAATTTTTAACAAAGGCCTAAGCCCTACATCAAAATGTACGCGCATGAAAAATAATGTAGAACGACTTATAGCAGAAAAATTACAACGGGAGGTAGCCGCAAAGACCCGTAGGCATTTTATAAAACAATGTGCCACGGGTATGGGCGGGTTGGCCTTAGGCTCCATTTTTATGGGTTGCGACCCGCTACGGCCCCAACAAGCAGGGACAGGCACACAGAACGGGTTTACCGAGCGTGACCTCAACCCTTTGGCGACCCTTCCCCCACCATTTTCCCCAAGGGTGAAAAATGTCATTTACCTGCATATGGCCGGGGCACCCTCCCAATTGGAAATGTTCGATTATAAACCGGAACTGGCCAAATTGAACGATCAAGCCTGTCCGCAATCCTTTCTTGAAGGCAAAAAATTCGCTTTTATTCGCGGTACGCCCAAACTTTTGGGACCGCAAGCCACGTTCAAACAGGAAGGGGAAACGGGGAATTGGGTATCGGACAACCTACCCCATTTTAAGAAGGTAGTAGATGAAGTGGCCTTTTTAAAAGCGGTACATACCGATCAGTTCAACCACGGACCCGCACAATTGTTCATGCATACCGGCAGTCCGCGTTTGGGCAGGCCCAGCATAGGCTCGTGGGTAACGTACGGTCTTGGTTCCGAAAACCAGAACCTACCCGGTTTTGTAGTCCTCACCTCGGGCGGTAAGGCCCCCAGTGCCGGAAAAAGTGTTTGGGGCAGCGGCTTTTTGCCTTCGGTTTACCAAGGGGTCCAATGTCGCTCTAAAGGAGACCCTGTACTCTACATAGAAGACCCTGAGGGTATTTCAAGGGACCTAAAAAAGAATACCATCAAGGCCATCAACGAAATCAATAAAAAGGAATATGCCAAATATGCCGACCCGGAAATATTGGCCCGCATCAATCAATATGAAATGGCCTACCGCATGCAGATCGCGGTTCCGGAGGTCATGAATATCAATAACGAGCCGGACCATATCAAGGAAATGTATGGCGTGGAGCCCGGTAAGGAATCCTTTGCCAATAACTGTCTGTTGGCGCGTAAATTGGTAGAGGACGGCGTTCGCTTCGTACAATTGTTCGATTGGGGGTGGGATGCCCATGGCACGGACCCAAGCACCGCCGTGGATTTGGGGTTAAAGAATAAATGCCGCGAAATAGACCGACCCATGACCGCCCTTTTGCTAGATTTAAAGCAGCGCGGCCTCCTAGAGGACACCCTAGTGGTCTGGGGAGGAGAGTTTGGCAGAACCCCAATGCAGGAGAACAGGGAAGGAAAGACCATGGGCTTTAAAGGACGTGACCACCATGGTGATGCCTTCACCATGTGGATGGCCGGTGGGGGCATTAAAAAAGGTGCCTCTCACGGAACAACGGACAGTATTGGGTTCGCCGGGGTAGATGGCAGGGTGTCCGTACATGATGTGCATGCCACCATTTTACATTTACTGGGCTTTGACCACGAACAGTTTACCTATGATTTTCAAGGTAGACCGTTTAGGTTGACCGATGTGGAAGGGGAAATCATTAGAGAAATATTGGCCTAAAGAAAACTAACCCTATGGTAGCATTACGAACGTTTTTACTAGTTACAATCTTATTGTCCGCCAACGCCCTTTGGGGACAGTCAACAAAATCGATACAGTTTTTTCAAACGGATTGGGGGCGCACGGTGTCATGGGATGCGTTTTGCGAAAAAACAAAATCCGCTGGTTATGACGGTATTGAAGTTTGGTTTCCAAGCACCAAGGAAGATGAGGAACAATTAACAGTCGCCTTGCAGCGTCATGACCTGCAGGTTGCCTTTTTAAACGGTACCAACAAGAACGTCCCGTTTGTTAAAAGTTTACGTGCCTATGGCGAACATTTAAAAAAATTGGTGACCTGGTCCCCTGCGTATATCAACTGCCATACGGGAAGCGACTTTTTTACCTTTGAACAGAACAAGGCCTTCATAGCGGTGGCCAACGCCATTGCCAAGGAACATAACATTCCCATTTATCATGAAACCCATAGGGGTCGCTTTAGTTTTAACCTGCCCGACACCCAAACCTATTTAGACCGAATTCCCGATTTACGCTTAAATTTGGATATCAGCCATTGGATGGTGGTACACGAATCGTTATTGGAACGGCAGGAGCAAGCCCTTTCCCAAATTATTCCGCGTACCGGGCACTTGCATGCACGGGTGGGACATGCCGAAGGACCGCAGGTCAACGACCCCGAAGCACCGGAATGGAAAAAAGCCATAGACAGGCATCTGGATATTTGGGAAAAAGTTATTCGCCACCATTGGAAAACTCACGATACCTTTACCCTAACGACAGAATTTGGCCCTGCCGGCTATATGCCTACTTTGCCCTATACCCAAGTACCCGTGGCGGACCAGTGGAAAGCCAATCTGTATATGATGAAGGTGATCAAAGAACGGTTAACCATTGAATAGCCCTTTATACGCATGGATATTTTAAAACAACTTTTAGGAAGACTGCACCCCCTTGTCGTGCATTTGCCCATTGGTTTTATCATTGCGGGATTGCTCTTGCAGTTTGTAGATCGCAAAAAGAAAGAATTTACCAAGGTCATATCCCTCATTTACCTTTGGGGAGCGTATGTGGCCGTATTGGCCTGTATTACCGGATATCTACAATATCTGGGCGAAGGCTATTCGTTCAATTCCGTTAAAATCCATTTATGGTCCGGGATTGCTACCGCCCTGTGCTGTTTTATACTGTGGGCCAGATTAGCTACAGTTTCATTTGCCGCTATGCTTCAAAAAATTCCCGTTTTGGTTATCTCGGGATTGCTTTTTGTGCTGATATCCTTTACCGGTCACCAAGGCGGCAACATTACCCACGGGGAGGACTATTTGGTAGAGCCATTGCCCAATACCCTTAAAGCGGCCTTGGGGTATGCTGTTTTTGAGGAAAAGGAAATTGTACTTTCGGAAACGGATTGGGAATCTGCGGTGTTCTATACCGATGTTATTGCCCCTATTCTCAACAATAACTGTGTAAGCTGCCATAACCCTAAAAAGGCAAAGGGGGAGTTGTTATTGCATTCTGAGGAAGGCATCCTTACCAGTGGGGAAAACGGACCGGTACTGACGGCACATCATCCAGAGAAGAGCGACCTTTTTCTACGGATGGAACTGCCCAAATCCAATGACCGGCACATGCCGCCCGATGGTAAACGTCAACCGAGCAAGGAAGCCATTAAATTGGTAGAAACGTGGATTGCGAAAGGACATCCGTTCACTACGACCATTGGGGAGCTGAAATTACCCAAATCGCTTTTTGCACCTTATTTCCCGAAATCCGAGGTGATGGACTATCCCCCAACCGAAATAGCCGCTGCCGCTACGGACAGTATCCACTATGTAAAGAATTTTGGATTGCACGTGGCCCCGATCAGTGAGGGAACGAATTACCTAAAAGTATCGGCACTTAACTTGCCCACGTTTACCAATGCCGATGCTCCTTATTTAAATGCCATAGCACCTCAAATTGCCCTGTTGGACCTTGGCGGCACCCAAATAACCGATGACATATGTACAGCGCTTGCCAAGTTGCCCAACCTTACACGGGTACAATTAGATCATACCCAACTAACCGGGAGCCAGCTGGAACAATTGAAATCACTTCAATATTTAAAAAGTATCAACCTTTCCTACACCAATTTTAAGGAGGAATATCTTTCCGTCCTCACTGAATGTAAGGCTTTGGAAAAAGTAGTTTTGTTCAATCCGGAGCATCATAAAACAGGTACTGAGTATTTGAACAATGGAAAAACGGCCGTGGAGTATGGCAATTATACGCTACCGGTCATCGCATCGGATAGTATTGTATATTAAGGTTGAAAGGCTTTGTGTGTTGAAGACCTACACGTTCCAGACTTGGAAATTCGTGCTGTTTATTTTAAACTCTTTTTTATTCCAGAAGTAGCGGCTTTGCGGTAATCTTTTTTGTGTCCCATTTTACATGTAATAGTTTACAAATGGTGGGTGCAATTTGGTTGGTGTACAGCTGTACATTATCGGTTTCCCCCACTGGTTTTACCTTAGGTCCCAATATGGCTAACCATGTATGTTCCGCTCCTTGCACGTCTTTGCCATGGTCGGTCCATTTTGAATGTTCACGTACACCTTCTCCCCTGCCGTGGTCCGTGGTGATTATAAAATAAGTGTTGTCCTTATAAAAGTCATCTTGCTGTACGTATTGCCATAAATCCGCGATTAGGGCATCGGTGTTATGTAGGGCCTTCACGTACATATCAAATAATCCGCCGTGTGCAAAATCATCGGTTTCCCCATATGCTATATACACCAGTTTGGGATGGTTCTTTTTTACATACTCCTTGGCAAAATGGTGGGTAAATACATCTAACCGCACACTTTCCCAAATAACCGGGGCTTGGCGTTGCATTTCATTTAAGAATTCCTCCCGTTCGCTTAAAGCTCCCTTAGCGTTCATGTACCCCGCATTTACGGGCACCCCACTTCTTTTGTCATTAATGATAAACGGAAAGACGTCCCAACTGGCAAAGGCAGCAACCTTTCCTGTATATTTCTCTTGGCTATTTGCCAACTCCAATACCGTTATGTTCGTATTATAGTTTTTATCGTTATTATCAATATGGGCGTCATCTGCCCTACCCGTTAAAATCTCATTATACCCTGGATAGGAAAACAGCATTGTATTGGTCAGCTCTACCTTGCTCCCATTATTTCTATTGCCATACAGCTGACCGTGTTGGGCAATGGTGTTCCAAAAAAACGGCATAATCTTTTCCCTACTTTCTTCATTTGTACTCCCCACAAACTGTTGTGTAAGTTCTTCCTTGTGCTCAGTGTAACTACTATTCAACAAGGCAGTATCCATCCCCGTAAACACCTCCTGCCAACGCACCCCATCTAGGGTAATTAAAAATACATTGGGATGCTGTGCTTCCTGCGCCGATCCGAGTATAGAGAAAAGAAAAAGCGCAACCGATATTGTTTTTACACCGTTCATTTGGGTTTATGTTGTATTAGTGGATAGGGAACCATCACAATTAAACATACCTTGTTTATTCCTTTTCCTTATAGGCATAGGAATAGGTTTTCTTGCCATTGATTTTAGCATCGTTCAAGACAAAGGCCATGTTCTTCAATTTATCACGACGGTTCAGTTCATTTGCCTCTTCCAAGACCGATTTTTCCGTAACCCCAGCTCTAGCCACGAATAAGGTAACATCGGCATTATCCGCAATCAGTAAGGTATCCGTCACTGGTAAGGTTGGTGCGGTATCCACGATTATAATGTCATAGTAGGCTCTTGCTTTTGCCATAAATTCCTCAAACGCGCCACTGGACAATAGTTGCGGGGCATTGGGCGGAATGGCGCCACTTAAACATACATGGTGATTTTTACTGCCATCTATTCCCGTATAAATGTATTCCTGCCAGTTAGAATCCGGGTCCTGTAAATAATCCGTTAAGCCTTTGGTATTTAAGCCCATGCCAAAATAGTTGTGTTGTTGTGGACTTCTTAGGTCTGCACCGACCAATAATACTTTTTTGTTGATACTGGCATAGGCAACCGATAGATTATAGGATACTAAACTTTTGCCCTCGTTTACTTTCCCCGAGGTCACGAACACTACACTACCTTCCGTTTTTTTCCCTCTAGGCAGCATGTAATTAATGTTGGTCGCCAAAATTCTGAACGATTCCCCTAAAATGGAACGATCGTCTAGATCCTTGAAAATTTTATTTAATTTAAAGTGTGGTATTTCGGCCAAAATAGGTAAGGATTTTGAAACGGTTTCGATATCTGACTTGGATTCAACCTTATCGTTCAAGGTAAACTTCATGTATAAAAAAGCAAAAGGTAAAAACAAGCCCAAAAGTCCTGCTATACCCATTACCACCATCCTTTTTGGAGACCGAGGTTTTACCTCCGTAATTCCAAAATCCACCACTTTTACTGAAGGTGCCGTTACCGCCAAGTTTATGGCCGCTTCTTCGCGCTTCTGCAATAGTAATAAAAATAAGTTTTCCTTGATGCTTTGTTGACGTTCTATAGCACGCAACCTTTTCTCTTTTTCCGGTAATCCTGAAAATATGGAACTTGCCTTGTTCTTTTCTTGATTTAAACGGCTCAAAGAGGTGCGCAATTGTGCCTGGTACACGTTCACCGTTTTAATAATATTGACCTTGGCGCGTTCCAATTGTCCTGAAATGGTGACCAAAGTAGGATGGCTTTCCCCTACACTGGCCATTAATTTTTCTCGCTCCAGTGCCATTTCATTGTAATTGGCTACCAATGCGTTTAGGCTCGCGTTTTCCAACCCTATATTTACAGGCAACAGCATATACTGGCCTTGACTTAAAACCGTTTCCTTAAGCACTTTGGCTAAAGATATTTGCGTTTCCAAATTGTTAACGCTTTCTTCAGTTTCAGATTTGCGGATCAACGAATTTCCCGCATCGGCCTCAATATAGGATAGGTTGTTCTGTGCCTTAAAACTTTGCTTGCCCCCTTCAATGGAATCCAGTTCTTGGGTTAAATACCCAAAACGCTCATCAATAAACTCCAATGTTCTTTTGGACACCTGTTGGCGATCTATAATACCATCGTTATTAAAAACCTCAACCAATTTGTTCAATACCGTTTCTGATTTTAACGGGCTTTCCCCAAACAAATAAATAACTAAAATCTCACTTTTCTTATTAAGTGCTTGAATTGATAGAGACTTCATTAAATTAGTAACCGCCTCTTTAAATGGATAAAGTTTAATTAAAAACTTTTTATCTTTAAATTCATTAATTTTTACTTCTTCTTTTAATGAAATTTCAAATGGCAACCTTGTTTTAACAGAATCTTCCACAAAGTATGGCACATCAAATTCCTCATTGTTTTCATCAATAATTTTAAATCCTGAAACTTGTAGTTTTATATTATAAGATTGAGTTTTGGAAATACTATCGAATTTAGTATTATATAATACTTTAAATGGAGCGTCCCATATTTCTGACGTTTTGATGCTACCTACATTATAATAGGCTACATTTAAATCCAGCGAATCAACAACCTGTCCTAATAAGCGATAAGATTGCATTACTGCAATCTCATTGTCCATATTGATTTTAGAGTCCGACCATACCATGGACAGGGGATCCTTGGCAATATCTGTTTCGCTAGAATCGTCTATAATTTTCACTTTAGTAACAGACGCATAGACAATAGGTGCGTAACGCAGATACAAATAGCCAACAAACAATGTAATTAAAACAGATATTAAAAAAAAAGGCCAATACGAAAGAAAACGCTTTAAAAACTTAATAAAATCGAATGAATTTTCCTTGTCTATATTACTTAATTCAAGATCAAAGGCAGTATCTTTCATATGATTTTTTCATTATAATGTTTAGCTCAAAAATACTAAAAAGTAAATGAGTATAAAGGAGGATTAAATGTAGATGGCACAAAAAATTTAAATCAACAATTAGCTTTAACTAATTGGATAATAAACTTCGTTTAAAAAACTTTCTAGAAAGGACCTCAAATATAAATTTTGGTGTAGAAACCAAATTACGTTTTGCCAATCTAACGGGATCTTTCACAAATCTAGGCAACCATTCCAGGCCAGAGCTTATCCAAAACTGGGAAGGTCTTTTAACGGTACCGGCATAAAAATCAAAAACCGCTCCAATACAACAAGTAATATCCACATTTAAGGCTTCTTTATGTGCATGTACCCATTTTTCTTGTTTAGGTGCGGTCATGCCTACAAAAAGTACATCTGGTTTAAAATCATTGACCTGCCTGCACATTTCTGCACTATCGTCCTCTGAAAATTTATCCTTGAACGGTGGGGAGTATAATTCTATGGTCACATTTGGGTACTCTAACAAGGCCTTGGCCTTTATCAAATTCAAGGCTTCTTGAGATGCTCCCAAAAAAAAGCATTTCCCCTTAATTTGTTCCAAATACTGTAAAAGATGGATAAAAACATCGTAACCGGCAATTTTATTCACCTTTTCATGTCTGAGCATTTTACTGGCCCAAACAATACCTACACCATCAGGCAATAAAAAATCCGAGCCCAAAAGGGCCGTCTTAAATTCATTATCCTGCTCCGCAATACAGTAACTATGCGGGTTAATGGTATTAATCACCGTTTTCTTTTGTACCGGTAACTTAGGTAGGCTGGTTACAATATCATAGTCCAATACTTTCATAGTGCCCCGATTTTCAAAACTAGCTGTAAATTACTTCCATTTTTTTCAAAAAAAGCGCCTTTATCGAGTTTTAATTTAACTTTTTAAAAACTTTTAGTTACAAGATATGTTTAAATGTAATTATTTAATTAAATAAGGATTTAAATATGATATTAATAAAATATACTTTCTAACAATTTATTCTTTCTCAACCAACAATATTAATATGGCATAACGAAAGATAAAAATTATAAACAATAGCACTTTTACCCCTACTATTATCCAATAATAATTATTCTACTTATATTAATTATAAAACTTATTTTTGAAACGAAATATTCAAAATATTCCCTTAAATTTTATAGTATAAAATGCTTTTTAATTCTATTGATTTTGCAATATTCTTACCAATATTTTTTTTTATTTATTGGTTTGTTGTAAACAAAAATTTAAAACTTCAAAATTTTTCAATAGTAATAGCCAGCTATATCTTCTATGGGTGGTGGGATACACGATTTTTAATTCTAATACTTTTCAGTACAATTGTTGATTATTCAATAGGTATAGCTTTAAAAAAGGAAGAGAGAGAAAAGACAAGAAAACTATTACTATTGATTAGTATTTTAATTAACCTTGGTTTTTTAGGTTTTTTTAAATACTACAATTTTTTCCTTGAAAATTTTGTAGCTGCGTTTTCATTATTTGGAACAAATATTAATGCCAATACCTTAAATATAATACTTCCTGTAGGCATAAGTTTTTACACTTTTCAAACTTTAAGTTATACTATTGATGTATATAAGAGAAAACTTGAACCCATAAATGATTTTGTAGTATTTTCTGCATTCGTTAGTTTTTTCCCGCAATTAGTTGCTGGTCCTATTGAGCGCGCAACCCATTTATTACCACAATTTCAAAAGCAAAGAACTTTTAACTATGCGCTAGCCGTAGATGGTTTAAAACAAATGTTATGGGGATTATTTAAAAAAATGGTTATAGCTGATAATGCTGCACAAAGAGCAAATGAAATATTCGATAATGCCGCTGACTTTCCTGGAAGTACCTTAGTCCTTGGTGCGATTTTATTTGCATTTCAGATTTATGGGGATTTTTCTGGATATTCAGATATTGCAATAGGATGTTCCAGATTATTTGGTTTTAATTTAAAACAAAATTTTGCGCATCCATACTTCTCTAGAGATATGGCAGAATTCTGGAGACGTTGGCATATCTCTTTATCTACATGGTTTAGAGATTACCTATATATTCCATTAGGTGGTAGTAGATATGGAATGTTGATTAGTTTAAGAAATACTTTTGTGATTTTTATAGTAAGTGGATTTTGGCACGGGGCAAATTGGACATTTATAGCTTGGGGTATTTTAAATGCTATATATTTTACACCTTTATTATTATTTAAAAAAAATAGAGTAAACACAGATATTGTTGCGGAGGGAAAAAATCTACCAAGTTTCAAAGAGCTAATACAAATGCTTACCACATTTTCATTAACAGTTTTTGGATGGATTTTTTTTAGAGCAGAAAATATTGAACATGCTTGGTTATATATTACTGGAATTTTTTCTAAATCTTTTTTTTCTATACCTTATTTAGCAGGTATACAAGCCAAGTATACTATGATTTTAATTCCAATTTTTATAATAATAGAATGGATAGGGCGATCTGAAAATTATGCAATAGCTAAGCTGTGTACTAACTGGAAACTTCCTTATAGATATGCTTTTTATTATTTAATAATTCTATCTATATTAATATTTATGGGAGGACAACAAGAATTTATTTACTTTCAATTTTAAACCTTTGAAAAGATTTATATCTAAAATATTACTGTTTCTGACAGTTCCACTTATTTGTATTTTGTCTATGGATTTATTTCTAAGAGACATCAACTCCTTATCATCAGAAAAATATAATGGATTATTAAATCAAAAGGACTCCATTAATGTATTATTCTTAGGAAATTCTCATGCCAACTACGCCATAAATCCTTGTAAGATTGATAGTTTTAAAACTTATAATTTGGCTAATGTGAGTCAAAAAATATATTTTGATAAGAGACTGACAATTAAAGCGATTAATGAAGGGGTTTCAAATTTGGAATATGTTTTTATAAGTGTAGATTATCATTCCTTATTTACTTCTACACAAGGTATACGAGATAATTGGACATATTATGCTAATGGAATAAAATATAAGGACAAAGATTATACTAAGGTTAATTTATCTCCTTTTTTATGGGGATATACTCCGAAAGTTTCACTTAGCCTATTAACCAAAACAATAAGTAGAAAAATTAAATACAGAGAAAATAATGTGTTAAATTTCGATGTTGAAAAATTTGTGGATATTAAAGATACATTATGTAATGGTTTTATTGGCATTAATGGTACAGATATTTCATCATTCAATGATGCAAGTTATTTGTCTAAAGCAAGATATTTAGGAGAAAATACGGAAACCTCTGAAAGAAAAGAAGTTATTCAAGATTTAATGGAATTCATTGAATTTTTAAAAAAACAAAATATAAAACCCATTTTATTTTCATCACCTACATATTCTGAATTCAACAAATATCTTGATACTATAACTGTTAAACAAAATCTTGCGGATATTCATTTTTTATCAAAAAAATATAATATTCCGTATTGGCGTTATAATGATGATGCAAGGTTTTTAAAGGAAGATTTTTATAACCAAGACCATCTAAATAAGAAAGGGGCAGAAAAATTTAGCAAACTAATTAATGCTAGATTAAATGCATTATCTAATTAAGTCATCAAAAAGCGTATTATCGGGACCTATTTATCGTACAAAATTAATCTAGATATCAAATTTGATTTAAAATTTTTACTAACCTAGTTTCAAATAAATCTATAGTAAATTCTTTATCAAATTTTTCTTTGCCTGCTTTACCCATTTTTAAACGCATTTCTGGTGATGTTATTAATAACCTAAGTTTCTCGGAAAGTGATACTATATTATTTTTATCCGCCAACAAACCAGTTCTTCCTACGTCTATTATGTCCTTTATACCACCTTCATCTGTGGTAACAACAGGTAAACTCCATTGCATGGCTTCTAAAATCACCAATGGAAAACACTCATTGGAATAATAAGTTGGTAATACAAAAATATCTGCTTGTGCATATACATCCTCTTTATCTTGACCATACATTTTACCTTTATACTCAACAACATTTTCAATTTGCAATTCCTTAACTTTATCTATAAAAGTTTTTGTTGTAATATCTCCTTCTCCTCCTATGAATAAGCAATTAAAATTCAATTTTTGCTTTTTTAAGAGTTTACATGCTTCTAATAGAAGTATTACTCCTTTAGACTCTATTAAATTTGAGAAAAATAACAGCTGTACTGTATTCTTTTTGACGCTTGATTCTGAATTAACAATATTTTTAGGTATACCATTAGCACAGTAATAAACATTTTTTATAGAAACATATTTTTCTATGTCAGAATACAGATATTTTGAAAGTAAAATTACTTGTGCATTGTGAAATATAATTTTATACAAGATATTATTAAACCAGTTATGTTGTGCTTTTTGTACACCCTTATTATGAAAATGATAGACAATATTTCTACTGAATAGTTTAGCAATTATTGCAACTAAGGCATCTTTATAAAAGCCCGTACCAGAAGCCGTTAAAGTTAAATAAACAGTGTTTGGTTTAAAACTCAAAAGTCTATTAAGAGTAATTGTTAAAATTTTAATATATCTAAACCATTTTATCAAACCAGTTTTACCAATTTCGTCGACACTATTTGATGTGCTTAAATTAATGTAATGACAATTAAATGAAGAGTTTACAAGTTTACTTTCTCGTATATATTGGCCCATCATGGATGCTCCATGAATAGGTGGCGGATAATGTAATATGAATAAAATATTCTTCAAATTTAAAATTTATAAAGGCTGTTAAAATTAATTAAGTACTGAAGCATATATATTTTCTATCTGCTCACGTCTTTTATCCCAATTATATTCAGAATTTATCCTCAAAATTGCATTTTTACTAAAATTAGAATACATTACTTCATTTGTTGCCAATATTTTCAATGCCTTGGCTATATCTATTGCAACTTTTTCATTAGAAGTAATATCAATTAAAATCCCGCATTTTTCAGTAACCATATCTTTGGGCCCACTTGTATTAAGACATATAACTGGCAAACCATATGACATTGCTTCCATAATAGCCCAACTACCTCCATCTCGAAAGGATGGATGTAATAGAACATTTGCAATTTCCATTTTCCTTTTTATAACTTTATTATCCACAAAACCTCTTACAGTAATAAACTGTTCAAGATTATTAACTTTTATATATTTAATAATTTTAGATTTTTCGGGGCCTTCTCCAAATAATTCAAGTTTACCTTTTCCTCCTTGATTTATATAATAATGAAAACCTTTAACTGCATAATAAAAACCTTTCCAATAATTCATTCTTCCTACACAAACAACGTGTAAAATATTTGATGGTATTTTAGGTTTCATTTCAATTCTATCTGAACTAGCAGTCTCTGAAACTATACTTAATTTCTCCTTTTTATTATTAAAAATTGAATCTACTCCGCTTTCAGTTCTAAAAATAATTGCTTCAGCTTTATTCCTAGTTAAATAAGAAAATATAGAAAACTTAGAAATCTGATTAATTAAAAAATAAATAATTTCTTGAATCATAGATTTAAAGTTCATATTTCTTAAAAAACTTAATGGAACAAAATCACCACCACCTATAGGACCCCAAATAAAAGGCTTATTAATTAAAAAAGCTGGAGGAGCAATCCAAGATATTCCAAAATTTAGATGATGGATAATATCAATTTTACATTTATTTCTTTTGATATATTTTTTCAAAAAAAAATAAGCACCCCACTGCCATAAAATGTAATACAATTGAGTACCTAATGGTAGTATTTTTTTTAGTTTTAGAAAAAAATTGGGCAGATCATAATATAAAAAATGCCTGTTATCTTTCTTCACATTTTCTATAGCTTCTTGATTATTGGCCCTAGTTAAAACAATTGTATCTATAATATTAGAAATTTCTTTAGAAAAATGCCAACCTACACCAGGCTCTGAAGTTTTATTAGGTTCACATGCATAAGCAACTATTATAGCTTTTTTGTTATTTTGAATCATCTAAGAATATGAATATTGAAGAAGCAATTTATATTGATTTAGCATACTATTAACCCCTTTCTTTTTTTCCGAATTTATTTTTATTTCACAAAAATGTATTAAATACAATTTCCAATCTTTAACACCATATTTATGGAAATATTCAAGAATAAATAGTTCATTTTCCTCCAAAATAACACTAAATATTTTTTCAGGATTTAACAAAAAGTTAGTTTGATATATAAATGTAAAAAGATCAAAACCGAGCGGATACACCCCTGCCATTTCCCAATCAAAAATTTGAATATTACCGTTATAGTCCATCATATTCCAAGGACAAAAGTCTCCATGAGCAAATGAGTATTTTATTTTCTTATACTTATTACATAAATTATCAATGTTGACTTGAGCTAAGTCATATAAACGATTCAAAATTAATTGATTGATTTTTACAGTATTAACCCTTTCTCCTTTTAATACACTTGTTTTTAATAATATCTCATTTTTATCTTGATAGAAAGAAATAATTTTAGGGACAAAATCATAAATTGCCAGTCTATTTAAAATGTTATATTCATTTGACACTAATTCTCTTGAAATTTGAGTTTGTGCATACTTGATAAAAAAATATTGTTTTTTGTCAAAGCCTAAAGCCGTTATTTTTTGTTCTCTTCCTTTTGTGCCCATATTAAAAGCCATAGGTGCTTCTGTATTTAGAATTTTCCTAATATGGATTTCTGGAATATAATTTTCTATATTTCTTTTTAGAAAAAATAAACGATATATTCCAATATTACGAAATAAGAACCATGATATATAACCAAATGGTGAGTAAGGTTTATAAAATGAGATAAAAACTTTATGTTTTATAAAGCCTTTAGGAAAAAAGAACTGAGGCCTTAATGGATGAATATAAAAATACTGCATATATTAAGATAATTCAACATTTTCAAAACGTTTACCCATTGAATTAACTAGATTTTCTAATACTATTGTAGTTGCTACACTAACGTCTTGTGATGTATCAATCCAAACAGCATTTTTATGATGCTGACAAAATTTTTCCAATTGTTTAACCTGACGATCAACTTCCTTCAAGGATAATTCAGGTTTTCGATTATAAATATGTTTTGAGTCAGCCCCAAGGCAAAAAATTATATCTGGTTCCGGTATTATAATTTGTCCTAATTTAATAATCCATTTAGGTAATTTTATCCTAGCTCGTACTGGGTCAACTAAATAGTCATAATAATAACGGTCAAAAATCCAAACACAACAAGTTGTGGCTTTACTGCGATAAATTTTAAAATAAAAACCAAAAGTATAATCAAACATATAATATAACCAACGTAAGAAAGAACCAATAAAACCAGAAGGTTTTCCTTGATGAGGGTTGGTTACCACTTTATCAGTTTTATTTTTACCGGTAAGTTGCGCAATACTTCTTATAAAATTTGGTCTCATATGCTCATAGAAAACTTTTTTATGAAAAGCTTCGTTTAATGGTAAATTGATACTGTTTATTAAAGTGGTTTTACCTGACCCATCAGTTCCTAAAAATGCAATTGTAAATCCAGGTTGGCTAAATAGTCGGTTAAATTTTTTAACCTTTTTAAATAAATTAACACTTTTCTTGGGAAATGCTTTGTTCAACTCATTGACCAGTCTGTTAATTTCTTGATTGGAATAATTAATGTTTTTACACTTCAATAATTCTGCGGTTAACCATGATTTATTTAAGTCTTTAAATATATCATCTAAAAATTCTTTGTCAAGCGCTAATTTTTGAAAGTCTAGGTAATATTTTTCTGTACAAGTTTCATTATTTAATAATTCTTTGAATAATCCAATCAGTGCATCAGCCTTAGGGTTTAAAGCGGTTATAATTTTGTTATATTGAAAGGTATTAAGCCAAACATTTTTATTGGATAATATGGTATAACCGCGATAGGTTATTATATCATAATGCAAATCAACCATTAGACCCCAACCATTGCAATCACTTCCCAAAATGCATATTCGGGGACATATATCCGAATCTATATATGAAACCACTTTACCGTTGAAAGTTTTGGCTGTGTTAGTTATTAGATTGGTAAATTCTATGGCATCAGTACTATTAATTAAAATATCCAAATCACTTTCACCAGCAGAATATGGTAATAGATTATAATTACGAAGTACGCAATATTTTATACTCGAATTATTTAAATTAAAGAAGAAGTCAGATAAAAAACTAGACTCTTTATTCATAAAATCAATTGGATTAATATAATTATTAAAAAATCTAATGATTATCTAATTAAACTAAAATGACCTTTTATAGTTTTATTGCTAAAAGAAATGGCTACATACCAATAATCAGTTGCTTCCAATTGCTGTCCATTATAATTTCCGTCCCATCCCTTAGATTTTGGATCAATATTTGCCACAATCATTCCTTGTCTATTAAAAATATGTATTGTTTTGACTTTAATATCACCATATGAATAAATAGGATTGTATTGCCAATAATCATTAAATCCATCTCCATTAGGAGTGAAAAACTTTGGAAAACTTTCAATACTTAATTCAGGGTCTATTTCAATCCTTTTTTCAACCAACCCGCAACCATTTTTATCTTTAACGTATATCGTAACAAAACCAGAAGATACCTTGTTGAAAATATTCAAATCTTGAAATGAAACACCATCTAACGAATATTCATAATCACCATTACCCACCGCTTCAATTTCAATTGTATTATCTTCTGAAAGATCATTAACTATGATATTTAAAGTTGCTTTATTAGAAGGCTTCACTTCAAACTTAACACTATTTATACATTCTATTTCTTTAAATAAACTAATTGTTTTAGCTTCAAGTATATATTCACCAATTGAAAATATTTGAACATCTTTTTCTGAAGAAATTAAAATTTCATTATCCTCTTCAATTTTCAACCATTTATAGGAATCAAATGTATTAGGAGCATTAATTTCTAAAATATCACTATCACATAAATAATAAGTTTTTTGAAAATCTATAGATGGAATAGGCTCAACATTTATTTCTATTTCACCTAAACTTTCACATCCGGAACTATTATAAAACTTATAAAAAATTATTTGGTTAAAAGCTTGTGCGTTTCTATAATTTTCAGGATTTGTTATAAAATTATTCTGACTTCTATCCTCAATAGATTCATAAAAATAATATTCCAAACCTAAATTATTATGAACTTGTGTTAGATTAATTTCTGTTATACCATCAACTGAATTATCTAAATCTATATCACATACAGATATGATTGGACTGGAAGGCTCTATCAATTCTTCAATTTGCACATTAATTTCCTTAATTAAATCACAATATTTTATAAATGGCTTACTTATCAAAACGCTATATTTTCCGGAATCATAATGATTAACGGATTGGATCGATAACTTGGATGAAATTGCATCAGGGATTATCTTATCATCTTTTTTCCAATAATAATTTGCGCCAGGAATAGAATCAACTTCTAAAATCAATGTTTCCCCACTACAAGGATTATTACTTGTTAAATGAATATCTTCTTCGAAAAACATAGGAGTTAAAAAAGGTAATCCCTGAGTCGCATTATTACCGTCTAAATCAATTGCATTATGCTCATAATTTGCCAATGAACCTTTTTCGTCTGGATTTGTTATAACACCTAAGTAAGGTGTACCATTATGATAATTATATGGGAGAGTTCTATATATTTTACCATTAATTCCCATTTGTAGTGCACCTCGAAATAAATCTCTATGTTCAATTAAAACTTGAGAGTCGGAAATATTTTCCGTCCATAAATCATATTGCAATAACGATGATTTATGTCCATCCCTACTACTTAATCTATTTGAAGCATGTACATATAAAAATTGCCCACTTGGCGAAAATTCAATACCATAGGCGGCATTAGCGCCGTCAGCAGCAGAAATGTTGATTTTTTTTTGATTAAAAACCTTGCCTGTCTCTTTATCAAAATCATATACATATAAACTATCCTTAACATTAGCGCTTGCTAGTTTAGAACCATCTAATGATGCTTTTAAATAACCTCTATCATCAATAATTTCTAAACTTTCAAAAGTTGATTTAATAGAATTATTTGACACACCTGAACTATCGACTTCAAAAGCATGAAAAGTATTAAATACATTGTCATCACCATTTTCTGAGGCAAAAGTAATTATCCAACTTGATTTGGAGGAACAACTTTTCACTACTTGAGTTAGCTTTTCTGAAGTATTCGTCAGCAGATTAATATTTTTTTGAATAACAGCACCTTTACCGTCATTTAAATTTATATCAACTACAGAATAACTAAATCCGTCATCAATACCAGAAGCTGTATTAGTATCGACTGTGAAAATAAAATAGATATTTGAAGAATTTGGTTTTGCAACAATTAAAGAAGATTGAGTACTTGACGAACTACCATTTAAATTTTCTCCATTTAGCATGATACTATGTGAACTATCATACACTGTTTCCCCATCAGTATAAAAAAGTAAATTACCCAGCTTATCCGAAATCACCGAACAACCTTCAATACTAAATAATTGACTGTTATTTAAAACCGTTGTACCGCCATTTATATCAAATTTAATTCCTGCTCCATTTCCAAAATACCAATTTTCATTTTCGCCTTGGCCAAAAACTAGTATATATTTCGCGAAAAATAGAATTAAAAAAAAATAAATTTTATTGTTAAAAAACATATTTTTTAAATATTTCAGTATAAAATTAAAGAAGCTTGATACTTCTTAAAGTTTTAATTAAATTTTTTGCTTCACTAATTGGAGATAAAGCACTTTTAATTTCTTGAAAATTATATGTAGGCAATGGATTATTTATTAAAAAATTTAAGTAAGCGTAAATTTCATCATCATTATTCAATATTTTACCAGTACTTATTCTTTTATTCATTACATAGTTGAAATAATCATTTGGCAAAGATAAGATTGGCTTTTCATAGCCTATAGCATCTAATAATGCACCGCTAGCAGTAAATTTATAGGAATCGGTAGGATACATAAAAAGAATTATATCCTGATTTTCCATTTCATTATCCATTAGTTTCCTTGATAGGAAAAATTTATCTGCACCATTAATATAGTTTATGCCAAGCTTATTAATAATAGAAATATCAGTACGTATTCTTCCTATAATTGTAAATTTAATTTTGATGTTATTTTCAAATCTTTGCACTAATTTTAAAATTTGATCTATACCTTTATTATCCCTCATCGAACCTAAAAATGCTACATTTAAGCATTCTGAATCCTTATACTTTTTTAACATCCTATTTTTAAATATTGCAGTATGCTCAAAACTATAAAATCGATTTGTGAATTGTTTATCTACGAGTCTAATAACATTTTTTTTAATGCTTTCTCCTAATACAAAAAAATAAATATCATTTGATAAATTTAAATTTGAATTAAGAAAAAAGGACTTCAACTTTCTACCACCAAACGTTTGATCTAATGGTTTACTAAGTGATTCCAATTCTCCATGACAAATGATAATCACTTTTTTCTTTAAATATCTATTAATAAAATTAATTGGCTTTAAGGATAAAATTGTATTATAATTAAACAAAACTACATCTCGTTTAGGTATTTTTATTAATAAATATATATTAACTATTGTAGCCAATAATTGTTTCAATAATGCCTTATAACCAGGTTCATAAGGAATTACCGGTATATTATGGATTGAAATCGTTGTGGGAAAAGGTTGAATTATTTTTTTTGTATTTAAAGAAGAAGTTTTACTAGCATAATACTCTACTCTATCATATAATTTTGAAAACATCATCAAGGATGATGAATTAAATAATTCATGTAGCTCTTTTGTTGAATACGAATCGATAAAATGTAATTTTCTCATTTTGTAAAGTCTAAAGTTAAAGCAATCAAAGCAAGCTTTTCTTTAAACTTAAATCTAGACCTCAAAAATAAAGGCAATCTCAAAATAAAAAGCAATCTGAAAAATAAATAAATTAGTAAACCATATCTTTTGCGCATATAAATAAATAAACCTTCATGATACATTTTTTCTCGTATAAAAGAATAATGTTTAACCGTTGTTTCCGAAGATTTGTTTTCTAAATGAATTATTTTGGGTCCAGTTATAATTTTCATTGTTAAGTTTTGCAATCCATAATAATATTGCAAATATGAATCTTCGAAATACATAAAAAAATCAGAATCAAATAAACCGTAATTTTCTACAACATTTTTTCTTATAAATAAATCTGCTCCTATAATATATTCAACATCAAAAGATTTCAAATCATCAAATGCCCGTTCATTAAATGATTTAAATCTAATATTGAATATTCTTAAATAAGTTTCTGCTATACTTTTTAAAATACCCTTCATGGAAGGCAATAAATTAAAAGAATGATTATATTCTAGTTTTTCAGATAATAATCTAGTTCCAATACAAGCCACATCAGCAGGCATTAAATCCATTTCATCCTTGAAAATTTTAATTGCATTGTTAAGCAGTATTGTATCTGAATTTAACAGGAAAATATATTTACCTTTTGAATTTGCATAACCCAAATTATTAGCTTTTCCAAAACCCAAATTAGTGTCTGAATATATAAAGTTAATGCTAGGGTAATTAGCAAAAAATTCTTTACTGCCGTCTGTAGATCCATTATCAACTAAAATTACTTCATAATGTATATCTTTTGTAAATTTTTTTATTGAATCCAAACAGTTTTTAGTAAGAGTAAGTGTATTATAATTTACTATAATTACTGATACTTCTATATCTTGTTTTTCTAACATAAGAATTATAAAAAAGATAAAGGTAAAAATAAAGAGAGAACAAAAATGCACCTGAGCTTGAATCAAAAGTAAATATCGTAGGAACAATAAATAAATGACACGTAAAAATCTTTAAGTAATTGGAAAAGGTTTTTTTAAAAATTATTTGCCCTCCTATTACTATAATCACAATTATTGGTATTACACCATATAAAAACCAATTACCTATAAGTCCAATATCAGAAACATATGCTCCTCTTTCAATTACAGCACGACTAAGTTTATCTATATAATCGCCAACAAAAGTTGGTTTACCATTTCCAAATATTTGACGAACAATATTTCCTTCATTAAATTCATACACAAAGAATTCAATAGCTTGCCATCTATTATAATTAGAATCTTCTAACTGAGATATGGTTTCTTCTAGTAAATAATTAAAAATTTTATTTACGAATGAAAGCGCAAAGCTAAATACAAAAATTGCAAATAAATAAACCCCTATTTTTTTTATACCTTTTATTTTAATAGCTGTAAAAACATATACCGGAACAACTAATATTAAAACACTTCTGTTTTGAAGAAGGATAAAATATAATAATATAATCGTCAGAAAAGCAAATAATTTTAATGAATTATATTTCATAATTTTATTTGCCAAATAATAAAAATATAGCAAGGAAATCAACATTCCAGTTTGCACATATCCTAAATCCATATTTTCAGCATCGATTCTACTATCGATATAATCGTTACTAACAAATATATGTGGAAAAAAAACTGATAATCCAAAAAATACTATTGTAAAAAATACCCCATATTTTAAAGAATACATCAATTCCTTTTCAGTAGGGTGAACAATTAAAAAAACAAAAAAATAAATAAAATTATAAATAGCTCTTTGGGAAATCGCTGTATTTAAAAGAGCTTGTTCATGATAAATTAAAGCAGAAAACATTGAGAGAACAATACCAATACAAAATAAATAGAAAAAAAATTTATTTTGTACAGTGTTTACTGCGTTCTTACGATTATCGTTATAATAAACAATACCAAATAGAGCCCAAACCCATTGTAGTATAAGGAAAAAATCAGCTGAAACTAATGTTGTAAAAATATTTAACTCAAAAAAACCACAACACAATAAAATAGATATTATTAAAAAGGTAGTTTTTTTCATTTATGCATTTAATTTCTCCAAAAGTCAACACTCCTGTTATTCAAAGAATTAATAATATATGTATTCACTAAAATTTTATTCGCAATTTTTGTTAGTTGAATTAATGATTGTTTTTATTTTCATTAACTGTTTATCATCCATTGTTTTGTAAAACTCCCCTATATTATTAATTATAGTGGAAAGTTCTAAATCAGAAAGAAAAACATCTTTTAAATTATTCCTTAATTCCTCGTTAAACCTGTATTTTATTAATCTAGCGGGATTTCCACCAAAAATTGCATACTCTGGCACATCCTTTGTTAAAACAGAACCCGCAGCTATAATTGAACCTTTCTTTATTCGTACTCCAGATAGTATTTTAACTCCTGTTCCAATCCAAACTTCATCTTCCACTATAATTGCTCCTTTTGTTTGAGCATCAATATTTGGATTAAGAGAAATCAATTTTGAATAAAGTGGATAATTTGCCAATGAATATATCTGGTGATTACCTCCAAGTATAAATTTAACATCATCAGCAATTGAGACAAAATTGCCTATGATTAATTGTTCACTTGAATGGTCAAAAAAATTCACATCCAATATTCCATAGGACATCTTACCTACCTTTACTTTTTCTAAAGGAAAAATATTTTTTGCAATCGTTTGGTTATGTGCGTTTATTTTTCGCCATTTACTTCTGAATTTTTTTTTCCTAAAAAGAAATTTTAAATAATTATACATTGTTTATTATTTTAAAATAAATCTGAAAAAGAAATTTTTAAATCTTTTTTCACTTCCAATGGCCATTTCCATCCTTGATAACAAAGATTTACTATTAAAGGAACGAGTATCATTGATAAAATACCTAGGTCTGTAATATTAAATGTAATCAACAACCCAATAGTGATAAAAATACCTGAAATAAGAGACGCTTTAAAAAATGGAACTTTATTAAGTGTTAATAAAATATTTCCTGCAATTGTTAAATTTGTTTCAACCAGTGATAGAAATAAAAGTAGAATCAAAAGTTCGAAACGAAGTAATTGAGTTTGACTGCCAATTAGATTTAAAAACCAACTTCCTAATACTAAAATAAAAAAACCGATAATTATATAAGTAAGCACAAGTATAAATTGACCTCTAATATAAATTTGTTTTATCTTTTTATAGTTTTGTAAAATTCTTAATTGAGATATTTTAGGTATGAAAGTTGAAGTGTAAATTCCACCTAAACCGGCAACGATTCCAACAATTTGTACTGAAATGCCATATGAAGCAATTTCTTCCAAGGTGATATATAAGGAGCCTATTATTATAGCTGATTTTGATACTAAAAACCCCCCAAATGATGTTAATCCGATTTTTAAAGCGTTTGGAGTTATCGCTTTTAAAATTTTAGTTTTATCTCTTGTTACGGCTATTTTAATGTGATTTTTCATTTCTTTATTAAAAAAATGAATATATGACAAATATCTTTTTATAATGACAGATACAAGTTGCGCCATCACTATTGCAATTAAGCCATATCCCATTAAAATAAAAATGACAGCAATTAATAAATAAATTAATTGCCCAATAATTATGATTTGTTTTGATTTTTTAATCAGTCCGCTTCCTTGTAATAACGAGTCGTAATAAAGGGTATATAAATTATAAGTAGTTATTAAACATAAAAGTGACCAGGCAATATAAACTTCTAATTTATCACCTGTATAATTATCCATTAAACTATAAATATAATATGTTCCAAATGTTATTAAAAGGAAAAAAAGAGCAATTGCTATTCTTGAATAAAACCACTTCATAGAAAATATTATACCTTTCAAAAGTCCATAGTCAATTATTACATTTTGCTCTGTGTTTTTTTCAAAACCCTCCACATGCAAATTTTTAACTCCGCTAAAAATATAGGACACATTTCTTGCAAAAGATGGATTGAATCCAAAATCTAATAAAGCTGCGAAGGCCGTTATCGTTATAAATATAGTCCATATACCGACCATTTCAGCAGGCATCATTTTCAAAATGAATGGGAATAATAAAGCCGATGATGCAATTCTTAAAAATGTTGCTGCATAATTCCAGAGAACGTCTTTTTTTGTTATATTCATTTCAGAATAATAAATAATTTGTTCATATACATATATAATATTGCCCCTTATGATTGAGGTAAACTTAATACAAATGTTAAATCTAAGAAATAGAGTTTATTAAAAGCAACGGACTTAGTTTTCAAAATTCATAAATTTAAAACTTAGGCACTTCAATATGAATTTTTCCATTGCGTTGTACAAGTAAAAACGGGAATAAGCAAACCAAAGGCAAAACTACACTTATTATATACAATTGTACGGTAAGATACAGATCGCTTAAAACAAAGGCCATTTGTATAATGAAAATATTGCACAAGGCAATGATCAAAGTAGCCCTTACATGCGAAAAACCGCTATCCAATAATTTATGGTGAATATGGTTACGATCGGCCTTAAAGGGACTATGCCCTTTGGCCATTCTTAAAATACATACCCGTAGCGCATCCAAAATAGGATAGGCTAAAATTGCCAATACCATAATTGGCGCATTAGAAACACTAAATTCAGTCTGTGGCAATTGGTTTACACTTAAAAAGCCAATAGCCTGGTATGCCAATAAAAAGCCTAAAAACATAGATCCGGAGTCTCCCATGAACATTTTTCTTACGCGAGACAGGTTATACCTTAAAAACCCGATCAATACCCCAATAAGACTAAAGCTTACCAATACATGCAGGTATTCTCCATTCATGGCAAAATAGACGCCAAAAGAGGTATTGACAATAATGGCAATTGAGGCCGCCAACCCATTTATACCATCAATAAGGTTAAAAGCGTTAATGATAAATATAAAGACCAACATGGTAAAAATTACGGACACGGCATAGTGCAGGTCCCCTACGCCAAAAATGCCGTAAAAGCTTTCTATCCTGACATCGGTACCCAAGACCACCAATGCCGAGGAAAATATTTGACCGGAGAATTTTTTATTTGGGGAAAGTTCGATCAAATCATCCTTAATGCCCAGAAATAATAATATAATGGTCCCCCCTAAAACGGACAATAGCTTTACCAAATCCACTCGGTCAAGATCAATAAAAATACCCATGATAATTATGGCCAAGGAAAAGGTGATGAACATACCTACGCCGCCCAACGTGGGAGTTTTCTCTACATGACCACTGCGATGCACCGGTTCATCCATTAATTTTTTCTTATGTGCCAAGTATATGATGACCGGATATATACGTAGGGACACTAACAAGGAAAATACCAAGGAGAAAAATACAATGAAATAAATGTTTTGAAATAAATCACTGAGCATATTTGGCGTTTTGTCTATTGCAATTTGTACTATAGAACAATAGAATGTCCAGTGTAATAGCACCACTACCTAAACTTGACGATATAAAAAATCATCACCTTAGTATGGTTCAATTTTGTTTGGTTGTTTCTAGTGTTCTACCACAAAAGTATCCTTTAATTTTACAATTAATTAACACCAAGCCTATCTTTATCGCTAGATTTCGACGAAATGCACACTTTATAATAAATAAGGAGGTAATATCAAGGTTTTTTTAATTTTTAAGGAAAAATGTATGAATTCTTCAATGTTCAACTATTTGTAAATAGTACAGCTACCCCAATTGTTTTTACCCTTTAAAATCGTACTATCCAACCTTTAAAATTGTCCATTCTATTTTAATTCAACCCAAAAATCTACCGCAGGTTCCCCATGTAATTGCTTAAAAAAAATTTGCATGAACCGTTGCAGTTCCGTCAATGATGAATCCGTGGTATTTTCATGGAGTACCTGCTTCAACAATGCATAGGCTTTTAGTCGCGGTGCGGGAATATCCGTTAGCGCCAATTGGTCCGCATTCTTTATCCGGTAGAAATCGGTGATAAGGTCCAGCCCTGTCCATTGGGTCAGTTGCGCCGTGGTAAGTTCGTGCTGTGCCATGAGTTCCTGCAGCTTGGTCATGGCCATTTTTTCCTCCGTGGTCACCATTTCCGTATCCAATATCCCCGCCGCACGTTGCAGGATTTGCCAAAGGTTATGATCCAAAATTTGTTCTTTTAGGGAGGTAGGCCAATCTTCCTGCAAGAAGCGCATGGAGACCAGACCGGCTAAATGAGCCTTTGTAAACTCAGCATATGAGGTAGCGGATAGAATGTCCTTGTTCCATACCTTTTCGGGAAAATGGGTTCGTAAAAATTCATGTTCCTTTTGGTACAGCTCAAAAAATGTATTGAACCCCGGCACCTCATCCATACGAATGGTCTCTACCCGCATCACTTGGTTACCGGTTACCGTAATAAGTTTATACCCGGGGGCATAGGCCGCCAGGGAGGGTGTTTGTATATTGGTCAAGGTATTGCCTTGAGGGGTGGTAATGATCCCCGTATCGTTAACATGCATATGACCGCCCACATGTACCTTGAGCCCAATATTGGCAAAGGTGTTCCCCACCTGCTCCGACGGAATCCTATGCGCCTGAAAGGAAGATTCCCCGAACAATGCCTTTATTTCCGCAGAGGCCCCGTCATTAAAATCGACCATGGGATAATGGCTAAAGGCAATGACCGTTTTCCCCAAGCGCTGAGCATCCTGCATCACTTTTTTTGTCCAAGCGATCAAGTGCTCCTTATGCTTGAGCACTTCGTTATATCCAATACCCGCACCATGAAAGCCAGCTCCGTCTTGTTTGGGGAGGTAGACACTGGCATCCAAAGCCAATAGCCAAAGTCCGTCTACCGGTTCTACCAGGTAACTAACATCTGGCATGCGCATGGCCACTTCCTTATATTCATAGGTACGGTTGGTTAGTTCCGAGGCCGTTTTTGCATTGGCATAGGTATAGTCCCCATAGGTATACTCCGCAAAGGGGGTAGACCAAAACAGGTATTCCTTTTTGGGAAAAAAGCCAAAGTCGCGCAGCTCGGTCACAATACCTTCATAGCCCCACTCCTTGATATCTGCCAACACCATTCCCTGAAATTCCTTTACGGATGGTTTCCTAATTTCCAAGGTACTGATCATGGGCCGTGATGTGCCGTCCTTCCCCAAAAAATCCGATTCCCCACCTTCTTTTCCAAAAGGACGGGTAGGGTCATGGTTACCGTTGATGACAAAAAAGGAAACCCCATGTTCCCGTGCGTACCGGTCCATAATGGTTTTAAGCCCCTTAATATGCAATGGCTGACCGTCATCACTAAAATCCCCGGGTAGGGCAATGAGTTTTACGCCCCTGGATACGGCATCGTCCAACGCCGCTATAAAGGCAAAATAATTTTCATTGAACAATCGTGTGGAATGCAATTGGGCCTCCATGGTCCTGATCAATGTTTTTTGTCCGTTCATGGTCGTGGTGGCCATTTCCGCGGTAAATGCATCGGTAACCGGATATACATCTGAAAAATGCACATCGGCCATAAAGGCTATCTTAATTGCCGTGCCATCTGGCTTAGAAGTACATCCCAAGAACAAGGACAATACCATGAGGGACAATAATGTTCGTATAAGCATTTTATTTTTCTAAGGTTAAGCAGTCCTGCCCGTTTTCCAGGACTTCGTTTTCAAAAATAACGCTTACTCGCCCTGCAGGACTTTCATAATATGATGGTAAATCTCGCTATTTTCATAGATTCCCTGAAAATTTTCCACCCCTTTACCTTTGGCAAAAACCGGAATGAGCTCTCCTGAATGTTGATCGGTGTTAAAGTACACGCCTACTTTTTTAGGCACCTCTACCTTTTTGCCCGTTTCCTCATCCGTTTCATAAAATTTACCCACGCTTACACCGCCAGTTTCATGATCAGCAGTAACGACCAATAGCGTATTTGGATGCTTCTCCACATAGTCCATTACAACCCCTAAGGTCATATCAAAATCATTGACCTCCTCGATCACCATCCGATCATTTTCCGCATGACCGCCCCAATCAATATAGGAGCCCTCTATCATCATAAAGAAAGGTTCCTTCCCCGCTGTAAAATAGTCCAGTGCCCGATCGGTAGCCTCCTTTAAGAAATGCCCCCTACCTTCTATCTTGGAAGGCAAACCGTCATCCGCAATGATAAATGCATTTCTTTTTGAGCGTTGCACGTTAGCTAAGGATAAGGTATCCAAATGGTAATCACGGTCCAAGAACGCCTTGAACAGATCTTCCCCGTCTTGACGTTTATTGAAGAACTTTTTACCTCCTCCAGCAATAAAATCGATATTCCCGGTTACCAGTTGTTTGGCAATATCCTCATGTAGGTCACGGTCCTTTACATGGGCATAAAAACTGGCCGGTGTAGCGTGCGTGATAGATGTTAGACTGATGAGTCCCGTTTTATAACCCTCTTTTTGAAGTCGTTCCAAAATGGTTTCTTTGGGAAGGGAATCCCTGTCTACCCCTATGGCCCGTTTGTACGTTTTTTCACCAATTGAAAAAGCGGTTGCCCCGGCAGCGGAATCCGTGATCCAATGACTGGTAGACGATGATTTATGAAAACCGATATGTTTAAAACGCTCAAAATTGGACTGCTGATCGTTAAAATAAAAGGCAGTGGATATCTGTGGAACCCCCATACCGTCACCGATCATTAAAATAACGTTCACCGGCTGATTTTCTTTAGCCTCTTGTTGAAGCTTTTGTTGGTCTACGACCTTGGATGGTGACGTACATGACCAAAGCAATTGTACCACACTACCCACTAAAATAAATTTACGCATTGCTATTTTTCATTAAAACAAAATACGACAAGCATTGACTGCTTGCCGTATTCATTATTTATACTCTACTTTTTAATACCCTGGATTCTGTACCAGGAAGCCTTCTATACCAGAAGCCCCATCAACAGCACTCTGTGGAATTGGGAACAATCTGTGGTTAGGGTCGGCATCCGTTTTGTCCGTCCAGGTATCCTCATAGGTTCCAAAACGAATTTGGTCCGTCCTTCTAAAACCTTCCCAATACAGTTCAAACCCACGTTCACGATATAACACCTCCAAATCTATGGCCGTTAAAGCCGCAGGCGTCTGTGCAGGGCGGGCGGTCCTTGATGTCCTTACCGTATTTACATCTGCCAAGGCACCGGCATTATCGCCGTTTCTTAACTTGGCCTCAGCGCGCATTAAATAAATTTCCGCCAATCGCATTAAAACGATATCCACACTACTGTTACTGTTACCATTGGGAGAAGTACGGCTAAATTGATATTTGGACGGTCTGTAACCCGTATTGTGCAGCGAACCTTCGTTGCTAAAGTCAATTTCCAAGGTATGGTCCACATAGCCCACATCCCTGGCCGGACTATTGCCCTTGGTCTGCCTTACCGGTAAAATCTTTATGGTACCGTCATCACAGGTAAGGAACTGCCCTTCCTCATCCTTTCTAGGACCCCATTGAATGCCTCTTAAAATTCCCCGGTCCATTTCAAATGCCACATCCTCAACACAGAAGTAGCTGTTCTCGGTTTCCGTTTCCAATAGCGGTTCACGCCCGGCCAAATCTGCCAACTGTGCTTCCGGAACTATGGTATTTCGTTGATAGAAACGGGCATCGGCCTCTGCAGGATCTACATCGCCATAGGCATCGACCCAAGTCTGGTAAAAATCCGAGGTAATTGCCGGTCCGTCCGTACCATCTGCCCTGGGGTGTTCCGGTCTTGGGAACATGGCCCCCGCAATTGGCCAGTACGCCCATCGCATATGCTCCCTTTCCAAAACGCCACGCTGGTCAAGGGCAAAAATCAATTCAGGATTGGTGTGGTTGTCATCATTGAACAGTTCAAAATATTCTTCGGACAAGGAGAAATTACCCGAATTGATGATATTATCGGTATAGGTAATTACCCGATCCATATCTTCCTGTGTAAAATTAGGGGTGCCTGCCGGATCACGGTATACCGCTGCATTCAGGTTCAATCGTGCCAAAAGTCCCCATACGGCCGCTTGGGTCATTCTGCCCGGACCTTTATCGGTATTGATCACATCCACGACCGAAAGCAATTCGCCCTCAATATAGTCAATGGCTTCCTGTGAACGTAACACCACGGATAACTCCTCTGCAGATTCCTTTTGAAGCACAAGGCCCCAACCATCTAACAACAACATATTCAGGTACGCCCTTAAGGCCTTCATTTCATACAAGGCATCAGCCGCCACGGTATCCCCTTCCTCCGCAAGCGGGGTCAATACCTCAATGGCGGACAAGGTCCTTGATATATTCTTGGTAAGCTCGTTCCACCCACTGGCCACCAAGTCATTGGTAGGGGTCATATTATGGCTGTGCGCCGCTAGGAACTTTCCACCATCAAACCAATCCGAACCACCACGGTAGGGCAATATGGCCTCATCCGATGGAATAAGGGTCAATCCGTAATAATTGGTATGCCTCCAGGTCCAGGATACTTGGCCGTAAGCAGGGGCTATTGCTCCACTTATGACCTCTGCCTGGGCACCGGTAAGGGTTTCGTCCAACAATTCTTCTTCTAGATCCGTACAGTTCCAATTCAATAATGAAGTAAGGAACAAGGATGTTATAATAAGTTTATTTTTCATTTTATAGCTTTTTTAAAAGGATACATTAACACCGAACAATAGGGTTCTGGAGGATGGATAGGTATATCTGTCGATACCGAAGGTCTGCACACCATCTATCTGTGCGCCCGTGTTCACTTCCGGATTATACCCGGAGTAGTCCGTGATCAAGAATAAATTTTGACCGGTCAGCGTAAAACGTATGGTATTGACATAATCATCCAAGCCTATACGCTCCCCTTTTAGGTTATAGCCCAAAGTGGCATTGTTCAGTCTCAAGAAACTACCGTCTTCCAAGTAACGTGTAGAGACCTCATTGGAATTGCTGTTGTCCTCGTTGGGATACTGCACGGCAAAATCCGTTGTGTTCAGGTTCCTGCTCAATTGCCCCCTAGAGAACGAGGACATGGCGGTATGGTTATAGATCTTGTTTCCGGATACCCCGTTGAAATTAAGGCCCAGATCCAAATTTTTATAGTCAAACTTTATATAGAAGGCATAAAGCATGTCCGGTAAGGCACTGCCCGCGGCAATACGGTCATCATCCAGTATCTCCCCGTCACCATTGGTATCCCTATATTGGTTGAGGCCGTCATCGCCAATACCCAGGAACTCCTTCATATAAAACGTACCTACGGCTTCCCCGTTCAAGTACCCGTTTATGGTTGCACCCGTTTGGCCCGCACCTTGTGCAGCACCCGTGGTGATAATGGCAAAAGGAGAATCCGTTACCTCATTTTTTATAAAGGAAATATTACCGCCAACATTCATAGAAAAATCCTCGCTGAACACACTTCTATAATCCAAAGCGACTTCCAACCCGTTATTATGGATTTCCAGATTGTCCAAGTTGGTCCATATTTTCTCCGTAGGTTGAATAGGGTCTACCCTATTGGCGAACATAACCACATCCGTAGTTACTTTATTAAAATAGTCTACGGTACCCGTTAACCTATTGTTGAACAGTCCAAAATCTACTCCAATATTGGTCTGTGTGGCCACTTCCCATTTAAGATTAGGGTTGGCGGTACGTGCGGGTACGGTTCCAAACGGATAACCGTCCAAGGTTACGGCACCATCATCCAAGGGGTACGTGTCGTTGTCCGCCTTGCTGTCCACGTAGCTGGCCAAGGAAACTTTGTTATCTATACCTTCCTGGTTTCCGGTCTGTCCCCAACTGGCACGCAGCTTAAGATTATTGACTACGGTGCTTTCCGACAAAAAGCTTTCCTTGCTTATGTTCCAACCCAATGCAACGGAAGGAAAATATCCGTATTTATTGTTGGCACCAAATTTTGAAGACCCGTCCGCCCTCATGGTAGCGGTCAATAAATATTTGTCCTTATACCCATAGTTTAACCTACCAAAGAAGGATTGCAGCTCATTCTTTTCCCCTAAGGAAAACAAATTGGTAGGATACTCCTGACTACTTATTTGATCCTGGTACCTAGGGTCGATATCATTGTCCGCAAAACTTTCCAGTTCAAATCTTTTTTGCTGAACGAATACCTCTTGGTACGAGTGGCCCGCCAATAAGGTAGCACTATGGTCGCCCTTTTCAAAAGTATAGGTAAGGGTATTGTCCACAATGGTATTCTGGTTGGTGGTGATCCAGGTATTTAAATACCCTTGGTTTAAATCTTCCAATAATGCATAGGGCGCCATTTGCTGATCACGGTTGGTAGATGAATAATCTACCCCAAGGTTAAGTTTATAGGTAAGCCCTTCCACAATTTCAAAGGATGGGGAAATATTGGCCAAAATCCTATTGCTGTTGGTTTCATCTTCATACAACTGGCTACGGATGATCGGGTTTAGACGGTTGTCGTCCAGTACCACGGTAGGCTCACCGTTGGTATATACCGGCAAGGTCGGGTTCAGTTCCAACATATCCGTAACGATCGCACCAGCATCCGGTCTATTGTTCAAGGTTCTTGACGCCGTAAGGTTAAAGGCAACGTTAAGCCTGCCGTCCAATGCCTTTTGGTTCATGTTCAAGCGCCCGGAATACCTTTTTAGGGAGCTGTTCTCAAAAATACCTTGTTGGTCATCTACCCCTACCGAAGCAAAATAGGTAGCATTGGCATTGCCCCCGCTCATGGAAAAGTTGACATTTTTTGTGATGCCGGTCTTGGTCAATTCATCTTGCCAATCCGTATTGGCACCACCGTCCAGTAATGTACCGCCAACGGCCGGCACCTGTCTCCTGAATTCATCTGCGGAAAATACATCTATTTCATTGGCCAAGGTAGAGAACGCCGTAGAAACGGAAGCATTCATTTCCGTTTTGCCACTGGCCCCTTTCTTTGTAGTGATCACGATTACACCATTGGCAGCTCGCGCACCATAAATTGCAGCGGCAGAAGCATCCTTCAATACATCCATGGAAGCAATATCCTGTGGATTGATAAAGTTTAGCGGATTGGATGCGGTACCGGTGGATGTATTATCGATCACGAAACCATCAATGACGAACAAGGGCGATGTACCTGACCTAAAACTACCAATACCACGAATTACGATATTCTGTGATGACCCCGGCTCACCGCTGACCGATGTAACGTTGACACCGGCAATCTTACCTTGCAAGAGCTGTCCAGGGTTGGCCACTACCCCCTTATTGAAATTTTCACTCTTTACGGATGATATGGATCCCGTTACGTCCGAACGTTTTTGGGTACCATAACCTACTACCACTACATCATCCAATTGAGTAGCATCTTCCTTTAAGGAAACATTGATGACGTTACGGCCATCTACGGCAACCTCTTGTGTAGAATACCCTAAATAGGAAAACAAGAGTACATCATTGGCCCCGGCGCCAATGGTATAATTGCCATCAAAATCTGTTGTAGTACCCGTACCGGTACCTTTAACCTGAACGGTGGAACCTGGCAAGGGTTGCCCGAACTCATCTGTTACCACACCTGTAATATTGTCTTGCGCCCATACCATGGTCGCAAAGCCCAATACCCACAAATGCATTAAAAACTTTAATTTTTTCATACAGTTTGGTTTAAAAAAAATTGTTTAAATGTTAAATTAAAATATGTGTTGGTTTACAACATCCCCTATTTTAGGGTGGCATTTTCAAGCAGCAAAAATAGGCTTGGTGCCATGATATGTTATTAACTTAAAATGACCCTTACTTTAGGAAATTGTATAACAAGATAGCCAATATTATTAAAATGTTAAATATACACTTACAATAATGTAGATGATATAAATAAACCTTTGTAAAAGCCAAATTGAATTTACTATGAAACGTGAAGTTTTAAAGTGGAACCAGTTAAGCTTCGCACTATAGACCCAGTACTTTTAATATCTTGTGAAACACCTCATTGTTGGCATAAACGCCCTGAAATTCGTGCGACATGGGGCCATAGGCAAAAATAGGAACCATCGTTGCGGTATGGTCATGGGTGGTAAAATCAGCTTCGACCTCATGCCTGTCCATATTACCCTGAGGAATGGTCAATCCGCCTGTTTCATGGTCGGCAGTAATGATGACCAGGGTGTTCTTGTCCTTATCCGCAAACTTTATGGCCTCGGTAATTGCCTTATCAAACGAAATACTCTCGGCAATAACTCCGCCAATGTCATTAACATGTCCATAACTATCAATCTTAGCCCCCTCTGCCAATAAAAAGAAAGGGGTGTTCTTGTGCTGTAGAAAGGCAATGCCATTCTTTGTAGCCGTTGCCAATTTTTCCACATGTTGGGGCAAAGGAGAATTCGCTGAATAATCCATCCACGCACCCACCTTATCATAAGTGCTACCACCAAGAGCCTCAATGGTATTTATCATTTGAAAACCCGACGTTTCGATAGCCTTCACCTCATTTGATCTTTGTGCGATAAACAGGTGCAACTTACTCTCCTTTAAATCTTCCGCCAAACCTTCCTCCATATCACGATCGGTGCGGTGGCCATAAAATGAGGAGGGAGTGGCACCGGTAATGCCATCGGTAGAAATTACTCCGGTAGCAAAGCCCTTATCAACAAGAATTTCAGTGAGGTTAGGTATAGGGTTTCCATCCTTGTCCGTTCCTATGGCCCTATTGTTCGTTTTTTGGCCCGTGGCGATAGCCGTTCCCGCAGCGGCAGAATCCGTAGTAAAATCATCTGCGGAGCGGGTCGTCAAAAAACCTATTTGCTTTAGCTGGGTCAGGGTCAAAGCTCCCCCATTGGCCAAAGTAGCCGAGGATATTTGGGTAAGTCCGTTACCATCACCTATTAAAAGAATGACATTTTTTGGCGCCTTATCAATGGCATCGGTAGAATACGACGGTGTGTATACCTCGGAAAATACCGTATTACGCGCTACCCTATTGTTAAGAGTACGTACATAGGACACACATTCATAGGGCATATCCGTATTAATGACATCTACCCCTAGGTCCGTAAAGGCTTTCCAAGCGGTCTTTGAATCTGGGGTTGCCCAAAACCTGAACGGTTTGTTCATTGCGTGCGCCTTGGCGATGACCCCGCTCACCTTGTTCAGGTCCGCTGCCGTTAAACGCCCCTTACCGTTCCATTCCGAAAACTGCCTGAAACTTAAACTGACCATAGCTATTTTTTCCATAACCGCAGCATTGGTAACAGGAACCGTACTCTGATAATCGAACAAAATAAATTCAGGATAGTCCACATACGTTGCCAAAGGAGGCCTATTTCCGGAAACGACCAAAGTAATATGTTCATGGTCCGTAATCATAGGATAGTTCCGTAAGCTGTTCATCAAAGCATTTAAGGTAGGTACGGCATCGGTCTTTATATCGATTAAAACCTGTAAAGTCCGATCAGCGAGCATACCCCTTTCTACCATTTCCTTAAGCGGTTGTAGATACAAACGTTCCAATGTGGCGTTCGCGGTCACTTCACCCAACTCATGGGCTACCATAAGGACACCTTCAACTAAAAATACATCTACTTCCAAGGATTGTACATCTGCCGCAAAAGCTCTGTAAAAAGGAAGTGGCTGTTTATAATCATTATGGGAATGTACTTTAGGGTTTTGGGCAATAACAGTAAAGCACCCGATAAAAATAAAACCGATAGCAAGTAAAACTTTTATTCTCATAACTTATAATTTCTGTTAGCCGATGATTAATATATGGCCGTAAACCTAAGTGTTAAATACAAAAAGACCAATAAAAAATGTAAAAATTACACTCTATTAACTTCCTTTCTACTACCTCTTCAATTTTAGTATAAAACCCCAATAAAATATTTATCAACAAATTTTTTGGTTAATATCTATTGTTAAAATTTCAACTGATGAATATCTTTTTTATTTACTTTTGGAAACGACCAATACCGACCATGACCGAAAATATAAAATTAATGTTCAGTAAAATGAACGATGAAACAAGACAGGAAGCATTAGAATGCCTCATGACGGAGTTTCATCAGGAAAGTACCAAGAAAATCCAAAAAAATTGGATTATTGGCGGTCGTATTCCTGAAGAACATCAGCCAAGGATCGTACAAATCTTTCAAAACCTGTTACGCGTTCAAATATTAAATACGAACGAAATAAAGGTAAATCTATAACACCTCCTTTTTTTAATTTACCGGCAAAGCCTTTTTTCCTGTACAAGTTATCTTTTAAAAAAATAACCGACACAATAAGAACAATGCATCGGTTACTCAACTTACTCAAACTAATTCAAACTCATTGCAAATATGCGTTCATTTATTAGTTTGTAGTTTAAGTGAATGTGAAGGAAACTTTAAGTTCCCTGTTTTGGATTAATTTTCTTACTTCCTCCCAAAAATGTACCCATCTTATCTTGCCAAAGGATTATTCTGGTAATGCCTTTATCAGGAAGTTAGCGATATTACGTTGGTTACTTTTATATAGCTCCAGGTAATTGTCCCAATTTTCTTTCTTGGCATTGATCTCCCTAATATGAATACGGACATTTTTAAGCACCTTCATTTTAGGAATTACTTGATAATTAATAGGGGAAATGGTAGCACTGCTGGGAATACTGGCTTCATTCAATACAATAGGATTCAAATAAAATTCCTGGGGACGGTCCTGACCATCAAAATAAAAAAAAGCAATTTCCAATACATAATTGACCCTATTCTTACTTGAGCTCAATTTGGCCCAGGAGTAGTTAAGCTCATAAGCTTTTAGGCCTAAATAGTGATAACCCTCCACATTTTCTACCGCACCCAAATCAAACTTAAATTGTGTAAGCAAAATTTGTTTACCGGATGCATCCTTACCTGTTTGCTCAAAAACAAGGACACTCTTGGGGTCCAATGCATTAAAACGGCCGCTTGGGTCAAAAAAGCTAAACTCCCCAAAATACTCCTTATTAAAATTATCCGGATTATAAAATAATTTGCTTGCGCCATCAACCAATAACGGAATTAAATTGGTGGCCAATTGAGCAAAGCCAAAGGAAAGGGCATTTTGGTCATTTAAATCCTCACGGACAAATTCCAAGCTATGGGCAATATCATGGAATTCCTGTTTTGAGACACTATTTCCTTTCACCGTATAAAAGTTTTCCTGTGCGTTGGAAACCATTGAAAGTAAGAATACAATACTAAAGAAATACTTTACAATACAAACTTTAAACATATACTGAAATTAGAATTTATACTTCTTTTCCACGGCATACCGCAACAGTTCCCCTTTGCCCTTTAGGCCTAAAATACGGGCCATATTCTTCCTATGCGTATCTACGGTGTGCGTGCCTATAAACAACTCTTCACTGATTTCACGTGATGTTTTACCTTGGCCTATAAGTTTTAGGATTTCTTTCTGCCTTACCGTCAATACCCCTTTGCCCGATTTTGCCGATGTACTTTTTGGGTCCGTAACATTAATATTAGGGTCATAATAGTGTTGTCCGCCGGCCACGGTCAAAATAGCTTTTAACACTTCTTTTAACGCCGTATTCTTTAAAATATAACCGTTGGCACCGGCATCTATCATTTGTGCAACCGCATCATCTTGATCAAACATGGTAAACGCCAAAATTTTGATATGGGGAAATTCCTTTTTAATGATGGCCGTAGCCTGTATACCATCCATTTTGGGCATACGAATATCGGTTATGACCACATTGGGCTGTTTTAAGCGCACCAAATCCAGTAATGCCTCACCATCGTTTACGGCACCTACAATACTAATGTCCTCTTCATATTTAAGTAAGAGTTCCAAACCGTCAATAAGGGCTTGGTGGTCTTCTGCAATAGCCAATCTGATCATATGGGTATGTCTAAAATGATTACGGTTCCTTTTCCTATTTCCGATTCTATGTTCATGGAACCATGCAAATAATGTATACGCTTATCTATACTTTTTAATCCAATACCATTACCATAGTTAGCCGTTTTATCCAACGGCATTCCTTTACCGTTATCCTCTGCCAAAATATTCAAGGTATCGCCATGGTTGGTAATATGGATATTCATTTCAGTAGCTTCCGCATGTTTGATTACATTGGTCATCAATTCTTGAACGATACGGAACAGCGTGAGCTCCATACTGTTTTCCAGGCGGGTGTCCAACCCATGATCATGCACCAAGATACCGATACCACTGGCCACGGAAACTTTTTCCGCCATTTGCTTTACGGCCGGCAATAACCCTTGTTTGGCTATTAATCCCGAATTTTTGGCGTGGGCAATAGCTCTAATTTTACCGTAGGCCTCATCAATCAATGTTTCTGTTTTGGCAAATGTCTCCTTATTACCTTGTTTGTCCGACGCTTCAAGTGAATTAAACTGCAATTTTACCGCCGCCATTAAGCTACCCAGATCGTCATGAAGCTCATTGGCTACCCGTTGGCGCTCTTTTTCTTGACCTTCTATCATGGCATCTATGGTAGCAAGCTCTTGCTCCTTTAGGATATTGGATACTTTTTGCTGCCCAAGTGTTTTTTCTTGCTCTGCCAACAGTTGTTTTCGTATGGCATTCTTATTTACCAATACGCCAATGACAGTACCTAAGACCAGCAACATGCCCAGAAATATGGTCCAATTTCTAATTTTGGCATTGGAAGTCTCCAATTCCAACTTATCCAGTTTTAATTTATCGGTCTGGTTTTGTACGGTTAAAATGGAGGACTCCAAGGTATTGTTCTTATAGCCCAGCTCATACTCAATATCTACCGATTTTCGTAAGTAGTGATAGGCAGAGTCATAGTTGCCTTCTTTTTGGAAGATTGCCGAGGCTAGACGGTCGTTATAGAAATTTTCCCTTAGTTTTTTAGAGTGCCTTCTTGCCATCGCAAGATATCTTTTTGCGACCTTTATATTTTGATTTTGAAAGTTTACCGAAGATAATTGCCATGCATTTTTGAATTTATAATCATTTAATAAATTGTGATGAAAGGCCATACTGTCCGACTTTATAAAAAAATCCTCTGCTTTATCATATTCTTCTTCCAGCTTATAATATATTCCTTTTTCATAATAAAAATCAGTATAAAAACGATTATTGGAAAACCCATTGAATATAGAATCTAATTTTTCATAATATGTATAGTATTGTGCATCTAGGGCACTTAAATCCTCTTCCGTCTTAGATAGGAAAATTAACCTATAGAACAACAATAGTACCTCATCTACATTATCTTCCTTTAGCTCAGTCAAACGTTCCAAATAGGGTTGATACTGTTTACTGCCAATAAAGATTTCACCGGCAAATAAATCTAGCATACCAAAAAGTGCTGCCTTAATAAAATAATTTTTCTTAGTTTTTTCTGCCAACTTCAAAGCATTTAAAAAGTTTTTATATGCTTCTAAATTATTCTGTTTTACTGCATAGTTGTTTTGATATCCCGCAATTAAGTACTTGATAAAACTGACGGATTCATTATCCGCTTGTTCAATACCGATAACAAAATCTGAGGAGACCGATTTTGTTGCCATTAAATCTGTAAGAATATTTAAATGCCTTTCTAGTACAGCATTTTCCATTTTAGTAGAAATGGAACGTGCTGTTTCAAAATCCTTATTTTTTGCGGCAACAAAGAATGCCTCCAATTCTGGTGTTTTAGACCATAAGTTGTATCCGATTAGAAAAATAAAACAGAATAAAATTTTATTCATTAAAACACTACCTTATTAAAACTTTGCACACACCTTTTTCCAGGCATATTAAAAACTTGTTCGCCTTTATACTTTTGGTCAGAAATCACTTCTTTATCATAATCTTCCTTTCGTACCACATGCCTCCCATCTTTATAGAAAAATTCAAAATCAAAAGCTTTTCCATTATCGGGTAAAGCATCTAGCCTACCATCGTTCATCAAAATAGGTTTACCAGCAGCATCAAACCTAGGAAACATAGGATTTAAAATTCGCTTGGAATGGATGTACCCTCCATTTTCAAAATGCAGATTTTTTAGCTGTTCGTTATTTAGGGAATACGACACATTATCTGACATAGCTTTGGTGTAGATCAAAAAAGTCAATCCATCTTTCATTTTATTAGGTGCCACAACTACAGAATCTATACCAATAAAATAGGTGGGCTTGTAGTTCACAATTTCAAACTCCACACTTTTAAAGGTCTTATAATTTTCCCCTAAGGAGGAATCCCCAATTTCTATGGAAGCATAAATACCATAATTGGTCTGATAATTCTGTCCTGCCATAATCAGCTGCTTACGGTTATCGTTTAGATCCAAGGTAGAGCTGTAGGCTTCCATTGGGTTTCCGGCTATCTTTCGTACTACCATGAGTCCGTCACCCATAGTGTCCGTTTGTGCCGTTAGGAATAAAGGCGTTAAAAAGAATAGGGCAAGGGAACTGAGCAGGGTAACTTTTGTAATCGTTTTCATTAGTTTGGTTTTTATGGTTACTCATTCAAAAATGAAGATTTTTAGATGGTGATACCATACCTAATACAAGGTATATTATCCATTAATGTTAAAATCATCTATACTTGCTCCATTTCACTTTAAATATACCCATAACTGGGTATTGTTCTAAACGATACCTCCATATAGTTTTGATCGTATGAAAATTTATTGAGTTAGTTAGTTGTTAGTTAAATGCAATCCGCCCTTCCCACAAAAGGGCGGTTCATTAAAATGTGAACATGAACACAAAACAAAAAGAATTACAGTTTTTGGCAGCACTGGGAGAGCGAAAGATAAAATCCATTAAGACCGCCTATGAGCTGACCGAGGCCGAACTATTGGTAATAATACGTTTGCACCAACGCCATAATTCAATGACCACTAAAAATCTTACCCATCTATTAAGTGAATTTTAGACCAAGCCCTTCATGGACATTGCAATTCGTATTCGGGGGAAATTGAACTGCAGCGAAAATGAAGGGCTTGGTTTATTTGGTGTCAAATGGAAGGAATAAAATAAATACGTTCATCGAGAGGGTGTACTTTTTATTAACAATTAGCGTTAATAACTTTTATTATGCATTTCATCGAATAAATTGAACTTTTCATCGTTAATGGATATAGTTTAAATATTTTCGGAATGCGTTAAAAAAGCAACGAAATAATTTTATTACCGTTACATGAAGTCTATTTTTTCCAAAACCTTTTTCGTCCCCCTAGTCATCTTACTATCCATGTTATGTTTAACCTCTTGTGGTAAAGACTACGATCTTGTTTCTGAATACGTTGTGCGCAATGCCACTAGCAATGACCTTATACACGGGTCAGTAGAAAACGCCTCCTTTAACATGCATGTGGTCAACGATCCCTTGGAAGGCACCGTAAAAAAAAAATAGCCCGGCTTACCGCTACCCATGAGGTAGAAGAGCAACACTCCGTACCGAATACAACGTCACCTACACGTGTAAACGGTCTACCAACCGCGAAACTACTTTTCAGTTCCGGTTTTGAAGGTGTTCAACTTTCAGAAAATAAATACGACTACCAATATATAACGGGTACCGATACCGAGACCGGTTTTTCCTGGCCACCTACAATTTTGGGCTCTTCTGAAAAAGATAAGGAACCCAGTGGTATACATACGGTCAATGATGGTGGCGGTCCCGCTATAGACAATTATCTGGAAAAGGTAAAAGGACCGCACGGCAACGAAACCACCACGCTTTTTCAACGGGTAAACTATGATGTACAAGTTACGCAGACCCCATATCAAATCAACAATATAAAAGAGAACCCCAAAGAGCTTTATATCTGCTATTGGATGAAAACAGATGATATTTCCTTAGAAGGAAAAGATATTTGGCGTGCCATTTGGGAATACAAAACAAAAAACTATGCCTCTTATAAAGATGGTTTTAGAATGATCGCCTTTATGGCCACCGATATTAGAGGTACACCCTATTGGCAATTTCAAGGAGATATAGGACCACGCCAACCGGTATGGCGTATAGAAAATTATGATATTCCATTAATTACCGGAGAATGGTTCAAGGCAGAATATTATTTAAAATGGAGCGATGGCAACGACGGTTATGCCTCTATGAAAATCAACGGCCAGTTAATTGGAGAACATCATGGCCCAACAACCTCAAAATCCGATAATTTAGATTTTATTATGGTTACGCAGGTCTATGGAAATAATTACCCCATGTACCAATGGGTAGATGATATTGAAATCTGGGACGGGCAACCCTAAGCTAAGAGAACTAAAATGGTTGTAATACCCGGTAAAAATGACCGGTACAAACTATTTATGACAATGTTACGTATATGATATAGAAGCAATTAAGTGATACCCCAATGAAATCATTACAAAAATTAACCTACCTACCACTTATGATCCCCGTAATCCTATTGCTATTATGTGCATGTGGAAAGGACGATATTGGTTCAACATTCATTGTAGAGACCGAAACAGAAGCCGAAACAGAGACCGAAGTAGAAATTGATGTAGACCAAAGCGGCACGCCACCACCAACCGCTCCTGGACGTGAAGCAAATCTGCTCTTTAAATCCGGATTTGAAGGCGTAAGTTTGACCGAGACCATGTATGATTATCAATATATCGTAGGTAAGGACACCGAGACCGGCTATTATTGGCCACCAACAATTTTAGGATCTGCCAACGCCAGCGAGCCCAGTGGAATACACAACATCAATGATGACAATGGTGCCGCCATAGACAATGCCCTAGAGGTGGTTACCGGGCCAAACGGTAATGAGACGACCACTTTGTTCCAACGGGTGAATTATGATGTACAGGTAACCCAGGCGCCCTATCAAATAAACGATATTCAGGAAAACCCAGATGAATTATATATTGCCTATTGGATGAAGACCGATGCAAGTTCCGTACAAGGGATCGATAAATGGCGCGCCATTTGGGAATATAAGACAGCCAATTATGCTAGTTACTCCAATGGTTTTAGGATGATCGCATTCATGGCTACCGATATACGCGGCAACCCCTATTGGATGTTACAAGGTGATGTAAGTCCGCAAAACCCCATATGGCAAGTAAGAAACACGCAAATACCCTTGATCTTAGGCGAATGGTTTAAAGTAGAATACCATATAAAATGGAGCAATGGGGATGATGGTTATGCATCAATGAAAGTGAACGGCCAACTAATAGGCGAACACCATGGAGTTACCACCTATAACAATGACAATTTGGATTTTATTATGTTGACCCAAGTGTATGGAAGCAATTACCCCATGTACCAATGGGTAGATGATGTAGAGATCTGGGACGGTGTACCTGAGTAATCGCCTACGGATTGCTTTGCAACATCTTATCGATGAATATTCCTATCTGTAACGGTAGGCAGCATCAAAAACAAATTTACCGTTACATTCATGCAAATGGTGCAGACCCATTAAATTATGCTCAAAATCAGGCTCGATAACCTGTACCGTAGTTTCCTTATATTCCTCCAGCGTTAATTTTTCAATTTTATTGATATTCAACGCCCTACCATACACTCCATCCGTATTTCGTTGTGAAGGCCTATAGTACTCCCCTTCATGCATAAATATCGCCCCTCCATTTCTTGCTACACTAGCATCTATAAGAACCGGATTTTGTTGATGGGGAATTAGGGTATTGAGCTTAACGCCATCAACTTTATAGATAAACAGTTCACTATTCATGGGAGATGTCGGCGCAGCCTGTTTGTTTAAAAATAACCACTGCTGTTTATCCTGATCGGTATGGAAAAAAGCATCGCCCACTGCTTCCCCTTCAAAAGCGGTCGTATAGGGTTCCCATTGTAACGGAAAATCCACGGCCTTATATATTTCCAAAGTTTTGTTCTCGCTACCCTCGGGCATTAAGAATACCTCCCCATCTTGCTCGAATATAAAGGGAAAGGACAAATGGTATCCCGTATCCAGTATATTCACAATCTGGGTCAATTGATTATCTTTTAAAACACCACAGCTAATTTTTCCCTTTTTGGTGCTATAGGAATAATTTTCAAAAAATAGATAATCGGTTCCCTTATGGTGAAAAAGAAAGGGGTCTGCCCAAAATTCATTATCGGGCATGGGCAACGCCATTGCAGAGGACGTAATATCCTGGAAAAAACCCTCGTTACCTGTAAAGACCGTCCAACACTCATACCGCCTGCTTACAAGTTTTGCCATTGATTTTTCATACAGCTTGTTCACAAAACCGCCATAAAATTTCCCCATATACTTTAAGGTAGAAAATAACGTGGGGTAACTTGTGTTGGTCTTCACCGGCATGGAAAACTCCGTAAGTTGAAGGGTATTGTTCTTTAACCTATCTAGGCATTTAAACAGTAAGGACACGCTACCTTCAGAAACAATGGTAGCCGTTTCTGTCATTGACCAATGCCTATTAAAATGTGCTTGATCTACAATGGCATACGCTTGAAGGTTCGCTTTAAAATTGACCAATGTTGCCGTAACGACCGGTTTATTCTTTAGCACTTCCCAAAAACCAACGGGGCCATCATCCTCCAACGAACTTTCCTTGAACAATAGTTCCCAGAGCCCATATGATGAATTTTTTAGCAATGCATCTGAAACAGGAACGCTATCCAAATTCAATAGAAGGTCCATTGGTCCAAGTTCATCCGTTCCAAGTACACCAACTTTTAAATCGTTCAAAAACGGTAAAGAATTTGATGTATAATTTGCTTGGGGAGGGTTGAACAATAATCTATTTTCAATAGCGTACTGCGTTCTTAGCAATAAACCGGACACTCCACCAATCTTCTGAGCATGAGCATTGACGTTACCGGTATGGCCCAATCTCCAATTGAAGAATGGGCCATTGGCCAATAGTATTTCCGGTTGCATATCCGGGTCGTTGCAAATTCCTTCAATGACCCTATACTGCCAATTGCTAAGCTGATTTAAGCTATTGACAAGAATTGCTATTTTCATTGCATCGATTATAAGATGAGTAGCCTGTAAAGTACCACAAATTTAGGTTTACGCTTTTTTAAACCATTTTTTGGATTTCTCCGGCTGTTCCATCTCATATCCATATCCATACCCATAATTCAATTTACCGGCATGCACTTGTCCTACGGCATTCATTACGTAGACCATATTTTTGACTTTCTTGCTCTTGTTGAGCTCCTTTGAAAACTTCATTACATTTTTATCCGTTACCCCGGCACGTACGGCAAACAAGGTAATATCGGCATGTTTTGCAATCAATAGGGTGTCCGTCACCAACATGGTAGGGGCCGTATCCATAATGACATAATCATATTCTTTTCTGGCCTCGTCCAAGAACTGTTCAAAGTTCTTACCTGACAACAGTACCGGAACGTTAGAAGGTACCGCCCCGCTCAAAAATATTTTATGATCGGGATTTGCCTTAAAGCCCTCAAACGTATGGGGCTCAAAGTCCTTTATTTTACCGGCCAGGTAATCGGCAAGGCCTTGGCTATTCTTATCCAGACCCAAATAGGTATGCAAGGTTGGGTTTCTTAAGTCCCCACCCACCAATAAAACGCGTTTACCAATACTGGCATAGGCAAGGGACAGATTAAGTGCCAATAAGGTTTTACCTTCTCCCTTAACTGCGGAAGTCACAAAAATAACCTTACCGGTTTCATCTGTTTCTTCCGGCGATAACAAATGGGTAACATTGGCACCAAGTATCCTGAACGACTCCGCAAGAACGGACCGATCATTGACATCGATGAACTTTTTATCCTTTTCAAAAAATGGAATCTCCGCAACCACGGGAATTTCAGGATTTAACTGCTCAATCTCTGAACGGTCATGAATATTGTTATCCGTAGAAAAACGGATATAGAAGACCAGGAACGGCAATAAAAGCCCCAATAATATACTTACCGGGAATACCACGGTAGGTTTAGGCCATAAAGGATCCATATTCGTTAGACCGTATTCAATAACCTTAATGGTAGGTGCGGTAGACGCATAATCAATTGTGGCCTCTTCACGTTTTTGCAATAACAATAGGTATAAGTTCTCCTTGATGCTCTGCTGTCTTTCAATAGACCTTAGCATTCTTTCCGTTTCCGGTAATCGTGAAAATCGATACCCGGCAGAGTTCTTTTCTTGATTCGTTTTACGCAATGACAGCGCCAATTGGGCCTCATAATTGTTTACACTACTTAATATATTAAGTTTGCTCAACTCTAACTGCTTGGACAATTTAACCAAGGTAGGGTGGTTAGAACCAACCGATGTAATTAACTTTTGACGTTCCCTGGCCATATTGTTATAATTGGACACCATAGCGTTCAATCCGCTATTGGCAAGACCAATATCTGCAGGAAGTAGATTATATTCCGCTTCATTGGCTACCGTTTTCTTCAATAAATTGGACAATGAAACCTGAGTTTCTAGTTTAAGGGCTTCACTTTCCGCTTCTGTTTTACGCTGAAGATTTGCTCCGGCATCTGATTGAATGAACGATATATTCTGCTCTTGCTTTAAATTTTGCTTACCCGCTTCAATAGAATCAAGTTCTTGGGACAAGTAAACAAATCGTTTTTCAATTACCTCCAACGTCCTTCTGGATACCAATTGCCTATCCAAAATTCCGTCTTGGTTAAAATTGTTGATTATAGAGTTTAATACCTGTTCTGAACGTTGTTTACTCTCGCCCAGCAATGAAAGATTAAGGACCTCACTATTGGCTTCTGTAGTAATGGTCAGTTTTTTGGCCAATTTCAGGGTCGTTTTTCTCTTAGAGTCTATAATTACCTTGAACGAATCATTTCTGTAATTTTTTACATTGGTGATACTTTCTGCCAATTCAATTTTAAAGGGCAGATAATAAACAGAGGTATTGGCTTCGTTATAAGGAACATTGTATTGCGTACCTTCTTCATCCACAATATCAAAACCGGTTTCGGTCAACTTTACCTCATATTTTAAAGGTTCGTTGATCTTGTCCTCTGAGATGTTCTTTCTGACCGTAAATGGCGGCTCCCATATTTGCTTGTAGAGCAGATTGTTCAACTGCTGGTATTCAATATCCAAATGAAGCTCATCTACCACATTATGCAACAGACGGTACGACTGAATTACCTTAATCTGATTTTGTATATCCAATAACCTATTATTGGGGTTTGCACTAGCAATGGAAATGACATCCTTGACAACACTTGTTTTCATGGCGTCTTCCAAAATCTTGATTTTTGCCTCTGTCTTATAGATTACAGGAGCATATTTCATATACGCAAAGGCAATGGCACAAAACAATAGTACCATCCCCAAGAACCAAGGCCAAAAACGTACATATTTGGCAATTGCCTCTTTTATGTCATATGATTCCTTGTCCTCTTCAAAATCTAAGACGTATGTTTTTTCGTTCATAATTAAAGTCAATATTATTCAACAATACCTAACCCGTACACAACCAAACTAATTTTTGGTATGGTTTAGTATTTTTTTATCAAGTTTTAACCTAAAAAGCGTTACAATATTACAAATCACTAAGGTTTAAGAAATTATAATTCTTTGAAATCCAATATTATATCGACGATACGACCTGCTGTTTTACCGTCCCATAATTTTGGGATGCCACCCGTTTTCCATTCCCCTTTAAACAGTTTCTCCATAGCAGGTTGAATGGCCTTTGAATCGGTTCCTAAAAGTTCATTGGTGCCCTCTGTAATGGTTTCCGGTCTTTCGGTATTGTCACGAAGTGTCATACACGGAATACCCATTACCGTAGTTTCTTCCGTTATACCACCAGAATCCGTGATTACGGCCTTACTTCTTTCTACCAGGTAATTAAATTCCAGATAGCCCAAAGGTTCCACCATATGCAATCTTGGATGTGAAATTTTCAGGTTGTTCAATATTTTGGCCGTACGCGGATGAACGGGAAAAACCAATGGTACCTCTTTGCTATGTGCAATTATTTCATCCATCAACGATTTTATCTGTGCTTCTTGATCTACGTTTGCAGGTCTGTGCAAAGTCATGACCATATATTCCTTTTCCTTTAGACCTAATTGATCCCAAATATCTGGCTTGGCAAACCTTGACCGTTGCTTTAGCAATGTATCTATCATAGTATTGCCTACATAAAATATTTGCTCCTCCTTTACCCCGCTGTTACGTAAATTTTCATTTGCAATTTCAGAAGTGGTAAAGAAATAATTGGTAATGGCATCTGTAACCAACCTATTGATTTCCTCTGGCATTGTCCAATCATTTGATCGAATACCCCCCTCAACATGAGCTACCTTAATATGAAGCTTTTGCGCCACAATGGCACAGGCCATCGTAGAGGTAACATCGCCTACAACGATTACAAGATCAGCCGGGTTAGCGATCAACTCTTTTTCAAAACCGATCATGATACTAGCCGTCTGTTCGGATTGGGAACCACCACCAGCACCTAGGTTTACATCTGGATCGGGAATATTAAGCTGTTCAAAAAAATCACCGGACATTTTTTTATCGTAATGCTGGCCAGTATGTACTAGCCTATAGGAAATATCATTACCGTTGTCCTGAGCGTTTTGAATGGCATGGATAATTGGTGCAATTTTCATGAAATTTGGTCGAGCACCTGCAATAAGTGTAATTTTTCTCATAATTTTTTAATCTAAAACAGCAACTTTTTTTTGGTTCCAATCTATTTGATCATTGGCTGTGGAAATATCCATAAACTGAAAATCGTTTAGCCATTTTTCAAGTTTAGGCTTACATGATTTTAAACCTACATAAGACTTAAACCGTCTTATTGAAGATAAATCCTTGATCAAGGGTTGCTTATAATCAAAGTCCCTTGGATGAAAATAACTCATTATATAATCTGACTTGAGCGTCGCTTTTTTAATAAAATTGTATGGTAACAACCTAAAGTACCCGCCACCTGAAAAAACCATGGACTTACCTACAATAGATTGGATATTTATTGGAAATTCCTTTAAGGTTACACCATTATACTCTATAAGGGATGGTTTGGCACTAGGGAAGCACTTAAGTCCGCCATGTGCATGCTCTATAGGGAAAACGGATGAATCTGTGGTAATACCCAATTCATGCAATACCTCAAAAGCCCATTTATTATTATGTGATATGGAAAACCCTGGCGCACGGAACAGCTCTACCTTTTTCCCAATACAATCCTCTATAGTTTTGATCGATCGTTCAACATCATTATAAAAGGTTGGGCGGTCTTGTTCATATGCCAATTGATGCATATGGGTGTGACTACCAATTTCATACCCCCTATCAGAAATCATCCTTACTACCTCTGGATATTTTTCCGCTATCCACCCTACAACGAAAAATGAAGCGGAAGCCTTGCTTACGTCCAAAATCTCAAAAATGGTTTCCATATTCTTGTGGATGCGAGACTCATAATTTACCCACTCCTTTTCTGATTTGGTTGATGGATTATCCAAAATATGGAACCACTCCTCTATGTCAAAAGTTAGAATTTTCATTACTTCTGCGGATTTTAGTACACATATTTAGAGACATAATGCCCTAATATCTGTGAAGTTCGTAGTGGTTGGTATTTCCAGATTTTAGTCAAGAACTCAAAATCTCTCAATGATGTCTTTGGCTCCTCTGATAGATTGTAATAGATAGGAAGCTCCATAGGGTTCCAAAGCTTTTTAAATTCATGTTGGGAACTATCTATTGTAGACCTTCCAAAAGAGAAATAGCGGTGCTCCTTTGCAATGGAGGTTTTGATCATTTCCCAAAACATGAGTGCATTTACATTTTGCTTATTATATGTTTCATCTGTTCCTGACCAACATAGTTCGTTAAAGCCTAAATAAGAAAGGGAAAAACCCGCCGAGATTGCTTTAACCCCGTCATAGATAACGGTAATTTGCACATCGCCATACGTATATTGCTGTAGTAAATTCCTAAAAAATTGCTTACCCAAAGGAGGTGAACCAAATTTGAGCATGCGTTGGGAAAATATGGTGTAAAAATCATTCAGCAGCTCTATTCCCCCAGATTTTACATCAAAATTCATTTTAAGGGTCTTCCTGATTTTCTGTCTTAATTTCGCCTTAATGGTCATGAACATTTCATCCTCCGTATCTTTCAATTTTAGAATACAGCTGATTTTTTTATCGATATAATGCTCAGAAAGTTTTTCAAAACTTCGTATTTCAAAACTAGGGGCGTTTATTAGAGAGGATAAATTTACATTGTTTGCATATGAAGTTTGTACTAGTGGGCCTCCATATGAAAAATGGGGCATGGATACCATCTTTTTACCAACATTGACTATAGGCATTACACCAATGGTTTGTTCCCCGTCCTTTATGAAATAGTTGGTAGAGGAATATCCAAAAGTATTGGACAATATTTTTCCCAAACTCGGATTATGGGCAATGGTAACCATCTGATGGTTATTTTCCTTTTCAAGAAAATCATTCCATTCATCATCATTGGTACACACTAGGGTAGATAACATCTTGTTTAATTTATAATTAGGTTTATTTTAAGATCAGGGGTATTTTGGGTACATGCTCAATTGGCTCTCTAAAGCTTGTTCAGTACCAGATTGTAGAAATAGGGCAATAATTTTATATCTCTCATGATTCTTTTCCTTGGCTCCATCAAGGTTCTATATATTCCCTCAAGGTTATTGTCCAACCACCATTTAGGGGCTCTATGCGTGTTCCCTATATAAAGGTCAAAACTACCTCCCAGTCCTTGGTAAACCGCGGCATGCCGTAGATACATTTTTTCCATTAAAAGTTCTTGTTTTGGAGACCCCATGGCCACGAAAACAACATCTGGTTTTTTGGCGCCTATATCATTGATCAAGTTCTCTTCGTCATCCTTGGCCGTTAGGTATCCATTTCTGAAACCAACAATATTGATGGCAGGAAATTCTTCCCGCAATTGCGAAACCGCTTTTTGAATGACTTCTTCCTTGCCACCAACGAGATAAAACGATTTCTCCGTTTGGTATGCATTGATAATATCCAACCAAAGTTCACACCCAGGAATCTTAATGGCCTCATGGTGTCCTTTTTTATGCAAGGCCCAAACTGCACCAATACCATCCGAATAGCCAACATTTCTATTGATTATTTCTCTGGTCTGCTCACTTGCATGTTGAATTTTTTCTCCATTTACTGCTACAAGTATTTTCTTGTGCGCAAATGCAAACTCCATTAATTTGGTTCTTGACTCTGGTATATATATTTGTACACCGCTTACTTTTTCCGATTTCATTTAGCTAGCTTCTTTTAAATAGTTGGACATTGCATTGAACATAAAAGCATTGCTCCAACGCATATAGGAAATTTTGGAACTGATTCCTTTCTTTAATTGGTAATAGAAATACCCTTTATCATCTTGCATGTGCTCAATAGTCCACTGCATGACTTTTTGGGCCAAATCCTCATTCTTGGAAAAGGTTTTAGTTTTGGCCAAAGTGACAAACAATTGTCCAGGACAGTGTATATCGATAGGGTATATAGCATTATGGTAATATTTTGGGGTACCACCTGGCATAAAAAAAGTATGCAGATAATAGTCCAGACCCAATTCTAGATGCTTGGAAAAAGATTGGTCTCCTGTAATATCCTGATACGTCTGTATAGCATCTAGATTATAACCGGTATGAAAACTATCTATCCAACTTTGAACCGGCATAAGACCATAAACCCATGAACCATCCTCCTCTTGAAGCTCACAACAAGCTTCAATGGTAGTTCTTGCAAGTTCTTTCAAGTGGTCTTCTTTTGTATAGGCATACACCTGACTTAGAATCTTGGCACCCAACAAACTGGCGTTTATTACGGTATCATTTCCCTTTAGGGGTGAATAGGAAAATAAAAATCCTTTTTCTATGGTCGTCCTGTTCAAATCATGAGTCACAAAATTGGCCGCAGATTTGGCACAGTCTAAATAACGGTCATCATTTGTTACTTCATAAGCCTTTAATAGGGCATCTACACAAAACGAAGTTGCAACAATGGTGGGCGTTTCTTTTGGAAATAAAAAAATCAGCCTGGCCTGCCAATCAAAATTATAGCCCCAACATGCTCCACTATGCTTCTTGTCACTGCGCTTCACCAACAAATCCGCAAGTGTAATAATAGCTTGCTTGATAGCTGCCTTATCACCAAAAGTAATATCTCCTTTCTCAGTTATATGGTACAAATTACAATATCCGGAAAGGAACAAGGCCAAACCTTTTGAGTTGTACTGTTTGGGTACAAACAACAATTTTCTAAAATTAATGGGAGACCTTTTAAAACCTTGAATCCATACCAATCTGGCTACGTTCCATTTTTTTAATGGCAAGGCATTGAAAATTTTGGAATTAAGTCCATCATAAGGATCCCAGCCTTTGTATTGCTCAGCCTCGCAATACGCTTTTAAATTTAAAAATGAATGTATAATCTTTGACATATACTTCTTTGTAACAATGCCAAGAACATATCCTGCAATATTCTCTTAGCCGTCGTCTTACCGCTAAATTATGGTGACATCATTAATCATCTAAAGAAAGCCGATTAACTACATTAAGATTCGAAGACTTACATTAAAGGGGCATAAAGTCCCATAAAATAAGGGATTAAAGAATGTTGGACTCTATAAACATAACATTAAACACGATTAATGGCTTGGATAAAAACTTGATTACATGGTAACGCCCTTAATCCCTCAATTGTGATAATATTATAAACACAACGGTAACATAACTAATGAAGATATTATAGAAAAGGTGTTAATTCTTGAAGAATTTTCTGAGCAACCTTATTGCTCAAGAGGTGCTCATGCGCAAAATTGTAATTAAAATTACCCATTTCCTTCCTTAATTCAGGATGAACCATTAGCATGGCTATTTTGTCCTCTATGTCAATAGCTTGTTTAGGATGTACAAAATATCCCATTGTACCATCCTTAAAAAAACTTTTTAACCCGCCTACCGGAGTAGTGATAACAGGTTTCCCAAAGGCCATAGCTTCTAAAACCGACGTAGGCAAACCCTCGCTATAGCTGGGCAAACAATATACATCGCAGTTTTGGTACAACGCAATTTTCTTCTGCCCCTCTACATGGCCGGTTAGTACTATTTGATCATTATTTGCTACAAGCTTGCGAATGGGTTCCAATTCATTACCACTCCCAGCAATGATCAATTCAATATTTTTATGTTTTCCCTGCAGTTTTTCAAATGCGGCAATGGTTTCATAAATACCCTTTTCCTTGATAAGTCTAGATAGAAATAGAATACTGAAATCAGAACTTTTGTTAATCTCCTGCTCTTGCACAGCAACATTGGGAAACAAGCTTCTGTTGACCATTGTGGTTGATACGACTACTTCACCCTTATATCCCCATGCCAAGAGTTTACTTTTAAAATCCTCTGACAGCACAAATATTTTTTTTGCTTTGCCCAGGCTTTTTTGAAAAAACGAAACATATTTTTCATCAATCCGCTTTTCAAAATCCAAATTCCAGCCATGGAAAAACAATACAAAAGGTATGTTTTTTCGAAGAAGGTACTTTGCAAAAAAAGCATCCCTAAAAAAACTACGACTTCCTAAGGATGGGTTTAGGATTAACAAATCAGTAGGCTTGTCGGTAGCTTTCTTTAAATGCCATATATCAATTAAAGGTCCAAAAATATTCTTACCATGCCCTCCTATTTCCAAGGGTGTGAACGTAACGTGTTCATGAGCCTTAAACTCTGGGAACAAAGCGTTCCAAAACGCACTTACACCTCCTGGCAATGTTAATTTGGGTACGGTTACCGTAATATTCTTAAGCATTCCTAAACATTCTTTTTCTTAATACATTTTCAAACTCCAGCTTTACAAAAACCAATACCATAAAAATGTCCAACTCAAACCACATGCCCCCCTGGGTCATCATTAACGAGCCATAAAGGAAAAAAATGGCCATTGCCAGTCTATATGACGGCAAGGTCTTTCTTTTTAGGATGAACTTGAACAAGGAAATTAAATATCCGATAAAAAAAATTATACCTAAAAGCCCATTCTGGCCCAATTGTGTAAAAAACTCATTATGCGCATATACAGGTAGTCCCGTTTCTTGGTACATATGCATGATCAGGTCAAAAAAACCATGTCCAAATATCATTTCGAAAATATTACCATTGTACCAAAGCTCAACAGAAGCCATCCAAAAGAGCAACCTACCAGACCCGGCTGCTGTTTGCTTACCGTTCCTAATGTCGAAAATTCTATTGTAAAAGGCCTCATTACTCTCAAGAAGGATATAGAACCCTACCCCGACCAGTATAAGGATACCTAAACCGGACAGTACTTGCTTTAAAGTCAATTTTTTAGGAAGGAACAAGAAAATGAGTCCAATTACGAACATGAGGTAACCGGTACGGATATAAGTAAGATATATTAAATAAATACCATAGGCCAATAGGGCATAATTCAATTTTGGAAAACGGATTAAGGTTGATTTGGATTTGATATATGCCAATAATATCAAAACTGCCGTTGTGGTGGTAATTGCCGCACCGTGCGAATTTTGAAACATACCGGAGTAGCTGTCAAAATCCTTAAAACTTAAAACATCCTTAGCCTTACTCTCCAATAGTCCAAATGTAAAAGGTATGCCCGATATAATAACAAATTGCGCAAAACCCAGTAAAAGTTTATCCAACTTTCTAATATTCTTAATATGCCTGTAGGCGTACTCGAACATTAAGGGAAACATCATATACCTTATGAAATCAACAATACCGTAAAAATAACTGATGGAAAAATTGGCGGTAACGATATTCTTGGTAGCCCGTGCGTAAGACCATTTAATAAAGCCAAGCTTTTTATCATTACGTTTTATCAGTACTTGCCAAAAAAGAAAGACAAATAAAGGAATTTTCCATACTTGGGAAAATGTAATAGGGCCCACTTTAACCGGTCCCATGAAAATCAAAAAGAACAGAATAAGGTATGGATATAGTATTTTGATTTTTTTCATCAAAACGTTTATTTGCTGCTAAAAATTAAATTTTTACAATCGTTAAAAACACTTACCATATTTATTTTTTAAAATATTTCCCTAATAGATCTTTAAGATTTAATCTTTTGTCTAGTTCCTTAAACGAATAATACATGGAAATAAGTATAAATAGAATACCAATTACATAATTATATGGAGAAGAACATAGTTTGGCCGTCAACAAACATCCTATAGCCAATGAAAATTGAATGGCGAAAATTTTAATGATCGAGGTAGAAAATTTAAAGCCATAAATTTTTCCGGTCATTGCATATATCTGTATCAAATAAATAAAATAGGAGGCCATATAAGAGAGACCTAACCCTGTTAAGCCCCAGTAATAATAGCCAATAAGATTTAAGGCCAATGTATAAGAATTGGTTATCAACTCATTCCAGAAAAATAATTTACTGGCTCCTTTTGCGATAAAGAAAAATGCCACTACCCATGCGGCTACCTTAAAGAACATACCAAGTGCTGCCCAATATATCATTTCCTTGACCGGGATAAACTCTGAAGAATATAAAATGGTAATAATAAGTTCAACGAATACCAAAAATACAATCAGAACCGGGGCTAGAATCAACATTGCAATTTCTGCCTGTTGGTTAATTAATGTAATGGCCTTTTCATTATCATGAACCACTGCAGACAATCTGGGAAAATAATCCGTTTCCATAGCGGTAAACAGTAAACCTACATATGTAGATATAATTGCAATACCGGCATTGAACAAACCAACATCTTCAACCCCACCGTTATTATTGATAAATATCCTTATTATGTACGAAACGCCGAGAACCATGATTCCGCTGATACTTAGCGTAAAGCCCATAACAAGCATATTCTTCCCTTTTTCTTTAGTTTCCTTTACGGAAACAGGAACTTTTTGGGTTTTAATTTTTTTGGTAAAATAAAATGCGACCGCAAAACCTAGGATAGAGGTACATATCATGGCGGGTACAATACCCTTAACCCCTAAATAATAATAAATGGGCACAGAAACCAAAAGTCCCAAAGCTGCTCCTATAACATTGGCCTTCGCCAAATATTTGAGTTTGCGCAATCCTTGAAGGAACACAAAACTTCCACTAGTTAATTGATTTAATAACAATGTAATTGAAAGCCAAACAAAGGCAATGGTATAATCTTTGTTCCCAAAAGATAGTTCACTTAACCAAGGGGATAATACTAAGGTCAAGATTCCGCCAAAAAGACCGGTAAACCAAATCCATCTCTTAACGATGATTAATGTTTTGGAAAGCTGTTTTTCATCTCCCAGTTCAAACGCAATGGCTATTTCCTTTACGGCACTAATACCCAAACCAAAATTGGTCAAGGAACTTATTAGTTTAGTGGTAGACATGATCAATCCGAGAATACCTATACCTGCAGGACCCAATAATATAGCCAGTATCTTAGATCGTCCAATAGAGATAAGAATATTAATGACCTGTACCCCACCAAAGATGGAGGTAGCTTTCATTATCTGTCTATAGCTATTTTTACTACCGCTCTGGCTCACTTGTAAGGTATTGAACTAATTTCTTGGATAAGATTATAGTATTTTGAAAACAACCCCTAAATCTGGTAATTTGATTATACCGATTGTTTAAAGAATGTAAAGGGAAAAAACCTTATTTCGTATTTAACTTATTAGGGTCCAATTGAATTTCAGCTTCTATTGGGTTCACAAGTACTTTTTCCTCATTAATATAGAATTTGAACTTCTCAGTGCTGTCAATGGTCTTTGTATTTGTAGTTTGATGTTCTGGTTCTATTTGTATTGTATCCAATTTATGATCGTGGCCGTTGGATTCCTTTTTAGCCAATCTATCATTAAATGAAATGATTTTTGCATCGTCATTTTTATCTTCAAGAACCCTACCGCTTACACCCGGGGTTATTTCCTCTGGTTCCTCTCCCTTAAATTCCTCAAAGACACTTAAAAAAGGTAACAGATATAATAAACAACCAAAACAAACTACGACTATTAAACTCATATTAATTGGCAAGTTAATAGTAAAATACGTTATTAAGACCAAGGTCAGGTTACTGACCACTAAAAACATTGTTGCCTGCTTATGATTTAGCCCCAAACGTAATAGTCTGTGGTGAATATGATTACTATCCGCATCGAACGGACTTTTCTTTTGGGCAATCCTTACAATAAAAACACGCAATAAATCAAACAACGGGTATGATAAAATGGCCAAAAGTAAAATGGATGAGTTTTCAGAATTATACTCAAAAACCAGTTCTGGATCTATATTTAGAAATCCAACACCTTGGTAGGCCAATAAGAAACCAACAATAAGCGATCCGCAATCACCCATAAAAATTTTCCTGTCCGAAGATAGATTATATTTCAAAAAGCCCATTAAGGAACCTATCAATACTGCAGCCATTATCGTCATTAAATAATTTTCTGCCATATAAAATGCAATACCAAAACTTAAACTGGCCAAAATTCCTATGGAAGAAGCCAAGCCATCGATACCATCAATGAGATTTACAGCATTGATTACCAAGACAAAGACAAATATGGTAAAGCCTACAGAAATAATATAGGGCAATTCCGCTATGCCCAATAAACCATGAAAATTAGATATCCTTACATTTTGAAGAATACACACCATGGATACCGCTATAAGTTGAATGACCAATTTCTTTTTAGCGGTCATAAATACCAAATCATCCTTAATACCCAAAAACAATAATATAATTGTAGCGGCCAACAATGAAAGTAAATTACTTAAATCCTCAACAGTATTGTTCAGAAACGGTACAAACAAAAGTAAGGTCAAGGAAAATGTAATGAACAAGCCCATGCCACCAAGATTGGGCACCTGTGAAGTATGCACCCGTCTTTCTTCGGGAACATCCATTAGTCCCTTGGTCTTGGACACATAAATGATTACTGGATATAAGTTAAACCTAGTAGCCATTACATACGCAATTAAAGCTGATATGACCATTAAAACAGGTAAACTCAAAAATAGTTCTTGGATCGAATCCATTTAAATTAAATTTTTCTTGACACAGATCTTAATTAATAAAGATCTGAAGCAAATGCGTTCATGTTGTTTGCAACACGAACAATTAATACTCAAAAAATAATCGTGTCCAAATAAATCTTACAACTTATTTAAGGCTAAAATAGCAAGGTAATTTTCACAACTTAGATTTACATCGGTAGGATGCAAGCAAAATCGTTGTTTAACACAATCCCCATTCTCATTTGGCTAATCGTTGAACAACACCGCTTATAAATGGACCAACCGTGGGTTCAAAAGAAAATATCCTTGTTTTGTAAAACGGTTTTTCATCTATAAAAACGCAATACAGTAAGAAATTATAAGGCATTGCAATGCCTTGAACATGGAGTTTATCTATCCTAGATTAATTTTTACTATAACTTAAATAAGGTCTTGATTTTTTGGACCGAGATTGTAATTTTCTATAAAATGATTCCCGTTTTTGACCGCAACATAGTTTCATGTAAGTTTTGTACCTATAAATCAACTAACTTTATCTACCCAAAATTTTAGTACATCTTTTGTATACCATAATAGACATAGAGACCACCGGAAATGGTGTAAAAGGAAATAAAATAACCGAGATTTCCATTTTTAAGTATGATGGTCATGAAGTTGTTGACGAGTTTACCTCTTTGGTAAATCCGCAATGTGAAATACCCCAATTCATTACAGGATTAACTGGTATTGATGATAATATGGTGAGAAATGCACCTTTATTGGAAGAAATTGTACCACAAATTGAGGCCATTACAAAAGATACCATTTTTGTTGCCCACAGCGTTAATTTCGACTACAATGTCATTAAAAACGAATTTAAACAATTGGGGTTGGATTATTCCAGAAAGAAACTATGTACGGTTCGTCTTTCCCGAAAATTATTGCCAGGTTATCATTCCTATAGTTTAGGAAAACTCACGGCTTCATTGGGCATTCCGTTAACCGATAGGCACAGGGCCAGAGGAGATGCCCATGCCACCGTACTGTTATTTCATAAATTGTTAAGGACGCAAGGTGCGGAAACGGTGTTTAAACAATTTTTAAATTCAAAATCACAAGAGGCCACTTTACCACCGGGTTTACCAAAAGCGGAATATGATAAATTACCAATGACCCCCGGAGTCTATTACTTTAAGGATATGAAGGGGAAAATTATCTACGTGGGTAAGGCCATCAATATCAAAAAAAGGGTACTTGGGCATTTTTATGATAAAAAAACCAAGGAAATAAGACTCTGTGCAGAAACAACATCATTAGATTTTGAGGAAACGGGCAATGAGCTCATTGCTTTATTGAAGGAATCCGCAGAAATAAAAAAGCATTATCCAAAATACAACAGGGCCCAAAAAAGAACCGTACAGCAATATGGAATATTTAGTTATGAGGACCGTAACGGAATTATCCACTTGGCATTCAATAAGATAAAAATGACACCCAATGCTTTGGCGGTTTGTTATAGCCCTACAGAGGCCAGACAGTATTTAGAGGCTTTATGCGGTATGTTCGACCTATGCCCTAAATATTGTCATTTACAGGAAAATATTGCTATATGCTCCCATTACAAATTAAAACAGTGCATAGGTATTTGTTCTGATGTCTCATTGGTAAAACAATACAATGAAAGGGTTCTTGAAGCTTTAAAAAGTCTTAAGGACATACAATCTACATTACTGATAAAAACCAACGGAAGGCATATGGATGAAAATGCCTTTGTATTGATCCGTGAGAATAATTATGCCGGTTACGGGTATGTATCAAAGGATATCCAGATACAGGATGTGGCGGATATTGAGTTCTATATAACCCCGCAAAAAAATACTTTGGAAACCCAGCGTATTGTGGAAAGTTACCTAAGAAAAAACCCGAGCAGTGTTTATGCGCTACCTTAATATTTGTGGTAAAGTTGGCGGTACTACTCGTTCATTTTATTATACATTTTTATTACAAATACCAACCATACCATAAAGATTACAGCTACAAAAATTGAGTAAGCTAAAACGAACTCCACTACTTTTTAAACTTTAGGTAATTCATAAATCCAAGGATGGTAGGTGCCCAAAACGCAACAAAAATTGCATCAAGTTTTTTACCGGACATAAAAAGATATTCAGAAACCACAATTATTGATAATACGACCAATAGCATGATAGTGTTCATTATACCTATTCGTGAAATAAATTTTTTTAGCATCTCTTTTATACGTTTGCTTTTTAAATTTACATATAAAAGCTATACAATTACCGCTTATATGAAGCAAAATACTATAGCTATATAGAAATCATTTATAATGTTGAAGGACATACATAGTCCGTAGTTGCAACACCTTCCTTCTTCAATGCCCCAAATCCGCCCTTGACATCTATAAGATTATGAATACCTCTACTTTTTAATATGGAAGAGGCTATTACCGACCTATACCCGCCTGCGCAATGCACCAAAAAGTCATCGTTTTCTGGAAATTTAGCTAAATATTTGTTGAGTTCGCTTAGCGGGGTATGCTCCGCATTTAAAATATGTTCGCTCTTAAATTCACCAATTTTTCTAACATCGAAGACCGCTATCCGTTCTTCAATTTTTTGTTTTGCCTCATCTGCGGATATGGATACTATAGAATCCGTTTCCTTACCCGAAGCTATCCACGCTGCCATTCCCCCTTTTAGGTAACCAATGGCAGCATCAAAACCTACCCTGGACAACCTGGTAATAGCCTCTTCTTCCAAACCTTCAGGGATTACCAATAATAGAGGTTGTTTGGTATCGGCGATCAAACCACCTACCCAAGGAGCAAAGTCACCGTTTAACCCAATAAATATGGAACGTGGAATATGGTTCTTTACATATTCATCTTGATGTCTAACATCTAACACCAAAGCTTCTGTCTCATTGGCCAGACGCTCAAATTTTTCAGGAGTGAGTGCACGGGTTCCTCGGTTCAACACCGTTTCTATGTCCTCATACCCCTCCTTGTTCATTTTTACATTAATCGGAAAATATTTGGGAGGCGGTAAGAGCCCGTCAGTGACCTCTTTAATAAACTCTTCCTTGGTCATATCTGCCCTAAGCGCATAGTTCATCTTTTTTTGGTTGCCCAAGGTATCTACGGTTTCCTTCATCATATTCTTGCCACAGGCCGATCCGGCACCATGGGCAGGATACACGATAACATCGTCTGCCAAAGGCATAATTTTAGTACGTAAACTTTCAAACAAGGTACCTGCTAATTGTTCCTGCGTCATATCGGCAGATTTTTGGGCCAGGTCCGGTCTACCCACATCCCCTAAAAATAAGGTATCCCCAGAAAAGATAGCATGGTCCCTTCCATGCTCGTCCTTTAGTAAATAAGTAGTACTTTCCATAGTATGTCCGGGCGTATGCAATACTTTAATGGTCAATTTTCCTAAAGTAAATTCTTGTCCATCCTTGGCTATAATTGCATCAAATGAAGTTTGTGCGGTAGGACCGTAAATTATAGGGGCCCCTGTTTCTTTGGAAAGGGTAACATGTCCACTTACAAAATCTGCATGAAAATGGGTTTCAAAAATATACTTGATCGTGGCATTGTCGTTTTTTGCACGTTCAATATAGGGAGCAACCTCACGTAATGGATCAATTATGGCAACTTCCCCATTGCTTTCTATGTAATATGCTCCTTGAGCCAAACATCCCGTATAAATTTGTTCAATATTCATTTGCACTTAAAATTTCAATTACTAATCTATCTATCTTAAAATTAAAGCTAACTTGAATTCTTTTTTAATTTAGCCATTTTACTGTTCTCATAGGCAACTTTGGCCGCCAATAATGATATTTCATTGGGATTATCGAAAAAATCTACTGCTTCTTTGGTCTTTACGAACAAAAATTCCCGTTGTAATTCCTTAATAATACCCGTATTAAAGATAATATCCCTTGTGGGGCCAATTGCGCCAGCTATATAAAATTGTTTACCGCTTTCCCGTATATCATGAATAAGCCTGGTCAACATATCTGCTGCGGTGGCATCTATATAATTAATGGATTCGGCGTTTAATATGATTCCTTTAAGTCCGGGACCTTTTGCCCTTATATGCTTTAATAACTGTTTCTTAAAATAAGCCGAATTACCAAAATATAATTGGGAATCGAACCTAACAATAAGAAGGTCGTTGCGCACTACCACCTCATCGGCAAATCTTATTACGTTCTTATAATAATCCGAGTTGCCAATATTACCAATTTCTACAAAATGCGGTTTAGAAGTTCTATAAACCATTAATAGCAAAGAACATAATACTCCTATTAAAATACCTTCTGCAATGCCCATGAACAAGGTGAGAAAAAAGGTTACCAACAACACCACAAATTCATCTTTTCTATTGATCCATAAATATTTACAATATTTAAAATCTATTAATTTTACGACCGATACCATTATAATACTTGCCAATACCGCATTGGGCAGATATTGAAATAAAGGTGTTAGAAACAATAAGGTCAGTACAACTAGGATTACACTGAACAAACCGGCCAAATTTGTTTTGGCACCGGCATCAAAGTTTATGGCCGAACGGGAAAAACTGGCCGTTACAGGATAACCCTGAAAAAGGGATCCTACAACATTTGCCGTCCCCAATGCTATTAATTCCTGATTAGCCTTTATAGTCTCTATACCACTTTTATCCTCCAAGGCCTTACCAATTGAAATTGCTTCCAAATAGCCCACCAAGGCAAGCGCAATGGCAATAGGCCACAACCTTTTAAAATCCTCTAAATTCAATGATGGTAATTGTAATGCAGGAAGTCCGTCAGGTACGTTACCCACCAATTGAATACCAAAATTATCCAACTTAAAAAGAAATACTCCAACCATACCCAATACAACTATGATAAGAATACCAGGAATATTCCTGTTCCACTTTTTAAATGCGACCAATAGTACGATCCCGATTAGCCCAATACCGAGGTCCACATAATTTATTTCATCTAAATGAAAAAGTAAGTTAATGGCAGATTGATAAACTTTGTTACCGCCGGGCATAACAATACCGAGTAGATGTTTGAGTTGGCTTAAAATAATAATGATAGCCGCTGCGGATGTAAATCCGCTTATTACCGGTTTGGATAAAAAATTTACCAAAAAGCCCATTCTCAATATGCCTAAAAGAAACTGGATAACACCCACCATGAAAGCCAATATTACCACCATTTTAATATAGTCCTCCACTCCCGTTATGGTCAATGCCCCCAGACCAACGGCCACCAATAAGGAATCCATTGCTACGGGACCAACCGCTATTCTTCTAGAAGTACCCAAAAAGACATAAACCAATACCGGAAACAATGATGCATATAAACCATGAACGGGGGGCAAGCCCGCAATCATAGCATAGGCCATACCCTGTGGCACCAAAACAATGCCCACGGTGAGTCCGGCCAACAGATCGCGTAGTAGAAAAGATTTTTTATAGGTGGACACCCATTCCAAAAAAGGCAATATTTTGCTCACGCGGTAAATTTAATCATTTCATTGGGCTTGTAACAATGCTTAGCTACTGTTCGCTTAAAAGCGCATTGAATTCCAACGCCTTTATCACCCAATAATCCAAGTGGGATTCCATATCAAAACCATTGGGTGTAATGAACAGGAACCCACGCAAGGGTTTTCCGGTAAAATCCATCGGCATACTATCCGATCGTTGTAACAGTTCCTCATAATTTAATTTACCTACCCTAACCATCAAACGATCTTCATTGGATTTTTTGTCTATTAGAACACCCAAACACATTTTTCCGTTGCACATAAAAGTTAACCCGCCCATCATTTTTTTCTCCTCTACCACGGCTTTGCCCTTTAAGCGTTGCCTTACGCGCTCCGCCAGATGTTCGTTATAAGCCATTCTTAAAGATTTAGTTTTAACGGTTCCAGTTCCAGATAGGTTTTTTCCTCCACAACTTCCGGCACATTTCCCAAATAACTTTTACCGCGTAGCTTACCCACGGTATAAGCTTTTAACGGAACAGTATTGAATTGTTCAACTATAGTCTTTATATCATGTTCCACAGTATGGTTATCTGACAACCATAACGTTTCCGCTTCTTCTGTTAACAGCAATGGCATGCGGGGTTCTTCCAATTTTGGATTATTATGGATTTTTGCCAAAAGTTCATTACCTGAGGTCGTGACAATGGAAAATGAGGTAATGGTTCCTCCCGTGGTTGGATTTTTCCATACCGACCATAGCGTGGCAAGTGCCAAAGGTTCTTCGTTTTTTTGTTGAATAAAGTAAGGATAGGTTTGTTTTCCAAAATGATGATGTTCATAAAACCCGTCTATATAAAGTATTCCTCTTTTCTCAACTGCAGCATCCCTAAAGGCAGGTTTTTCAAAAATAGTTTCTACCCTAGCGTTCAGGGTACTGTTCCAAAGTTTTTGCTTTTGTTCCTCACTTGATACCCAATGCGGAATAAGCCCCCAGGTTGCTATAATTGGATAAAATGGGTCTTCATTGGTATATATCAATACTTCTGGATGGGAAAAACCAGATGCATGGTAAACGGGAAGATCCGTTAAGGGAGCCAACTTCTCCACGATTTCCTCAATGGCCTTTAGATCACTATTTCGCATTGCGCGTTTTAACTGCGCTTCTAAACTTGTTTTAATGTCATAGCACATAACTGGACAATTAATTTCCTAAAGCAATCTATAAGGGCTTTAACAATACCTTAAATTGAGCCATATCTTGATTAAGCACCATAAAACCTTCATCTAGATTTTGTTGTGCCACGGCATAGGGGTAAAAAGTTATGGGTTCAATACAAACCATGTTGGGCACCTCTGTCCATAACATAAAATGGCTAAAACCCTCTGTAAGCACTTGCAAACTACGGTCATCATGTAAGGTAATACTATTAACGTTGGGTACATGTAAGGCCCTACTGCCCACCTGCAATACTTCCTCTATGGAATATTCATTGTTCTCCGTGGTGATAAGGGCGGTTTGGGTATGCAACATAAATGCAGGATGATACCCTAACATAAAAGGCATGCCTTCTTCCCCAGAGATGGTGAACACAATTTCCAAACCATTTTCAGTTAGCTCAAAAGATTTTTTAAATTCAAAATCATAAGGCCAGCTCAAGATTTCCTCAGTCGATTTTTTTGGATATTTAGAATTGACCACTTGGGTGTTTGCCCTATATGTTTTATGATAAACGGCCTGGGTAATGTTATGTTCCAACAACGTATATGTCATTTCGCGCAACAGGCCATGTTGGTCCTGTACCGCAGTACTTTTTGGGGTATGAACCCTAAAATCCGCCTCGGCAGTAGGTCCAATGATCGGAAACATTTCCGTATCTACGTTTCGCCAACCGGGGTTACCTTTTTGGTGCATAAATTCATGTCCGGAAACCTGGAACCCTACCAACTCCCCTTCTTCTATCCTTACGCTTTGCCCTGCGGACTTAAGTGTGATCTTATTGCTCATGTACCAATCTATAAATTAAAAGTGCGGTTCTTTTTGTAAGTGCTTCGATCGTGTTTAGGTTTACGGTTTCCTGTGGGGTATGTGCACCATTTCCCATGGTACCCAAACCATCCAGGCAATCTACATATTCTGCCACAAAAGATGTATCTGCCGCACCACGTTTTCCTGGATCATAGGCCAGAACTTCACCTTGTCCCAAATCCAAACTAACGGCATTCAACTTTTTCAACAAATCAGTATTGCCCTCAGTAGGCTGCATGGCCGGATAGCTGTCCTTAAAGAAGATTTTTGCAGTGGTATGAGGTAAATTGTTGGAAACCACTGCTTTCATCTTATCACGTGCACGTTGTTTTTGCTCTTCGGAAATAAAACGAAGTCCACCCCTAACCTCTGCTCTTTGTGCTACCACGTTGGTCTTTCCAAAAACCGTCCCCTTACTGGTCATTTCATCGAACTCAACAAAAGTACCTCCTAGCAAGGTTCCCGGATTAAAGGTCAATAAATCTTCGCCCTTTACTTCAGTATAAAAACCGTTCAGTATGCGAGACATTTCAAAAATAGCGCCCGCACCGGTATCCTCGCTGAAAATACCTGAAGAATGTGCTCTTTTACCTTCTACCTCAACTTTCCAACCTGAGGAACCTCTTCGCGCTACGGTAGCATAGTTAAACCCAGTTGATGTCTCAAACCCTAACGCAATATCACTTCTTTTTGCCGCTTCAATTAAATCGTGCCTGCTTTTTTCCAATGGGCTACCTGTACTCTCTTCATCACCAGTGAATGCAACAATAATCTGAGCATTGTCCAACAGTCCGTTTTCCTGCAATGCCTTTAAGGCATATAATACAATTACATTACCACCTTTCATATCATTACCTCCCGGTGCATGGGCAATGGAATCGTTTACCATCTTAAACCGTTGAAATGGACTATCTTCTTCAAACACCGTATCCAAATGACCTATCAACAGTAATTTTTTACCTTTTGTTCCCTTTATTTCAGCAAATAAATGCCCTGCCCTGTTCATCTCTTCCGGCATTGGAATCCAAGTACTTTCAAATCCTATTTCAGTAAAGGCAGTGGCAAACTCTTTACCTACCGTTTCAACACCTTTAAGGTTTAAAGTGCCGCTATTGATATTTACGACCTTCTCTAGAAATGAAATTGCCTCGACATTATGGCGTTCAACGGATTTTACAATCCTTTTTTCATTCTTTGTTAATTTTTGGGCATGTAGTCCCAACAGGAAAAATGAAGAAACAAGGCTAAGGAAAATCTTTTTGCACATATGGTCCGTTTTATTTCAAATGTACCAAAAAGAGGTAGAATATGCATACAATTATCTTGTGTTGTAAAGCAAAAACTATTCGAACCTAATAGCTTTAACGGGGGTAATCTTCGTGATTATATAAGAAGGTATGAGCAACATTAACAAACATAACAATAACACACCTATATTCAATAACACTATAATAGGCAGATCTATACTTACCGGAATATATTCCACATAATACTCTTTAGGGTTTGGAAACTTGAAAACCTTAAATTGTTCCTGGATAAAAATTACCCCAAGGCCAATAAGGTTTCCGTAGAATAACCCTATTCCTATTAAATAGGCGGCATTGTACAAAAAGACTTTTCGTATATCCCAATTGGGCATGCCCAAAGCCTTTAAGACACCTATCATTGGTGTTCTTTCCAGAATAAGCACCAACAGGGCAGTAATCATGTTAATGCCCCCTACTATTATCATTATTCCAATGATAAGTGCAATATTAAAATCGAACAGTCCGATCCATTCAAAAATCTTATGGTATTTGTCCTTGATTGTCCTGGTATCTAGATTAGAAAGTGTTTGTCCGTATATATCATTGCTTTTCTGGTCAATATCGTCAAAACTGTTCAGAAAGACTTCAAAGTTACCTACTTCCGTATCGGCCCATTTGTTCATGCGTTGAATATGCCGTATATCCGTAAAGATGTAGAGTCCGTCTATTTCCTCAAAACCACTATCATAAATTCCCGTTATGGTAAACTTGCGCTGGTTAGGAATTTTATCCGTAGTATCATCCCTTAAAAAAAAAGTAAAAAAAGAATCGCCTACTTTTAAATTAAGGCGATTGGCCATTATTTTGGATATTAAAACATCAGCATTTAATTCCCCGGAATAATCTGGAAGCGTTCCCTCAATTAAAAATTCATTGAACGGAGCCCAATTATAATCGTTGCCAACACCTTTGGCAATTATACCCTCAAAAGTTTCTTCGGTCCTGATTATCCCGGCTTTGGTAGCCACCGCCTGTATGTGCACAATACCGTCTACCGTTTTAAACTCAGGATAAAAATCCTGTTCTATGCTAACGGGAACTACGGAAACCTCAGAGTTATTATTATCGTAATTATAGATCTGTACATGGCCGTTGAACGCCGTAACCTTTTCCCTGATCTTTTCTTTAAGCCCCAACCCTGTAGCTATGGCGATCAACATCATGATAACACCAATAGCAATTGCGGCAATAGCTATTTTTATTATCGGCGCAGATATACTAATTTTATGCTCCTTACCCTTTATAAGCCGTTTGGCAATAAAATATTCTAGATTCAAATGATGTTATTTTTATCCAATTTCAAAAGTACAGTTTTATTATGGTTTTTGGTATTGGGCACATGCGGAAACAATGCCCATACAGTAACCGAAAACACACAACGCGCATCTAAGCCACAAATAAAACAGGAAGAAAAAGAAATAGTCGTAGCCGCTAACCGTACGGAAGCCTATGTACCACTTTTAAAGGGAAAGAAAATTGCTGTTGTCGCTAACCTGACCAGTGTTATTTTTAAGCCAGGTGGGTATACCCATTTGGTAGACAGTCTACTTTCGTTAGATGTAGCGATCAAGCACGTTTTTTCTCCCGAACATGGTTTTAGAGGCAATTTTGATGCAGGGGAACATGTAAACAATAGCAAGGACACCAAAACTGGACTAGAATTAATATCCTTGCATGGAAAAAATAGAAAGCCAAGCCAAGAGCAATTAGATGGTTTAGATCTGGTATTGTTCGATATACAAGATGTGGGTGTGCGTTTTTACACCTATATAGCTACCCTGCAACTGGTCATGGAAGCCTGCGCTGAAAAAGGAATTCCGGTGTTGGTATTGGACCGCCCAAATCCTAACGGACATTATGTAGACGGACCAACCATGGAAGCAGAACACACCTCTTTTCTGGGCATGACCCAAATACCCTTAGTGTACGGAATGACCATTGGGGAATACGCCAATATGGTCAATGAAGAAATGTGGCTAGAGGGAGACAAAAAGGTAGACCTTACCGTATTCCCATTAGAAAATTGGACACATGACCGTTTTTACAGTTTGCCCATTAGACCTTCTCCAAATTTACCAAATGACACATCTATTACCCTATACCCAAGTTTAGGAATGTTAGAAGGCACAAATATAAATGCCGGTCGTGGTACCGAATTTCAATTTCAACGTTACGGCGCATCTTTTCTGGATAAGAACGTGTATGAATTTACCTATATACCAAAACCAAATTTTGGATCAAAATATCCAAAAGAAGAGGGCAAACTATGTTATGGCAAGGACCTATCCAAAACCGAACGCATGAATGAGGTGACTATGGAATATATTATAGATGCCTATACCAATACCGTGGACAAAAGCAAATTCTTCCTTACCGACGGATTCACTAAACACGCCGGCAATGATAGACTGCAAAAGCAGATTGAAGCAGGGGCTACCAATGCCGAAATAAAAGCGACATGGAAAGCGGATATTGAAAAGTTTAAAAAAATTAGGGCGAAATACTTACTTTATTAAAGGCTGTTCATTTGCTATTTCCTCTAGGCTACTACCATTAGTTGTTGGTTTTCTATAGCCAACAAAAGGATATTTCAACAACGAACTTATTTCACCGTTAGCAACCTCATCTGGGAAAGTATCTACTCCGTAAATAATTTTTTCGCGATCTAAATGCATGTATGTACCGAACAGTCGGTCCCACCAAGAAAATATATTACCGTAGTTACTATCCGTGTAAGGTAGTACATAATGGTGATGTACTTTATGCATATCCGGTGAGATCAATACCCAACTAATTGCTTTGTCAACACCTTTTGGCAATTTAATATTGGCATGATTAAATTGTGACAATACTACAGATAGACTTTGGTACAACATGATGATACCAATGGGCGCACCCACAATAAAAACACCGATCAAGGTAAACATATACCGTATTAAGCTTTCTAAAGGATGATGCCTATTGGCCGTAGTCGTATCTACATTATGATCGGTATGATGTACCAAATGAACCATCCACAGCGGTTTAACCCTATGCTCCACCAAATGTGCCGTATAGGCACCTATCAAGTCTAACAGAGCAACCCCCAAAAAAACATAGGCCCATAAAGGCATTTCCGGCAACCAGTTAATGATACCAAAGTCATTGGCTACCGCCCAATCCGATGTTTTTAAAAGTAAAAATGCCAATGGAAAATTCACCACAATAGTCGTCAAGGTAAAGAAGAAATTGGGCAAGGAATGTTTCCATTTATTATAACTGCCGTTGAATAACGGCACAATACCTTCTAGGATCCAAAAGAACGTAATACCACCAACCAAAATCAATGACCTATGTACGGCAGGTATCGTTTCAAAATAAGAAATGAGTTGTTCCATGTTCTAAATATAATAAAAAGTTGGGTGGGATGTTCTTTCATCAATGGTTGATGGTTTTAGGATTAACCTAGAAACTTTTTAATTGAAGCCACCTTAAAAATTATCGTTAATAGTACATTAACCCACTTGATCTATTATTAATTGATGTAAATTGATGCATATTACTTTATTCGTTTTTTCATCTCCTCTACTATATTGAACGCGGCAGGGCAAATAGCCACATTCTTTAGGGTAAGATGGCTTATTTGCTGAAATTTCTTTCGGTCCGTATGCGGAAACTCGCGACATGCCTTTGGCCTCACATCATATATGGAGCATAGATTATCTGGGCCTAAAAACGTACAGGGTACTTGTTGTAAAACATAATCGTTTTCCTCATCGATCCGTAAATAGGCATCTATGAATTTTTGGGGTTTCATCCTAAACGATTTGGAAATGCGCTCCACATCTGCGTTGGTAAAAAGTGGACCTGTAGTTTTGCAACAATTGGCGCAGGTTAAACAATCTGTTCGCTCAAACTCTTTTTCATGAAGTTCTTGCATGGTATAGTCCAAATCCTTTGGTGCTTTTTTCCGCAGTTTGGCAAAGAACTTTTTATTCTCATTATGTTTTTCCTTGGCCTTTTTTGGTAATTGTCGTAAAACCTCCTCCATGTCTAAAATTAATTCTTCAAAACTAGGAAAGTAGTGCCAAAAAGCGAGACTTTTGCATCTAGAAATACTATAATTTTGAACAAGGATATTTTAGGTACGGCGCTCTTAGATTACCAACACGGCAATTACAATGAAGATATTATTACATATTCCTCCCTTGAAGAAGAAGATGTTCTGCCCCTACCTTATATGTTCAGAAGTTTTAAAGAAATGCCCAAAATTGAGCAAAAGGCCTTAAACTTATGCAAAGGCAAGGTTTTGGATGTTGGTTGTGGTGCGGGTAGCCATAGTTTGCATCTACAAGAAAAAAAACTAAACGTTATAGGCCTGGACGCTTCAGAAGGCGCTATAAAAGTCTGTGCATCCAGAGGGCTTAAAAATACGGTTCATACTGATTTGCTATCCTATCAAGGACACAAGTTTGATACTATTTTAATTTTAATGAACGGTGTAGGTATCGCAGGAACATTAAAAGGCTTATCGCCATTTTTTCATAAACTGACTACCCTCTTAGATGATGGCGGACAAATTCTATTGGATTCCAGCGATATCATCTATATGTTCGAGAATGATGAAGATGGTGGCTATTGGATTCCGGATACTACGGATTATTATGGCGAGGTAAATTTTATCATGCGCTACAAAAAGGAAAAAAGTGAACCTTTTCCGTGGTTATACGTAGATTATAACACCCTGCAACGTGCGGCAAATTTCAATAATTTACATTGTGAACTCGTAATGGAGGGCGAACATTACGACTATTTGGCAAGATTGACACCAATGCAATAATAGGCGCCTTATTTTTTCGTTATGCTACTAGATATTCATATTATGAGCACATTCAAGAATTCAATCCTGCTTTTTGTTTTAGCCTTTGCGGTATCATGCTCAAAAAGTAGTACGACAACAGAGGAGGAAACACCGACCCCTTCAGTGAACAAAGAGGCTAATCTTTTGGCTACGGGAGACTCTGCCAACGACATACTCTCTAACAGCACTTATGATAAATTATTAATAGAAATTGGCTATGTAGAAGGTTTTAGACCAACTGCTACGGCTATGACCCAGTTCACAGATTATTTGCGCGAATATACTTTTAAGGAAGATATAGAGATTATTTATAACGAATTACCAAGTCCTGTTGAAGATGAGCTGACCTTGCAGGAAATAGTAGAGTTGGAAACCAAGAACAGAACCGCTTTTAATACGGGCAGTACCTTGGCAATTTATATTTATTTTGCCGATTCCCCTGCGGAAGGTGATGACTTGGAGGGCGGACTTGTAACGTTGGGAGCGGTGTACCGGAACACTTCCATGATCATTCATGAAATTACGGTAAGAAAATTAGCTGCCAGAAGCTCTTCCATAAATAATGAGGATGTAGAGACCGCTACGTTGAACCATGAATTTGGGCATCTTTTCGGTTTGGTAAATTTAGGTACGGATATGGTCAATGATCATGAGTCCGAATCCGAGAATGAGGATGGAGAATTAGTGGGCGATAAACATTGCAATCAAGATGGATGTTTAATGCGAGCAGAATTACAATTTGGCAGTAATTCGGTTTTAGGGAAATCCCGAAAAATGTCGGCTAAAACAGTTTATGAGGATGGTGTAACATCTGGCTGCATATTGTCTGGCGAAAGCGTTCTGCGTATGTTGGAAAAACAAACTGCAAAAGGTGTTGCAAGTGTAGCCCTTGATCCTGAATGTATTTTGGATATTAGGGCCAATGGTGGTCGTTGATACCACCTATTACATTCAAAAAATTAGATTAAACCGGAGTACGTTACGGAATATTTAAATATTTGTGGGTTTGTAGGGATACCTTCCATTTTGGGTTCTTCATGACATAATCCACGATCATTGGCACAACTTTATCCCTTACGCTCCATTCTGGTTGCAGGTATAGAATACAATCCGCATTGGTTTTGGCGGCTTGCTCCTCTGCAAAGATTAAGTCATGTTTGTTATAGACAATGACTTTTAGTTCATGGGCCTTGTCATATATAACACCTTCCGGAAGTTTGTTCTTTTTGGGTGAAAGACAGATCCAGTCCCAATTACCGGTCAAGGTATAGGCTCCAGATGTTTCAATATGGGTTTTAAGTCCTTTATTTTTGAGAGCCGTGGTCAACGGTTCCATATTCCACATCAACGGTTCACCACCGGTAACCACAATAGTATCTGAATATGTGGCTGCATTGGCAACAATATGCTCAATATCCGTAGGTGGATGCGTTTCTGCGTTCCAACTTTCCTTTACATCGCACCAATGGCATCCAACATCACATCCTCCGACCCTAATGAAATAGGCGGCCGTTCCCTTGTAAAAACCTTCTCCCTGTATGGTATAAAATTCTTCCATTAAGGGTAAATACACGCCTTTGTTCACTTTCTCAAGTACCTCCACATTTTTCATCTGGCAAAGATACGGTATAGTTACTAAAATTCTCAACGGTTTATACCGTACAAATGCATTGCATTCTAACTAGAAACCAACCGCTTTCTGTTGAAAACTAAGTAGTATTAAGGCAGTCCTTATCTTTTGGATTGCTTAAAAATCCACTATTTTTATCGAAAATTAAATAAAATGGCCGGTACCGAAGATTTTTTTGAACATATTAAAAAAGGTTATACCACCAAAGGCGATTATATTGTAATGGGAGCCGCTATGCAGAATGGAGAGGCCGTTACGGATGCTTTGGTGAAAATTCCGTTAAAAACATTGAACAGACATGGCCTTATAGCAGGTGCCACCGGTACTGGAAAAACCAAAACGTTACAAGTACTTGCAGAAAACCTTTCACAAAAAGGAATTCCGGTCATGTTAATGGATTTAAAAGGAGATTTAAGTGGATTGGCACAACCTAGTCCGGGACATCCCAAAATAGATGAGCGCCATGCCAAAATAGGCATTCCTTTTGAGGCAAATAGTTTCCCGGTAGAAATCCTATCATTATCAGAGCAGGATGGTGTAAAACTTAGGGCTACCGTTTCAGAGTTTGGACCGGTACTATTATCGCGTATCCTTGACCTTTCTGAAACGCAAGAAGGTATTGTGGCAGTGGTATTTAAATACTGCGACGATCAAAAAATGCCCTTGCTAGACCTTAAGGATTTTAAAAAAGTCCTACAATATGCAACAGGGGCCGGTAAGGCAGAATTTACCAAGGAATATGGAAGAATCTCGACCAGCTCTACCGGGGCCATTTTAAGAAAGATCATAGAATTGGAACAACAGGGAGCAGAACTGTTTTTTGGGGAGAAATCCTTTGATGTAATGGATTTGACCCGTGTAGATGAAAAAGGCCAAGGCTATATAAACATCTTACGCCTAACGGATATACAGGATAGGCCTAAATTGTTCTCCACGTTTATGCTAAGCTTATTGGCGGAAATCTATTCCACCTTTCCAGAGCAGGGGGATAGTGACCAACCGGAACTGATTTTGTTCATAGATGAGGCGCACCTTATATTCAAGGAAGCCTCAAAAGCGTTATTGGACCAAATAGAAAGTATAGTAAAGCTCATACGTTCAAAAGGAATTGGACTATATTTTGTTACCCAAAACCCAACGGATGTTCCTAATGATGTATTGGCACAGCTAGGCCTTAAGGTTCAGCATGCGCTAAGGGCGTTTACGGCCAGGGATAGGAAAGCCATAAAAATGACGGCGGAAAATTATCCGGAATCCGAATATTACGACACCAAAGAAGTGCTTACTTCCTTAGGAATTGGCGAGGCGTTGATTTCGGCACTGGACGAAAAAGGGAGACCAACCCCTCTTGCCGCTACCCTATTGCGAGCACCCATGAGCCGCATGGATGTGTTGACGGATAAGGAATTGGCCCATGTTATCGATAAATCGTCCTTGGTCAACAAATACAATGAAATAATTGACCGTGAGAGCGCCTATGAAATCCTGAACGAAAAAATAGACGAGGCGGAAAAATTGGCCGAAAAAGAAAAAAACAAACCTAAACCAAGAAGAACATCCACAAGACAAAGTTCCAGACAAAATCCTATCATAAAAGTATTGACAAGTGCAACTTTTATTAGGGGCGTACTTGGAGTGTTAAAAAAAGTGATGCGTTAGCAATTATGAGATCATTACATATTTTATTCTTTTTAGCAGGCAGTTTTTTGCTCTTTAACTGTCAGGATGAACAATCTAAAGATTTTCAAATTTCAGGAGATCAGGTAGGCCTGCTCTCCAAACAAAGTTTAGCAAGGGATATAGAATTGATTTTTGAAAAGGACTCTGTAGTTAAGGATACCGTAAAGCTAAATTTTGGCAACGGGGCCAGTAAAATAAAAATTTATGAAAGAGGGGGCCCGCTGTTACTCACCCTTACCCCAAATACCGATAGTATTGCGACCATACAAAATGTTCAAATTAATGATGAAAGGTACGTAACCGAGAAAGGGATTTCCAAATTAAGCACCTTTAAGGATATAAAGGAGGAATACGCTATTAAGAAAATTATCACCTCACTTAATAATGTGGTGGTATTATTAAAGGACAGTGATCTTTATTTTACGATAGATAAAAAAGAACTACCGGAAAGTTTACGGTATAATGCCAATAGCAATATAGAAGAAGTACAAATACCGGATAACGCAAAAATAAAGTACATGATGATCGGTTGGGACTAATTTACCTTTTCAGCATGTCCTAAAACCCATTTCCCCAATTTCCATCAATTTATAAAATAACAACAGGTGCCCGTTCTATTTAAAAAACTTATTCCAAAACTCTACGGTCTCTACTTTAATCTCTTGGTATGGTTTGTTCCAAAAAAAGTGGCCCAACAGGCATTTACCGTATTTGCAACAGTAAGAAAAGGCCGTGTACTTCCCAAACAGCAAGCTTTTTTGGATAAAGCTAAATTAGATGTGCTATCCATCAATGAACACAACATACAGGTATATCATTGGTCTGGCAAAAATGAAACCGTTCTTTTGGTACATGGTTGGGAAAGCAATAGTTGGCGATGGCATAAATTGATTGAAAAACTACAGGCAGAAAATTATAACATTATTGCATTTGACGCCCCTGCGCACGGGTATTCATCAGGCACCATTTTACATGTACCCCTTTATGCAGCCACTTTAAAGGAGATGTTGTCCGTTTATACCCCTAAAGTGCTCATAGGCCATTCTATGGGCGGCATGACCATATTATATAATGAGGCCAACAACCCAAATGACAATGTTGAAAAAATGGTTACCATTGGTTCGCCATCAGAACTCCATGAAATTCTCGATCACTATAAAAAACTATTAGGGCTAAGCACAAAGGTCACCAAAACCCTGGAAGGGTATATCAATGACCAATTTGGATTTACCCCAGAAGATTTTTCTAGTCCAAAATTTGTAAAACGAAATACCAAAAAAGGATTGGTCTTTCATGATAGACTAGATGAAATAGCGCCCTACCATGCTTCTGTTGCCGTTCATAAACATTGGAACGGCAGTGAACTGTATAGTACGGAAGGCTTTGGACATTCTATGCATCAAGATGAGGTCAACGATAAAATTATATCCTTTTTAGCAGAGTAATTTCTAATTGTATACAGCACGTTCACAGACCATTAATTATTTATTTTTAAAATAAAAAATGGCAAAATCAAATAATATTCCCCAAATTAAAAATGAAGAGCAGTACGAGGCATTAGTAGAAAAAGGCTATAGCAAACAAAAAGCAGCTAGAATAGCCAATACTGAAAATGCGGGCAAAAAGGGTGGTAGTGCATCTACTTATGAAGACAGAACAAAAGACGAGCTTTACGAACAAGCCAAAAAAATTGGTATTGAAGGACGTTCAAAAATGAACAAAAAAGAATTAATTTCAGCATTAAGAAATAACTAACTATGCAAAACATTACACCATTTCATATTGCGATACCCGTACACAACCTAGCGGAATGCAGAACTTTTTACCGAGAAATATTGAATTGCGAAGAAGGCCGTAGTAGTGACCATTGGGTAGATTTCAATTTATTCGGACATCAATTGGTGATACACTACAAGCCTAAATCTGAAACCGAAACCGTACACCACAACCCCGTTGACGGTCATGATGTACCCGTACCGCATTACGGAGTAGTTTTACCTTGGGATACTTTTCAGCGCTTTTCGGAAGAGCTAAAATCCAAAGGTGTACAATTCGTCATTGAGCCTTATGTGCGTTTTGCAGGTAAAGTAGGCGAACAGGCTACCATGTTTTTTTATGACCCTGCCGGAAATGCTTTAGAGTTCAAAGCTTTTAAAGATATGGGGCAATTATTTGCCAAATAACTAGAGCCAAGAATAAGAAACACCCCTATTGATTAAAATTAAAGGGGGTGTTTTTAATTGCCATGAATTATTTATGGTCCCTACTGAGACCAAGAAGTGGGTACTCTGTCCCAACGATGCTTTTTCAATTCTTCATATAGTTCTTTTGGCAAACCTTTTCCATCACTTGTCGCAGTATTCGCTAAGACATTACGTTGTTTACGCATACCGGGTATGGTAGTACCCACATTATCATTCATCAATATAAAACGAAGCGCCATTTCAGCCATGGTCATTCCCTCAGGAATTAATGGTCGTAAAGCATCGGCATGCTCTACTGAAGAAATTAAATTTTCTGGCACAAAATAGGTACCGCGCCAGTCACCTTCCGGAAAAGTTGTTTCTTTTGTAATGTTCCCTGTCAATGTTCCTTCATCAAAAGGCACACGGGCTATTGTAGCGATATCCAATTCCTTACAAAGCGGAAAAAGAACATCCACTGGTGCTTGGTCAAATATATTATAGATGACCTGAACGGCATCCAACAATCCTGTTTTTAAAGCTTTAATTCCATTTTCCGGCTCCCAACGGTTCATACTTATACCCATTGCCGCTACTTTACCAGAAGTCTTTAAATCTTCTATAGCGCGTTGCCATTCTTCCCTATCGCTCCAAACATCGTCCCAAGTATGAAACTGCATTAAGTCTATTTGCTCCAAGTTCAAATTCCTCAACGTTTTATGGGTGTATTCCATAATATGCTCGGTAGGATAAGAATCGTCAAAATCATATTCAGGTTTTGCTGGCCATTGAAAGTTCTTAGGTGGAATTTTACTGGCCGTATAGATTTTTTTTGAGGGATGTCTCTTAACCAATTCTCCCAGTAATTCTTCACTATGTCCTTCACCATAGCCCCATGCCGTATCAAAAAAATTGACCCCTTTTTCAACTGCCAAATCCAATGATTTAGCCGATTGTTCATCATCACTGGCCGTCCAACCTGCCATGCCCCACATTCCATATCCAACTTCACTTACTTGCCAATCTGTTCTTCCGAATCTTCTATATTTCATTGTGCACTTTTATTACTGTTAAAATTTAAATAAACTATATTATTCATACCTCCAACTCGTTAAATCGGCATCTTTAGGAGCACTTTTTTCAATACGCTCCATGATCTTTGGTACGTACATACTATTGTAACGAAGTCTGGAAATGGCATTAGGCTGTTCCGGGTCTCCGTTCCAACAATGTTCCGCTCGGTCGCCATATAGCACTTCTCCTTCATAATATGGATCCGTGGTACTTTCCAGAAAGTCTTCCATAAGATATACGGCATTGTTCAAATAATAATTATCCATATCCCCGCAGTAGATATGAATCTTACCTTTTAAATTATCCCCTAGTTTACCCCAATCTCGTTGCAAGATATGCCTAAGATCATAATTCTCCTTCCAGTATTCCGCTACTTCATGGTCTATATCTCCGGTCATCTTATCCCAAATCCTTACCGGGTATCCATCATCTCCTTGGGGAGAATATGTAGCTTCCCATATATCCCATTGTTGTCCCGACCTAGATTTGTCCCCCAATACCAGTTCCAAATGATTTCCTTGGCGCAGGGTAGATTGTATTTGCCCTAAATAGTTACGATGGGCAGGCACTTCCAGTTGTTTGTGCCTACTTGGATAATAATAGGCATTTTTATCCTCATAGATATTGGTTAACGTATAGGCCCTAAAATCTATGGGATCAGGACAAGCCGCAAAACATCCGTTATATTCTTCCGGGTATCTTACCTGTACCGCCAATGCTTCCCAACCACCGGTAGAACCGCCGTATAAAAAACGAGACCAGCCCTCGCCTATTCCCCTAAACTGTTTTTCAATTTCAGGAATTAGCTCATAGGTAATAGCGTCACCGTAAGGACCTTGACTAGCAGAATTTACGGCATAAGAATCGTCATAATACGGTGTTGGATGTTGAATTTCTATAATTATGAAACGAGGGAAATCGGGCGCGTTCCATCGCTTGTAAAAATCATAAGCCTCTTGTTGTTGAATTATATTATATCCTTCCAAATTAAACCGTTCTGAATATTCAGGTGTAAGGTTGGGGTCTGGAGGGGTGGTCCTGAAACCTCCAAAATCCGAGGGAAAGTGACCATGGAAGACCATTAACGGATACTTGGCTTCAGGATGCTCAGCAAAACCCTTGGGAAGCAAAACATGTGCACCAAGATAAATATCACGGCCCCAAAAGGCAGACAATTTTTCTGATTTAACCTTTATATGTCTTATCCACTTAGTATCTGTTTGCTCCTCTATGGGCGGAATAACTTGATCCAAGGTAACCGATACGTTTTCAAAACCATTGGTTGCCACCCTTACCTTAAACGGTTTACTATATAAATTGCCCGGAGACCTTTGCCATTGTTGGCCTTCGCCATTATCCATTGGAAGTTTCACGGTATGTCCACTAGAAAGGTTAAAAGTTTCATAGACATGTAATAGTGCTTGTACATTATATTCCCCTGGTGGTACATCCTTTAAACTTTCATAGGGATAGCCAAAAACACTGGCATCAAATGAAATGGGTGTGCCCGGTTCCCAATCATTGACATTAACACCAAATATGAGTTGCGTATTTAATCCGTCATTAATCTGAAAACGAGGCTCATCACTATCGTCTGTAGATAACATAAGTAGCAACCTACCGTCTTTTTTTGATGCACTTACCGTTTCATCTAAGGTTACGTTGATATTATAAATGGGCTTTACCACCTTTTCACAACTAGTGAAAACAATATTTAGCAGTATTATAGCAATTACAAATTTTTTCATGACGGCTCTCTGGATTGGTTTCTTAAAGATAATACCTAGACCCCAATCATGTTCATATCAAAAAGATTTTTTGTGCTACTTAAACTTAACCGGGAAAACATATTAAAAAAGTGTTTTAGGTTCATAATAATTTACCGTCCTAAGGTTTATTTAAAAATGCTCTCTTACTCTCAACCTAGAAATTTCTTAAATAACGGTTTACCATATACCGAATTACCATACCATATCCATAAATTGAACGTTATGTATTTATGTGCGATTATACCGCTATAACCATAAATACCCCTACTATGAAAAAAATTTTATTTGCCATTATGGTCATAAGTATCATTTCCTTAATTGGCAGTTGCGACTATGACGACAGCAATGATATTGATTATATCATTCCCAATGACAGTACGGCAACCAACAGCATACAAAAAAATAGCGCTATATAATATCTTTCTATTATTCTAATAACCTAAGAATAAACGGGGTATAAAAAAACCCAACTTAACGTGTTGGGTTTTCATAGGATTAGTATGATCAGTCTCTACTTCTATGCCTTTCCCTTGCCAATAATGTATTCTTTAACAACATTGCAATGGTCATTGGGCCTACCCCACCCGGAACCGGAGTTATAAACGATGCCTTTTTACTCACATTTTCAAAATCCACATCGCCTGTTATGTAATATCCTTTTTCCTTGGTTTCATCAGGCACACGGGTAATACCTACGTCAATGACCACGGCATCATCCTTTACCATCTCAGCTTTTAAAAATTTAGGAACACCCAATGCAGAAATTACGATATCTGCCTGTGATATAATTTGGGTGATGTTTTTTGTATGGCTATGGGTTAGCGTTACGGTTGAGTTGCCCGGCCAGCCCTTTCTACCCATTAAAATACTCATTGGCCTACCCACTATATGGCTACGCCCAATGACCACGGTATGTTTACCTTTGGTATCTACCTTATAACGCTCCAGTAATTCCAAAATTCCAAATGGGGTAGCCGGTATGAAGGTACTCATATCCAGCGCCATTTTACCAAAGTTGGTGGGGTGAAAACCATCTACATCCTTATCTGGGTGTACGGCCAATATCACCTTTTGGGTATCTATTTGTTCCGGTAATGGCAACTGTACGATAAATCCATCAATATTATCATCTTCGTTCAGCTCCTTGATTTTTCTCAACAACTCCTGTTCAGAGGTTGTACTGGGCATTTGAATTAGGGTAGATTCAAAACCTACACGCTCGCAAGAACGCACCTTACTGCCTACATAGGTTAAACTGGCACCATCACTACCCACAATTATTGCTGCCAAATGAGGGACTTTTTCTCCTCTTTCCTTCATTTTGGCAACCTCTGCCTTTATTTCCTCCTTAATTTGATTGGATACTTTTTTACCATCCAATAATTCCATATCCACTTATTTTAGTTGTCCTATTCGTTTGTTATCTCATTCCTTTCATGGCACCCATCATCTGCATCATCTTTTTACCGCCGCCACCTTGCATCATTTTCATCATCTTGCTCATTTGATCAAATTGCTTTAGCAGCTGGTTGATTTCCTGAACTTCCCTACCGGCACCTTTGGCAATTCGCTTTTTCCTGCTTGCATTCAGTTTTGATGGATTTGATCGTTCGTCCGGTGTCATGGAGTAGATAATGGCCTCAATATGCTTAAAGGCATCATCATCGATATCCAAACCTTTTAAGGCTTTGCCAGCTCCGGGAATCATTCCCATAAGATCCTTCATGTTACCCATTTTCTTGATTTGCTGAATTTGGCTCAGGAAATCGTCAAAACCGAATTTATTTTTTGCAATTTTCTTTTGAATCTTTCTGGCCTCTTCCTCATCAAATTGCTCCTGTGCCCTTTCAACAAGTGATATTACATCACCCATTCCCAAGATACGGTCTGCCATACGCGATGGGTAGAATATATCTATGGCTTCCATTTTCTCTCCCGTACCAATAAATTTGATCGGCTTATCCACTACGGATTTAATGGAAATTGCGGCACCGCCACGGGTATCACCATCTAGTTTTGTTAGGATAACACCATCAAAATTAAGGATATCGTTAAAAGCTTTTGCTGTATTTACCGCATCTTGCCCTGTCATGGAATCTACGACGAACAAGGTTTCCTGGGGCTGTATGGCTTTATGGATATTGGATATTTCCTCCATCATCTTATCATCTACCGCCAGACGACCTGCGGTATCTATGATGACTACATTGTGGCCATCTTGCTTCGCCTTGGCAATACCTGCCTGCGCAATAGCGACCGGATCGGTATTGTCACGATCGGAATAAACGGGCACACCTATTTGTTCCCCTACAACATGTAATTGGTCTATTGCCGCAGGACGATAAACATCACAGGCTACCAATAACGGGTTCTTGGATTTTTTTGTCTTTAAAAAATTGGCCAGTTTACCAGAAAATGTGGTCTTACCCGACCCTTGTAGACCGGACATTAAGATGACCGATGGCTTGCCTGATAAATTTATTCCCTCAGATTCGCCCCCCATTAATTGGGTAAGCTCATCCTTAACGATCTTCACCATTAACTGCCCAGGCTGCAAGGTGGTAAGTACATCCTGCCCTAAAGCCTTTTCCTTTACCCTGTTGGTAAATTCTTTGGCAATCTTAAAGTTGACATCTGCATCCAATAAGGCACGGCGTACTTCCTTGGTGGTCTCCGCAACATTGATTTCCGTAATCTGACCATGTCCTTTTAGTACATGTAAGGCTTTATCTAGCTTATCGCTTAAATTATCGAACATTCTTTTCTATTTAAAGGGGCTACAAATTTAACAAAGTCCCTGCTAATTTCGCAGCAAGTGTACCAAAATCTACAAAACAAAAGAGCATCTATATAAAATAGATGCTCTAACATTGCTTGTGGGGCAAAAAAGGAATTACATTTTCACATATTCCCTAGCAAAAAACCTCCATCAATACCGTCAACGAGGCCCAACTCTTTACTGTTGACGGTATATTTTTGGATGTTTTACTTTTATTTGGATTCGACTTTAATACTTATTCTTTTTCAAAAACAAGAATGTCTATACTACCATCTCCTCCACTAATATGTTTTAATTCGATTCTTGTGTCAGTATACGAAACAATCTCCCAATCTTCTGATAGTTCCTCTAATTTTGAGGAAGACGAAAAGAAAATATTAAAATCGACATCATCACTTGAATCATCGTCATCACTAGAACTGTCATCGCTAGAGCTATCATCGTTACTCTCATCTTCATTACTACTAGAATCTGAAGTGATTGACCAACTACCAGTTATTTGCTGGTCTTCCTTATCAGCATTCAAAACTCCATCTGTATTAAAAGTGAACGAATACCCAGAAAAATTACTGGTTTGATCAACTTGGTCTTCTTCAAAACGTGCTACCAACCAAGATCCAGAAGTGGCTGTTGCTTTAATTTCAGCCAAGCCCATTTTACTGTTTTCAATACTGTCATCTGAAGATTCACAGGAAAAAAACAGAATTGCTAAAAAAAGGTAAAGGATAGATTTTACATGTTCTAGTTTCATAATTCTCGTTTAGGGTTATTTATTAAAACTAAAGCCGTTAGAAATAAATTCTTGCAGACCTTATATTTCTTATTTTTCTAATACTAACGTGGTTATGCTGCCATCTCCACTAATATCTTTTAATTCAATTCTACCGTCGACTACAGATACTACCTCCCAATCATCGGTTAGTTCATTAAAAGGATTGTTTTCTCCAAAGTTTAAAAAGACCTTTAGTTTCTCTTCACTATTTCTAAGCACTCTCCATAATCCCGCTCCGAAAACTTCGCCACCTTCCATGATAGAAACTTGATTGTCAGCAATAAAGCTTAAACTGTAACCACCATATATATTGGTCATATCAACATTATCTTCCACATAAGATGCCACAATCCAGTCGCCGCCCATCATAAAATCTCTAATTTCCAGAACATCGGCGTCTGTAATACTGTTTTCACATACACGTTGCAGATCCAACTCGTATCCAATTTCGTCAGCTTCAAATTTTAATCTATTATTGAACATTTCACGTATTGGCCATTCAAAATTTACACCAGGTTCGTCAGTAATTTCAATAGCCAAAACCAATATTTGTTCTGTATTCAATTTAATATCCCAGGTCCCTTCAGAAATATTGACACCGTTGGATAAGGTTACAACGCCTTCTGCCATAAATTGAAATTCATAACCTAAAACCCTATCAAAATCCTCGTTTTGTAATTCTATATCCTTAATAATCCAAGCACACTCTTTAAGTATCTCTCTTAAGGTATCTACATTGGTATATTGCAAATCTTCACCACAGAATTGCTTCATGATTACTCGGTTACCATCACCACTGAATAACTTGATTTTATCATCTCCTAAATCGTAAACATTCCATTCTAGGTTAAAATCGGTAGAATTCTCAAATTCCATAGTAAGCTTTGCACCATCATCGCCAACCTTTGTGCTCCAAGTACCCTCAATTACAGTTGCGCCGTCAAAACCATTACTAACCGTACCGTCTCCTTTAAAGTTTAATATGTAGTTTACGTATTGCTGCGTCTGGTCAACATCGTTTCTTCTGAATTCAGTTACGAACCATACACACTCAATTAATTCAGAATTCAATTCATCTTCATTAAAATCATCATCATTGTAATCATCGTCGTCATCTTCATCGCAATCATCCTTGGCATTTTCAATGGCACTTGCCAATTCTCTATGGTTAGCAACCTCTATTGTGGTATCATCATATAATTTTAGCGTTATTGGAAAGTCAAAACTTACTAAAGAGTCGCTCCCCAAGTCTTTAAAGAACAATCTAAGTTCACGATCGCTTTCTACCTGAACCGTGCTCGTCTGCTCCAAATTAACATTAAAGGTGTACAAGGTCATAGGGTATACAAAGTCAATACACTCAATATCGTCATCTTCCCCACCTTCTTTACATTCTGCCGCCAATTCCCGTAAATCCTGTAGGCCATTAACCGTAATTTCCGTAAAATCCCCAGCAGTTACCGTAATAGGAAAGATGATATCCAAAATATTTTCGTCATCATCTATACTATCAAAAATTTCCTCAATAGTTTCTAGATCATCCTTAGATTCTATGGTAAGCGTTAATCCGTTCACCTCTACCGTATATGGGAATTTTATTTGAAAGCAACTGGTCCCATCCACTATATTGTCTGAAGATCCATCATTGGAACTTGTGCGCTGTATTAAATCTGCAGTAGAAGAATTGGCCTCTATAGCCTGTGGCTCTTCACCGTTATTGATCTCCTCAAATTCATCTTGACATGACGTTAGGTTCAATGCCATGGCCAAAAGACCAATATACATGGTATAACTAAAAAACTTTTTCATAATGATTTGGTATTATTGTTATTACAACCCTAAAACAATTAACTTGATAAAAACCCTACCTACTTTTTTATTTTTTTTAAAATATCTTTGACAAAAAGAAACCCTGTTGAAAACAGAACAACCACAAAATGTATGTGAAGAGGCGGTTTACCGAAGCGTTTTTAATGAAACGTCAAAAACCGTATTCAATTATATTTATTATAAATTCGGGAACGAGGAAAAAGCCAATGATGCCGTACAGGAAGCTTTTGTTAAACTATGGGAGAATTGTGCAAAGGTAGCACCGGACAAAGCAAAATCGTATGTATATACCATTGCCAATAACCTGTACCTTAATGTTATTAAAGCAGAAAAGGTACGTTTAAAGTATGCCCCACCTTCCTTAGGAACAACCAATGAATCTCCGGAATTTATCATGGAGGAAATAGAGTTCAAGCAAAAATTGGACAATGCCCTAAACGCATTACCGGAAAACCAACGTACCACATTTTTACTTAACAGGATAGACGGAAAAAAATATGCGGAGATTGCGGCAATTGAAAATGTAAGTGTAAAAGCGATTGAAAAAAGAATGCATTTGGCACTGAAAAGTTTAAGGGAGCAGATAGATGGAATATAATTAGAAATTAGAGGTTAGAAATTAGAGGTTAGAGGTTAAATACATTACATACCATTAAGCAACATTATTGGTTGATACCTTTTACCAAATACTAAAAAAAAGTAGGGTTTTTAAAAACTTGGTTGTTATACTAAAACAAAGCTACAAACATGCAAGAAAATTACTTGGCTAAATGGCTCAACAATGAATTGACCGAAGCGGAAATGGCAGAATTCAAACAGTCTGAAGCCTATGCCACATACAAAAAAATAAAGGATGTCGCCTCTAATTTACAAGCACCGGCCTTTGATATGGATACGGTCTATAATTCTCTTGAACAAAATAAGGCTAAGGAGTCACCTAAAGTATTTACCCTTGCCCCTTATAAACCCTTCCTGCGTATAGCCGCGGCCATTACCGTATTGTTAGTAGCTTCTTTTTTCTACTTGAATACGTTAAACAAAACGATTACTACATCATATGCCGAAAATAAGACCATAACCCTACCGGATACATCTGAAGTTATTCTTAATGCGGACTCAGAACTGGCCTATAATGAAAAGAAATGGGACGACAAGAGAAATATTGAACTTGAGGGAGAGGCATATTTTAAAGTAGCAAAAGGCAAAAAATTTACCGTAGCAACCACACACGGAACTGTCTCCGTTCTTGGAACCCAGTTTAATGTTGAAAACAGAAAAGATTATTTTGAAGTGGCCTGTTATGAAGGAATGGTAAGTGTAACCCTTAACGGAAAAGAAACAAAATTACCCGCGGGCAATTCATTGTTGGCAATAAATGGCAAAAGTTCTACTTACAAAGTAGCCGTAAACGGCAAACCATCTTGGTTATCCAACGAAAGTTCATTCAGAAGCATACCTTTGCATTATGTAATGGATGAGTTACAGCGACAATATAACATTAAGGTTACCTATAGCGGTATTGATAAAGAACAACTATTTACCGGTTCCTTCAATAACGACGATCTAGAGCTCGCCCTTAAAAACATTAGTGTTCCATTACAGATAAAATTTAAATTAGATGGAAACCAAGTGCTGTTCTATGAAGAAAAAGCACCATAAACATATTCTTATTTGCCTGGTACTACTGTGCTTTAGCGTAATTGCTTTGGGGCAGCAAGTAGCAAAAGACGCTATACTCCTTTCGGATTATCTCACGACTTTGGAGCAGGAACATGACATAAAGTTTTCCTTTGCGGACAATGCTTTGGAAAATGTCTATGTTAAGCCGTTAGATTTACAATCATTAACATCCAAGTTAGACCATATTCAGCAAAATTCGGATATCGTTATCACAAAGTTAAGTGACAGATATTATAGCTTGACAAAGGTTTCTACGGTATCTATTTGTGGCTTTGTACTAGATAATTTTGAGCAAAATACCATACCAGGTGCAACCGTTGAAGTTTTGGGTACATCACTAACCGGTATTACCGATACTACAGGAAGGTTTTATATGAATAATGTTCCAAGAACTGCGCTCGTACTCGTAAAGCATTTAGGTTTTAAGCCACAATTCATAGAAGTGGAAAAACTTATAAATACTACTATGTGTCATAAAATAGCCATGGCACTTAGCTATCAAGAACTGGAAGAGGTCGTAGTTTCCCAATTTTTGACCACCGGTCTGAACAAATTTAGCGATGCAAGTTTTGAACTTAATCTATCCCAATTTGGAATTTTGCCTGGTATAAGCGAACCTGATATATTACAGACGGTACAAGCCCTTCCAGGCATAAAGAGTGTAGATGAAACCGTTTCGGATATTAACATTAGGGGAGGTACAAATGATCAAAATCTTGTTATTTGGGACCATATTAAAATGTACCAGACCGGACATTTTTTTGGATTGATCTCAGCATTTAACCCTTATGTTACGGATAAGGTCAGCATTATAAAGAACGGAACGTCCTCCATTTATGGAGATGGTCTAAGCGGAACGATGGACTTACGTACCTCTGACCAATTGCCCATCTATACCAATGGTGGGACAGGCTTGAATTTAATATCCGGGGATGTCTTTGGCAATATCCCAATTAATGAACGTTTAGGAATACAAATTTCCGCACGCAGGTCCTATACGGATTTTTTGAGCACCCCCACCTATACCGTATTTTCAGAAAAAGCATTTCAAGATAGCCAAGTGGATAATGAAAGTGATTTCTATTTTTATGACTTTACGGCAAAAGTATTATATGAGATAGACCAGGACCACAAAGTTCAGCTCAGCATGATCAATATGAGCAACAACCTTAGTTATTTTGAAACCAGTGACAGTAACGCTGTTAATGGTAGTAACTTAAATCAGGATAACATTTCATTAGGCACAAGATTACAAAGCAATTGGTTAAGTAATTTTACTACGGACCTTCAATTCTATTATACCCAATATGGTCTGGATGCTCTGACAATTTCAAATAATGAAAGTCAAAGATTACAACAGAATAATTTGGTCAAGGAATCCAGTGTAAAATTGATTACCAAATACGCAGTGCGCAAAAATTTGGATTGGATCAATGGGTACGAACTTACGGAAACAGGTATAGAGAATAGAACAAATATTAACCAGCCACCCTTCGCCAGTAATATAAAAGGGGTAATACGTAAACATGCTTTGTTCAGCGAGCTTCAATTTACATCTGAAGATTCCAAATTTTATGGGCGCATAGGAGGGCGACTCAATTATTTTGAAAACCTGAACACCTTTAAGGAATATATTCTGGAGCCCAGGTTAAATATTACCTATGAACTACTCCCCAATTTCAAGACCGAAGCAATGGGCGAATTTAAAAGCCAGGTAACCAATCAGATTATAGATTTAGAACAGAATTTTTTGGGGATTGAAAAAAGACGATGGATACTTTCTGATGGTAATACCTTACCCATTACCAAAAGCAAACAAGGTTCTATAGGCGTTAATTATGACACGGATAAATTATACATAGGTATTGACGGATTTTACAAAGAGGTCAACGGTATAAATGTTTTTACCCAAGGTTTTCAAAATCAAAATCAGTTTAATGGTGAAATTGGCTCTTATGCGGTCAAAGGTGCTGAATTTTTAATCAACAAGAAAAATAACGACTATAGTCTATGGCTTAGTTATACGTTCAATAAAAATGATTATCTATTCAATAGCCTTACACCATCTAAATTCCCTAACAACCTAGATGTAAGACACGCAATAACCCTTGCCGGAAATTATACCATAGGCCACTTAAAACTAGGTTTGGGTTTAAATTATAAATCCGGAAAACCATTTACCCGACCAGATGCCGACGACCCTATAGACAACACAGTTTTCCCTAGAGAAATCAATTACGAAGAACCCAACAGCAGTAGATTACCGGAATATATAAGGGCAGATGCATCTGCAAATTATACGTTTGTTTTAGGCAAAACCATTAAAGGAACGTTTGGCGCCTCTATATTGAATATCACCAATAGAAAAAATACATTGAATACGTTTTATAGATTAGGTGAAGATAATTCTATAGAAACAATAGAACGATTATCCTTGGGCCTTACTCCCAATGCCAGTTTTAGATTACGGTTTTAGGCCTACATGCGCTCCGGGACCTCAACCCCCAATAATTTAAATGCATCTTGAATTACCTCTGCAACCTTTTTGGACAGTTGTATACGCAATATCTTCTTAGCTTCATTTTCTTCGCCAAGAATAGAAACCTGCTGATAAAACGAATTAAATTCCTTTACCAGATCATAGGTATAATTGGCAATCAATGCCGGACTGTAATTTTCAGCTGCCAATTGTATAGTTTCAGGAAATAACTGTAGCTGTTTTATAAGCTCTTTTTCCTTACTATGTAATTCAGTGACCGCCGCATGAACATTACTCTGTATTTCCATACTTGCGGCCTTCCTTAAAATGGATTGGATCCTGGCATATGTATATTGAATAAAAGGACCCGTATTCCCTTGAAAATCCACAGATTCTTCTGGATCAAACAAAATTCGTTTTTTAGGATCTACCTTTAAAATGTAATATTTTAAAGCTCCCAATCCGATCATTTTATAAAGTGCCTGTTTTTCTTCTTTACTATAATCTTCCAACTTACCTAGTTCTTCGGAAATAGTGGCCGCGGTTTGGGTCATATCTGCCATAAGATCATCCGCATCTACGACCGTACCCTCCCTACTTTTCATTTTACCGCTAGGTAAATCTACCATTCCATAACTGAGATGATGTAATTTATTGGACCATGAAAAACCAAGCTTCTGTAATATTAGGAACAATACCTTAAAATGATAGTCTTGCTCATTACCAACGGTATATACCATACCGTTTACATCTGGGTGGTCTTTTACCCGTTGTATGGCGGTACCAATATCTTGGGTCATATACACCGCAGTACCATCTGAACGTAAAACAATTTTTTCATCCAAACCGTCTTCGGTCAAATCGATCCAAACACTACCATCTTCCTTTTTAAAGAAAACCCCTTTTTTAAGTCCGTCTGCAACCACATCCTTCCCTAAAAGGTAGGTATCGCTTTCATAGTAAAGGGTATCAAAATCAACCCCAAGATTCTTGTAGGTTACCTCAAAACCTTTATATACCCAACCGTTCATGGTTTTCCATAATTGAACGGTATCCGGGTCCCCAGCTTCCCATTTCAACAGCATCACTTGCGCTTCCAACATAATAGGAGCATCTTTTTCAGCAACTTTTTGGTCAGTACCATTTGCTACCAATTGCGCTATTTGATCTTTATAAGCCTTGTCAAAAGCCACGTAATAATTACCTACCAGTTTATCACCCTTTAATCCGGTAGATTCTGGTGTTTCGCCATTTCCAAATCTTTTCCAGGCCACCATACTTTTACAAATATGGATACCACGATCATTGATTATTTGGGTTTTGTAAACTTTTTTACCGGAAGCTTTCAATATTTCAGAAACGGAGTACCCTAATAAATTGTTACGTATATGCCCCAAATGCAAAGGTTTATTCGTATTGGGAGATGAGTACTCTACCATTACGGCATCATTGGATTTTTTTACATACCCGTATTGTTCAATGTTTTTTATGGAATTAAAAAAATCCAAGTAAAAACTATCGTTGATAACAATATTTAAAAACCCTTTGATCACGTTAAAATTAGCCACTTCATTGACCTGATCCTTTAAATAAGTTCCAATCTGTTCCCCTATCTGTACAGGATTGCCCTTTACCACACGTAGCATTGGAAAAACCACAACAGTGATATCCCCTTCAAAATCTTTTCGCGTAGGTTGAAATTCCACATTTGGCAATTCCTTATCAAAAATAGATTGTACGGCTTCTTTAACTTTCTGTGACAGTACCTCTTGAATATTCATCAAAACGTTTAATTAAGGCTGCAAAACTAATCATTTTTTGGGCTTTTAGGGTAAACAGTTATGGCATTCATTAGGCATTTGATTAACTTTAATAAAAACAGTGCAATATATACCCTATGCTTCTTAACGTATCTTACAACAATAAAGCGGTAACCAAAAAAATTGAGTCGGAACTTGGAAAGCCATTTACTTTAAAAGAACGTTGGGCAATGGGCGGTATTGGCTCTCCAAAACTTTATATTACGGAGACAAGCTTAGAAATTAGAAATTTATTGATTTTAGACAATAATAGGGATACTTGCAATATAGAAATGAGGCCCAAGGGCGTTATAGTTGGTTTTAGGTCCTTACTGGAAACGTATGCCCTAATTATTCCTTATTACAAATTAACTATTTACAAAGGTGATGCATCTGTCTATTGCATATACAGGGATCAATACTTTATAAAAGTAGAATCAGATACAAAAGCCGTTCAGAAATTCTTTAAAAAATTATTAGGCTATAAAGCCGATAATGCCCCAACTTCAATAGAAGATTTGTAAAATGTGCTCAACGCCACCTAAAATAAACATACCCCTTACTAAACAGCAACAAAAGCTTATTGTCTTGGGATGGATTATTGTAGTGTTGAATTTTTTATTGGTTGCCGCATTTTATAATAATTTAAATGATATAGTTCCTATCCATTTTACCTATAAAGGTGAAGCAGATGGTTATGGAAATAAACAAACAATATGGGCGCTACCTATATTGACCTTGATCGTCCACACCATACTATACTTGGTCTTAAAAAAGACTAAACCTTGGAACATGAACTACCCAATACAGGTAACTGCAAAAAATGCACCGCAATTGTATAGATTGTCCATACACATGTTGGTGCAATTAAACTTGCTCATAGCGATAATGTTAATACCTATAATTTTAGAAACCATCATATTGGACCATAACCTAAACTTAGGTTTTAAGTTATCTAGCCTTACCATGTTTATGGTAGCATGTATTACCGTTTTGCCATTTTACTATGTATTTAAAATGTATAAAATACCAAAAGAATGAAAATACTGCTCACCGGTGCCAATGGTTATATAGGAATGCGATTATTACCCCGACTTCTGGAGATGGGGCACCAAATTGTTTGTGCCGTACGTGATGAGGCCAGGTTATCCGTAGATAAGGAAATCAAGGATCAAATTGAAATCGTAGAAATAGATTTTTTAGAAGAACCCAAAGAAAATAGCATACCAAAGGATATAGATGCAGCATACTTCTTAATACACTCCATGAGTTCTTCTACCCAAGATTTTGACAATATGGAGGCTAAGACCGCCAATAATTTCAACAAACTTGTATCCCAAACAAATATTAACCAAGTAGTGTATCTAAGCGGAATTGTCAATGATAAAAACCTATCCAAGCATTTACAATCCAGAAAAAATGTAGAGGATATTCTTTATCAGGGCAATTATAATTTAACTGTATTAAGAGCAGGAATCATAGTTGGATCCGGAAGTTCTTCTTTTGAAATTATTAGGGACTTATGTGAGAAATTACCTGTAATGATTACGCCTAAATGGGTTTTGACCAAAACCCAACCAATAGCCATACGAGATGTCATTACCTTTCTAACCGAAGTTTTAGGCAATGAAAAAACCTATAACGATTCATTTGATATTGCAGGACCCAATGTGTTGACTTATAAAGAAATGCTGCTTAAATACGCAGAGGTAAGAGGCTTTAAAAACTGGATTTGGACCGTACCGGTAATGACTCCAAAACTTTCATCCTATTGGCTGTATTTTGTGACTTCAACGTCATATAAATTAGCGCTCAACCTAGTAGATAGTATGAAAATAGAAGTTGTGGCCAAAGATACTAGGCTTCAAGATTTACTTAACATACAGCCCCACACCTATAAAGAGGCAATTGATCTGGCCTTTAAAAAAATAGAGCAAAATTTAGTGGTAAGCAGTTGGAAGGATAGTATGATCAGTGGCCGTTTTTTAGAAAATTTAGAGAAACATATTCAAGTACCAAAGTACGGTGTACTAAAAGACCATAAGAAGATTAAGGTAAAAAATCCTGATATTGTATTGGAACGTATTTGGAGCATTGGTGGGGAAACCGGATGGTATTATGGAAATTGGCTCTGGAAAATAAGAGGCTTTATGGACAAATTATTTGGTGGTGTAGGGTTACGGCGGGGACGTACACATCCAAATAAAATTTTTGCAGGAGACTCCCTTGATTTTTGGCGTGTATTGCTGGCTGAAAAAAAATCGAAAAGATTATTACTGTTCGCAGAAATGAAACTGCCTGGGGAAGCGTGGCTAGAATTTAAAATTGATGAAGATAATGTTTTGCACCAAACCGCAACATTTAGGCCTAGAGGTTTAAGAGGCAGGCTGTATTGGTACAGTATAGTGCCATTTCATTATTTTATATTTGGCGGTATGATCAAAAATATTGCCAAACAATAATACCTATGAAAGGTAAAACCTAAATATGCTTAGGTAATTTTAAGGGCACCTGCGTTAACCGTTCTCCCGTCAATCTTCTTACAGCATTTGCAATTGCCGCACCAATAGGGCCCAACGGGGGTTCCCCTACGGCTCCCGGAGTATCTTTTCCCTGTAGCAGCACAACATCTATTTCCTTTGGCGCATTTTTCATCAATGCCATTTTATATGGTCCATATATCGTTGGGGAAAGTTCCCCATTTTCAACAAACATTTGTTCATAGAGCACTGCGCTTATACCCATGATAACGCAGCCTTCGCACTGCGCACGAATTTGATCTGGGTTTACTGCCAAACCGGGATCCATGGCTACCGTAACTTTATGAACAACAATTTCATGATCCACAATACTAACCTCAGCTATTTGGGCGCATGGCGTATTGGCATCAATGGAGGCTGCTAGGCCCATAGCACGGCCTTCAACAATATTTTCCGAATATTTTGCTTTATCCGCTACCGCATTAATTACATTTTTAAAACGAATACCTATAGGATCATCGGCGATTTGACGAAGCCTGAATTCAACGGCATTCATTTGCGCCTTTATCGCCATTTCGTCCATAAAACTTTCCATGGCAAAAGTATTGGCCAATAATCCCAAACTTCGCCACCAACTTGTAGCAAATGGTAAATCTACATGCCAATAAACGGACCTAAAATTGGGAATACCCGTATACTGGATAAAACCACCACGTATAGCACCAATGTCGGCTCCAATGATAGGAGGAAGAAATCCTGGTATTAAAGCCGAATCGTTACCAACGTCCCCACTTACAAATTCATGTTCCAGGACATTCAATAATCCTTCTTCATTAAGATTGCCAGAAATAATATGATGCGTAGGTGGGCGAAACATATCATGTTGAAACTCTTCCTTTCTACTAAAGAAATATTTAACGGGTCTACCAACTGCTTTTGACATTAAGGCCGCCTGTACCGCATGAGGTGTATGCAACCTACGACCAAAACCTCCGCCCAAATAAGTTGGCTCCACAATTACTTGTTCCACATCTAAATCTAACCGTTGGGCCACTTCCTTTCTTGTGAGTCCGACAACCTGTGTTGATATTTTTATTATTGCTTTTCCATCTTTAACAAATGCTACAACCCCATTAGGTTCTATCTGTGCATGTGCCCCTATTGGGGTTCTAAATTCCATTGTTAAAGGATTATCTTTCTCTTTTAATGCTTTGCCTTTCTTTTGGATGATGGTAGAGGACCCATTACCTACGGTCATGATCTCTACTATATCTTTTGTATTTAAATTGTCATAACTTTCCCAAATTACCTTAATGGCATTTTTTGCATTCTCGGCTTCTATCATGGAATTTGCCACGACTGCTACAAAATCCGCTTCATGTATAATTTTTACCACGCCAGGCATTTTTTCTGCCGTTGTGGAATCTGCACTTACAAATACCGACCCAATTTTTGAAGATCTCACTACTGCCCCATACAACATGTTAGGCATTTGCGCATCCATCCCAAAAATAGGGTCACCAAATACCTTGTCTTCCAAATCTATCCTGGGTACGGGCTTACCCACATATTTATAATCCTTAATATCTTTTAGAACAGGTAAATCTGGCACAACCCATTCATCAACCCCATCTGCCACCTGCGCAAAGGTTAGCTGTTTACCTTTCCCTATAATCGTCCCATCCTTTATAATCAATTGGTCTATATCCAAGTTCAGCTTATGGGAAGCCTCTTTTAAAAGCATAGTACGCAACATGGCAGAAAGTTCCCTGAGTGGTTGCCACAAACCGGAAATGGAAGTACTGCCACCTGTAGCAAAACTATCTACATTTCCTGTAGAGGATGACGCATGTACCACCTTTATCCTGTGAATTGCAACAGAAAGTTCATCTGCAGCCATTTGGGCTATTCCCGTAAATGTTCCCTGTCCCATTTCCATTTTTGGGGAATGCAAGCGTATAAAATTATCCGATGTGATTTCAAACCATATCATAGGTTTATCGGTATTGTCCGTATAAGGCATTTCCAATGAATTTACCTTACCTAAAATTCCTCTGCGTATAGGATTCCTGAATAGATAGGTACCTACAGCAAGGACTCCTAAAGTTCCCAATCCTCCCTTAACCAAGAATTTACGTCTGGACACCCCTTTATTCGAATTTTTATTGGTTGCCATCAATCTGTAATTTTAAATGAGGTGGAACCGCTTTCCGCTGAAAGTTCTGCTGCCCTATGTATAGCCTTGCGCATACGGTAATAGGTTCCACATCTACAAATATTGATGATATTGTTATCAATATCTTTATCCGTAGGTCTTGGCACTTTATTTAACAATGCGGCAGTGGCCATAATGAATCCAGGTTGGCAATAGCCGCACTGTGGTACGATCTCTTCTATCCAAGCCTGTTGAACCGGGTGTGGTTTGGCCCTATTGCCTAACCCTTCTATAGTTATGATTTCTTTTCCTTCTGCAAATTTGACGGGATAGGAACAAGACCGTACGGCCTCATTGTTTACATGTAAGGTACACGCTCCGCAAGCTGCTTTACCGCAACCAAACTTAGTACCTTTTAGATCTAGTACATCCCTAATAATATATAAAAGAGGAGTATTCTCATCTGCAACATCTATTATCTTGGACATGCCGTTAATAATAAAGGATATTTTCATAGCATAAACTATTTAGTAGGAATCACCGCTCCGTTTGCAAACCAATCTACAACGGCTTTTTTAAAATCTTCTTTGGAAACTGGTGGCAATGTTCGTTGCATACCATTTGCATTCACCCCTGGATCCCAGGCCCATAATACCAGTTCATCTTTCGTCATATGTTCAATAAGCTCTTCATGACTTTTATTACCGTTGGTTTCCCTATTCAATAATTGCACAGCTATTTCGGTCCTAGTAAGTCCCTCCCAACCCATAGAAGCCGGAGCCAATGCCCAGTGCGGCGCTCCAGGTACACCAGAATTTTTATTATTTACAGATTGATGGCATGTATGGCAGTTTGTAGCTTGAAAACCTTTATCATTAATTCCTCTTGCCATACCAAAATAATGGGGGTGCCGGTCATCTCCTTGTTTGGGAATATTATCGTTAGGATGGCAGTTCATACAGCGTTGGTGGGTAAGTACGTCCATCATTACAGTGAATGAGGAAGATTCCGTCTGGGCAATATCATGTTGTGAAACAGGCAGTGTATAAGTTACCATATTTGGAGTATTGGCCAAAGAGAACAATATACCTAACAAGGCCAACACAACGACTGGATACAAAAACCTTACATTCATAACATGCAGTTACGTTCAATTTTAGGAACGATATCTTATGAAGATAGTAAAAGCAAAAGACATTAAACAATAATCTGATACAACAAGATCATGATCTACACCCTACCCTTGGGCAAGAACACTTCTGCCATCATACAACGGGCACTGCCACCACCACAAGTTTCTATTGTAGACAATGAACTATGTAAAATACTACAATGCTTTTCTATCATGGTAATCTGCTCCTTAGTTAAACTAGTATAAGCGGCGGAACTCATTACCATATACCGTTTATCATCAGCTCCCAATACCTGTAACATATTCCCTGCAAAATGGTGCATCTGTTGTTCTGTAATAGTTATGATTACCCTACCGTCTTTCTTCAGGTGGTCAAGAACATTTTTACGTTCCTTTTTATCATCGATCGTATCCGAGCATATAATAGCGAAATCCTCTGCCAATGCCATCATAACGTTGGTATGGTAAATAGGTAAACGCTTACCGTCTACAGATTGGTTGGCTGTAAAAATTACAGGAAAACAATCAAAATCCTCACAAAACTCTATAAAAAGCTCCTCATCTGCCCGCTCCGAAAGGGCACAGTATGCTTTTTTATTGACCCTGTCCAACAATATACTTCCGGTACCCTCCAAAAATATACCTTCTTCCTCTGCTGAGGTATAATCGATGACCTCTATGATCATAAATCCTTTTTCCTCTAGAATTTCCAAAATATCCTCTCTGCGCTCATTTCTCCTATTCTCTGCATACATTGGGTAAACCCCTACTGTACCGTTGGCATGAAATGAAATCCAGTTATTGGGAAAGATGCTGTCCGGAGTATCAGGTTCATAGGTATCGTTCACAACGATTACATTGACTCCCTTACCCTTCAATGTGGAAACAAAAACATCAAATTCTTCTTGGGCTTTTATATTAATAGCCCGATTCTTCATGTCAATATCTTCCATAAAATAATTATTGACAGCGGTTTGTTCGTTCATTCTGAACGATACCGGACGAATCATGAGTATATTATTGGTAATCTGCATAATGGGGAAAAATATATTTATTCGTTTAAATATTAAAACTATTCTCTTATGAGCGGCAGCGTACTACAGCGCAATAAACCTTCCTGTTTGGAAATTTCAGCATAGGGAATTTCCTCTACGGTAAATCCTTGTTGACGTAACCAAGTATTAAGCCTGGTAAAACTTTTTTCAGAAACAATTACATCTGGGGATATTGAAAATACATTACTGAACATACGGTACATTTCATGAGCATTGATCTCAAATATATTCTCCTTACCAAAAAAGGCAACCAACCATTGGTATTCCTCCTCTACCAAGAACCCGTTTCTATGTAAAATAGCCTTACCCTTGCCTAAAGGCTGAAAACAGCAGTCTAAATGCAATGCGTTTTCTTGAGCATTGGTGTTAGACTTTCTCAGTTCAAAAGATTTGACGGTTTTCTTAGGAAACTGGGCTTTTAAATAATCTACCGCTGCCTTATTTGTTCTGGCCGTAATATAATCCGGGTAATCGGGAGCTGTATAGGTACCTACAAAAATATATTCGTTCCAGGGCATTACATCACCACCTTCTACATGCACTTCTTCCGGGGGATGCAAAATATTACTATCCTCTATTTTATCGAGTACATGTAAAATGGCCTCCACCTCTTTCTCCCTATCAGGTAAGATATTTGCTATAATCAATTTATCTTCAATAACAAATGCAATATCACGGGTAAAAATTTGATTGCAGTCCTCCAAAACCTCTGGGCGGAATACTTGTACGCCATATTTTTCAAATACGGCTTTAAATGCCTCCATTTCAAAGATCATATCATCCTCTTTGGGATAAGTGCCCGCCAATATATGCTCCAAGGATTTAGGGTCATATGCATCTTCTGTTCTGGGCACGGGCCCTGAACTTTTTGCGGTTCCCAAAACAACGGCCTTTAACTTTGAAATTTCATCTTTTACCTGTAATTGTAACATGCTTTCAATTTTAGATACTGATTAAAAATTAGCACAAAAAAAAGCTCCTTTATACTTTAAAAGAGCTTTTTGTTTTTTTATTAACGGTAGCAATCTACCTTTTATCCAGTTCGACAAAAGACCTTAGATTTTCACCAATATACACTTGTCTTGGTCTACCAATAGGTTCTCCTTTTAAGCGCATTTCCCTCCATTGGGAAATCCAACCTGGTAATCTACCCAAGGCAAACATTACCGTAAACATCTCTGTTGGTATTCCTAAAGCCCTATATATAATACCTGAATAGAAATCTACATTAGGGTACAATTTTCTATCCACAAAATATTTATCCTCCAATGCTTCTTTTTCCAAGCCCTTTGCGATATCCAATATAGGATCGTCAATACCCAAATCTGCCAACACTTCATCTGCGGCTTTTTTAATGATTTTTGCGCGGGGATCAAAATTCTTGTAAACCCTATGCCCAAAGCCCATTAACCTAAATGGATCGGACTTGTCCTTAGCCTTGGCCATATACTTTTTAGTATCGCCACCATCTGCCTCAATTGCTTCAAGCATTTCCAAAACCGCTTGGTTTGCACCACCGTGCAATGGCCCCCAAAGTGCAGATATACCTGCGGATAAGGATGCGAACAGTCCTGCATGGGAAGAACCTACAATACGCACGGTACTGGTAGAACAGTTTTGTTCGTGATCGGCATGTAAGATCAACAACTTATCCAAAGCTTCTATAACGACCTTGTTCTTTTTATATTCTTGATTAGGACGTTTGAACATCATCTTATGTATGTTTTCTACATAACCTAAACTGTCATCACCATAATCTAGAGGAAGTCCTTTCTTCTTGCGTAAAGTCCAAGCGACAAGAACTGGAAATTTAGCCAAAATACGTACAATGGCATGGTACATATCTTGGTCCGAACTTACATCAACAGTGGATGGGTTAAATGCAATCAAAGCACTTGTCAAAGAAGACAACACTCCCATTGGGTGTGCAGACTTTGGAAAACCGTCCAAAATCTTTTTCATTTCTTCATCTACATGAGACTCATCCTTTATATCCTTATGAAATTTAGCCAGCTCTTCTTTGTTTGGTAAATTTCCAAAAATCAATAAATACGCTACCTCTAAAAAATCGGCTTTTTCTGCCAATTCTTCTATAGAATACCCTCTATATCTTAAAATTCCTTTTTCACCGTCCAAAAAAGTAATGGCACTCTCACAAGATCCTGTATTTTTATAACCTGGATCTATAGTTATAATTCCTTTGGTAACTGAACGCAAAGATTTAATATCAATCGCAAGTTCATTTTCAGTTCCCTTAATTACTGGAAACTCATATTTTTCACCATTATATTCTAAAGTAGCTTTATCTGACATTTTTAAATTTTACGTTTTATATACTCCCTGTAAAGTTAACAAAACAGGATTGTTTTAACAATTTCAATATTCTGTTTGGGGTAAAATTAACAATAAGATCTTTTAACTACATTACTCACAACATATATAATGATTTGTAATATTCGTCCAAAGACTTTTCCCAAGTAAAACGAGCTTTTTTGGCATTGGCCTGTATCTTATTCCATTTGGGTTTATCGTATTGCCATAGGGAGATAGCCTCATCAAAACGCAACACCATATTTTCAATTTGCTGTTCATACGTAGCGCCGTCAAAAGCAAAGCCAGTCTTCATATGCTCCACAGTGTCCTTTAACCCACCTGTATGGTGAACCAAGCAAGGATTTCCATTGCGCATTGCCAACATTTGACTAATTCCACAAGGCTCAAATAGACTTGGCATAAAGTAAAGATCAGTTTCCAGATACATAGAGTCAATTAAATCTTCTGATTGACCATTGGTGAATATAAAATTCTGATGTTTATAACTCATGTCGCGAAAAAACTCTTCATAATCCGGGTCTCCGGTACCTAACAGCATAAAGATACCGTCAACTTCCCCTAAGCGTGCCAGCATTTTTTCAAAGGCTTCTGGAGAGCGCATAAGAAAATAAAATTTTTGTTCCGTTAAACGAGCAACACTTGAAACTATGAATTTAGGCCTATTGCCTACATATTGCATTATTTTCTCACCTGTATGCGCTAAAAAATCCGCTTTATATTTCTTGGATGTATCCTGCAACCATCTAAAAAGAGCTTTCACCGTATTTCTATAAAGAAACCCTTTTTCCGCCTTCCTAATATTATTATAGTTACTAGCGTTTAATATCCCGAACAATCTTCCTTCATTGTCCGCTTTCTGCAAGTCGTTCTCCAAACTTTCACCACCAATAAATTCCGGTCTTCTGCTTGGCAAGAGCACATCTTCTTTATATGATGGGGATACGGTATGTACTGCATCTGCCAGCCTAATGCCTACCGCCATAAGGTTTATACAATCCTGATAACGTAAATCCATCAGCTCCTTATGATTTAATTGCACTTCTGGAAACCAGTTATGAACCGATGCATAATTATCATAAAATGGTCTTATACCCTGTATGGCCAAATTATGTATGGTATATACATAGCGCATCTTCTTTAAATCTTGATATTGGGGATGGTATTTTTTAATGAACAACAGAGCGGCCGAATGCCAATCATGCATATGTACAATATCCAACTCTCCAAAGGCCCCTACTTTTATAGCTTCTGCAGTAGCCGTACAGAATATAATGAACTTTATAAAATCGTTATAAAATGGTTCTGTTGGGTCATCATGGTAAATATGAGCAATACCCCCTTCTATAATCTCTGGATGGTGTATTACATAATGTGTAATGTTTTTATCAACCTTTTTTGGTATCACTTCATATAGCTCCGCTGTATAAGGTACGCCCCTAAGTTGAAAATGAAGATTGGTTTTAAAGATTCCGTTCTTATGCAATCTGGAATAGGAAGGTACAACGACATGGACTCTATCATCCCGTTTCGAAATTTCCCTTGGCACATCTCTAACTACATCACCCATACCGCCGGCTTTGCAATCTGGAATGGCATCATTTTCTGCTGAAACGAAAAGAAAGTTGTTCATACGTTACTTACAAGGTTTTAAATGTATTTTTTACAAAAGGTAGTTAAAGTTTAGGAGTAAGACAAAAAAAAAGCCTTTCCAAAATAGGAGAGGCTTTTTATATAAATTATGGCACAAAATCTAGTTGACCTTGAATGCTTTTTCTTGTGGATAATAAGCTGTACTACCCAATTCCTCTTCGATACGAAGCAATTGATTGTACTTGGCCATACGGTCTGATCTAGATGCCGATCCGGTTTTAATCTGTCCTGTATTCAAAGCAACAGCTAGGTCAGCAATTGTGTTATCTTCCGTCTCTCCCGATCTATGGGACATTACTGAAGTATACCCTGCATTTTTAGCCATATTTACGGCTGCTATTGTTTCGGTAAGCGTTCCAATTTGGTTTACCTTGATCAAAATTGAATTGGCAATTCCTTTTTCAATACCTGTAGACAAACGTTCCACATTGGTCACAAATAAATCATCACCTACCAATTGAACTTTGTCCCCAATTTTATCGGTCAATGATTTCCATCCATCCCAATCATTTTCATCCATACCATCCTCAATAGAAATAATAGGGTATTTAGCACTTAAATCTGCCAAGTATTGTGCTTGTTCCTCAGAAGTTCTAACAACACCTTTATCACCCTCAAATTTGGTGTAATCATATTTACCATCTACATAAAACTCTGCAGCGGCACAATCTAGAGCGATCATTACATCATCCCCTAAAGTATAGCCAGCATTCTTTACAGCTTTGGCAATGGTATCCAATGCATCCTCAGTACCTCCGGCTAGGTTCGGCGCAAAACCACCTTCATCACCTACTGCTGTACTAAGTCCACGATCGTGCAATACTTTTTTCAAATGATGGAAAATCTCCGTACCCATTTGCATTGCATGCGAAAAGCTTTTTGCCTTTACGGGCATTACCATGAATTCTTGAAAGGCAATAGGAGCGTCTGAATGAGAACCACCATTGATAATATTCATCATAGGAACAGGTAATGTGTTGGCACTAACGCCACCCACGTACCTATATAAAGATAGACCAAGTTCATTTGCAGCCGCCTTAGCTGCCGCTAAAGAAACACCTAAAATGGCATTGGCCCCTAGTTTGGATTTATTTGGTGTACCGTCAAGATCGATCATAGTTTGATCTAAGAGATTTTGATCAAATACAGACATACCCAAAATCTCTTCGGCAATAACATTATTTACATTATCAACTGCCTTTAAAACTCCTTTACCCATGAAATCCTTGCCTCCATCGCGTAGTTCAACAGCCTCATGCTCACCGGTAGATGCACCAGAAGGAACAGCGGCCCTACCCATTACACCGTTTTCAGTAATTACATCTACTTCAACGGTTGGGTTACCCCTAGAATCTAAAATTTGTCTTGCGTGAACACTTAATATGATACTCATTTAATTTATTTTTTATTAGTTGATCATTTAAAGGACAAAGATACAAAACCAAGGTACTCCCGAGTTTATTTGCACTCTACATTTGTCCATTAAATAACAATTATTTAAACAATTTCGTTATGTTTTATACTTTTCCCAATTAAACCGAAAAAATCATCAAAAAGATAGTCCGCATCATGTGGACCTGGACTCGCCTCTGGGTGATATTGAACAGAAAAAACATCTTTATTCTTCATTCTTATACCTGCAACCGTCTTGTCGTTAAGGTGTACATGTGTAATTTCCAAACTGTCATTTGCTTCAGTTTCCTCACGGTTAATTGCAAAACCGTGGTTCTGCGAAGTAATTTCACCCTTGCCGTTTAATAGGTTTAAAACCGGATGATTTATTCCCCTGTGGCCATTGTGCATCTTGTATGTTGATACTCCATTTGCCAATGCCAAAATTTGGTGCCCCAAACAGATTCCAAAAACAGGTTTATCCGTTTGTATCATTTTTTTGGCAGCCGCAATGGCATCGGTCAAAGGTTCTGGATCACCAGGACCGTTAGATATAAAATAAGCATCTGGGTTCCAGGCCTCCATTTCTTCAAAGGTTGCATTGTACGGAAACACTTTTACGTAAGCGTCACGCTTAACCAAATTTCTAAGAATATTCTTTTTAATTCCAATATCCAAAGCGGCAATCTTTATGGAAGCATTATCATTACCTACAAAATATGGTTCTTTGGTAGATACTTTGGAAGCCAGCTCCAACCCTTCCATACTAGGTACTTCTGCCAAACGTTTTTTAAGGTCCTCTATATTATCCACTTCGGTGGATATTACAGCATTCATGGCGCCATTGTCTCGTATATAGCTCACTAAAGCCCTGGTATCCACATCAGAAATTGCAAATAATCCGTTGGCGTCCAAAAATCCTTGCAAACTATCATCTGCTAGAGCCCTAGAATAATCATAGCTGAAATTCCTACATACTAAACCCGCTATTTTGATGGAGTCTGATTCTATTTCATCTTTATTAACCCCATAATTACCAATATGGGCATTTGTGGTCACCATGATCTGACCAAAATAGGACGGGTCCGTAAAAATTTCCTGGTACCCGGTCATACCAGTATTAAAACAAACTTCACCAAAAGCTGTACCCTCTTTATCCCCTACAGACTTTCCATGGAATATGGTACCATCCGAAAGTAATATTAAAGCTTTTCTTTTTGCTTGATATTTCATTTTGTGCTATTATTTATTCATTTACAAAAAAACATAAAAAAAAGGATAAGCTAGAAAGCTTATCCTTTTCATTATAAATATTTATTGACAATTTATTCCTTAGAATCATCTGCCTTTACCTCGTTATCCGTTTGAGATTCTGTTTCCGGTAGTGCTTCTTCCACTACTTTCGTTTCTTTCACTTCGGTAGCGGCCTCTGCATTGTTACCACCAGACCTTCTACTTCTTCTTGTAGATTTTTTCTTAGGCTTACCGGCATTATACAATTCGTTGAAATCAACCAATTCTATCATAGCCATATCGGCGTTATCACCTAAACGGTTACCCAATTTAATAATTCTAGTATAACCACCTGGTCTGTCAGCTACTTTTTCAGAAACTACACTGAACAATTCCGTAACAGCATTTTTATCACGTAAGTTTTTAAAGACGATACGTCTGTTGTGAGTACCCTTCTCAGCACTTACATTGTTCTCTGCCTTAGACTTCGTAATCAAAGGTTCTACAAATTGTTTTAAGGCTTTTGCCTTGGCAACCGTAGTATTGATTCTTTTGTGCTCAATTAAAGAACAAGCCATATTGGCCAACATTGCCTTTCTGTGTGCAGTTTTTCTGCCTAAGTGATTAACTTTTTTACCGTGTCTCATGTTTTTGTTTTATCATCTTGCTACCAAACTCGATAGAACGAGGAGCAAAATATGATTAATTAATCTTTATCTAATTTATATTTTGAAAGATCCATTCCAAAACTAAGTCCCTTGTTGATTACAAGCTCCTCAAGTTCCGTAAGGGATTTTTTACCGAAGTTCCTAAATTTCATCAGGTCGTTCTTATTAAATGATACTAAATCACCTAAAGTATCTACTTCTGCCGCCTTTAAACAATTAAGGGCACGTACGGATAGGTCCATATCTACCAATTTTGTCTTAAGCAACTGACGCATATGCAATGATTCTTCATCATATGTCTCAGTTTGGGCAATTTCATCTGCCTCAAGCGTAATACGCTCATCAGAGAACAACATGAAATGATGAATAAGAACTTTTGCAGCTTCGGTCAAAGCATCCTTTGGGTGAATAGAACCATCAGAAGAGATTTCAAAAACTAATTTTTCGTAATCTGTTTTTTGCTCTACACGAAAGTTTTCAATACTATACTTTACATTCTTGATCGGTGTAAATATAGAATCTACAGCTATTGTCCCTAATGGTGCGCCAGATTTCTTATTTTCTTCTGCAGGTACATATCCCCTACCTTTTTCAATAGTAATTTCCATATTTATGCTTACTTTGGCATCCATATTACATATTACTAAATCTGGATTTAAAACTTGATATCCTGAAATAAACTTCTGGAAATCCCCTGCAGTCAATTGATTTTTTCCACTAACGGAAATAGAAACCACTTCTGCTTCAGAATCCTCTATTTGTTTCTTGAAACGCACTTGTTTCAAGTTCAATATAATTTCAGTAACATCTTCTACAACGCCAGAGATAACCGAGAACTCATGCTCTACCTTATCTATCCTTACAGACGTAATGGCGTAACCTTCCAAAGAAGAAAGCAACACACGTCTTAACGCATTCCCAACAGTTAATCCATAACCAGGTTCCAAAGGGCGAAATTCGAACTTCCCTTCGAAATCTGAGGAATCGATCATTATTACTTTATCGGGTTTCTGAAAATTAAATAATGCCATAATTGGATCGGTATTGTTTATTTAGAGTATAACTCCACGATTAATTGTTCTTTGATGTTTTCCGGAATCTGCATTCTTTCAGGTATAGATACATAAGTACCTTCCTTCTTTTCGCTGTTCCAAGAAATCCACTCATAAACAGCGCTATTCGCAGTCAATGAATCCTGTATGCTTTGTAATGATTTTGATTTCTCCCTTACACCTACAACATCTCCGGCTTTAAGGGAATATGAAGGAATATTCACTACTTCTCCGTTTACCGTGATATGTCTGTGCGATACTAACTGTCTAGCTCCACTTCTTGTAGGTGATATTCCCATTCTATAAACCACATTATCTAAACGTGATTCACACAATTGTAATAATATTTCACCGGCAACACCTTCTTTTCTCTTTGCAGTTTGAAACAGGTTTCTAAATTGCTTTTCTAAAATACCATAGGTATATTTAGCTTTTTGCTTTTCCATTAACTGAATAGAGTACTCAGATTTTTTTCCTCTACGTCTGTTATTCCCGTGTTGTCCCGGAGGGTAATTTTTCTTTTCGAAAGACTTATCGTCTCCAAAAATTGCTTCGCCGAATTTACGTGCGATCTTTGACTTTGGTCCTGTATATCTTGCCATTTTCCTTTAATTTGAAAGTGAGATTATGAATTAAGGCTTATCCTTCGATAATCGTAACTACACTTTCGGTGAAATATATAATTGATTAAACTCTTCTTCTTTTTGGAGGTCTACAACCATTGTGCGGCATTGGAGTAACATCGATAATCTCGGTTACTTCAATTCCAGCATTGTGTAATGATCTAATGGCAGACTCCCTACCATTACCAGGTCCTTTTACATAAACCTTAACTTTTCTCAAACCTGCTTCATGAGCAACTTTTGAACAATCTTCAGCTGCAACCTGAGCAGCATAAGGTGTATTCTTCTTAGAACCTCTAAACCCTAATTTACCAGCAGATGACCAAGAAATTACATCTCCTTTTTTATTTGTTAAAGAAATGATGATGTTGTTAAAAGATGCACTTATATGCGCTTCCCCAACAGAATCAACTATTACTTTACGTTTCTTGGTAACTTTAGTATTTGCCTTTGCCATACCTACTTATTATTTAGTTGCTTTTTTCTTGTTAGCAACTGTTTTACGCTTTCCTTTTCTAGTCCTAGAATTATTCTTGGTACGTTGACCTCTTAAAGGTAAACCAGACCTGTGACGAATTCCTCTATAACAACCAATATCCATTAATCTCTTAATGTTCAATTGGGTTTCGGAACGCAACTCTCCTTCGATTACGTAACCAGATACAGCTTCCCTAATACGTCCTATTTCATCATCGTTCCAATCAGAAACCTTTGTATCTTCACTAACCTGGGCTTTACTCAAAATTTCTTGAGCTCTACTTCTTCCAATTCCAAAAATGTAGGTTAAGGCGATAACGCCTCTCTTCTGTTTTGGTATATCAATACCTGCGATTCTTGCCATAATTACCCTTGTCTTTGTTTAAATCTAGGATTCTTTTTGTTGATTACGTACAACCTGCCTTTTCTGCGAACAATCTTGCAGTCGGCACTTCTCTTTTTAACTGATGCTCTTACTTTCATCTTGTATCTTAGTATCTATATGTAATTCTTGCTTTAGTAAGATCGTATGGACTCATTTCCAATTTAACCTTATCGCCAGGTAATAATTTTATATAATGCATACGCATCTTACCTGAAATATGCGCTGTTACTACATGTCCATTCTCCAACTCTACCCTAAACATTGCATTTGACAATGCTTCAATGATAGACCCATCTTGTTCTATTGCTGCCTGTTTAGCCATAAATTATGCTACTTTTCTATTTTTACCGGTTTTCATTAGGCCATCATAATGTCTATTCAACAGATATGAATTCACCTGTTGCACAGTATCAATAGCCACACCAACCATAATCAATAAAGATGTACCTCCATAAAATAAGGCCCATCCAGCCTGAACATCCATCAACTTTACGACAACGGCCGGCAAAATTGCGAGCAAAGCTAAGAAAATTGATCCAGGTAACGTTATTAATGACATAATCTTATCTAAAAAATCTCCTGTTTCTTTCCCAGGACGTATTCCTGGTATAAAACCACCACTTCTTTTAAGGTCATCTGCCATTTTATTGGTAGGAACCGTAATGGCCGTGTAGAAGTATGTAAAGATGATGATCAACAAGGCAAATAAAATATTATATGCCAAACCAAATATATCACTAAACTGAACTTGCATCCACTGCCCAAATGAAGTATCATCAAATGCGCCACCTATCATTCCGGGAACAAACATAATAGCCTGTGCAAAGATTATAGGCATTACTCCAGATGCATTTAATTTTAATGGAATATACTGTCTTGATCCCATGATGTTTTTCTCATAACCACCAGACGCCGTTCTCCTGGCATACTGAACCGGTATTTGACGAGTAGCCATTACCAATAATATACATGCCAAAATAACAAGGAACCAAATAATAACTTCAATCAGAATAAACATTAGACCGCCATTATTATCAACGGTCCTTGAAATAAATTCCTGAACAAAGGATTGTGGCATGGTTGCAATAATACCGATCATGATTAACAATGAAATACCATTACCAATACCCTTATCTGTAATTTTTTCTCCTAACCACATAGCAAAAACGGTACCTGTAACCAAAATGATTACTGCAGGTATCATAAAATCCAGCCCTTTTCCTAAAATAAAAGCACTGTCCCTAACACCAAAGGCTTCCAAACCGTAGAGATAGGCAGGAGCTTGAACTATACAAATACCAATGGTCAACCATCTAGTAATTTGGTTAATAGTTTTACGACCGCTTTCACCCTCTTTTTGAAGTTTTTGAAGATATGGTATAGCAATACCCATTAATTGCACCACAATTGAAGCAGAGATGTAAGGCATAATACCTAATGCAAAAACAGAAGCATTGGCAAAAGCCCCTCCTGTAAATGCGTTTAATAGACCAAAGATACCTTGATCGGTTCCATCGGTCAAACCACCCAACTGCGTAGAATCTATACCTGGAAGAACAATTTGGCAACCAAAACGGTACACCAATAAAAGACCCAAGGTAATAAGTATTCTATTTCTTAGCTCTTCTATCTTCCAAATATTGGATATTGTATCAATAAAATTCTTCATGCTCTCGTTTATGCTTACAAACTTATTGCTTCACCACCAGCTGCTTCAATAGCTGCCTTAGCAGAAGCGGTAAATTTATGTACCGTAATTTTTAGGGGGGATTTCAATTCACCGTTACCTAAAATTTTAACTAAGTCGTTTTTACCTACTACTCCGTTTTCAACCAAAATATCCAAAGAAACCTCTTTTGAAATTACTTTGTTATCAACAAGTTCCTGTAACTTCTCAATATTGATACCTTTATAATTCTTACGGTTGATATTTGTAAATCCAAATTTAGGAACACGACGTTGCAATGGCATTTGACCACCTTCAAAACCAATTTTCTTAGAATAACCAGATCTTGATTTTGCTCCTTTATGTCCTCTTGCAGCAGTTCCACCTTTTCCTGACCCTTGTCCTCTTCCAAGACGTTTACCGTCCCTATTAACTGAACCTTCTGCAGGCTGTAGATTATGTAAACCCATTATATTCTATCTTTAAGCTCCCTCAACGGAAACTAAATGTTTAACTTTATTTATCATTCCAAGAATGTTGGCCGTATCATCATGTTCTACAACTTGACCAATTCTTTTTAAACCAAGGGCCTCAAGAGTTCTTTTCTGATTTTGAGGTTTCTTGATTCCACTTTTTACCTGTGTAACTTTAATCTTTGCCATAATTCTACTCTTAGCCTTTAAATACTTTTTCTAAAGAAACACCTCTTTGACTTGCAATGGTCTTTGCATCCCTAAGTTGCAATAAAGCGTCAAAAGTTGCTTTTACAACATTGTGTGGATTTGAAGAACCTTGTGATTTGGACAAAACATCATGTACACCAACAGCTTCTAAAACTGATCTCACTGCACCACCGGCAATAACACCCGTACCATGAGAAGCTGGCTGGATATAAACCCTTGCTCCACCAAATTTACCTTTTTGCTCATGTGGCAATGTACCATTGTTCAAAGGAATTCTAATCAAGTTCTTTTTACCGTCCTCAATTGCTTTTGCTATTGCAGTTGCAACTTCTTTAGACTTACCTAAACCGTGACCTACAACACCATTTTCGTCACCTACGACAACTATAGCAGAAAAACCAAATGCCCTACCACCTTTAGTTACCTTGGTAACACGTTGGATGCCAACTAATTTATCTTTTAAATCTAAACCGCCAGGTTTAACCGTTTCTACGTTTTTATATTTTTGGAACATACTAGTTTATTAGAATTTTAATCCTGCTTCTCTTGCACCTTCGGCCAAAGACTTAACTCTACCATGATACAAATTTCCACCTCTATCAAAGGCTACCTTATCAAGACCCGCCTTTACAGATTTCTCGGCAATTGTTTTACCAACTAGTGCGGCAATCTCTGTTTTGTTACCTTTTACTTTTGCAATATCCTTATCTCTTGAAGAAGCAGATACTAAAGTAACTCCTTTAACGTCGTCTATAACTTGTGCGTAAATCTCGCTATTACTACGGAATACAGATAACCTAGGTCTAGCTGCAGTTCCGGTAGAAACCTTACGGATTCTACGGCGGATTCTATTTTTTCTTTGTGTTTTTGATAATCCCATAATACACTTATATTAAGCTGACTTACCAGCTTTTCTTCTTAATATTTCACCAACAAACTTAATACCTTTTCCTTTGTACGGTTCAGGTCTACGGAATGATCTTATCTTAGCTGCTATATGACCAACCAATTGTTTGTCATGAGAGGTCAATTTAACTATTGGGTTCTTTCCTTTTTCAGAAACAGTTTCAACCTTAACCTCTGGGGCCAAGTCAAACACTATATTATGGGAAAACCCTAGAGCCAAATCTAATTTTTGACCTTGGTTACTAGCCCTGTAACCTACACCTACTAACTCCAATTCTTTGGTCCAACCTTTTGAAACGCCCTCAACCATGTTGAGTATAAGTGACCTATATAAACCGTGTTTTGCTTTATGCTCCTTAGAATCTGAAGGTCTTGTTACCCAAGCCTGACCATCTTCCACTTTAACCGATACACCAGAGAACTCTTGAGTCAACTCTCCTAACTTTCCTTTTACGGAAATGATATTTTCATTGATTTCAATTGTAACTCCTTCTGGAATCGCGATTGGATTATTACCTATTCTAGACATTTTCTAATTCTTTTATCAATTAATAAACGTAGCATAAAACTTCACCACCAACTTTTTCCGCCTTTGCTTGCTTACTTGTCATTACACCATGGGATGTAGAAACAATAGCGATACCCAAACCGTTCAATACACGTGGCAAATCGTCACTACCCGCATATTTTCTAAGACCCGGCTTACTTATACGCTGTATTTTCTTGATAACAGGCTCCTTTGTAAACTTGTCATATTTCAAAGCAATTTTAATAGTGCCTTGAACCTTGTTCTCTTCAAACTTATAACTTAAAATATATCCTTGATCGAACAATATTTTTGTTATCTCCTTTTTTAAATTAGAAGCAGGAATTTCAACAATTCTATGACCTGCTCTACTTGCGTTTCTAACTCTCGTTAGGTAATCTGCTATAGTATCTGTTACCATGTATATATAATTCGGTGACGGTTTTTAACTTTTACGTTAAACCTGAAACCATTAATAATTCTTTTTTACCAGCTGGCTTTTTTAACACCTGGAATTAAACCGGCATTTGCCATTTCCCTGAACATTACCCTAGAAATTCCAAAAGTTCTCATATAACCCTTAGGTCTTCCGGTAAGCTTACATCTATTGTGCAAACGTACTGGAGAAGCATTTTTAGGAAGTCTTTGCAAACCTTCATAGTCTCCAGCTTCCTTTAGAGCCTTTCTTTTTTCAGCGTAAATTGCTACAGTTCTTTCCCTTTTTCTTTCACGGGCTTTCATTGATTCCTTAGCCATACTAATTCTTTTTAAAAGGTAAACCTAATTCTGTTAATAATGATTTTGCTTCCTTGTCAGTATTTGCAGAGGTCACAAAAGTAATATCCATTCCGTTAATTCTATTGATTTTATCAATATTGATTTCCGGGAAAATAATTTGTTCGGTTATACCCAAGTTATAATTTCCACGACCATCAAAACCAGTAGCCTTGATTCCTTGAAAATCACGTACCCTTGGTAATGCAGACGTTACTAAACGATCTAAGAATTCGTACATGCGCTCACCTCTAAGGGTAACCTTTGCACCAATAGGCATACCTTTTCTTAATTTAAAGGCAGCAACATCTTTTTTAGATAATGTAGCAACAGCTTTTTGACCAGTGATCATCGTCATTTCATCAATTGCATGATCAATAAGCTTCTTATCAGCAACGGCAGCACCTATTCCTCTGCTCATTACTATTTTTTCCAACTTAGGAACCTGCATTACATTACTGTAACCAAATTCTTCGGTAAGGGCAGCTATAATTCGCTCCTTATACTCTTTCTTTAATCTTGTAACGTATGCCATAACTAAATTACTTCTTTGGATTTTTTGGAAACCCTAACTTTTTTACCATCCCTCATTTCATAACCTACCCTTGTAGTATCTCCAGATTTACCGTCGATCAAAGCAAGGTTTGAAATATGGATTAAAGCTTCTTTTTTTACAATACCACCCTGAGGGTTCTTTGCACTAGGTTTCTCATGTTTGGAAACCATATTTGCACCTTCTACGATGGCCTTATTTTTTTCAAGATTTACACGCATAACCTTACCTTCGGTACCTTTATGGTCACCAGCGATAATTCTTACGGTGTCTCCTGTTTTTATTTTCAACTTTTTCATCTTGTCCGTTATATTATAATACCTCTGGGGCCAATGATACAATCTTCATAAATTGCTTGTCCCTAAGCTCCCTTGCAACGGGTCCGAAAACACGGGTTCCCCTCATCTCTCCGGCAGGATTCAATAAAACACAAGCGTTATCGTCAAATCTGATATACGACCCATCTGGTCTTCTCACCTCTTTCTTGGTACGCACGACAACAGCAGTTGATACCGCTCCTTTCTTGATACCTCCATTTGGTGTGGCCTCCTTAACGGTAACAACAATTTTATCACCAATGGATGCATATCTTCTTTTGGTACCACCAAGAACACGAATAGTCAATACTTCCTTCGCTCCGGTGTTATCCGCTACCTTTAATCTAGATTCTTGCTGTAACATAACTTATTTAGCTCTTTCTAAGATTTCTACTAATCTCCAACATTTGGTTTTACTCATAGGACGAGTTTCCATGATCTTTACAGTATCACCAATATTGCAATCGTTCTTTTCGTCATGTGCAACATATTTCTTTGTCTTCAAAACGAATTTACCGTACATAGGATGCTTTACTCTTTTCACCTCTGAAATAACAATGGACTTTTCCATCTTATTACTAGTGACAACTCCTACTCTCTCTTTTCTTAAGTTTCTTTTTTCCATAAAGCCGAACCAATTATTGGTTTTCCCTATTAGTTAATTCAGTGGCTAATCTTGCTACCGTTCTCCTTACTTTTCTAATCTGTAATGGATTTTCCAACGGAGTTACAAAATGTGCCATTTTCAATTCTTCATGCTGCTTTCTATACTCGGCCAATTTCTCCGTAAGTCCTTCGACAGACAATTCTTTGATCTCTTGTTTTTTCATTGTTCCTTACGTTTAATTTCCGCCCTCGTAATCTCGAGCTACAATAAATTTTGTTTTAACAGGAAGCTTCTGTGCCGCTAATCTTAAAGCTTCTTTTGCTACTTCCATAGGAACTCCAGCTACTTCGAACATAATTCTACCCGGTTTTACTACGGCTACAAAATATTCAGGAGCACCTTTACCTTTACCCATACGTACCTCTAGAGGCTTCTTGGTTATAGGCTTGTCTGGAAATATTTTAATCCATAACTGACCTTCCCTTTTCATATATCTTGTTGCAGCAATACGGGCAGCCTCAATTTGGCGTGAAGTCAAGAATGCTGCATCATCAACATTCTTTATACCGAACATACCATTTGAAAGTTGGTGTCCTCTACCAGCTAGGCCTTTCATACGGCCTTTCTGCATTTTACGGAACTTCGTTCTTTTCGGTTGTAACATTACTTTAGTTCTTTAAAAAATTACTTTCTACGACGTTGTTTTCTACCACCTTCTTGTTTACCTCCTTTAGAGGAATCTCCTTTTTGCATTCCTACTAAAGGTGACAACTCTCTTTTACCGTAAACCTCGCCCTTCATGATCCAAACTTTAATTCCAAGTTTACCATATGTGGTCTGGGCTTCTTGTAAAGCATAATCAATATCTGCTCTAAATGTGGATAATGGAATTCTACCATCCTTATAAGATTCTGAACGTGCCATTTCCGCTCCGTTCAACCTACCTGAGATTTGAATTTTGATACCTTCGGCATTCATTCTCATTGCAGCTGCAATAGCCATCTTGATAGCTCTTCTAAAGGAAATTCTACTTTCTATTTGACGGGCAACACTTGCCGCAACCAAATTAGCATCCAATTCTGGTCTCTTAATTTCAAAGATGTTGATCTGAACCTCCTTATTGGTGATTTTTTTCAACTCTTCTTTCAGCTTATCAACTTCCTGACCTCCTTTACCGATGATTATTCCAGGACGTGCCGTGGTCACCGTTACAGTAATCAGTTTAAGGGTACGCTCTATAATTACTCTAGAAACACTAGCTTTAGAAAGCCTGGCATGGATATACTTACGTATTTTATCATCTTCAGCCAATTTATCCCCATAATCGTTTCCACCATACCAGTTAGATTCCCAACCCCTGATGATTCCTAGACGATTTCCTATTGGATTTGTTTTCTGTCCCATTCTAGTTTTCTGTTATATTTTTAGACCCTAAAACCAAAGTAACATGGTTTGAACGTTTTCTAATTCTATGTGCCCTACCCTGTGGAGCTGGACGCAATCTCTTTAACATTGCACCGCTATCAACTCTTATCTCGGCAACGACCAAATCAGCATCCTCAAGGTTTGCATCTTCATTTTTAGCCTGCCAGTTGGCCAAAGCGGACAACAACAATTTTTCTAGTTTTCTAGAAGCCTCTTTTGGGTTAAATCTTAATATAGCTAAGGCATTTTCAACTTTAGCACCTCTAATTAAATCAGCAACTAAACGCATCTTTCTAGGTGAAGTTGGACAATTGTTCAACTTCGCGAAAGCTACCTTCTTTTTTTCAGCCTTGATTCTTTCGGCCATTTGTTTTTTACGAACTCCCATAGCTTACTTTTTTCCTTTGTTTTTTGCACCAACGTGACCTCTAAAAGATCTAGTAGGTGAAAATTCCCCAAGTTTATGTCCAACCATGTTTTCAGTTACAAAAACAGGTACAAATTGTTTTCCGTTGTGCACAGCTATTGTCATTCCAACAAAATCTGGAGTGATCATAGATGCCCTTGACCAAGTTTTGATTACCGATTTTTTACCGGATGCTGCACTTTGTTGGATTTTTTTCTCCAAACTATAGTGAACGTATGGTCCTTTTTTTAGTGAACGTGCCATTTCTTTCTACTTTTTTATTTCTTTCTACGTTCTATTATATACTTATTGGTGCTCTTAGTCTTAGAACGGGTTCTAAATCCTTTTGCAGGAATACCGTTTCTAGATCTTGGATGTCCACCTGAAGCTCTACCTTCACCACCACCCATTGGATGATCTACAGGGTTCATAGCTACTGGTCTAGTCCTTGGTCTTCTACCCAACCATCTACTTCTACCGGCCTTACCGGAAACAAGCAATTGATGATCAGAGTTTGATACCGCCCCAATTGTCGCAAAACAACCAGAAAGAACCAATCTAGTTTCACCGGAAGGCATTTTAACCGTTACAAACTTACCGTCCTTCGCCATTAACTGAGCAAAGGTTCCAGCACTCCTAGCCATTACAGCTCCTTGTCCAGGTCTTAATTCAATACACGAAATGATCGTTCCTAAAGGAACTTCGCTCAAAGGCATTGCATTTCCAATTTCTGGCGCCACAGAAGCACCCGAAGAAACTTTCTGATCAACCTGTAAACCGTTCTGCGCGATCACATATCGTTTTTCACCATCAGCATACTCTAAAAGAGCAATAAATGCCGTTCTGTTTGGATCGTACTCAATAGATTTTACGGTCGCGAGCACATCTTGCTTATCCCTTTTAAAATCAATTACACGATACCTTCTCTTATGACCTCCACCTTTTTGGCGCATGGTCATCTTTCCTTGACTGTTTCTACCTCCGGACTTTTTTAACGGAGCAAGCAAGCTTTTCTCCGGCTTATCAGCAGTAATGGCGTCAAATCCGTTTACTACTCTAAAACGCTGTCCAGGAGTGATTGGTTTTAATTTTCTAACTGACATTTCTTGTCTTTATAGATTACTGTAAAAATCAATAATATCACCTTCCACAACATCAACTATTGCCTTCTTAACGGCATTTGTTTTTCCATGCTGCACCCCAGTTTTTGTATATCTGGATTTTCTGGTGGGTCCGTAATTCATAGTACGCACCTTTTTAACCGAAACACCATAAGTAGCTTCAATTGCATCCTTTATCTGCAATTTATTTGCCTTAGGGTTAACTACGAAACCATAACGATTGTTCAACTCGCTATCAGCAGTCATTTTCTCCGTTATAATTGGTTTTATCAACACACTCATGATATTATTGTTTATTTAAATTCGATTCGATTCCTTCTAGAGAGCTCTCCAACAACACTACACTATTTGCATTAAGTATTTTGTAAGTGCTTAATTCTGAGTTAGTTATAACTTCAGACCCTTTGAAATTACGCGAAGACAAATATACACCTTTATTTGAATCACCCAACACAATCAAAGACTTTTTGTTTTCAATACCTAAAGTCTTTAAAACCTCGACAAAATCCTTAGTTCTAGGTGTATCAAAATCGAAATCCTCGACCACGATTATGGCATTGTCCTTTGACTTTAATGTCAAGGCAGATTTTCTTGCCAAACGCTTTAGGTTTTTGTTCAATTTTTGGGTATAATCCTTAGGTCTAGGACCAAATATTCTACCACCACCTCTAAAGATAGGCGACTTAATACTACCGGCTCTTGCCGTACCTGTACCTTTTTGCTTCTTTATCTTTCTAGTACTACCTGCTATTTCAGCTCTTTCCTTTGCTTTATGCGTACCTTGTCTTTGATGTGCCAAATATTGTTTAACATCCAAATAGACCGCATGCTCATTAGGCTCTATAGCGAAAACATCATCAGAAAGGTTTGCCTTTCTGCCTGTGTCTTTTCCTTTAATATCTAAAACTGCTATTTTCATTACCTCTACCTTTGTATCGTTACATAAGCGTTCTTATGGCCAGGAACACAACCTTTTACTACTAAAAGATTCTTTTCTGGAACTACTTTTAAAACCCTAAGGTTTTGAACCGTAACACGGTCAGACCCCATTCTACCGGCCATTTTCATACCCTTAAATACTCTTGCCGGATATGAAGCGGCACCAATTGAACCAGGAGCTCTAAGTCTATTATGCTGACCATGGGTTGCTTGACCCACACCACCAAAACCATGACGCTTAACTACACCTTGAAATCCTTTACCTTTAGAAGTACCTACAACATCGACAAATTCGCCTTCAACAAAAACATCCACACCAACAGTGTCCCCTAATTTAAACTCACCTTCAAAATCTCGGAATTCAACGACTTTTTTCTTAGGAGAAGCACCTGCCTTTTTAAAATGACCCGATTGAGCCTTATTAGCACGACTTTCTGCCTTGTCATCGAAACCAAGCTGAAGGGCACTATACCCGTCAACCTCTTCGGTTCTGACTTGGGTAACTACACATGGTCCAGCTTGTATAACGGTACATGGAATATTCTTTCCATTCTCGTCAAAAATACTGGTCATGCCTACTTTCTTTCCTATTAACCCAGACATACTTATTTATATTAATTATTACTATTAAATACTATTCAAAAAAATAGGGTCAAAATAATTTAACCCTAAATTATTTTTTTCCGTTTTTCCCTCGCCCGCAGCTTAGGACATGTCACCTATCTCAACAAGACAGGTTAATTACTTACACCTTGATCTCTACTTCTACACCACTAGGAAGCTCAAGCTTCATAAGTGCATCAATAGTTTTAGAAGAAGAGCTATAGATATCAAGTAATCTTTTATAAGAACTTAACTGAAACTGCTCTCTTGATTTTTTATTTACGTGCGGTGAACGCAATACCGTAAATATCTTTTTATGTGTTGGCAAAGGAATTGGCCCTGTAACAACAGCACCGGTTGTCTTTACCGTCTTTACAATCTTTTCAGCGGATTTATCCACTAAATTGTGATCGTAGGATTTTAGTTTTATTCTAATTTTTTGACTCATGTCCTAAATTTATGCTGTTATTCCTTTTGCTGCTTTTATCACTTCTTCCGATATATTGGAAGGAGTTTCTGCATAGTGTGAAAATTCCATAGTTGAAGTTGCACGACCTGAAGACAATGTTCTCAATGAAGTAACATAACCGAACATTTCAGATAAAGGAACAGTACCTTTAACAACTTTAGCACCTGCCCTATCGCTCATATCACCAATAGTACCTCTTCTTCTATTCAAGTCACCCACAATATCACCCATATTTTCTTCCGGAGTAATAACTTCCAGTTTCATAATAGGCTCCATGATTACAGCACCAGCAGCTTTACCAGCGGCCTTGTAACCCATTTTTGCAGCAAGCTCGAAAGAAAGTGCATCCGAATCCACAGGGTGGAAAGAACCATCCTTAAGAACAACTTTCATGGTATCCATCTCATAACCTGCCAAAGGTCCGTTCTGCATAGCAGCAACAAATCCTTTTTCAACAGCAGGTATAAATTCCTTAGGAATACGTCCACCTTTAATCTCATCGACAAACTGAAGACCATCTCCTTCAAAATCCTCATCCGCAGGACCCATTTCGAAAACAATATCACCAAACTTACCACGACCACCAGATTGCTTCTTATAAACCTCTCTGTGAGACGCTGTTTTAGTCAACGCTTCCTTATATTCTACCTGAGGCTCACCTTGGCTAACCTCAACCTTAAATTCCCTTCTTAGACGGTCAACGATAATATCCAAGTGAAGCTCGCCCATCCCGGAAATAATAGTCTGTCCCGAAGCCTCATCTGTCTTAACCTGGAATGTAGGATCTTCTTCAGCCAATTTAGCCAAAGCCATACCCAACTTATCTACATCTGCCTTGGTCTTAGGCTCTACAGCAATACCAATAACCGGCTCTGGGAAGTTCATACTTTCCAAAACGATTGGGTGTTTCTCATCAGACATAGTATCCCCTGTCTTGATATCCTTAAAACCTACCGCTGCACCAATATCACCTGCTTCAATAAAATCGATCGCATTTTGCTTATTGGAGTGCATCTGATATATTCGAGAAATACGTTCTTTCTTACCTGAACGATTGTTCAAAATATACGAACCAGCATCCAAACGACCAGAATATGTTCTAAAGAATGCCAATCTTCCAACAAATGGATCGGTGGCAATTTTAAACGCCAAGGCCGCAAATGGCTCCTTAACATTTGGTTTACGCTTCTCTACTTGACCAGTTTCAGGATTTGTTCCTTCAATTGCATCCTTATCTATAGGAGAAGGTAAATATCTACATACAGCATCCAATAAAAACTGAACACCTTTATTCTTAAATGAAGAACCACAGATCATAGGAATGATCGCACGATCCATAACAGCAGCTCTTAATGCGGCATGTACTTCTTCCTCGGTAATGGAATCTTCGTCCTCAAAGAACTTCTCCATCAACTCCTCATCATATTCTGCAACAGCTTCAATCAAGGCAGCTCTATACTCCTTAACCTCAGCTTTCATATCTTCAGGTATATCGATAACATCGAAAGTAGAACCAAAGTTGTCATCATGCCAAACAATAGCTCTATTCTTAGCCAAATCAACTATACCTTTGAAATCAGCTTCATCACCAATAGGCAAAACAATAGGAACTGCATTAGAACCCAACATTTCCTTAACTTGCTTGCACACCATTAGGAAATTAGAACCCTGACGGTCCATTTTGTTTACAAAACCAATTCTTGGCACCTTGTAATTATCCGCCAATCTCCAGTTTGTTTCGGATTGAGGCTCAACACCATCAACCGCACTGAACAAAAACACCAAACCATCCAAAACACGCAAGGAACGGTTTACCTCAACGGTAAAATCAACGTGTCCCGGTGTATCGATAATATTAAAATGATAATCTTTTGTTTCTTCCAATTCCTTTGCATTTTCCAAAGGAAATTTCCATGTACAAGTTGTAGCCGCAGAAGTAATGGTAATACCTCTTTCCTGTTCTTGCTCCATCCAGTCCATAGTGGCAGCACCATCATGAACCTCCCCAATTTTATGACTTACCCCTGTATAAAAAAGTATACGTTCAGTAGTCGTAGTCTTACCGGCATCAATATGCGCAGCAATTCCAATATTTCTAGTGTATTTTAAATCTCTTGCCATTATATATTAGAATCTAAAGTGAGAGAATGCTTTGTTTGCCTCTGCCATTTTGTGCGTATCGACCCTTTTCTTAACGGCAGCACCTTCTTCTTTGGCCGCAGCTAAAATTTCACCTGCCAATTTTTGAGACATTCCTTTTTCATTACGCTTTCTTGCATAACTGATCAACCACTTCATAGCGGTAGATATTTTTCTATCCGGTCTAATCTGCATTGGGATCTGGAACGTTGCCCCACCAACTCTTCTACTACGAACCTCAACATGCGGCATAACATTGCTCAATGCATCTTTCCATAACTCCAAAGCTGTTTTCTCATCATCTGTCTTTTTAGCATCAACGATGTCTATTGCATCGTAAAAAACACTAAAAGCGACTGATTTCTTACCATCCCACATCATCATATTGACGAAACGCGTAACCAATTGGTCGTTAAACCTTGGATCCGGTAAAAGTGGTCTTTTCTTTGCCTGTCTTTTTCTCATTACTTCCTTTTAAACAAGTTTAATTACTTCTTAGGTCTCTTAGCGCCATATTTTGATCTACGTTGCGTTCTACCGGCCACACCTGCTGTGTCCAATGCACCACGTACAATATGATACCTTACCCCTGGTAAATCTTTAACTCTTCCGCCTCTTACTAATACTATCGAGTGCTCTTGTAGATTATGTCCTTCACCGGGAATGTAAGCGTTCACTTCTTTACCATTGGTTAACCTTACCCTTGCTACTTTACGCATAGCTGAATTTGGTTTCTTTGGTGTTGTAGTATAAACACGTGTACAAACACCTCTTCTCTGAGGACACGAATCCAAAGCAGCCGATTTACTCTTCTTAGTAATCGTCTCTCTTCCTATTCGTACTAATTGTGATATTGTTGGCATACTATAATATAATGTATAAAAATTACCCCTACTTTAAGGGTCGGCAAATGTAGTGATATTTCAGAATAATTCAAACCCTGATCAAATTATTTTTATATTTTTTTTACTATTTGATTTTCAACCCTTTATTAGTGTTAAAATTTATCTGCTCAGTTCGTTAAATTTTTTGATGAAAATTTCTTTATAGCGTAATCAGATTCCAACATATTATAACGTCGCATTCTCTATGAAATTAGCATATTCTCAAAATTTAGGGGGTAAAATTATATAACTTAAAATATGCGCGGTGTTTTATCTGTAACTAATAATTTTATGAGTTTCCTTAAAGTTTTATTAAAATTCACTTGCATTATTAACAGTTTATTGTGAAGTTTGCCGCTAGCTAATTCAAATAATTTAAAAATGAGAACAAAACTAAAAGGATTGTTAACGCTACTTTTGGCGTTAGTTGTGCATCTTTCGTTCGCACAGCAAAAAACAGTTTCCGGTACGGTTACTGATCAAGAAGGGCTTCCTTTGCCTGGGGTAAACATTGTAGTCGAGGGCACCACTAACGGCACCCAGACCGATTTCGATGGAAATTATTCCATCAGTGCCTCACAAGGACAAACTTTACTATTTACCTACATTGGACAGAAAGCTGTTCGCCAAACTGTAGGTGCAGGAGACACGGTGAATGTTGCAATGCAGGAAGATGCTCAAGCTCTTGAGGAGGTTGTAGTAACTGCACAAGGTATTAAACGTGAAAAGAAGGCCTTAGGTTACGCAACAAGTTCAGTTGGTCAAGAAGCTTTGGAATCTAGAGCTGAAGGTGACGTTGCGCGTGTACTTGCCGGTAAAGCCGCTGGTGTCAACATTACTTCAGGTGGTGGTATGTCCGGTTCTGCAACGAGTGTGACAATTAGAGGTTTAAGTTCATTTAGTGGAAGTAACCAAGCTTTATTTATTGTAGATGGTGTTCCTTTCAGTAATGACACCAACAGTGGTGGAGATTTCCTTTCTGGAAATACCGGATCATCACGTTTCTTGGATATTGACCCTAACAATATTGCCAACATAGAAGTACTTAAAGGTTTGGCGGCAACTACACTATATGGTACTCTTGGTAAAAACGGTGTAATACTTGTTACGACCAAAGCAGCAGCTAATACGGGTGGTGTTAAAAAGAACGAGATTTCTGTAAACACATCTTACTTTACTAACGAATATGCATCCTTACCAGAATACCAAACTAAATATGGTGGGGGTTTTGATCAAGCATTTGGATGGTTCTTCAGTAACTGGGGACCTAGTTTCGATAGAGAAGGAACGGCTGGATGGGGAGCTCAAGCTGCCATTGATGAAAATGGAACTTTGGAGCATCCTTATTCAACTACGGCAATTGCAGGTACAAGAGAAGCATTCCCTGAATTACAAGGTGCACGTTATGACTGGAGACCTTATGATTCCGTAGAGGAATTTTTTGCTCCTGGCCATGTGACCAATACCTCTGTTAACTTTTCTGGCGGTTCACAAGATGGCAATACAACGTATAATGCCAACTTAGGACATTTAAACGATGTTGGTTTTACACCAGGCAACCAATTAAGACGTATAAACTTTTCTGTTGGTGGGCGTTCAAAATTAAGCAACAAATTCACCATTGCAGGAACTATGAACTATTCAAGAACAGATTATGATACTCCACCCGTATCTGCAAGTAGGGGTAACGGTGGTATTAGTTCCAACTCGGTTTACGGTGCAGTATTATTTACACCAAGAAACGTAGATTTAATGGGTCTGCCATATGAAAACCCTGTAACAGGTGGTAGTGTTTACTATAGAAACGGTAACGACATAATCAATCCACGTTGGGTAACTGAACACATTAAATTCAATCAGTTAACCAATAGATTCTATTTTAACACATCATTGTCTTATGAAATAAATGAGAATCTTGGGACTACATTTAGAACCGGTCTTGATTTCTACAACGAAAGAAACACTCAGTTTTCTGACAAAGGAGGTGTAGAATTTGATTTCGATATTTTTGGATTCTTAAATACATTTGACAACAATAATACTATTTGGGACCATACATTTAGCTTAAACGGTAATTATGATATATCCGATAAGATAGGATTAACATTTAACGTTGGTGCCAATGCTCGTTCAGATGAATACGACAGACAAGGTGTCGCAAGTTCAGGACAAATAGTATTTGGTGTTAGGAGACATTTTAACTACGAAAATCAGTTACCAATACAATTCTCTAGAAAAAGAAATATTGTTGGTATGTTCGGTGATGTAAGTATTGATTACGATAATATGTTATTCCTTAACCTTAGTAGTCGTACGGATTGGGTTTCCAACCTAATTACGGAGAACAGAAGTCTTACCTATCCTGGTGCTAGTTTATCCTTCTTACCTACCGCTGCTTTTTCAGGATTAAGATCAGAAGGAGGGCTGAATTATCTTAAATTAAGAGCTAGTTACGGAACATCTGCAAACTTCCCAGAAAATTACCCAACGGTAAGTGGTGTTGACCAAAATACACAACAGTCTGGTGGAGCATTTGGACCCGTAACCTTGAACAGTATTAGTTCATTTAAAGCCAATCCTAATTTAAAGCCTGAATTGTTAAAAGAATTTGAAGTAGGTTTTGAAAGTAAATTCTTCAACAATCGTGTGTCATTGGACGCTACTTATTATGATAGAAGAACAGATGACCTTATAGTTACGGAACCGTTATCACCTTCAACTGGTTTCCAATTTACTCAAAGTAACATAGGACAGATCAGTAACAAAGGTTATGAAGCCGATTTAGGAATAGATATATTCAGAAATCCTGACGGATTTAACTGGAAATCTAGTGTAAATTTCTTTGCAAATAAAGAAATTGTTGAAGAACAAGCACAGGATATCATTATTTACACAGGTAACTCTGCTTTATTTATTGGTGGTAATGCCGCTATTAAGGGTGAGTCTTTAGGTAGTATAGTAGGAACCGCTTTCGCAAGAAACGAGAATGGAGACCTATTGACAAATGCTGCTGGTAACTATGTAATTACTGAATCTGATTTAGATGGTAATGTGCCAATTATTGGTGATGCCGTACCAGATTATACAATGAACTTCATTAATTCCTTATCATATAAAAACTGGAGTCTTGGATTTCAAATTAACCATATTAAAGGTGGTGACATCATGTCCAGTACCATTGCAACATTACTTGGTAGAGGTTTGATCGTTGAAACAGAGGATAGGTTGAACACGTACATCTTACCAGGTGTAAACCAAACAACAGGTGAACCTAATGATGTACAGATCAATAACTCCACATACTACTTTAATAACTTGTTATTTGGTCCTGCTGAAGCTAAAATTTATGATGCATCGGTAATACGTTTACAAGAGGTTTCTTTAGGCTATTCATTACCTAAGAAATTTTTGGAAAAAACACCTTTTGGAAGCTTGACATTCACCGTACAAGGATTTAACCTTTGGTATGATGCTTACAACACTCCAGATGGCGCAAATTTTGATCCTAACGTTGCAGGTGTTGGTGTAGGAAATGGTAGAGGATTTGACTTCTTGAACGGTCCAAGTACCAGAAGATATGGTATGAGCGTAAAGATGACCTTTTAAAAATTGCTAAAAACAAGATATATCATGAAAAAAATAATTAAATACATATTGGTGGTATTTATTTCAGGTAGTTTTCTAAACTCCTGTGATACCACTGAATTGAATCTTACAGAAAACCCTAATATACTTACACAGGGAGATCCTAATCTATTACTTAATACCATACAGTTAGGTTATAGAAACAACGTTAGTACATTTAACGCTATTGGTGGTGCATTAACCAGAATCCAATTCATGGGAGGTAGAGATTATTTCAATAACTACCAAGGTGCAACCATGAACGGTATTTGGTCTACAACCTACAGCAACATTTTTGCGAATCTTCAAGAAATTGAAAGAATAAATGCCGAAACGGACATCAATTATGATTTTCACGTTGCACTGGGAAAAATAGCACAAGCACATAGTTTGGTCATTTTAGTTGATATGATCGGTAATGCAGCTTATACAGAAGCTTTGAATCCTGTTGAGTTTCCTGCTCCAAAACTAGATGATGGAGAAACAATTTATGCAGTAGCGCTAAGTTTGTTAGATGAAGCACAGGCATTATTGAACACAAATCCTGCTACGCAAGGTGCTACGGATTTTTACTATGATGGGGATTCTTCACAATGGATTAAAGTAATTAATACCATAAAACTAAAAGCTTACAAAACCACTGGTAATGTATCTGCTTTTAATAGCATTATAGCTGGAAACAATTTTATCAGCAGTAATGAGGACGACTTGCAGTTTACCTATGGTACCAATCAGTTACAGCCAGACACACGTCATCCTGACTATGCCAGTGATTATACCCCAAGTGGTGCAAATTTATATCGTTCAAATTGGACAATGGAAACCATGTTGTTGAAAGATGATCCAAGGATTCGCTACTATTTTTACAGACAAGTTGACGGAACACCAGGTGCACTTGATATAAATGGCGACCCTGTTGATCCAAATGAAGAAACTTTAGCTTGTTCATTAGTGGTTCCTCCACAGCATTATATAGATGGTGGTTATACGTACTGTAGTGTTGATAATGGATATTGGGGACGTTCTCATGGTAATGATGAAGGTACTCCTCCAGATGGATTTACAAGAACTGCTTCTGGTGTATATCCAGCAGGAGGTCGTTTTGACGACAATAGCTTTGGTGAAGTTGGTTTAGGAGTTGGTGGCGGTGGTGCCGGTATCGAACCAATGTTATTAGCTTCATGGGTTGATTTTTGGAGAGCCGAGATGGCTGCTACAGATGCCGAAAGAGGAACATTTATGGAAGCTGGTATGACGAAATCCATTGCTAAAGTTCAAACATTCGGAGCATTGGACGGAACAGCTGACAAATCTTTTGAGCCTACAGCAGATGAAGTTTCTGATTATATTGAAGGTATTGTAGCTGAATACAACGCAGCTACAGGTGACGACAAAGAAAATGTTTTTGCTGAGCAATACTGGATTGCTTTATATGGTGGAGGCGGAGAATCTTGGAACTACTATAGAAAGACCGGATTCCCAACTACTGTTCTTCCTAACTGGGAGCCAGATCCGGGAGCATTCCCAAGAACATTATTACTTCCACAAAACGAGGTAGTTACCAATCCAAATTTAACACAAAGAACGTCGCTAACTACTCAGGTATTCTGGGATACAAATCCAGCTAGCCCTGCATTTCCACCAGCGAATTAATTAATTAAAAAACTTAAAATGATGAAAATAAATTATAAAGTTTTTGCAGCATGTATGCTCACTTCGCTGATGTTCACATCTTGCGATGAAGGAGATGCTGTAGTAGATGATGTTGTAGCCAACACTACGAGAGGAGCAATTTTGAGAACTATAGAAGTTAAATCCAACGAATTGCCTATTGGTGTAGATACTGGTGAATTTTCTGTTGATTTAGAAATTCAAAGTGAGGCAGACGGTACGTTGGTTGATGCTTTGGAAGTATATGTAAGCTTTTTGGACGCAGATCCAAGCAATGGTCCAGGCGATGTAGCAGAATCCTTGTTAACAACTATTCCTTCTTCTGAATTTGGAGTTGGCGATAGAGGATTACCTACATATAGCTTTTCCGCTACTTTAGGAGAACTTCTAGGAGTTACCGGTATTTCCGCAACTGATATAGATGGAAGTGACCAATTTAGAATTAGGTTTGCTTTAATTTTAAATGATGGAAGATCCTTTTCATTCGCACAGAATTCCGGTACGTTGACAGGATCGTATTTTTCCTCTCCATTTTTATATTCTGCTACAGTCGTTTGTCCTCCAAAAGCACCAACACCTGGTGTATGGACCATTAATATGACAGATTCTTATGGTGACGGTTGGCAAACATCCACAGGTTTAGGTGGTGATGGTATTACCGTAACCCTAGACGACGGAACAGTATTAGAGGTAGGACTTTGTTCTCCATATGCAGGAGCGGCCGGAACGTTCCTCGGAGGAACTGATTGTGTTCCAAACGATGGATCAGCAGGTGTTGGAACAATTACAATACCTGAAGGTACTTTAACTGCAGATTGGTATTTCCCTGGAGATGAATATGGCGAAATAGGATTTGAAATCGTTACACCTAACGGAAACATTGTTGGTGGCTATCAAAGTGCTGATGCAGGTCCTATTACAATAGATTTTTGTAAGGATTAATATTGGTAAATTGATATTACCGTTATGATAAAAAGCCACCTCTATATTGGGGTGGCTTTATTTTTAAAATCTATTTTCAAAATAACTTTTCAATTAAAATAGATTGTTACCCACCTTAAAATTTACAATCAAATTTGAAGTAATGAGTATACAAGAGCTTTAAATTATTTAAGTAGGAATATCCTATGTACAATTAATAAATCTTACCTTAAGTACTAAAATTCTTGATTTTGAGAAAAAAACAAATAAACTATTGTCTCCTAATTTGCTTAAGCTTAATATATGGAGTGTACTCCTGCACTAACGCAGATGAAATAGCTTTTGACATAAACAACCCTACATTACCAGAAGTTGAGGAGGATTTAAACATAGATGAAAATTTCACTCCAATCGGAACTGTTGAAATATTTAATGAAACTAAAATTGACTCCAACTACATATTAGTAAATGATGCAAGTGCCAACCGGGTTTATATTATGAATAAGAAAGCTAAACTTCTTCATGAATGGAATCTGACAAATAATATTGGAAATGATGTTTTTTTAATGACCAATGGAAAATTACTGGCTTCACTTGAATCAGACGAACCAAAAATACCATTAGGAGGTAAAGGAGGTAAAATTCAAATAATTGAACCAGATAATACTCCATCTTGGGAATATATCTATTCGACAGAAAATGGCGAAACACATCATGATGTAGAAATGCTGCCCAATGGCAATATCATAGCCATGGTTTGGTCAATTATGGATTCGTTACAGGCAAAAGAAGAAGGCTTTATGCTTTCAGAAAATATATATCCAGAATCAATTATAGAAATTAACCCTACCTCTAGCTCTATTGTTTGGGAGTGGCATTCAATGGATCACCTAGTACAAGAATTTGATGATACAAAGAATAATTACGGTATTATAAACCAAAATCCTCATTTAATAGATATTAATTATAGCACACAAGTATCATTATTGCCAGAAGTTAAAGGAGATATAATGCACGCTAATGCCATAGCATATGACGAAAATAAAGATGTTATTTATTTAAGTGTAAATTCATTTTCAGAAGTGTGGGTAATAGATCATAGTACTTCAACTGAGGAAGCTTCCGGTCATATAGGTGGAAATTACAATAAAGGTGGAGATTTAATTTATCGTTTTGGTAATCCAGAAGCATACGGTAATACAGAAGGCACTAGACTTTTTCAAAATAATCATTTTCCTAACTTGCTCAAAGGTGAACACTTGGGTAAACTTTTGATATTTTCTAATGGTAATGATATCAAACAATCAACAGTTTATGAACTACAATTACCGGAGAATTTCAATTTAGAAGCTAATACTGACAATGAGCCAACAATTACTTGGAGTTTTACTGACCCGGATTTATATTCAGGGAAAGTATCAGGTGCCGTATTACTTGAAAATGGCAATATTCTAATTACTGAAGGTGATTTTGGTTTTTGGGAAGTAACCAGGGAGCAAGAGGTTGTCTGGAAATATAGCGCACCAGGTTTTTATTGGAGAGGCTACCCCTACTTACAGCAAGCCCCCGAGATAAAACTATTAGGTTTATAGAACCCATAATTAATAGCACAAAATTACAGTTTACAATTATACGTAATATCTAATATTACCCATCAACGATAATTCATGAAAAAAATAATATACATATTCTTTATCTTAATTATCTCTTGTAATTCAGAAAAAGAATCTACCCCATCCACAAAAAACGTGGACAAAAAAACTATTAAACAAGAAAAATCACCAATTTTTGAAAAAATCCCAAGCAGCCAAAGTAAATTAAACTTCTCCAATAACATCTCCGAAAACCTAGAAACACTAGAAAATCTTTTTAGTTTCGATTACTTTTATAACGGTGCCGGTGTAGGTGTAGAAGATTTAAACAATGATGGATTGCTTGATGTCTTTTTCTGCGGTAACCAAGTCCCCAACAAACTTTTTTTGAACAAAGGCAATCTTGAATTCAAGGATATTTCCGCTTCTTCCGGAATCAATGACACAAAACACTGGAGCAATGGTATCACATTCGTAGACATTAATAATGATGGCTATAAAGATATTTATATATCACAGGGAGGTCCAAATGAACGAGTAAACAGGAAAAATGTTTTACTCATCAACAATAAAGACTTGACATTTACAGATAAAGCAGAAGATTATGGTTTAGCTGATATGGGCATATCCACACAAACAGCATTTTTTGATTTTGACCAAGATGGTGATTTGGATTGTATTGTCATGAACGAAAATGAAATTTATGGTGTTGATCCCGTAAATTTTTATAAGCTCATAAATAAGAACGATGAAATAAAATATTTTAATAGTTCTCATTTATATGAAAATAACAACGGAAAATTTGTTGACATAACCCAAAGCGCAGGAATAGAAAATCCCATATTTGGATTAGGACTTTGCATAAGTGATATAAACAAAGACGGTTGGCTAGATATGTATTTGACCAGTGATTACTATATACCGGATGCCTTGTACATAAACCAACATGATGGTACGTTTAAAGAATCCATAAAAGAATATACTCAGCATATATCCTATTATGGCATGGGCATAGATATTGCAGATATCAACGCTGATTCCAAACAAGATATTTTTACGTTGGATATGTCATCCAGCGATCACATAAGGTCCAAAACGTTAATGGCCTCCATGAATCCACAACGGTTCAATTATCTGGTGAATACAGCAGGTTTTCATTACCAATATATGTTTAATTCATTACAGCTAAACTTAGGCAATAACAAGTATAACAATATAGCACAGTTGACAGAGACCGCCAATACAGATTGGAGCTGGTCCGTATTAATGTCAGATTTTGACAATGATCAAGATAATGATATCTATATAAGTAACGGATATAGAAAATATGCACTGGATAATGATTTGCAAAACAAGGTATACGCTGCTAAAAGAAAATATGGCGGAAACGTACCATATGAAATAAAGGAGCAACTTTATGCCTCTATGCCTTCCGAAAAACTCCCCAATGTTCTTTATACAAATGAAGGCAATCTATCCTTTACAGAAGAGGCGGATCAATGGGGCCTAAATGACTATTCTTTCAGTAATGGAGTTGCTCAAGCCGATTTGGATAATGATGGTGATTTAGATTTGATTGTCAATAATATGGATGAAGAGGCATTTCTTTACAAAAACACTACTATAGAAAAGGGTAAAGGAAATTATTTAAAAATAAACCCCATAGGTGATACTTCGGAGCCTTTTTGTAAGGTAGAGATCAGATATAATGGCAAGGCACAGTTTGCAGAATTAAAAAGGGTTAGAGGATACATGTCTTCACAGGAAAATGGCATACATTTTGGACTTGGAGACAATACTCAAATAGACACCTTATCTATCACTTGGTTGAATGGAAAAAGGGAAACACTTTATAATATTGATGCAAATAGTACAGTACAATTGGATATTAACAATGCAACAGAGGAATCCGTTAATGAATTAAGTACTCCACCCATTTTTAATGAGTTAAAATCAAAAACTTTAGGTCTTGATTACACCCACATTGAAAATGAATATGATGATTTTGCATCAGAAATATTACTTCCCTATAAACAATCCACTTTTGGACCATTCGTATCTCTAGGAGATTTAAATGCGGATGGTTTAACCGATATTTTTATTGGCGGTTCATCCAATCAACCGGCTTGTATTTACTATCAGACAAATAGAGGGTATAGAAAGAGTGTTCCTTCAATATTTCAGAAAGATAAATCATTTGAAGATATGGAGTCCATAATCTTTGACATGGATAATGATAATGATCTTGATATTTATGTAGTAAGTGGTGGTAATGAGTTCCAAGAAAATTCATCTTTATATCAAGATAGAATTTACTTGAACAATGGCAAAGGTGAGTTTACAAAATCTAAAGACCCTGCATTGGTAGCTTTTGCTAAAAACGGTAAGAGCGTAGAGATTATTGACTATGATAAAGATGGGGATATGGATATATTGGTTGGCAACAGGTCTATACCCAAAAAATACCCACAGCATTCCTCTTCCACATTATATGAAAACATAGATGGGGTATTAAAAGATGTCACCAAGGATATTGCTCCCCAGCTAGAGGATTTTGGAATTATAAACAGTATAATCAGTACCGACTATAACAATGATGGTTGGCAAGACTTTATAGCAGTTGGGGAATGGACGGGTATTGGTTTTTTTAAAAACGAAAACGGAACTTTTACTTTAGATAAAATAAGCCCATTATTAGAACAAGGTTGGTGGTTTTCCATTCAAGAAACCGATATTAATAACGATGGCTTAAAAGATTATGTAGTAGGCAATGTTGGACTTAACTTAAAATTTAAGGCAAATACTAAAAAACCATTTAAAATATTCTCAAACGATTTTGATAATAATGGCACCAATGATGTTGTTTTGAGCAAAGAATATAAAGGTAAATATGTCCCCGTGCGTGGTAGGGAATGTTCTTCTCAACAAATGCCATTTATCAAAAATAAATTCAAAAGCTATTCTTCTTTCGCGAATGCATCATTAGAGGATATTTATGGAGAAAATCTAGAAAAGTCCTATTCCAAAGAAGTTACAAATTTTCAATCACTATTACTTATTAACCAAGGCGAAGGAAAATTCAAAACAACCGCATTACCAATAGAAGCACAACAATTTCCCATACTCAGCAGCGTATTCATAGATTTGAACAATGATGGCTTTGAAGATTGTATCGTAGCTGGTAATATTTTTGAAACCGAAGTAGAAACCCCTAGACTAGATGCTATATCTGGACTAGTGCTCATATCCAACCAAAAAAATGGATATGACCCCATGCCCTATGAAGAGGCAGGCCTGTATTTTACTGACAATTTAAAGGATATGATTATTACTGAATATGAAAATAAACCACTCATAATTTGCACAAATAACAATAATGAGATGTATACATACAATTTCACACCAAATTAACTTTTAAAACCCTGACTATTAACATAATTTTATTATGTTTAGGCCAAAGATATTATTATGAGAAAATTATTTTGCCTGTTCTTATTCGTTGGAACGTTAACTTCAGGATTTGGTCAATATGCTGGTCAAGCTTCTACAAATATGTCCGCTGGCGGTGGTGAAGGTGCATCAGGAGCCATATATGATTTAATGGGGCCTATTAGCGAACGGAATAAAAAAAATGACAATATGTATTCGGATTTTCAGGGTTCGCCGTATATCACCGATACTTTTTTGCCAACCACAATGTATTATGGTGATGAAAATATGGGCAATATTTTTTATAGATATAATGCCTTGAATGAAGAAATTGAAATCAAAAAAGCTAATATCGAGGAAGCTACCATACAAAGTCTTTCCAGGGATAAGAAAATTAGTATTATAACCGGTGGTAAAAAAATGAGTTTCAAAACCTTTACTACATCTAAGAAAAAAACCTTAAACGGTTACCTTACCACGATTATAGATGGTAAAACTTATGATTTGTACAAAAGAAATTACGTAAAATTCACAGAAGGGAAACCTGCTCCTAATTCTTTTGTGAAGGCGGTACCAAGTAGATTTACACAATTTACAGAGTATTATTTTCAAAAAGAAGGTGTAAACCGAATGGATGAAATCAAATTAAAAAACAGCCATTTAATAAAACTTATGGACGGCAATGAAAAGGCTGAATTGAAACAATATTTAAAAGAAAATGAATTGAATATTAAAAATGAAGCGGATTTGATCAAGGTTTTTGATTACTTGAACAGTTAAGCATATTTAATAGTAAGATTTACGACCGCCCAACAATAGTTAGGCGGTTTTTTATTTACTTTTGCCCCATGGTAAAGACTACGCAAATTTATGGCTTAAGAGCCATTATAGAGGCCGTTAATTCAAACGAGGAGATAGACAAGGTATTTCTCCAAAAAGGCTTAAAGGGTGAGCTTATGAAGGAATTGGAAAGCCTTTTGCGAAGAAATGAAATCAATATGGTCTACGTGCCGGTAGAAAAATTAAACCGGTTGACCAAAAATAACCATCAAGGTGCGGTGGCCAACATCTCCCCTATTTCGTTCTTTACTTTAGAGGAATTAGTGGAAAAGGCCGATCAAAAGGATGGCCCGTCCCTATTTTTATTATTGGACCAACTTTCTGATGTACGTAATTTTGGCGCTATAATTCGAACTGCGGAATGTACAGGTGTAGACGGTATTATCGTACAGAAAAAAGGAGCTGCACCAGTAACGGCAGATACTATAAAAACATCTGCAGGCGCAGCGTATAAAGTACCTATTGCAAAAGTTGATCATTTAAAGGATGCCGTTTTCTATTTGCAGGCTTGTGGAATTAAAATTGTCTCCGCTACGGAAAAGACCAAGGAATCCGTCTACGACATTTCCTTTAAGGAGTCCATTGCCATTGTAATGGGTGCGGAAGACCGTGGTATTTCCCCTTCTATATTGAAAGCGTCAGATTATTGTGCAAAATTACCTTTACTGGGAGAAATTGAATCCTTAAACGTTTCGGTGGCCTGTGCAGTATTTTTATATGAAGCAGTACGGCAAAGGCTCTAACAACCCACCTAACTTATTGGGATCATTCGTCTTTTTTAGATGGTTTAAAATGATATTGAACAATTGTATCATCGCTTAAGGATTCCTCCTTTTCCATATACTCAATGAAATTGCCGTTCTCATCAAAATGTTTTAAAAATGGATCGTCATCTTCATTATAATCTTCACTTTCCCAATCATACTTATGTTGAACAGGAATTTTCACTTTAAAGATAACGGCCAATAACAGACCTGTTATGAATCCTGCTAAATGGCCTTCCCAAGAAATACCTTCTTTGACCGGAAAAATATACCATAACAAACTTCCATATATGAAAACAACGATTAAGGAGAGGGCTATTAATCTAAAATAAGCGCTAAAAACCCCTTTAAAAAAAATAAAACTGGCCAAAACATAAATAAGTCCGCTTGCGCCGATATGATAGGAGGTCCTACCGATACACCAAGTCAAAAAACCAGATAACAAAACTCCATAAAGTAGCATTCGCCAAGCTAAATCCCTATAGAAATAGAATAAGGCCATCAACAATATTCCCAATGGAATGGTATTGTTATATAAATGTTCTAATGAACCATGAATAAAAGGGCTGAACAATACCCCTTTAAGTCCGGAAAACGTTCTTGGCATTATTCCGTATTCATTTAGATTAATGCCCATTTGAAGTTCCATCCAATACACAAGCCATATCAAAATCATACCCATTAAGGGTACGATTACATTGGTCTTAGAGAATTTAAAATGTCCTGAATCTGACATAGTCCGGAATTTTCTTGAAAAACACAATTATGTATCCAATTTAAACAAACTGGTCAAATTGTCATTATTTTTTAAAATCAAGGATTGGTACATTAGAATTATCCAATCTTTTAAGTTTATCATACTTTTGTATTATGAACGAACCTTTAGCTGAACGCGTACGTCCAAAAACATTGGACGAATATATTAGCCAACATCATTTGGTAGGTGAAAAAGGCTCGCTTACCCATCAAATAAAAAAAGGCATTATTCCTTCACTTATTTTATGGGGACCACCAGGAACGGGAAAAACAACGCTCGCCAACATCATTGCACAAGAAAGTCAAAGACCGTTCTATATTCTAAGTGCTATTAATAGTGGCGTAAAGGACATTAGGGAAGTTATTGAAAAGGCAAAACAGGCGGGTGGCCTATTTACCGCTAAAAATCCCATTTTATTTATAGATGAGATACATAGGTTCAGCAAATCACAACAAGATTCTTTATTGGGCGCCGTTGAGAAAGGTTGGGTTACCTTAATTGGAGCAACCACTGAAAATCCAAGTTTTGAGGTAATTCCCGCGCTATTGTCCCGTTGTCAAGTCTATATTTTAAATGCCTTTGGTAAGGATGATTTGGAAAACCTGATCAGAAGGGCCATGGACAAGGATAGTTTCTTAAAGTCTAAGCAGATAGAACTAAAGGAAACGGAGGCGTTACTAAGACTGTCCGGAGGCGATGGCAGAAAATTACTTAATATTTTTGAACTTGTCGTAAATTCGGAAGATAGCGATGCCATTGTCATTACGGATGAACTAGTACTTTCAAAAGTCCAAAAAAATACCGTGCTCTATGACAAAACAGGAGAACAACATTATGACATAATCTCGGCATTTATAAAATCTATACGCGGTAGCGATCCAAATGGTGCCGTATATTGGTTGGCCAGAATGATAGAAGGCGGTGAGGACGTAAAGTTCATAGCCCGTAGAATGCTTATTTCCGCTTCTGAAGATATTGGATTGGCAAATCCTACAGCATTGGTAATAGCCAATACCACATTCCAGGCCGTTTCTGCCATTGGGTATCCTGAAGCACGAATTGTATTGAGCCAATGCGCAATCTATTTAGCCACCTCAGCGAAAAGCAACGCCAGTTATATGGCCATTGGCAAAGCACAACAAACGGTAAAGCAAACCGGTAATTTATCAGTACCGTTACCATTGCGCAATGCCCCTACTAAATTAATGAAAGATTTAGGTTACGGGCAGGAATACAAGTATGCCCATGACTATCAAAATAATTTTGTAGAAGCGGAGTTTTTACCTGATGAGCTAATGGGTACTACGTTTTACAAGCCAGGAAATAACCAAAGGGAAAAAGCTTTGAGTGATTTCCTAAAGAATAGATGGAAGGATAAATATGAGTTTTAAAACTTGATTTCCAGTTCTTCTTGAATTAAAGTATTATTATCGTAATACTCAAAAATCCATTTGCCGTCTTTTTGGTATACCATTCCGTTTTTATCATCGGTTTTGGCCATAAATACATTATCGGCAGAACTTTTTAACAATTGCATTCTAATCTTTGGTGTACTATCTACCAACTGATATCCATTCTCAGTAGTTTGGGCGTATAATATATCCTTAATTTTAGATAGGTTAGGCTGTAATTTTTTAAATGCGGGCTTTTCTTTTTCTACCTTGGTAATGGTAGAGGTCACCGGTTCATTGTTCTTATAAAATTGGGTATCTTCCGTAGCCTCTTCCTTGACCGTTACGGATTTAACTGGTTCTTTAGCTTCAACAATCTCCTGCGTTTTTTTGACTACCTCAACATCCTTGGTATCAGGTTCCTGAACTGTTTTAACATCGTTCTTAAAACTTACTGTTATACTTTCATTATTTACATCCTCACCGGCATAAGTGTAGTCCACACCATTGAAAGAACGCATAGCTTCCCGTATAGCTTCAGAGTAAGATGTTTTATATTCCTTTTCCTTACTCATGCCCTGCATCGTTTTATAGACTTCTACCCCATTACAATCTGTTAGTGATACCATTACTTTGGTAGTAAACATAGAACTATCGTCAAGCAAATCTGCCATCAGTCCTAAACATCTATTCGCTCTTAAATCAAAAGGCAAAGCATCGTCATAAACGACATTAAATCCTTTTCCGTTAAATAGATATTTAACCAATGTACTTGTTTGGTATTCGTTTACCTTCTTAAAAGCTTCAAATTTTTTGGGTACAACGACATATTTATAATCGTTCAAGCTAGTTTGAGCGTAAGCAGATAAACCTAGACATGTAAATAGTAGCGCAAAAATTGTTTTCAAAATGTATTGGATTTTTAATTCATGGTAAGATATGAAAAAAGCGTGCCAAAAAAATAATTTAAAGAAAGAAGACCTCTTACTTTTTAGTTCCCCATGATATAATATTCATACCAAATTGAAATGAGGCATAATGGCTTGCAGCTAAATTCCGATAGGAAAGTAAATTATCTGCCATAGCATATAAATTAACGGGGCCTGCCTGAATGTTCAACCCCAAACCAACATTGGTATAGGTGAATTTATCTGCTGTATAAGTTGCCTTTAAAGCTATAATATTACCAATTCTACGCGTATAGAACCCGGTTAATGCAACTTGTGGGCCTCGTGGTCTATTGATCATATACACTTGCGCTCCTATAGAGTTTCGGTATGCCATACGCAACTCACCTCCACCTGAGGAGCCTACGGTACAATTACAATCTAACCGCCCACCGGTACTACCAACTGGTTCACCGAAATCATTACGTATTGATCCATACAATTTTGTGGGCCTAAAACTAATGTAACTTTTGGTATCTGTATTAAAAGGTATTGCGACTTCTACCTCATCTACCAAATTCTGCCAGAAATCCGTATTCAGATTGGCAAAATCTTCTAGAATATCTATCTGTATACCTTCTACGGTGGCCCTACCTTCCAAACTGTACGTTTTAGCACTGTTGGAATGGTGCATAAAACCTAAATCCAAAATACTACCTGTTAGTGTGGTCCTTTCGGATAGGTGATAGGTAAACCCTACATCCATTCCTAGACCTAAATCACCTCCTAGAAATGCCCTTTTAATAAGCTCACTACTTACCGCATCATCATCGGCAGCTTGATCAAAAGCTTCAATTCCAGATGTGCGCAACATTAAATCCGCACTTAACGTTGTTGCAATTCTATTATTCTGCCCAATGGTGTTCCTAAAATATCCTTTGTTTGTAGATGTACTATAATCTACAATACCGGAATATAACTTTGCCCTGACCCCTAAAGTCAAATTCCTATCCATTCGTTTATTGATGCCAAAATGCATGACATTGACCATTGACCCTCTAGATTTTAAATCGCTTAAATCATATTCTCTATCCAATTGGTCCGCATTACCGTCAAAGAGCAAGCTGGCATAATCCTGTGGCCAATATGTAATATTGTCAAGCTCCAAGTAGCCCCCAAAAGAATAAAAGATTGTAGGGTCAGCAGATCTAAATCCGCCATTAATATATTCCAGTTGAATCGTTGAACTAAATTCATCTTTAGGAGTCAGCACATTTAAGGCCCTTTCCCTTATTTTTAGATTTATATCCAAACCATCATCGGCAAAAATATCGTTTACCGAGATATTGTTGGAGCCTGCATATCCTGATATACCAGACAAAAATGGAATTCCCGCAAACCATTTAAAATCAGTTTCCATACCCGGGTTCAGATTCAACGACTGCGGTATTTCATTGAAATCATAAAGGATCTGTTTGTTCTGGGCACGTGCTCCCAAAGTAAACAAGATGAAGATTATGGACAATAAACGGGATATACTCATCTTACCTCTAAAGTAAATTTTGCGCTGGAACGTAGAATTATTGCCGGATCCGGCAAGCTTGATGCACTAGTGTTATCGCCAAGATTAGTAGCGTTCAATCTTATTTTTGAAGTATTTCTTATAATTTCAAGGTTTTTACCGGTTGGTCCATAGGCTACATCCCTGGTTAAAGTGGATGTAGGTGCTGCATCGGTTCTGAAAATTTCGGTATCAAGTATATTTTCGTTCTCGTCCAAAAACTCAAGAATAATTTCAATAGGTTTACTAGTAGTATTTTCAAGCTCATAGGTCAAAACCCCAGATAGCACCCTATTTGCAAAAAATGGTTCTGCAAAGGCATCAAAATTAAAATCCTGTGAAAAAAAACTAACTCCGTTAATACGGTTAATGATACTTTCTTGGGCCTTTACATAAAAAACACTGGTCTCATAAGTTGGCGTAATCTCCAGATCGTCTATTTGGTTAAAATCCTGCTTGTCCGTACATGAGAACATCAGTGCAAGAGCAAAGAATACCATTATTAAGTTATAAACCCCTTTCATTATCTTTAGAATTATTGGCAAAGAGGCTGAAACCTCTTATACTAGTAACTCTATAAAATGGATTTTATTTCTTGTAGATCGTAAATTATAGGGGCTTCATCATGTCTATCTTCGCGGTGCGGATTAAAATGCACCGCATGTAGTCCAACCGCTTTTGCCCCTAGGATATCCGCTTCTAGATTATCGCCTATCATTAAGGATTTATCCGGTGCTACCCCTGCCCTATGCAAGGCCAGGTTAAAAATTATTGGATTAGGTTTTTTTACCCCTGCCATCTCTGAATCTATAATGTGCTCAAAATAACCATGTATACCGGCGCCCATTAATTTTTTTTCCTGTATTTCCTGAAAACCATTGGTAATGATATGCAACCTATATTTAGGTTTTAGGTAATCCAAAATTTCTATAGTATTAGGGAACAGATGGTTAAAAGATGATAAATGGGCAATATATTCTTGGGACAATACATGTATGACCTCATCAGGTATGCTATAGGAAAGGGTATCGAAAACCGTTTTTAGACGTTGATATCGCAATTCTGATTTGGTAATCCTTTCTTCCCTGTACATTTTCCAAAACCTTAAATTGGAAGGCACATAAACTTCCAAAAATTGGGACAGATCAACATTGATGTGTTGTTCCGTAAAAATTTTTTGAAACGTATAGGCGGAATTCCTATCAAAATCCCAAAGGGTATGATCTAGGTCAAAAAAAATATCGGTCACCTTATTCTTGAACATGTTGTTGTTTTATGATTTCTTCGTAGAGCCTTAACCAGTTTCTTTCATCATTGTTACCCAATAATTCATTGGTAAACATGGCAATTAACGTACCTTGTACATCCTTTACATCTTTCTGTATTCTTTGAATTTGCTGTAATACTCCATTGTCTTTTTTTATTTTTGACAAGGCATAATCATGAATAGCAAAGGGGTGCACTTTTATAGGTTGTTTTACCTCTAAAGGAATATCATAAAATTGAAAGGGTGAACATGTACCTGCACGGAAACCCAGCTCAAAAGTATAGCCCATGGTATAGTCATCCGTAAATTCTGCCGCGATCAAGTTTCTATAGGTTTCGGGTACATCTACCCTATTATAGCGCATTTTAGAATTATTGACCGGCCTATTGATGACCTCCTCTAAATTAGATTTTTCCTTTTTCAATAGTTCTAGATTAGAAAAAGAACTATAGGAAGCAGCCAGGGAGACAGGAACATAATCAGCAACATATTTGATGAGCGATTTGAATTTCATGCTATTGGTTGATACATTCTTATCATATTTGGAATAATCCGCGAACTGAAAAAAGAAATTACATTTTACACCGTATTCTTTATGCATGGCGATCAAAGCCGCAAAATTATCATAGGGATCCTTTAGTCTATTGAAACGAACGGCCACACGTTCATAGACCCGCTTTAATTTTAAGGTTCCCATATCCATAATCAAGCCAGCCAAACCACGGGCAATTCCCCTATTGGCGTAGCAATGTGATGTGGCTACATCTATAATGGATATATAATCATAAGACCTGTTCCTATATTCAAGTTCATCAAAACGTTCCTTAAGAGCGTCCAATAGTTTATAGGCCCATAAATCTACTACAGGTTTTTGTAAAAAGTCATTTTGGTAAGCAATACTATCCTTTGGTGAAAATCTACCATGAATATCCTTAACGTGGGGCAGATATTCCTCATATCTGGCCAGTAGAAAAAAGCTTGCCGCAAAAATATCAAAAGGAATGTTACTACGCTCCCCATTGGAAAAGAAGCACGGTACACCTTCCCAATCCCCAACACTTATCTGCACATCGTTTATGCCCTGTTCAAATAACAATTCATTACTACGAATAAAAAACTCATTTTGCAGAGGTTGTTTGGTATATGTAATCTTTGGGCCCGTATGCTTTATAAATTCTTCTACTTTGGTGGTAAATTCAAGTTCTATACCCAACATATTCACAAAGATATGCCTCATGATATAGGTAAGTCGGGGTGTTATCTTATGGGTATAGATCAATAACATTTAAAGCAATTTTTCATCTGCAAAGCTAAAATAACTTTTTTGGGTAATGATCAAATGATCCAAGACCTTTACATCCAAAGTTTCACTTGCCAATTTTATTTTTTGGGTAATTTGCTTATCTGCCCCACTGGGCCGCAATGTACCTGATGGATGGTTATGGGCCAAAATAATTGCAACGGCACCCAGTTCCAAAGCTTGTTTCATTACTAGGCGTACATCTACCAAGGTCCCGGTTATACCTCCTTTGCTCATTTGGGCCTTATGTAAAACTTTATTGCTGTTATTTAGGAACAGTATCCAGAATTCCTCATGTTCCAACTCTCCCATTATGGGCTGTAACAAATGATATACGTCTTGGCTGCTTCCTATTTTATCGACTTTCAAAGAATCTTCTCCCCTACGCCTTCTTCCCATTTCCAATGCGGCAGCAATGGTTACGGCCTTTGCTTCTCCAATACCTTTAAATTCCATTAACTGCTTTATGGTGAGCCTACCAAGTTCATTGAGATTATTGCCTACAGATGCCAAGATACGTTTAGAAAGTTCAACAGCACTTTCTGACCTACTGCCAGAACCTATTAAAATAGCGATCAACTCTGCATCGGACAATACGGAACGCCCCTTCTGCACCAGTTTCTCACGTGGTTTATCATCATCGGACCAATTTTTAATGGAAAAGGAAGTAGATTTATCCGGCATAGGCTAAAGATACAGAACTAATTATTTTATCCTAAATTTAAACATCAATTAAAGAAGCAACCATGAAATCACTTTTAAACGAAGATGGCTACAAAGACATTAAGTCCCGATTGAACAACCTAAAGGAAGATACTGATCGGCAATGGGGTAAAATGTCCGTTGCACAAATGTGCTGGCATTGTCAATATCCGTTAAAACTGGCCGTAGAAAACCGTCCCAACACCTCTAAAGGTAATTGGTTCGTAAAAACCTTTTTTAAAAAATCATTGTACAATGACAAACCTTGGCGTAAAGGTCTGCCTACCGCACCACAGTTAAAAGCCAAAGAGGAGAAAAATTTTGATGAAGAATATAGATTACTACATCAATTAATAGATGATTTCCACGCAACCAAAAGTCGAGATAGATGGTATCCACATCCTGCATTCGGAGAATTTACAAAGGATCAATGGGGACAGTTGGAGTATAAGCACCTAGACCACCATTTAAAACAATTTGGTTTATAATAGTTCGTTGGGTCGTAATTGCTGAAAAACTAATATACGTTATCGGCAAGCTTAATAATTCCCGATTTTCATTAGTACTGAATTTAATATTTCAAACAAGTTCAGTCTTATGCTTTAAAATATTCAGCATAACCCTAAACCATTAAATCCTGTAATCTTGCTAAATCAAAACCACCATAATTACCGGAGCTCATTAACAGCAAGGTTGAATTTTTATACGAACCGGTCTCCAAAAACTTATGGAATGATTTGGCATCGGTAAATATTCTTAAATCATTACGTTGAAAGGCTTCCATTATTTGTTCCGGGGTAACCGCTTTCAATTTTTTAATGGCCACGGATTCCGGTAAAAAGAAAATTACGGCTTCATCTGCGTCATCTAGGGCACCTTTGTATTCCTTTAAAAATTCCGGATTAAAGCTGCTATAAGTATGTAGTTCCAAGCATGCAATCAATTTTCTATCAGGATATTGTTCTTTGACCGCTTTAGTGGTAGCCGCCACCTTACTGGGTGAATGTGCAAAATCCTTGTATGCAATACTGCACGAGCCTTCCGCTATTTTCTCCAATCGTTTGGACGCCCCTTTAAATGTTGCAATGGCTTCATAGAAATCATCCTCGTCCACACCCATGTTTTGGCATATCCATTTGGCACCTGCCAAATTGCTAAGATTATGTCTGCCAAATACTTCTATGGGCATAGGGCCTTCAGACGTTTCCAACAAGGTTTCTCCATGTTCTACAGAATACTCTGGCGTACTATAGGGTAATTTACGAATTGCATTTTCAGAGGCCTCTACTACTGCTTTTACGTTAACATCCTCTTCATTGTAGGTTATTGAGCCTCCTTTAACGATACTGTCCACAAATATCCTGAACTGCTCCACATAATTTTCAAATGTGGGGAAGACATTGATATGGTCCCAGGCTATACCGCTTAAAAGCGCAATATTAGGTTGGTATAAATGAAATTTGGGCCTTTTGTCTATTGGCGAAGATAAATATTCATCCCCTTCCAAAACTATAAAATCATTATGCTCCGTTAAATGCACCATTCTTTCAAATCCGTCCAACTGTGCCCCAACCATATAATCCACTTCTATATCATGAAAATTAAGCACGTGCAATATCATGGAAGTAATAGTGGTCTTGCCATGGCTACCACCTATAACTACGCGTGTTTTATTTTTGGACTGTTCATATAAAAATTCCGGATAGGAGTAGATGGTAAGACCTAACTGCTGTGCCTTTAACAATTCTGGATTATCTTCCTTGGCATGCATACCCAATACAATAGCATCCAGGCCGGCATCTATCTTATTTGGAAACCAACCAAATTCCAATGGCAACAAACCCTTTGCCTGCAATCTGGACCTTGATGGTTCAAATATAACGTCATCACTACCTGTTACCTGGTATCCCTTATGAGACAAGGCAAGTGCTAAATTGTGCATTGCACTCCCACCTATAGCTATAAAATGTATGCGCATTATTTAATTTTAGTTGTCAAAGATAGCCAATGTACCCAAAAACCGCATTGTTGGCAACACCTACATTTTCTTTATACCTATATAAAAGTCAATAATTGATCGACCAAATACATGTGCCAAACAGATTTAACAATCATGTTTAGTAGTATTCACCCTACAAATTTGGTAACTGACAACATATTTTTTATCACCCTGTCTTTCCGAAATACCTTTAAAAATGGACAATTACATCCAACCAACCAATTCCCCTTAAATGAACATTTTAAAATTGAGGTTTTTAATTGTATCGCTATTAGTCCTAAGCTCCTATAATTTTGTTTATGGACAATGCGCCGGCACAAGCACAACCATTGATGTGTGTACCAAAGATGCCGATGTAGGCAATAGAAACTTTGACCTTTTTGCCCAATTGGGCGGAACCCCAGCAACTGGTGGTACATGGTCTACTACCAACCCCGCAAATTTTGTAGCACTAAACCAGACTACGGGCATAGTAGATTTATGGCGTATCAACAATTACGGTATTCATAGATTTACTTATACCAATACCGCCTGTAATCAATCTGCAGTGGTGACCATTAATCTTGGCGGCTATCCAGGGGAGGATAATATAGATGGCAGTGCCAATGCCTGTAGTGATGACTCCAACGTTAACCTGCATGGATTCTTGGGCAGTAATATTGATGGTAAAGTACAGGATTTTAATGGTCTTTGGGAAGAAGACCCCAGTACAGCAACCAATCAATTGGAGAACAATATTTTCAATGCGCAGGCCGCTGGTCCGGGCATTTATATATTTACTTATACGGTACCCGAGGTAAGTAGTTGTGCCAGTCGTACATCTACCGTTATTTTGGAAGTTCATCCAGCCGCCAACTCAGGATTACCCAATAGTCTTACCTTTTGTACCAATGAAGATCTGTCTGGCTATACCAATCTTGATTTGAACAGTAGATTAGTTGGTGAAGACCCCAACGGTACATGGTCGGAAAATGGCACGAACCAACTCAGTGATTTAAATGATTCTTTTATAAATATTCAGGAACTGAACGATAATTTTGGATATGGCACCTATTCATTTACATATACGGTTTTCCCCAGTCACCCGGTTTGTGAAGAACAGTCCTCTGTAGTCAACATTAATATATTACCTGTTTTGGACGGAGAGATTACTACAGAAAGTGTATGTTTTGGTTCGGACTATATTGTTGAACTAACCTATGACGACACAATCTTTCATAATGGTTCGTTTATATTAACGTATTCCGTAGATGGTAGGCTAGAGGAAGCCCCTACGACATTGACCAACGGTAGCGGTAGTTTTATGGTAGATCCGGATCTGGTACCTGTAAATAGAATTTTAACGCTTAGCGTTCTAGGAATTGAAAGCGTTTCGCCTTTGCGGGACATATGCCCTACTATTTTAGTGCCGCCCACCACGTTTTTGGCTGCGGATTCAAGTGTTTCCTTACAAGATATTTGTGTGAATAACGATGCAACGGTAACCTTTACCAATATTTTGGACGAGGATGGCAATTTTGCCAATGGTGCGTATAGTACCGATTACACCTTAAATTTACCTACGGGCGACCCTATAGTGATATCCAATGCGCCTTTAACGTTTACTAACGGTTCTGCATCTTTAACAATTCCGAATACAAATTTTGCTGCCGAGGGCGATTATGATATAGACTTAACAATAACGGATAGTTATTCTACCAACTGTCCGCTAACTGCTAATTTTATTGTAATTCCCGTTACTAGCCCTATACAATTGGACTTACAAATAGATAATAATTGTGACGCAACACAAATAGATGTCATTATAGATGCGCCTGTTTTAAGTGATGGTTCCTATACCATAACTTATGATGTTATGGAAATGGATTCCAATACCATATTGACGACCAATACCATTAATTTTACGGGCGGTACGGCAGACTATCAAATTGATGTGGATGCATTGCCCATAGGAAATTATACGGCAAGTGTTCGAAGTACCCAAAATGATACGACCCCATGCCGTCTAGTGTATGATTTTGAAGAACAGGAAAACTTCTCAAGAGGCGGTATACCAGAAGCTCCTCAAGCAGCCGAAGAACAGATATTCTGTACGGTTGATTATCCCAATGGACCTACCTTAATGGATATAGAGGTCACTTCCAATGGAGCGCTTTTATTTTATGCCACCGCAACGGACACCGATATACTTCCTATTACGACCTTACTGGAAAACGGGGAGGATTATTATATATCCAACACCGATCCCGCAAATAATTGTGAAGGTTCCGACCGTATACGTGTATTGACAATTTTAAGCGATCCTTCAGGACCAACTACGAACAATTCCGCCCCCATCTTTTGTGCAGAGGATAACCCTACATTATCCTTGATTGCCATAGATAGCCCAGCAGGTAATTCCATTATATGGTTTAATGCGGATGTAAGCGGCACTTTATTGGATTCAACCACAACCTTGGTAGATGGACAAACCTATTATGCCGCAATCCTAAATGAACAAAATTGTACCAGCAGCCAACGATTGGCAATAACGCCAACAATCATAACCGTGGCGCCATCCAATTTATCTGACACCGAACTAACGGCATGTGGATTGGACAATCCTACGGTGCAAGAACTTAGGGCCCTGGAAGATGAAATGGAAAATGACGTTTTTTGGTTTCTTACGGAAACAGGGGGTACTGCACTTGATAATGATACCCCATTACAAACGGACACTGTTTATTATGCCGAAAGTAGGGACCCGGCAACTGGTTGTTCTTCTGCATCCCGTGTTCCGGTAAATGTAGACTTAAGCGCATGTAATCCGGAAGATTATGATTTTTTCATTCCGGACGGGTTTTCTCCCAATGCGGATAATCGAAACGATACCTTTTTTGTTCCCAACATTGATACCATTTTTCCCGACTATACCATTGAAATCCTTAACCGATATGGTACAACATTATTTAAAGGCGATAAAAACAATCCCGCATGGGATGGTAGTAATGGTTCTTCCATTGCACCAAATGGTATTTATTTCTATATCATCAATTACAACAAGGATAACTTTGAACCCGTCCAAGGAAGATTATATTTAAACAGATAAGCAATGCAAAATACACTACAACACTTAAGGATTGTTTGCATAGCTATGCTAATTTTCCTTTGTAAAGTTCAGGCACAACAAGACCCACAGTACACCCAATACATGTATAATATGAATGTGGTCAACCCCGCATATACCACCAACGAGCCGGGCATGTTAAATTTTGGGACGTTGTATAGAACCCAATGGCAAAATGCCGTAGGTGGACCAAAGACCCTAACCTTCTTTGCCCATACCCCATTTTCAAAAAAAATTGAGATGGGCGCCTCAATAATATCCGACGATATTGGAGACGGCTCATTAAAAGAAAATAATATCTATATAGATTTTGCATACATACTAAAACTTAATGAACAAAGTAATATAAGCCTAGGCCTTAAAGGAGGAGTCACAACGTTTCAGACCAATTTTAATGGTTTTAGACTGCCAGAGGTGCAAGATGACCCGGCATTTAATGAAAATCTAAACAATACGTTTCCAAATATTGGTATCGGCGCATTTTATACCAGGGACAAGTTCTATGCAGGTGTATCCATACCCAATCTATTGACCTCAAAACATTTGGAAAACAGGGATGGCATTACCCGTATTGGTGCAGAGGCCATTCATTTTTTCGGTATGGCAGGCTATGTGTTCAACATTCATTCAGACTTAAAAATAAAACCCTCTATAATGACCAAAATGGTACAGGGGGCACCAATTACGGCAGACCTTTCTATAAACGCATTGGTTAACAATAGGTTTGAGGGCGGGGTATCTTATCGATTGGATGATTCTGTCAGTGCCATGTTCAATATTGCAGTATTGCCCGCTTTTCGCATTGGTTACGCCTATGACTACACCATTTCTAACCTTGGGTCGTTCAATAATGGATCCCATGAAATTTTCCTACTGTTCAACTTAGACCTTTGGGGACTTAAAAAGGGCTATGACAAATCTCCTAGATTCTACTAAAATGAAAAAGACTATAACACTCATTATCACAGTACTGGGAACCTATGGAACAATTTGGGGCCAACATGAGGTAGATCGGGCCAATGACCTTTTTGAAAAAGCATATTATACAGATGCCATACCCCTTTATGAAGCGGCGTTGCCAATGAAAAAAAGCAGCGTATTGATCAAGAACTTGGCAGATTCCTATTACCACACGTTCAATTTAAATGCATCCGCCCGTTGGTACCGCTACCTTATTTCCAATTATGGGGATACCGTCAATGAAGAGTATTTCTTTAGATTGAACCAATCTTTAAAAGCTATAGGGGAATATAAAGAAGCAGAAAAAGTGCTTGGTGATTATTATTCAAAAGAAGGACAGACAGATAAATTGCTACAATTAAGGCAATCTTCTACATATCTTGATAATGTAAAAGCTATAGGTGAACGATATACAATTGAAAACAGTGCACTGAATACGGGCACATCAGAATTTGGGGCCATGCCAATTGGAAACGAAATGTGGTATACCGCCGCACATAAAAATTCGAAATCCAAAACTTACCGGTGGAACAATCAACAATACCTTGATATTTATACCCATCCATTGGAAAAACAAATGTGGGGAGATAGTTTAAGTAGTGAACTTCCCGGCCAAGTAAATACGCGATTACACGAGGGGACTTTTACACTTTCATCAGATAGAAAAACCCTTTACTTTACCCGTAACAATTTTAAAAACGGGAAACGCAAGACCGATGACCGTAAGATATCCAACCTTAAAATATACCGTGCCATATTGGAAGACGGTGAATGGAAGCATATTACGGAACTGCCCTTTAATAGTGATGAATATTCCAATGAACATCCAACCCTAAGCGCAGATGGCACTAAACTCTATTTTTCATCGGATAGACCGGGTGGTTTTGGTTCGCTCGATATTTATGAGGTCACTATACAATCAGACGATTCCTATGGTGCTCCTATAAATTTAGGTGCTTTGATCAACACCGATAAGAAAGAACAATTTCCTTTTATATCCTCTGATGGAGCATTGTATTTTTCTTCTAACGGACACCCAGGTTTTGGTCTATTGGATGTCTTTATTTCCAAAAGTGACAATGGAGTATGGCAGCATCCGGATAATTTGGGCTTACCTGTTAACAGTGGTTATGATGATTTTTCCTATGTGCTGAACAACGATGGCAAAACAGGGTATTTTGCTTCCAATAGGCCAACGGGTAAAGGAAGCGATGACATCTATAAATTTACCGTCACCAAAGAACTTACCATAGAAAATTGCAAGCAATATATCACCGGAACTATAACCGACCGCACCACCACCCTGCCCCTAGCAGGTGTCAATGTCCTATATCTGGACAACGCAAACAACCTTATCATGACCGTTACCACAAAAGAAGATGGAGCTTTTTCTTTTGATGCCGACTGCGAGACCGCATATACCCTAAAAGCTGAAAAAGCCGGATATGAATCAAATATGAGAAACGTAATTACCGATAAAGTACGTAGCGCTATAAAAGATGCGTCCATGTATTTATATTCTATTACCGAACGTGAAAAAAACCAAGCCATAACAAAGCAAAAAAAGCTAGCGGAAGAAAAAGCACGGGCAGAAGCTTTGGCCATAAAAAAACTGGAAGAAGAAAAAAAGGCAAAACAATTACTGGCACAGCGTACCATAGAAGAAAAAGAACGTAAAGAAAAAGAGCGCCTTCAAGAGAAAGTTAGGGCGGAACAAGCAGTTGCCAAAAAAATAGAGAATGCCTTAGCCAGTGAAACCGCCTTGGTCAAGGAAACCGACCGCACCATAATAAAAACTGAGGAAATCCATTTTGATTATAGCCTGTGGTACTTAAGAAGGGAATCTAGGGAGCGCTTAAAAACAGTTATAGATGTAATGAAGAATAATCCGGGTATGATCATTGAAATAGGAACCCATACCGATATTAGGGGCAATGGTAAATACAATAAGGAACTTTCTCAAAAACGTGCAGATTCCGCAAAGGAATTCTTGGTAAAGAACGGGATTGAATCCGGTAGGATCGTATCAAAAGGATATGGGGAATCTAAGCCTATTGTGAAATGCGCCACTGAGCAAGATTGTACCGAAGAAGATCATGAATGGAACCGTAGATGTGAGTTTGTGGTAATTGGTTGGGATTATGACAGCAAGAACCCATAAGGAACGCTCATTCAAAAAAGAAAAGCCTCTTTGGAATAACCAAAGAGGCTTTTCTTTTGCAATCGTTTGGTTTATCTTAGTCTGGTAAAAAACAACACATGAGCTTAAATCTTTCCAATATTCCTTCTAAAGAAATTATGCCCGATTACCATGGCAAGTTGGTACATTCCCAACATATGAGTATTGCATTTTGGGAAGTAAAAAAAGATGCGATAGTACCGGAACACGCCCATATGAACGAACAGATCATGCATGTAATGGAAGGTGATTTTGAATTTACGCTGGATGGTGACACCAAAATTTACGGTCCAGGGGATATCGTTATCATTGCACCTCATCAAAAGCATAGCGGCAAAGCATTGACAGACTGTAAATTATTGGATGTGTTTAGTCCCACACGTGAAGAATACAGATGATTTTTTAAGTTTTATATCCCTATTTTCTAAGGGAAAAAGGCAGTAATGTAATAGAAAAACATAACGTAGAACATGAACATTTCCTTACAAAATAAAAAAGCATTGGTAGGTGGCAGTAGTGGTGGTATAGGTAAGGCCATTGCCCAGCAATTGGCAGCAAGTGGTGCCAGTGTCACATTAATGTCACATAGTGAAGATAAGCTACGTGATATTGTTGAAGCCCTACCAAAGGAGACAGGGCAGAAACATCAGTTTTTGGTGGTAGATTTCAATGATTTTAATGATTTTCAAAACAGCATCAGTAACTATTTTGAACATAATTCCGTCGATATTCTGGTAAACAATACCCAAGGCCCTTCGGCAGGTTCTGCGCTTGAAAAAAATGTTTCGGATTACCAAGAGGCTTTTGATCTACTTTTTAAAACCGTAGTCTTCACCACAGAATTGGCACTGAAGCAAATGATTGCAAAAAATTGGGGCCGTATCATTAATGTGGCATCCGTATCGGTTAAAGAACCTTTATCTTATTTGGCCCTGTCCAATACAATTCGTGCCGCTGTAGTAACCTGGGCAAAATCATTGGCCACGGATGTGGGCAAATATCAAATAACGGTGAACAATGTGCTGACCGGTTATTTTGATACCGACCGTATAGCTCAGTTGAATGCAAAAAAAGCGGAACAATTAGGTATTGCACAAAGTCAGGTAAGGAAAGATATGGAATCCAAAGTACCGTTACAACGTATAGGTGACCCCATTGAATATGGATATTTGGCAGCTTTTTTAGCTTCTGATAATGCCGCTTATATTACTGGAACCAACATCCCCATAGATGGCGGACTTTTAAAATCCATGTAATTGCATTCAAGAAACTACTTTCATGTTTATTGGAAATCCATAGTAGCTTGTGCATCATTAAGACCCACACCTAAAACCAACCGAAAAAAAACTAAAATAATGTAACGGCAATTTTATAAAGGCAGGTTTTATATTATTGAAGTATAGGAACGTGTATAATCGGGTAAAAATGAAAAGGGAATCTAGTATAGTTATGCCTTTACAATCCAAACCACGTATCTTTTCAAATGGATGAGAATGGGAAATGCAGACCCCATTGCCTACATTAACAATTATCCCGGACGCTTCTTTAGCTGGCATACCAAGGACGATATGGAAATTGGCGCCAGTGGCAAGGTCAATTTTAAAAACTTGTTTTCCTATGCCAAAAAAGCTGGCCTTAGATATAATGTGGCGGAAGTTGAAAAATACAATTTTGACCCCATGCTCAGTGTTGAAATGGGTTATGAATTCTTATATTATTCAGACATAACATGGTAGTATGTATTGATAATGAATAAACTACCGCTATAAAACCGTAACGGATTAGGGGAAATGCCTACAAATACAAAAACAGCAAATACCCCTTATGAAAGCTTACGTAAAACTAAAATATGGCGGCCCGGAAATTCTTGAATTAAAGGATATATCAACACCTGAACCTAATGCCACTGAACTACTTGTTAACATAAAGGCGAATTCCGTAAATCCTGCTGACTGGCATATATTAAGAGGAAAACCCTATTTAACACGTCTAGCATTTGGACTGATCAAACCCAAAAATAAAGTCCTTGGAGCGGATTTTGCCGGTGAAGTCACCAAAATTGGTTCCCAAGTAACAACGTTTCAAGTAGGCGATATGGTTTTTGGAGAACGTACCCCAGGTGCTGCTTTTGCTGAATATGTTACAATTCCTGAAAATAAGTGTGCCCACTTTCCCAATACAATGAACGTACCAAAAATGGCTTGCCTACCAATGGCAGGGACCACGGCATTACAGGCACTGCTTACCCATGGAAATTTGAAAAAATCTGAAACGGTGCTCATTAACGGAGCTTCAGGTGGTGTAGGCCATTTTGCTGTCCAGGTCGCAAAAGCTTATGGTGCAAAGGTAACGGCAATCTGTTCGGATAAAAATAAAACTTTTGTAAAGAAACTTGGTGCAGATGACGTCATTGCCTATGACAAAGAAAATATACAATTTCACAACAAGGTCTATGATTTAGTAATCGATGCACATGGCAATTTTAGACATACGGACTATAAGCGTTTAGGTAAAAGAGGTGTCATTATAGGTTTTACCACCATGAACAAAATGATATCGCTACTTCTTAGAAAAGCGTTCAGCAAATATCCATTGGCTCAATTTACGGCTATGCCAGATAAGAAAGATTTGGAAACCTTGGCACAACTTATAGCGGACAAAAAAATTGATGTGCATATAGCACAAGAATTTAGTTACCTGGAAATTCCTAAGGCCATACATATACTGGAAAAAAAACGAACCCGTGGTAAATTGGCCATTACTTGGGAGCACTAACGTGTTACGTTTACATCGCAGTCGGTTTTACCTATGTAATCAAAAAATAAAACTGGCAAATATCACTTGGATCGTATCCAAAGTATTATCCCTTAATTAAAAAATCTAGGACCGGTATAATTGACATTAGATATGTAAATTTATAAACCGTTCCAATTTACTGTTGAGGACAATAAAAATTAATCTGCCTATGAACCCATCTCACCTGAAAGAACTAATACAAGGTATTCCTAAAACAGAACTACATTTACATATTGAAGGGAGCTTGGAAGCGGATCTTATGTTCAAGATTGCAAGGAGAAACAATATTGAATTGGCATATAAATCTGTTGAAGATTTAAAAAAAGCATATAAGTTCAATAACCTACAGGAGTTTTTAGACTTGTATTATCTAGGTGCCCAAGTCTTGCTCCATGAGCAAGATTTTTTTGAATTAACCTATGAATATTTAAAAAAAGTACATCAACAAAACGTTGTTCATGTAGAAGTATTTTTTGACCCGCAAACGCATACAGAAAGAGGTGTTCCGTTTTCAGTGGTAATTAATGGAATCTATAATGCCCTAATAAAAGGTGAACAGGAATATGGCATTACATTTAAACTGATTATGTCCTACCTAAGACATTTAAGCGAAGAGGCCGCTTTTAAAACATTGGAAGAATCCTTGCCATTTAAGGAATGGATAGATGGTGTAGGCCTGGATTCTTCGGAGTTGGGCAATCCCCCAAGTAAGTTTATCAATGTTTTCAAAGCATCGGCAGCACAAGGGTACAAATTGGTGTCCCATGCTGGCGAGGAAGGACCAAAAGAGTATATCTATGAAGCATTGGACCTCTTAAAGGTTATCCGTATTGATCATGGTAATCGTTGTGTGGATGATGAAATATTAGTAAAACGCTTGGTAATGGAACAAATTCCATTAACGCTATGTCCTTTAAGCAATTTAGAACTAAAGGTCGTTCAAAAATTAGAAGACCATCCCGTAGCCAAAATGTTGGATAAAGGGATTTTGGCAACCATACATTCAGATGATCCCGCATATTTTGGAGGATATATGAATGAGAACTACTATGAGACCGCTAAGGCATTGAATTTATCCACAACCCAATTAAAACAGTTGGCGATCAACGGCTTTAAAGCAAGTTGGCTAGATCAAGAAGCCAAAGAAAAGCACATAGAACAGGTTAAGGAATATTTTGAAACCTATTCAACTACACAATTACGCTAAGTACTTTTAACGATTTATGAACTGCCAACAGCCCTAAAACAATAGTGGTCAGTTTTAAAGAACAGCTTACTAACCCAAAAATACCTTTTACTAATTTTAGGTTGATTGAATAATAAATTTGGCACAGTTTTGTATTGTAATTTTACATATATGAAAAGACTACATATCATTCTCGGTATTTTTTTGTTTGCCCAAATTGGCAATGCACAGCAAAATGATGACTATACGACCCTTTGGGAACAAGTAGAAAAATTGCAGGACGACAATTTGACCAAATCCGCACTTGAACTTGTAGAGTCCATTTCCAAAAAAGCAAAACAGGAAGGCAATAAAACTCAAATTATAAAGGCCCTACTGCATAAATCCAGGTATGGGCTAACCTTAAAGGAAGATGCCGAGTTAAGTATTGTCAATGATTTTAAAATGGAAATCGATGATTCTAATGGTGTCGTCAAAAATATTCTCCATAGTTATCTGGCAAACATTTATTGGCAATACTTTCAAGCGAACAGGTATCGATTTTATAATCGTACTACTACAGCACAAAAAGTGGATACGGTAGATTTCAGAACGTGGGACTTGCACACACTATTTCAGGAAATAGATCAAAATTTTCAAGCTTCCCTGGCGAATCCGGCAGATTTACAGGCTACTCCCATTGCAACGTTTAGCACGATATTGGAAGAGGAAAAAAATTCTAGCACGTTCAGGCCTACACTTTTTGATTTGTTGGCCCATACGGCATTATCCTTTTACACCACAAGTGAAAACAGCATTCAAAAACCGTTAGAAGTTTTTAAAATCAATACCGCTGAAATGTTATGTGATGCATATACATTTAGTACAATGGAAATTGATAAGGAACAATCGGTTTCACTGCAATCTAAAGCGTTGGAAATTTACCGTCAGTTAACGGCCTTTCACTTTGGCAATCCTGATCTGGCGCCCCTGACCTTAGTAGATATTGAGCGTCTATTGTACACCCACAAACATGCTACTTTTTCCAACAAGGATGAAATTTTGATAAATGTTTTAAAAAATACGGCTGACGGAATACGTAATAGTCCTTATGCAGGTTTGTACCTCTATGAAATTGCCGAACGATACAAGGAAATAGGAGGACTGTACAATCCACGGTCTGCCAATGAACACCAATGGAAATTAAAGGAAGCCGTAAAAATTTGTGATGAGATTATTGCCAAATTTCCAAATAGCAGGGCTGCAGAAAAATCTATCGCCCTTAAAAATGAAATTACCACTCCATTCGTACATGTTACGTATGAAAAATATATTCCAAACAACACGGTGGGTAGACTATTGGTAACCTATAAAAACGTTGAACATATTGAGTTAACGGCGCATTCTATTTCAAGAACAGCGTTGGAAAAATTGAATGAGCTATATAATGAGGACGAAAAATTAGCACTGATTTCAACGTTACCAATAGCGCAATCATGGAATGCCGCCTTAACCACGGAAAATGACCACCAGACCCATAGTACTGAAATTTCAATACCAGCATTGAACAATGGTCAATATATAGTTCTTCTACAGCCTAAAGATTCAAAAGCATCTGCTTACAGTTATGAAGTAGTACAGGTAACGGATTTTGCGGTAAACGAAACACAAACCAATACACACCAAACCTATCATGTTCTGGACCGCAATAACGGCAGACCCATTGCCGGGGCAACCGTTACCTTTCATTACAGAAAAAATTATAATGCACCCCAAAAAAGCGAAACCTTTACCAGCAATGATTTAGGAAACATAACAATAAAAAAAGACAAGGATACATGGGGCAATAACAATATAATCGTTACAAAGAGTAATGAAACAGCCTACTTTGACAATTATTATTTAGGCAGAAGTTATAATGACACCAATGAGTCCGAAACCAACACATGCTTTTTATTTACCGATAGAAGTATATACAGGCCTGGGCAACCCATATATTTTAAAGGAATCGCGGTACAGCAAAGCAATGGAGATTCAAGTATTATTACGGACACTACCCTAGAAATAGCACTTTTTAACGCCAATGGCCAAATGATATCAAGCCAAATGAAGGTTACCAATGACTATGGTTCTTTTTCAGGTGAGTTTGTATTACCCAATGATGGACTTACGGGAAGGTATGCGCTACAAATTTATTCGGACGATATTGAAATTAATGGCTATCATCCACTTTCCGTTGAAGAGTACAAACGACCAAAATTTGAAACGGACTTTAAACCGATCAGCGACAGCTATAAAGTAAACGATAGTATAACCGTAACAGGTAAGGCCATGGCTTATGCGGGCAGCGCCATTACCAATGCAAAGGTCGTATACCGTGTCAAAAGAATTGTTGACCTACCCGTTTGGTATTATTGGCGTAGGCCTCAAATCCAAAATACACCACAGGAAATAGTACAGGGCGAGACCATAACGGACGATAATGGTAATTATTCCATACATTTTAAGGCTTTGCCCGATGAAAGCATGAACAAGGTAGACCTCCCCATATTTAACTATGAAATCACTGCCGATGTAACGGATATTAACGGTGAAACCCGAAGCGCTACTACAACTGTCAAGGTAGGTTATCATGTATTAAATGTAAAGCTCTTGCTTCCTAAGGTATTGGATAAGGAAACTAAAGATGCCCAGTTCAGTATTAAGAGCACCAATTTAAATGGTATGCCAGTTTCGTCTACCGGTACCATTAAACTTTATAAATTACAAGCACCTACCAATGTATTACGTTCCAGACCATGGCCAGCCCCAGATTATAGTGGGTTTACGGAACAGGAGTTTAAGGAACTATATCCGTATGATGCTTACAAAAATGAAGACGACCCTGCTCAATGGGAAAAAGAAAAAATGGTATGGAAAACCAATTTCAATACTGCGAACACAACTACCATAACCCTGGATAAATTAAAGAAATGGCGGTCGGGCAATTATGTAATGGAACTGGAAACGAAGGATAAGTTTGGACAGCCCGTAAAAGATATAGCACAATTGACCCTTACCGATAATGACAACAAATTGGCGGATAACCAATTGTTTCAGGTTAAAACTGATCAACCGAAATATGCCATTGGCCAAAAGGCGAAAATTACATTTTTAACGAATGCCAACGAACTTGATGTAATGGTTTATATTGAAAAAGATCATGAAATTGTGGACTCAATGCTGATCAACCTTAGTACATCAAAGACAATAACACTTCCCGTAACAAAAAAAGATTTGGGTGGTTTTGCAGTGCATTATAGATACGCCTATAAAAATTCATTTCATGCGGAAAGTTTAATTATACCAGTACCGTACCCAAACACAGATTTACAAATAGAAACCTTGACCTTTAGGGATAAACTTGCTCCCGGTACGGATGAAACGTGGTCGTTCAAAATAAAGGGAAACAAAGGTGATAAAGTTGCCGCAGAACTTTTGGCAAGCATGTACGACAGCTCTCTTGACCAGTTTACAACCCATAATTGGAGTTTTAATCCGTTTGATCGTCCCACATATTTTTCAAGGATTAGATTAAATGCCCAAAATAGTTTTGCAACGGGTAGTTTTAAAAACTATCTCAGTTACCCTAATATTAGCTACTCATCCTTAATTTTTGATGAACTCAATTGGTTTGGGTTTAATTTAAACAGAATCAATTATGGTTTCTATGAAAGCAGAAAAGGGTATGCGCAAAAGTCTGCCCCAATGGTTTCAAGCCTTGAAGATTCCAATGCTAAATTAGATGAGGTAATTATCACTGGAAGTGGTATTCCCGACAGTGTAAATACAATACAAGAAGAGAGTGAGGCGACAGCAGAGAATAATACGGAAACTACTCAGAATACGGTACAACCACAACAGGTTGCTATTCGCAAAAATTTACAGGAAACCGCATTCTTTTTCCCAGATCTTCGCACAGATAAGGACGGTCATGTAACCTTTAGCTTTAATTCCCCAGAAGCATTGACAAAATGGAATGTACAATTGCTTACACATACAGCAGATTTACAAAGTAACATTGTCAATTTATCAACGATTACCCAAAAAGAATTAATGGTCGTTCCCAATGCCCCACGGTTTTTAAGGGAGGGAGACGTAATTACCATCAGTACAAAGATTGCCAATCTAACTACGAAAAAGCTTTCTGGGAAAGCCACGTTGGCGTTAACGGATGCATTAACCAACAAGGATATTTCTATGGATGTGCTATCAGAATCCAATCAGGACATATCGTTTCGGGTAGATTCACTTAACAACACTCAAGTGTCATGGCAGTTAAAGATTCCAGAAGGGGTACAATCCGTTCAGTATAAAATAATTGCACAAACCGGTGAATTTTCAGATGGGGAACAAAATATGTTGCCCGTTCTTTCCAATAGAACTTTAGTGACTGAAACGTTACCAATGTGGATAAGAGGCAATCAATCTAAAACTTTTACCCTGAACAAATTAAAGAACACAGACCAATCTACAACACTAAAACACCATAAACTGACTTTGGAGATGACCTCCAATCCTGCATGGTATGCCATACAGGCCCTACCCTATTTAATGGAATACCCTTATGATTGCAATGAACAGATTTTCTCCAGGTTTTATGCAAACACATTGGCAAGCCATATTGCAAACAGTAACCCTAGAATTCGCGATGTATTCGATCAATGGGCAAATGAAGATATTTTGATGAGCAATCTTGAAAAAAACCAAGAGTTAAAATCATTGCTTATTCAGGAAACCCCATGGTTGCGTGATGCACAATCAGAAAAGGAACAAAAAAAACGGATAGGCCTTTTGTTCAATTTAAATAAGATGAAAAACGAAGAAGGCATCGCATTAAGAAAACTAACCCAAAACCAAAATTCCAATGGCGCCTGGGCCTGGTTTAAAGGAGGTCCGGACAACCGTTATATAACACAACATATTCTTACCGGTTTTGGACAATTAAAGCATTTGAACGTCAGTGCGCTTAACAAAACAAATAACAATAGGATAATCATAAATGCACTAGAATATCTAGATACGGAATTTGTAAAGGAACATGAGAGAATGTTAAGAAATTACTCAAATATCAATGATGATCATTTAAGTATATATCAGGTTCATTACTTATACATGAGAAGCTTTTTCCCGGATGTGGCAACTTCTCAAAAAGTAGAAAAAATAATAACCTATTATGTAACACAAGCACAACAATATTGGCAGAAAAAAGGGTTATATGCACAAGGCATGTTGGCATTGGCCCTGCACCGTATGGGCGATACCAAAACAGCAGTTAAAATATTGAGCGCTTTAAAAGAGAATAGTATTGTTAGTGATGATTTGGGAATGTACTGGAAAAACAATACCAGTTCTTGGTTTTGGTATCAAGCCCCTATTGAGACACAAGCATTACTGATCGAAGCTTTTTCTGAAGTAACGCCCACGGATGTAGAAGTTTTGGACAATCTTAAAATTTGGTTGCTCAAACACAAGCAGACCAACCAATGGAGCACCACCAAGGCCACTACAGAAGCTATATACGCCCTATTGCTTAAAGGCAATGATTGGTTATCCGTTTCCGAAGCGGTTGATGTTGAAATTGGAGGCAATCCCATTAATCCTTCAACATTGGAAGATGTTAAAATAGAAGCCGGTACCGGATATTTCAAAACATCATGGAACGGTAACGAAATTAGCCCAAAAATGGGTGAGGTCCAGATAAATAAAAAAGGTAAGGGAATAGCTTGGGGAGCTTTATACTGGCAATATTTTGAGGATTTGGACAACATTACCGGTGCAAACACTCCACTTGCTTTAAAGAAAAAAATCTTCTTAAAGAAAAACACCCCTACGGGCGAGGTCATTTCAGAAGTAAAGGACGATACTTTGTTACAGGTTGGAGACTTGGTTCGCATAAGAATAGAATTGTCATCTGACAGGCCAATGGAATTTGTTCATATGAAAGATATGAGAGCTGCCGGTTTTGAACCGGTAAATGTACTCTCCAGTTATAAATGGCAAGACGGACTTGGTTATTATGAAAGTACCAAGGATGCCAGCACTAACTTTTTCTTTGATTACCTACCAAAAGGCAACTTTGTTTTTGAATATGATGTACGCGTAAACAACGCAGGTAACTTTAGTAATGGCATAACCACTATTGAAAGCATGTACGCCCCTGAGTTCAAAAGCCATAGTGAGGGTATTCGTGTACAAGTGGAATAATCACATAATTTTATAACAAAAAAAGGCACTACAAATAGTGCCTTTTTTTTATGGGATAAAAGCTTCTTCGATCATCGGGTAATTCTGTAATCTCATCCAAATTCTATTTTCAATAGAATATAAATCAGATTTACGATTTTGGACAGTATCCATTTTTGCCGGTATATAACCTAGAGCTTTTTAAACTTCTTCAGTAGTTATGGTCTCCTCATTATAGCTGGAAAATACTATCAAACCTGCTGTAAAAAGATAAAATTTTCATTTTATGAATTAGATTTTAAAGTCGAAGTAAATAGTGTCTTTTTACGCATTGTTTTAAATAAACGATATAAAAACGTTTTAGAATACTATATTCTCAACTACCGGAATGTAACGAGCCATTTAATTTTAAGATATGACAAGTAATAGGCTTGCAAACTCACTCAAAGTGCAGCTTTACTCATTGTTAGTTTCGAGTGATTTGGTAATATGATAGATTAGGGGTACAATTATAAAACCACAAATTATGAAGCGTAATATGACCATTGGCCTGAGCACACCATGCAATGAAAAATTTACTAATTTTAGCAGTACTGAAATTGGAGGGTTCTGTACAAGTTGCCAAAAAGAAGTTATTGATTTTACCCAATTTACCGATAAGGAACTTGTGCGTTACCTATCCACTGCCACAAGTAAAACATGTGGCCGCTTTAAACCATCTCAATTGAGGACCTATAAATATAAAACGCTACCAATGAACAATACCTTAGTTTCTAAAAGTATAGGTATAATGGGCTTTTCCCTATTGGCGCTGTGCACGAATAAAATCAGTGCCCAAGAGCCTGCACTTACCAATCCGCAAACGGAAATTACCGCTAATGTTGTTAACAACACGGGCAAGGTTTCCACAGTACAAGAACAATATTTGGTTATTGGTACCATTATAGATGAATCTAACGAACCACTACCCGGTGTAAACGTAATCCTTAAGGGCACTACTGTTGGTACACAAACAGATTTTGACGGCAAGTTTGAATTCCCCGATCAATTGGAAGTAGACGATGTTCTAGTATTTAGTTTTCTTGGTTATGAAACACAAGAATATACCATTAAAAAAAGTAAGACCTCAACAATTGACATTCAATTAAAGTTTGATACCTATGATGTTGAACTTATGGGCGAAGTGGTTATTGACGGTACATATACCAGTAAGAAAAATATATTTCAAAAATTCATTGCCATTTTTAAATAATGAGGGTCACTTTCCTTATTATCGTTTTTATTGCTAATGTTTTACATGCCCAGCGTGCTGATTTTATATTGGTAGATTTTAAAAAGGCCGATAGTATAGCCCATGTGTACAAGGACAGTAGTCTTAAAAATCTACCTGTCCTTGTACATCATTTGACGTCAACATTACAAACGGACGTAGAAAAATTTAGGGCAATATACACTTGGATCGGCACCGCAATAGAAAATGACTATGCATCCTACCTTAAAATAAGCAATAAGAGAAAGAGATTTGCAAAGGACAGGGACGCCTTTCTAAAGTGGAACCATACTATTACCCCTAAAGTCTTTCATAAATTACTAAACGAGCGCAAAACAGCCTGCACAGGGTACGCCTATTTGGTAAAGGAAATGGCCAACTTGGCGGGGTTTAGATGTACAATAATTGACGGCTATGGACGCACGCCTACATTACAGTTAACTGAAAATAGTATGCCCAATCATTCTTGGAACAGCATTGAAATAGGAGGCAAATGGTACGTGTGCGATGCCACTTGGTCTGCTGGGGAAACTATAATAGATAACGGAACGCCAAGATTTTCTTCACAATATTTTGATGGTTATTATCTGGCCGAACCAACATTGTTCATTAAAAACCACTACCCCCTAATACCAAATAATTCCTATCCAAAACCGAATATATCCTTTACGGAATTTCTAGAAGGCCCTGTTATATATAAAGAAGCCTTTAGAGAATCATTAATACCTGTCCTACCTGAAAAAATGCATAGTTCTATAAAAAAAGGGGACAGTATTGCGTTTCACATTCAAGTTCCCAAAACCTTCACTGGGAAGCTACAAGTATTGATAAACAAATATGGCAATCAAATAGACATCAATTCAGAAGTACAACGAAAAGCAAACGTAATGGGCCTGGTGCAATATTTTGATAGGAAAGGCTTATATGATGTACACATTACTGCGAATAATGAACCTATTGCTACCTATGTTGTTCGGGTTAAATAATTTTATTCTGGTGGGTACTTGCTAAAAATTTTGTCCACAACTGCCTGTAATTTCTCAGACTTTTCTGCAGGTGTATCGCCTTCACGAAAAGGGCTTTCGCTAATAGCTTGCCAAATAAGCATGTCCTTATTGGCATCAACAAAGTCTATTTGAAGTTCTCTGGTCATTTTTGGACCGCCAACAGGTATACCTATAGAAACTCCGCCACCAACGCGACCTCCACCACCACCTAAACCAACCCCGACATTATTGCCTTGTTGGGTACTAAAAACGGTACTTTTAATATTAATAAGAACATCTGGCTCTTCGGCAAACATATATCCTTGTTCACCCAGTGTGGCATCCAAAGCATCCATTAATCTTTTTTCATCCAATTGACTAAGACCGGTCTCCATATCCCCAAAATAGTTATAGGTGGAATAGGAAGTAAAATCCGTTTGTCCATCATAATCATAGTTGACCTTTATAGACCCACAAGAGGCAAAAAGGAGTAATAATGTACTAAAAAGTAAAGTTCTCATACCGTTGCAATTTCTTAAAATTACAGAAAATATATGCGTGAAATTGATTTTTAGGTCGCTATTCGATTAAGGGACTATTAAAATTTTATCCCCAAATACTAAATAAGGGGCCGTAATTTTTATTCAGCTTCTTTTTTGTCAACAGACTTTGTAAGTGCAGATGAGATAATACCCGTTGGAATGGCAACAATACCCAAACCGATCATTAGGATAAAAAAGGTAAACACCTTGCCCCCTGCGGTTATAGGGTAAACATCCCCGTAACCAACGGTAGTAAGTGTTATTATTGCCCACCAAAGACTATCAAATATAGATGAGAAATTTTCTGGTTGCACTTCATGCTCAAAATAATAAATTCCAACGGCAGAAAAATAAATTAAGATCAAGGTAACGATCAAGAACAATAGTATTTCCTCCTTTGCCATGGAAATAGCTTTTGTAAAATGTCTAATGGCCCTATTATACCTCATTAATTTAAGAATACGAAACAGCCTAAGGAAACGCAATGCCCTTAACGACCTTAGGTCAATACCAAGCGAAAGGTAAAACGGCAGTATTGCCAAAAAATCTATGATGCCATAAAAACTGAAAATAAACTTTCCCTTATGATCAGCCACATAAATCCGTAATAGATATTCAATGGAAAAAACGACTACGCAAAATATTTCTATGGCCCGCAGCACTTTTCTGGTAAAAGGTTTAAGGTCAGGAACCGTTTCAAAGGAAAACGACACTATTGAAATAAATATTAATGCTTGTATGCAATAAGCAAATACCCTACTTTTTTTGTTATCGTTAATTTCAACAATATTTTTTAAATACTGCTTCATTTTAAAGATTCTTAATCGTTAAGCATTGCCCAAAGTTTGTCTTTTAATTCAACAATTCCTATTTGGGCCACAGAAGAGATAAACATAAACGGAGTGTTACCAAACTCATTATCGAGTTCCGCCTTCATTTCCTCCATGAGTTCCTCATCAAGCATATCACATTTAGAAATACAGATTAATCGTTCCTTGTCCAACAATTCTGGATTGTAACGTCTTAATTCATCTAACAGGATTTCATATTCCTTACTTATATCATTGCTATCTGCCGGTATAAGGAAAAGCAAAGTTGCATTGCGTTCTATATGCCTTAAAAAGTAATGGCCCAGACCTTTACCTTCTGCAGCACCTTCTATAATACCGGGAATATCGGCCATGACAAAACTCTTAAAATCCCTATATTCCACAATACCCAGGTTAGGCTTTAAAGTCGTAAACTCATAATCTGCAATCTTAGGTTTAGCCGAAGTTATAACCGACAATAATGTAGATTTTCCGGTATTGGGAAAACCTACCAAACCTACATCCGCAAGTATTTTCAACTCCAATAAAAAATCTCCTTCTTGTCCATCCTCACCTGGCTGGGCATATCTAGGTGTTTGGTTGGTTGAACTTCTAAAATGCCAATTTCCTCGTCCGCCCATGCCACCTTTCAAGATAATTTTTTCCTCGCCGTGTTCCGTAATTTCAAAAAGGACTTCTTTGGTCTCAAAATCCTTGACCACCGTACCCAAAGGTACATCCAAATACACATCCTCACCGTCTGCGCCGGTGCTTCGGCTTTTACTACCATGCTCACCATGACCCGCCTTAAAATGCTTCTTGAACTTAAAATTAACTAGGGTCCACAAATTTTGGTTACCCCGTATGATCACATGGCCTCCACGTCCACCGTCACCTCCATCAGGTCCGCCTTTGGTAATAAATTTTTCACGGTGTAGATGTACTGATCCCTTGCCCCCTTTACCAGAGGCCAAACCTACTTTTACATAATCTACAAAATTACCTTCGGTCATTGATTTTAGTGCTGTTCACTCCTTTTGGTGCCTTGATGGGGCACCAATGGAATAATGTTATTTTATCTCTTCGATTACTTTGGTAAGACGCTCGGTAATCTCCGCAATAGTTCCTATGCCGTTTACACTGTAAAACTTGCCCTGTGCTTCATAAAATTCCTTTACCGGGGTTGTTTTGATATTGTATTCATCAAAACGGTTTCTGATCTTGGAAACATCCTGGTCATCGCTACGACCACTTACTTTACCGCGTTCCAACAAACGCTCTATCAATACTTCATCATTGGCTTCCAAGGCAATTGTGGCATTGATGGCCATATCCTTGGATTCCAAAAAATTGTCCAAAGCCTCTGCCTGCGCAGCAGTCCTTGGAAAACCGTCAAATATAAATCCGTCTGCCTGGGAATTTTTCTCTACTTCTTCCTGCAACATTTTAATGGTAACCTCATCCGGCACCAATTCTCCTTTATCAATATAGGACTTGGCCAAGGTGCCCAGTTCCGTTCCATTTTTAATATTATATCTAAAGACATCTCCCGTAGAAATATGTTTTAGATTGTACTTCTCTTTTAAGAATTCTGCCTGGGTACCTTTACCCGCACCTGGCTTTCCAAAGAGTACAAGATTGATCATATGTTTCTGGTTTAGTTGGTATACTTCTTTTAAATTTCTTCCAAGTTCATTGTAATCAAGTCCATAACCCACAATAAAATTGTCAGGTATGGCCAATCCAAAATAATCTATGGTATACTCGCCCTTATATACATCCGGTTTATAAAAAAGACTTGCTATCTTAAACTCTTTTACATTGGTTTTTGAAAAAAGATGAACCAATTGTTGAAGCGTACGTCCCGTATCTATAATATCCTCTAAAATAATAACGCTACGACCCTCAAGATTAGCAGGAAGGTCCAAAAGGGTTTCTACAATTCCGGTTGAGGTCAAGCCTTGGTAAGAGCTTAATTTTACAAAGGATACTTCACAAGGGTGCTGGTATGCCTTTAGAAAATCTGACACAAACATGAACGACCCGTTTAAGACCCCAACAAATATAGGAGTCTCATCCTTATAATCTGCCGCAATCTTTTCGGCAACAGACGCTACGGCCTGTTGTATTTCCGTTTCGTTCAGGTACGGCGTAAAAATCTTGTCGTGAAGTTGTATCAATTTTCTTAAATTATCAAGGTTGGCAAAGATAAGGTATTGGCCTGTGTTTTTAAATAGAAAGGAATTGGTTTCTAAGATTTAACCGTATTTTTGTGCCACTTAAGGCGTTTTTAAACTCCTAAAAGCAATATTTATATGGATTACTTCTCTTCAGATTTTAAACTTGGAATTTTAGGCGGAGGCCAATTAGGCAAGATGATGCTTTATGAGACCCGTAAATGGGATATCTATACCAAAGTTTTGGATGCCTCGGCAGATGCACCTTGCAGAATGTCCTGCAATGAATTTGTACAAGGAAGCCTTTTGGATTATGATACGGTATACAATTTTGGAAAGGATGTAGATATACTAACCATAGAAATAGAGAACGTGAACCTTGATGCCTTAGAACAGTTAGAGGACGAGGGCAAAAAAGTGTATCCACAGCCAAGGGCCTTGCGCATAATTCAAAATAAGGCAAAACAAAAACTGTTTTATGTTGATAACGGAATACCTACGGCAGATTTTCAACGGTTTGCCTATTTAAGCGAAATTGAGGACAGTATTGAAAATGGCGCCTTACAATTTCCTTTTGTATGGAAAGTTGCTCAGTTTGGATATGACGGACAAGGTGTAAAGGTCGTAAGAAGCATTGAGGACTTAAAGGATTTACCCAAGGGAGAATGTATTGCAGAAACAATGGTGCCGTTCAAAAATGAGTTGGCGGTAATCGTTTCAAGAAATGCCTTAGGTGAAATAAAGACTTACCCAGTGGTGGAGATGGAGTTTCATCCAGAAGCCAACCAGGTAGAATATGTCATTTGCCCGGCACGTATAGATGATAAAGTAGCGGAAAAGGCACGGGCATTAGCATTGAAAGTAGCGGATAAAATAGGACTTACAGGACTCCTGGCCGTTGAAATGTTCCAAACCAAGGAAGATAATGTCCTAGTTAACGAAGTAGCCCCTAGACCCCATAATAGCGGACACTACAGTATTGAGGCTAGCTATACCAACCAATTTGAACAACATATTCGTAGTATCTTAGGTTTACCGTTAGGGAATACGGACAGTAAGGTTGCAGGAGTAATGGTGAACTTGGTAGGTGCAGAAGGCCATACAGGAAACGTGGTATATAAAAATATGGAAACTATATTGCGGATGGAGGGAGTTACCCCACATATTTACGGAAAAGCTCAAACAAGGCCCTTTAGAAAAATGGGCCACGTAACCATAGTGAACAGTGATCTCCAAAAGGCCAGGTCCATAGCGGAAAAAGTAAAGGAAACAATTCAAGTGATCTCAAAATAAACAAAATGAGTAAAGTAGCCGTAGTAATGGGCAGCACCAGCGATATGCCCGTAATGCAGGAAGCCATAGACATATTAAAAGGTTTTGATATAGAAGTAGATGTTGATATCGTTTCCGCCCACAGAACACCGGAAAAATTATTTGACTTCAGTAAAAACGCACATATTAATGGTTACTCCGTTATTATTGCCGGTGCCGGTGGTGCCGCTCACTTGCCCGGTATGGTCGCATCAATGTCGCCCCTACCCGTAATTGGGGTTCCGGTAAAAAGTAGCAATTCTATTGATGGTTGGGACTCCGTATTATCCATTCTTCAAATGCCAGGCGGTGTACCGGTGGCTACCGTAGCTCTAAATGGCGCTAAAAACGCAGGTATTTTAGCGGCACAGATTATTGGCAGTTCAGATAAATGTGTATTGGACAAGATTATATTGTACAAAGAAGGATTAAAGCAAAAAGTTATTGACGGTGCAAAAGCAGTAAACAATAAATAGATATGAAGCCTTACCTTATCTTGCTTCTAATACTCATTACTTCATGCCAATCCAACCAAGGTTTTGAAGAAATTCAGGTAAGCAAACCAACAATGGTTAGTATTTCTCCAGATAGCACAGTAACTAAACAATTACAGGAAAAAATGGGTGACGAGAACTATTTTGTCTTTATTGATGACGTAATGTGGTATGATAGTGAATTAATGATGTTGGTAGACAGTTTTGAAATTGAACAGCTTAGTACCGAAAAAAGAAAGATAAAATTAATTGGAGGAAATAATAATTGGCAAATTGACATGGACACCACTGATATAAAATGGCGATACATTTATTTTGATGGTTCGGAATTTTTAGAAAGTGATGCCATCGCTATGAAAGAATTTTTAAGCAATTAAAATTACACGTAAAACAATGCAAAATCCACTTCTTACACCTTTTGATCAGGCACCATTTTCAAAAATAAAAAATGAGCATTTTAAGCCTGCCTTTCTACAATCTATTGAAGATGCAAGAGCGGAAATAGATGCTGTTACCGAAAATACAGATACCCCTACATTTGAAAACACCATAGAGGCGCTAGAGTTTGCCGGTCAGCAATTAGACCGTATTTCTAGTGTTTTCTTTAATCTTAATTCTGCGGAAACCAATGAGGAAATCCAGAAAATAGCTCAAGAAATTTCCCCGTTATTATCAGAATTTGGCAATGACATTACTTTAAACGAAGCTTTGTTCAAAAGGGTTAAGGCGGTCTATGACCAAAAACACAATTTGGACCTAACTGTGGAACAACATACACTTTTAGATAAAAAATATAAAAGTTTTAGCAGAAACGGAGCCAATTTATCTGAAGACAAAAAGAAACGTTTAAGAGAAATAGATGCAAAACTGGCAAAGTTAAAATTGACATTTGGTGAAAACGTTCTAGCGGAGACCAACAAATATCAGTTACATTTAACGAATGAAGCTGATGTAGACGGGTTACCCGAAGGCGAAAAAGAAGCAGCTGCACAATTGGCAATTTCAAAAGGAAAAAAAGATGGTTGGATGATCACCTTGGATTACCCTAGCTATATACCGTTTATGAAATATGCCAAAAACCGGGAATTACGCAAAAAGCTTTCATTGGCTTTTGGCAGTAAAGGATTTCACAACGATGAATTGGACAATCAAGAAAATGTCCTTGAAATAGCAAAATTACGTTTTGAAAGAGCCAACCTTCTTGGGTACAAAACACACGCTCATTTTGTTTTGGAGGAGCGTATGGCAGAAACGCCTGAAAAGGTACATGAATTTTTAAACGAACTCTTGGACAAGGCGAAACCTGCGGCAGAGCGCGAATTCATGCAATTAGAAGAGTTTGCCAAAAAAATGGATGCTATTGACCGCCTGGAAAAATGGGATGGCAGCTATTATTCCGAAAAATTAAAGCAGGAGTTATTTAATTTGGACGATGAAAAATTAAAACCCTACTTTAAACTGGAAAATGTCATTAACGGTGTCTTCAAAGTTGCCGAAAAATTATTTGACCTGCAGTTTAAGGAAGTAGAAGATGTAGACAGATACCATAATGAAGTAAAAACGTATAAGGTCTTTGATGTAAACAATAACTTTATTTCCTTGTTCTATGCGGATTTTCATCCTAGGGCAGGCAAAAGAGGGGGTGCTTGGATGACCTCCTTTAAATCACAATGGAAACGCAATGGAGAAAATGTAAGGCCGCACATCTCCAATGTCTGCAACTTTACCCCTTCTACAAAGAGCAAACCATCATTACTAACCTTCAACGAGGTTACTACTTTATTCCATGAGTTTGGCCATGGGCTTCATGGTATGTTGGCGAACACTACCTACCCTAGCCTTTCCGGCACCTCGGTATTTTGGGATTTTGTAGAATTGCCTAGCCAAGTTTTAGAAAACTGGTGCTATGAAAAAGAAGCGCTGGAATTGTTCGCAAAGCACTATGAAACCGGAGAAACCATACCTATGGAACTGGTTGAAAAAATAAAGGAATCCGCTACGTTTCAAGAAGGAATGCAGACTCTACGTCAATTAAGTTTTGGTTTATTGGACATGTCTTGGCATGGTGGGGACCCTACCCAAATTTCCAATGTTAAAAAGCATGAGGATGAAGCGTTCAAAAATACCAACTTATACCCTGAAACTCCGGAAACATGTATGAGCACAGCGTTCTCACATATATTTCAAGGTGGTTATTCATCAGGGTACTATAGTTATAAATGGGCAGAAGTGTTAGATGCAGATGCGTTTGCATATTTTAAGGAAAAAGGTATTTTCAATAAAGAAGTAGCTACCAAATTCAAAGACCACGTTCTTTCTCAAGGAGGAACCGAAAACCCCATGGTACTTTACAAACGATTTAGGGGAGCAGAACCAAAGGTTGAGGCTTTGTTGGAAAGGGCCGGATTGTTATAACCTTTTCATTGATTACCCTTAACAACTTATTTTAAGGGCTAGACCTTACCGGAAGAGGAGATGACAACAATAAATTTACGTATTGATGCAGTTGAATTATTTTGAAAATTCAAAAGCAAATATTTATATAATGCGTAAATTATTTATACCGATGGCCGCAGTACTTTTTTGGTCCTGCAGCACCGATGCCGAGCTTTTCTCAGAGAATCTACTAGAAGAATCCACTAACACATCTCCCATTTTAGCCACCCAGTCTTTAGCGGTAGATGAACATTCCGCCACGGGTACATCTATTGGCACAATTGTGGCAACGGATGCTGACAATGACGAGTTATCCTTTAAGATAGAAGACGGTAGCCTAATAAATATTGATGAAAAAACTGGTGAGGTTACCGTTGGTGAAGGTTTGGTATTAGATTTTGAGACTGCGACCAGTCTATCGTTCACGGTCTCTGTATTTGATGGTACGGATATTTCCCAGCAAACCTATGACGTAACAATTAACGACATTGATGAGTATATGCTTCTTGAACAGGAACAAAAAAATACCATAGATTATTTTATGTACCTAACCTTGTGGCAATCACCAACCCACACCCCACTTGAAAACAGTAGCCGTTGGCAAACACCTATGAACATTTATTTGGATGGTTCAATTTCCACGTCGGCCAAAGCAGATATAGAAAATGTCTTGGAAGAATTCAATATCATATTTGAGGAAAGTAGTTTTAGTTTGTCCCTTGTATCAACAGAGGAAAGTGCCAATGCCCACCTTTATCTTGGAGAAACATCAGAACTGGAAAACCTTTGGGCGGATATGTATGAGATTGTACATGGCAAAACGTATTCTGGGTATGCAATGACGGCCAATAACAGTTCGGTTTTGAGTAATAGTAGAATCTGGGTCTCAACCACAAGCTCCATATTGCTTAAACATGAATTAGGACATGCCTTAGGGTTTGGACATTCTGATAAATGTGAATCGGAGAATAGCTTTATGTGTTCCAATATTAGTCAGGAGCATGACTTTTTAGAATTGGAAAAGGAGATTTTAAAACTTGCCTATTCAAATGAAATGCCAGAAGGCCTTACCGAAATAGAAATAAAAACATATTTGGCCAACAAAATGATTTTAGGGGACTAAGGCTCTTTATAATTATAGAAATTTTTATACTCCAATAATTACTTGTAAACCTTTTGTTTAATACAGAAGGTTTTTTTTATCCAATACGTTGCACCCTCCTATATGCGCCAAACCATTTTTTTATCAAAACTTATTTCAAATCAAGCATTTAATCTATATATTGTAACCTATTACGTACAATATGCCTCTCATTTTTCCTGCCCGCACATATCATCATCTATTTATTTCAAAAAGTATAAAATTTCAAAATTAGAATATGGTAGAGAAGCAAGTTGAAAATTCTAGCTTACTTGAGCTCCTGGAATATACCAACCAATTAGGTAAAATAGGTGTTTTTAAATTTGACGCCTTAACGGAAGATATTTATTGGAATGACATTATGCGGGAGATATATGAAGTTGATGATAACTTTACACCAACCATACAGAACGTTTTTTGCTTTACCGGAGCCGGTGCTACCAATGACAAACTGGAAAGAGGGCATTTAGATACACTCAAACATGATACGCCACAAAAGATTGAACACGAAATCACTACCGCCAGAGGAAATAAACGCATTGTTCAATGTACGACCCAACCAACTTTTAGCAACGGTAAATTGACAAACATTTTAGGAACTGTGTTTGATATTACCGAACGTAAACTATCGGAACGTGAATTATTACAAAGAAACAAGCAATTAAACTTTGCCGAAGAGATTGCCCAAATGGGGTATTGGGAATGGAAACCCATGAATGATAAATTTATATGGTCAGATAATCTCTATAAAATTTTTGGTCTAGAAGTAGGCATTGAAATGAGTCTAGAACTATTGGTAAGCCGTGTTCATCCAGATGACAAGGAACATGTGCAGCAGGTTACCATGGATTTATTCGAGACAAAAAAATTCAAGAAGTTTACGTACAGAATCATACCACCCAAGGGTGCAATAAAAACATTGGAGGTATTGGGGCAAGTAGAATGTGATGATAGCGGTAATATTGTTAAGCTAATTGGGGTAACACAAGATATAACGCATCGTATAGCCACAGAACATGAACTAACTCAAAAAAATCAAAATTTATTATTAGCTGAAAATATAGCAAAAATCGGATTTTGGCAATGGACACCAGAAAAGGATGAATTTATATGGTCAGAAAATCTATATAGAATCTTTGAATACGAAATTGGCACTAAAATGAGTATGGAATTATTTTCTGCACGTTTTCACCCAGAAGATTTAGAGAAAATAAACCAGAACGTAAACAAGTTCATGGAAAAGGGGGTATTTGAAAAATATTCATACCGCATTTTGTTACCCAATGGAACAATAAAAGTTTTGGAGGTTCTTGGCCAATACATCACCCCAAATGAAAAAAACAAGCAACAAATCCTTAGCGGTGTTATACAAGATATAACCGATAGAGTTGATAGGGAACAAGAATTAAGAAACAAGAACAAACTTTTGAGCATGGCCTCCCAAATTGCTAAAATGGGATATTGGACCTGGAAGATTGAAGAAGATAAACATATATGGTCAGACAACTTATATACTATTCTTGAACTTGACCCTAACACAAAATTAAATAGTGAAATTGTACTGTCACTTGTTCACCCTGATGATAAAAAAACTTGCGAAGACGCTATGAAATTGGGAATAGCTACCAAAAAATTTCCAAAATTCAGGCATAGAAGAATTTGCAAAAATGGAGCAATAAAGACCTTAGAGCTTTCAGCTGAAGTTATAATAAATGAAAATGGAGATATAGTTGAATTTATAGGTACAACACTAGATATAACAGATATCATTAAAAATGAAATTGAGTTATTGAAGGCAAATAACAACTTGAAGGAATCCAAAATAAAACTTACCGCCAGAAACAAGCAGTTGGCAGAATTCAATCATATTACATCACATAATCTAAGGTCACCGGTAAGTAACTTAAATGCCTTGTTATCAATGTTCAAGGACCCCACTTATGAGGATTTAAAAGAGGAACTTTTTCAGAAATTTGAAATTGTAATAGATCATCTTACCTTAACACTGGACACATTAGTAGAGTCGCTTAAGGTAAAGCATGAGGCCAACAAATCCATTCAAAAATTAAGCTTTGATGAAACCCTGAACAAAACCAAGGAAATTTTGGCTGCAGAGATCATACAGACCAACGCAATTATAAAATGTAATTTTACCAATGTTCCCAAAATAGTGTACAATCAGATATATTTAGAAAGTATTTTTCTTAACTTGATAGGGAATGCCATAAAATATAAATCTAAGGATCGTGTGCCGGAAATAGAAATAGAGTCCAAGGAAGCTAATGGCAAGGTTCACCTATCGTTTAAGGACAACGGTATAGGCATAGACTTAAAGCAACATGGAGATAAGTTGTTCGGTTTGAACAAAGTATTCCACAGACATCCAGATGCCAAGGGAATTGGTCTGTTTTTGACAAAGGCACAGGTTGAAGCTATGGGTGGAACCATTTCTGCACAAAGTGAAGTAAATGTAGGTTCAACTTTTACCGTAACACTAAACTAACTCACAACTTATGAATAACAACATTAACATTTGTATAGTGGATGATGATGAAATTTATCAATTCACAATGGCAGCTACACTAAAGGCCTTTAATTCGGTTAAAAAAATAATTGCTTTTAAAGATGGTTTAGAAGCTATGGATTTTATGTTGGATAATCTCAGCAACGAGAAAGAATTGCCAGATATCATCTTTCTTGATATAAATATGCCCGTGATGGACGGTTTCCAGTTTATGGAAGAATATGTAAAGATCCATCCTAAAGTAGGAAAAAAGATAATTATCTATATGGTTTCCTCCTCTGTAGATGAAGTTGATATTGAGCGTGCAAAGAAAATAAGTCAGATTTCAGATTATATCATAAAGCCTATAAGGGAGACCCAATTAAAGAATATCCTTGCGCAATTGGAGGAAGACGGTAAATTATAATCAATTAAACGACCATCTTTTTTAATTGAAATATTGCTCTGAGATGGCCATGGAATTTTCTTGGCCAATTTTAATGGTAAGGGCTGTAATTAAACAAAATTTTATTTTTCAACGTTGATCATTTTGCCAATCATCAAAGCCGCCTTCAAGGTTGATTACTTTTGTAAAACCTAAGGAAGCCAAACGTTCTTGAGACTTTAGGCTCCTACCCCCTTTTTTACAATAAACATAAATGGTTATATTCTTATCAATGTTTTTGACCTTTTCATTAAAATCTTTTGAGAACCAATCAATATTGATTGCCCCGTTAATATGACCATCCTTATATTCCTGAGGGGTTCTTACGTCCAGCAAAAGTACATTTTCCGCATTGGAAAACGTAAAATCAGATATTGGCTGGGAAGTTATTTGACCATAACTTACTTGACCTATGACCAATAACAATACAAATACAATTTTCTTCATAAGAGATAGGATTGAGTTCAAAAATAATCATAATCCCTAAAATTACTCTATTTTTGATAGGCAATAGAAAAAATGGAAACACATCAACTTCATCCGGACACTTGGGTAGATCTTTACGCGGATTATTTATACAATTACGCCGTTGCTAGGGTAAATGATGCTGAAATTGCCAAAGATTTGGTACAGGAAACCTTTATAGCGGGTTTAAAGTCCGCTAAGAATTTTAAGGGTGATGCGGCAGAACGCACCTGGCTCATTGCCATTTTAAAACGTAAGGTCATAGACCATTACCGTAAGATAAATTCCAAAAAAGGTAAGGCCGAGGTGAGAATGAACTACAGCGCACAGACCGATGCCGAAGGAGATTGGCTTGAAGAGCGCATAGCCGACCCCAATAGCAATTTTGAAAACGATGCGCTGGAAAATGAAGAATTAGGACTTGCCATTCAAAAATGTATAGCCAAACTACCCAAAAAACAAGCACAAGTTTTTACCATGAAAACAATAGAAGGTATGGAAACTGAAGATATTTGTAATGCATTGGGCATAAATGCGTCTAACTTATGGGTAATGATACATAGGGCCAGAACTGGTTTGATGGGTTGTTTAAATCAAAATTGGTTTTAATTATGATGATTTCATGTGAAAAGGCAGCGTGCATTTGCAATAAGGCTCAATATAAAGAGGCTTCATTTTGGGAAACCATTTCGTTAAGGTTTCATATTTTAATGTGCAAGGCCTGTACTAAGCATAGTAAGCAAAACAAAAAGTTGACCACGCTTTGCAATAAAGCCAATTTAGTCGCTTTGTCCGAAGAGGATAAACGCAAAATGAAAGAATCGTTACCTACAAAGAATTAGTGGTCTTATTTAAAAGTACCACTATACTCCACCATATTATAGGCAAGGCCTCTACCCAAAATGATGCATAATATTTGGACTGATTTTTTTTGCTCCTATATAAAGCCAATAGCAACAATAGCCCAAAAACCGTATTGGAAATAATCAAAGTTGGCTCAACATTGGACTTAAGAAATGTAATTGTATAAAAAAGTAAAACCCATACATAACCAATTCTTCTTGCACCTACTACACCTAAACGTTGTGGCAACGTTTTCAAATCTGCATGATCATATTTTAAATCCCTAATCTCAAAGGGTACCAAAAGTACCAACACCAACAAAAAACGCTGTACGGTTTCAAGTTGAATATCATAATTCATTTGTGAAGTTTCGGAATAAACAGGCAATATGACGGTGGTACCGGCCCACACCAAAGCAACTATTAAGATCTTAAGTCCACTTAGACTTCTGAAGTTTCTATGCCTGGGCAAAACGGGCAAGGCATAAAGAGCCGTAATCCCGCCCAGAACAAGCAACCCCATTAAAACCTGTTTCGATAAAAAAAAGGAATGGTAAATTGCAATAAGCGTACAGATAATGCTAAAAAATTGGATGTTCTTGTGGTATCTGTTTGCTACAAGGATATATTTATGGGCCTCAACTCCATATTTCACAAAATTATAACAACCAATAGTCCCAAAAAATATAAAACAATATAGGCGAAAATCAACGTTTATGTTTACCGTTAGGGCCGTTATATGCATAAGGCTCAATACCGCAAATGCCACATGAATACTAGCATCTAGATAAAAATCAAAAACTCTCTTGAACCAAGCCATTGAACAAAAGTAGCTAAAGTGTTTATAACCTTAAGTTTTGGTTAAAAACTTTACTTGTATAGCACTCCATAGCAGTCAAATTACCCATATTTATTTGGTAATTTTGTATCATATATAACAAAACTAACTATGAAGACTGACGTGTTTGCACTGCGCCATATCGGCATAAGGGAAGAAAATTTAAAACACATGCTTGACACCGTAGGTGTCGATAATTTGGAACAGCTAATTTATGAAACGATACCCGAGGATATCAGGCTTAAAAAACCCTTAATTTTAGATGAACCGTTAAGCGAGCATAGATATTTGGCGCATATAGAGGCCTTATCCAAAAAGAACAAGGTTTTTCGTACCTATATTGGTTTGGGCTACCATGAAAGTCTTACACCGTCCGTCATCAAAAGAAATATTCTTGAAAACCCAGGTTGGTATACGGCATATACCCCTTATCAGGCAGAGATCGCCCAAGGCAGATTAGAAGCGTTGTTAAATTTCCAAACCATTGTTACGGATTTAACGGGGATGGAACTGGCAAACGCATCACTTTTGGATGAAAGTACTGCTGCCGCGGAAGCAATGACCATGCTATATGATGTACGTAGTAGGGAACAGAAAAAGAACGAAGTCCTAAAATTCTTTGTTTCTGAAGAAATCTTGCCCCAGACACTTTCTTTATTAAAAACGCGCTCTACACCTTTAGGAATTGAATTGGTGGTCGGTAATCATGAGGAGTTCTGTTTTGATAGTGACTATTACGGTGCCTTATTGCAATATCCCGGCAAATATGGTCAGGTCTATGATTATTCGGATTTTGTTTCCAAGGCCAAAGCCAATGATATTAAGGTGGCCGTGGCTGCAGATATTCTGAGCCTAGTGGCGCTTACTCCTCCGGGTGAATTTGGCGTAGATGTTGTTGTCGGCACTACCCAACGGTTTGGTATTCCATTAGGGTATGGAGGTCCACATGCAGCCTATTTTGCAACCAAGGAAGCCTATAAGAGAAGTATACCAGGACGTATTATTGGAGTTACCAAGGACACGGATGGCAAACCTGCACTGCGCATGGCCCTACAAACACGGGAACAGCATATTAAAAGAGACAAGGCTACATCCAATATATGTACCGCACAAGTACTTTTGGCCGTAATGGCTGGTATGTACGGGGTATATCATGGTCCTAAAGGATTAAAGTATATTGCGAATAAAGTACATGCCACAGCAGTAACCTTGACAGACGCCTTGGAAAAGTTAGGCCTCTATCAAATGAACACGGCGTTTTTTGATACCATAACCGTAAAGACCAACTCCAATTTAGTGCGTCCCATTGCTGAGAAACATGAGGTCAATTTCTTATATGTGGACAACGAAACCATTTCAATAGCTGTAAATGAGGCAACTTCCATAAAGGATATTAATCAAATTCTTTCCATTTTCTCGGAAGCATTGGGAAAAAATAAAATTGAGGTTACACAATTGATAGCGGAAACCAATATTCCCGATCATTTACAGCGTACCAGTAGTTTCATGGAAAATAAGGTTTTTAATTCGTACCATTCAGAAACGGAATTAATGCGCTACATAAAGAAATTGGAACGTAAGGACCTTGCTTTGAACCATAGTATGATTTCTTTGGGAAGCTGTACCATGAAGTTGAACGCAGCCACGGAAATGCTACCGTTAAGCATGACGCATTGGGGAAATATTCATCCGTTTGTACCTGTTGAACAAGCTGAAGGATACCAAATTGTATTGAAGGAATTAGCAAAGGACCTATCTATCATAACAGGGTTTGCGGACACTTCCCTACAACCCAATTCCGGAGCTCAGGGAGAGTATGCAGGTTTAATGGCCATAAGGGCATATCATGAATCTAGAGGAGACTCCGATCGAAACATTTGTCTTATACCCTCCTCTGCCCATGGAACCAACCCTGCTTCTGCGGTCATGGCAGGAATGAAGGTAATTGTCACCAAAACCGATGAAAAAGGGAATATTGATGTGGCGGACCTAGAAGAAAAAGCCAAGCTACATTCAGACAAATTGGCCGCATTGATGGTAACTTATCCATCTACCCATGGTGTTTTTGAATCCTCCATAAAGCAAATTACCAAATTAATACATGATCACGGAGGTCAAGTTTATATGGACGGTGCCAATATGAATGCACAGGTAGGATTGACCAATCCGGGTATGATCGGTGCAGATGTATGTCACTTAAATTTACACAAAACATTTGCCATACCACACGGTGGAGGTGGTCCAGGAGTAGGTCCAATATGCGTTGCCCCACAATTGGTACCGTTCTTACCAGGAAATCCCGTAATAGCCACCGGTGGTGAAAATGCCATTACTGCCATATCCGCTGCACCTTGGGGCAGTTCTCTGGCTTGCCTAATATCATATGCCTATATTAAAATGCTGGGCGAAGAAGGGTTGACCCATTCTACAAAGATTGCCATCTTAAACGCAAACTACATCAAACAACGTCTAAGCGGAAAGTTCGATGTGCTATATACCGGGGAAAAAGGCAGGGCCGCCCATGAAATGATCATTGATTGCAGGCCCTTTAAACAAAACGGCATAGAAGTTACCGATATTGCCAAAAGACTAATGGATTATGGCTTCCACGCTCCAACAGTTTCTTTCCCCGTTGCCGGTACCGTAATGATAGAGCCTACCGAAAGTGAAAATCTTGAAGAACTGGATAGATTTTGCGATGCCATGATATCGATAAGGGCTGAGATTGACGAAAGTTCCCAAGAGCAACCTGACAATGTGCTAAAGAACGCCCCACATACCTTAGATATGACCACTGGCGATGAATGGCCTTTTCCATACTCACGACAAAAAGCCGCTTTTCCTTTGCCATATATAAGGGAAAATAAATTTTGGCCAGCCGTTAGAAGAGTTGATGATGCCTATGGAGATCGTAATTTAATCTGTACTTGCGCTCCGATCGAGGCCTATGCAGATATAGAATAAGTAATGTTTTCAGTACTTTACAAAGCCTTTTCAAAAAATTGAAGAGGCTTTTTTCTTGTATGTATACTAGAAAATTGGCAAATGGACATCGTAATATTTATTATGCATGCATAAAATAATTAAATCCAGATGATTAAATTTCTTAATAAACCAATAGAGCACAATGAGCATAGCAATAACCGGTACAGGTAGTTATATACCATCCCAAACCATTAAAAATTCAGATTTCAGCGATCACCAATTTTTAAATTTGGACGGCACAACGTTTAATCATGAAAATACGGTCATTATTGAAAAATTTAAGGCCATAACAGGGATTGAGGAAAGAAAGTATGCGGATAAAAAATATACTGCCTCTAATCTTGCCTATTTTGCGGCAGAAAAGGCTATTGAAGACGCCCAAATTGATAAGGAAACCCTGGATTACATAATTGTGGCCCACAATTTTGGCGACATTGCATATGGTCAGAAACAAGGCGATACATTACCAAGTTTGGCTACACGGGTAAAGCATCAGTTGAAAATCAATAATCCAAAATGTGTTGCCTATGACCTTTTGTTTGGTTGCCCAGGCTGGTTAGAAGGGATGATTCAGGCAAATGCGTTTATTAAAAGTGGAATAGCCAATAAGTGTTTGGTAATCGGCGCAGAAACCTTATCAAGGGTAGTTGATGATTATGATCGTGATAGTATGATCTATTCAGATGGTGCAGGTGCGGCCATTGTAGAAAGAAAAGAAAACAGTGGAGAAATATTGGCTCATGAATCTGCCACTTTTGCCATTGATGAGGCCAACTATTTATTTTTTGGCACTACATATAACAAAGAAATCAATGATTCTGCCAACTATATAAAAATGTACGGTAGAAAAATTTATGAATTTGCCGTGACCCATGTTCCTAAAGCCATGGCAGAATGCTTGAATAAAAGCAATATATCAATAGATGAGGTAAAAAAAGTATTCATTCATCAAGCAAACGAAAAAATGGACGAAGCCATCTTAAAACGTTTTTATAAAATATACGGTAAGCAAATGCCGAAAGATATTATGCCCATGAGCATATCAAAGCTCGGAAACAGTTCCGTAGCCACCATACCTACATTATTTGATATGGTTAAAAACGGTAAATTGGAAAATCACGGTATTACCAAGGGAGATGTTGTTATCTTTGCAAGTGTTGGCGCAGGCATGAACGTCAATGCAATGGTATACAGAATTTAAAATGTACGAAAAAAGCTTTCCCAATAAACGATTTAGACATACGCTGCAGTTTTTACAAAAGCACATTGACACAAGTGAAACAATATTGGATTTAGGCGTTGAAAATCCGTTTTCACATATTATGCAAGATAATGGCTATACCGTTAATAATACTAAAGGTGAGGATTTGGATGTTGACTACTCCGCTGTACTCAACCCTGAAGTTAATGTAATTACCGCTTTTGAAATTTTTGAACATTTATTATCACCATTACCGGTATTATCTCACATAAAAGCAGATAAACTTGTTGCCAGTATTCCATTAAAGCTATGGTTTGCGCCCGCTTATAGAAGCAAAACGGATAAATGGGACAGGCACTACCATGAATTTGAAGATTGGCAGTTTAATTGGTTGTTAGAAAAAGCTGGATGGGAAATTCAGGATTCCCAAAAATGGCCCAATCCGGTTAAAAAACTTGGAATAAGGCCTTTACTGCGGTATTTTACCCCCAGATATTATATTGTTTACGCTACCCGTAAACACTAGATTTTTTTCAAATGGACTACTATATCGTAATTCCCATTCACAATGAAGATGCCTATTTAGAGCAGACGCTGACCGCTGTCGCCCTCCAAACATTATCTCCTAAAAAAGTTATACTGGTCAATGACAATTCTACAGATAATACGGAAACTGTAATTAATCGTTTTGTACAAGAGCATTCATTTTTCTATAAATTGAATATTATTTCTTCTTCGGAGCATATGCCCGGAAGCAAAGTAATCAATGCGTTTAACAAAGGTCTGGCCATTTTGGATGACGCTTATGAGTTCATCGTTAAATTGGATGCGGATATCATTTTACCCACAAATTATTTTGAAACCATCAGTAATCATTTTAAAAACGACCCCCAAATAGGAATATGCGGTGGCTTTATTTACGAAAAGCAAGGTTCTGGAGAATGGGTACTTAACCATCCTATGAACAAAGACCACGTTAGAGGTGCCATAAAAGCATATTCCAAAGAATGTTTCAAGGCAATAGGAGGCTTAAAAAATGCCATGGGCTGGGATACTGTAGACGAATTATTAGCGCGATATAACGGCTTTATAATGCATACCGATGATGAACTCAAGGTTAAGCATTTAAGACCCACAGGAAAGGCATATAACGCCAAAGCCAAAAGGTTACAAGGAAAAGCAATGTACAGCATGCGTTATGGATTTATAATCACAACTATTGCTTCTTTGAAAATGGCCATAAAAAACAATTCCATTAAATCATTCTGGAATAATATGGCCGGCTACATATATGCCAGTAGAAACAACAATAATTATATAGTCACAGAAGAAGAAGGTAAGTTTATCAGAAACTTACGCTGGACAAATATCAAAAGAAAAATAGGAGTATAAAAAAAGCCATCTAAATTAGATGGCTTTTTCTTTATTATCATGGCTTCTATTTAGAAACCTAATTGTTTTTTAACATCTGGAAGAAGATCTTTCCCTTTTGCCACGATCAAACCACCACCGGCTTGCGCATCGATTACATAATCAAAACCTTGGGCAGCCGCTACTTGCTCTATTGCCGCTTTTGCCTTTTCTGAAATAGGAGCGAACAATTCTGCTTGTTTCTTTTGAAATTCCTGTTGTGCAGCTTGTTGGGCTTCACCAATATTTTTTTCAAAACCTTGCAATTCTATAGCTCTCTTGTCATTTTCCTCTTTTGACTTAGAGGCCGCTTCATTTTGGTATTGTGTAAATTTATTACGCAATTCTGTCATTGAGGCTTGAATATCTGCATTATAGGTTTCCTGTAATTTTTTTAATTCTGCTTCGGCAGCTTTCATTTCTGGCATTGCCGATAATAATTGAGTAACATCAATATGCGCAACTTTACTTTGTGCATTTACGAAACTTGTCGTTGCTACGAACAACAATAAGGCTACTACTATTTGTTTTACTTGTTTCATGAGTTCTAATTTAAATCTAATTTGAGTGTTAATTTTATGGTTAATAAACCTATTTAAATAGTACCGTTATCATCTTTTTCGGTATCTCTATTTCTTTCTTTTAATTTTTCCTGTTTTTTAGCTTCACGCTCTTCCAGTAATTTTTTTCTTCGCTCCTCATATGCTTTCTTACGCTCCTCACGTAATTTCAATTGCTCTGCCCTTGTATCTGCCGCAGTCTTTTCCCTTACCTCAGCAGCCTCGTTAGCTTTGTCCAAACGTTCTTGCAACGCTTCGCTAATTTCTTCTTCCTCTACCACATCCTCATCTTCAAAAGCGTCTAACCGATCGTTCGCTTTTTTGGCGGGAGCACTTACTTTTCTGGTCCGTGCTATTCCCCTCAAGACAATATCGCTAATATCATGTCTTTTTTCAGAATACAACATTACGACATCCGCAGATTTATCAAAAATAAAATCATACTTTTTATTTGCCCCAATTTTTTGTACCTCATTGAACACTTGGTCCTGTATTGGTTGTATTAACCTACGTTTTTGTAAAACCAAATCTCCTTGCGGCCCAAAACGATCTTGTTGGTACTCGATCATTTCCCTTTCCAAAATCTGAATCTCTTCCTCTCGTTCAGCGATCAACTCAGGAGTTAGCAATACCTTCTCCGCCATTAAATCTTTTTTCATTTGCTCAACAACGCTTTGCTTCTGTTCAACATCTACCTTCCAGCGTTGTACCTTAGTCTCTAACTGCTCCGTAGCATCACGGTATTCCTCTACGTTTTCAAGGATATATTCCATATCCACATAGGCTATCCTTACGCCACGTTGTGCCAATCCTACTGTGGTCATGAACATGACCGTTACCAGAAAAAAGATGTTTGTTCTTGTACTCATCATTGATATCGTTTAATCTTATAGAAAATATCGTGCCAAAACTACTAAATCTTTTAAAATGAAAGGATTAGCGTGTGCAAGATATTTAATATTGTCGTAAAAATTAAAACTGTTGACCAATTATGAAGTGAGTTTGCCAACCGCTAGGACCCTGTCCTGCCGATTGCGGTCTAAGATCTTCATCAAATCCGTAACCAAAATCAATACCCAGCAAACCAAATGCCGGCATAAAGATCCGCAGCCCCACGCCGGCCGATCGTTTTAATTGAAACGGATTAAACTCCTGAAAATTGTTGAAAGAGTTACCTCCCTCTAAAAATGCAAGTCCGTAGATAGACGCCGAAGGTTTTAAAGTTAATGGATAACGTAATTCCAATGAAAATTTATTGTAGATCAAACCTCCATCCTGCTCACCGGTAATTGGGTCTACCGGGGTTAGGGCTTGGTTATCATATCCTCTTAGTTGTACTACGTCCCTACCATCTAAAGTAAAGTTACCTAGACCATCACCACCAACAAAGAAACGCTCAAAAGGAACATCGCCAATATCGCTGTTGTAACTTCCTAAAAATCCGAACTCGGCATTTGATCTTAGAACCAACTTATCTACCAAGGTCGTGTACCAGTCTCCTTTAAACTTTATCTTATAATATTCCAAAAGCCTAAAACGTTCTTGATCGGAATTTTCCAATTCTTTGACTTCACTAGCAGTTAACGTCTGTCCCAGGCTTCTTCTTTCCGCCTGCAATTCGGTTAACTCTTCAGAGCGTTCCTTTAGTGCTTTAAAATCCTTGTCGCTGAACAATGAATAGGGAGGGGTAAATTTACCTGTTAGCTCAAAAGTAGATCCTGAGGTCGGAAATATACGGCTAGGACCTTGTGAATTTCTAGAAATTCCGAATGTATATGCCAAGGAATTTGCTTTACCATTACCAAAATTGAAGAGGCCTATATTATAATTTCTAAAATCATAAAGCTGGTATCCCAAAGAATGGGAAATAGTAAAGAAATCATCTGGCCATTGAACACGTTTTGCCAAACCGGCTGTAACCCCTGTGATGGAGAATTGCTGATCTTTATTCACTGTAATACCATTGGTGCCACCATAGGATGCAGCAAATTGTTGCGTTCTGGATACACTTAAATTAAAACGTACTGGTTTTTTACCTCCCAACCAAGGCTCAGAAAAATTAAGACTATAGACCCTAAACGTTCTACTTGCCTGTAATCTTAGGGCAAACGTTTGCCCATCACCCATTGGTACAGGTTTATACTTTTCTCCCTTAAACAAATTCTGGATAGAGAAATTACTAAAGGATAGTCCCAATGTACCTATAAAGCCACCGCCGCCATAACCACCTTGCAGTTCTATCTGGCTAGATCCAGACTCTACCAAGCTCCAAGCAAGGTCAACGGTACCGTCATTAGGGTTGGCGTTCAACACATCTGGTGTAATTTGTTCTGCATCAAAAAATCCAAGTTGACCCAGCTCCCTGATACTTCTAATAATGTCCGACTTATTGTATTTTTGCCCCGGACGGGTACGCAATTCCCTATAAATAACATGGTCGTTGGTCTTATCGTTACCGCTTACCGTTACATGGTTAAGAAACGTCTCCTTACCTTCTATAATCCTAATTTCAAAATCAATGGTATCATTGGCTGCTGAAATCTCTACCGGATTGATAGTAGAAAAAAGATAACCGTTATTTTGATACAAACTGGTAACATCTGATGGATCTGGTTTGGAATTGTCCGCTATACGCTCTCTAAGTAATACCCCATTATAGGTATCACCCTTTTTAATTCCTAAAACTTGATTTAATTGGCGATCGGTATAAACGGTATTCCCAACAAAATCAATATCACCAAAATAGTACTTATCCCCTTCTTCAACCTTTATATGCAAGTCAATGTTATTTTCATCTACCTTGACCACACTATCCGATATTACCCTGGCATCACGAAAACCGTTTTCGGCAAACTTATCGACCAATAATCCCAAATCTTCCTTATAGTCTTCTTGAATGTATTTTGATTTTTTCCAAAACCGACCAAATTTTTTCTCTTTGGTATTTTTTAAAGCCTTTCGTAATTTTTTATCCTTTAGCTCTTCGTTACCTTCAAATACAATTTCCCGTATTTTAACCTTATCCCCCTTTTTTACGTTAACAACCATGCTCTGGGCGTTGGTCTCTGAAGTATCCTTGGCTGTCGCTATATTAACCTGCGCATTTAAATACCCTTGTTTTTTATATTTATTGGTGATATAGTTTTTGGAATTGGAAATAAGACTTTCCGTTATCTTTTTACCTTTCTTAAGATCGGTATCCTTGATCAACCCTTCTACCTTCCCTTTTTTGACCCCATAAAACGTAACATTGGTAAGTGTAGGGCGCTCAATGATATTAAGCTCCAAAAAAACATTGTTGTCCACTATATTTGTAATATAAAACTCAATTTCACTGAACAGCTCCAGTCCCCATAATTTTTTAATGACCTCACTAATCTGTTCCCCGGGCAAGGTAATGGGTTGCCCTACCCTAAGTCCGGTATAAGTCTTTACCGTCTGCTCGTTATAACTTTCCAGCCCGGTAACTTCCAATCCCCCTAGTATATAACTTTTGCCGTCTTCATAAGAAGTCTCCTGGGCTAAGGTAGTTAAGGAAATTAAAAATAAAAGGGTGGATAAAATGTGGTTCAAGGATATGAACCTGGTCATATCTTTAAGTGAGTTGTTCGCTAGTTTTTCCAAATCTTCGTTCTCTGTTCTGGTAATTTTTAATAGCCTCCACCAAATGGTGTTCTCTAAAATCTGGCCAAAATACATCAATAAAGTATAACTCGGCATATGCAATTTGCCATAATAAAAAATTGCTGATCCGATGTTCTCCACTAGTACGGATAAGCAAGTCTACGTCTGGTAAATTGTGCGTGTAAAGATGGTTATTTATAATGGTTTCGTCAATATTTTCAATTGAAATTATATTATTTTTAACTTTGGTACTGATGGCTTTAACCGCAGACTGCAGCTCTTCCCGAGCCCCATAGCTAAGTGCCAAGGTAAGGGTCATGCCTGTATTTTGCTTAGTTTGATCCATTACTTCAATCAATTCCTTATAGGCTTTTCCCGGCAGGGCCTCTATATTCCCAATTGTATTTAAACGGATATTATTTTTGTTAAAAGACTTAAGTTCTTTCTTTAAGGACGACACCAACAAGCGCATAAGTGTCTGCACTTCAACCTTTGGTCGATTCCAATTCTCTGTTGAAAAAGTATATAGGGTTAAAAAATCTATACCCAATTGAGCGCATTCCTCGACAACTATCCTTACGGTCTTTACGCCATGTTCATGACCAAAAACCCTGAGCTTTCCACGCTCCTTGGCCCACCTGCCATTACCATCCATGATTATGGCCAAATGTTTAGGAACGTTTAATTTATCAATCTCGTTTATATTGCTCATGTTCATTTACTCAAAACAATCCATACAAGGCTTTCTGCCAAAAGTATAGGTCAATGTCAATCCAGAAAAAACATACCAGTCATCACTAAAAATGTTTCCAAATTGAAATTCCTCATAATTGGAACCTTGTGGATTACTGGCATCCAAGTTGTCCGTAAAGGTATACCTAGCACCTATTTCTGCCCCAAAAATAAGAAACTGATTGATACGATACTTAATACCCGCCGTAATTGGCACGGCAAAACTACCATCTTTTTGGTTAATTTCCTGTAAAACACCTCCATTAAAATACTCATAGTCATACCTGAAATAGGTCACCCCTGTGTATAGATAGGGAGTAAATGCCGGACCCAATTTATGAAGGTTGTAATCTATAAAATTGAATTCCAAACCAACGGAACCCTCCAAAATATGGTTGTCCACTACATAGCCACGTTGTTGTCTGGCCGTAGAACTAGATTTGTTATCGTCTGCGGTGAACTGACCGTACATTAAACTGGCCCGCCATGCATAACGTTTACTTTTGTTCCATTTAAAAACCCCTCCAAGAGCAATATCGGATGGCAATATATAGTTGGTTCTTCCAACATCTCCAATAGTATTTGCGCCACCAGCAAAAACACCCACTTCATAAGTTTGGGAATGCAGGCCACTCATTGAAAATAGTAGCATTAATAACGCTATATAACGCATAAAATAATATTTGCAGTTGATGCCCGGAACCTGTTTTACCTAGATTCCTGAACAAAAAATTGTTCTCAATGGATAAACAGCGTTTGAGGTCATTTATTGTTTTAAACCAAGTTCAATTTCTTCTATCCTCACCCCAAAGCAACTTGTTCCTAAGTGTTTTCAAAAAACTTTCTGAAGTATACTCGATCATTTTAATTGTAAAGGAAGCCTTGGTAATAGTGATTTCCTCACCGTTCTCCAAAGAGGCAATTCTGGAATCCAAAGACACCAAATGGTTTTCCTCCCTGCCAGAAACCTTAAGTCGTATAACCGTATCATCTGAAATCACCAATGGTCTGGCATTTAGGTTATGTGGTGCAATTGGGGTGAGCACCAAGGATTTTGCAGTAGGCACTATGACCGGCCCGCCACAACTTAATGAGTACCCTGTTGAACCTGTTGGAGTCGAGATAATTAGTCCATCTGCCCAATAAGATGTTAGATATTCATTATTTAAAAAAGTCTCTACGGTAATCATAGAGGTAGTATCTTTTCTACTAACTGTAATTTCGTTGAGCGCAAAATTAAGGTTTCCAAATTCCTGATCCAATTTTTTGGTATTCAATTGCACCAAACTACGTTCTACAACGGTATAGGCACCTTGCTTAAACTCTTGGACCACTTTCCTGACATCTTCCTTCTTAAAGGTGGATAAAAATCCCAACCTCCCCGTATTTACACCTACTATAGGAATGCCTAAATCACGAACAAATGTCGTAGCCCTAAGGATGGTGCCATCACCACCAAAACTTACGAACATATCAAAAGTTGCGTCTAGGCCATGATCTATGGTAAAAGTGGAATAAACTTTTGAGGCCCCACAATCTTTATATAATTCATAAAAGTCTTCTTCTATAGCGACAACGGCACCTACTTGCTCTAGTTCATCCAATAATTCAATTAGATATTCTATTGCATTATCTTGATAGGTTTGACCATAAATGGCTACTTTCATACTAGACATTTAAATATTTATCCAAATAGTCCGATCGATCTTTAAGATCTTCCAAAAACTGGTCGTCACTATTTCCAAATAATATATGGTAATTATATCTTCTAAATGTTTGTACTACTTTGTTGTAGTTATTGGTAGTAATCTTTAACGTTACCTGAATAACATCGTTCTGGGTATCGGTTATAAAACCGCCGATCAACTTGGCATTGTTACTTTCTACGATTTGCGCTATCTCACTAAACGAATAATCATTGATCCCTGTTGCCACCACTAATATACTACCTGGGTCTGTAAAAAATGGGGTATCAATAAAAACGGTAACTATATCGCTTAGATCATAATATCCCAACACTTCTTCCTTCTCACTTAAAATAGGTAAAAGGTTAGCTTCATTTCTTGCAAAACTTTCCAACACGTCTAACCAATTGGTGTCCCTACGCACAAAAAACCCTTCCAATTCATACCTGAACTGTTCTATTTCTGTACTAGGGAGCAATGCCGCAGTATCGTTTTCAGAAAATACACCTAAAAACCTACCGTCTTCTACAATAGCAACATGTGAATAGGTAGTGTCCTGAAAAAACTCCAGCACCTTTTCAAAAGTGTCCTTTATCTCGAATACGGGAATGTTGGTAATAATATGTTCTTGAATATGCATAGGCTTATATATAACGCAAAATAACAATTAATAATATCAAAAGGCGTGCCTTATTCGTATTTTTGAGGCTCCTAAAAGTTAAATACGATATAATGACAAAACTTAGCGTTAATGTGAACAAGATAGCAACGCTCAGGAATGCACGGGGAGGCAATGTTCCTGATTTACTAAAGGTTGCAAGAGACTTGGAGGATTTTGGTGCCCAAGGCATTACCATACATCCAAGACCGGATGAACGCCACATCAAGTATCAGGACGCAAGGGACTTAAAACAATTGGTCACAACAGAATTCAATATAGAAGGCAACCCTATCACAAAATTTATTGACCTTGTGCTGGACATAAAGCCAGAACAGGTAACCTTGGTACCAGACTCTGTGGACGCAATAACCTCAAATGCAGGTTGGAACACTATAAAGTATAAAGATTTTTTAATGGACGTCATCAGTACTTTTAAAAAGGCAGGTATACGTACATCTATCTTTGTTGACCCGGACCCAAAAATGGTTGAAGGAGCTAAAATTACAGGTACGGACCGTATTGAGCTTTACACCGAAAGTTATGCTGATTTATTTGTAAAAAATAAGGAGAAAGCAATTGAACCCTTTATCATTGCCGCTAAACGAGCCAATGAATTGGGAGTTGAAATTAACGCGGGCCATGACCTAAGCCTTGACAATATTGAATATTTTGCCAAAAATATTCCAAACCTTAAAGAAGTTTCCATAGGGCATGCCCTTATTTGCGAAGCGTTATATCTTGGATTGGAAAATGTAGTTAACATGTATTTACACAGACTTAAATGACACAACTTTTAAACTCGGTAATTTTAGGTGAAGGCAGTCCGTTATGTATCCTTCATGGATTTTTAGGAATGCTTGACAATTGGAAAACACTGGGAAATTCTTTTGCGGAAAATGGATTCCATGTTCATTTAATAGACCAGCGGAACCATGGCAAAAGTTTTCATTCACCAGATTTTAACTACGATATCCTATCTAACGACCTACTAAATTACCTCAACCACCACAACATTGATAAAACCAATATAATTGGTCACTCCATGGGTGGTAAAACAGCTATGCAATTTGCATGCTCGCACCCAGAACGCATGGAAAAATTAATAGTGGCAGATATTGCGCCAAAATTTTACCCGCCACATCATCAAGATATTATTAATGCGTTAAATGCCATAGACACCACAAATTTAAAATCCAGAAGAGATGCAGATGACCAATTAAAAAAACATATTCCCAATCCAGGTATTAGGCAATTCCTACTAAAAAACTTGGATAGGGATGATACTAAAAAGTTGTGCTTTAAATTTAATTTGGCCGTACTAAGTGAAAAAATGGAGGAAATTGGAGACAACATCAATAGCACCGATAGTTTCAACGGTCCAACTCTTTTCCTGAGAGGTGATCGGTCTGAGTACGTAACCAATACCGACACGGAAATAATTCAACAGCATTTTCCTATGGCTACAATAGACACTATAGAAAATGCAGGTCATTGGCTACATGCGGAAAACCCAACACAATTCCTAAACAAGTCATTGGTGTTTTTTAATAAAGAGTAACAGGTATTGACATTAGTTTTATTATATTACGGATAGAAGTTTTACCCATACAATCAAGAACATTATGAAATTAATATTAAGAATACTTTTAAGCGCTTTGGCAGTACTTATTTTAGCCCATGTTCTACCAAATGTATCCGTAGATACTTTTATGACTGCCGTTATAGTAGCGGTCGTCTTAAGTTTATTGAATATTTTGGTTAAACCTATACTAGTGGTTTTGACCTTGCCCGTAACCATACTTACCCTAGGGTTGTTCCTACTCATCATAAACGCAATTATTATTTTACTGGCAGATAAATTAATAGACGGTTTTGCCGTAGGTAATATATGGTGGGCTTTGATTTTTAGCCTTTTACTTTCCTTTTTACAATCTATCTTTTTTACACTGCTCAAAGAAGACAACGCATAGTTGCTTTTCTTTTGAAATTCAATACTTTAAAAAATTGGTTGAGTTTACAAAATGTAGTATTTTTGCATCCCATTTTACACATGCAAATAGATATTAAGGAATGAATATTACTAAAGAGCAGATAGACGATTTAAACGCAGTAGTTAAAGTTGCTATCACAAAAGATGATTACCAAGACAAGGTAGATACCATATTAAAGGACTATAAAAAGCAGGCCAATATACCAGGTTTTAGAAAAGGCCAAGTACCTATGGGCCTAATTAAAAAACAATATGGCAAAGCCGTTTTGGTTGATGAAGTGAATAAATTGTTGCAAGACAACCTTAATAAATACCTTACCGAGGAAAAATTGGATGTTCTTGGTAATCCGCTTCCAAAACAACAGGATAATTTTGATTGGGACCAAGAAGAATTAGCCTTTGAATTTGAACTAGGACTTGCACCCAGCTTTGAAGTTCCTTTAAAGACCAAAAAAGCGATAACCCAATATAAAATTGTTGCCGACAAAAAAATGATCGACGAACAAGTTGAGCGTATACAAAAGCAGTATGGCAAACTTGTAAGCAAAGATGTGGTCAGCAAAAAAGATGAGGTAAGCGGTTCCGTAACCAATGAAGAAGAAGAGATCAATACTACCGCTATGCTAGAGGTAGATCAGCTTAAAAGCAAAAAAGCAGTTGATGCTTTGGTTGGAAAAAAAGTTGGAGATGAGGTGACTTTAAAGACAAAAGGGTTGTTCAAGGAAGATCACACCTTAGCAAGTGTATTAGGCATTGATAAGCAAAAAGCTGAAAAGCTAGATATTGAAGTAACTTTCAAGGTTACGGAAATCAACGAACGTGAAGCTGCAGAGTTGAACCAAGAATTGTTCGATAAACTTTTTGGTCCAGATAAGGTAAAATCAGAAAAAGAATTGAAAGAACGAATCAAAGAAGATTCAGAAAAACAATTTGAACAACAAGCTGATCAAAAATTATTGAACGACGTTACGGAATATTTCATTGAGAATACCAAATTTGAACTACCTACAGGTTTCTTGACCAAGTGGATACAAATGACCGGTGAAGAGCCGTTAACGGAAGAGCAAGCTACCGAGGAATATGAAAAATCTGAAAAAGGATTGCGTTACCAATTGATAGAAGGTAAAATTATCCGTGATAACGATTTGCAAGTCCAATTCGATGAATTAAAGGAGTTTTCTAAAGGATTTATACGTCAGCAAATGGCTCAGTTTGGTCAATTGGACCCTAAAGAGGAAGAATTGGACAGTATAGCTGCGCGTGTTCTTGGAAATCAGGAAGAAGTCAAAAGACTCTCTGAACAATTAATGAGTCAAAAATTATTGAATTTATATAAGGAAAAAGCAAACCTTAAAGTTAAAGAGGTTACTTACGAAAACTTTGTGAAAGAAGTTTACGGATAAATTCAAACAATAAATTAAGTATCTTTACGGTGCCGGAAATGAAATTTTCGGCACCTTTTTTTACTCTAAAAAACAGATATATCATTTATGGATTACGGAAAAGAATTCAAGAATTTCGCTATAAAGGACCAAGGGATAAGCAGTACTTATTATGATGCCATTATGAGTAGCATGTATCCTACGAACATGACGCCCAACATTATTGAGGAAAGATCAATGAACGTTATAGCAATGGACGTTTATTCACGTTTAATGATGGACCGCATCATATTTCTAGGAACCGGTATTAATGACCAGGTAGCAAATATTGTACAGGCCCAACTACTGTTTTTGGCCAGTGTTGACGCAAAAAAAGATATTCAGATTTACATCAACTCGCCTGGAGGAAGTGTATATGCAGGTTTGGGCATCTATGATACCATGCAATTCATTAGTCCAGACGTAGCCACTATCTGTACCGGTATGGCCGCATCTATGGGCGCCGTACTTTTATGTGCAGGCGAAAAGGGAAAACGTAGCGGTCTAAAACATTCTAGGGTCATGATACACCAACCAATGGGTGGCGCGCAAGGCCAAGCCAGTGATATTGAAATTACCGCAAGGGAAATATTGAAGCTCAAGGATGAATTGTACCAAATTATTTCCGAGCATTCTGGCAAGGACATTGAAAAAGTCCGTGAGGATAGTGATCGTGATTATTGGATGAAGGCAGATGAAGCCTTAAAATATGGTATGATCGATGAAATTTTAGTAAGGGATAAGGAGTAAATCCGACGAAAGTATTGAAATAAGTAATTGATTTTAAACCAAAAACGAGTTTGGTTCGTTTATAGGTATAGTAAAGAGAAGATAGATAATGGCAAAGGAAAATTTAGAATGTTCGTTTTGCGGCAGAAAAAAGCCAGAAACAAATTTATTGATCGCCGGTCTGGATGCACATATTTGTGACCGATGCATTGAGCAGGCACATGGTATAGTTGCCGAAGAATCAAAGCAGACAAAAAGCAATGATCTTTCTTCTGAACTGGTGTTGAAAAAACCACAAGAAATCAAAGAGTTTCTTGATACGTTCATTATAGGCCAAGAGCGCACAAAAAAAGTAATGTCCGTTGCCGTTTACAATCATTACAAGAGGTTGTTACAACCCCCATCCAAAAAGGATGATATTGAAATCCAGAAAAGTAATATTATCATGGTGGGGCAAACCGGAACAGGTAAGACTTTAATGGCCAAAACCATTTCCAAATTGCTCAATGTACCTTTAGCCATTGTAGATGCTACTGTATTAACGGAAGCTGGTTATGTAGGAGAAGATGTAGAGAGTATTTTGACAAGACTTCTGCAGGCTGCGGATTATAATCTTGAAAAAGCGGAAAGAGGCATTGTTTTTATTGACGAAATTGATAAGATAGCCCGTAAAGGCGATAACCCTTCCATCACCAGGGATGTTTCCGGAGAAGGCGTACAACAAGGTCTATTAAAATTATTGGAAGGAACAACAGTTAACGTTCCACCTAAAGGAGGTAGAAAGCATCCTGACCAAAAGTTCATTGAAGTAAATACGGAGAATATTCTATTTATTGCCGGTGGTGCATTTGATGGAATTGAGCGTGCCATAACCAAAAGGCTTAATATGCAAGCTGTAGGTTATAGTGCCTCAAAAGCAGATAACTTTTTGGACACCACCAATATGCTTCAATACATTATACCAAGGGACCTTAAAGAGTTTGGACTCATTCCTGAAATTATTGGCAGACTACCGGTACTTACCCATATGAATCCTTTGGATAAAAAAACATTGAGAGCAATTTTGACAGAACCAAAGAACGCTATCATAAAGCAATATGAAAAGCTTTTTGCAATGGACGATATAACGTTTACCATTACAGATCAAGCATTGGATTATATTGTGGACAAGGCTATTGAATATAAATTAGGCGCAAGGGGACTACGTTCTTTATGTGAAGCCATATTCACGGATGCCATGTTTGAAATGCCCAGTACAGAGGAGAAAAAATTTAAGGTTACCAAACCTTACGCAGAAGAGAAATTATCCTATGACACCGTTAAAAAATTAAAAGCGGTATCTTAAACCTAAATAAATTATATAAAAAAAGCGAGGACAATGGTCCTCGCTTTTTTTGTTGATTTACTTTAAATATTTCAAACCACTTTTTTTGCCTGTGGAGTAATTTGAGTAACTTCCTGTAAGAGGTCCAGACATACTTTTTGTATAATCTTTTCATCGGTATATAAGGTATGACCGTAGTTAGGCAGGATTTCCATATCAATACCCAGCCTATTGGCCCAATCTTCATTAGGCTTAAATTCATCATTATTGCCATAGAGTAAATGAAACGGCACATCTGGTCGTTCATTCTTTAAGCGAATTCTTGTTGCAGAAACGTTGTATAGTGATTTAACCGGTAAACCTCTTTTTGCAGCTTCCCATACAATGGTTCCACCTGTACTGAATGCCAAATAATAACAAGGTTCTTTCTCCTTTTTTAATAAGTGGGAAACAGCGGTATCTATACCTCCGTTAACGAATGCATTATGTATATTTTCTTCTGACTGAACTACCAAATCTATATTAGCCAATTGCTGGCTGTCATAAAAAGTAATATCAAAATATTGTTGGAGATAGCCAAGGTATGAAGTAATCCACAGCCCTTTTTTAGAACCCCACATGTCTGAAACGATCACTAGTTTTTCTGCCATAATAATAGTATTTATTGTTTGGTTAAGTTTTCCTACAGCAAGTTGTGTAATTAACTTCACATTTGATCATTTAATTGTTTACCCGCTAAAATTATCGGTGTAGTTCCTGTTTAGGACGGGAAAAATGAAAAAGCTGTAGTTAAACTATTTGAACTCTTTTACATATCCAATACAAAGTTAATTCAACTTTATTTCCAATTTACAAGAATGTTGCAAATAGGTTAATAATTGGTATGTATAGAGCAAATTAGAGGTTTAATTGCAAAAGTTCCTCGATATAATCACGCTTATTCGATAAACGTGGAATCTTATGCTGACCACCTAATTTATCATTGGCCTTAAGCCAATCATAAAAGAGATTTTTTCGCGCCACGTGAACAATAGGCATGTTTAAAGTAATGTTGTTATATCTCTTTGCTTCATAATCAGAGTTCAATGACTTTAAGGACTCATCTAAAACTCTAATGAATGTATCCATATCATTGGGCATGGTTCTGAATTCAATGATCCATTCATGGGCACCTTTTTCCTTATTGACCATAAATACCGGTCCAGCGGTATAGTCCTTAATTTCAGCTCCTGTTTTTTGGCAAACAAGTTTAAGTGCTTCCTCTGCATTTTCAATGATAAGCTCTTCCCCAAAGACATTAATATGATGTTTGGTCCTACCGGTAACTTTTATACGGTATGGACTTTTAGAGGTAAATCTAACAGTATCCCCTATTTTATAACGCCATAGACCTGAATTAGTAGTAATGACAATAGCATAATTTACACCCAATTCAACTTCCCATAATGGAACCACATCTTCCCTTAACGAACCATAGGTCTGCATAGGAATGAACTCATAGAAGATACCATAATCCAACATCAACAAAAGATCATCCGCATTGTTTCTATCCTGAATGGCAAAAAATCCTTCAGAGGCATTATATATCTCATAATAATTAAAGTCACTTTTTGGTAGTATGTTTTTATACTGTTCCTTATAAGGACTAAAATTTACCCCTCCATGAAAATAAACTTCTAGATGTTCCCAAACCTGAAAAAGGTTTTCCTTACCGGTTTCCTGTAATACTTTATTCAACAAAACAAGCATCCAAGAAGGAACCCCTGCCAAACTAGTTACATTTTCCTGTACGCTTTCATGAATAATGGCCATAAGCTTACTTTCCCACTCACTCATTAAAGACACTTTATTGCTTGGCGTACTGCTGTATTCTGCCCATAAGGGCATATTGTCTATTAAAATAGCGGAAAGGTCACCAAAGAACGACCCATTGTCCTCGTACAACTCCTTACTTCCTCCAAGGCGCAAACTTTTACCGGTAAACAATTGGGAATTTTCATTGTTGTTCAGGTAGAGACATAACAAGTCCTTACTAGATTTGTAATGGCAATCCTCAAGCGCCTCGCCACTAACGGGTATAAATTTACTTTTGGCATTGGTAGTACCGCTACTTTTTGCAAATAGCTTTACTTTGGTAGGCCAAAATAGGTTTTGCTCACCTTTTCTTGTACGTTCTATAATAGGCTCAATTTCTTCATAGGAAACTATGGGTACCCTTTCCTTGAACGTACCGTATGATGCAATAGATTCAAAATCATAAGTTCTCCCTATTTCAGTATCCTCGGCAAATTCAAGCAGCTGTAACAGAACTTCTTCCTGGACTTCTTCCGGATATTTTAAAAAAAGTTCTATTTGGTGATAGCGCTTCTTCAATAGCCAAGAGGCAATGGAATTAAATAAAGTTATTGGCATTTATAGGTATCTTTGTATTGCTAAAAGTAGCGTATAAAAGCATCATTTTCAAATTGACCATACATTAAGCAAATAAACATGCAATACGAAGGAGTACTAAAAAAAATGCAAACAGAAATTGGACATCCCATTCAATATTATATGGTGTTTGAAACCGATTTTCTAAATGTAAACCAAGTACTTGATAAACAGTTGACCATAACCTTCATAAAGCACCAATGCTTAAATTGCGGAAATGACAGGCCCATTTACAGACAAGGTTTTTGTAGGACTTGTTTTTTTGAGATACCCTCAGCAGGAGATTGGATAATGAGACCAGAACTTAGTACCGCTCACCTTGATAAGGAAGATCGGGACCTTGAATATGAAAAAAGAATTCAATTACAGCCGCACATTGTTTATTTGGCCAACAGCAGCAACGTTAAAGTAGGTGTTACAAGAAAAGGACAAATACCTACGAGATGGATAGATCAAGGAGCACACGAAGCCATTGAGATCGTAGAAGTGCCCAACAGATATTTAGCCGGTATTACCGAGGTGGCCTTAAAGGATTACGTTGGGGACAAGACTAATTGGCGCACTATGTTGACCAATACCGTTGTAGACGAGAACCTGGTGGAATGGCGCGAGAAATTAAGACCACACATTCCCCAAGAAGCTTTGCCCTATTATTTGTCTGGTCGTGAAGAAACCCAATTGGAGTTTCCGGTGTTACAATACCCTACTAAGGTTAAGAGCTTAAATTTAGCTAAAACACCATCTTATACCGGAACATTAAAAGGGATTAAGGGACAATACCTAATGTTCGAGGATAATACGGTATTCAATGTTAGGGGCAGCGAAGGGTTTTATGTAGGTATCACCGTTAATTAACGGTATCCTTCTTCTTTTTTCCAAACAAGCCGCCCAATACATCTTTTGCCTTTTCCTTTATAGCCTCATTACCATTTTTTGTAGATGTTGAATCATTCTTAACCGCAGTGGAATCTTTTGGCTTTTGCGAAGTCAATATGCCACCAATGATATCCTTAGCCTTTTGCTTGCTAGAAACCGTATCCTTACTTACTGAATCTGTTTTTTGTTGATTCCCGTTTAATATACCACCTATTAAATCTTTAGCTTTATCCGTACCTTTAGTAATCAACTTTTGCTTTTCTATTTCAATTAATTTTGATGTTAATTGCTTCACCCCTGAAGTTAAGTCGGTAGAAACTTGTGGACTATTATACACCCCACCGATATTAGCGGTAACAGGAATAGTAACATCCTGTAGGGAAGGATCGTTTATTTTTGCGATCATCTTATTAACTTCCGTACCTAAATATTTGGCAGGCACCTGCAAAGTAGCCTTATAATTTAACTTCTTGTCAAATGTATGGTTACCGTCCACATTTATGGCAACATCCTTATAATTTACCGTAAAAGGTTTCACGTTTACAACACCATCCTTAAAACTTAAGGATGTCTTTAAGTCCTTTAAATTAAGTTGGTCCAAATCAATAAAATTCAACTTACCCACCAAAGCGGTGAGCAAAGGTGCAGATTCCGTATCAATTTCATCCGTAGCGATGTCTGCAAAAAGCTCTCCTGTCAAAGACAGTAAATTTGGCAATAGATCATCTGTTAAATTACCGGACAATGAAATATCCGAACTTAATTTTCCTTTTAAAATTTGTGCTATTGGTGCCAAGGATTTAAATAGGTCCAATGAACCAAACGCTTCTTGAATACCCAACTGCTCCAAGTCTAACTTCATGGCAAACGTTGGAACTTCCTGTTTTGTGGAGACCTCACCGTTAAAAGCCATTTTACCCCCAAAAAGACCAGAAGACATATTGTTCAGTTTTGCCGTTTCATCCTTTATGACCAGGACGCCGTTTACATTGTTCAAGACAATATCATCATAAAGTACCTGCTTGGCACTTGCATTGATCGTTGCATCCAAAAATGATGGAATCTTGATTTTGTTCGCTGTAGCATTTTGTCCTTCTGTGGAATTGTTTTGGGTCGTTGAAATTGACGATTCTTCATCAGAAACCATGAAATCATTCAAGGCAAAGGTGTTGGACTTTAAATTAAAATTCCCTTCCACATTTTCATCGTTGAACATAAAGCCCAAAAGATTATTTATGGTTCCCGTAATATCAAAATCAGTTTTGCCGGTGGTACCGTTTAAACTATTTAGCGTAACGGTTTTTGGGTTAAAAGTTATCCGTGCCGTACTGAACTTAACGGCATTTGCAAGTTCATCTGAGTTGAATTCAAAATTATCGACACTTAAATTACCGATAGTATTGGTTTTATCATATTGTTTGTTCTCAACGGATGCCATATCAAAAGCCATAGTAATATCGGCCTTTAAAAAACCTTTTAGATCATAGGTTGCAGGAACGGGATAAGCTTGAGAAATATTTGCCAAATTCATTGACCCGTCTACGTGCGCCTTGACCTTGGTATTCCCCATAAGTTCACTGATTGTGGAAGTTAGGTTAAACCTATCCTCATCTATCATAAAAGAGGCCTTATTGATTTCTACATACGTATCTTCCGCTATACCTGTTGTATTGTTCAATTTCACATCCAGAAATACATTACGAACGGCCTTGGGCAAATCTGGATATTTAAAAGAGGCATTATCCGATTTTATAACAATATTGAATTTTGGAATATGTTCCTCATCCACTATTCCTTTAAAATTACCGTTCACCTCAAATTCACCAGTGGTGGTTACAGTCTCTATATTCTTGGAATAGGTTTCCGGTATGACCCCTAAAAAGTTTTTAAAATCTGACGAAGGCGTCTTAAAAGTCAAGTCTACTTCTTGATTGGTTTCATTAACCTTTATAAAACCATTGAACACCAAGGGAAGTTGATTGACCAAAGCTTCATTTTTCAAAAAAGTATAGGTATTCTCATTCAGGTCTATACCAATAAGGGCATCCAGCTGAACCTTATTCCTGTTCAAATAATTTACGCTATCCATTTCAAGGGAAACCAAAGCGTTGGTATGTGTATCCAATTCTGAAGTAGCCAAGGACAAATCTCCAGTTCCATTATGCTGCACATCATCCATTTTAAAAGCTATACCAGCAGCTTGATCGGTATAATATATGCGTGAGTTTGTAATATCATAGGCCTGAAGATCTAAAGAAAAACCTTCAGTAGCGCCAGATTCCTCAACTGCCGTACTTTCAGATGGCATTGCAATATCATAATTGGCATTCTCATCCTTATCGACCACAATATTTAAATATGCGCCATCTACATTAAAATTATTAATGGCAATTGGCTCACCTGTACTTTTGAACAATTGCATAATGCCCATGGTCAAACCAAGATCTTTTGCCGTAAACAAGGTGTCTCCTTCAAAGGGTGCCTTATTGATCAATACCACATCCTTAAAGCTTACTTCTGCATTTGGAAAGCTACTGATCAAGCTTAAATCCGCATCGGCAAAGTTTAATGTGGCATTCACGTTCTTATTGACATTATTCTTGACTATATCACCAATTTTAGCCTCCAAAAAAAACGGAGCGGCAATTAAAACCGCAATAATCAACACTACAATGGCACCAACAATCTTTACTATTTTCTTACCCATAATTTGTATACTTCTTTTTATAATGACCAAAGGTCTTTTAAAAATCCAAGTCTAATTCCTCATTTGGTTTTAGATTAAAACGTTTCCTCATTATATATACGAAGAAATAAAGAAAAGGGGTGTCAATAAATGCTATAAAAATCTTAAAAATGAATCCACTGACCACCAAACCAAAGAATAAATCCCACGGTAACACCTTAAAGACACATAATAAACCAACAACGGTAAACGTATCTAGAAATTGCGATAAAAAGGTCGAGAAATTATTTCTTAACCATAAATATTTTCCTTGAGTAAGTTTCTTCCAAAAATGATATATCGCCACATCTACATATTGGGCCAATAAATAAGCGATCATAGATGCCAAGACAGCTATGGGCGACAGGGCAAATACCTTTGTAAACGTTTGGTCGTCAATTGGGGACGAAGGTATTGCAGGTGCAATATCGGCAACAATTATAATCCCCATTGAAAAAAAAGAAGCAAAGATACCGGCGGTCACAATTTGGTTTGCCATTTTACGGCCATAAATTTCGGATATGAGATCGGTTATCAAAAAAGTAATGGGGTATGGCAATATACCAACGGATACTTCAAATAAGGAAACTCCAAAAACCGTCAGGTTACCAAAAGGGTTCCAATAAAAAAACTTTTGAAATATGAGGTTGGAGACCACTAAAGAAGTGATGAACAATGCCCCAAGATACAAGTATATACGTTGTGCCAGTCTCTTATCCCTAATTGTCATCGTTTACTTGATATCTAATGCAAAAGGCATTCTTGCCTGTATCCTCTTTCGTTCTTTAAAAGATTGCAACTCCTTTAATATCATAAATGCCTCATCCCCTATTTCTTTTTTGATCAATGTCTCCTTAAATTGAACGCTAGCCCCTTCCAAGTCTTCCATAAAACGCTCAAAGCCACTTTTATACTTAGGGAATTTTCTAATACCATAAGTTTCCAATCCTGCAATTTCCGCAGCGGCTTTAATGGCATCGTCCAAATTACCTAGCTCATCTACCAAGCCTACTTCCACGGCTTCGGTTCCACTCCACACCCTACCCTGCGCCACGCTATCTACCTGTGCCATGGTCAGGTTTCTTCCTTGGGACACCCGTTCAAGAAATGTTTGGTACGTATCTTCAATACTCTCCTGAACCTGATTTTTAAAGCTTTCCTTCATTGGCTCAAAAAGTGAGTAGTCTATAGCATTGGCATTGGTACCTACCTGTTCTGCGTTTATACCGATATCCCCTGCTAATTCCGTCAAATTGGGAATGGTCCCAAAAACACCTATAGACCCGGTAATGGTGGTAGGCTCGGCAAAAATCTTGTCAGCTCCCGCAGCAATATAATAACCGCCAGAAGCCGCTACGTTACCCATGGAAACCACCACGGGCTTTACCTCTTTGGTAAGGGCAACTTCCCTCCAAATAATATCTGATGTCAAGGCACTGCCCCCCGGTGAATTTACCCTAAGGACGACTGCCTTTACCTTTTTGTCCTCACGCGCTTTTATGATTGCCTCGTTTATAATGCCTTGTCCAATGATATCCGGACCGCCTTCACCATAAAATATTTCTCCTTGAGCAAATACTATTGCAATCTTATCGTCACCTTTCTTTAGTATTTTTTTGTTCGAATATTTGACATATTCGTCCAAAGTGCTGTAATTAATATCCTTATTGGTAGTTACCCCCAGCGCATTTGATAATTTACCTTCATATTCATCATAGAAGAGAATATCATCTATCAAGCCAGACTTTATGGCATATTCCGGAGTTCTACCCCCCAAGGTATCCGCAATTATATTCAGGTCACTTTCCGTTATAGACCGATTTCTAGATATATCGGTTACCATAGAATTCCACAAGGAATGCAACAATTCTGACAATTGGGTCCTATTATCCTCACTCATGGAATTTTCCAAATAAGGCTCAACCGCACTTTTATATTTTCCGTGTCTTATAACCTCCATTTTTATCCCGGATTTTTCCTGCAAATCCTTATAATAAAGAACTTCCGTAGATAGTCCCTTAAAATCCAATACCCCAACCGGATTGATAAAAACCGAATCTGCAACACTAGCCAAATAATAATCTCGCTGCATATAAAAGTCGGCATAGGCATAAATAAATTTACCGGCAGATTTAAAATCTTCAAGTGATTTACGTATGGCCTGTGTCTGGGCCAGGCCAGCTATAATAAAATTGTTATTGATACTGATCCCCTTAATACGTTCATCGTTCTTAGCAACCTCTATAGCATGAATGATTTCATCCAAACCTTGGGACTGTTCAAAAATACCTGCAAATGGATCTACCTCATTAGTTCCTGTATAATCTGAAATTGGACGTTGTAACTGAAGTTCCAAAACAGAATTTTTCTTTACAGACGCCTCATCCTCACTTGCACCTACCAGACTAATGAAAATCAGGAACATTACGAACAAAATTCCAAAAGCAAACAATGAGCCTAGAATGGAAGCCAAAAAATTTCTCAAAAAATTCATGCAAATCTTAATTTTAAATCCACTTCAAAGATAACTAATGTGAATATGTTTTCTTTATTTTGTCCTGACATTATGGGAGTATATAAATCTGCATTTTTATCATTAGGAAGTAATTTAGGACAGCGAGATATCCTGATACAAAAGGCTATTTTTGAAATTGGAAGACAGGCAGGTGAAATTAGACAGGTTTCTTCCTTGTACGAGACTCCGGCATGGGGCTTTGAAGGAGAGGATTTTTTAAATGCATGTGTAGAGATACAGACCACCCTATCCCCAACGGATCTATTACAGGTTCTTTTAAATATTGAAAATTACTTTGGCCGTTTAAGAAAAGAAGGGGACGGCTACCAAAGTAGAACATTGGATATTGACATCATCTATTACGAAAAAGAGGTCATACAAACGGCCCAACTTACCGTACCACATCCTAAAATGCAGGAGCGAAAATTTATTCTAAAACCTTTGGCCGATATTACTCCACAGTTTTACCACCCATTGCTCAACAAGGATACCAGAAATCTTTTAATGGAATGCAAGGACAAAAACCCAATTGTTAAATTCCATAAAAAACTATTTACCAACCGGCACACCTTCTTTTCCAGTTTGGAATATATTGCCATAGAAGGGAACATAGGCGCAGGAAAAACTACCCTGGCCACAAATATTTCAGAAGATTTCAATGCAAAGTTAATTTTAGAACGATTTGCTGAAAATCCGTTTTTGCCCAATTTTTATGAGGATCAAGCACGGTACGCCTTTCCGCTGGAAATGTCTTTTTTGGCCGATCGCTACCAACAATTTACGGAAGACACCAACCAGTTAGACCTTTTTAAAAGCTTTATGGTCAGTGACTATGACATATACAAATCCTTAATTTTTGCAAAAGTGACCCTACAGCAAAACGAATTTGAACTTTATAGAAAAGTATTCAACTTTATGTACAAAGAGGTAAAAAAACCCAGGATTTACGTTTATCTATACCAGACCACCGCACGTTTAATGGAACAGATCAAACAGAGGGGCAGGGATTATGAGCAAAATATTGAGATGTCCTATCTGGAGCGCATCAATAGGGGGTATTTTGATTTTTTAAAGACCTATCCCAAAGAAAATCAACTAGTTATAGATGTTAGCGAATTGGATTTTGTAAGCAGAAAAGAAGATTACGAAAACATCTTGATGCAAATAGAAAACTTTGCCCTTTCTACGGTACGTTAAGATATTTATTGGTCAATTTCTTGCGTAAATGAAAAGGATTTGCTTTATTGCATGAGCATAAGAGCAACTAACTAACTCAAACTATACTCCAAAAACCTGGTCATTGACCAGGTTTTTTTATGCATTTAATTTACTCCAACAGTCCCACACGACAATACCTACACTTACAGCCACGTTTAAGGAATGTTTGGTACCAAACTGAGGAATTTCCAATACCTCATCACTTAAGGATACCACTTCCTGGGCCACTCCTTTTACCTCATTACCAAAAATCAACACTTGTTTTTTATCAGTAGAAGGGAGAAAAGTTTGTAATAAGGTGCTGTTTTCAGCTTGTTCAACGGCAATTACATGACAGTTCTCCATTTTTAATGTTCTGACCAATTCCTTTGTATCCTCAACATACTCCCATGCAACACTATCTGTAGCCCCCAAGGCCGTTTTGTGAATATCCTTATGGGGAGGTTGAGCGGTAATTCCGCATAAATAAATCTTTTCAATAAGAAAGGCATCTGCTGTCCTAAATACGGAGCCTATATTGTTAAGGCTCCTAATATTATCCAGGACAATGATAATAGGTGTTTTGCCGGCAAGCTTAAAATCTTCCACATTTTTTCTTTCCAACTCGTCATTTCTAAGTTTTCGCATTTTCCTTGTATAAATTAAGTGATCTGTTGGGATAAACTTATCCTCAAATATCAACAATCATTTAAAATCCATTGATAAAATCATACTTTCGTGAAGGTGCAAAATTAAGAGATAAAGATAACGTGGCGGATAAAAAACAGACAAAAAAGGTAACCCCTTTAATGAAGCAGTATAACACCATCAAGACTAAATATCCTGATGCGCTTTTACTATTTCGGGTAGGTGATTTTTATGAGACTTTTGGCGAGGATGCCGTAAAGGCCTCACAAATACTGGGCATTATCCTTACCAATAGAAACAATGGCAGTGAACGTACAGAGCTAGCCGGGTTTCCGCACCACTCCCTTAACACCTATTTACCCAAATTGGTTAAAGCTGGCCAACGCGTAGCAATTTGTGACCAGCTGGAAGACCCAAAGCAGACCAAAACCATTGTAAAAAGAGGTGTAACGGAATTGGTAACACCAGGGGTGGCCATGAATGATGATATTCTACACGCTAAAACAAATAATTTTCTTTGTGCCGTACACTTTGGAAGAAAAAAAATTGGTATTTCTTTTTTAGATATCTCTACAGGTGAATTTTTAACGGCAGAAGGCGGTGAAGAACAGATAGATAAACTACTCCAAAATTTTTCACCGAACGAAATCCTGATTTCCAAGGCCCATAAAAAAGAATTTACAGAAGTCTTTGGCAAGAATCACCATTTGTTCTATTTGGAAGATTGGGTTTTTCAAGAAGATTATGCCCTTGAAAATCTGACTGCCCATTTTAAGACCAAGACGTTAAAAGGTTTTGGTGTAGACCATTTGGTATGTGGTACTATTGCCGCCGGGGTCATTCTTCACTATTTGGGAGAAACGCAACACCGTCAATTACAGCACATATCCAAATTACAACGTATAGCAGAGGACGATTATATTTGGATGGATAGGTTTACGATCAAAAATCTAGAATTGTACCATTCCTCCAACATCAATGCTGTTACGCTTTTGGATGTAATAGACAAAACAATTTCCCCAATGGGTGGGCGTATGATCAAAAGATGGTTGGCCCTACCCTTAAAAAATCTGGACAAAATTAAAAGAAGGCAGCAAATTGTTTCTTATTTGCATAACGATGAAACCACTTTAGAAAGGTTTCAACACCACATAAAACAGATGGGAGACCTTGAGCGTCTCATATCAAAAGTTGCTACGGGAAAGGTATGTCCAAAGGAGGTGGTACAATTAAAAAATTCCCTTGAGGCATTAATACCCATAAAACAGTTGGCCACGGCATCCAAAAACGAAGCATTGGCTCTTACCGGAGATAAAATTCAATCCTGTGATCTATTAAGGGCAAAGATTAAGGAAATGCTCAGCGAAGATGCTCCGGCCAATCTATTAAAAGGCAGCACCATAGCACCTGGGTTTTCCGAAGAATTGGATGAACTCAGGAATTTGGCTACTTCAGGCAAAAATTATTTAAAAAGTATGCTTGAACGGGAAACTGCCGCCACAGGTATTACATCTTTAAAAATCGCGTCTAATAATGTTTTTGGATATTACATTGAAGTAAGAAATACACACAAGGACAAAGTACCGGAGACTTGGACCCGTAAGCAGACCTTGGTCAATGCAGAACGCTATATCACAGAGGAATTAAAGGAATATGAAGCAAAAATATTAGGTGCGGAAGACCGCATATTAAGCTTGGAACAACAGCTGTTTTCCCAATTGGTGGTCTGGATGCAAGAATACATTACGCCCGTCCAAAACAATGCCCAACTCATAGCACATTTAGATTGCCTTTGCGGCTTTGCCCAATTAGCCAAGGAAAATGCCTATAATTGTCCTGGACTTAACGATTCAATGGATTTAAAAATTACCAATGGCCGCCATCCGGTAATTGAAAAACAACTTCCTTTAGGCGAACAATACATAGCAAACGATTTGTTTTTAGACCGTTCCAACCAGCAATTTATTATGATAACAGGCCCTAATATGAGTGGTAAATCCGCTTTATTAAGACAAACGGCGCTCATTGTACTTTTGGCACAGATGGGGAGCTTTGTACCTGCGGAAAATGCGCAAATTGGTGTGGTAGATAAAATATTTACACGTGTTGGGGCAAGTGACAATATTTCTATGGGAGAATCTACTTTTATGGTAGAAATGAACGAAACAGCATCTATCCTGAACAACCTCTCCGAACGAAGCTTGGTCCTACTGGATGAAATAGGTAGGGGAACAAGTACATATGACGGTATTTCCATAGCCTGGGCCATTTCAGAATACCTTCATGAACATCCTGCAAGGGCAAAGACCATGTTTGCTACACATTATCACGAACTCAATGAAATGACCAACACTTTTCCTCGTATTAAAAACTTTAATGTAGCCATTAAAGAATTAAAGGATACTGTATTGTTCCTTAGAAAATTGGTACCGGGAGGCAGTGAACACAGTTTTGGTATACATGTAGCAAAAATGGCCGGAATGCCACAACAAGTTATTCAAAAGGCCAATAAAATTTTAAAGAAGTTGGAAAGTTCACATGCAAATGGCGAAATGGGCGAGCAATTAAAAAATACTTCTGATGAAATGCAGCTCAGCTTTTTTAACCTTGATGACCCCTTGTTGGAAGAAATCAAAGAGGAAATCACTCATTTAGACATAGATACGCTTACTCCTGTAGAGGCATTAATGAAATTGAACGAGATTAAACGATTGCTCACAAAGAACAAGAAAGCCACTTCGTAATATTTTTTATTTCTTTTGCTTAAAATTACTTTGGTTTTTGCAGAATTGTATTAAATTTGCACCCGCATCTTTTAGGAGATGTACGTTCATTAAAATTGCGAAAGTAGCTCAGGGGTAGAGCATCACCTTGCCAAGGTGGAGGTCGCGGGTTCGAATCCCGTTTTTCGCTCAAAAGATGCCGTTTCACGGCATTTTTTAATTACTACCAGATTGGCTCGAGTGGTGGAATTGGTAGACACGCCGGACTTAAAATCCTGTGCTCTTTGGGGCGTGCGGGTTCAAGTCCCGCCTCGAGTACAAAAACCCTTGTTAATCTTTTGATTTTCAAGGGTTTTTTATTTAGTATCATTTTATATTAAAGATTGAGCTTCAAAAGTTAATAGGTAATATTATCTTTAATCAAGAATAGGAGTAGATGCTAAAAACAATTTTAAAGATTTCCGGAGCATTGTTAATTGCGTTATTACTCGTGATAATTTGTTGCAATGCCATTATTACCAGCACTACCGAAGACAAAACATTCTTTGATGTCCAACAAATTCCTACCAATAGGGTTGGTTTAATTCTTGGTACATCCAGCAGATTAACGGATGGTTCTCCAAATCCCTATTACACACACAGAATAAATGCCACGGTTGCCCTATACCAAGCCAATAAAATTAAATTTGTATTGGTTAGCGGGGATAATGGAACTATTTATTATAATGAACCGGACACTATTAAAAAAGACCTGATCAAAGCAGGCATACCCGAAAAGGTAATTTTTCTGGATTATGCCGGATTCAGAACATTGGATTCCATGGTTCGCGCAAAATTTATTTTCGGATTGAAAAAGGTAACGGTAATATCCCAACAATTTCATAACGAACGCGCCATATATATTGCCCAACAAAAAGGTTTGGATGCAATTGGTTTTAACGCAAAAGACCTTTCTACATCACAAGGAATCAAAGTGCAGGTTAGGGAATATTTAGCTAGGGTAAAGGTGTTCATAGACGCACTTTTAAATACACAGCCCAAATTTTATGGCGAGCCCATAGAAATAAAATAGGTCTTTACAGCTTCAATTAAAAAGTTTACATTTATGGACACCAACCAAAACTACATCTCGTGTCCAGAACAGGAAAACTGCTTAGAAATCTAGGTCCAGGGTTATTATTTGCCAGTATGGCCATTGGCACCTCACATCTGGTATTATCCACAAAGGCAGGTGCGCAATATGGTTGGTTGATGGCCATTCCTATTATCCTGGCCAATATTCTAAAATATCCTTTTTTTGAATTTGGTGTGCGTTATACCAGTGTTACCAATAAAACATTGATTGAGGGGTATTTAAACAGGGGTAAGGGGTATTTATGGTTTTATGCAGGGATAACATTGCTGACCACTTTTACAATATTAGCAGCGCTGTATACGGTTACCGCAGGATTGTTCATTAATCTCTTTGATATAGGACAAAGCTCTGTAGCTACAGTAGCACTTTGGCTTTTTATCATTATCAGTGCGTTGCTAATTTTCGGTAAATATAAATTTTTGGAAATTAGTTTAAAATTTGTGGTCAGTATTCTATTCGTAGCCCTGGTCATTACCACAATATTAGTGCTGTTGCAAGGGCCTGTGCCCCATGTACCCAATTTTAAGCCTACTCCTATATTCAATGAGGTAGGTGTTTTGTTTTTAATAGGATTAATGGGTTGGATGCCTACCACGGTAGAAGCTTCTAGTTGGGTAAGTCTTTGGAGTATTGAAAAATGGAAGAATCAACCAAAGCCAAGTTTAAAGGAATCATTACAGGAATTTAATGTTGGTTATGGAATTACGGCTATCCTAGCCCTATTCTTTATGATTATAGGTTGGTTTACCTTATATGGCACTAATACGCAATTGAGTGACAATGCTGTTAGTTTTGCTGATCAAATAGTACTTTTATTTACTGAACATATAGGTTCATGGGCCTATATATTCATTGCAATATCTGCATTTGCGACCATGTTCAGTACATGCATGACGGCACACGATGCCATTACTAGGGTAAGTTTGGACATTATTACCTTATTAAAAGAAAAAAGTACGGTCAAGGAGAAGAATAACAAGTTATATTTCTCAATTGGCGTCATCTTATTGGCAGTAATCAATTTTGTAGTCATTACTGCCTTTAGTGCCAACATGGGGAACCTTGTAGCCTTGGCTACTTTTGTTTCATTTGTAGTCGCCCCTATCATAGGCTATATGAATTTAAAGAACGTTACCAGTACTGAGGTAGCTCCAAACTTAAGACCGAACAAAAATCTAAGGATTTTGACCTATATGGGCATCGTCTTTTTGTCCTGTTTCTCCTTGTACTACTTTTACATTGTAATCTTTTAGGACAACATACCCTTATTTATCTACCACAACGATTAAAGTACGTTCATTTTGCTTGTGAAGAAAATCTAGACAATAGGCTCCATTGGTACAGTTGTTCTTTATTTTTTCCTCTCCAAAACCAACTACATCTACAATATTATTTGGACTTACACCTTTTTGAAGCAAATAATTTTTAATGGTATTAGCCCTATCCGTAGAGAGTTTTTTATTGTAAGCGCTACTTCCCCTACTGTCCGTGTGGTTTTCAATTACCATTCTTAAACTTGGAAAATGCATAACGGCATCCACCACTTTGTTAAGCTCGGTTTCTACTTGAGCGTTAATTGTAGATTTCCCTTTATCAAAATAGAATTTATCCAATTTTAATATGGTTTTATCCTCTTTATTGGTCAGCAAATCCTCTAGTTTTACTAGTCCCATATTAAAAGATTTGTTTTGAAGATCTTCCATACCATCTTCCGAGTAGGTCGTAGACAATTGAGAATAGCCATTCTTGGAAGTCTGTACCGTAATCTGACTTGACCATGGCACCTCAATTCTATAATCCCCATCTACCGTTGAAAACGTTTCCTTTAGGACTTCACCCTCACGGTCTAACAATTTTATACTCACCTTGTCCAATCCTACCTTGTTGGTAAGGTTCACTACCTTACCTTTAAGAGTGAATGTTTTAAGCCCAGGGGTATTTTTTAAACTAAATCTATAAAGATCATCACCACCTTTTCCCCCATTCCTATTTGATGAAAAATAACCAGTCAATGAATTATTATCGGCACCTTCTTTAATGATAAAACCAAAATCATCCGCTACCGTATTTATTCCGTTTCCTAGGTTGACCGGTATCGTAAATGCATCACCTTCCAACATATTGGATTTATAAATATCCATACCACCATAGCCATAAAAAATATCCGATGAAAAATAAAGGCTTCCGTTATGGATATAGGGCGATATCTCGTTACCCGGAGAATTGATACGGGGGCCAAGATTTTTAGGTGCAGAAACGATTTGGCCATTGTTGGTGTACACATAATACAAATCCGTACCACCGTAACTATCATCAAAATTGGCAGCAAAAAAAAGACGACCAGTTCTATCTTCCAAAAACGGATAATAAAAAGATGTACTAAGGTCTTTCAATAAAAACCTGAATTTTCCACTGTCCGTTAAAATACCTATGGCCAATGCATTTTTTCCATTTTCATCATAAGCAAGCTCATCGTTTTCAGTATTGGAAAGAATGTAATAGAACGATGCATATTTTTCCGAATAATATGGCGTTGATTTATGAAATCTTGAATTTGGAATTTTATCGAAAACCCTAACATCCACTAATTCCCCATCAGCACCTAACCTGCCATAATAGATATCTAAATAGGATTCTCCAGAGGGTTCATAAACACTCTTTGATTTTTGAAGCCTACTACTGGAGAACAACAACCCATCTTTATAGAATGTTGGTGAAAAATCTCCTTGGGCACTATTGGCACCTATGCCTTCAATTACCGTATTGCTATTGTCTGTGGCAATTTCCAAAAGGCTGTAATTAAATTCTGCATTTTCAAGAAGTTCCGGAGATAACTTATCCGCTTTTGACCTTAAAAAAGTTTTAACCCGTTCCCGTTCAGAATTTTTACTTAGGCTCTGCAATAATTTATTAAATTGATTGACAGTCATAATGGTGTCATTCTTATTGACATCCAGGTATAGTTTGGAAGCATCGTCAAACTTACCTGTTTGAAAATATGCATCTGCCAAATTCAACAATTGCACATTGCTTAGCGACCTTTTGGCCATTTCACTCTTATATTCCGCAATTGCTTTTTCATATTGATAGGCATAGAACAAATCATCCGCTTTGGATTTTTTTTGCTGTCCCAATAGCGAAAATGGAAGGAAAAATAAAATAGTAAGAAATAGTTTATAGTTCATTTTCGTTCGCTTTAAAAGAATCGAGGTGAATCAATTTGTTTAGGTTTGCCTTTTGCATTTTTATCCTTGTCACCACTATTTTTGGCAGGACCGCTTCTACCAATGTAAAATTTCAGGATTACCTCATGAGAGCCATTATTGAATTCCCCTAATAAATTGGTATTATAATCATATGAATATCCTACGAACAATGAATTGGAAACCTGAAACCCTGCAAGGCCACTAAAGGCGTTATCCAGGCGGTAAGAAGCACCCGCCGTAACTACATCGGAAATTAAAAAATTCGTGGATAAATTTACGTTTACCGGAGATCCTTGAATGGAGTTTACCAAAAAGGCTGGTTTAAATTTTAGGTTATCCGAAATATTGAACACATATCCTCCTATAAAATTAAACTGAATCTTATCCTCAACAATTGCGGCAACATCATCATTATACACACCTTCCGTTAAAAAGTTGGGCACAGATGCGCCCAAGTACCAATCATCTGAATATAAAAATGCACCCGCACCTACTGTGGGGTAGAATTTGTTGAGCATTTCCTCGTTTAAATTCTCTCCAGGATTTTCAAAAGTACCTTTGGAAAAATCTACATTTAAGAAACTTCCACCCGCGTCTATACCAAAAGAAAGCTTGGTTTCATCACTGACCATAATCTGGTATGAGTATGAAATATCCGCATAGGTCTGGGACATTGGTCCCAATTGGTCACTTACTACGTTCAACCCCAATCCTACCTTCTCATTCTGAAAAGGCAAATTGGCCCCAAAACGAAACGTTCTGGGCGCACCGGGTATATCTATCCATTGTGCCCTATATAGTGCGGATAATTCCGGAGATTCAACAGTACCCACGTAAGCCGGGTTAAAACTGCCAATATTATACATATACTGCGTATACTGCGGTTCTTTTTGTGAATATGCATTAAAGCCTAAAAAACAAAATAGAACCAGTGCAATTGTATAACCCTGTGTATTTAAGTTATAATCCATAATTTATTTTATCTGATAAGCTGTATCCAACCCTTGTCAATAACTGCGGGTTCATTATTAATGCTATAATTCATAATATAAAAATAGGTTCCTTTTGGCACTTCCTTACCCTTATAGGTACCGTCCCAAACATCCACATCATTTATTTTTTCAGTTTCAAATACCAAGTTTCCATAGCGGTCATAAATCTTGATTTTGTACTGCAGATTTACTTCTGTTTGCACACCTGTTTCCGGGTCTGTCAACGTACGATTAATACGTAATATCTCATTTTGATTATTACCATTAGGCGAGAACTGGTTAAATAGGAAGCCAGGCTCTGCTTCCGTCTTATTGATGACCTCTACCTCAACCGTAGCTTCATTGTTCAATGTATTGCCATCTCTTGGAAATGATGAGACAATATTGGCCGTATTGGTGAAAACACCTATTTGAGGAACTCTGGCGCTAATAATCAAGCGTGCGGTTTCTTCCCTGTTCAATGACGGAATACTCCAATTACCTGTTGTTTCATCATAGACACCATTAAAATCAGATTCCGCCGATACGAATTCAAATCCGTTTTCAGCCAAAATCAAATCGTTGACCACAATATTGGTAACCACATCCGACTCGGAAATATTGGTTACCCTGATAATAAACTCTACCACATCGCCTACCAGTGCCTTATCCGGGCGCGCTTCTTTCTCAATTTTTAAATCCACACCTTCAGGAGCCTCCGTATTCAAGATTACGGTTGCCTCATCATTGGCCGGATTATTGTCCGTTGGTATGGATTCCAACAAGGTAGCCGTATTTGTATAAGGTCCCTGCTCCGCAACAACAACGGTAATGGACAGCTCAACAGAGAGACCTGCCTCTAACTCAGCAATATTCCAATTCCCCGTTATCTCATCATAATTGGCAGAAGTGGAGGAAACAAAATCAAAACCAAGTTCTAATAGATCACCGACAACTATGGCCCTTGCGGTCCTATTGGATAAATTGGTCACCAAAATTGTAAAGGTTATGGTATCACCTACCAAGGCATCTGGGTTGTCAACCGTCTTCAATACTTCTAAATCAATGGGGTCATCGCAGTCGGGTGATTCGACCGGATCACAAGGATCGTCCGGATCAGAACCGTTGGTCTGTTCGTCCAGATCGGAAATACCATCACCGTCCGTATCACAACTACCATTAAATCTATTTGGAATACATGGGTTATTGTTTGCCGGATCCTGTTGATCGTTAACCCCGTCATTATCGGTATCCAAAATATTGGAATCCAATGCATCGATTATACCATCATTATCTTCATCTAAGGGATTATTGATATCCGGCCCTACTTCTTCACCATCATTGATACTGTCCCCATCCGTATCCGGATTATTGGAATCCGTACCCAGACCAACCTCTTCACCGCCTAAAAGTCCGTCATTATCATTATCGCTCTCACAATCACTAACATTGATGGTCACATCTACGGAAGGATTCGTACATGGTGCCGTTGAATTTGTTGTCGTAAATCTAAAGATATAGTCTCCGGAAGTCAATCCTTCAAAATTGACCACATTGGTAGAGTTGATCACTACATTATCTTCAGGGCCCGAAAGGAAAACCCATACACCGGCATCTGCATCCGTTAATGTACTATCCAGATCTAACGATGTAAGACCGTTTGTGGCCAAACTACAGATAGAAGCATTTTGTGCCGTTCCCGTAGTAGCCTGTACCCCTACACGGGCAACAACTTCTTGCCGAGCCGTGGTACAACCATTTTCGGTTGCCTCTACATAATATGACCTTGTAGCGCTTAACCTTGGTGTGGTAAACGTTTGACCAAATGCAATAGGAGTATCGGCATCAATGGCATCATACCAATTTACGGATGCTCCCTCACTAGGTTCCGCACTTAACAAAAGCGTACCGGGACCACAACGCTCGTTACCTGCAACATTGACAAATTGTGGAATGGTATTTTCTACAATCTGTACCTCTATGGTACCACTTGCACAATTATTTGTCGCATCATAAAAGAAACCATAGTATGATGCTTGTGTATCTATGTTTTGCGCCTCTGTTGGCGATAAATGGGAATCTGTATTCAAGGGGTCCGATACCCTACTCCATGTTAATACGGTACCTGTAGGAGCCTCAGATTGTGTATAGTCATATAAATTGGCAATAAAGCCATCGTCACTTCCATCTTCCACACAATAAATCATAGATACCGAAGGATCCAAAATTGGTGCGGCCACACAATTATCATCATCATTGATCGTACCTATGGCCGTGCCACCATTGGTTCTTTGCACATTATTGGTTGGTACTCCCAATTGCACGGTAAACGTTTCCGTTTCTTCCAAAAGTTCGTCATTGATGATTGGGACTACAATTTGCAACGTTTCGTTTGCCGTACCGGTAAATGTCAAGCTTCCATTGACACCGTCATAATCAATACCCCCGCCAATAGCCGTATCATCCTCAAAAGAATAGTTAACCGTAGTTCCGCCCACGACGGCAAGATTAAGTACTACATTGAACAATAATTCACCAGAGGCAACATCTTCATTTACCGTTGCATTGGATATGGACAAAGAAGCTTGGTCGTTATCCTCTATGACTACGGTAGCGGAACGAGTTGCGGCTGCCCCCAAGACATAACCCGTGCCAGCGGCAAGGGTAATGACCACATTTTCCGAGCCTTCCTGCAACTGATCATTAATCGGGGTAATGGTAAGTACGGCGGATTGCTGTCCATTAGGAATCACCACCGCATTCGCATTTATTTCCGTATAATCCACACCATTTGTAGCAGTACCGCTTATGGTATAATTTACCGTTATGGCACTTCCTGTATTGTTGGGCGAGTTAAGGTTGATGGTAAATTCTCCCGTGGCCAGAGCACCATTACTTTCCGCAGCCGTAGCATCGGAAGCCGTGATGCGAGCTATATTGGCATCATCACTGATAATAATGACCGTAGCACTGTTCTGGGCTGCAATAGTATATCCTGTACCTGCTGCCAATGTTAGAATTACCGTCTCGTTATTTTCAATAGCACTATCATTGATAGGTGTTATGGTTACCGTTGCCGTACGTTGATTATTGGCGATGGATACCGAACCACTTAAATTACTATAATCTAAACCTTGTGTAGCGGTACCGGTCATGGTATAATTAACCGTAATGGGGCTACCCGTTTGGTTAACTGCACCCAGGTCTATAGTAAAAACACCATTGGAAACCGGATTTTCATTGGCAGAAGCCGTTGTGGACTGCACACTGGCCTCAAAGGCATCATCATCATCGTTGATTACCGTAACATCGTCAACGTCATCACCATCCAACCCATTATAACTAATATCCGTTGATGTTACATTTCCCGTAACAATGGTATATTCCACATCACCATCTACGGCAGAATCGTCAACACCGGTAATGGTAACCGTTGCCCCGGTTTGCCAATTGGTAGCGTTCATTACAACATTGTCCGGAACCGTACCTTCTGTTTCATCACTACTGCTCAAAGCAATAGTAACCGGAGCCGTAGGTTGGGAATCCAAGGTGACCAAAAATGTAGCCGTTGCACCATCCTCAGCGGTGTTACCACTAATCGCACCTATATTAATCCCAATAGTATCATTATCATTGTTTGCAACCGTAACATTAGCTACATCTGCACCTGTTAGACCATTATAGTTGGAATCCGTAGATGTAACATTCCCCGTGTTGATGGTATAGATAATATCACCATCTGCCACATCATCATCTACTCCGGTCACCGTTACAGTAACCCCTGTATCCCAATTAGCTGCAGGAACAGTGACGGAAGCCGGGACCGTACCTTCCGTAGCATCCGAACTGGATAACGCTATGCTTACAGCTGCGCTAGGCTGGGTATTCAAGGTTAAGGTAAAACTTGCCGTGTCCAAATCTTCACTGGTATCTCCACTGATCGGGCTAACGCTAACCCCAGGAATATCATCATCTAAGATAGTCACAACACCAGAATCGACCGCTCCAATTTCAAAAGCCGTAGTACTTGCCCCTGCATCTAGACCCGTAATGGTCAATTCAATTATTTCGTTCCCCTCTACCAATAAATCATCAATAGCTTCGATATCTATAACCCTAAAAGACCTTCCATCCTCAATTATAAGGGTACCACTTAGGGCCACATAATCATCATCTGGGGTTGCATTACCTGAAATAGTGTAACTTACCGTAAGGTCATCTCCCGTATTGTTTTCTTCGCTAAGATTTATCCTAAACCGACCATCTTGACCTGATTCATCTTCATTTACAGTAGGCCGTACAGGATCAACTGACACCTCTATAAAATCATCGTTTAAAATAGTACCTTCTGCGTTTGGTCCTAGGATGATATTACTATTGTCAACACTTGTCAATATAATTTCAAAAGTTTCATCCGCCTCAATATTGCTGTCGTTTAAAGTGGTTACCGCCAATTGTTTTGAAACTTGACCAACGGCAAATGTAACCGTTCGTTCACCGGCACTGTAATCTTCAGGGTCTTGAAGCGTTCCTGAACCGGGAGTAGCGGTTCCACCAGAAAAATTAACAGTTACCGTATAATCAACTTCGACCCTGGTATCGGCCACGAGATTAAACACTAAATTAGTACCTTCCTCAGCACTTGTATCACTAACAGTGACCGTGGCAAAGTCATTATCCTCTATAATCATGGTGGCGGAATTACTCGCTGCACCAGCATTTATGGTATAATCATCACCTGGCAACAAAAACACGCTTAATGTTTCCTCACCTTCAACCAAAGCATCATCGTTAATCCCATCAACAATAATATAGCCTGAAATTTCACCTGCAGGCAATACTAATTCACCAGAAAGGTCATTTCTGTCCACACCTCCTTCTGTTGCCGTAGTCAATAATTCATCTACATCGTAATTAATAGTTCGTTCAATATCAGCCGGTGGAAAGAGACTGTTTAGCTGCACTAAAAATCGGCCGGTACTAGTTGGGCCCGCGGTTTCACTTCCGTTTCTGTCCACACTAATGGTTGCTCTTTGACCATACATCAAAGATGATCCCAACAACATTCCAAAACAAAAAAGTTTAGTGATTATGCTTTTATACCTATGCCAATTAAGCTTATTCATTTTCATAGCGTTTATTAATATCCCATAGATTCACGAAGATTGTTCTAGATCTTCGCCAAAAAATAAGGGCCTCAATATTACAAAAAAATCAAGGTAAAGCCCTCACAAACAGTTGAAAAAAGGATTTTTGGGTTGAACGGTATTATAGCCACTTTTAAGCTTCCATATCCAGGGATGGGGACTGCGTTTGTACACTGGGCTCAATTTTTCTGATCAGCCCCTGCAACACCTTGCCCGGACCTATTTCCGTAAACAAGCTAGCGCCATCCTTGACCATTTGCTGTACACTCTGTGTCCATTTTACCGGGGCCGTAAGCTGCAACATTAAATTTTTCTTGATTTCCCTGGCATCATTGACCGCTGTAGTAGGTACATTTTGATAAATAGGACAACTAGGCACTGCAAACTGAGTATTTTCTATGGCTGCTGCCAATTCTTCCCGTGCCGGCTCCATTAAGGGCGAGTGAAAAGCTCCGCCAACAGGTAACATCAAGGCGCGTCTTGCACCTGCTTCCTTTAATTTTTCGCAAGCCAGTTCAACGGCAGCTACCTCTCCTGAAATAACCAATTGTCCCGGGCAGTTATAATTTGCGGCTACCACTACCCCCGTGGTTTCCTCACAAATTTTTTCAACGACATTATCATCCAGACCCAATACGGCCGCCATAGTGGAAGGTTTAAGCTCACAAGCCTTTTGCATGGCCAAAGCACGCTGTGATACCAGTTTTAATCCGTCTTCAAAACTTAACGTATTATTGGCCACCAATGCCGAAAATTCACCTAAGGAATGGCCTGCGACCATATCTGGTTTAAACGCATTTCCCATAACCTTGCTCAATATTACCGAATGTAGAAATATGGCAGGTTGGGTAACCTTGGTTTCCTTTAAACCTTCTGCCGTACCATTGAACATTACATCTGTAATGTCAAAGCCCAATATTTCATTTGCCTGTAAAAAGAGTTCTTTGGCAATTGGGTATCTTTCATAGAGATCCAATCCCATTCCAACAAATTGGGCACCTTGCCCAGGAAAAACATATGCGTTCATAACTTTTAGTTTAGGTGCGGCAAAAATACGGATTTTAGACAGACCCCGATATCGTAATTGAACGAGCTTATAACCCTATTCCTTAAACCATCCGGAATACATGATATAAGCCTCTGCAATTCTATTGATTTCACCCTGGCTCAATTCTGGACTGATATCCTTAATCTTTTTTGCCGGCATACCCGCAAAAACGGTTCCGGAAGGCACGTGGGTACCTTTGGTCAAAACGGCGCCTGCAGCAATTATACTATTACTTTCCACGACACAATCGTCCATAATAATGCTACCCATACCCACCAACACATTATCATGGATCGTACAACCGTGCACTATGGCATTATGGCCAATAGATACGTTGTCACCTATGGTAGTAGGTGATTTTTGATAGGTACAATGTATTACCGCACCATCCTGAACATTGACCTTGTTACCCATTTTAATAAAATGGACATCGCCCCTTAAAACGGCATTAAACCATACGCTGCATTGGTTGCCCATAGTAACTTCACCTACAATGGTAGCATTTTCCGCTATAAAACAATCCGCTCCTATTGATGGACTTTTCCCTCTTACTTCCTTGATCATGTAAATTGAATCTATTTAATTAAAAAACGCTAGAAAATCCTTCTTTTTGGATGCCGAGACCAACAATTCCTTGCCATTGGACATAACCACACTACCGCCTTTTCCTTTTCTATATTTTACCACTTCATTTACATTGACCAAGTAAGATTTATGTACCCTGGCAAAAGGAAAATCCGCCAATGCATCTTCAAAATATTTTAATGTTTTGCTTACCAATATCTTGGTGTTCACCAAATAAATCTCGGTATAATTGTCGTCTGCCTTACAATATAGTATTTCCGGAATATTCAAGACCTGAAAACCATCTTGCTGGGGCAGCGTTAACTTACCGGTAACGCCTTTAGATTTGGAACTAAGGACCTCACCTTCCAAGGCAAGTTCCTTGGCACGTACAGTTGCCACATAATCAACAGCATTGATCAACTCATCAATATTTATAGGTTTGGTCAAGTAATACGCCGCATGATGGTTCAAGGCATCTTTGGCATATTGATCATAGGCGGTGACAAATACGGTTTCAAATGTTCTATCGGGCAATTGGTCCAAGAGATCAAACGCATTGCCAAACGGCATTTCCACATCTAAAAACACCAAATCCAGCGTATGGTTCTCAATGAGCACCATAGCTTCTTTAATGGAGGCCGCTTCGCCGACCAACACAACATTTGTGCAATATTTGGAAATATAGTTTCTTATAATTTCCCTACTATTGGCTTCGTCCTCTACTATGATCGCTCTTAATTCCATTATTCTTTTTTTAATATGAACAATACCTTGGTTCCCGATCCATCGGTCTCTAAATCAGAAATATTGATAGACACCTTGTCCGAGTACATATCGTTCAAAATGGCAACACGTTTCTGTATAATCCCCATGCCCTTGGATTTTTGTTTCTTTTGATTTTGTGTTTTTATGGATGCTGATTTTTTACGGCCTATTCCATTATCGGTAATGCAAATGGCCACAGAATTATTGCTTTCTACCTTGACCGACACATAAAGTAGCCCTTTGGTTTCCCTGTACCTTAAACCGTGCCAAATGGCATTCTCAATATAGGGCTGCAATAACATAGGCGGTATTTGATAGTTATTTACAGGGACCTCATCGTCCACCACAATCTCATAATCAAATTTATCCTTAAACCGTGAATGTTCAAGCTTTATATACAATTCTAACTGTTCCAATTCCTTGGCCAAGGGTATAAAGTCCTCTTCAGAGTTTTCAAGGACGGAACGCATGAGGGTAGAAAACTCACTTAAGTATCTATTGGCACTGCGCTCATCGCTTTTGGAAATAAAATTATTGACCGAGTTGAGTGCATTGAAAATAAAATGTGGGTTCATTTGAGACCTTAGTGATTTTAAGGCCAATAAGTTGTTCGTTAATTTTTGTTGCTGATTGCTTCTATAAAAAAAGAACGCTGCCAGCACGGTCAACAACAAGCCAAAAATCAAGGAATAAATGACCCATTGCTGTCTTTTGTAACTTTCTTCCACCAATTGCTGTTCGGTAAGCGCCAGGTCATACTTGCTCTGGGAAAGCTCCCTTTCGTTTTCAAGTCCTACCAACCTACTTTGGGCATTGGCAATATCCCTGTTAATACGGTTGGCCCTGGATATTTCCTGTTCCTTTCTGATATAAAGCGTATCTACCAATGCCACATAGGACTGGTAGGTATCCAAGGCCTTGGTGTAGTCCCCTTTTTCCTTATAAACTTCAGAAAGTTTTCTAGTCGCATCTTTCTGGACTACAAGATCATCTTCCGTATCTGCCTCAATAATACTTTTTTTCAGGAACGGAATGGCTTCGTTATACCTATCCTGTGCTATGTATGCATTGGCAATCTTATAATTAATACGCTGTGAAGTAATGGTATCCGCTTGGTCCAATTTAGAAATACCCAATTTGGGCGTATTCAGTTTTTTAATATCCTGCAAGCTTCTCTTCCGCATATTTATTTCCTCGTTGAACCTGCTTTTTTCGTTATAAAAATCGGCCACCTTTTCATTCTCCTGCAGTGCCCTTAATGGCGCAGATGCCTCTGCCAACTGCAGCGAATTGTCAAAGTAGGCTTCTGCCTCTATAATTTTGTTTTCTCGTGAATATGCCTCTGCTATCTTGGAGTTTAAGTCAATTAACTTTGGGGTAATCTGGTTTTTTTCGGCAATAAGCAAACCTTCCTTATAAAATTCAATGGCCTGGAGTACTTCACCGTTCCCTTTTTTGGCATCCCCCATTAATTCATATAAGGTAACCCGTTGATAGGGCACCATAGTTTTTAGTGCCATTAAAGGGTCTAACAATATTATGGACTCATTGAATCTAGAGGACATATTATAAACCTTGGCCAATAAAAGCGAAGTCTTGATCGTTTTGTTGGCCTCCAGTGCATCTTCGTAATTATCAATGGCCAAATCTATTTGTTTATGGTACTGATAAATTTCGCCCAGTTTAGATAACGATCTAGCCAATTCTTTCTTTTGACCCCGTTTGCCAAGGATAGAAATGGATTGGGCAACAAAATCGATACTTTTCTCAATATCCTTATCCTTGTAACGTTCTGCAGAATCCAATAAGGTTTCATGTCTTTGCGTTACACTTTTGGTATTGGCAGACCTTGACAAGGTATAGTCCTCTACTTGTATCAACACATCATCGTTACCTTTAATTCTATATCGCACCGTTTCCATATCTACGGCCTCTACCACAAGTTCATCCCCTATGCGCACCTTGATCTTAAATTCCCCTAAACCGTTGGTAAGTACGTAATCGCCCAAATTTGTGGAAACAGACACTCCCGGTATAGGCTTACCGGTTTCCTTTACCTCGACCTTACCGTTGAGTGTAAAAGTTTTGGGCGTTTGTTGAGCTTGGCAGAATGCCGTACCTGATGCCACAATAATTAACAATATGAAAACAACAATTTTTTTCATGTCCAATGATTGCTGTAAACTTAGCTGATTTTTATGGTACTAAAAAATAGCATAATGCACGCTCCACTTAATAAACACTACCTTTTTACCCGTTAAAAAACCAGACCGTACCGTTGGCTAAGCCAAAGGTCATGTTGCCTCATTATGGATATTTTAAAAAAAAGTTTCGCTTTAGTTTGGTCCAGAATTTATAATACATCGATCATGAAAAAATTTAATAAAATTTCAACTACGGCATTTTTATTTTTAACACTAACAACGGCGTTTGCCTGCAATGAAAAAAAACAAGACAACACAGTTACCTTATTGTCCCATAGTCTACAAGCTACAGAGCCATCTAGGGACAATACGGTACAAATTGCACTATTGTTGGATACCAGCAATAGTATGGACGGACTCATAAACCAGGCTAAATCACAATTATGGGATATTGTAAACGAGTTCAGCTCGGCTAAATGCGGAAATGGCACAAGACCCAATTTACAAATTGCGCTTTACCAATATGGCAATGACAACCTTTCCTCAAGTGAAGGTTACGTGGAACAAGTATTGGATTTTAGCAGTGACCTCGATGAAATTTCCGAAAAACTATTTTCACTGACCACCAATGGTGGAGAAGAATATTGCGGCAAAGTCATACAAACTTCATTGCAACAATTACCTTGGAAAAATAATCCAGACCATTTGCGCTTGATCTTTATTGCCGGTAACGAACCTTTTGACCAAGGAAGATATGACTACAGAACGGCTTTGGGCAATGCCAAGGAAAAAGATGTTGTCGTAAACACCATTTTTTGTGGAAACTATGACCAAGGTATTCATACCTTTTGGAAAAATGGAGCTACAATGACCGGCGGGGATTATATGGCCATTGACCATAATAAGGAAGTAGTACATATAAATACTCCGTATGACGAAATAATTATAGAACTAAATTCCAAGCTAAACACTACCTATATCTCTTATGGTGCTTTAGGGCAACAAAAAATGTCCTCACAAAAAGAACAGGACTACAATGCCTATGAAATGGAAGAAGCCGTAGCTGTGAAAAGGGCCGTGAGCAAAAGCTCCAGGCTTTACAATAATAAAAACTGGGATTTGGTAGATGCCTATGATGATGATGCATTTAATATAGAGGACTTAGAAACAAAAGACCTTCCAAAGGAACTGCAACAAAAAAGCAAGACGGAAATTAAAGCGTATGTAATGGCCAAAAAAGAGGAACGCGAAAAAATTCAAGAACAAATTTTGGATTATAATACCAAACGCACAGCTTATATTGCTAAACATCAGATAGAGAACAATACCGGGGAATTGGAAAATGTAATGATCCAGGCACTTAAAAAACAAGCTGCATCAAAAAACTATAGTTGGGATTAAACATTATATCAAAGGGCCCATGTACCAACTAATGGGCTCTTTTAATTTGCAGCGGGACAATAACAGTCATATTTACGTTCGGTTTGCCCAAAGTCGTACCCTAAGGTAATCTGGTGAAAACCACCATTGTCAAAACGGATGCTACCCATTTGATAGGAGTAATTATAGGACACCATAAAATTCTTGATATTGGCTCCTACAATAGGCGTTACCAATTGCAATCGTTGTTCTCCAAAAGAACCGCTATCTTGAAATTGTGCACCATCAAAACTTCTTCTGTAGGATAATCCTCCCCAGATACGGCCAAAATCTACATCCCTATATACCTTGGCATTAATATCAATATTTTTTTCCTTGGTAAATTCGGTCAATTGAAAAAGTATGGAAGGTTCTACTTGCCATTCATTTTTACCGAACACGTAGCCAGTTGAAATTAGATACCTTCTAATATTATCAATAACCAATTGATCGGGATTGTCCTGCCTATCCCTATAATACACATTTCTCTTACTACCCGTAAGGGCGTTGGTCACTGCAAAATGCGTATAAAATTCCTGAAAATTGTATGAAATACCAATATCCACATTAGAATAAGAGGCACTTAATTTAATTCCTGCTACCGCTGGATCGGGCTGGGCAGACCTAAATTCCGTTTCATCCAAACTACTTTGTAAAATGGTAGCGCTTAAACCAAATGACAATTGGTTCAATACTCTCATATCACTACCACCCATTCTTAAATGATGGGCATAGGTCAATTTTAATCCCGTTTGTGAATGATAGCCATTGGCATCGTTAAAAATAATAGCCCCTATTCCACTTGGCGAATCCCCCAGTCTAAAATGGCCATTTATAGTTTGTAAACTTGGGGCATCTTCTACATCAAACCATTGTTTTCTTGCGGTAGCCCTAATTTTACCACCTTGTGTAATTCCCGCCATGGACGGAAAAACCAAATAGTAATTATCAGATAAATAATCAAAATATACGGGTATACCTTCTTGAGCTTTGGATTGGGAACCTACTAAAAGCAACAATAAAAACAATACTAAGTTGTATCTCATCTTGGGGCGTTGAAACTAAAAATTAGTTCTAATATTATAAAGTGTATAACGGGTTAACCATAACATTATTATGTGTACTTAAACTAAGATTTCCTTCGTATTTTTGCATAAATTAAATCAGCAATGAAAGAGTATTCAATTACGGTTGTCAAAACAAATAACCCTAACATATTAAAATTCGAAACTAATCATTTATTAGTACACCGAAAAAACTACGAATATAAAAATATTGACGAAGCCAAATATTCACCACTGGCACAGCAATTATTTTATCTGCCCTTTATAAAGACGGTATACATTTCTGGGGATTTTATTGGGTTGGAAAGGTTTGACATTGTTCAATGGGAAGATGTTAAGGATGAGGTAGCACAGCAATTGGTAGAATACCTAAACGCGGGTGAACCCATCGTTATAGAAGAAGATATGGACAAGCCTATTCCTGTTACGGTATATGCCGAGGTAACGCCAAATCCTTCCACTATGAAGTTTGTGGCCAGCAAAAAAATCGTAGGTGCCGCTTTTGAATTTAAGAATATAGATGAGGCAAGAGATTCTAAATTGGCAACGGCCTTGTTCCAATTTCCATTTGTCAAGCAAGTCTTCATTGACGAAAATTATGTATCTGTTTCCAAGTTTGAAGTTGCGGAATGGGATGATATTACCATAGAACTTAGAGAATTAATAAGAAACTTTATAGCCGATGGCAAGGAGATTGTGGCGGACACTGCAAAATCTAACAATCCTACCCAAGTTTCAGAAACGGTAACTACCCAACCAACCATGGACCTGGATGAAACATCACAGGAAATTGTAGATATTCTAGAAGAATATGTCAAGCCTGCTGTAGCTAGTGACGGTGGAAATATTATGTTCAAGTCCTATGACACGGAAACCAAAACGGTAAATGTTATTCTACAGGGCGCATGTAGCGGTTGTCCTTCATCTACATTTACTTTAAAAAATGGTATAGAGACCATGCTCAAGAATATGATGGGCGATAAGGTCAATGAGGTAGTTGCGCTAAACGGTTAAAGATTCAGCGCATAGAATTAATTTGTAACAAGCTTTTTTTGTAACTTGTAATGAACCTAAAAATAGAATAACATGGCAGTTTTAAAAGTAATTGAAATATTGGCAAATTCTGATAATGGCTGGGAAGATGCAGCAAAAAAGGCTGTAGAAGAAGCAGCAAAATCAGTAAAAAATATCAAATCCGTTTATATAAACGAGCAAAGCGCCACGGTAGAAGATGGTAAAATCAAAAACTACCGGGTAAATGTTAAAATAACTTTTGAAGTCAAGTAATATTAACAGATTGTATATAAAAGCGCCTTTTGGCGCTTTTTTTTGTTCAGAACTGTACCATAAACATAGTAATTATGCAAGCACCGTATACCAACGATCTCATTCATGAAAGCAGTCCATATTTGTTGCAACATGCGCATAACCCAGTAAATTGGGTAGCCTGGAGCCAAAAAGCATTGCTCAAGGCCAAGAATGAAAATAAATTGATCTTGATCAGTATTGGTTATGCCGCATGTCATTGGTGCCATGTTATGGAACATGAATGTTTTGAAGATGAGGATGTGGCAATGACCATGAATAAAAATTTCATCAATATAAAGGTAGACAGGGAAGAAAGACCCGACATAGACCATATATACATGGATGCATTGCAAATGATGACCGGTAGTGGTGGTTGGCCACTTAATATTTTGGCCTTGCCGGACGGAAGACCTTTTTGGGGAGCCACCTTCGTAAAGAAAGACCAATGGATCCAGGTATTGAACCAATTACAACAACTATATGAAAATGAGCCAAATAAAATAATAGGGTATGCCACCAATATGCACCAGGGTCTAAAGGAAATTAATTCGATTTTTGCAGAAAGCTCCGTGCAAAATATTTCAGCTACAACCTTAGCAGAAGTTGTTACTACATGGTCCGCCTATTTTGATACTTATTTAGGAGGGTATAAACGTGCTCCAAAATTTATGATGCCCGTAAATATCAATTTCCTCTTGCACTATGGTCAAACCCAACAGGACCAAATGGTAAAGGAATATGTTGCGACCACATTGACCAGAATGGCCTGGGGCGGAATTTTTGACCATGTTGGAGGTGGTTTCTCCAGGTATGCAGTAGATACCAAGTGGCATGTACCCCATTTTGAAAAAATGCTCTATGACAATGGATTATTGATCAGTTTATATTCAAAAGCTTTTGCCGCGGATTCTAATGCGCTTTATAAAAATGTAGCCCTTCAATGTATTAATTTCCTCAAGGAAGAACTACTTGACGAAAACCATGGGTTTTATTCCTCTTTGGATGCTGACAGCCTTACCCCCAAAGGTACATTGGAAGAAGGAGCCTATTATGTTTGGACAGAGGCGGAATTAAAACAGTTGCTTCAGGAGGACTTCAATCTTTTTAGTGATTATTTCAATATCAATTCCTATGGCTATTGGGAAGATGACAATTATGTATTGATCCGGGATGATGAGGCAGCATCAATTGCAGAAAAACATAATCTTAATACAAATGTAGTAGTTGAAAAAATATCAAAAAATCTAACGAAGTTAAAGACCCAACGCCAACTAAGGGCCAAACCCAGATTGGATGATAAAATATTGACCAGCTGGAACGGCTTGGCTTTAAAGGGTTTAACGGATGCATATAACTATTTAGGAAATTCCGATATCTTGGACCTTGCCGTCAACAACGGTAATTTTATTGTAAACCAAATGCTCAAGCCCAACGGTATATTATATCGCAACCATAAAAATGGTAAAACTACAATTTCTGGCTTCCTAGAAGATTATGCCGCCGTAATAGAAGGATTTTTAGGACTTTATGAAGCCACTTTTAATTTATTCTGGATGGATAAAAGTGTGGAGCTCACCAAAATTGTGATCGAAAATTTTACGGATCCAAAAACAGGATTATTTTATTTTACGGCAATAAATGGGGAATCGTTGATCAGAAATACCATTGAAGTTGCAGATAATGTTATTCCGTCCTCCAATTCCATTATGGCCCTAAATCTTTTAAAGTTGTCCAAGTACTACCCAGAAGAAAGTTACCAAGATCGGCTGGAACAAATGATGGGTACTATGCATGCGACTATATTGGAAAATCCACAAAATCACGCCAATTGGCTTCATGTTTCCTCATTGATGAACGAAAAATTCTATGAAGTGGTCGTTATAGGTGAAAATTATGAACGCATTTGCAAAAAAATGCAAAAGAGCTATTTACCATATACTATCTTTGCTGCTTCAGATGTAAAAACCAGTGAATTTCCACTGTTTAAAAATCGATATGTTGAAGATAAAACAATGATATATGTGTGCCACAACGGCACCTGTCATTTACCGGTAGAACGTGTAGAGGATGCATTGAACCTATTTACATAATTTCCCTGAAATTGGTCTACTTTCCATATAGATAAACTTGAATTCCCTGGTAAACTTTTATAAAAATTAAAATTTTAAATGTAGTTATGGACAAGATCATGAATCTTCAAGAGCATGCGGACAAAGCACTAGAATGGATGTGGGCCGTATTGCCTAATGTTATAATCGCCATTATTTTATTGGTTTTAGGAACGTATATTATTAGGTTCATCAATAAAATGGTACGCAAGTTTTTTCTTAGAAAGGATTATGACCTTGCCCTGGAAACTTTTTTACAGAGTTTTATCAGTATAGCCCTTAAAATAATTCTGTTTGTTTTGGTAATTACCCAACTAGGTGTACAGACCACGTCTTTGGTAGCCATTCTTGCCTCTGCCGGACTGGCAATTGGTTTGGCCCTACAGGGTTCTTTGGCCAACTTTGCCGGAGGTGTACTTATATTATTGTTTAAACCATTTAGAATAGGTGATTTTATTTCTGCTCAAGGTGTAGATGGAACAGTAAGGGAAATTTCAATTTTCACGACTAAAGTGAGCACCTTTGGTAATCAAATTGCCGTGATACCAAATGGTCAATTATCAAATAACACGATTATCAATTATAATGCATTAGACACCAGAAGAGATAAAATTGATGTAGGTATAGGTTATGGTTCAAATATAAAACAGGCAAAGGAAATTCTGCTGGCTATAGTTAATGAACGCGATACCATCCTTAAAGCACCAGCCCCAGAAGTTTACGTTGGTGAACTAGCTGATAGCTCGGTAAACCTAACCTTACGTTTTTGGGCAAACAACCCAGATTTTTGGGCTGCACATTTTTATGTACTGGAAGAAATAAAATATAGATTTGATGCTGCAGGAATTGAAATACCGTTCCCACAACGTGTAGTGACTCAACTAAAGAGTTAATTCTAAAAACATTTAAGAACCTCCTTTTGGAGGTTTTTTTTGTATACTATTGTAAATCAATGCTTTAATTTGTATTTTTAATAAAATTAGACGTCATGTACAAATTATTTTCTTTCCTGTTTTTGATGACACAAATTGTTCTTTCGCAAAGTGTACAACCTATTGGAAATTCTAGTGGATTAATGACCACGGCACAAATGGGCATGTCCTATTATGAAGTGCCCATAGAAGGTACTCCCTATGTAAACGAGCTGTTCAAGAAGGGAACCACCATTATTAACGGAAACTATAAAAATGATGGGTTAATGAGATACAACGCATACCAAGATGCCATAGAAATAAAAAACGAAAATGGTTCCGTACGTACATTGTTAAGAAGGGAAAATATAATAGCCAATATTGATGGTACCATGTATATGGTGAGGAATTACAAGAGCATGGGTCAAATAAAAGCAGGGTATTTTAATCCCCTAAATGAAGGTTATACGCGTCTATTATTAAAACCAAAGAAAATATTCTTACAAGCTGAAAATCCTGAGAATGGATATGATGTATATAAACCCGCAAAGTATATGGACGTCTCCTTATATTTTATACAGCAAGGTGATCAACCAGCAATAGAAATAAAATTGAACAAAAAATCTGTTTTAAAATTGTTGGATGGCAATAGCGATAATTTAAAAAAATACATTAAACAGAACGATCTAAACCTAAGGTTACAGGAAGATATCATCAGGTTATTGAACTATTATAACACTTTGGACAATGATAATACAATGCTTTAGTCCAAATAACTAGGTATTCGATACTTTTTTAGTCTGCAATACAAAATCCTTTAAATAATAAGGTTCAAAATAAGCTACATCCTCAAATTTCTGTTCTTTGAACTTATCAAAGGAAAGTAAGGCCATTTCTTTGGAAGAAGGAACTATATGTGTGTGGAAAATAACTGTACCTGTATTCAAAACACCTTTTATTTTTTCCGCTCCACTACCTACGAAATGAACTGTTGCGTCTCCTAAATATTCTTGAAAAGAATGTTCATCGATTATTTCAGCTTTTGTATCTCGTACTTGGTTCATTTGGTGATCAAAAACTGCGGAATATACTTCCATCCGCCTAGCATCCAATACCGGAACTACAACCACATTATTTTCAATATCCACTATTTGTGATGCCATGCTTTTCAAAGTAGAAATAGAAATCAAAGGTATACCTAGCGCATAGCACAGCCCTTTGGCCGCAGAAACCCCTATTCGAAGTCCCGTATAAGAACCTGGGCCCTTACTGACCGCTATAGCCTCTATATCATCCATTTTAATAGTGGCTTCCTCAATTACTTCCTCAATAAATACATGCAATTTCTCCGCGTGCGAATAGTTAGCTGAATTTAATTCTCTAATCGCAAGGATTATTCCGTCTTTAGCGACACAAACGGAACAATTGGTAGAAGATGTCTCTAAATTTAATATTAAGCCCATATTGCAAAGGTATTACATCCTATAAAATGAAAAAGCCTGTAACACGTAAATGTTACAGGCCTTTTAAATTATGTGATCATATTAGTTTAAGGAAAGCGGTATCCCAAAATAGAACTCAAGAACTTTTATTCTAAAAATATAATCGTATTTGGTTCTTATTACATCTGCTTCTGCATTATCCACTCTAGATTGTGCTTGGCTAAAATCAAATGCGTTCATTAGTCCAACATCATACCTTTCCTTTGAGTAGTCATAGGCCAATCTCCTAGCCTCTAACGTTTTTTCAGCTGCTTCATAAGCTTTGGCAAAACTTTTTACATCAACATAGGCTTGGTTGACATCGGTCTCCAATTGTAATTTATTCTCCTCTAATTGTAATTGAGAGCGTAAAATATTTATTTCTGCTCGCTTAATATTGTTCTTATTTTCAAAACGATTAAAAATTGGAACATTTAGCTGTACGCCATAAGAAATACCATCATTCTGCCACAACTGGTTTGAGAAGCTTTCTCTCTCTAAAAGCCCAGTAATATTATTAAAACGTTCTTGATCGGAATACCTGGTGTTATAATTAAAGAAACCTACAAGTGTTGGCAATAAAGCGCCTTTGGATATTTTTAAAGATTGTTCAGCAAGAGCCACATTACTTTCTGAAAATTTTATATCATTTCTAAAAGATAAAGCTTTTGCAAAAATCTCCTTAGGGGTTTGAATAAGAATTTCTGATTGTGGAACATCTATATCGATTTCCGCTATATCAAAATTATCATAATCTGTAATTTGCAATAATTGGGCTAAACTTATTTTTGCGATAATTACTTGGTTCTCCGTAAGAACGATTTGCTGTTCTTGACCTGCTGCCGTTGCTTCAATTTCCAACAAATCTCCTTTGGGCAGAACACCTGCAACCACAAGTTCGGAAGTTCTTTTTAAATCTTGTTCAGTAACGGCATATTGTGCTTTTTGGGTAACCAAGGTTTCTTTTGCAGAAATAATATTTAAATACGCAAAAGCGACATTTAAACGTATATCGTCCTTGAGGTCATCCAAGCGATATTGATTGGCCAAGGAATTCATTTTTGCTCTTCTTAACCTATTGATATTTCTTAATCCATTAAATAAATTGACATTAGAACTTAAACCACCGTTGGCCGTTAATATTGTTGTAGTTACCGGTTCTTGCGTAGTAGGATCAAAAGACAGACCGGTATTGGCAGAAGTTGTAACACTGGCATTTGCGTTGGGCAAAAAATTCCCAAAGGCATCAGACTCACCGATCTTTGCTTCTTCAAAATCCAGTTCAGATTGCGCAATACTTATATTATTCTCTTCTGCATACAAAATACATTCTTCCAAGGTCCATTTTTTCTGTTGGGCCGTAACTACCACAACAGAAAACAATAATAGTAGTCCTGTTATTTTTACTTTCATTTGTTTTCTTTTTTGAACCGAACCTAAGTTTGGCTACAGGTTTCGTTTTTTGATTTGATTGATTATTTACTTATTGGTTAGCACCATTGTCAACACTCTTGGCATCTAACTTGTTCCAAATTTTAATCTTGGCATTCTCATCAATACCGGAAATGATCTCTACATCGATACCATCACTGACCCCTAACACCAATTCTCTCTTTTCAAATTCATTTTCGCCGGTTTCAACTTCCACGTAAGGTTTATTGGTTTCCTTATCAAACTGCAGCAATGCTTCTTTAATAGAAAGCACATCTTTCTTTTCTTCCAGAACTATAGCTGCATTAGCGCTATAGCCCGCCCTAACATTGGTACTGTCCGTAACCACCAAATCTCCTTCTATCTTAAACTGTACGGCACCTTCTTCCTCTACCCCCTTAGGAGCAATAAACTTTAATTTTGCCTTGAACGTTTCATCCTGCAACGCCCCCATACTAATTTCTAACGGCATACCAACTTTTAACTTTCCTACTTCTGCCTCGTCTACTTCTCCTTCAAATATCATTTTGGACATATCCGCAATGGTGGCTATAGTAGTACCATCGTTAAAATTGTTACTTTCAATGACCTGATCACCTACCTCAACAGGAATTTCCAATAACGTACCCGTTACCGTAGCCCTAATATTGGTATTGGCGCTGGATGAGCCTCCTGCGGATCCCACCCGGATTATCTGGTAGTCTGCCTGTGCATTTTCCAGTTCCTGCACCGCTTGATCATAGCTTAATTTAAGCGCATTGAAATCTTGGCTGGAGATAACACCCTTATCAAACAAAGTTTTGTTTCTTTCATATTCAACCTTGGTATTCCCCAGTGCAATTTTGGCATTGTTTACACGTCCTTTTGCTTGGTTTAAGGATTGTTCATTGGGCACTACCTTAATGGTAGCGATCAAATCTCCCGCTTTTACCTGAGCTCCTTCTTCCAAGTATACTTTTTCAATAATTCCGGAAATTTGGGGCTTGATCTCTATTTCATCTTCTGGAATAACCTTACCGGTAACCACAACCTTGTTTACAATATCCCTTTTTGCAACTTGCTCCGTTTCATATGTCTTTAGAGGAGTACTATTTTTCTTTAAAAAATAGACCACTGCAGCCAATATCCCTATTACCGCCACTCCTAGTAATCCGTACTTTACATACTTGTTCATGCTCAACTATTTGATTGTTATTTATTTTCTATTCTCTGGTTTGTTATTCTTCCCGCAATGCATCTATCGGTTTTATTCTAATTGCCCTATTGGCCGGAATCAATCCTATTAAAACACTTAGGCCTACCATTAAGACGAATGATACTATAAACTGCGGTATACTGATCATAAGATTATAAAAGGGCATATCACTATTTTCCCCTATCATATTATTGGCTATCGCTAAAAACCCAACAGCTATGGCAAAGCCTACAAATCCTGCAAACACGGTTATTACTATAGACTCCAAAACAATCTGTCTTTTTACGACTCTGGGAGTCGCCCCCAAGGCGCGGCGTATGCCAATTTCCTTTGTGCGTTCCTTTACCGTAATCAAAAGAATATTACTGATCGCAATAACCCCGGCAAGAAGTGTCAGTATACCTACAAAGAATGACACTCCCTGCAATACCGTTGTAAACGATGTTACGTTATTAAAGACCTCAGACAGGTCAAAGCTTCCAATAGCCCTTTCATCTATTGGATTGATATCATACTTGTTTTTTAACAATCGTTTGATCTGACTTTCTACTACAGGTACCTTTACATCTGGTTTTACCGAAATTGCCATCCAACCCATTCTATCTCCTGATCCAAATGCTTTTTGAAATGTGGAAAAAGGAATATATACCGAATTTTCACCATCAATATTGATATTCTGGTTGGGCTTGTAAATACCAACGATATTAAAGAACACCCCGTTTATCCTGACATCCTCACCAATAGCATTTTCCCCTTTATCAAAAAGAAGTTTATAGGTTTCCTCACCTATAACGCACACCTTTTTAAAATCTTCCATATCATTTTCGTTCAAAAACCTGCCTTCCACAAGTTTCTTCTTCATGATATCATCAATATTGGGATAATCACCATACACGGATGAACCACTGGTCAACCCATTTCTATATACGGTAACTATACCCCTGTGGCTTCCTAATTCAATTCTTGGAGCCAACACTTCTATTTCCTCTATCTGCTCCTTGAGTATGGTTGCATCCTCTAATTTAAATTGAATTCTACGACCTCTTTCAAAACCTTTATAAGGTTCAGAAGTACTTTGGCTCCATATAAAAAGACTGTTGGAAGCCGTACCGGCAAATATTTTCTGGAATCCGTTGCTCATTCCATTTGCCCCTCCTAAAAGCAAAACCAAAATAATCATAGCGATAATTACACCCAGCATGGTTAAAAAAGTGCGAAAAAGATTCTTGCCCAAAGTGGCAAAAATTTCCGACCATAAATCTTTATCTAGAATCCACATATTATTTATCGCTTAACGCTACAATTGGTTTAACCTTTGCTGCTTTCATAGCCGGTATAAGTCCCGCCAAGACACCTGCTACCACTAATATTATTGTTGCCGTGACTACAATGGACATACTTACCGACGGGTTTGCAAATGCACCAGATTGAATATTGGGTCCCACTGCGGCCAGTAATGCGGTAGCAATGCCCAACCCAATAAAACCGGACAAAGCGGTTATAAAGACAGACTCAAACAACACTAATTTTATAATAGACCAAGGTTCTGCACCCAAGGCTTTCCTTACGCCAATTTCCTTGGTACGTTCCTTAATGATGAATACCATTATATTGCCTATACCCACAATACCCGAAAGCAAAATCAATAGACCTACAATAATCACGGCAATATCAAGACCTCCGGTAAAATTGCTGATGTCCTCAAAAACTTCGGCATAATTAAAAATTCGCAATCCGGCCTGATCTTGTGGTGCAATCTTAAATCTGCGCTTAAATACACTTTCCAGTCGTTCAGAAAATTCCAATGCTTTGGTTAGGTCATAAGTAGGGTTATAGGTTAAGGAAATTTGGTCTATATGATCTGTCTGCCCATACATTTTTTGAAAAGTACTTGTTGGTGCATAAATTCCACGCTCCGCATTATCGTCGCCATCGTCCGTAAAAGTACCTATGACCCTAAACGGCAAGCCATTAAATTCAACAAATTTACCTATAGCATCTTCTCCCTTAAATAGGTCTTCCTCTACCTTTCTTCCAATAACCGCTACTTTAGAGGCATTGAGCAAATCATTGGTATTGATATACCTTCCCTTATTTACGATTGTTTTCTCTATAGCTTGATGATCTGGATAAACTGCCTGTATATTATAGCTACCGGTTTCACTTCTATAACGAGCAGAAGTACTTTGATATACCCTTGGGCTAATGTATTCAATGTCGTTTGGAAAACTGCGTTTAATATATTCTATATCGTCATTGGTAAGCTGTATTCTTCTACCGGCCTCAAAACCACCATATGCCATAGATGTAGTACCGGTACGCACAAAAATTGAATTAGTGGCATCATCACTGAACTGCATGGTAAAACCGTTCTGCATTCCATTAACGCTAGCAAGCAGCATCACTAAAATAAAAATACCCCATCCAACGGAAAATCCCGTTAAAAATGTACGTAGCTTATTATTGCTGATACTATGATAAATTTCCTGCCAAATATCGCGATCAAACATATTGTTCTGCCCTTACCTGTTCAATTTTCTTATCCTCTATGATCACACCATCCTTTAAATGCACTATACGTTTACACATATCTGCAATATCCGGTTCATGCGTAACTATTAAAATAGTATTTCCCTGATCGTTAATTTTCTGGATAAGGTCCATTACCTCATAGGAGGTCTTACTATCCAAAGCTCCTGTAGGCTCATCCGCAAGCAATACCTTTGGTTCTGCTGCCAATGCCCTAGCAATGGCAACACGTTGTTTTTGTCCACCGGAAAGCTCACTGGGTAAATGTGAGGCCCATTCCTTTAGTCCAACTTGTTCCAAATATTTCAATGCTTTTTCTTGGCGTTCCTTTCTTGGTACTTTTTGGTAGTACAGGGGCAGCGCTACATTCTCCGCCGCACTTTTATAATTAATTAAATTAAAGGACTGAAAAACAAAACCTAAAAACTTGTTCCTATAGCGTGCTGCCTTGGTTTCATTCAAGTTTTTAATAGGTACATTATCCAAAATATATTCCCCGGTATCTGAACTATCCAACATACCTAGTATATTCAGTAACGTAGATTTTCCGGAACCGGAGGAACCCATTATAGCTACCAATTCACCTTCCTCAACGTTAAAATTTATACCTTTTAAAACGTGAAGCGAGTTTTTGCCCATTTTATAGGACTTGTGAAGATCTTTAATTTGAATCATGTTGGTTATGGTTTTGAACAATCCTAAGCATTGTCTTTAGGTTAGACTATGTGAGATTAAGATTGTTACATCAATTCTTGGATTTTTTTTAATTTATTGATTTTGGGCAAATTCATCTGGCTTGACCTCGTTCCAAACCTTAATTTTGTCACCTTCTTTGATACCTGAATTTATTTGCACGTAAATACCGTCGCTTATGCCCAGTTCAATATCCTTACGCTCAAATTTCTGGTCACCGGTAGCAATTTCCACAAATGGTTTTTTGGTTTTGTCGTCAAATTGGACCAATGCCTCCTTTACGGCCAAAACACTGTCCGCTCGAGCAAGGATAATTGAGGCATTAGCGCTAAGTCCGGCCCTAATGAATACACTATCCTGCTTTTTAAGGGTGCCTTTAATTTCAAATTGTATGGCGCCGTTCTCTTCATTACCCTTTGGGGCAATATAATCAAGAACCGCATCAAAAACTTTGTCCTCAATGGCACCAACCGTAATTTCCAAAGGTAGATTTTCCTTAATCTTGCCTACTTCGGATTCATCGACCTTTCCTTCAAATATCATTTTGTCCACATCCGCAATAGCCGCAATAGTAGTACCCTCGTTAAAATTGTTGCTTTCTATAACCTGGTTGCCCACTTCCACAGGTACTTCCAGTACCATACCACTTACCGTGGCCCTTATTTGCGTATTTGCGGCATTACCGTACCCGGCCGTTGTACCGGTCTTAACAATATCAAAGCGCTTATTTGCGGCAGCGAAAGATTGCTTTGCCTGATTATAGGTTACTTCCGCTCGTTCTAAATCCACCTTTGATATTACACCTTTCTCAAACAGGCTTTTTTGCCGGGCCAAATTTCTTGCTTGATCATCCAAATTTATCTTGGCTTCATCAATATTGTTTCTTGCATCGTTCAATGCACTTAAATTGGGCACTACCTTTATGGTACATAACAAATCACCGGACTGTACATAATCCCCGCCCTCTACAAATATTTCATCTATTACCCCAGAAATATTAGGTTTGATCAATACTTCCTCTAGAGGTAAAATACTACCGGTAGCCATCGTTTTTCTTATAATCGTCTGCTTGGACGGTTCTTCTGTCTGATAAACAACAGGGTCCTCAGCATTTTTTTGATACAAATAATACATAGACCCACCAAAGGCCAAAACAATAATTAAAAGAATGACAATAGTTGCTGATTTTTTCATTTTTTGATTGGTTATAATTTTATCAATGTAATTATTCTGTTCTTAATGCCTCTATAGGCCTAATTTTTATAGCGCTTTGGGCAGGTATAAAGCCTGCAAGCAATCCTGAAAAGACCAAGATGATCAATGCACTTAGCACCACCCCAAGGCTTACACTCGGATTTATGAACATATCTACGGGACCGACCGAATCTAAAAGTGCATTCACTCCATATATAAATGATGCGCCAAATACAATACCGATCATACCGGAAATAATGGTCAAAAAAATAGATTCCATCAATATCTGTTTTTTAATAGACCAAGGTGCTTCTCCCAATGCCCTACGGATACCAATTTCCTTGGTGCGTTCTTTGATTACGATCAACATGATATTGCTCACCCCTATAATTCCGGATAATAGGACTAGTACTCCAACAAAATAAGCCACCCACCGCAGTGCCCCAAAAAGGCTCTCAACCCTATTAAATTGTTCATAGAGATCAAAATAGCCTACAGCACGTTTATCATCTGGATGTACCCGCCTTTTTTCCTTGACTACACTCACAATTTTCTCCTTTAAATCACTAATAGAGCTACCATCTTGAGCTGTTATGGCCATCCAACCCACATTATTCCCCATATTAAAGGCTTGGGAAAAAGCCGTAAACGGTACAAAAATTTCCTTTTGCCCTTCTTCACCTCTACCTTCGCTCTTTTTTTGATAAGTACCTACGACCATAAAGTTGACCCCCTGAATTTTTATATAGGTTCCCAGCACCTGTTCACCTTTATCGTAAAGCTCGTTTTGTACCCCGTCCCCTATTACCGCTATTTTTCTTTTGTCCTCAATATCGTTCTGGTTAATAAATCTGCCCGATGTGATGGTCATGGGTTCTTGGCGAATAATTTCCGGATAGTCCCCATAGATATTAAAGGCCCCTATTTTAAGTCCCCTTACCACATTATTTCCGCCACCAAAACCTCCTAATTGATTACGAGGGGAAATAAAACGTAAGTTTGGCACATTATCCCTAATAGCTTGAACATCTTCTATCTTAAACTGAAATTGTCTTCCTTTAGGCAACCCTTTATAGGGCATTGTGGTACTTCGTGACCACATAAACATCGTATTGGTAGCAATATCCCCAAAATCTGCCCGTATACCGTTCTCCAACCCTTTACCGGCCGCCAATAAAATAATTAGGATAAATACACCCCAACCCACACCAAAAGAGGTTGCCAGCGTTCTAAAGACGTTGCCTGACAAGACTTCCATAATTTCCTTCCAACGGTCTCGGTTAAACATGTTTACTTTATTTAATTCCAATACTAATCCAACCACAAACAGTGGCGTTTAACATACTACTCATCACGCAATGCTTCAATCACATGGATTCTGGCCGCTCGCCAAGCAGGAAAAAAACCTGCAATGGCACCTGCCACAACCAATACGATTACCGTAGTCAATGCAACATTAAAATCTACGGAAGGATTGAGTATATAGTCAACTTCTATATGGGGACCTACAAGTTCCAATAGCCCCATACTAAGAATAAGACCAGAGAAACCAGCTATTGCCGTTATAAAAATAGCCTCATGCAATATCATACCGACTATGGACCATGGTTTGGCCCCCAATGCCTTTCGTATGCCTATTTCCCTAGTTCTTTCCTTAACTACTATAAGCATAATATTGCTCACCCCCACAATACCCGCAATAATGGTACAGACACCTACAAACCAAAAGAAAAACTTAATGCCCCCCATAAGGGAATAAAAACGTTTTGCCTCTTCCATAGGATTATAGACCTGTATTGCACTGGTATCATCCGGAGCAACGGTATGCGCCTGTTGTAGATAGGATTTTATTGCATTTTTAAATTGAAGGGATTGTACCACGGCAGTCTCAAAATCCTTGGCTGGAGGTAATGTATAGGCCAAGTTATTAATATAGTCCGCCCCATTGAAAACTTGCTGTGCCGTGCTTATAGGAATATAGATGCGGTCCTCTTCCCGCTCTCCTCCAATATCTCCATAAACGCCAACAATCTTAAAAGAAATACCGGATACATCAAGGATTTGGCCAATAGGGCTTTCAATGTCCTTAAAAACCTCCCGCTTTATTTTATTGCTGATAATGGCAACCTTTGATTTTAAGTCTACATCTTGCTGGTTAAGAAACCGACCTTGTGACATAAACTCATTCTCAATGAACTGAAATTGGGCACTTACCCCTTGTACATTGTACGCCAATGATTCCTTACCGTAGTTGACAAAGGAATTTCTAACAAATAGTCGAGGTGATTTATGTTCAATTTTGTCAGCCAGCAATACAGCCGCAAAATCATAGTTTTCATTGCGCAATTGTATTCGCCTACCAGGATTCATACCCTTATATTCCTTTGTAGTAACTCCCGGCCACACCCAAACACTGGTAGCCGCATCTTGTTCAAACTCCTTGGCGATACCATTTTGCATACCTTGCCCAAACCCCAATAAGATGACCAAAATAAAGATTCCGGAAGCTACGGAAAGACCCGTTAGGAAAGTGCGCAGTTTATTCTTGCGAATAGTATCGAAAATTTCCTGCCAACGTTCTAGATCGAACATATGATTGATTAGTTTGATTGATTGATGAGCGCAATATTGCTATTGCACAACTATAAGACTAATCAATTTAAAGTTTGTTACACTTAAATGGTAAAAAATATTCGCATATTAGGTTGTACGCATTTTTCGATAGATGAAATAGAACAGACCACCGACCAATACATAGGGTACCGCCATTAAATAAACAATGCCGTTATTGATACCTTCCGCAGCCTTACCAGTAGACTCGCTTTCCAAAACCGCCCTACACATTGCACATTGTGCATCCATATCTATAGGAAAACATACAAAGGCTATGATTATAAGTAGTATAATTTTTTTAGTACGCATAATAAGGAGATATCATTAAATAAACTACGACCCCTGTTACCGCAACATACAACCAAACAGGAAACGTATATCTGGCCAAGGACCTATGTTCCTCAAACTTTTTAAGATAAGCTTTTGCATAAGTTCTCAACACTAAAGGAATCAATGCTATGGAAAGTATGATATGGGTTATGAGAATAAAGTAATATACATATGAAATTAAGCCATCACCACCAAATGGAGTGGAATCTGAAGTCATATGGTATGCAATATACATCACCAAAAAAAGTAACGATAACACAATGTTGGCGGTCATTAAATTTTGATGTAATTTTTGATTACCATTTTTTATGGCCCATAGCGCAACCAATAATAGAACGGCCGTTAAACCATTTATAGCAGCATAAATAGGTGGTAAAAAAGATAATGGGGCCACATTAGGTATTTTAATTCCAAAAAGTAAGGCTACCACAACAGGGATTACAATGGAAACCACCGTAATCATCCTATTAAAATTCCGTTCATCTGAAACTTTCCCTTGCATACATTTTCGTTTATTCTTGTAACAATTTTTTAATATCGGTCCTTAAAATACCTATTTCCTCTGTCTCGCCATGATCATTGGTTTTTTCCTGTTCCAGGATTGCCCCTCTGTAATACACAATAGGATTACCAAATTCATCCTTCCTAGAACGAAGATATCCCTCTTTGTCAACTAATGCGAACAGACCGGAATGCTCAAATCCGCCAGGAACCTCAGGCATTTCCGCTGCAAAAATATTGAACCCACCATTGGCCAAATCATAAATGGCTTCTTTATCCCCAGTCAGCAAATTCCAGACTTCGGTATTAATGTTATATTTTTGGGCATATTGCCTCAAAACCGATGGGGTATCAAACTCTGGTGTAATGGAAAATGATGCAATACCAAACTCATTGTTTTCTTTGAAGGTGTTCTGCAAACTAACAAGGTTTGTAGTCATTACAGGACATATACTTGGACATCTTGTAAAGAAAAAATCCACAACGTACACCTTGCCCAAATAATCCTTATCCGTAACCACAACACTATCTTGGTTTACAAAAGAAAAGGAAGGCACCTTACGTTTCTTTCCATTTAGCAAGATATAACCTAAATCATCCGTTTGTTTTGAAATAACACCGTTTAGCCTATCATTCTGAACAACAGTGCCGGTAGACATTCTATCTACAATACGAGGTATGACGATAATTCCAAAAATAAGAACAATCAATGACACCCATACATATGTATATTTCTTATTCATTACTTGGTTCTTTCTGCGTTATTCTTTTTCAGTGCCAGTCTATATTCTGCCAATACAATTTTGACATCATCTACCATTTTATTGTTCAGATCCGACACCAAGCTAGAATTAAAACCGTACTTGGTACCATCATCCTCATCATCCGTACGCCCACGAAGTGCCAAGTCCTTATCTATGACAAATACATAAGGTGAACCCAAATCTTCACCTAATGAAATATCCGTTTGTAGACTTTCAAAAACCGCTTTGATTTTTTCGGGACTGTCAAATACAAAATGCCATTTTTCTACATCTGCCAAAGTTGCAAGTTCTTCTTTAAGTTCTTTGGATTTTTCTTCCGCACCATATGGTAGCATCATTACAAATTGAAAATCCTTAAACTCGTGAAAGCGTTTATATATTTTCTGATTTAAGTTAAAGGCATTTCCTTTCCTATTATCTACACTAGAACCCAAAAAACCCAATATGGTGATATGGTCCTTAAATTTGACCTCACTGTCCACAACGTTCAATTCCCTGATATTTTCAGTAAGCACAGGCAATCTGCCAAAATTATTTACACCACTGGCAAAAAATAGGTATGCTACTATAGGAAGCACAAATAAAACAACAAGTATAAAGGTCTTCTTCATATTAAATAAATGCGTTTAGCATACAATCCATTGCCGTACCTGCCAAAATCAGCTTAAAAAAGAAACTATACAAAAATAAAAAAGACGGCATTAAGACCGTCTTTTAATTCTGTTAATAATACCTTAGAAATTCCAACTAACAAAGCCGTCTTTATAGACATTATAAATATAATCCGCTTCTACCAGCAAAATAAAGACCAGGTAAATAATCAAGAAAATAGGAGTCCAGACTATTGCTCTTCTAAGCGATGCTTTTTCATCCCTTAGGTGCATAAAATCCCATGCAATATAATAGGCCTTTACCAAGGTTAGAATAATAAATATCCAGTTAATTAATTTCATACCCAAAAAGTAGGTATCTGTTAAGGATACTGGCTTTATAATACCTAAAACAACCTCTACTGCAGTTATTAGCGTTAGAAACGCTAAAACTCCCCAAATCTTTTGTGTATTGGACTTAAACTTAACAAGTCCCCTAAAAATTTCCAATTTATGCCCGTGTGCCATTTTAATACAATCTTTTAAATATATCTATCGTAGAACTATTGCCCTGTCTTAAATTAAACCAAGTAGAAAAAGGTAAATACAAATACCCACACCAAATCTACAAAGTGCCAGTATAGACCAATTTTTTCAACCATTTCATAGTGCCCCCTTCTCTCGTAGGTACCCAAAATAACATTAAAGAATATAATGATATTGATCACCACACCAGAAAATACGTGAAAACCGTGGAAACCTGTTATAAAGAAGAAGAAATCCGCAAAAAGTCTGCTACCATATTCATTTCTTATAAGGTTGGCTCCTTCTACGACCATAGTAGCATCTGCCAATTTGGCTAATGACGCCTCTCTGTCCAAAAGGGTTTTTTCCCCTTCCTCATTGATCAACTCAGTTCTTATCAAAATATTTGGATCAGCTTTAAAACCTTCTATCACCTCGTTTAAGGAGTAGGTTGGAAGTTCGCCTTCATCAAAAAACCAAATACCGTTCTTTCTTTCATGTGCCACCCTTTCACCAGGAATAGTCACTGCAAAATCCCTTAATGCAGCACGTTCGCCACTATCAGCCTTTACGAACTGTAAAATTCTACCGCCTTTGGTCTCTAACGCTCCGTGATCACCCTTTATAAACGTTCCCCATTCCCATGCTTGGGAACCAACGAAAATAGCACCACCAATAATGGTAGCGAACATATACCAGATTACGGCATTCTTTTTCATTTTATGACCAGCATCCACAGCCAACACCATAGTAACGGACGACATAATCAAAATAAAGGTCATAAAGGCAACATATATCATAGGATAGTTACCATGAAAAAAAGGAACGTGGGTAAATACCTCGTCCGCAATGGGCCATGTTTCAATAAATTTAAATCTTGAAAAACCATAGGCCGCCAAAAAGCCTGAAAATGTTAAAGCATCCGATACCAGGAAAAACCACATCATTAATTTACCGTAGCTTGCTCCCAATGGCTGGTTACCACCACCCCAAACGTTTGTTTCCTCTGCCGTTGTCACCGTAGAATTCATATACTAATTATCGTTTTAATAAAACTTTAGCAAATTTACATTTTTTTGAACTATATAAAAGAGCAATTTGCCCAAAACTTAAATTGAACCACTTTTTATTTTACAAAGGTCATAAATAGCACTAAATAGAGCCATAGGAAATCTAGAAAATGCCAAAAAGTTGCGCCTAACGACAACCCTAAATAATTAGTTGAAGTATACCTGCCCTTACTATGATTGTATATAACTACCAATAAGGATATGATACCGGCAACTAAATGCAGGATATGAACCATGGCAATTAAAAAAACAAATGACATTTTTATACTACTAGTAGGACCTGTAAAATAGTACCCGTTAGCCACTAATTGCGAAAAGCCTTGAAATTGCAATACTATAAAAACTATACCCAGCCCTAATGTAATCCACAACCATAGTTTAGATCTATCTCCTTGACCCTCCTTTACAGATTTTTTTGCAAGAAAATAGGAGATACTACTTAAAATTATTACGATGGTACTATAGAAAAATGCTTGGGGCAAATCAACATCACTGGCCCAATCATCTCTAGACCTACTTACGATATAGGCACTTGTCCATCCAGCAAAACTCATGATCATACTTACGATTCCAAACCAAAGCATCATCTTTTTTGCCCTTGCATTTTTATCTTCCGGTGTACCCTGTGTTAAATCCATATTAAGCTAAAAATTTATCGATTACATATACAATTTGCATTAACGTTATATAACTAACGCTTGCCAACATTAATTTTCTTGCGGAGGCATTATCCCTTTGTCTATACAATTTAAAAGCAAACCCTAGCATTACCGCACCCATGACAAATATTAAAACCGCCGCTGCGATAGACAGGTGCAATCTACCCGTAATACCAAAAACAGGAATAACAGAAATGACCATCATCCATATGGTATACATAATAATCTGTAATACCGTTGCCGCATCCTTTTTTCCTGTTGGCAGCATTTTAAACCCTCCACTTTTATAATCCTCATCCAACATCCATCCTAAAGCCCAAAAGTGAGGAAACTGCCAAAAAAACTGTATCATGAAAAGTGTTCCCGGCTCTATACCAAATTCATTGGTAGCCGCCACCCACCCTAACATAAAGGGTATGGCCCCAGGTATGGCACCTACAAATACCGCAAGTGGGGTAATGGTTTTTAAAGGAGTATAGACACTAGTATACAGAAAGATTGAAATTGCCCCGAACATAGCGGTTTTGGGGTTTAATAAATAGAGGGCCACCGTTCCTAACAAAGTCAAGACTACTGCAATGGCCAATGCTGTATTCGCCGACATTCTACCGGCAGGAACAGGTCTGTTCCTAGTGCGTTTCATCAATACATCCAAATCTTTTTCAATAACCTGGTTATAGGCATTACTTGCCCCAACCATGCAATAGCCACCAAAGGCCAATAACAATAATTGAACCCATTGAATTTCGTACGCACCTAAAAAATATCCTGCAATAGAAGAGAAAACGACACTTATAGCTAACCTAGCTTTGGTAATTTCCTTAAAATCGGCAAACATTAATGCTAGCACATTATTTTTCGCCGAACCCACAGCCGTTTTCATAATTTGATTAATAGATCCACAAAGATAACCCCCAAGAGATATTTCTGCAACCATAACCCCTTTTTTAATACTATACGGCTTAAAACAAAGTATAGTAATCCACAGTTAAAACAATACGGATAGAAAATATAAATTCAAGCCAAGATTTATCAAACGACATTAAAGATAGGAGCAAAAAAAACATGTATGTTTAAGACAAAAAAAATCCCGAGTATTACACTCGGGATTTTTATATCATTAGAAATAGTAACTTCTACTATTGTAATTTAAAATTGATCGGAATACTAAAAGGTACACGTACAGCTCTACCTCTTTGCTTACCAGGTGTCATTCTTGGAAGCTTGTTGATAATTCTAGCAGCTTCCTTTTCCAGGTTTTTGTCCGGTCCACGCATTCTAACGTTACCGATAGTTCCATCCTTTTGGATAACGAACATTACACTAACCCTACCTTGCACACCCATTTCTTGGGCAATTTCCGGATAACGGAAGTTTTTACCGATATGCTTTTGAATCATGGAATTGAAACAAGCTCTTTTGTCACTTTCATTTTCACAACCAGGAAATACAGGTACATCCTCAATAACCGCGAAAGGAACATCTACGTCTTCTTCCACTTCCTCTACTACAACGTCCTCAACCTCTACAATTTCTTCCTCTTGACTAGTTTCAGTAGATTCAATTACCGTTTCCTCAACTTCTTCCTCATCTTCGACAACCTCAATAATTTCAGGCGCTGCCGGTGGTGGTGGCGGTGGTGGAGTTTTGATTTGTTCTGTCATTGGAACCTCTTCATCCAATAAATCATCTACGTTCATAGAAATATCATAGTCATTGACCTCATCATAGGTTTTCCACTCAAACGCTACATAAGTAAATAGCATTACCGCGAACAATCCAATAACAAAGTATAGGCTGCTGTTCTTCGTTAAATCCGCTTTAGGATTCTTTTTAGGTTCCATATATATTCAATTTAGTGATTGCTAATTTAACTAATTATTCCATAAAAATGCAACTAATATTTTCATTTTAACGATGGCTTTGTAAAAAACCGCGTCCTTATGAAGAACATTCCTACGATGGCCCCGCATGAATTAGCCAATGCATCCAATATATCGCCATGTCTATCCGTTGTTGCCATATGCTGTAATATCTCAATAACTATGCCGTACAATATTGCAAATAACATAATGTATATCACCCCTTTAAAGGAAGCTAACTTAACAACACCACCATTGGTTTTGGCAAAGAATGCAATGATGACCATTACCAAATAAAATGTAAAATGGACGGCTTTATCCAAATGTGGAATATTGAACGTTGAGGTATCTACATCCGAAAAAGAAAATAAGCTGAAAAATGTTACGAACATCATCCAGCTTATGAACAAAAGTTTATAAACAAGGGCTTTAGCCACCAATAATTTCTTTATAGGCTTCCGCACTTAATAAATCGTCAATCTCACTTGAATCGGAAAGTTTGATCTTCACCATCCATCCTGCACCATAAGGATCGGTATTTACCTGCTCCGGCTCGTCTTCCAAAGACTCGTTGAACTCTACGATTTCTCCAGATAATGGAGAAAAGAGATCAGATACGGTTTTGACGGCCTCTACGGTTCCAAAGATAGCTTCGCGATCTAAGGTCTCATCTAATGTATCTACTTCCACGTATACAATATCTCCTAGTTCCCCTTGCGCAAAATCGGTAATGCCAACGGTAGCAATATCACCATCGATTTTTACCCACTCATGATCCTTTGTATATTTTAATTCAGCTGGTATGTTCATTATATGATTTAATTTTTTACTTCGGCAAATGTAAAGTTTTATGCCAAGGTTATCAAAAAATAAATTAAGCTAATATCTCTTAGAAAAATTACCACTACCCACCCCTATAATTTAGTCCCCAAATTATTAATTACCAAAATTGTAACGTATAGTAAACCCTGTATTTATGGTTGTTTGCGGGAATGCTGTTGAAACCGCAAACTGTGAAAATGAATGGTCATAAAAGAACAAGGCATTCAATTGTTTGCTAAGGGCATAGTCTGCGGTAAACTTTAACGACATTAAATTTTGTCCTGAAGTAATCTGATTATTGTCGATATCCAAATTCCTTATGATGGTTATATTATCCCTAAGCGTAACATCTGCCTTTAGGTTTAGGTCTCCTTTTAACCTAGTTTTAGTGCCTCCAATATTGGTCACCAATTTTACATCCTTAAAGCGGTAACCTAAACCTACGGTATATTCCTTACCGTTTATCTCTGTCATTAAATTATTATCAAAACTTAGCGACATGGCCCTATCCGTTCTAACCTCAGCCAATACGCTAATAGAATTCTTCATTTCAAAATCTACACGTGCCAATGGGTTAAACTGATCCGTAAGGACAACATTGTTCAATATTAAATCTGGCAATATGTTTCCGGTCTCTGGATCTGTAAGTGTTATACTGGGATCGGCAATTCTATTCTTGCGAAGTTGTTCCTTCTCCAAATTGGTTTGAAAAGAATTAATGCTATATGCGGAGCGATACCCATGGCTCAATGAAAATCGTTTGAACTTCTTCTTAAACCATTTGTTCTTCATTAATCCGGTATACTTAATGCTCCAATTTGGAATTGGTATATCCCTAAACGTGTCTAAATTAACACGACCGGCATCTTGACCCGTGTAGGCGGCAAAAAATGCGGGCAACAGAACATTTTGCTGTGTTTTTCCATAGCCTTCCGGAAATTCGCCATTGGCATTTAAGGGTATATTATTCTCCAATGCCAACCTATTGGCTATGGTAAGTCTATTTTCCTTGAACTGCTCAAAATTAGCAGAATCAAATTCATCGCTCCTTCCAAAGGCCGTACCTATCATCATAGTAGAAATACTAAAACTGCCATAGGTATTGCCCAATTGAATCTTATACTCTTGATCTTCTACATTGAAATTCTCCTGATAGCTATTGGAATACTGTCTATCTGCCACAAGATCTATTGTGATATCCCTAGTGGGCTGGGCGGTAGCCGTAACATTCAATTGCTTGTTCGTTCGCTGTACAAATTGTTCGTTAAACTCAGGAAACGCAGTTAACCAGCCATTTCTAGCCGCTTCAAACCTAACATCTGCCTGACTACCAAAAATAAACCCTACACTAGGCCTTGCGGTACCTATGAACCCCACAGATTGGGTATAGCCAGGTAGCACTGTACCATTGTTTTCACTATAGTTCAAGTTTAATCTCTTTACCATGGTAACGACATCTACTACGGTATTGAAAAAATCACTGGTTTTACCTTTAATTTTTTCTTGATCTTCAGCAGGCACACCCGCTTTGTCCCTTCTAATTGGTCCGGCAGCAGCGGCTTTTGGCGCAGAACGTTTCTTTAACCCGATCATATCATAAAACTTCTGCAATGTTAGCGAAGAAGTTATGGTGTGTGTATTAGCATTTTGGACGGTGTTGATATCCGAACCTACTACCTGCCTGACCGCATCTCCGCCTCGTTGCCAATCAAAATTACTGGTATAGGTATATTGGGTATTTATGAAGTCCAAAGCCGGAATCTTGGCAAATGGCACCTCATAATTTAGTTGCATCTGCTGAGAATGCCTATTGGGCTCCCCTACATCAAAGAAACCATCCCAAAGACCTAGGGTATTGTCTATTCTATTGAACGAATCTTCCGGTTCATCTTCATTAAAGTAATTTCTAATGATATTATTATTAGATCCCGTTAAATTCAATCGTAACGATTTGGTCAAATTATAATTTATGGCATATTGCCAATTAAATAGGTAATTACGTTGTTGTAATTCTGGAAGTTCCAACCTATCCACACCTTCTTCCCTAACATCCCTAAAACGTTGCGCATTGAACTGCCTGTTAATATTTGAGTTGACGCCGATAGTAGATGGCAATAAGTTAAGGTTCAAATCTTTTAACCATTGTAAGTACTTACCTGTAAACAATGAATCTTTTTTGGCAAAAGGCGCGACCTCTACAGGTTCAAAACTATGGTTATAAACAAAACCGGTATTGACGCTCTGGTCACGCAACTGCGCAATCTCAAAATCGCGATGATCGGTTTCATTATAGCTATAGTTGAATGTAAAGTTTTCTATGTCGTAAAAATTGGCATCTGCCTCATCCCCCCGATCTTTTCTTAGACCTATAACATTAATACTTGTTCTTTTTGTATAATCCTCTGCTTGTTCCCGTATTTCATCTGCGGTTTCTTGATCTGGTGCCGCATCTATTAGATCATCAAGCTTTAAATCATCATAAACGGGATCAAACTCCGGTGTAATTACCTGTTCTGAAATGCCGTAATTGAATGGAATTTGTATGCCCCATTTTTTTGGAAGCAATTGCCCTACATTAACATTGGTGACAACATCATACGATATAGCATCTTCCCGAGCACGTTCATTGGGCATTTGGTCTATACTACCAAAACCGGAAGTACTGGTACTGCCCGTTGCACTGATATTGGCAAAATCCGCGATATTGGCATCTAAGGAAGCCACAGCTGCCCAACCGCCATTATTGTCCAGTCCTGCAAGACGTAATTCATTGAACCAAACCTCACCCCTGGCCGGTAAAATATCCTGATTTTTAACCCCCACCATAATACTCCGTATACTACCTAGGGAAGGGTTACCTTTAATTCCAATACGTACCTTACCCGGTGTACGCACATCAAATTCATCAACGGGAACAACTTCCCCGTTTTCGATTTCAAAAAATCGCATTTCATTTAATTCTCCGCCTGTAATCCATAAAGATTTTACCTTGTTCAAATCACTAAGCGCAACGGTCAGTTCATTGATTTCCGGCCAAATTTCCGTATCGGCGACTGCACCAAAAGGAGTAAACTGTAACGGAAGCTCCATTTGGTAATAGTTCTGTGAGAAATCCGTACCAATGCGGAGAAACCCTACCAATGGTGTACTGGTATCCGCATAATCACTATCCACAATTTTTTCAGCATGCATGAACATTTTCAATTGCTCATACTGGCGTATATCTATATTTAGATTCTTAAATACACCCCGGGCATCCTGTGCCTCTAGATTTTCAACAAGTAAAGAGAGCGATTGCTCATTTTGACGAATGATCGTGTTATTATTATTCAATTGCTCCCTGACAACGCCCGGTGGCAGAACATATGGAATAGGGCTTCTATTGCTATTTTCTTCTATGTTTACCGTATTTACATCTAATGAAGTTCCATCATCTGCAGGATTGTTGTCAATATCCGGATCTTGTAATGTTTTGGTGTAAGTACGCCAGTCTCCCCTCACCAGGTCCAATGTCGCAAAACGTAATACGGTTGGAGAATTAAACCCGGTCATGTACATTCTCATAAAACTAATGGATCTAAAATCCGTAATTCCGCCAACAGCATCCGTAAAATCACTTAACGGAATTTTATATTGAATCCAACGATAACTTACCTCATCACCATTAGGTATTCTATTTCCAGAAGCTGTTCCTTCCCTTATGTCGGTAACATATTTATCATTGATCGTGGTATTGGGCTTTATAGGAATACGGTATTCATAATAACTATTAACCGTATTCATGGTAAGGTCACGATCAATGTCCTCAACATCCGGTAAGGTGGTAGACCCCCTATTGGTATTGGTTACCTCTACAGGTGAGTTACCGTCCGGACTGTTAAAATCTACATAACGTTCCAAAATACTTCCTTCCCTGTTTAAATAATACCGATAATTGTCCAAAGCAGGGTCATCGCCCCCATTGTTGGTAAAGATGTCGGCTTCATTAATATCGTTCAATCCGTCATATCCAATATCCTGTAAATTTCGGTTTTGTTCACTGGCATCAAAGGCATAGACCAAAGATTGTGTTGCCGGTACTTCTCCCCATGCAGTAGGTGCAACAAAATCATTGCTATCTACACCGGGCAAACCGTTTTCGTATTGTTTTTTACCATCCCGTAATATATCCTCAGAAATATTACCAAGGTTTATGACCAATTCACCAGAACCGGTAGAGATGCCATCAACATATGGGTCCATTACCCAGAATTGAACAAATTCCACATTACTTTGTTCAAAATCCGTACTGCTCAATGCACGCATCATACCCCCCCATTTATCGGTAGGCAATTCAGATTCAAAACTTGGGTTGTTGTTATAGGGCCCCTTGGTAGCTGGGTAATAAACCATATCCAATGTTCCCTGTACCTGTGTTTGTCCTTGGGCTACATCGGTTTGTGGAAAAACCTCATCTATAAATACCCTACGTGTTGGGTTAATGGAAATATCGTCATCACTGATCCCTGATGGTCTTTGATTGGTATAGAAAATAGGATCAATGGTGTACCAAGCCAATTTGGCCCTGCCATATCCGTTCAGTAAATTTTCCGGGTCTTCAGGAGAAGTGCCATAAAGCTGACCGCCGTTGCCAAACTCCAACGGTGTACTGGAAATTGTCCAACCTAAGGAGGCACGTATATCTATTAAAGCCTGCGCCCCTTCAAAATCATCCAAATATGTGGTGGTCTCCCCTTCAAAATTTGCATTCTTTGGAGAATTAGGCTTCAACATGGCCATTTCTGCACGAATAGACACGTTAGAAGGCACATCAGTATCTATATTGGGAAGTTTATTCACCATACGGGTCAACCAGGGTACTTCGGTAGAAAAGTTTCCGTTTAGACCAAAGATCGTATTGTTTACAGGCTCAACACCAAAATTGGACTTTTGGGTCAAAGGTCTCTCGTTCAAGTTCAACAGCGTTGCCCCCAATACAAACTTGTCCGTAAATTGATGTTCCACATTTACCCCGGTAAAACGCCTAGTCTGTTGACCAAAAACAGCATTGTTTTCTACGGAAATATTAATTGGAACATTGGAAGCCTCTAAACTAGGATCTAATATTTGTACCGTACCCGCTTGATAGTTAACGGTATAATCAATACCTTCCTGCAATTGTCTACCACCTGCGGTAACACGAACAGAACCCCTAGGCACATTAAATGCCCCTATAGGAATACCGTTACTACCTTCTGATTTGTATTTACCTTTTAATAAAAATTTATTCTTTTCCGGATCCTGAAGTGCCGCCGCCTTGGTCAATTCATACATATCCTTGAATACGTATTTCTCTTGGTTGGCATTATAAGAAGTTTCGTCCTCATAACTAGCACTGTTTCCGTTTTCCAATTCTTGGAATAAAAATTCACCAAACGGCTCTACTTTGGTAAATATGATACGGCCACCTTGAATATCTATGGTCTGTCCCGGTACAAAATCAAAAAAACCGTCCCCTCCAGGCTGTATATCGTTATAGACATTTAACCTATCCAAATTAAAAACACTTAATAAAATACGTTCCTCAAGACCCTCTGGCCAACCTGACCCTGACCCTTCTTCTACTGGAGTTATGTAATTCCTTGGTGTTGGGTCGGAATAAAGAATATTCAATTTAAAATCTTCCTCACTTAAACGAAAAGCGCCCGTAGCATAAATATTCTTCATCATTAAATCCCAAATAGGATCGCTGATATTGGTAATATTACTTTTTAGCAACTTTAAGATCAAGGTATTATTTTCGATAATAGGATTAGCACCTTGAGATATGGTAGTGGCTTCTAGTCCGCCATTGGCAAATTCCCCTACTTGGTAGACTTCTCCCTGATAGGTATATTGAAAGGCAACTCCTAAAACTTCATCGTTACTTAAACGTTGGTTCAATGAAATATATCCCAATTGTGAATTAAATTCAAAATCCCTACCCTGTTCCAACTTTCTGGCGTTCTCTAAAATGGCATAGTCAAAACCTTGGTTAACGGAATATCCGGGAACATCAAAACCACTCTCCACGGTTGCAATCTCCCTAATATTTTCATTCAATGCACCGCCACCACTACTAATCAGTGCCGGATCATAATCATTAGCACTGTTTCGCGGCCTAACATTTAAACTACCGTCAAAAAAACCGCCACCACCGCCATTCTGTGCAATTCTGGTATTCCCAGCTTCCGCCTCACCTAAATCCTGAATGGCAACGACATTACGTACATTAAGCGTTTGTTGACTTCTATTCGTGACCCAAACTTCTATACGTGTAATCTGTACTTGACTTTGTATGTACGGATATGTTTCCAGTGCACGATCGTAATTGTCCCTAAAATAATGAGCCAGGAAAAAGTGCCTGTTCTCATCATAGTCCAACGCCGTTAATGAAAACTCGTTCAATGTACCGCCCCCTTGGGCAACTACGGTATTGTTTTGTGAACGTTGCTCTGAAAACACGGCGGTTACCGAAGTTTTACCGAACTGTAATTTTGTTTTTACACCAAATAGACTTTGCGCTCCCTGTATTAACGAACTGTTTAAAGGCATATTTACATTACCGACCTCAATGGATTGGATAATATCATCTTCTGTTGGCGTATAATCCAATTTAACGATGTTCTGGAAATCAAACGTAGCTTCCGTATCATAGTTGGCATTAACCTGTAGCCGCTCACCAATTTTACCCAACATACTAAGGCTAATACGCTGGTCAAAATCAAACGATAGGTTGGTTCTATTTCGTGGGGATAAAGAAGGATTGTCGTTTTTCTGCCATATGACCCCAAGATCCATTGCAACAGAACCCTGCGGAATAATTTCTATGGTATTACCTCCAAAGATGGACGTAAAGAAATTATTGTTTACATAAAAATTGGGCAATAAGTTTTTACGTGCCTCTTCACTTCCTGCTTTTTTACCGGAATAGGCATCTGACTTTTCCTTGAAGTAAGATTTAATACCTTCTTTTTCAATAAGGGCAAAATATTGTTCCGGTGTCAGAATAATAGGGTAGCCAATATTAAAATCGCCAACACTTTCATTATAAATATAACGATCAAGTTTAGGATCATAAATATATTTGGATACAATACCATCTGGATTCTCAATTAAGATCCGACCTAGATCAAATCCTGTTTTTACAGAATCTATCTCCTGCTCTTCCGTTTCTTGACCAAAAGCACTGGTTATGCTTCCAAAAAACGCAAAGAATAAAAAGATATACTTAAAAGAAGTTTTAAGATTTTTAATCGCCCCTTATTTTTAAACTAATTACAAATTTTTGAGCGCGAGCTTAATAATTTCCTCAACGCTTTTAGAAGCATCTTGACCAAGCACTTTATCGACAACCCTTTCTGCCTGTTTACGTGCGAAGCCTAGAACTTCTAAAGCAGATAACGCTTCATCTTTATTTGTATTGTTTGCATTGAGCGAAACTTCGTCAATATCATAGACTTTTAATACCTTGTCCCTAAGATCCAAAATTACACGCTGTGCGGTTTTGGCACCGATTCCTTTTATGGATTGAATTGTGGCTACATCGCCATTGGCAATGGCATCCCTAATTTGCAGTGGTGAAAGCGATGACAACATAGTTCTTGCGATGCTTGATCCAATGCCGGAAACCGAAATCAACAACCTAAAAATTTCACGTTCGGATTTTTCTACAAAACCATAAAGGGTGTGGGAATCTTCCTTTACTTGAAGGTGGGTAAAAATTGAAATACTTTCATCTTCAGGTAATTTTGAAAAGGTATTCAATGAAATATTCACAAAATAACCAACGCCACCACACTCCACAATAACATGTGTTGGGTTCTTTTCAATTAACCTACCTTTTAAATGATGTATCATACAACTTAATATTAATTAGGGAAATGAAACCGTATTCATTTCCCTATAGTATGGTTTTCTTATTTGGCTTCCTTTGCCTTTTTACGTTTTTCCCTTTCTTGGGCGTCTATTACGGCAACAGCGGCCATATTTACTATTTCATCTACACTTGCCCCAAGTTGCATGATATGGACCGCTTTGCGCAAGCCAACCATAATTGGACCAATGGAGTCTGCACCGTTAAGTTCCTTAAGTAACTTATACGTAATGTTAGCGGAGTCCAAATTTGGGAAAATTAACGTATTCACCTTTCTACCGGCCAATTTTGAAAATGGGAATTTACTTTCATGTAGTTCCTTGTTCAATGCAAAGTCTGTTTGAATTTCACCGTCCACTACCAAATTAGGGCATGTTTCATGTAAAATATGCACAGCTTCCTTCACCTTCCTTGCATTAGGGTGAACAGATGAACCAAAATTAGCATAGCTTAACATGGCCAATACCGGGTCAAAACCAAAGGTTGTCGCTACATTAGCCGTCATTTGGGCAATATCCGCAAGTTCTTCAGCATTAGGCTCAATATTGATGGATGTATCCGCCAAGAACAATGGACCCCTTTCCGTAATCATAATATTTACGGTAGCCACTTTTTTGACCCCTGTTGCCCTACCTATAACTTCTAAAATTGGTTTTACTACCGTTGGATAGGCCCTTGAATAGCCAGATATCATACCGTCCGCATCTCCTTCCAAGACCATCATTGCCCCAAAATAGTTGCGTTCACGCATTTTTATTTTGGCACTGTAAAAAGTTACACCACTACGTTTACGGCTTTCCCAATATTTGGTAGCATATCTAATATGGCGCTCATCAAACTCCTCTGACATTGGGTCAATGATATCTAGATCGGCATCGAACTCTAATTCTTTTTTCAATTCAAGGATAATTTCCTTTCTACCCAATAGAATAGGTGTTGCTATACCTTCTTCATGTACAATTTGGGCCGCCTTCAATACATCTAAGTGATCGGCTTCCGCAAAAACGATTTTCTTAGCGTTGGTTCGTGCCCTACCATGAAGTAACCGCACCACCTTATTGTCATTACCTGAACGCAACATTAACTCTTCACGGTACTTGTCCCAGTCCTGTATAGGTGCTTTGGCTACACCACTTTCCATAGCTGCCTTTGCAACGGCAGGAGGTATCTCATATATTAATCGTTGATCAAACGGTTTTGGAATTATATATTCCTTTCCAAACGCCAACCTGGTTTCCCCGTAGGCAATATTGACCTGTTCCGGCACCGGCTGTTTGGTAAGGTCTGCCAAGGCTTTAACGGCTGCCATTTTCATAGCTTCGTTTATAGCAGTTGCCCTTACATCTAACGCTCCCCTAAATATGAAAGGGAAACCTAATACATTGTTGACTTGGTTAGGATGATCTGACCTACCTGTGGCCATTATGATATCCTTGCGGGTATCAATGGCGAGATTATAGTCAATTTCCGGATCAGGGTTGGCCATTGCGAATACAATTGGATTATCCGCCATGCTATTTAACATTTCCGGGGATACGATATTTGCGATGGACAATCCTACGAACACATCTGCATTTACCATTGCTTCTTCTAGAGTATCTATTTTTCTATCCGTAGCAAATTCCTTTTTACTTTCAGCCAAGTTTTCTGCATCCTTGCGAATGACCCCCTTACTATCTAGCATTACAATATTCTCAGCCCTTGCACCAAAAGCCTTGTATAATTTTGTACACGATACCGCTGCGGCGCCGGCACCACTAATAACGATACGTACATCCTCCATTTTCTTATGGGCAAGCTCCAATGCATTCAACAATGCCGCTGCTGAAATAATTGCAGTACCATGTTGATCGTCATGCATAACGGGGATATCCAATTCCTCTTTTAAACGACGCTCGATCTCAAAAGCTTCTGGCGCCTTAATATCCTCTAAATTGATACCACCAAACGTTGGTGCGATCATTTTAACCGTTTCTATAAATTTATCTACATCCTCGGTATCCACTTCAATATCTATACCGTCTATATCGGCAAAGATTTTGAACAGCAATCCTTTACCTTCCATTACAGGTTTGGATGCCTCAGGACCAATATTACCCAATCCCAATACGGCAGTACCATTAGAAATAATGGCTACCAGATTTCCTTTAGAAGTATATTTATATACATTTTCCTTATCCTTTGCGATTTCCAAGCAAGGTTCAGCCACACCTGGCGAATAGGCCAAAGCAAGGTCTCTTTGAGTACTGTATGGTTTTGTTGGAACTATTTTGATTTTACCAGGCTGTGGCTTTGCATGATAAATAAGCGCTTCCCTTCTTTGCTTTTCCTTGCTCATGTTCTATAATTTTATTCGTCAAATTTAAAGGTATTCTTTAAAAGAGCGAGAAAAGAACGCAGTTTTATATTAAGAATAAAGCTACGTTATCAAAGGGAGTATAAAAGAGTGGAATATTTAAATTTCCACGGCTTCTTTTTTGTTTTTCACATTTAACCGCATAGCAAAAATTGCAGCAAGAACAAAGAAAGCACCAGCAAACAACATAGCATTAATTGCATTGTTACCCAACAAATATTTATAAATGGGGCCAAAGGTCAAAGTTTCAATTCCCATAGGTATAACGATCATCATATTTAAAATTCCCATATACACCCCACGCCTTTCTTGGGGCACCACTTTAGATACCATAGTATAAGGAATTCCCATCATGGCCGCCCAACCTATACCAAATAAGACCATGGGGACCAGCACCAAAGTTGGATCTTGAATAAACGGAATTGAAAATAATGCAATGGCCGTACCTACCAAACTGAGCGCATAGACTTTTTTACCACCATATTTTAAGGTTAAAGGTACCAAGGCCAAGGCTACGACCATAGTTACTATATTATAAGTTAAACTCATCTGTGCAGACTGCGATGCCGCTTCTCCAGTGCTGTACCCCATGGTCAATTTAAACAACGGAGTAGTATACTGCCAATAGATAAAAAGAGCATACCATTGAAAAAGGTAAACCGCACCCAATTTCCACATGAATTTTGGCATTTTCCTTATAGATTGGGAAATTTCCTTGAACGGCAAAGCAATTCTTTCCAAAATTGATTTGCCCTTGGCCTCATTTATTTCCGCAAGCTCTTCTGTGGTTGGTGGAATTTCCGGAGTTTTTAGTACCGACCAAAGGATAGTAGTGATGGATAAGATGGCTCCAATATAGAACGAGTAATACAACCATGTGGGGATGGTCCCTGCCGCTTCAACAGAATCCCCACCGAATAGGTATTGAAAAAGTACAATAGATCCATTTGCCAATAAAATACCCGCACCAACGAACAGGCTTTGCATTTGATACCCTAGACTTAATTGTTTTTCTGGCAATTTATCACCTACAAAGGCCCTATATGGTTCCATGGCCATATTATTACCTACATCCAAAATCCACAAGAGTCCTACAGCAAACCATAAAACCGGACTGGTAGGAAATGCAAATAGGCACAAACTACCTAAAATGGCCCCAATTAGAAAATATGGTTTACGGCGCCCCCAACGTTCAGACCAAGTTTTGTCTGACATAGCGCCAATTATTGGTTGAATTACCAAACCTGTAACCGGGCCGGCAATGTTCAAAATAGGTAACATTTCCTCTGGTGCACCTAAGTATAAGAATATAGGGTTTATTGCGGTCTGCTGAAGACCAAAACTGTATTGGATTCCTAAAAACCCAACATTCATATTAAATATCTGCCAAAAACTTAAACTCGGTTTACTAAAATTCATAATACTTCAATATTATTCCTATCCACTAAGGTGAAACAATATAGCATTTTAAATAAACAGCAACGATATATGTACAAAAGAATTTCAAAGATATTACAACGATAACGTTATAGTTTACACCCCTTGATTGCTTTTATAAAAGTTCAACCTCTTTTTGACCTTCCGTATAGGTAATCTTTAAATCTAGCGTTGTCAGGTCTATATACAATGCAACCCAATCATTATCCTTTTCCCACCTTATATTCAAAATAGTAGGCTCCGTTGGCAGTATATTAAAAGTACCGTTAAAAGCTACATGACTATTTCTTAAGCGCATTAATTTTTCGAATTTTTTAAAGAAAGGAGTTTTTATATGGGTCTCTATTTCTTGAATATCAAAATAGTGCCTATTAATATCTCTACCTACATTAGTTTTGGTCAAGAGTTCCATATCATTTTCTCCAGAAAAAAGTCCTACATAATACACTTGAGGTATCCCAGGCACAAAAAACTGAATGGCTCTAGCCGCAAAATAAGCTCTTTGGTCTTTGCCTAGCGCTTCAAAGTAAGTACAATTTACTTGGTATAAGTCTAGATTGGAAGCCGCAGCGCCTGTAGCCTTTCTACTGGTATTTCCACTATTGGTGTGCATACGCTCTACAATATCGTCTAAGGTATTGTCATCTATCAATCCTTTTTCCCCATTTTCCGATGCCACATCTATAATACCAATACCGTCATGTGTATCAAGTACCGTTATTGCGTTTCTTGGACTTATCTCCAACCAATTTTTTAAATTTTGGGCATTGGCATTAAATAGGGTATCCAAAACTAGGACCGGCAATGCAAAATCATATACAAAATCTACTTTTTTAGCTATTTCAATTTGGGTTTTGTAGAAAGAATGAATTTCAACAAGAACGGCTATTCCCAAATTTTTGGCTTTTACGGTAAGCTCATCAATAAATGCAAAGGTCTCATCGATCATAAACGAACTAGTACCAGCTTTCTTAATGGCATAACCGGCAGCATCTAGCCTGATCATATTAACCCCAGCTTTTTGAAACTCGTTTAAAATTCCATCCAAATAGGCCACCCCTTTTGAAGAATACACATCAATATCTATTTGATTGGTGGTAAACGTTGTCCAAATTATACGTTCCTCTCCATTGGCCATTTTCATTTTGGAAAATGGGTAACCCGGCCTAGGTCTATAAATTGCCAAAAGGTCTTGCTCTGTAGCTCCTTTAGGAAAAACCTTGTCGAAGGTTAAAAAAAGCTCGGCGTAGTCAGAATCCTCCCCATGTTTTAAAAAATCTTGAAATTCAGATGACTTTGCGGACATATGGTTTACGATCAGGTCAGCCATTACATCTACCGATCCACTAAGTTCCTTTAGGTCGTTCCAATTCCCTAAACGCTCATCTATTTGCTTATGGTCAATAGGGTCAAAACCCGCATCTTCCCCATCAATTGGATAATAAAATGGAAGCAAATGTACACCTCCAAACAATCCTTTTAACTGATTTTGCAACAATAGATTTAAGCCATTAATATTCTCACATCCTAGCCTATCCACATAGGTAATTAATTGTACTTTATTATTCATTGGGAATGATTAAAATTGATATTGAATTAGTGCTTTTAAACAGGGTGTTTTTCACTAATCAAAACCCAATATAGTACTTAAAACCCTAAAAAATAAGCCGGTTTTACCAATCCGGACCAGTAAACAAATTTCAAACGTTTGCGTTGGATAAAAAAATAAAAACTTTAGAATTCCACTATGCAGAAGACTAAATTTTACCCTTAAAATCTCAAATTAAAAAAGACTATTCTGAACTTTTTAGAAAGTCAATATTACGCTGAAGTCCATTAAATTTAGTTCGCTTGACAGCCGATTTTTTAAACACTTTTTTGAAGACATCCTCGGTAATTTCTTCCCAGTCATTTTTTGTCATAGCCAATAGATCTGGATGAGGATTGAACAATGGCTCATTATGGGGTTTGGAAAACCGATTCCACGGACAAACATCTTGGCATACATCACAACCAAAAGCCCAATCGTCAAAAGAACCCTTTACCTCTTTGGGTAGTTCATTTTTCAGTTCAATGGTGAAATAGGAAATACATTTGCTGCCGTCCACAACATAAGGGGCTACAATTGCCTGTGTAGGGCAAGCATCTAAACAAGCGGTACAAGTACCACAGTGATCTGTAACGGCCTGGTCATACTCCAGCTCCAAGTCAACGATTAGTTCTGCTATGAAATAAAAGGAGCCAACCTGCTGTGTAAGTAGGTTACTGTTCTTTCCGATCCAGCCCAAACCGCTTTTAGCCGCCCAAGCTTTATCCAAAACCGGAGCAGAGTCTACAAAGGCCCTACCATGAACCTCACCAATTTCATTGGTGATATATTGTTGCAACGCTCTTAGTTTTGTTTTGATTACATGATGATAATCTTGACCATATGCGTATTTGGATATTTTATAGGTGTCATTAGTTTGGGTTTCCTCTGGATAATAATTGAGCAATAAAGAGATGACACTTTTTGAACCTTCTACCAATAATGTGGGGTCCAACCGCTTGTCAAAATGGTTTTCCATGTATGACATTTGTCCGTGCATATTTTTTTTCAACCACTTCTCAAGTCTTGGCGCTTCTTCTTCCAAAAAACCAGCCTTGGATATACCACATGATAAAAAACCGAGGCGTTTGGCTTCGGTTTTAATACTTTTTGTCCATTTGCTTACTTTATCTATGCTCAAAATAAACCTGGTTGTATGCCTCCCTTTATTCTTCCAAGGTGCCTATAGGCCAATTCGGTAACTTCACGTCCGCGTGGGGTACGCATAATAAATCCTTGTTGTATTAGAAAAGGCTCATACACCTCTTCTATGGTTTCCGCACTTTCAGAAACTGCCGTGGCCAATGTGGTTATCCCTACGGGCCCACCTTTAAACTTATCTATAATGGTAAGCAGTATCTTATTATCCATTTCGTCTAACCCATGGGCGTCTACGTTTAAAGCTTTAAGGCCAAATTTGGAAATCTCCATATCTATAGTACCATTACCTTTTATCTCCGCAAAATCCCTTACCCTTCTTAACAACGCATTACATATTCTAGGCGTTCCCCTACTTCTACCCGCTATTTCAATAGCAGCTTCATGGGATATTGGTACGCGTAATATTTCCGCGCTACGTTCAACTATTGTTGAGAGCAGTTCCGTAGAATAATATTGTAACCTACTTTGTATACCGAACCTGGCACGCATTGGTGCGGTCAGCAGTCCTGATCGTGTGGTTGCACCGATCAAGGTAAAAGGATTTAAATTAATTTGTACCGACCGCGCATTTGGCCCGGTCTCTATCATAATATCAATCCTAAAATCCTCCATGGCGGAATACAAATATTCTTCTACGATAGGACTTAGACGATGTATTTCATCAATAAACAATACATCTCTCTCATCTAAATTGGTCAAAAGTCCGGCCAAGTCCCCAGGTTTGTCCAAAACCGGCCCAGAGGTAATTTTAATCCCAACACCTAATTCATTGGCCAAAATATTGGCCAAGGTTGTCTTACCAAGACCAGGTGGACCGTGAAAAAGAGTATGGTCCAAGGCCTCTCCCCTTCTATTTGCCGCTTCCACAAAAACTTTTAAATTTTCAAGAACCTGTTCCTGACCTGTAAAGTCATCAAAATTTACGGGCCTTAACGCTCTTTCTATGTCCAACTCTTCATTGGAGAAATTTTCCGAAGACGGGTCTAAATGCTCATTCATAACCTAACAAAGATAGACAAACAGCCTTTAACTTGATAAGATAGTTGTCCCCATCATCAGCTTTTTAAGAATCCATAAAGGAAGCCGAAAAAACTATCAAGAAATGTACATAAAATTTGTAAATTCAACTTATGACTACAAAACAATACACTGCAGAAATTTTACAATACATCCCGGTTTTTTATATTATTTGGTCAGATGACCTTTTGTCCGCCTCAGAAATCAACGTGGTAGAAAAGGCAATAGCCAATGATGATTCTTTGAATTCAGCCGATAAAAAGCAATTATATAAATGGTTAGACGTAACCAACCCACCAAAAGATTCCTTGTTTAAATCATGGAAACAACTTATAACCAAAAGCGGTATTAAATTAGTGGAACATGAAACATATCCATTAACTGTATTAAGTCAAAAAATAACGGCGCATTATTTTAAGGATATTGATTTCAACGAACAAATTAAGCATATAGAAATCAACCTGGGAATACAGCCCAACCATTACAACCATCTATTTGAGGTACAGATCGATGTCAGTAAAAGTCTTTCCCAATATGATGCTACCAAAATAGACCGGATATTAAAAGGAAAACATGCCAAAGTCATTGATCAGTTTAGATCGGTTTTAAAGGACCCTTTATTTGATTGGGAAATACACCGGGACAAAGAAACTTTTAGAGATCATGTATTGAACCAAGTACAGTTTTTAGCGGATAAAGGATATGGTGCAATGGCCTACCCCAAAGCTTATGGCGGTACGGATAATATGGAGGGCTACGCAACGATATTTGAAAACATGATGTATGTGGACGGAAGTTTAACCATTAAGTTTGGTGTACAATTTGGATTATTTGGGGGGAGCATACAAAAGTTGGGGACCAAAAAACACCATGACAAGTATTTAACCAAGACCGGAGAAGCGGAACTATTAGGCTGCTTTGCCATGACAGAAACAGGTCATGGATCAAATGTGCGGGGCATTAAAACTACTGCAACCTATGACAAAGCTACCGAAACCTTCATCATACATACCCCGGGAAAAAATGATAATAAGGAATATATAGGTAATGCACTCCACTCCAAAATGGCATCGGTTTTTGCCCAATTGATCGTAGATGGAAAAAATGAAGGTGTACATGCCATTTTAGTTCCATTAAGAAATGAAAAACATGAACTGTTACCAGGCATTCGTATAGAGGACAATGGTTATAAGTTAGGTCTAAACGGGGTTGACAATGGTAAGATTTGGTTTAACCAAGTCTCCGTACCAAAGGTCAACCTTTTAAATAAATATGGTACCATACTGGCCAATGGCAGCTATTACTCCGAAATTAAAAATCCCAACAAACGCTTTTTTACCATGTTGGGCACCTTGGTCGGTGGCCGAATTTGCGTTGCTAGAGCTGGCTTGGGCGGTGCAAAATTTGCGCTGACCGTGGGCATAAAACATGCGTTAAAACGTAGACAGTTTAACGATAGCGTCAAAGTACAGGAAGATCTATTAATGGATTACCCATCACATCAATTACGATTGACCCCTCTTGTAGCAAGTGCCTACGTATACCATGTAACCCTTGACCATATGATGGCGCTTTATTGTGACGATAGCCAAGAGGATAAAAGACAAGTTGAAACACAAGTGGCAGGGTTAAAATCCATTATAACATGGTATGCCAATGATACCATCCAGGAATGCAGGGAAGCTTGTGGAGGAAAGGGGTATCTTTTGGAAAATAGAATTGCCGACTTAAAAGGCGATGTGGACATATTTACCACTTTTGAAGGCGACAACAATGTATTGCTGCAATTAGCGGCCAAGGGCGTATTGTCCGATTTTAAAGCAGAATTCAACAGTGCGGGCTTTTCATCGGTCCTTAAAATTTTAAGTAGTCAGTTAAGCGATAAACTTGCCACTATAAATCCGTTATACACCAATAAGGTAGACAAGGATCATTTATATAATCCTAAATTTCATGTCCATGCTTTTGAGCATAGGACACGAAGACTAACCTACACTTTGGCCATGAGAATTCGCAGTTATATAAAAAAAGGCATGCCTTCATATCAAGCCTTTCTAAAAGTACAGACCCATTTAATGAAGCTTGGAAAAGCATATAGTGTAGAATTGGCCTATAAATCATTTATAGCACATAATACCCATCTTGAGGATTCAGCTTATAAGGCCCTATTTGAAAAGTTAGGAACGTTGTATGCCTTAAACGAAATACGAAACGATGCCTCTTGGTATCTGGAACAGGGGTATTTAGGAAGCAACAAAAGTAAAGCCATTAGACAACGGGTAGAAAGGCTATGTACGGAATTGAGACCCCACTTAAATGAACTGGTAGATGGTTTTGGCATACCTGAGCATTGTTTAACGGCGCCTATAGCTAATTAGCTATACAAGTACTAACTCAATTTTATACAAAAGTTTAAATAAATTAACTGAGGCATTAAAAATAATTGTAATGTTTTATTCCTTTATTTTCAAACACTCTTTATGAAATATCCTGTAATAATCCTACTAGTTTTATTAATGCCAATATTCCATCATGCTCAAAATAAAGTATTACATGTTGAATATGATTATTTTTTTAAAGATTACTTCCCCGAAATTAGGCACTTAGATTTAGTCAGCAACAATAACGAGTCCTTATCAACAATCACAAAAACAATAATGTACAGGGCGTATGGTGCAATTGAAGCAAGTCCTAAAACTACATATGAATCTATTTTCAAAACACGTGATACAATAATTTCCAAAGATATAGAAGTACAGGCCAAAGAGTATTTTATAAAAGAGCCATCTCCACAATTTAATTGGCAACTAACGGGCCGAACAAAAACCATATTAGATCAATTATGTCAAGAGGCCACTACTTCCTTTAGAGGACGTAATTATATTGCCTATTTTACTTCTAAAATTCCTTTTAGGGCCGCCCCCTTAAAATTTAATGGCTTGCCCGGTGTAGTATTGGCCCTATACACAGATGATAATAAAATAGCTATAGAAGCCAAAAGTATAGCCATTAAAAATTTTAACGGGCCTATTGCCTATCCTTTTACAGAAGGTGGCGAAACTATTACTTGGGAAATTTTTGTAGAAAAATATAAAGAATCCTGGGAAAAGCATAAGAACAAAGTTGGTAGTCAGATACAATCCATAGGAAGCTCCAGTTCTATGACCATGGGGATACCAAAGGTAAGTCCCGGCCTAAGAATGGAAGCTATCGTTGAAGGAAATTAAGGTCAATGACCCTCCAATAATTTGGTTTTACAAATATGGTGAAATTAAGGAATTATCTTACCATCACATTTTTTTCATTGTTTTTAAGTATTGCCTTAGGACAAAAGGAAATTATGGTATCAGGTACGGTTACAAATGAACTTAATGAACCAATACCCAATATAGATGTTTTATTAAAAACAACCGATAGCTTAAGTCTGGTTGTTGCATTCGCCATTACAGATGATTTTGGGAGGTTTAAAATAATACATCAGACCAACAAGGAAAGTCTTCTTCTAGCAACTTCATCCTTGGTTCATGAAACCTTGACCAAAAAGATTGTCATTGATAAAAACGCTCTTAAAATCATAGAAAATTTTAAACTGCAAAATAGGGTTGAGGAACTTGAAGAAGTTGAAATTAGGGCGGCACCTAGAGTCATCGTAAAAAATGATACTACTATCTTTAATTTGGAAAAATTAACGGATGGTACGGAACGTGTGGTAGAAGAAATTCTACAAAAGCTACCTGGAGTAGTCATTGATAGTAGAGGCAGATTACAATTTAAGGGTAAAAATGTTAGCAATGTACTTCTTGATGGGGACAATTTATTCAATGGCAACTATACGGTAGGCACAAAAAGAATCAATGCAAGCCATATTAAAGGTATTGAAGCCATTGAAAATTTTGAAGAGAATTCCTTGTTGCAAGGTTTAAGCGAAAATGATATCGTCGCATTAAATTTAAAGTTTGGAAAAGGCGTATCACTTTCTGGAGATGCAGAAGCTTCTTATGCCAATGGAAATAGATTTTCTCTAAATACAACTGCCATTACTGTTTCCAAACCGTTTAAAGCATTTGGCATTGCTTCGTTTAATTCTATCGGTAATGATTTGGAAAATTCAAATTTTGACGCTACCGAATTTATAGATAAACTACGGGAGCAACACTCTAATGGGTTGGATGCCCCTAGCTACGTAGGGGACAATTCTAATTTATTCCCAGAAAACAATAGTATTTCAAACAATGAATATTTTGGTAGTATAAACCTATTACCAAAAATATCGGACACCGAAACCCTACGCCTTAATATTGATGCCCTTGCTGATCGATCTCTTGAACAAAGGAGTCAACTCACTTTAATTGGAAATGGTGAGAATGACACCATACGGATAGAGGAAATAAATAGTAATTTAATTAAACCTAACTACTTTAATTCAAGTATTTATTTTCAAAAATTTGCTTCTTCATCAAAATCTTGGACCACTACTATTAAATTTTCCAAACTTAGGAATGAAAGACAATTATTAGGTATACGTAATGAACAGCAACAAGGCGAAAACACTATTTTCAATGATGTGTTCGTTTCCAATAATTCTACATATACGCTAAGAATTGACGACACAAAAGCATTAAAATTAGAAGGTCTTTTGGCATACAGTGAAAAACCAGAATATCTAACCCTTTTTTCCGGAATAGATTTTAACACCTACTCTCCCATTTTGGGCGAAAGTAATAATCAAAGCTCATTCTCTAGAAAGCAGCAAGTGCGATTGGTCAGTAATTATTACCAAAGACTTAGCGAAAATGACAAGTTCAATTTAAAACTTAAAACTACCTATTTTAAAAATACCTTGAGGAGCACGTTATCCAATACGGAAGGAAATACCGCATTTGAAAACGATATAGATTATGAGGTATTGGTTCCGGAAATTTCCGCTGAATATTTTTTAAAACTTTCAAATTTTAGTTTTAGACCAAGTATAAAATTAAAGTTATTTACCTACAATTATAACGATGCCACATTATCAAGAAATCATAATAATTCAAAAGGACTGATGGACGCCTACGTGAGATTTAATTACCATTTCGATAAAAGAAATAGTATTTCATCCCGTTTGGAATATTTGAACGAGATTCCTAATGAAGAAAACCTCTATACCAATTTCATTTTACGTTCAAATAGAAGACTAGTAACGAATGAACTCAACTTTGAAAACCTTCGTTCAAGTTCGGCCAGTATATATTACAACTATAATAATTTAATAAAAGATACCAATCTTAGTTTAGGTTTTAGATACAATAAAAACAACAATACCTATCTCATAACAAATACTATCAATAGCTATGTAAATGTTATTACGAACATTGGGTTCAACAATAGTTCAGTAGATAGAATTTGGAGTTTTAATTTTAGTAAGTATATAAATCCATTACGCTCCACTATTCGCTTTAACTCCAGTTACAATAATTCTAATTATGTGAATATTGTAAATGATTCGGAATTGCGTTTTAATACCATGGAATCCCTCAATACACATTTAGCTATTGGTACATCCTTTATTGGAAAATTTCTATTTGGAAATAACCTAACCTATACAAAAACAGATTTTTCAAACTTTGTTGATGAAGGATTTAGTAACCAAGGAATCATTAATAAATTTAATGTAACCTATGTTCCCAAATCTAATCTAAGGATTGTAAATAATTTAAACTACACGGTTCCAAATCTAGATAATGGAAGCAATAACACCTTAACACTAAATAGTTCTATATTACTGGAAAATAAGAAAAAAACAATTTCATATACTTTAGAGGGCAGAAATTTACTCAATCAAAGTTTTATAGGCAATGTGAGCAATAATGACTTTTCTACAACAATAATAGCTGAATCATTATTTGATAGACTTATATTATTAACGATAAATTTTAAATACTAAGACTATCTCCCGCATTATAATTTAACTGATTGAAACACAAATTAGTTTCTCTCCTTTTCCAATTTGGAAGTATCTAAAAAATCTATAATATCAATTTTGGCATCACCGTAAAGTTTGATTTTAGAGGAACCTTTTGCACTCAGTTTAAAAGTGTTCAATGCACGTATTTGAGCATCTGGAGAATCTTCGGTTGATAAGTGAACTTCACCTGCTTGTAAATCAGAGGCCTTCAATGAACTATTTCCGTATAGTTTTGCATTTAACACGTCTGCAGTTCCCTCTATCCTGGCAGAAGCATTTTTATACATGTATAGGGCATTATTTACACCTGTGGTGTATAATTTAACATCAATACGGTCTTTTAAGGTAAGGTTCAAGGAATCACTCGCAATATTAAAATCACCGGAACTAATTTCCTCCATTATAATATCCACTACATCTGCCGTTGCATTTAATTCTAACCTAGATGTACCGGAAGTAAAGACATGAAGCTCATCTGTTGATATTACGTCTTTCATACTTATTTTTCCATTTAGCATTTTCACAGCGGATAACTCACTAAAAAATACCGTGATCTCCAATTTCTTTTTGGAAGTAATATTATAGAAAGAAGAGATTTTCAACACCCCATTATCAACATCAAACTTTAAAACGTCCACTAAATTATCATCAATTTCCAAGGAATATCCTTCCTGCGAGGAATTTTGGAGTACAATATCCAAATCATCTACCAACTCTATTGCTGTGTAAGATGGCAAGTCCTCACGTAATTCTATGACGTTCTTATTTCCTTTTATTTTGGGTTTTCTTTGTGCAAAAATTTGTACCCCAACTAAGAGTACCAACAAAACCACTACCTTTTTCATAATCAATTGTGTTTATTTATAAGGGAAGATATTGAATTTTATGTAACCAAAAAATTACTTGGCAAAATCTTAAACAGAAAAAAGCCCAACTAAGATTAGTTGGGCTTTTTATTCAATCATGTTTTTTTAATGATTTAATTCTTCCTCATCTTGTTGAAGAGGTATATGCTGAGGAACGTAATCTTGCCCAGGCAAAATATATTCACCATTTTCATCGACCTTACTATAATCATAGGCCCATCTGTGTACTTCAGGAATTACTCCATCCCAGTTACCATGTATATGCTTCTGTTCGGTTGTCCACTCCAAGGTATTTGATTTCCATGGGTTCTTAGGTCCAATTTTACCATAGAACATACTGTAGATAAAATTACCTACGAAGACAAGTTGCGCTGCACCCGCCGTAATAGCAAATACGGTCATCAATACTTGTATATCGGCCAATTCATCAAACATTGGGAAAGCTGTATTCTCGTAGTACCTTCTTGGAACACCCGCCATACCTACAAAGTGCATTGGAAAAAATACACCGTACGCACAAATAGCGGTTACCCAAAAGTGAACATAACCCAAGTTCTTGTTCATTAACCTACCTTCAAACATTTTAGGGAACCAATGGTAAACACCCGCAAACAAACCGTATAGCGCAGAAATACCCATCACCAAATGGAAGTGAGCCACTACAAAGTACGTATCATGTACGTTGATATCCAAAGTACTGTCTCCAAGTATAATTCCTGTAAGACCTCCGGTAATAAAAGTTGATACCAAACCAATGGAAAATAACATGGCAGGGTTCATTTGAAGGTTACCTTTCCACAACGTAGTTATATAATTAAACGACTTTACTGCAGATGGTATCGCAATCAACAATGTCGTAAAGGTAAATACAGAACCTAAAAACGGATTCATACCTGAAATAAACATGTGGTGACCCCATACGATGGTCGAAAGGAATGCAATAGCAAGTATAGAAGCAACCATGGCACGATACCCGAAAATAGGCTTACGCGCATTTGTGGACATTACTTCTGAGGTGATACCCAAGGCAGGTAATAAAACGATGTATACCTCTGGGTGACCCAAGAACCAAAACAAATGTTCAAATAAAACCGGTGATCCACCTTGATAATGTAATACTTCTCCTTGTATAAAGATATCCGAAAGGAAGAATGAAGTTCCAAAACCTCTATCCATAATCAGCAATAAAGCTGCGGACAGTAACACTGGGAAAGAGATTACACCAATTATTGCTGTTACAAAAAATGCCCATATGGTCAATGGAAGTCTGGTCATTGACATTCCTTTAGTCCTCAAATTAATAACTGTAACGATATAATTTAATGACCCCAATAATGAAGATGCAATAAATATGGCCATTGAGGACAACCAAAGTGTCATACCTAACCCAGAACCGGCCTGTGCGGACGGCAAGGCACTTAAAGGCGGATAAATTGTCCACCCTGCAGCTGCAGGTCCTGCTTCAACGAATAAAGATATTACCATGATTACACATGAAACGAAGAACAGCCAGAACGATACCATGTTCAAGAACCCTGAAGCCATATCCCTAGCTCCAATCTGTAAGGGTATCAATAAATTACTGAACGTACCACTTAAACCAGCGGTAAGTACAAAGAATACCATTATTGTACCATGCATTGTTACCAAAGCCAAATAAACATCTGCATCCATAACTCCTTCTGGAGCCCACTTACCTAAAAGTGCCTCAAAAATTGGAAATGACTCACCAGGCCAAGCCAATTGCATTCTAAACATCAAGGACATGGCAATACCGATAAAGCCCATGATAAGGACCCCAGTAATAAGGTATTGTTTTGCGATCATCTTGTGATCCATACTAAAGATGTACTTTGTTACAAAAGTTTCTTTATGATGATGTCCGTGATCTTCGTGTACGTGACCATCTACATGTGCTGTTGCTGACATAATCGTAATCTTAGTTTTATTAATTTTCTTATTATAGCTTAATTGTTATAGACCAAGGGATAACCTTTAATCTACCGATGCCGTTTCTACTACATTAAATGCAGGATTGGTATCGTCCTTCATTACTGTTTCGGCAAAAGTGGACTGACTCTCCATCCATACATTATATTCCTCTTCCGTCTCTACAATAATCTTCATTTGCATATTGTAATGGGATTTACCACAAATCTTATTACAAAGCAATACATAATCAAATTGCCATGGGTCTAAAGTTTCCTCGCCACCGGCAGACTTTTCTGCCCTAATCTTGTTGGTTCTCTTCACCTTGGACATTACCTCAGGATTAACCCTCATTTCTTCCGTTGTATAAATAGGTGTAAATGAGAACTCGGTAATCATACCGGGCACACAGTTCATTTGAGCCCTAAAATGTGGCATATAAGCTGAATGCAATACATCTTGTGAACGCATTTTAAAGTTAACCTTTCTACCAACTGGTAAATGAAGTTCCTTAACGATAACATCGTCATGTGCGTAGGTATCACTTTCGTCCAATCCTAAAACGTTAGCCTTATCAATATCGATCATTCTTACGTTGGCACCACCAAGAACATTGTCGGCCCCACCATATCTAGCCGTCCAATTAAATTGTTGGGCGTAAAGCTCAACGATTAGAGGGTCATCCTCATCATTGACATCCATAATTGAGGTCCAAGTATATAATCCCCAAAGAATTAAACCTGCCAAAACAATTACCGGAATAATAGTCCAGATAAATTCTAAACGATCGTTATCCGCATAAAACAAAGCCTTTTGACCTTCTCTACCTCTGTACTTATAGCCAAAATAGTGTAGTAGGGCTTGGGTAATTGTCTGTACGATAAAAATAATAATGAAGGATACAAGCATTAAATAATCATACTCTTCACCATGAGCAGAAGCCGCCTCTGGCAATAAAAACTTACTATACTTCCAGAAGCTAAATATTGTTATTCCATAAATGAAAATCAAAAAGCCGAATAACATGTAACCATTATTCTTATTGTCGCTATCCGTAGCAATTTGAGTTTGTGCAGTTTTGAGCTGTGATAATTCAAATATCTTAGTCAACTGCCAAATGGCAATCGCTACAAGTACAAGAACAGCTAAAGTCAATAATGTCGTCATTGTGTATATAAATATTATACTTTACTTATCTATTAATAGTGAAAGTGCTTACTTTCCTCAATAAAAGGGTTTCGTTTTGGTTGTAAAGGTGCAGTGGCCAAAGCCCTGAACACCCAAAAAATGAACAATCCGGCAAAGAACAGAACAGATCCAATTTCTGGAATTCCAATAAACCATTGATCACCAACGGTTGAAGGCATAATGGCATTAAAAATATCCATATAATGTCCACACAAAATTACAATACCAGTTAGAACTACGAACCAACTTATTCTTTTATAATCACTGTTCATCAATAATAGAACAGGAAACAAAAAGTTCATAGCGATCATACCAAAAAATGGCAATTTATAATCCGAAATACGGGTTACGTAGTAAGTTACCTCTTCTGGAATATTGGAATACCAAATCAACATAAATTGCGAAAACCATAAATACGTCCAAAATACACTGATACCGAACATAAATTTTGCCAAATCATGAATATGGCTGTCATTAACATCTGGCAAAAGACCTTTGGACTTTAAATAGATGGTAACCATGGCAATCACCGTAATACCTGATACGAACATACTTGCAAATATATACCACCCAAACAATGTACTGAACCAATGTGGTTCAACGCTCATTATCCAATCCCAGGACATAATTGATTCGGAAATCAAATAAAACACCAAGAAAGCGGCAGATATTCTAAAATTCAACTTGAAATTGGAATTGTCATCAGATTCATCTTGAGCTAACGATAATTTTCTAGAATATTCTCTATAACCAATCCAACCCGCTAAAAATATAGCTGCTCTAATCAAAAAGAAAGTAGGATTTAAATATCCAGATTTACCCTGTAATAACGCATCGTGTGCAACTACATCAGCGTCCATCCATATGAATAGATGATTCATATGAAGAACAGATAATAATAAAATTACGAATACAATAATTCCACCAGGAACCAAGTATGCGGTAATACCTTCCATTACTCTAAATAACAATGGAGACCAACCTGCTTGAGCTGCACGCTGTATAGCATAAAATGCCAATACACCTAATGATATCATCATGAAAAAGAATGCAGCAACATATAACGCCGCCCAAGGTCTATTTTTTAATTGGTCCAATAAATGCTGGTCATGCGAAGCATCATGTTCTTCACCATGTCCTTCTGCAACAGCATGTTCATTAGTTGTACCGCCATGGGAAGCTTCCACAGCATGGGAGTCCCCATGACCGTCATCATGACTTGCTACCATTTCTTTCGCCTCTTCGATACTTCCGGGAGCCATTACGAATCCCCCAACAATTCCTAACGCACCAACGATCATTAGAATAATGGAAGCTATTTTAAGTCTATTTGAAAACGTATACATAGTATTGTTTACCTATTATTTGGTTAAATCTTGTTTCAATTGCATTACATATTCAGATACTTGCCACATTTCCTCAGTATTCATTTGAGAAGCATATGACCCCATTGAGTTCAATCCATAATGAATTGTATAATAGGTAGTACCAACGGTAACGTTTCTTACTGGATCTGCATAACTAGGAACACCCAATATTTTCTCTCTTTTTACCAAAGTACCTTGTCCGTCACCCTTATCTCCATGACAGATAGCACAGTAAATGGTATATAATTGACCACCTTTAGCCAGGTTTTCATCCGTATTTAAGGAATCTAATGGGCTGGACTGTAATCTAGCCAACTCCTTACCTTCTGGTGAATTCTCAATCTCATATGGCAACCATCCACGGTTTACCGTGTTTGCAGGTGGCACCAAAGCTTCCGCTTGATTTGGTAAAAAATCTGCCTCTCCATAGGTTTCATATCCTACAGATTCATACATATTTGGCATATATTGGTAATTCCTAACACTTTTATCATGACAAGAAGTTGCCAATATGACCAACGCCAATACTAATATTACACTCTTAAAACTGTTCATATTTAATGACTGTTTTTATCTGATATATTGATTTCAACAGCACCGGTCTGCATCAATAAATCTTTTAGTTCTTGCTCATTATCATGGATTTCAATTTCCATTAGAAAGTGATCATCCGTAGTTCTAACATCTGGGTTTTCCGCTTCCTTAAAAGGCCACAATCTACTTCTTAAATAAAACGTGATTACCATTAAGTGTGCTGCAAAAAACACCGTTAATTCAAACATAATAGGCACAAAAGCCGGCATGTTCTCTATATAGCTAAAACTAGGTTTACCTCCAATATCTTGAGGCCAGTCTTCTATCATGATATAATTCATCATAAGAACGGCAACCGTTAAACCCACACATCCGTATAAAAAGGAAGTGATAGCTATTCTTGTAGGAGCCAAGCCCATTGCTTTGTCCAGTCCGTGTACCGGAAAAGGACAATATACCTCTTCAATATGATGTTTGGCTGCCTTAACCTTCTTAACGGCATGCATTAAAACATCATCATCGTCGTAAAAAGCATGTATAACTTTAGATGCCATATTTATCTTTTGTTATTTAATAAAATTGCTGCTTGTCCTGCCCAATCATCACGTTGTGCCCTTCCTGGGAAAGATCCTGTAATAGAGTCCAACAGATCGTACTCACGTTCGGTCATTCTAGCTACTTGAGCAAACGTATATATTCCTATTTCGTTTAAAGTGGCTTCCATTTGCGGACCAATACCTTTCACTTTTTTAAGATCATCTGGCTGCTCCCTGGTTGCATCAAACTTACCTACCGCACTTAATAGATCAGAAACCCCGACCTTATCCCCAACAGCCGGTACAACCTCGCCCATAAGTACATTATCCGTAATTGGTTCTTCTATCTCTCTCTTCATAGGTGTAATCGTATATAACGGTTTCCCCGCATCCCTTAAGGTTTTATACTTTTCCCCAGACGACTTCAGGATAGACTTTACTTCTGCCTGTGCAATTACAGGGAAGGTTCTAGAATATAACAAGAACAATACAAAGAAGAATCCTATGGTACCAATGAATATACCGATATCCACAAACGTTGGAGAGAACATTGTCCATGAAGATGGCAAATAATCCCTATGTAATGATGTTACAATAATTACGAACCTTTCGAACCACATACCTATGTTAACCACAATAGATATGAAGAATGAGAACATAATACTGGTTCTTAATTTTTTAAACCACATGAACTGCGGAGAGAATACGTTACAAGTCATCATTGACCAATACGCCCACCAATAAGGTCCTGTTGCCCTGTTCAAGAATGCATATTGCTCATATTCCACACCAGAATACCACGCCATGAACAACTCGGTAATATAGGCACAACCTACAATAGAACCGGTTAACATGATTACGATATTCATTAATTCTATATGCTGAATAGTAATGTAATTTTCCAAATGACATACTTTCCTCATTATGATCAACAAGGTATTTACCATTGCAAACCCAGAGAAGATCGCACCTGCAACAAAGTAAGGCGGAAAAATCGTGGTATGCCAACCAGGTATTACAGATGTAGCAAAGTCAAATGATACAATAGTATGTACGGATAGTACCAAAGGAGTTGCTAGACCGGCCAGGACCAATGAAACCTCTTCAAATCGTTGCCAATCTTTTGCACGACCGCTCCATCCAAAACTTAATAGACTATATATCTTCTTTTGAAAAGGCAAAACAGCCCTATCACGTATCATAGCAAAATCTGGAAGTAAACCTGTCCACCAGAAAACCAATGAAACGGATAAATAAGTTGAGATCGCAAAAACGTCCCAAAGTAAAGGGGAGTTAAAGTTCACCCAAAGAGATCCAAATTGGTTTGGAATTGGAAGTACCCAGTAAGCCAACCAAGGGCGACCCATGTGAATAATAGGGAACAAACCTGCTTGTACTACCGAGAAAATCGTCATTGCCTCTGCAGAACGGTTAATGGCCATTCTCCATTTTTGACGGAACAACAACAGTACCGCAGAAATTAGGGTTCCGGCATGACCAATACCAACCCACCATACGAAGTTGGTGATATCCCAAGCCCAGTTTACAGTTTTGTTAAGTCCCCATGTACCGATACCGGTAGAGACCGTATAAATTATACAACCTACTCCCCACAAAAATGCCACTAGGGCAATAGAGAAAACTATCCACCAATGCTTATTTGCCCTTCCCTCAACAGGAGCAGCAATATCCACTGTTACATCGTGGTAGCCTTTGTTTCCAATTACTAGGGGTTTTCGTATAGGAGCTTCGTAATGCGACGCCATAGACTTTTGTTATAATTACTTTCTAGTATTTTTTTTATGCTTCGTTGGTATTTCTAACCTTAACATGATAGAAAACGTTTGGCTGGGTACCTATATGCTCCAGTAAGTGGTACATACGGTCACTTTCTTTCAATTCCGCCACTTTACTTTCCTTGTCGTTAATGTCACCGAATACTATAGCACCATTACTACATGCGGAAGAACAGGCTGTTTGAAATTCTCCATCCTTGATTACACGACCATCTCTCTTGGCATCCAAAATTGTTTTTTGTGTTTTCTGAATACACATTGAACATTTCTCGATAACACCTCTAGATCGAACGTTTACATCTGGGTTCAATACCATTTTACCCAAATCATTGTTCATATGGAAGTCGAACTCATCATTGTTATTGTACAGGAACCAGTTGAACCTTCGTACTTTATAAGGACAGTTGTTTGCACAATATCTTGTACCCACACATCTGTTATATGCCATTTGATTCTGACCTTGTCTACCGTGTGATGTTGCCGCCACGGGACATACTGTCTCACATGGAGCATGGTTACAATGTTGGCACATTACAGGTTGAAAAGCAACCTGAGGATTAGCGGAAGGATCTTCCAATTCACCAAAACCACCCAACGAACCTTTTTCACCACTTAAGCCATCAAATTCGTCCTTTTTGATATTATCCTGCTCAAATGTTTCTTCAGAGGAATAATACCTATCAATACGCAACCAGTGCATATCCCTTGACTTTCTTACTTCAGCTTTACCAACAACAGGTACATTATTCTCTGCATGACATGCAATAACACAAGACCCACAACCGGTACATGCATTCAAATCTATTGACATATTAAAATGGTGGCCAATAGTACGGTCAAAGCTATCCCAAAGATCTACTGACGTTGCAGGAACCTCTTGGTGGTCTAAAGAAACCACAGGAACTTCGTTCCATTCCGCATGATCTTTAGTATTGAATATTTCCAAGGTAGTTTCCTTTATAATATCCCCTCTACCCATAAGGGTTTTATGCAATTGAATACAGGCAAATTCATGGTTACCGGCTACTTTCTCCACACTAACGGTTTGATGTGCATTAAAGCCGTCATATAGTGCAAAGGCGTTGACACCGGTCTTCATTTCCTCTTTTAAACCTACAGTTTTACCATAACCAAAAGAAAGACCTACCGTACCCTTAGCCTGCCCTGGCTGAACGACCACAGGGACCTTATCCAAACTAACGCCATTAACGGTAAGTTTAACATAGTTACCATCCATTCCGCCATTGGCAACATTTACATTTTCTACGCCCAACTCAACGGCATCAGCTTTTGAAATTGTAACATAATTATCCCAAGACACCCTTGTAATTGGATCAGGAAACTCTTGCAACCAAGGATTACTTGCCTGCTGGCCATCACCCATACCTACTTTTGAATACAATGTAAGCTCCATACCGTCACCGGTAGTATTTGCAAGACTACGTACGGCGGTAGAAATTGAAGATGTATTGGAAACAACGGCATCACCACCGATCAATGTATTAGATTGAGACTCATCATTGTCGTCAACCTCACCATTTCCTATGAAAACACCATCTTGTAACGCTTGGTTCCAGTTAGCACCATTTAAAATAGACGAGGACCATGTTTCCTTAATATACTCATAATAGGTTTGCTCACTACCTAATAGTTCTAATAGAACCGATTGGAATTGCTTGGTATCAAACAATTCCTTAATAGTAGGTTGCATTAAACTATAATGACCTTTTTTTATTTCTATATCACCCCAAGACTCCAAGTAATGGTTAGATGCAGCAACATATTGTACGGCCTCCGCAGTTTCATTCCAATTGGAAGTAAACGCAACTGAAAGATCAACTTTTTCTAGGCCTTCTTTAAAATCTGCAGCGTTAGGCAGTGAGTACAATGGATTTACACCATCCATAATCAATGCTCCGACCCTACCGGATTTCATATCGGAAATCAAAGAATTCAAGGCCTTAACACTACCTTGTCTTATATATTTTGGAGCAGTAGCATCAAAAGCTTTACTACTCAACATTTCATTTATTGCCAGTACTACAGCCTGGGCATTTACATCATCCAAACCTGTAACTACAACAGCATTGGAACCGGCTTTTTTAATTTCCGCAGCCAGACTATCTACAGCAGCATCATATTCAGAAGTATTGCCTCCAACATTGGTACCGTTCAACTTACCATATAATTTGGCAAGAACAATTTTTTGAGCACTTGGTTTCAAAGGAATACGCTTATCCGCATTTGCACCCGTCAAGGACATATTGGCCTCTAATTGCACGTGACGTGACATTTTACCCTTTTTGGGTACACGCCCTCTAGAATAACCTGCATCATATCCTCCACCTTGCCAATCCGCAATGAAATCAGCACCAAAAGATACAATCAATTCCGCTTTTTCAAAATCATAATCAGCCAAAGCACGCTCTCCGTATTTAGCCTCAAAAGCGGTCAATGCAGCATCTTCAGATATTGCATCATATACTATATGCTCAATATTCCCATTAGAAGCTTGTAGCTCAGCAATAAGTCGATCCGTTGAAGGACTAGCATATGTTTGTGTCAGCAAAGCAATCTTCTTTGAAGAACCATTTAAAGCACCCAATTTGGATTTCAATGTTGCCGTTAGCACATTCCATTCTACAGCTTCCCCATTTGCCATTGGCCCTTGCAATCTTGTACTGTCATATAAAGAAAGTACAGATGCCTGTATTCTTGCATTTGCAGCACCACCAACCTTGGCCAAGGTATTATTCTCTACCTTAATGGGTCTACCTTCACGGGTTTTTATCAAGATACTTGCAAAATCAAAACCATTGGCAATAGTGGTCGCATAATAATTTGCCACACCAGGAACAATGTTCTCCGGAAGAACAACGTAAGGTATTGATTTCGTAACCGGACCCTCACATGCAGCCAATGAAGCTGCAGCTGTACTAAAACCGACATATTTCAAGAAATCCCTACGGTTTGTATTCGTTGTAGCTAAAGTTTCCTTATCGCCCAAGAATTCATCAACCGGAATCTGCTCTACAAATTCGTTCTGTTTAAGCGCCTCAACAATGGAATCATCAGGATTTAACTCCGCTTCGTTTTTCCAATATTTTTTGTTTGATGCCATACGTATTATCTGTAATTAGCTTCTTTAATTTATTATTAATAATGACACTTTCCACATTCCAGACCGCCCAACTGCGCAGCCGTTAAATTATCAACCCCATATTTCTTGGAAAGTTCAGCATGGATTTTCTCATAGTATTCGTTTCCTTCGACCTTTACATTGGTCTCCCTATGACAATCAATACACCAACCCATTGTCAACGAAGAATATTGATACATAATTTCCATTTCCTCAACTGGTCCGTGACAAGTTTGACATTCTACCCCGGCAACAGAAACATGTTGAGAGTGGTTGAAGTATGCAAAATCTGGCAAGTTGTGTATGCGCACCCATTCTACAGGCTGGCTCTCACCAGTGTATTTTTGGTTTGTTTCATCCCAACCAACAGCTTTATACAATTTTTTTATTTCCCCGGTATAAAACTCGTTCGTGTACCCGTTTTCCAAATCTTCTTGCGAAGGTCCTTCTGGATTGCCCGTATATTCATAAATAGATTTATGACAATTCATACATACATTTAAGGAAGGAATACCGGAATGTTTTGACACCCTAGCGGATGAGTGACAATATTTACACTCTATTTTATTGTCACCTGCATGTATTTTATGCGAGTAATGTATAGGTTGAATTGGAGCATACCCTTGATCAACGCCAACTTGCATCATCCAACCATAAGCAAAATATGCACTCCCCAACAACAATAATATTGCGGTCACCAATACCAAAAATTGGTTTTTGGCAAAAGCCTTCCACAATGGCAAACCTTTCTCCGCTTTTTCCTTTTCAACGATTACCCCATTGGCTTGGGCAATTCTTTGCAAGGTCTTGTTCACCAACAATAACATCACGACCAATAACCCGAAAACCAGTACTAAGGCACCCAATATAATTTCATTGGACACTCCTCCAGCCTGAGCAGCTGTACTAGAAGCCCCATCACTTGCTCCAGCCGCGGCGGCAGGTGCTGCAGGAGGAGGTGCGGCAGTATAGGCCAGTATATTATCAATATCCTCATTGGTCAACGTAGGAAAAGCAGTCATTGCCGCTTGGTTATATTCCGCATAGACCTTATTGGCATAAGGGTCTCCGGATTTTATCATTCCCGGACTATTTTTGATCCAAGAGTACAACCACTCTTTATCCAGCCCTTCTTCTTCACTCAGCCTTGCCTCTACATTGGCCAAGGCAGGACCAGTCATTTTACGGTTTAATGCATGGCAAGCGGCACAATTCTGGTTGAACAACGCCTTGCCTTTTTTAGCATCTCCAGCATCCGCCGCGGCAACTTCGCCAGAAGCATCATCTTGCGCGGTAGCGGGAACAGTATAAAACAAAAAAGCTATTAGGGTAAGTCCTAAAATTTTAGAAAACTGATTTCGGTATGGAACCTTTTTCATATATCGAATATTTCTATCGGAATCTTGGCATGATTTTGGTCATAGATGAAACCTATTAATATCCATCAAATGCCTAAATCGGAGACAAAAATACGACATAGACTTTATTTGCAAAATGTTAATGTATTTATAATTTACAATTTAGAAATATTCTAAATAACCTTTGATTTATTTGTTTGATCCTTAATAAATTACTTTTGTGTCTATTCAAAATAAAATGATTTAATAGGTTATGAAAACACTTTATACCATAGTACTTTTGGCAGGTTTAGCTCAATTTGGCTATTCACAAGGTGCCAAGGTAAACATTCAACAAGATGAGAAAATTGACCAATTGTTGGAAATTTACAAATCTTCGTTGAGCCATAACGAATATTACAGAATTCAAGTAGGTTTTGGCGATTATGCAAAGGCCCAAAAAATAAAGGCAAATGTAGAGGAAGATTTTCCAGACTTGGTTTCTAAAATAGATTTTGATTCACCAACCTACAGAGTACGGGTAGGCCGATTTACATCTAAATTGGATGCGGAACGAAAATTTAATGAAGTACGGATAAAGTATCCCGACGCCATGCTTTTAAAACCAAAAAAATCGACCAAATAGGTCGATTTTTTTATATCCAAACTACACATTAACATGTAGTTTTACTTATTTTGATTTCAGTTTCTTTTTAACAGCTACCTCTTGGAACGCTTCTACTATATCTCCTTCTACTATATCATTGTAGTTCTTGATCTGAAGTCCACAGTCATAGCCTTTGGAAACTTCCCTAACATCATCCTTGAATCTTTTCAACGATGCTAATGTACCGGTATAAATTACCACGCCATCACGTATTAAACGAATATTGGAATTTCTAAATATCTTACCACTGGTTACCATACAACCTGCAATGGTTCCAATTTTGGAAATCTTGAATGTTTCCCTAATTTCTGCCGTACCGGTTATCTCTTCTTTCATTTCCGGGGACAACATGCCTTCCATTGCGTCCTTAAGGTCATTGATTGCCGCATAAATAATGGAATACATACGGATATCTATTTCCTCTTTTTCTGCAATGGCCTTGGCATTACCCATTGGCCTTACATTAAACCCTATTATGACCGCGTCTGATGCAGATGCAAGAAGTACATCAGATTCCGTAATTGGTCCTACCGCCTTATGAATGATATTTACTTGGATTTCATCCGTAGATAACTTTTGGAACGAATCTGTAAGCGCTTCAACCGAACCGTCCACATCACCCTTAAGGATAATATTAAGTTCCTTGAATTCACCTAATGCAATTCTTCTACCAATTTCATCTAGTGTTATATGACGTTGCGTTCTAACGGATTGCTCCCTTTGTAACTGTGATCTACGAGATGCAATTTGTTTTGCTTCACGTTCATCTTCCAATACATAGAACTTGTCACCGGCCTGCGATGCTCCATCAAGACCAAGAATGGATATTGGCCTAGAAGGACCAACTTCCGTTACCGCATTACCACGCTCATCTTGCATGGCCTTAATTTTACCACTGGTGGTACCGGCTAGTACATAATCCCCTATTTTAAGGGTTCCTGCCTGTACCAAGACCGTTGATACATACCCCTTACCTTTATCCAAGTAAGCCTCAACGACTGTTCCACTGGCCAGTTTGTCAGGATTTGCCTTCAGCTCCAATATTTCAGCCTCCAACAATACTTTTTCCAATAATTCCTTGACCCCTAGACCTGTCTTGGCAGAAATATCATGCGATTGAATTTTACCACCCCAATCTTCTACCAATAAATTCATTTGTGCCAAGCCTTCCTTAATCTTATCAGGGTTTGCGGTTGGTCTATCGATTTTATTAATTGCAAAAACAATAGGTACGCCAGCTGCTTGCGCATGGCTTATGGCCTCCTTAGTCTGCGGCATTATATCGTCATCAGCTGCAATTACGATTATAGCGATATCCGTTACTTGTGCACCTCTTGCACGCATTGCGGTAAACGCCTCGTGACCAGGTGTATCCAAGAACGCAATACGCTCCCCATTTTCCAAGGTAACCCCGTAAGCACCAATGTGCTGGGTAATACCTCCACTTTCACCCGCAATTACGTTTTCCTTTCTAATATAATCCAGAAGAGAGGTTTTTCCGTGATCCACGTGCCCCATTACGGTCACGATCGGAGCCCTAGGCTTCAAATCCTCAGGAGCATCTGGCTCCTCAACAATACTTTCTTCTATATCTGCGGTTACAAAATCCACTTCATATCCAAATTCCTCTGCTACGATAGATAACGTTTCCGCATCTAAACGCTGGTTCATGGTCACCATGATACCTAAGGACATACAGGCAGAAATAATTTCTGTTGTAGAAACCCCCATCATTGTAGCAACTTCCGTAGCCGTAACAAACTCGGTAACCTTAAGTACCTTATTCTCTAATTCTTGTTTTTCAAGATCCTTTTCCGTTTGCTCACGGTGTTGATCTCTTTTACTTCTTCTATATTTAGCACCTTTACCTTTTTTGGACTTGCCTTGCAGCTTCTCCAAGGTTTCACGTACTTGCTTTTGAACATCTTCTTCCGTAGGCTCCACTTTGGCGGTAGGGGCAAATCTACCTCTACCTTTACGATCCCCTGTAGTATTGGATGGTCTTGATTGACCTCCACCCGGACCAGATGTATTTTTTGTAACGATTCTTCTACGCCTCTTCTTACGATCGGTAGATTTATCTGCAGGTTTTTTATCCGCTGGTTTCTTTTTGGGCTTTTCGAATTTACTTAAATCGATTTTAGCGCCAGCAATTTTAGGACCTGATAATTTTTGATATTGAGTCTCTATGGTAACGGGAGCTTCTGGCTCTGCCGTTCCCGCATCCTTAGCTTCACTTGCAGTTTCAGCTTTTTCTTCTTTCTTGGATTCACTTACCTTAGGCGTTTCTGCCTTCGGTTCGTCTTTTTTGACCTCTTCTTTTTTGGCTACGGGAGCTTCTTTTGGCTTTTCTACCTCAACCTTTTCAGTTTTTTGAACCTCTTCTTTTGCTTCAGGCTTAACTTCTGCCTTTGCTTCGGTTTTTGGAACATCCTTAGCAGGCTCCTCTTTCTTCTTTTTAGGATTCAGATCAATCTTACCGACCATCTTAGGCCCGGCAAGTTCAACTTTTCCTACCAAGGTCGACTCTTCTGATTCGGCATTTCTACGCTCACGGGCCAAGCGACGATCATCTTGTTCCTTTTCCAGTTGTACCCTAATTGCCTCTTTCTCTTTCCGCTTTTCCTCTCCTACTTCCTTAGATGCAACTTTTTTACTCTTGTCCGTCTGGAACTCGTCAAGCAAAACTTGATAAACATCATCAGAAATTTTAGTGGTAGGCCTAGCTTCCACATCATGTCCTTTTCCGTTTAGAAAGTCCACTGCCCTATCCAAGGAAATATTAAGTTCACGAAGAACTTTATTAAGCCTTATTTTCGCATTGTCTGCCATAAATACTGATTCCCGTTCTTTTATTTAAGTGCTAATATATAGCTAATCTTCTAATTCTTCTTTTAGGATGCGAACAACTTCAACAATTGTTTCCTCCTCAAGATCAGTACGCTTTACCAAATCACTAACATCTTGTTCTAAAACGCTACGTGCGGTATCCATACCTATCTTCTTGAATTCCTCTATGATCCAAGCATCTATTTCATCTGAAAACTCGGTCAATTCCACATCTTCCTCAACTCCTTCACGGAAAACATCTATCTCATAACCTGTCAACTGACCTGCCAATCTAATATTATGTCCTCCCCTACCAATAGCTTTGGAAACTTCTTCTGGTTTAAGGTAAACCTGAGCGGTCTTTTTTTCCTCGTTCAACTTTACAGAAGACACTCTAGCTGGGCTCAAAGCCCTGGTAACCAACAATTGTGGGTTTGCCGTCCAGTTGATTACATCTATATTTTCGTTCCCCAGCTCACGGACAATACCATGAATCCTAGATCCTTTCATTCCTACACAAGCACCAACAGGGTCAATACGGTCATCATAGGAATCTACTGCCACTTTAGCTTTTTCCCCTGGTATACGAACCGCCTTTTTAACCGTGATCAAACCGTCAAATACTTCCGGTATCTCTTGGAAAAACAACTGCTCCAAGAATTTGGGAGAACTTCTTGACATGATAATGGTCGGTTTTGCGCCTTTCAGTTCAACACTTTCAATAATACCCCTAACATTATCGCCTTTACGGAAAAAATCCGATGGTATCTGCCTATCTTTTGGAAGAACGATTTCATTGCCTTCGTCATCCAACAAAATTATAGCCTTATGGCGAATATGATGTACTTCTGCCGTATATATTTCACCTTCCAAATCTTTAAAGTGCTTATATATGGTAGTATTGTCATGCTCATGAATCTTAGAAATTAGGTTTTGCCTTAATGCCAAAATAGCCCTTCTTCCCAAGTCAATTAATTTAACCTCTTCTGAAACATCCTCACCAACTTCAAAATCCGGCTCTATCTTACGAGCTTCTGACAAGGAAATTTCCTCATTGGGCTCTTCAACCTCACCATCGTTTACCACAACACGGTTACGCCAAATTTCCAAATCTCCTTTATCTGGGTTAATAATGATATCAAAGTTATCATCTGAACCAAATTTCTTTTTTAGCGCATTTCTAAAAACATCTTCCAAAATGGCCATTAGTGTTACCCTGTCTATGAACTTATCGTCCTTAAACTCTGAGAAAGATTCAATTAACGCAATATTTTCCATTGGTAATTACAATTAAAATTTTAATACAACTTTTGCTTTAATAATATCTGAAAAATTTACTTCTTCTTTTTTTTGAACGGTAACCTTTCCTTTTCCTATTGGCTTAGGTTCTCTAGCCTTCCACTCTAAAACTATAGAATTTTCATTAACGGCAGTTAAATTACCCTCAAATTTATCATCATTGGTTCTTACTTCAAGTTTTCTTCCAATATTTTTTAAATATTGGCGGGGCATCACCAATGGCGAAGCCGCTCCTGCCGATGCCACCTCTAGGGAAAAATCATGCTCGTCACGATCTAGGTTATGCTCAATGGCGCGGCTGATCTTTATACAATCACTTACCGTAACACCATGATCTCCATCAATAACCACATGTATACTATTATCGGCCCCCATTGTAAAATCTATTAAAAACAATGAAGGGTCTTCCTTTAGACCTAGTTCCAATAACTCCTTTACTTTTTCCTTTAGCATAAATAATAAGTAATAAAAGAGGGGACTAATTGTCCCCTCATGAATACCTTTATATCCTTTCAGCACTGCAAATATAATATTTTTTAGGATTAATGTCCTAATTTTCAATCACAATCATTCAATAATTTCAATCGTTTTCTCTAACCGCAAAGGATTACCATTTTGATCTAATCCTTGCAGAACAATAGAATACCCCCCAATTGCCTCTTTTGTATCTATTTCGATTAAGGAATTATCCTTTACCGCTACATTGGGCACCCAATACAACACCTCACCATTGTTATTGATATGGCCTTTAGAACGATAGTCCATAAATTCATTTGCCTTGGAAAAACCAGGAATTGTGGCATTGACCCAATTAACAGGCCCGACAGATGCGGAATTATTATAATTCCCCCTCTTGGTATAGAATGCAATGACACCATTACCTCCCCTACCTCCAAAAGCGGCTGCACTGGCACCTTTTATAACATCTACAAACATAATTTCCTCTGCAAGTAATTGTTTAGCGGCATCAGCAGAGGTTGGAGCACCATTGATTAGAAAAAGAGGGTCTATGGATTCACTGATCGTACCAACGCCCCTAACCAAAACCCTTTGATTGGGATAAATACCGCTTACATTCACGCCCGGAGTCTGCATCAAGAGATCAAGAGCACTTACTGCCCCTAATTTGTATTTCAATGAATCTGCAACTATACGGTTATTATAAGAAAAATAAGGGGTTAACTTATTGTATTCCTTATCACGCGCAATTTGTTCTGACCAAGCATCTGACTCAACAACCACCTCTTCCAACACAGTTACTTCGTCATTGATGTCCATCAATTTATCTGACAAGTTTTGCCCAGCATTCCTTTGACCTTCGCCAATAATGCCGCCCTTGTTTGATGAACGCATTGTACTGACAGCAGGCCAGGTATCAAAAATATCTATTTCCAACGCATCTTTTGGTAATTTTCCCGCACCTACTTTATTTACATGTACCAATACGTTTAATGAATCATAAAAAACATAGGGTCCAAATTCAAAATCGCCCATAGCATTTGTTATACTACTTTCCTGAAAAAGTGACCCTCCGTTACCTGTTAAGGATACGGAGGATTTTGACGCATTTACAGCATTTTTCAACCCGACATTTCCTGACACCATTATACCAAGTTCCGGCCTATGCACCACCTCATCTATCTTAAATTCCTTTATTTTTTCCCAATCTACTTTATAATTATTATCCAATATCATCATGGCGTCCACGGCCTCTTTCAACTGTAACTCGCTTAAATCCCCAGACCCTTTCATTTGTGTTGCCGTTGCCAATGAATTACCCAAGGTGCTCATTTGCAAACCCGCTACTTCTTTATTTTCAATAATCCTATCTCTTGATACTACGGACAATGAAACATTACCCCATAAATAGTCCGCACCTTCAATACCCAACATAATGGGCTCACCACTACGATAAGTTTCCTTATCGAGCGTTAAACCAACAGCACCAAAATCACCTATTAAATTCAATGAGCGCTGACATTTGGCATTACCAAGCTGATCAAAAAGTGAAAAAGACACAATACCATTACCCAAATCCTTTTTAGCTATTTTAAAAAGTTTTTCCGTGTTTCCGCTTTTTTCACCCAATTGATATACCGATAATGGAGTTTCCCCTTTATGCGCCAAGAGTACACTTTTTTCTAGCTCCTTTTCATTTGTGCCAGCTACGCGCACCACAATATAATCTGACCCTTCCTTTACATGTAAACCATACCCTTTACTTATAACCTCCGGCAGCTTCTTTTCGTAAACTTGATCTCCAGAATTTATTCTTAAGCTATAAGATTTATTACTAAGTGGAGTGAAGTAAGCTTTTCCATAACCGGGAGATACCAACTCAAAATTGGTTACTACATTATCTTGATCATCAATTATAACACCACTATCCGCAAGCTTTCCCCCAATACCATTTACGGCTTTAACCCCAACGGCAGCAACCAAACCACTTACAAAAGATCCACCTTCCGGCCGCACATCAATATCCACTCCATGATCAAGATTGCCATTTTTTTGCCCAAGGTTAATACTCGTTTCGTTTTGTACAACAATAGGCTTTACTTGAATTCTTGGATGTTCATTATTAAGCATTAATTTGGTAAATGCCCTTATATAATACTTACCTGTATTCCAATTATTGGTAATGGACACATCTCCATAAGCCCCATTGTCCGATACCTTCAATTTTCTTTTATCCACAACATCCCCATTCTCATTAACCACTTCTACATAAGCCACCCCACTATACGGTTTTTCCTTATTGCTTAAACCATTGGTCATAAAAACACAGAACCAAATTGTTTCCCCTTTAACATAATAATCCTTATCCGTATGCACAATGGTGCGCTCATTGGCCAAATGACCATAATATTTTAGATGCTCTATCAGCTCATTCATTTTTTGTGGAAGAGGAGCATTTGTACTGTATGGGACAAAACTTAAAAGAACAAAGCTTGCTATTAAAATAGGCAATAATATTTTTCTCATATCGGCAAGAATTTCAAAAATTAACACTGATTTTCCTTAAAATTACATCAAAAAATATACCGAACTTACATCGAATCAGAATTTAACATTCCCATTAAATCTTTACCTTTAACCTACATTATTACCTATGGAAACACTAACCACTTACGATTTTATTATTACAGCATCCATCATAGTCATTGCATCTTTTTGGTTTAATATTATCAGCAAGAAAACAAATATACCTTCCGTATTACTGCTAATTCTTCTTGGGATAATCTTAAACCTAACCCTACAATTTTTGTTTGGCTCGGTCCCAGATTTTATTGGCAGTTTAAAGATATTGGGAACAATAGGATTGATCATGATCGTTCTGGAGGCGGCGTTGGAACTAGAACTCAAACGGGAGAAATTCTGGCCCATTCTCAAATCAATGGTCATTGCGGTATTAGGCCTTATAGCTTCTGCCTATGTTGCCGCTTTGATTTTACATCAATTTATTCCTAATATGACCATGCAATCTGCCTGGCTTTATGCAACTCCTTTATCTATTCTTTCCAGTGCAATCATAATCCCTAGTGTAGGCGGGCTTAAAGAAAAGAAAAAAGAGTTTCATATCTACGAAAGTACTTTTTCCGATATTATAGGAATAATGATGTTTTACTTTTTAACCGGCAAACTGAATCCTACCGAAGATCAAGGGGCCGTTGGTTTTGCATGGAATTTAGCACTAACCATTGTTATTGCTTTAGTTGCCAGTTATGCTATTATCCTAATATTTCAGCGAATTCAAAGTCAGGCCAAACTTTTTTTACTTATAGCTGTTTTGCTTCTCTTGTATGCTATTGGCAAAAAAATGCATTTGTCCTCTTTGATCATCATTTTGGTCTTTGGACTTATCGTTAAAAACGTGAAATTATTTTTCCCTGGCAAAACCAAAATTTTTCTCGAATCTGAGCGAATGAAGCAGATATATCACGAACTACATATTATAACCTTAGAGACCGCTTTTGTGATCCGCACATTCTTTTTTGTCATCTTTGGAGTCACCATTGTACTTTCTTCCCTATTAAGTTTAAACGTTGCTTTTGTAAGTTTATTGATCATAATATCTATCTATGGAATTAGATATTTGTTGTTATTTGTGTTTATAAGAAAAGACATCCTGCCTCAATTATTTATAGCACCCAGGGGATTAATTACCGTTCTATTGTTCTATGCCATACCCTCAGAAGCACAAGTAGATGGTTTTGAATCTGGCATACTACTCTTTGTGATTATTGCCACAAGTTTGATTATGACATGGGCCATGATAAAGGACAAACAAAAAATTGGGACTTTATTAGATGAAATTGATGAAGAAATAGTAGACCGCAATCTTACCGAGGATATTATCCGCGAAAATCAAATGGAAAATAAAAAGGAAATTTCCGAAAAAGGACCTGGTGAACAAATCATAGATTCCACTACAAGAAAAGATATGGGAAATAAAAGCGGGACGCTAAAATAATACCTATCAAAAGTATTATTCAGACAAATAAGAAGCCTGAACTTCCTGTCTTTCATTAAGCGCCTGAAGTTCTGCTTCCCCTAAACTATCCACTTCCTTTCTAAATCGTAAAATCATAAGGGTATCTAATTGTTGATCAATACTATCCCTAAACACTTTCCAATTGGTAGCGTTCATCTTACTATTATACTCCATTATTTTGTTGAACCGATCCAAATTATACCTGTTGGCCTTCCACGCATGTGTGGTACTCTCTTCATGCTTTAGATCTTGAAGGTAAATTCCAATACCAAAACCAGCAATAATTACAACGATTATAATTTTTAAAACTTTTGGGGAAAGGTTCATAAGGTCAAGTAATTTAGGGTGCTAAGTTAACAAATACGGTGATTGAAATAGTTTCTTTTCCGATGAATTTGTAACCTTATCAGTTTAAATGTACAAAAATACTTACATATTTAAACAGCTTCCTAAATTTTATTATTTACCGCACCATAAAGAAAAACCCGTTATCCAAATTTGATAACGGGTTTAAACACTTCTTAGTTGGCCCACAAGGACTCGAACCTTGAATGACGGTACCAAAAACCGGAGTGTTACCATTACACCATGGGCCAATACCTTCTAAGAGGCTGCAAATTTAAAACAAAGTTTCGTTTCACCAAACATTTTTTATGGTAAAAATTAAAAACATCTGATTACACCCCTGTTAAAGGTTTATAAAAATTGTTTATAGTTGTCTATATTAATTAGTAAATTCGCCACTTAGGTTTAACCCAAGTTTCATGTTTTCAAAGAACTATCATAAGTGGGACATCATATTAGGATGGTCCGTGTTTTTCATTGCCCTAATTACATATTATATTACTGTTGAGCCCACCAATAGTTTTTGGGATGCCGGGGAATATATAGCCACAGCGGCAAAACTTCAAGTAGGACATCCACCAGGAGCACCTTTATTGCAAATGATCGGCGCATTTTTTGCAATGTTTGCCATTGAACCTAGCAAAGTGGCCATGATGGTAAATTTGGTTTCCGGTGTTTCCAGTGCCTTTACTATTTTGTTCATGTTCTGGACCATAACGAATATTACCAGAAAGTTGATCGATAAGGATGGCCCTTTTACCAACAGTAAGGCTATTGCCGTGTTTGGGAGTGCCATAGTAGGTTCTTTGGCCTTTACCTTTTCAGATAGTTTTTGGTTCAATGCCGTAGAGACGGAAGTATATGCCATGGCAAGTTTCATTATGGCCTTGTTATTATGGCTTGGTTTAAAATGGACGGATAATCTGGATGATCCTCGCGGCAATAGATGGATTGTTTTAATATCATTTGTTGTTGGCCTAACATTTGGAATTCAGTTTATGGGCTTTTTGGCCATTCCCTCCATTGGCTTGCTATATTACTTTAAAACATACAAAAAAACGACTGTCAAGAATTTTTTGATCGCCAATATTGTGGTCATTGCCATTTTAATGCTTGTTTATAAATTTTCGTTGACCTATGTCTTGAAACTATTTGGTTGGGGAGAAGTATTCTTTATCAACAGTATTGGATTGCCCTTTAATTCGGGATCGATTATAATAGGTATATTGTTCATTGCCGCCTTTTATTTTGGGTTGAATTATACCAGAAAGAACAATTATAGAACGGCTAATACCATTGTATTGTGCCTTATGTTCTTATTTCTTGGGTTTTCATCTTGGCTAATGTTGCCTATCCGTGCAAATGCCAACGTGGTGATCAACGAAAACAACCCAGAAGATGCCAGGGCATTATTAGCCTATTATAATAGGGAACAGTATCCTGGGGTAGATAGTCCCGTTTACGGATCATACTATTCAGATATGTTTGCCCCTCCAGGGGAAGACCAAGATGGCAAACCCAAGTATGAAAAGGATTATGCGCTGGGCAAATATATTATAGTAAACAAATACAAAAACGCTGTTCAGGGCCCAAATCCTGACCACCAAGGGTTGTTGCCCAGAATGTGGAGCCCTCAGAATGCGGAGAACTATATGCGTTACTTTGGCGCTTTGGATTTTAGGGTAACCCAGTCCAGTCAAGAATTACGGCAAGCGGCAGAACAGGTTAAGACCGGATTTGCCAATGGGGAAATTGGAGCAGATCAATACATTAGTTTTCTTAAAAGATTTGACGAATACATTGAGGTACAGCCCCCAACACTATGGGAGAATATTGAATACATGATAGAATTTCAGTTCAATTACATGTATCTACGTTACTTTATGTGGAACTTTGTTGGTAAACAAAATGATGTTCAAGGTCGTTATAATGAAAACGGAAATTGGTTAAGCGGTATTAATTTTATAGACAGTCTAAGACTGGGAAGTCAAGATAATTTACCTAGTGATATTAAAAATAATCCTGGCAGGAACACCTATTTTTTTCTACCATTGCTTTTAGGAATCATTGGTATTGTCTTCCAGGTTTCCAAGGATAAAAAACAATTTTGGGTCCTTATGATTTTCTTTCTTTTTACCGGGTTGGCCATTCAGTTCTATACCAATCCAGGAATATTTCAACCTAGGGAAAGAGATTATTCATTGGTAGGTTCTTTTTATGTATTTGCGCTGTGGATCGGAATCGGGGTTTACGGTTTATATGATGGTTTCAAAGATTGGGTAACCCCAAAAATACTAGCACCTGCCGTAGTTATTGTAAGCCTACTTGCCGTACCAACGGTAATGGCCGTCCAAAATTGGGACGATCATGACCGATCTAATAGATTTACCGCCAACAGTACCGCTAAAGCCTATCTAGATTCGTGTCAGGAAGATGTTGGGGCCATTCTTTTCACCATAGGGGACAATGACACCTTTCCTATTTGGTACGCCCAGGAAATTGAAAATTATAGGACAGATGTACGTATAGTGTGCACCAGTCTATTTGAAACGGATTGGTATGTGGACCAAATGAAGAAAAAAGCCTATGAAAGTGACCCAATCCCTTCTCAGATTTCACACGAGAAATATAGAACGGGCTCAAGAGATGTCCTATATCATCAAGGCATTACGGAAAACAGGTGGCCGATCAAAGACTTTATTAATTGGATCGATAGTGATAAGCCACGTACAAAACTTAAGTATTTGTTTGAACAAAATGGTGCTGATTTAAGTCAATATTCTGAGGATACCCAAAATATGGTTTACTATCCTACCAATAAAATAAGGGTACCAGTGAATAAACAGAATGTGTTGAACTCAGGTCTTGTCAAGGAAAAAGATGCAGATTTAATCGTAGACTATATAGATATTGACCTTCCTGGCGCCATTACCAAAAAAAGCATGATGATGCTCGATATTCTTGCGAACAATGATTGGAAACGCCCGCTCTATTTTTCCGGGGGTAGTTTTGATGATGCAGAATACCTTTGGATGAAGGACTACCTACAACTAGATGGTCTTGCCTATAAATTAGTTCCAATCCGCACAGAACGTCCAAATGCTTTTGAACTGGGACGGATAGATACTGATCTTATGTACGACATTGTCAAGAAATGGGAATGGGGCAATGCCGGAGGAGATATTTATCATGATACACAAACCCGTATTCAGAGTGTTTCATTTAGAGGCAATTTAGCACGATTAATGGAAGCATTGATAAAGGAAAACAAAATGGACAAGGCTAAGGAAATCATTGAAATCTCCTTACAGAATATGCCTGTGGACAAGTTTGGCTACTATACATTAATAGAACCATTTATAGATGGTTATTATAAGGTGGGCGAAAGTAAAAAAGGGTATGAACACTTTAAGGTCTTAAAGAAAAAATATCAAGAAAGGCTGGAATATTATGCCTCTACCAATGTAGATGAACAATATAGCAACATTGATGATATTATCGCGGATATGGAAGCCTACAGAAGAAACATAGATATTATCATACAGAACGATACGGAAGACTTAGCTGAAAAAGAAACCCTGATCTTTAACGAATACATTGATAAGTTTCAGCATTTCTACAAGGATGAGGATAGTATGGAACTTTTAGAGGAAAGTATTCAAGGAGATCCAGATATGACGGACACTCTTCCCATATCGGACACCATAGTTCCGGACAACACCAAAACAGATATGTTGGAGGACACGGTTAATCTAAGCATACAACAATAAAAGCTTTGGGCATGGCCCAAAGCTTTATCGTATCATTTTAACACTGGTAAGTAACTTCCTAAACGTATTCCTTAAGAATACCTATAAGGGTATTGGCATCTTGTTCACCGCTTTGGCGCCAGACCATTTCCCCTTTTTTATAGATCATTAATGTAGGCAATCCTTTAACGCGCAAGGCTTGGGAAAGTTCCTTATTTTTATCCACATCGATCTTGATCACCTTGCCTTTATCCCCTAAAGCTGCCGCTACATCTCTAAGCACAGGGTGCATAGATGTAGACTGCTCGTTCCACTCGGCATAAAAATCGAGTAGTACCGGTATTTTTAAATCTATAAGCTCTCCAAATTTGGACATATAAATTGCTTTTCTATGTTAGCCAAATGTAATAAAAATTGTTAAAAAATTATCCTTGACTTCTTATTTGTATGACTTTAAAAGGGTTAAAATCATGTTAATGCCTTTTTTCGTAAAGTTATAACGGTAATTTCTGGCCAAATACCAACCCTTCCTGGGTAGCCCAAGAATCCAAATCCCCTATTTACGTTTATGAACTGACCCATTTCCTTATAAATTCCTGCCCAATATGGGTAGCGCCATTTTACTGGGCTCCATTTTACCCATCCTGGTATTTCTATACCAAATTGCATTCCATGGGTATGTCCGCTAAGGGTAAGATGATAATGATAAGGGTCATTGATGACTTCCATCTCCCAATGCGAAGGATCATGACTCATCAATATCTTAAAATCATCCTTATCTATTGCTGCAGAAGCCTTTTTAAGGTCCCCTGCTTTCTTAAAACCGCCCTTTCCCCAATTTTCCACACCTATCAACGCAATTTTATCTTCCCCTTTTTGCAAATAACGATGCTCGTTTAACAAAAGGTCAAAGCCCATGTTTCGCTGCAATTCTTTAAGATTTTCCAAATTTTTGCTTTTGAGCTCCTCCGTTTCCCATGGAATGTAATCACCGTAATCATGGTTGCCCAATACAGAAAACTTACCATCTTTTGCTTTTAATGTACCAAAGAGATCAGCCCAGGGCAACATTTCAGAAGTCATATTATTGACCATATCCCCCGTAAACAAAAGCACATCACTTTTCTGTTTATTGATGAGGTCAACACCATACTCGATCATCTTTCTATTATCAAAACTACCACTATGAATATCAGATATTTGGGTAATTTGATAACCATCAAAACTTTCCGGCAAATCATCAAACTCCAACGTGTACCGCAATACCTTAAAATTATATTTACCCTTATACATACCATATAATAATGCCCCAAAGGGAATAGAGGCTACGCCCAAAGCCAATAAGCTCAAGAAACGTCTGCGTGCCGGAAGTCCAAATTCCTTTCCTGCACCAAAAAATCGTTGATATATTCCGGTAGAGATTCTGAAAAGATCCTCAGAAAACAAAAATAATATGGTAATAATATTGAAGGTCAACACTGTCAATAACAAGCCAAATGCATAACTCTTTGAAATACTTAAGACACGTCCTGTTTCCTCACCAACCGTAAATTGATAAATAAAATTGGCCATGACCACCAAAGAAATGGCAATATACAGGTAGGACCACCATGGTTGCTTAGTTACTGTTTTTAAGGCCTGCAGTACATAAAAGCTAAGTGCTACATATAATATGGTAAAAATAACCCATCGTGCCATAAATTCTATTTTTTACAAAGATATCCGTATCACAGTGGTATACGTGCTCATTTCAATTTTATTTAACCTTGGTCACCACTTCATGAACATTTTTAAATTGGGTCACGGCCACATGGTCATCACTTAAAAAAGATTTGGAATTCATGGTTATAGGCGCAATTATATCCAGTTTTTTTTCCATTGCGGTTCCGGATAAGTGTACGGCTTTAAAACCTTGGTCCTTGAACAAGCTTACATTACCTGCATTGACACCTGAACCGGGCATAATATCAATACATGAACTATGTTTTTGTAAATCGCATAACAACTGTAGACCTTTAGGTGCAGAATTTTGCTGCCCTGAAGTCAACACGTAATCCATTTCCAATTCTTCCAATTGCCTCATTGCCTCTATAGGGTTTTCCACCCAGTCAAAAGCTCTATGAAAGGTAAATTTCAAATGACCGGCAGCCTGTTTCAATATTTTTGTTCGTTCAACATCTACTTTAAAATTTTGATGCAATACCCCTGAGACAATTCCAGAAAACCCCAGTTCAACACACAAGTTAATATCGGTCACCATAATATTGAGTTCATCATCCGTATATGAAAAATTGCCACTTCTTGGACGTATCAACACATGAACGGGAATGGAAACCCGCTCCTTGACCATTTTCAACAATCCATAGGAAGGTGTCAATCCGCCTACAGCAAGCTCTGAACAAAGTTCAATTCGGTCTGCCCCAGCACGTTCCGCAATCAAGGCAGATTCCAAGGAATTTGCACAAACTTCTACTAGCATATTCTTATATTTAAGGCCTCTAAAAGTAAAGAACCCAAACCATGAAAAGAAGAAAGTTCATAAGAAATTCCAGCACAATAGCGGCAGGTATCATATCTGCACCAATTTTAGCCTCTTGCAAGGAGGAAACGGCCGTAAACCTACCAAGTAAGGTCCCAACTGTTCCTATTGCCATATGTACCTGGGATTTTGGAAATGCAACGGCCAAGGCTTGGGAGGTATTACAGGAAGGCGGCAGTTCGTTAGATGCTGTTCACCAAGGCGTTATGGTAGAGGAGAATGACCTCAACAACAATACTGTAGGTAATGGCGGTCGTCCCGATCGTGACGGAAGGGTTACTTTAGATGCATGTATTATGGACAAGGACGGTAATTGCGGTGCCGTATTGGCCATGCAAAATATTGCCAATCCCATTTCCGTGGCAAGAAAGGTAATGGAAGAAACCCCACATGTTATGCTGGCCGGCAAAGGAGCGGAACAATTTGCATACGAGCAAGGTTTTGAAAAGACCAATCTACTTACTGAGAAAGCAAAACAAGACTGGCTTGAATGGAAGAAAACTTCTGAATATAAACCAATTATCAACATTGAAAACCACGATACCATAGGTATGCTGGCAATTGATGCTAAAGGTGATATTGCTGGCGCATGTACTACGAGCGGTATGGCCTATAAAATGGCCGGTAGGGTTGGTGACTCCCCTATCATAGGAGCGGGACTGTTCATTGACAATGAAGTTGGCGGGGCAACTGCGACTGGGGTAGGTGAAGAAGTGGTCAGGACCGTAGGCAGCTTTCTTATCGTTGAACTCATGCGGCAGGGAAAAACCCCTCAAGAGGCTTGTGAGGAAGGTGTTAAACGCATCATTGCCAAAAACAAGGACAAACAAGATTTTCAAATTGGGTTTATAGCCATAAACAAGCAAGGAGAAACAGGTGCATATTGTATTCACCCGGGGTTCACGTACAGAACATACACCAAAGACGGTCATGTCAACAATCCCTCACAGAGTTACCTTAACGGGTAAGACTTAAAATGAATTCCATTTCAATTTGTACTTTTAATCCCTACACAAACAATATACTCACATGGCCGATCAAAAAAGACTGTTTTTACTAGATGCATATGCATTGATATTTCGTGGTTACTACGCCCTTATAAAGAATCCAAGAATAAATTCTCAAGGTATGGACACCTCCGCAATCATGGGTTTTATGAATTCTTTGTTTGATGTGATCAGAAGGGAAAAGCCAGACCATTTGGCCGTATGCTTTGACAAAGGCGGTAGTGTGGAACGTACGGAAATGTTTGAAGCATATAAAGCAAATAGGGACGAAACACCGGATGCCATTCGTTTGGCTATACCTTATATTCAAGATATTTTAAAGGCAATGCACATACCTAGTGTAGTATTGGAAGGCTGGGAAGCAGATGATATCATTGGCACATTGTCAAAACAGGCGGAAAAAGAGGACTATAAGGTTTTTATGGTTACTCCTGATAAGGATTTTGGACAATTGGTCTCAGAGAACATTTTTATGTATCGCCCGGCACGTATGGGTAACGGTATTGAAATCTGGGGAATTCCTGAAGTTCAAAAACGTTTTGGTGTAGAGCGTCCGGAACAGGTTATAGATTATTTGGGCATGATGGGCGATGCCAGTGACAATATCCCGGGCTTGCCTGGTGTTGGCGATAAGACTGCAAAAAAATTCATTGCCCAATTTGGCAGTATGGAGAATCTTTTGGCCAATACCGATCAGCTAAAGGGAAAGATGAAAGAGAAGATTGAGGCCAATAAGGAACTAGGTATTTTATCCAAAAAACTGGCAACCATTTGTATAGATTGTGATGTTACTTTCAATGCATCTGACTATGAGCTTTCCGTGCCGGATTTTGAAAAGGTGCAGGAAATTTTTGAACAACTAGAATTTAGAAGACTTAAAGATCAGTTTTTGAAAATATTTGCTACGGACACCCAAGAACAGGTTACACAGGTTTCTAGCACACCTACGGCCAAGAAAGAACTGCAAGATGCGGGTTCCGGTCAGTTTTCCTTGTTTGGCAATGCTGCGGATGCAGGAGCCACTGTCAAGGATTATTCCAGCAGAAAAACTATAGCGGATGTGGCCCATGCCTACCAAAGTGTACTACCGGGTATGGCGATGAAATTATTTTTACAAAATTTAATGAAACAACCCTCGGTATGCTTTGATACCGAAACAACGGGCCTTAACCCTATCACGGCAGAATTGGTAGGTATTGCATTTTCATGGGAGGCCACCAAAGGGTTTTATATCCCATTTCCCGATAATAAGGACGAAACCCAGAAACTGCTAGAGGAATTACGCCCGTTCTTTGAATCTGAAACTATTGAGAAAATTGGCCAGAACCTTAAATATGACATTAAGGTATTGGACAAATATAATATTGACGTGAAAGGACCGCTATTTGATACGATGCTGGCCCATTACCTCATTAATCCGGATATGCGTCATAATATGGATGTATTATCTGAAACTTATCTTAATTACACTCCCATCTCCATAACGGAACTAATTGGAAAAAAAGGTAAGAATCAGTTGAATATGCGAGATGTACCCTTAGAGAAACAAACGGAATATGCCGTAGAGGATGCGGACATCACCTATCAATTAGCACAACATTTTAGACCAGAATTAAAAGAGGCCAATACGGAAAAACTGTTCAATGAAATAGAAATACCTTTATTACGCGTATTAGCGGATATGGAACTTGAAGGCATTAATTTGGACAAGGAGTTTTTAAACTCCCTTTCCCAAGATTTAAACGACGATATTGCCACACTTGAGGCAAAAATATATGAAGTGGCCGGTGAAGAGTTCAATATTGGATCACCCAAACAATTGGGCGAAATTCTTTTTGACAAATTAAAATTGGTTGACAAACCTAAAAAAACCAAGACAGGTCAATATTCAACTGCAGAAGATGTATTGTCCTATTTGGCAAAAGACCATGAGATCATACAAAATGTATTGGACTACAGGGGGCTTGCAAAACTTAAAAGTACGTATGTAGATGCATTGCCCGAACAGGTAGAACCCTCTACGGGTCGTGTACATACAGATTACATGCAAACCGTGGCAGCCACAGGACGTTTAAGCAGTAACAATCCCAATTTACAGAACATTCCTATTAGAACTGAGCGGGGACGTCAAGTACGAAAAGCTTTTATTCCAAGAGACGAGAACTATACATTATTAGCAGCTGATTACTCACAAATAGAACTACGGATCATTGCGGCACTTAGCGAAGAAACCACAATGATCGAAGCCTTTAAAAATGGCGAGGACATTCACGCCTCTACTGCTTCAAAAGTATTTGGGGTTCCCTTGGAAGAGGTGACTAGGGAACAAAGAAGCAATGCCAAAACGGTTAATTTTGGTATTATATATGGTGTATCGGCCTTTGGATTAAGTAACCAGACCAACTTATCCAGATCAGAGGCAAAAGAACTTATAGACACCTATTACAAAACATATCCAAAACTACGGAACTATATGAGCGAGCAAGTTGATTTTGCCCGTGAAAATGGCTACGTGCAAACCATTTTGGGCAGAAGGAGATACCTAAAGGATATAAATGGCAGCAATGCTATGGTAAGGGGCGCAGCGGAAAGAAATGCGGTAAATGCCCCTATTCAAGGTAGTGCTGCCGACATCATTAAAATTGCTATGATCAACATTCATAAAAAGCTAGAGGAAAAGAAGTTCAAGACTAAAATGCTTTTGCAAGTACATGACGAATTGGTATTTGATGTTTATAAAACAGAATTGGATGAATTAAAGCACCTGATCAAGGCCGAAATGGAAAATGCCTATAAAATTGCCGTTCCGCTGGATGTAGAAGTTGGTATTGGTGATAACTGGCTGGTTGCACACTAGTTAGCTTAAAAACTTAAATATCAACTTAAAAATTGTAAGAAAAAAAGGATGTAGTATATCGATTATTAATACTATAATATAATTATGATAGTTATATTACGGTTAGATAACCTACAACAAAACCTATGTCTAAAAACTACACTCAACTGCTTTTTGCAGTATTTATCCTGTTTAGCATTCAACTTTCATCCCAAGGCACAGCGGCTACTGACCGCGAGGCATTAATAGCCTTTTACAATTCAACAGATGGAGATAATTGGACTATCTCTTGGGATTTAAGTGCCCCAACCGATTCTTGGTATGGTGTCACAACAGACGCAAACGGAAGAGTCACGAACATTCTTATCCAGTCCAATGGTTTGGTAGGTTCCTTACCAGATGAACTTGGGAATTTATCTGAATTACAGAGCTTAGAACTACACAGAAATTTTTATATTGGCTATATACCTAATGTGATAAACGGTTCAATTCCAAATACATTTCAGAATCTTAAAAAACTTGAAATTTTAAACCTATTTTCAACAGGTATTAGCGGCGCTATTCCAAATGAGATTGGGCAAATGACTGCACTTAAGACACTGCGGCTATCCAGTAATGATCTCACAGGAGAAATACCAGCATCGCTTGGGAATCTTACAAATTTGGAGGTGTTGTTAATAGGCAGTAACAATTTAACCGGTAACATTCCAGCACAATTAGGCCAGTTAAACAACTTAAAAAGATTAAGCCTAATAAACAATGACCTCACAGGTAATATCCCTTCTGATTTAGGTCTGTTAACCAACCTCACAGAGCTAAGCTTAGGTTGGAACAATTTAACAGGAAATATACCTGCTACTATCGGTCAATTGGTTAATCTAAATATTTTGTATTTATCCATTAATCAATTGTCAGGTCCTATACCTTCATCTTTGGGTAATTTATCATTACTTGAAAGCCTAGAAATGGATCACAATAGTCTAACCGGAACAATACCAAATAGTCTAGGACAACTAAGTAACTTGACCAGACTTATTATTAGAACTAACAACTTAGAAGGTGGCATACCTTCTGAAATAGGACAATTGACAAACTTGGAAGAATTACTCTTAAATAGTAATAATCTTACGGGAACAATTCCTCTACAATTAGGTAATTTAAGCAATTTGACCAAGTTACATATACATGATAATCAATTATCAGGTAGTATTCCAGAAGAATTAGGCAATCTTGCAAATTTGACTGACCTGAACTTATACAAAAACCTTTTAGAGGGTACTATACCTGTAAGTCTGACCCAGTTAAACAATTTAACTTCACTCAACTTCAGTATTAATAATCTTAATGGTATTGTCCCTGTTTTTTCTAAGGATGAAATTCAAGTTTTATCATTTGCGAACAACAATTTTATTTTTGAAGATTTGTTTAATACTTTGGGTAATCAGGCCAATGCAATTTACTATCCTCAACTAAATATAGATGAACCTGCAACCATTGACATGGAAACAGGGGATGTCTTTACCATTTCAGTTACCGCCACAACAGATTCCAATAATAATTACCAATGGCGTAAAGATGGAGAAAATATTGACGGTGCTACCAGTTCCACTTTTACCATAGCAAGCGTTTCCACTGCAGACATAGGGTCTTATGATTGTTTAATTTCAAATTCCACTTTACCGGAATTAATATTAAACAAAAACCCTGTTCTACTAACGGTAGACGGAGCCAGTATTATAGATACGGACAATGACGGCATTGCAGACAATGATGACCAATGTCCTGGTACACCCGAAGGTGAAACAGTCAATTTTAGAGGTTGTTCCCAAAGTCAACTAGATGATGACAATGATGGTGTTACCAATAATCTTGATGTATGCCGTAATACCCCAGTAGGGGAACCTGTAGACGAAAAAGGATGTATTATTATCCCTCCAAATCAAACAAACTTTCTGCAAAATTTCAGTTTTGAAAATTGGTCTGGAACACCTAGTGCCCCAGATAATTGGTCAATAGTGAATGCTAATTCTGTTTCCCAAGCCAATTTCTATTATGCAACGGAAGGTTATTCTTCATTAAGACTAGATTTAAGCACCAGTATATCTGAAAGAACCGAATTAAGTACTAGAAACGTTAGTAAAGTTTCATTACAGAAAAACAAGGCACACACCTTCGCTTTTGATTATAAAGTTTATGTAGGTACAGGGGAATCTATAACGGCCAATCTTTGGATATTAAAGGATGGAGGAAATTTTGCTACCCAATATATAAATGAATCCCTTACCTTGAATACTGACGGAGAATGGCATACCTACTCATTTGATTTTATGACGGATACCGAGGATGAAGACTATGTTTTTGAATTAGAATTTAGGGCCACCTCCGCTCCACAAAGTGTTATCGTTGTAGATTATATGCGCGTACTGGGTGAAACCCCACCAGACGAAGATAATGATGGGGTTACAGATGCCATTGACCAATGTCCAAACACATCTCCCAATGCATTGGCCGTAGATGATTATGGCTGCGAAGTTGCAATAGACAATTCCAGTATAATTGAAGACCCTAGTTTTGAAGATTGGTCATTAGGCGGTGGAAGCAATTTGGCGCAATGGGGAATAATTATGATACCGGGAAGTTCATGGAACAAAAATGAGGATATAAGTGATAATTTAGAATATAGTCTAGAACTCACAACAGGTGATAATGGTACAAACACTTCATCAATCTTTCAAAAAGAGGTGCAACTTTATAAAGGTGTTTCATATGAAATTGCTATTGATTACAAAATTACCGAAGGCAGTTTTAACACCTTAGAGTTTGAACTGACAAAAGGTATTTTTCCCGAAACTATCTATAAAGTTACAACGGATCCCTCTGAAAATGGTTGGAATACATTTAGGGTATATTTTACACCAGAATCAAATGAACTGGTAGATTTGAACATAAGTGCAATATCCGATCAACCACAGGAACATATTTTACTAGACAATATGGTCCTTAGAGCAAACATTGCTAGCACAGATGATGATAATGATGGGGTGGACAATACTGTAGACCAATGTCCCAATACACCTATGGGAGAATCTGTGAACGCCAATGGTTGTTCCCAAAGCCAGTTAGATGATGACAATGACGGTGTAAGTAACGACAGTGACAATTGCCCTAACACCCCAGAAGGAACTTTTGTAAATAATATTGGGTGCCCAGTTACACAAACAGATACAGATGAAGATGAAGATGGTGTTTTTGACGCAGATGATTTATGCCCAAATACCCCAGCAGGTGAAACAGTAAATAGCAACGGTTGCTCACAAAGCCAATTAGACGATGATAATGACGGTGTAAACAACGCTATTGACCAATGTCCAAATACGCTTCCAAATGTAACGGTAAACGCTGAGGGTTGTGCAGACAATCAGACTGCTTTACCTGATATTCCCAATAATGGAATTCAAGTAAAAGTTACCAGTACCAGCTGCCCTAACACTTCTAATGGAGAAATTACGGTCAGCTTAACTGAAGATTATTTGTATCAGGTGGAATTAAGCCGTGGTGCGTTAAATGAATCTTTTTCCAATATTACCAATAATGAAGATTTTGTTAAATCAAACCTATCGCCAGGTGTGTATTCAGTATGCATTAACATACCGGATTTCCCAGATTTTAAACAATGTTTTACGGTTACCGTTAGTGTACCTGATGAATTTACAACCGGTAAAACCGTGGTAGATTATCATGCCCAGAAAGCAAGAATTATAGTTTCTGGAAGCAAAAGCTATGAGGTATTGGTAAATGATAAAATGTATACGTACCAATTTGACGATGTTTTAAATCATGAGATTCTATTTCCATTGGATAAAGGAGTAAATCAAATTTCAATTGAAACAGATAAAATTTGTCAAGGTATATTCAATGATAATATTGTTATAAATCAAGCCATCCTTTCTCCAAATCCTGTTGCTGAAACATTACGTGTAGAAGGTCTTGACAACATGAATAACGCTCAAATCTTAATTGCAAATGTAAATGGAGTAACAGCCGTACGTAGCAGTAGCGAAATAAACAATGGAGAATTGTCGATGGATATATCTAACCTTGATCCAGGTGTTTACATGTTGACCGTATTAGAGAATGAAAAAGAAATCAATTTAAAATTTGTAAAAAAATGAAAGTAGCTATAAAATTATTTTTAGTAATGACACTAATGGTTTCATGTGGTGGCGGTGGAGATAATGATAGTCCCAACCCACCAGATGAAGTGGAAAAGGAATTAGGCGCTTTCTCATTGACTTTCCCAGACAATAATCTTATCTGCACGGAAGGGGAAGAAAATACCGACGGAACCGTTGGTATTGAGTTTCTGTGGACAGCATCTACAAATGCCACTTCTTATGAACTTGAGCTAATTAACCAAGAAACCAGCACCGCGGAGAATAAAACTGTTAATGGCACTTCTACAGTTATAAACGTTCCCAAAGGTGTACAGTTTACATGGCAAATAACGGCCAAATTAGACGCTAAGACCTTAAAGAGCGATTCTTGGAATTTCTATTCGCAAGGTACAGTAACAGAGAGTTACGCCCCATTTCCTGCAACCATTGAAGTTGAAGACCAAGGTAATTCTACGGCAGACATTTCTTGGATTGCAGAGGATTTAGACGACGACCTTACCGGCTATGATGTTTCTATAGGTACCGCAAACAATCCAGAAATTCTTTTAGAGGATACCACGTTGACCACAACTAATTTCACCTATACAGAAGGCGAAGTGTATTTTATAAGAGTAGTTTCAAAAGATAGTACCGGCAACACCTCTGCAAATGAGATGACTTTTAGTTTTTAAACTCTTGTTAAATATTAGCTAATAATAGACGAAACCAAGTTTTAAGAACGTTAAAATATAGCGCACCCATCTAATTGGGTGCGCTATTTTAATGAAGCAAGCCATCATTCTTTCTTTTTTAACCCTTCTACTATACGTAAATGTACAGGCACAGGATGCTACTAATGCGGTAAAGGTTTTTCCAAACCCTGCAACCAATGTGGTTAATATTATAGGGCTTTTGAATACTTCAACAGCTCAAATTACCATACGGGATATCAATGGAAATCAGGTTTTACACCATCAATGGAGAATTAAGAACAATGCGTTGAACATACCTATATCCAATCTTAAAAAAGGTATTTATCTAATTAGCATACGATCGGATCTACAAACCATTCAGCGTAAATTTTACAAACAATAATATAGCCTTACTGAAACACGAAATTATAGGTCAATGAAAATAATGGGCTATTTAAAATGGAAAGTTCATAGGAACCTAAAGGACTACCAAGAAACACATCCGTATCTACACCATCTTGTCGTTGCGCATAGTAGTTATTGAACGGATTTCTTCTGCTATACACGTTGTAAATGGTAAACGTCCAATCGCCAACCCATCTTTTGTTCAACTTTTTACTATATTTTACATTCCAAGAAAAATCCAATCTATGGTAAGGTCTTAGACGTGCATTGTTGCGTTCAATAAAAATGGGTACATCTAAATTTTCCAATTTAAAAACACTGTTGGCAACAGTATAGGGCCTTCCGGTCTGTCCGGTAAAATTAAAACTCCAAGTGTTGTATCTATCCCCCTCAAAGTTAACCGTTGAATTGATGACATGGGGCCTATCAAAATCCGAAACGAACCAATTATTATTGTTGATCCTATCTCCAAGTTTTTCATTATTGGACTTTAATAAACTTTTTGACCACGTATAATTAAACCAACCATTAACCTTTCCTGTAGATTTTTTAATACTGAACTCTACCCCATAGGCTTTTCCTTCTCCCTGTATAATATCACGTTCAAGAAATTCTTCTAAAAAGAAATCCGCTCCAGGTTTAAAGGTCAAATTATTTTCAGATGACCGGTAATAGCCTTCTAAACCAAGTTCTATTTCATTATTTGAGATGTTCTTATAAATACCAAGACCATATGTATCACTTAATTGCGGTAGAATATTAGGGTCGGATGTTTTCCATCTAGAGGTGGGTAAAGGCGTTGTACTATTGTACACATTTTGAAGATATTGCTTGGAGCGGGCATAACTAGCCTTGATAGATGTTGATTGGTTCAATTTTATATTGGCACCCAATCTTGGTTCCAAACCGTTGTACGTCTTTACGCCAGCACCTTTTTCAAACTCGTTGACCGCAAGTAACAATCCCGTATTATCATCTAGAACGGCCTGTTTGTAAGGACCTACCAACACATAGTGACTAAAGCGCAACCCGGCAGAGATTGCTACGGCATCTGTAGGATTATAGTTCATATTGGCATAGGTTGCAAACTCATAACTGTTTTCCTTGGCCAATATAACCGGGTCTACACTGTTACCGTTACCGGGACTTAGTTCCCCCGGACTAATTTCATATTTATTGGCTTGAATACCTAAATAGTACGAAGCATCTTGGTTGATTTCCTTTGAAAATTCAGAAGCCAAACTTTGATACACAATCTGAGAAGAGAACTCGATGTTGTTGGGATTGTCAACTTCCGGAAAAATGGTTTTGGGCGCATAATTGCTCATGACCAAATAGGTTCTGAGATTACTTTTTTCATTAAAGGAATGCCTCCAGTTCAATGTGCCGTTCAATGTCCTAAAATCATATTGATTGTTCTTGGCGTTGATATTTTGAATTTTGGTGATCAAATCCAACTGATAATAATCTTTACTATAAAAACCTGTAAATGTAATCTGGTCATTATTGGTTGGCAGATATAATAATTTTAAGGTACTGTCATAGAAATTTGCCTTGGTATTTTTTAAACGTTCAGAAAAAAGGGGCAATAGAAAATCCGTAAGTCCGGCCCTACCCCCAATGGCAATCATGAGTTTATCCTTTATTAATGGAGTTTCTATATTTAACCTGCTTGAAACAATACCTATCCCCCCGCTTAATTTAAATTTATCCACATACGGATTCTTTACTTTTATATCCAATACAGATGTTATTCTACCACCATAGCGCGCAGGGATATTGGCCCTATATAAATCTACACTAGAAATTACATCTGGTGTAAAAACAGAAAAAAGTCCAAATAAATGAGTTGGATTAAAAACAGGGGCATTATCATACAATAACAGATTTTGGTCCAAGGCTCCTCCCCTAACGGACAGTCCATTACTTATTTCCCCTGCGTTGTTTACCCCGGCCAAAAGGGTCATACTTCTGAGTACATCCGCCTCGCCCAGACCAGAAGGCATTTTTTTAAGCTCTTGTGTTTGCAATTGCAGGGCTCCCATTTGTGGAAGTTCCAAGTTATCATTGATTCTTTTTGCACGCACAATTACCTCGGACAGTTGTTCCTCTTCCTCTTCAAGATACAGCTTTATCGTATTATTGGAATTTAGGTCAACAACGGTACGTCTACTTTTAAAACCAATGTAGTTTACGGTAAGCTCATAGGTATTGGCTTTAAGCCGTATGGTAAAAAGACCATTATTATTGGTAATACCACCACAAGCGCAGGGTTGTATGGTTATCTCCGCACTTTCTAAAGGTTGGTTAGTGGACTTTTCATAAACCTCTACCCCTAATAAAAATTCTTGGGCGGAAAGTGTACCAGAAAAAAATACGGTCATAATAAATGCTAAAAACATAATGATATGGGTATGCTTACCATATACCGTTTTGTGATTTAATTTGTCCATGCTGCAGGTTTTATTGCGGTTCTAAATCGTTCTTCGTTACAAGCAGCCTGTGTAGTCGCCGGTGGAGGATATGGAGATTGAAATGTGGGCTCAATACTCAAGGTTCTCTGAGGATCTAACTCCTTTTCAGGAATATCTCCACGTTCAATAAAAATATCCGCTGATGTCGTTGCCGCAGCGGTAAACCTTCCAAACACAAAATCATCCGTATCATTGGGGTTGTACATATTACCGATCAGAGCTGCCGGTGGCGGTGCATTAAAACCACTATTATTATCGACCAAATCCTTTAATACCTTATAATACTCATAGGCATCTGGGGTCAACGACAACTGCTGGATTTCTACTAAAATATTGTTTTTTGTATATAAGGGAATTTTTGCAACCTCCAAATCTGTGGTCGTTTTACCATTGGAAAATTTATCGTCAAAAATAGAAATGCTCTCCGGCAGACGTATAAGCCAACATTCTTGATCACACAAATAGTTAAAATAATCTGGTGTGGCAACATTGGTTTGCTGACAGGTTTCATTTCTGTAAATACCGTCAAAACAAGTTTGGCAAACCACCAGTTTTTCAAAAGATTTAAATGTCCAATAGTAATAATTCTCATTTTCAATTGGATCGTTGAACGTCAATGAAATTGTATGGCCGGGCTCAAAAGAATTTGTACCATCATTAAATTGTAGTTCAGGGTCATAAGTAGCCTTTATATTAGTAATGGGCACGGGTTGTAGTATACGCTCCGGTTGGGAATGGTATTGGGTACCGTCCAACAAAGTTACCTGTAATTGCCATTGCTCACCAATATTGGCCTTAAATTCTACAGATGGCACATAGGCCCCTTCCACCTCGGTCAAATTGATCACTTCACCAGAAACGGAATTTATGAATGAAACGCTAGCACCTTTTTCAAACTTCGTCTTATTTATTCCAAATTCAATGGTAGATTTATTGATTATTACAAAAGAGCCCCCTTTAACCGTGGTGGCAATACCTTCTATAAATACCAGTCCTTCTTTAAACTCAAATTCAGGTTCAACCGGGTCAATACAATTAACAAGTAATATTGACAAAACGAGTAGAAAGATTTTTTTGGCCATGACATTATTCAAATTATCATAAGTGTAATGAATACGCTTAAAGATAAACCGAATAATAACAACTTGTTATAAAAAAGAAAGGCCTTCACAAATTAATGCAAAGACCTGTATTTTTTGACAAAAAAATAGTAATTACTGTCGTACAAAAATTAGCTCACCACTATCTGTAAAATTAGGGATATCAAGATCTGTAGCATCTACGGTCATGACATCACCACTAATTGAAACATCTATCATTAAAACTTCTCCATTACTATCCGTAGTAGTTACAACTCCGTTTTCAAAAGAATAGGTTGTAGATTCCTCATCATATTGCGTAGGACAGGGCACATCAAAACTGGATGATGTAAAGTCTAACTCTACATAACTGGCTGCGTTTCTTGCAGATGCCGTTAAATCTTCATTGAATTTTAATGTCACTACATAACACTCCTTATCCGTCAAAAGGTCCAAAATACCTTTTGCCAATTTAGCATCATCACTTGCGGTATTATTGTCTATCCTAAGTTCCGTTGCGTTCCAAGTTCCTACTAAAGTATTAAGCGATAATTCCTCTTCTACAGCTTTATCGTTTTTATCTGAGCTGCATGACATGAACACCAAGGCACATCCTAGTAGCATTAAAAAATTCCTGTACATAATTATTAGGTTTGGTTAACAGTCTCTTAGAACGAAATTATAGACTTATTATTTCATCACAAAAATTAAGTGAACCTAATTAAAATTTAAAGGATGAAACGGTAAGTAGCTTTTATCAAAAAAGTGTTGTCCTTTTTTTCTCCAAAAATTTGACCATCCAAATTACTTCCTAAGGTATCATAAGGGTTTGCTAAACCTGCAACACCTTGGGACCAGACCAGAAAAATTTCGCTACCAGGTACATATTCCCATCTAACCACCAGATTGGACCTAAATTGTACAAAAGAAAAATCTGGATTCGCAATTTCATAATCTACCGTTCCGTCCAAATTTTCATCTATACTATAAGAATTACCCGTTTCCGTACTAGTAAGTTGGTCTTGATTAAATAAGGTGACCCGTTCATTGATATTTTTTGCCAATGAATTGGCTACATAATTGAAATCTGTATATATACCTCTGGATATAAAGGGTTGTCCGTAATACTGAATTGATAAGTTTGGGTTAATACTATAATTAAACCGGATGGAGGTACTAAATGTTCGCTGGTCAATATTTCCAGTAATATATCTGGGCAGACCATTGATACTGGTCTCCGTTACATATTGGGTTCTGTTTGGATTTTCCTCATACTCCGAAGATACGGAGAGGCTAAAGGCATCAAAAGGTTGATAGTAAAAACGAAGCACATACCGTTCTAGCGAAAAATTATTTTGTGCAGCTTGACTGTTGACATAACCCAACGTAAAATTGAACTTTTTTCTGTTATCCGAACCAAAGAACAAATAGGCAAAATTCTCTTCTGACCATCTCCACCTTGGGCCGCCCCTTAAAACGGTGTTGGAAAAAATTCTAGGTTTATGGGCTGCCCCTATTTCTGTCCACCAATTGTTCTTATAGTTGATGAACCCTTGCATCTCATATTGAATTCTATTGTAATTACCCTCAAAATCATAAGTGGTATATTGCTCAAGACCAATTTGCGCCCTTCTATAAAAATTGGTGGGCTTCAGGAACAACTTTCTAATTTGGGCCGTTTGTTTAATTTCATCTGCCTGTCTTAAAAAACCTATGTCATTCAGTTCCAATTCTGGCGATCGCCATACCAAACCACCATTATAACGCCAACTTCCTCCCCCGGTTTTGCCAATTTCCAGTTTACCCCCCGTCCCCGTTAAAGACGTCCTGTTTGGATCAACATTTACATGGCTTGCATCAACACGCTGAAATAAATGCGTAATGCTACGTTGAGTATTCGCAATTGCGTTTTCTCTGCCCACTACATGACTCCCAACAAAATTACCTTCCAAATAATAATTTCTATTTTTCCAGCTATGCCTAAAATCCAACCCACCAGTGTACGCAGCCTTGCGCAAAAATTCCAGTTCAGAGGTCAGATTTCTATTTGTAGCGGTAAATATACCTCCCACAAAAGAGTTTCTTTCATTAAAATCCTTTTGCACCCTAGCCACCAAATAATTGGTCAATGGCTCTACTAATTCTGAGCGTTTTTCCCCGTCAAAACTACCGACCTCCGCAAACATTTTACCGGTAACACTTTCCATTAATCCCAAGGACCAACCATCTTTTGTTTTACCGGAAAACTTGGCTGCGCCCAGGATAGTGGAATTAATGGGCAGGTCAACATACTCGCCGGCTACGGCGTTCACAGATTTCTGAGGACTTCTACCTATTCGTCTACTATAGAACACGTTGTCATTACCGTCGGCAAATTCATAATCGAATATATTTTTATTCTCTATGAAAAAAGGACGCCTTTCTTCAAAGAATATCTGAAACCCATCCAATGCAATTGCACCTGGGTCGGCATCTACTTGTCCAAAATCCGGATTTACGGTTAAATCTAACGTAAGGTCATTGGTAATACCAATTTTGGCATCCAAACCTGCATTTAAAACATAATCACGCCCATCTTTAAACGGATTGCCCTCTTGTTTGGGATAGCTATCATATTGATTTACCAAAAAGGGCTGAATTTCTAGTTGTTTTTGTGGTTGTATGTTTTTTAACCCTTTTAGGATCCCAAATTCGCTGACCCATCCAGGAGACTCCAATGGTATGGATTGCCAAATTGAACGCTCCTCGTCCCGGAACAATCTTCTATGTATTTGTAATCCCCAAACCTGTTCTTCTGCAGTACCAAATTTTAATTGACTAAAGGGAATTTTCATTTCTGCGGTCCAGCCAATTTCACCAATCTGGGTCGCGGTATACCAAATAGGGTTCCAGCTAGCATCCCAATTATCTCCGTTCTGTGATATGAACTCATCGCCCTTTACACCAGCCGCAGAAACGTTGAACGAAAAGCCGGTTCGCCTATCATGGTAACTATCAATGTTTATCTCTATCCAATCTCCAGCGAAATTATCCCTTCTGGCAAGACGCTTTTCAATACTTGATGGCACACTGTCCAAACATTTAACGGCTACATACAAATATTTTGCATCGTAGGTAATCTTAAATTGTGTAAGTTGACGTGGCCGTTGGCCGTTGTTGGGCTCATATACCGTAAAATTGCCGTCCCACGGAACATGTTCCCAACCTGTATCCGATAAAACACCGTCTATGGCAATATGTTCATTGATCGGTAATGGGGCCGTAGTATACTCCCTTATCACCCTAACACTATCCTTTTGACTAAATGCAATTGAAAAGATGCATAAAAATGCAAAATTTGTAAGAACTTTGAAATTCATTAATGGTTGGTCTTTGATTGATGTATATAAGTGACGATAAAATTGAAATACTGTTACAGTAGATCGCTAAAATTGACCAAGTTTTACAGTATGTATCCTCAAAGAAGTTGAAAATGAAATAAAAAAGAAAAAATATAGAAACAAGTATTTGCAATTCAAGTTAATAGTTGTAGATTTGCAGCCCGTTTGACGGGATTGATTATAATAATAGTTAAAAATAGCAGTAGTGGATACATTAAGTTATAAGACCGTTTCGGCCAACAGAACAACTGTAAACAAAGAGTGGTTATTGGTAGATGCCGAAGGAGAAACGTTAGGGCGTGTTGCTTCTAAAGTTGCCTATTTGTTGAGAGGAAAGCATAAGCCAAGTTTTACTCCGCACGTAGATTGTGGTGATAATGTTGTAATTATCAATGCAGAGAAAATTGCTCTTTCAGGAAACAAGTGGTCCAGCAAGGTTTACTTAAGATATACAGGTTACCCAGGTGGTCAACGTACCACATCGGTTAAACAACTTTTGGAAAAAAATCCAGAAGGTATTCTTGAAAAAGCTATAAAAGGTATGTTGCCCAAGAACAGATTAGGTGCCGACCTTTTTAGAAACCTAAAGGTTTATGCAGGTACGGAGCATGGTCAAGAAGCTCAAAAGCCTACTGTTGTTAATTTAAAAGATATTAAATAAGATGGAAGTAATTCATAAAATTGGTCGTAGAAAGACCGCTGTAGCGAGAGTTTATCTTTCTGATGGAAATGGCGACATTACCATTAACAATAAAGATTTAAGTGTATACTTCCCAACTGCTACATTACAGTACAAGGTAAAGCAACCATTTACATTAACCGAAAGTTTGGATACTTACGATGTTAAGGTCAATGTTTACGGTGGTGGCATTACTGGTCAGGCAGAAGCTATTCGTCTTGCACTTTCAAGAGCAATGTGTGAAATAGATGCCGAAAACAGAAGCATTTTGAAGCCGGAAGGTTTGTTGACGAGAGATCCAAGAATGGTTGAGCGTAAGAAATTCGGTCAGAAGAAAGCACGTAAGAAATTCCAATTCTCGAAACGTTAATTCGAGAGTCAAGAGTACAGGGCACCCTTTTTGGGTGCCTATTTTATATTTTATTTCATACTGGATATTCCAGAATATTAACAAGTTCATTGAAAGTCCGTTTTAGGACAATTAAAAATCCTCTAGCCCAATTTGTGGTTAAAGGTAAATTAGTTTAGCATCTAAATGGTGAAGGCTTTTGCAATTTGCGGATACCACTTTACCATTGCTAATTCATAAGAACGTAAACTAAATTTAAAAATGGCGAGAGTCGAAGTAAAACAATTATTAGAAGCAGGTGTGCATTTTGGCCACCTAACCAGAAAGTGGAATCCAAATATGGCTCCTTACATCTACATGGAGCGTAACGGTATTCACGTAATCAACCTTTACAAAACAGTTGCAAAATTAGATGAGACCAATGAGGCTCTTAGTAAAATTGCAGCATCTGGAAGAAAAATTCTTTTTGTAGCTACCAAAAAACAAGCAAAGGACATTGTTGCCGAAAAAGCGGCCAACGTAAACATGCCATACATTACTGAAAGATGGCCAGGTGGTATGTTGACCAATTTTGTTACTATTCGTAAAGCCGTTAAAAAAATGGCTTCTATCGATAGAATGAAAAAAGATGGTACTTTCCTTACACTTTCCAAAAAGGAAAGATTACAAGTAGATCGTTTACGCGCTAAATTGGAAAAGAACTTAGGTTCCATTTCAGAAATGACACGTTTACCTGGTGCACTTTTCATTGTTGATACCATGAGAGAGCATATTGCCGTTAAGGAAGCGCAAAAATTGAACATTCCTATCTTCGCCATGGTAGATACCAACTGTGACCCTAGAGATGTTGATTATTTGATTCCTTCCAATGATGATGCTTCAAAATCTATTGACATCATCATGACAGAGGTTACCAATGCTATTGCAGAAGGTCTTGCAGCACGTAAGTCCGAAAAAGCAGAAGCTGCCGAAGGAAAATCAGAAAGCAAAAAAGAGAAAGCACCTAAGAAGAAGGAAGCAGTAGATACTCCCGAACCTACTCCTGCAAAAGTTGATACAAAACCAGCTCCTGTTGTAGCTAAGGTACCTAATGTTGAAGTAGACGTAGAAGCTACCCAAGAAGCAGTTGCCAAAGATGCAAAAACTGAAGCTGATGACTTAACCAAGGTTGAAGGCATTGGCCCTAAAGCCGCAGAAGCTCTAGTTGCTGCAGGCATAGCTACATTTGCCGACCTTTCTATAGGTGATGCCGACAAGATTAAGGAAATCTTGACCGAGGCTAGCTCTAGAATGGCTCATTTAGATCCTACATCATGGCCAAAGCAAGCTAAAATGGCTGCCGAAGGAAAGTGGGACGAGCTTAAGGAGTGGCAGGACAACACCAAAGGTGGTGTAGAATAACGTTTTCTTTTTTGATATAAATAAATTTAAGAATAGCCCATTAAAACGGGTACACTAAAAGTTAAAAAAATGGCAAAGATTACAGCTGCAGAAGTTAATAGATTAAGAAAAACTACTGGTGCAGGAATGATGGATTGCAAAAAGGCATTGGTTGAAGCCGATGGCGATTTTGAAAGTGCAATTGAAATTCTTCGTAAAAAAGGTCAAAAAGTAGCAGCTAAAAGAGCTGACAGGGATTCTTCTGAAGGTGCAGCGATCGCTAAAGTGAACGATGATAACACAAGTGGTGTTATTATTTCCCTTAACTGTGAGACCGATTTCGTTGCTAAAAACGAAACTTTTGTAACATTGGCTACTGAATTGGCAGAATTGGCAATCAACTTTGATTCCAAAGAAGCGTTCTTGGCCGCTGATTACAAAGGCATGACCGTTCAAGAAAAACTAACTGAGCAAACTGGTGTTATCGGTGAAAAAATAGAGATAGGTGGTTTTGAAACCTTAAGCGCTCCTTTTGTTGGTTCTTATATACATGCAGGAAATAAAATTGCAGTTTTAACAGGTCTATCTGCAGCAGTTGCAGGTGCTGAAGAAGTTGCAAAGGATGTTTCTATGCAAGCAGCAGCAATGAACCCTGTAGCACTAAACGAAAATGGTGTTGACCAAACGGTTATTGACAAGGAAATTGAAATTGCAAAAGATCAATTACGTCAAGAAGGAAAGCCAGAAGCAATGCTTGATAACATTGCCAAAGGAAAGATAAAAAGGTTCTTTAAGGACAACACCTTGGTAAACCAAGATTTTATTAAAGACAGCAAGCAAAGCGTTGCCCAATACGTTAAATCTGTTGACGCCAATTTAGAGGTGGTAGGATTTAAAAGAGTTGCATTGGGATAATTACAATTTAACTAACTCAATAAAAAACCGTCTTACTTTAAAAAGTAGACGGTTTTTTTATGCGCTATCATTAGAATGTTTACTACTTATGTATTATTCATTTATTCCCTTTAGCCAAGCATTTTTCAGCGCAATTTTTTCTGGTCCGGCATTATCTTGAGAAACTACTTTCTTAACCATTTTATAGGGAGTACCTACCATACCTTCTACAGGGACTATCTCACCTTCCCTATCCACAACCATTCTTATAGGGCGTTCGGCAGACCAACTAAAGCTATCCTGTATAATTGGACGCAATGCATCTACGGATACTTCCTGGTCATCTATTGTCTTTAAAATATCGCCACCTTGTAATTTCAAGTCGTTAAAAAAAGAATTAAGTTGAATGCCCTCCCTTATAAATACCACACTATCATTTTGTACATCCACATCTATATATGGGACCTGACCGTCAAAAAAATAACTTGTTTGCTGTTGCTCGTCCATAATGTCAAGACCTACCTTGTTTAAAAATTCAGTATAATCTATAGGGGTAGAACCAATGACATGGGTATTAAAAAATACACCAACCTCAGGATAGGTCATTGCAATAATTTCCCTGAACAAATCATCATCATTAAAAGGCTTGTCAACCCCATATTTTTTAGAAAGTTCCTTCATTAACCATAATACACCTTTTTCACCTTTACTTTTTTCTCGTAACAATAGGTCTAGGCACATATTGATCAAGGCACCTTTCTCATATACATTGGCATAGTTAGCCTCGTAGGGTTCGTTTAATATATTCTTACTCATGACCGTAAAGGACATTTCATCATCATAAAACTTGGAATTGTCTATTTTAGCTAACATTCTATCATAAAACTCATCTTCATTTATCAATCCTTGCTGAATTTGAAATAGATTGGCAAAATATTCGGTTGTTCCCTCATACATCCATAAATGCTGTGACATTTTAGGCGCATTAAAATCAAAGAATTGAATCTCTTTAGAATGTACGCTCAATGGAGTTACAATATGGAAAAATTCATGGGAGACAACATCTACCATAGCTTGCTCCAACCTATCTTTTGGCATAGCTTCAGGTAAGACCACAACTGTAGAAGTATGATGTTCCAATGCTCCAAAACCATGGGCATCCGGTACATTGATATCGGACAAATACAACAGAATATTATACTCCTTGGTTGCGTCCACATCACCTAAAAATTTCTTTTGTGCCCCCATCATGGCAACCATTCTATCCCTTAAATCTGCTGCTTTATATACTCCATTAGGCGAGTATAGGCTTAAAGTTACCTTAATACCATTTATTTCAAAACTTTCGGTGTTGGGCTTAGCGTACATAATTGGATTGTCTATCACCTCAAAATACCTGCTAGCTATAAATGTATCCAAAGACATATCTGATTTATTATCCAGAGCTATTGGCAATGATGTTGTAGCAGACAAACCGGTAGGCTTTTGGATTAATATATGATACGGTTGTTCTTTAAAACCATCAAAATAACCAACAAAACCATGTAGATTTAGAACATAATTTTTACCCACTGCTATATTGGTACCTGCAGGGGAAAATACAGCATCTTCCACATCATTTTCAGAATCATACGTGTCATTTACCCAATACTGTATTTTATCTAACTTAGTTCCATTGGCAATACGCCATGAATTGTCATCTAGTTGCTCTACATCCAATGTTTTCCCATCATAATCCAAGGCTTCCAAATCCGTAATATACTGACCATAATTATCTGTGCTATATGTTCCGGGAACAGTTTTGGGCATTTTAAAAACAACATCCGGCAGCGTAAATTTATCCGGATCCAAAATCACTTTAACTCGGTCATCTACTACATTGACCAAGTCTATGGTCGTAATTATTGGATTGGGGTTGTTAGATACCGCTCCCTTACCGGCACCACATGCATTAAGCAACAGGGCCATAAGCCCAATTAAAATTATTTTTTTCATAGTAATCTATTGTTAGATAAGCTTTTATTTAAACGACGCTAAAGATAGAAATAATGGTGAACACCGAACATCACTAATTATTGACCTTGTTGTATGAATTATTGACCACACCCAACAAATATTTTCATTATTTTTGATGTCAAATAAAAATTAAAAATGCACTACAAAAGAATTCTTCTAAAGTTAAGCGGCGAAGCCTTAATGGGTGAAAAACAATATGGCATAGACTCTAACCGTCTTAACGAATATGCGGGAGAAATTAAACAAGTGGTAGACAAGGGTATTGAGGTAGCCATTGTGATTGGTGGCGGTAATATTTTTAGGGGCCTTACCGGGGCAGCTACCGGAATGGACCGTGTACAGGGAGACCATATGGGAATGCTGGCTACAGTTATTAACGGACTTGCCCTACAAAGTGCATTGGAAATGTGTGGCGTACAGACTAGGTTACAGTCTGCCATAAAAATTAATGAGGTTGCCGAGCCTTTTATTAGAAGAAGGGCAATGAGACATTTGGAAAAAGGCAGGGTTGTTATATTTGGTGGTGGAACCGGAAACCCGTACTTTACTACAGATTCCGCTGCAGTATTAAGGGCCATTGAAATAGAGGCCGATGTAATTCTTAAGGGAACTCGTGTAGATGGTATCTATACCGCAGATCCTGAAAAAGATAAGAATGCAACAAAATTCGATTCTATTTCCTTTCAAGATGTCTTGACCAAGGGGTTAAAGGTAATGGACACCACTGCCTTTACCTTAAGCCAAGAAAATGAACTGCCTATTGTAGTATTTGATATGAACAAAAAAGGAAACTTATTGAAAATAGTTGACGGACAGACCATTGGTACTACCGTAAACATTTAATTTTTGGTATAGTTTATGTTTAGCGAAAGTAATATTCTTATTTTATGAACGAAGAAGTACAATTTGTTTTAGACGCAACAAAAGAAAGTATGGCTGCCGCTATAGCGCATCTTGAACGTGAATTTTTAAAAATTCGTGCAGGTAAGGCCAGTCCGGCAATGTTATCCTCCGTTTTGGTGGATTACTATGGATCACAGACACCTTTGGCCCAAGTCGCCAATATCAATACACCAGATGGCCGTACAATATCCGTCCAACCATGGGAGAAGGGAATGCTACAAGAAATTGAAAAAGCAATCATGAATTCCAATTTAGGGTTTAACCCTATGAACAATGGCGATATGATCATAATTAATGTACCGCCATTAACGGAAGAACGCAGAATTCAATTAACAAAACAAGCCAAAGCAGAAGCGGAACATGCTAAAGTGGGCGTGCGTAGTGCAAGACAAGATGCCAATAAGGAGATAAAGGATTTGGATATTTCAGAAGATTTTCAGAAAAATGCAACGGCAGACGTTCAAGACCTAACCGATGCTTTTACAAAAAAGATAGATGATTTCTTACTTAAAAAAGAAGCAGAGATCATGAAAGTTTAAAATTCTTATCACAATAAGATTACCAAAGCTACCTTCTTAAGGTAGCTTTCTTGTTTTGTAATAATTTTAAACTTTTCTGTTTAGGAACAAATGTACCTATTGGTTACCTTTGGCACCTGCAAAAACAGTTATGGTAGCTAAACTTACTAAAGGATTTTGGCCAAAAACGGCAAACATTATTCTTCGTAATAGGATTTTAATCTTATTACTAATTACCGGATTTACAATTTTCATGGCCATGCAATGGCAACATATGCGATTCTCCAGTTCGCAGACCAATCTTTTACCAGATGACCATCCTGTAAATCAACAATACCAAGAATTTTTAAAGAAATTTGGGGAAGAAGGCAATGCGGTGGTTTTTGCCATACGTGATAGCGCCCTTTTTTCTGTGGAAAATTTCAATAGATGGAACAAACTGAGCAAACAATTGGGTGCGTTTCCGGAGGTTGAATTCGTGGTTTCTACGGACAATCTCCAAGAACTCATTAAGGACAATGAGAAACAGGAGTTTAAAATGCGGCCATTAATTTCTGGTGAGTTGACTTCGCAAAAACAGATAGACAGTATTACCGATCATCTTTTTCAAAACCTACCATTTTACGAAAATCTAATTTTCAATAAGGAAAGTCGCACATTACGCACCATTGTATATCTAGACAAAGATATTGTCAATACCACGGTGAGGAAGGATTTCATTTTACAAGACTTGAATACGGTCGTCAAAAATTTTGAAAAAGAAACCGGCTTGGATGTTCATATATCGGGAATGCCGTATGTACGTACTATGAACTCACAAAACATCATTGATGAAATCGGAAAATTTATTTTAGCCGCCCTTGGGGTAACCTCACTGATATTTTTCTTCTTTTTTAGAAGTATTAGAGCTACGTTCATTTCTATGTGCGTGGTGATTATTGGAGTAATGTGGGCATTTGGACTTTTAGGCCTTTTACAGTATGAAATTACCGTTTTAACAGCACTTATTCCTCCATTAATTATTGTCATAGGAATTCCAAACTGTATATTTCTAATCAACAAATATCAACAAGAAGTAAAGAAGCACGGTAATCAGGCATTGTCATTACAAAGGGTTATATCCAAAATTGGCAATGCAACGTTAATGACGAACATTACCACTGCATCCGGTTTTGCTACATTTATTATTACGGATAGCAAGCTTCTAAAAGAATTTGGCATTGTAGCATCGATCAATATTATCGGAATTTTTATACTATCCTTATTGATTATCCCAATTGTATACAGTTTTATGTCCCTTCCCAAGACAAAACATCTTAAGCATTTGAACAAAAAGTGGATAGATGCATTTGTAAGCTGGATGGAGCGTATAGTAAGACATAGAAGAATAACCGTCTATATTGTTTCCATAGCCCTTTTAGTACTTAGCATTATTGGAATATATCAAATTAAAATTTCTGGAAGTCCTATTGAAGACATGCCAAAAAATGCCGAATTCTTTCATGATATCCGTTTTTTTGAAAAAGAGTTTAAAGGTATAATGCCGGTAGAAATAGTAGTGGACACAAAAACTCCAAAGGGCGTCTTAAAACCGGTAACACTTAAGCGCATGAATCAATTAAGTGAGGTCATCGATGAAATTCCAGAACTCTCCTCACCGGTTTCAGTCGTTAATTTGGTAAAATACTCCAAACAAGCATTTTATAACGGCATACCAAAATATTACCAACTTCCCACAAGTCAGGAAAATACCTTTATAATGGATGTAGCCCGAAAGTCAACGGACAATAGCGACCTTTTGGACACTTTTGTGGATAGTACCGGACAGACCGCAAGGATTACGACTTTTATGCGCGATGTTACTACCAGCAGAATGGAACAGATAGAAGAAAGACTGTTAGAGAACATCACCAAAATCTTTCCATCAGAGCGATATAATGTATACATGACCGGTAGCGCCCTATTGTTTTTAAAAGGAACCAAGTATTTGGTAAAAAATTTAATTATGTCCCTTGCGCTCGCTATTGGACTAATTGCACTTTTTATGGCCTATTTGTTTCGCTCATTTAGAATGATCATTATTTCATTAATTCCAAATTTATTGCCTTTGGTCATTACTGCAGGAATCATGGGGTTTGTAGGCGTTCCCATTAAACCCTCTACCATATTGGTTTTTAGCATAGCTTTTGGTATTTCTGTAGATGACACCATACATTTTCTGGCCAAGTACAGACAAGAACTGACCGCCAACAAGTGGCGAATTGAAAAATCTGTCTACAATGCCCTGAGGGAAACAGGTGTAAGTATGTTCTATACCTCAATTGTATTGTTCTTTGGCTTTTCGGTATTTGTAATTTCTAATTTTGGGGGTACGGTAGCATTGGGATCATTGGTCTCCGCTACATTACTATTGGCAATGTTGGCCAATTTAATATTATTGCCTTCATTATTGTTATCCTTGGAAAAAAGTATTGCGAACAAACAAACCCTTAAAAAACCCCAAATAGACATTTTGCCCAAAGAGGAAAAATAATCTGCAAATAGATCAAGATAATACCTCCTTTTAAATGGTCTCATGACAATTTATTTTTTTACAAAATCATATCTTTGACGTTTTAATAACCAATTCATTCAGCATGCGTTCAGCAACAATTAAAGAACTTTTGTCCAGTAAGGATTTATTACAGGAAATCACCATAAAAGGATGGGTAAGAACCTTTAGAAGTAATAGGTTCATTGCTCTAAACGATGGGTCTACATTAAACACCATTCAATGTGTGGTAGATTTTGAAAAGTTCGATGAAGACGTATTGAAAAAAGTAAATACGGGAGCGGCTTTAAAAATTACCGGTACCTTGGTAGAAAGTCAAGGTAGGGGCCAGAGTGTTGAGATACAAGTAAGCAATTTAGAAGTGTTGGGTATAGCTGACCCAGAAGAGTATCCCATTCAACCAAAAAAGCACTCCTTGGAATTTTTAAGGGAAAAAGCCCACTTAAGGATAAGGACAAATACATTTGCAGCCATTATGAGGGTAAGGTCTACCCTATCTTTTGCTATACATAACTATTTTAGGGAAAACGGTTTCAACTACTTTCACGCCCCTATTATTACAGGTTCCGATGCAGAAGGTGCCGGCGAAATGTTCAGGGTGACCACATTAGATGAAAAAAATCCTCCTTTGAACGAGGATGGCTCCGTAAATTATAAGGAAGACTTTTTTGGAAAAGAGACCAACTTGACCGTTTCAGGACAATTGGAAGCAGAAGCTTATGCCATGGCCCTAGGCAAGGTATATACTTTTGGACCAACGTTCAGGGCGGAAAATTCCAATACTTCCAGACATTTGGCAGAATTTTGGATGATAGAACCAGAAATGGCCTTTTTTGATTTGGATGCCAATATGGATCTTGCGGAAGATTTTATTAAAAATGTAATTACCTACACCCTTACCCATTGCCAAGAGGATTTGGAGTTTCTTGAAAAACGATTGTTGGACGAGGAAAAATCCAAGCCCAAAGCGCAGCGTAGTGACATGCCACTTATTGAAAAATTGAAATTTGTAGTTGATAATAACTTTAAGCGCGTAAGTTATACAGAAGCAATTGAAATTTTAAAAAATTGCAAGCCCAATAAAAAGAAACAGTTTAAATACCCAATTGAGGAATGGGGTACCGATCTCCAAAGTGAACATGAAAGGTTTTTAGTGGAAAAGCATTTTAAATGCCCTGTAATCCTATTTGATTACCCTGCTAAAATAAAAGCCTTTTATATGCGCTTGAACGAAGATGGCAAGACTGTTAGGGCCATGGATATTCTTTTTCCGGGTATTGGGGAAATAGTAGGTGGATCGCAACGAGAAGAGCGGTTAGATGTCCTTAAACAAAAAATCAAGGATTTGGGTATTGATGAAAAAGAACTTTGGTGGTATTTGGACCTGAGAAAATTTGGAACCGCGGAGCATAGTGGTTTTGGTCTTGGTTTTGAGCGCTTGGTACTTTTTGCAACAGGTATGGGAAATATTAGAGATGTAATTCCGTTCCCAAGAACACCCCAGAATGCAGAATTCTAAGTTGATTTCGTTACTTTTACATGTCTAGAAAAAAGTAATGCTAAAACAACACCTACAGTTTAAATTATCACAAAAGCTATCGCCTCAGCAGATACAGCTGATGAAGCTTATTCAATTACCTACACAGGCATTTGAACAACGTTTGATGCAAGAAATTGAGGAAAACCCGGCGTTAGAAACAGGCAAAGAAGAATCAGATTCGCTTAACGATGAATTTGAGGATAATTACGACCAAGATTCCGATAGCGAAACTATTAACACGGAAGACATCAATATAGATGATTATCTGAGTGATGATGAAATACCGGATTATCGTACCAAGGCAAATAATTATAGTTCTGATGATGAGGAAAAAAGCGTTCCCTATGCCGCGGGTACATCCTTCAATCAACATTTATTGAACCAACTGAACACGGTTTATCTTAATGATGAAGAATGGACCATTGCAGAATTTCTTATTGGAAGTGTAGATGAAAGCGGTTATATAAGAAGACCTATTGCGGACATAATGGATGACCTGGCCTTTACACAAAACGTATATACGGACGAGGAGACCATAACCAGGATTTTGGGCATAGTTCAAGAGTTAGATCCACCTGGTGTAGGAGCCCGTTCTTTGGAAGAATGTTTGATCATTCAATTAGAGCGTAAAGAGGTTACACCCAGCATTGAACTTGCAACGGCAATTTTAAAAAGGTCTTTTGAACATTTTACAAAAAAACATTATCAAAAATTAATTCAAAAACACAATATTAGCGAAGATGAGCTCAAGGAAGCGATAAGTGAAATTGAACGCCTAAATCCAAAACCAGGTGGCTCCTATTCGGGCAACAATAGAATCATAGAACATGTAGTTCCAGATTTTGCCATTAGAATAGTAGATGGTGAGCTAGAACTGACCTTAAATGGCCGCAATGCACCAGAATTGCATGTATCCAAAGAGTATAGTAATATGCTTAAAGGGTACAAGGAGGCAAAGGACAAATCCAAATCACAAAAAGATACGGTAATGTTCATTAAGCAAAAATTAGATGCTGCCAAGTGGTTTATAGATGCTATACGTCAACGCCAACAAACTTTGTTCATTACCATGAACGCAATTATGCACTACCAAAGCGAATATTTTTTGACCGGTGACGAACGCAATTTGCGCCCTATGATCTTAAAAGATATTGCAGATGAAATAGGAATGGATGTTTCAACGGTTTCCAGGGTTGCCAATAGTAAATATGTAGATACGCCTTATGGCACTAAATTGATTAAGGAATATTTTTCCGAATCAATGAAAAACGAACAAGGTGAAGATGTATCTACCAAGGAAATCAAAAAAATACTGGAAACGGTTATACAGAACGAGACTAAGAAAAAACCGTTGACAGATGATAAATTAGCGGCCATCCTAAAAGAGAAAGGATACCCTATAGCTAGAAGAACGGTAGCAAAATATAGGGAACAGCTTAATATACCAGTGGCGCGAATGAGAAAGGAAATTTAATGAAAGTTTTCTCCAACCTTATTTCCTATATTTTACATCCATTATTCATACCAATAGGCGGTACAATAGCCTATTTCCTAATTACACCAAAATACACCCCTGTTGAAGTACAAAGTGCCAGTATTTTACCCATTTTCATCTTAACGGTCATAATCCCCATTGTCACCTTTCTTATTTTGAAGAATCTTGGCGTGGTTAATACCTTGTTTTTAGAAAATATAGCAGAACGAAAATACCCCTTGTACATTCACATTTCCATACTCCTGCTAATATTATATAAGGTAATTCCAAATAATTATATTACGGAACTCTATTTTTACTTTACAGGGTTATTAGGTGCGGCAATGGCAAGCCTGTTAATGTTATTTTTTAAGATTAAAACAAGTCTTCATGTCATTGGGGTAAGTGGATTACTTATGTATCTAATTAATTTAAGTATCCATTTTGAGATTAATCTCATCATCGCCATAAGCATTTTTGTACTGCTCACAGGAAGCGTGATTACCGCCCGCCTTTATTTACGAGCTCACACCAGAATAGAAGTCGTTACCGCACTTTTTATCGGAATTCTATCCCAACTACTAACAGTACGTTACTGGCTATAGAATATAAAATATGAGTCCAACCCTTAAAGGGGTATATTTGAGCACCTCTCCATTTACCATAGCAGTACCATTAAAAAGGTCTGACAAGGCATAATAGGCATGGAAATTAAAGGTATTGTAACCAAAACTTAAGGTAAGACCATATTGAAATCTTTCTAGATCCGTATTGTAGAAACCTTCTTTGATATCGTCGTCCACAAATTTTGAACGGGCCCCAATTAAATAGGCAGCTTTAATACCGGTATATATTCTCCAAAACTTATAATCGTCTGCTGTAGAATTTCTCCATCTAAACTCTAAGGGGAATTCAACTAAATGGGTTTCTAGATTACTCCTAGTAATATCATCATCGAGCCGATATACGATTTCATCTTGAATCTCCTCAGCTACCAAATTAGAATAATAACTATTAAGCGCAAGACCTACACCAATACCAATAGCTTTGGTTCCCGAGCCATTTAATGGTATATCTTTTATAATACCACCCTGTAAGCCATAGGAAAGATTGCGTTGATTAGACCCTTCCGGATGGTTTACGAGAAAATTATAGGAAAGACCAAGATAGAACTGATCCTCAAAATAACGTGTTTTAGTTGCATTGTCCTCGGTCAGTTGTGCTTTGACAATACCCGTGGTCAGCAATATGGCCAATAGTACTATATATCGCATATGTAAAGTTAATCAAATAAAAAACGCTTCAAATAAATTTGAAGCGTTTTGACAATTTGTATATTACTAACTAACTATTGTAGATTATTAAAAGCATCGCCTTCGTAAGTTGTATAATTTACCTTCAAAGCATTTACTTTTCTTAATTCCTGCTTAATATCGGAAATGATTCCCATATTGGCGTTCTTATCAACCTTTAAAGCCGTTGTCAATACATTTTGAAGTTCTTGAGGCTTTTTAGCTCTTTCCATCAAAATATAATCTCCAACTTCAGAAGGACTTGAAAACTTGTCGTTCAATTGAATCTTTGGTTCCGTACCAAATGTTTTTTCGTATTCTTTAGTTGGTTTCCCTACATAAATATAGATAACACGATCTTTTTTCTCCAATTTCTTTACTTCACTTGCATTAGGAAGTACGTTTTCAACTTTCAAAGAACTATCCTTCATAACGGTTACCGTCATAAAGAAGAATAAAAGCATAAATACAATGTCAGGTAAGGAAGCTGTTGATACCGCAGGTACCTCTCCATCTTTTTTCTTTGCAAATTTTGACATAGTGTTACTTTTAAATATTAATTATTCTGTTGAAGTTTCGGCTTCTGACAATTTTTGAGGGAACAGCCCTTGAATACGGGTCACTTTTTCCTTTAACTCCTCTTTTTTGTCATCAGTAGTTTCCGGATTTAGATATTCTGCCTCCATGGCTACATAATCCGTACCGTACAACCTTTTGGCCTCCCTATTTCTAAGGTCATTGTAAGCCCCAACCAATTCATTTTGAACGGTGATATAGGTACTGTACTTAGTTTCACGATCGTTCTTCAACGATATGATCGCCTTAGTCGGGTTATCCGAAGATTCAGGATTACGTTTACCCTTACAATAGCTACAATAATCTGGACTTCCCGAAGGTGCCCCACCATTATCTAAAAACTCTATTGCCTTCGCTCGCAAATCGTTAATGGAAAGAATTTCATCCTCAACCAACAACTGTCCGTTACGGTTTATGTTTACCGTAAAGATATTTTTTTGCTTAATAATTGGTGGTTCTTCTGTTGGCGGCTCCATTGGTGGAAGCATACGATCCAATCCTGCATCTGTCTCAATGGTCGTTGTAACCAAGAAGAAGATCAATAAAAGGAACGCTATATCCGCCATTGAACCTGCACTAACCTCTGGTGCTCCTGCTCTTCTAGCCATAGTTATTATTTTTATTTACTAAACATATTTTTGATCGCCGGTATAACCAAAGAAAGTATAGCGATTATAGTCAAGATGAAAAATACATTTAGACCCATTCCTATTTTCTTAACCGTACTTTCGTCCGACATTTCCAAATACTCCGGATCAACATCAGTACCGCTTGCCAATACATAGGATACCCCTACTACTAATAGAAAGCCTCCTACTACGAACAATGTCTTTTTAAGACCTTGAGGATTGGAAAATAAATTTTTCAATGTAAATACCAAACTCACTACTACGGCAATACCAAGTAATAAATAAGTAATGATAAACATTGTGTTCATTGCACCGCTCTGAGCAGCTTCAGCTGCCGGCATATCCGAACTTGGTAGTAAATACCACAGCACAGCACTTAATACACCTATAGCAATTAATGCTATTTTAATAATTTTTTGCATAATTTTTAGGTATTAAAAGTGTTACTTATTTTTTGTGATCTACCAACATATCGATCAAAGTAATCGACGAGTCTTCCATATCATTTACGATGCTGTCTATTTTAGCGATAATATAGTTATAGAAAATCTGAAGTATAATAGCCGTAATAAGACCGAATACCGTTGTTAATAATGCCACTTGGATATCACCTGCAATAAGAGATGCACTTAAGTTACCTACAGCCGCAATCTTCTGGAAGGCCTGAATCATACCGATTACCGTACCCATGAAACCAAGCATTGGAGCAATAGCGATGAACAAGGACAACCAAGAAACGTTTTTCTCTAACTGACCCATTTGCACACCACCGTAAGCAACTACAGCTTTTTCAGCTGACTCTACGCTTTCACCAGCTCTGTCCAAACCTTGATAGTAGATAGAAGCAACTGGTCCTTTTGTATTTCTACAAACTTCCTTTGCAGCCTCAACACCACCTGATGCCAATGCATCCTCAACTTGTTGTTTTAGTTTTGTAGAATTGGTACTTGCCATGTTCAAGTAAATGATTCTCTCGATTGCAACAGCCAAGCCAAGGATCAAACACAAAAGAACGATACCCATAAAACCGGCACCACCTGTTATGAACATTTCTTTCAAAACCTGAGTAAATCCTTTTTCAGCCTCTGCTCCTTCTTGAACTAGCAATGCTACCGCTGCTACTTTTGCACTTACAATATTTGTACCTGATACAAATGCCCCAGCAACTGCCAGGCTTGGAAATAATTTTTTCATTTTTTCAAACTTAAATTAGTTAGTTAATAGGGTTAAAGATAAAAAAAAAACAATATAAAAAAAGTAAAACTTACTAGCAGAGAGGAAGGGATTCGAACCCTCGATACCCTTTTGGGGTATACACACTTTCCAGGCGTGCGCCTTCGACCACTCGGCCACCTCTCTATGATACCTTTTTTAAGGGTGGGCAAATAACAAAAAAATTATTAGTTTAAGAAATTAAAGCTATGTTAATTTTAAAGCATTTCTCCACGCAACGAAGTTTCAAAAACTGTTTTAAACAATTCATTGGATACCCCAGAACCTAAAAGATACATTGCTTTTGCAATAGCTGCTTCTGTTGTAATATCCTTACCATTAATAACTTGCATTTTCTTTAACTTTGAACTTGTCTCATAATGACCCATCAATACCGCACCCCCTGAACACTGTGTTACATTTATGATATGGATACCATTTTTTATTGCAAATTTTAACTTTTCAAGAAACCAATCTTCCATAGGGGCGTTCCCAGAACCATAAGTTTCCAATATCAGGGCCTTTAAATCTTTTGCTCCCAACACTGCTTCTACAATATTTTTGTTGATTCCCGGGAAAAGTTTTAAAATGGCGACGTTATCATCCATGGCATTATGCACTTTTAATACCGCATTTTTTTTCTTTGGCAATAAGTATTCATGAAAAATGGATAAATGCACACCACTTTCTATAAGATGCGGATAGTTTAACGATGCAAATGCCTGAAAATGTTCAGCGTTTATTTTTGTAGTTCTATTGCCCCTATATAATTTGTATTCAAAATATAGTCCTACTTCTTGTATTACGGATTTACCTTTTTCCAGTAAAGCTGCTATTTGAATGGCAGTAATCAAGTTCTCCTTGGCATCTGTCCTTAAGTCACCAATGGGCAACTGCGATCCGGTCAAAATCACCGGTTTTGCCAAATTTTCCAATAAAAAACTAAGTGCAGATGCCGTATAACTCATGGTATCGCTTCCATGCAGGACTACAAAACCATCATACTCCCCATAATTTGAACCAATAATTTCTGCAATTGCTACCCAGTGGTCCGGATTCATGTTAGATGAATCTATAGGATATTCAAAGGAAAGGCTGGCTATGGTACAATCCAATTGATTTAGTTCAGGTATACTTTTCAGCAATTGGGAAAAATCGAACGCCTTAAGTGCCCCAGAGACATAATCTTTCATCATACCAATGGTTCCACCAGTATAGATCAATAAAATTCTACTTTTTTTTGAACTCAAATTAATCTTCGTTTAGTTTTAAATACCAAATACCGCTTTGGAATTATTAGTTGTTATCATTGCCAGTTCTTCACCCGATATGTTATGCAGATTGGCCAACTTATCCAAAACGTTAACAATATAAGCACTTTCATTGCGCTTACCACGATAAGGTGTAGGTGCCAGATAAGGTGCATCGGTCTCCAAGACAAGATGTTTTAAATTAATTTTATCCAAAAATTGGTCTATTTTGCCATTCTTAAAAGTTACCACCCCGCCAATACCTAATTTCATATTATATGAAATTGCCTTTTCTGCCTGATCAAATGTACCGGTAAAACAATGAAAAATACCCCTTAGATCGTTTCCTTTTTCCTCTTCCAAAAGTTCAAACACTTCATCAAAAGCATCACGACAATGTATTACAATAGGTAATTGATGTTCTTTTGCCAATTGAATTTGATACTTAAAAGCCTCTTGCTGCTCTTTTAAAAATTTTTTTTCCCAATACAGATCAATTCCTATTTCACCAATGGCATAATATTGATGCCGGGACAATAATTCTCTTACATGTAAAAGTTCGTCCATGTAATTCTCTTTAACATGTGTAGGATGCAAGCCTGTCATGAGATAAACATGGTCCGGAAACAACTCTTTCAAGGACAACATACGTTCAGTATAAGTAGAATCAATTGCAGGGATAAAAAAACGTTTCACCCCCTGATCAATAGCATTTCTTATAACCTCTTCTCTATCATCGTCAAAAGCCTCGCTATATAAATGGGTATGCGTATCTGTTATTATCATAGCGCAAAAATAGAATTATCTTTGACAAAAAATTATATATGAGCAGTCTCAAGGACTTTCTTAAGAAAAAAAAATACGTTTGCATACCGTTAACCCTTACGGCCACCAACCATTTTGAGTTAAATGCCAAAATCAATGATATTACGGGTAGATTTATTTTAGATACCGGTGCATCTAACACATGTATCGGCATAGATCAAATAGATGATTTTGGATTAATTTCAAAAGAATCAAAAATTAAGGCGGCCGGTGCGGGAGCCACGAATATGGACACCTTGGTTTCCAAAAAAAATACGGTCCACATAGGATCTTGGGAATATAAAAAACTTAAAATTGTCCTATTTGACCTTAAACATGTTAATGAAGCACTGACTGCTCATAATGCCGAACCTGTAAACGGAATTATAGGTGCGGACATCCTCAAAAAATCCAATGCAATTATTGATTATGGTAAAAAACGTTTGTACTTAAAGGCAAAAAAGCGTTGAGACCTGCCCAACGCTTTTTACATAAGTATCTATAATTTTTGAAAATTTACATTTCCAAGGCTTTTTTTACATTATTGTCCATAAGCAGCTCCGTAGGATTTTCCAATGCCTCCTTAACCGCTACCAAGAATCCTACAGACTCCTTGCCGTCAATAATTCTATGGTCATAGGACAATGCTACGTACATAATTGGAGCTATGGCAATAGCCCCCTCCCTTGCTATAGGACGCTCCACAATATTGTGCATACCCAATATGGCACTTTGTGGAGGATTTATGATAGGCGTAGATAGCATAGAACCAAATACCCCACCATTGGTAATGGTAAAAGTTCCACCGGTCATTTCATCTACGGTTATCTCCCCTTCACGGGCTCTAATTGCCAACCGTTTAACCTCTGACTCTATTCCCCTGAACGTCAAATTTTCAGCATTCCTGATAACGGGAACCATAAGTCCTTTTGGACCGGATACCGCTATACTGATATCACAGAAATCATAAGAAATCATTTCTTTGCCATCTATCATGGAATTTACCGCAGGATACATTTCTAGTGCCCTTACAACTGCCTTGGTAAAGAATGACATAAATCCTAAACCAACCCCATGCTTGTTTTTAAAATCTACTTTATACTGATCACGAAGTTCAAAAATGGCGCTCATATCCACTTCATTGAATGTGGTCAACATAGCCGTTTCGTTCTTTGCGGATACAAGTCTTTCTGCTACCTTTCTTCGTAGCATAGATAACTTGGAACGAGTCTCTCCCCTATTTCCACCGGTTGGCGTACCCATTGAAGGAACAGCGTTTACCGCATCCTCCTTGGTGATCCTACCATCACGACCACTTCCTTTTACAGTTGTGCTATCCACTCCTTTTTCGTCCAATATTTTTTTGGCCGCGGGGGAAGCTACTCCAGAAGCATATGTTTCTTTAGCCTGTACTGGCTGCGGGGCTTTTTCAGCCTCTTTTTGAACTGGAGCTGTTTCTTTTTCAGTGGCTTCATTAGACTTTTCATCCGAGCCTTCTGGTTTTTCCGCCCCTGTATCGATCAAACAAACAATAGCGCCTACTTCAACAGCATCGCCAACTTCTGCTTTTAATGTAATCACCCCACTGGCTTCCGCTGGTAATTCCAAAGTAGCTTTGTCCGAATCTACTTCAGCGATTGCCTGATCTTTTTCTACGTAATCCCCATCTTCAACTAACCATTCCGCTATTTCTACCTCTGTGATAGACTCTCCCGGGGAAGGGACCTTCATTTCTAGAATCATTCTTTCTATAATTTGATATGTTATATTTTATTTTTTGGTTTGAACATATTATTTTTTGACTTGTCAAAAACATAATCTATTACTTGTTGATGGCGCATTTTAGACCTTACAGCACTACCTGCAGCAGGCGCCGCGTAAAAACGCCTAGATGCAACCCTAAATTTCTGCACATCACTAAAATGCATTAGCAAATGGCTCCAAGCGCCCATGTTCCTAGGTTCTTCCTGAGCCCAAACCAAATCATCTACATGCTTGTATTTGGCTATTATTTCTTTCATTTGTTCGTCTGGCAACGGAAATAATTGTTCAACCCTGACCAAAGCAACATCTGCACGCTCTAACTTCTCCCTTTCCGCAAGAAGATCGTAATAAAATTTACCAGTACAGAACACAAGACTTTTGACTTTCTTGACCTCAACAGCATCATCGTCTATAACTTCTTTGAATCCCCCATCGGTCAAATCTGAAATTTTAGAAACTGCCTTAGGATGCCTAAGCAAACTTTTTGGCGTAAAAATAATCAACGGTTTTCTAAAATTGGCCTTCATTTGTCTACGGAGTATATGGAACATTTGTGCCGGTGTTGTCACATCTGCGATATACATATTATCCTTTGCACATAATTGCAGGTACCGTTCCATCCTTGCGGATGAATGTTCTGCTCCTTGACCTTCATAACCATGGGGCAACAACATTACCAATCCGTTTTGAAGTTTCCATTTATCTTCCGCAGCAGAAATATATTGATCGATCATGATTTGGGCACCATTACTAAAATCACCAAACTGGGCTTCCCAAATCGTTAGCGTATTAGGACTTGCCATAGCATAGCCATAATCAAAACCTACAACTCCATATTCCGATAATAGCGAATTGTAAATTTGGAACCTTGCTTGTTGTTCAGATAAATGGTTCAATAGAATAACCTCTTCTTCGCTTTCCTCTACCTTCATTACCGCATGACGATGGGAAAACGTACCACGCTCAACATCCTGTCCGGAAATACGTACCCCAAAACCTTCCTCTAATAAAGTGCCATAAGCCAAAAGCTCTCCCATGGCCCAATCAAGATTATCGTTTTTAAAATACATATTGTATCTATCCTTGACCAATTTCTCCACTTTGCGCAAGAACTTCTTGCCCTTGGGCAGTTCGGTAATTACTTTGGCAATCTTTGTAAGCTTTTCTTTATTGAAGGTTGTATCTACCGCATCCATCATTTCCCACTCACGTACGCTTTCAAATCCTTTCCACTCATCTGCCATAAAAGGAGTGATTACAGTTTTATCCTCTTTTCTGGAGTCTTCAAGTTTTTCCTCCAAAGAATCCTTATACTGTTTCTCTAACTGCGCCACATAGGTATCATCAATAATACCTTCTTTGATCAAGCGTTCCGCATAGATATCCCTAGGATTCTTATGCTTTGCAATGGCCTTATATAATTTTGGCTGGGTAAATCTGGGTTCGTCCCCTTCATTATGTCCATATTTCCTATACCCTAACAAATCTATAAATACATCACTTGCAAAACGCATTCTATATTCCAATGCAAAAAGTGATGCATGTACCACAGCCTCTGCATCATCAGAATTTACATGAAGTACGGGACTTAGGGTAACTTTAGCTACATCCGTACAATAGGTAGATGTTCTTGCATCCAAATAGTTAGTGGTAAATCCGATCTGGTTGTTTACAACAATATGAATTGTACCACCGGTCTTATACCCATCCAGGCCTGCCATTTGCACCAATTCATAAATTAGACCTTGTCCAGCAATAGCTGCATCACCATGAACGACAATAGGCAATACTTTTGAAAAGTTGTCCTTATAGTCCGCATCTTGCTTTGCCCTTGCTATACCTTCAACGACCGCACCAACCGTTTCCAAATGGGATGGGTTTGGCGCAATATTCATTTTTATCTTATTTCCGTTATCAGATTTTCGGTCAGATGTCCACCCTAAATGGTATTTTACATCCCCATCAAAAATTTCTTGCTCATAATCCTTACCGTCAAATTCACTAAAGATATCCTTAGCGGATTTACCGAAAATATTGGTAAGTACATTTAACCTACCACGGTGTGCCATTCCCATAACAAACTGTTCCACTCCCATTTCCGCAGCACGTTCCACAATTACGTCCAAGCCAGGAATCAATGATTCGTTCCCTTCTAGGGAAAATCGTTTTTGCCCTACATACTTGGTGTGTAAAAAGGTTTCAAATGATATGGCCTGGTTTAATTTCTTTAGGATGTGTTTTTTTCTTTCAGGACCAAAATCCGGATGGTTATCATTAACATTTATCCAATCCTGTATCCACTTGACCCTTTCAGGGTTTCTAATGAACATATACTCTACACCAATGGCATCGCAATAGATGCTTTGCAAATGCCTTATGATTTCCTTTAAAGGACTTGGCCCTATCCCGATAATATCACCTGCATTAAATACAGTTTCCAAATCAGAGCTTTCCAGACCAAAATTCTTTATGTCCAAAGAAGGCTCGTAATGCCTTCTTTCCCTCACCGGATTTGTTTTGGTAAAGAGGTGTCCTCTACCCCTGTACCCATCGATCAAACGAATGACCTGGAATTCTTTCTGCAAGGATTGAGGCATTTCACTCTTGGCCCCATTGACCATTACAGTGGTTCGATTTTCATCAAAACTTAGTTCATCCAAAGAGGTTTCCATTCCAAAATCAAAACCTTGAAAAAAGGCTCTCCAACTTGGCTCAACACTATCTGGATTCACTAAATACTTATCATATAACTCTGAAAAAAAAGAGGTATGGGCGGTATTCAAAAAGGAATATTTATCCATGAATTACTTTCTGTATATTTAGAATAAATTTGAACAAAAATACAACATTTACGATATCTAACGGAAGAATGTTATGTATTATTGAAAAAAGTTGAACTTTAAAACAAAATCTGTTAATGAGGGTGTCAAAATTAATGTTTACGGGAATAATTCTTCTTTTTTACAATTTTTGTAACAGTCAAAATTCCGTTAAAAACTCCGATTTTTGGAACCATGTAAGGTTTGGAGGCGGAATAGGACTAGGTTTCACTAACAATGGCTTTAATGGATCAATTTCCCCAAGTGCAATTTACCAGTTCAACGACCAATTGGCCACTGGTACAAGTTTAAATTTCAACTATTCCAAATTCAACGACAACAAGTTCTTGGCTTATGGGGGTAGCGTGCTATCTCTTTACAACCCAATTCCTCAATTACAATTGTCCACAGAATACGAACAATTGCGCATAAACCGTACCATTGCCACTTCCACAAACAGTATATCCGATAATTATTGGCTTCCCGCATTTTTCATAGGCGCCGGTTACAGTACACGTAATATTACTGTTGGCCTACGTTATGACCTTTTGTTCAACGAACAAAAAAGTATTTATGCAAACGCATTGATGCCATTTGTTCGAGTATACTTTTAATTTTATTTACCTTTCAACACCAACCAAACCAACCAAAATGAACACATTAAAAAACAGGTATCTTTCCCTAGACGTATTTAGGGGTATGGATGTAGCCCTAATGATCATAGTAAACTCCCCCGGAAATGGGGATACCAGTTTTGGGATTTTAAAACATGCCGTATGGAATGGATTTACCCTTACCGACCTAGTTTTCCCAACCTTTTTATTCGTTGTGGGAAATGCTATGAGCTTTAGCATGAAAAAATACCAAACCTTGGGAAATGCGGCATTTCTAAAGAAAATTTTTAAACGCTTTGCTATTATATTTCTTTTAGGCTTTCTAATGTATTGGTTTCCTTTTTTTGAAGACGGACATTTAAAACCAATATCCGAAACCAGAATTTTTGGAGTGTTACAACGTATTGCTTTATGTTATTTAATTGCTGCCGTGCTAATACATTATTTCAAGACAAGAACGGTAGTTATCTTCAGCATCGCCTCGCTCATTATATATAATGTAATACTGGTGGTATTTGGCGATTTGACATTGACGGGCAATGCCGTATTAAAACTGGACAAATTGCTTATTGGCCCTAGCCATATGTATCACGGCAACGGAGGGGTGGCTTTTGACCCAGAAGGATTGTTAAGCACCTTGCCTGCCGTTGTAAACGTTATTGCAGGATACCTAACAGGGAAATTCATTCAAAATAAAGGACAGCATTTTGAAACGGTAGCCAAACTTCTTATGATAGCGGCACTGTTGATCGTAGCAGGATTTGCTTGGCACCAAATAATGCCATTCAACAAAAAACTTTGGTCAAGCTCCTTTGTATTGCTAACATGTGGTATAGACCTTGTCATTATCGCTATCCTAATGTATTTATTGGATATGTCAAAACCGGGAAAATGGACCTACTTTTTTGAAGTGTTTGGAAGAAATACGCTGTTCATCTATCTTTTGTCCGAACTCTTTATAATTTCTTTGGCAGAAATAAAAACTACTGGTACTATGGCCTATAATTGGATAGCCGATAATATCTTTATCTCAATTGCCGGCAATTATTTTGGCTCGTTATTATTTGCTTTATGGATTATGTTGACCTGCTGGTTGGTAGGATATATAATGGACAAAAAAGGAATTTACATTAAAGTTTAGGAAGCTTAAATACTATATATTAAGGTATTATCTATTGATAAGTATTCTTATACCAAACCTTTTGGTATTCCCGTTTTAGAATCAAAAAGGTGACTTGGGCGGCAACTTCAACCGTATCTGTAATTTTTATGTGCTTAAAATCGCGTTCCGGAACATCTATGACATACAACAAATTAAGATAATCTGGAAAACGCTCCATTAACAAAACGTATACTTTTTCCATTATAATGGAAACATACGCCTTTAATTCAACATCAGTTGGTATTTGTAAAGGTACATTGGCCGAGATAAAATCCTTTTTAATTTGTTTTTGTAATTGCCCTAGCAATTTTTGCTCTTTGGTCAATTGCAATAATTCTGTGCTATTATTTACATTAATTCTCATTAAAAACAATCTATAGCTTGGCGGCTATTGTTTATAGATTACACCCTCTTTCATAACAAAGATTACATTGGTCAAGGTTTCCACATTTTCTATTGGATTAGCATTGACCGCTATAATATCCGCAATAAAACCTTCCTTTATCAAACCTAATTTACTTTCTCCTAACAGTTTGGCGTTGGTGATGGTTGCAGACCTTAACGATTCTATAATTGGCATACCTGCTTTGACCATATATATAAATTCCTTTGCGTTTTCTCCATGTGGCGACACCCCGGAATCCGTACCAAAAGCAATATTAACACCCTTCTTATAAGCTTTGGCAAATGTCGCTTCTAATTTAGGACCTATTTCCAAAGCTTTCTTGGCTACTACGGGCGGCAGATAGTTTGGAATTTCAGCCAATCTAGCAGCCTCCTTTCCAGCGGATAATGTTGGTACCATATATGCATCATATTCCACCATTAAGCCCATGGTCTCCTCAGACATTAAGGTGCCGTGCTCAATGGTTTTTATACCTCCTTTTATTGCCCTTTGCATACCTTCATCTCCATGGGCGTGAGCAGCGGTAAGCATACCATAGTCCTTTGCAGTTTCTGTAATCGCCTTAATTTCCTCAAGGGTAAATTGCGGATTCTGTCCATTTTTTGCCACACTTAATACTCCGCCAGTTGCAGTAATTTTAATTACATCCGCACCATCCTTATAGCGCTGTCTAACCGCTTTCCTTCCATCTTCTGGAGAATTAACGACCCCCTCGTTTGGCCCTGGATCACCCATTAAATCCTTACGCGTACCATTGGTAGGATCTGCATGTCCCCCTGTAGTTGCCAAGGACTTGCCGGCAGTAAATATTCTTGGTCCTACGACTATTCCTTTATTTATGGCATCCCTTAATGAAATATTTACCCCTGACCCACCTAAATCCCTAACGGTAGTAAATCCGGCCATTAAAGTTCTTTTTGCATAGACAGTAGATTGAAAAGCAACATCTGCCTCGTTCTTGGTAAATCTTTCCAAATAGCGCGAAGGGCTGGACTCGCTCTCAATATGTACATGCATATCAATAAAACCTGGTAATATGGTTTTATCCTTTAAGTCAATAAGTTCATCTGAGGATGACCCCGTAACAAATCCATTTTCTATTCCCTTAATTTTGTTTCCCGATACAATGATTGTTTTTTCCGAAAGTACCTTGCCAGATTCAATATCCACGATTTTTCCACATTGTAAATAGGTGTCCTGGGCATTGACCAATGCAAAAGTCAATAATGATAAAAATGTAAAAATAGTTTTCATATGCAGCGAGATATAAATTAAATAAGGGGAAATATAGCTATATTTCCCCTTATTTTTAGTGCAAAATCCATTAAATTCAGTCTCTTATCTTCTGTTCCCACACCCATGCAGATTTCATGGCCTCATCCAAAGTATATTCAGATTTCCAACCTAAAATCTCATTTGCCTTTGTAGTATCCGCATATGCAGTGGTAATATCGCCAGGACGCCTATCAACTACTTTATAATTTAATTTTTTTCCGGATACACGCTCAAAACTTTGTATAGCCTCTAAGACTGAACTTCCTGTACCCGTGCCCACGTTGAACACTTCGTAATAATCAGCATTTTTTCCATCCAATAAACGCTCCAAGGCTACCACATGCGCTTTTGCCAGGTCGACCACATAGATATAATCTCTTATACATGTACCGTCCTCAGTAGGGTAATCATCACCAAAAACAGCGAGTTGGTCCCTTAGTCCAATACCTGTTTGCGTGATAAAGGGTACCAAATTTTGTGGAACACCTTTTGGCAATTCTCCAATTTCAGCACTAGGGTGTGCACCCATAGGATTAAAATATCTTAGGGCAATAGCATTTAATCCAGGGGTTACCTTACAGGTGTCCGCTATAATTTCCTCGCCCATTTGCTTGGTATTGCCGTATGGGGATTCTGCGACCTTTACCGGTGCGTCTTCCGTAATTGGCATTTTATCGGCCTGTCCATAAACCGTGCAGGATGAACTAAAGATAAAGCTAGCCTTGTTCTTCTTGCACAGTTCCTTTAAAATATAGACCAACGTACCTATGTTGTTCTCATAATATAATAGCGGTTTTTCAACACTTTCACCAACCGCTTTGGACGCCGCAAAATGTATAACACCTGCTACATCTTGATGTCTTTTAAAGAAATCCTCTACTTTATCCTTCTCCTTTAGGTCAATCTTTTCAAATTCCGGCCTCTTACCTGTAATGGCCGTAATGCCGTTTAAAACTTGTTCATCAGAGTTGGAGCAATCATCGATAATGACCACCTCAAACCCTTTTTCCTGAAGCTCAACAACGGTATGAGAACCTATAAAACCTAATCCACCTGTAACTAATATTTTCATTTAATTCTATTTCTGCGTTGTTCAAAAGTAAGAAACCTGATTGCTATTCATTAACAAACCCGATAACCATATCCGTAATATGGTTAATCTGCTCACTATCCAATTCTGTGTGCATTGGTAAGGAAATGACTTCCGTAACCAATTGATTGGTTACCGGAAAATCCTCTTCCTTATAGCGCTCATCTGCATATGCCTTTTGTCTGTGTAGGGGAATAGGGTAATAGACACCACAAGGTATATTGATCTTGTTTAAGTATTGAACCAGGGCATCTCGCTTACCATTCGTAATACGTAAGGTATATTGATGGAATACATGACATTCACAGATGTCACAAATACCGTCACAATGGGTAACCGTTTTTGGCGTAATAATATGTTTTTGACCTTCAAATGCCTTTGAATAGGCACGTGCCGCATTTCTTCTTGCTTCGCAATAACCATTTAACCTGGGTAATTTTGCGCGTAATACAGCAGCTTGGATAGCATCTAACCTAGAATTGACCCCTACCACATCATGATGATATCTTTCATACATGCCATGATTTACAACACCCCTAATTATGTGTGCCAAATCATCATCATTAGTGAAAATAGCACCTCCATCCCCGTAACAACCCAAGTTTTTGGAAGGAAAAAAAGAGGTAGCGCCTACGTGCCCTATGCCACCAGCCATATATTTAGTGCCGTCACTGGCATAGTACTTTGCCCCTATTGCTTGTGCATTATCTTCAATTACAAATAAATTATGTTTTTTGGCTAAAGCCATTATAGCATCCATATTGGCACATTGACCAAATAAATGAACAGGTACAATTGCCTTTGTTTTAGGAGTTATGGCCTTCTCAATAGCCTCAACATTAATATTAAAAGTATCTGGATAAACATCAACCAAAACAGGCGTTAACTGCAAAAGTGCAATGACCTCTACAGTGGCGGCAAATGTAAAATCTGCGGTAATGACCTCGTCACCGGGCTTTAATCCCAGACCCATCATAGCAATCTGAAGAGCATCCGTACCATTGGCACATGGAATGACATGTTTTACATTTAAATAGTCTTCAAGTTCTTTTTGAAACGCATGAACTTCTGGGCCGTTAATAAATGCAGAGGTTTCCAAAATTTCAGCAATGGCTGTATTTACTTGCTCCTTAATTTCTTGGTATTGCCCGTTAAGGTCTACCATTTGTATCTTTTTCATTCTATGGAATTACGTGAAGTCTTACAAAAATACGAAACGGCCGACACTAATTTTATCGAAAGAAACGTAATTTAGCGCAAAAGTAACAGTTTGTCCTTTCTCTACAATCTTATCGGCATTATCGCTACTGGTCTATTGGCACTGGCAGCACCATTTAGTGCCAAACTTGCTCTTTTTGTAAACGGTCGTAAAAAAAGTATGGCGCTACTAAGAAATAACATCGCCAAGAACGATCGTACTATTTGGATACATGCGGCATCATTAGGAGAATTTGAACAAGGGTTACCAATCATAGAACAATTGAAAAAGGATTTTCCTTTACATAAATTGGTTCTTAGTTTTTTCTCCCCTTCTGGTTATGAAGTAAAAAAAAACAGTAACGTTGCTGACGTTATTTGTTACATACCATTAGACACCAAACATAACGCATCAGAATTTATTAAAGCGGTGAATCCGGAGTTGGCCATTTTTATCAAATATGAAATTTGGCCCAATTATCTACGTATGTTGAACAAACAGAAAATACCTACCATTTTAGTTTCCGCACTGTTTAAAAAAGAGCAGATCTATTTTAAAAAGTATGGGTCGTTTATGCGAAAAGCACTTGCTAATTTTACGCATTTCTTTGTTCAGAACACAGATTCAAAAACCTTATTGAATTCAATTGGCCATAGCAATGTCAGTATAACTGGAGACACAAGATTTGACAGGGTTATGGAAATACTAAAACGCAACAATAATTTGACTTTCATGGATACCTTTACAAAGGGCAAATTTTGTTTTGTAGGTGGCAGTACGTGGCCAGAAGATGAAGAACTCGTCACGGCCTATATCAACCAAAGTCAATTGCCCATTAAATTCATTATTGCCCCACATACCGTTAAAGCCTCCCATATAGATTCAATTAAAAAGGCCATACTGAAACCTACAATTTGTTATTCAGAACTTAATAACGCGCAAATACAGGATTATGATGTCCTTATTATAGATACCATAGGATTACTTACCAAAATATACAGTTATGCGGACATTGCATATGTGGGCGGAGGCTTCGCCACAGGATTACACAATACGTTGGAACCCGCGGTTTTTGGCATACCGGTCCTCATTGGGCCTCATTATAAAGGATTTATTGAAGCTGAAAATTTAGTTGCGGCTAAAGGAGTTCTCCCCGTACACAATTTTAAAGATTTTAAATTCAACGTAGACCGTTTTTTTGAAGATATTGACCTACGCAGGAATACCGGATCCATTAATAAAAAATTCATTCATCAGGAAAGTGGAGCTACCGATAAAATTATGGCAACAATACATACCTTACTTCCAAATAATGTGTTTAAAACGGAAGGATAATCTTTAAAAATAGGTCGATGAAAATATATAGATCAACCTATGGAGGCTTTTTGCATAATACTACTTTACAAAGATAATTTTCAACTTTGGTCGATTTATCCACTTATTCCACAGCAACTTAGCCCATAATTCATATCTTGAGTACAGAACTATAGAATTATGATCATGGAAAAAGAAATTACAGCAGGAGTTAAAATGCTAAACGGATTTTTAAAATTGATGATTGCCTGCCTGATAGGTATTTTAATTGCAATACCCCTTGCAGGATTGGCAGACTGGTTTGGATGGATTTAAAAAATTTAGCCATTATTACGATAATCTACCCAGCTAAAATTTAAGAGCTTCGGTCAAAAGTTCGATATAATGCTACGTATCTCCGTTTATGTACCATATAGATTTCATCTCACCACAACAAAGTAAGGCTTTACATCTAATTTGTAGGACTTTACAACATTTGTGCGATTAAATTTGGAAATATCGGCTAACTTTAAGATATATAACTTTAAAGTAGGTAATGTTATGAACGATTTATCATTTAAAACGGGGGTAGATACTTATCTATCCATTCTCATTATTGCAATGAACGCATTTTTGGCGGTAGTTGCAGTAGGATCTTTTTTAGCCCTTATAGGGATTGTTTAACTTTTAACACATAGCCCATATTGTTAAAAAAATTACATTAAAAAAGCCCCTTAACAGGGGCTTTTTCATTTTTGTTATTTTATGGTCATTGACCTAATTCTTTACTTTTGTTTTCTTCTTGGTTTTTTTCTTCCAAATATCTAACATATCTAAGGAGAAAGGAATTGTTTGCCAAACCGTTGGATAAAATTTTATATTTTTCATGTTTTAAATTCTTAGCAATTATACATGACAAAGGTCTAAAACATATATTGTTTATAAATCAATATAATTATCCAGTTTATGTGCTATTTTACCCAAAAATACACCACTTAACATTACATTAAGAAAAAATTCCACTTTTAATAAGGTTAAAAGCATTTATTTGAATAAACTATGGTCACTATGAAATAGCAAGATATGAGCACTATTCTTTCTTGTTAATTAATAACCTTTGCCAAGTTTCATACGCAGACACCATGTCCTTGTTCAATATTTTAGGTTCGTATTTTTTAAAGTCTTCATATGAAGCTTTAGGCAGATCACTAATTTCTTTCCAGTATTCCGCACCCATACCGGCGATCAGGGCCGCTCCCCTTGCAGAAACATCGGTTATACCAATATTAGTAACCGGTGTTTGAAGTACATTGGCCAAAAATTGCATTAAAAAACCATTGGCCGTAATACCTCCATCTACCCGAAGTTCTCTTAGTGGTTGCCCAGTTTCCTGTTCAATTGCAAGAACCACATCTTTAATCTGATATGCTATGGATTCCAAAGCTGCTCGTACGAAATGAGCCTTGGTAGTACCAAAGGTAATACCATGTATTGAAGCCTTCCAGTCCTTTTGCCAATGTGGTGCACCAATACCGCTAAACGCCGGAATAAGATAAACGCCTTCATTACTTGAAACTGAAGTAGCCAAAGCTTCTATTTGTTCATGACCGGCAAATAGTCCTAATTGGTTTTTTAACCATTCTAAGGTAGCACCACAACTTACGATAACACCTTCTAAAGCAAAATGTAGCTGATTTGGCAAACTCCAACCAACGGTTGTCAGTATACCGTTACCACTCTGCTCAGCCTTACCTCCCGTATTCCACAACATAGATGAACCGGTACCCATAGTGGCCTTGGCCATACCAATTTCAAAACATTCTTCACCAAAAAATGCGGCATGAGAATCCCCAATTATTCCCGTAATAGGAATTTTTTCATGAAAAATTCCATTAAAATCAGAAGTACCAAACTTATATGCCGAGTTTTGCACCTTAGGAAGGTTAAGGTTTATCAATCCAAATTTTGATAACAATTCATCATCCCATCTCAAATTATATGTATTATATAATAACGTTCTAGAAGCATTGGTGTGATCTGTAGCATAATGCTGATGACCGGAAAGTTTATGAAGGAGCCAAGTGTCTATTGTTCCAAAAAAGGCATCTTTTCTTTGTAAAGCTAGGGATACGGCCGGTACGTGGTCAACCAACCAAATCATTTTAGTAGCGGAAAAATAAGGGTCAATGGTCAGTCCCGTTTTTGAATTCACCATCTCTTCCAAACCTTGCCTTTTTAATTCATCGCAAATATCAGCAGACCTTTTACATTGCCATACTACTGCATTGTACAAGGGTTTGCCAGAACTGTCCCAGACCACAAAAGTTTCCCGTTGGTTAGATATTCCACATGACAGTAAGGTATAATCCGCACCATTTAATTCCTCTAAAAATTTAGAATAACAATTTTTAACTGCTGTAAGCACATTTTGATAAATCTCTTCTGGGTCTTGCTCCACAAAACCGGGTGACGGATAATAGGAACGTAAAGGCTCAAATGCCTTGACAATAATATTACCATCAACATCAAATATGATAGCTTTGGTACCACTGGTACCTTGATCTACGGATAAAATATAAGATGCGGTCATATGTATTAAAAATATAGGTGTTTACAACCCTTAAAAAAATTATTCTTCATTAGGGTGGTTTATACGATCCAAAATAACCGCAAGTAAGATTACAAAACCTTTAATGATCTGTTGCCAAAAAGGCGATACGTTTAATAATACCAATCCGCTATTGAGTACCCCAATAATCAAAGCCCCTTGAACGGTTCCCAAAATTGAGCCTCTTCCGCCAGATAATGAAGTTCCTCCAATAACCACCGCAGCAATAGAATCCAGCTCATAACTAAAACCTGCATTAGGTTGCGCGGAATCTAAGCGCGAAGTAAGAATAATACCCCCAACCGCCGCTAAAATGCCTGCTATGGTATACACCCAAATCTTAATTTTATTGATGGGCAACCCAGATAAACGTGCTGCACTTTCATTACCTCCAATAGCATAAATATATCTGCCAAACTTTGTCTTGTTGGTTACGATAACGGCTATTACGACCAATATGGCGGTTATCCAAACAGGCATGGGAATACCTAAAAACCAACCTGTACCAATAAATGCAAAGTGTGCACCTAATCCGGTTATTGGAAATCCACCGGTCCATAACATGGTTGCCCCTCTTGCAATAGTAAGCATGGCCAATGTGGCAACAAATGGAGGAACTTTAAATTTTGTAATCATCCATCCATTGAATACACCTAAGCCACCACCAACGAATAAACCGCCCAAAATAGCTCCAAAAACGGTAAACCCAATAAATAAGTTCAAGGACGGAACATCTATACCATACTTTAACAACCCGGCAGCCACCGCACCACTTAAAGCTAAAATTGATCCAACGGACAGGTCAATGCCCCTTGTAAGAATGACAAGTGTCATTCCAATGGAAATACATACATTGACCGAAATTTGACGCATGATATTCCATCCATTTTCAGGGGTTAAAAATTTATCCGACATAAACGATAGTACTATACAAAGTACTAAGAGCGCAATGATGGACTGAAATCTTATCAGGGTTGTTTTTATATTCATTTGATCATAAAATTGCCGCGTTCATAATAATATCTTCCGTAGCCTCATTTTTAGTGAACTCACCCGTTATCCTTGATTTCCCCATAACAATGATCCGATCACATATAGCCATGATCTCGGGCAGTTCTGATGATACCACCAAGACCCCCAAGCCCCTTTTGGCTAAAGTATTGATCCAGTGGTAAATTTCGTTTTTGGCATTGACATCGATTCCCCTGGTTGGTTCATCAAGAAATAATATTTTGGGTGTAGTGGCCAACCATTTGGACAAAACTACCTTTTGCTGGTTACCCCCGCTTAAATTTTTGGAACGTTCGTTTTGTGATGGAGTTTTTATTTTAAGGTCCGCTATATATTTTTTCGCCAATCCAATTTCTGCCCTGTTATTAATAAAACCGTTATCAATGACCTGATCTAGACTGGCCATACTTACATTCTTATAAATAGGCATTGATAGTACCAGTCCATCTTTTTTCCTGTCCTCCGGTACTAGACCCATACCATTGGCTACTGCATCCTTAACGGAACGTATATCCACTTTTTTGCCGTCTATAAAAATAGAACCGCTCATGCGCTCGCTATGCAATCCAAAAAGTGTTTCGAGCAATTCTGTCCTACCGGCCCCCATAAGTCCAAATACCCCCAACACCTCGCCCTTGCGCAGTGAAAAACTGACATTGTTAACCAAAAACTGGGATGCATTGGAAGGCTTGGGAAGTGAAATATTTTCCACCTTAAAAATCTCATCGCCTAAAGGCAAAGTATCCTTTATATATAAATTTGTGATATCCCTACCTACCATGAGCCTGATCAAGTCATCTTTTGTGCCTTGTTCAGCATTCTCTATAGTACCTACCATTTTACCATCCCTTAAACCAACAAACCTATCCGCGATAAGAAACAGTTCATCTAATTTGTGGGATATATATACAATGGATACCTGTTGTTTTTTTAACGAAGCTATAATCCTAAACAATACTTCGACTTCCGCATCTGTAATAGCAGAAGTGGGTTCATCCATAATCACCACTTTGGCATCTTCCAAAAGGGCTTTTGCTATCTCTACCTGCTGTTGTTGCCCTACCCTTAAACTAGATATAAAAGTAGTGGCAGGAACATTACATTCAACGCGCTCCAATAAACGTTTGGTAATGGCATTCATTTTTTTAAAATCGAGCAAGCCAAGGGAATCCACAATTTCCCTTCCTAGAAATATGTTGGCCGAAATGCTTAAATATGGAATCAAGTTCAGTTCTTGATGGATAATGGCAATGCCTTTGGACATGGCATCCTTAGGGTTGGAAAAATTAACCGGTTCGCCCTGCAGCAAAAGTGTGCCATCATATTCAGGATAAACACCAGATAAAATTTTCATTAAGGTAGATTTACCTGCACCGTTCTCACCAACTATTACATTGACCTTACCTTTATGTACATTGATAGAAACATTGTCAAGAGCGGTTACACCAGCAAATTTTTTGGTGATATTGACCGCTTGTAATATAATGTTGTCCTCTTCCATTATTTATTCAATGTTGAGGATTAAGGGAATAACCCTAAGATTTTTCAATGTTGGGTTCTTGGTATTTACCTTTACGCCTCCTTTGAAATAAACCGTATCCTTTATATTAACTTCTTTGGAGAAAGGCGGTACAATAGTGGTTCTTACCTTATCGTTCAATGCCATGGATATTGCATTGAAATCCATAGTATTTTGAAAATCACCAATATTGGCAATGGCGGTAGCTTCCCTGATTGTATTGCCAAATATAAAATCCGTTGCAATCCTTATTTTATTATTTGAATTACCTATTAATGACAGAATTACATTTTCATCCTCAATGGCCTGTACCTCCCCGGTGCCTTCCACCACAAAATAGTAGTCATTGCTAATTCCCATTTTGCGTCCTTTTTCGGCAGTAAAGCCCACTAAATCCAATTCTAGGGAACCTATGAGTTCGTTGGCATCTGTTGCCGGTAAATTGGGAAGTTTGGCCCCCATAAATTGATTAACAAACTCAACCGGATTAAAAACGCCGGCATTTTTGGCCGTATTCTTTACATCCAAAGATTCAAAGTAAACGGAATTATAACCCACCAAGACCAATGTCACGGCGATAATAAAAAATTTGATCGGTTTTTTCATATCAGTTTTCGCTGCCATAAGCCTCAAATTCACCTATGTTATCCTGGGTAATCACCTCAACCGCTATGGGCATTTTTCTATCCATATCACGCTCCCCTTGAAGATACTTGTCCGCCAACTCCGCAGCGGTCTGTGCAATGAATTTAGGGGATTGAAGGGCTGTCGCCTTAATTTTTTTTTGTTTAATGGCATCCATAACGTCTTGGGCTCCGTCAAATCCAAAAACCATTACACTATCTGCCTTACCTGCAGAGACCAAGGCTTGGTAAGCACCCATTGCCATGGCATCGTTACCGCAAAATACGGCATCGATATCCGGGTGCGACTGCATTACGGATTCAAGCACTTCCATTGCTTTGCTCCTATCAAAATCCGCACTCTGCTGTGCTACCATTTCCAAATCTGGAAAATGATCGACTACGCTATGAAAACCTTTGGAACGGTTCCAAGTATTGTTATCACCAACCAGTCCCAATAATTCTACATATTTTCCTTTTTTGTTCAATTGACGAACAAAATACTGTCCTAAATCTACACAGCCCGAAAAGCTGTCCGATATAATCTGTGTAACCGGACCGTCCAAGGAATTCACCTCCCTATCCATGCAAAAAGTTGGTATACCCGCTTCCTTGGCCCTATTTACATTACTAACCGAGCCTTCCGCATCGGTTGGATTGAACAATATTGCGCTATAGCCTGCAGCGATCAAATTCTCAAAATGCTCCGCTTCCTTTGCCGTATTGTTCTGCGAATCGAAAATAGTGGTTTCATAACCTAGTTCCCTAGCCCTCTCTGCCGCAGATTCACCCAAAACTACAAACCAAGGGTTATTTAAAGTAGACACCACTATTGCCATTTTTTTGGGCGCATTTTCATTATTTCTATTGCAACCGGCTATGCACATTACAATACATAGTACTGCAATGCTTTTAAGTCTAAAATATAAAGGTTGCCCAGTCATATCCCTATTGTGTTGATAATAACATTTTCCTGCATTTGGCATATATACCCTCCCCTGAAATACCATAATGATTGAATATCTCCAGTTGAGAACCTGTAACCGTATATTCATCTGGTATGCCAATAAGTGAAAAAGGGTTATTGAATCCGTTTTGGAGCAGATAACTGGCACAAGCTTCGCCCAGTCCGCCATGTACCATATGTTCCTCTACGGTAAGTATTGGTTTACCTTCTTCTCCCAATTCATCCAATAATCTAATATCCAAAGGTTTAATGGTATGCATACTTACGACCTTGGCCCTTAAACCGTCTTGATCTTCAAGCTTCTGCGCAGCCAACCAAGCAGGATAAACGGTTTCACCCGTAGCGATGATCGTTAGGTCATTTCCTTCCTTTACGACACGCCCTTTACCAATTTCAAAATTCTTGTTTTCCTCATTTAAGGAAGGCATATTCTTTTTACCCAATCGTATATAGAGCGGTGAGCCAAAATTTACCGCATTTAACACCACTTGTTCCGTTTCAAAATTATCTGCCGGTGCTATAATGGTTATGTTATTAATGGCCCTCAACGCCGCAAAATCATGTAGACTATGGTGTGTAGTACCTAATGCACCATAACTTACCCCGGCACTAATACCCACCAGAACAACAGGGTTGTTTGAATAGGCAACATCATTTTTGATCTGTTCCAAAGCTCTAGCGCTTAGAAAGCATGCCGGGGAAACCGCAAAGGTTTTTTTGCCTGCAGATGCCAGACCTGCGGAAACGCCCACCAAGTTTTGCTCTGCAATACCGACCTCTACCATCTGTTGTGGATATTTTTCTCCAAAAGGAACCAGCTTTCCAGAACCTCTGGAGTCACTGGTGACCACGACAATGGCCTTATCATTTGCCGCTAAACGCTCCAAGGTTTCGGCAAAAACAATTTGGTTGGCTTTCCCTAATTTTAAACGATTATCCTCTATTCTATCCAGTTCCATACTACCCTAGATTAATGCTTCCGCTTCTTTTAATTCTTGTTGTGCCAAGGCATACTGCTCTTCGCTAGGCACCCCATGATGCCATTTTAAGACACCTTCCATATAACTGACACCCTTACCTTTTACCGTATGGGCTATTATAAAATTTGGTTTGCCAGTTTCAAATGGCCCATTATCTAAGACATCTTGTAATTCCGCAACGTTATGTCCATCCACTTCTTTAACAGCCCATCCAAAGGACTCCAATTTTTCATGGATAGAATCTGTATTCATCACCTCATTGTTAGCTCCCGTAATTTGCTGTTTGTTGTTATCAAGAATGGCATACAGGTTGTCCAATTTATAATGAGATGCCGCTAAAAACGCTTCCCAATTTGAACCTTCCGGCAATTCACCGTCTCCTAAAAGGGTGAATATTCTATGCGATTTATTGTCCAATTTGGCCGCAATTGCCTCACCTACACAAATAGGCAGTCCGTGCCCCAGAGCACCTGTGTTCTGCTCTACCCCATGAACTTTTTTGGTAGGATGCCCTATATAATGGGAGCGGAATGCGCACAAGGTTTCCAAATCGGACTCAGGAAAGAAACCACGATCGGCCAAAGTTGCAAAAAGTGCTTCTACGCAATGGCCTTTACTTTGAATATACCGGTCTCTGTTAGGGTTGCCAAAATCCTTAGGATCTACATTTAAAACACTGTTATAAAGTACATTTAAAATATCTATACAAGATAGACTTCCGCCGGTATGACCCGCCTTAGCCTTATAAATATACTTTAGAAGATTTCTTCTAAGTATTACCGATTTTAATTTAAGTTCCTTATCCGTCATGATCATAGATGCATATTTTCTTCAACTACATATTGTTCCTACGATGAATGGTTATAAACCTCCCATCCCATATAATTGCCCAAAGCCTCTTCTAGAATAGCACCGGTTTTTGATGCATTCATTACCACGTGATGCTCAAAACCGTTTTTACAGACATATTTCATTAGATGCTGTAAATCCGGAATTTGGGCCACGGCCCTATTACCGAAAGTGTTAAGGGGGTCATCGGTCAATTCGCCCTCTCCAAGATAGACCTTGATTATCCCTTTGGGATCATCCGTACTAATTCTACCGTAGGTAAGGGGATTTGCAGGTGTTCTGCCATCTAGTGCACCATAGGTATTTTCAACACCTACCGTTGTTCCCAATATCGGTGCCGTATCCATTTTAATATCCGGTAAAAACGATTTTGCCCAATTTCCACAATGGAACAAAACACATTTATTGGGGTCATCTGCATAATTATTGTTCCAATCCACTAATGCACTAGGCGATCCGGAAGCCAATTGCATGGCATACATGGTCAACGTACCGGTAACATCTACCTCACAGGCAGAGGGCAACATATTCTCGGACATAATACTCATGCTTGTGCATACATTACAACCATAATTCTGTTGAAGGGACGTCCAACACTGAATTGCCGTAGCGTCCAACGCATATTCTTCCATGAATTCCTTTAGTACCACATCTAATTTTGCGATTTGGAGCATGGCCTCGTTGGGCGTTTTTCCTTGGGGTACATATGCATTGATCGACTCCAAATGACGTTTTACAGAAGCATCATTTAAGGTAAGCTTATTTGCCTTCCCAAGAATTTCGGACAAATCTACCGTTGTCACCGTAATTCCATTTCGCTGCAGTATTTTTTCCGAATACCGCACCGTATTAAAAGCACCGGGTCTTGCACCCACGGCACCTATCCTAATATTCCGCAATCCTTTGACGACCCTACAAACTGCAGCAAAATCTTTTAAATCTTGTTGAAAGGTAGCATCGGTAGGAAAAGATACATGTTGACTCGTCAATGAATACTTAATACCATATTGGTATAAATTATTACAAACCGATATTTTACCACACCATGAATCCCTCCGGTTAACAACATTCATTTTAGTAAGTTCATCTGGGTATGCCTGTATTAGAACAGGAACATTCAAATTTGATAGTTTAAGCGTATCTGCAACACCTTTTTCATCTCCAAAATTTGGGAGAAGCACTAATACCCCAACAATCTCATTGGCATGTTTTTTAAAAAGCTCAGCACATTTTTGAGCTTCCTTGAATGTTTCTACACCGCCAAGTTTGGTGTCGGTACTATCCAATAAAATGGGTTCTAAATTTAATTTTGAAAATACCTCTATGATTTCCACACGTGCTTTTTCCACTAAACTATCCGGGAAAAAATCACGATTACCGATAATTACGCCAATACTTAACATTGATGATTTACTATTCATTTATAATTTGTTTATGTCCAAGACATTTAGGCCAAAATCACTTCAATTTCATTATCCTTAAACACTTCCTTGTCCTTATCCTCCATTCCCGAGTCGGTAATAATAAAGTCTATCAAGGATAGTGCACCTAAACTAGCTAGGGCACTTTTACCTATTTTAGTACTATCTGCAACCAAATACGTTATATCCGCCGCATCTATCATGGCCTTTTTTACAATTAAATCGCTGATGCTCGGGTAGGTCAGCCCTGCTTTCAATGAAATTCCTGCCGTGGCCAAAAACAGCTTCTGCACATTTAATCCCTTGAAAAAATCTGCCGCTTTCTGGCCTGTTAAGGACAACGTTGGCGGCTTAAATTCCCCTCCGGTCATAATTACTTCAATATCCGGCTCCGTTCCCAACATCATTGCTATATTTAATGCATTTGTAATGACTGTTAGGTTTTTAAAGCCTACTAGTTTTTTTGCTATTTCCGTTGTAGTACTACCGGAATCCAAAATAATGGTATCACCGGGCTCAATGAATTCCAAACACTTTTGCGCAATGATCTCTTTTAATTCCATGTTCTCTTGGTTGACCAAGGAGAAATTGCGAACCTGGTCCCCCATATTCTTTAAAAAAGCACCACCATGCTCTCTAATAATCAAACCCTGAGCCTCTAACTTTTCCAGATCTTGGCGGATGGTCACCTCGGTCACTTTAAACAATTTAGCGAGGTCCACTACTTTTGCGGAACCATCTTCATTTAAGAACTCAATAATCTTTTCCCTTCTTTTATTCGGTAAGTATGCCATATTTTTATAAATAGTAAATTTTCATAAATATAAACAAACTTACCTGCTTAGATTCCGCATTTTGCAATAGGATTATTTTTACTTTTTAACTTTGACGATTATGATTCTACATTAATAATTACACGCTCATATCTCGTAAGGGCAGGACTTCCTTGATCCGTAACTTCTAAAATGATATGCATTGTTCCCAACAGGGCACCTTTTGGCACGACCAAATAAGCTTTGGCGCTATGGGCATTTTCTATGGTAACCGGCATAGCCGTTCTTCCAGAAGATTTGGTAAAAGTGCCAGGCTCCCCATAATAGAACCACTTGAACGACAATGTATCACCATCTGGATCAGTAGAGTTTTCCGCATTTAAATCTATACGGTCCCCAACCTTAGCGGTAATCATTTTTTTATTGCTCACTTTTACCACTGGGGGATGATTTGCCTGTTCATAAGGTTTTATGGTCCAATCCATTCTGGCAACAAAATCATTTTGATAAGCTTCTCTCCAACGCCAAATAGTCGCTTTATTATTGGTATGCCAACTACCGTCGTTACCTTCAACCTCATCCTGCGCATTGTTCCATAAAGGCCTGGTTTCCGGTTCCAAAAACCATTTTTCTGTTCTAGGGCGATACAACTCGTACCGACCACCCCAACTTCCCCAATTTGGGTGATCGGGATTTCCAAGACCATTGTTTATCAAATACATAAAACTGGGGGAATCGCCCTCCATTAGATAATCCATATGGGGATATTCCGCCCCTAGGGGACCTTTACTTCGTACATGCCGGTCCAGCCAAGGATTATCCACAATTTCAAAATCCGCACCGGCAAACCGCCCATGAAATTTATCTCCACTTATACCGGTCCATGTAGCATGGTGATACCCCCCATAAGCATGAAAACCAGGACTAGCGATATAGAATAAATCTAGAAATGTTTTTCGAAGCCATGGCCCACTATCATCTTGATCGGATATGGTGTAGACCCTGATTTTAGAAACAAATTTATTTAGTTCCTCTTCCGTACGTGTATGCTTTACCTTCCATAATGCCTGAGCCAAACAATTGGGCCCTCCCCATACCTGTATCCACACAGGGCGCTCATCATCCTTATCCACCACATAAATAATCCATTCGGAACCTTCAGAATCCATCCCTTCACCTACGGCATTCATTCCATAATCCGCACGACCTTCCTTTACGACCGACCTCAAATAATCTACTTCTGGATAGTCAGGTTCATGTAGCAATAGATTTTTCCTAACTTTTGCATACGCATCCAAGATTTCATAAATGCGCCATGTTGCAATTTCATTTTTTTGATGTACGGAGGTTGTTGCCACTAATCCCTCAACATCCCATTGATTGGCATACGTTAAAAACCTTACCAAAGACATGGCATCATCCGGTTCATTCTCAATATCGGTAAGCACCAACACCCTTTGCCTATCTGTACCGGACTGGGCTTCCATTACCGTTCCAAACGGTAACAGCATGCTTAAACAAACAAAGAAACTAAATCGAAGATGTCTCATAATAATTACGTTAAATCATCTTTGACAATCTAATTACTGTCTTAATAGTGATGACGGACAAACGAAAATATTAAAAAATACCAATATTGTTTACTATTTTTTTCGTTTTTTTTCTTTTTCTTTTTATTCCTTGATTTTATTAATCTATTCTACAAAAGTGTTTAATACCAATATTTAAATTAAATTGATAAGATGGCATTACACAGTTCAATCGATATCAAATACAAAAAAAGCCATTGAATTAAATTCAATGGCTTAATTATTAAAATTAGTTCTAACTATTGGTAGACCCTAACATAATCCACTTCCATAGTATCTTCTGTAAAAGCAGGGTCTATTGCCCCACCAAGTGTGCCGCCCATAGCAATGTTCATAATTAAAAAGAAATCGCTATTAAACGGTGTGGTATCAGAATTCACCAGGCTATTATGAACCATTTCCCCGTCAACAACAAATTTTATACTATCTGGCGTCCATTCTACGGTATAATTATGAAATTCCGTAGTAGCAGTAGGAACAGAAGTAGCCCCCACTACGGCAGTACCTCCAAAGTTTCCAGGATAATGTAAAGCACTACTTATGGTATTGTTATTATTACCTACGTGTTCCATAATATCAATTTCACCACATACTGGCCAACCTACTTCATCAAAATTAGCTCCTAGAGCCCATAAAGCTGGCCACGTACCGCCGGCAGAAGGCAGTTTTGCCCTAATTTCAACCCTACCATACGTAAACTCAAACAAGTTTTCAGATTTAATCCTTGCAGAGGTGTACGCGGCACCACCAGTTGGACTTTCACCAAAATCAAAAAACAGTACCACCCTATCATATGTAAAGGCCGGAGCAGCACTTAGGTCAAAAGACAGCGTCTCCCAACTTTCTACTACAGATGTTGTTGCATCTACCTCATAAAATTCTTGGGCATTGGCCTGGTTTTCCAGTTTTAATCTAACCACTGCCCCAACTGCCGGAGACCAAGTCTTTATTTCCATACTTGTATATGTACTAAGATCTAAAGCAGCATCAACATCAAAAAACGAACCTGCCCATACTTCGGCTCCATTATTCTTTGTGGATTCAGCTACCGTTACAGATGTATTTTCGCCAGAGGCATCAGGGTTTTCTATGACAGCTGTTGCCGCCCCACCAAAATCCGTGAAGACGGGCGCTGCACCTTCAAAATCCTGCACAACTGAAGTAGACCCACCGGCCGCGACCAAGGTAACATCATCATAATAATATTGAACACCACCACCGCTACCGGTGCCACGTGCGGTAATCTTTAATACACCATCTTCGACAATTACATTTTCAGGACTATCCGTATATTCCTGTGCCTCGCCATTTCCCCAGCCACCTGCACCGAGGTCGAACGTCCAATTAGCCGGATCCGGAGCTCCATCCGTATCAAATTCGTCTGACCAGACCAAATTGGTATATATAGTCTCTAAGCTCTCTTCTTCCCCACCTGTTGAAGGAGCAGCCGTAAAACGAATATACCATGCAAGATCAGGATTCATAGAATCATATGTTCTTACATAAAGCAAATCTTCGCTGAGCGATAAAATTTCATACGTTGAAGAACCTACATAATAACTCATGAAACCACCATCGGAAAATTCCATTTGCATTCCAGTTGTTTCGGCCTCTGGCACATTGCCCTCAACCGCAGAAAAAGTCACTTCTTTTTCCCCACTAGTATCAAAATCATAACAGTAATCCTCATCTGCGGTTCCACCAACAACAGCTTTATGCCCAACATTGAAGAATGTTTGACCTTTATTATCCAAAACATAAGTTACCTCACCACTACTATTAACGGTAAACGTCAATTCGTCATCACAAAAACAATCTGATATTTCACTTCCACACTTCTCAAATGCTTGGGCAGAATACCATTTAGGATACCACCAATCACCATCAATTCCTTCCCTAGCCGGACCCAAGCCCAAATGGCCTGGCTGAGAAGCAGCGAGAAACCAAGTTTTGGAACTTCCGTCCGTTATTAAATTGACCAAATCTGAATTCATAGCAGGTACATCCACCGTAACCTGTAAGGTTTCCGTTAGAGTAGAACCATCAAATCCAATAACGGTAACAGTTACGGTATAGGTATTTTCACCAGTAGTAGAATATGTTTTAGAGATATATCCAGTTAAGGACTCTCCAGTGGTTCCATCACCAAAATCATAGGTATATGATTTAGCACCGGTTGCGGTTGGTTTAAAAGTGACAATTCCTGAGCCATCATCACTTACTTGGGATGTTACCGCGAGGTTAGAAAGCGGTCCAGGGTCAAAGCTATCGTCGTCCTCACAACTGACGAACACCATAAGTAATGCCACAAACATGTACATTAAGTTTTTCATAATCTAATTTGTTTTTTGGAGTTAATAAGTACTATTTAATCTACCATTAGACCAATAATGAAAACATTACCGGTATAGGTCATATTTATAATAGTTTCAACTGCAAATTAATAGTCATATTTACGAAATCCTAAAAATTTACCCCTACAAAAAACATACATCTCAAAATATAACGGTCAAATAAATAAAATCATCAATAAAACACGCAAAACAAAGAGTATTGCCATATAAATTATGAGGCGTTTTAAAACAGTTGTTGTGGTAATGTTGTGGTATATTTTGCTTTTGATGTGGAATTATAAACTCATTATATAATCGGTGAGTCCTTCTTCATGTAATAAATTCATTTTTTTGCGAAGACGATATCTTTTTACCTCTACACTTCTAAGCGATATATTTAATAACGGAGCAATTTCCTTAGAAGATAAATTTAAACGCAAATAGGCACAAAGACGTAAGTCATTTGAGGACAGTTCAGGATGAAGGCTTTTAATTTTTTTTAGAAAATCCTTATCCGCATTATTAAATGCATTCTCAAAGAATTTCCAATCATCCTCATTGTTTATATTCCGGTCTATTGTTTTTATTACCGATTTAATCTGTGCATTTACCGGGCCATCCTTTAATTTATCCTTAATTGCATTTAGAAATTCATTTTTCTTGATAATACTCATAGTAGAAATAGCCAACTCCCTATTTTTGCTTTCTATCAAATCCTGCAGCTGTTCGTTTTTAATTTGAATAATTTTCTTTTGCGCCTTTAACTTTTTTCTCTTTAACCGTTTTCTGTTCGCTTTTAAAATTTGTTCTTGTTGTTTTTTGTAAAAGCTTTTATACAGCTTATGAACTACTATTAAAAGGAGTAGACCCAATAATACATATATAATTATGACATAAATTGAAAGATACCAAGGTCTTTCAATTTTAAAATTATACATAGCGACATTATCTACAAGTGCATTACCAACTTTAGCCCTTATCTGTAAGGTGTAGTTCCCAAATGGTAAATTTTTAAAAGACACTTCCGGTACCGTTGACCAGCTGCTCCAATCCGTATATAATCCATTTAATTTATATTGGTAATAAACCTCGGTAAATTTGTCGTATTCAGGAACATTGTATTGAAATTTCAGGTTATTCTCGGTATAATCAAATAGCGTATTATCCTTTATAGGTATATGAATACTAGGCGCATCATAAAATTCCTTGGAAATCGAAGTTACTGAGACTGAATATGATTTTGGCAAAACTTTATCCAAATTAAGGGTAACATAACCATTTGAAGTACCTATTAAATAGGTTTGGTCACCTAGACCCACAATAGATTCAAAACCCACAACCCCCATACCGTTTCTGAAAAATTTTGGAATGGGTATTTTAACCTGTTCCGGACTGCCGTTCATTATACCGGGAGATACATTAATGATATTATCATTGGAAAAACCCCATAACCTTTCGTTATTATCCGTTGGTTTAAGTACACCAATAATAGCATCGTCATTTTCAAAAAATTTGCTGTTCAAAACTGTATCCCTAAGAAATTCATTGCCGTTCTTGTCGTAATTAAAAACCCCATTGACAGTAGTATAAATTAAATCATCGTGATAGGCTACCAAACTAGACCCCGTACCTTTAGAATCTTTTTGCTTTACGGACAAAACCTTTGTGTAATCTGAATTCAACCTAACATCAAAAATACCTTTGTAATCATGGTTTACCAATACTTGATGGTCATCTACGAATTCAAAAAACCTACTTGAACTTTCAAATCCATCAATTACATTTTCAAAAGTCCAATCATTGCCTACTTTTTTCAAAACACTTAAACCTTCATAATTTCCCTGCAACAATAAATTCTCAGTACCGGGCATAGGATGAATATCCCATGTACCAGGGTAATCGGAAATTTTCTCAACGGTATTCTCCCTCACAACGAACGTTCCAGTATGATGCCCACAAAACAAGGTGCCGTCAATATTCTTCAACAACCAAACTTGGCCCTGTGTACCTTCAATACGTTTAAATTTATCCGTATTCGTATTGGACCAGTAAAACAACCCCTGGTTAGTGCCCAAATAAAGAACATCCTTATATAAAATTGCCGTATAAACCACACCCAACTCGCCAACATGGTCTACATATTCCTTAAATGGCGTTTCAAGATTAATTACACTAAGTCCATTGTCCAGTCCTAACCATAAATTTTTGTCCATATCTTGGTACATGGACAAAACGGTATTGTTATGAATACCTTGTTCCTGGTCTATATGCGCGGTAACTATACCCCGCATATCGATAATAAATAGTCCTTTTGAAATGGTACCCATAACAATAGAACCATCGTGCAATTTTAAAGTACTATAAACTTTTATGTTAGATAATAAAGGATCATTGGCCGTTGCCCATTTTTCCAACTTATTGCCCCTGAGCAAATAACACCCATGTTGCTCGGTAATCAATAAAATTGCTTGTTGAAACGAAAATGCACCAACTACAATATCATTTTTTAAAATATCATCATCGGACACCAAAACAGACCTACCATTTTCCACGGTAAATAATCCTTTTCCAATGCTTTGAAAATAAATTCTTCTATCGACTTCAAATAATGTTGCCCTAGTAGTTTTGGCATTTACAATATCAATTGTACCATTTTTAATGTGATAACTATAAATGCGGTCCAAGGAACGGAACAGTACCCAATCATTAAATTTTGTAATGGTCCAGAAATGCTCATCCTCTTCTATTGGCTGGGTCAATTTTGAAGAAATGGAAACATACTCCAGTTGACCTAATGCATCTCTTGTCCAATATCCAAATTCCATATAACAACCCGTATAAATACGGTCACCAATAACCCTTACGGATTTTAAAGGGGTGCCGTTTGGGGATGGATATAACACCCATTTCGTTCCATTATACATTAACAGCCCGCTATTGTTCGCAATATAAATACTCTTGTCCTGGCCTTGTGATACGCCCCAATTTTGATTACCTGCTGCATAGGTTAAAGGTGCATAGTTTTGAATTGGCGGCAGGTCTTGCGACTTAACGCCCCATATTGCCATATATAGGAGAAACCAAAATATAGGTTTTAATACCATTTGTAGGGGACTACATTGTTTAGTGAGACTTAAATATAAGATTTTTATAACCAGCCCAACCTTTAATGATTTTTAGTTAAAATAATGACGGGAATTACATACTTGATTTTAATTTGGAAACAATAAACTAACCGTATAAATAGAAACCAATGAGTTGTTATTATTTACGATTATTTTCATTTACTTTGTTTTACTATATTTGAGGATTACGGTAAGACACATTACCCATAACTATTAAAGGCGTCACCTTTAGAATCAACTTATGAAACAGATACTCCTATTTTTTGCCATTATTAATTTTACAAACTTTTGCATTGGTCAGTCACTTCCAAAGGAACGTGTAATTATCCTTTCGGATATTGAGGCAGACCCAGATGACACACAGTCTTTTGTTCGTCTGTTCCTATATTCCAATGAAATTGATATTAAGGGTATGGTAGCGACTACATCTTGTTGGCTACAGCATAAAATAAATCCGGAATCTTTAAGGAAAATTATTAAAGCGTATGATGAAGTACACCCAAACCTACTAAAGCATGATAAAAATTATCCAACCGCATCCACCTTGAACGCTCTAGTAAAAAATGGCTTACCAAAATATGGTATGACCGGCGTAGGACCGGGTATGGACTCTGAAGGTTCTGATTGGATCATTAAAATTCTGGAGGAAAAAGATGACCGTCCATTATGGATTTCCGTTTGGGGAGGCGTTAACACCTTAGCCCAATCCTTACACAAAATCAAGAACACCAAAAGTGCCAAAGAGGCAAAACGGCTTATTTCAAAATTAAGGGTGTATACGATATCCGATCAAGATGACAGCGGTATTTGGATCCGGAACAATTTTCCGGATTTATTCTATATCGTTAGTCCGGGTGATGAATATAGCCAAGCAACATGGACAGGAATTAATGCATATATAAAAGGTATTGATAACACCACAATTAGCAACAAATGGCTTGCCGATAACATTCAACAAAACCATGGACCGTTGGGCGCCAATTATCCTGATGTTGCCTGGGGCGTTGAAGGAGACACCCCGGCATTCCTTTCCTTGATACCCAATGGACTTAATATTGCTGAACATCCGGAACTTGGTGGCTGGGGAGGTCGCTATGAATTGTACAAGCCAGATTTTTCAAAGACCAAAGAAGGAGGATCAATTGTAACCATAGCGCCAGAAACCAGACCAATTTGGACCAATGCCATTGATAGCTACACGCCACATGTCCCCAAGGATTACGGTAGATCGGTACGACCGGACACAATAACATTTACAGGTTATAAGGAAACTTTATGGCGCTGGAGGGATGATTTTCAAAATGACTTTGCAGCCCGTATGGATTGGTCCATAATGAGCTTTGAAGAGGCCAACCATCCACCGACCGTAATATTGACCCATCCTGACGAGCTAACCGTTAAATCCGGTGAGGGCTTTATGTTGGATGCTTTTGATTCTACCGATCCAGATGGTGATAATTTAAGCTTTTTATGGTTCCAGTATCCTGAGATAAGCTCCTATAAAAAGGTGATAAACATGGGGGCCAATAATGTACATTTAGTAAACTTGACCGCGCCAGAAGTGTCAAAAAAAGAAACCCTGCATTTTATCGTTAAGGTTTCTGACAAGGGTTCGCCATCTCTAAGCAGATATAAGCGTGTAAAGGTTACTGTACTGCCCAAATAGTCGAAATACAATTACTGCAGTACAAGTGCCATAAAAGCCTCCTTATACGCCCGCCCAAGAGGCAAATGAACGCCGCCCTTTAGAAAAACTTGGTTGCCATTGATCTTGTGAATTTTGGCCATATTGATGATATAGGATTTGTGGATACGTACAAATCTATTCGCGCCTAAAAACTCTTCCCAATACCGTAAGGGTTCTTGGGATAAATATTTCCGTGTTTTGGTAATTATTTCAGTATAATCGGCATCGGACTGAATATATTCAATGTCATACACATCAACATTTATATGTTCATAACCGGATTTGATAAATATATGTTCCAAAGCGTTTTCTTCCTTATCTTTTAAAGAATTTGCCATTTGGGTATTATCCTTTGTAGGCACTTTGGAAACTGCTTGCACAAATCGTTCAAAGGAAAATGGTTTTAAAAGATAATCTACTACATCATATTCATAACTTTCAAGGGCATAGTCCGCAAATGCGGTAGTCAAGATAATATTGGGTCTATGCTTAAGCACCTTTAGAAATTCAATTCCAGAAATTTTAGGCAAGTGTATGTCCAAAAAAATTAAATCAATTGCTGTACGCTTTAAAAATTCCAATGCCTGCAGCCCATCTGCAAATGTGCCTTTTAACTCCATATTTCCAAAATCGGCAATGTACTTTTTTAGCACACGTTGTGCCGGTGGTTGATCTTCAATAATAATACAATTGATCATAATTTTGCCCTTGTTAGCTGTAACTTCAAATGTACATAATAAACATCCTGCTCATTTTGGATATGCAGATCGTGCGCATTGGAATAAAGCAACTCTAACCGTTTTTTTACATTTTTCAATCCTATTCCGCTAGATAAATTTTCCGTATTCGCCAGTGACAAAAAGGAATTTCTACATTCAAAATTCAACATGCCATTTTCATTAATATCTATGTTAATGTCGATAAAAATATTGTCAGATTGACTAGCGGTACTATGTTTAAAGGCATTTTCTATAAAGACCGATAATATCAAAGGCGCAATGACATACTCTGTTGTATTGCCGTTCATGCCAAAGGAAACCTTACCCCTTTCCTCTATCTGCATTTCATTAAGCTTTGTAAAATTTTTAAGGTGGGCTATTTCCTTTTGAAGGCCTACGTAATTCTCTTTGCAATCATACAACATATAACGCAATACAGATGAAAGCTCCAAAATAATAGAAGGAGTTTTTGGGGACTGTTCAATGGCGTACGAATAAAGATTGTTTAAATTATTGAACAAAAAATGTGGGTTGATCTGGGACTTTAAAAACAGGAGTTCACTTTGAACAACGGATGTTCGCAGTTCTACAACCTCCAATTGTTTTTTAGAGGCATCCCACGCAAACTTAAAACCTGCCAGAATAAGGATAACGGGCATAACGTCTAGCAAACTATATACGATACCTGGAAAATGTTGTCCTCTTGAAATTGGATAAAAAATACGCTCCAATACCAACTCCTCCACCATTATTATAACAGCTATGACAAGCACGACCAATATAAAGAACAAAAGATATTTTTTAGTATAAAAAAAACGGGGCAACAATATATAATTGATAAGTAAAGCGCCCAATGCATAATTTAAAAAGGCAAAGATGTTAAATGCGGGTATTTCCGGTTGGTTCTTATCAAAAGAAAAAAATAAGAACAATACGATATGTAGTACCAATTGAAATATAACTTCCTTTGAAGTACTGTTCAAAAATGAAAATTTTGGCCCCATGTATTAAAAATACCCAATTACGTAAAATAACCGATAATAAAACCGCCATCGACAGTATTAGCATGGTAAACACCAATAATTAATAATGTCGTTTGCACTATAACCTAGGTCGTTTGCAGAAAATTAATTTCATTAATGTAATCTTTACACCAACTTTGATTAAAATCAACTCAAATTATGCGTAAACAAGTTTTAATAATTATAATCCTAAGCTTCATTTTTGGAAGTCCGCTCTCCTTTGCACAGGAAGTTACAACGACCATAACGGGTAAAGTCATTGAGGAAAATGGTGGCGGACCAATTGAATTCGCAACGGTGTTAGTAGGTAATCCCACAGATCAGAAACCAATAGTAGGAACCACCACTTTAGAGGATGGTAGCTTTATTCTGGAAACCGATGCCCAAAGTTTTTACATTGAAGTAAGTTTTATTGGTTTTACCACAAAGCGATTTGACAACCCACAAATAAATAACGCGAAAATAGATTTGGGAACGGTTACCTTGGCAGAAGATTCACAACAATTAGATGAAGTCGTCGTAGAAGGAGAGGTATCACAGACCACATTTAAGTTAGACAAAAGAATTTTCAATGTAGGAGCAGATTTAAGCAGTACTGGCGCAAGCGCGTTAGAGGTATTGAACAATGTCCCCTCCGTTAATGTGAACATTGAAGGACAAATTAGTTTACGGGGCAGTCAAGGAGTACAAATGTTGATCAACGGCAAACCTTCCGTAATTGCCAATGAACAGGGCAACGCCTTGGGGACATTGACAGCAGATATGATAGAGCGCATAGAGGTGATTACGAATCCGTCCGCGAAATATGATGCGGAAGGTACTTCGGGCATTATAAACATTGTATTGAAAAAAGAGGAAAAAAAGGGTTTAAACGGCGCAGTTACTTTAAATACAGGGGTTCCCAATAATCACAGTATAGGTTTAAGTTTAAATAGGCGCACAGAAAAATTTAATTTATTTAGCCAAATGGGATTTGGCCGAAGAACCTTCCCAAGCGATAATGAAACAGAAAACCGCAATTTATCGGACAACACATATATTACCAGTAATGGGGAAAGCGATAAAAATGAAACCTTTTTCAATCTCATCCTAGGCACCGACTATCATATAAATGATTTGAACGTAATTACGTTATCCGGAAATTTTGCCTATGAATGGGAAAAAGAAACTTCAGATGCCTTGTTCAGTACTTTTGACACCTCTAATGAGCGCACGGATGCATTTAACCGTAACGAACTTACAAAGGCCACCAACCCAAAATACTCCTATGAGCTCCAATACAAAAAAGACTTTGAGGGCAATGAGGAGCAATCATTACTTTTGAGTGCCACAGGAAACCTTTTTGCCAAAGACCAGTCATCAGATTTCATCAATACCATTGTTTTTGGTGCCGGTGATGATATGCAACAACGATCCCGTACGGATTTTAGTCAAGCGGATTATACGTTTAAGGCAGACTACACACACCCTTGGGCAGAAAAATACACCCTTGAAACTGGTGCGCAGTACCAAATAAACGATGTTGAAAATGATTTTGCCATTAGTGATTTTGACGGCACAGGGTTTGTTGAAAATCCAGATTTAACCAATGTTTTTGAATGGACACAAAAAGTATTGGGCATATATGCCACTACGGCTTATGAAAGTGATGCTTGGGGTCTTAAATTAGGGCTTAGATTTGAGGATACCGACCTTGCTACCCTATTAAGGAATACCAACGAAAGCAATGACCAGAACTATAATAATTTATTTCCCAGTGGCCATACCTCCTATAAATTCAGTGACAACCTATCATTACAGGCAGGGTATTCAAAGCGGATATTTAGACCTAGAATGTGGGATTTGAATCCGTTTTTCAATATTCGCAACAATTTTAGCATACGCACCGGAAATCCTAATTTACAGGCAGAATTTACCGATAGTTATGAGATTACAAGTATTTATAAAATTGGTAAGGTTTCTATGAACTTTGGTGTCTTTTATAGGCATACGGAAGATGTTGTAGAACGTATTATAGCGTTTGAGGACAATGTAAGTATTTCCAGGCCAGAGAATATTGGTATTAACAATACAACAGGAATTGAATTCAATGCAAAATACATACCTACCAACTGGCTTTCCTTTACCAATGACTTTAATTACAGTAGTTTTAAAAGAGATGGTGACTTTGAAGGCAATTCGTTTGATTTTAAAGGTGACCAATGGTCTACCAGATTAACCAATAAAGTAAAGTTACCGGCAGACTTTGATTTGGAATTTATAGGCCAGTACCAATCTGGCTATAGAACGTTGCAACAGGAAATTGCGGACAATCTATTTATGGATTTTGGGGCGCGCAAAAAGATTTTTAAGGGAAAGGCCATTTTGAGCCTTAGCGTTAGGGATGTATTTGCTTCCCGTATTAGAGAAAGCATTACCAACCAACCTGGCTTTTATTTGAGGGATTTTAGCCAGCAAGGTCGCTTTATAACCTTTGGTGTTAGTTTTGGCTTTGGCAAAGGTGAGGCAATGGAATTTTCCGGTCAGAAACATTTTTAAAGAATGCTTATGATCATAGGTTGTACTTATATTCCTAGGTAAGTGGCCAATTTTGACTCAAAATTTTAATTCTATAGAAATATTTAGGAACTTCACTACTTCTATTAGGATTGAAATGGTAAGCACAGAAGCAAAACTTAAGGAGCGTATTAAGGAACTTACTTGCCTATACGAAGTAACTTCCATCATAGTAAATTCAGACTACAGTCAGTTACACACTTCGTTAGAGGCGATTACATTTTGTTTGAAAAAGGCATGGCAGTTTGAAGATGATACCGAAGTGTTGTTGCAAAGTGGCGATTATGATATTAAGACAGATGGATACCATAATGAAATGGTATACCTTAAATCTAATATTAGGGTATTCAACGAAGTCTCCGGTTTTATTAAAGTGGGGTATCCAAAGAAAAAATATAAACAGACCGATTTTTTGGTGGAAGAGGAAAAACTGCTTGAGAATGTAGCTTTGGCCGTAGGCAATCTATTGGAACGAAAACAAGTACATGATAGTGAGGCCGCTATAAAAAGACAGGTTGAAAGGGCGGATAGACTACATATTTTAGGGGAGATCACCGCTGGTATAGCCCATGAGATCAATACGCCATTGGCCAATATTCTAGGGTTTACGGAACTTTTAAAGGAACGTATTACCGATACCGACGCTTTGCGCGATCTTAATAAAATTGTGGACAATGCTATTTTTAGCCGTGAAGTGGTCAAAAAATTAATGTTTTTTGCTTGTGAAATGCCACAGCAAATGAACGTAATACAAGTTATTCCTTTAATAGAGGATGTATTGAACTTGTTGGGACCCTCTATACGGACAAAAAAAATACAATTGGTCAAATCCTTCAGTCATCAGGACATTGCATTACGTGCAGATAATGTACAGTTGACCCAAGTACTGTTTAATTTGATTATGAACGCAATTTATTTCTCACCAAAAGGAGGTAAAATTGAAATTAACCTAAAAAAAGGAACAAAGTATATTACCCTTCGTATTACCGATGAAGGTTCGGGAATTGCTTTGGAAAACGAGGACAAGGTTTTTGAACCATTTTTTACCACAAAGCCCCTTGGTGAGGGTTCAGGATTGGGACTAAGTGTCGTACATGGCATCATTAGCAGTCATAAGGGTACCATAACGCATGGCAAGAACCATCCCCAAGGCACTATATTTACCATATCTTTTCCTAAATTACCATAATGGCACTGCGCAAAGAAAATATATTGCTTGTAGATGATGACTTAGATATTCTAGAGTTGTTACAACGGCATTTACAGTCTATGGACTATCACATATTTAAGGCGGTATCCGTTAAACAGGCGCTCTATATCCTAAAAGATACGTTTATAGACCTTTTGATAACCGATATCCAGATGCCAGAAGTTGACGGTTTACAATTGGTACGGTTTGCAGACGAGCATTATCCAGATATTCCAAAATTGGTCATTACCGGCTACCCATCCGTAAACGGCGCCCTTGAAGTTTTTAAGTCTGGTGCTACGGATTATCTTACCAAGCCTTTTACCAAGGATGAACTAAAACAGGCCGTAGACAAATCGTTAAAGGGCAAAATTAGAAAAGATGCCCCTAAAGCATTGACCATTCCACATAAGGGCAAGGGGTATGCAGAAATGATCGGCTCTTCCCCCGCCTTTCAAAAAATAACGGATATCATTGACCGGGTAAAAGATAACAAGGCAACCGTTTTGATAAAAGGAGAAAGCGGCACCGGTAAAGAGCTGGTTGCTAGGGCCATTCACTATTCTGGTACATTTTCCAGGGCATCATTTATACCGGTCAATTGCGGGGCCATACCGGAAAATTTATTGGAAGCGGAGCTTTTTGGTTATATAAAAGGAGCTTTCACCGGAGCCAATGAAAACCGAAATGGATTTTTTCAGGCAGCAGAAGGGGGTACACTTTTCCTGGATGAAATTGGTACGGCACCACTCTCCGTACAGACCAAACTATTAAGGGCCATTCAAGAAAAAGAAATTACAAAAATAGGTTCTCGTAAAGTAGAAAAAGTAGATATACGAATCATAGCGGCAACCAACAGTAACCTTCAAGAGGCCATAGCCCAAAATGAATTTAGGGAAGACCTCTATTACCGGTTAACCGTTGTGGAAATAAATGTACCGCCCTTAAGGGACCGTAAGCAGGACATACCGTTATTGGTAGAAAAATTCGTCCAAAAATATGGAATTGAATACAAGGATAGGTTAATGGGCATATCTCCTGATGCCTTACAGATATTACAACGATATCATTGGCCCGGAAATATAAGGGAGCTGGAAAACTTAATTCAGCGGGCCGTAATTATGAGCGATGGTATCATAAAGGTAAAAGACCTACCTGACCATTTAAAATTTCAAATAGATTTTCCCGATACCGAATTTCTTCCCCTTAAGGAAATGGAAAAAGAGTATGCCAAAAAAGTACTGGCCCACGTTGACGGCAATAAAACAAAAGCTGCCGAAATTTTACAGATAGATCGCAAGACCCTCCGTGAAAAATTAAAATAATAGTAATGGTACATATTTCCCCGGCCGGGTAAATATTCCCCACTTCTCCAATTCACTTCATAATTAAAAAATTTTTAAACACCTGTTTTTTAGTTAGTTACAAATATTAACACATCTTTAATATTCCAAGGCATAGCTATTGCCTCTTTTAGGTAAATCAATAAAAGGGGTTATGAAATACGGAAGTTTAGTATTGGAAAAAAAAGATTTCGTGATGATACAACGGTATCAGCAACTGACCCCATATGTAGAAGATTACGCCCATAAAGATGCATTGGACAATTTAAAGGAACGTATGGCAACGGCATTGATATATGATTTAGAGGATATGCCGGAAGATATCATAAGAATGTATTCCTATGTCAATTTGAGTTATGAATCTGGCTGGAACCAAACATTTCAATTGGTTCCACCTCATGAAAATAATTTGGAAAATGACAAGATTTCCGTACAAAGCACTTTAGGGGCTTCTATCATTGGTTTATCGGAAGGGGATATTATAACATACGGACTTCCAAGTAATGTAAAAACTTTGACAATTAAGAAGGTAACACAAAGTAACCAGCATTTTAAGGTAAATATAACGGAGAGAACAATCAACGAAGCATTAGCAAAACATAAAATCAATTTATTAACCCAAAATTCAGAGCTATGATTAAATATGTAATAACAGCGCTGTTTTCAGCAAGTATGTTAACGGCACAGACGAACAATGATAATGTTCAAAATTCAGTAAAGGTTGGTGATGTCTACGAAATTGGCACGCCCAAAGTCCATAAATATCAACATATAGATTTTCCAAGGGCAAATTTTATTATTAAAAAAGGCGGTATTGCCAATTACAAAACTGTGGAAGGAAATACAGTAGTGGTAACCGAAGTCAAAGAGACAAAAGATGGTAATACCCAAATAAAGATGAAGCGTACAGACGGTACACGTTTTTTCCGTACCCACCCAACGGTTACGGCAAATTATTCAGAAGCATTGGCCTCTGGAGAGCTTGTATCCAAATAATACATTTAGCTAGTTGACCTATCTGCCTGGTTTGCAAAAATTAGTTTTGTTCAAAAAATGTAAGTCGGGCAGATTTTTATTTCCAATATGTAAGTCAGGTCATGAAAGAAATATTAAAGAGAAGCATTTGCCTTACATGCAGTCATGTAACGTTCTGCTGTTTAACCAAAAATAAAAACAACATTCACTGTTGTTGCGATTACCTACATCGTTTTGACAAATTGTTGAGCGATAAAAATATGGATGGTGATAAATACACCATGTAAAGTTTAACAAGTGAACAAGAGTTAATAGAAATACATGATTACAAAAACACATAAAAATAAAAAGGTATTGAAACAGGGCATGCTTGATAATGTCATGCGCCAGTTTGATAATGCTGCGGACATTATAGGTCTAAATCCCAATATTAGAAAAATATTGGAAGTAACCAATAATGAACTAGTTGTGCATTTTCCAGTTAGAATGGATAATGGGGAGGTAGAGGTGTTTACAGGATATAGAGTACAGCATAACAATTCCTTGGGACCCTATAAAGGTGGACTACGTTACCACCCTACGGTAGATATTGATGCCGCAAGGGCGTTGGCCATGTGGATGACCTGGAAAACATCCTTGGCAGGCTTACCATATGGTGGTGCCAAAGGAGGCATACAGTTAGATCCCAACAAATATTCCATAGCAGAATTAGAACGCATTACAAGAAGGTTTACATATGCACTAGGTGACAATATTGGGCCCGAATTGGACATACCCGCGCCAGATGTCAATACAAGTTCACAGACCATGGCCTGGATCTTGGATACGTACATGTCTACCAAATCACCTAATGAGCGTTCAAAGAACATGCATGTGGTAACAGGCAAACCGGTAGGTGCCGGAGGTTCCGAAGGTAGGGACCGTGCAACAGGATTTGGCGTGTTCCTGACCATTAAATTCTGGGCGGAAAGTAAAAATATTGACTTAAAAAATAAAAAATACATTGTTCAAGGTTTTGGAAATGTAGGCTATTGGACAGCTCACTTTTTGGAAGAGGAAGGAGCAAAACTGATTGTGGTTCAGGATGCCTATGGTAGTATTATCAACGAAAACGGAATTTCAGTAGAATCGCTCTTAGCTTATTCCAAGGCCAACAAAGGCAGCATTTTAGGCTATAACGGTGCCGAAAAGATAGATAATACGGAATTCTTTGGACTAGATTGTGATATTATTATTCCCGCGGCACTAGGTAACCAAATCACAGCCAAAAATGCACCTTATATTAAGGCTAGCCTCATTGCGGAAGGTGCAAACGGTCCTACGGATGTAGAAGCCGAAAAAATACTATTGAAAAAGGGTATTGAGATCATACCGGACATTCTTTGCAATTCTGGCGGAGTCATAGGTAGTTATTTTGAGTGGTTACAAAATAGGAACGGAGAAATATGGCAGTTAGATGAAGTAATGCAAAAACTTGAAAAAAAATTAAAGGAATCGTTCACAAAAGTAATGCTGACATCTATAGAAAGAGATGTGGACATGCGTACGGCCGCTTTCATAATTGCCATAGAACGTCTTGAAGAAGCGTATACACAAAGGGGCATTTTTCCATAAAGGAGTGCTACACCAGATGAAGAAACTAAGATATAACTTTGGTGGTTATACCTTCCTCTGAGGAAGGGCTGAACGGGGGTGGTCATTCAAACATTTGGGTTGTACCGCCCCTTTTTAGTTCATACCGGCCATGCAAATAGTACTGATTAAAAATTTTAAGCAATGAAATACAATAACCTCATCATTGAAAAGAAAGAATACATGCTCTTAAAACGGTTCATGAACCTATCTGAGTTTTACAAGGACAGGACCCTTGCCTATTCCATGAAAAAATTAATGGGCGAGTTGGAACATGCGCAAATTGTAGATGATTTTAAAATGCCTACGGACGTAATTAGGTTCAACACCAAGATTACCATAGACTCCGAAAATGGCTGGCAAACCACATTTACATTGGTGACCCCAAATGAAAGTGACGTTAAGAACAATAAAATATCCTTTTTAACGCCTATGGGTTCCGCTGTCATCGGCTACGCAGAAGGCGATACCATTACATGGGAATTTCCTTCTGGAGAGCAAAAATTGACCATACAAAAGGTAGAGCAAAAACAAAGACATGTCAACATTGATAGTGTTTTATAACATTTTATGAAAAGGGTAAAAACTGTAATTTTTGAAACCAATGGATAACAGTAAACCAATTGGCATTGTACAATTAACACCTTAATTCAGCACCATGGTAAAGAAGCTATTATTGCCTACAGATTTTTCTAAAAATTCATGGAATGCCATACAATATGCTATTCAATTGTATGAAAATCAAGAATGTGATTTTTATATTCTGAACACGTACGCAAAAGAGGCCCATGGACTTGACAATATCACTTTACTGGATCCGGATGAAGCTTTCAATAAATATTCAGAATTACGTTCCAACCAAGGGTTGGGCGATATTATGGCAAAATTGACCTTTGAGAACAATAATAGAAAGCATAGGTTTCATATGCTATCGCGTTCGGCGTTATTTCTAAATGCCATAAAGGATATCGTAGCACAAATGAAAATACATATGGTCGTCATGGGTGCAAAGGGGTGTAACAATGAAAATACACGGGCCTATGGTAAAAATACATTATCTGTCATTGAACATATTCGCCATTGTCCGGTTTTGGTAGTTCCCGAAAATGTACGTTTCAAAATGCCCAAGGAAATTGTCCTGACCACAAACTTTAAAACAAATTTCAAGTCCAAGGAAATAAAATATTTGGTAGAAATGGCTCAATTGCACAATGCACACATCCAAATTCTTAGCCTTACTGATCAAAGTGATATGACATTGTGGCAAAGAAGAAACCAGAAACGACTTTATAAACATTTAAAAGGGGTCAATTACTGCGCCAATGTCGTTCACAATGTAGCCATGGCCACGGCATTAAGTTGTTTTGTAGAGATCAAGCACACCAATATGATCAGTTATATAGACAAAAAACCTTCCTTTTGGGAACGTTTAGGGTTTGGTAAGCGAACATTAACCAAATTAGGGTATTTTAATGATGTGCCGGTATTGGCATTGCACGGGGGTGTACTTAAAAAATAAGTGCGATTCTGCATTATTCTTATCACTATGAATAGGGCTTTCTTATCTATTATAAAGATTATTTTATTCCTCCTAGTACATCTTTAGCAATTAACGGTTATTTGTGCAACCTCAATTAACTGAAAAACACACATCTATGCACTAAAAAATAGTACAAATTAAAAAAAGCTGATAAATTTATAGGGACCTATAAATTTTCATAATGCTTAAATTCTTTCGAAAAATTAGACATTCCCTTATTGTCGAAAAAAAATTGGGCAATTACCTCTTATATGCCCTAGGTGAAATAATATTAGTGGTTATTGGAATTTTAATAGCCTTAAGTATTGATAATGCAAACCAAGAGCATATTTTAAGGGAAAAAGAACATGTATACCTTGTGGGCCTAAAAAATGAGTTCATGGCCAACAAAAATAAATTACAGACCCTTATTGAGGTTAATAAACGTAATTATAAAAGTGCCAAGGCCATTTTAAATATGTTGGACAATGAAAATGACCAACCAAACGAACAGGAACTTTCACAACTTTTGTTTGAAGCCTTTGCTTTTGAAATAGCTTACAATCCCAATAATTCATTGTTGAACGAAATGATGAATTCCGGTAGTTTAAAGGATATTTCCAGTTCTGCACTCAGGTTATACCTCACCTCTTGGAATTCAATGATAGATAATATAAAGATACAGGAGGCTGACCTGCGCAAGCAAAGGGAAAACGTTCGTGATATGCTAAGAAGCGACCAGGCCAGTTTGCGTACCATTCTTGACCATGCCAATATTACTGTTGAAACAATTGGCTTACCGCTGTCCAACAAAAGATATAGTAATCTTGAACTCCTAAAATCAAAAGAATTTGAAAATAATGCACTTTCATTTATTTTGACCGGTATAAGTACTGAAACCTCCCATTATGTTCCCCTTGTAAATGAAATTGATGAAATTTTAAAACTTTTGGACCAAGAACTGCAATAAGGCCCTTGCCTTATGTTTGGTAGAGCTTGCCTATAATCCCGTTTAAAACAAAATTTTGTTCTTGATTAAAACATTATAATCCTTATTTAAAAATGCATCCATGCCAATAGCCCCAAAAACCAAAAGGAATATTCACAGAATTATACCATTTGCAATTATATGGTTGATCTTAGGATGGATAAATCTTTTTACTCAAGAAGCGGTTACCCTAAATACAAATTTAAATCCTTCCAGTGCCATAAGCATTACCACAGAAGTATTCCTATTTGCAAATTTTGCACTTATTGTTGTTAGTCTTCTGGTGGGGGCAATAGAAGTGCTATGGTTGGACAAGTTGTTCAATAAAAAGAACTTCTCAAAAAAAATCATTTATAAACTAGTGTTCTACACCTTGTTCTTACTGTTGGTCATTTTAATCACTTTTCCTATTGCTGCGGCAATAGAATCTGAAACCTCTCTTTTTAGCGCAGTAATCTGGACTAAATTTGTCAACTTTATTTCAAGCATTGAATTTGCCAGCACCATGGTGTCCATTTCCTTTAGTTTATTTGTCAGCCTGCTTTATTTTGAGATTAGTGAAAATATTGGCCATGGCGTCTTAATGAATTTCTTTACGGGAAAATATCACCGCCCAATTGAGGAAAAACGCATCTTTATGTTTACTGATATGAAATCCTCCACGACCATTGCTGAGCAGATGGGACACATCCAATATTTTGAACTTCTAAAGGCATATTACAATGACTTCTCAGATGCTATCGTACGTTTTTCGGGAGAAATCTATCAATACATAGGAGACGAAATTGTAATTTCCTGGAAATATGACAACGAGGAACAGCTCACCAATGCCATATCTTGTTTTTTTGCCATGAAAAAAGACTTGCTGAAAAAAACAAAGTGGTACCAATCTAATTTTGGCATTGTACCTACATTCAAAGCTGGGCTACATGCAGGAACGGTAACCACCGGAGAAATAGGCGCCTTAAGGAAAGAAATCATTTTTACGGGAGATGTGCTCAATACCACTTCACGAATACAAGGCCTCTGTAACGAACTGAACGTAGACCTATTGGTATCCCAGGAAATTGTAACCCCAACATTATCAAAAAATAAGTATGTAATTGAACCTATGGGTACGGTCGTATTAAAGGGCAAGGAAGAAAGTAAACCACTATTTACGATCAAGCAATTAGAATATGAACGTGTGCAATAGATTTTATGGCATTTACACAAAAAAAGTTTAGAAATTAATCTGTACTTGCATGTAATTATAACTTCTTTAATTAGCTTTTCACCTCGTTACTTCCATCAAAATTTACCGTTACATCATGCCTTTTATACATAGCTGTTTCCATAAAGCCTAAGGATATTCCATAAAAAAAGCCTTTCATTTCTGAAAGGCTTTCTCGTTGTACAGGCGGAGAGACTCGAACTCTCACACCTTGCGGCACTAGATCCTAAGTCTAGCGTGTCTACCAATTCCACCACGCCTGCATCAATATCCGATTATTATCGGGCTGCAAATATAAGCCAAAAATTCAATTCTCTAAATTTTACCATTTAAAAATTGCGCTTTTTGTACATTTATAAAAAGTCATATAAAACAGAACATGCAAAACGTAAAGAATTATCTATCGGAAAACAAGGACCGATTTTTAAATGAGCTTATAGAACTACTTAAAATTCCGTCGGTTAGTGCGGATCCCGCCTTTTCCCAAGATGTTATCGATACTGCAGAATCCGTAAAATTAAGTTTACAGGAAGCGGGTTGTGATGTAGTGGAAATACATGAAACCGCCGGTTACCCTATTGTATACGGTGAAAAAATTATAAACCCAGATTTACCGACAGTCTTGGTATACGGGCATTACGATGTACAACCGGCAGACCCTATAGATTTATGGCATTCCCCACCGTTTGAGCCTGTAATCAAAAAAACCGATACCCACCCAGAAGGTGCCATCTATGCAAGGGGAGCCTGTGATGATAAAGGGCAAATGTACATGCACGTAAAAGCATTGGAACTAATGGTAAAGACCGGTCAATTGCCCTGCAATGTCAAATTTATGATCGAAGGCGAGGAAGAAGTGGGCAGTAACAACCTTGGTATTTATGTAGCGGAAAATAAAGAGAAATTGTCCAACGATGTCATCTTGATTTCTGATACGGGTATGATCGCTAACGACATTCCTTCCATAACTACCGGACTAAGGGGCTTAAGCTATGTTGAGGTAGAAGTTACCGGTCCAAACAGAGATTTACATTCCGGTCTTTATGGCGGTGCGGTGGCCAACCCCATCAATATACTTGCTAAAATGATAGCCAGTTTGCATGATGATAACAATCATATAACCATACCCGGTTTTTATGATAAGGTAGAAGAACTATCCTCTGATGAAAGGGCCGCTATGGCCAAGGCTCCCTTTAACTTGGATTCCTATAAAAATGCGCTGGACATTGATAGTGTTTATGGCGAAAAAGGATATACTACAAATGAACGCAATGCTATACGACCCACATTGGATGTCAATGGTATCTGGGGAGGCTATATTGGTGAAGGAGCTAAAACTGTAATTGCAAGTAAGGCTTATGCCAAAATATCCATGCGCTTGGTTCCCAACCAAGATTGGAAAGAAATCACTGAGTTGTTCAAAACACATTTTGAGGCCATTGCACCAAAGGGAGTTACCGTAAAGGTTAAACCTCATCATGGCGGACAAGGATATGTAACCCCAATAGACACCATTGCATACCAAGCCGCATCAAAGGCGTATGAAACAACATTTGGAAAAACCCCTATACCCCAACGAAGTGGCGGCAGTATTCCTATAGTTTCCCTGTTCGAGAAAGAACTTGGCAGTAAAACAATCCTTATGGGCTTTGGCCTGGACAGTGATGCCATCCATTCCCCTAACGAACATTTTGGGGTATGGAACTATTTTAAGGGTATAGAGACCATACCATATTTCTATCAGTACTTTACGGAGATGAGCAAGTAATAAAAACATCTTTGCAATACGGTTTTTAACGACAAAGCAATCTGTAAGCTTAGTGAATCTAATTTACAGATTGCTTTTTTTACGCACATAGGCGTTATATAAAATTTGTACTAATTATAAGATAGGAGTCCTAACTTACCAGCTATTAAATTTTCTTTACATACTTGGTAATGATAACGGTCAATGTAGGCCCAACCTTACCTTCTATATATTCCGCATTTTCACGGTCCAACGAAATTCTTCGTACTGCGGTTCCTTGTTTGGCAACTTGGCTAGAACCTTTAATTTTAAGGTCTTTAATCAAAACAACACTATCGCCGTTTTGTAATACAACCCCGTTTACGTCCCTATGAATAATTTTATCGGCCTCTGCAATACCTTCTCCCGTGGCCCTTGCCCATTCCAAAACTTCAGGTTCCAAATACATCATATCCAAAAGGTCCTTTGGCCATCCTTCAGATTTTAATCTAGACAGCATACGCCATGCAACCACCTTTACAGAATCATATTGGCTCCACATACTATCATTTAGACAGCGCCAGTGGTTAGGGTCCATTTGCTCAGGATCTTCAATTTGGGTACGGCATGTCTCACATGCCAGGATACTGGAATCAACACCACTTATAGAAACCGGCTCTACTTCAAACACTTCTAAGTTATTGGTTCCCGTACAAAGTTCGCAAGTGGAACCACTACGCGCCTCTAGATCAGATAATACACTCATTATTGGTTGTTTTAAAGCAAACTTACATCTTTTTCATGGGGTGTTAGGGCCTTTCCCCAAAGAATTGGGGCCGGGCTATTCGTTGCAAGTCCGCTTTACCAATTGGCAAATACGGGCTTTCCACTGCTATCCCTAAGGCAAAAACTTTATTTGCTCTACATTTGTAGAATTAAAATATTTGTTCTATGTTTGTAGAACAAATTCTAAACTTGTAGAATATGCAGTTATCTAAATCAGAAGAAGAACTAATGAATATCCTCTGGAAACAGAAAAAAGCATTTATGAAAGATCTGCTGGATGCTTACCCAGAACCCAAACCCGCCTCTACCACCATAGCCACCCTATTAAAAAGAATGGCCGATAAAAAATTTATTGATTACAAAACATTGGGTAGAAGCCGTGAGTATTTTCCGTTGGTAAAAAAGAAAGACTATTTCTCAAAACACGTAAACGGACTCATTAAAAACTTTTTCAACGATAGCGCCAGTCAGTTCGCATCTTTCTTTACCCAAGAAACCAATCTAAGTAAAATGGAACTGGAAGAACTGAAAAAATTAATAGATGTTGAACTAAAAAAGAAGTAGTTATGGGTATCTATCTTTTAAAAACCGCCGCATGTATGGGCATATTTTTGCTCTTCTATAAACTGTTTTTAGAAAAGGAAAGCATGCATATTTTCAAACGCTATTTTCTATTGGGATCCATCCTTATAAGTTTGGCCATACCCTACGTTGTCTTTACTGAGATTGTCTATATAGAACCCATTAACGTATCAAGCCTACCTACAGAAGACTATAGTTTAGAAAAATATCATATCCCTAGCAAAGCACCTATTGACTATACGTATTGGTCATTATTGAGTATATATTGTCTAGGTGTGCTATTCTTTGGTATTCAGTTTATCAAGAATCTCTATCAAATTAAAAACACTATAAATAACAATCCTAAACAGAGAACCAATTGCATCATTAAGGTATTATTATCGCTTGACATTGTACCACATACCTTTTTCAATTACATTTTTTTAAACAAACAAAAGTTTGAGGGCAATGAAATACCTTCTGCCGTCTTGTTGCACGAAGAAACCCATGCCAAACAAAAGCACAGTTTGGATATTCTAATAATAGAAATACTTCAAGTCATATTCTGGTTTAACCCGCTTATTTATCTATACAAAAAATCAATAAAACTAAATCACGAATTTTTAGCGGATAAGGCCGTACTAAACAACGGACTAGAAAAAAGTGATTATCAAAAAATACTCTTGGCATTCTCATCAAATGCCGCGGAGCCACAATTGGCAAATGCCATCAATTATTCATCAATCAAAAAACGATTTACAGTCATGAAAAAACAAACATCAAAAAAAGTGTACGTATTTAAAAGCCTGCTCATTCTTCCTATTCTCGCCCTGCTATTATTAGGTTTTAGTGAGAAAGAAACTCTAGAGGTTCAAAAAGAACAAAATCTTATAAGCGATATTAACAAAGAGCTAGAAAATGTAGATGCCTCAAAGCTTAATTATACCAAGGAAAAAGAACAGATCATTGAACTATATATCAAAAAGAATGCTGAAATTTTCATACAAAACAATCCCGTTCTTTTAGAAGATTTGGCGACTACGCTAGAAAATAAAATTCAGCCCAATATTAATCTCGAAAATGTACGTGTTGAAGGATTAACGGAAGATACATTGGAATCTGAATTTATGCTTTCTATAATCATGGAAATTGAAAAAGCGAAGATTAAGCATATAAAATTTTGCACCTCAGAATATAAAATAAATGCGGAAGATTATAAAGATGAAATAGAAATTACCCCTGAAACTGTTATTCTAAATGCAGATAAAATATCCTTTCAATCGAATAATAGTATTACCTATAATTCCCTTGCCAAAAAGTACAATGCCGTACCTATAGAAGAAAGGGTCATTCCGTTAAAAGATTTACACGTTCTGGAAACCATTTACCGTAGTCTTAGTGCTGATCAAAAAAAACAGGTTCAACCCTTTCCGGAATGTTTGCCCAAAAACAAACAGGAAAAACCAAGCAATGAGATAACTATCAACATTAATAATAAAGGTCAACTTCTCGTGCAAGGTGATTTAATTACTATAAATGAATTAAAAGAATATTTATCCAAAATAAACAAACACCTTTCTTTTGATGAACGTAAAAAAGTAATTAGATCAATAATTAAAGTGGATACTAAAACACCAAAAGATGTGATTCAAAAAGCGAATGACATCCTTATGGAATATGGCACTGCTACTATTAATATTGTCGGACGTGAGAATTCCATGAAATCTAGTCAGCAAAAGACTGCGACTCGTGAAGAAATGAAAGCGTACAATCGTTTGGCCAAAAAGTACAATGAAATGGATCGTAACCATATGCAAATTAAAATGCAAGATGTACAGCGATTAAAAACTATTTACTCCAAGATGTCAACCAAGCAACGTGAGGATGCCCAACCCTTTCCCGATTTCCCTGAGCCACCAAAAACTCCAAAAGAACCTAAGGCTCCAAAAGTTCTAAAGGAAGAAAAAAGTAACATACCATTGCCTCCACCGCCACCGCCACCTTTTCACAAAGGAGAAGTATCTAAGAGTTTAGTGAACACGTACAATACATGGGTAAAAACTATTAAAAAAGCTGATGGAACCTATTATATTAATTCTAAAGAAGACTATAGCTATTTCTATAGTATTTATGAAAGTATGACAGATGAACAAAAAAATAATGCTTTGAAGATGCCTCCACCGCCCCCACCAGCTCCTAAATCTCCTTTAGATTTTGTGGTTGAAATGGCTAAAAAGGGCGCCACATTTATGTATGAAGGAGACAATATCTCCTCGGACAAAGCCATTGATCTTATGAAGAACAACAAAGAATTGAATATAGATTCGCGCACCAAAAATGGTGAGCGGGTTATTAAAATAACCAAAGACCCTATTCTAATTAGTAACGATCAAGAAGCTTCAACTAATAAAAATGTCAACACTTATATTAAGGAAAGAAATAAATTATTGAACTACATTAAAGTAAATAACATAGATTACCCAGTAGGTTATTTAGCATTGTCCAAACTTGAACAAACAGAATTTAATAAAATTCAACAGGCCATGTTTCAAGCTTATATGGATTTATCTGAAAATGAAAAACAATCTGCTCCAAAAATATTACCTCCCCCACCTAGTGCCAAAATGTACAAACTGGAAGATGGGAAGGTTGTAAAAAAAGTTTAAAAAAGTTCAAGTCACCTTATTTCCTGTGTAAAAGAACAAGTTACCATAGGTTAAAACTAATTGAAACTTGTAACAATAGAATAGTTATAACGTCAAACATATGTTAAAGCCCTCTTTACGAGGGCTTTTTGCGTACCAAAAACAAAATAGTTACGTTCACCCATTATAGACGTTCATCAATCAAAAACAAATCAATCATCATGATACAGCAATTTTTCATCCTTTGTTCCGGGGCAGATGCCGAACTTTTACAAACCTGTTCCAAAGGCGAACAAAATAAATACGCCGGTATTGGCGCAACCGTATTCTTTACGGCGGTAATGGCATTCATTGCCAGTAGCTACGCCCTTTATACGGTATTTGACAATGTGTACACCTCCATATTCTTTGGTCTTATTTGGGGGCTTCTAATTTTTAACCTAGACCGTTATATTGTTAGCACAATAAAGAAGAGAAATACGTTTAGCCAAGAATTTTTACAGGCCGTACCACGTATTATCCTTGCCATTATCATTGCCATAGTTATTTCAAAGCCATTGGAAATGAAAATTTTTGAAAAGGAAATCAATCAGGTGTTATTGGAACAAAAAAATGAAATGACCTTGGCCAACAAAGAACAATTGGCATTACAATACACCCCTAAAATTGAAGGACTAAATCAAGAAATCTCTGCATTAAAAACAGAAATAGCTACCAAAGAGGCCCAAACAAATGCACTTTACGACATTTACATCAACGAAGCAGAAGGTACGGCCGGCACCAAGCTTTTGGGCAAAGGACCTGTATATGCGGAAAAGCGCGAAAAACATGATGCCGCCTTGGCCGAATTAAATGCTCTTAAAGAAACAAACGCAGAGAAAATAACCGGTTTAAAAACACAGATTACCGCTTTGGACACGGAGTATGTAGAAGTCGTTAAAAACAGCCAACCCATCATTGATGGTTTTGACGGATTAATGGCAAGGATTACAGCTTTGAACGAGCTACCCTGGTTGCCATCGTTCTTTATCTTCTTATTATTCCTGGCCATTGAAACTTCCCCGATCATTGCCAAACTATTGGCCCCTAAGGGCGAATATGATATAAAACTGGAGGAACAGGAAAGTATACTTGCTACCTGGGTGACCCAAAAATTGGAACAACGAAAATTAATTCTTGCTACAGATGGGGAAATCAATCAAAAAATTTATGAGGACTTAAAGGGAGAAGAGGAACTTTATGGCTACAAAAAGAAAAAGGCGGAAGAATTGCTCCGCTTACAGGCCAATAGTTTCCACGACACCCAAGTAAAAGGCCTAAAATGAAAAAAGACCAATATTGCTATTGGCCCTTTTAAGGATTTGGGGGAACTACCTTAATTAACTAATAATCGTTTCTAAAATTAATTCGGTGTTGGTCACCTGCATATTAGAAATTTCATATACATTTTCTTGAGTCGTTGTTTCAAAATATCCTAAACTTCTTTTCATATTCGTTGCTTTAATACCGTATCCTATTATGTGTTAGTTTCTAATTACACTCCAAAAGTAATCTGCTTTCTCAGACCAAAATCTCATTGTAAGCCCAAACCAAAATTACTATAGATAAATTGTCAATAAGTGTCGACGAATTTGTGGACCATTTAGTACGATGGCAAAAAAACGGTTCAATTAGCCATGTAGACAATCTTAAATTCAAATAAGTTAAATTTATATGGCGTGTGTCTTAACTTTGCCAACCTTATGTCATCACTTAAAGAAGAGAAGAAAAAGAAGCGACGTTTTTACAACCTTATCATCATCATAATTCTGTTATTGATTATAACAACCGGTTTTATGGTACAGCTAGGATAACGGTCCATGAAGGCCAACAATATAAGATTAGCGTTTAATCGTTTCCCATATGACCAAATCAAAAAATAAAATCCTTACCTATTTAAAACGCTTCGGGAAAATTTTACTCGGCCTATTGGTTTTATTTTTTATTCTGGTATTGGTCATAAGAACACCTTGGGCACAAAATCTAATCGTTTCAAAAATTACCGATTACGTATCTGGGAAAACGAACACTACGGTTAAAGTTGATAAGCTATACCTTACCTTTTCCGGAAATCTACAGGCAGAAGGCATTTACTTGGAAGACACCAAGGGAGATACTTTATTATATTCCTCTTCCTTGGAGGCCAATGTTCCTATTTCCCCAATCCTGTTCAACAACCAACTTTCTATAGATAATATACATTCCAGCGGAGTGGTTGCCCATATAAAAAGAGAAAAGAATACAGAGGCGTACAACTTTTCATTTCTAATAGATGCCTTTGCAACTCCTGTAGATAGTACTAAAACCACAACCTCTCCTCCTATGGAAATTTCCATAGGAGATGCATCCCTAACCAATTGGAACCTTACTTATAACGACGCGTATTTAGGTACGGAAATTAAATTGGCATTGGGTAGGTTGCTTATTGATATTTCCGAATTTAATTTAGATGAAATGATTTTTTCGTTGGATGATTTTTCGTTGGATAACACCCAGGTCACCTATTTACAATCACAACCCTTTCCAGAAACGAACGATACTACAATCACAACCCTACCCCATATTAGGGCCAATGATTTCAATGTAAAGAATCTAAACATAAACTATTCGTCCATTCCCGATGGCCTTAAAGCCCAAATTGATTTAGGAACACTTACCCTTACGGATATGCTGGCAAATGTTGCCAACAGCCAATATGAAAGCAACAATGTAGTACTTTATGAATCTCAAGTACAACTAGATATCACTACAGCACAAAATAATCAATCAATAGAAAGTATTGAAGAAGGTTTTCAATGGCCTGCCATTATTTTAGACGTGCAGAACATTGACCTTAAACAAAATACCTTCACCTATAATTTAAACAATACACCAAGGCGCACTAACAGTTTTGACCCAAATGCATTTGAAATCCAACGTTTAAATTTTAAGGGCTCGGATTTTAAATATCAAAAAGAGCAGTTTAATTTAGAGGTTGAACAATTCTCATTGTATGAACCAAGTGGTATACGTTTAGACCAATTGGCATTTAAAGCCGGGTTGACGGACACAAATGCCGAGTTACGTAACATAAACCTACAATTGAACCAGAGTTCGGCAAATGCCACAATGAACGTTCAATTTGCGTCCTTGGCAAAAGTTTTTGAAAATCCGCGGAACAGTGTGCTATCCGCCACAATATCCGACCTTATTTTAGAACTGGATGATGTAAAACACTTTGCACCCGCGCTTGCTCAAAATCCATACATAGATTCATTGTCCGTACAACCCATTATAGGTTCGCTCAATGCCCAAGGCAATTTAAAAAAGGTAGATTCTTTTATGACGGACCTACGCTGGGGACCACACACCAACCTAACGGCATCTGGTTCCGTGAGCAACCTGACAGTACCAGATTCATTACTTTACAATTTGAACGATATTACCCTAAAGAGCACTGACAAGGATTTAAATAAATTTATATCGTCCAAAGAAACAGGTATTTCAACTCCCAATACGTTACTTGTTACAGGAAGCTTGTCCGGTGGTATGGATTGGATAAATCCCAATTTGGACCTCACTATTCCTGAAGGGTCGGCACATGTAAGCGCTAAAATTAATTTTGGCAATATGTTACGTTTTAACGGTAATGTAGCAATAGATAGTTTACAACTCAATCAACTATTAAAGAACGAACAATTGGGTAAACTATCAGTGACCCTAAGTGCAAAAGGTTCGGGTTCGGAACTATCCAATATAAATGCCGAAGTTAAGGGTACGGTTTCCCAATTTCAATTTAGCGGCTATTCATATGAAAATATAGGAATAAATGGCGACATGAAGAATGGCAATGGTACCCTTACCGCCAAAATAAAAGACCCAAACTTAGATATGGACATTACATCTGTTTTAAAGTTGGCAACGGAACGGCAACAAGTTTCATTTTCATCAACAATTATTGGCGCGGACCTACAGGAATTGGGGCTTACAAGGAACAATATTAAAATTGCAGCCAATATTAATGGGGACTATAGCGGCATACCTACTAACTTCAATTTCAATACGACCATAGATAACGGTATAGCCATTGCGGACAATGAACAATATCAAGTAGCGACCATTTACCTTCAGGGGCATATAGAGGATACTATTACCGATGTCTCCATTAAAAGTGGATTTATAAACGGAGCACTTTCCTCCAATGCATCTCCCAATCGTATTACAACAGCATTGAAAAAGCAGTTGGAACATTATTTCTCACAAGATTCAACGGCCTATACTGCAGAAGATTCTATCGAGGCAAAACTAAACCTGGCGGTAATACCCACCCCAATTTTGTCCAAAGTGTTTTTAAACGAAATACAAGAATTGGACTCCTTGAACATAGATGCCAGTTTTAATTCCAGAAAACAACTTATTTCGGCACAGGCCAACATTCCGCACTTGTCCTATGCAGGTAGTTCCGTAGATAGTTTAAACGCCTATGTAAAAGGAGATTCCCTAGACCTTAAATTTTCTGCCGGCATTGCAGATTTGTTGTATGAACCCATACATTTAAAACAGACCTATGTTGAAGGAAGCTTAAAAAACAAGGAACTGTTATTGGACTTTGTGTCCAAAAATGATTCGGTTCAGGTAATACATATTGCTTCTGCCTTGATATTTAAAAAAGATACCTTAACGTTACGCATAGACCCTACCGACTTGATTTTGAACAAAAAACCATGGGAGATTCCTGAAGACAATAGGATAATGCTTGCGGAGAACCATACCCAATTTCAAAATATAATATTGAACAGAAATGGCCAAAAACTAGAGGTTACCAACGCTATTCCTAACGTAGAAAAGGAACATATTGGTATTTTGTTCCAAAATTTCCAGTTACAGACTTTTTTAAGTCTCTTTAATCCAGATGAAGCCTTGGCAAAAGGCAAGATAGAGGGTGATTTTATGATCATAAACCCTTATGCCGCTTCTGGTCTTGTTGCGGATATCAATATTATGGATTTTCAGGTGCTACAAAATCCGCTAGGTACTTTAACGCTGGATGCGTCTTCCATATCCTTGTCTCAATATGACTTTAATATGGCCTTAACGGATGGTGGCGCAGAACTAAAATTATCGGGTGACTATACGGCAAGGGAACAAACGGCCGACCTAAATCTTAAATTGGATATTAAAAGATTGGAAGCCGCTGTTATACAAGGCTTTTCAAAGGAATTTTTTTCAAACCCCAAAGGTTACCTTAGTGGTAACATGCTTGTTGGGGGTACGCTATCAGAACCAAAATATTCCGGGTCATTAAATTTTCACGAATTTGGATTAAACTTGGCCGCATACAATACCGCATTACAGATTAACGACCAGTCCTTGAACCTAGATCAGGACAATATTAGCTTTGATAATTTTACTTTAACAGATGCCAATGAAGGTGCATTGTCCTTAAACGGTAAGGTGCTCACCAAAAACCTGCTTAATCCCGGTTTTGACTTGAACCTTAAAACTGAAAGATTTAGGATACTTGACTCCAAAAAAGGAGATGACGAACTTGTATATGGCATTGCAAGCATTAAGGCCGATGTAAATGTTACCGGAAATCTAGAAATGCCGGTCATTGACGGCAAGGTACGTATAAGGGATATTACGGACCTTACCTACGTAGTTCCACAGAACCAATTGGATATTCAAGAACGTGACGGGGTGGTCATATTTGTAAACAGGGAAAATCCCGATGCAATTTTAACCAGAAATGATGGTGAAGCGGCAAGTTCCTTTTTTGCCGGAATGGATATAAGCACCACATTGGAAATAGGCAATGAAGCTACCTTTACTATAGTTTTGGATGAAAAAACCCAAGATAAACTACAGGCATCCGGTGATGCCACCCTTAAATTAAATATTGACCCAAACCAAGATATACGATTATCGGGCAGATTAGAATTAAATTCCGGTTTCTACCGCACCAGCTTATATAACTTGGTAAGCAGGGAATTTCAATTACAACAAGGCAGCAGTATCGTGTGGAGCGGTGACCCATATGATGCCAAAATGGACGTTACTGCAATATATGAAATTGAAACCTCTGCAGCACCGTTAATGTCGGCCATAAGTTATGGTCAGGATACAGGGGTATCAAGCAAATACCAACAATCTGCACCATTTCTGGTTTACTTGAATATTGATGGACAACTTATAGAACCCGAACTTTCCTTTGGTCTGGATATGCCAGAAAATGCACAAGGCAATTTTGGAGGTGCAGTGTATGGTCGTATTCAGCAATTGAACGAGCAAGAATCGGAACTGAACAAGCAAGTTTTTTCACTTTTGGCCCTAAATCGTTTTTACCCTACAACAGGTAGTGATGGTAGCAATGGTGGTGCAATAACCATTGCCAGGAACAATGTAAACAAGGTGCTTTCCAGTGAGCTTAATAGTATTTCCAATAAATTATTGGGCAATACAGGATTTGAACTTGGGTTTGATCTTGACAGTTTCCAAGATTATGAGACAGGTAGTGCACAAAACCGTACTCAACTCAATATCAATGCCAGTAAAAAATTATTTGACGATAGATTAATAGTAACCGCCGGTAGTGCCGTGGATGTAGAAGGTAGCGCGGCTTCTTCTGATACGGCCACACCTATTATTGGTAACGTTACGTTGGAATATCTGTTAAGCGAAGAAGGAACTTATAGACTTAAGGGCTTTAGAAGGCAAGAATATCAAAATATTATTGACGGACAGCTCATTGTAACGGGGGTTGCGTTTATTTTTGACCGTGAGTTCAACAAGTTCAGTCAATTGTTCAGCCCTTTAAAAAAAGATGATAAGTCAAAAAAGGATACAACGAATAAAAATGTTAAAAACTAAGGTATTATATTGAAAAAATTACCCACATATAAATTACTATATGCTTTAGCAATTTTGCTCTTAGCTTCCTGTGGCATAGAAAAATTTATTCCGGAAGGGGAACAATTATACACCGGCGCACAATTAGATCTGGAGTCCGGCGGCAATATAAAAGACCTCAAGGAAGTAAGAACCGAACTGTACAATCTTATAGAACCCAATCCCAATACCACATTTTTAGGAATGAAACCGGCATTGTTCTTTCATTATAAGGCTCAACGTAAAAAACCAGGGTTTATATATAGCTTCCTGAACAAATCCTTTGGGGAAGAACCTGTTTATTTTTCAAGTGTAAATCCAGAACGTGTAGAAGAATTGATTCTAAACAGATTGGACAACAATGGCTTTTTTTATAGCCGTACCAATTCTGAAACCCAAATGGAGGGTAAATTTGCCTCGGTCGATTATTCCGCTGAATTGCCAGACCCCTATGTCTTGGAAAATTATACGTTAGAAACAGATTCATTACCCATTTATAAGGAAATAGAACAAATGTTGCCGGAAACGGTCCTATCTAAAGGAGACCGCTTTGACCTTAACTTGTTAAAAGCGGAAAGGGCACGTCTTAACAATGGCCTTAAACAAAAAGGATATTATAATAGCCAAGAAGATTTATTGATATTTGAAGCCGATACCAATCAATACAAGAACAGAAAATTTGACCTGTTTCTCAGGCTTAAAAAAGACGTCCCCTCAAGGGCGGCCATTCCATATACCATTGATTCTATTACGGTATATCCCAATTATTCCATTGAAGGGGATACGTTACCATTATCCGCCCAAAATACCACTCAGGTAGACGGTATTGACTTTGTACAGAACGAGCTTTATTTTAAACCAAGTTTATTGGAATCCTATATCCTGTTCAATGAAGGTGATTTATATGATGCCAATAGTTCCAAACTTACAAGTAACCGGCTTTCCGCCCTGGGCAGCTACAAATTTGTAAATATTCAATACACGGAACTGGACACAACCGCAACCGATGGTGATGGGGGTTCCTTGGCAGCGGACATATACTTGGCACCGTTGACAAAACGGTCCGTACGGGCAGAGTTACAGGCGGTATCCAAATCTAACGGATTTACAGGACCTGGGCTGGTATTGACCTATCATAACAGAAATCTTTTCAATGGTGGAGAAACCCTAAGCCTGTCCACAAATTTATCATATGAGGCCCAATTGTCCAGCGGAGACAATTCCAATCTTAGCAGCATTGCTGCGGGTATAAAGGCAGATCTGATCATTCCAAGATCCATTCCGTTCTCCCCAAAACGATTTAAATATGCGGTACCCAAAACTAAAATCTCATTGGGGCTGGACTTTCTACAACGTAGTCAATTATTTACACTAAGCTCCGTTAATTCATCTTTTGGTTATACCTGGAAAGAAAATCAATATGTCTTTCATCAATTGGACCCGATAAGCATAAATTACTCAAGACTCTCAAATGTCACTGATGAATTTCAGACCATTCTGGATGATAATCCGTTCTTAAGAAGAAGTTTTGACCAACGCTTTATTGCCGGACTCATGTACGGGTTTACCTATGATGAAGTTTCCGATATTGGAAAGGAATATCCCTTGTATTTTTCTACCAATATAGATTTGGCAGGAAATCTTTTTAGTTTGATCAGTAGTTCAAATACAATTTTTGGGGCGGAATTTGCGCAGTACGCTAAAGTAGACACAGATCTACGTTTTTATATGCGATGGCAAAAAGAACGCACCCTGGTATCACGACTGTATGCCGGTTGGGGCGTTCCTTACGGCAATAGTGAAACCATGCCATTTGTAAAACAGTTTTTTTCCGGTGGCCCCTATAGTGTGCGTGCATTCAATATACGCTCGTTAGGTCCAGGAAATTTCAATGCTGAAACAGAAAATTCCTCCACGGACTATTTTGATCGCTCCGGGAATTTAAAACTGGAAGCCAATGTGGAATATAGATTTCCCCTATTCTCCTATTTAAAAGGCGCATTTTTTATTGATGCGGGAAATGTGTGGTTAACGGGAGATTATTCTGAGCTAGAGGTTGACCAACAGAACAGTACATTCTCACAAACCCTGTTTACCGATGGAAAATTTGAAAAAGACTGGTTGACAGAAGTTGCCGTAGGGGTTGGTTTTGGCATGCGTTTGGACATTCAAAATTTTGTGATCAGGTTAGATTTGGCCTCGCCCTTGCGCGTTCCTTACTTATCTAAGGACAACCGCTGGAATACACCATTTTTTAGCGATCTGGATAACAATATGACATTGAATTTTGCCATAGGTTACCCTTTTTAAACAATCAGTTTCCCAAAATTCGTTGCCACAAGGAAGCCATTAAACGTTTAGCATCCTTCCTATTTTTTGGCATCTCCTTTACGGTAAGTCCATCTGTGGTCTCATTAAGTTGATAACTAAAGGCAAATTGATCTTCGGTAGTATCCATACTAATTAATCCAAACCGTAGATCGTTAATATATAATTTTCCTTCTTTTTTCGTTACTGTATACCACCCTTCAGTTATTGCAATTAACCGTTTAACCTTATCATCTGTAACCAAATTACCCAATAAATTATGATTTTTAGGATAAGCTTTAAATGATATGGATTGCCTATCAAAAAAAGAATAATCCGCCATTAAATAGGCATCTTCGGCATCAATATTTGCCATCCAAAGTATGGTATTAAAAGGTGCCGGTCTAGTATTCATTGCTGAATATGCTATACCATTTAAGGTTAACGCCTCCTCAAATTTCTGATATGCCATTCCTTTTAAAAGTAAGGTAAATGCCAAATATGAACTACTGATGATCAACCCTAGGCGAACCAATCTCTTACGTTTTACCGATGTCCTTTTTTTAAAAAGTATCAATACTAAACATATTAAAAACGGTATCGTATATAAAGGGTCAATTACAAAAATACTTTGAAAGGCAAGACGCGTAGAAAAGGGCCAGAACAATTGGGTACCCCATGTGGTAAAGGCGTCTAAGATAGGATGGGTAAACAAACCCCAGAACATTAACCATGACCAGTCTTTCCATGTAGCCTCTTCCTTCCTATTCAACCTCCATACCAACCATCCAAATATAGGTGCAAACAGAACTGAAAAGACTATGGAGTGGGTAAACCCCCTGTGAATTTCCGTGGCAGTAACGGTATCAAAAATATAACGGGCCACAACATCCAAATCTGGAATAGTCCCTGCAATGGCCCCATATAACATGGCCTTATTTCCTACCTTTTTCCCTAACACAGCTTCGCCTACGGCCGCTCCTAGAACAATTTGCGTTAACGAATCCATAGTACTATTAAAAGTGTCATAATCTGTTCGTAAAGAAAATAAACCGTGCAATTATCATTCTACAATACCCATTTTCTTTAAAAGAAAGGAGGCGTTCATATTTTGGCAGATACCATCTTTAAAGGTATAATCAAAGTGAAGTTCGTTATTGATGATTTCGGCATCAAAATAATGATTTTTCACGGTAGGATATGCTGTGGCCACTTCACAAAGGCTCAAATCATGTGTAGCAATTATACCCGTAGATTTACTCTTAACCAAACGCTCTACGAATTTTCTTGACCCCAAGGCTTTATCGGTACTATTGGTACCTTTTAATATCTCGTCCAAAACAATAAAATAACGGTCTGTTTGTATTTCATCAACAATATAGCGCAGGCGTTTTAATTCTGAAAAAAAATAGGATTCGTCATCGGTCAGGGAATCTGTGGTACGCATACTCGTTATTAATTTTATAGGGGAATAGTTCACTGCTTCCGCACAGACCGGAAGTCCGACATTTGCCATCATAATTTGTAGGGAAACCGTTCTTAAAAAGGTGCTTTTCCCGGCCATGTTCGCCCCAGTGATGATAAAAAATTCTCCCCTATCAATGGAAATATCGTTCAACACACTTTTAGTTGGATCTAATAATGGATGTCCTGCCTGTTTGGAACGTAACACTTCCTTAGAATTTGTAATAGTAGGGTAGGTAAACGAAGTATGATTAAATGCATAGTTCCCTAAACTGCTATAAGCATCAAAAAAGGTTATGGTCTCAAACCAATTATGAACTTCCTGGCCATGCGCCGCAATCCATTTCTCAATAGCTAGGCAATCTACCAAGGAGCGCAGAAAAAATCCGTTTGCAATTAAAATATACAAGAGATTATTGTTACGATCCAAATTACCTAAGAGTGTCGCAAACTTTTTAAGCACTTTGGAGTTTTTTTCACCCTTACTAATAATTTTAGCTTGCCTATCCTTCAATAATGTTGATGTAAAAGTGGTGCGTTCAATCATGGCCAACAATTGATTGTACTGATCAAACGTAGACTTCAATTTAGTGGCATCTTGGCCCAATTTCATAACCTTTTTTGTAAACAACCCTACAATGATCATCCCCAAAGCCCACCACAAGATTAAAACCGATTCTGGTATAAAATCAAAAAAGTAGGCCAAGAAAACGGTAATGGACAACACGGAAAACACCAATGGTATATATTGCATTGCCTTAGGCACAAAAGGAACATAATTTGCCAGCCATTGGACTATGGTCTGTGTAGAAGTCTCTGTTTTGGTTAGTGATGCCATGGCCGAGAATTCTTGGCGCCAATCTATCATATGACCTATTTCTTTTATGGCCTCTTGCTTTTCTTCAATACCCTCAATAGCATTTTCCAAATAAATGTCCGCAAGCTTTTTGCTCCCTTCCAAAAGATTGGTTCTATTGCTAATCTGGTAAAATGAACCTTCTCCAAAAAGGTCAATATCTTGGCTATAAAAATGTGCACTTTGTTTAAACTCTGCACCCGTAGAAAGTTTGGTATAATTACCTTCCAAGACCTGAAGTTCCAGAAGGTTAATGTCAACGAGCTCCTGGGCCTTTGCTTTCATGCTTTTAACATTGGCATGTTTGGTAACGAGGTACAAAAACAAGGGAATGCCAATCAATAATGTTCCAATGACATATTTAGCGTTTACACTGGCAAAATAAACTGCTACTGCGGTAATAAGAAAAACCAACAACCGCAATGTACTTAAACCCTGTAGTTTTTGGTTGTATGCCGCCACCTGTTTTTCAAAATCCGCTACTCTCTGGGTATATAACTCCAATAAATTCTTCATTATGCCACTAACGTTTTAAGTATGCAAAGATACTCTTAGAAATTGATAGCAGTAGCTCTTTTACAACGCATATAAAGCTATAATAGGAATTTGAAACAAATAAAATATTGAATGTAAAAATGTAGTGTCAATTGGTTTATTGACTATGATCCAAATTATCAAATACGTTTCCTTGATAAGTCGTATAATTTATTTTAAGCAGATTTATAGACCTTAGTTTTTTCTTTATATCCTCTATAATACCCATTTTAACACCCACATCGGCCTTAAGGGAAACTGTTGCCACACCCCTTAAATGTTCTGGCATTTTCACCAATGCCTGTAGGGCATAATCCTCAACCTCATTTAAGGAAATAAATCTGTCCTCCATTTGAATCCTTGGTTCACTCCCTAAACTATTGTTCCCATCATTGGTAGGCTTACCTACATATATTTCTATGACACGATCCTTCTTATGTAACTTTTCAGATTCGGTAGCTTTTGGCAATGTATTGGCTACCAAAAGATTTTGGTTTTTCATTACGGTTACCGTCATAAAGAAAAATAGCAGAATAAAAACAATATCAGGTAAGGATGCCGTGGATACGGGCGGAAGCGTTCTGTTTATGTTCTTTTTAAATTTGATCATAATCTTAATTATTTATGGATTCTGGTTCTAGAATTTTTTGGGGAAAGAGTTCCCTGATGATTTCAAGACGGTCCTTTAGTGTTTCTTTCTTATCGTTTTTTGTTTCCTCGCTAAAATATTCTCTATGTATTGCTTCGAAAGAAATGCCGAACATTCTTAAACTTTCCCTATTTCTTAAATGGTTGTATGCCGCAACAACCTCATTTTGGACGGCTACATAAACAGGATAACTAGTCTTTCTTGATGACTTGATGGATATAATTGCCTTTGAAGGGTTTTCCGAAGAATCCTCCAAGCGGTCTCCTTTACAATATGTACAAAATTCATCATGATCTGCAGATAACCCTCCATTATCAATAAAAGAGATTACTTGGCCTTTAAGATTTTCAAGGTCAATTATATCGTCTTCTGCCAATATTTGATCATTGTCATTAATGACGATTATAAAAATGTTCCGCTGCTTAATATCTATGATATCCTCATTTTCCGGAGGCATTAATCGATTTAAGCCTTCATCATTTTCTATGGTAGTGGTGACCAAAAAAAATATCAACAATAAAAAAGCGATATCCGCCATTGAGCCAGCGTTAACTTCTTGAGGTAATCTATGGTTTTTCATAAATAGTGCATTTTACTTGCACTATCAAGTACTATAATTTAAATAGCGAATAAAAACAACAATGAGCGAACACCCCTTTTGAGTGAGTAAATGGACTTTACAAATGAAATATTCAAGATTTTTTAAAGTGCATCCAAAGCAGCCTTTAACTTCTTGGTAAACTTGGCGACTACCAAGTGATAGGAATCATCAATAAGTTCCTTGATAAAATTTGGCGGCAAGCTTTCCAAATACACAGTGTTCCAATGCTTTTTACTCATGTGCCAAGCTTCAATAATACCGTCATGTGTCTCACGAAGTTCAATGGCCCTATCTGGGTCGCATTTGAGATTAACCTGTGAGGGTATGCGCTCAAGACCACATACTGCGAACATTTTGCCCATTACTTTAAATACCAAAGTTTTTTCATCAAACGGAAAGCCCTCTGTTACTCCTTTTTTAGCTAAGCAGTACTCCCTAAATTCTTCAATGTTCATTGCAATTTAGTATATAATGGTTAGTATTTAGTACCCAGTAAAGAATGCTCATTGTGCTTAGTGAAAGATACATTGTACCATGTACGTTGTACTTCTTTCCTTAAACCTTTTATATAATCCTAACTTTATTCCATTAAACAAAAAATGGATCAATAACGTCTAGCTAGTCGTTGTTTTTAACCTTGCTAAATTCAAGAAATCCTGCATATTGCTCCAAACATATCTTGTCTTGTAAAAGATAGTATCTCCTATATCATCTGCCTTGACGGTATCCATTACCTTACCTCCTAATCGTTCATAAAATGATATTGCCGGTTTGTTCGTGGTCAATACCCAAAGGTAAAATCCATGACTATATTTTCCGAGGAGGATTTCTTCTGCTAGTTTGCACATTAATTGTGTGCCAATGCCCTTACCTTTTTCCTGACTGTTTACATGCAAATTATCCAAGTACGTGCCGTACACCGGGTGTTCATCAAAATGGGAACAAATAAACCCCAATAGACGGTCCTTTTCTTCTGCCAAAAGAATATGCTGTGTATTTTTAGGATTTTGAAATCTTTTCTGCCAAACCCTTATTCGTTCGTCAAAAACCTCAACATCTAAAAAATACGCACTAAAAGATTGCCTATAATGTTTTTGCCAACTTAAGGCATGCAAATTTGCGATAGCCCTTGCATCTGTATCAACGGCATTTCTAAAAACCACCACAAATTAATTTTAAATACCCTTAGAATCGTAAACGATTACCTTGGACCACAGGTCGCTAGATTCCTCTATGAACAATTTATGAGGTGCTTCATCCTGGTAAGCTTGCTGAGCCTCATCAGATTCAAAAGTTACAATTAAGGAATAGGTGAAGGAACCATCTACAACATCTCTACTTGCTTTTGGAGGAGTACCAATAAATTTGGTCTTGGCATAACCGGAGTTATCCAAAAATTTCTTTAAAGAAGTTTCAAATGCAGTGCGGTCAGCGGCATTGTCCGGATTTTTCAGCCAGAAAAATACCGTGTGCGTAAAGTTGGAGTCAAAAGTTGTCATTTCATTTTCATTTTGACCAAAACTAAAATTGGTCATTAAGGTTATTGCAAGAATACAAATTATGTTTTTCATTTTTAAATAATAATAGGTTATGGTTACTGCTCTAACTTTTCTATTTGCCGTTGTGGAATCTTTAGTGCGGTATAATCTAATTTCCACCCTATGGTCTCTACAATTTTTTCCATGATCAGTACTGTTTGCAGTGCCTCTTTACGTGCACTTTCCATAAGTCCACTTTCTGGGATTTTCTCGCGGATATGGGTTTTGGCCTCAGCGTTCAACCTGGTCAAATCTTCCGGTACAAAAAAATTGAAAAACCCGCTCTTAATATCATAAAATTCCAGTTCAGGCTCTATGCTCAACACTTCTGGTTGCGGAAAATTATCCAAAACGATCAACTTTCTTTCTTCGTCTGCGTGCATCATTAATTTATTCAAATCATACCCTATATGTGCCTTAGCCTTAATGACGACCAAGGCCTTTTTCTTACTACTGACCAAGCTCATGAAATCCTTTACATTTTCATACTTATAGATTTCCGCAAAATCACCTTCAATGGAAATGAGCTTACATACACTTTTCATTTTTTCCAACAATACCGTAGATTGATGCGTTGTAATCTCCTTGGATTTCTTTCCCCTAAAAAAGGTAAAGACCCAATACGTACCAATGGCTCCTAATATTAAACCTAAAAATGTATCGAATATATTATCCATTTGTGTTTCCTATTTCACCCAAGTGGGTAAACTTAAATCCTTTTTCATATTTAAGTCCGTACCCAAAGATACGGTCCATGGCCGTATGGATGAAAAGAATTGTTCCTATTAATTGCACAATGGGCAACATAAAATAGATACCTACAAAATATAAAAGTACCGCTACGCCCCTATGGTGCGCAATATTATAGCATACCGCCCCTACTTTGGAACCAAAGAGATAACCAACCATAGAAACATCCGGAACCAAAATCAAGGCCGGCAGCCACCACCATGAATACCCTAACAGACCAAACATAAATATGCCCAGTACCATAAGTGTTACTTCTTCAAGTTTTAATAGGTTTTCCATAATTATAAAATTTTATACATTACCGGTCTACTGGGACTTGCGTCATTTTCAAAAGGGGCTATTTGAAGGTTTAAAAAGTAGGGACCATCCTTAATGGCATCTTCTACATAGACAAACTCCGTTATGGTTGCCCTCAATCGTGTTTTCCCGTTATAATTCCAAAAAGCTTTGTGTGCCAAAAGATTTCCATCATCTTTTTCCTTATCTACAGAAGGTAGGTCTATTAATAGATGTTCCACTCCTGAATCCCGTATATATTCCATGGCATCCTCTAAGATATAAGGTGGATTGGTATGTGAGTATTTTCGGTATAGCTTGTCACTACTATTGGGCAATGTACGTATGATCAACGCTTGGGGCCGGTTGGCATTCATGGACTCTACTACTTGTTGTCTAGTGATGACCAAATCCCCATTTTTTTCTTGCGGTGTAATTGTAATCAATTCTGCAAAATGAAAGAATTGATGTAACTGCTGATTTATAGACTGGTGTTCCTTGGAAATATGACCTATGCATTCCGTATGGGTACCATGGGCATGCGGATTAAAACTAATGTCAAAAAAATTAGTAGAAGACCCACTTGCTATGGCCCCTACAAAGTTGCCATCAACATGTGGTGCTATTTTTGGAGGTCCTACATACCAGGCATTTACGTTCTTATCATTGCCGGATATTGCAATGGAGATATCTAACGGTTCAGAAAGGTCAATTTGGTATTCCTTGTGGTTATGATGAATTATTGCTTTCATTTTCAAATGGACCGGTGATCGTTGATTATAGCTGGTTGATTCAATGCAGAAAATTACAACATTTTAACCTGTTTCCGATAACAAAGGCTGAAGATGGCCCTAATTTGAAAATCCTCTATTCACCAAATGGTTTATGGGAAGATTTTCTAATCGGTTTTTATCTATATAATGGAATTTAGGGTAAGAACAACCTATTTTAAATTGACCATAAACAGGTGCGATGCAATACCGTCTGCCAAAAACATACCCTTTTTAGTGGTTTTTAAGACTTCTCCGTCAAAAAACAGCAAGTGCTCCGCTATATATTTCTCCGCTTGTAATAACGCATATTCTTTATATTTTTCTCCAAATTCAGTTGCAATTCTATGTACCGATACCCCCCAAATGGTTCGTAGTCCGGTCATGATATACTCATTGTATTTATCAGTGGTAGAAAGGACTTCTATTTCTATAGGCAAAATACCGGTGTTGATCGCTTTAATATACTTAGGGTTGTTATTAATGTTCCACCCCCTGCGCACACCATCAAATGAATGTGCGGACGGACCAATGCCAATATATTTTTTCTGCTGCCAATAAGCCGAATTATTCTTTGAGTAATACCCCGGTTTACCAAAATTGGAAATTTCATAGCAGTCATAGCCCGCCTCAACAAGCGTTTCGTTCAAAAGATTAAAATGTTCTTGCGTTTCTTCATCACTTGCGGGTGTTACCAGGCCTTGGTCAACAAATTTGGCAAGTGCAGTTTTAGGTTCTACCGTCAACGCGTAACTAGATATATGCGGAATATCATAATGGAGTGCTTTATCTATATTTTTTTTCCAACGTACGACGTTCATATTGGGCATACCGTAAATTAAATCGATTGAAATATTATCGAAATACTCGGTTGCTAATTTTAGACATTTCTCCGCCTCATTGGCACTATGTGCCCTATTCATCAATTTTAAATCTTCCTCGAAAAACGATTGAATCCCTATACTTAACCGGTTTATTGAACTTGCTGCCAATTGTAAAATTTTTTCTTCGGATAAATCATCGGGATTGGCTTCTAAGGTAATTTCAGGATTATCTATAACATTATAATTCGTACGCACCGCATTCAATATATGCTCTATTTCATCGGTCTGTAGAACGGATGGGGTACCTCCTCCAAAATAAATAGTCTCTACCGTTTCAGCCAAGAACTCATTTTTTCGCATTTCCACTTCCTTAGCTAATGCTTTTACCATAGCCTCCTTTTTTCCCATTGAGGTAGAAAAATGAAAATCACAATAGTGACACGCTTGCTTACAAAATGGGATGTGAATGTAGATTCCGCTCATTTAATCAGTTTTCAGTAATCAGTTTCAGTAGGCAGTAAAATTACTCTGCTCCAGATTTTGTTGGGTTATTAATCATATAATTTAAAAGCTTTCCTACTTCTTAGGTATCGATTATTAACTCATCAAAAGTACGTTGATTAATATACTCACACTTAAAAGCAAATTCAAGCCATGTCTGTGTTTCTGAATTTTCAGCATCACTATCCGTCAACTTGCTAATAAAATTTTTAGGATATCTTCTTTTACGATAGGCTTCTGCAATATTGGCACATACACTTCTTGAGGAACGTCTAATTTGGTCAGTCAAAGAATACTTTTCTTCTACTGGAAAAGACTTTGAAATATGAAAAACTTTCATGGCAAGTGCAAAAGACTTTTTATACGCCAATAAATCTTGAAATTGCATATATGATTTTTTGAGTTTACAAATACTGAACACTGTTACTGCCTACTGAAACTGATTTTTAAAAACTACTTTTTCACCCTTTTCTCATTCTGTTTTACAAAGGCATCCCAACCGGTATAACTTTTACCAATCTCGACCCGGCCTTCATTATAAAAATGGCATACTGCGGCGGCCAGTCCATCTGTACTATCCAGGTTTTTGGGAAGAGATTTCAGGTTTAACATGCTTTGTAACATTTTAGCGACCTGTTCCTTACTGGCGTTTCCGTTACCGGTTATGGCCATTTTAATCTTTTTAGGAAGATATTCCGTAATAGGTATTTGACGTGAAAGGCCTGCAGCCATGGCTACACCTTGTGCACGGCCCAATTTCAGCATAGATTGTACGTTCTTGCCAAAGAAGGGCGCCTCTATAGCAATTTCATCTGGATGATAGGTGTCTATTAACTCAATGGTACGTTCAAAAATAAGCTTAAGTTTGGTATAGGGGTCATTGTACTTTTGAAGCAGCAGTTCGTTCATTTGAAGAAACTCCATTTTTTTATTTACGACTTTTATGAGTCCAAAACCCATTATCGTTGTTCCCGGATCAATTCCCAATATTATTTTTTCGTTAGCCAAAATGCTTAATTTGTATTTAATTGTACCGGAATACGGTATTTGGAATTTACCGGTTTTGCTTGTTTTAAAGCGGGTGCAAGTTTAGGAAGATTCTTTAAGCTTTGCGTAATAATACCATCAAATTCTGGCATTTGATCCAGTACAGATGCATCTTTTTCAATATCAACAACTTTAATTTCACCCAAGGTATCTATTACAAAAATTACATTTACTGTTTCACTTTCCGCGTCGGTCAAGGTAAATTCAAAATCATTTAAGGTTTCCTGAAAATGGGAAATCAATGTTTCCTCAAAGCATATTTTTTGTTCTGCTTTGGAAGCAGATTCGTCACAGGTATAGAAAAAAGGATAGGAATCTACCGTGTTCCAGTCTATTTGTCCCAATTCTTCATTAATAAGCTCTTGGGTTCTCTTTTCTTTGGATTCAAAGAAGGTGCAAGAACTTAAAAAAGCAATTATCAAGAAGGGCAAATATCGTTTCATCACTCCTATTCTAAAGGGGAAATTACGATTTTTTAGGGAGTTTAATCTTTGGAAAAATGGATTTGTTCCTTTAGTTCCTTGATTCGCTTTTTTACAGTTTCATAATAAAAGGGGTGTTCGTTTGGAAACTCCTTTAAGAATTTTTCATAGTAGGCCAATTTCTTTTCAGGTTCTGTTCCAGAATTATCGTATGTAGTACATACGTTATAGAAAATACGGGCATCTTGAGAATTTTCTTTATAAGCCATTTCATAATAGGAAAAGGCTTCATTAATATCATCTTGTTGTCTTGCAATTTCAGCTAATGCACTATATCCTTGTGCAAAAATTGGTTTTTGAACATCCATTGCCCAATTAATGAACAACTTTGCACTGTCTAGTTTTTTCTCCTTTTCATAGACCCTTGCCAATTCAAAATAGGTTTGGGAATTTTTATCATCGCGACCTAATAAAATTTTATAGGTGTCTTTGGACTTTGTAAATTCCCAATTATGATAATAACTATCGGCCAACTTTTCATACACGTAATCCTTGGTTTCCCCCAGCTCCAAAACGTTCTCAAACCAAGGTATAGCGTTTTTATACTGATAGTCATTATATAATACCAAAGCTTTAAGATTAATCAAAGACACATCGTTTGCATAAAGATCCAAACCCCTTTCAATGTAATCAAGCGCTTTGTCCCGCTCTTGCTTGACGGTATAATATTTGGCAAGTTGAAATAGACTTCTTAAATGAGTTTCATCTATAGCAATTGCTTTTTTATAATGCTTAATACTCGCAGCTACATTATCATCCTTTCTTTTAGCTTCACCTAGGTAATATTGATATTCTGGATTTACCGTATTAAGGCCAACAAGTTGCATAAAGACCTTTGTAGCTTTGGTATGCTCATTTGTTTTTAGAAGAAGCTTACCAAGTTCAAACAGGGCCAACTGGTTGGTTGAATTTGCTGAAGTAAGACTTTCATATTGAATAATAGCTTTTTCATAATTACCAATGGCATTGTAGCTTCTTGCAATTTGAAGCCCCGCAACACCGCCTTCTAATTTTGCATATTCGTTAATGGCTTTGGTGTAATCACCTAACATATACAGACTATCTGCAGTGGCATTTATCGGCGTTTGGGCACCGGCAACTACCATATGTATACCAACAATTAGCAATGCTACGACTTTCACCTACTTTAATTTAAAAGTAACAGGAATAGAAAAAGGAACATTTACCGCATTTCCTTGATGCTTACCGGGGGTCATATTAGGTAATCGTTTTATAATACGCTCTACCTCATCTTCCAATAATTTATCGGGACCCCTTAAACGAATATTTTCTATTGCCCCCTCTTTAGTAATCATGAACATAACACTTACCCTGCCCTGTAAACCTGCCTCTTGAGCTTCAATTGGATACCTGAAATTTTTGCTGATATGAAGTTGAATTTTATCATTAAAACAGCCTCGCTTATCCGAAGCATTTTCACAACCTGGAAAAATTGGGACTTGGTCTATCGTAGCAAAAGAAATAGTTTCGGTTTGCTCACTTTTACCGGTAGAATTCTTACTAGATTCTTCTAAGAAATTTAAATCCAGTGGTTGGCGTATTTTATTTAATATTAAAAATGAATACTGCTCATCTTTAATTACGACATTTCTAGGTGTACCCTTAATCAAATCAAGAGCTTTATTGACCTTTTTTATTTCAGTTCCGGTCAAATCCTTTACATCTTCTACCGTAATCCAATCACCCGGCCCTAAATTTTTATCGTCTTTTTCAATTAGATGAATGGACATATCTTTATCGCTTACAGATATTCTTAGATTTTCATCAAGAATTTGAAATGCCTTTTCTCTTTTTACATAATTGGTATATTCCTCTTCTGATGGATAAACCATAGATGCTGGATCAATTTTCAATTTACCAGGATACTTCTGCATCAAATCAGACATGTAATAAATGAAACTCAAACTACTTCTAAAATATTCTTTTTTGGTTTGAATGTAAAAATCTTTATGTTGGTTGTCTCCAAATATATTAGGCATTTCAATAAACCAATTTTCACCATATTGAATTTTTGCTTGCTTTATTTCAGATTTAATATCTTCAATCAGTGCTTCGTCATTTAAGGATAGTTCTTGAGTTTTTACCTCGCTTGTCGTAGATTCACTTTCACAACTGGTATAAATTAACATACCCAATACTAAAGGAATCAATAATAAATACTTCAACTTAAATACATCTTTTGATTTTGATTTTTGTAACATGACTATTCGTTTTTTGATTAATGATTTTGTAAAGAATTGATTGATGAATGATATATGTTCCGTTTCAAATACCTGAGCCAGCAACTGTTGGTAATGAGCGGGCTGTTGCTCTTTACTAACTTGGGCATCGGCAATAAATTCGTGAAGCTCTGCCGTTCTGTTTTGGTATACGTAAACCAAAGGATTAAACCATGCAATGATTCGCATGAGTTCAAAAAATAAAAGATCCCACGTATGGCCTTGTCTTATATGGACCAATTCATGTGCAATAATGGTATCATGTTTTTTGGCCACTACCTTATCACCTAAAAAAATGGATTTGAAAAATGAAAAAGCCATGGTACTATTACTAATGATAATTTGAGTGAATTCCGGATATTTTATCTTTTTACCATGCTTTTTCAACAGATGCAGTTGCCCTAATTTCAGCAGAAACAACACAAAAGCTACCAACATTCCTCCATATAAAAGGCCCTCTTGCCAGGTAACATTAAAAAATGGCTCGTCTATAGCGGTAGCCGTTATTTCCTGTTTTTGAAAGTTCCACCATAGTTCTGGATACATAACAAGGTTTTGTGGCACCTGTTGCTTAAATGCCTCTATTTTCACCCACGGTAATACCAAGGAAAGTATAAATGTTGCCAAAAGGTATACCCGGTTCCATTGAAAAAAGGTCTCCCGCTTTAGAAGGAAGTCATAAATCACCAAAAACAGTAATTGAAAAGCAATACATTCTAGAACAAATTGTAACATATGGTGGTTGTTTTAGTAATTATTTGGACTTTTCGTTAATGGCATCTTCCGTTTTTTTAATCTCCTTCATAACAGCTTCCAGTTCTGTTAGGCTCATATCATTCTTCTTCATGAAGAAAGACACCATACTCTTAAAGGAACCTTGAAAATAATTATCTACCAATTGGGTAATAGATTGGTTACTATAGTCAGTTTTCTTGACCAAGGGAAAATAGATATGCCCCCTACCTGCTTGTTCATGGTCTACAAAACCCTTGCTTTCCAAAATACGCACAATGGTAGAAATTGTATTATAAGCGGGCTTGGGTTCCGGTAATTTTTCTATAATGGAAGCTACGTTACCTTTTCCCAATTGCCATAAAATTTGCATGACCTCTTCTTCTGCTTTTGTCAACTGTTTCATTCAACTAAAGTTTTAGTTTGTTTTTCAAATATAACTAAAGTTTTAGTTTAAACTAATGTTTTAGTTAAAAAAATTGAATATAGTGGAAACTCCATGTAACAATTGAGACTTATCTTAGTCTTATGGATAACAATGAATAGAATTTAAATGGATATAGTTTTATTAGTTCTGGGGTTTATCTTTATGCTTATAGGTATCCTTGGCAGTTTTTTACCCGTTTTACCGGGTCCACCAATTAGTTGGATTGGTTTGTTACTGCTTTATATGACCAAAGCAATTTCCATGAACTGGACATTTTTAGGTATAACCTTGGCCATTGCATTACTTGTTTTTGCGCTGGATTATATCATCCCTGCCATGGGCACCAAAAAATTTGGAGGTACTAAAGCGGGGGTAATCGGCACCACTATAGGCCTGGTGGTAGCCCTCATATTTCCAATACTGGGACCCTTTGGTATTATCATATGGCCATTTATTGGGGCACTAGTAGGCGAATTACTGAACAAGGCGGATAAAAAAACCGCTACGAAAGCGGCCTTTGGTTCATTTTTAGGTTTTTTGACCGGTACCTTTATAAAGTTTCTGGTCGCCATAGTCTACTTGGGCCTATTTATATCACTAGCTTGGGAGCATAAAGAGGCCTTGTTTCCGTATTTCAATTAATATCAATGATCGATCCATTTGGTTTTTAAGGTAATGGAATTACGTTTTCCTTCTGGTAATTCTCCATCAAAATTGCCCATATAGAAAAAGCCTAAACATTTTTCGCCTTCGTTCAAGGTAAAAAACTCATCCATGTATTTTATGAGTCCCGGTGAAGACCAATAAGAGCCTATACCCATTTCTGTACATAGTAACCACATATTCTGTACGGCCATGGCTACTGCAGCAACCTCCTCCCATTCTGGCAAGGACTCTTTTAGGTCCCTTTGCATACAAATGGCGATTATGGCACTGGCACGTTGTGGATTTTCCTGCAACTTTTTTATTTTCATTGCTTTTGGCTTGGGGTCCAATTCTTGGTATTTCTTTGACATAAATGTCCCCAAACGTGCTTTTGCCTCTCCCTGAATGACCTTAAATCGCCATGGTTCCGTACACTTATGGTTAGGGGCCCAATTGGCGGACTCCAGCACCTTTTCAATATCTGCCTTTGCAATTGGTGTATCATTATATTGTACTGGAAAAATAGAACGTCTTTTTTTTATTATGTGGAAAATCATATTCTTTTAAATTATAAATACCCTTTTGTTGTGGGTTAAATTAGTTTACAAAGTTCCTAAAAAAAGATCTAGTAAAACAATTCTTAAATTAAACCATTAGTTTAATGCTCAATAGAAAATATATGGATAATAAATAATAACAAACGCCGTTTTAAATATAAGTATTTTCCTACATTTTAAAATAATAATAGCGCATTTCAAATATAATATTTACAACAAAGTCATATAACAATTTTACTTTAACACAACTTCATTAGTAAAGAATGTCAAATTTGCACTTAAAATCAAAAGCATTTTCATTATTTCTTATAATTATTTGTTTTAATTTAAATACTTTAAATTCTCAAGAGACATTAATAAAAAATAATACCGCAAGTCTAATACAGAATAATGCTTCTAATAAAATTATATCAAAATCTTCGATAGACAGTTTATATAACTTAACTCAATCCCTTTCTAGACGAAATGCAGACAGCGCACTAACTTTAGGCCATACAATTAAAGCTATAAGTATAGACATTGACTATAAGAAAGGGATAGCTATGGCCAATGAGATCCTAGCACGTGCTACCGTAAACAAAGGTGATTATGATAAAGGAATCATTATGGCAAGCGAGGCATTAATTTATGCGGACAAAATAAATGTCCAAATTGTATATCTAAATTGCATTAATGTTCTAGGACTTGCTCATTTTTTCAAACGTCAATTGCATAAAGTTTTTGAATACAATCAAATTGGTCTGAAATACGCAAAAAAAATCAATAACCAAGATAAAGTAATTTTCTTTTCTAATAATGCAGGTACAATATTATCAAGAATAGGTGAATATGATAAAGCTTTGGAATACTACAATGTATGCCTAGATATGCTAGAAAAGAAACCAGATTCTGTTATGAACGCTCAAGTACTTAATAATATTGGAAGCTTGCATTATACCCTTGGCGAATATGAAATTAGCAAAGAATTCTCTAAAAAATCCATTGCTATTTCCAGTATGAAAAAAATGACTAGCTGGCAGTCAGACTCGCATATAACCCTGGGTAATATTGCCATTATAGATAATGATATTGAAGAGGCCCAAAAACAGTTTGAACAATCGAAACAAATTCTAAGAGATTCTAAAGACCCTAAACAACGTATTGAGACAAATTTAGGCTTTGCAAAAATTGACTTAGCAAACAATAACATAGAGAGCGCTAAAACTAAAGCCCTTAACGCTTTACAATTTGGTAGAGCAAGCAAATATATTATTGGGGTAAACCATGCTATTGAATTGCTTCACGAAATTTCTTTAAAGCAACAAAATTATAAAGAGGCATACCATTACCTCTCACAATATAATCGTGTAAACGACTCTTTAAATATTGTTAATAACGACAACAAGCTAAAGATTACTTTAGCCGAAAACAATCTTAAATACGAACAGGAATTAAGTCGATTAAAAATAAATCAAAAACTGGCCACACAGAATATTTTAATTGCCATAGCTTTAATCTCGCTTATTATTCTTTCAACTGCCCTCTTTTATATAAGAGGAATTTCTAAAACCAGAAAACTTTTAATTGACGAGCTAAACGTTAAAACCTTAGAACAAGAAAAAAGTAAAAAGGAATTAATTGTATTGAATACTACAAAAGACAAATTGTTTTCTATCATCGGTCATGACCTTAAAGGACCGATGGGTTCCTTACAAAGCCTACTGAACCTATTAATTTCCGGTCATTTAAAATCTGCGGAATTTCTATCGTTTATACCTGTAATTTCACAAAATGTAGGCCATTTAAATTTCACCATGAATAACTTGCTTTCGTGGGCAACGACCCAGATGAACGGCACAACTACAAAACCAATAGAAGTTGCATTGCAAGACGTTGTTGAAAATAATTTTACCTTAAAACAAACCATTTCTACAAATAAGTCAATTACCATGACAAATAATATAACAGCGAATACTGTAGTTTGGGCAGACAAGGACCACGTAGATATTATACTAAGAAATTTAATAAGTAATGCTTTAAAATTTACACCCAATAATGGTACTATAACAGTCAATGCTAAGACTGAATTAAAGTTTAAGATAATAGCTGTTAGTGATGATGGTGTTGGTATGACCGAAGAAGTACTGAACAAAATTTTTAAAAGCAACGAAAATTATAGCACCTATGGAACAGATAATGAAAAAGGCACCGGTTTAGGGCTAACTATCTGTAAGGAATTGGTAGAGGGTAATCATGGCAAGATATGGGTAGAAAGTATACCTAATGTGGGGTCTACGTTTTATTTTAGTTTGCCTATAACCAAAGATGCTATAGCATAAACAATAATTCCATACAATTTTTTAAAACAGGATTTGTATGTTCCTTTTTCCAGATAACGGACAACTCTGCACGTTGGGGTATATTCTTTAACTCAATGAACTTTACCCGCATTTGAAAACCGTTTTGTAGCGCAGTAGGCACAATGGCAATACCCATACGATTTTCTACCAACTTAAAAATGGTATGCGCATGAACGGATTTATGCGAAACTTTAGGTATAAAACCTGCATCTTGACAAATACTCATGATGGTGTCATAATATAAAGGGCTATACGCTTGACTAAAAAGTATAAACTCATCATTGCTAAATTGGTGCATACCTTCAAATTCCCTTGTAATCATTGGATAACGCTCAGGCAATACCAAAGAAAAAGTATCCTTGAACACCGTTTCCATCCTCAAGGTATTCGGTACACGAGATAGGCGCACAAAACCCATATCAAGCCGATCATTGAGCACGGCATCTACTTGTGCCGTATTGGTCAGCTCTTCCAATGATGATTTTACATTTGGATAGACCTCTTTGATCTTTAGTAATAGTTTGGGTATGACCTCTTGCATGGCAGAACCTAAAAAACCTATTCGCAGCTCGCCACTATTGCCATCGCCAACTAATTTTAATTGACGTTCAACTTTTTCCAAGTGATTAAATATATAGGTAACCTCCTTCTTTAAGTAATGCCCGGCAGGGGTCAAGGAAACTTTTTTCTTATTACGCTCAAAGAGTTGGGTCTCTAATATTTCCTCCATTTGCTTGATCTGCCTACTTAATCCCGGCTGGGAGATAAACAATTTTTCCGCCGCTTTTCTAAAATGTAACTCTTGTGCCACCGCCAGAAAATATGTGAGATGACGTAGCTCTATTTGATTACCCATAGTAATGAATTGATGATAAAATTGATATTACCGATTATTAAAAATAGGTATTAATTTTAAATTAAATCTTGAGACGTCAAAACTATGAGCGAACAGATATTTAAATTGGGAGAAGATTGGTTGACCGTAGGAAAGGCTTTATCCATTGCCAAAGGAAACACCTCAATGAGCATTACGGATGAAGCTGTCAAAAAAATCAGCAAAAGCTGGAACATCGTTCAGCAAATTGTAGACAAAGGACATCCAGTCTATGGCATCAATACCGGTTTTGGACCATTGTGTACCACTAAAATATCCAAATCTGAAACCAGTGTATTACAATCCAACATTCTTCAAAGCCATAGTGTTGGGGTAGGCAAGCCTATTGAGAAAGACATCGCAAAACTTATGCTCATCTTAAAAGCACAGTCGTTGGCCAAAGGATATTCCGGTATAGCATTGAACACCTTGGAGCGAATTATTTGGCATATAGAAAACAATGCCATACCGGTTGTACCGTCCCAAGGTTCTGTTGGGGCATCGGGAGATTTAGCGCCTTTGTCCCATTTGTTTCTACCTTTAATTGGGCTAGGTAAAGTTTCCTATAACAATGAAATCATTACCTCTGAAATCCTGTTCAAAAAAACCGGGTTAAAACCTATTGCCCTAGGTCCAAAAGAAGGATTGGCGTTGATTAACGGTACCCAATTTATAGCGGCGCACGCCGTTAAGGTTGTGGCAAAATTTCATGCCTTGCTCGCGCAGGCCGATATAATTGGAGCCATGATGATAGAAGGCCTCCAAGGTTCGGTTAAACCTTTTTACAATGAGCTTCATGCCCTTCGTCCGTTTAAAGGAAATATCCACGTTGCCAAAAGGGTAAAAAAATTATTGAAAGGTTCTGAAATCATGGAAGATCATATTGATTGTGAAAAAGTACAGGACCCCTACTCCATTAGGTGTATTCCCCAAGTTCATGGTGCATCACGTAACACATGGCTGCACTTAAAGGAACTGGTAGAAGTTGAATTGAATTCCGTTACGGACAACCCGGTCATTATAAATAAGGAACTGACCATAAGCGGAGGTAATTTTCACGGCCAGCCCTTGGCAATGGCCTTGGACTATGCCTGCCTAGCTGCATCTGAAATTGGCAATATTTCAGATAGGCGCATTTATTTAGCTTTGGAAGGTAACAGCCCTGGAGTACCTAAATTACTAATGAAAGATACGGGTATAAATTCCGGTTACATGATTTTGCAGTATACCACAGCAGCATTAGCAAGTGAGAATAAAGGATTGTGCTTTCCATCCAGTGCGGACAGCATACCTACATCATTGGGCCAAGAAGATCATGTGAGCATGGGTTCCATTGGTGGTAGAAAGGCATTACAGGTACTTGGTAATGTAGAGAAAATTCTAGCCATTGAATTACTCATCGCGGCACAAGCCTTTGAATTTAGAAAACCTTTAAAATCTGGAATATTTCTGGACGAAGTGCACAATGCTGTACGTGATCAAGTCCCATTTGCCTGTAAGGACCGTGTTTTTGCCAATGACATTGAAAAAGGCATTGAAATGATCCGTAACAAAACCATCTTAAAAGTAGTGGAACGTGTTCAAAAAGAACATGGCATTTCATTAACGACCAAATATTCAAATGAATTCGAAGTATATTGATGCTATGGAAAAAATAACACTGATAGGTCCCTTTAAACAAATTATACCAATGACGGGACTACCGTTGAAAGGTGCATTGAACGATAGTCAATTGTCCATCATTGCTGATGGTGGCATTGTATTAAAAAACGAACGTATTATAGCAATCGGAACTTTTGAATCGCTTAAGGCAATATATACCCATGCCCATATTCACCATTTAAAAGGTAACCATGTATGTGTACCAGGTTTTATAGATTGCCATACCCACATTTGTTTTGGGGGTTCGCGCGCCAATGACTATGCTATGCGCAATGCAGGCAGTTCATATCTAGAGATTGCAAAATCTGGCGGGGGTATTTGGGACACTGTGACCCAAACAAGAAAATCCACCCAAGAACAATTGGTAAAGAGTACCATAAAATTGGCCAACCGTCATTTAAAAAACGGTACGACTACCATTGAAGTTAAAAGTGGTTATGGTCTAACGGTCAATGAGGAATTAAAAATGTTGAGAGCTATTAAAATCGCTAATATTGAAGCATTGGCAGATTTGGTACCTACATGCTTAGCAGCACATATGTTACCCAAAAATTTTAAGGGTACGGAAGTAGAATATCTTAATGAGATGAGCAAGAAACTTTTTCCAGTACTTCTAAAAGAACAACTCGCCAATCGTATTGATGCCTTTATAGAGCAAAGTGCTTTTAGCCCAGTACAGGTACAACCCTATTTTGAAATTGCAAAGCAGATGGGTTTTCATATTACCGTACATGCGGACCAGTTTACCCCAAGCGGAAGCAAGGTCGCCATAGATTTCCATGCAATAAGTGCAGACCACTTAGAAGCAAGTACAGATAAAGAAGTACACCTTCTTGCCAACAGTACTACTATAGCTACCGCATTACCAGGAGCTTCAATAGGTTTAGGATGCGCTTTTGCCCCTGCACGAAAAATTCTTGATGCCGGTGGTGCTTTGGCCATTGCAAGCGACCATAATCCTGGTTCTGCTCCCATGGGCGATTTACTTACCCAGGCCAGTATTTTAGGAACTTTTGAAAAACTGACCAATACAGAAGTTCTTGCCGGTATTACTTTTAGAGCCGCAGCAGCTTTAAACCTTACCGATAGAGGCATATTAAAAGAAGGTGGTTTGGCAGATTTAGCTGTATTCCATACAAGCAATTATCAAGACATTTTATATAACCAAGGCAATTTGAAACCCTGCATGGTTTGGAAAAACGGTTCGCTGGTTTATGACAAACATAATTAGCCTACAGCTATTATAAACTAGTACATAGTAGCAATTTTATCATTTAATACTGCACGTTTTATTACATACGTGGAAAAAATATAAGGAATGGATTTTAGAGAACACATTCAAATGGGCATACCTAATGATCTCCCTGCAAAAAAGGAGCGTTCATTGCATCTCAGCCATCCGCCCAAACGAAAGGATATTTTAACGGTTGAAGAAAAACGATTGGCGATCAGAAATGCACTCCGTTATTTTCCGTCCAAATGGCATCCTACTTTGGCGCCGGAATTTGCCAAAGAACTTAAAACATATGGCCGTATTTATATGTACCGTTTTCAACCTGACTATAAGATGTATGCGCGTTCTATAGAAGAGTATCCCGCTAAAACAGCACAAGCAGCGGCCATAATGTTGATGATACAGAATAATCTGGACCCCGCCGTGGCACAACATCCCCAAGAACTGATTACCTACGGGGGCAATGGAGCCGTTTTTCAAAATTGGGCGCAATACCTACTGACCATGCAATACCTGTCAGAAATGACCAATGAACAAACCTTGCACATGTATTCCGGTCACCCAATGGGCCTATTTCCTTCATCCAAGGATGCACCAAGGGTAGTAGTTACAAATGGTATGATGGTTCCCAATTATTCCCAACCAGATGATTGGGAAAAGTTCAATGCATTGGGCGTAACACAATACGGACAAATGACAGCAGGTTCCTTTATGTATATTGGTCCGCAGGGAATTGTCCATGGCACGGCAATTACGGTCATGAATGCATTTAGAAAAGTATTAAAGGCCGATGAATCTCCAAAAGGAAAAATATTTCTTACCGCTGGATTAGGGGGTATGAGCGGTGCACAACCAAAAGCGGGCAACATAGCCGGATGCATTACCATTTGCGCAGAAGTGAATCCGGCAGCAGCCACTAAAAGATACGAGCAAGGTTGGGTAGATGAGCTAATTGATGATTTGGACATTCTTGTAAACCGCACTCATAAGGCGGTCCAGCAAAAGGAAGTGGTATCCTTGGCATATATTGGGAATGTAGTAGAGGTATGGGAACGCTTTTACTCGGAAAACATGTACGTTCATCTAGGATCTGATCAAACATCGCTACACAATCCTTGGGCAGGCGGGTATTACCCCGTTGGACTAACATTTGCGGAAGCAAACGACATGATGGGCACAAACCCCCAAGTTTTCAAGGAAAAAGTACGGCAATCCTTGCGCAGACATGCGGACGCTATAAACCTTCATGCAGCAAAGGGCACATATTTCTTTGATTATGGCAATGCATTTCTATTGGAAGCATCACGCGCAGGTGCCAATGTAATGGCAGAAAACAAGATTGATTTCAAATATCCGTCATATGTTCAGGATATTCTAGGCCCTATGTGCTTTGATTATGGTTTTGGTCCGTTCCGGTGGGTCTGTGCCTCTGGAAATTTGCACGATCTTCAAAAGACCGATGCCATTGCTTTAAGTGTTATGCAAGAAATTAAGGAAACGGCTCCAAAGGAAATCCAACAACAACTACAGGACAATATTAAATGGATACAGGAAGCGGAACAAAATCAACTAGTAGTTGGTTCCCAAGCACGTATACTTTATGCTGATGCCGAAGGAAGGGCTAAAATTGCATTGGCATTTAATACTGCCATTGCAAATGGGGAGTTGTCCGCACCCGTAATTTTAGGAAGGGATCATCATGATGTAAGCGGTACTGATTCGCCGTATAGGGAAACCAGTAACATTTATGATGGTAGTAGGTTTACCGCGGACATGTCTATCCACAACGTAATAGGAGATAGTTTTAGAGGTGCTACATGGGTCTCTATTCACAATGGAGGTGGCGTTGGCTGGGGAGAAGTTATGAACGGTGGTTTTGGATTGGTGCTAGACGGCTCGGCCGATGCGGAACGTAAACTAAACAATATGTTGTTCTTTGATGTCAACAATGGAATATCAAGGCGCAGTTGGGCCAGAAACGATGAGGCTATTTTTGCCATACAACGAGAAATGGCACGAACCCCTACGCTTAAAATAACTTTGCCTAACTTGGTACATAAGGAACTTTTAGAAAATTTATTTTAAATTTTAGGTTTTTTAATGCTCTAAAAAACAAATAATTACAAATACATAAATCATAAACAATCTTAAAAATGTAAGATTTTTACTACATTTACGTTATAGTAGTATATGATTAAAATCTTCTCGTTCCCCCCTGTGCCAAAAACTTTGGCACAGTCGAGATTTTATAGTTCGTAAAACTGATTTAAATTATTCAGGAAAATATGTCAAACTATAAACTTCCAAAAAAAGAAAACTGGATAGGCAGGTCGTCTGCCCATCAATTATACTTGAATGAAAAAGTGGAACTCTCCAACATTACATCCAAATTTCCATTCAACTCTCATAAGACCTTTGCGTTATTAGGCTATAGTAGTGATGAAGGCGTACGCAGAAACCAAGGTAGGGTTGGTGCCAAATTTGGTCCGGATTCTATTAGAAAACAATTGGGTAAAATGCCCAATCATCTAACTCAAGAAACCAAATTGTTGGATTTTGGCAACCTAGAATGTAATGGTCAGGAATTGGAGAACTTACAAAAACAGTTATCCAATACCGTAAAGATGTTCTTGGACAACAATACCATTCCGATCATATTAGGGGGTAGTCATGATCTTGCCTATGGCCACTATCATGGCTTGTTGCAGCATCTTCCAAAAAACAAGACCATTGGCATTATCAATTTTGATGCACATTTTGATTTAAGACCCAATACGGATGGTAACAATTCAGGCACTCCATTTTACCAACTGGCCATGGAGCATAGGGTACAGGGTACACCATTTAAATATCTGGCCCTAGGGGTAAGAAAAGATGTCAATACAAAAGATCTTTATGATTTTGCTGAAGCAAACCAGGCCTTTTACCTTCAGCGCAAATACTTTTGTATGACACATGCAGAACATGTGGAACTCCGTCTGATACAGTTTATAGAAGATGTGGACTACTTGTATACTACCATTGATCTGGATGGTTTTTCGTCTGCTTATGCCCCTGGGGTAAGTGCAGCATCTCCCATGGGGTTTTCACCTGACATTGTCCTTAAAAGTTTAAAATTAATTATAGAGTCGGAAAAATTAATGGCCCTGGATGTGGTAGAGCTTAACCCTAAATATGATATAGATGATCAAACCGCTAAATTGGCCGCATCATTGATTCATTATGCTATTCATAAACTGGCCTAAACAAAAAAAGCCTCCCATTATGGAAAGCCTTTCATTGGGTATTACCGGTCAAAACCGATAAACACAATTGCCTCAATTGTTGTCTGAGGCACAACACAACGCTGTAAAGATAATAAAGGTTTTTCAATAATTGTACCCCCACTTAAATTCTTACCTCTTCATCTTATAAAAGGTAAACCCTACTTACTTTTTTCAGCATGGAACATCTCATAGATTTTTCGTTTTTCCTCTAACGTAAACTGTTTGGCAGCAAACCAATCAAAAATTTTAATTTTCTCATTTTCAATTTGTGCATTTCTAATGGCCTTTAAGGAAACAATATGCCAGTGCGTACCTTTTTTACGCGACACGGAGTAGCCCACATCTTCCATAATATAGGACTGTTTGGGTCTATTGATCAGGCGAACACCATTTTTTAAAACGGCCAGAGTCTCGGTTAGACTAACTACTTCTGAAAAGGAATATCTGGCAAAATCGTCAAAACCATTTTGCTCTACATTATAAAGTTTATCACCAATTTTCAGGATATCCATAGCATTTAAAAAGGCGCAAAAATAAAAGGGGAAATTGCCAAATGAAATGAAAACCGTCTTTAGTTATCCACAAATTAGATGGTTAAATCCTTAAAAAAAATATTACGCCATTCCTTTCATGGTCAACAAGGTAGTAACCCAAACAATTACAGAGGATAGAAAAATACCAATGGTATTGGCCAAAAAGGCCTTTTTCCGTTCTATTTTAAACAAGTAGCTCGCAATACTACCGGCATAGACACCGGTGCCGGGTATAGGCAACATTACAAAAAATATTAAACCATAAAAACCATATTTTTTAATTTGGTCACCAGAACCGGTTTTGGCCCTTCTAGCTACAAAAAGTGCGTTCTTTTTATAAAAATGCCATCTCAGTAATGATTTATTAATGGTATTTAGAAAATACATCATGATCGGAAACACCATTACGTTGGCCAAAAAACATACGACCAATACTAAATATATGTTCACTCCATTAAGCAGACCGTAAGGTATACCTACCTTGGCCTCCCCTAATGGTGAAATGCTCCAGAGTGCCGCTATGATTAAATCCTTAAACATTGTTCTATTTTAAGCGACTGCAAAATTACGTTGTTCTACACTAAGAATGTCTTATTTAAATCACAAATAATTAAACTAAATAGTTCAAAAGTTAAAAACAGTGCTATATGTAAAAACAGTGCTTTACCGGTAAGGCTATAGCCGCTAGCTACTGTTCCTATCCATAAAAACCCTATTTTTAATCAATGGCTTAATGAATATCAATTTCAAGTATGACTAAAAAAAATTCTAGAAGATCCTTTATAAAACGTGCCACTATAACTTCTGCTGTATTGGGCACTTCCCCGTATATTTTAACTGCATCCAATAATGAAATAATTGCACTGAAAAGAAGCTATGGCAATACGGTATATAGTGCAAACGACCATATAAACATTGCGCTGATCGGGTCTGGAATACAAGGAATATACGATACCCAATCTGCACTAAAAGTTGATGGGGTTAAACTTGTTGCCGTATGTGACCTATATACCGGCAGATTGGAGCGAGCAAAGGAACTTTGGGGCGACCACCTTTTTGTTACTAGGGATTACAGGGAGCTTTTGGAATTAAAAGATATTGATGCCGTACTTATAGCAACACCGGACCATTGGCACCAAACCATTGCCGTAGCTGCCCTGAAAGCAGGCAAACATGTATATTGTGAAAAACCAATGGTTCAAAATTTTAATGAAGGCCAGGAAATAATAAAGGCACAAAAGCTATCTGGTAAAATATGCCAGATCGGTAGTCAGGGAATGTCATCACTAGGAAATGAAAAAGCAAAGGAACTTTATGAAGATGGTGCCATTGGGGATATCGTAATGTTGGACATGTACAATGATAGGTATTCTGCGGAAGGCGCATGGCAATACCCCATTCCTACCGATGCAGACCCAAACACTATAGACTTTGATACTTTTTTAGGCAAAGCCCCCAAAGTACCATTTGAACCTACTCGTTTTTTTAGGTGGAGAAATTACAAAGAATACGGTACGGGAGTTGCTGGAGATTTGTTCGTTCATGCATTTTCTACCCTTAATTACGTCATTAGCTCAAATGGACCCAGTAGGGCCTTGGCCACGGGCGGACTCAGATATTGGAAAGATGGCAGAAACGTACCAGATGTATCGATTACTTTATATGATTACCCCAAAACCAACACCCATTCTCCCTTTAATGCAGCATTTCGTATAAATTTTATTGCTGGTAGTGGCGGCGGTGGCGGATTCAAATTAATAGGGACCGAAGGTGAAATGGAAATAAGACAGAATTCCGTTACCGTAAATAGATCTAAACTAAATATGGTTCCCGGTGGGTATTCCATGATATCCTTTACGGAAGAAATGCAAAAAAACATACAAAAAGAATACGCTGCACAGGAAAACGACCGAAAGTCACAATTAACTACCGGAAAAACAACATGGCAAGCCCCTAAAGATTACAAAGGGGCGCACTACGACCATTTTAATAATTTTTTTACCAGTATAAGAACGGGCGGCAAAACAATACAAGACCCAAAATTTGGGCTTAGGGCCGCAGGTGCCGCATTATTGGCAAACGAAAGTTATTATAAAAGACAACCGGTAAACTGGGATCCGGAAAATATGAAGCTAATTTAAGAAGGTAGCTCAATGAACTGTATATGGCGTTCCACCTTTTCCTCGATGGAAATAAAGGATTCTATACCACGTATACCGGCTACACTTAAAATTTCATCTTGGTATACTTGCTTATAGTGGTTACTGTCTCGCGCGTGCATTTTAATAAAAATATCATATTTGCCGGTTACATGATGAATTTTAACGACCTCTTCAATATCGTTCAACTTTTTCATAACACTTTTAAATAGACTTATCTCACTTAAAAAGATTCCTAAAAAAATAGTCATTTTCCATCCCATTTTGGCATAGTCCAAAGTAAGGGTGGCACCGGTAATAAGTCCCATATCACGCATTTTCCTCATGCGCATGTGTACGGTTCCTGGAGAAATAGTTAATTGTTTGGCAACATCGGTATAAGCTGTCTGTGCATTATCCGCCAGTATATTTAAAATATTAAAATCTACCTGATCTAACTTATTTCTCATCTATTTCATTTAAAAAACAATTAAACTATTGTAAGCTTTTATCCTTTTTTAACAAATTTAATTTATAGTAATGGAAATTTATGTGATAATATGATAATAAAAAGGTTGATTAATAGCGTTTTATTAATAATGAATTAATCAAATTATCGATCTCATAAAAAGCAGTCTTTTAAGCATTTATCCATATTCTTCTAAAACGACAGGTTAAAATGATTAAATGCTAAAAAATAAACAGATAATCATTAAAAAACTGAATTTTAATCAACCTAACATTAAGTAAACAACTAATAAACAACACCTTATAGAAGCAGTCCATTTTTATTATTCTTCAACAATCTATAATATTGTCTAAGTCAATCTGTCACTTAAACCAGGGCATATTGCAAAGAAAAAGTATCCGGAACTTTTCATTTTACGAATACCATATTCCCCCAAGGCATTCATATACTTATGATGACCGATTGGTGTTTATGGCAACTATTGAGAAACCACTAAACTCGTTCGATTATGAAGAAAATTCTAATACTTTCCTTTTTTATGCTACATGTAATGCATGTAGCCCATGGGCAGGAATTATCAATATCTGGTAAAGTATCAGATGCGCAAGGACCCTTACCCGGGGTAAACGTAATGGTAAAAGGCACAACCACCGGTGTCATTACTGATTTTGATGGGCAATACACCATTACGGCTGCAGCAAATGCAACCTTGCTATATTCCTTTATAGGCTATGCAAAACTTGAAGTGCCCGTTAATGGAAAAACAACAATGAACGTAACACTAAAAGAAGCTGCGGAGCAACTAACGGAAACAATAATACTGGGTACCAGGGGTGCCGCCAGGACCAAACTGAATACACCCGTTCCAGTAGACGTAATAAATATTAAAAAAGATGCCATAAATATGCCGCAACAGGATCTGTCACAAATGCTAGCTGCCTCGGCACCTTCCTTTACAGCATATACCAGTGGGGGAGGCGACCTATCCTCATTTGTTAGCCCTCCAAGTTTAAGAGGGTTGGCCCCAAACCAAATGTTGGTGTTGGTAAATGGTAAAAGAAGACACACCTCCGCAATTCTTGCTGCATCGCAAACGGGAACACCTTCTAATGCCGTGGACATGAAATTTATACCTTCTATAGGAATAGATAGAATAGAGATATTGCGCGATGGTGCATCTGCACAATATGGTTCTGATGCCATTGCAGGTGTGGTCAACGTGGTACTCAAAAAAGGGACGGGGGAATTTACGGGCACCCTTACAGGTGGCGCTTACCCTAATGCCACTCCGGACTTTGGGAATTCTGACCTGACCGATGCCGAAAAAGCATTGAACAGATCGTCTGGAGATTGGGACGGTTACAATTTTCAATTTGATGGCAACTATGGCGTTGGATTTGAAAATGGCGGATACTTCAACGCTTCGGTATTATTAAGTCAGTCCGAAAGAACAATTAGGCCTACGGTATTGGAAATTGACAGGGCACCCTTGTACAGTGATCTTTACCTGACCAATGGTACAACCGATGTAAACGGAAATCCTATCATCACCAACCCAGAATTGATCGCTGCACAAGGAAGTGGTGATGCAGGTTTAATAAGTTCCTTGACGACCGTAGAAGGCTTAATGGCCGCCAGGGGCATAGAACAGGTAGATGTATCCACTTACTCCGGGTTACCTGCAAAAACGTTGATGGGTTTTGGATTTAATTTGGAAACCCCATTGACGGATAGTACTGATTTTTATGCTTTTGGTGATTTCGGTTATCAATATTCAGATGCCTACAGTTGTTTTTACAGAAGGGCCGCACAAGCGGACAGGACCAGTTTTGCACTTTTTCCAAACGGATTTAGACCTCAAATCTATACCGATCAATATAATTTGTCATTGGCTACCGGTATTACAGGTGAGTTGGGAGATTATGAATTTGACCTAAGCAACACCTTTGGAACAAACTCCGCCAAATATGGCATGTTCAATACTTGGAACGCCAGTATTGGCGAAAGTTCCCCAACAGAAATGAATTTGGGAACACATAGTTTCCTTCAAAACTCCCTTAACTTGGATTTTACCAATTACTATGAGGATATTCTTTCTGGCTTGAACGTTGCCTTTGGGGGTGAATTGCGAGTTGAAAATTATTCCATTGAGGCCGGGCAGGAAGAAAGCTGGACAGCCGGCAGTGCAGGCGTTATAACCGCAACAGAGGACAATCAGGCATTGATCGGTCCAGATGGTTTTCCGTTGGAGGATTTAAACGGAGCGCCGATCGTAGATGGAACGGGAGCACCGGTTGTTCTTCCCTATGCAGGCGTAAGCCAAGAACTGGTAAAGAATTATGCGTTAAACTGTCAGTGTTTTAGAGGTTTTGCGCCAGAAAACGAAAGTAATAGCTTTAGGTCCGTAATGGCGGCATATGCCGATCTTGAATTGGATGTAACGGATGATTTCCTTATTTCTGGAGCATTGCGGTTAGAAAATTATTCTGATTTTGGAAATGTAGTCACTAGCAAAATTGCTGGTAGATATTCCATTGGAGAAAATTTTGCGATAAGGGGATCATATAGTAGTGGTTTTAGGGCGCCATCGTTACAGGAATTAAACTATTCGCACAGTTATACGTTTTTCGTAAACCTGGTACCTTTTGACGGAACATTATATCAAAACAGCAGTTCTGCCGCAAATGCCTTGGGTATTGGACAATTACAGCAAGAACGTTCAAGAAACTTTAGCTTAGGGTTTACGACCAAAATTGGCAAACTTGGTTTTACGCTGGACGCCTACAAAATAGATATTTTCGACAGGATATTTGAGACGGGGGAATTTAATTCCGGTACCACACCGGTTTTGGAACCCATTATTGGTAGCGGCTTGGCAAGTTTTAGAATTAATGGAGGTGATATTAGCACAAAAGGTGTTGAAGCCGTAGTTAATTACAATACCAGGATCGGGGATGGCCAATTAGGGGTTATACTTTCCGGAACATTTAGGGAGAATAAATTTGAAAAGATCAACCTTCCTGATTTGAATACGAATTTGACCGATGAGGAATTGGCGGATAACTATGTAAACAGAGGGCTTATTGGACAATTTGAAACCGGCACACCCAGTAGTAAATTAATTGGGACCTTAAATTATTCCATTGGTAAATTTTCCACCATGGTAAGGGGAACCCGTTACGGATCCGTACAGACCAGGGATAGTAGAACCAGAACCCTATTAGATGGCACTACAGGGTATGCAGACCAATTTTTTACTCCAGAATTTACTGTAGACCTAGGGGTGACGTATAAGATTTCGGATAAATTCAGTTTAACCGTTGGTGGTAATAACATCTTTAATGAATATCCTGAAATCATAAGATATGAACTAAGAACTTTCAACTTGTATTCCAACTATCAACAAGGCTCATCTGGCGCCTATTACTTTGGTAGATTAACGTTCACTTTATAATACATGGCTAACCCGTTTAAGAAGAAGACAATTATGAAAACATATATAAGACATATATTAATCCTGGTATGGGCAGTGAGCCTATGCTCTTGCGAACAAGAAAGATTAGACCCTATCCTAACCACTGCAGAAGGCGGAGGTAAACTAACGACCTACACGGCCTATACCATTGATGCAGCAGACCCTGCAGGCTCCAATGTTTACGGTAGAATCGTATTTTGGAAAAATACATTGGACCAAACCCTGGTGCAAGTATCCCTTTACAATACCGTTCCCGGATTATTACACCCTGCACTGATCATGAATGGTGCGGCCGGATCTGGCGCTGCTACAATGCTTGCCTTGGACAATGTGTCCGGTAATACGGGAGAGCTGGATACCAGTAAATTCTATGTGATTACGGATACCACATTTTACGATAACATAACAGCAATGGACAGTCATATCAATATTTATTTAAGTACAACTGACGATACTGTTGTCGCAAGCGGAAACTTAGGCATTAATGCTGACCCCGTAGAATCTAATTAAAGAATATTAAACTTAAATATAGCACACAATGAAAACAAACGTAGACAGACGAGAATGGCTTAAAAAAGGCATTCTAACTGCGGCCGGAGCAATGGCTGCACCCTATTTGACCTATGGGGCCTTCCCCGCTGAACCTATTGCTTTGGATGCAAAAGGTAACCTACCGTACACCCCGTTCTTTAAGGAGTATTTGCCTTATGCCCCTACACAACCCGTTGAATTGGCGGCAAAATTAAATGCAAATGAAAATCCTTACGGACCTTCCCCAATGGCTGTCAAAGCCATGCAGGAATATGCCCCAAAAGGTAACAGGTATGCATGGAAGGAACTATACCAATTAATGGATAAGATCGCTGCGGAAGAAGGCGTTAAGCAAGAAAATATTATGATGGGCCCTGGATCATCTGACCTTTTGGAAAAGACTGCCATGGTTTTCTTTCAGAATGGCGGCAATATTGTTTCCGCAGACCCGGCATATATGTCGCTCATAAAGGTTGCTCAGGCCACAGGCGCCACATGGAAACCCATTCCATTAAAAAAGGATTGGTCCCATGACTTAGCGGCCATGGAGGCGGCGGTAGATGATGAAACCAAATTGGTTTACATATGTAACCCCAACAACCCTACCGGCAGTATGACAGACCATGCGGAACTGGTTGACTTTTGCTCAAGAGTATCGGAGAAAACACCCATTTTCGTAGATGAGGCCTATTTGGGCTTTTTGGACGATAGTGCCAAAAAAAGTATGGTATCACTTATAAATGAAGGCAAAAACGTAATTATAGCGCGCACCTTTTCCAAAATTCAGGGAATGGCAGGACTAAGGGTTGGCTACGTGGTTGCCCAACCCGAAACATTAGGAATCATCCAAAAGATAACACGTGGTGGAATGGGAATATCCTTACCATCTGTCTACGCCGCTATGGCAAGTATGGATGATGTTGCCTTTAAGGACAAATCACGAAAATTAAACAAGGAATGCAGAGCATATGTATATGAAAATCTTGACCGTCTTGGGTTTGAATATGTTCCCTCCTCTACAAGCTTTATCATTTTTCCCATTGAAATGGACGGAAAGCCGTTCTTGGAAAAAATGACTGCAGAAGGTGTTGGCGTAAGAGCTTTTGAAATCTATGGTAAAAACTGGTGCAGGGTAAGCATGGGTACTATGGATGAAATGAAGTTGTTCACCGCTGCCCTTGAAAAGGTGCTAGTTTAAGTTTGAATTAGTCCAGGAGTTGGGTGAACGGATATTGCCTTGATACAACAATCTTTAATCCAACTCCTACGGACTATTCTAAACCATAGCCAACCAAACCACCATACAATATAACGTTATATCATCATGAATTTTGCATTACAAAAAACACTTGAGCTCCTTTTAATAATTTCCCTGGGTGTATTCTTGCAAAAGAAAGTGGCTAAGCAAGATTTAAAAGGAATAAAAGTACTTATCCTTAGTGTGGCATTACCGGCCACTATCTTTGTAGCACTTTTAAAAATAGAATTAAAGGGTACCTTGTTGGTCTTTCCTTTAATGGCCCTAACATTTAACCTATTGATGTTACTGGCCTCTAAGTATTTTCTGACCGTTTCCTTACACAAGAAGGAACATAGCAAAAAAAGAACCTTAATGATGCTTTTGCCGTCAACGGCACCTGGTTTATCCTGTTTTCCTTTTATAGTGGCCTATTTAGGGGATGATACATTGGCTTTAGCGGCACTTGCAGATGTAGGAAATAAAATATTTGTACTTATCCTGTTATATATGCTCGCTATGCATTGGTATAGAAAAAGGGCAATAAACAATAAACAGGAATCCTCCAAGAGTAAATTAAAGGGACTAATGATTTCATTGATCAATGAACCTATAAACATGGTTATGGTCATTGGACTTATATTATTGGGGTTTGGACTAAATTTAACGGCGTTGCCCGGATTTCTACAGAACACCGTACTAAGCATTAAGGACTTGATGACCCCATTGGTCCTATTGTTTATTGGTATGGCGGTGAGGATCAATTCCGGTGAATTTAAACTTATACTCTCCATGTTATTGCGCAGGGCAGGACTGGCCTTCTTTTTAAGCGGTTTGTTTGCCTACGCCATCCCGTCACTAACACCGGCCATGATATTGCTATTGGTGGTCTTCCCTCAAAGTTCATGTAGTTTTTGGCCTTTTGCCCACATGAACGCCATACAATCCTTAGAGGAAAAGGACAAGCAAACGGAACCTACCTTTGATGTCAATTTTGGTTTGAACATCCTTGCGTGCTCACTACCTTTTTCTACGTTATTGATCATTGGAATATTCTCCTTTAATGAATTCTTCATCAACCCTATGATATTGCTCGGTTTAGGTTCCGCCATTTTGGCTATCACGTATGCACCGGACATATTTAAATCTAAGAGTTTTATGATGGAGCGGGAACGTAAACTAACACCTAGACTTAAAAAAAAACGCACAACGCTGACCATAGCTAAAGAAGAACATACAATATCTAAGGAAGAAAGAATCAATGAGGCTGCCGCAAGCTAAAAGCCTTTAATAAGTTTCTTTCATCCATTCATACGGTTCCCTGTTCATCCATAGTCCCCTTGTAAAATCGGGAAAATCCTGTGGTTCGCCATTATTGGCTATGGAAACTTCAGATAATGGGGTAACCGCACTCCAGGCCGCGGCATCATACGCGTCTAAAGGAGGTGCTATTTGTTGTTTGGCGGATTCAATAAAAGCATTGATTACAAAGAAATCCATACCCCCATGGCCGGCATCTAGGGCATATTCCCCGTATTTCTTCCATAATGGATGGTCATATTTTTCAAGCCATGGCTTGGCATCGTCCCATGAATGGGGTTCGGATTTTCCATTAATATACATTCTGCTACCGTCTACCTCCCACAATCCGTTTGCACCCTGTACCCTAAACCCCAAGGAATATGGTCTTGGCAGGTTACAATCATGCGTAATGATGATGGTTTCGCCATTGGCGGTGTTAATAGTAGATGTAATTACGTCTCCTTGTTTAAATTTAATTTTTGCGTTGGGGTGTTGTTCCCCACCATGCTCAACAATATAATTATGCAACCCTATGCCTTTGGTTGCATGTGACGTCATGGATACAAACCTGTTACCCCTGTTTATATCTGCCATAACTGCAATTGGACCAAGACCATGGGTTGGGTATACATCTGCATTTCTCTTAACGGAATGTGCGGTACGCCATTTAGATTCTGAAATACCTTTATCTCCAAATTCCACACCTTTACCATAGGCCGTTTTACCGTCATTGAATTTTACATGGCGTAGATCATGTTGGTATCCACATCTAAAATGGACCAATTCCCCAAAAACATTTTGCTTTACCATTTGTAGAACAGCAAGAATATCCCTTCTATAGTTAACATTTTCCAAGATCATCATATGCGTGCCCGTACGTTCATGGGTATTGACCAAATCCCAACATTCCTCCAACGTATTGGAAGCGGACACCTCAACCCCGGCATATTTACCGGCTTCCATGGCATCTACGGTCATACGCGTATGCCACAACCAAGGTGTGGCAATGATTACGGCATCTACGTCATCAAGTGCCAAAAGATTTTTATAATCATTATCGTTGGCCCCAAATACCTTTGGTGTTTTACCGCCAGCTTCTGAAATAAGTTTTTTGGCTATAGAAATTCTAGCATCATCAACATCACAAATAGCTGTAACATTAACATCTTTGCGTAATAATAAATTTTCTAAATGATTGGTTCCCCGAAGTCCGACTCCTATTAAACCTACATTTAATTTATCTGCAGCACTAAACCTTTGTCGTGCAAATCCGGGTACGGCCATTAACCCTATACTGACCATAGATGTATTCTTGATAAACGTTCTTCTTGATGCCATTATAAAATTCTATTTTGGAGCACTTAAATTAGGAAAACTTGCGGACCCACATTAACGAATCATCAAATTTAACGGTGATACATCTAAATTCATCCGTTCAATTTAAAGGCATTTCCTATTTTTGACCTATAAACACAGAAAATCATGACATTACTTTTAATGGCTGCCGGTAGCGGTAGTAGATATGGAAAACTTAAACAATTTGATGATTTAGGCCCAAATGGTGAATTTTTAATGGAGTTCGCCATATTTGATGCCATTCAAAATAACTTTGATCAAATTGTGGTCATCACCAAAAAAGAAAATGTATCCTTCTTGGAAGAGCACCTTTCTGCAAGGTTGCCAAAAAAAATACAACTTAACGTACTGGCACAGGAACTTACAGATTTACCGGACGGGGTTACCTTTACGGGAGAACGTAAAAAACCATGGGGAACTGCCCATGCAGTATGGACGGCAAGAAATGTCATCAATGGACCTTTTGTAGTCATCAATGCCGATGATTTTTATGGTCAGGCAGCCTATAGGAAAGCTGCGGAATTCATGAGTTCCAATACAGATGCCTATGCACTTTTAGGTTACACCCTTAAGGACACCTTATCAGAACATGGGTCCGTTTCAAGAGGTGTATGTGAAGTTGACGGCGATAATTTGAAATCGGTACAGGAACGATTGAAATTGGTGCAAAAAGAGGATAAAGTAATAGATGAGGACACCCAATTGGAATTTACCGGTGATGAACAGGCAAGTATGAACTTTTGGGTTTGCAGGCCTACTATTTTTGATAAGATTGAGTCAGAATTTAGATTGTTCTTAAAAGATGAGGACCGTATAGCCAACAGTGAGCTGTACATACCGTTAATGATTCAAGAAATGCTTCAAGCCAATGAAATTGAGGTAAAATGTATTCCTTCTGGTGGAGATTGGTTTGGCGTAACCTATGCCAGTGACAAAGAAAAAGCAATGAACAGTTTAAAGGAAAAATCCGATTTGGGCAAATACCCTGCCCCTATCTGGAACTAAGGTTACCTATTAAATTAAAAATCCCCGGAGCTAATATAGATTAGTCCCGGGGATTTTTTTTGAAACAGGTGGTAACTAAAAAGAGTCCAACCTTAAAGGATCGGACTCTTTTACGAGAACACTATATGAAAATGAAAAAAATTTATTTCGTTTTTAATTACATAGTAAACTTACCGGATACCATAAGAATTAGAAACAAATTGATGTATGCCCCTTAGTATTTGTTGTCAGATGGCCTATTTTTGTTGTGAACTCAAATAGCAGCTATGAAGATTCGTATTAAAGGCAATTCCGTTAGGTTTAGGTTGACCCAATCTGAAGTCAGGACATTATCCGAACATGGTGAAATATACGATAGTACCAATTTTGGGGAAACAGAGTTTAAGTACGGTGTGGTGCTAGATAATAAGATACATAATCTACATACCAGTTTTAACAATAACTGTATTGTGCTAAAGATGCCAAGTTCCATAGGAAAAGAATGGTATAGCAATGATATTATAACTTTTGACCATACAGTAGAAACTACAAAAAATCAATCCCTATATCTTTTACTGGAAAAGGACTTTACCTGCTTGGACAACACTATAGAGGACCAATCGGATAATTATCCAAACCCTAAACTTACATAGGACATTTTTGACGATGGCATTAAATGGATAAACGTACTATTTAACAGAAATGAGCCTATAGATTAGCCATACAATTGATAAGTTTATACCATGGAGTCAAAAGCACAAAGAAATGTATCTTTTAGAGGGTCAGAAGATTTTTTGGATATAGAATTAAAAGAACCTGTTGACCATGCCGCAGGCTATTTGGGGGTTCGTGAAGCGCTAAAACATACGTTTAAGGAAATGGGAGTGTTACGTTCCATGAGATCTTTGTTACGTATGAACCAAAAAGATGGTTTTGATTGTCCAAGTTGTGCATGGCCTGACCCCGAGCATCCTTCACCGGTTGCCGAATATTGTGAAAATGGGGCTAAAGCACTTGGTGATGAAGCTACTACCAATCATGTAGACGCCAATTTTTTCAAAAAAAATTCCGTAGAAGAATTATCGTTGTTATCGGATTATGAGCTCAATAAATGTGGGCGCTTGGTAGAACCTTTGGTTTTAAGACCGGGCAGTGTACATTATGAGCCCATTACTTGGAACGACGCATTTCAGTTAATTGCCTCGGAGCTTAAAAAATTGGACCATCCTGACGAGGCCATATTTTACACCTCTGGACGGTCCAGTAATGAGGCCGCTTTTCTTTATGGTATGTTTGCAAGGGCCTTAGGCACAAATAATTTACCGGATTGTTCCAATATGTGCCACGAGAGCAGCGGAGTAGCATTGGGGGAAACTTTGGGCATTGGTAAAGGTTCTACGACATTGGAAGATCTATATGAAGCGGAAGTAATTTTAATAGCCGGACAAAATCCAGGTACCAACCACCCCAGAATGCTTTCCGCCCTTGAAAAATGCAAAAAGAATGGAGGAAAGGTAATCAGTATAAATCCGCTTGAGGAATCGGGTTTGGTGAATTTTAAGAACCCACAGAATATTAATGGTTGGATAGGCGGCGGTGAGGATATGGCAGATATTCATTTGCCCGTCAACATCAACCAGGACATCCCCTTGGTCAAGCTTATTTTAAAAAAATTAATTGCTTTTGACCAAATATCGGGCAATGTATTCGACCATGAATTTATAACAACCTATACCCAAGGTTATGATGCCTTACTTAAAGATTTGGCACGATACAAGGAAAAAGAGCTTCTTGACCAGACCGGTGTTTCTGAAGACAGTATAGATGAGACCGTAGCTTTATTGGCCAATAAATCCAAAATAATTGTCTGTTGGGCTATGGGTCTAACACAACATAAAAACGGTGTGGAAAATATACGAGAGTTCGTAAACTTATTGTTGCTCAAGGGCGCCATTGGCAAACCTAATACCGGTACCTGTCCAGTGCGCGGGCATAGCAATGTTCAAGGGGACCGTAGTGTGGGTATCCAACATTTTGTAGATAAAGGGCTTAACGAGCGTATTAAGAATTATTTGGGCTTTACTCCACCGGATCATGAGGGCGTAGATGTCGTTGGCTCAATGAAAGCCATGTATGATGGTAAGGCCAAAATTTTTATGTGCCTGGGCGGTAATTTTCTGATGGCTGCATCGGATACGGAATACACGGCAAAAGGTATTCAAAACTGTGACCTTACCGTACAAATTAGCACCAAATTGAACAGGACCCATTTGGTAACGGGCAAAACCGCCTTGATCCTCCCCACCATTGGCCGGTCAGAAAAAGATATGAAAGATGGTAAACCTCGCCATTTTACTGTGGAAAACAGCATGGGAAGGGTTAAGCAGAGTAAGGGAATTTTAAAACCGGCCTCTGATAAAGTGATGAGCGAACCAGAGATTATAGCCAATATAGGTAGGGCGTATTTTGGGGATAATCACCCTATGGACTGGAAAGCCTTGGGTGCGGATTATGAATTGATACGTTCGCAGATCGATCAGGTTGCAAAGGGGTTTGAAAATACCGAGGAGCGCTCCCAGGGTGCAGGTTATTACTTACCCAATAATGTCCGAAATCTGGATTTTAGCATGTTGCCCAACGGCAAGGCACAAATAACGATCAACAGCTTACCGGAACATACTTTGCAGAAAGATGAATACATGCTTATGACCATACGTTCACATGACCAGTTCAATACCACCATTTATGGATTGAACGATCGTTACCGTGGTGTATACAATGCACGTAGGGTCATTTTCATGAATCCGGAAGACATGAAGGCGGTTGGCCTTAAAAAATTGGACGTAGTGGATATTACAAGTACCTATGACCAAACCGTGCGAACGGCACACAAGTTTAAAATTATACCTTATACTATTCCTTCTGGCAATTTAGCTTCCTATTTTCCGGAGACCAACGTTTTGGTTCCATTTAATCATTTTGCATTAAGAAGCAAAACACCTATTAGCAAATCCATAAAAGTACGGTTGGTAAAGAAATAGTTAATCAATCCATCTTAACCAAGACTTTGTTTAACACTGCGGTAACTAAAATATAAGTTACGGGTAACGGCTGTATTGAATCAAATATTGAAACTTTACATTTATAAATTTCAGTATATGAAATCTATTAAACTAGTATTGTTTTCCATTGCCTTGCTAATTATGCACCTAGTGTTAAAAGGCTCTTCATTACACATAAAAAACAGGTTTTTCAGGAAAAGGGAAGCTGCATTACATCTATGAAAAAAAGACCTGTAGATATAGTGGTCCTATCGGATATTCATTTAGGAACCTATGGATGTCACGCCAAGGAACTATTAAAATATTTAAAATCCATTAAGCCCAAAGAAGTTATACTCAATGGCGATATCATAGATATCTGGCAATTTAGCAAACGCTATTGGCCAAAATCACATATGAAGGTCATTAAGGTAATTATGGAATGGATTGCCAAAGGAATACCTGTTCATTATGTAACCGGCAACCATGATGAACTATTACGCAAATTTGCCGGTAGTCATTTAGGTTCCTTAAGCATTAGCAATAAACTAGTACTACCCTTACACGGTAAAAAGGCCTGGATCTTCCATGGAGATGTCTTTGACGTAACCATGCAACATAGCAAGTGGTTGGCAAAATTGGGCGCTAAAGGGTATGATTTTCTAATTCTGTTGAACAGGGCCATAAATTTTATTGGAAAAAAAATAGGTAAAGGCCCTATTTCCATGTCTAAAAAAATTAAGAACGGGGTAAAGTCTGCCGTAAAATTCATTAATGATTTTGAACGTATTGCAGCAGATATTGCCATTGAAAATGGATATGATTTTGTGGTTTGCGGACATATACATCAACCGGAAATAAAAAATATTAAAACGGAAAAGGGTGAGGTTACTTATTTAAATTCTGGCGATTGGATAGAGAATTTAACCGCCCTTGAATATCACAAAGGAGTTTGGAGCCTATATTCCTATCTGGAGGATATAACTATGGACAATCAAAAAGATGAACCATTAGATGAAAACCATCTTTTGGAAAAAGGGGAGCTTTTTGAGCAATTACTAACAGAATTTAAGATAAATGGGTTGGCACAGTCCATAAAATGAAAGTATTATACGCAATACAAGGAACAGGAAACGGACATTTAAGCAGGGCCCGAGATGTCATACCCGCACTATTAAAACATGGGCTTACTCTAGATATATTGGTAAGTGGCATTCAAGCAGATGTTCCCTTACCTTATCCTATTTCTTATCAATTAAAGGGGCTAAGCTTTATTTTTGGCAAAAAAGGTGGTGTAGATATGTGGAAAACCTATTACAGGGCCAATTCACTACGATTACAAAAAGAAATAAAAAGTATACCGGTTGAAGACTATGATTTGGTCATAAACGATTTTGAACCGGTAACGGCATGGGCGTGCAAGATAAAACAATTACCGTGTTACAGCTTTAGCCATCAAGCAGCAGTACTATGTGCCAAGGCCCCAAAACCAAAGAAAAAAGACCCATTTGGAAAATGGATTCTACAAAATTACGCCCCTACAACCCGCCAATACGGGTTACATTTTCAATCATACGAACCAAATATATACACCCCAATTATAAGACAAGATGTGAGACAGGCCACTATAAGCAAAAAAGAACACTATACCGTATATCTACCATCTTATAGCGATGAAAAGCTACTGCAGTTCCTATCAAAATTCAAAGGTGTAAAATGGCAGGTTTTTTCCAAGCATAACAAAAAAGAACATATCAACGACCATATACATATTAGACCCATTACCAACACTGATTTTGTAGCGAGCATGGCCTCCAGTAAAGGAATTGTATGTGGTGCCGGTTTTGAGACTCCAGCAGAAAGTTTGTTCATGCAAAAAAAACTATTGGTCATACCAATGAAAGGACAATATGAACAACAATGTAATGCCGCCGCCCTTGCAAAAATGGGAGTATCCGTCATAAAATCCTTAAAGAACAAGCATCTAATTAAGTTGCAAAATTGGTTGGATACCGATGATATCGTTTCCGTTGACTATCCTGATATTACCGACCAGATGATTACGCAAATATTGGAAGCATCCTACAGATCATATTAAATTCAGGTACAAGTTTATAGCACATGGCAAAGTCAACATTGAGCGCTTCCCATTTTGGTAAAGACTTTGTTTGGGGGGTGTCCACTGCCGCATTTCAAATAGAGGGAGAAAGTTTGGGCCATGGAAAAGGACCCTCTATTTGGGACATCTTTACCAAAAAAGAAAATACTATACGTAATGGTGACCAAGCAGATATTGCCTGTGATTATTATCACCGGTATGAGGAAGATATCCTTTTGATGAAATCTATGAACATCAAAAATTTTAGGTTCTCAATTTCATGGACACGTATCTTACCTAATGGAATTGGCACGGTAAACGAACAAGGAATTGCATTCTATAAAAAGGTGATAGCATGTTGTTTAGAACATAGTATAGAACCTTGGGTAACCCTATATCATTGGGATTTGCCCCAAGCACTTGAGGATAAGGGCGGATGGGCCAATAGGAAAATAATAGATTGGTTTACGGAATTTACGACAGTATGTGCAATGGCCTTTGGCGATCAGGTAAAACATTGGATGGTCTTGAACGAACCAATGGTCTTTACCGGTGCGGGATATTTTTTAGGCGTACATGCTCCTGGAAAAAAAGGATTGAAAAATTTTCTTCCTGCAGTGCACCATGTCGTACTCTGCCAAGCAATGGGTGCTAAAATTTTAAAAAGGTTAGTGCCCAACGCCCTAATAGGCACCACTTTTTCCTGCTCACAAATATCAGCTTACAGAAATACTAAAAGAGACCGGCATGCCGCAGTCAAGGCCGATGCATTATTGAACCGATTATTCATAGAACCCGCATTGGGATTGGGCTATCCAATAAGTGATGCCCCGGTATTAAAACGTTTACGACCCTTCATACAACCTAACGACATGAACGATTGCAAGTTCAATTTTGACTTTATAGGATTACAGAACTATACCCGGGAAAAGGTAAAACATAGTTTTTTTGTTCCCTATCTACATGCCAAAATCGTAAAGGCCAGCAAACGGAACGTAAAAACTACATTAATGGATTGGGAGGTGTACCCGCCAAGTATTTTCCATATCATAGAAAAATTCAGTGCGTATTCCCAAATAAAAAAAATCTTTATTACAGAAAATGGCGCAGCGTTTAAGGATGTTGTAAAGAACGGAAATGTGGACGACCAACAACGACTGCAATTTTTACAGGACCATATCCTGCAAGTGCATAAAGCCCAACAAAGCGGGTTGAACGTGCATGGTTATTTTATTTGGACCTTGACCGATAATTTTGAATGGGCAGAAGGGTATCATGCAAGATTTGGCTTGGTTCATATTGATTTTAAAAGTTTAAGAAGAACCATTAAAACATCCGGCAAGTGGTTTGCTCAATTTTTAGAAAAATAACATACTTGTAATCAAAAGGGCCAATGTTTCCATTGGCCCTGAACTATTTCATCAACATGAACACATCTTAACTTGTGTTCATGCAAGGTATAAATGCCATTAAAAAATTAAGTTATGACAATGAAACCATAAAGTTATATTATTTAAAAGCGGGCATACCCGTAATATCTGCACCCGTAATCAATAAATGAATATCATGGGTACCTTCATAGGTAATGACACTTTCCAAGTTCATCATGTGGCGCATAATACTATATTCCCCTGTAATACCCATGCCTCCAAGGACCTGTCTTGCCTCACGGGCAATTTTTATTGCCATTTCCACATTGTTCCTTTTGGCCATTGAAATTTGTGCGGTAGTTGCCCTACCCTCATTTTTAAGTTGTCCTAAACGGAACGCCAATAATTGTGCTTTCGTAATTTCAGTAATCATTTCGGCCAATTTCTTTTGTTGCAATTGGGTTGCCGCTATTGGTTTTCCAAATTGAATACGCTCTTTGGCATAACGCAAAGCGGTATCATAACAATCCATTGCAGCACCAATGGCTCCCCATGCAATACCGAATCTGGCGGAATCCAAACAACCTAAAGGTGCGCCTAACCCTGTTTTATTGGGCAATAAGTTTTCTTTGGGTACTTTAACGTTATCAAATATCAGCTCTCCGGTCGCCGATGCCCTTAATGACCATTTGTTATGTGTTTCCGGGGTGGTAAAACCTTCCATGCCACGTTCCACGATCAAGCCATGGATCCTACCCTCCTCATTTTTTGCCCAGACGACAGCTATATCACAAAAAGGAGAATTGGAAATCCACAGTTTGGCACCGTTAAGAAGGTAGTGGTCACCCATATCCTTGAACTTGGTTTCCATACCACTTGGATTGGAACCATGGTTTGGCTCCGTTAACCCAAAAGACCCCATCCATTCACCGGCGGCCAATTTAGGTAGGTATTTTTTGCGTTGCGCCTCTGTTCCATACGTATAAATAGGGTACATGACCAAAGACGACTGAACGGAAGCCGTGGAGCGCACCCCACTATCTCCCCTTTCAATTTCCTGCATAATAAGTCCGTAACTGATCTGATCCAAACCGGCCCCACCATACTCTTCAGGAATATAAGGTCCAAATGCCCCAATTTCTGCCAAGCCACTAATTATCTGTTTAGGAAATTCCGCTTTTTGAGCATATTCTTCAATAATTGGAGAAACATCTCTTTTGACCCATTGGCGGGCGGCATCACGTACTAATAAATGTTCTTGGGAAAAAAGGTCGTCCAAATTGTAATAATCGGGCGCTTCAAACAAATCGGGTCTCATAACAAATCTTTTAATAAAGGTAAATCAAAAAATATAACATTACACAAGGATAAAGTTACATTTTTAAATAAAATGCTTGAGTGAGCGCTATGTAGTCTTCCGTATATCGATGCCGCTCCGTCTCAATAATGAGTTCTTGAATGGTACATTGGTGTTTCTGTTTTACAAATGCCAACAAGCTACGTTTGATCGGTGCATTGGCATTTCCTTTTACGTGTAGGCATTGTTTGGGATGTAATCCAAAAGTAGCCGCTAAACGCACAAACGCTTCTTCTTCCTTAAAGGGAATAATAGTGGTAAACGTACCATTATTGGCCAAAAGTGCCTGTACCCCTGCCAACAAAACATCAAAAGGAAGATATCCATTTTGCCTAGCTTGGTCTCTTTGAAGGTTTCCAGAGGTAACATTTTCAATATAAAAAGGAGGATTGCAGACGATAATTTCATATTCATCATCAATTTCATCCATGAACTCGTCTAATCCTGCATGGTAACAATAAAGACGATCGCCCCAAGGTGACCGTTCAAAATTATCAACACATTGTTCATACGCTTCTGGATCTATTTCTATGGCATCTATAACCTCTGCATTGCTACGTTGGGCCAACATCAATGCTATAATTCCGGTACCTGCGCCAATATCAAGAATAGATTCAGTTTGATGTTCAACTTTGGTCCAAGCCCCAAGTAAGACCCCGTCGGTTCCTATTTTCATGGCGGAACGGTCTTGATGTACCGTAAACTGTTTAAACTTAAATGGTTTGTTCATTTTACTTCTCCCGCTTTCCTTGTTTCGGTGCCTTCCATACCCAAAAGAGAATCTCCTAGCCTTGAACGCATATGATCTGCCAATTCCTTTATTTTGGTCACTACTTTGGGATATTCCGAGGCTACATTTTTTAGTTCAGACGCATCGGACTCCAGATCATACAGTTCAATTTCCTTCAAATCTACCATTTTGTACTCACCGGGCAAACCATCCTTACCCGCTTTTTGACCATTCATTGTCCTATAGGTATGCGGAAAGTATAATTTCCATTTTCCATATCTGATACCGAACAATTCATTGACCCGATAATAAAAGAAATACGCATTCTGCGGACTCTCATTGGTTATACCTGTTAGCAAAGGCCAAGCACTGCGACCATCAATAACGGTATTGGGCAAATCTGCTTGACAAATTTCCGCTAGTGTGGGCAATATATCAATGGCCATGACCGGAGCGTCAATAGTTGTACCGGCTTTAATGTGTCCAGGATATTTAATGATGAACGGTTCCCTTTGTCCACCTTCCCATGCGGTACCCTTACCTTCCCTAAAAGGAAATGCGCTTCCTGAATGATTTCCATAAGCCAACCAAGGACCGTTATCCGATGTAAAAATAATTAGGGTATTTTTAGTAAGTCCATTTTCTTCCACGGCCTTTAGAATTTCACCTACGGTCCAGTCAATTTCCATAATAACGTCACCGTACAATCCTCTTTTAGACTTCCCCTTAAACTTATCGGACACAAATAAAGGTACATGGGGCTGTGGGTGCGGCATGTAAAGGAAAAACGGATTGTCCGCATTACGGTGAATAAAATCTACACTGCGCTTCGTAATCTGGGTAGTTAGATCGGTCTGATCCGTCAATGTTTTCAATACGGTGGTATTTTCATATAACGGTAAGGGCCCAAAGTCAAAAATAGGTCCCTGTTGCGGGTGTAAAGGCCACATATCGTTAGAATAGGGTATACCAAAATATTCATCAAACCCGTGGTTATTGGGCATAAATTGTTGTTGGTCTCCCAAATGCCATTTTCCAAAAATAGCGGTTGCATATCCTTTGGCCTTGAACATTTCCGCCAAGGTAGTTTCCTGGGTGTTCAGTCCCTTTTTACTATTGGGCATAAAGGCATTGTGAATTCCTATTCTATTAGGATAACAACCCGTTAGTATTGCAGCTCTTGAAGCAGAACATACGGCCTGCGCTGCATAAAAACTGGTAAGCTTGGCACCATCCCTAGCCATTTGGTCCAAATGGGGAGTTGCAATGTCCGTAGCACCAAATATACCTACGTCGTTATAACCTTGGTCATCCGTAAAAATTAGGATGACATTGGGTACGTTACGTTGCTGTGCAACTTTTTGCCCATAAATATTCTGTGCAATGCATAGCATTAATAACACTGTATATTTTAAAATTATCTTCATTTTATAGGTTTTAAAGACTAATAATAACGACTAGTAATGGCAGACTTGTTCAAAAGCAACTATGGCAACAAGAATTAGTTCAAAACAATTTCATCTATAAAAATCCAGCTTTTGCCCCCTGGTTCCGTATGCCAACTAGGGTTTTTTAATGGGCTTTGAATTTCCAATTTAACGAATTTAGCCTCCACCGGTTCAAGTCCCAATTCAAAAAAAGTAAGTTTTACCTCTGCATTAGGGCTTTCCATACCCATATTTTTCTTTCCTACCTTTTTATAATTGACACCATCTTTAGATATGGAAATGGTGAATGCCGTTGGATAAAAAATCCAACTAGAAGGTGCGGACAATGCCCCGACCGAAACTTTTGAGATAGGTGATAATTCTTTCAATTCAATTATGGTTTTCAGGTGTTTGCCTTCAAACCCCAACCAATTACCATCTACAAAATTGATGGACCCCCGTTTTTGGTCCATTAAGGTAACACCTTTTTGTCCCGCATATTTCTCATTGGGTTGTGTGAGCAAGGAAACTTGTTCATACTCAATATTATTTTTAATGAACGTGCTTTCCGCTATTGAACTGGGTTTCCAATCTTCTTTGATTGCAATTGCCCTTATCTTGGCGGTATTGGACAACATTAAATAATCCTTGTATTTATGGGATTTTTCGGTGGGCAGGGAACCATCCAATGTATAATAAATACTGGCATCGTCAAAAAGACTTTCTATTGTAATAGCCAAACTATCCTTAAAAAAGTTTGATTCACCCTTAATAACCGGTGGAACTAACACGGTTGCCCTGAACAACTCATCATTAAGCAATTGAACATTTGTTTTGGGCTGTTTTGCCTGAAATTGGGCAATTCCCTCATTGGATACATTGGTTTTCCATAAATACACGTTTTTTAGGCTCTTAATATCCGTAAGATGTTGAAATACTTTATCGGTAACACCGGTACCATAGAGATTTAAGGATTCTAGTAATTCAAATTCCTTAAGGTCATCCCCAATGGCATCGGTAATATGGGTGCCCTGCAACTTCAACTTTATTAAATTCTTGAACGGCTTAATCTGGGCCATTAACCCATCATTAAAATTGGTAAAACCTAGGTCTAATTCAATAACGTTGGCCGCATATTGCTTTAAGGATTTTAAATGGTTTTTGGTAATTGTATCCAAACCGGACATTGACACTTGCAATAACGAATTGTGCGCTGAAAGAGTCTGAACGGAAATACCCATTCCCCTAATTTCCGTCAACCATTCCTTTGGTACTTTTTCTGCCTTACTAGAAAGTATGGCAACTGCGGATGTATCCTGTTCCAATGTGTTAAGAATGGACGCAATTCTTTCTTTGGCAGGTAATTGTTTCACCTGGCAATCAAAGCAATTACCATGTGCTATCCACCAAGCCAATATATCCTTTTCATTATCGGTCAACTGAACCTTGCCCTTGGGCGGCATATGTTCCTCGTTTTCCAGAGGCAAATGTATACGTTCAAAAAAAAGAGACGTGCCATTATTTGTATTCGTATCGAACAAAATACCATTATCTCCCCCTTTCAATAAATCTGCGGGTGAATCCATGATCAATCCTCCTTTTGCTTTTTTGGGGTTATGGCAACTTACACATTTACCGTCAAGAATTGGCTGTACAATATGTGCATAGACCTGGGCTTCTTGTATATTGGTAATTACAATTTCCTTATCCTCTTCTATAAATAAATAATCTTCCCCATGGGTCATATTACCGCCAAAATGCCCTGTTACTCCAATACATATCAACACGACAAAAAATAGGGGCAAATACAATTTTTGGAGCTTTAGATTAGTACTTCTTTTAACCAAGTACAACAGTATGGTTGCAACGGTAAATGAAACGGCCATCCACCTATGAAGAAAAAGTGCTTGCTCTTCATAACCTCCTTCCTCTCCCAACAACCATCCTGTTGCCAAGGATAGAAGTGCGGAAACCACGGCAACAAATAAGGTAAACTCAATACTTTCCCTAAAGGGTTTTTTAGGTTTGAACCTACTGTATATTTCCAATAAAAAGGCCAGTAAAATGATACCGATGGGTAAATGCACCAAAAGTGGATGAAGATGGCCAATTTGTATTTCCAAGAGCATCATGTTATTGAATTATAATTTCGTCCATAAAGAACCACGGCGTGGTACCCTTTCCTTGATGCCACTCCGGTATTTGGGGCAACCCATAAATTACCAAATTTAATTCGCGGTATGTTTCCTTTTTAACAGGAACATCTAAAAATGTAGTCCCTTCATTGCCCGGCAAATTACTTTTAGGAAAAAACATATTGCCTACAAGTTTATTTTTATGGTATACGGCCAGCCTGGCCGGAGCAAATATCCAACTAGCCTGGTCGGTTAGGGTACTTAGTACCAATACGGAAACCTCAATATTATCCTTAAATTTCATTGAAACCTTAATGCTATCTGTCTGAAAACCCATCCATTGCGAATCATTGGAGAAATGTCCGGAACCCTTTTTAAAATCTTTCAACCCCTTAACACCAGACCCAGGATATTTTTCATTAGGCTTAGGATCTAGATCAATTTGTTCAATTTTATTGTTCCTGTTTACCTTGACCACTTGCGAATGCACCTGATCGCTTTCCTGATAATCCTTATGGTAAACTTTGGCATTAATAGTGGTATTGTTCTTGATTTGCAAAGGTTCATCGTAAACTTTGGAATTCCTTTTCACCGGGTTACCGTCCAAGGAATATTTGATGATAGCGCCTGGAAAATCAAAATTTAAGCTGACCGTGGTAACCGAATCAAAAAGTACGTGGGTTGTTTGAATCTGTGGTGATGAAAGCACAAACTGATCAGTAGGGGCATGCGCATTATCCGGCGAAACACATGCATTATTAATTACTGCAAATAGTAATACCAATAGGGTTACGCGCATGCTATATTCTATTTAATTTAATGGGATAGGTTTTTCCTGAATTCCACTGTGCCACATAGATATTTTCATCGTCATCCACACATACATCATGGGGGTGGGTAAAGACCTTCACTGCTTGATACATAGGTCTTAACTGGCCATTTTCATAAACCGGAGCACATCCTCCCGGTGCAGAGATCAATTGATTGTCCCGGTTAAGAATTGAGATAAATCCTGTGCCATTAGAACCATCCCCAGACCATATTGTTGCCAAATAAATAGTATCCCCTTTTATAACCGGTCTGCAGATATATGCCCCTGGCAAAGGTATACTGGCTATAAACTCACCATCCATGGTAAACCGTTTTAACTTATTTTGCTTTCTGGCCGTAATCAAAAGTTCAGGTTCCTTTCCCTCTCTGGTATCGATACATATACCATGTGCATTTTGAAAAAGATGGTCCTCATCCCCCTTACCACCAAACGTTTGCAGCAATTCTCCCTTGGCATTGTACCGCATAATAAACTGTGCACCATATCCATCTGCAATATAGACATCCCCATTATCAGCAATAGCCGTTTCCGTGGGTATGTATTGATCCTTGGATTCATATTTTCCGGATTCTTTAGGATAGGTAAAAACCTGTACCACTTTACCATCAATGGTCGTTTTTACCACTTCGTGTCGCGTATTGTCCGCTATATAAAGAAAATCTTCCCCATTCTCTACATGCAGTGTCAAACCATGCGCACCGGGGTAATCCGTCCCCCACGTTTCCAACAATTTACCATTACGGTCATAAACAATAATGTTGTTTTTTATGTGATTGGTCAAAAGTAAAATGTGCCCCTTAGAATCTTGAACCATTTCATGGCAATCGTTCACAGGATAGTAACTGGGGTTTAGTGCGCCCCAATTAAGATCTATTTTATATTGATGCGTGCCATGACCGATTATGGCATCCTTATACGCCCACATATTAGCGGAAACATTACCGCAACCCAACAAACCTGCCGATGCTATAGCTGTATTTTTCACAAACGTTCTTCTTTTCATCAGGTTAAAATATCTTTTACCACAGTACCTTCCACATCTGTAAGTCTAAAACGACGTCCTTGGTATTTATAGGTGAATTTTTCATGATCAATACCCAGCTGATGCAACATGGTTGCCTGAAAATCATGGACATGCACGGGGTTTTTAATAATGTTATACCCAAACTCATCGGTTTCACCATAGACCATACCCGGTTTTATACCGCCACCGGCCATCCACATAGTAAAACATCTAGGATGATGATCCCGTCCATATGTGGTATCGGTCAAAAGACCTTGGGAATAATTGGTACGGCCAAATTCTCCTCCCCAAATTACCAAAGTATCTTCCAATAACCCACGTTGTTTAAGATCGGCAACCAATGCCGCAGATGCTTGATCAACGTCCTTGGCCTGTTTCTGTATGGCCCCGGGCAAATTATCATGTTGATCCCACCCCATATGGTATAATTGAATGAACCGTACATCTTTTTCCGCCAGTCTCCTTGCAAGTAGGCAATTTGCAGCATAGGTACCGGGAATTTTGGCATCCGACCCATACATTTTATAAATATAGTCCGGTTCCTTCCCTGTATCCATAACATCCGGTACCGAAGTCTGCATGCGATAAGCCATTTCATACTGAGCAATTCTACTTTGAATTTCCGGATCGTTAGATTCTTGATAATGTTGATCATTAAGTTCTGCCAATTGATCCAACATGGCCCTTTTGACCTCTGCTGTAGTGCCTTTGGGGTCGTTCAGGTACAGAACTGGGTCTTTTGCCGCCCTAAACTGTACACCTTGGTGCAAGGAGTGTAAAAATCCGTTACCCCATAAGCGGGTATATAAAGGCTGCCCATTAGGTCTCCCCGACCCCCTTGACAACAATACCGTAAACGCAGGAAGGTTTTCGTTCTCACTGCCAAGACCATAACTTAACCATGAACCCATACTTGGTCTGCCCGGCTGCTGGGAACCCGTTTGAAAAAAGGTAACCGCGGGGTCATGATTGATCGCCTCTGTATACATGGACTTGATAATACAGATATCATCGACCATTTTTGCCGTGTAGGGAAGAAGATCGCTTACCCACGTTCCGTTCTTACCATGCCTTTGAAAACCAAAATTTGAACCCACCAACGGAAAACTATCCTGACCGGAGGTCATGCCCGTTAAACGCTGACCATTTCTAATGGATTCCGGTAGATCTTCTCCCCTGCGTTTATTTAATAGCGGTTTGTAATCAAATAATTCCAATTGGGAAGGACCGCCGCTTTGAAACAGATAGATGACCCGTTTAATCTTTGCCGGATGATGCAGGGAATCCAAAATACCTTGTACACCCCCGGGACCGTTATCTGCGGTATACAAACCGTTTGACCCTTTTTTGAAAAGGTCGGTACCCAATATGGATGCCAGTCCAAGCCCTCCTACACCCATTGCAGCTTTTCCCAAAAATGAACGTCTATTTAAGATCAACGACCGTTCCTCAAGAATTTTCTTTTCGCTCATGCTTAACCTCTATTTATGGTTTCGTCCAAATTAAGAATAGTATGTGCCGTTAATGACATCGCTACCAGTGCATCTGCGTGCAGATCTTTTGGGTACTTACTTTTACCGATACCCAGATATTCCTGAGCATTGATTTCACCTTGCTCCACTTTTTGTAGCATCTGTTTGTAATATTCAAATAACGATGTCAATTCCGTTGCAGTAGGTATTCTGGATGTTGCCTTAAAGAACAAGGTCTTGATCTGTTCTTGTTCGTTATTGGGTTGAGCAATCATTTCTGTCACGGCAGCTGCCCTAGCCGCCTCTACCAATTGAGGATCGTTCAAAAGTACCAATGCCTGAAGTGGCGTATTGGTCTCCTGTCTTTTTACCGAGCAGTAATCCCTAGTGCTGCTATCAAAGGTCATCATGCTTGGTGGTGGTACCGTTCGTTTCCAAAAGGTATATAAACTTTTTCTATAGATATCCGTACCATCGCTAACCGTATAGGAAGCCGTGCTGCCTCCACCGCCACCGGTTGTCTCTTCCCAAATACCTTCTGGCTGATAAGGTTTTACACTGGGTCCACCCACTTCCTTACTCAAAAGACCGCTAAAGGCCAATGCTTGGTCACGGATAGCTTCAGAAGAAAGCCTTAATCTAGAGGCACGAGCAAGAAATTTGTTTTCAGGGTCGCTTTCCAGTTTTTCCTTGTTGACCTTGGTATCCTGCCGGTAAGTTGCGGACATTGCCATGTATTTCAACATTTTTTGGGTATCCCACCCTTCCGTTCGATATTTAATGGCCAAGAAATCCAATAATTCGGGATGGGTAGGCAAGGCACCCTGGTTACCAAAATCAAACGATGTGGATACAATTCCATTACCGAACATACGCTGCCATAATCTATTTACGGAAACCCTTGCCGTTAAGGGATGTTCCTTGTTGAACAACCATTGGGCCAGCCCCAGCCTGTTCTTTGGAAATTCATCAAAAGGAAGAATGGAGGAAGGAGTGTCAGGATAAACTTGTGTCGTATGTTGATCATAGATACCCCTGTCCAGTATATAGGAAGATCTAGGTTCATCCATTTCTTTCATGACCATAACCGGTACCTCTTTCATATCACTCTTTTCTAAATTGATAAATCCCAATACATCGTTGACCTCTTTTGGGGTGATGGTAATATAGGGTGTGGGGAGTTCATTGGCATTGGCCAACAGCCCTTGTTCAGGTATGGTATTGAAAAAACTATAAAACTGAAAATGTTCTTTTTGGCTTATAGGGTCATATTTATGGTCATGACATCGGGCACATTCAAGGGTAAGACCTAAGAACGCCGTACCCAGGGTAGTTGTCCTATCCTCTACATATTCTACCCTATATTCTTCAGGAATTACCCCGCCTTCCGCGGTTATCTTATGATTCCTATTAAATCCCGTTGCCAAAATTTGCTCCAAATTTGCATTGGGCAATAAATCCCCTGCCAACTGGTAGGTAACAAATTGATCATAAGGCATATTTTCTTTAAAAGCATGGATGACCCAGTCTCTCCAAGGCCACATGGTTCTTTCAAAATCATCTTGGTAACCATGTGTATCTGCATAACGGGCAATATCCATCCATTCAGCAGCCATGGTCTCCGCATAATCTACCGTATTCAATAAAGAATCTACAATTTGTTCATAATGACTTTCACTGGGGTCACTTACAAATGCCTTGATCTGAGCTAAGGTAGGTGGTAGCCCGGTAAGGTCAAACGTTACCCTACGCAATAATTTCTCATTACTGGCCCGTGGGTTGGGACTTAAACGGTGTTCATTTAATTTTTTTAGGATAAAGGCATCAATTTCATTTTCACCCCAATCATTTGATGTTTCTTTTTTGGGTATTTCCGGGGTAACAGGTGGCATGAACGCCCAATGTGTTTTGTATTCGGCTCCTTGTTCTATCCATTTTTTAAGAATTTTCTTTTCATATTCCTCCAGAACCAAATTGGATTCCGGGGGTGGCATGATCAAATTCTTGTCATCCGTAAAAATCCTGTGCACCAATTCACTTTTTGCGGCATCTTTGGAAACAATGGCAAAACGGTCGTTAAGTTTGCCTAAAGCTTTATAGGCCTCTTCTGCAGAATGCAAGGACAGATTACCTTCTACGGCATTTTTGTCCGGCCCATGGCATTTAAAACAACGATCGGAAAGGATAGGTTTAACATGAAAGGTGAAGTCAACATTATCTGGGATTTGCTTTTGACTACCACTTGCTTCCATGGCAATTTTAGGCCCACTATTGGTATTGCAACCCAAGATGAGCAGAGCACTTGCTAACATCAATAAAACAATACTAACAGGTTTCCTAAATTTTATACGCATTGGTGACCAATTTACAAAGCACCTTTGAACTTACTAAACTTAGGCAGTATTCACAATTAAAATTCGACCAATAACAATGGCTAGCGGTTAAATAATATTAAAATATAGCAAGTATAACCTCTAAAAATTATGATTTTCCTAAAGAACTGTATAAAACTCAATAAAAACCTAAGTGGGGTTAAAATTATACTTTAGGATAGGTATAGCTCTACCAAACCTTCCGGTGTAGTTACTTCTATGGTTTTATGCTCACGGTCTACGTTGGTAATAATATCATCGTTAACAGGAATCAATAATTGCTTATCATCCTTTAGCACTTCAAACAATGCCTGTGCCGTAGTATCGTTCACACTTTGGATAATGCCTATATCCCCATGAACCTTATCCATTACGGTAAACCCTATGACCTCATGGTAGTAAAATTTATTGCCGGTAAGCTTTGGCAATTGGGTCAACGGTAGATAAAGGCCGCATTTCATGATACGGTCCGCATCTGATTCTGATTTTACTTCTTCAAAATCAATACGGAGCAAGTTTGATTTATGAAGCCGACATCTTTTAATAAAAAATGGAACCAGATTGTTTCCTAAAGAAACGAATACTGATTCCATATTTTCGTAAATCTCGGGATCGTCAGTGTCCAGTTTTACCAGCACCTCCCCTTTGAAACTATATTTTGAAACGATATTACCTAGGTAGAAACAATCTTCCTTGCGCATCGTTTCTTAAAATTTATGCTTTATCCTCTTCCTCTGCAGGAGCTTCTGGAGTTTCAACAGCTTGCTCTGGCTCGCCGGCAGCTTCTACAGCTTCTACTTCTTCCTCTGCATTCTCACCTTCTGGTGTTTCTGGCAAAGCGGCAGCGGCAGCTTCTGCAGCACGCTTCTCGTTTACTTCTTTCTCAGCAGCCAATGCCTTAGCACGTTCTTCTTGCTTAGCTTTGTCCAAACCACCAACTTTATCGGCAATTGCTTGCTCCTTTTCAGTAACCCAAGCATTGAATTTTTCTTCTGCCTGCTCTTCGGTCAATGCCCCTTTACGAACACCGCCCAACAAATGGTTCTTTAAAAGTACACCTTTATAAGAAAGGATAGCCCTAGCCGTATCTGTAGGTTGTGCACCGTTTTGCAACCACTTAACAGAATTATCAACATTAAGCTCAATAGTTGCAGGATTAGTGTTAGGATTGTAGATTCCTAATTTTTCCAAAAATTTACCATCTCTTTTTGCTCTTGCATCTGCAGCAACTACCCAATAGAATGGTTTACCTTTTTTACCGTGTCTCTGTAATCTAATTTTTACTGGCATATCACATTAATTTGTAGGGTGCCCGACCCTTGATTATTAATTCTACTTTTTTAACTTGTTCGCCCTCAATGAGCAATGCCCATCTAAAAGCGGGTGCAAATATAATTGAATTTACGGAATTGGCAACAGTATATGCAGCTAATTTAATCATCTTGACACAAAACTTTTTAAATAATGCAGTACATAACCATCAATCTTAAAAAGCGTTGCCCTCCACATAAAATTGCAACCGTTAATAACTACTAGTAACTCAGCTTTTACCAACACCTCTTTTTTAGTAATTTTATAGGCTCTTTTTAGGTCTGCTGACCGACCTATTGAACATACAGAAAATTAGCTATGTACCTCATTTTTGACACTGAAACCACCGGTCTTCCCAAAAACTGGAATGCCCCTATTACCGATACTGACAATTGGCCGCGTTGTATACAGATAGCTTGGCAGTTGCATGACGACATGGGCAATTGCATTGAACATCAAGATTATTTGGTACGCCCGGACGGTTTCAATATTCCCTATGATGCGGAGCAAATACACGGTATTTCTACCGAGCTGGCGGAACAGCAAGGTGTCTCCTTGGCAGAAGTGTTGGAGAAGTTCAATATTGCCATGTCCAAAACAAAGTTTATCGTTGGACAAAATGTTGGCTTTGATGTAAATATTATGGGAGCGGAGTTTCACCGTATGGGGGTTGAAAACCCATTACAGGAGCTTCCGGTTTTGGACACCTGTACGGAGCACACTGCACAGCTTTGTCAGATTCCCGGCGGTCGTGGTGGTAAATTCAAATTACCAACGCTTACGGAACTGCACCAGTATTTGTTTGGCGAACCATTTGGCGAAGCGCATAATGCTACCGCCGATGTTGAAGCGACTACACGTTGCTTTTTGGAACTTATCCGAAAGCATCAATATACTGCCGAGCAACTAGATGTTCAGCCAGACTATTTCAAGAATTTCAACGAGGCCAATCCACAAGAAATACAACTTATAGGCCTTAAACACATCAATCTAAAAAAAGCATCAAAAAAAATAGCCGATGCACTTTGGGAAAAGGATACAGGTGGGGTTTCCCAAGAAGAAATCAAGGAAAATCTGGCAACATTAGAGTCGGCCAATTTTGCACACTTGCATAACCACACCCAATTTTCAATATTACAATCTACCACCAGTATTCCAGATTTGATCGCAAATACGGCAAAAGCAAAAATGCCTGCAGTGGCCATGACCGATCATGCCAATATGATGGGGGCGTTCCATTTTGTGAACGGTGTGATCAACCATAATAAAGGGGTGGTAACGAGAAACGAGGCTAATTTAAAAAGGTATGAAGCTACCCTAAACGGAACACTGGAAGAAGGTCAGGAACCCTTGAACGAATTACCGGAACCGGAACTGGAAATTACCCCGATCATAGGTTGTGAGTTTCAGGTGTGCGAAGACCATACCAACAAATCGCAAAAAGACAATGGCTACCAGATCGTCATGCTTGCCAAGAGCAAGAAGGGATATCTTAATTTGGCAAAAATGTCTTCCATTGCCTTTGTGGACGGTAAATATTACGTGCCACGAATCGACAAAAAAATAGTAGAACAATATAAGGAAGATGTAATTGTATTGACCGGCAACCTATACGGTGAGGTTCCCAGTAAAATTTTGAACGTTGGTGAAAACCAAGCGGAAGAAGCTTTACTTTGGTGGAAAGAAACATTTGGCGATGACCTTTATATAGAGATCATGCGCCACGGTCAGGAAGATGAAGATCGGGTTAATCAAGTGTTGATCCAATTTTCCAAGAAGCACAATGTAAAATTGGTTGCTACGAACAACACCTACTATGCCGCAAAGGAAAATGCGCATGCACATGATATTCTATTATGTGTAAAGGATGGTGAAAAACAGGCTACCCCAATAGGCCGCGGACGTGGCTACAGGTATGGCTTGCCCAATCAAGAATATTATTTCAAGTCTTCGGATGAAATGAAAGAGCTGTTCAAGGATATTCCTGAGGCTATCATCAATATCCAAGAAATTGTGGACAAGGTAGAGACCTTTACCCTGGCGCGGGATGTATTGTTGCCAGCTTTTGATATCCCAGAGGAATTTCAGTTCGAGGAGGATAAACTGGATGGCGGTAAACGTGGCGAAAACAAATACCTGCGCCACATTACTTATGAAGGGGCCAAAAAAAGGTATGGCGAAATTACTCCAGAGATTGACGAAAGACTTGATTTTGAGCTTAAGGTAATTGAAAAAACGGGGTACCCGGGTTACTTTTTGATCGTTGAGGATTTCATTAGGGCCGCACGTAGTATGGACGTATCTGTTGGTCCGGGTCGTGGATCGGCAGCAGGTTCCGCCGTTGCATATTGTTTATGGATTACGAATTTAGACCCCATTAAGTACGACCTACTTTTTGAGCGTTTCCTGAATCCGGATCGTGTAAGTATGCCCGATATTGATATAGACTTTGATGATGAGGGCCGTAGCCGCGTTATGGACTATGTTATTGAAAAATATGGCTCCAACCAGGTGGCACAGATTATCACCTACGGTACCATGGCCGCCAAATCCTCTATCAGGGATACGGCCAGGGCATTGGATTTACCTTTGGGCGATGCGGACCGTATGGCAAAGTTGATTCCCAACATGTCCAAATTAAAAAAGATCATTGGGGTCGATGAAAAAGTGTTACGGAGCAAGTTCAACAGTGAAGAACTTGAAAAGATAAACGAACTTCTTAACATTTCCGAAGGGGACGGATTAGAATCCGAAACCCTAAACCAGGCCTATATTCTAGAAGGTTCCGTACGTAATACCGGTATTCATGCATGCGGGGTGATTATTACGCCAGATGACATTACCAAGTTCGTACCTGTGGCACTTGCCAAGGATTCTGATATGTACTGTACCCAGTTCGATAACTCCGTTGTTGAGAGCGCAGGATTATTAAAGATGGATTTCTTGGGATTAAAGACCTTGACCTTGATCAAGGATACCGTTAAAATCGTAAAGGCGAAACATGGTATTGAGCTAGACCCGGAGAATTTTCCGTTGGACGACGAAAAAACGTACGAGCTCTTTCAACGAGGGGAAACGGTTGGGGTTTTCCAATATGAATCCCCCGGAATGCAAAAGCACATGCGTTCGTTAAAACCTACGGTCTTTGCCGATCTAATTGCCATGAACGCCCTGTACCGCCCAGGTCCAATGGAATATATACCCAGTTTCATTGCTCGTAAACACGGTACCGAAGAAATTGTGTACGATTTGGACGCCTGTGAGGAATATCTTGCGGAGACCTATGGAATTACGGTCTACCAAGAGCAAGTGATGCTCCTTTCGCAAAAATTGGCCGATTTTACCAAAGGTGAGGCCGATGTTCTGCGTAAGGCTATGGGTAAAAAGCAAAAGCACGTACTAGATAAGATGAAGCCCAAGTTCATTGAACAGGCTTCCGCTAAAGGACATGCCGTGGACAAACTGGAGAAAATTTGGAAAGACTGGGAAGCATTTGCCGCCTATGCCTTCAACAAATCGCACTCCACCTGTTATGCATGGATCGCCTACCAGACTGCCTATTGCAAGGCCCACTACCCTGCCGAATATATGGCCGCGGTATTGAGCAACAACATGAACGACATTAAGCAGGTAACGTTCTTTATGGAAGAATGTAAACGTATGGGCTTGGACGTACTTGGGCCGGATGTCAATGAATCCTATTACAAATTTGCGGTGAACGACGCCGGTGCAGTTCGTTTTGGTATGGGTGCCGTAAAAGGAGTTGGGCGTGGTGCGGTAGAGACCATTGTCAAGAACCGTGAAAAGGATGGGCCGTACAAGTCCGTATTTGACCTTACCAAGCGTATAGACCTCCGCGCCGCAAACAAAAAAGCATTTGAAAATTTAGCGGTCGCAGGTGGGTTCGATTCTTTTGGAACCACCCATAGGGCGCAATATTTTCATGATGATGGTGACGGTATTACCTTCTTGGAAAAGGTCATTAAATACGGTGCAAAATTTCAGGAAAACGAAAATTCCGCACAAGTAAGTTTATTTGGCGATGCTAGTGAAGTACAAATACCAGAACCTACCGTGCCACCATGCGAGGAATGGGGCACTATGGAAAAATTACGGAGGGAAAAAGAGGTAGTGGGTATTTATATATCCGGTCACCCGCTAGATGATTTCAAGACTGAAATAAAAGCATTCTGCAATGCCAATATTGCATGTGCCAGTGACCTGCCCTCCTATGTGAACAGGGAACTTACTTTTGCAGGGGTAATTACGGATGTACAGCACAGGGTATCCAAAAACGGTAAAGGATGGGCGGCGTTTACAATGGAAGATTATATGGATTCTTTTGAATTCAGGATTTTTGGCGAAGAGTACCTTAAATTCAGGCATTTTCTAATGATCAATTCTTTTGCCTACGTCAAATTGTTTGTGAGAGAAGGGTGGACCAACAAGGAAACCGGTAAAAAAGGCGATCCCAGAATGCAATTCAACAGTTTTATGATGTTACAGGAGGTCATGGAGACCTATGCCCGCAAACTTACCATTAAATTGAATATTGCAGAATTACAAGAAGAAAAGGTCCTGGAGCTAAAAGATACCTTGGTCAACCATAAAGGGGAGCATCCTATTAATTTCGTCGTGTATGAAATGGAAGAAAAAATCAAGGTCAATTTAATTAGCCGAAAACAAAAAGTGCAGATTTCAAGTGAGCTTCTGCATAGCTTGGACAGTAGCGGGGTGCATTATAAATTAAATTAAAATCATAAATAAAGGGTTCAATGCTCTTTAAATGTAAAAAACAAGAAAAAATAAAGGCCAAAATAGCGTAAAAGCCAAATAAATTAGCTTGATACCTTAATAGGTAAAACGAATTGTTCATCCGTAAGGAATCAGTTAAATAATTGACTAAATTTGCATAATCAATAAAAGCATATAACATGGCATTAGAAATAACAGATGCTACTTTTGACGAGGTAGTTTTAAAAAGCGATAAACCGGTAGTAGTGGATTTTTGGGCAGCATGGTGTGGTCCTTGTAGAATGGTAGGTCCTATTATTGACGAAGTTAGTAGTGAATATGAAGGAAAAGCTGTTGTAGGTAAGGTAGATGTAGATGCCAACCAAGAGTTTGCCGCAAAGTACGGTGTACGTAACATACCAACGGTATTGGTATTTAAAGGCGGTGAGATCGTTAGTAGACAAGTAGGCGTATCTCCAAAAAAAGTATATACAGATGCAATTGATGCACTTTTGTAGTCTTTAAACCTTATAGATCAAAAAATAAAAAAGAGCCCACAATTGTAGGCTCTTTTTTATTTTATTCAATTTTCGGTATAAAGGAAAACGTGAAGTTGTACCGTCTTTAGTATCTTTATTCCTGTGAACGTACAATCAGAATTAAACAAGTCTTCCTTGTTCCCCAATCTGGAACTATTGGCCAACCAAGTGGTAGAAGGCTTTATAAGTGGTATACACAGAAGTCCGTTCCATGGGTTTTCGGCAGAGTTTGCCGAGCATAAAATCTATAATAATGGGGAGAGCACCAAACATATAGATTGGAAACTTTTTGCAAAAACAGATAAGCTTTATACCAAGCGCTATGAGGAGGAGACCAATCTTAGGTGTCATATGATACTGGACAATTCTGCCTCAATGTACTATCCTAAAGTTGATCGTTTACAGCTTGGGTCGCTTAATAAGATTGGGTTTAGTGTTGTGGCCATTGCAGCGCTTATGAACGTATTAAAAAGACAGCGAGATGCCGTAGGCCTAAGTGTTTATGCGGACACCTATAGCTACTATGCTCCGGAAAAGGGTAGTGAGCGCCATTTTCAAATGTTGCTGGCCCAACTTAACACTATAGGGAATGCCACAGCAGCCCCAAAGGAAACGAAAACCTATACTTACCTGCATCAAATAGCAGAGAATATAAAACGAAGAAGCCTCATTTTTTTATTTACGGATATGTTCCAAACGGAAAAAGATGATGATGCCCTGTTTGAAGCACTAAGGCATTTAAAGTACAACAAGCATGATGTGGTCCTTTTTCATCCTATGAATAAAAAACATGAAATATTTTTTGATTTTGAAAACACCCCAAAACGCTTTATAGATGTTGAGACCGGAGAACATTTGGACCTCTATGCGGACAATATAAAGGATGCATACCATAAAAAAATCAACAGCTATATCGCTGATATTAAGACCAAATGCGCACAATACAAAATAAAATATGTGGATGTGGATGTACAAAGTGATTTCTCTACCGTACTGAACACCTTCTTGGTAGAGCGAAATAAATTTCTATAGCATGAAAAATATTTTCATAAAATGTTTGCGCAATACAATAAACAACATATATTTGCACTCGCTAAACGCCACGGTCTGGTAGTTCAGTTGGTTAGAATACCTGCCTGTCACGCAGGGGGTCGCGGGTTCGAGTCCCGTCCAGACCGCAAGAAGCTCTCAAGAAATTGAGAGCTTTTTTCGTTCATGGGTAGTTGCTTACCATCTGCACTTTAACTAAAGGACCAAACCTTTCTTTAAATACAGAAATACGTAATTTCAATTACATCACTTTACATAGCTTTGCACTCAACCAAAACCAATGATGTGCATAAAACGTTATTTTTAACTCTATTCTTATTTTTTACATTGTTTACCTTTTCTCAGCAAAAGGAAATTCACTTAATTTCATGGAACATTCAGGATTTTGGAAAAACAAAAAATAGTGAGGAATTGGAACAAATTGCTGAACTGGTTAGAGATGCCGATATCGTAGCCTTACAAGAAGTGGTTTCTGGTTATGGCGGTGCCCAAGCGGTAGCAAAGTTGGCGGACCTGTTGAACCGTAAAGGGGCGCAGTGGGACTATGTCATTAGCAACCCCACTAAAATTCCTAAAAATACTACTGAGCGCTATGCCTTTATCTGGAAAACCAAACATATTAAAATCAAGAACCGGGGAAAACTTATCAAGGAATTGGAAACGACGGTTGACAGGGAACCTTTTTTATTGGACTTTTATGTACTTGGCCAGAAACTAACCCTTTTAAACTTTCACTCCAGGCCCCATCATAAAAACCCTGAAGCCGAGATTATGGCAATGACCCAATATTTATCCATCAATACAGCTTCTAACATGATCATTGCGGGAGATTTCAACGTAAACGAATCACACAAAATTTTCACCAATTTAAAATCCTTAGGTTTTAACCCTGCCGTAACCAATGAAAAGACAACTTTGAAAAGAGTTTGTAATGAGTTTGAATACCGCAATCATCCTATAGATAATATTTTCCATTCCACGAGTCTTGCTAAAACAGAAAGTGGGGTCATTGATTTTGTTCGTACATGTGAAAATTTGGAGCGCGCACGTAAACTTTCTGACCATCTGCCTGTGTACTTGAAGTTTGAAATTGCTCAATAAAATATTCAAATATGATTTAATCGATATGCTACAGTTTCCCTTGCTTGATTAATTTTGCGATAAGATGGTGCGTGTTCTTGGCACCAAATTCATCAAAAAGTTTACTTACTTTTTTGTCTATCGTACTTTCGCTATTGGGCGATATTTGTTGCTGTTTCAATCTGGCTGAAATTTCCCTTTTGGTATAGCCATCTGCCAAATCCTTGAGTATAATAAGGTCATACCTATCCATCTCAAAAACACTGCTGGCCGTATTGAGGTTTAGTTGAGGAGAAACATAGGTTCTATTTTGATAAACTTCCTGTATGGCATAGACCAATTCATTTAAACTATTACGCCCTTTGCAGACATAACCATTTATTTTAAGGTCTTTGAACAACCTATTTATTTCCGCTGGATTATCTATCATGGAATTCACGATTACCTTTATACTTTCGTCCACGGCGCGTACCGCCGCAATTAATTCCATGCCAGATGTTAATCTACGTTCCACATGGCTTTCCTTAAAGGTCAAGTCGGTTATCAGCAATTTAAAGGGTATACCACTATCATAAGCCAATTTAAACCTGTTAAAAGCCTTATCGCAATATAATTCCTCTTGAATGTTTTCAATTTCCAATCTAGATTGCAGTGCATTGACAATCCCTTTATTGGTATCTTGAAAATCTTCGGCAATCAGTATTTTATTGAACATCATTACATTGTTTTTAATTCGGTAATACCAGTCGCGCTTCAAAGCCACGCCCTTCTTCAGAATCAAAAATAATAGTTCCATCAATGGCATGAATACGCTTTTCCGTATTCCATAGTCCATTTTTTACATGAAAGGCCTCTTTTGGGGCTCCTACGCCATTGTCCGCATAGTCTATTTGTATTTTTTTGCCCATTTTTTCAAATGAAACGGAAACCAATGTAGCCTTGCTATGCTTGTGCATATTGATCATAAGTTCCTGTAACACTTTATACAGCGTTTTCTTGGAAAGCGTTGAAATTTTGGACCAATCTACCTCATTGCTCCCTGTAATGATCAATTTGGTATTCTTACAGTAATTGCCCATCATTCCAAATAAAACTTCCTTAAAATGAATACCGGTATCCACATCGTTTATTTCCCTAGAAATATCCCTGCTCTGGTTGTAAAGGGCATCTACAATATCCATGACTGCGTCTTGATTATCGGTATCCTGTAATAACAGCATGGCATGATTAAGCTTTCCACCAAATTCATCATGCAGCTTTTTGGACAGCTCGGCCTCCGTTGCATAGGTAGCCTCCAATTTGGCAGTTTTGTTTTCCTGTACCAGTTTTCTGGAGCGCTGCCCATAATAATAGATACCAAAAAGGGCCAATAGTAAAATAATACCGCCAATGGAGAGTACTACTATTTTTTGTTTTTCCTGTTGTGCGGCAAGCAGACGTTGTTCTGCATTCTCCTTTTCCAATCTTAGATTGCTTGCCTGGGTAACCCTATCATCATACTTAAATTTTGCAAATTGGGTTTTAACCTTAAGTTCCTGCTCATATAAACTGTCCTGTAAAAACACATACCGGTTACGTACCTCCAAATTGTTTGGGGCCAAATCCATTATATTGGCCAATGCTTCTTTTTCCGCCCTTGGCGTCTTTAGTTTTTTGGATAATTGTATTACGGAATCAAACAAGGCCCTTGCCCTATTTTCATCAATGGCACTATAAAATTCTCCCAAATGGGTAAAGCTGGCCATTTTGCCCCTATCATCTTTAATTTGGGACCTAATACGCAATGGTTCTAAAAAATGTTGCTCGTTTACCTTACTTCCCATACGCCACTTTGCATATACCAAATTATCCAGTACCCGTGCGTACACTTCTTTATGCTGTGCAAGGATACTATCTTTGACCAAGGTGTTCAACAATGAAACCGCCTTTTCGTTCTGGTCAGCATCTGTGTATACTACGGCCTTGTTGTTTGTAAAAATTAGCTGGTCTATTTTCACGTTACTTACTGTAATGGCCTTTTCATAATAATCAATAGCATCGTTATAATTGAGCAATTTTCTGTGGTTGGTGGCCAGTAGGTTATAACAGCTGGCAAGTGTATTGCTATCCATTGTAGGGTTTATGTATTCAATGGCTTCCGTCAAGGTTTCCTTACTGCCAAAAAAATCATTTTTATTTTTTTGAATGATTCCCATATGCAATAGGTTCTTAGCCACCCAAGCACTATCATTTACCTTTTGATAGTAACTTTTAGAACGGTTATAATTGACAAAGGCACTATCTGTAAGATGGGCAATTTGGTCATAATAATAGGCCATTACATAGTATTGGGATCCCAGGATTGCAAAATCTTCTTGCTGTAAGGCATGTGCTACCAGAAGTTGGTGGTAATACTTAAGGCTATCTATTTCCTGTGACAATAGGTGCAGCCTATTCTTTTGATATAGAATTTTGGAGTAGGATTCAGCCTTATCAATATCAACCAAAGAAAACGCCTTATTGATCTGTTGCATTTGTTCGATCAACGAAAGTTCCTTGTTCAGGGAAGCCTTGTAGAACCTATTTACCTCACTTTGCCGATTATTGGAAAAACCTTCTTCTACAGTAGGTGAACAGGACCACATACCTAGTAGTATCAAAAGTAAAATTCTTTTCAAATGCAGTGTATTTTAACTAAAAATTGGGCCATACCAATGTACGGCCCAATTTAATGAATTAATAACGATTACTCATCATTTGCACCTGGTGGTGGCGGTGGTGGCGGTGGCGGTGGATCACCATCATCCCCTTCCGTAGATTGGGTATTGTACAAACCGTCTATTTCCGCAACCGAATCTGTAGTACACGAGTAAAGCAAAAAACTACATACTATGGCCATTAAGGCTATGCTAATTTTTTTCATGATTTTTTACATTAAAATTTGACATAGGAATGGCCGTTTGGGGTTATCCCAAATTCATTGATACCAATCCTAAGGGTATAGGAGTACTCCGTGTTTTTTGTGGAAAGTGGAAATCAAATACGATAAGAACCGGCTACTTTCCAATTTGACCGAATTATGACCGTATTACGGATTTCCGTAAGAATGACGTTCTAGAAATGCTATGTTAGCAATGCATAGCGGCTATCATTCTTGGGAACAAAGTAAGGGGATGAAGAACTTACGGCTACAGACAAGGCACCGACTTGTTTTCGACATATTATCGACACCATTAAAACCAAGGGTTTACAAGGTGTCTTTTTAAAAATTTCTATTTAAATTCTTTATGATTGGAGCAATGAATGAAAAAATTATTGGGGAAATTGTATACGAGGTGTTCAAAAAAGCCAAAAATGAGCATCCAAAACATTCAAAATTTGCTTTATCGAACCATATAAGCAATGAGACCGACTTAAGTTCCAGAACACTGGAAAGAGCATATGATAGGTACTTGAACAAAAAGACAAAGTATGGAAAACCAAATGCAGATAGCATTGATCTCTTTTGCAAATACCTAGGGTATGAAAATTTTAAGGACTATGTGCAAATTGCACCTCCACCGGCAAAGGAGCTTCCGGTTACCGTACGCAATAAAAGGCGATTGATCATTACCATAAGTATTGCATTTGGCATGGTTCTTTTAATGTTTGGATATCAAAATTGGATAGTGAACCAACGAAATATAAAGTCTGTAAGTCCCTCATGCATGACATGGGCAGACTCGGTCTACATAGCCGTAACCTGTGATCATGGTCAATTATCTAACTATGGTACACCTATTATCCCATTAGATAAGGTAAAGCTGACCAGCTTTAAAAAAGTAAAGGTTTCCCAATCTTACAATTTCTTTAATGAAAACGATATGCCCTTAATATGGTACTCTAAAAACAAAGATCAAGAAATAGAATATTTTACCTCACCAGGCCTGCACCCCATAACGGGAGAAACGTTGCGTAAAATTACCCCCTATATCATACAGACCTATGTACCCCTTCATGTAGATAAGGCAAGCTCATTTGTTCCATAAACTTATGATGGGACAATCCCTAGTACCGCCACAAAAGAAAATCCGCTAGACATACCCAACTATTTTTTTATAAATAAAGCCTTTACCCCATTAAAAATAAGAAGTGCCAAAAACCCTACTATTAAACCAACACCGAACTCCACTATTATACCGGGTATATTGGGCAATAAGTGATGGAAGAAATCTATATTGTGTACAAAAATACCTCCAGATACCAATAATAAGGCTATCGTACCAATTACGGACAAGGCCTTAATTACTTTGGGCAATGCATTGACGAAGAAACGACCGATCTTATCTGATATACTATTATCTTCCTCGTTTATATTGATCAATCGTGTTCCAAATTCATCCATTCTTACGATTAACGCCACTATTCCATAAACACCAACGGTAGCCAATAGGGCCACAAAAGAAACTACCGCTATTTGGGTAACCAAAGGTTCTTGGATAACGGCTCCCAATGCAATAATTACAATTTCTATGGACAGAATAAAATCCGTAACTATGGCAGATTTTATTTTTGTCTTTTCCATTTCCAAAATTTCCGCCTTGGTCATGGTCTTTGTTTCCATAGAATTGGAGGCATGTTCATGGGGAACGAAAAACTCATATATTTTTTCCGCGCCTTCAAAGGCCAAATACACGCCACCTAGAATTAAAATTACGGTAACGACCCAGGGTAAAAATGCACTTAACAAAAACGCAATGGGCAGGATAATAATTTTATTTAATAGCGAGCCTTTAGTAATGGCCCAAAGTACCGGGATTTCCCTACTGGACACGAAACCGGATGCCTTTTCAGCATTTACCGCCAGGTCATCCCCTAGGATACCTGCCGTTTTTTTGGTAGCGACCTTACTCATTGTCGCAACATCGTCTAGCAGTGCCGCTACATCATCTAAAATCGCAAAAAAACCTGAAGCCATTATTCTTAAATTTTGATCAAAAATAATTTAATGGCTCCAATTTTAAGAATCCTATTGGCACAAATAGTAACTCAAGGTTATTTTGTAGTTTTAAGAAAGTTATAATAAACTCATTATGAAATTTATTAATTGGGGAATAATTGGCTGTGGAGATGTTGCCGAAATCAAAAGCGGTCCGGCCTTTCAACGCATTGAACATTCAAATTTAGTTATAGTAATGCGACGAGATGAAGCAAAAGCAAAAGACTTTGCCAAACGGCATAATGTTCCCAACTTTAGCAGTGATGCCGAGGATATCTTGAACAATGAGCAAATTGATGCCGTGTACATTGCAACACCGCCCTCCACCCACTTGGAATATGCCCTAAAAGCTTTAGATGCCGGCAAACTAGTATACCTGGAAAAACCGATGGCACTAGATGCTGTTGAGGCAAAACAAATTTGTGATGCTGTTACCAAAAGTAGCGGCAAGCTTACCGTGGCGCACTATCGTAGAAAATTACCTGCATTTTTAAAGGTAAAGGAACTTTTAGACGAACAAGTCATTGGAAACATCACCCATGTAGACATCCAAATATTACAACCAAAAGTAGCTGACCTAATTGCAGCTTCAGAAGAAAACTGGCGGTTAAATCCCCAGGTTTCCGGTGGTGGATATTTTTATGATCTGGCACCACATCAAATCGATTTAATGATTCATTATTTCGGACCTATAGCCGCGGCTACCGGCTTTTCTAAACAGTCAAAAAACACTTCTAAAGTTGAAGAAGTTGTAAACGGAATACTATCTTTTAAAAGTGGGGTTCAATTTAGAGGTGTATGGAATTTTAATGTAGCCAATAAAAGCAAAAAGGACGAATGCATCATTTATGGTACAGAAGGAACTATCAAATTTTCCTTTTTTGGAGACAGCGTATTCCTTACTACTGAAAATGGAATTGAAACCTTCGCTTTTGAAAATCCAAAACATGTGCAAGAACCCATGATTAAAGCTACTGTAGACTATTTCTTGAACAAGGCAGAGAATCCATGTCCGGTAGAAGATGGAGTTTTGGTCATGGAATTGCTTGAAAAATTAAGTGGGCGTACAGTTTAAATTTTTAAAAGAATTAAAAATTCAACCCTAATTATAATAACCTATTCGTTTACCTTAAAACTATACGTTCCAGAAACGAGCTCCAATACCACATTTTTGCCGTTCTGAGAACTAAAAGAAACTCCTTTTGCTTTTTTTATTTTCTTATCAGCTACAGTTATATTGCCCAACTCTGTAGTGTTTATTTTTAACGTTGCCGTAGTATTTGCAGGTACGGTTACCGAATACGTCCAGCCATCATCAACCCATTGCCATTCGCTTGCAATGCGACCGTACATACTATCGTAATATCCTTTTGCAAACATCATTTCCTTGGTAGGGTCCGGGGTTGGCTGCAATACAAAATGTTTAAAACCCGGGATGTTGACGTCTCGTTGAATACCAAGGGAATAATTATACATCCAAGCGGCTACTGCCCCAAAAGAATAATGGTTAAACGAGTTCATGCTATTATTGCCGCCAAAACCATCTTCTACGGTATAGGAGTTCAATCGCTCCCAAATGGTAGTAGCTCCGTTCACTACAGGATACAACCAAGATGGGTAGGTCGTTTGCTGAAGAAGTTTATACGCCGTTTCATGCTCCCCATTCTCGGACAATGCATGGTTTATAGATGCCGTACCAATAAAACCGGTCATTAATGAATATTTTGGCCTATGCACCCACAATTCGTCTTCGTTACTACGGGCAATTGAAGCTACCAAATTGGCAGTCGCCTGTTGAATATGTTCATTGGATAACACATTAAAATTTAAGGGAATTGCATACGATGCCTGGGTGTCTATAAAATCACCTTTATGCTTCATTTTATCTTTTGGCAACGGAGGTCCAAAACTAAAACTCTGATTGCCTAGATGTACTGTTTTACCTGTTTCAGTATCAAAATATGTACGGTTCAAAAATTGTTTTCTTTCATTGTATTGTTTTTGATAGGTTGCCGCATCTGCTGATTTTCCCAATAAGGCAGCTGTTTTACTTAAAATTTCAATATCACGTAAATGATAAGTTGCCCACAGCAACGTATCGTCATTCTTATATCCTTCGGGACTAAGCCAATCTCCTAACGGACCTTCATGTAATATGCCAGTTTCAGAATCTATTTTACTATTTAAAAATTCCACATAAGCTTTCATGGCGTCATAATGCCTACCCAATAGACCCAAATCCCCGTATTGCTGGTAGGTTTCCCATGCTACAATAATACCGGCACTTCCCCATAGGGTTCCACCAAATCCGCCGCCAAGGGGTGCTACATCCGTAAAGCGACCATCTTCGCGTTGCACATCGCGCATAGCCAGTAGATGTCGGTCTAAGAACGGACCAATGTTCGCCAAATAGGTAGCCGCTTCAGAAAATACACTAATATCACCGCTCCACCCCATACGCTCATTACGTGCGGGTGTATCGGTAGGTATGGACAAGAAATTACCGCGCAGGGACCATGTAATATTGTCCCATAGTTTATTGACCAGTTTATTTGACGTCTCATAGTTTGATGTAATTTCTTTAATAGAACTCACCACCAAACCGCTTACAGCCTCTAATGGCAAGGCTTTGTCTATTCCGGTAATCTCAATATATCGATAGCCGTGAAATGTAAAGCGGGGCTGAATAGTCTCTAATCCTCCTTTTCTAATATAGGTATCATGAGTTAAAGCCGCTCGAATATTCTCCATCATTACCATGCCTACAGCATCTCCATGTTCTTCCAAATCAGGATAACGCATTTCTGCATAACGCATGGTAATGGTATCGCCAGCGCTTCCACTTGGTAGTTTTATATTGGGAAAACCCACCATGTTCTGACCCATGTCATATACAAATACCCCTTGACGAACCTCATCTACAGCTATCGCTTTTAAGGTGTCAATAACACTAGGGTTTTCACCCACTTGCGCCGTTAATTTAAAACCATCAAAATTTAATTCTTTACCCGTATAGATAGTACCGGTCAATGGAACTTCTACTGCTTTTTTCCAGCCATTAGTATCATATGCAGCAGTTGACCAATTTTCAACCAAGTTTTCCTTGGTGGCATCATACACCTCGCCTTGAAAAAAGCTACCGTATTTGATTGGTCCGTTCGTAAATAGCTCCCACTCCTCATCATTGGTTGTAATGGTTTGTTCGGAGCCATCATCATATGATATTATCAATTGCGCAAGTAACGACTGCCGGTCTCCAAAAAAGTTCCAAAAATCTCCTTGATAGGTAATATTGCCACTCCACCAACCTTCACTAAGCCAACCTCCAAGCGCGTTTGTACCAGAATTAACCATATTCGTTACATCATATGTTTGGTACAAATGTGTTTTGTTATACTGCGTAAGTCCCGGATTAAAATAGTCCTCACCCACTCGTTTTCCGTTTAGGTACATTTCATAAATACCGCGTGCGGTAACATATAATCTTGCCTTTGCAATTTTCTTAGCAGCGGTATTGAACTCCGTTCGCAACATGGGGGCCGCATTTTGGCTTGGGTCCGTAATAACCTTATATCCGGTGGTGCCTCCATCAATTTCAATGGCATTTTCATTAATACGTATAGCATCGTTCTGTTGAATTGCTTCTGAAAAAATACCGTTGTACGTAGAATTTGAATCTATATTTTCCGCAAATATTATATTGGAAGGCGCACGTAAATTCCTGACCACAATATTTGAAAACGATGCTTTTTGGGATGGATTAACGGAAAACCCTATATCTGCCAACATGGGGAAAGTGATATAATCATTGCCTGTTCCTATCGGATTTAAATTAAAGCCCTTTGGTGCAAACGGGGATGCTGAAATAACATCATCGGTAGAAATTAAATCTTCATCATCCTCTCCATTTAGATACACTTTGAACAAACCAAAATTACAATGCGTATAAAATGTATGTGCATCATATTTGTTCTTTACATTGATTTTATCTAACGGTATTTCATACGACCTAAAAGGAGTATGTTCATCATCTTCATTGCTATATCCTTTGCGATATACTATAAGTTTTGCTTTTCCTTTTTCAGAACCGTCTACCGCACTAATATCCAGTTCAAAATTTACATAACTCTCGTTTTTCGTAGCTGCAATACCTTGTATATTTTTATTCTTATCCAACAAACGGGCATCATTGGCTCCAAAAATAAAGGATGCTTTATCGCTCTTTGATTTCTTATCCAATTGTACAGTATATTCAAACTTATAGACCGATAAATAGTGGGAATAGAACACCATATCGTTGTCTCCGCCACCGATCCACTGTGCACCGTTCCACTGTTCGGATTTTGGGTTATCGTCCATCAAACCGGTTTCAAACCATGACGTAGCGGTGCTTTGTTTCCCTTGCTCGTCCCAAACATGTACCACAAAAGTATAGCGTGTTCGTGGTGACAAAGCTTCTCCTTCATAAGCAATAGCCAAAGAAATATCGCTGGTTACCTTTCCGGAATCCCAAGTAGTGTCACCAGATTCATCAGAAACTATAATTTGATATGCCGATTGCGACTGACCTTTTTTACTAAGGTCGGTTTTCATTTTCCAACCAAATCGTGGTGTAGCAATATCTATCCCTAAAGGAGTTGTTACATATTCTACCGTTACATCTGTAATGGGTGTTTGTGTGAAGCCCAAAGCACACGAGAATACCGTTGCCCAAATGATAAAACTTACCCTTACGACTCTTTTGATTCCCATGATTAATTATTTATTGTTTTGGTAACCCGTAGTCTCTGCAAAGTCCTGCAGAATGTCCAAATGTTATTACAGACTACTTTAAATTCTTCAACATTGACCTTGGTACTTTTATTACCGTACCGTGACGCAACCCTTCAGGAAAAGAAACCTGATCAGAAATATCTTCCCAGTTCTTTAAATCACTAGAAGCAACTGCACCATAGGCATGATTCTTATACTTATCAAAATAAACCATCCATTTACCATCTATATGAATGGCCGTTGGCCCTTCTGCCCAATAATCTCCACTAATAGGGTTGCTAGCTTGCGAATAAGGTCCTTCCAGATTATCGCTAAACGCCATTTTAATATTTTTTTGCTCAGGCTCAACAGTTTCATCTTTCAAGAACATGATAAATTTATCTTCCCATTTGTAGATAGATGAATCGATTACGTTAAAGCCAGGCTCATAAAGTAGTTTAGTATCCGTAAAAGTTTTAAAATCTTTGGTAGTGGTATAATACATGCGGTGGTTATATCCGTTTTCTTTTTTGCTTTTGGTTTCTGGAAACTTACCTTCTATAGTACTTGCCCAATAAATCATATATACGCCTGTAGCATCATCATACGTAATCTCTGGCGCCCAAGTATTTCGGGTACCTGCCATTTTTCCCATTACAGGAATAAACTGCTGAGTTGACCAATTCACTAAATCATCTGAAGAGGCATAACCAATGCCTTTATCCGTCCAACTAACGGTCCAAACCATATGATATTTACCATCGCCACCTTTAATAATACAAGGGTCGCGCATTAGCTTATCCTTACCTACTTCTGGGGTTAAATAAGATGCTCCGTTGCGAAGACTTTCCCATTTATACCCATCTTCACTATAGGCAAAATGTAAGCCATCTTCTCCATTACCTACAAAATATGAAAAGAGGTATACCTCCTCTTTCTTTACCAAATCATGCGCTAAAAACCACTGTTTTAAATCGTTTGACCAGTTTGCATTGGTGCCCGAAACTCCTAGTCCAAAACCATGTCCGCCATTTTCGTAAATATGTAACTCTGCCGGTACAGAGTACTGCTTAAGCGTGTTATAATATTCCAAACTATTTTCAACAGGTACTACGGTATCATCGGTAGCATGCACTAAAAAAGTTGGTGGTGTGGTATTGTGAATTTGAAGTGCATTTGAATATTGATTGATACGTTCTTTGGATGGATTCTCACCCAATAAGTTTCGCTTAGAACCCGCATGTGTAACACCATCTTTCATTGAAATTACCGGGTAAACCAATACCGAAAAATCTGGTCTTGCACTGATTGATGCATCGTGCTCATAAACCTTATCATTAAAATGGGTGGATAGTGTACTTGCCAAATGTCCGCCAGCAGAAAAACCTAAAATTCCAATTTTACTGGCATCAATATTATAGCGTTTTGCGTTTTTACGGACCATGCGCATTGCTTCTTGTGCATCTTGTAGCGGACCTACAGTTTTATCGGTCATGGTTTCATCCGTAGGCATTCTATATTTAAGTACAAAGGCAGAAATACCGAGCGTATTCAACCATTTTGCAACTTTATATCCTTCTTTGTTAATGGCCAAATGCGTGTATCCACCACCCGGACAAATTATTACCGCGGTACCATTGGCAATAGCAGCATCGGCCAAAAACGGTGTAAGGGTCGGTTGTGATACTTTAGATACGCCCCGCACAACTTCTAAAGCATCATAGGTTACTGATTCTTCATAGGTATCATTTTGAATACTGCCAGGAACCCCGTCTGGCCATAAGGCAATTTCCTTTTGCTGTGAAAAGCCTAAAGTGGTAAAGCAAACTACTAGTAAAAAACATTTAAAATTCATGTTCGGTCGGTTTTGAATCTGAATTTACTTCATTTTGTAGACTTCACTGCCTGCTAGCAGAAAACATCCTAATCCGTAATCTTCAAAATCAGGTATTTTGGTATAGGATAGTAGTTGTCCGTCTTTTGGTTCTTTACCTGTAGATTGCACGAAACCTAAAAATCCGTTGTCATGAAGACCATCCTTTACCATGGCATTCCATCCCTTTTCAATTATGGGTCGATATTTTTCATTACTTAAAATGCCATTATTTACACCGTAGGCCATTGCATATACAAATAATGCTGTACCGGATAATTCCTTACCACCATAATGTTTTGGGTCGTGTAGACTAACGTTCCAAAAACCATCTTTACGTTGAATGGGAACCAGTGCTTCTGACATGGCTACAAGGTCATCTACATATTGCTGACGGTGCGGAGCATCTTCTGGAATAATCGTTAACACTTTGGCCAATGCCCCAATTACCCAACCGTTACCACGGCTCCAATAGCAATCTTCCCCATTAGGTTCCGTATATGGTGGGTCAAAATCAGCATCGCGCCACCAGAGTCCGTCTTTAGGATTATATAACCCATTATCACCATGACTATTTCTGGTAAACATGTACATCTCATACATTTTTTCAAAGTATCGGTCATCGTTCTCCAACACGCCTAGTTTTGCAAAAACGGGCATCCCCATTTGTATGGCATCTATCCATGACCAATCATCTACTTGAGGCGTGTTCAGCAACATATTTATCGTTGCCTTTGTATTCTTTAATTTCTTTGGATCAGGCTCCAAATTGTAAAGGTCTATATAGGTTTGAGCAGCGCAGTAATCATCAGCGTTTCTGTTTGCGGTACCATATCTAAAACTCCACTTATGAAACTCTGCCCAGTCATAGGCATAGTTGTAATACTCCTCTTTAGGATAAATTTCATGCAAGGCCATTAACCCCTCGTAATACACCCCACGGGTCCAAATATTACTGGGCCGTTCCTTATTGGTGATTATGGTTTTGCCCACATCTTGCCATTTCTCCATAAAATAATTATTGGCAAGTTGCATGTTCTTTAAGACGGAATCCCTGTTTATTTCTTGGGCGTTCAGCATACCCTGAAAAAGGCATACTCCCAAAATAAGTATCAATTTATTGCACTTCATATATTTTGTGTTAGTTTTTGGTTAATGGTATTAAGGAAACCTCTCCTAGTAATCCTGATGGTGTAGGGCTCCAAATTGTGGCATCAAATTTTTGATAATCCTTATTCACCATATTAATTTCCTTGAAAATCTTCCATTCTTCTCCCCGTAATTCTTTAGCTCTGATTCTGTTTGCGGGCAAGTTGGTAACTTCTACTCGTAATGTGTTTTTGCCCGATTTTAAATTCGTTAACTCTAACTCAAAAGGATTTGCCCAAAGCGTACCTACATACACGCCGTTTAGCCAAATTTTAGCACTTTCTCGAACTTCGTTAAAGCGTAGCTTCCAATTTTCTATAGTAGCATCAGGGTTTTCAAATGTAGTTTCATATCGTGCCGTTCCTGAAAAATAAGAAGCATCCTCCCCTAATTCCGTCCATGAGTTCAACTCATTTAAAGTTGCTGATTCTGGTAATGACGGACCGCCTTTTATAAAATCAATCTTCCATTCATCATTTAATACATACGATGTTTCTGATTCTTTTAAATATTCCCAAGATTCCTTGTTCGATGATTTAGCGGTTTTTAAAAAGAGTGAACCGCCAGAAGGAATATGTAACTTCACTAAGGTTGTACCATTCTGAATTTCGCTTTTTCCCACGCCTTCTTTTTGAGACAATGGGTCATAAAGAATTACTTTTTCAGCTTCTGTTTGTATAGGAAATGTTCCGCTTATAGCATTTGCCGTATGGTTTACCAAATAGTAGATTTTTTCCCCATTGAGGTCTCTGCGGATAAATTTTAGTCCGGTTTCAACAATCGTTTCTGGATACAGACCGTTATCTCGTAAGGTCTTACCAATTGAATTTTCAGGATGCAACAATGATGTGTTCTCAGTCTTTAACTGTGACAAGGTGTAATTCTTTTCCTGGTAATCAGCAAAGCCAGGCACGGACTCCGGAAGACCTTGAAAGATTATTTGAGCTCCCTGTTTTTTCAGTTTTACTAGCTTCTTGAATGTAGCCATTGGCATTTTATCGGCATCTGGCACCACCAAACTTTTATAGGCCACACCTTGGGTTTGCAATGAACCATTTTCATAGGATAGGTCTTCAATAAATCGGTCGGATATAAAGTCGGTCGCATACCCTTGTTGTGCCAATTCGGTTGCAAGACCGTAAAACTTGGTACCGTGCAGCCATTCATCCAACGAGTGAATTTTAAACTGAAAAAAGCGTTGACCCTTTAAATAATCATCCCATACATCATGAATAGGCCAATAGAGTAATATTTCATTGTCCGGCTTACCTGATTGTAACAATTTCTGGCAATTTTCAATATAGGAGAAAAATGCTGGGGCATCTTCCCAAATGGTATTGTTTTCATTAAAATTTACCGACGCATAAAACTTCCAACCTGGCCAAACCGCCCTTTTGGGCGAGTAGGTAGAACCATGTAAAAATATGTGGTTAACACCGTTCAGCAACAAATCTTCAGCTTCTGGTTTGGTTTGTGATAACGAGGTTTTAAAATGGTCGCGTAACCATGTAAATGTTTCTGAAGACACCAAAGGTTTGCCTGCAATGTGGGCGGCAGAAGAAGAAAATTTCAGCATTACCGGATCGGCATCACCTTCCCTAATATCTTCCTTTTCCCTTCTAAACCCAGAAATATCATAGGGCATAGAACCAAATGTTTCACATTCAGGAATGTCAGCTGCGGCATAAAAATCGATTAGATTACCTGGCGAACCATGCGCTTGTAATCTAGATTTATACCCATGTTGGTTTGCCCATTCCGTCCAAGGTTCATCAAATTCGGTCAATAACAAATCTGACAAGGTTTCACGGTAATCACTCTTTATTCTATTCGCCATTTCAGTATCAGAGGTAGCGAATAATTCTTGCAAATGCGATTTTAAATCATATCCTCTAAGCAGCTCAAATTGTTCGAAAAAATCAGGGGTGAAATCTGTTCCGTAAACCTCATAACTATCATTAAAAATAGCCCGCAACCCTTTGCCATTATTTTTAAGCGCCGCATTAAATCGGGTTACATATTGTTCAAATGCCTTGTTGGAATAATGGTCTACCGTATATCCTTCCCCACCTGGCGCAGCACGTTTTACCTTTTGCCCTGTTTTACCAGTAAAGACGGTATACAATGTGTAATCGGTTTTTTTGGCTTTCCATTTTAAACTATTGTTTTGTAGGTTGGATGTTAAATCAACAACACTACCATCTTTGCCAAAAGCCATAACGGCGGCTATTTTGGCACCAAGGGTATCCTTCACATTTTGCGGAGTAAGATTTCCCGTAAAACGTTGCCCTTTCTTTAGTTGAACACTATCTAAAACTAATCTTGTTGCAGCATGCTTCAAATCTATTTGCGGTCCGCCATATGGCCAACCCGTTCCCAGATTCATATCTACCTGCATGCCTAAACTATCGGCTGTTTTAATGGTAAAATCCAACAGCGCTAACCACTGTTCAGATAAAAAGGGAACGTTATTGGCATCTTCCCCTTCTACCCCATAAATTGGCGTAATTTCTACACCACCCAAACCTACTTTAGAAAACGAGATTAAAGAGGCCTTAATGTTTTGTTCATCAATTGCACTTCCCATCCACCACCAGCGGGTCCAAGGTTTTGTAGTATTTGCAGGTATTTTACTCTCAATGTTTTCAGTAAACACACGACTTTCCTGTGCTCTACTAGGGCCATTTCTATGCTGATTTTGTGCATGTAAAACGGCAGTTGCACATAACAACAAACAGCAACAATTACTAACACTTTTCTTAAATCTTATAAACGAAAATTCCATAGCCCCTAAAATAACATCATTCACAAACATGACCATCCTGTGCTATGCTGAAAATACAAAATCAAATTACTGACAGCATAGTACAGGATACAATCAATATTTTCTACCTGTAACTTACCCCCATCACACTGTAACTTTTGAATATGAAATTTTTACGTTTATCTCTAATTTTTTGCATTTTCACCTTTGGTTTTAGCGCCTCTGCACAAACTTTTTTAGGCAACTTTGAAGAAATACAATCTGAAACCGGTAATGAAATAACACTAAGTACAAGTAATGGTCTAGTAAAAATTGAATTTATTTCAACCGATGCGGCGCGCATTAGAACTTCTTGGAACGGGGAATTTGCAGAGAACGAACCTTGGATGGTCATTCGCTATGATTGGCCTCAAGTAAATTACAACAAGAAAGAAAACGATCAAGAACTCGAATTTTCAACGGATAAAATTCAATTAAAAATTGGCAAGAAACCTTTTGCGATATCCATACTAGAACGGAACGGAAAAGTGCTTTTAGAGGAACATAAAGACACAAATAACAGTAGCTCATATACATCTAGTGAACACACCGGAACAACTTTTAAACTACAACCAGACGAACACTTTTTTGGTTTTGGGGAACGCATGGATTTTCTTGACCGACGCGGTAAAAAACTACGTTTGAATGTAGGTAGAGGTCAAGGGCTACCGCACATCATTGGGGCATATAATCCGCTTGAAGCAAACTACTCACCTGTACCTTTTTTCATGAGTACTGCAGGCTATGGGTTATTCTTACATAATGCCCACCCAACCAATTGGGATATGGGGCATAGCTCAAATGATACCTTTTCTTTCAATGCCGAAGGAGGTGAATTGGATTACTATGTAATGTATGGACCTGATTTTTCAACCTTGCTTGACACCTATACCAACATTACCGGAAAATCTCCTCTGTTACCAAAATTCGCCCTAGGTCTACATGTTGGCACCTATAGCGGAGGCACATGGGGACATGAAGCGGAAACTTCAACACAATATGTAATTGACCTTGCCAAAAAATTCAGGACATTAGGTATTCCTTTAGATGTGCTGCACTTAGATTCCACTTGGAGGTTCTTTGGCGAAAATGGTGGCAAGGGCGCTACTACTTTTGAATGGCGGGAAACCTTTAAAAATCCTAAGGCCATGTTCGATAGTTTATATGCGCTGAACTTAAATGCGGTGGGACTTCATTTACGCCCACGTTTTGACAATGGAAAAACGTATAGATTGCTGGATAAGGCACGAAAAGGTGGATATGTATATCCCGAAGAAAATGGAGAAGGTGAGTTTGTCAATTTCTTTGATCAAAAATCAGTGGATTGGTGGTGGAACGAAGGGGTGAAAAATGTGGCCGACCAAGGTGCCATGTTCTTAAAAACAGATGAAGGCAGTGCTTTTGGACATAAAGCGAATGAAAGTGATAAGGTTGGTCCGCAAGGAGAAGAGATAAAGTCGTTACATAACCTTTTTCCGTTAGCCTACGCTAAAGCACCTTTTGAGAAGTTTCAAGCGTATAATAAAATTCGTGGAATGAACCACACCCGAGAAGGGTATGCCGGTATACAACGCTATCCCTTTATTTTTGCCGGAGATTGGCCAAGCGAATGGCAATATTTTGAACCTGTAATCAAGGCCGGATTAAACATCGGGTTATCCGGCGTGGGTAATTGGGCACATTGTATGGGAGGATTTGAACATGTTGCCGACCCCGAATTATACATTCGCTGGACCCAATTTGGATTATTGAGTCCGATCGCGCATTTATTTGGCATGGAACATCCAAATTATAAAGAGCCTTGGAATTACGGCGAAGAAGCTACAAGAATATTCAAATTCTATGATGAATTTCGATACCAGTTAATTCCGTACTTATACAGCACGGCATACCAAAACCACAATACAGGAAAACCATTGATGCGAGCCTTGGTATTGGACAATCAAGATGACGCCAATACGTATGAATTACAGACCAGTATCTATTGGGTGAAAGTATGATGGTATGCCCTGTAGTTGATAAAGGCGCAAAAACCAGAGTTGTTTATCTACCAGAAGGCGAATGGACAAATTATTGGACCAAAGAAGTGTTTCAAGGAAAACAACATATTAGTGTTCTTTGCCCATTGGACCAAATTCCGATTTTTATAAAAGGAGGGGCAATAATACCTATGCAAGAATCTCAAAACTATGTAGGTGAGAAAGAAATTACCAACTATGACTTACATATATACCCTAATGGAAAAAGTGCTTTTACATTATATGCAGATGATGGTAAATCATTAAATTATACAAGTGGCGAATTTGCGACTACAATTATAGAGACTGAAGAATCTGAAGAATACGTACATCTTAAAATTCAACAACCAAAAGGTTCCTATGTTTCTAGTATTGCCACCTATACTTTAGTAATACATCTATCCAAAAAACCATCAAGTATTGCCATTAACAATAATAGCATGAATATTTCTCAATTGAATTATACTAATGGTGTATTACAAATAGAAGTTTCCGCCCATGAACTTCAAGATGTTAAAATTGTAAAATAGTACCCTCTTATTGAGCAGTAGTTTTTACAGTTTCCATTAATTCAAATACCTCAATTTATAAGCATAGGCATAGGATTATAAGGTTGCTTTTAACAGAATATTTTACAGCTATTTTACGAATATGATAATACATATTTGTATAAATTTTCATTTTAACAATTTTCTCAGGTAAGTACAGGATAGTACATATTTCTTTAATATATAATTTCATGATTCCATATTGTACAATCGATTACACAAAATAACTTAACAACCTATGAAAAACTTAAATCGACTTAATTTCAAAAAAACATTGTTCTTATGTTTTTTCTTGATCTCGCTGGGTATTAGTGCCCAGGAAAAAACCATATCGGGCGTAATTACCGATAATTCCGGTATTCCTCTACCGGGTGTAAATATTGTTATAAAAGGTACTAATACAGGTACCAGTGCAAATTTTGACGGAGAATATTCCATTGACGCATCGGCAGGCCAAACATTGGTGTTCAGCTCTATTGGGTATGAGCCCTTGGAACTTTTAATAGGTGCAAATTCCACCTATGACATTTCTATGGAAGAAAATAGTGCCCTTTTGGATGAAGTTGTCGTCGTAGGATATGGTACCACTAAAAAATCAGATGTTACGGGATCAATAGTTAGTGTATCCTCTGAAGATATCAATTCAAGGCCCGTAAACAATGCCATAGAGGCTATGCAAGGAAAGGCCGCAGGTGTTGATATTTCATCCAATGAACGACCAGGAAGTATAGGAAGTATTACCATTAGGGGACAACGATCGCTTTCTGCGTCTAACGCCCCTCTTTATGTATTGGACGGTATTCCGCTTATATCCGGTGGAATAGATAATATAAATCCTACGGATATTGAATCTATCGATATTTTAAAAGATGCATCCGCAACGGCCATTTATGGTTCACGTGGTGCAAACGGTGTTGTAATCGTAACTACCAAAAGAGGAAAATCAGGGCGGTTTACCTTAAGCTATAATACGGCAATAACGACCCAGACCCTGAACGAAGCAGCACCACAGTTTAATGCAGGTGAATTTGTGGAATATAGAAGATGGGCCAAATATTATGAAAATCCTGACACTTTCCCTAGAGGCGACCAACCCACTATTGCAAATGACGAGGCCATTTTTTCTGGTGATGATACGGCATTCAACAACATTCTTAGAGGTTGGGAAGGTGGCACCTGGGACGGTACCAAATTAATCACGACAGATTTTACCGATTTTGTAACCCAAACCGGGTTTACAAATCAACATACCCTAAGTGCCAGTGGTGGTTCTGAAAAAATGAAGGCGTACGGTTCGTTTGGGTATATCAATAATACCGGTAGTGTAGTGGGCCAAAGTTACGAGCGTTATAATGCCAGCGCTAGCGTTGAGTTGACACCTACGGAGTGGTTTACATTTGGAGGAAATATTAATACCTCCTACAGTACTCAGGAATATGGACAATCCACTTCTGGTAACGTAGGTGTTTCGGCCCAAAGTGGACTTTACCAAAGTGCAAGGTCTATTTTTCAATATACACTACCTTATGATAGTGAAGGCAATAGAATTGAATTCCCAGGCGGGGACATTGCGGTAAAGACCATTATTAACGAGGTGGATTATTCACAGGACCAACGGGTAACCCTAAGGGCTTTTGCAAGCTTTTACGCCCAATTGGATTTTGGGGCATTTGGTTCTGCCTGGGAAGGACTAAAGTTCAGGACAAACTTTGGTCCGGATATAGAAACGTATAGAAATGGCAGCTATTTAGATGGTCAATCGGTCATAAGAACAGGTTCCAGTTATGCTGCTTTACGTAAGAGACAACGATTATCCTATACCTTGGACAACCTTTTGCTCTATAACAGGACATTTGGAAAACATGACCTTGGTGCAACACTTTTACAAAGTCAGACCCAATTCATTGAAGAGTCCAATTTTATGGCAGCGGACAATATCCCTTTTGCGAGTCAAAAATGGAACGCTCTTAGTGCCGATAACGTTGCACTCTCAAGTTATGATTCTGATTTATCCGAAAGGCAATTGCTGTCATATATGGCCCGTTTAAACTATGGTTTCGATAATAAATATTTACTGACCGTATCTGGAAGGTATGACGGTGCTTCTCAGTTGGCCGAAGGAAACAAAGGTGCTTTCTTCCCAAGTGCTGCCTTAGGTTGGAGTATAGATCAGGAAAATTTTCTTGCCGACTCTAACTGGATCGATCAGCTAAAACTTAGGGCAGGTGTAGGTGTTACGGGTAATGCCGCTATTGATGCTTACTCAACCCAAGGTGGTCTATATCCATTATTTTACCCTATAGGATCTACAGGAGTTTCAGGAGTACAATTGGTAACTTCTGATAATGATGAAAAAACATTGGCTAATCAAGATTTAGGTTGGGAAAAAACCACACAATACAATTATGGGTTGGATTTTTCCTTTTTTACAGGCAGAGTATCCGGAAGCATGGATTACTACACTTCCAATACTACGGACCTATTGCTTAGAAAATCAATTCCATCAATTACTGGGTATATCAATACATTTGCCAATGTTGGGGAAACAAAAAGCAACGGTATAGATTTGACCCTGAACACGGTAAACGTTAGAACAGAGGATTTTCAATGGTCTACGGATATCAGTGCATCTTGGCAGGAAAATGAAATTGTTGAGCTGGCCAATGGCAAGGAAGATGACATCAACAACAATTGGTTCATTGGGGAATCATTGGGCGTAATCTATGGTTATGCATCCAATGGTATTTGGCAGGAATCAGATGCTTCGGAAATTGCATTGTTCAATGCTAACGGACATACCTTTTCACCTGGTAATGCCCGTCCGGTAGATCAAAATGGCGATTATGTAATTGATGCGAACAATGATAGGGTAATCATAGGCAATACTATTCCAAAATATATTTTAGGCCTTACAAATACCTTTAAATATAAGGACCTAGAGCTTTCGTTCTTCCTATTTGGACGTTTTGGTTATACCTATAACACTGGCGGTGAAGGTTTGGTAGGTAGATATAATTCTAGAAAAGTAGATTATTATACGCCTAACAATACAGATTCTGAATATCAGAAACCCATCTATTCGGCAGGTTTCGGGGACACTTATTTTGGCACGTTAGGTTATAGAAGCGGTTCTTTTATTAAGGTAAGAAACGTATCCTTAGGATATAATTTACCACAAAAAATTACGAGTGATATTGGACTATCCAAACTACGTTTTTATGTACAGGCCCAAAATCCCGGTTTTATTTTCTCAAAAGTTGATTGGATCGATCTAGATGTTACAAGACCGGCCAATAACTCTCAAGGATACTCCCTTGGTAACTCTGCATCCAATAGAGGTTTCACCGTAGGAATGAACGTAGAATTTTAAAAAATCAGCTTGACTAATAAAATAAACAACACATGAAAAATTATAAAAAACACATTGTTAACATATGTACCGCATTACTGCTAGTAGGGTACCTTAGTTCTTGTAGTGACGATTTTTTGGAAGAAGAACTGACCACACAGCGAAGCAGCGAATTTTTTGAAACGGAAGAAGGTATTCTTTCCTTGGCAATAGGGTCAACCTATAAGGTTTTGGCATCGACATTTCCTTCAGAACAGCAATTTGCCACCACCAATTATGGAACAGACGAGTTTCATGTTGGCGGGGATGACACCAATAGTCCGTGGAACAATTATGACAGCAGGTTCAACTCTGTAGTCATCACCACACGTACACAAGCTGAGGAGCCATGGGATAACTTTTATGCTGGTATAGCCATGACCAACCAATTGATCGAGTCTATAAACGCCATAGACTCAGATAACCCAGCAGTCAAGAAAACGGCATTGGGCGAGGCACATTTTCTAAGGGCCTATAATTATTTAAAATTAGTAAGACAGTATGGCGGGGTACCATTAAAGCTAACCGTAAGTAACACAGTGGAACTTGAATTTACAAGGGCATCTGCAGAAGAAGTATTAGCACAGGTAATAGAGGATTTCACCAAGGCGTATGAACTACTGGACAATGCCGTCGTTTTTCCGGCACAGATCAGTAAGGATGCCGCAGCACATTATTTGGCAAAGGCTTATTTAACCAGAGCAAGCGAAATCAACGATTCTTGGAACGGAGAAACAAAAACGGCAGATCTACAGGCTGTTGTAAGATTGTCCGATGAAGTAATCGCCAACCATCCGTTAGCTGCCAATTATCAAGAATTATGGGACTATACGGAACCGGACGGTCCCAATGAGTTTTTACCTGAACTAATACTTTCCGCACAGTTTAGTAGGGATAGGTCATTGGCAACTTCTAATTTTAGCACCGTTCCGTTTACCGCAAGGTATGATGATCTACCCATGATGAAAAGAGATTTAACAGGTATGAGGCCCTATAGTCGACTGGCCGCTACCTATTTTACGTATGATGTTTTTGACCATGTCAACGATTCGCGGTTCTGGAAAACCTTTAGAACCAAACACAGGGTAAACAGAGGTGGTGTTTTTGATGGCGTGGAGTATACCGAAGGAGAGGACTTGGGAATTATGTATATTATAAATACACCAGATGATGACCGTTTTGACCTTACGATAAACAACAATAATCCAGACATACTATACAATGGCAAGACCATACCCCATGTATATGTTGCCTATGCGGAAGATGGTGTTGGTTTATTGCCAAACCCAAGATTTCCTTCTTTATCCAAGCATTTTGATTCATCAAGAAGTTCCATAAATGATAACAGGGGCTTACGTGATGAGATTTTAGCCAGATCGGCAGAAACCTATCTAATGGCTGCAGAGGCAAAAATAAGAATGGGCGCTTATGGTGAAGGTCTGGATTATATCAATGCCGTAAGAAATAGGGGCGCTTATAAAAATGGTGAGGACAGAGCATTTTATACCGATGGTGCCGAGGCTTACCCAACATCCGAATTCAGCCAACCGGTAGAGGATAATTCATACATAAAGGAAAATTCATACTATGAATCCAACAATATACCTGTAACTACGGATGCCACTGACCTTACCATTACGGATATCAATAATTTACCAGCGGAAGATGAAGCAATTTTCAACAAATTAGGTATTAGTGGTGAATATGACCGTATGTTGAACCTAGTATTAAATGAACGTACAAGGGAACTTTGTGGGGAATGGCACCGATGGGAAGATTTGAGCAGAACATTGACCTTGGTTGAAAGAACTATTGCGTTTAACCCTGAAGCTGCACCAAATATTAAGGACCATCATGTATTAAGACCTATACCCCAAACATTCTTGGACGGTATATATACTGACGGCAGACCCTTGACAGCAGATGAAAAACAAGCCATGCAAAATCCGGGTTATTAGAAAAAATTTGAGTTGTTTGAGTTAGTTTTAGTAAGGAAGCACTGTTCATAGGACAGTGCTTTTTTTGTGGTTTTTTTAAATATTTCCTAATAATTACTGGCAAGATGTATGATTTTCAGAATATAATTTAAATAAAATGGGCAAACTGGTAAATTCTCAGGCAAGTACAGGATGCCAACCCTAATTGTAATCAATAATTTAGAACACCAGAAATGCAATCGATTACAAAATCAACCTTTAATTATGAAACAAAAAGAGAACACTCAACTTTTTAAAAAACTATTACTATTTGCCTTTATGGCATTGACGGTGGCGGTTTCTGCACAAGAACAACTATTGAGCGGCACAGTTACCGATACCAACGGCCAAACAGTCCCAGGTGTAAATGTGGTGGAAAAAGGAACCTCAAATGGTACCAGTACAGATTTTGATGGGAAATATTCAATAACCACAACTACGGAGAATGCGGTTTTGGTATTTTCCTATATAGGATTTCAAACATTAGAAGAGCCTGTAAATGGGAGAAGTTCTATTGATATAACAATTTCTGAAGACACCCAACAATTAGATGAAATCGTAGTCATAGGATACGGTAGCCAAAAAAGAAAGGATGTTACCGGTGCCGTAGCTTCGTTAAAAGCAGAAAGCTTTGTTCAGGCCCTGCCAGTTGCACCAGAACAATTATTACAAGGAAAGATTGCAGGTGTGAACATTGTACAGAGCAGTGGACAGCCAGGCGCTTCGTCTACGGTAAGAATACGTGGTACAAGTTCAATATCCGCAGGTAATGAACCTTTATATGTTATTGATGGGGTACCGCTACAATTTGGAAGCGCCAATAATAGCGTTAGGACAGTAACCTCAGGATCTTCCCCGCTATCCGAAGAAGCTATAAATCCATTAAGCTTGATCAACCCGGCGGACATTGCCAGTATAGATGTATTAAAGGATGCCTCTGCAACAGCCATTTATGGATCGCGTGGTGCCAATGGTGTTATCGTTATTACTACTAAAAACAAGGGGCAATATGGAGAATTTTTACAGTACGATTCTTATACGGGAATAGCCTACGTACCTGAATTATTGCCATTTTTAAATGCAGATGAGTATAGAGCATACGCAAATAGTAATGACCTACCCTTTTCAGATGAAGGCGTAAATACAAATTGGCAAAAAGAAGTATTTAGATCTGCAGTTACACAAAATCACAATTTATCCTTTGCCGGTGGGTCAAGGACTACCAATTTTACAGCTTCATTAGGATACAATAATCAAGAAGGAACACTACTTTCTTCCGGCCTTAAAAAATACACGGCACGTATTAACGGTAACCATACTACGCTAGATGACAGACTTAACATTGGGGTAAATTTAACCTATGCCAAATTAGACGAAACCAGGGCCGCAGTAAATTCCAATATAGCAGATGAAGGTGGCAACTTACTTAAAGATGCACTACGTTGGGCACCAACACTACCTGTTTACAATGACGATGGTAGTTTTTACCAAATAGGTGCGCTACGTATAAATCCGGTTTCTTGGACACAAGTAAGTGATGAAAGCGATAGTTCATTACTCTTAGGTAACATGAATGCGGCATTCACAATTCTTGAAGGACTTAAAATTTCAACCAATTTAGGATACTCAAATGAAGATGTTAATAGGTTTACGAATATTCCATCTACACATCCCGCAGGTGAAGGCCAAGGAGGTACGGCATCGATAAGCAAATACACCAATCGAAATATTTTGGCCGAGACCAATCTTACGTTTGACAAGCAAATATCAGACGACAGTTATTTAAGTTTGTTGGCAGGGTATTCCTTTCAAAGATTCGAAACCCAAAATACATTTACATCCGCCAATAATTTTGTGTCCGATGCTACTGAATGGAACTTGATACAGTCTGGAACTATTCAATCTAACACATCGTTCAAAGATGCCAACCGTTTATCATCTTATTACGGTAGGCTTAATTATAAATTAAAGGATAGGTATCTATTAACCTTTACGTTAAGGCGTGATGGGTCTAGTAGATTTGGTGATAATAACAAATGGGGAACATTTCCTTCAGGTGCTCTTGCTTGGAATGTTACTGATGAGGATTTCATGCAAAACTCCAAGTTCAGCAATTTAAAACTTAGGGTAGGTTATGGTATAACGGGTAACCAAGAAATACCGAATAACCTTTATAGGGAACAATTATCAATAGCAGGGTCTGCCATATATGTTTTTGGCGGTCAGGCCATACCTAGTGTTTTGCCCACTAATTTTCAAAACCAGGATTTAAAATGGGAACAGACCAGCCAAATGAATTTTGGGGCGGACTTTGGTTTTTTTGACCAACGTCTGTATGGTTCTGTTGATTATTACATCAAAAATACCGATGATTTACTATTGCAATTTTCAACTGCCGCACCTTCCGTTGTCAATACACAATGGGCCAACGTAGGTGAAGTTGAGAATAAAGGGTTGGAAATTAATGTTACCGGAGATATCATAACCAACGATAACTTTAGCTGGACATCCAATGTCAATTTTTCAACCAACAAGAATGAGGTTCTAAGTTTGTCCAATGATAATTTTCAAAGAGATGAAATAAGAACTTCAAGTGGATCCGGGGTGGTTGGTAACAATGCACTTACACAAATAATTAAACCCGGCCTACCGTTAAATACATTTTATGGAAGGCAATTTACAGGGTATGATGCAGATGGTCTAGAAACCTATTTAGATGTAGATGGGGAAGATGGCGCAGACGAAGTCGTAATTGGGGATGCAAACCCAGATTGGACCTATGGATTCAATAATACGTTCAAATATAAAAACATTGATGTCTCCATTAATTTTAGGGGTGTTGTTGGTAATGATATTTATAACAATACGGCAGCTGAATTCTCTTATGTAAGTCAAACCCCAGGTGTAAACGTTCTTCGCTCAGCATTGGACACAGGTTCTAGCAGGGCACAGACCGCCCAATATTCATCTCAATGGATAGAAGATGGTAGTTATTTACGCTTAGATAATTTAACGGTAGGTTACAATTTCAATACAGATAAAGTTGGCTTCATTAAAAAAGCAAAAATCTATTTATCCGGACGTAATTTATTTGTCATCACCGGTTATACAGGTTTTGACCCAGAAGTAAGAACAAGATCTATTGGTATAGATTATTTGGTATACCCAAGACCAAGAATATTTCAGATTGGAACGAGTATAACTTTTTAAGGATGGTCTATAAAAACATTAATAAAAAAATCATGAAAAAATCAACAAACTTTTATCGATTCATACAACTGACAGTTATGGGTATGCTCATCATAGGAACATCAGGTTGTAGTCTAGAAGAAGATGTATATTCCATTTATACGCCAGAAACATTTTATTCGAACGAATCTCAAGTTCTTTCATCGCTTTCGGGTGTATATAGAAACTTTGCCGCCACAACAGGTATGGGCGTAGAATATAGATGTCTGGAATTACCTGCTGATCAAGTAGTCGTACATGAAAAAATACAAGGCTGGTGGGGCGGTGCTAATTTTAGCGAATTAATGGAACATAAATGGCAAGAAGATCACGCTTATGTAGCGGGTACTTGGGATTCCTATTTTAAGACCGTAGGCCAAACAAACGCCTTAATAGCATCCTTGGAAGGTTCTGCTTTGTCTCCTGAAGAAATTGCGGGTCCCATTGCTGAACTTAGAGCTTTAAGGGCCTATGCTTATTTCCTCTTGATGGATTTATTTGGTAATGTTCCCATCTTTACCTTACCAAAAGTTGATGCATTGAACTTGCCCGAGCAAAACACAAGGGCAGAAGTTTTTGATTTTGTAACCTCAGAGTTTATTGCGGCCGCTGAGGACCTACCTGCCAAAGCAGAAGCAGGTGATGCTTATTTTGGACGATTTACCAAAGAAGCTGCCCAAGCTATGCTGGCGACAATTTATTTAAATGCAGAGGTATATACGGGAACTGCCCAAAATGATAAAGCTATCGAATATGCAGATTTGGTAATCAACTCAAACGCTTACAGATTGTTACCAGAATATTTTGACAATTTTAAGTTTGATAATAGTAATAACGATGAATTTATTTTCGGTGCCGTATATTCTCCGGACATTGCCGGTGGAATTGGTCATCCTTTGGTACAAAAAGTATTACCTGGTATTCAAGGTGGGCTGTTCGGCTTACCGTATACACCGCAAAATGGGTTTGGCACTAGACCATCGGTACTCGCTCTTTATGAAGACGGAGATGTTAGAAAAGACATGTTTATAGGTTATGGTGATTTGGTAGACCCTACCACAGGAGAGGTAGTAATGGTTGAGCGTGTGATTCCTGATAACAATTCTACATTATACGTTCCGGGTAAATCTTCTGAGGGACCTGTTCCTTACAACATTATACCTGCAACCGGAATTCGATTACAGCCTATGAATGCGGGTATTAAATGGGTAAAATGGGGCTTAGACCCAAATACAAATGGCGGTAATGCAGGTAATGACATTGCTTTTATACGATATGCGGATATACTATTAATAAAAGCTGAAGCATTGGCAAGAAAAAGTGAATTTTCTGCAGCCTTACCACTAGTTAATGAAATAAGAGAGCGTAGCGATGCTGAGCCTTTAGATGCGGTTACGTTAGATGACATTTTAGATGAAAGAGGAAGAGAATTAGCTTTTGAAATGTCTAGAAGAAGAGATTTAATCAGATTTGGAAAATTTGGTGATGCTTGGGAATTTAAAGAAGTATCAGAACCTTTTAGAACTATTTATCCAATTCCGAAAACTGCATTAGAATCCAATAACAAACTTGGGCAAAACCCAGGGTACTAAAATATAATTACAGCTTTTGTTGTAGTTTGTTCAGAAGACCCTGTTTTACAGTTGCAGGGTCTTTTTTTCAATTTAAAATTTTATCTTGAATAGTATGAAAAAGACCGTTGACCAAATTCTGATTCTTATTTTGAGCCTTATATTTTTTCAAAATGTCCAAGCACAGAATATTAATGGTAAAGATTATACCCACCTTGCCAATGTATACAACACATTTGATATAGCAGGTGATGATATTTTTGGACAGCGTTTCCTTTCTGAAAACTATACCTTTAAAGATAAAGTTACAGGGGTTACCGTAAATGCACTTACTACTTCAAGACATGGTAATTCAAAAATGTACCAAACACATCCGCAATGGACTGCAGATGGAAAATATATTGTTTTTACTTCTAATAGAACTTCAAAAAAAGATAACTACGACAGTCAATATTATGCTATCTCTACCAATGATTTTACCATTACACAGATTACCACGGGTAAAAACAGTAGGGACTTTCATCTAGGATGGCACAAAAATGTTGCCTATCAATTTAAAGGAAACAATCTAATTGAAATAGATGTTGAACAACTATTAAAAGATAGTGAAACTGGTAATATCAAGAGTTCAGAGGATTATGAAACACTTTTGGCGACCGTACCAAAAAATATTAAACCTTCTGGCCTAGGTCTTGACGCCAGTGAAAAAGCAGCTTACTTTTCCTCCAAAATCAATGAATCGTTATACGCCATATATAAAGTAGATTTCATAACTGGAAAAACGGTAAAGTTAAAAGAGGTTCCTTTTTGGGTGGGGCACTTACAAGCCAATCCCTTTGTTAAGGGCGAACTCATGTATTGTTGGGAAACCAGAGGTGATTCTCCCCAACGAATGTGGTATCTTTCTATAGATAAAAATGGTAAGGTAACGAACAGACCGCTTTATGAGGAACGTGAAAATGACTGGGTCACCCACGAGGTTTTTATGGGTCCGGATAAAGTACTTTTTCATTTAATGGGACATTTAGACCGGTTACAAGAAAACCAAACGGGCATCTATTCATTGAACTTAAGAACAAACGAATTGAAATTTCATGGGCAAACCGGTGTTGGCGGTTATTGGCATTGTAATGCCACACCAGATGGAAAATGGATTGCTGGTGATACGTTTGATGGTAAATTATATCGAATTAATGCAGATAACCCAAAAGATACGACCTTGTTGACCACGGGTCATCGATTATTAAGTAAAAGTCCATTTTCTAGTGAGGCTCATATGCATCAATCTATAAGTCCTGATGGAAAATGGATTCTTTTCAATTCAAGTCTATTGACCAAAAACGATATTATGATCGTGCCCGTACATCCTAAGTAAAACCATTAATTGATGAAAAAAACAATTTACAGTCTAGTCTTGTCCAGTTTTCTATTTGGCTCTTCTTGTACAAGTCCCCAAGTAAAAAACCAAGAAATACAACTTACCAACAACTCTAAAATTAAATTGGTAGATAAACCTATCTCCATTAAAAGAACACAGTTAACGGTAATTGATAGTACGGCAATACATCCTATTGTCATTTCCGGAACAGACACCATTGCTTCACAAGTCAATGCTTCGGATAACGATACAGCATGGGACGAGTTATTTTTTGTAATGGACTTTGCCCCAGAAGAAACAAAGACCATTACAATTGCATGGTCCAAACAATTGCCAAAATATCCCCAACGCACAAGTGCGAGGTTTGGCAAGCGTGCATCCAAAGATGCTCCTGTAAAACCTAAAACGCATGAAACCATGTTGGCCAATGAATTACCATTGAGCATTGGTTACCAACAGTATCAAACGGACGGACCATCATGGGAAAATGACAAAGTAGGCTTTAGGCATTATTTGGATGGAAGAAACGCGAAAGACCTTTTTGGTAAAAAGACCACTGCAATTTCACCTGAAAATGTTGGCATCTCTGCAGACGGTGCAGTAGAAGATAATTACCATACCATGGAAGACTGGGGCAGGGATATTTTGGCCGTAGGCAATTCATTGGGCCTAGGCGGATTTGGTCTTATAAAGGACAGCACCTTAATGAGATTAGGGGTTACCGTAAACGACACGGTGAACAATGTTGAAGAAACCAAATTCAAAATTCTACATGAAGGTCCGGTAAATACCACATTACAGTATAAGTATACAAATTGGAATACTGCCAACGGCATTTATGATGTTAAGGAAACCACTTCTATTTGGCTAGGTATGTACGGCTATCAAAACACGGTAACGATAAACGGTCTTACAGGTGATGAAAATTTAGTGGTTGGACTGGTAAATATTCATAACGATATGCCTTTAGAGGTGCTAAAGAATAATAACAAATATGTCATCTTATTGACCCATGATAAACAATCTTACGATAAGGAATGGTGGCTAGGTATGGCCATAATACTTCCTAAAGAAAAGTATTTGGGCTATATGGAGGCTCCAAAAACCGGTAATTTATCGAACTCTTATCTGGCCATATTGGATATTAAGGACAATGAACCGGTAAAATACTTTGCTATAGCCGGTTGGGAGCTAAGTGATGAAAAATTTGTAGATAGAAATGAGTTCATCAACTATGTTCTAGATATGACAGACCAACTTTCTGTCAACATTAAAATCACACTTTAACCAAAACAACTTGATCAACATGAAAAATACTCGTTCACCCTTTAAAATTACCCTCATATTTAGTTTCCTTTGCTTGAACATAATTCTAGCACAAGAACCAGCCAATGATGTAACGACACCGTTGCATCTTCTACAACCAGATTATCCTACACCATATGGCGTAAAATCCATTGATGAAATTGTGGTAACACTAGATCGTGTATATAACTATCTTGAAACTGAGACTGCTGCTAAATTAATTGATGCAACGACCAAAAAGGAAATAACCGATTTTAAAAAACTAAACCAGAATAGCATTTTTGAACCAGGGGCCTTTAGGTTGACCAGTTATGAATGGGGCGTTACCTATGCAGGTATGACTCAAATTACGGAAGCAACGGGAGACCCTAAATATGCTGACTACACCAATAAAAGACTGAAATTAATTGCTGACATAGCTCCATTTTACTTGGAAAAATATAAGAAGGATAAAGATTATCCTTCGCCAATAGTACAATCATTGCAGCCTCATGCATTAGATGATGCGGGTGCCATTTGTGCCGCTATGATAAAGGCAAAGAGAGCAGGTCTAAATGCAGAATTACAACCATTAATAGATAATTTCATTGACTATATCAGTAATAAACAATTTCGTTTTCCAGATGGTACTTTGGCAAGGAACAGACCCCAGGCAAATACCCTATGGTTGGACGATCTGTTCATGAGCGTACCAGCTTTGGCACAGATGGGAAAATTGACAGGTGACAACAAATATTATGATGATGCCGTAAAGCAAGTTCGCCAATTTTCCAAAAGAATGTTCAATGAGGAAAAAGGATTGTATATGCATGGTTGGGTAGAGGCTATGGACTACCACCCAGAATACAGATGGGCACGAGCCAATGGTTGGGCCGTAATGACACTGATAGAATTATTGGATGTGTTACCTAAGGAACATGAAGGCTATCAAGATGTCTTAGAGCAATTACAGGCGCATATTAAAGGGTTGGTTCAGTACCAAGATGGTACCGGTTTCTGGCATCAATTAATTGACCGTAACGATAGCTATCTGGAAACCTCGGCAACGGCCATATATACATATTCAATAGCCAAGGCAATCAATAACGGCTATATAGATAAAATGGCCTTTTCACCGGTAGTAATCTTAGGATGGAATGCGGTTGCCACCAAGGTAAATGATAAAGGACAAGTAGAAGGTACTTGCGTGGGAACCGGTATGGGCTTTGACCCTGCGTTTTATTATCATAGACCGATAAATGTATTCGCAGCCCATGGTTACGGACCGGTATTACTTGCGGGTTCAGAAGTTATCAAGCTTATAAAAGCAAATACATTTGAAATTAACGATAGCTCCTTACAGCTAAAAGTAGAGTAATTTATGTGTCGATATATCCTGTTGCTAACCCTAACCCTCTTTCTAAGTTGTAATGACGAAAAAAAGGAAGTAGTTAAAGCTACTACTCCCAACATTTTGGTCATTATAGCAGATGACGCAGGTTGGAATGATGTTGGATATAATGGCTCAGAAATATTTACGCCAAATATTGATGTACTTGCAAAAGAAGGAATTCAGTTAAATCGTTTTTACGTGAATCCTACCTGTTCACCATCTAGGGCAAGTTTTTTAACGGGTCGCCCAGCCAGTCGAATAGGTATTGTAGCGCCCATCAGCAATAGAAGCGAAATAAGCCTACCGGACAGCATTGTTACCCTACCCCAACAACTAAAAAAGTATCAATACCAAACCGCATTATTCGGAAAATGGCATTTAGGATTAAAACCCTCTAGTGGACCAAAAAAATATGGTTTTGATTATTCCTACGGATTTCTACACGGGCAAATAGACCAGTATTCCCATGAATATAAAAACGGAGATCCAAGTTGGCATAAAAACGGAATTTTTATTTCTGAAGAAGGCCATGCTACAGACTTAATTGGGACAGAAGCCATCAATTGGCTTACAAAGCACAGAGATACGACCAAAAGTTTTTATGTACAATTGGCCTATAGTGCTCCACATTTTCCGCTACAAGAAACCGAAGCATGGAAAAAACCTTATGTTCATTCTATTAAAAATTCATCAAGAAGGGATTTTGCCGCAGCCATGTCCCATATGGACAATAATATTGGCAAAGTCCTGAACAAACTTGATGATTTAGGACTAACGGAAAATACCATTATTCTATTTATGAGCGATAATGGGGCAATGGAAAATTGGTTTCCAAGCAATCAATATGAGGGTAGACATGCCGCAAATGACGTTTTAGGCAGCAATACACCCTTAAAAGATTGGAAGACTTCCAATTATGAAGGAGCTATTAGGGTACCCGCAGTACTATATTGGAAAGGCATGTTAAATCCCGGCATATCCAATAACTATATTTCTGCCATAGATATGATGCCAACTATACTTGACTTGGCAGGTATTGATGAAATACCGGCTTTAGTGGAAGGAAGAAATATTTGGCCCACACTTACAGGCAAAGACTCTTTAAACTCATCTATTTATGTGCGTGGTCATCTACAGGAAAGTATTATAGTGAAACCTTGGAAGCTGATCAGAACAAGACATTTAACTTCCGATACCGAATACGAGCTATACAATATTGAATTGGATCCAGAAGAAACCAATAATGTAGTAAAGGAACAGGAAGCCCTATTTTCCAGTTTAAAAGTAAGCCTAGAGGACCAGTTTCAATTAGACGACCAAAATGTTAACCTAGATATTCAATAATGCCATGAAAAGAAATGCATTCACCATGAAACTCATAAAAGGCAATGAGCAAGAATATAAAAAAAGACATGATGAAATTTGGCCTGAGCTTTCAAAACTTCTTTCAGAGACGGGAATTTTGGAGTACGCTATTTTTTTAGATGAGGCAACCTCTACCCTATTCGCATTTCAAAAGTTAAGTGACGATTTTGACGAAGCTTTGCTTCCCAATCATCCCATTGTCAAAAAATGGTGGGCATACATGGCGGATATTATGGAGACCAATGCCGATAACTCCCCATTATCAAAAAAATTAACCGAAGTTTTTTATATGGATTAAGACCCGTCAATTAATTACCGATAGCCAAAACAAAGTCATGAAAATACATTCTATTCTACTATATATAACTCTATTGGGGCTCACATTCTCTTGCAAAGAAAAAAATGCTGAAGTAAAGGATAGCCAAAATTCCCAAAATTCAGCGCCATCATGGGTCTCTAAAGTTGGTGCTTCTCCCTTAACATTTAATTCAAAAGCATATTCCGTAAACACATATGGTGCGGTAAATGATGGCAGTGCGTTGACCACCGAAGCCATTCAAAAAGCAATTGATGAATGTGCAAAAAATGGTGGCGGAACAGTATTCTTTGAGCCTGGCATTTATTTAAGCGGATCTATTTTTATTAAAGAAGGTGTTCATTTTAGAATAGATAAAGGAGTAGAAATCAGAGGTAGTCAAAACATTGCCGATTACAAAGAAATAAATACCCGTATAGCGGGCGTAGAAATGAAATGGCCAGCAGCATTAATAAATGTTCGTAATGAGAACAATGTATTGATAGATGGTGATGGCTTGGTAAATGGCGAAGGCAAGGTCTTCTGGGATTATTATTGGGATCTTCGAAAGAACGACTATGAGCCTAGAAGTTTGCGCTGGATCGTAGATTATGATGCCAAAAGGCCACGAACTTTTTTAATATCCAATGCTAAAAACGTATTTTTAAAAGACCTCAACATTCAAAAAGCAGGTTTTTGGACCGTTCAGGTATTGTATTCGGAACATATTACCGTAGATGGCCTAACCATACGAAACAATATTGGTGGCCATGGGCCAAGTACAGATGGTATAGACATAGATTCCTCTAGATATATCTTGGTGCAGAATTGTGATATTGATTGTAACGATGATAATTTTTGCCTAAAAGCAGGTCGTGATTGGGACGGTTTAAGGGTAAACAGACCTACGGAATATGTGGTGATTCGTGATTGTATTGCCAGGGCAGGTTCAGGATTGGTGACCTTGGGCAGTGAAACATCAGGGAGTATTCGACATGTTTATGCATCAAACATAAAGGGTTTGGGAACCAAAAACGGACTCAACATAAAATCGGCCACTACCCGTGGTGGAACGGTAGAGGATATTTATCTTGAAAATATACAGATGGATAGTGTACGTACATTTATGGAAGTTTCCATGAATTGGAATCCAACCTACAGTTATTCTAAATTACCGGAAGAATTTGACCCCGAAGAAATTCCCGTTCATTGGAAAAAGATGCTCAATAAAGTTGAGCCGGAATCAAAAGGCATTCCACACTTTAAAAATATCACCCTAAGAAACATTCAAGTTAAAGGAGCTAAAAAAGCAATTAACGTAAAAGGTTTGGAAAGTTCAACGGTTGAACAAATAACATTGGACAATGTGCACATAGAGGCAGAAACGGCTGGTGATATCCAATATAGTAAAAACTGGAGCTTGACCAATGTAAGTCTAGATGCCGAGGACGGCTTGCCGTTAACCATAGAGAATTCACCAGGGGTCATTTTCCCGGCATCTACGTATTCTTCCAATAAATAAACGCATTAAAAACTGTCAAAAATGAAAAATTTCCTTTTTATAGCATTACTGATTTTCACATTTCAATGGCCCCAAAAGAGTTTAGGTCAAGATAAAATAGACCGCCATGCTTTGGTGACAAGGCATAATGTGAACATACAAACCATAGATACCTTAGGTTCGTTAAACGTAGGTAACGGAAAGTTTTCTTTTACCGTAGACGCTACCGGACTTCAAAGTTTTCCTGAACATTATCAAAATGGAGTACCCTTAGGAACCCAATCGGAATGGGGCTGGCATACCTCGCCCAATGAAGGTGGTTTTAAATTTGAAGAAGCATTAAAGGCCTATGATTTTAATGGCAACCCAAATGCCCTATATGCCATTCAAGACCGTGAAAATGAACGAAACAATGCCGCATCGGATTATTTTAGGTCCAATCCGCATCGCCTACAATTAGGAAATATAGGGTTGATCATTATTAAAAAGGATGGTTCAGAGGCGCTCCCTGCCGATTTAAAAAAGATTGACCAAACGCTCAATCTTTGGACCGGCCAAATAGAAAGTAATTTTGAGGTTGAAGGTTCACCCATAAAAGTGCAAACCTATGCAGATGCTGAAACCGATGCTATTTCGGTAAAAATTGAATCTCCCCTCATAGCACAGCAAAGAATTCGCTTAAAATTCAGGTTCCCCTACCCTACAGGTGAGTTTTCAGATAAGGGCACTAATTATACAACGCATAAAAAACATACTACCACAGTTGAAAATAAACCGGGCAACGAATTTCTTTTTTCCCGTACGTTGGATAATGACCGGTATTTCGTTTCGGCAAAACTATCCAACAAAAGCGGTATTACTAAAATAGAGGACCACTATTACAGTATCACACCGTCAACCTCAACATCTTTTGAAGCTACCATAACATTCAGCGAAAATGAGCCAAAACAGCCTATTCATAATTTCACTAACGTAAGGGCTAAAAGCAGCAACATGTGGAAAGATTTTTGGCTGTCCGGTGGTGCGGTAGATTTTTCCGAATGTACCGATGAGCGAGCATTTGAACTTGAGCGTAGGGTGGTACTTTCGCAATACTTAACACGGTCGCAATGTGCTGGTAACTATCCCGTTCAGGAAACCGGACTAACCTATAATAGCTGGTTTGGAAAACCTCATATGGAAATGTATTGGTGGCATACCGCCCATTATCCGCTTTGGGGACGTACCGGTTATTTAGAAAAAAGTATCGGCTGGTATTTTACAGCTTTTGAAGGCGCAAAAAAATTGGCACAACGCCAAGGATATGAAGGAGTAAGATGGCAAAAAATGACCGATAATGAAGGTGGCGAAACATCATCAAATGTGGGCTCTTTCCTTATATGGCAACAGCCACATGTCATTTACCTTGCCGAACTCATCTATAGAGACAATCCTAAGGAAGAAAATTTAAAAAAATATCAAAAGCTCATTTTTGAGACCGCAGATTTCATGGCATCCTATGCTAATTATGATGCTGAGAAGGATAGATACATCTTGGGTAAAGGAGTCATACCCGCACAAGAATGTTTTGACAAATTAGAAACTTACAATCCGCCATTAGAACTTTCATATTGGAAATGGGCCTTGGAACGGGCACAGGAATGGAAAAAAAGATTGGGAATGGACACTAATCCAAAATGGCAAAAAGTCATCGATAAAATATCGCCAATGGCACAACAAGATGGTGTTTATTTAGCAGCGGAGAGTGTCCCTAATTCATACTCCCCAACAAGCAAACATACCATTGACCACCCGGCCGTTTTAGGGGCCATGAGTTTTCTTCCACAGAACGATTATGTGGATATCCCCACAATGAACCGTACCTTCGATATCGTGGACAAGGTTTGGAATTGGGACCATACCTGGGGGTGGGATTTTCCACTTGAAGCTATGACCGCCACCAGATTAAATAGGCCAGAAGATGCAATAAAAGCACTTTTAAGAGACGAGATAACAAATACCTATTTGCCTAGCGGTCATAATTACCAAACTCCTAGATTAACACTTTACTTACCCGGCAATGGAGGTTATCTTGCAGCTGTGGCCATGATGTGTGCCGGTTTTGACGGAAACACAATTAACAACCCTGGTTTTCCAAAAGATGGCACTTGGAAAGTGAAGTGGGAAGGATTAACAAAAATGCCTTAATAAACATATGATACAGCGTTTACTCATACTAATACTATCGATTCAATTTGTATCCTGTACAAAACAAACAGTTACAGATGGTTTTTTAATTGCCGATAAAACCCATACAACATCCATTTATGTGGACTCTAATTGCGACCCGCTAATATTCTGGGCTGCGGAAGAACTTTCAAAAGACATAGAACGTATTACTGGCGCTAAGCCCAATGTTATTAAAACGAATACCCAAAAGGAAACCGGTATTTATATAGGTGAAGTTAAAGACGAGCTGTTAACAACACTTACAACATCCAATGATTCCTTACTAGGAAAATGGGAGGCTTTTAGCATCCAGAATACTCAACAAAATATTGTCATTACAGGTAGTGATGTTCGCGGAACCGTATATGGCATTTTTGAATTGGCAGAACAACTTGGCGTTTCACCTTGGCAATGGTGGGCAGATGTTGTTCCACTAAAAAAAGAAAAATTACAGCTAGAACTACTTGAAAAAGGTATTGTTCAATCACCTTCAGTGCAGTATCGCGGTATATTTTTAAATGATGAAGATTGGGGGTTACAACCTTGGGCGGCCAAAACCTTTGATACCGAGACCGGTGATATTGGTCCAAAAACCTATGAAAAGATTTTTCAATTGCTATTGCGCCTAAAAGCAAACACCATTTGGCCTGCCATGCACCCTTGCACGCAAGGATTTTTTACGGTCGAAGGTAATGCGGGCATGGCCGAAAAATACCAAATGATCGTTGGCACCTCTCATGCAGAACCTATGATGCGTAATAATGTGGCAGAATGGAACCATGATTTCGGCAAGTACGAATACAGTACCAACAAAAATCGTATCAACGAATACTGGCAATCTCGAATTGCTGAAATAAAAGAGAAAAACGTCAATACCATTATGACCTTGGGTATGCGCGGTATTCATGACAGCGGTATGGAAGGCATATCAAGTCTGGCCGAGGGAATGGCTTTTGTGGATACCATTATGACTACGCAGCGCACAATGCTATCCAACACTTTGGAAAAACCAATAACCCAGATTCCTCAAGTTTTCATCCCCTATAAAGAAGTCCTGGATATCTATAACGAAGGACTAGAGGTGCCGGAGGATATTACGTTAATGTGGACGGATGATAATTATGGATATATACGCAGATTGAGCAATGAAGAAGAGCAAAAACGAATTGGCGGAAGCGGTGTATACTACCATTTAAGCTATTGGGGCAGACCACACGATTATCTTTGGCTGAGTACCACCCAACCCGGACTTATCTGGTATGAAATGAGTAGGGCCTATGCTAACGGTGCAAAAAAAATATGGATCGCCAATGTAGGGGATATCAAACCTGGAGAATACGGAATGGAATTTTTTCTGGACTTGGCTTGGGATATCAATTCAATTGAGGAGTCTACAATTCATGAACATTTAAGACAATGGTCCGCTCGGGAATTTGGCGCTGAGATTGCAGATGAGATTGCCATGGTCATGGACGAATATTACCGATTAGCATTTTTGCGCAAACCAGAATATATGGGTTGGAGCCAAACCGAACCTACAACCACTACCGGGATAACCAACTTTACTAACCAACGTGCAAAAGATAGAATAGCAGCATATGATATGCTCTATAAAAAAACCGATAGTCTACAATCTCTTTTGCCACAAGAGAAATTGGCGGCTTGGTTTCAATTGGTAGCATATCCGGTAAAAGGAGCGGCATTAATGAACCGTAAGTTTCTTTATCAACAATTGGCATTGACCGAGAAGGATGAGGCCGACAAGGCAGCTTATATCAAAAAAAGTGAAGAGGCATTTAACACCATTGAAGAACTTACCGCTTATTATAACAAAGAGCTAATAGGTGGAAAATGGAACCATATGATGTCCATGGCACCAAGAAACTTACCGGTGTTTGATGCACCAACATCCCATAAGCCTAACATAGATACAGGAAGGAACTTTAATGTCACTTTTAAAGGCAAAACTAAAAAAGCATCAGGGTTCAAGACTTCTAAAGGCAATTGGAAAACAATAGAGGGATTAGGGTACAGTAACCAAGCAATAACCCTATTTCCTTTGTCCAACACCCGCTTTAAAAATGACCAACCATGGGTTGCATATGAATTTGATGTGGAACAACCTGGTGCGTATTTATTTGAACTTAGATGCCTCCCAACCCATTCCAACACGTTTGACCATGAAATACGTATAGAAATAGATGGTGAACAGCTAGCACCCATAACATTGAACACAAAAGGCAGAAGCGATCAATGGAAAGAAAATGTATTGCGGAACAGTACGGTAGTAAAGGTTCCCGTACAAGTAGGGAAGACAGGTAAGGTAGCTCTTAAGGTTTACGTAAATCAAACAGGCATAGTATTGGATCAGGTAGCGCTATATCCTGCAGATAGTCCTCATTTTTATGAGTTGCCAATTATGGATTAAAGAATCAATCCTTAATAGGTAAAATAAATTCCCTTAATCCACAAGTGGAACAGTTTCGTAAGCTTTGGGCAATGATTCTTGCATTGAATGCCGCCCCTTTAGCCCCGGTATGCGTGTGGTCTTTTGGAAAGAATGCATTAACTTTTTCTTTACCCAATTCACCATATTTAACGGCTAAACTATCACTAATATCCAAGAAAATGGCGTTTTCCACCTTGGCAGCTTCCCGTGCCCATTTTATATATGAATCCGTCCGTTGCTCAACAATACCACCCGGCCATTCATTACGCACCGTTAAACTTAGTACAATAGGCACTGCCCCTTTCGCTTTGACATCCCGTATATATTTTTTCATATACCAGCCAAAAGTATGAACGGTTTCTAACGTACTATCAGGCCGAACTACTTCTTGTAATTCATCTCCAATTCCCCTTAAGGAACCTCTGTATTTTGCCTTTGCAATATTTCCGGCATCATTATGTCCAAATTGAAGCAGTACAAAATCCTTTGGTTGTACTTGTTTTAATACACTGTCCCATAATCCTTCATACATAAATGTTCTTGAGCTTTTACCTCCCCTTGCTTTATTGATTATCTGTATTCGTGTCGTATCAAAATGAATAGGAAAAGGAACACCCCAGCCTACGGCATTTTCATCACCGTTATCTGCCATAGTAGAATCGCCCACCAAAAATAAATTTCGTTTTTTAGGCAACTTGACCAAAGGGCTTCCCAATATAAAATCAGCTAAAGAATTGGATGATTTCTTAAATGCTTCAATAATGACTTCTGCTGCCATGACCGCTCCTTTTGCACTGGTATGGGTATGATCGTGTTCGTAGAAATAAGTTCCCGTGATATCTTTTTCACCTATGGATTCCATTTTCTGGGCCATCTTTGTATTCAAATCTATGAAGGTCACTTGTTCTTCTTGTGCTATCTGTTTAGCCCACAGACCATAAGAGGTATTATTTAAAGGCACTTTGCCTTCGTTCCATTTATTTCTTGGAATAGGCGACAATACAATTGGGATAGCACCTTTCTCTTTCGCTTCTGTTACCACTTTTCGTATATACCATCCGTAGGAATGTACAATTTCATGTTTGCCGGTGAGTATATTATCAATCTCTTCCGATTCATTACCGACCCCTTTAATAGTACCACGCGCCCTATAATCATCATTTATTGGCCCATCATCATTATGCCCAAATTGAATCAACACATAATCTCCTTTGTTCAGTTTACGGTGTACCGAATCCCAAAGTCCTAAATCTTGAAACGTTCTACTGCTAGTGCCCCCCAATGCATGGTTTTCGACATTCACCTTTGTACTATCTAAAAACTGGCCAATAAAATCTCCCCACCCCCACAGTCCGCCAGCACCATCTCCTTGTCCGTTCTTAACCGTAGAATCTCCTACCATATAAACGGTAGGTTTCTCAATACTTGAGGAGGTACATTGCACAAATAGTACACTAGAAAAAACAACTAATAGGACTGATTTAATCGTTTGCATAATTAATTTGTTTGAGGTCTAAAATCGAACCATAGGTTCATGGGAATGCCTTCATCGCCACTTTTAATGCGGATACTGGCCGGTTGACTATGCGGCCCATGATGTGCTAAAGGTTTAAAAGAGCGCATGGCCGGTATTTCATATAAAAAGGAAATATCGCCAGAAGGAAATTCCGGTTGCGGGTGACTGCCTGGAAACCCATTTTTAGGTTCATCTGGTGTGAATAAACGGAGAAAAACCTTTTCAGATTCACTGAACACCTTAAAACCATGGTTACTAGCCTTTAAAGCAGCGGCGTACATATTGGCATGATAGCCTTTAAATTCCGGATAGATCAAATTTTCAAAACTTTCGCCTGTAATGGTACTGTTATATTCCTTTTCCCAAAGTCCGTAAGTGGTTCCCTTTATCCTATTTTTCCATACACGGTAAGGTCCTCTACCCAACCATTTTATGTCCTCTACTCCATCTTCTGGAAAATTGAATGAAATACCAAATGCGCTAATATTATCGTCTACAAAGGCACCATCAAAACCACTATTTCTTCCTGCATTTTTGAGCGCTATCATCTCCATATGCAAGCGACCATCTGGGTACATGGTCCATCTTATGGAGTGGATGCCACCGGTATAATTCACTAGACAAATGGCATTTTGCCCATCGGTATACGTATCTACACTTTTTACACCTGCTTTCATCCCTATAGGTTCTGGACCGTTATTAAAAGGGATCATTTCTTTTTTATTCGATACACTTTTAATTTTTCCGCTTTCTGTATCCAATTTCATGATTACGCCGCCACCTGTTAATATTATTTCATTTCCAGATTTCATGACCTTCGCCACAGTTTTTTCATTTGTAGCGGACAAGAATTTTTTTGCATAGTAAGGAGCATTATGAATGGGCCATGACCATGTATAAATTTCTCTATTATGCTGGTCTTGCGCCGTAATCTCAAGCCAATCACCTTCAAAAAAACTATTAGAAATAGGCATCATCAACTTACCGGTTTCTTTAGGCTCTAAATTTGGAGCCTTAAGTGTACCGCTCTCAATAATTTTAGAGGAACTTTTTGAGTAAAAAGCGTCTTTCGCTGCTTGTACAACGCGGTATTTTAATGAAGTTGAGTTTAAATTTGAATATATATAATCGTTGGTGACATAGAAAGTACCGTCGAACTTTTTGGTGATTTTTACAGGAGCAAATTGTATGGGAGCCCAAACTTCTTTAACCGTAAAAAAACTACCCTCCTTTTCACGATGCGGACCTAAAATTCCGTCGGGTGCCAATGAACCTTTCGAGTCATACACTTGCTCTTGGCCTTTCCAATCGCTTCTCAATACAGCGGCATCGCTAAAAGCCCACATGAATCCGCCAGCAAAAAGCGGACTCTCCTTAAAATGGTTCCAAAAATCCTCTAGTCCGGCACCATGTCCGTTATCATACGTACCGTGCATGAACTCGGTGGGAAAAAATACATTCTCCCCATTTACAAATCGATGTACCCCGGTTTGGTAAGCGGGATAATGGTGCGTATCCCAACCATCAAAATCTGACCACGGGTGTATTACAATCCTATCTTGGGGGTCTAATTCTTTAAATAATGGGTCTAATTCATAATTCCACCCGCCTTCATTGCCATGGTCCCAAATAAGCACCGATGGATGATTAACGTCTCTCTGCACCATTTCGGTAACCAATTTTATGCCTACTTCAGTATCATAGCCGTTTTGCCATCCTGCCAATTCATCTAACACAAAAAGCCCCAAAGAATCACAGGCTTCTAAAAAATGGGTGTCTGGCGGATAGTGATTACGCACCGCATTCATATTCATATCCTTCAACAGGTTAGCGTCCATTATGCTAATACGTTTACTGGTACTTCTACCGGACTCTGGCCAAATGGTATGCCTGTTGATACCCTTCATAATAATTTTCTTTCCATTTACATAAATGCCGTCTTTTTTAATGAATTCCAGGGTTCTAAATCCAATTCTTTTGGTAACATTATGAACGGTCTTTCCATTTTGTTGTAAACTGAAATGAAGGTCATATAAATTAGGAGTTTCAGGAGACCATGGGTCAATATCGCTGAATTTGGTTTTGAGATTAAAAGATGATTTTTTTGGATTGAGGATAAACACTTCGCTCCCCATTTTTTCAGTACTGTTCACTTTGGTCAAAAAGATCTCCAAACTGCACATTTGCGAAAAATTCTCTACAGTCAATTCTGATGTGACCGTACCATCCATTTTTGCATCAATGGCTACATGGGCAATATGCGTTTTTGGCGTCACCGATAACCACACAGGGCGATATATTCCTCCGAACAACCACCAATCTGCCTTTCGTTCGGCAGCATTTACTGAAGCATTTGCAGAATGTTTGGACACATGCACCTCTAACAGATTATCCTCCCCATAATTTAATAAAGAGGTGATATCGTACGAAAACTCATAGAAGCCGCCTTGGTGTATTTCCCCTGCACTTTTACCATTGATTTTTACTTCGGTATCGGTCATGGCTCCACCAAAAACTATCGCTACCTTTTTCCCTTCCATGGAAGCTGGCACCATGAACGTATGTTTGTAAAAACCTTCTTCCTTACTGGGTTCGTCCTGGTCTAATTCTTTATACCATCTACCATAGGTATATTCTCCAAAACCCTCAAATTCCCAATGTGAAGGCACATTTATAGTAGACCACTGATTACTGTTCCTACCGCCATTGACCATAAAGTCCCACTGTACAGGATGTTCAAAATCAACACCAGAAAGATATATTTTTTCGGTTTCTTGAGCGTTCAATAGTATTAAGCTCAAAAGAGCACTTAGGAATAGGAAAAAATTGTTCTTCATTATTGACTTCTATTTAATTTCCGTCTGGTTTTGTAGGTTCAAATCGATTGCTAAGTGGCAAGGCCCATTGAGAAATATGATTTGGAAATGCAGGATTATAAGCAGGGGTAGTATTTTTTAAAAACACTTCTAATGGTAGGCCTTGTCTTTTAATTTCCTGAATGACGCAAAACGCAATTTCATTAGCGCCAAATGCATTGAAATGGGTATTGTCTTCCAAGGCTGTGCTCTGCCCAGGAAATGTATTTGCAGGATATTGTACAAACGCTTTTCTAGAACGATCATCACCCCAACTTTCATAAAGCGTAGTGGTAATTTTTGTGAGGTCTATCAAAGGAACGTTCATCTTTTTGGCAACTGCACGTACTGCATCTGGGTATTCGCCGTGTGTATTGTTCAACTTCCCATCCTCACCAAAAGATCGTCTTTGGACCGGAGTCAATAGAACGGGGATTGCTCCTTTTTCCCGTGCTGTATTAACGAATTCCACTAACAACTTTGTGTAGTTGAGCCATGGCCCTTCATTTTCCTCTTTCTGCTTCTGGTCATTATGTCCAAATTCTATCAAAAGATAATCGCCTTTCTTCAACAAGGAGCCTATTTTTTCCAATCGACGACTCCCTTTAAAAGAGCTCAATGATGCTCCGGAATAGGCATAGTTAGAAACTACAACGCGATCTGATAAATAGCGGGTAATAAATTGCCCCCAAGAGGCCCAAGGCTCTAAATCTTGGTCGGTAACGGTAGAGTCACCGGCTAAAAAAATACTGGTGATTTTCGGTATTGGCGTAACCTGAATTGCTCTAACCTTAGCAGTTCCTAAAAATTCCAAGGTTAATTTACGGTCCCAATTTAAATAGGTCAACTCCCTATCCTTTAGAGAAATCTCACCTCCACCGATTATATTTGGCGTTCTTACGTTGATCATTACAGATTTGGAAAACGTGGTGTTTGGGCCAATTATAGTATCTAACATTAACCTTCTGGATTCTGCTTTTAAGATGATAGTAGTTGCAGACTCCGCCCCTTCAAAATCAATTTTGACCATGTAATTTCCTTCCGGCTTCATGACAGAAAAATAAACCGGGGCCTTGTCTATACTGAAACCGTTATGATGAAACTGCACATTTTTGGACGTGTTAAAATCAAACCCATAACCTAATTGTTCTGTATAGGGCTGGCTTGAATCTACTACGGCATATTCTGTATTTGCGTTATGCGTGCCAAAAACAAAATTTGTAGGCATATCTTTAATTTGTCCATTTGCAACAAATGAAACTACTGCGGTTATAAAAGCTACAATACGTTTTTTTGAATTTATAGGTAAACTAATCAATCTTCTATTTTTTCTAAAAATAATAGTGATTTATAGATATGCCATCCTGTACTATACGGCTTAGGCCTCTAACACCTTAAGCACTAAACAGAATTCCGTTCAATATATTTAAACACATTCTTCACCTTTTCTTTTTTATTCTTTAGCACCATATAGGCAGCAGTCTCCCCCATGGTCTTAAAATCCGTACTGATTACGGTAATGCCCAGCAAACTTTTTAACGGGGTATCATTATAGGAAATAATACCAATATCCTTGCCCAGGGTCAATTCTTTTGCGTTTACTTGCTGCACCAATTTAACAAGGTCCATTTCCTCTATGGTAATATAAACATCTCTACTGCTCAACTCCATGTCCTCATAGATTTCATCCAAAATTTCATGGTCAAAATTGTACTCGCCACAGAATTGGACAAACCCTCTTAAAATTCTTCTAGGATATGGAAAAACAGATTTTTGAGGATAGACCAGAATAAGCTTATCATACTTCTTAAGCTTTTCTATACCTTCTTTTAAGGCACTATAAATATCCTGTTGAAAATCTTGGTAAATAGCGCTGTAATTTCCCTTTATTTCGGGCTTATCATTATCCAGTATAATCAATTTATCCTTCGGGATACGTTCTAATTCCTTTAAGGTATTATCCGTATAACTAACATGCTCTAACCGCTCATTCTTAAAATGGGTCATGATCACATAATAGTCAAAAGATCCTAAATTCTTTTGAATTTCCAATGCAAACAGGGTTTCATCACAATGGTAAATAGATAAGGTTACATGTCCATCTACCCCAATACCATCAACGAACGAGTTGTAAATTCGCATTTTATAGGAGCTAGGTTTATTGATCAGAAAGAAAACATTGATTTTGGAAATCAAGTCTGTTTTGGCAGTATAGAACCCTTTACCCTTGACCGATACAATGACCTTTCTATTTTTTAATTCCCTGTAAGCCTTTTCTACGGTATCCCTAGAAAGGTCGCAATACTCGCTCAATTCATTAATAGATGGTATTTTATGACCGATCTTTAATTTACCTTTTGAAATATCCGCAATAATAGATTCTACAATTTGCTTGTATTTAGGTACTCTAGAAGATTCATTTATTACTATATTCAAGTGCTCGGCCATTCTATTGTTTATGGAAATTAATAGATTAAAAGATGTTGGATAATTTAGGTAAAAACCTAATAGGGCTTTATTAACGCTATATTAAATAAAGCATAAAAATAGTAATCAATTAGGATAAACTACCATAACACTACAGGATAGCTAAAAATTCTTGTTCTCCTATCTTTGGAATTATCATAATAACACTAAGCAATCCAAGATGCAAAAAAACTTTAAACACGTTAATTACCTTTGGGATGAAAAAAAAGCCGCTCAATTTGGTGATGACCAAGTTGCCCTGTTTTTATACCGCTCCAATATATTGGGGGCAGATTTAAGAATTACCAACTACGGAGGCGGTAACACCAGTTGTAAAACCATAGAAAAAGACCCACTGACCAATGAAGACGTTGAGGTAATGTGGATCAAGGGTTCTGGTGGCGATATAGGCACTTTGACCAAGGCAGGTATTGCAGGATTGTATACCGAGCGTTTACGCGACTTAAAAAACGTTTATGGTGGTCTAGAAGATGAAGACCGTATGGTAGGCTTGTTCAACCATTGTATTTATGATTTAAATAGTAAAGCACCTTCTATAGATACACCCTTACACGGGTTACTACCTTTTAAGCATATAGACCATTTACACCCAGATGCTTTGATTGCGGTAGCCGCGGCCAAGGACAGTGAACAGGTGACCAAAGAAATTTGGGGAGACACTATGGGTTGGGTTCCTTGGCAACGACCTGGTTTTGACCTGGGGCTTCAATTGGAAAAATGTTTAAACGACAATCCGGGTATTAGAGGTATTGTTTTAGGGAGCCATGGACTTTTTACATGGGGCGACACCTCTTATGAGTCCTACATAAACAGTTTAGAGGTCATTGAAATGGCTTCGGAATATATCGAGAAAAAAATAAAGGAAAAAGGAAGTGTTTTCGGTGGACAAAAATTACAAAGCCTACCCAAAGAAGAACGATTGGAAAAAGCGGCACAACTTATGCCAATGCTTAGAGGTTTATGTTCTTCCGAAGCTAGAATGATCGGTCATTTCAATGACAATGACATTGTGCTTGAATTCATTAACAGCAATGATTTGGAACGTTTGGCACCAATGGGCACCTCTTGTCCCGACCATTTCCTACGTACCAAGATCCAACCATTGGTATTGGACTTAAAAACAGATGAAGATTTAAGCGATACGGATGCTATTCTAAAAAAACTGCAACCATCTTTCGAAAAATATAGACAAGAATACAAAGATTATTACGACACGTGTAAAAAATCCAATAGTCCAGCCATACGTGATGCCAATCCGGTGATCATTATTTATCCTGGTGTGGGTATGTTCAGTTTTGCAAAAAATAAGCAAACTACGCGTGTAGCCAATGAATTCTATGTAAATGCGATTAATGTTATGCGTGGTGCGGAAGCTATATCGGCATATACATCATTGCCAAGGCAGGAAGCTTTTGATATAGAATATTGGTTGTTGGAAGAAGCCAAGCTACAACGAATGCCTAAAGAAAAACCATTGTCCAGACGAGTAGCCTTTATTACAGGCGCAGGTGGTGGCATTGGTAAAGCAATCGCAGATAAATTAGCGGAAGAAGGTGCCAATGTAGTATTAAGTGATATTGCGGAAGATAGATTACAGGAAGCCGTTGACACCTATGCACGTGATGTAGCCAGTTATGCGGTATGTGATGTCACAAAAAACGAATCGATTGCAGAAGCTTATAAAAAAGCATGTTTAGAATTCGGTGGTATTGATATTATAGTACATAGTGCAGGTTTGGCAATTTCAAAACCGTTGACAGAAACTACGGATGCAGATTGGGATATTTTACAAAATGTATTGGTTAAAGGTCAATTTGAATTAGCCAAACAAGGAGTAGCAATTTTACGCAAACAAGGTTTGGGGGGTGACATTATAAATATTGCCAGTAAAAACGGATTGGTATCCGGTCCAAATAACGTAGGTTATGGTACTGCTAAAGCAGCCCAACAACATATGTCACGCTTATTAGCGGCAGAATTGGCTTCCGATAAGATCAGGGTAAATGTAGTCAACCCAGATGGCGTCATCGTGGGCAGTAAAATTTGGGAAGGAGACTGGGCAGAAGGCCGTGCAAAAGCCTACGGTATTACCGTAGAAGAACTACCGGCACATTATGCAAAAAGAAATTTATTGAACGAAATCATATATCCTGCCGATATTGCCAATGGTGTTTTTGCCTTAGTTGGTATATTAGATAAATCTACAGGGAATATTATAAATGTAGATGGCGGTATGGCCAATGCATTTGTACGATAGTAAATTGAGTGAGTGAGTGCAGACCTGTTGGTGTAGTAAGCCAACAGGTCTATTTTAAATCAACTTTGTATGCAACTAAATAAAGACCAAATTCTATCAGAGAACAATAGATTTCAAAGAAGTCATCAAGATTACTTTAACTTTTTATCCGATCAATTAGATAATCAAGATAAAGATGTAAATGGTATTCTTAGAAAACTTGCCAATTTTCAAGTGGCTATACCTAGTTGGGCATTGGGTGCCGGTGGAACCCGTTTTGGTAGGTTCGGTTTTTTTGGGGAGCCCGCTTCATTGGAACAAAAAATTGAAGATGTAGGTGTTCTACATTCCCTTACCAAAACTGCAGGGGCAATTTCCCTTCACATTCCTTGGGATATTCCACAAGACTATAATGCCATAAAAGAATTGGCGAATGCAAACGACCTAGTTTTCGATGCCGTAAACTCCAATACCTTTCAAGATCAAAAAAATGCAAAGGAAAGTTATAGGTTTGGATCGCTCTCCAATTTAAATGCATCGGTACGTGAACAGGCCGTTCAACATAATATAGATGTCATTAAAATAGGTGAAAAACTAGGGTCAAAAAGCTTAACAGTCTGGTTGGCAGATGGCGCCAATTTTGCAGGTCAACGCAATTTCCAATCTGCTTTAACCCATACAGAAAACAGCTTAAAAAATATATATTCGGCATTACCAGAGGATTGGAAAATGTTTATTGAGTACAAACCTTACGAGCCTAATTTTTATAGTACCGTAATACAAGATTGGGGCACCTCTTTTATGTTGGCAAATGCTTGTGGTGAAAAGGCATATACGTTGGTAGATTTAGGCCATCACCTACCCAATACAAATATTGAACAAATAGTGTCAACCTTAATGCTAAAAGGAAAACTAGGCGGTTTTCATTTTAACGACAGTAAGTATGGTGATGACGATAGTACGGTAGGTAGTGTAAAACCTTATGCCTTGTTCTTAATTTTTAATGAATTGGTATATGGTATGGAAAATAATCCTCAGAATCCTGATTTAGCTTGGATGATTGATGCCAGCCATAATATTAAAGACCCACTTGAAGACTTATTACAATCCTTAGAAGCTATTCAAGAAGCATATGCAAAAGCACTTTTAGTAGACCAAGAAGAATTACAGGCAGCACAATCAAGAAATGATGTAACGCTTTGTCAAGAAATATTACAAAATGCCTATAGAACAGATGTGCGCCCATTATTGGCCCAGGCAAGAGCATTAAGTGGTGGTGCAATAGACCCGTTAAAATCGTATCGTTCTTTAAGAATTAGGGAAGGTTTGATAAAAGAAAGAGGTATGAATTCTGTAGCTACAGGCTTATAGTTCATGAAAAAAGTAACCGCCATATTCGATATAGGTAAAACCAATAAGAAGTTTTTTCTTTTTGATGCCGATTATCAAGAAGTGTATAGAGAATATACCACTTTTGATACTATTGTTGATGAAGACGGTCACCCTACAGAAGATTTAAAATCGCTTCAAGATTGGTTAAAAAATGTATTTGACAGGATTTTAAAATCGGAAAAATACAATATAACGGCCATTAACTTCTCTACCTATGGGGCCAGTTTGGTTCATTTGGATGAACAGGGAGAAGTTGTGACTCCCCTATACAATTACACCAAGCCTTTAGATAAAAAAGTGATAGATTCCTTTTTTGAAAAATATGGCCCTGAAGAGAAAATAGCAGTTACAACAGGTTCGTCTAATGATGGTATGCTTAATTCTGGCATGCAGCTATATTGGTTAAAACACAACAAACCTGCTGTTTTTAAAAAGATTAAATACTCGTTACACTTACCACAATACATTAGCTATATTTTTACGGGTATCCCCATTAGTGAATACACCAGTATCGGTTGCCATACATCGTTGTGGGATTTTTCAAAGAAAGATTATCACGATTGGGTATATGCAGAAGAATTTCACAAAATCCTACCTCCTATCGTTTCAACAGAAACGAGTATCAATCTTAATTACAACGGTAAACGAATAAAAATTGGTGTAGGCATTCACGACAGTTCTGCAGCACTACTACCATATGTAAGAAGCATTAAAAAGAAATTTATTTTGGTTTCTACAGGTACATGGAGTATTGCTTTAAATCCGTTTTCAGAAAAATTATTGACCAAAGAAGACATTGATAAAAACTGTATTAATTATATGCGGATCAATGGCAAACCTGTAAAATCCGCTCGCTTGTTTTTAGGAAATGAGTATACGTTACAAGTAAAAGAAATGGCTGAATTTTTTGGTGTTAGCGAAGATTACCACAAGTCGGTCAAATTTAATAACGATACCTATTTTGAAATTGTAAAGGATATGGAACCCATCTTTAAATGGAAAGGGTTCACAACCAAACAAATGCCAAAAAAAACCAACATATACTATGATAATTTTGAACATGCCTACCACCACTTAATGACAGAATTGGTCTTGTTACAAGTTGAAAGTATTAAGATTGCAGCAGGTGACGAACCCATAGAAAAACTTTATATTGACGGCGGTTTTAGTGATAATGATGTTTACATTAAATTGCTATCCCATTATTTAAGAAACATGGAACTACGAACTACAGATTCATCTTTAGGCTCTGCATTAGGTGCGGCCATTGCTATTTCTGATAGTAAGTTGAATTCCAAGTTTTTGAAGAAAAATTACAGTTTAAAAAAACATGTCCCGTTCATTATAAAATAAGAAAGAGTTATGGCAACAAGTTTCAATTCGGATTATCCATCAGTAGATGATTTAAGAATAAAAGCGAAAAGTAGAATACCAAAATTTGCTTTTGAGTATTTAGATGGAGGTTGTAATGAAGATGTTAGCCTAGCTAGAAACACCTCAGAAATACGTAAAATACAATTACAACCACGGTATTTAAGAAATCAAGGTGCCAGCTCTACAAAAACAAAAGTGTTGGGAATGGAATTCGATGCGCCTTTTGGTATAGCACCCGTAGGTTTGCAAGGCTTAATGTGGCCAAATACGCCTGCAATTCTAGCAAAATCTGCCTACAACCATAATATCCCATTTATACTTAGTACGGTTACTACGATGGATATTGAAAAAGCAAGTGAGCTTACCGAAGGTAATGCTTGGTTTCAATTGTACAACCCGGTTGATGACGCAATTAGAGATAGCATCATTAACAGAGCTGAAGTAGCTGGTTGCCCTGTATTGGTGTTACTTTGCGATGTACCCACTTTCGGTTATCGTCCTCGTGATTTTAGAAACGGATTAGCATTACCTCCAAAAATGACGGTTTCAAACATCCTACAGATTTTAGGGAAACCAAATTGGGCATTCAATACTTTAAAATATGGCCAACCTACTTTTGAGACTCTAAAACCCTACACACCAGAAGGATTGAATTTAAGACAACTAGGTGCGTTCATGGACCAAACTTTTTCTGGAAGATTGAATGAAGAAAAAATAAAACCGATCCGTGATAGATGGAAAGGAAAATTAGTTCTGAAAGGCGTAGCCTCTGAGCAAGATACACAAGACGCTATTCGTATGGGGTTTGACGGTATAATCGTTTCTAACCACGGCGGCAGACAGTTAGACGCCGCACAATCTACCATTAATTCATTACAAGAAATTACAGCGAAATATAGTGACCAAATAGAAATTATGATGGATAGTGGTCTTCGCTCAGGTCCTGACATAGCGCGTGCCATGGCATGCGGTGCAAAATTCACTTTCATGGGTCGCTCTTTTGTTTATGGAACCGGAGCTTTAGGAAATAAAGGAGGAGACCACACGATTAGCATGCTAAAGACACAGTTTAAACAGGTAATGGACCAATTATGCTGTGAACGTGTAGAGGATTTACCAAAACATTTAATAACCACTTAAAACCAACCACCGCCATGAGCCAAAATCACCAAGAAGAAGAAATAATTGAAAAATTGGCCGGTGGCGAATTTGAAAGAGAACCCGTACCCAAATCCAACCTTAAAAGCTGGAAAAGTTTTTTAGGTATGTATGCAGGTGAACATGCCGCAGGCACTGAATTTGTAATTGGACCATTATTTTTAACTACTGGCGTAAGTGCTTTTGACTTAATAATCGGTTTACTTTTAGGAAACCTCATGGCGGTAATCAGCTGGCGATTTTTGACTTCTGAAATAGCCGTTAAAAGAAGACTGACCTTATACTATCAATTAGAAAAAATCTGTGGGAAAAAATTAGTTGTTGGGTATAACCTTGCCAACGGAATTTTATTCTGTTTTTTAGCAGGTGCCATGATTACGGTTTCTGCAACGGCAGTTGGTATTCCTTTTGACATGGAAATGCCTAAACTAACCGACACTATGCCCAATGGGCCAACTTGGATTATTATCGTATTGGTACTTGGCGCGGTTATTTCGTTAATTGCTTCTAAGGGATATGACACGGTATCAAAAGCTGCAAACTGGATGTCTCCAATTATTGTGTTGGCTTTCCTGGCTTGCGGTATTGTAGCGTTACAACAACTAGGCGTAGGCAGTTTTCAGGATTTTTGGAATATTTGGGGCGAAGGTAGTGACCCATTTCCCGGTCAAATAAAATATACGTTCTGGCATGTTTTCTTTTGGTCTTGGTTTGCCAATGCCGCAATGCACATTGGTATGTCTGATCTTTCCGTATTCCGATTTGCCAAAAAAGCAAGTTCCGGATGGACTACCGCTGCTGGTATGTATGTGGGCCATTATATGGCATGGATTGCCGCTGCATTAATTTATGCTGTTTACGTTCAAACACCGGAAGCACAAGCTTTACTGGCACAAGGTGAAGCACCTAATGTTGCTCCTGGTCCTTTGGCGTATAATGCAATTGGTGTTTTTGGAATCATAGCCGTGGTATTGGCGGGTTGGACAACAGCAAACCCTACCATTTATAGAGCCGGATTGGCATTTCAAGCCATTATGCCAAAAGCTTCCACATTTTGGGTCACTATTTTAGCAGGTTCCATTGCCACCATTGCCGGACTGTTCCCTGCCTTTGCTATGAAATTATTGGATTTTGTGGCACTGTACGGATTTATTTTAGCCCCTGTTGGTGCCGTTATCGTATTTGAACATTTCTTCCATAAACAAGCCGGCATAGTTCAGAACTATGCAGAAGTTGCCAATATAAAATTCAACAAATCAGTTTTATTGGCATGGGGTATCAGTTTCGGGTTATTCTATTTTATATCCGTTCAATTTAATGTATTCCTTTCTTTTGTAACCTTACCTGCTTGGTTGCTTTGTGGTGTTTTATTCTTGGTGTTGAGTAAATATTCTCAGAAGAAAATAACAACCAGCTAAACGGTTCTACATAAATTCTTAAAACAAGGAATGATGCTGTAAAAGTATCATTCCTTGTTTTTTAGAACCAAATTATAGGGAAATCTGCGATAATGACAAATTTTCAATCTACAGATTATCAACTATTTAAAAAAATAGATGTATTATTGTTTCATATTGAGACAATAGAAAATCTATCCTAATGAAAAACATTCAAATACTTCTTTTTTCGCTATTCTTATCCTATAACTTAAGTTCTGCACAAGAGACCAATTCTTTTCCGGTTCAAGTGACTATTGAAAACGGAACTATAGAAGGTAATTACGACACACATACTGGAATACAACGATATTTTGGGATTCCATTTGCCAAACCACCAATTGGTGAACTGCGTTGGAAAGCTCCCCAACCTTTAGAAAATTGGGAAGGAGTAAAAGAAACCAAGACATTTGGTCCAAGACCAATGCAAACATTGGTTTTTGGAGACATGAACTCAAGGTCTAATGGAGTTAGTGAGGATTGTCTCTATTTAAACGTTTGGACACCTGCTAAAATGGACACTAAAAATTTACCCGTACTTGTATACTTTTTTGGCGGTGGTAATGTTGCAGGCGATGCATCAGAACCAAGATATGATGGAGAAAGTATGGCCAAAGAGGGCATTGTTGTGGTTACCACCAACTACCGGCTAAACATATTTGGATTTCTAGCTCACCCGGAATTGAGTGCTGAGGCTTCTTATAAAGCATCTGGAAATTATGGCTTATTAGATCAAAATGCAGCACTTAAATGGGTGAATAAAAACATTACTGCTTTTGGCGGTGATCCCAAAAAAGTGACTATTGCAGGTGAATCGGCTGGATCTATTGGGACGAGCCAACAAATGGCCTCTCCCCTATCAAAAAACTTGATTGCAGGAGCCATTGGGGAAAGCGGTGCCGGTATTCACCCAACCATGGCTGCGGTACCTTTAAAAGAGGCAGAACAAATAGGTTTGGATTTTGCAAAGAGTATAGGACATTCCACTCTTTCAGAATTGCGCAAATTGAGTACAAGAGAAGTGTACGAACTTTATAACAAATCCAAAAGATTTGGATTTCCTGCAGTATTGGATAGATACTTCTTACCAAATACACTACCTGAAATATTCAAAAACAAAGAGCAAGCAATGGTTCCCTTATTACTGGGTTGGAATTCCGCAGAAATACCTGGTTTAGCTTTTACTCAAGGCCCATACACAGAAGAAAATTATATAAACAAAGTAAAAGAAGCGTATCCAAAAGAATACCAAAAAGTACTAGAGCTATACCCACATGGTTCTGAAAAAGAAATTGAACTATCGGCAACAGCATTAGCTTCTGACCGTTTTATATCGTACAGTACATGGAAATGGTTTGATTTACATAGAAAAAATAGTAATCAGCCAGTATACCGTTATCTGTACAGTAAACTAAGGCCGCCCTTAGTTGATAAAACATTAGCTTCTGGCTTGGCTGGCGGAACAATAGCAAAAGAGTCTGATAATCCACCGGCACCAAAAGCGGTAGGCGCACCACATGCCTGCGAAATTGAATATTGCATGGGAAATTTACACTTGGTAAAAGACTATGCATGGACTGCAGATGATTTTAAAGTATCTAAAGAAATGATGACCTACTTTGTCAATTTCATTAAAACTGGGAACCCAAATGGAGAAGGTTTACCAAATTGGGAAGCAGCAAAATCAAATGACAAGAACCCTGCTGTTATGGTAATTGATACCAAAAGTAAATTGATAGAAGCCAACAATGATGCTCGTTATGAATTTTTAGACAAGGCCTATAAAAACAAATAAAGAATAGTTTTATAATTTTTGATAATTGGTTTTGGGTTTCTTAAAAAAGGAAAGCTAAAACCAATTTTTTTTGAGTTACATTTTGTTTTAAAAGTAACCATCAAAACCCGTAAATTGGCTTTATGAAAAAACTGATTCAAATTATTGGTGCGTGGTATGGCGCAAAGAAAATTGGAGGTGGAAAATGTGGTTGTATAGGAACCGTTTTTGTATTTCTTATTTTATATTGGATATTCGGTTATGTATTAGAAGCTTTTTAAGATTAGTTGTTGGTTGATGGTTTTTCGCAGGGTGCTTAGCGTGTTGCAATAGAGCTTTCTCTCTTTTCTATTCTCTAACTTCTATTTTCCCTTCTTGATTATTCACCTTCTTTTGGTCAAAAACCTTGGTACTGGTTTTCATATCGGCATACCTTGGGTCTTGCACAAAATCTTGTTTTTGAAGTTTAATGACCTCAATACTTAAAAAACCAAATTCACTTACCACCTTTCCATAAAAACGGTATACACCCCTTCCCCTAAAAATATATTTAGCGGCCACTGGCGGATATACCCAATTAAAAGGCTGTCGACACTTTCACGTAAATGTATAATAACATTAGTACTCAAGGTTTTTTTGAGAAACTGTACTCAGAAATTTTTGTGAAATAGAACAAGTCAAAAACAACAAATTCCCATGAAAAGATATTCATGAGAATTTGTTAATCAATACTAAAATCACATTTAATTAAAACCGCTTAAGCATTTAACAGCTCTTTTAATTCTTTTGCTGCTTGCGCAGGATCTTTTGCTCCGTAAATAGCTGCTCCTGCAACCGCCACAATAGCACCAGATTGTTTTACAGCAGTAATACTACTGCTATTAACACCACCAGCAATAGATACTTTTACACCAGCTCTTGCAGCCTCATCAATCAACACTTGAATAGAATACCCGTCTTCAGCCTGCTCATCTAAACCAGCATGTAACTCAACAAACTCCGCACCCAAAGCAATTGCTTCTTTTGCACGCTTAACTCTATCTTTAACACCTATAGTATCAACAACAACACCTTTACCATTTGCTATAGCAGCTTTTACCGCACCAGCTATGGTAGAATCTCCTGTTGTTCCTAAAATTGTTACATAATCAGCACCTGCACCGAAAGCCATACCTGCTTCTAATTCACCTGCATCAGCCGTTTTAAAATCTGCTAAAACTAATTTATCAGGAAAAGCATCTTTCATTTTTCTAATTCCAGATAAGCCTTCACTTTTAATAAGTGGTGTTCCAAGCTCTATAATGTCTACATAAGGAGCCACTTTTGTTGCCAATGCAATTGCATCTTCTATTTTTAATAAATCTATTGCTACTTGTAATTTTGCCATAATTTAAATATTTCTAATGTTCTGTATTATTTAACTATAATTCTTGTATTTACTCCATATTAGCATGACGCTTCCATAAATCTGAAGCCAAACTGCCATCTAGTTCCCATAAAGTCTGTATTAAAGCATCCATGACCAAAAGCAATGACTGCTCAAACAGACTACCTGCATATTGTTTTGAAATATCTTCATCACGTTTTTGCTTCTGTGCCGCAGGGATGGTAACCGTATGCTTTGATAGTAATGCTAAAAGAGACGCTGCATTTGTGGTAAAGCATATAACACTCGCGCCTTCTATGTTTGCTGTTTCTGCTGCACTAACAATTCCGCTAGTTGTGCCAGATCCAGACCCAGCAATAAGTACATCTCCTTTTGTAATTGCAGGTGCTGTAGTTTCACCAACTACATGTACTTTGTATCCTAAATGCATCAGGCGCATTGCTGAAGCTTTCATCATGAGTCCGGTTCTACCTGAACCAGTGACAAAAATGTTTTTAGCATTTGTAATTGTCGGTATCAATGCCGCTATCTCATCATATTGTATAGATTTAATAAGTTTGAGATGTTCACCAATAATAATATCCATGGCATCTTCTATCAATTCTGTATTGGTTTTTTTAAGCGTATCATCCATAGGGTACTTGATTGAAATTCTCTTAGCATTAAAATCGACTACAAAAGTATATGGGATTACTAGCTAAAGACTTACACAATTAGACAGTTGTCTGGTACAATTTGCTATTATGGCTTTTAATGATGGTGTTATTGGCTATTTTTGTGGTATATTTTGGAAACGGGCTTTTTTTAGGTAGATAATGCTTTGAAAGTTTTAAGTCTGCTTCATGTTTAAAAAGAAGTTTATGCTGAGTGATAAAGTTTTATATATAAAAGATTTAGGAAATTGTCCACCCGCCTATTTAAATGATCCTGCAAGAAGAGATTTTTATGAAATTGTATGGTTACAAAATGAAGATGCACTTCATGTTCCACAACACGATTTCCAAACTTTAAAGGGAGATTGGATTTATTTGATACCGCCGTATAGAGTGCATCAATTGAACAAAGCTGGTAAAAACGGTGTCTTGATATCTTTTAAGCAAGAATTACTTGAAGGCGATTTGAAAGAATTTTTGTTAGATGTATTTAGAATGTTCAACATTCAAGGTGAATTTTCTTGTTTACAAGTAAACGAAGAAGGTTCGAATGGTTTGGCTGCTGTTCTTCAACTTTTGAAAGAAGAATACAGTCACGACGTCATTAATCTAATAATGATGAAAGCTGTTTTAAAGGTGTTTTTATTAAAATTGATACAGCTAAAAGAACAGCATTTTACATTGCAAGATATTAATGAAAAGCGCGTTTATGAGTTTATGCTTCTGCTTGAAGTAAATTATAAGAATAAACGAACTGCCGATTTTTATGCAAGTAAATTGGACATTAGTGCTAAGCGATTAAATCAAATTTTAAAAGAAAAGCTAGATAAAACTGGAGTACAACTAATTCATGATCGGTTGATATTAGAGGCTAAGCGCCAAATTATACATAGCGAAAACACTATTAAAGAAATAGGGTTTAATCTTCATTTTAAAGATCAGTCATACTTTAGTCGTTTCTTTAAACAACACGTAGGGCAAACTCCTCAAGAATTTCAAAACAATGTAAAAGAGCATGTAATTTCTCATGACAATACATTGTATACTTAAGTTTTTACAGAATCAACAGATTAACAATAAGACTTTATAAAATCAATTTTATTCTTAGCAAGACCTACCATAATTTACAGAGCATAATAGTGATGATTCTATTATAAATAAATTCAGGAAAATAGATGTAAAAAATATGGATGAATAGGCACCTTTTTCAGGTTCCACAGTTCATTCTGGATTTTAATTTAAGCGCTTAATGCTTTCTAAACAAACTGATTGCCTAATTTATTCTCTTCTTGGTCATTCACTTTCTTTTTGTCAAAGACCTTGGTACTGGTTTTCATATCGGCATACCTGGGGTCTTGTACAAAATCTTGTTTTTGAAGTTTAATGACCTCAATACTTAAAAAACCAAATTCACTTACCACCTTTCCATAAAAACGGTATACACCCCTTCCCCTAAACATATATTTAGCCGCTACGGGCGGAAACAAGACCGTATCAAAAACCTGACCCTGCTGGTCTATTAGTGTAGCAAAGAACATTGCCTTATTCGTATGCGTCCGCGTTCGTTTTACCGTAATCAAATATCCATAAATATCAATATTTTTATTTAAATATAATTTCAGGTCCTTACTACCGGTGGTATGAAGAGGTGGAGTTGCCAAAAGTTCAAACGGGCTACACAAACTAAACCCCAACAACTCCAATTGCGTAAAAGCTACTTCTAAATTAGTACTATATAATGAAGGAATCTCAAAATGTTGGTGCCGTGGCGCAAACAGTTTTGGGTGGTCTATTTTCTTGGTTTTGTTCAAAAACAAATGCGCTTTCCATAGGAGTTCGTGTTTATTGGTCTCGGTAAATCTGAAGGCATCAATTCGTATTAGTATGCTTACTTGTTCTATAGAAATAATTAAACGATCTAAAAAACCTTCCAACGAACTAAAAATACCATTAAGATGGCGCTCTTTTAGAATACGCTCCATTACCCGCTGCTCCAATTCCCGTAAATAACCCAAGCCTAAATATAGGTGCTTACCATAGATCTTGTTGTCCACATTGCTATTATTGATACAAGGTGGATGAATGATTGCGCCCAACATACGAGCTTCGTGCACATAGAATTCAGGTTTGTAAAATCCGCCACCATTATTGAGTACCGCTACCATATATTCCAACGGATAATAGGCACGTAAAAATAAACTTTGGTAACTTTCTACCGCATACGATGCCGAATGCCCCTTGGCAAACGCATAACCTGCAAAACTGGCTACTTGGTCCCAAATCTCTTTTATAAGTTGTTCCGAATAACCTTTTTTACGGCAGTTGTCCATAAAGGTATCCTGCACTTTTTGAAACTCCTCTCGAGAACGGAATTTACCACTCATTCCGCGTCGTAAAACATCGGCTTCCCCCAAATCAAGATTGGCAAAATGGTGGGCCACTTTTATCACATCTTCTTGGTAGACCATAACTCCATAGGTCTCTGGCATAATCTCTAACATTACCGGGTGTGCCATTTCCTCTGCCCTGCCCTTGTTTCTGTGCCGCAAAATATATTCACGCATCATACCGCTTTTGGACACACCGGGGCGAATAATGGAACTTGCCGCTACGAGCCCCAAATAGGTATCTACTTCCAGCTTTTTCAATAACATCCGCATAGCGGGAGACTCCACATAAAAACAACCCATACACTGCGCTGTTTTTACCATGTTATTGATTTTAGGGTCGTTCTTGAACGCTTTGATATCATGAATATCAAACTTGGCAAATTCTTCTGGGCGGTCTCGCTCTAAAATATCCAACGTCTCTTTTATTTTGGAGAGTCCGCGTTGGGCTAGAATATCGAACTTAAAAATGCCAACGTCCTCCGCAATGACCATATCAAACTGCGTAGTAGGAAATCCTTTGGGAGGCATATTGGTGGCAGAAAACCAATGAATGGGTTTCTCGGTAATTAAAATCCCGCCTGCATGAATACTTAAATAATTGGGCATACCGTGGAGTAGTTGGGTATATTTAAGGACCAAAGCAGAAATATTGTCCAATCGGCCTGCCTGTATGTCACCATTGCACAGCAAATCTATTTCATCTTTTGGAAGTCCAAATACCTTGCCCAGTTCACGTATAACACCTCTGGACTGAAAAGTTACATAGGTACCCAACAATGCAACATTCTTAAAACGATTAAAAATATACTCCGTCATAATGGGCCTGTCCCTATGGGAGAAATCAATATCAAAATCAGGCGGATTTACACGGTATAGATTAATGAAACGTTCAAAATACAAGTCGAGCTCCATTGGGTCTACATCGGTAATAAAAAGCAGGTAGGCTACAATACTGTTGGCACCACTTCCTCTACCCACATAAAAGAATTTTTGTTTTCTGGCGTATGAAATAATATCCCAATTAATAAGAAAGTAGGATACAAAGCCCATTTTTTTAATTAAGTAAAGTTCCTTTTCCAAACGGTTTAGCACAGCTTTGTCAACCTCAGGATACCTGTAGGGCAGGCCTTCTTGACATAATTTTTCAAGAAAGACCTCGTCCTCTTTTTTACTGCCCAAGTATGTACTTAAATTTTGGGGCTTTCTACCGTCGGAAAAATCAAAATGAATCGTACAGGCATTCATTAACCTTTGTGTATTTTCCAAAATAAAACTGTGTTCAGAAAAGTGTGCCGCCAAATTGGGAATTGCATACATCTTTTCATCTTCGCCCGCCTGTTCGGTTACAGAAAGTTTACTTAGCAAGGTATTGTTGGCAATGGCTCTCAAGAGACGGTGCGCATTAAAATCGCGCTTGTTCCTAAAGGTAACGGGCTGTAGTAGAATAATCTTTTCTCGTTGTTGCAATAATTTAGAAAATCGCAATCGTTTCAACTCATTTACCGAAACCCCTATAAACTCATGTTCATCAAAGCTTTTCTTTTCATTTTGAAGTACTTTTTCAAAAGGATATATTACGAACACATGCTTAAACATTGGGGCTATTTCCGGAATTTTCTTTTCTTGATGAATGTGTTCCGATAAAAAGTCGTTGAGCTCCAGAAATCCCTCATTATTTTTAGCTATCCCAACAAAACAAGGCTCAACCCCATTTCTAAAATCAATTCCTAAAATAGGCCGTATATCATACTCCGGGGCCTTACGTACAAAATTTAAACAAGCCGATGTATTGTTGATATCCGTTAATGCCAATTGTGTAACCCCAAGCTCCTTTGCCAATTGCAAAAGCTCCAGTTCCGAAAAGGTCCCATAGCGTAGGCTGTAATATGTATGGCAGTTTAGATACAAAATTCGTTGTTCGTTTTTGTTATTCGTTTTTTGCGCTGAGCTCAAGAGCGCTTATAACTATTTCTCTTCTCTATATTCTATTTTCTCTTCTCTATTTTCTATATTCTCTTTTCTATATTCTCTTTTCCAACATCTAATTTCTCCCATTAAATTTCACTTCGGCTACGCTCAGTGAACTGGCCTCAACTATGATAGACCGGACAAACACCTCCAACAACAGACTACCGACAACCGCCAACCAATAACTAAATCTTCCTATGCGCCAAAACCACTGGAGGCAGGCCGTTGAAAGGGTTATGCATTCTCCCTATGGTCTTTGCTCCCATACCCGATGCCCGTAGCACACTTTTATCCCCATATCGTTTACGGATATTGTCCATTGCATTATAAAGGCTTAGGATTTCCTCGGTATCATCGAACAAATTAATTTGATAGTTACCCGAAACCAAGTGACTAAAACGTATACCTATTAGCCTAACCAATAACCTACGGTTATACAAAGTCTTGAACAGGTCCAATATTTTAGGAATCAGGATATGGTCTGCACTGGTATAGGGAATACGCATTTGTTTGGAATACGTGTTAAAATCAGAGTATCTGATCTTTACGGATATACAGGCGGTCAATTTTTCTCCACGCCGTAACTGGTACGCCAAATTTTCTGTCATGGCAATGAGGATGCCTCGTAGTCTATTTACATCAATAGTATCTTTATCAAAAGTTCGTTCGGTAGAAATAGATTTTCGCTCGCAGAACGGAATTACAGGTGTATTATCTATACCGTTGGCTCTTTTCCAAATGACTCCGCCATTGGCTCCCAACACCCGTTGCATGACCTCCATGGGCATTTCTTGTACCATGCGTACTTGTCGTAGTCCAAGGTTCCGTAATGTTTGATATGTTTTATCGCCCACCATTGGTATTTTTTTGATGGAAAGTGGCGCTAAAAAAGGCTTTTCCAATCCTTCATCTATCTTTAATTGATTGTTAGGCTTTGCCTCATTTGTAGCAACTTTGGAAACAACTTTATTTGCAGATAGACCAAAGGATATGGGAAGCCCAGTTTCCCTGATGATTTTCTTACGCATTTCCGAGGCATATTGGTAACAACCAAAAAAACGGTCCATACCTGAGAGGTCTGCATAAAACTCGTCTATACTGGATTTTTCGAACACGGGCACATACTCCTTAATTATCTCCGTCACCACATCTGAATGCTTGCTATACTCGCCCGCATTACCACGAATTACAAAAGCTTCGGGGCAAAGTTCTCGTGCCATTTTCATGGGCATACCAGAATGCACCCCATAGCCACGGGTCTCATAACTACAAGCCGCTACCACACCGCGGTCTCCTGTACCACCCACCAACAAAGGTTTATTCTGCAACTCACGATTATTGAGCCGCTCTACGGATACATAAAACGTATCCAAATCAATATGTAAAATGGTCTTGCTCATAACTATTCCCCTAGAAAAATCAGGATAGCTAAATTATGGATTATTTCCAATTATTAGGATTATTTCCAATATTTAGTTATTCACAATATTTGAGCAAGACATCATTTATTATGAAATGAATATGTATATTAAAACCAATTTTAAAAAAAATAGGTTTTAAAATTTAGATTCAAAACCTTGAAAACATTCAAGTATTTAGCATGTTAGGGTTAAATACTATCTTTGGGACAAGAGAATTCTTATGCGTAAAAAACATTTTCTAATTGTAGTGTTGATGAGCTTTATGTGGTCCATAAGCTTTGGACAGGATAATGCAAGCACACAAAATTCTATCATTAACTTTTCCCAACCCAATTCCAGTACAGTATGGAACATTCCAAATAAAGTTGCTTTAGAATGGAACACAGTAAATATTGATACGAGTAAAACAATTCGTTTTTTTCTGGTACGCAATGAAATGGTCGTGCAAGAATTGGGAACCTTTAAAAATGATGGGTTTGAAGAAGGAATAGAATTGGCAAAGAATATTGGTTCAGGCAATAGATATCAAGTAGTAGCCATAGAACTCTTTCCTGATAATAAATTCAAAATTGCAAAAAAGGTTACACCGTTCTTCACCATTACCAATGCGGCATCTGATGAAAGAAAGAAAAAACAGCAATTGGCAAACGCCAACCCTGTTCCCGTAAAGAATGTAAAAAACAAAAAAAATAGCAGCAATACGGAAACGGTAGTGAATATTACACCTGAACCTGCACCACAAATAAAAAAAGAACCGATTTTACGGGAAAGTTTTGAAGGTAGAAAAATTTCGTATACCAAAAAATTTGAATTCGATTCTGAAAATATAATCGTCAAAATTTGGGATCATGGTAGGCAAGACGGGGATATTGTATCCATTTATCTCAATGGTGTATCTGTTGTTTCAAAATATTATCTCACCTATTTTAAACAAGCGTTCAATATAAAATTGAACCCTGACAAACCTAACGATTTATTTCTCTATGCGCATAATTTAGGCAGTTCTCCTCCTAATACGGTTTCATTAGAGATTTCAGACGGAAAAAAGGCTGAAAACATAATTCTAAACTCAGACCTACAAAGTTGTGAAGCTGTTTTGATCAGTGTAAAATAGTACAAATTCCTAGTAAAATCATTTCTTCATTTTCATAAATCCAAAAGGTCTCTTTTATACTGCAATGACCTCTTTAATTAACCCTTATTTTTTTAAATTTTTAATATTTACTTTAACAATACTATAATTTAATGTGTATTATTTGGTAAAATAGCAATGATTTAGCACTATTATTACATATTTTATTTTTTATATAAATAATTTTGTTACATTTAATTAACATTTTTTAACAATCCGTGTACGTTAACGAATATTCAATAAATTAAAAACATATAATACTACTGGTCATGTACTAAAAAGATTTATAAAACACTCCTCCTATTTAATTTCTAATTATTAATTAACAATCAACTTTAATTAACCACCTAATTACACTTAACAAATGAAAAAAAAACACATTAAAAAATTAAGTCGGAAAACAAAGAGTTTACTGTTATCTGCCGTACTTGGCATTTTAACGGTCGGCCCAATTTTAGGAAATTCAGATCATTCATCTAAATCAATAATGATCGAAGATGTCCAAACAACCGTTACGGGTCAGATACTGGATGAGAACGGCATACCTTTAGCAGGTGCAAGTGTTGTTGTCAAAGGTACCACTACGGGATCTGTAGCGGATTTTGACGGGAATTACAGTATAAGCGCCCCATCTAACAGTACATTGGTATTCAGTTATGTAGGTTATGGGAAGAACGAAGTTGCGGTCAACGGCAGAACTACTATTAATGTAACTCTGGAACCGGACGCTTCTTTGTTGGATGAAGTGGTTTTGGTAGGATATGGTACCCAAAAGAAAGGTGAGGTAACCGGTGCTATTGAGACCGTAAGTGCCGAACAATTAAGTATTGTACAGGTTTCCAGTAGTATAGATGCAATAAAGGGGCAAATAGCCGGTGTTGATGTACAGTCCACAGGTGGAAGACCCGGACAGAACCCAACGGTTAGGATTCGTGGTAGACGTTCCATCAGCGCATCTAACGATCCTTTGTATGTAGTTGACGGTATTCCTTTAATTGACGGACCAAATTCTATGGCAGATATCAATCCAGATGATATTGCCTCCATGCAAGTACTTAAAGATGCTGCAGCAACGGCCGTTTACGGTTCTAGGGGTGCAAATGGTGTCATATTGGTTTCTACCAACCGTGGTAAGGTTGGAAAAACCAAAATTACCTATAGCAGTAGATACGGCACAACCTCTGCCACAAGATTGGTGGATATGATGAACGGTGCGGAGTTTGCGGATTTGAAAAGAGAGTCCAGACGTATTGGCTGGAACGGGGCCATACCTGCGGATACTGAAGTATTTTTGGACCCAATTGAATTAGAATCATTGGCACAAGGCCGCTCAACGGATTACCAGGATTTGGTTACCGGTAATGGGTATCAGACCAATCACCAAATAGGTGTAAGTGGAGGTTCGGAAAATACCACGTTCAGTACATCAATAGGTTATTTTAAAGAGCAAGGTATTATATCCAACCAAGATTTTGAACGCTTTTCCGGCCGCTTGAACGTGGACCATAAAATCAACGACATATTTAAGATCGGTGCATCGTTCCTTGTCGCCAGAACAGAACAAAATTGGGGTTCTAATGCAACATTGGGTGAAGCCTTGGCCAATAACCCATTAGGGGTTCCTTATGATGAAAACGGTGATTTAAAATTTCTTCCCACTAATGATGGTATCCGTACAAATCCTTTAAACGAACTAGTAGAAGGAGCTTATATAGATGAAAGACAGCAAACAAGAATATTTGCTCCCATTTATTTGGATATCAATATTGCGGAAGGTATTAAATGGACCACTACTTTTGGTCCTGATATTAGAATAGGAAGAAGAGGAACATTTGCAGGTAGTTTAACCAACACCAACCGTGGAGGACCTGGTAGGGCTCGTATATTGAATGTTAACGACCTTGGTTATACCCTAGAAAATTTATTGACCTATAATACGGCATTAACGGATAGACAAAATTTAAAGGTTACCCTTCTACAGAGTATACAGAAATCTAGGGTTGAATTTAATGACGGTAATGTAACCGGTATTCCCTATGAGTCACAATCATTTTATAACCTAGGTTCTGCCACCCAAGGTGGGGTATTAGAATCCGGATTGACGGAATGGGCCCTAGCCTCTTTTATGGGAAGGGTAAACTATGATTTTGACAGTAAATATTTATTTCAGGCATCCTTACGTGCGGATGGCTCGTCTAGATTGGCCCCTGGTAACCAATGGAAATACTTCCCTGGTGTATCTGCAGGTTGGCGTTTAGACCAAGAGGATTTTTTAATGGAAACACAGGTTTCGGAGATGAAGTTAAGGGCATCTTATGGTGAAGTAGGTAATACTTCCGTACTACCCTACCAAACTGCAGGTAGGTTGGCAAGTTCCGTATATGCCTTTGGAGAATCACCTGCATTAGGATTTGGCTTAAACGAAATTCCCAACGAAGATTTGACCTGGGAGGTTTCAAAAACCTTGGATATTGGTTTGGATTATGGGTTCTTCAATAATCGTTTGGTAGGTTCTTTTGATTGGTTTAGAACCAATACCGTAGACCTATTATTGGAAAGAAGTCTGCCATCTACCTCAGGTTACGAGAGTGTTTTACAAAACGTAGGTAGTACAAGAACTACAGGATTTGAATTCTCTATTAGCGGAGGTATCATTGATAATCCAGATGATGGGTTTAATTGGGACGTAGATTTAAACTTATCCACTTATAATGAAGAAATAACGGAACTTGCCTTAACGGATGCGGATGGAAATCCACTGGATGATGTGGGTAACGGATGGTTTATAGGTCAGCCCATAAAAGTATACTATGATTATGAAAAAATAGGTATTTGGCAAGCCAATGAAGAGGCTGCCGCTTTGGCAGCTGACAATAAGGTCCCTGGGGAGATTAAATTGAACGATTTAAACGGTGATGGGGTTATTACGCCAGATGATAGAAAAATAATTGGTAATGGAGTGCCAGATTGGTATGGTGGTTTCAACAACAAGTTTTCCTATAAAGGATTTGATTTAGGAATTTTCTTTGTCTTTAGACAAGGGCACACTGTGCAATCTAATTTTCATGGAAGCAACAACGCCTTGTTTGGAAGATACAACAACCTAGACGTAGATTATTGGACTATCGATAATCCTACTAACGCCTATCCAAGACCTAATGAAAATCAAGAAAGTCCAAGAAATGGTTCAACGTTGCGCTATTTTGATGGTAGTTTCATTAAGCTAAGAAATATATCGTTAGGCTATAATTTACCAGATTCAATAGTTGAAAAACTGAGTATGGAAAAATTACGTTTGTCAGTTTCTGGACAGAATCTTTGGTTTGCAAGTGATTACGATACCTATGATCCTGAAATTTCAGAAGATTCTACAGATTTGAACAGTGGCGTTGTACCTAGTACAAAACAATGGTCATTATCCTTAAAGGCAACCTTTTAACCATAAAAAATTGTTAGTTTAAATAGAATAATTTAAATATTATGAACAGAAAAATTTATATACTCTTAGTTTTAGCACTGGCTTTTACAACAAAGTCTTGTGATAAATTTATTGAAGAGGAGCTGGTAACAGACGTTTCAGCGGCCTCTTATTATACTACAGAAAGTGGTCTAGAAGATGGTGTAAGAGCAACCTATTCCACTTTTAAACCTTTTTATGGACAGGAAATTAGTGCGGCCATGTTGACCTTTGGAACGGATATCTGGACCAATGGGGCAGATGGTGGCCATAAGGTCTTTAATTTTTACGATGGCGGACTTAATGGTGCGGAAAGTTATATTACCGATTCATGGGACAACTGGTATAAAGGAATCAACCAAGCAAATGCAATTGTTAACCGTGCCACGGACGTTGAAATGGATGAAGCCAAAAAAACATTGAGATTGGCAGAAGTACGTTTTTTAAGGGCCTATTTTTATTTTAATATCGTGACCACATTTGGTGACGCTCACCTTAGCTTAGAGGAAACGGAAGGCGTAGAAGTAGAGGCGAACAAAACCTCACAATCAGAAATTTATGCGCAAGCAATAATACCCGATCTTGAATATGCCATAGCCAATTTACCCGATGAGCAATCTGATTATGGTAGGGCCACTAAGCCTGCTGCAGAATTTTTATTGGGCAAGGCACTATTGACGAGAAGCTATCAAGGATTTGCGGAAACTTCAGACGCTTCTAGGGCAGAAACCTTGTTCAGCAATGTTATTAACAATTATAACTTTTCCCTACTTCCCAACTTTGCGGATTTATGGGATATAGATAACCAGGAAAACAGCGAAATGGTTTTTGTAGTTCCCAATTCAAAATCTCAAGTAGATAGTGATGTTGACCCATTTGGACATAGATGGCATCTCTATTTTCTACATGAATATGATGTAAGAAGAGGAATGACAAGGGATATTGCAAACGGTAGGCCATGGAAACGTCACCGGCCTACGGATTTTATGCTGACCCTTTGGGACAGGTCAGTAGATACAAGGTATGACGCTTCATTTAAGCATGTATGGTATGCCAACAAAGAAGAACCCGCTACGGATGCAGTAGGTGAAGAACCTGCAAGGGCGGCCTTGGCAATTGGCGATACGGCCATTTATATTCCAGGACCCGGCAAAGATGTAGATTGGCCACAATCAAGACAGAATGAAGTACCTTACTTGGTCTATAGCAATGATGAATATAACGAACGTCTTTTTCCATCCATGAACAAATGGATAGACCCAACTAGACCAGATAGGCAAAAAGTGAACGGCCAACGAGATTTTATCTTAATGAGATTGGCAGATGCCTATTTGTTACGAGCGGAAGCCAAGCTACAGCAAAACAATCCTTCAGGTGCGGCGGACGATATCAATGTAATTAGATTAAGGGCGGCGGTTCCGGGCCAAGAAGCGGCCTCGCAGATTGCCCCGGCAGATGTGGATTTGGATTTTTTACTTGATGAGAGGGCTAGAGAATTAGTGGGCGAAGGCCATCGTTGGCCAGATTTGGCCAGAACGGGCAAATTGGTAGAGCGAACTAGGTTGTACAACCCACAAGCATCTCCCAACATTCAAGATTACCACACAGTAAGACCAATACCCCAAAATCAAATAGATAGGGCGTTGGGTGGCTACCCGCAAAATCCGGGCTATCCACAATAATATTGTTAGTTTGAGTTAGTTTTAGTTTAATCCTCCTTCAACCAAATTGGTTTAAGGAGGATTTTTTTATGAGGAACTATTACATAAAATGCTCCCTTACAAATATCTCTACGGGAATATCAAGATCAAGGTCTGCATTATCCTGCTTGGTCAAGGAATTGAATAAATTCTTTATGGCTGCATAACCTTGGTATTTAGGCTGTTGATTGATCAAAAAATCAATTTTTCCATTTTTTAGGTACGTCAAATTTTTATCGTTTAGATCAAAACCCAATAAGGAGGTATTGCTAACCCTATACTCCGATAAAATTTCAGGAATTAAATGTGCCCTTGAATTGGTAACGAAAACTCCTTTTGAGCTATCTCCTTTAAACCAAGAAAGCATTTCTTCCGTAATTTCCAATGCTTCGTTCAAAGGATGGTTTACGGTCTTGATCATAACATCCTTTTTCAACGATTTAAAAAAGGACCTAAAACCGTCCTCACGTTGTTTATTGTTGACCTGTATACCCACATCGTTATACGTATTTACAATAAAATATTTTCCTTTATCCCCTACCAGCCCATGTAGCAATCTGCCGGCTACCATACCTGCCTTATGGGAATTTTGTCTTATGAAATTAGAAGGATATTTTAATGGTATTTCGGTATCTAAAAAAACGACTTTCAATTTTCTTTTTTTAGAGGCTTCCAAAAACATGTTGCACTCTTTTTCAAAAAAAGGTACCGTTATGACCGCATCATAGTTCTTTAACACAATTTGACTACATCCTTTTCTAAATGAAGATGATGATGAACCTGCAAATTGATAATGATCACCACGCACGCCAAATTCCTTTAGTTCATCCAAGGCATTTGCAATGCCCAATCTTGGCAGTTCCCAATAATTTGAGGTCGATGTTGATTCTGGTAATAATATGGCAAATTTTATCTTGTTTACAGAAGCGAGCTTTAACCTACTTGCCACTGTATTTTTCTGATAGCCGTTTTCCTCAATAATCTTTAGTATCCTAAGTTCCGTTTCTTTGGATACCCCACCCCGTTTATGCAGCACACGGTCAACCGTGCCAATGGAAACATTGGCCAATTCCGCTATCTGCTTAATACCTATACTCAAAGTTCAACCTTTAAATTATCTGCGATAAGGTACTACCCAATATGGTTTCGTGAAAATTTATTCCACGAATTATATGGGTTAAAGTTCATTTACCATAATATTCCTGAACTGCACGGTCATTTCGTTGCCTGGATGCAATTGTAAACCTATAGGCCCTTTTAAATTGGCATTCTCCAGCTCATAGTTCATGACCTCTACCCCATTTAGCCAAACGGTATAAGTATTGCCCATGGTCATAGCCCTAATGGTATTCCATCTCTTATGGTCTAACAGGGCATCAACACCAGAGGCCTCTACCGGATAACCTAAAGTGGGCACGTATGGCGAGGCTGTCATATCCTTTTTCAAAGATCCAGAAATACCAATTTGCACCTGCACGTTTCTAGGGTTATCACCTCGCATATATATACCGGTATCCACTACACCCTCACCAAATTTAAAATCCATTTGAACCATAAAATTGGTATATGATTTTTTGGTCCACAAAATAGAGCCAATTTTATCTGGATCGCTCTTGGCCCATAAGGTTCCATTATCTATAGACCACCAAATATTCTTTTTTGGAACGCGCCATTGTTCAAGGTCATTGCCATCAAAAATAGGTTTCCAAGTATCATCCCCTGTTTGTCCGTTCACAGGAAGTACGAAAAGAACAAGGAGTAAAATTTGTACAATAACTTTCATGGCCTTTATTGATTAAAATCCGTAAACGATTTGGTTATTTCTTCTGGTGTTAACGCTGATCCATTATGTATAAGGATACGGTACTTAAAAGTAGTACTTTCCCCTTCTTTCAATTTAAAGTTCAAGGATTCCTTACCATCTGAAAAAACGCCTTGACCTAACGGATTTGCAGCAAACAACCCGTAATCGCGGGCATGCCAATACGTAGGAAACCCTACATTATTTTCATGATCTATTATGGTTATGGAAATCTGTTCATTTTCTAGTTTACTTTCCAATTTCACCCACTCGTTTCGGGTACCCCAAACCTTATTGCCCGTTAGACCTGAACTTGATATGTAATTGCCCTCTACCCCTTCATTATTTAAAACCTTAACCTTGGTTATATTGCCATCAGCATCTGTAAACTCAGCAGGTTTATCCGTTGGCATTTCCATTTCCCTGGCCACCCTAATACCTATCATTCCTTCCTTGTTGTCATTGAAGGCAACATCCTTTAAAGCCTTTAAAGTGGTGTTACGATCAATTATTCTTGTATTACCAACTTGAGCAAAGGTCAATTGGGTGGTTTCCTCCAAAAGATTTTCATTGGTAGAAGTTTGCCAAAAGGCCTTGACCTTGAGGACCCCTTTGTCTTCATCCATCTCCAAAAATTCATCATGGACAATGCTGCCATATTTATCTTTTTCAGCATCTGGAATGGCATAGGAGTTGTTCCAAAAATCCAAACCGTTTACATCTCCATAATTAAACCATAAACCCGCATGATGGGGATGGTCTATACGCTCACCAGGTCTTGGTTCAAAAGGAAAACCTCTGGTCAACGTTTTTCCGCTTAGGGTCAATACAGGATATAATATGGGCTTAGGGGTTTTACCGTCATAGATATAGTTTGTAAAAAGAGTACCGTCTAAACTTACCTTTACTTTTTTGGCCGCCTTGTCGTGTTCAAAAGTCACTACTGGGTCTTGCACATTTTCTTTGTCGCTAATATTTTCAGAAGTTCCTTTATTTTGTTGCTCCTTGCAAGAGGACAATACAACAAGGGTGAATAAAAGAACACCATATTTTATTCTATGCATATAGGGTAATTTTTAGTATTGAAATATTTCTCCGCCGGCCAATACATTTTGGGTTTTCTCGTCAAATGTTGCCTTTAATCCAGTCCTTAAAGCTGCCGTGGTCATGATATTGGCAATGGAATGATTATAACCTGCCTCAATTGGCCCGTTGGTAGCTTTACGACTTCTCACACATTCCATCCAATTTAACATGTGCATAGAGGTCATGTTGTCCGCCCCGGTATTTGCAGAGGTTACCACCTTTGGGGCATTGTCACTGAGGTTAAAACCTTCTAGTTTATTTGGCTCCATATTCATGGCACTGGCATATTTTTCTTCCAAACCTCCATTGTCGCTGACCTTATTGGTATCTAGGTTCAATTCTCCTGCGTTAGAATAGTAGATTTCCTTTGTACCCCCTGCAGAATTTGTAAACCTTGAGGAATAAGTAACTTGAAAACCGGATTCTAGATCATCTGTAGGTCCATAATCAAAAACCGCGGACATGGTATCAAAATTTTTACGACCATCTTTCCAAAGGTAGATACCACCATTAGCCGCAACACTTCTAGGGTGGTCTAAACCAGAAAACCAATGTACGGTATCTATTTGATGCGACATCCATTGACCGGGTATACCGGATGAATACGGCCAAAATAATCTATACTCCAAATATTTTCTCGGGTCCCAAGCCGCTTCAGGTCTATTCATTTGATATCTTTTCCAATCGGTATCAGATTGTCGTATCTCCCTTGTAAGTTTTGGCAACCTCCAACGGCCTGGTTGGTTAACGTTCCATGTCATTTCTACCATGACGATATCGCCAAATTTTCCTGACTTTATAAAGTCATTGGCCGCGTGGTAATTGGCCCCACTTCTTCGCTGACTTCCTATTTGGAAAACGATACCTGAATCCTTTACCGCCTTCATACCAATTCTGGCATCGGCCATGGTTTCCGCAAAGGGCTTTTCACAATACACATCTTTTTTGGCATTGGCGGCCTGTACCGTATGCAAGGCATGTTGAAAGTCTGCCGTTGAAATGATGGTAGCATCAATTTTATTCTCCGCATACATTTCCTCATTATTGCGCCATTGCTTTATTTTATTACCCGTAATTTCATTGATATAGGCCACTCCTTCGTCCCTACGTTTGTTCCAAATATCGGACACCCCAACGATTTCAAAATTTTGTGCTTTACTATGGCCATTAAAAGCAGGTATCAAGGCATTTTTAGCCCTATTTGAGAATCCAACAACACCTATTCTAACCCTATCATTTGATCCAATAATCTTTCTATAACTACTAGCACTCATTGCATTGGCACCTAAAAAAACACCACTGGATGCAAGGGCAGTTTTCTTTATAAAATTCCTTCTTTTGTTTTCCATTGTATTAAAGTTTACGTGTTCTGTTGATTATTACGTTTTGGTTGAAATCTATTCACTGGTTAGCATTAAGTTTTTCGCTTGATAATAACAGGTGTGCAATTGTACCAAGGCAATGATATTTAAATACACACAATTATCATATTATTAATAAATTCATATTTAGGCCCCTGTAAAAATATGATTTACCATTTACGTTAACGTTAACGGTTACGAATATAATTATTATTTACATTGATTATAATATTTTATGCAATGAATGCTGTTAAATATTATTGGTCTGCAAATTAATATGCAATATATTTTTACAATTATAGTGATCAAGCTATGCTACTAATAACCCGACACTTAAATTAAATGCCCTCCATTTTTACCGGTCAATATTAATGAAGGCTTCTTTGTTTTTGGCCGATGAGCTATCTTTACAGATCAACATTCCAAACAAATTATTCAATGAAGCGTATCTTTTTCCCCCTATTTTTTCTACTTATTCAGATTTCATTTTCCCAAGTGGATAATATTCATGGCAAATCAACAATTTATGAAGCGCCAACAGACCCGTTGGTACAACAGAAATTAAAGGAATGGGGAGATCAAAAATTTGGTATGCTAATTCATTGGGGCGTTTACGCGGTTCCGGGGATAATTGAGTCCTGGCAATTATGTTCAGAAGCTTGGCTGGAAAGACCGGAAGGCATGTCTTATAATGATTACAAAAAGTGGTATTGGAACTTGAGTTCTGTTTTTAATCCTGTGAATTTTGATCCAGAAAGTTGGGCAGATGCCGCTGATAGTGCAGGGATGAAATATGTGGTTTTTACAACCAAACATCATGACGGGTTTAATATGTTTGACACACAACAAACAGATTACAAAATCACCAATGGTCCATTTAAAAATCATCCAAAAGCAAATGTCGCCAAACATGTGTTCGATGCCTTCAGAAAAAAAGATTTTATGATTGGCGCCTATTACTCTAAACCAGATTGGCACTCACAAGATTTCTGGTGGGATAAATATGCTACACCAGACCGCAACCCAAATTACGATATTAGAAAGTACCCAGAACGATGGGAACGTTTTCAAGATTTTGCATACAATCAAATAAATGAATTGGTTACAGATTATGGTCAAATTGATATTCTTTGGCTAGATGGCGGGTGGGTAAGACCACGAGAAACCGTTAACGATGAAGTACGTGCCTGGGGCGCTCCAATACCAGATTGGGACCAACACATTAATATGCCAAAAATTGCGGAAATGGCCCGTAAAGCACAACCCGGAATCATTTTTGCGGACAGAACCGTACACGGTCCTTATGAAAATTACCAAACTCCTGAGCGATCAATTCCAGAAACAAAATTAGACAACCCATGGGAAAGTTGTATTACTTTAGGGAATGCCTGGGGCTATGTACCCAATGACAACTATAAGTCTGCAACTAAAGTTATTCATTCCCTAATCGAAATTGTCGCAAAAGGCGGCAATATGCTACTTGGTGTAGGCCCGCAATCTGACGGATTACTCCCATTAGAAGCAGTAAATAAACTAGAAGAGATTGGTGTTTGGCTTTCTAAAAATGGTGATGCTATTTATGGTACGAAAACAACTGATAAATATACTGATGGCAAAAACTTTTTCACCACAAAAGAAAACACACATTACGCACTTATTCCTTTAAAGGAGGGCGAAGCATTACCCAATCAAATTTCATGGGGTAAAAATATCCCTAGACAAGGGTCTAAAATCACCTTATTAGAAACAGGAGAAAAATTAGATTGGAGGCTTAAAAGTGGGATGGTTCAAGTTACGCTCCCAAAAAGCTTAAGATCAAAAACCATACCTGCGCTAGCATTTTCATTTAAAAAGTAAAAACGAAAACTTTGACTAAATCTGTAAATACGTCCAATTCAACACAGAAATACTTTTCAATATTTTGTTTAATATTGGGATTATTCTCATCAATAGTATACGCACAGCAAAATTCCGAACTACCTGAACTTCCTCAAATTCAATTATTAACAGATGAATTTATATTTGAGAAAGCTCCATTTTTACAATGCCATGCCCCTACAATTGTAGCTTTAAAAAATGGCGAATTAATGGCATCATGGTTTGCGGGTACACACGAGAGACATCCTGATGTAAGTATTTATACGAGTTTCCTAAAAAATAATACCTGGTCAACGCCCGTAAAAATAGCAGATGGTTTTCAAAATGACAGCCTCAGTTACCCAACATGGAACCCCGTTTTATTTGAAAATAACAAAGGTGTACTTTTCGTATATTACAAAATGGGCCCATCGCCTTCTACTTGGTGGGGAATGTATAAAACCTCAACAAATAATGGAATTCACTGGTCTAATGCACAAAGATTACCAGATTCTATTCTAGGACCAATCAAAAACAAGCCTATTCAAATAAATGATGAAATAATTATATCGCCATCTAGTATGGAAACTGACAATGGAGAAGTTTGGAAAGCCCATATAGAAATATCTAAAGATGATGGCTACACCTGGAAACGTTCAGAAATACCTTCTGATTCTGATGTGAAATTAATTCAACCTTCTGTAATACAACTACCAAATTATATTTTGAAGGTTTTATTAAGAAGCAATAAAAACGTTATTATGGAAAGTATTAGTTCTGATTTTGGTAAAAGTTGGTCTAAGGCAATTGCTAGTGAAGTCAAAAATCCTAATAGTGGTATAGACGCAATAACCCTAAATAATGGTAATTTCCTTTTGGTCTATAACCCCACTTTAAGTGGAAAAGATTGGTCTGACGGTAGACAAAAATTGAATTTAGCCTACAGTACCGATGGAGTGCATTGGAAAGATGTTTTACAATTAGAAAATGAAAAAGAAGGTGAATTTAGCTACCCGGCAATCATACAAGATAAAAATGGCTTTGTTCATATTACATATACTTACAATAGAGAAAGAATAAAATATTTGAAATTGAAACTTGAAAATTAAAAACACATAAGGGCCTAAAAGTATAATTAGGATATTCACTTTACAAAACCAATACAATCATTATTTGATGCTCAGTTATGGAATGATTAGGGATGAAAAAGTACAGTATATACTATAAAAATTAGAAAAATTGACCTACAAGATGGTTAATGACGTTGCAGAAAGCGATACCCTCATTTATTCTTATAGGTATTATTAAAAAAAACCTCAAAAATCTAAGAAATAGATAGTTGAGGTTTTAATCTGTACTCGAGGTGGGAATCGAACCCACACTCCGAAGAACTGGATTTTGAATCCAGCGCGTCTACCAGTTCCGCCACTCGAGCATAAACACCGTAATAAACGATATTTTTAAATAGGACTGCGAAATTAAAAAATTTTTTTCTTTCTACCACTAAAAATTTCAAACATTTATACAGCTGCAACCAATTTTAATTTTTAAATTTGCACCTCCTTAAAAAACAGGGTCTTCCGTAGGATTGAATCTGCTGCTGAGGTAAATAAGAAGAAAAGATATGCCATATCAAGTTCCGGAACCAAAAATATTTGCTTGTACGCAAAGTACGGCACTAGGTGAAAAGATAGCCAAAGCTTATGGCACCACATTGGGCAAAGTCTCTTTTTCACGCTACAGCGATGGTGAATTTCAACCTTCTTTTGAGGAATCTATACGTGGTACGCGTATTTTCATTATAGGCTCCACACACCCTGGTCCGGAAAATTTAATGGAGATGTTGCTAATGATAGATGCCGCCAAACGGGCTTCTGCACGTCATATTACAGCAGTTATGCCTTATTTTGGTTGGGCAAGACAGGATAGAAAGGACAAACCCAGAGTACCTATTGCCGCTAAATTGGTGGCTAAAATGTTAGAGACCGCAGGGGCTACAAGAATTATTACTATGGACCTCCATGCAGATCAGATACAGGGCTTTTTTGAAAAACCTGTTGACCATCTTTTTGCGTCTACCCTTTTCTTACCTTATTTAAGAAATCTTGGATTGGACGATCTAACTTTGGCCTCTCCGGATATGGGAGGTTCAAAAAGGGCCTATGCCTATTCCAAAGCATTGGATAGTGACGTTGTTGTCTGTTATAAGCAACGGGCAAAAGCCAATGTAATTTCACATATGGAACTTATTGGGGATGTTCAGGGTAAAAATGTGGTACTTGTAGATGATATGGTTGATACCGCCGGTACGTTGACCAAGGCCGCAGACCTAATGATGGAACGTGGTGCAGTAAGTGTTAGGGCCATTACCACACATGGTTTGTTATCCGGCAACGCCTATGAAAAAATTGAAAAATCGCAATTAACGGAATTGATCATAACAGATTCCATACCAATAGAAATAAAAAGTAATAAAGTTAGGGTATTGTCATGTGCCGAGCTATTTGCGGATGTTATGGACAAGGTGCACAACAATAATTCTATATCCTCTAAATTTTTAATGTAGCAACCAACCATTATGGCAATGGTGCTAACATGAAATTAGAGGTCAAACTATTAATATTAATTTTTAATACATATAATGAAGTCAATTACAATTAAAGGATCAGAAAGAGAAAGCGTGGGCAAAAAGGCAACGAAGGCCCTACGTAATGCTGGAAAGGTTCCTTGCGTGGTATACGGAGGGGATAAACCATTACATTTTTCAGCGGATGAACTAGCGTTCAGAGACTTGGTTTACACTCCAAATGCACACACAGTTGCAATTGAACTGGATGGTGGAGCTTCTCTAAAAGCTGTAATGCAGGATATACAGTTTCATCCTGTAACCGATAAGATCATACACATTGATTTTTATCAATTATTTGATGATAAAGTGGTTACAATGGATATTCCTGTACGTTTAGTAGGTAACTCTCCAGGTGTACGTAACGGTGGACGTTTATTGTTCAGAAAACGTAAACTTGCCATTAAGGCCCTACCGGACAAATTACCGGATTTCTTTGATATCGATATTTCAAAATTAAGAATCGGTCAAAATATATCTGTATCATCATTATTGAATGATGATTTCACAATCTTACATCCAGATAACCAAGTTGTTGTACAAGTTAAAACTGCACGTACCGCAATTGTTACGGATGATGAAGATGAAGAAGGAGAAGAAGGAGCTGAGGGTGCCGAAGCGGCAACTGAAGAAGCTACCCAAGAATAACTTCTTATTTCAAAAATTACAAAAAGGCATCTCGATATCCGTATTGAGATGCTTTTGTATTTTTGACCCTAAAATAAAGTTTAAATGTTCCATTTTTTAAAAGGACTTTTTAACAAGCGCTCAAGTGTTCATAAAGAAGAGGACCCAATGAAAAAATTTTTGATTGTAGGTCTTGGCAATATTGGAGATGAATATGCCGAAACCCGACATAATATAGGTTTTAAAATATTAGATGAACTGGCAAAGGCCCAGGAATTTACTTTTGAAACCGCCAAACTTGGAGATATAGGCACGTTCAAAATCAAAGGAAGAACGGTTATATGTCTAAAACCCTCTACCTATATGAACCGTAGTGGAAAGGCATTAAAATATTGGATGGACAAGGAAAATATTCCCCAGAGCAACCTATTGGTCATAACCGATGACATTAACTTGCCTTTTGGAACCATACGTATAAAGACCAAGGGCAGTGATGGCGGCCATAACGGATTAAAAGATATTCAACAACATTTACAGACCCATGGCTACAACCGGTTCAGGTTTGGGGTCGGTGCCAATTTTGGCAAGGGTAGACAGGTAGATTATGTTTTGGGACAATGGAACGAAGAAGAACGTGATCTAATATCGGAACGCCTCTCCAGATCTGCAGAAGTAGTCAGTGCATTTGCCCTTAGCGGTATTGCCCGTACCATGAACCAATACAACAATACTTGATTACAGCACCTTAAAATTATATATACCGGAATTGGAATTGTTTCCTTCAGCATCAATAACGACCACACTCCAATAGTAGACCGTGTCCGAAGCTACGGAAACTTTTATACTGTTTACGGAAGGTTGTAAGGAACGAATTAAATCCGTTGGCGGAGTTTCCACGGAAAAATACACCTCATAGTTTACGATATCGTTATCCAGATCGGATGCCGACCATGAGAGGACCACTTCATTGTTAAGGTCCTTAAATACATTTTCAGATGAAGCCGGACTAACTATCGTAGCTGGAAAAGGAGCAAATGTAGCATTGGAACCTGCATTATAAAAATGCCAGATTTCACTAGAAACGGTCTGTTCTACTTGACTATTCTTTGAACGGACCAACCATGAATACTGTTTACCTTTTTCCAAGGGCAGCGTGGCGGACGTATTTGTGGATATTATGGTCTGTACCGTACCGGTCTCGGTATTGGTGACCCTTAGTTCATAGGTTTCCGTATTATCTGCAGCGCTCCAATTAAATTCCACCTGACTTTTTTCCTCTCCTAAACTTACCCCGGTCGTACATTCGGAATTTTGCTCCGGAAATAATAACAACACCGCTTCAGGTGGTTGTGGACTTCGTTTTTTCTTGCATCCGGTAAAGGAGAGCATCAAACATAGAATTATGAATATGGCGCGCTTCATTGCTTAATTATTTTTAAGGTTCCTTTGGCGGTAGCCCCTACATATTTTATATAATAGATTCCTATGGAAAACGCACTACAGTCAATTTCTATCCTGTTTAATTGTGGAACAAAGGTATCACTTGATATCAATCTACCATCCGCACTAAAAACCTGTACAAAAACTTGTTCCTGTTCGGCCCCAAAATAAATATTAATGCTATCGATCACAGGGTTTGGAAAGACAATAGCCCGCTCACTGAAAACCAATTCTTCCTCATAAGTACCTTGACAGGCCAAATTGGTAGTCACCTTAAAAGTATTGAGACCTTTTTTTAAACTTAATGTTACGGTAGGTTCATTGGTCATTAAAATTTCATCGTTATGCGTAATGGTGTATAAGGATGATCCAAGCAAGGAAAAAGTGATCTGACTGCCATCCAAAGCCAGTTTAGATGTTACATTGAGCGGCGCAGGCTCCGTAATTTGGACCTCTACGCAATATTCCTCATAAGTAATGATCCCATCTGTACCTACAATACATACCGAGTAGGTGCCGGATGCCAAATTGGCCAAGTTAAAAGTGTTGGAAAAATTTTGAACAAGTTCTACACCATTTCCGGTAACAGTTGCTTGATAATCCAAGGATAATTTGGGAGTAATGGTAATTGAGCCATCATTATTGTCACTGCACGTTTCGCTATCTATCCTAACCGTAAAGTTTTCACTAGGAAAACGATATACTGGACAACCCGATGCATTTACCTCTTGGCCCAATGGTGTATCCAGACATAAATCGTCTCCATCGTCAAACACGCCGTCCTGATCATTATCCGGCCTAAAATCACCTTCCACACAGACTTCAAGTAAAAAGGCATTCAATTTACCGCCATCAGAAGGAGCATTATCGCGAACCTCCAAGATCCATTCCCCTAAAAGGGACTCGCCATTAAAGGAGCTTAAACTCCCCAATGGGCTAACGGTACCACTAATACCTGGCTCCGGACTACAGATAAAACTGGGCGCATCATCATCAAAAGTGGCTATAATATTCCGCGCCTCACCACATGAACTGGAAACCAACGTAACCTCGGTACCTTCAGGTGAGGTAAGGGTAATTACCAAATCTGCCAAAAAAGTATGTTCAATATCAAGAATGACATTGATATCCGCAATAGGCAAATCTTCATAAAAAATTATTTTAGAGCTTATTACGGGAGTTCCGCTACTGGAAATAGCAATGGGCAAGCCCGCAGTGGCTTCTTTCGTGGTACAGTTAAATTGTATGGTCGTAAAACTGAACGGCGCACTAAAAACTCCTTCCCCACAATCATTTTTGGGTCTAACACGCCAAAAATATTGGCTGTTATTGTCCAATAATACCGGTTTATAGGAATTAGAGGCTACCGTTGCCGTTTCAACAATAGCGGTAAAATTGGTATTGGTTGAAATTTCGACATCGTACAAAGTGCTGCCTACTTGATTCTCCCACTGCAATTCCGTATCTATTGACGCATTTTCCAAACCGTCTACGGGTGCAACTAAATTTACCAATTCAAAAGTATCGTCATAAACCCTTAACAACAAGGTAATATCTTTGGTGACCGTTGCCGAACTTGCAACAATTTCTATAGGATAAATGCCTTCGGCCAGCGTTGAAATACCCTCAAAATCCAATAATACAGAAGTATCCGTATCAGTTGCGGTAGCGGGTGTAAAAGTTGCGGTTAGGCCATCTGGCAGGGAGGGCGTACTAAACGTGCTTTCCTCGTTAAATCCCAAATAGGTTTCATAGGTAAAAGGTACGTTGATATCCTGTGGCTTACAGACATCAAATTCAACCTCGTTAAAATCCAACACAATTTCGGAAGGGGTTATGGAAAAATCGGTACCATTAACAGCAAAAAAAACATTTCCGTCCGCTTTGACCATAATTCTACCGCTATCCGTATCTATACTAGGTACTATGATCCTTTGACTACCATCGTTCAGTACATTTTCGGCCAATATGGTCGGGTAGGTAAGTCCGCCATTGGTGGACAAATAGATAGAAACGGTCTCTGCCGCTACAGGTGCAATATTGGTATCGGCGACATCCCACGTAATGACCTGTATAGATCCTGCCACCAAAGATTCTTCAGTATTTAGCGAAGTGACCGCAAAAGGGCCGGCATCATTAATTACCGTTATACTCATTTCATCAGAAACACTCTGCCCACCATTTAAAGCATTGTCACGCACGGTCAAGGAAAAATTTAAGGACCTACCAATATTGGATACCGTCTCCCAGGCATCTCCCCTACTGGGCAAGACCTGTGTAAGCTGGCCGCTCAGTACTCGGTTAAGGTTTGGAAAATACCGTCTCGGCAAAATACTAGGCGGCAATGACCTAAAATTGGCCCCTGCTGGATTATTAGGTCCAAAAGTAGCTTGGGTTACAACCCCATTGTCTATTTGCTCCCAAGTATAACTCAACACATCCAAAGTATCCGGGTCAGTTGCCTCCCCATTCAAAACAAAGGCCGTACCCTTTGGTATGTTGTAATCCTGTAAGGGAGATAAAGAAGGGGGCACATTGGCAATAGACTGGGTTTGCCCACAGGAAACCGTTCGCAAATAATCCCTAATTTGCGTTATACTGACATAATGAAAATAATCATTGCTATTACTGGCTACATTGTTATTTCCCGTAATACCCGCATAGCCCATAATGGTTGTACCACTTGCCGGTTCTACCTGTACATTTGTACCTTCCGAAATATGAGAGAACGAATGGTTTGCCCCAAATTGATGGCCCATTTCATGAGCGACCAAATCAATATCGAAGGCATCACCGGTCGGTGATGACAGTGTAGAGTATGCACTACCCTTTCTCCCGTTCTTACAAACAGCTCCAATAAAACCGGAATTACCGTCCAAAGTGTTTTCCTGTTGATTGAACAAATGTCCAATGTCATAATTTAAATCTCCTATAACATTGGTCAACGTACTTTGTACCTGGGAACTTAAACTACCGGTATAAGGATCATTTTCAGGATCGGTATAGATTACATCATCCGTATTGTCTATCAATTGTAAGGATATGGCCAGATCACGCTCAAAAACACCATTGACCCTGGTAAGGGTAGCATTGATTGCGGCCAATGCATCTGCTTTGGTACCCCCATGAAATTGAGTGTATTCCCCAGACGCGGAAATAGCGACCCTAAATGTGGTCAATGTTTGGTCATCTACCAATTTAGCCGTCAAATTCTGGGCATAATCCATAACCGTAGGCATTGTTTTACAAATAAACTGTAGATCACTTTTGCTCTGCTCCGTCCTTCGGTATAAAATATATGTATCGTCCTTGGTCTGCTGCATAAACAGGGCTTCCTCTTCACCTACTTTATTGAACATGCTCTGAACACCTTTTGGTGACACACTAAAACGTACCTGCAAACCGGCACGGTCTATAGCGGTACCCTTATAAGATTTAATGGAAGGATATTTTTGGGCCAAGGCCTTTGAGAACAAGGGTATCTCTTCTACACGAAAGGGAATTTGATTGCCCTGTTCATCTGGAAAATAGATGACATTGGACTTTTTATTGGACATTAAGGCTTGGGTGAACAGTGTTTTGTTCAAGACAAATGCCTTACCTTTTTCCACCTGCAGTCGTTGCTTGGAAATCTGTTTGTTGGCCGTAGATAATTCGGTTTTTTCCCAGTATGTACTTTGAGCTACCCCGGAAAAGGAAAGAAATACTATGGTAATTGAAAAAACTAGGCGTAATTTTGCAACCATCAGGGGGCTTTTATCTCAGAATCAAATATAAGTCTTTTTATTTTCTATCATAGGTGATTACAGTTCGCAACATTTCCACATATCATGAAAAACATCCCACGGTCATTACCATTGGTACATTTGACGGGGTACATATTGGTCATCGTAAAATACTGGATAAAATCATAAACCATGCCAAGACTACGGAATTAAAATCGTCCGTACTCACTTTTTTTCCACATCCAAGAATGGTTTTACAAAAAGATGCGGATATCAAACTTTTGAACACCATAGATGAAAAAATAATGATCTTGGAACGTTTGGGTCTTGATGTGTTGATCATTCATCCGTTTACCAAGGATTTCTCTAGACTTACCGCAACGGAATTTGTACGGGATATATTGGTAAACACCTTGAACACAAAGAGAGTCATTATTGGTTATGACCATAGATTTGGCAGAAACAGAACGGCCAACATTACCGATTTGATAGCATTTGGCAATGCTCTGGATTTTACAGTAGATGAAATACCTGCACAAGAAATAGATGATGTTTCCGTGAGCTCTACCAAAATACGTAAAGCGCTGGAAGAGGGCGATATTACCACGGCCAACAATTACTTAGGATATGAGTATATGCTGACCGGCACGATCTCCAAGGGAAAAGGTATTGGAAGACAATTGGGTTTTCCCACAGCAAATCTTACGATTGCGGAAAATTATAAACTTATACCAAAAAACGGAGCATATACCGTTAAGAGCACCTTAATGGGAAAAACGGTCTATGGCATGATGAACATTGGGTACAATCCAACCGTAAACGGCACATCAAAGTCCATAGAAATTAATTTTTTCGATTTCAATGCCGATCTCTACGATAAAAAAATTCAAGTGGATATTTTGGCCCGTTTAAGGGACGAACATAAGTTTGAATCTGTAGATGCCCTTAAGTTACAATTGGCAAAGGACAAAGAACGTTCCATACAACTTATTCGGAAATAAAATGCTGAACAGGGTATTGTTTCAACGTATGGATAATAGCCCCTTGATCATCTTCCGTATTTTTTTTGGAATCCTTATTTCATTGGAAAGTTTTGGGGCCATTGCTACTGGATGGGTAAAAAGAAATTTAATAGACCCCACCCATTTTTTTCCCTTTATAGATTTTGAATGGTTACACCCCATACCGGGAAATGGCATGTACTATTATTTTGCCATTATGGGCTTTTTGGGCATTTGTATTGCCCTAGGGCTAAAATACAGGGTAACCATGATTGCTTTTACCTTTATGTGGTCTGCCACTTATCTAATGCAAAAAACAGCTTACAACAACCATTATTATTTGCTTATCCTTATTTCTTTACTCATGTGTTTTTTTCCAGCGCATAGAAGTAGATCTGTGGATGTAAAATTGAATCCAACTCTTGAAGCCAATTCAATGTTCGCTTATGTTAAGTGGTTTATTGTTTTACAGTTGCTTATTGTATACACCTATGCTTCTGTTGCAAAAATGTATGGCGACTGGCTAGATTTTAGCATGATCAAGGTATTGATGCAGCCAAGGAAAGATTATTGGTTAGTTGGTGAATTGTTACAACAATTGTGGGTGCACAAAATTATAGGCGTAGCAGGAATTGTATTTGACCTTCTGATCATCCCCGCCTTACTTTATAAAAAAACCCGAAAAATAGCCTTTATATTATCCATCTTTTTTCACCTATTTAATTCTATTGTTTTCCAGATAGGTATTTTTCCATACTTGGCCTTGGCGTTCAGTGTATTCTTTTTTGACCCAGAAACCATAAGGTCTATATTTTTTAAATCCAAAACACCTTACGTACCAACCGTTTTATCCTCTCCAAATTACAGAAACGGCCTATTAATGGTCGCGGGTCTATATTTTCTGTTCCAGGTATTGTTACCGGTAAGACATTATATTATTGAAGATGATGTATTGTGGACAGAAGAAGGACATCGTATGAGCTGGAGGATGATGCTGAGGAGCCGCACTGGAAAAGGCAATTTTATGGCCATAGACGAGTACTCCAATGAGATATACCGGATTGACCCAAAAAATTACCTGACCAAGGCACAACTGCGCAAGGTTTATTCATATCCGGATTTTGCTTGGCAATTTGCCCAATATATCAAAAACGATTTCAAGAAGGATAATAAAGACGTTGCCGTATTTTTAAAAAATTCGGAAATAAGTATAAACGGTAAGCCCTATAAACCATTTATAGACCCCAAGACCAATTTGGCCAAGGAGCGCTGGAAACCCTTTAAGCATCACACTTGGATTCTTCCATCCAACCCATAATTAAACTAGATCATGGAAACTTGACCATACGCTGACAAAGCTGAAGCGGCAAACCCCAAGGATCACGCAACATGACCAAATGGCTACCGTCATCCTTAAAGACCTCTTCAAAAAAGCTTGCTCCGGCAAGCAGCAAACGTTGTTTATCTTCCTCTGCGTTCCCGGAAACAAAAGCCACGTGAAAGGTCAAGGGATGCCTATTGCTAAAATCCTCTGCCAATTCATCTTCCCGAGTGTAGAACTCAACCACTACCCTACCGGTACTATCTGCCAGAAACGTCATAAACGGAGCTTCCTTTTGCTGATTATCTATTGTCAGTCCCAAATGGCTGCAATACCAATCAACAACCCCGTTAATATCCTTTACATTTATTGCGAAGTGTTCAAAAATCATAGTAATGAAAGTTTAGGGATTAAAAGTATCCAATTTAAATAGAAGATTAACGTAAATTTGCACTCAAATACGACCTAAAATGTTACAATTACAGACCATAAGGGATAATAAAGATGAAATTATCCTTGCCTTGGAAAAGAGGAATATTGACGCCAGACCAATGTTGGACAATCTGCTTCAACTTGATGAAAAAAGACGTACGGCACAAACGAAATTGGATAATGTATTGGCAGAATCCAACAAAATTTCCAAAGAAATAGGTGTTCTGTACAGGACCGGTAAGGCTCAAGAAGCAAATGCACTAAAGGAGCGTACGGGTACATTAAAGGAAGAGTCCAAACAATTGGGAGAAGAATTGAGCCTAGCGGCAGATGAATTACAAAGTTTATTATATCAAATTCCCAATACCCCGCATACATCTGTGCGCAAGGGGTCAAGTGAAGAGGACAATGAAGAGGTATTTAAAGAAGGAGACATTCCCGTATTGGATACCTCTGCCTTGCCACATTGGGAATTGGCAAAGAAATATGACATTATTGATTTTGAACTAGGGGTAAAAATAGCAGGAGCGGGTTTTCCGGTATATAAAGGAAAAGGTGCACGATTGCAACGTGCTTTGATCGCCTATTTTTTGGACAAGAATACTGAAGCCGGTTATACAGAAATACAGGTGCCACATTTAGTGAACGAGCTTTCCGGTTATGGTACAGGACAGTTGCCGGACAAGGAAGGTCAAATGTACCATGTAACAGCAGATGACCTATATTTGATTCCTACGGCAGAGGTGCCCGTTACCAATATTTTTAGGGACGTCATCTTAAACCAAGATGATTTTCCAATCACCTACACGGGCTATACCCCTTGTTTTAGGAGAGAAGCAGGTAGTTATGGGGCACATGTTAGGGGCCTGAACAGACTACATCAGTTTGATAAGGTTGAAATTGTACGTGTAGAACATCCCACCAATTCATATAAGGCTTTGGATGGTATGGTTGAACACGTAAAGGGTATACTGAGAGCGTTGAAACTCCCGTATAGAATTCTTCGCCTATGTGGAGGGGACCTTGGTTTCACCTCTGCATTGACCTTTGATTTTGAAGTGTTCTCCACCGCGCAGGACCGTTGGTTGGAAATAAGTTCTGTATCCAACTTTGAAACGTACCAAGCCAATAGGCTCAAGTTAAGATTTAAGGATGAAAACGGAAAAAGTCAGCTGGCCCATACATTAAACGGTAGTTCTTTGGCCCTACCACGCGTATTGGCAGGTATCCTAGAAAATTATCAGACTCCAGAAGGAATTAAAATTCCAGAAGTTTTGGTACCGTATTGCGGTTTTGACATGATAGACTAGGGTAACTACCGTTCATACCATATATCATTTAGTATCTTTAGAAAGCATTTATTAGGTGATGCTGGAATATTTTTTCCATTCTTGTTATATTCAGTGAGATATGGTTTTCACTTTTAACCCATATGTTAATGTATTTATTACGGTCAATTTGGTATCCTAAATACACAGCGTGAAGAGTATAGATTTAAATAACCTTGAAACCGTTGAAAAAGGGCAAATCCTTTTAAAGCAAGGAGAAATTGCCAAATATGGCTATTTTGTTAAAAGTGGATGTCTTAAAAGTTATGCCATTGATAGTTCCGGCAAAGAACATATCATGCAGTTTGCGCCAGAAGATTGGCTAATTACGGATTTGGATAGTTTTACCAATCAAGTTCCCTCCCAAGTAGGAATAGAGGCCATAGAAGAATCAGAGATTTTTGTGCTATCCAGATCGGAATATTCGGACATTACAAATTTTGACGAGGAAGATATCACCGAAATGGCAATTAAGTTCAGGAATAATTTAATAGCATCGAACAAACGTATCATAGGTTTATTAAGCGCAACTGCTGAACAGCGATATATTGATTTTACCGTAACCTACCCCACTTTAGTTCAGCGCCTACCGCTAAAATTAATTGCCTCATATATAGGTGTTACACCGGAATATCTGAGTGATATTCGTCGTAAGATTGCACATAAATAACCTATAGTAATTTCTTAAGGTATCTTATTTTTCATTTGCGCATAGTAGTACAACTTTGCTGCATAGTAATTTTATAAATACGTAAAGAAATGACAGACCAAAAAAAGAGCAAAGCAATGCATATAATATTATGGATTGCACAAGGATTATTGGCCGTAATGTTTATTATGGCAGGACTTATGAAAGCTTCACAACCTATTGAGGCACTTGCGGAATCATTACCATGGGTAACCACAACACCGCAAGCGCTGGTGCGCTTTATTGGAATTAGCGAATTGTTGGGCGGATTGGGTTTATTAATTCCATCCATTTTTCGTTTTAAACCTTACTTGACCGTATGGGCGGCACTAGGTCTTGCCGCGGTTATGATCTTGGCCGCAATTTTTCATGCTTCAAGAGGAGAATTTTCAGCAATTGGCATGAATATAATCATTATGGGCATTGCACTTTTTATTGCATGGGGCAGAAGTAAAAAAGTACTCATTTTGCCTAAGGCACACCAACAATAATATTATTGAATATTGTAAATGATGCATCGGAAATGGACATATAAAAATTTTCGGTGCATTGATTTTAATATATGGATGTAAATTTTAATTGACCAATTCAATGCAGAGAACTAACGGCGGAGGCAACCCAAAAAATAAACTTGCTACTTTTGGCCCGGTACATATCAACAATATTGACCTTGAAAGGTCTACCTATTTTTGGACAGAAATAGTAGGTATGCAACTTAGGGGGACCAACAAGAATATTGCTGAATTTGGTACGGAGAAAAGAACATTGGTCGTAGTTCATGAAAAGGCCAAATTTCCATTTCAAAAAGGGTACAGCGGTTTATATCATTTTGCGGTTCATGCACCCAATGAAGCTGAATTTGCAAGTATGGTACATAGACTGAACATTAAAAAATATCCGTACTCCCCTACCGACCATACCGCATCTAAATCCATCTATCTAGAAGACCCGGATGGAATTACCATAGAATTTACCTTAGAAACCCCAGAACGCTTAAAAAGAGTGATCAGCGAAGGTGGAATTTGGATGGAGGGTACAGATGGCGTAATACGATCAGCATCGGAAAGATTAAATCTAGATGAAGTAATGTCCGCATTGCAAGTCAATGACCTTCATAGATTTATTGCTTCTGACACTTATATTGGACATATTCATTTATATGCCAACAATGTTCAAAAATCCAATAGGTTTTACAAAAAATTAGGCTATACCGAAGCCAACAATTTGCCCCAATACATGTTTGCGGATTTAGGGGATGGTGCAGATTACCAACATAGGATAGCCCTAAATTCGTGGCACGGGAGCAACAGACCATTGGCTCCCAGTGAAAATGCCGGCTTAAACCATTTTCAACTATATTATACAGCTAAAGAAAAATTAGAGCAAGCATTACACAGTATAAACTGGTATGAAAAAACCATCAACGGCTATTGGGTCGTTGATCCTACCGGCAACAAAATATGTATTGATATTAATTAATGTACGGGGTAATTGTTCCGGAAGAATTATGACATCTATAAAGCATGGTGATTTTAACCTGCTAGACATTACTTATAGAATCTTGCCAAACCTATTAAAGTTTACTTAAAAATTAAACCATCTAGAAAAAACATGGTCATACAAGCATTATAAAACCATGTATTATGAAAACAACATTAAATAGTATTCCAATTATTTTAGCGCTCATTATGCTGGTTTCGTTTTCAGAAAAGACATATGCGCAAAATTCAAGACGAACCGGTAAGACCGTAATTATCAAAAAAGATAATCCACGTATACCAAGTAGCCGTGTAGTATATAAAAAACCTAAAAAAAAGATTGTAGCGGTTAGAACGTTACCCAAAAGAACAACAATTGTACACAGGGGCAACAATTATTACTATTCGGGAAATAGATTTTACACCTATTCTGGTGGAAGATATATTGTAATAGCCCCAAAAGTTGGCTTTAGAATACAAACGTTGCCAGCTGGCTTTATTAGAATAAATAGACCGTCTAGAACCTATTATTGGGCCAATGGTGTTTTTTATGCCCCAATTAATGATCAATATGAAGTTGTTGATCCAGAAATAGGAACGGTAATCCAAGAGTTGCCAGATGGCTACGAACGTGTGGAAATAGATGGGTATACATATTATGAATTTTCAAATGTACTTTATGAAGCTATCCAAATAAATGGAACTAGGGCCTATGAGGTGGTTGGTTTTGTGGATCAATAAACATACATTCATTCAGTTAATAACGGCTTTAGTTCATTTTGGATTAAAGCCGTTTTTATTACCTTGGTTATTTACTTCATGTAACTTCTTAGAAATTAACAATACCTATGGGCAAGCAACTGGACAGTATTACGCCTCAACTACAACAGTTCATTGAGCAACAAAAAATATTCTTTGTAGGTACGGCTGCCGCTACAGGTAGCGTAAATGTATCTCCAAAAGGAACAGATTCATTTAGGGTTATAGATGCCAATACCATTGTATGGCTAAACTTGACCGGTAGTGGAAATGAAACTGCCGCCCATTTACTTAAGAATAAAAGAATGACCATCATGTTCTGCGCTTTTGAAGGAAAACCTATGATACTACGCCTTTATGGAAAAGCAGAGATTTATCATAAACGGGATAATCAGTTTATGAAATACGAAAAACTCTTTCCAAAAAACATTGGGGCCAGGCAAATAATTGAAATGCATGTAGAACTTGTACAGACTTCTTGCGGATTTGCTGTACCCTACATGGATTATAAAGAAGAAAGAACTACTTTAAATGATTGGGCAAGCAAACAAGGAAGCAAAAATATTGAAGCGTATTGGAAAAATAAAAACACCCAAAGTATTGACGGTTTTGAAACTAATATAATGTCCGATTAATGTAATACCCCCCTAAACACATGATTGAAGAGGTAGATAATTATCTAGATGGTATAAATAAGTGGCAATCAGAGCTCAGGGAGCTAAGAGCAATAATTCTTGAGTGTGGCCTAACGGAAGCGTTTAAATGGAAACATCCTTGTTATACTTATAAAAACAAGAACATTGTACTACTGCATGGTTTTAAAGAATATTGTGCCATCTTATTTTATAAAGGGGCACTTCTTAAAGACCCTTACAACCTCTTGATTCAACAAACCCAACATACACAATCTGGTCGCCAAATCAGATTTACACATGTTGGAGAAATACAAACGCTACGGCAAACGATCAAGGATTATATCCTGGAAGCCGCACAAAATGAGGAATCTGGAAAAAAGGTTCAGGTGAAGAAAGTGACGGACTATCCCGTTCCCAAGGAACTTACCCAAAAATTTTCCGAAGACCCCAATTTGGAAACTGCGTTCAACAGCCTTACCCCTGGGCGCCAAAAAGGTTATTTATTACATTTTTCACAACCTAAACAATCCAATACCCGCAGCAATAGAATTTCCAAAAACACACAGCGAATACTAAATGGAAAAGGATTAAATGATTGTACCTGCGGTCTTTCCAAACGAATGCCAAATTGTGATGGTTCCCACAAACAACTTTAAAATTAATAGGTTTGTTTAGTTGTCATCAGCCTTATAAATTGAACTTTGTACATTCTATGTATCTTTGAATATGCGAAAAATTTTTTTTTTCATAGCCTTTTTCGCCATGATGGGCATGGCATGGTCCCAAGATGATTTTTTGGCAAAACAATATTTTGCCGATGGTGATTTTGAAAAGGCGGTCGTATTCTATGAAAAATTGGTAGAGAAAAATCCACGTAGAACAGAGTACGCACAGGATCTGGTTTCTTGCTACCAACAATTAGAGCGTTATATAAATGCCGGTGATTTCCTAAGGAATAGGTTGAATGAGAGAAATCCCTATCCCACGCTTTTAGTTGATCTGGGCTACAACTATGCCTTGCAAGAATTAGGGAAAGAGGCAACCATTTACTATGACAAGGCACTTAATATTATACAAAAGAATCCTAATTATGGTTACGCCATAGGATTGCGGTTTCAAAACTACAGCTTATTGGACTTGGCCATACAGGCTTTTAAAAAAGCCATGCAATTAAACCCGGGCTTGGATTACAATTATCAATTGGCACGTATTTATGGTGAACAGGGCAAAATAGAGGATATGTACAATGCCTATTTGAATTTGGTAAGTGAAGGAAAAACATCCAAATCAAATATCCTTAGAAGTATTGATGATTTTATATCTGAGAATGCAGAGGACCCCAACAATATTTCCTTTAAAAAAGTACTCTTGGAAAGGGCTCAAAAAAATCCGAATATTCTTTGGAACGAGTTGCTGAGTTGGTTATTTGTTCAACAAAAACAGTTTGGCAGTGCGTTTAGACAGGAAAAAGCAATTTACAAACGTATTGATGGTAATTCAACCATGAGAATGGAAGGTTTGGGAGAACAGGCTTTGGAAGAACAGGATTTTGATGTAGCAAAAGATATCTTTGAGTTTATCATTGACAATACCAATGACGAGGTTACGCAACTGAACGCAGAATTACATCTTATAGATATAGCGTTGAATGATTCTAAGGTCAATCTTGACAATGTTCAAAATACATACGAAACCCTAATAGATAAATATGGCTACAGACCGCAGACACTTCAACTTCAGGTAGCCTATGCAAAATTTCTGACCTTTAAAAAAAACGACCCCAAACCAGCGGAAACCCTATTGAAAAATAGTTTAGACCTTCCTTTGAACACCAGGGGTACCGCCTATATAAAATTAGCATTGGGAGACATATTGGTATTCGATAAAAAATTTAATGAAGCACTGATCTATTTTTCCCAAATTCAACAAAAATTAAAAAATGATGTTTTAGGGCAGGATGCCAGATATAAAGTTGCTCAAACCAGCTTCTATAAAGGAGATTTTGACTGGGCCCTTACCCAATTAAAAGTACTACGCGGCTCAACATCCCAGTTAATTGCCAATGATGCCATGCAGTTAAGTCTGTTAATTTCCGACAATTCCTTGGAAGACTCTACCCAGACCGCCTTAAAAAAATATGCGCGGGCAGATTTTCTTGCCTATCAAAACAAAACAACGGAAGCTATTACGGCCTTGAATGACATCCTTGAAAACCACAAAGGTGAAAAAATTGAGGACGATGCTTTGTTTAAACAAGCTCAGTTACTGGAAACGCAAAAAAAATATGAGGAGGCGCAGTTCAACTATCAAAAAATTATCACGTTCTATAATAAGGGAATATTGGCTGACGATGCGCATTTTGCCTTGGCCGAACTTTATAGAAAAGAGTTCAAGGACAATATAAAGGCCAGGGAACATTATGAGCAAATCATCTACAACTACCAAGATAGTTACTACTTTCCTCAAGCCAGAAAGAATTTTAGAATTCTCAGGGGAGATGCCATTAACTAAAAGTTTACAGAATTAGTCTAAAAATGGCAACTACTTAATTTAACTTTGCAGTTGTCAAAATTGTTAAATCTCAACCTGTACGCCAACATGTTTATTTATAATATTACTACCAATATAGAAGAAGCTTACCATACAGAATGGTTGCAATGGATGAAGCAGGTTCATATACCGGAAGTATTGTCCACAGGAAAATTTCTAAGTGCAAAGTTCACTAAAGTTTTGGTAGAGGAAGATATGGGCGGAGAAACCTACTCCATTCAATATTCCGTTAAGGATAAAGCCACCTTAGAAAGGTATTATAATGAAGATGCTCCGCGCTTGATAGCACAAATAGAAAAGAAGTTTGCGGGGAAACTGGTTTCTTTCAAAACAGAATTGGAAGTCGTTGATGAATATTTTGTGCAACGGGCCACGGCCACTCATTTATTGTTCACCTATGGTACGCTACAAGAACAGGATATACAGCTAGGCGTTTTCTCAAGGGCGTTAACAGGTTTTGAGGATGAACTTGTACAATATGTAGTTTCTGAAAAAAAAGTAGCCGGACTATATCCAACCCTGCAACATACCGGTAATGTCAAAGATATTATCAAAGGACAGGTATATACATTGACCCACCAAGAATTACAAAAAGCTGACGAATATGAGGGTGAGGCGTACAAGCGCATACAGATAGAACTTGGCTCCGGCAGAAATGCATGGGTATATATTTCCAAATAAGGAGCATTTAAACGCATAATATGGGGACAAAAAGAAAAAAAAACAAGAATGACAGGTATGCTCCAAAAAAGCATCACGATAAAGGTCCCGTAAAAGCAAAAAAACATTTAGGCCAACATTTTTTAATAGATGAGGCAATTGCAAAGTCAATTGCAGACACCCTTTTACAAAAGGAGTACAGAAACGTAATTGAAATTGGTCCGGGTACAGGGGTTTTGACCAAATATCTATTGAACAGGGATATTGATCTTGTTGCCATGGATTTGGATGCGGAATCTATCAAATATCTAAATGAAACATTTCCAATGGAACATTTTGCCGTATTGCAGGGCAAGGGTTCCTTTAAAGTAATAGAGGCAGATTTCTTAAATTATGACCTTAACGAGCTGTTCAACAACCAACCTTTTGGAATTACAGGAAACTTTCCTTACAATATATCTACCCAAATAGTTTTTAAAATGTTGGAACATCGTGACCTGGTCCCTGAATTTTCAGGAATGTTCCAAAAAGAAGTGGCAGAACGTATTTGCGCACAGGAAGGCAGTAAAACTTATGGCATACTCTCTGTATTGGCACAAGCATATTATGATACGGAATATCTTTTTACGGTACCACCAGAGGTGTTTGATCCCCCACCAAAAGTGCAGTCCGGAGTTTTACGTATGGTAAGAAAAACCAATTACCAACTTCCTTGCGACGAACAATTATTCAAAAGAGTCGTTAAAACCGCTTTTAACCAGCGTAGAAAGACCTTGCGCAATAGTTTAAAAACCTTTACACTTTCAGATAATCTCAAAGAAGATACTATATTTGACCAACGACCAGAACAACTATCGGTCGTAGATTTTATAGCCTTGACGAAGAAGATAGCAGATGACACCCTTTAAACTAACAGAAGAACTTGTACATAATATAGAACAGCTCATTGAAAACAGAAATGATGCTGAATTAAATACGCTATTTCTAGACGTTCATTATGCTGATATTGCCGAAATCATTAATGAATTGGATGATGATGAGGCTACCTATTTGATCAAGTTATTGGATAGTGATAAAACTTCCGATATTCTTACCGAGCTGGATGAAGATGTCCGAGAAGCTATTCTACGAAACCTATCTTCTAAGGAAATTGCCAGTGAACTTGGTGAACTTGACACTGATGATGCTGCAGATATTATTGGTGAACTTCCAAAAGAACAGGTCCAGGAAGTAATCTCTAAAATAGAAGACCGGGAACATGCCAAGGATATTGTAGACCTTTTGCGGTATGCTGAAAATTCTGCAGGCGGACTCATGGCAAAAGAGCTCGTAAAAGTAAATGAGAATTGGAATGTGCTTACTTGCGTTAAGGAGATGAGGGCCCAAGCAGAAAATGTTACCCGTGTACATTCCATTTATGTGGTTGATGATGAAGATAAGTTAAAGGGTAGATTATCCTTAAAGGATTTGTTGACCACTTCCACAAAGACACATATCAAGGATGTGTTCATCAAAAATGTAGATTCTGTAAACGTAAACGAAGACCCAGAGGAAGTAGCTCGTATTATGAGTAAATATGACCTTGAAGCCATACCGGTAATAGATGAGATAGGAAGATTAGTAGGCCGTATTACCATTGATGATATTGTAGACGTAATAAAGGAAGAGGCTGAACGAGATTATCAAATGGCCGCCGGTATATCCCAGGGTGTAGAGGCAGATGCAAGTATTTGGGAACTTACCAGGGCACGATTACCATGGTTAATTTTAGGCCTGTTCGGGGGTGCTGCGGCAGCTGTCATTATGGGTGGTTTTGAGGAAATGTTTCGTGAATACACCGTCTTGTTTCTATTTACCCCGCTCATAGCGGCAATGGCCGGTAATGTAGGTGTACAGTCTAGCGCAATTATCGTACAGGGCTTGGCCAACGATGACATTAAGGGCAGTATAAGTGATCGGTTGATCAAAGAAATGTTATTGGCTTTATTGAACGGTTTTATTCTTTCGTGTTTATTATTGATTTTTACTTGGATATGGAAAGGGGATTTCCCCACATCATTGGCCATTTCTATTTCCCTGATTGCGGTAATTGTCGTTGCGGGCTTTATAGGAACCTTTGTTCCGTTGTTTTTGGACAAACGTGGCATAGACCCTGCAATTGCTACAGGGCCTTTTATTACTACGAGCAATGATATATTTGGTATTTTAATCTACTTCTCCATTGCCAAACTTATACTTGGAATTTAGTATTTGACAAAGAGGCTTAGAAGGATGTAAGTTGTAGAAATACATTATGGTTGACAGATGAAAAAAATTAATCTTAACGATAAGTTTGAACATGTAGATTCATTTTGGCATCCCCACCAAATAGGTATTGTTGATGATATGCACGTATTATTGGCAAAAGTAAAAGGAGAATTTGTCTGGCATGCCCATGAATATGAGGATGAACTCTTTCATGTACAAAAAGGAACATTGTACATGCAGTTTCGCGACCGTACAGAAGTTGTAGAGGAAGGTGAGGTCATTATTGTGCCAAAAGGAACGGAACATTGCCCAATGACCAAAAACGGCGAAATTGTACATGTGCTCTTATTTGAAAAATTAAGCACGCAGCATACAGGCGCAACAATACATGAAATATCCAAAACGAACTACCCCAAAATATAATTCCCAGAGAAAATGAAAGTATTGCACGTAGATATAAACCACCCATTAATTATAGAACAATTTTCTGAACTTGGCTTTGAGAACCATGAGGATTATACTTCCACGAAAGAAGAGATAGCAACAAGGATATCCCATTACGACGGAATTATAATTAGAAGCAGGTTTTCCATTGACGCGGATTTTTTGGATAAGGCCAAAAATCTAAAATTTATTGGTAGACTTGGGGCAGGACTAGAGAATATAGATACACAGTATGCAAAATCCTTGGGCGTTTTTTTGGCCGCTGCACCAGAAGGCAATAGAAATGCAGTGGGGGAACATGCGCTAGGTATGTTACTATCACTTTTCAATAAACTGAACAAAGCGGACCATGAAGTAAGAAGCGGAAAATGGGACCGGGAAGGTAATAGAGGGTTAGAATTGGAAGGAAAAGTTGTAGGTATTATCGGCTATGGCAATATGGGCAAGGCCTTTGCTAAAAAACTAAAAGGTTTTGATGTTGAGGAAGTCATATGTTATGATATAAAGGGTGGTGTAGAAGATGAACATGCAAGGCAAGTAGGCATAATGGAATTCCAAGATCGTGTAGATGTCATTAGTCTTCATGTACCACAAACCCAAGATACCATTGGCATGTTCCGTACAGAATTCATAGAAAAATTTAAAAAATCCTTTTGGATCATTAATACCGCTAGGGGAAAATGCATTGATACCCAAGACTTGGTAGCGGCTTTAAAGTCCGGAAAAATATTAGGCGCCGGTCTAGATGTTCTGGAATATGAAAAAGCATCTTTTGAACATATGTTTACGGATGACCAATTACCAGATGCATTTGAATATCTGATCAAAGCCGATAATGTAATATTATCTCCCCACGTAGCAGGTTGGACCGTTGAAAGCAAAATAAAACTTGCACAGACTGTCGTGGATAAAATTAAAAATAAATTTTGCTAAGCATATCCATCAATTAATTTTCATAACTTACTATGGCTAGCCTATATTACTTTTGATTTAAATGCACTAACCATGAAATTTGCCGCAAGTACACCAAAAGATTATATAAATCAACTTCCAGTGGAACGCAAAAAGGTAATTGAACAACTACGGGCTACCATACGTAAAAATTTACCCAGTACTTTTGAAGAACAGCTTAGTTACGGCATGTTAGGTTATGTGGTTCCCCACGCTGTCTACCCATCAGGTTATCATGTTAATCCAGCATTACCCTTACCTTTTATTAATTTGGCGTCACAGAAGAATTATATAGCCCTATATCACTCCGGTATATATGCGGACAATGGTTTAATGTCTTGGTTCGTCCAAGAATACCCAAAGCACACGGCTCAAAAACTGGATATGGGTAAGAGTTGCATCCGCTTTAAAAAAATAGACGACATTTCTTACCAACTTATAGGGGAGTTATGTACAAAAATGAGTGCCGAATCATGGATTGAGATATATGAACAGCATATTAAAAAATAACAATAACTAAAAAGTACATACTATGAAGAATAGAGTAACCGGCTTAGGTGGCTTTTTTTATAAGACCAATGACCCAAATAAAATCAAGGACTGGTATAAAAATCATTTAGGATTAAATACGGACCAATTTGGTTGCACATTTTGGTGGAAGGACAAGGAAGGGAACGATTGCTCCACCCAATGGAGCCCTATGCCACAGGATACAACCTATTTTTCACCCAGTAAATCTAGCTTTATGATGAACTTTAGGGTAGAAAATTTAGTGGAATTACTTGAGGTATTAAAGTCTGAAGGGGTTACTGTTGTAGGTAAAATTGAGGAATATGAGTATGGTAAATTTGGTTGGATATTAGACCCGGACGGTAATAAAATAGAGCTCTGGGAACCAATTGATACAGCATTTTTGTAATCATTAATATTTCTTTACATTTATAACAATAATAACCAACAATTATAACCATGTCAGAAAACAATAAAGACTTCGGAGATAAAGCAGAGGAAGCTTTTGACAACGCCAAAGAATCTGCAAAGGATTTTTCAAATGAAGCCAAAGAAACGGCAAACGAGTTTAGTGAAAATGCAAAAAGAACCGCTGATGAATTTACGGCAGGTGCCAAAGAAGCCTTTAGCGGTGCCGGGGGAGAAAACAAGAAAGTATTAGTAGGTATTTTAGCAATAATTTTAGGGGCACTAGGTGTTCATAAATTTTTACTTGGATATCAAAAAGAAGGATTTATATTATTAGGTGTTACCATATTAGGGTATGCAACCACGTGTATTGTTATAGGTGCGTTCTTTTTCTGGATTCCAAGTGTAATTGGCCTAATTGAAGGAATTATCTACTTGACAAAATCAGACGAAGAGTTTTACAACACCTACCAAGTAGGTAGAAAACCTTGGTTCTAACATCTTAAAGTCGAGTTATTTAACCACTCGGCTTTTTTTATTTAAATTATTATCGTAATATTGCAATATATAAATATTACAATGGGAGTTACAAAGACACAAATTTTTAATACCAAACAGAATGAACTGGCCATCTTGTTCAAGGTTTTATCAAATCCTGCAAGAATTGCCATTTTACAATACATAAGCCAACAAGATTCTTGTATTTGCAATGATATTGTAGATGAGATTGGCTTGGCCCAACCCACTATATCCCAACACCTTAAAGAGTTAAAGAGTATTAATTTAATAAAGGGGGAAATAGAAGGTAAAAAAGTTTGTTACTGTATTGATTTAGAACGTTGGGCAGAAATCCAATCTTTGGTCAATTCCTTTTTTAATACCACTAAAAACAATTGTTGCTAATAAAAATCATTTATCATGAAAACATCGGAATTTTTAAATCTTTTAAAGCAAAATTCAAATAAAGCCTTAGTTTTTGAATATAAACCAGGCGTTTTAGTAGGAACAAATTATCACATTACAGAGGTCAAAAATATTAGTATAGAATCTGTGGATTGTGGTGCGGGTACAGATGCATGGAAAGAAACCATTATTCAATTATGGGAAAGTCCATCAGAACTAGGAAAAAGAGAATACATGTCCGCTTACAAAGCCTTGGGTATTTTGAACAAGGTTAATAAAATAAAGCCTATGGAAAAAGAGGTAGAGGTCAAATTTGAATATAGCAATGCTACTTTTCATACGGCCCAATTATATGTATTGTCACACCAAATCAAGGAAGACAGTTTAATTGTACATTTGGGTGTAGAAAAGACAGATTGTAAGGCAAAAGAAACCTGTGGGGTTCCAGAGACTTCTGAACAGACCACGGAAACGGCATGTGCTCCTGGCAGTGGATGTTGTTAAAATAAATGGTTATGGCAAAACCAACGATAAGACCTATGTTGGCTACAGATTGGGAATCTGTAGCTGACATTTACGCTGAAGGTATCGCTACAGGTGTAGCTACTTTTGAAACTGAAATTCCATCCTATGAAGTATGGGAAAGGGCCCATATGGAAATCTGTAGGTTGGTAGCCTTAAACGGATCTAAAATTTTAGGATGGGCCGCACTATCGCCTGTTTCCAGCAGATGTGTATATGGAGGCGTAGCAGAGGTAAGCATCTATATATCCCAATCTAGCAGGGGAAAAGGTGTTGGCAAGCAATTATTGTCGCATTTGATCCAAGCGAGCGAGAAGGAAGGTATATGGACCTTACAATCTGGTGTATTTCCAACAAACATTGGTAGCATAAAAGTACATAAAGCTGTTGGTTTTAGACAAATAGGAGTACGCGAGCGGGTGGGTAAATTAAAAGGTATATGGATGGACAATGTACTTTTTGAAAGAAGGAGCAAGGTAATTGGCGTAGATTAAACTACACGTTTTCACTATCAATATCAGGATTTTGTGCCTCTTGCAATCTACGTTCAAGTTCTGCCTGAAATTCTTCCATAACCGGTTTTACGGTGCTCTCGGGTAAATCTGAAATTTTAATGTACATTAATCCGTCTACAGAATTATTGAATAAGGGATCAACGTTAAACGCCACCACTTTCGCGTTTTGTTTGATATACTTCTTTATAAGTACGGGCAAACGTAAGCTGCCGGGCTCCACCTCATCGATTAAACGATCAAACTTGTTAAGATCGGCCTGTGTTTCATCAAACACGAACTCTTTGTCCGCATCTTTTAGTTTTACCTTGAACTCTTTTTTGGGCCTAATGTATTGGGCTACATAGGGATCCCAATAATTAGATTTCATAAATTCGATCATTAATGATTTGGAGAAGTTAGAAAACTGATTACTGATACTTACCCCACCAATAAGGTATTTGTGCTCAGGAAATCTTAAAGTGGTATGCACAATACCTTTCCACAACAAAAATAAGGGCATTGGTTTTTGTTGATATTCCTTTGTAATGTAGGCCCTTCCCATTTCAATGGAATCCTTCATCATATCATACAATTCTGGTTCTACCCTAAAAAGATCTTGCAGATAAAATCCGTCTATTCCATACTTTGGAAATATTTCCGAGCCCATTCCCATACGGTAGGCCCCAACAATACATTTTACATCATTATCCCATAAAAACAGATGATGATAATACGTATCGAACGTATCTAGGTCAATGGCCTTGTTGGTCCCCTCGCCTATTGCCCTAAAGGTCACTTCGCGCTGTCTACCTATTTCCTTTAGGATAAAAGGCATATCCTTTTCCTTGGCCAAGAATACTTCGTAATTCTTACTTTGAAGAAGACGGCAATCTTTCTCCCTAAGTTTATCAATTTCACCTTCCATAACCTCCTTGCGTACCGCGGAAGCTATTTTTTTGGGCTGCTTGGGCAACTTTAGTGAAGTTGGTATCTGATCAATCAAACGTTCCTTTTCGTACGCATTGGAAAGTATATAGGTCTTACGGCGTAAAAGTTCCGTATACTCTACCAAACTTTCCTGCTCATTTTGTGTAGCCACGGATATAGGCTGACCAATTCTTACTTTTATAGGCCTATTGTTCTGGGTAAAAACTTGGGAAGGTATCATGGCGGTACGCAGAGAATCGCCAAATTTGGAAATGCGATAGAACAAGGAACTATTGCGGGCATGAAAATAAATTGGAACTACGGGAACTTCTGCCTTACGTATCAATTTCAAAACCGCTTCTTCCCATGGTTTGTCCACAATAAGTTTACCGTCCTTGATGGTAGATACTTCGCCGGCAGGAAAAACACCAAGTACATGACCGTTTCTTAAATGTTGTAAAGTGTTCTTAAAACCGGCTACACTGCTCTTGGCCTCCCTGTGTTCCGTAAATGGGTTTACCGGAAGAATATAGGGCTCAATAGGCACCATACGCTGCAATAAAAAATTGGCCATTATCTTAAAATCGGGCCTTTGCCTTACCATTAGTTTAAAAAGTAAGATACCGTCTATAGCACCCAATGGGTGGTTGCTAATGGTCACATAAGGTCCTTCTTTTGGTAGGCGTTTATAATCTTCCTCCGGTATTTCGTAATCAATTTCAAAATGTTCTAAAATAGCATTTGCATAAGCCTCGCCATCCAAATGCGCAATGCTATCATAAAACTTGTTGATACTTGATATACGGGTAACTTTCATTAACACCCAACCAATAAATGTTCCTAAAACACCATATTTGGTAAGGTTGATCGCCTTGGCTATTTCTTTAGCGGTTACTAGACCCATATTCTCTTCCTCATTTAGATCGTAAATATAGGAAAATAGCAGAAGGGTACTTGTTTAAAAACCCATGTTGCAACTTAGGGTTATTTAACCACAAGCTGTACGGTTTCGGTACCACGTTGTTCTAAAAGCAATTCATGTCCGTTCTGTAAGGTTTCCAAGGCCTTGGTATCAAAGTGGCGTATGGTGTACAATGAAACATTTTCATGGTACGCAACCTTAAACTTGCTCCGCAATTGTTGTAATAATTTTTCCAAGCCACCAAATTTATTGTCTACACATACAGAAAAACTAATGGCTGAATTTTGGATCAGGTCAACTTTTATCTTGTGCTCATGGAATAATTTGAAAAGTTCACTGATACTATCTTCTACGATAAATGAAAAATCCAAAGAAGACAATTTCATCAATACTTGATTCTTCTTAACGATAAAACAAGGTACTTTTGGTTCAATGCCCACACCTTTACCTACCGTGGTACCTTTGTTGACAGGATTTATAAATGATTTTACATGCAGGGGAATCTCCTTGCGCTGTAACGGCTGCAATGTTTTTGGGTGTATAACAGAAGCCCCGTAAAAGGCAAGCTCAATAGCCTCTCTGTAAGAAATGTTGTTAAGCAGTTGGGTCTCTTTGAAATACCTGGGGTCTGCATTCAATACGCCAGGTACATCTTTCCAAATGGTGACGGAATCTGCATTAAGGCAATACGCCAAGATTGCCGCAGTATAGTCAGAACCTTCCCGGCCCAAGGTGGTGGTAAAATTATTGTCATCACTACCTAAGAAACCTTGTGTAATGTTCAATACCTTTTTATCGATTTTAGTAACATTTTCCTGTGTACGCTCCCAATTAACGGTTGTATCCCTATAGACACTATCGGTCTTAATAAAATTGCGCACATCCAACCAATTATTGGCAATGCCTATTTCCTTTAAATAAGCACTTATGATGGTTGTGGAAATCAATTCCCCATAACCCACTACCTGGTCATAGACAAAATTGTAATTGGGAGATTTATTCCATACCAAAAAACCATTGATTTCATCAATTAAGATCTTTATTTCGTTATAGATCGGATGCTGTGCATTAGGAAATAGTTCCGATACTATTTCGTGATGATAGTCTACCAACTCCGCTACTTTGGAAGGGATATCGTTCTTGTCCTGAAAATAGGCATTGATTATGTCTTCCATTGCATTGGTGGTCTTACCCATAGCGGATACAACCAATAATGTATTGTCATATCCTACTTCTTTCAAAACCTTTACTACATTTCTAACGGCATTTGCATCTTTAACGGACGCTCCCCCAAATTTAAAAACCCTCATAGTATATTTTATATTTAAAATCTTATTTAATCAATGTGATGCCTAAGCAATAGCGCTCAAGTAATTTTTTATTCCCGCTTCATCTAATTGAACCACATCCCAATCGCGCATTACGTTTGCGCCCTTACTTTCATAAAAACCAATGGCAGGCTCGTTCCAATCCAATACTTCCCAACTGATCCGCTTAACACCTAGGTCATTACCGTATTTTACAACTTCGTTCAATAGGGAGGTTCCCAAACCGCTTCCGCGCATTTCCTTGGTCACAATGAGGTCTTCTAGATGAATTACCGGTCCCTTCCACGTAGAATACCTTGGATAAACCAATGCCATTCCTACAATTTTATCTTCCTTTTCCGCAACAAAACAATGAAAAAGGTTATCTTCAAAACCATCTCTTTGTAAATCCTCTAAACTAAGCTCAACCGCATGTGCTTCCTTTTCAAAAGAAGCCAGCTCATGAATTAAGTTCAAAACCTGTTCCATGTCTTTTGGTTGTCCCTCTCGAATTGTATATTCCATAATTGTTACAAATAAAACACAAAGTTATAAATTTAAAAAATGAAATTAAAATCTAAATTGAACGTTTAACAAAATATCGGATATTTGTAAATAACTATAAACTAAAGCATGGCACCTAAAACAAACCAAACACTTGGAGAGTTTATCATTGAAAATCAAGATTCATTTCAATATTCCTCAGGCGAATTATCAAAATTGATCAACGCTATTAGACTTGCGGCAAAAGTTGTAAACCATGAGGTTAGTAAGGCGGGGTTAATAGATATATTAGGTGGAGTTGGTGAAACCAATATACAAGGTGAGGACCAGCAAAAACTAGATTTGTTTGCAAACGACAAATTTATACAGACGTTGCGCAATAGGGAAATTGTCTGTGGTATTGCATCTGAAGAAGAGGATAGTTTCATCAGTATTAACAGTAATGACAAAAATAACCAGAACAAATATATAGTTCTGATTGATCCCCTGGACGGTTCGTCCAATATAGACGTAAACGTTTCGGTAGGTACGATCTTTTCCATTTACCGACGGGTTACACCGGTAGGAACACCGGTAACCATAGAAGATTTTTTACAACCCGGAAATAAGCAGGTTGCTGCAGGGTACGTGGTATATGGTACATCTACCATGCTGGTATATACTACAGGTGATGGGGTTAACGGGTTTACCTTAAACCCGGCCTTGGGTACCTTTTACCTTTCCCACCCTAACATGCAATTTCCAGAAGAAGGTAAAATCTATTCGGTCAACGAAGGAAATTACGTCCATTTTCATCAAGGCGTAAAGGATTATATAAAATATTGTCAAATGGAAGAGGGTGACCGGCCCTACACTTCAAGATACATAGGTTCATTGGTATCTGATTTTCATAGAAATATGATCAAAGGAGGCATTTATATGTATCCTAAAAGCAGTGTTACGGAAAGTGGCAAACTAAGATTGCTCTATGAATGCAATCCTATGGCCTTTCTTGCGGAGCAGGCCAATGGTCTGGCCATTGGGGGAAAAACCCGTATTATGGACATAGAACCGACAGAGTTGCACCAACGTGTGCCGTTTTTCTGCGGTAGCAGGAAAATGGTTGAAAAACTTCAGGAATTTTTAAATAAATACCATTAAAAAAGGGAGCGTTACGCTCCCTTTTTCATATTTTACCGCACATATTTAGTGCTTTAGCAGATATAGATAATCTTCAAAATCTATTTTTCCGCCAAATATTGCTATAGAACGCTCAATGACCTTATCAGCTTTTTCACCAGTAAACCCTAGTCCAATAGCATACTTCTTTATCAATATCATTTCTTCGTCATCAATGGCATGATCAGAATAAATTATTCTGAACAGGTCATATAAACGCTCAAGCCTTTTCTCAGAATCTGGAGTAGAATCTATAGGATACTTGTTCTCTTTTTTAAGAACTTCCTCATATTCCGCCTTGGTAATATCCAATTTACTTGCAAAACGGTCTAACAAGGCTTTTTCCTCGGCACTTATTTCTCCGTCAATGGATGCCAATGTTGCCAATGCGGCAAAATGGGCCAAATTTCTTCTGTGCTCACCACTAGTATATAAATCTGCAAAAGACATATCGTAATTTTTAATTATTGAGCAAATATAAATTTTTTAGAGGTCATAGTTTACATTGTCCACAACTTTGTTTACCTGTAAAGTTCGTAACTTTCGGTAGCTATGAAAACACCCCTTTTACAATTTACGGACAAGGGTATCTATTGCGAAAAAGCAAATGTATATCTAGACCCATGGAAACCTGTGGACAAGGCAATAATATCCCATGGCCATGCAGACCATAGCCGCTATGGTCATAAAAATTACATTACGCATCATAGAAACGTACCTATAATTTCCCATCGTTTAGGCGAAATAAATGTAGCTGGAAAACACTGGGGAGAACCCTTTCTCATAAACAATGTAAAATTTAGCCTGCATCCGGCCGGACATATCATAGGTTCTTCACAGATAAGGGTAGAACACAAAGGGGAGGTATGGGTTTTTACCGGAGATTATAAAACCGAAAACGATGGTATTTCCACCCCTTACGAACCTATTAAATGCCATACATTTATTACGGAATGCACTTTTGGCCTACCTGCCTTTACCTGGACACCTCAAGATGTGGTGTTGGCGGATATCAACAATTGGTGGGCAGAGAATAGGGCTGAAGGCAAAACCTCTATCTTATTTGGCTACAGCTTGGGAAAAGCACAGCGACTACTTAAATATCTTGATACCGATATAGGTGAAATCTACACCCATGGGGCTATTGAAAACATGACAGAGGTGCTACGCCCTTTGGTAGATTTTCCAAAAACCACCTTGATTGCCAGGGATACCAAAAAGGATCAATTATTGGGCAACATTGTACTGGCACCGCCTAGTGCCCATGGCAGTACATGGATCCGCAAAATGGTGCCCTACGTAACGGCCTCGGCCAGTGGGTGGATGACCTTTAGAGGGGCAAGGAGAAGAAGGGCCGTGGACAAAGGATTTGTTCTCAGCGATCATTGTGACTGGAGCGGACTATTGAGCAGTATCAAGGAAACCGGGGCAGAGAAAATAATATGCACCCACGGGTATACGGACATATTTTCCAGATACCTACGGGAACAGGGCTACGATGCCCGTACGGAAGCCACACAATATGGGGAGGAAGAAACAGAAGTTGCGTTAGCTTCAAAATCAACGGCAACGGTATGAAAAATTTTGCTCTACTCATAAAAGCATTGGATAGCACCAATAAGACAACGGTCAAAGTTCAGGCGCTTACCACCTATTTTAGAAATGCAAGTGATGTTGACAAGGTATGGACTATAGCCATTTTATCGCATAGAAGGCCTCCAAGACCTGTCAATACGACCTTATTAAGGGAATGGGCATCAGAACTGGCCAATATTCCATTATGGCTTTTTGAGGAAAGTTATCATATTGTTGGAGATTTGGCCGAAACCATCGCATTGATAATCCCCGCCACGGAACTTTCTTCGGATAAAAGTCTTACCGAATATCTACGGGAAATGATTGCGCTGAAGAAAAAATCGGATGAAGAAAAGAAGAACTATCTGCACGAGCACTGGAAGGTCCTAAACTACTATGAGCGTTTTGTGTTCACAAAGCTTATCACCGGAGGTTTCAGAATTGGGGTAAGCCAAAAACTAATGACGCGCGCCTTGGCCAAAGCTACAGAAATAGATGAGGATATTTTAGCGTATAAGCTTATGGGTAAATGGGACCCTAACACCATTACCTTTCAACAACTCATTTTAGAGGAGAATGAAAGTGATTATTTATCAAAACCATATCCATTTTATTTAGCATACGCCATAGAAGATGAAGTAGAGGATTTAGGCGAAGTTACCGCTTGGTCTGCAGAACATAAATGGGACGGAATTCGTTCTCAAGTAATCCTTAGAAATGATGAACTATTTGTATGGAGCCGTGGCGAAGAATTGGTTACCGACAAGTACCCTGAATTTGAAAAATTTATTGGCACTATACCCAACGGTACGGTCATAGATGGTGAAATATTACCCTATCCAAATAATCATATCGGTACCTTCAATGACCTTCAAACCAGAATTGGCAGAAAGACAGTTTCTGCTGCATTGCTAAAAAAAGTACCGGTCATATTAAAAGCCTATGATCTCTTGGAATGGGAAGGAAAGGATATACGCCAATTACCTTTTAAGGAACGAAGACATATTTTGGAAAATCTTTTTAAAAATGTCACTGAACAAAACCAAAGTAAGGTCACTGAGCGTAGCCGAAGCGATATCCCCCTTCATCTTTCCCAAACTATATATTTCACATCATGGGAAGACGTTGCAAAAGAACGGGAACGTGCCCGTGAAATGCATAGTGAAGGTTTAATGCTCAAGCGAAAAGATTCCCCGTATTTGGTAGGTAGAAAAAAGGGCGATTGGTGGAAATGGAAGGTAGACCCCTTGACCATTGATGCCGTGCTGACCTATGCCATGCGCGGCCATGGTAGACGAAGCAATTTGTTTACGGATTACACCTTTGCTTTATGGAACGATAATGACGAAGGAGAAAAAGAACTGGTCACCTTTGCAAAAGCATATTCCGGACTAACCGATGCCGAATTTAGAAAGCTGGATGCCTGGATCAAAAAAAATACCCTGGAACGTTTTGGACCGGTAAGAAGCGTTACTCCCCATCATGTTTTTGAAATTGCCTTTGAAGGTATTGCCTTATCAAAAAGACATAAAAGTGGTCTCGCAACGAGGTTTCCAAGAATGCTACGTTGGCGCAAGGACAAGAATATTCACGAAGCCAATACTTTGAAAGATCTAAGACAACTGATTCCAGGTACGGCCCAAGAATCCAAAACCCAAAAAAAGGAACAGAAAAGTAAGGAATCCGTTGAAAAATAGCTACAAGTAATTTGATGGTAATACCAGAAAATGAACAGAGAAGAATTGTTTAATATTGCCCAAGAATGGTTTCAAGAACAACATTGGAAACCGTTTAAATTCCAAAAAGATACTTGGAAGGCTTTTCTACAGGGTAAAAACGGATTATTGAACGCCCCCACCGGAAGTGGCAAGACCTATGCACTCTGGTTTCCTATAGTATTGAACTATATGAAACAGAATCCGGAGTACCGGACCAAACATAAAAAGGGACTAAAAGCGGTCTGGATAACACCCCTACGTGCACTTTCCCAAGAAATAAAACAATCTGCGGAAAGGGTAACGGCAGACTTGGGCACACAAATGACCGTTGGCATCCGATCAGGTGATACATCTACGAAAGAACGGGCACGGCAAAAGAAACAAATGCCAGACCTGCTCATTACCACACCAGAAAGTTTGCAATTACTATTGGCCACCAAGGGGTATGATAAAATTTTTAAAGACTGCTCTGCAATCGTAGTCGACGAATGGCATGAAATTTTAGGTACCAAAAGAGGCGTACAGATGGAGCTGGCCCTTTCTCGTTTAAAGGGTATTTCAAAAGAATTGCGCATTTGGGGAATATCTGCCACCATTGGTAATTTGGAACAAGCGCGTGAAGTTTTGTTGGGTCCCGGCACCAATGCCTTTGATAATTCTATTTTGATCAAGGCCAATATCAATAAAAAAATCACGGTTAAGAGCATCATACCCAAAAAAATGGAGACGTTTCCATGGCGTGGTCATTTGGGTTTGCATTTATTGGAAGATGTGGTACCAATAATCAACCACAGTACAACCACCTTATTATTTACCAATACACGCAGCCAATGTGAAATCTGGTTTCAAAAAATATTGGAAAAACATCCTGAATATGCCGGCGAAATGGCAATGCACCATGGCAGCATTAACAAAGAAACCCGGGTTTGGGTAGAAAATGCGATCCGTAATGAAGATTTAAAAGCAGTTGTTTGTACTTCAAGTTTAGATTTGGGCGTAGACTTTGCCCCTGTAGAAACGGTAGTTCAAATTGGCGGACCAAAAGGGGTAGCCCGGTTTTTACAAAGGGCGGGCCGCAGCGGACATAGACCGGGCAAGGAAAGTGTCATTTACTTTTTACCTACACACGCCATAGAACTTATAGAGGCATCGGCATTACAAAAAGCGGTAAAACTTAATTCCGTCGAGGACCGTTTGCCCTATCTAAATAGTTATGATGTATTGCTGCAATACTTGACCACTTTGGCAATATCCAATGGTTTTTACCCCAAGGAAATTTACAGGGAGATTAAGGAAACGTTCTGTTTTCAGGCGATAACCGTGGAGAAATGGCAATGGTTGTTGAATTTTTTGGTAATGGGCAGCCAAAGCCTACAGTCCTATGATGAATATAAAAAGGTAGAAGTTGAGGAAGATGGCAAATTTACCGTAACCAATAAAGGCGTAGCCATGCGCCATAGATTTCAGATCGGCACCATTGTGGGCGATGCCAATTTAGCGGTAAAATATCAAAAAGGCGGATATATAGGTTCCGTAGAAGAGTTTTTTATATCTAAATTGAACAGGGGTGACGTATTTACCTTTGCCGGTAGGAATTTAGAATTTATACGGATCAAGGATATGACCGTACAAGTAAGGAATTCCAATAAAAAAACGAATAAAATTACAAGTTGGATGGGCAGTAGACTCACCCTGTCCGCACAAATGTCAGAATTACTAAGGGAGGAACTTTATAGTTCTAGCGAACCAAAAGAAAAACAATCTAAAGAAATACGGGCGTTGGCCCCTTTATTTGAACGTCAGCGGAGAGAAAGTATAGTGCCCAGGCCCAATGAATTTTTAATAGAATCCTTCAAAACCCGCGAAGGGTATACCCATATCTTTTATCCGTTTGAAGGTAGGTTCGTGCATGAGGCCATGGGTAGTTTATTAGGGTACCGTATTAGTCTATTGACGCCCATAACTTTTTCCTTGGCCTTCAACGATTATGGCTTTGAGCTTTTATCCGACCAACCCATAGATATACAACAAGTTCTTGATAATGATCTGTTCTCCACGGATTATATGCTGGACGATTTGCAAAAAAGTCTAAATGCCACGGAAATGGCACGGCGTAAATTTAGGGACGTGGCCATTATTAGTGGTATGGTTTTTACCGGCTATCCTAAAAAGAACATCAAGATGAAACATTTGCAGAGCAACTCGCAATTATTGTTCGATGTTTTTCGTGATTACGAACCGGAGAATTTGCTTTACCAACAAGCTTTTACGGAAACCTTTGAACATCAGTTGGAAGAAGGACGTTTACGGTTATCGTTAGAGCGTATTGCCACACAGAACATTATATGGAAACAATGTGATAAGGCTACACCATTCTCTTTTCCATTGATTACCGAGCGTATGAACAGGGAAAAATTATCAAGTGAAAAATTAGAAGATCGTATAAAAAAAATGGCCGCCCTGCTAATGAAAAAATAAAAAACCCACTATAACTTTTGGCCATAGTGGGTCAACAATATTGATATTCAATAATTTAAATTTTGGTATAGACACTTTTTACCGTGTATTCCTCGCCATCATAAGAATCGGTATAGGACATCGTAAATGTATCTCCAGATACGGTATAATTTACTTCTATTTCTATATACTCATCTGAAATCATCATCTTTCCTTTAGAAGTAATAGACCAGTCACCAATGGTAGAATAATCATCTACCGCACATTCACTTCCCTCATCATCCGTAGGAGAATAGCTTATGTATTGATAAGAGTTGTCCGCTTTAAAGACAATAGTCTGTTCAAGTTCACAAGCAGTCAATTCATAAGGCTCATCATTATCGTATTCTGCAACAAGTTGCCATGATCCAATTAACGCATTTTCAGATTCTTCCGTATTTTCATCGTTACTACAAGAAGCAAATAGGCCCAATGCTATTATACTACAAAAAATAAATACTTTTTTCATGTGGATATTATTAAGGTTGGTTTAAAATTACCAAGACATAACGGATCGGCTTTCTATTTATTATCTTTGTCTGTTTATGGCCCACCCCATTCAAATTCGTGATCAATCCTTTAAAATGCATTTCTCCGGAACACTTTTCTGGGAAGAACGATCCATGCTTTTGGTAAGTGATGTGCATTTGGGAAAGGTATCGCATTTTAGAAAATATGGAGCGGCCGTACCGCAGGCCGCAGTTCAAAAAAATTTTGATATGATGGATGAGTCCATTGCATACTTTAAACCAAAGACCCTAGTCTTTATGGGTGATCTGTTCCACTCATCGTTAAATAGGGAATGGGAAATTTTCGAGAATTGGGTACAAGAAAAAACCTTGGATATTATTTTGGTCAGCGGCAACCATGATATATTGTCCCCATTAAAGTACAAGGCAATAGGGATAAACGTAGTGGAAGAAATGGTACTAGGTTCTTTTTTATTGACCCACCACCCTATGAAAAGTGACGGACTATTTAATTTCTCCGGCCATATTCACCCTGCCATTAAATTAAGTGGATTGGGACGCCAGTCCGTTAAACTACCTTGCTTTTATAAAACAATAGACCAAATGATTTTACCTGCGTTTGGTGAGTTTACAGGAACCTACACGCTAGAACCTTGTGAAGGTTGCGAAGTATTTGCCTTACTAGGAGATGCTGTGCTACCTGTACCTATAAAAGAGGTAAAGAAAAAGCGTCGCTATCGTAAATAGTTCATTTAATTCTTTATATAAGTTCTTTTCTCTAAATTTAACATGATAGCTTTGAGTATTATGAAGAAAAGACTGGCCATTATAAATTTAGTATCGGTACTATTGGTCATTGGGGTCAATTACATATCCCAATCCATGTCGTTCAACAATACTACTATTGGTGAAATAAGTGCACGTTATGAAAATCTGTTTACGCCGGCAGGCTTTGCCTTTGCCATTTGGGGTGTCATTTTCTTAGCACTTTTGGTTTATGGAATATTTCAAGTAAGGCGCGCGTTTTTTAGTAATAAGAAAAGTGTTTTTATAGAGCAGACCGGGTATTGGTTTGCAATAGCCAATATTTTAAATTGTTGTTGGGTATTTGCTTTTGTCTATGACTATACCGGTCTTTCCGTGCTAATAATGCTAGGCATATTAGTATCCCTCATCAAAATAATCCTCAACACCAATATGGAACGTTGGGACGCTCCCATTACTACCATTGCCTTTGTATGGTGGCCTATTTGTTTTTATAGCGGATGGATTTCCGTAGCAACTATAGCAAATATTTCGGCTTATCTAAGTAAACTTGATTGGAACGGTGGCATTCTTTCTGAAACCGCTTGGACCGTAAATATGATTATAGTTGCTATTGTTTTGAACCTGCTTATGATATGGAAAAGGAACATGAGAGAATTTGCTGCGGTAGGCATTTGGGCCTTGTTCGCAATTTATATACGGCACCAAGACACATTTTCTACCATAGCGAATACGGCCTTGGCGGGCTGTGTACTCTTACTCTTGGCCATCATGGCACATGGATATAAAAATCGTGGAACAAATCCGTTTAAAAAACTTCAAGAGCGGTTACGGCAAAAACCTTAGACCATACTCTTTAAATCATTGGCCCAGCTTGGGTATGTGAAGATGGTAGATTTAATATCCTTGTCCGTCATACCTTTGTTAATGGCCAATGCAAAAAGATTGATTATTTCGCCGGCATTTGGTCCCAACAAATGAGCTCCAACAATTTCTCCTGTACGATCGTTCATAATCACTTTATAGGCATACAACGGTGCATTAATGCGTTTAGCGTTGAACCAACCGGGTACTACATCATAATTTACCCTTATCTTTTTATACCTACCACGGGCCTCTTTTTCCGAATATCCAACCGTGGCCAAATTGGGTAGTGTAAATACCACTGAAGGAATTACAGGAACGCTTAGTTCCTTGGAATTCCCCTTTAAAATATTCTCGGAAACCACATAGCCTTGCCTACCGGATAATGGGGTCAAAGGCAAATTTTTATCGGAAACATCTCCACAAGCATAAACGTTGGTATTACTAGTACTTTGCAAATAGCCATTGGTAACAACCCCCTTTTCATTAAAGTCTACATTACCTTTCTCCAGTTCCAGTTCCTTAATTGCAGGCACCCTACCGGCAGTATTGAATACCGCATAGGATTTAATGATTTTGGAACTTCCTTTAATTTCATAGGTAAGTTTATACCGCTTTCTTTTCTTCTTTAAGGCTGTGGGCTTAGCTCCAAATATAAATTTAATCCCTAAAGATTCGGAATATTTGGTCAGTTCCTTCACCAAGTCCGGATCAAAAGCTTTTAAAACTCTTTTTCCTGTATCCAAAACAGTAACCTTAGCTCCAGCCCTAGCTGCAATATGTGCAAATTCCATGGCAATATATCCTGCTCCAATAAAGACAATTTGTTTGGGCAGTTTTTTCAAATCTAAAAAATCGTCGCTGACCTTAAGGTGTTTGGCTCCTGTAATAGAAAGAGGTCTTGGCTCCAAGCCTGTTGCAATGATAATTTTTTCCGCGGAAACCGTTTTACCCTCTACGGAAAGAGTTTGTTCATCCAAGAATTTAGGGGATTGATGGTATAATTTAATTCCGAGATCCTTTAATTCCTTTTCTGTGCCAGCAGGTATCTTATCGGTAAAGCTTTGTTTAAAATTTTGCAATTGCTTCCAATTAATCGTGGTTTTAGTTCGCAATCCCTTTCCTTTTAAATTGTGAGCCTGCTCCAATGCTTCCGTAGCACCGATCAATACTTTTTTGGGGTCACATCCTCTATTGGCACAAGTACCTCCAAACTCACGAATATCTGCAATGGCCACTTTCTTTCCTGCTTCTACACATGCTTTGGCCACCGTTTGGCCGGCAATACCACTACCTATTACAAAAACATCAAATTTCTTTTTCTCCATGAGTAATTAATTTTGTTCAGGTCAGGGTATTTTATATAAGAACCAAATTGTAAAACCACATTTTTACGCTAAGGAAAGACCTACATCTTTTATGGTATTCGAAGTTCTGACAATTATGGTTTAAAATGTAACCCATATTCGATTAAAATGAGTGGTATCCGTTGCTTGGGTATCCTTATAAGGGATACATTTTAGTAATAATACTTATTACAAAATAGGGTTTATATCTAAAATATAATATTGGTATTCTTTTATTAATTAGCTTTTCTGATGAACCATGTTTGTTTTAAAAGTTACAAACTGCTCTTAGAATTATCTTTTGTGAAAAAAAGGCAATCCATATGTTTTAAAGTTGTTAGCTACTTAAGTATTTTATTCTATATCTAAAATTGCGTTTGCCTGATAAAACCTTAAATCAGAGTATTCAGTAGAATCAACAAAAATCACCGTATAGTCTTCGAATTTTTTAAAAATCCTTATATACTTATATTGAAAATTGTCTTCATTAAAAAGGCCTCTTTTTTTTAAATAGTCTTTAAAATTTAATGGTTTTCCATTCTTTACATTAAACAATTCTTCAAGTCTAAAACTTAGCTTCAATCCTTCTCTTAAATTATTATGCATGTTTGATAAATAAAACAATGAACTATCTTTTTCCGTTTTCTGAAGGAAGTTGGTGTCGTATTTGAAAAATAACGTGTCTCTACCTACTTTTCTAACCTTTTTTTGTGAATATACATCCGCACATATTGATAAAAGGAATACGGTTAAAATTAATATTTTAATATTCATTTTTTTAATTTAAGAACTAATTGCTAACACTTTAAATCCTGAGCTTTTATCATCAATAATTTTTAAAATTTTCTTTTATAATTTGATTTAATGTTGTCCATGTAACGGATTCTTGTAAATCCTCCAAAGCTTTAAGAGCAAACTCCTTCACAAACGGATCAAGCACCCCATTAACCGTATTGGCCAGTACAAAATTGTTTAATGCAGCTACCTCTTCTATGTTATTACTATTGGAAATCCAATAAAACTCCTCAGTATAATAGCTTACACCTAGAGAATTTTTTATATAATTTACTTTAGTTTTGGGCAAAACCACCATCTCCCCATCGGGGCAGTCCGTGATTGCCAAGGTTAGGGAACGGGCGGTGTAAGAGCAAGATACTTGCGCCATCGGGAGGACAAACTCCTAATAGTTGGGATTACAGAGTTATGATACTCAACGGATATTAAGATCATTTTTCATATTTTTTTGATCTGGCAAAGAGTAAATAAGAAAAAATAATCATAAAAATGGTCAAACCTATGATAATAATATTCTTATCAACTACAATGTAAGAATCCCAAATAGAGAAAACGAAAAAATCCTCTACATATACTATTAAAAAAAATATAGCCAAAATATAAAATACTACTATAATTTTTGACCAGTACTTACCAAATTTTAGTGTTGAACTCATATTCATGTAAAATTGTCACTGCAATAAGAAAGGCCATAACTTCTCTAAATTCTTGAGAATTATTGAGATTTTCAATGCCGTTGACCAAGTCGATATTCAAAAATAGTTTATTTATGTCTTCCTATTTTTCTTCCGACATTATTGTTGAAAATAATCCATTTCCTTTTCTTTTATAAACGCCTGTGAACCTTCCCTAGCTAGCGCAAGCGTCGCGCTTGTTCTGAGGTTAGCTGTATATAATGTTTAGGTACGAGCAATAGATTGCGCCAAGGGGAAATTATAATTTGGTTCTCAGGAGCATAAGCATTATTAAAATTAGAACCTCTATAATTCATTAAAATTTGAGTACTGTCCAATTTCCAAGTCTGATTGTATTTAGACATAAAAATAATCTCAAATACACCCCCGTATGAATTATCTGTTTGGGCAAATATGACACAGTTACTATCTACGACAAAAGGTTTGGAAAAAGCCATTTTATCCTTCTGCTTCGATTTCCTGAACAATGTTGAAATTGAATCAGAGAATTTTATGGGATATTTACTATTGGCTCCTTTAATCATGGTAGAGTCAATTAGATTATTTTTTAGGGCAGTATTTAGAAGCTTGTCCAAATTATTAACTTCAAGAAGAGAGTCAAAATTTTGCAATTTTAATTTGATGTCCTTATCTCTTTTTGTTATTTCATGGACGTATATATCATAAAAATTAGTACGCTCATTCTTTTTCTGTAAATTACTATTTGTTGATTCTTGCTTACAGGATACCAAAAAACAAATTATACTTAAATATATTAATATCAATCGCATCTGTCGAAAAAATAAATCGTTCCATCAGTTAATATCCCTACATTGGTACCATAAACACTTTCCTCAAAAAGCCATCCTTCTTCGCCATCAAGACAATCATTTCTTCCTTGCCAATAGTTATTATTGTATGTAAAATCACCATAGTGTACTGCTTCGTGTAATACGCTTACCCCTACTACAAATAAAATTGTTTCACCGTATTGAGAACTGGATACTGAATTTTCCAAATAATTAACCAAATCTAAATCAAGAATTATTTTGTTGGGAGTTTCAAATGCAATTTGGGCATTACTACCAAGATGTCGAACCTCCACGATAATTATCAAGAACTTTAATTGAATCTAAACGCCAGCCTTCCTTTTCTTTGGTGAAAAAAACGACGCCATTTGAATAACCAAGTTTATGCTGGTTTTCAAAAAAAAGCAATCGCTTATTTCCCGAAATTTCTATTGGCTTGGACAAATAATCAAAAACTTCAAAGTTACCTGCTAACTTTTTAATTAATAATTTAACAGTATCTGTTACTTCAATATTATATTGAGCATTTTCTTTTATCGATTTACTTTCCTTTATTTTTAAAACACTTGCAGAATCGATTAATCCCAGATGAATCATTTTTGAAAACATCTTATCAGTATTTTTAATTAAAACCAATGAATCAATATTTGAGTGATAGAAATTTGATTTTCTATTTGCGATTTCTAAATAATACAGGTCATAAAAATTAGTTTTTAAACTTCCAGATTGTTTTTTAAAACTCTCAGAGTTACAACAAACAAAAAGTAGAAATATGATTGGAATATTCTTTTTCATATTATTTAGTTTAAAGGTACTATTGTAATTTCTCCCTCTTCGTTAATTATAACGGCTCCACCGTATACCTGATTTTCAAATCTCCATCCTTCTTCATTTGTATATGGGTAATTTCCAGTCCAATAATCATTATTATATTTAAAATCGCCATAATGTACTGCCTCATGCAATATGGTCACTGCAATAAAGAAGAGTAAACTTTCACTATATGTCGATCCAGAAACTGAATTTTCCAAATTATTAATCAAATCGATGTCAATTTCTAACGTATTGGGTTCGCTAAAATGACCACTTACTGATTCCAATTGTTTAATAACAATCTCAGGACCATCCCCCCATTTTAAAATTTGTTCTATTTGTTCCGTTGTGGCATTGGTATATTCTTTAAACGCATTTACAATGGCCGTATTGTTTGCCAAAGTTGGCAACTGGTTCTTTAAATACTCCGTTAGTTTTTTGTAATTACTATCATAGTCACTTCCCACGGGGTATTTTACTAACGGAGTAATGGATATCACAGAATACCCATCCATCCAAGCCTCCAAAGCTTTAAGCCCAAACTCCTTCGCCAACGAATCAAGTACCCCATTTACCGTATGGTCTTTTATAAAATTGTTCAATCTATCAGCCTCTGCATGATTGGAAGATATCCAGTCAAATTCAGGAGTATAATACTCCAAATCCAATTTTTTCTTTATATTCCTTACAGTTGCTCTATTGAACACCGCCACTTCGCCATCGTCTCCGTCTGGGCAATCACTTGAAGCCGTGGTAATGGAACATGCCGTTTTCTGTCTTGGGCTATCATCACATCCAGAATATTCGGTTACTAAAACGGAATTTCCATCTATATACACGATTTTGGTAGTAATCTTAATACTACACTGTTGCCCTGCATTATTAATATAAAAATTACCACCACTAAGTTTGGTAGTTGTTACGTTAGTGGCTATCACCTTGTATAAATTAACATCTATAAACTCGCTGTTAGTCATTATACTTTAAAAACTTCCTTTGGACCAAATGGTAAGGCCTATAGTTTCATTTCAATATCTAACTGTCCTTCAGTTGCTTTATATGGCAGAAATATACATTCAATTGGCCCCTCACCATAATAATCACTATTCCATAGAGTATCTATCTTACCATGTAGCTTGAACTCCAAGTTATAGACCCCTTCAGTTCTCAAATAAATTGTATCATTTACATATCCTTTTATCCTTAAATTAAACATGGAATAGGGCATTAAACCATAAGGTTCAACTAAAAGTCTTTCTTCTTGTTTGAAGCTTAAAATTCTGATTCTCTTGTGATCCTTTTTGCAAGAAAAAAAAGAAATAATCAAAACTGAAAGTATAATTTTCTTAACCATTTTATTTTCAATTTATTGATTATTGGAATCAGAATTGAACTATTGTTCGCATTATAAAAACCATTTTTAAACGTGTGATTACTTAAATACCTAAGATCCCCAGCATTTTTTACGGCTTCTATCAATACAAAAATTCCTGTTGATTGATTTCTTCCTATTTTCTTCCGACATTATTGTTGAAATAATCCATTTCCTTTTCTTTTATAAACGCCTGTGAACCTTCCCTAGTTAGCGCAAGCGTCACGCTTGTGCTGGGGGTATTAGTATAATGGTTTAGGCACGAGCAATATCCTCACGCCAAAAGGGGAACTAATATTTCTCTCTTATGAAGGTTATCCATATCTCCTTTTCAGAAAATAAATTTTGAGGGTTGGTTTTATTTTTTATTACCATTCCTATTGAAGTTCGTCCAGAACCTTCATTTATACCATACCAATTGGAACTCTTAATAATGGAAAGATCCTCCATTTTTGGTTTGTTAATATTTTCATAAGACTCATTCCATGAATCCTTTTCGATTTCCATGGGAGTTTTGTATCCATATTTTTCTAAATAAAATTGTGATAAGCTAGATGTTTCTGGCATTCCGTATTTTTTTACCACTTTATCATAAAATAAACGACCGTTAGGTACTTTGACAGATAATGTTAATTTTTTCAATTCATTTTCTGTGTTGACATATGCTCCTATTTTCTGTACAGGAAATCCCAAAAAATTATAGTTTGTTGGGGTTCCGGAAATAGTGCTGTAATTACTAGCAGGGAAATAACATTCTGTAAAATTTTCATTGTTACATTCAATATATTCTAGACCTTGAAATAACTCTGTTATTGATCTGTCCAAAAAATCATAATCAATATTCATTTCTTGATAATCGTTGGAAAAAATTAGCAAAAGGTATAAATAAACTTTCATTTAATAGCAATTATCAGAATCCGTATAATCTTCCCTATATGGTCGAGCAACCCCTTTCCAGCCGTTTGGAGCACTTCTTGTTGCTTGACCACCAATATCTTCAAAACTCTCTTTTATAAACTCATCCATTTTATATGCAAGAACCCCAGCGTTTATCTGACTACAGGGTTGTTTACGAAACCATGATTGCAAATCAAAAAACGCATTAGCCAAGGCATCCGCTGATTGTTCTGCTGCTAAAGAACTATTTCTATATGATGGTAAGTGGAAATAATAGGTTTGATAAGATGCAGCGACACCAATACCAGGACATTTACCCCACTTGGTAACCACATCCCATATTCCATTTACTGCTGCAACCTGTACACCTGTAGTGCCGACATTATAGAAATCAAAACTTTCACAACTAGGGTCGAGTATTACAATCTCATTCTCATAATCAATTTTATATCGTTCCATCAAAGCCTTTAGAGCAATAAGGCCAAACTCCTTAGCCACCGAATCAAGTACACCTGTTGTGGTATTCGTGTTTGCTTTTATAAAATTGTTCAATCTATCAGCCTCTGCATGATTGGAAGATATCCAGTCAAATTCAGGAGTATAATACTCCAAATCCAATTTTTCCTTTATATTCCTTACAGTTGCTCTATTAAACACCGCCACTTCCCCATCGTCTCCGTCTGGGCAATCACTAGAAGCCGCGGTAAGAGAACGGGCCGTTTTTTGCATTGGGCTATCATCACATCCAGAATATTCGGTTACTAAAACGGAATTCCCATCTATATACACAATTTTAGTAGTAATCTTAATACTACACTGTTGCCCGGCATTATTAATATAAAAATTACCACCACTAAGTTTGGTAGTTGTTACGTTAGTGGCTATCACCCTATATAAATCAACATCTATGAATTCACTATCTGTTCTAATCTGGACAATTCCATAGGTAGACTCTACTTCTGCATACTCATTGGTACCCCCCTCATTATTATTTACATAGGCTTCTGTGTTATGTGTTGTATTTGAGGTGCCGGCAGAGGAACTGGGAAAATTTAGGTATCCAAAATAAGATGGTCCATACCAGTTATTAGCACCATTTACCTGAATAAGTTCAGGGTTATATACCGAACCACCTGGGCTCGGACCAACTGTAGTTCCATCAGAATCACAATCACTTCCTTTTAAAGTCTTAGAGCCCTTACCTAAGTCCACAGCATTGAAAAAACTGTCAAAACGGTAGGTATAATAAGTGCCCTTAAAATATGAGAAATCTTCCCCGCTAGCCAAATATTCTTCTAAATATTCTGGGTTTACGACATAGTGCCGTACATAAGGTTTAGAAGTCCTACCTTTTTCGTCTTCAGAAATAATCATGTTAAAAAACTCACCTTCTTTCTGGCCAGTAACATATACCTGGAATGTATAATTGGTCCTTTTAGTCTTTTTATCCTTTACTTTAAGGATAGAGTTCATATCTATAAGCCCCTTTTTAAAGTACACATTTTTGGATTCAAGGCTTCTTGAACCAGTTAACTCCTCAATAGTGCCAATTACATGTGGAACATCCTCTGAACTTACCTCAAACACTGGGCTTGGTATATTTTGTTCATTATCAATTAAAGACTTTTCAATATTATCCATGTCCTTAATATCCAAATCTATAATGTCCTTCTCTACACATCTTGCATGGAGAAGAATTAGGAAAGTCAATAAGAAATAAGGAATACTTCTAGTAGTTAAAGGTATTTTCATTTGGTTGGCGTATTTAGTTTCCATTCAAGTTAAAAAAAACCTGGCCTTAAATGCACCTAAAAAACCCTTATAAAAATAGAGGATTTTATATTTTTACGATGAAATGCTTTATTTTATCGACGAACTACCTGTATTTTGATTAGGTAAAATATATTTTTGAAAAATTAAAAATATTCCATAGACGTTTTACACCCTGAAATTACGTCATTTATCCACATTTCTTTTATGACCGTATCCTTATATTTGCAAAAATCTTTTTCTGTTGAGTCATTCTTCAATCCAACAACGGTATGAACAGTCTCCCCAAACTGGGAAACTGCTGAAAACTATTGCCCAATCTCAAAACAAGGAAACCGAAACAATACAATTAAAAGGACTTACCGGCTCCTCATTATCTTTTGTATTGACCCATGTCTTTAAAAGTACCGACCGACCATTTTTGGCAATTTTTAATGATAAGGAAGAAGCCGCCTATTATTTGAACGATTTGGAACGCTTGGTAGGCGAGAACGATGTATTGTTCTATCCCGGCAGTTATAGAAGACCTTACCAAATTGAGGAAACGGACAATGCCAATGTTCTATTACGTGCCGAGGTTTTGAACAGGATCAACTCCAGAAAAAAACCGGCCATTATAGTCACTTATCCAGATGCACTTTTTGAAAAAGTTGTTACCCGAAAGGAGCTGGATAAGAGTACCCTAAAAATGAAATTGGGAGATACCCTTTCCCTTGATTTTTTAAATGAAGTCCTGTTTGAATACAAGTTTAAACGAGTGGATTTTGTTACCGAACCCGGTGAATTTTCTGTTAGGGGAGGTATTGTGGATGTGTATTCCTTCTCTCATGATGAGCCGTATAGAATAGAGTTTTTTGGGGATGAGATAGACAGCATTAGAACATTTGATGTAGAAACACAGCTATCTAAGGAAAAGGTAAAATCCATTACCGTGGTTCCAAATATGGCCAATAAATTTTTGACCGAGAAAAGGCAAAGTTTTTTATCCTATGTGGCTTCCAAAACATTGGTATTTTCCAAAAACACCGATTTTCTATACGGTCGTTTAGACGATTTTTTTGAAAAAGCAAAAGAAGCGTTCACCAAACTATCCACAGATATAAAACACGCCCAACCCGAAGAATTGTTTATGGGTGGTGCTGACTTTAAAAAGCATTTAGCAGAGTTTACCTGTATTACTATGGATGCTAAAAGAGAGGAAACGACAACTATTGCCTATCATACAAAACCCCAACCCTCTTTCAACAAAAAGTTTGACCTCCTCATAGAAAACCTGAATAGTTACCGTGAACAGGGGTATACCAATTACATCTTCTGCGCAAGCGAACAACAGGCAAAACGCTTTCATGATATTTTTGAGGAAGTTAACGAACAAGTACATTATCAGATTATAGTATTCCCCTTATTTCAAGGTTTTATAGACGAGGACCAAAAATTGGTCTGTTATACGGATCATCAAATTTTTGAGCGCTACCATAAATTCCATGTAAAAAATGGCTACGCCAAGAAACAGGCCATTACCCTAAAAGAACTCAATAAATTAGAAATTGGGGATTATGTTACCCATATAGACCATGGCATAGGTAAATTTGGCGGACTTCAAAAAATAGATGTTGAGGGTAAAAAACAAGAGGCCATCAAACTTATGTACGGGGAAAGAGACATTCTATACGTAAGTATACATTCCTTACATAAAATTTCAAAATTCAACGGTAAGGACGGTGCCCCGCCAAAAATATACAAATTAGGATCCGGAGCTTGGAAAAAGATAAAGGACAAAACCAAGACCAGGGTTAAAAAGATTGCCTTTGACCTTATTAAGGTCTATGCAAAACGAAGGCTGGAAAAAGGTTTTCAATATAACCCCGACAGTTATTTACAAAATGAGCTGGAAGCCTCTTTTATTTACGAGGACACCCCAGACCAAAGTACCGCCACAGAAGATGTAAAAAGGGATATGGAAAGTGAACGGCCTATGGACCGCTTAATTTGTGGGGACGTAGGCTTCGGGAAAACGGAAGTTGCCATAAGGGCCGCCTTTAAAGCAGTGGACAACGGTAAACAAGTTGCCGTTTTGGTACCAACTACTATTTTGGCTTTTCAACACCATAGAACATTTGCAGAACGCCTAAAGGATATGCCCGTAACGGTAGATTATTTAAACAGGTTTAGAACGGCAAAGGAGAAAAAAGAAACATTACAAAAATTATCAGAAGGTAAAGTGGATATCATCATAGGTACCCACCAGTTGGTCAACAAAAATGTAAAGTTTAAGGACTTAGGCCTTTTGATAGTGGATGAGGAGCAAAAATTTGGCGTAGCGGTAAAGGACAAATTAAAATCCATCAAAGAAAATGTAGATGTCCTAACGTTGACAGCAACACCCATACCAAGAACATTACAGTTTAGTTTAATGGCCGCTAGGGATTTATCTACCATTACCACAGCCCCACCAAATAGATACCCTATTGAAAGTCAAGTCATTCGTTTTAACGAAGAAACCATTAGGGATGCCGTAAGCTATGAAATAGAACGTGGCGGTCAGGTGTTCTTTATACATAACAGAATTGAAAATATTAAGGAAGTTGCCGGTATGATCCAACGTTTGGTCCCCGATGCCAAGGTGGGTATTGGCCATGGTCAAATGGACGGTAAAAAACTAGAGGCATTAATGCTAGGCTTTATGAACAGTGAATTTGATGTACTGGTATCAACTACTATTGTAGAGAGCGGTCTGGATGTGACCAATGCCAATACCATCTTCATCAATAATGCCAACAACTTTGGCTTAAGTGATTTACACCAAATGCGTGGTCGTGTAGGACGTGGCAATAAGAAGGCATTCTGCTATTTTATTACACCCCCTTATGAGGTCATGACTACCGATGCGCGTAAACGAATAGAAGCCCTTGAGCAATTTACGGAATTGGGCAGTGGTTTTAATATTGCCATGAAAGATTTGGAAATAAGGGGTGCAGGAGACCTTTTAGGTGGAGAACAGAGTGGTTTCATCAATGAAATTGGCTTTGAGACCTATCAAAAAATATTGGCCGAAGCCATAGAAGAACTTAAGGAGAACGAGTTTAAGGATTTATATGATGAGGTTGAGGGGCCACAAGAAAAGGTATTTGTCAAGGAAACACAACTAGATACTGATTTTGAATTACTTTTCCCGGATGATTATATTAATAATATCACGGAAAGGCTTACCTTATACACAGACTTAAACCAAATAAAGGATGAAGAGGCGTTACAGAAATTTGAGTCGCAATTGGTAGACCGTTTTGGAGAATTGCCGGACGAAGCTGCGGATTTATTGAATTCCGTTCGTATAAAATGGATTGCAAACAGTATTGGGTTAGAGAAAATTGTAATGAAAAAAGGTAAAATGATCGGTTACTTTATTAGTGACCAACAATCAGCATTTTATCAAACCACTACCTTTACACAAGTTTTACAATACGTACAATCTCACGCACAGCAGTGCAAGATTAAAGAAAAACAGACTCGCAATGGGTTACGCTTATTATTGGTATTTGAAAATATTAGGTCTGTAGACCGGGCCTATTTAGCGTTAAAGCCGTTTGAAATAAAAGAAAAGAATATTGTTTAATGAATTTTGATTTATCTGAAAAGTTGGCCATAGTCAACGTAATTGATGCTGTAATTGTTGCAGATGGTAAAATACATAAGGGCGAAATAAATGCATTGAGCAGATTAATGTCTATCATAGATTTTGACAGTAATTTTCTAATACAGGCACGTACCATAGATACGGCCCAGAGTGTAGTTATCTTAAAGAAAATGTCTCAGGACAAGAAAAATAATCTCGCACAAATTTTAGAGGATGTAGCCTTGGCAGATGGTTTTATTCACGAAAAGGAAAATGATTTAATCAACTATATTTATAACGCCATAGGTATGATGAAGGCAAAAAGAGGTTAGCATATCCCTATTCCAAATATCTATTTTCTAGAAAGATCATTTTGCTTTAATCTATTCAATTTTCAGTAATCATTTGGTTTTATAGCCCATTGTTTTAAAAGACCTGTCAACTTGTGTATCTTGTTGTTTCAACCAAAATATATTAATAAGCTTGAACGAGGTCTTAATTTCTAAGGAAGAAATGCAAAAAGTGCTAAAAGCTGTATTTCTCAAATACTCTTTTTCAGAAACCCAGGCACTGACATTAGCAAAAATACATACGGAAAGTACGTTAGACGGAATTACTTCTCATGGCATTAATAGGGTGCCGGTATTTATAGATTATGTACGCAGGGGACTTATAAACATTGGTGCATCACCTACTAAAATTGCTGAAATGGGAAGTATGGAGCGTTGGGACGGTAATTTGGGATCTGGTGTCCTAAATGCCATTACTGCCACGGACCGTGCAATTTCGCTGGCCAAAAACCACGGCATGGGATTGGTAGCCTTAAGAAATACCAATCATTGGATGCGTGGTGGCACCTACGGTTGGCAAGCGGCAAACCAGGACTGTATAGCAATAATGTTCACCAATACCACCCCAAACATGCCTGCTTGGGGTGGTAAGCATAATCGCATAGGCAATAATCCATTGGTAATTGCCATACCTAGAAAAGAAGGCCAAATTGTTTTGGATATGGCTATGTCCCAATTTTCATTTGGCAAAATGGAAAGTTTACATTTAAAAAATGAAACCTTACCTTTTAATGGAGGATGGGATTCCCATGATCAATTAAGCAAAAACCCAAAGGATATCATTGACTCTGGCCGAGCAATTCCCGTTGGATATTGGAAAGGTTCTGCCCTATCCATGATTTTAGATATGTTGGCTACACTTTTGTCCGCAGGAAGTTCCACTTTTAAAATTGGTCAAAAAGGAAGCGAGACAGCAATTTCTCAAGTATTTTTATGTATTGACCCCAGTGTATTCTCAGATAAGGAGCTTCAGGAAGAACTTATTAATGAGATCATAGCCTACACTAAAGATGTGGACCCCATGAAAAAAGGGGGCGCAACATTTTATCCCGGTGAACGTACCCTGGCTGTAAGAGCAAAGAACAGGAAAGAGGGCATGAAGGTAAGCAGTAAAATATGGAATGAGATTTTAGCATTGGCGCGTTAGATAATCGACTGGATTATATTTAGTACATTTAAAAGACATCATTTCCACATATTATGAAAGGTATATACTATCTGCTATTAGTGCCGTTTTTTGTTATAAACTGCAAGGAAGCTCCCAAAAAAACAAGCCCTACAGAAGCTGCCATCATTACTCCTTTGGCAAAGGCAAGAATAGATTCGGTTCTCAACCATTTTGTGGATACCAAAAATATAGCCGGCGTTTCCGCACTTATCTTCGAAAATGGGGAAGAAGTGTATTTCAATGCCTTTGGTTTTGCAGATATAGCGGCAAAAAAACCTATGGACCGCAATACAATTGTCCAAATCTACTCCATGACCAAGCCTATTACCGGTACGGCATTAATGACCTTATATGAAGATGGGCTCTTTGAATTAGATGAGCCAATATCAAAATACATTCCGGAATTTACTAACATGACAGTTTATAACGGAGTAGATGAACATGGCAATATAAAGACAATGGATTTACATAGGGAAATTTCTATTAGGGACATTACCAGACATACCGCAGGTTTTCCCAACAGAAACGATATACCGGGCTTAAGTTCCCTAATGAAAAAAGCGGATGCCATGAACCGTAAAAATACCCTTACGGAAATGGCCCAGAAAATGGGAGAAATTCCATTATGGTTTCAACCCGGCACCCAATGGGAATATGGACCAAGCGTTGACGTACAAGCACTATTGGTAGAAAGAATATCTGGTAAACCCTATGGTGAGTATGTCCGAAACCATATTCTAGATCCATTAAAAATGTCAGAGACACGCTATTTTATTCCTGAGGAGGATAGGGAACGTTTTGCCAAACTTTATATTAGGAAAGATGAGGGTGTATTGGTTCAAGATACTATTACCTATGACAATTATACCGAACATTGGCCACTGACCAGGGGTGGCTCCGGGCTCACCTCTACCCTGGACGATTATATGCGTTTTGCCCAAATGCTGGTCAATGAAGGCCAATTGAATGATGTCAGGATATTAAAACCGGAAACAGTACAACTAATGGCAACCAATCAATTGGCGGACAGTATTACAGAACGCTCTTGGCTACCATCAAAAGGTCAGGTAGGATTTGGAATTGATTTTGCCGTTCGTGTAGCACCGCCCAAAACGCCCGAGGAAAATAATGGAACCGTAGGTGAATTTTACTGGGATGGTGCGGCATCGACTTTATTTTGGGTAGACCCCGTCAATGAACTTACCGCTGTACTTTTTGTGCAACTGTTCCCATATGACCAAATTGGTTTGCATAAAAAATTCAGGGATGCCGTTTATGGACCGTATCCGTTTAATAAATAAAAGACTAATGTTATTATTAACTGAATGAATTGGTTCGCCTAGAACCCTATAAATTCTTGCTTTTTACTTATCTTTCTGCTTTTAAAACATACGCATGAAATTTGAAGAGTTTGTAAAAGCGGCCTTTGTAAAGATGATTTACGAGGTTATAAATGCAGATGGTAAAGTTCACCCCGCAGAACTGGAAATACTTAATAGGTTAAAAAAAGTAATTGGTTTTGATGATGCTTTCATTGAACGAACAAAGCAATTGGATTACGACAATGCCATTGTTACCCTATACAACATTCCCTATGAGCAAAAAAAGGCACTAGCGGAAATTTTGGATGAAGTTGCCATTTCCGATGGATCTGTGCACAAAAAGGAAATGGATCTGATCATAGAAACATTTATCAATATTGGTATAGGCGAAGAAACGGATTAATGGTATGACTTTTACTAGAGAAGAGAAATTGGCCCTGGTCAAAATGGTAGATTATGTTATTTTGGCGGACAGTAAGGTAGATCCGGCCGAAATGAGATTATTGACCGAACTGATGCAGCGATTTGATTTTAACACTTTTTTTATTGGTCAAGCAAGGGATTTAAACAAAGAAGAAGCTTATAGAGTACTGGGCAATATGCCTTTGGATAAAAAACAGGTTTTGGCCCAACTACTGGATCAAGTAGCAATTGCAGACGGCTATTTACATGAAAAGGAAATCATTAAGATTATGGAAGCGCTAGACCATATGGGCATAGAGCGCTCAACCATAAAAGACAACCTTTCATAAATTTTATCTCTATAAATTTCTATTGATCTGCAATTATTAATTTTACATTATAAGCCTTTATCTCACAAGAAGGTATTAACACTATATTTTGGCCCGTTAATTGCTTTTAACCAGTTATGAAACCATTATTATTTCTATATATTTTGTTAGGTGTTTGGTTTACGAACGCCCAAGGAACCATTTCAGGTAAATTTTCACCTGCCAAGGATTTTAAATGGCTTATAGCTTATGAACTTACCCCAGGAGGGGAACGCTATGTGACAGATACTTCAATTAAGGAAGGTACCTTTACCTTGACCATGCCCATAACTGCGCAACCGGGCATGTACAGATTAGTCTATGCAGTACCGCAAGATGAATTTTATATTGATATTATATATGATAAAAAGGAACAAATAACTTTTAACTTTAGTTTGGATCAGGGACTAAACATTACCAATTCCAAGGAAAATAAGGCCTACAATGATTATTTTAACGCAATTACCGAAGCTCAGGACCAATTAATGGAGTATTATGAGAACGGAAATACCTCAAAAGAGAAGTTTAAGACGCTCACAGTAAACCTGAACAACGTTCAAAAGACGTACGAAGAAAAATTCAATGGCACCATTGCGCATATTTTCATCAAAGCAAATAGACCATATATACCAGGCCAATATGAAAGTTTGGAACTTTTTCTAAAACATAAAAAAACTCATCATTTTGATCATTTAAATGTCAATGACAAAATTCTGCAAGGTTCCAATTTCTTAACGGACAAATTTTCAAGCTATGTTTTTTCCGCTTTGCCTTTGACAATTAACAGTGCAGAAAATTTAGACCAAGAGGTGATAAAAAATATAGAAACAACCGCCAATTTTATTAATGCCACCCCAATATCCTTTCAAGTGAAAGCTATGCACCAGTTATGGAAAATAGCTGATGTCAACGCGATGTCCAACGTAGCGGATTATATTTTTGAACATCATTTAAAAAAATTGGCCATTGCCAATGGCAATCAATCCATGGTAGATGAAATTACCATGGCATCTAGACTAAGGATTGGTGCTATATCACCAGATATATCTTGGCAAAAAAATGGTAAAACGCATTCCTTATCTACCATGGATAAGGCAGAAAACTACCTTCTTGTATTTTGGAGCAGTACCTGTTCACATTGTCTAAAGGAATTACCTGCGCTGCACAAGGAACTAAAAAAATTCAATGGCTTAAAAATCATAGCGGTAGGCTTGGAAGATAATGATACCAACTGGAAAAAAGTGTCCGCCACCTTACCGGATTTCAACCATGCGATTGCATTAGGTAAGTGGGAGAGTGAATATGCTCAAACCTTTGGTATCCAGAGCACTCCTACCTACATTGTTCTGGACAATGAAAAACGAATTATTGCCAAACCCGAATCCGATAAGGAACTAATAGATTTCTTGGAAAATTAGAGCGACTTTAAATCCTTTATGGTTTTAAAGGCCATATCCACCTGTTCATCATTGACCAAAATCGTAAACTCGTTGGTAGTAGAGATAACTTCATAAAGTACAATGCCCTCCCATGCCAAACGTTGAAAAATAAAATAATAAATACCGGGAACAGATACATTTTCTGCAGGTAGCTTTACGGTTATGGAAGAAAGGTCCTCTGCTTTTTGCGTGCATTTCTCATCCTTGAACAATAATTCAACGGTTTTGTCCATTACATTACTGATCACGATATTAATTTCATTGACACCACGGCTAGAAGTATAGAATACATCTTGATTATTGTTGATTTCTTCCAACAATTTGGCTTGGTGTACCAATATTTTATCCGATGCCAAAAATGTATAATCGGTCAAGGAAGAACGAACGGTAATTTCACCAATATTCTTCAAAACCTTTAAGATTTTATGTGTTGCCCTAAATTCAAGATCATCGGACAATCTTTTTAAGGCCATTACAATAGCACCGTTACGTATATCCTTACCTAGCTCATGCTCAATTTCCGGTTTCACAATACGTGATAATGAGGTAAGGTTGATGATTCCTTGAGCCAATGCACTCTGTAAAAATGGTTTCTTTTTAATATACTCTTCTACGACTGATGATATTGTCTTCATTTTGTTGTTTGGTTGCTGTTATAGTGCAAATATAACAACTTGTTATAAATAAAACAAAATGTTTTTATATAAAATCTACTTAACCAGTCTATTACCTAAAAATGGTAAAATGCGGACTCTAAGTGTTCAAGCTCAAAACGCATCTTATTTTTTAAAATGGTAATGATATCAAAGCGTACATTAACATCTAAATCGTTCTCCGTAACATAATGATTGGCCGCCATAACCAAAAGTTTAATTTTCTTAGGGGTAACGGTTTCGGCTATTGGTTCAATATAATCAGACCGTCGGGACCTGACCTCAACGATGGCGAGATCATCATTTTTTTTAGCAATAATATCAATTTCAGCTTGGAGGTATCTGTAATTTCTATATAGGATGTTATACCCTTTCTTGGTAAGATGTTCTACCGCTATTTCCTCACCTTCCTTTCCAAATTCATTATGTTTCCCCATAATATTGTTGCATAAATGTGTAATTCATCGAAAATAACGGTGTTTCAACGCTAAATTGGCTTATAATATCGTTATTTGATAGACGAAGTATCGAAAATAGATAGTTTATAATACTATAGCAAATTTCGAAACGTTTAGCATAGAAGCCCCAACTCTACGAACGTAATACAAACGCCTATTTAAGATTATGGAATATTTCATTAATTGTAATACTTCTACTCTTGCTCCATACAATGCACCGTTAGATCAAATAAGAGCATCGCACTTATATAGAAGATTGGGTTTCAGTGCCTCGGTATCTACTATAAATCAAACCATTGGTCAAAGTGCTGGTAATGTTATCGACAATTTAGTAGACCAGGCTTTGAATATGCCTCCCACACCTGCCCCAACTTGGGCAAATTGGACCAACGCTAATTACCCAGAGGACGATGAGGCCCGTAACCAATTACGAAATCAACAACAGAGGGAGTTTAGGCTAACTTATGCCAATGCCCTATTGAACAACAATCTTAGGGATAGACTTAGTTTCTTTTGGAGCAATCATTTTGTAACGGAACTTGAAGTATACAATTGCAACGGATACCTCTATGAGTACATAAATTGCCTACAACGCAACAGTTTAGGCAACTTTAAGACCTTTGTCCATGAAATAGGGCTTACCAATGCCATGTTATATTATTTGGACGGGGTATATAACAATGGGAACAACCCCAATGAAAATTATGCCAGAGAGCTGTATGAACTTTTTACACTTGGCGAAGGAATTGCCTATACCGAAGAAGACATAATAGAAACGGCCAGGGCCCTTAGCGGCTATGTAGAACGAGGGGAAATAGGATGTTCCCCGGTCACTTTTGACCCCACTAGACATGATGCAGGGTCAAAAACCATATTTGGCCAAACCGGAAATTTTGGATATGATGAAGTCATAGACAATCTTTTTGCTCAACGATCAGGCCAAATAGCGGAATTTATTTGCCGTAAGCTATACGAATTTTTTGTGCACCCAGATTCAAGGGACGAAGCCAATAATGCCCAGACCATTATAAATGAAATGGCGGCCACATTTGAGGCCAGCAATTTTGAAATTGCCCCGGTCCTAAGGCAATTATTTAAAAGTCAGCATTTTTTTGATGATGAAGCTATAGGGGTCATCATTAAAAGCCCAATCGACTTTTATTTCAATACATTAAAGGAAACCGATTTTTCGTATACGGATACCAATGTTGCGGAAATGGTGAATTATAGTGCGTTGTTAAGCCAAGAAATCTTTGAACCGTTTGATGTTGCCGGATGGCAACGGGACAGGTCATGGATCAATACCAATTTCATGATCGGGCGTTGGCTTACCATTGAAAGTATCATTGAAGGTTTTTATATGGCAGACAATGAACAATTTAGAAGGTTAGGACTTGAAATTTCTGGTGATGCCGGTTTAACAAGCACAAATCCTGATGCTGTAGCAAGACCAATTATTGATTTCATTTTACCAAAAGGATTATTGAACGAGCCTGAATACGAAAAAGCATTTGCAATTTTTAGAAGTGATATAGAAGAAGTGTATTATGAAGGGGGAAACCAAGAATCCTGGACCTTGGCCACGTGGCCACAAGCCCCTTTTCAAGTATATCTATTACTACAGTATTTAGCAAGACAACCCGAGTTTCAATTAAAATAACACCTACAACTATGTGCAATTCACACCACTCTCCATATAAAGGTCTTCAACATGAAGGCCATGATGACGAACACAAAACCTGGAGCAGACGTTCCTTTTTACAGGCAATGGGTATTGCCGGTTCAGGTTCAATGATGTTAGGTGCCAATATGTTGACCGCCTCTTCCCCTTCCCCACTTTCAGCAGGTATAGCGGCGGCAGAAACCGACAACATTTTAATATTGATTCGCCTTTCTGGGGGTAATGATGGTCTTAGCACCATAATACCTTTAGAGCAATATGACAGTTATGCCAATGCCAGGCCAAACATTTACGTGCCGGAAAGTAAGGTCCTTAAACTTACCGATGAGTTTGGGGTACCTTCATATATGAACGCACTTGCCCCCATGTGGCAGGAAGGACAGTTCAAGGCCGTACATGGTGTGGGTTATGAAGGCCAAAGTTTATCGCACTTTACAGGTTCGGATATTTTTGCAAATACCGATATTAATACTACAGGCTTTAGCGGTGAAACAACCGGTTGGATGGGCAGACATTTTGAAAGCATCTACCCAGATTATCTTATAAATCCGCCAGCAGCACCAGCAGCCATTCAAATTGGTCAATTTGGTAGTTTGGTCTTTCAAGGAGATGAAACCAATTACGCCTTTGTAACCTCAAACATAGACCAATTGGAAGAAATTGCGGAATCTGGTGTGGTCTATGGTCTGGAGGACAATCTATTCAACAATTGTATGTATGGTGATCAACTTAAATTTTTAAGGGGGGTAGCCAACACTACGTATGAATATTCCGGTATTATCCATGAAGCATATGAGCGTGGACAAAATCAGGTAGAATACCAGGATAATGGCTTTGCAAGACAAATGGCCTTGTTGGCCCGTTTGATCAAAGGAAATCTGGGTACCAAGGTATATATGATTAGCATGGGTGGTTTTGACACCCACGGCAACCAACCGGAAGCTCATGCCCGTCTAATGACAACACTATCCGTTGCAGTAAACAATTTTTATGAAGATTTAGCATTTACCCAACAGGACAATAAGGTATTGAGCATGACATTCTCTGAATTTGGACGTAGGATCTTTGAAAATGGCTCAAATGGCACTGATCATGGAAAGGCCTCTCCTACCCTATTTTTTGGCTCTGGTCTTAACGGTAGCGCATTTGTGGGCGACCACCCTACCTTAGATGACCCGGACGGTCGTGGTAACCTAGAATATACGATGGATTTTAGGGATTTGTACGCAACGGTTCTTGCAGAATGGTTGTGTGTGGACATACCATTGGTACAGGCACATTTATTGAATTACAAACCCTACGTACCTGTAAATCTCGGCTTTAGTTGTAGTGGCGAACCCTTTCCAGATATAGCGTATAGTGATGGGGAAGTTACTCCACCGGTACGTCCAGATGAGGATGCGGAGACCCCTTTTAATCCAGATTTATTGAATGCAGTGGTACATAAACCTTTTTACCCTACGGACAGTACCCCGCATATTTATTTGGAAATGCCTTTTTCCGCCCATGTGGATATTCAATTATATAACATTCTAGGTCAGAACGTAGGCACCGTTTTTAATGAAATGATGTTTGAAGGTTCTACCGAAATCAATATACGAGAGCGCATGCCCGAACAACTGTCAACCGGTAAGTACATTTATCGTATAAGTGTACAAAATCAAAAAATGAGCAAATCGGTGATGGTAGCTTAAACTGTTTCCCAAACATTAAAATTGCCCGATGACATTGATAATGCATCGGGCAATTTTTTTATGCCAATTTAGATTTCATTTTTCCTGCTTGGAAAGATAGTTCTTTTTTTACCCTATGGTTTTTATCCTTGTGTACCAAGGTAATATCCTTTTTATCCTTAGCAGTTCCTGCTAATTTAAAATCATTGTCTAAAATCAGTTTTGTGGTTTTTCCTGTACTCATGTCCAATTACTTTATTATACAATCCTTTATAATACAACCGTTAAATCTAGGCTTTCGTATAATTATGGAGGTTGCAGGTACTTATTTTATGAAACACATCAACTTACAATTGACAAGAATTTGGTAAATCTCGCATCAAATTCAGTATTTTTGCAGCTTAATTTATTTTTGATGTCCAAGATAGAATCACCCTCTAGATATACCATTACCGCAGCATTGCCCTATACCAATGGACCCATACATATTGGCCATTTGGCAGGTGTATATGTGCCGGCAGATATTTATGCCCGTTACCTACGCTTAATAGGTAAAGATGTGGCCTTTGTTTGTGGAAGCGATGAGCATGGTGTGGCCATCTCCATGAAAGCCAAAAAGGAAGGGGTAACTCCAAAGGATATTATTGATAAATACCATGCCATTATTAAACGATCGTTCATGGATTTTGGGATTACTTTTGATAATTATTCACGTACTTCTGCACCTGTACATCATGAAACGGCATCTGAATTTTTTGTCAATCTTTATAAAAAAGGAGATTTCATAGAAGAGACCACGGCACAACTTTATGATGAAGAGGCACAACAATTTTTGGCGGACCGTTTTGTAATTGGTACCTGTCCAAAATGTGGCAATGAGGAGGCATATGGGGACCAATGTGAAAACTGCGGGTCAAGTTTAAACGCTACGGACCTGATTCATCCAAAATCTACCATTACCGGAACAGTACCCACCACTAAGGAAACCAAACACTGGTTTTTACCTTTAGACCGTTACGAGGATTTTTTAAGGGAGTGGATTCTTAAAGGTCATAAAGATGACTGGAAACCCAATGTATATGGGCAGTGTAAATCTTGGGTAGACGGCGGGCTGGAACCAAGGGCGGTAACCAGAGATTTGGATTGGGGTATTCCCGTACCTGTGGAAGGTGGTGAAGGTAAAGTATTATATGTATGGTTTGATGCTCCTATAGGGTATATATCCTCTACAAAGGAATGGGCAGCGCGTGAAGGCAAGGATTGGGAGCCTTATTGGAAAGACAAGAATACCAAATTGGTACACTTTATCGGAAAGGACAACATTGTGTTTCACTGTATTATATTTCCTTCCATGTTAAAGGCAGAGGGTAGTTATATTTTACCGGATAATGTGCCTGCAAACGAGTTTCTAAATCTTGAAGGGAACAAATTGTCCACGTCCAAAAACTGGGCGGTTTGGTTACATGAATATTTAATTGATTTTCCGGAGTTACAAGATTCATTGCGTTATACCCTGACCGCAAACGCTCCCGAGACGAAGGACAATGACTTTACGTGGAAAGATTTTCAAGCAAGGAACAATAATGAATTAGTAGCCATTTTAGGAAATTTCATTAACCGTGTAGTAGTATTGACCAATAAATACTATGATGGACAAGTGCCCGCTGCTGGCAACTTCTCTAATGTTGATTCAGAAACACTAGAACAGCTTCGTAAATTTCCAGAATCAATAGCAAGCTCCATTGAACGTTATCGTTTTAGGGAAGCAGGACAAGAACTTATGAACTTGGCACGCTTGGGCAATAAGTACTTAGCCGATGCAGAGCCATGGAAAGTCATTAAGCAAGATGAAGAACGTGTTAAGACAATTATGAACGTGGCGCTACAAATAGCAGCAGGGATAGCTATTTTAAGTGAACCATTTTTGCCATTTACCGCTAGAAAGCTAAGGAATATTTTAAATTTAACTTCAACATCCGAGACTGAGCAAAGTGGAAGTATTGGTTGGAACGATGTTTCCGGTGAAAACGATTTGCTACGACCAAAGCATCAAATACATCAGGCAGAATTGCTTTTCAGAAAAATTGAGGATAGTGAAATACAGGCACAATTGGACAAATTGGAGGCCACCAAAAAAGCGAACGAAAACGAAAACAAGAAACTAATGCCACAAAAAGAAACGATTACCTTCGATGATTTTTCAAAATTGGATATGCGGGTAGGAACCATTATCGAAGCTGAAAAAATGGCCAAGGCCAAAAAGCTTTTGGTCCTTAAGGTAGACACCGGTTTAGATGTAAGAACAATTGTTTCTGGTATTGCAGAAAGTTTTACACCAGAAGAAATTGTGGGTAAAAAAGTAACTGTTTTAATCAATTTGGCTCCTCGTGCACTTCGCGGTGTAGAGAGTGAAGGCATGATTTTGATGACGGAAAATAACGAAGGAAAATTGGTATTTGTAAATCCTGACGAGGATGGGGTATCCAATGGTCTGGGTATAAACTAAAAAAACTTCAAGACAAAAAACCCCTTGGCGACTAATCGCCAAGGGGTTTTTGTGTATTAGATAAAATATTCTAAAACGCTATAATCTTGCCTTGTCCTTAACGGCATATTTAGATTTAACAATCTTTTTTACGGTAGTACCTTCATGTTTATCATGTAGAATTTTAGCACTACGCAATTTTATCATTTTATTATGTTTGGCCACCTGATTCCTTATGGTATTGATCGTTTTGGCTTTTGCATTGTATTTTGATGCGGTATTGACCAATTGGCTCATTGATTTACCAGAAGGGTCATAAGAATCTATGATATTACCGTTTTCATCATAATAATCTATACGTATCAAATCTCCATTTTCATAATACTCAATACTGAACAAGACATTGGTGCCATAATATCCTTCAACCGTTATTATGATTCCGTTGGTATCATATGCAAAGATGTAATAATAGCTGATCTCTCCTTGTTCATAATATTCCGTCCTTGTATTTTGGTTCAGCGTATTAAAGTAAGAGCGTAGAATTAAAATACCATCCTCATAAAAATCATAATACTCCAAATACCCATATTGGTCATATTTATCAAAATATACTAGGTTGCCATTGGCATCAAATGTTTCTACTTGGGTCAGGGTACCAAGGTCATCATAAGCATATACCAAGGATTCCGTTAATACACCATTGTCAAAAAACTCAATAGAGATATATCCTCCAAATTCATTGTACAGATAAATGGACTCAAGTACGTTTTGCGCGTTGTACCCCTCGGCCTTAGTCCGCAAACCATTACCATCATATTCAAAAATATAGGTATAATCAAGAAGTCCATTTTCATAATATTCCTCTTTAACCCAATACCCATCTTCATTATAATAGTCTTTCCATATAATTTCACCATTTTCATCATATGAAGTAGTGGTATAGATGCCCCCATCCTCATAAAATTCAGAATCAGTCGTTTCGGTAATATTTCCTTGGTCATCAAAATATTCGGTTTTGACAATATCATAATATCCTGCGGGCATAAGCATCCAGGTTTGTTTATAAGAATAGTCCAATTCCCCATTTTCGTAATAAACATATTTGGTTTCTTCAAATGAACCATCTACGTTATAGGTAACCCTAACGTCTAACAGTCCTTCAAAATAACTTTCATAACTAATCTGAAATCCTTCATTGTACAAGGAGATAGATTCATTGCCAAAACTATTACTGTACCTACTTTCCGTTAAAAGTTCATTGGCATCAAAAAGATACACTTGCTCCAAAGTCTGTGAAATATCATTAGACGTAATTTGCCCGGTCAATTTTCTTTCCTTTAAGGTATGTTCAGGAGTATACACAAAATCAGTATGTTGTTTTGAACTTGAACTACTGACATAAGGATCTTCATTTTGATATTGAGAAGTGAAATTATTAGAATATTCACTATCCAAAGTGGAGAAGTTCAATTGTGCATCATAAGCAAAAATAGTCGTGTTTTCATACTCACTAAGGGAAGAATATTGATTTAATTCATCATTGCTTGTATAGGTACTTTTCAACTCTTCCGTTATAAGCATACCTGTTTCATAAATATGTGTAAACTGTTTTTCAGAAACATAAACATTTAAATTTTCCCTTATCGTTTCGTTAAAGACCACGGCCTGGTTCAAATCATTCCGTTCCGTAATCACATAATAGTGCTCTACCGTTTGGTTGGGGTCAATAATGTTAATACGCTCAACTTGGTCCATACCGTTATAGACCAGCTCTTGTACCTCTGTTTTTTCGGTTATGGGATAACTCCACGATGAAGTTATTAGTCCCGGTCCAACCTCTGTTTTAAGTATAGTGGTGGGTAGACCTTTTTCATTATGGTTTTGATATTGCAGCTCCCTAACTACTCTTCCAGAATATCGTAACGTTATTGCCGTAGAAACCAATAGGCCGTTTTCGTCCATAGTATTTTTATAAACTGCAGACGGCGGAATTTGTGCCGCATATAGGGACTGTAGCAAGGGCAATAATTGGCTAAGGGATAAATTTGGAACAGGTGTATATTCCATATCAAGTGCATTGGCCATATTTTCAGCCGCTTGTTCAGGGTACACAATATTGAACATTTTACCGGTCTGCTTGGAAATGTTGATGACCATATCTGCCAATGACGAGGAAATAGATCCTGAAAAATCCAAACTTTGTACACCGATCGCACTGACCACATCAGCAGTTATTTCAATACCGTTATCATGATTTTGGTCCTCGTCCAAGGTTTGTAAAAATGCGGCAATATTTTTAGCCATAGGGCTTGCAATGGTAGCATCTGCATCTATCTCCTGTGCTAAGGTAACAGGTGAAACCAGTTCTTGCCCCAGGACTTTTCCTAGAATAATATCCCCTACTTTAAAAGTCACCTCTTCTCCGGAAACATAGGTGAATTCTCCTTTTTCATTGGTAATACCTGACTGGGTAGCGGTTGTAAAAGTTAGACCCCCAACTTCGCCATCTATGAACTTTCCGGTCAGCACCTCAATGGCAGGTTCTTCCTTAGGCGGGTCTTTTTGAATGGGCTTGTCTGGTTCTACGGTGTCATCGCTTTTACTACAGCCCAATGCGAGCAATAGTGTAAAAAAAATTGTACATACCTTGATTTTCATAATACAGTGTTTTTTGGTTTAATTAAAAAAGTGGTTGCGGCAATGGTTGCCAGTTCAAAAATATTTTGTGTACCTAAGGGGGAAAGAAAAACACACACCGGGGGCAGGTCCTACAAATAAATAATAGGAATGCCTTGATTTCAATACCTAATAATGGGTATTTTTAAAGGCTTTAATTATAGCCCATATGCAGTTATTAACCTACATTGAAAAACATACCCAACTCCCCAAAAAAGGAATAGAAAACACGATTGAACTTTTAAATGCCGACTGCACCATACCTTTCATTTCACGGTACAGAAAGGAACGCACCGGTAATTTAGATGAAGTTCAGGTTGGCACCATTGTTCAATTAAAGGAACAATATGAGACTCTTGAAAAACGTAAAAAAGCGATTATAAAAGCAGTTGATGAACAAGGGGTCTTGACTACCGCCCTACAACAAAAATTTGAAAATGCCGAAGATCTTACATCATTGGAAGATCTCTATCTACCATATAAAAAGAGTAAAAAGACCAAGGCCGAAGTAGCCCGTAAAAACGGATTGGAACCTTTGGCGAAAATCATTATGGCGCAACGCCAAAATGATATTGAATTTACGGCATCAAAATACCTAAGTGCAGTAATTAAAAATGAGGACGATGCATTGGAAGGGGCGCGGCATATTATAGCAGAATGGATCAATGAACGTACAGATGTCAGAAATGCCATAAGATCACAATTAGCTAGGTTCGCCCAAATTACCACCAAAGTAATCTCCACAAAAAAAGAGGAAGAAAAGGCTCAGAAATATCGTGATTATTTTGATTGGAGCGAGCCATTGAACAAATGTCCGTCTCATAGGCTTTTGGCAATACTCCGCGCAGAATCGGAAAAATTTATTAGGGTCAAAATTACACTGGATGACGAGCGTCTCATTGATCGCATTAAGAACAGGATCATAAAAACGAACAATGAATGTGGTCAGCAAATTGACCTTTCCATAGATGATGCTTATAAACGATTGCTTTTCCCCTCCTTGACCAATGAACTCTTAAAAGCAGCAAAGGAAAAAGCAGATGATGCCGCCATTACCGTTTTCTCCAATAATCTTAGACAATTATTATTGGGGGCACCCCTGGGCGAAAAACGTATATTGGCCATTGATCCAGGTTTTAGGACCGGTTGCAAACTGGTATGCTTGGACGAAAACGGAAACTTGGTACATAATGAGACTATTTATCCACATGCGCCACAAAATGACTTTACCGGTGCCGTTAAAAAGTTAAGTTCCTTGGCTAATGCCTATAAAATTGAGGCTATTGCCATAGGTAACGGTACGGCATCCAGAGAAACGGAACAATTGGTCAAAAAAGTTATTTTCAATAATCCTGTTGAAGTATTTGTGGTGAGCGAGGCAGGTGCATCTATTTATTCCGCATCTAAAATTGCACGTGAAGAATTTCCAAATTACGATGTTACCGTGCGTGGAGCGGTATCCATAGGTAGACGATTGGCGGATCCATTGGCGGAACTGGTAAAGATAGACCCAAAATCTATTGGTGTAGGGCAGTACCAACATGATGTGGACCAAACAAAATTAAAGACCTCATTGGATATGGTTGTAGAAAGTTGCGTTAATATGGTAGGAGTTAACATTAACACTGCCAGTGTACCATTGTTAAGCTATGTATCTGGAATAGGTGCAAAACTTGCAGAGAATATTGTTGCGCAAAGAAAGGAAAAGGGTGCCTTTAAAAGTAGGCAGGAAATACTGGATGTACCAAGATTAGGAGGCAAGGCCTTTGAACAAGGCGCTGCATTCCTAAGAATTAAAAATGCGGAAAATCCGTTGGACGATTCTGCCGTACACCCAGAAAGTTATGGTATCGTTAAAAAAATGGCCTTGGACAACAATACTGAAATTGCAACTTTAATTGGCAACAAATCGGTATTGAAAGAGATAGATTTAAAAAAATATTGCACCAATGATGTGGGTCTGCCAACACTAAAGGATATCCGCTCAGAATTGGAAAAACCAGGTTTGGACAGAAGGGAAAAGGCAAAGGTCTTTACTTTTGACCAGAACATTACCTCTATAACGGATTTACGCAGTGGTCAATTGCTGCCCGGTATTGTAAACAACATTACCAACTTTGGTTGTTTTGTAGATATAGGAATCAAGGAAAGTGGTTTGATCCACGTAAGCAATCTATCGGATTCATTTGTTAAGGATGTAAACGAACATGTTCATCTTCATCAACAAATAATTGTAAAAGTGCTCGATGTTGATGTACAGAGAAAGCGCATTCAATTAAAATTGCATAATTAATATTGATATGCTAAAAATAGCCTATCACCCTATTTATAAACATCCGTTACCGGAAGGGCATCGCTTTCCCATGATGAAATATGAGTTATTACCGCAACAGCTAATTTATGAGGGCACCTGTACGAAAGATAATTTTTTTGAACCTGAATTGCCCAATGACAAATATATTGTTGCCGTACATGACGCAGAATATTTTTATGACCTCCTGAATTTAAAAATAGGGGCTAAAGCGGCAAGAAAAATTGGTTTTCCGCTTTCTGAAGATTTAGTGGAAAGAGAACGAATTATTGCAGATGGTACCTTAAAGAGTTGTGAATATGCATTAAAAAATGGTATTGCCATGAACATAGCCGGTGGAACACACCATGCTTACAGTGACCATGGAGAAGCCTTTTGTATGCTTAACGATCAAGCAATCGGGGCAAAATATCTATTGGACCAAAAACTTGCAAAAAAAATACTCATCGTAGATTTGGATGTCCACCAAGGAAACGGAACGGCGGAGATTTTTAAGGATAATGCATCTGTTTTTACCTTTTCCATGCATGGCGCGGGAAACTATCCGTTCAAAAAAGAAATATCGGATTTGGATATTCCGTTACCTAAAGGTATCAATGACACTAGTTACCTTAATATCCTTCAGGAAACCTTACCTAGTTTAATTACCCATGTACAACCCGATTTTGTTTTCTATCTCTGTGGCGTAGATGTGTTGGAAACAGATAAATTGGGCACATTAGGATTAACAATGGAGGGTTGCAAAAAGCGAGATGAATATGTATTGGGAACCTGTAAACACTTAAATCTTCCTGTGCAATGTAGTATGGGCGGTGGTTATTCCCCAGAAATAAAAAGAATAGTAAATGCGCATGCCAATACGTTTAAAGTTGCCCAATCCTTGTATGATTGATTGTACGACCAAAATAATTAGGCTTTCATACCGTTAGCAAGGAAAGAATAGTAAATGCATATTAAATTCTCCTTATTATTGATAGTTCTATTTTTCAGTAATAAAATTTTAGCCCAACAAGAAATTGCCAAAATCACAGAAGTTTACAAGAACCGCATAATTATTCCGGATGAAGTATTGCCCTTGGTAGATGAGGAACACAATAGGTTTGCCCTATTATTATTGCGCGGAAGAGATATAGATGGTTATTTGTTCAATTCCAAAAATGAAATAGAAGGAAAATTAAGCCTTCAGGGAAAAGCAAGGGCGTACAAACAAATCCTTGGGAAAACAATTTTGGAGAATCAGGATTTTGTAGTGTTTTTAACAAATAAGAACAGAAGAAAGTTTGCCTCTTCTAGCTTTTCTTTTGCAACGAATTCAATAACGTTCCATGAAATAGATATTGACCTAGGAGCGGAAAAAATAGTACAGACTGCAGAATACAACAACAAATTTCATATTCTTACCATAGTTCCTAATACCTCAATAATACATATTTACCGTTTTGAAAATGATAAGGATTTTACTATTCATGACATAGATTTTTCAAATCATTCATTTCTTAATAGAAAACAGAAAATTAAGAATCTATATGATATGATTACGGTGAACAGTGGTTTTTATGGTCTGGACAAATCATTGGATTTAGTAAGGATTAAACAAGATGACCCTATTACGTTGGAGATAGCGTGCAATCCCACAAAAATATATCAAAATGAAAATTATATTACCATTACCATGGATAGTAACCATGATGTTACCCAACTACTGGATATTGATTTAAAATCATTAACCGGTAATGCCAATAGTTTTCATCAATCTATGGTCAATTGGTCCTATAAGGACAAAAACAGCAATTCCTTTGTAGATGAGGATATCTTATATCAAATTGAAAGTACTAGAAGAGTACTGCACTTAAGGGCTTTAAATTTTAGAAACGGTAAATTTATTAACGAACATAGTGCACACGAAAATGAAAATATAAAATTTAAGAATTCATCTATTGTACAGACAGGGGGTACTTTTGATAACCACAGAACATTTGAGGATACCGGGGTACTCTTAAGAAAAATGAATAGGGGAAAAATAGGAATTGCGGTTCAAAACAAAGGAGAAAATAAACACATTTCCTATGGTGGTGTTATAGAACGAAATGCAAACTCAGGTATGGTACTGCCTGGTTTTGGAATACCTATAGCTACCTTTGGTGCCGTTACCGTTTATTTTAATCCAACATTTTTTGCGTATCAATCCTATACCGTAACCAAGGCCATACAGGTAGATGCCCTTTTTAATTCAGCTTTTGAGCATCAAAACGGTCAACTTGGGGAAAACCCATTTGAAATGATTGAGAATTTTGAAATTGAAAATAATATTTCTCCTGCAGGAAGAACGGTATTTAAAATGAACGGCTCATATATATTAGGTGCTTATAATGCTTACAACAGAACGTATACATTGCGTAAGTTTAAATAATTTCTAATTTTTTTAAAATCTGTTTGATCATTTGAATTTAAAATTAATTGAAACAGATTATTATTAAATAGGCTATAAGTTTAAATTTACGGCATGAAAAAGCTCGTAATTCTATTAAACTTAATATGTTGTTCATATTTACCTGCCCAAAACACAAAAAACGACACCATTGATACACGCTGGAAAATGTTTACCTATGACGTAGGTAATATGTTTATGGGAGTTGGACATAGCTATACCCGTCCAATACATTGGCAAGGAAAACAATGGGCCCAATTTGGTGCGGTCGTTGGCGGTACGGGCTTGGTATATTTGGCCGATGACAACACATCTAGGTTCATTAGGAACAACAGGGAAGGTATACCACAGTTTATTAGGGATTACGGTGAGTTATATGGTAGTCCTGAAAACAATTACTTAGCAACATCAGGAGTATATTTTACCGGATTGATTACAAAGAATGAAAAACTAAGAAGAACCGGGGTATTGTTGATTTCGTCCGCTTCTTCTGCAGGACTTTTACAACAAGTATTAAAATCCGTGGTGGGCAGGGCAAGACCCGTAGCCAATTTAGGAAAAGATACATTTGACCCATTTAACCCCAGCAGAAATTTCCATTCATTTCCTTCTGGTCATGCTTTGCTGGCATTTACAAATGCATATGCCATTGGTAAGCAATTTAAAAACCCTTGGATAAAAGCGGGAATTTATACCATTGGTGCCATACCGGGTATTTCACGTGTTTGGGATGGACAACATTGGTTAAGCGATATGGTTTTTGCTTTTGCAATAAGTATTGCTACCGTAGAATCCATTGACAAATATTTGGATAAAAAATATGATGAGAAATACAACGACCAAAACAAAATGGTAAGTTGGAATCTAAATTTTGGACCGGGCCAAATGGGTGTGACCATTAATTTCTAGCGATAGGCAATCTGCCGTTTTATAATTTCTTACAATATTTAATGACTGTGCAGAATTAATATTTAATTCTGCACAGTCATTTCCTTTTAAATCTTACACGTTCTATTATGACGTAAGTTTTAATATTTCAGTAGCTTATTGATATAGCCAATTTAAAACACATAATCTACTTTATACTATACTTATAAAAACCTTTAATATTATTTTTATAAGTTTTTTCTTACCACAAATCTGTAGTACTTAGGTGTTATTTTCTTACAATACACAACATTAATTTTAAAAAAATCATTCATTATTCAATATTTAGCTCTTAGAATGTATGGAGCTATGAAAACAAACAAAACTTACATTTTTACAGCACTCACCATGTTGCTTGTATCGTTTGGTTTTACCCAAGTTAAAATTGGGGACAATATTGATGCAATAGCAAATACATCGCTATTAGAATTGGAGAGTACCAATAAAGTACTTGTACTAAGCCGGTTAACCAATGACCAAATGATGAGTATAACACCATTACCAGGTGGTATGGCCTATAATATTGACACAGGTTGTATTCATTCCTATGACGGAAATAAATGGATCAATCTTTGCGACAGCAGTTTGCGCACCTTTTCCTTCATTGACAATGAAGATGGAAGTTTTACCATTAACTATGGCAATGAAAGCGTGTTTACTTCCCCCAATTTAACGGGTCCAAAAGGAGAAAAAGGAGATACGGGTCCAGAAGGTCCTGCAGGTGCAGACGGATTAAGCCAGCAAGAACAGATTATAATAGTTGCCAGCAACGGTCAAACCCGCTTCAATACTCCAGCACCAATAGTGGACGATAAAAAAATATCGGTCTACAGAAATGGTATTAGGATTGCATTTAGAGCTATTGATTCCACAACCATAGAATTGGAAAATGAAATTATATGCTATCAAAATGATAACATACGTATTGTACAAATTTTATAATAAACTTTAATAACCCAAAAATTAAAAATCATGATTTCAAAAAATTTAACTAACATTTTCAAAGGTTTGGCCGTTGGCCTAATCATGTTTGCAGGTGCCACATTGAGCGCACAACAAACTACAGGTGATGTCACAAAACAAAGTGATGTAGTTCCCGGTACTACCACTACGGCAGGGGCGGTCAGAGTTATTGACAACAAAGGAACCATTAAATATTTACAAACGCAGAATGGCATTACCATGCTTTCCAATACTACAAATGATGTTACTACTACTACTTGGCAATTGGGCGGTACATTGACCAATGATACTTTTATAGATGTTGACGGTAATGTATTTGGGTTGGACGGTATTGAATTGATTTCTACCGAGACTCCTTCTACAGATGCTACTACAGCTTCTGACCATGGTACGGGTACAGGGTATACGCTCTTGGTTAGGGACGAGGCCACAGGGGCGGTCAAGAAATTATTGGCAACTGATTTGCTTCAAAGCGGACAGGAAAGTTTTACCGCAACGGCCGCACAGGTAGCATATCCTTTAACCGGAAGTCCGGTTCTACCTACTTTCAGCCAAGTTTGGGTATACAGAAATGGCGCAAAATTAATTGCCAATGTTGATTATACGGTGGCTGCATCTACGGTTACTTTAGTTCCAAATACCACAAGTCCAAATGACTGGGCTGTTTATGCCGGTGATACAATAGAGGTGCAATATGTAAAATAGTGTTTTACAATTATCTACTACCCCGTTCCATTTTAATTTAACTTATGAACTCAACATACTCATTTATTAAAGTATGCAGGAACGGGGCCCTTAAAAAACCATTATACACATTTAACGTTCACACAATTTTCACAAAAGGTACTAAATATCGATTCTTTGCCCTGTTCCTACTATATTTTGTCCAGGTGGGCATGTATGCGCAAGAAGAAGAGGTCATTAACCATAAAGGTACAAGGGTCTTGGTAAGAAATACCGTGGTAACCACTTCTGCCACTGCACCTACAGGACCGTTGTTAAATGATATTTGGTTTGATACCAGTGCCGAGGTCACAAAAATATATGACGGTACTTCATGGCTCACCATAAACCTGGATGCCTTGAACAAGAAGGAGAATAGCGAAAACAAATCTACCGATAGCTCTTTATCCGATGCTACCAACACGAAATTCCCTACCGAACTTGCCGTTAAAACATATGTGGATAACGAAATTGCAGCCGTTGGAGATGATGACATCACCGGTGTAAGTTTTGATGGTACGGACTTAACTGTTGCGGAAGGTGCCACAAATTTCTCTGCAGATTTATCCTCGTTGGAAGAATCTGCGGATATAACCGCCAATACAACTTTGATCAACAACCACATTACAGCGGATAACGATCTAAGTGCTACCAATGAATTGCAGGATGCAAATGAAATTTCCATAGATGACAGTTTAAATAATTTTACTGCAACAAACGTAGAAGATGCACTAGCGGAATTGGCATCAGGTACTGCCACCAATTTATATACGGATGACGGTAGTCTTTCTGGCAATAGGGCGGTTACCCAAAATAACTTTGACCTAAATTTTGATGCAAATACCTTAGTGATCAGCGGTAATGACAATAGAGTGGGCATAGGCACTGACTCCCCCATACAGGAGATGGATGTAAGCGGTAGAATAAATATTACCAATGGAGTTATACAGAAAGGCGGCACTGCAATTACTACGACCAATGACCTTGGGTTATATAGCAATATCTCAGGAGATGCAATTCGCGTGGCCACAAATAACGCACCTATAAACTTTTATAGTGACCTAAACGGATCCGGAAGTACTGGCGGTACGGCAAATCTTTCTATAAACGCAAATGGCAATGTTGGCGTAGGCGTAGCTACGGCCACTTCTAAAATGGATATTAACGGAGATCTTAGGGTGCGTTCCTTAGGTCCAGGCTCCAATACGGACAATATAGTCATTACGGATAGTGATGGTAACTTAGGACAGCTTCCTATTACCGATCTGGAAACACAGACCACAATTTCCCAAAATAACACCACAGGAGTAATAACCCACAATAGTGAGAACGGTGCCACACAAACTGTCAATGTAATCAGCACAAATGCCAATAATAGTATTTCAACAGGTACAGACGGAGGTGCTTATTTCAACAATCCCATAAAAGCATATGGCACTTTAATACCTTCAACAAATTCCATAATGTCCATTGGTATTAGCAGTGCAGTGAAAAACGGGGTGGGTAGATATACCTTTACAATGTCTACGACACGATCAACTGCAAACTATCCTATTCAATTAAGTGTTTTTGAATCTGGCACCCGTGACATCAATATATTTGTAACATCACAAACGACCACCACCTTCAGTATTGCCATCATAGAGGAAATTGGCGGAGCTTTTCCTTCAGATAATTACATAGATCGGACCTGCTATTTCAACATAATGGATTTTTGATATCATGAAGATACTACCGTTTTTTACTCTATATATATTATTTATACAGTATACCTTTGCACAGAATATAAGAAATATTGGTGACCTTAAAATTCATGAAAAAGGTCAAATTGGTTTTTATTCAAATTTAAAAAATGACGGTAATTTTAATAATACCAATGGGTTAGCCGGTTTTTATGGATTAAACTTGAATACAATTTACGGTACAACCCCTCTTTCATTCCATGATATAGAGATCAATAATGACCAAGGTGTATTACTACAAGTACCGGTTCAGGTCAACCAAAACATAAACTTTATATATGGAGATTTTATAAGTTCAAAATCAACTAGTTCTCCAAGTTTAAACTTAACCACGGATTCGTTCTATAATGGAGAATCTAATTTTTCAAAAGTAAATGGCTTTGTTTCTGTATACGGTCAACAGAATTTTCTTTTTCCTATAGGGGACGAATTTTATTTGCGCCCATTGGGTCTAAAAACCAATAACTCTATCACAACCTTTAAAAGTGCCTATCTTTTTGAAAACAGCACTTGGTATTATCCCTTTATTGATCAAGGACAAACCGGTATAGCGCAAATTAGCGAAAATGAATATTGGGTTTTAGAAGGTAACGATTCCGCAATCATTACGATAAGTTGGGACGAAAGGAGCGCTATAAGTAAGATGACCAATAATCTGGACAACCTAACCATTGTTGGTTTCAATAAAGAATTGAATTTATGGCAATCCTTAGGAGCGCTAGATCGAACCGGTACCCTTGACCAAGGGATAATAACTTCTTATGAGTTCGTTCCTGACCATTATAGTGCAATTACTTTCGGCATAACACCAGGAAATACAGCAATTTCCCATAAGGGATATCATTATTTGGTTACCCCAAATGGCGACGGTATCAACGATTTTCTATTTATTCCGGAATTAACCGAATTTAAAACAAACAGATTACTGATTTTTGACCGTAACGGGCTTAAGGTTTTTGAACAAGAAAATTATACTAATGAATTTTTCGGGGAAGCAGGTTTTACCATTCCGGCCATAAGCAGAACCAAAGGACTTCCGGAGGGCATATATTTTTATCTTGTGGAGGTGGGTGAAAAAAAATTTACCATTCAAGGATTTCTTTTCCTTGATCGATAAAACCGTAAATTAACTATTTTATATACAAATGTGATAAACACACAAATTATTGAAACATTCAGTACTTTAGTCTAGCAACTAAATCCGTACAAATGAAATACTATTCTTTAATTTGTTTCCTATTCACCATTAGCGTGAGTTTTGCCCAGACACCTTCTGCACTAAAATCTCCCGTGATGGAGCATGCATCTCCACAAGAGGTAGGTATGTCGCCCGAACGTTTGAATAAAATAGATTCAATGATATCCACGGAAATCAACCAAGGCAATATTCCTGGAGCAGTTGCCTTAATTGCAAGAAACGGAAAGATTGTATTTCATAAGGCATATGGCATGGCCAATAATGAGAAGAACGTTAAAATGGAAAAAGATGCCATTTTTCGTATCGCCTCTCAAACTAAGGCCATTACTTCTACTGCTGTAATGATGCTTTGGGAAGAAGGAAAATTTCAGTTAGATGATAACATATCCAAATACATACCAGAATTTGGAGAAGCAACAGTACTGGATACTTACAATGAAAAAGATGGAACTTACACGACCAAACCGGCAAAAAACCAAATTACCATAAGAGATTTACTCACCCATACATCCGGTATTGGTTATGGAGAAATTGATGGAGACCCACGTTTTAAGAAAATTTATGCTAACGCCGGTATAACCGATCTATTTACCACAAAGAACATAACCATTGAGGAAAGCGTAAAAAAATTAGCGAAATTACCTCTACATCATGAACCAGGGGAAGCTTTTACCTATAGTGAAGGACTGGATGTCCTTGGTTATTTTATAGAAATTATTTCCGGAATGCCATTTGATGAATTTTTGAGGACTAGAATTTTTGAACCCTTGAATATGGATGATACATGGTTTTATCAACCAAAGAAAAACTATAATAGATTGGTTACCGTACAAAAAAAAGAGAACGATCAATGGATAAAATATCCTGTCACATTTTATGATACGGATTATCCTATTAAGGGGTCAAAAACATTTTTTTCTGGGGGAGCTGGTCTTTCAAGTACTGCCAAGGATTATGCAAAATTCTTACAAATGTATCTTAACAACGGAGAATACAACGGTATAAGATTACTGAGTCGTACTACTGTTAGAAGCATATTAGGAAACCAAATAGGAACAATTTGGAACGGGCCCAAGCATCACGGTTTAGCTTTCTCGCTCGTAAATGAAAAAGGTGAAATAGAAGGTGGGTTAGGTAGTGCAGGTACTTTTGAATGGGGAGGTTATTTTAACACCCAGTACTTTGCAGACCCAAAAGAAAAAATCATAGGAATTATTATGAAACAAACTCAGGGTCCTATAGATGATGCTACGAGTTGGAAATTTAAGCAAATGCTTTTTTCCGCTATCGATAATTAAGCTCCTTACGAGTCGAGTAAATAAAAGCCTAATTTAATTTTCCAATACGGAATTTTTTCTTCAAAATACTCGAAGTAATCCTTTATACCTGTAGCGTTGGTTAATTCTGATTTTGCCGCTTCTATTTTTGATATTTCATCGGCACTTACAAACTGATTTAAATCAAGTTCCTCACCTTCTGCATGCTTTTTCATTAAATGTCCGTAGATAGTATTTTCAGATAGGTTTCTAGCGGTGGCAATTTCAGCGATCGTCAAACCGTCATTGAATAGTTCAAAGGTATGGTCGTGGGTTTTCCGTTTGGTCCTTTTTGTTCCAAGATGCTTACTAATTTCCTTTATGAATACTTCGGCATATTTATCCAATTTGGCCTGCCCTACCCCGGTTACCTCCATAAATTCAGTAGTAGTGGTGGGCAATTTGGCTTCCATATCCTTTAAACTGGCATCACCAAATACAATATAGGCCGGTACGTTCTGTTCTACGGCAATTTGTTGACGTAAGACCCGTAATTTATCGAACAGATCCGTCCGTTTAGAAATGGGTTTGTCAACTACTTTTTTCTTATCGGAAGCTTTTTGTAATACGGCTAGTTCTATTTTTTTGCCCATGAACAATACCTCTTTTGCCAAAGGGGTCAATCCCAGTCTTGCACCCTCCCTAAAATTTATGAACAACACCCCTTGGTTCAACAACTGTATTACATATTGCTGTAGGTCTAGCCAAGATATATTTTTGACCGCACCATAGGTTTTTATATGTTGATATCCCTTTTCCAAAACCTGTGCATTCTGCGCACCACGTAAAACATCAATGACCAAACCCATAGGTTCCCTTTCTTTTAACCGTGCAACAGCGGAACAAACTTTTTGAGCCAATTGGGTAGCATCAAAATACGCCGGAGGTGATGTACAGATATCACAATTTCCACAACCTTTGGTAACTTGTTCCCCAAAATAATTCAATAATGCTATACGCCTACAACTTAAAGCTTCCGCAAATTGTTGCATACGTTCCAACTTGGCATATTCAACATCTGCATTCTCACTTTGTGTTATAAATCTGCGTAATTGTGCTACATCGGCAAAACTATAAAATAATAAGGCATGTGCCGGGAGTCCGTCACGGCCACCACGACCAATTTCTTGATAATACCCCTCTATATTCTTTGGTAGATTATAGTGAATAACCCAACGCACATTACTTTTGTCTATTCCCATACCAAAAGCAATTGTGGCCGCAATAATAGGAACCTTGTCCGTAATAAATTCCTCTTGTACCAAGGAACGTTCCTCAGACGACATACCGGCGTGATATGCCTTGGCCTTATGACCGGCATTACGCAATTTCTCTGCAATGGACTCGGTACTTTTTCTACTTAAACAATAGATAATTCCGCTTTCAAACGGATGTTCGTCCAGAAATTGCAGGATATGTTTTATACGGTCTTGGGCCGGTTTCACCTCCAAATATAGGTTTGATCTGTTGAACGAAGCTAAATGGCGCTGTGCATTTGGCATTCTCAATTGATCAACGATATCGTCTTGGGTGGTCTTATCGGCCGTTGCGGTAAGTGCCATGACCGGAATATTTGGGAATCTTTTCTTTAAACTTCCCAGTTGGGTATAGGCCGGTCTAAAATCATGTCCCCAAGATGAAATACAATGTGCCTCGTCAACGGCGAACAAGCTAATTTTAAGCTGCTCCAAAATTCCATTTAGGAACCCCAAACTTTCTGGAGCAACATAAAATAGTTTCAATTGCCCTTTCTCTAATTGCTGAAGAATTTCCTGTTGTGTTTCCTGGGATTGTGAGCTATTGTAATATGCAGCTGCTATTCCGTTGGCTTTTAACACATCTACTTGATCTTTCATCAAAGCTATTAGCGGTGAAATCACAATTGCAGTTCCTTCTAAAGCCAAAGCGGTCATCTGATAACAAAGCGATTTACCTCCTCCGGTTGGCATAATTGCCAACACATCTTTTTTGTTCAGGGCGTCCTCAATAATGGCCAATTGATTCGGTTTAAAAGAATCGTAACCGAAATGATTTTTTAATAATGGGAGTAAATCTTGCTCTGTAGTTATCATGTAATGCAAAAATAAGAAGTTTAATTACCATAATAGTCTTCGACTGTACATAGACTGACATCATATTGAAATCTAAACTTTAAGCAGTGAAAAGTTTATTTAACAATAATCAATATTTTATACGGTCCCCTTTTATAAAATGGCAATATGTCATCCTTAGCGCAGTCGAAGGACTTAGGGACACGAATCTGAATTATATATAGAATGTGTAAAATTTCTACATTCCGATAATATTTGAATAATATCAAAATCCTCATTTATCAGCGCAATTTTTTTAGCCCGCGTCCATCCCTTAATTCTTTTTTCAAATAATATTGCTTGGATAACATCAGTAAAGTTTAAAGAATAAACGAGTTTTACAGGTCTCCTCTTAAAAATATAACAACTACGAAAGTATCCCATCTCATGATAAACCAATCGAAGTTTTATATTACTAGAATTACCGATGTAAAAAGAATCATCTGAACAACGTAAAATATACACTATATAAGTATTCTCTAACAAATATTGGGTCTTAGACTGCGCTCAGACCTACAAGCATTTTCGCATGTAACTTGTTATCAAATTAATGTTCAAAATTTGACAAAGATTCATTGGATAAAAATTTTGAAGCCCCAATAAAACAACTTGTTAAAATATTATCCTGAGCGCAGTTGAAAAAATTAAAAGTGTAATTACTTCCCCAACATCAACAATTCATTACACCTAATTTCCGTGACATATCTCTTTTCTCCTTCCTTGGTTTCATAGGAGCGATGGGTAAGTTTACCTTCTATGGCCACCTGTTTTCCCTTTGTTAAATAATTCTCCACGATTTCTGCCGTCTTACCCCAAGCAACAATATTATGCCATTGGGTGTCTTCTACCTTTTCACCTTGGGCATTCTTATAATTTTCTGTAGTGGCTATCGAGAATTTTGCCAATTTACTTCCGCCTTCCATATTAACGATTTCCGGGTCTTGCCCTAAATTACCAATCAACTGTACTTTGTTTTTTAATGCGTTCATTTTACTAAATTTTAATGGTTAAACAGTTTATACTATCAAGTCTCCTTGACCCGACACTGCAAACCTAGTTCAGCCTAAAAAGATTAATCGGTAATTAAACGTTTACTATCGTTTGTATTCGTTTACAGTTGTTTAAAAACAGATATGATACTGTTATACTGATGATTACACATATATATTTATTTATAAAATATGGCCATTAAGTGAAAATAATTAAGAAATACTACGTTTTTCAACTAGTTCTAAGTTTAAAATCAAGAGCCGATTTTGCGGAAGGACCACCAATTCATATCCCTAGTCAATTCAAACCCCAATTTTTCATAAAGCGGAATGGCCAAATTACCCTTATTAGTATGTAATATTGGTTTCTTATTTACCTTTAATATTTGGTTTGTGGTATATGCTATCAACTGTTTTGCAAGACCTTTTCTGGTATAATCTGGATGTGTGACCACTGCACTGATCTCAATGAATAGATCGGTTTGAAGACGCTGTCCGGTTACGGCCACCAATTTTCCTTCTTTAAAAATGCCATAGTAGTTGCCCATTTCAAAAGTTCTTCTTCTATAATAACCTGGCATAACCAACCAAATTAAATTATAGATTTCATCCATATGTTCCCTGCCCAATAAAGTAATATCTTCGGAAATCTTTATTTCTGGAAGTTGATTAAGCACCATTTGACAACCCTCTATCTTTTTCTCCAGAACAATTTTAGATTCATCAACTATGGGCGTTTTATTCTCGGAAACAAAGAAGAAACTATCCGTAGATTCCACATAATGTCTTGAAGCTCCCAATGTATGTGCCTCATCAAAAAAAGAGCCGAACGTACATACTTCTTGATCATAAAATTGAACCCCCTCATACGCAATAAGATACTTGTTATGGGTTTCATTTAACGAATACCATACCGGGTTTTTAAGTTGATCTTCCAGATTGGACATGTAAAACAATGATTGATTATAATTAGTAAGACGTTCTATTTTAATTTAAACTTCCCCTTCCAAATTCATTAACTTTTGAAACTCCTCTACGAACAAACCAACTTCATACCCATCCATTAATGCATGGTGCACATGTATGGATATAGGCATTGACCTATCCTCACCTTCACCGGTCATCTTACCAAATGAAATTTTTGGACAACTATCCTCAAATTTAAAATGCCTGGCATGGGAAACGGATGTAAAATCTAACCAGGGCATACTGGAGCAATGAATAACGTTTAATCCACATTGGGGCAGTTCTAATCCTTTTGAATGGGCCACCTTGTCAATTTCAGTTGTTGCCCGCTCTTTAAAATCATAAAAAGATTCTTGATATGGCATATAGGAAAAACCAAAGGTGCCATCGGTTCTAGCAATAGTAGGTGAAGCATGCACATCATCATATTGGAAAACCTTACCCTCCTCAATTCTATATTTAAAAGGTTGTATTTTATTGGCTGCTTTCAATGTCCTATGCAAATAGATCAGGAAAAAGGAATTCCCGGTGTTTTTGGCATACTCATATGCCTTAGCACAATTAACCCTCACGTTAACGCCAAAAAAAGGTTCATCGAACTGGGAAAAGAAATTAAAATGTCCTGCCCTGTTCCATTCTTCAATATTCAGCTCCTTCTTCATTATATCCTTTAATTCAACGTTTACATTTAAGAGGTTAAATATACAACGTACCGGTTTTAATATAAAATGGAATATGATCTATGGGTGTTTGCGTATAATTATTAACAATTAGGTAATTACATATTCCCTGTAAGATGCATTTTTTTCCTACCTTAAAACTTCTAAAATATTGAACAAACCTATTGTTCATTAACATAAATCAATAACAATGAATGAAAACCAACCAAAAGACCCCTGCATAACCGAAATCATCGTTGCAAACAATGGTCCGCTAAAAATCAAAGGAAATCTAGAAATACAATTGGCCTCGGGTGAAATTGTAACTAAGGAAGGTACCACCGGATTCTGCCGTTGCGGTGTTTCTAAAATCAAGCCTTTTTGTGATGGATCACATAGAAATATAGAATTTATCGGATAAACAATACAACCTTACCAACCCATGGAATTAGCCATACATAATTGGATGCGTGCAGAATCATTAGAGCACACACTCAATAGGATCAACAAATTAGATTATACGCATATAGAAATACAGGGTGCACCAAAAAGTTATGATACCCAAAAGGCAAAGTTGCAGTTAGACCTCTACGGCATACAATGTTGGGGCTCGGTTACACTTATGTTAGAACAGCGCAATTTACTGGCAAAAGACCCCGCGCAACGTAAAATGTCTATACAATACGTAAAAGATGTCGCCAAAATGGTATATGAATTGGGCGGTAAAGTCATTTCATTGGTACCGGCAACCGTAGGCAAAATTGTACCCGATGCCAGACCTGAAGAGGAATGGAAATGGGCGGTAGAAGGCATTAAAGAAATTTACAAATATACCGAAGACCATGGTTTACAAATAGGCATAGAGCCCATTAACCGTTTTGAGACCTATTTTATTAACAGAGGTGAACAGGCATTGGCGCTTGCGGAAGCTGTTGGTCCTAATTGTGGAGTTTGCCTGGATACTTTTCATATGAATTTAGAGGAGGTCAATATGTTCGATACCATTAAAAAAGTAGGCAAGCGTTTGGTGAATTTTCATGTTGCCGATAATAATAGAATGGCACCGGGCATGGGGCACCTCAATTGGACTAAAATCATAAATACGTTAAAAGAGATTGAATATGACAAGGTGCTATCTGTAGAATTTTGTTCCCCGTTAGATAGAACACCTGCCAATCCGTATCCGAATTCCATAGAAACAAATCCAGAGGGACTCACTGCAGAACAAAAGAAATTCTTGGAAGATCACGGTAGTTCTGCCGTCACCGATGAGTTTTACACCATGCTGACCAAAAAATCTATAGACACCCTAAAAGAGCTTATTAAATGAAAATCACCAATATAGAAGCGTTTTGGTTACGCTGTCCAATACCCAAAGAAAAGCAACATTTTTCCGATTATGGTCTATTGACAAATTTTGATATGACCTTGGTAGTGGTAACGACCGATACTGGGTTACAAGGTTTTGGCGAAGCAAAAGCCGCTGTAGGTTCTTCTGGGTCTTGTGCCTCTATTGTTAGCTGCATAGAAAATGAACTAAAACCACAATTAATAGGTAAGGATGCCCGAAATATCTCCCGTATTTGGGAACACGTATACAACGGCACACGAGATCATTATTCCCTATCAAGAGGTCGTAAATTTCCCATTTTAGGAAGAAGGGGATTGACCATTTCTGCCATGAGCGGAATAGACACCGCGCTGTGGGACATTAAAGGAAAGGCTTTAAAAGCTCCTGTGGTAGAATTGTTGGGTGGTAGCTGTCGCGATAAAATGCCAGCATACGCCAGTGGTGGTTGGGCAAAAGCCGATGCTATTGGCGAACAACTGTTGGGGTATACCCAAAAAGGGTTTAGCGGTGTAAAAATGCGTGTGGGTATTATGGATCAAACTGTAGCCGAAAGTATTAAACGTGTAAAGGCAGCCCGTGAAGCCTTGCCCGATAACATAAAGTTAATGACCGATGCCCATGGTACTTTTAGCGTACCCGAAGCCAAGCAGTTTACAAAGGGTGTAGAAGACTGCAACTTATACTGGTTTGAAGAACCTATTAGTCCAGATAATAAAATAGGTACTGCGGAAGTTCGCGCCAATACCTTTATACCCATTGCTGCTGGTGAAAGCGAGTACACCGCTTTTGATGTTCGAGATTTAATAGCTGAACGTGCGTTAGATGTGTTACAACCAGATTGCGCCATAATTGGCGGTATTACAGAAGCCATGCGGGTTTCACAATTAGCACATACCTATCAACTGGAATTGGCACCGCATTGTTGGGGATCTGCATTTTCCTTTATGGCGGGACTTTCGGTGGCATTCGCTTCCCCTTCTGCCAATGTAATAGAGTTTTCATTGGGCGGCAACCCTATGATGTATGATTTGGTAGAGGAACAAATTACGGTGGATAATGAAGGTATGCTCAATACACCCACCAAACCCGGACTCGGTTTAACCCCTAATTGGGATTTTGTAAAAGACTTTAAACAATAAATTATGGCAAAGGCAGTACATATTAATCACGTTGCACTAGTGGTAAGCAACTTAGAAGAAGCTTGTAAATTTTACGAGGAAGAACTCGGTTTGGAAGCCATACCCGCATTCTTATTTGATTATCCTACGGCATTTTTTAAATTCAACGAGGAGCAACAATTGCATTTAACCGAGTGGGAAGATGCGTATTCGTTTAGAGGTCACATCTGTGTTCAGGTAGATGACATCAATACACTATTCTTTAGAATGAAAGAGCTTGGTGTCATTGACATAAAACCGTGGGGCAATGTACGTCAACTGCCGGACGGCGCCATACAGATGTTTGTTCGTGACCCATCGGGGAATTTGGTAGAACTCTCTTCCGTTCCCGGCGATTATATAGACCCAAAGATTTTTGAAGACGAGTTGTTCAAAGAAGGAATCTATGTATCGGGCAGAAATGATTTCCGTGGATACAAATCCAAAGACGCCACGCTTTACCATAAATCAGATGAATAGAAAAAATATTCTTTTACTGGAAACGGTTGCCGAAGATGCCATGAATATGTTGGAAAATGCTTCGGACATGAATATTTTAACAGGGTTTGATGAAGCATCGCTAAAGAATCAGATAGAAAACAATGCTATTGATGCCATCATTACACGAGGGAAAGGTCAGGTACGTGATTCGTTCATGGAACAGTTGCCCAATTTAAAAGTAATATCCCGTTGTGGTGTTGGTTTGGACAATATTGATGTATCAAGTGCCACAAAACGAGGAATTAAAGTGGTGAACGCCCCAAATTCCAATGCCGATACCATTGCAGAACACACTATTGCCCTGTTATTAATGCTTCAGCGAAATTTGTACAATGCCGTTACCATGGTCAAAGAAAATAGATGGGGAGACCGGGGAACGTATGTTGGCGATGAAACCCATAGCAAAACTTTGGGGATTATAGGTATGGGAAATATTGGAAAAAAAGTAGCACATATCGCCAAGGCTTTAGGCATGAATGTCATTTATTGGAGCTCAAAAAAAGAAGATGTACCCTTCTCATTTGTAGAATTTCAACAGCTTTTAACCACTTCAGACGCAATTAGCTTACATCTTCCCTTGACCTCTAAAACAGAAAAACTAATTGATTCCGCTGCCTTTTCATTAATGAAAACCAATGCGTTGTTGATCAATACCGCCAGAGGAGGAATCATAGATCAAAAGGAGTTGTTCAATGCCCTGCAAAGTCATAGCATAGCAGGTTTCGCTGCCGATGTTCTGGCAGAAGAACCACCAGTGGAAAATGATTCATTACTTCAATTAAAAAATGTATTGATTACTGCACATTTAGGCAGCCTAACCAAAACCACGTATACTAAAATGTGTACCATGACGGTTAAAAATACCTTGGCAATTTTACGTAGTCAAGCTCCAATGGAAAATTGTGTTTTCAATAAAAAAGAACTGGAGAACTACTAAAGCATAATATTATGAGAAACAGTGAGCCTCTAATTGTCACTCAGCTTTTTAACACTTCAATTAAGCAGGTATGGAAAGCATTGACACATGTGGAATACATGCGAAAATGGTACTTTGCTGTTATTCCGGACTTTAAGCCAGAAGTTGGTTTCACCACCCGCTTTCTTATTACCAACGAAGGAAGAAATTTTACCCACAACTGGGAAGTGATAGCGGTAACACCGCCATCAAAAATCAGTTATCGTTGGTCATTTGATGAATACCCCGGAGAAAGCATCAGTACTTTTGAGTTGTCCAAAAATGAACTAGGCACCCTTCTTACCCTTACTGGTGAAGTCATTAAAGATTTCCCGACCGATATTCCTGAATTTAAAAAAGAAAGTGGCAAAGCGGGTTGGGAATATTTAATTCAGGAAAGTCTAGTCCAATTTTTAAAATCCCATAAATTTTAACAGCGGGCTATCGCCCTTAAATGAGTACCTTAGTTCAAAGAACTAAACTAACTTGAACATGAAAAAAGTACTACTCATTGGGGCATATTTTCTATGCTCCACATTTGCAATTTCACAAACGGTAGAAGATATGGTCAATGCCATAGAGAAAGAAGGCATTGAAAATTCTCAACTAGAACAATTGGCTTACGAATTAATGGACCTCAACGGTCCAAGATTAGTAGGTACGCCAGAAATGAAAAGTGCCCATGATTGGGCGGTAAACACCTACAAAAAATGGGGGATTTCTGCAGAAAACCAGCAATGGGGAACCTGGAAAGGATGGCAAAGAGGTATTACCCATGTAGATATGGTTTCACCTCGTGTAGCATCATTACATGCAACACAATTAGCATGGAACCCAAGTACTAGCTCTAAAGGTGTTACGGCTTCATTAATTACACTGCCAAGTTTTACAGATTCATTGTCCTTTGTAAAATGGCTACCTAACGTAAAAGGAAAAATAGTAATGGTGAGCATGTTGCAACCTACGGGCAGACCAGATGAAAATTGGGAAGAATACGCAACCAAAGAATCTTTTGAAAAAATGAAGAGCGAGCGCGATTCATTGGAGAAAATCTGGAGACAGAATATTAATAATACGGGCTATACCAGTAGAAACATCAATGCAGCATTTGAAAAAGCGGGTGCTGTAGGTATTGCACAATCAAGATGGTCCGAGGGTTTTGGTGCCAATAAGATTTTTAGTGCAGGTACTGAAAAAATTCCTGCTGTTGATATTTCATTAGAAGATTACGGAATGCTATACAGGATGGTAGAGCATGGTGCGGACACCAAAATTAAAATAGTGGCAGAGTCAAAAGACTTGGGCGTTGTACCTACTTTTAATACCATAGCCACCATACCCGGCACCGAGTTCCCGGATGAATATGTGATTCTTTCCGCTCATTTTGATTCATGGGATGGCGGTACAGGTGCAACCGATAATGGCACAGGTACCATTACCATGCTAGAAGCAGCACGTATTCTGAAAAAAGTATATCCAAACCCAAAAAGGACTATTCTTGTAGGGCACTGGGGCAGTGAGGAACAAGGTTTAAACGGTTCTAGCTCATTTGTTGAGGATCACCCAGAGATTGTTGCCGGTGTACAAGCTTTATTCAATCAAGATAATGGTACGGGCCGTGTGGTTCGTTTATCCGGGCAAGGATTTCTTCATGCATATGATTATTTAGGGCGATGGTTAGAAGCCGTACCGGAAACCTACAAAAACGAAATAGAAACTACATTCCCCGGTTCGCCTGGTCGTGGTGGATCAGATTATGCATCTTTCGTAGCAGCAGGTGCCCCTGCGTTTTCGCTAAGCTCGTTGAGCTGGGATTATTGGAACTATACTTGGCACACCAATTTGGACACCTACGATAAAATTGTTTTTGACGATGTACGCAACAACGCCATATTAACTGCTATTCTTACCTATATGGCATGCGAAGACCCAGAAAAAACATCTCGTGAAAAAGCTGTTTTGGGCATTAACCCAAGATCTGGCAAACAAGGAGAATGGCCAACACCAAGAACGCCACAACGTAAAGGCGGACAAGATTAACGGTACTAACTAAAACTGATTTTCAAGTTCAAGGCTATCCGCTGCTTGGAGTGCTTTTTTAATAGCAGTACTCCACAGTGCATAGCCTTGCTTGTTCAAATGTAATCCGTCAGATAGGTATAACTCCGGAATAGGCCTATTATCCGTAGTGATCATTTGTGCGAACACATTAATGTATTGAGCATTAAGTTCCGTAATTATATACTTGGACAACATTAAATTGGTTTCCATGATCAACGGAATAAGATGTTCGCGCTCAACACTTGGTTTAAGGCTAATCAATGCCAGCTCTACACCAGGATATTTATCATAAATCATTGTTACCAACTCCATGCATCCCGAAAGTACCTCTTGCGGAGTTTTGCCATCATTTAAATCGTTTTCACCTGCATATAATACAATTTTGGATGGGTGGGCTTCTTTAAAGATCTCATCAAAGTAATGAATGCACCATGCAAAGGTGGAGCCACCAAACCCTAAATTGACCACATTGAACGGGCTTAGGTCCCGTTGCATGTTCACCCATAATCGCACGGAAGAACTTCCATAAAAGGCAATAAGGTTTTCTTGGGTTTCCAATTTGCCGATTCGCCTTTTAAGTCGTTTTATTTCATTACACCAAATTGCAGGTGGCTCTTCAAGATTATCCGATCCTGAATTGGACACATTGAGTTCATCTGCCCTATCAATGGCAGTTTTTACATAGGATGAATATTCATCTTGATATTTTTGTAAAAAGGCATATAGATCTTGATTACTCTTACTGGCTACTTTCTCACTTAACAAAAAAGGTTTTTTTATTGCGCAATAGTATAATGATTTCCCTAAACGATGGTCAAAGTTGACCATAATCACAGGTACTATGTACGGTTCCGGTTCTGTGTGCAAAGCCAATTTAAATGCTCCCATTTTAAAAGGCCCCGGAGATTCTTCCGTTCTATAGGAAGTACCTTCAGGACTAATGATCAAATTGTATCCTTGTTCTAGATGCTTGGTAGCTTCGCGGTAAAAAATGCTTCTTGCTTCTTCTTTCTTATCGGTTGAGGGTTGTTCAGACTCTTTAGTATAAACATTAATGTAGCCCAGGTTATCATAATAATTTTGATGCCCGTATTCCTGTCCTTTTCCTATACGTACCGTTCTAATACCTGGCTCAGCATATTTCTTGTACAAAACCATGGCACTAAGAAAGTGTGAATCTAGTGTAATCTGAAAATTATTGTTCAGGGTATAATGTGCATCATTGACCAAATGGTTGTAAATAAAGATATTTCCGGTATTATCCGGTAGGTTTTCCCATCCTTCAATGATATGGGGCACGTTATTAAATACCTTAATGGTTAGCTCCGCACAGGATTTTCTGTTTTGTTTTACATCTTTGCTGTTCTTTTCGGCTACACTTTTATAAATTTCCTGTAATCCGCTCAGAAATTCATATTCCTTTTGGTCTTCTCCCAACAACTCTAAACTTAACGAAGCTATATGACGTTCTAAGGATGTTCCGCTTTTAACCAATTTGGTCAAAGCCCCATAGGCTAATTGTTTCGTCGTATTGCTCTTTAATAGATGTGGTACTTGATGTAATGGCGATGATAACAACAAACGGGATTTGTTATTCTTGATCAATTGATATACGGCCTGTAGGTTATGCTTGCCCAATAGTCCTACATAACGAACAAAGGCAGCATTTAATTGGTTGCCTATCAACCACAATAACCGTTGATAAAATTGACCCTCAAAAATATCGTCCTGTTGAAAGAGTTTCATTAAATCGCCCTCAGGAATAAAATAAGCAGATGTTTTTGTATTCGTTATTGCAGAACATATATCCTTTTCTTTTAACAGGCAAGACCATCCGAATACAAAGCCGGAATTTTTAATGGACCGTTGTTTAATTTCAATAGTGTTCTCTATCCGTTTAATGGTAACTTCACCATGTATTAATATAAAAAGTCCATTACTGGAACCATCCTGTACATAGAGCACTTCATCCGGTTCGTATTCCCTACGTTCCGCCAGTGCGGCCAAAGCCATTAAATTCTTTTCTTCAAAATAATCCAAAAATGGTGAGCGTCTCATTAACGAAACAATGGCTTCTTGCTCCGCTACTGGTGAAATAAAAAACTGACGGTCCTCCACAAAGGGTTGAAAACGCACAGGATTCAACAATTCTGTCTGTTTTAACAATGCCGTGCGCAAAACATGATAAAGTTTTGAGCCTATATTTTTTAAGAGTATGTTCTGATGTCCTTTTTGCAAATACGCCTTTAGTTCCTTAAACGGTATTTCAAAAAAAGTTGCTTGTGTGGAAGCTACAATTGCCTTATATGTAAATCTTTTAGGGGTATTGAACCCATTTAGTCCTATGGTTGAAAATGGTTCGGAATTTTGACAGACCAGAATATCGCTTTCTGGATTTTCCAATGAAATATAGTAATTGACACTACCCTCTAACAACCATCTAAATGTTGACACTTTTTTATGGATATAACTAATAGCGTACCCTTTAGAATACGTTTTAATTTGACCGTTGGGAAAATATTCCTGTAGCTTTTGGGTATTTATTTCTTGCTTTAAAAGTCTAGTTTGGTGTTCCATGGGCCACCTAACTTAAGGCATTAAACTTAAAAAATGAAGTCTGCACGGTATTAAAATCAATTTATCATTTTAAGAAATTTAAATTGATCAAAACCTTAAAATAGGCCTTGTAAAATTAGAATTACCAAATTCAAATACACCATTATTTTATTATCAGGCCTTTTGCTATCTTCCCAAAAATATCGTCTTTAAGCGGTTGTCTGCAAGATGGCCAGTAAAATGAAAAATGTAGTGGAAAAGTTAATAGTGGACAAAACCTTTATGGGAGAAAATTTTTCCTCCGAGCGGTTACCTAGGGCAGAATATGAAAACTGCATTTTTGAAAGATGCAATTTTAATAAAGGTTATTTGGACAACCAGACTTTTTTGGAATGTGAATTTATTGATTGCAACCTAAGTAATGCAAACATTGTGAATACCACATTTAAGGAAATAACATTTTCACAATGTAAATTAATGGGGTTAGCGTTCAACACCTGCAATCCTTTTTTAATGCAAATGTATTTTGCGGACTGTAACCTAAGTTTTGCAAATTTTGTAGAAATGAAGTTGATCGGTCAACAATTTAAGTCTTGTAACCTAGAAGAAGTAGATTTTAGCGATTGTGATTTAAGCAATGCCAAATTTTTGGAATGTAATCTGGAACGGTCCATATTTTCGCGAACTAATCTGCAAAAGGCAGATTTTAGTTCAGCGACAAATTTTAGTTTGGACCCAGAAAACAATATGGTAAAGGAGGCTGTTTTTTCAAGAGAAACACTGCAAGGATTATTGCATAAGTATAAACTAAACATCGTGGATTGATAACTAAAAAAGGCACCCTTTAATGACCCAAGAAATAAAACAAAAAATTATTCAGGTTTGCGATTCAAAAATTGCCGCTAAAGGAGAAAATGTAGGACTCTCTTTCTATGCATTCTTTAAAAATAAAAATGACAACCCAGAACTGTTAATGGAGGTGGCCCAATGGTGGATCTTGGAACATAGGTTAGATCATTTTGAGAAAGCAATAAAAATCAAGGGGATGATTAAATCGTTAAGCTAACAACAAATGAAATATTTAGTGTTTACGCTGTGTTTTGTGGGTGTTTTGATCAGTTGCGCCTGTCAACGCCCAAATTATAAAGAGGCTACAAAAATATACTACAATGCTCTGGATACAGGTAATTATAATGCTTTAAAAAATGTACTACACGATAGTGTTACCTTAATTTCCGGGGATTATATAACCCCCTATAACCATAATAGTTTCCATGAATTCTTTAAATGGGATTCTATTTTTAAATCCTCTTATAAAATCATTGCATTAGAAGAAAAAAACCATGTTGTTATTGCTACAGTTGCCCAAAAAAATAAGAGAAACGCATTTTTAAAAAACAACCCTTTAAAATATAAAGTGGAAATATCCTTTGCAAATGATAAAATAACCACATTTAGGGAGTTAGAATACATAGGGGTAAATTGGAATAACTGGAACCAAGAAAAAGATTCCCTTATAAACTGGATTAAGATAAATTACCCAAAACTAGATGGCTTTGTAACGGATATGACTATGGCCGGTGCTAAGAATTATATAAAGGCAATAGATGTATATGAAACTTATAAAAAGGTAGAAGTTGAGTAAATATTTCTTAAAATATAAAATGAGTACATCATGGTAATTAAAAGGTTGATATTACCCAGCACAATACTTTCAAAAAAAGTGGATTTAAATTAATCTCAATGAACAAAGTACACCATACCGCCATAATTTGCTCTAATTACGAAATTTCCAAAAAATTTTATACAGATGTTTTAGGTTTAGAGATAATCCGTGAAGTATATCGCAAAGAACGGCAATCATACAAACTAGATTTAGCATTGAATGGAATTTATGTTATTGAATTGTTTTCCTTCCCCAACCCTCCCAAACGACCTTCCAGGCCAGAAGCCTGTGGACTGCGCCACTTAGCCTTTGAAGTAGATGATTTGGACAAAATCATAGCTCACTGTAAATCGCAACATGTAATTGCAGAACCTATTAGAATAGATGAGCATACACATAAACGGTTCACTTTTATTGCCGATCCGGATGAGCTTCCCATAGAATTTTATGAGAAATAACCCTAAGTGTTTGTAAACGTTTAATTTGTATCTTGTTTACAAATACAAATTAATGAAACCAATTACGTTATGCTTTCTTTTTGCCTCTATTTGGCTACGATCACAACAAACCGTTTCATATGAAGAAGGAATGTTGAGCCCAACGACTAAGTTGGACACTATTTCATGGTTGGCCGGCCATTGGAAAGGTGAAGCATTTGGTGGTATTGTAGAGGAAATATGGAGTCCGCCACAAAACGGTTCCATGATGTTTTCATTTCGTTTGATTGCAGATGGTGCGGTAGGTTTTTATGAGTTTGGACATATTATTGAAACTAATGGTACTTTGCTCCTTCAATTAAAACATTTTGACGCTGACTTAAATGGTTGGGAAGAAAAGGATGAAACGGTAGATTTTAAGTTGGTCAAAATAACGGAAGACCGTTTATATTTTGATGATTTTACCATTGAGTATATTTCTGATAAAGAAATAAACATGTATGTAGATGTAGGTGAAGGTGATGGAAAATCCAATGAAGTTAAATTTAACTACCATAGGCAATAGATGAAACGGGAATGTTTAGAATGTGGTAAGGAAGTTTTTGGCAGAATTGACAAGAAATTCTGTAACGATTATTGTCGTAATGCCTATAATAACAAGGTAAATCCGGAAAGCAAGAATTTAATACGGAATATCAACAACAGGTTGCGGAAGAATTATAAAATATTGGATAGTTATAAACTTACCAATGGCAAAACCAAGACCACAAGAACTCGTTTAATGAACAAGGGTTTTGATTTTGACTATGTCACCAATCTATATACTACCAAAAAAGGAACTACCTATTATTTTTTATATGATTTAGGGTATTTACCTTTGGACAATGATTTTTATATGATTGTAAAGCGAGAATAAACAAATAAGAAAAGGCACCTCAATAGAAGCGCCCATAGCTATTATTCATATAAAAATTTAAACTACTTCCAATTATGTCCGCTAAGTTTTAAGGCTGCTATCACAATATCCTTTCTACTGATTTGCCCTACCAAAATACCATTTTTCATTACCGGTAGCCTTCTTCTGTTATGTTGTGCAAAGATACCTGCAGCATCAAATATGGATATATCATGTGGTATGGTCTCTACGGTTTTGGTCATAAATTTTTCAACGCTTTTATCCAATATCGGTTGATTAAAATAACGACTTTCGGATATTTGCTTCATGCAATCCGCTTCAGAGATGATTCCAACCAAAAACCCGTTACTGTCCAAAACCGGTCCACCGGATATATGATGTTTGGCAAATTTCTCCATTACCGCCAAAATAGAGTCTTCTGGAGAAAAAGTGATTAACTTTGTGGTCATGTAATCGGCTACCAAAATAGGGGCCTCAAATTCTTTTTTAAATACCTTTCTAACACCTTGAAAGCTTTTGATTCCCATAACAGTTTATTTAAAGGTTGATTAATAAAGATAACAAAATATTTGACATTTACTAATAATATTCGATATAAGCAATGTAATTTTTAATAATTTGTGACTTTAAAGAAGAATACCGTAATTATGAGAAAAACACCAACCGTATTAACCCTACTCCTGATAGTACTTGCTATTTATTGGAGTTTTCATTCCCTTTTGCCCAAGTATCAAACGGACATGGAAGTTCTGCAAACCAACTTTTCCACAGACAGGGCGTTACAACATGTACAACAACTTTCCTTAGAACCACATAGTGTTGGTTTTCCCGGTCATGTCAAAGCTCGTAACTACATCATTTCCCAACTCAATGAACTAGGGCTTGAAACCTCCGTTCAAGAAGGCTATACTGCGGGAGATTGGTCCAATCTTAGCAAAGCGGAAAATATTCTTGCTAGAATCAAGGGCAGTGAAAATGGCAAAGCCTTGTTGTTACTGAGCCACTATGACAGTAACCCACATTCTGCACTAGGGGCAAGTGATGCCGCCAGTGGGGTAGCAACAATCTTAGAAGGTATACGCGCTTATTTAAAAAGTGATACCAAGCCCAAGAATGATATTATCATTTTAATTTCAGATGCGGAGGAACTAGGTTTGAACGGAGCCCAACTTTTTGTAGATCGGCATGAATGGTTAAAGGATGTAGGGTTAGTACTTAATTTTGAAGCACGTGGCAGCGGCGGACCTAGTTATATGCTTATGGAAACCAATAGGGGCAACCGTAACATGATTACGGAATTCATTGCGGCCAATCCAGATTTTCCTGTGGCAAATTCTTTGGTTTACAGTATTTATAAAATGTTGCCCAATGATACGGACCTTACTGTATTTAGGGAAAACGGGGATATTGAAGGATTTAACTTTGCTTTTATAGATGACCATTACGATTACCATACCGTAATGGATAATTACGAACGCTTGGACCGGAACACATTGGCACACCAAGGTAGCTATCTTATGCCCTTATTAAAACACTTTGCAAATGCAGATTTAAGCAGTATAAAAAGTTTGAGTGACAATGTCTATTTCAATGTACCTTTTTTCAAAATGGTTTCATACCCCTTTACATGGATAATGCCCATGTTGGGCTTGGCCATACTATGCTTTATAATGCTACTCATTTTAGGTTTTAAAAAGAAGGTATTGAATGTAAAGGATATTTTCAAAGGTTGGATACCGGTACTTTTTACCCTTGTTGTAAATGGCGTAGTAGGATTTTATAGCTGGTCTGTTTTAAAATGGCTATACCCCGGTTATAAGGACATGCTACATGGTTTTACCTATAATGGACATGCCTATATTATGGCATTTACGCTATTTTCAATAGGTATTTGTTTCTACGCCTATTATAAATTTAAGGTCGTAAAAACGGCAAACTTGTTGGTTGCCCCAATCTTTTTATGGTTGGTACTATGTGGTTTAATTGCCGTATATTTAAAGGGAGCGGCATTTTTTATTGTTCCCGTATTTAGCGTTCTTGTTGCTTTGTATATACACATAAACCAAAAAAATCCAAATTCCTATTTACTGGTATTTCTAGGGCTCCCGGCCTTATTTATTTTTTCTCCATTTATAAAAATGTTTCCTATTGGCCTAGGTCTTAAAATGATGGTTGCCACAACCTTGTTGACTACCCTGACCTTTTTCCTGTTATTACCACTGTTTACCAGATATCGTAAAAAAGCGGCCTTGGCATTTTTAAGCTTCCTGTTGGGAATAGGGTTTTTGGTGTCCGCCCACATGAATTCCGATTTTTCTGAAAACAATCCAAAACCAACCAGCTTGCTATATGTTTATAATACGGATGAAAACCAAGCAATGTGGGCAACTTACGAACATGTACCTTCTAACTGGACAAAGCAGTATATTACAATGACCAACAATGCAGATAGCGTGTTGACTAAAAATACGTTAAGCAGTAAATACAGTTCTGGTTTTACCTACACCCAAAAAGCACCGTTAAAGAAAATTGAACCATTACAAATGGATATACAATTGGATACCGTTATCAATGGAATACGAAACCTAAGAATATGTTTAACCCCAAAAAGGTCCATTAACAGATTGGAAATATTTAGAAACGATTCGGAAATTTTAAGCGCTGAGGTCAACGGTATACCATTATCCACATTTGCATTAAAAGACGGAGGAAATAGTAGGTTGGTCACGCACTATATTAGTGATATCAAGTATACCGAACTAGATTTAACCTTACCAGAGTCAGAACAATTGGAATTAACGGTATATGAAGCTTCCAATGATCTGTTAAGCAATAGTTTGTTTACCATTCCGCAAAGACCTTCCCAAAACATACCAATGCCCTTTGTTTTGAACGATGCAATTTTAACTATTCAAAAATTTAAGTTTGACTACTAAAATAGGCATCATAGGCTGTGGTTGGTTAGGCCTGCCTTTAGCAACTAGTTTAATTGGTAAGGGGCATGTCGTAAAAGGCACCACTACATCCAAGGATAAATTAGAGTTGCTAAAAAAGAATGGAATTGAACCTTTTCCTATTACCCTGACCGAAAACAATATACAGGGCCCAATAGAAGATTTTCTACATACCATAACAACTTTGATTATTGATGTCCCTCCAAAATTAAGGGGAAAAGGTCCTAAAGAAAGCTATATCGCAAAAATACAATTGCTTCACGAGGCTATTAAAAAATCATCCGTTCAAAATATTATATTCACCAGTAGTACGGCCGTCTATGGAGATGTGGAAGGTATGGTCAACGAAAAAAGTCTGCCCGTACCAAACACCTCATCCGGAAAACAGTTGGTGCAATGTGAACAATTGTTTAAAAATGACAGCTCCCTTAAAACGACCATTATCCGTTTTGGAGGTTTGATCGGTCCTGGCAGACATCCAATTACCATGCTGGCAGGAAAGCAAAATCTAAACGGGGGTACGGCTCCGGTAAATTTAATTCATTTAGATGATTGCATCGGTATTATAGAAACGATCATTGAAACGGACCATTTTGGGGATACGATCAATGCGGTATACCCTGAACATCCAACAAAACAAGACTACTACACTCAAGAAGCCATAAAACGCAATCTCCCTTTACCACACTATACCCAAACTTTAGGAAAAACGTACAAAAAAGTCGAATCTTGTAGTATTTTTCTTATTAATAATTATGATTTTCTCACAACTATAAATTGAATTTTTACAACACCTATTAACTATTTCACAACAAAAGCCCTTAATTACCGTTAATATATTATTGGTTTACAAGTAGTTATCGATGTATGACATACCTTTATACCTCAATTTAAAACCAAAATGTTATGGAAAAGTCAAATTTAAGGGAGAGGGTTTTAGTTGAATTAGAGAAACTCATCTCCCTAAGCTGTAAAAATCCTACGGCATCTAAAAGATATCAGCAATTACATATTGCCTTATTGAAGAAATACTATAATGCAACGAACGTTACCATTGATTATCATCGCCATAGAATTCAAATGGAAGTAATCCAAGATGAGAGTGTCTATGATCCTAAACGGGTAAACACGTACTTGCCTACCATCTATACCAATTTGCTGTTTAAAAACCTGCGAAGTTTTTTGGCAACTTGTATAGAGAAAGATAACAAGAGCGTAGGGTTCTATTCTCAATTATTAAAAATGTTCGGTACTAAACAAAAAGGGTTGGAACTGGTATAGAAACCAATGTTATAAAAATTTGAAAGGCGCTTTTATAAGCGCCTTTTTCTTTTCCGGACATTTAAACCTTTCCTTAACAGGAGGATACAAATTATTTTAATAGTTTAGCGCACCTTAAAAAGAATCTAAACAGATGAAGAAAACAGTATTAATAGTGTTAACGACATTATTATTTTCAGGCAGTTATGCCATTGCACAGACCAAGACAGAATTGCAGAAACATTATGAGGCATTTTATGACCAAATGCGCCTACAGGGTGATATAGATGGTGTAATAAATGCCCTTACCCATTTAAATGTACTATCTCCTTCCAAGGAAAGAATGGATACCTTGGCCTATATATATGCCAATGATAATCAACACTTACAAGCATTGAACACCATTGGCATTGAAAAGATTGATACGGATTCTGATCTAGCGGTACAGGTAAAGGCTATATCCCTAAAAGCATTGAACCAACCCAAACGTTCCTTGGAACAATTTGAAATTTTAAACCAAAGAGACCCAAATGCATATTTGGCATATGAATTGGCAGACCTTAAGGTTCAATTAGGTGATAATGCCGGGGCCATGAACCATGTGGAATATGGTATTGCCAATGCAACGGATGATATGAAATATGCCTTTTATGAGCGACAACAACCGTATGAGGTTTCTTTAAAAGCTGCCTTTCTCCATATCAAGGGCCTTATTCAATACAATATGGATAAAAATAATATTGATGCCGCTATTGCCTCAATGGATGAAGCTTTGGCCATGGACCCAAACTTTAACTTGGCAAGTTTAAGTAAACAAGCGTTGACCTCTAGAAAAGATACCCCTGAGGATAAAAAATAATAAATAGGAGGTTTTGAATTAAAAGGCGAACAGCTTTTGTTCGCCTTTTTTAATATTTGGACCTTAGGTCAACCAGAAGAAGACTATCTTTCTCATTCTTTAATTTTACCAACTCCTCAACAATAGCATTGGGTACGGTGATAGATAGCACATAGTGGGCAATTTTCCACTGCCCGTCCACTTTTTTTAGTACTCCAGAACCGCGACAAATTTTCATTTGGGTGTCCAATAACTCATCGAACCAGGCAATATCATTTGTTCCGCCAACATAAATATTACGCTCTACGGCAGTAAAATTCCATGCCCGGCCTTTATCAAAATGGGGTTTTGCATAGGCCATAAACTCTTCCCGTTGCCAATTTTCACCGGCATCCGTCCCTATAAAAACGGCATCATCCGTCATAAGTTCAAAATAGGCCTTAAAATTTGCCATTGCTGCGGCTGCATGCCAATCATCAAGTGCACGTGAGACTTCCATGTTCGTATTGTTCTGTGCAAGCATGGCCGAGGATACAAAAATAAAAAGCAATTTAATTTTCTTCATTTGCACGTAATTCTTCCAACAGGGTATTGTTAACCACCACATTAACCTGATTTCGTAAATTGTTGAAGGCCACAATCATTTGTATAATGGATTCCTTTGGATTCTGTCGGTATTCCAAATCTCCTTTTGTTTTTAATATAAACGTCTTAAATACCTTTTGTCTACTTTTAATTTGCGGTATATCAAGTGAAGCAGGATATACACTATCCTCCATTTTCTTTTGGTTCTCGATCAACTCTTCCATTATAAGTACGAAGTCCTCTCTAAACTCCGTCGTGTACAGTTTATCAAAACTACGCTCAACGGCTACATATTCCTTCCAATCGCTCAAAAGTAATTGTGCTTTGGAATTTACCGGACTTTTGGCAGGAAGGCTATCTACAACAATCTCCCAGCCGGAACCTTGTGCTTCGGCCGTTTCTGAAACAGGGTCTTTACATGAAGCTATTAAGACCAGTACAACTAAATAAGCTAATATTTTAGGCATAAGCGAATGTACAAATTTTAAGAAAAGGTATCTTTATGCGGCAATTCATTTAACGCATTTTTAAATGTCAAAATATATATTGATTATCGGCGCCTGTGGTCAAATTGGAACAGAACTCACCTATACCTTAAGAGAAAAATTCGGAAGCGAAAATGTAATAGCAAGTGACATACGAGAAGGAAATGATGATTTAATGCAATCTGGACCTTTTGAAATCTTGGATGCTACCAATTATGATGCCCTTGAGGAAGTTATTGCGTATTATGATATTTCAGAGGTTTATTTAATGGCCGCAATGTTAAGTGCAACAGCGGAGAAATTTCCCATGCGTGCATGGAATCTTAATATGAACACCCTTTTCAACGTGCTTAATCTAGCTAAGGAAAAAAAGATAACCAAGATATTTTGGCCCTCCAGTATCGCTGTTTTTGGCCCAAATACCCCAAAGGACAATACCCCACAGAACACCATCATGGAACCTAGTACCGTTTATGGGATCAGTAAACAGAGCGGGGAGCGCTGGTGCGAATATTACTTTAAAAAATTTGGTGTAGATGTGCGGAGTATTCGTTATCCCGGACTGATCAGTTGGAAAACGATGCCGGGTGGCGGCACAACGGATTATGCCGTGGAAATTTACCATAAAGCGTTAACACAGGGCACCTATACATGTTTTTTGGAAGAAGATACCAAATTGCCCATGATGTTCATGGACGATGCCATTAGGGCAACCTTACAAATTATGGAAACCCCGGAGAATGAGATTAAAGAACGGTCTTCATATAATCTGGGAGCCATGAGTTTTACCCCAAAGGAAATAGCGGCCAGTATCCAGGCTATAATACCTGATTTTACGATTGACTATGCACCGGATTTTAGGCAACAAATTGCGAATTCATGGCCAAGTAGTATTGATGACAGTAATGCACAAAAGGATTGGAACTGGAAGGCTGAATTTGACCTTGAAAAAACAACAAAAACCATGTTGGAAAATTTGAAGAACAGGGTTTAGCCTGTTCTTCAAATTGGTTAACTACTAAACTTCAATCGCTTTTCAATCGCCATGACCATGGCATTGGCTATATCTTTACCGGTAGCATTTTCTATCCCTTCCAGACCGGGAGAAGAATTTACTTCAAGCAATAATGGTCCTTTATTAGATCGGATAATATCTACCCCGGCAACTGCCAAATTCAAAACTTTGGCCGCCTTTAATGCCAACTTCTTTTCATCTGCGGTGATTTTAATAATGGAAGCAGTACCTCCTTGGTGTATATTGGCCCTAAATTCACCTTTTTGGGCTTGTCGTTGCATACTTGCAACCACTTTGCCATTGACCACGAAACAGCGAATATCCTGCCCGTTGGCCTCTTTAATGAATTCCTGGACCAATATATTGGTATTGACACTTTTAAAGGCATTGATAACACTTTCTGCAGCCTTGTTGGTTTCGGCCAAAACAACTCCCTTACCTTGGGTACTTTCCAATAATTTAATGATCAACGGAGCTCCGTTCACCATTTTGATCAAATCCTTGGTATCCATGGGTGATTTTGCAAAACCGGTAATAGGGATATGGATATCATAGTTTGAAAACAACTGTGAAGCGAACAATTTATCCCTGGACTGTGTAATGGCTTCTGCAGAATTTTGACAGTATACCCCCAAATTATTAAATTGACGGATCAATGCACAACCGTAAAAGGTAACCGAAGGCTTAATACGTGGTATTACCGCATCATAGTCCTTTAAAATGATACCTCCTCTATATCTAATTTCCGGGGAACGTGCATCAAGCTTCATATAGGCCTGCTCAACATTCAAAAAATCGATTTCATGCCCCCTGGCCTCGGCTGCTTCAATAATTCTTTTATTACTATATAAATTGGGATTACTTGCCAAAAGGGCAATTTTTAAACCTGTCTTTTCCTTAAAATAAGGTGCATATTTTTTGTTGACCGCACTTTCCTCAAATGATTGTAATTGATAATTTACGGCAGGGTTGACAATATAACGTTCGTTCAATGCCTCTCTACCCAACAGCATACGAAACTCCATTGTATCCCTATTCGCCAAGGTCAGCTCAATATCAAAAGTATCTTCACCAATGGTAACCGGGGTTTTTATGACCAAACGTTCCTCAGAAATTCCGGAAGAACTTTTTACCATCCTGCGATCTACCAACCTAGCTTGGCATTCTATGGCTATACTACGGTTTTCCTGTAATGGGCTCACCTCAAATTTTACCCATTCATGTCCGCCCTTTACTACAATTTTTAAATTGGTAGCCTGTATGGAAGACGTTTTAGCCCCAGAATCTACCCTGGCCTTAATTGCCGGTATACCCAGTTCATTGAACACACACCACTCTTCACTACCTATAATCTTTAAATTATCCAAATTCTATTATTTTGTCTCCGTTGTATTTTGGAGCTTTAATTATTTCTTTCTTAATTCGAACAGATCGGTTCTTCTGTCCCTAAGGTTACGTACGGCCCCAAATTGGTTAAGTTCCCTAAGTAAGCTAATATCTACGTCTGCAATGAGGATCATTTCCGTATTAGGGGTTGCCTCTGCTTTTATTCCGTTGGTAGGAAACGAGAAATCACATGGAGTAAAAACCATGGATTGTGCAAACTGAATATCCATATTCTGTACATTGGGCAAATTACCTACACTACCGGCAATAGCCACATAGCATTCGTTTTCAATTGCCCTTGCTTGCGCACAGTTACGCACCCTTGAATATCCGTTTTGCGTATCGGTCAAAAAAGGAACAAATAAAATATCCATACCCTCATCTGCCAATAAACGGCTTAATTCCGGAAATTCAGAATCATAACAGACCAAAACGCCAATTTTACCACAATCCGTATCAAAGGCCTTTAATTGCGTTCCTCCCTGCATACCCCACACCTTAGCTTCATCTGGCGTAACGTGTAGTTTTTCATAGCGTTCCATGCTACCATCCCGTCTACAAAGGTACCCAACATTATATAGGCGGCCATCTATGATTTCTGGCATACTCCCTGTTATGATATTGATATTATAGGATATGGAAAATTCAGAAAATTTTTGGGCAATTGCCTGTGTATGCTTGGCCAATTCCCGAATAGCATCTGGCGTGGACATGTGATTGTTTACCGCCATTAACGGTGCATTGAAAAACTCTGGAAACAAGGCAAAATCCGAGCGGTAACCGGATACGGCATCTATAAAATATTCCGCTTGTTCCAAGAGTTCGTCCAAATCCTTGTACGGTCTCATTTGCCACTGGATAAGCCCTAGACGGATAACGGTTTTCTTCGTAGCCGCTTTTTTGGAAGGTTTCTGATAATATATATTATCCCATTCCATTAAAATAGCAAAATCCTGGGAAGCTTTGTCCCCGTCCAAATACCCCTTCATTACTTTAGCGGGATGAAAATCATTACTGATCTGAAAGTTCAGTACGGGATCTTGAATTTCTTTTCTACGAACCTTGTCAATGTATTCCTTTGGTGATAGTTCCGATGCATATTCATGGTAATTGGGCATACGACCCCCAAAAACGATACTCTTTAAGTTTAACTTTTCGCAAAGTTCTTTTCTATAATCATATAAACGGCGGCCCAAACGAAGACCTCTAAAACTTGGCTTAATAAATACTTCAATACCATAGAGAACATCCCCTTCGTTATCATGGGTGTCAAATGTATATTTACCCGTAATCTGCTCATAGGTATGGTTATCGTCAAAAGCATCATAGTCTACTACAATTGATAATGCCACACCGGCCAATTGACCATTGATTTTAATGACCACTTGCCCCTCTGGAAACTTATCTATTAAGGATTTTATATGCTCCTCTTTCCAATAAGATCCGGGCATATTGGTATATGCGGATATCATGGCGGTCTTTAGTTCTTGATAATCATCAAGATCTAAAAACTTTAATTCAATATTCTCAATTTCATCTATGTTCATATACCTGTTGTAAAAACAACGATCATCTATTTAAATTAGGGAAAAAATAAGTAATCCGGTCTATCTTGATTAGACCGGAAATTTGCTGGGCCTGGGCAACGGCCATAATCGATTAAATGATAAAATTAATCTTCATCATCGCCATCGACCATATCCTCAGGATTCGGCTCAACTACCGCAGTTGGATCGTCATCATCAAAATCCTCATAATCGTCCTCGTCATAATTCTCCATAGTATACTCTAATTTAGCGCTGATCTTTACCAAATACTTAGTATCCTCGGTCAATACTTCAACTGCCTCTATACGTTCTCCTTGAGCATTTCTAAATGAGATGATATTGCGGTCATCATACCCATCCGGATATCTTTCCACCAAAAGTTTAAGTACCTCTGGTGTCAATTTTTTAAAGTCTACAATGACTTTTTTTAAATGTGCGTTCTTGTCCATAACTACATGTCTAATAGGTAAGCAAAAATTAAGGGTGCAACAATTGTGGCGTCACTTTCAATAATATATTTTGGGGTATTGATATCTAGCTTTCCCCAGGTTATCTTTTCGTTAGGTACGGCTCCGGAATATGAACCGTAACTTGTGGTGCTATCACTTATTTGACAGAAATAGCTCCAAAAAGGTGTGTTAGTACGCTCCATATCCTGATATAACATAGGCACTACGCAAATTGGGAAATCTCCTGCTATACCACCGCCAATTTGAAAGAAACCTATACCATTTTCAGAATTATCCGTATACCAATCTGCCAAAAAGGTCATGTACTCTATTCCAGATTTCATGGTGCTGGCCTTCAACTCCCCTTTTAGCACATAGGATGCAAAAATGTTACCCATTGTACTATCTTCCCAACCTGGACAAATAATAGGTAGATTCTTCTCAGCTGCGGCATACATCCAAGAATCCTTTAGGTCTATTTCATAATATTCCTCTAACACTCCGGAAAGTAACATTTTGTACATAAATTCATGGGGCAGGTAACGTTCCCCTTTATCATCGGCATCTTTCCAAATCTTAAATATATGCTGTTGCAGCCTTCTAAAGGCCTCTTCCTCCGGTATACAAGTATCTGTTACCCTATTTAGGCCTTTTTCCAATAGGTCCCACTCATCTTGTGGAGTTAAATCCCTGTAATTGGGCACTCTCTTATAGTGTGAGTGTGCAACCAAGTTCATGATATCCTCTTCTAGATTGGCACCTGTACAAGAAATAATCTGCACCTTGTCTTGGCGAATAACCTCTGCGAAAATTTTACCCAGCTCCGCCGTAGACATGGCTCCGGCCAAGGAAACCAACATTTTGGCTCCATTGTCCAATTGTTGTTCATATCCTTTTGCGGCATCTACCAAGGCAGCGGCATTAAAGTGTAAATAGTATTTTTCTATAAAATTGGTGATAGCACCTTTAGTCTTCGTCATCTTCAAATTTTGAATTTGTATTTGCTTTGTAATCGATATCATAAGTATTGTCATACTCCTGATCTATATCTTGCCCGGCAAATTTATAGCTAAGCATTTTGTAATATAATTTGGCCGCCAAAAAGTCCGATGATCGATCGTTCTTATTAGGACATAGTTCAACAATATCGAAACCAACCACATTCTTGTCTTCAAATACCTGTTTCAAGAACTCTAAGGTTTCGTACCAAAACAATCCACCAGGTTCTGGAGTACCTGTAGACGGCATAATTGAAGGGTCAAAAGCATCAAGATCAAAGGTGATAAAAACATTATCTGTCATGGTATCTATAACCTTATCCATCCAATATTCGTCGTTCACCATATCATGGGCAAAGAACGTTTTATCTTGATCCATTAATGTTTTTTCAATACTGTCCATAGAACGTATACCAACCTGCACCAAATTCGTGGTTTGGTTGGCCTCATAGACCGCACATGCATGATTGTATTTGCTACCTTCATAAGACTCCCTTAAATCTGCATGGGCATCTATCTGAAGAACGGTCAGGTTGTCAAAACATTCGTTGAAAGCCCTTATTGAACCAATGGAAATAGAATGTTCACCTCCAAATAAGGTTACGAATTTATTACGCTTGATAAAATCCTTTGTAATAGCATGCACCTCTTTTACCACGGCCTCTGGTGAGCTGTTTACGGTAATGGGGCTGGTTAAATGAATACCTTGCTTGTAAACTTCAGAATCTGTTTCAATATCATACAGTTCCATATTCTCAGAAGCTTCCAAAAAAGCTTCAGGGCCTTTATCCGCTCCTTTTCCCCATGTACTGGTTCCGTCATAAGGAACAGGGATCAATATAATCTTTGATTTTTCCAGTTGGGCGAATTCATCGGAAATACCCGCATAATTCTTAGATGTACTCATGTTACTTTAGCTATTGTTAAGTGGTTTTGTTTTGAAAAAATGTTCAATTTTAAAATGTATTCAATTGTTTATATATTTTTTGACCTATGATTAATCTTCTCCTAAAGATAGGAAAATATGCTATTGGGCTGGTGAATCCACATCATATCCTAAAATTCCCAAAAGGTCTTCCGCTTTTTGTTGTCCCTTAAATAATTTATAGGAAAATTTACCGCTTTCATCCTTATCTATTAAAATATGTTTGGGCTGTGGTATAAGGCAGTGCTGCAATCCTCCATAACCCCCAATGGTTTCTTGGTAGGCCCCTGTATTGAAAAATCCTATATATAATGGTTTTTCCCTTTTATATTTTGGCAGGTAGATGGCGTTCATATTCTGTTCGCTATTATAATAATCATCACTGTCACAGGTAAGACCCCCCAATAGAACGCGTTCATACTCATCGTTCCATCGGTTTATGGGAAGCATTATAAATCTCTTGTTAATGGCCCAAGTATCTGGTAGCGTGGTAATGAACGAAGAATCGATCATATTCCATTTTTCCCTATCGTTCTGCTGTTTTTGATATAAAATCTCATAAATGGCCCCACCGCTCTCACCTACGGTAAAACTACCGAACTCCGTAAAAATATGAGGTACCGGTACATCTGCCTCTGAACAGGTTATATTGATCTGGTTCAAGATCTCATTAATCATATATTGATAATCATACTCAAAGGCCAATGAGTTTTTTATAGGAAAACCTCCTCCAATATTTAAACTGTCCAGGGATGGACAGATTTTCTTTAAGCGGACATACACCTTTAAACATTTAACAAGTTCGTTCCAATAATAGGCATTATCACGAATGCCGGTATTAATGAAGAAGTGAAGCATTTTTAGCTCTACCTTATCATTGTCCTTTATTTGGTTTTCATAGAATGGAACTATATTCTTATACCCTATACCCAACCTAGAAGTATAGAACTCAAATTTTGGTTCTTCTTCTGATGCAATACGTATACCCACTTTAAACGTATCGTCAATAACATCTGTCAACAAGTCTATTTCCTCATAGTTATCAATGATAGGAATACAGTTTTGGTGCCCGTTATTGATTAACCGTGCAATATTGTCAATATATTTTTCACGCTTAAATCCGTTACAAATGACAAATGTTTGATCATTTAATTTACCGTCTTCCTTTAATTTTTCAATGATATTGATATCAAATGCAGAGGAAGTCTCCATATGGATATTATTCTTAAGGGCTTCATGCATGACATGTTGAAAGTGCGAACTTTTGGTACAATAGCAATAATGGTATTTTCCCTTGTAATTATTTTTCTCAATGGCATTGGCGAACCAATTTTTAGCCCGTAATATATTTTCTGAAATTTTGGGCAGGTATGTAAACTTTAAAGGACTACCATATTCTTGCACTAGCTCATGTAAGGGTATGCCGTGAAACTGGAGGTGTTCACCATCTAGATTAAACTCTTCTTGGGGAAAATAATAAGTTTGATCAATTAGATCAATGTATTTGGTATTCATGAAATGAAATTATAATGAAAAATGAATTTTGTTAAATATAACAACTACTCTAGGCTTTGAAAGTTAAGAAAACGTAACCATCATAATAAAAAAATCAGACTAAAATCTGTTTTTGTGTAGTAGGAATGAAGAAGTAATCATGCTGGCTTTGCATGATAGCGTTGTATTTGTTGGAAGTTTGCTTTACTAATCGGCAACCTATCTTATAAGCCATTTGCGAGAAACACTTCCAATTTCCCTCAAACCCGAACATAGAATAACGATACATAATGTTCAGCTAAAAGCCTGAAATCTCCAACCCACAAAGTAGTGTGTTAGGACACGACAAATGAAATCAAAAAAATTGAAAAAACAAGGCTTTTTATTTTTTTTACGACCAGTGGCAAAAAAAAAATTTTTTACCTGAATTAAATTTTAAAAACTCATGTAACTAGTTTATTTTTAATAGTTTAAAAACAAGCTCATACTACGAAAAATAATGAAAAACAATATACATACTCCATTTTGGCTTATCATTATGCTGTTTTTATCAATCAGTTTAGGCGTATATGGCCAAATTATGCCTGGTGTTTATACGGATACGGTTGAGACCAATGGCGTAAAAAAGGTACATCAAGTAAAAATTTTTAACGATTATTTTGTCTATAACGAATATGAAATAACACCTGCTACGTTCATTAAAACTTTAGGCGGCTTTGTGGATTATGAAATGACCGGATCTGAAAAACAGATTTTACTGCGTTTAGAATTTAATTCTGACTACAATAAAGATGCACAGACCCAACTATCCATTCCTTATACAATTGATGGAAAAAATTTAAAATTATACTGGACAGAAAATTTAACCTTAAAACCTACGGCCAATAGTAATCAAGAATTGGACGGAGCATGGCTATTTGCCACTAGGGGCCCGGATAACGGTCAGGAAAGGCGCGGGGAAAGCAATACAAGAAAGACATTAAAGTTATTGACTAACGGTACTTTTCAATGGATTGCCTATGACACACAATCCTTTCGCTTTTCTGGAACTGGTGGTGGAACATATGGTGCAAAAGATGGTATATATACGGAACAGATAGAATTTTTCTCCAAGGATGACACCAGGGTGGGCGCTACCCTAAACTTTAATTATAATCTTAAGGATGATGATTGGCACCATACCGGTAATAACAGTAAAGGAGAACCTATGTATGAAATTTGGGGCAAGAGACGGTAATTAGTCCGTGATCAAATTATTATTTAAAAAGTAGCCTCGGCAAGAATCGAACTTGCATCTAAAGTTTAGGAAACTTCTATTCTATCCATTGAACTACGAGGCCAAGATTTTTAAAAGACGGTAAAAATAAAAATATTTTAAATATTCCTATAACATTAATGCGTAACATTTATTATTCTGGATATACTTCTACGACCATTTCTACCTCAACCGCCATGTTACCAGGCAAAGACACCATACCAACGGCGGCACGGGCATGTTTTCCTTGATTGCCAAAAACCGCGACCATAAGATTGGAATAACCATTGATTACTTTGGAATGATCGGTAAAATCAGCCGTAGCATTTACCATTCCGTGAACACTAACGATTCTTTTTACTTTTTTAAGGGATCCCAATTCCTTCTTTAACACGGATAACTGATTAATTCCTGCTTCACGTGCCGCAAGATACCCTTCTTCTACACTTAAATCTTGCCCCAATTTCCCAACAATATTTTCACCGTCGGCTTGCCTTGGTCCTTTACCTGCTAAAAACATTAAGTTTCCACTTCTAGCGGCATGCACATAATTTGCCAAAGGATTACCTATATCCCGTAATGATATGCCCAAACTATCTAATTTGGCTTCTGGATCATAATTACTTTGTAAAACCTGGTTGTTCAATGTTGTGCTCTCTTCTAATTTTCTGTCCACATTGGTACAGCTACTCCATACTAAAACAACAAATAAATAGATTACATTTTTCATGGATATATTATTTAACGGGTTCCCTTTACGAAATACAAGGTAGTTAATAGTTAAGAATCAACATAGTAGGCATGAAAACCTAGATTATCATGATTATATAAATAGCATTAAAATTTCTGGAAATAGTAATTTTTATGTCGTATGTCGCACTTATAGTATCATTTTACTAAAAAAGCACCGTTATAATTTCATTTTTATTAGTTTAGCATATTAACCAAAACATCAACTAAATCAATACAAATATGGAAAGTTCTAGTACAACTCCTACAGTAAATGCGAATAGGCTCTTCTATGCCAGCTGTTTTGCATTAATTACCACGGCATTTTCTTTTGCCATTGCGGCAGGTATTTTGGACCAACTTAAAACTGAGTTGGAACTCAGCGCCAGTCAAGCGGGGCTCATTACTTCTATGTGGTTTGCGGGTTTCCCGATCGCCATGGTCATAGGTGGTCTAATCTATCATAAAGTAGGCGGAAAAGCCATAATGCAGTTTGCATTTTTTGCGCATACCATAGGTATCATATTACTGATTTTTTCCGGCAGTTATATGGGCCTTTTGATTGCAAACCTTTTAATTGGTTTGGGTAATGGTTGTACGGAAGCGGCTTGTAATCCTATGATAGCTGATGCTTATAAAGGCAATAAAATGAGTAAAATGTTGAACCGCTTTCACATGTGGTTCCCAGGAGGTATTGCAGTAGGCAGTTTACTTTCCGGCTTTATGACAAATCTTGATATTACCGGTCAAAATCAGGTTTGGATATTATTAATACCAGCCGTTATTTATGCCTTTTTGTTTTACGGACAGACATGGCCAAAAGCCAAAATTGAAGAAGCGGCTACCATTAGTGGTAATTTAAAAGGAATGTTCACCCCATTGTTCTTGTTCATTGCCGTATGTATGGCATTAACGGCTATATCGGAATTTGGACCAAACCAATGGGTAGGGCTTATACTTTCCAAAAGTGGAGCAGAACCAACTTTGATTTTAGCCTTAACAGCAGGGTTAATGGCTATAGCACGGTATTTTGGTGGGAACATGGTCGCTAAATTTGACCAAACGGGGGTATTATTAGGTTCCGCCATCCTGGCAACCATAGGAATATATCTGTTTAGTACACAAACGGGTACCATGGCTTATGTAGCGGCCGTAATATTTGCATTGGGCATTGCCTATTTCTGGCCAAATATGATTGGGCTTACAGCAACCAAAACTCCCAAAACCGGTGCTTTGGGCATGTCTATCATAGGTGCTATAGGGATGTTTTCCACATCAATTTTTCAACCGATTATTGGAGGTTGGATCGATGCCGACAGAGCTGCAGCAGAGGCACAGGGTTTTACTGGTGATGAACTGGAACTGGTTTCCGGTCAGGAAACATTAGGTACTATGGTTCTATTTCCAGCCATACTTATTGTATTGTTCACCATATTATATTTCTGGTTAAAAAACAGAAAGAGTGAAGTAGAGGTTGCCGTAGCGTAACCAAAATACCATAACTTAAAATTGGCCGGATATACCATATATTCGGCCAATTTTAGTTTTAATTGGTAGTTAAAAGTAATTTGAGCAATTGAATTGCCGCCTCACTTATTTTTGTTCCCGGTCCAAAAACTGCCGTAGCTCCCGCTTGCTCCAAAAATGCATAATCCTGTTTGGGTATTACCCCACCTACAATTACCATAATATCCTCCCGGCCATAAGATTTCAATTCCTTGATTACTTCCGGTACCAAAGTTTTATGTCCGCCTGCAAGGCTAGAAATACCCAAAATATGCACATCATTCTCTACGGCCTGCTTTGCCGTTTCCTTTGGAGTCTGAAAAAGGGGACCAATATCTACATCGAATCCTAGATCGGCATAACCGGTAGCCACTACTTTTGCGCCCCTATCGTGACCATCTTGTCCCATTTTGGCAATCAAAATACGAGGGCGTCTACCGTCTTGCTCTGCAAATTTATCCGCAAGTTCCTGTGCCCTCTTAAAATCCTTGTCTTCCTTTATTTCTCTAGAATACACTCCCGTAAATGAATTTACTACCGCCGTATGCCTACCAAAGGCGTTTTCCAAAGCATTACTGATTTCCCCTAGTGTAGCTCTTTCCCTGGCAGCTGTTATTGCTAAAGCTAGTAAATTTTCGTTCGTATCCCTTTTTTCAAGCTTAATTTTAGCTGCCTTCGTCAATGCCTTTAGAGAACGTTCAACATTCGCCGTATTCCTTTGTTTTTTTATAGTAGTTAAACGTTCTATCTGTTGTCTTCTTACCTCTTTGTTATCTACCTCCAATATCTGTAATTGGTCTTCTTCCTGAAGTTGATATTTGTTGACACCCACAATAACATCTTGCAAGCTATCTATTCTTGCTTGCTTTCTTGCTGCGGCTTCTTCAATTCTGGTTTTGGGTATTCCGGTCTCTATTGCTTTTGTCATGCCACCCAAATGCTCTACTTCTTCCATAAGTTCCCATGCTTTATGGACAAGATCGTGGGTAAGTTTTTCAACATAATAACTACCTGCCCAAGGGTCTACTGTCTTAGTTATCTGGGTCTCTTGTTGAAGGTACAATTGGGTTTCCCTGGCAATACGTGCAGAAAAATCCGTAGGTAGGGCAATTGCCTCGTCCAAAGCATTGGTATGCAGACTTTGGGTCCCCCCAAAAACCGCCGCTGTTGCTTCTATAGTGGTTCTGGCAACATTGTTAAATGGATCCTGTTCCGTTAAGGACCAACCACTGGTTTGACAGTGTGTTCTAAGCATTAAGGATTTTTCATTCTTGGGATTAAATTGCTGAACCACTTTTGCCCATAGCATTCTTGCAGCGCGCATTTTTGCTATTTCCATGAAATGGTTCATACCAATACCCCAAAAGAAAGAGAGTCTTGGAGCAAAATCATCTATTTGCAATCCTGTCCCTAATCCGGTTCTTATATATTCCAATCCGTCCGCAAGGGTGTAAGCCAGCTCCAAATGTGCTGGGGCACCTGCTTCATGCATATGATACCCAGAAATACTTATACTATTAAATTTGGGCATATGCTTACTGGTATATTCAAAAATATCTGCAACGATTTGCATGGAAGCCTTTGGAGGATATATATAGGTATTGCGCACCATAAACTCCTTTAAAATATCATTCTGTATAGTGCCTGATAATTGTTGTAGAGAAACCCCTTGTTCTTCGGCAGCTACAATAAAGAAGGCCATAATAGGTAAAACCGCCCCGTTCATGGTCATTGAAACGGACATTTCATTTAACGGTATACCTTTAAAAAGTATTTTCATGTCCTCTACCGTATCAATGGCTACTCCAGCTTTGCCAACGTCACCTATTACACGCTCATGATCACTATCATAACCCCTATGGGTGGGCAAGTCAAACGCAACCGATAATCCTTTCTGCCCAGCTTTTAAATTTTTCCTATAAAATTCATTACTTTCCTTTGCGGTAGAAAACCCTGCATATTGTCGTATGGTCCATGGACGTTGAACATACATAGTGGTATATGGTCCACGCAAGAATGGAGGAATACCTGCGGCAAAATTCAAATGTTCTACATGGGCCAAATCCGCATTTGAATATTTTGGTTTGATTTGGATGGTTTCAGCTGTTTCAAAAAATGATTTGTCCTTATTAACGGTTTGGCCTAAGGGTGCGGGTTTAACGGTATCCGCCAATTGAATATGCTGCATGTCCTTTCTACTCATGAGACAAACGGTTTTGCTCTAATTCTTCTGCCAATCTTTTTTCGATTATAGGAAGTATCAATGTCTTTCTTGGTTTTCTTTTGACAAAGGGAAAAAGTTCAATCTCATTGGACATTGTATCCGTATTCGTTACAAAAGCATTGGTACCTACTAAAACCATTTGCTTGGAATTAAATTTTTCCTGCTGTTTTTTGGCGGCAATGGCAATCTGTTGCTGAATAGTATGACTTTTTAGCAGTTTTAAAAATCCACCTTCCTTTTCAATACGTTTAAAATACAGCAATGCCTTCTCGGCTAATTGATTTGTCAAGGTCTCTATATAATAACTGCCGTCTGCCGGGTTTTTTACTTTAGCGAAATAACTCTCTTCCTTCAAAAGAAGTAATTGGTTTATAGCAATACGATTGGAAAACTTATTTTCTTTCTTAAAAATCGCATCATACGGCATATTAAAAACCGTATCCGACCCGCCTAAAACGGCTGACATAGATTCCGTCGTAGTCCTAAGCATATTAACATTATAATCATATACCGTTTTGTTTCTTCTTGAAGGTGTTGATATGATGTGGCACGGAATGGATATTTCGTATGCACCTATCAAAGTAGACCAAAGTTTTCTAAGCGCCCTAATTTTTGAAATTTCGAAAAAGTAATTTCCCCCTATCGCCAATTTAAACTCCATTTTTTTTAATCGATGGAGGTCACCTTGCTCTTGACACATATGTAAATACTCATTGGCATGGGCCATGGCATATGCCAATTGCTGTACAATATCCGCCCCTGCATTTTCATATAACCCAACATTAACCTGTAGCACATTTTCAATATTTAGGGAAAGAATATCCTTTACCCCCAATAGGTCTTCTTTCATAGAATGGTGCCAATTACCTGTTCTTGCCAAATAGCCGACAGGATCTACCCCAAAACTTATTTTGGAAGCATCTGGACAACGGTGTATTGAATTTGAAATATAGCTTTTGGACAAAAATTGCATATCAAAGTATATTTTTACAAGATTGATATCAATATTGTCCAAAAGTGATGACACATCAATGGTATCATTAGGAATTAAAAAAGTAATAGCCTCCGCCCCTCTTTCAATATGTCTTAAGGCGTTAGCATTTGCCATTCTTGCATTGCCGGCATAAACCAAATGGCCAATCTTCCATGAATTACCTTTAGCGGATAATGGAGTGGTATTCCCCAAATCCTCTGAATTATAGAAAGGTTTTATCTTGATGCCTTCAGGAGTATCCCAAACAACTTCTTCATTATACTCTTTACCTTTTAGAGCATATTGAATTTTTTGTTTCCACTCTTTTGCGGAAATTTCCCGAAAATTGTCAAACAAGGTTTTACCATTCATGTGCGGTTGCTTTTAGGTGTCAACACATTAGAAAATGAGCTGTAACCACATAGGTTAAACAGCATAGTCAAAGATACAATAACAATAAGTGATGCATTAATTAGCCGAGATTATTCCTCTATATCCTTGGCGTCCATATTCTGAACATCCACGGTCTCAATTCTGGACAATTCCTTTAGTTGACCTTTTTCAAATAATGCTGGGAGGTCGCTTAATGAAGTTCCTATTGGAGCCTCCCAATTTATATAATCCTGAAATCGTATACCGTCTACGGTTCTTGGGTTATAAGCACTTCTAAACCTAACACCTCCTTCATTTACACTATAACTATATGCCAAATAGTTTATGTAATGCGATTTTTTGTTGATCCAGTACATAAAGATATCATCATGGTCCACACCACCCCCTTCTTGTTTAAACGTGACCTTGACCACATCATAATCCTCCCCTTTTACCACGGCTTCACCAACATATTGTTTTATTACGGCATTGTCCTTTAGCTTATGGGGTAATGTAGCAAAATAAACAACAGAGTTTAAGGCATTGCTATACTTGGTCTTGTCTTCTAAAGACAACGTAACAGGGTTTTCGTTAACGGTTCTTTTAAACGTGCCGTTTTTTAAATAATCTGCAATACGGTTTCCAACACTATCAATAGAATGAACCGTATAGGTATTCCCATTTTTATTGTTGAATGTATAGAGTTTGTCTCGAAAAACAAATTGATAGTTGGCACTATCATATAAAGGGCCTCCATGTGCCTTAATAGCCTCCTCTATAATTATTTCACCCTTATTATCATTAACCGTTTCAACAGTGCCGTCTGCTGCCGAGCCCTTTTCCTTGGGTTGATCTTTACAATTTAAGCCTATTAGGGACAAGGCAATCAACGCAGTCTTATAATAATGATTCATTGGCTATATAATTTTATACATCAACGGAATAACACCTAAAATACATACTTATTATGGTACTAAAAATATGAATTTGATAAAGGTATTATTAATACCTACAGGTAAAAGTTAAACATATTACAAATAAAAAGTCGAACAAACCATCAACGCAATGCTGACAGCCATTCGACCTTAATTATCTTTACCATACACACAAGTAGGAAAGATAAATATTTGATTTACTTTATTGATTTACGATAAAGGCATGGATTACACCTGGCAACCATGCAAGTAAGGTCAATAAAATACTTATTAAAAGGGTTGTACCTATACCATGGTTCATAAATACGGCCAATGGTGGTAATAATATATTTAAGATAATTGTTAATAATGACATTGTATATTTTTTATTTAATACAAAATTAGGCTCTTAATACTGAACCATTTAACTCTATACCTTGAGATCGTAACTCGAACCAAAATTCAATAAAAAAGCCCTGATCATAATGACAGGGCTTTTATTTATTTAATGTTATACTATTATTTGGTACCCGTAATCGTTACGTTTGCGCTAATCTGCAGTGCAGAAGTTATACTAATGGCACCTAGGTCAAGGCCTGTAGTGGACTCGACCTCCAGTAAAGCATTGAATGCAAAACCGTCACCTTCTTGAGTGTAGGAAGCAAAAACAAGTTCATATTCCCCTTCTTTCAAAAAGCTCAAGTTATAACCGTTATTTAAACCACTTACTTCAGAACTTGTAACCGCATTGGCAAATAATACATTGCTTTCCCCTTGACCATTACGCTCTACATCAGCATTAAATGTTCCGTTTTCATAGGCATATACAATGATTTTATCCGATGTATTTTCCGCATCGTTTGCAGAACCGGAAATATTGCCTGCCTGATCATTATTGACCGTTCTTATACCGGAAGACAGTTCCTGCATGGATACAAACTCAAAATTACCATTAGCGGAACCCTGTTCTTCCTTAATGGTCTTTCTTAAATCAAAATCTATAATGATTTCGTTGGTGGTCGTAGCCAACACCTCAAAAGAATCGGTAATAGAGATTTTGCTGGCCGTAGCTTCCAATTGGTCTTTTTCACCATTGACCAACTCAACATAACATCCTGGAGAGTTACCATCGGCATCGGTTTCATAATCCAATTCAAGTTCTATATTGGAATAGGAGCCTGCTTCTAACTCCAAATTACCTAGAGTAAGCGTTTCTCCATTGACAAGTGCAGATAAATCAAAGGTAGTTTTGTTAAAACCTTCCAAAGAAGTTCCGTCAACCTTTACGTTGGATACTGTAACGAACACAGCCTCTACATTGGAATTATCAATTGGAGCATCGGTAATCTTAAAAGTGGTATCATAGGATTCTGCATCCATATTTACATCTCCGTCATCATTATTACTACAAGAAACGGCCATTAATGTTGAAATAAAAACAACTGTAACTGTTTTCAAATAATTTTTCATTCTTTTAATTTTTAATTGTTTGGGTGTAAAACAATCCAACACGAAAAAACCCTAACTAAAGAAATGTTAATTTTTTACTATGTCTTATCCCAAAAAAACTACATCGCATCAATACTATTTATAATCTACTATATATAAACCTAATACACGCTTAGCAATTTTTAAAATTTAGTGTCAAGATATTCCAACATCTTTGGTGAAAAATTAGTGCCCATAAAAAAAAGACAACTTAAAAGCTGTCTTTTTTATCAAAATAACCACTATACTTATTCCACAACAATAAACTCTGAACGACGGTTGATCTGGTGCTGTGCATCATTACACACATCTTTGGTTACACAATCATTCAACAACTGCGTTTCCCCAAAACCATGTCCACTAAACCTAGCCTTATCTATGCCATTTTCTTCCAAATACGCCATAGTTGCCTTTACCCTTCGTTCACTTAATCTTAAATTATACGCAGTACCTGCAGAAGCATCTGTATGGGATCGAACCTCAATTTTAATTTCCGGATATTGTTTCATATAGGCTATGACCTCATTAAGAGTGGTTAAGGCATCTTGCCTTATAAAAGATTTATCCAGATCAAAATAAATTGGAGACAAGCCTAGAAAAGTTGTTAAGTCAGTGCCCATTGAAGGGGTCTTGACCACAGGGGCAAGTTGCAATGCAATTTCATGTGCGACCTTTGTGCCATTCCATGTAAAAGACGTAGCATCTTTTTCAAAATCTAATTTAGCACCTTCCACCCTGTATGTCCCTGTTCCACAAGGACCAACTAGATTAAACCCTCCATTTTTACCGGAAATTGATTCTGCCACTTTGTTGTCCTTATCATCATACAATGTTATTTTGGCCCCTTGTAATGCCTTACCTATATCTTTTATCGACACGATACCTTTGATTTCCTTCTGGCATTCCAGGACAATTTCTTCGGTTTCCTTGAACGAATAAATATCATCACTACCTACACCGCCTTCACGATTAGATGCAAAAAATCCTATTTTGGAATTTTCGTCAATGACAAATGAAAAATCATCCTGTTCGCTATTTACAGGTTCCCCTACATTTACCACAAAACCCTGATCCAAATGATCGTTTATGCGTGTTGCAAAAACATCTAAACCGCCCAATCCCGGGTGACCGTCAGAGGCAAAATATAGAATATTCTCTTGAGTTATATGCGGAAAGGTTTCTCGACTTTCCGTATTTACTTGATTACCCAAATTTTTAGGATTCCCAAAACTACCATCCTCATTAATTTCCACCACAAAAATATCCGACTTGCCATAAGTACCGGGCATATCTGAGGCAAAATACATTTTACGTTCATCTGCACTAAGTGTTGGGTGCGCTACGGAATAGTTATCACTATTAAAAGGTAATTCGGTAATATGCATCCATTCGCCATCTTGAAGGGTTGCCTTATAAATTTTTAACCTACTAAGCCCTTTATCATCTCTTGCAAAATTTCCGTTTTTTGAGTTATTCCTCGTAAAATAAACCGTTTTACCATCCTTTGTAAAAGCAGTTGAGGTTTCATGGGTTTTTTTGTTCAGCTTCTTTGAAAGACGCATAGGATCGGTAAATGTGCCATCTTCCAGAACCGTGGCGCTATAAAGATTGGAAAAGGGCCTATTGTTCCATTTATGTAAATTCTTGGAAATTTTTCCAGAATCCCTAGCGGTAGAGAATACAAGCTCTGATCCTTTTAACGATGGTGCAAAATCTGATGCAGGTGAATTGATCGCCACGTTTTTGATGTCATACCTACTGGCTTTTGCCTTTATGTTTTCCAAATATTGGGTGTCCTCCAAAAATTTGATGGCCCTTAAATCCTGTGGATTGTTTGCGCTAAAGGTTTTCATCCATTCATTAGAAGCTTTATAATCACCTACAGATTTTAAGGTATGTGCATAACGGTATTCGTATTCCGCTTCTATAGTGGAATCATTTAGAGCAAACAATTGACCATACCAGTGTGCAGCTGCATTATAATCTGCTTTTTGGTAATAAGAATCACCAAGGTTCTTGTAGATGTCCTTGGTTTCATAACCATCTTCTACCAATTGTTCATATGCCTCTATAGCCTCTGCATACGCATAATTCTTAAATTCGTTTTGTGCACTTTTCAATTTTCTATCCTGTGCATATGTAGTGGCACCCACCAATACGATTGCGAGGAAAAGAAAATATATGTAGTTTGTTCGTTCGGTCATTTCTAGAATAGTTTAAAAGAATCTTGGTGCTATAATGTTTTTGTATCGGGTAAGGAATTCGAACCTTAAAAAGACTTCAAACGAGCCATCATTAAAGGCGGTATTGCCAAGTTCCGTTACTTCCCGGTCATAGGCAAGTCCCAACATTATTTTATCGTTCAATTGAAACCCTACGAGTCCGCTTAATGCGGCATCCCATCTATAGGCGGCACCCAATGAAACTTTATCGTTTAGAAGTACCGTAGCCGAAAGATCCGCTTGTAATGGTGCACCTTCCACCGCCTTAAACAATACTGCGGGCTTAAGCTTTACGTTTGGATTAATTTCAAAAATATATCCTGAAATAAAATATATGTTCATACGCTCTTGTGCAATAAAGGATGCGCTGGAACCTGATGAGTCAAAATGTTCCGTTTCTAAAATGTTAGGCACCGAAATTCCTGCATAGAACTCCTCGGTATGGTAATAAATACCCGCCCCAAAATTTGGGGAAAAACGCTTGTCAATATTGTTCTGACCAACTGCGGCGCTAGAAGGATCATAATTTCTTAATTGATTAAAATCAATATTTAATAAATGACCTCCGGCCTTAAGTCCAAAGGACAATTTGCCAAATTCCGAAGTAGGTACCGTATAGGAAAATACAGCATCAAAATACGTGTCTTGATTGGTACCGTTACCTATTTCATCGTTTACAATGGACAGTCCAAGCCCCACACGTTGTGATATTGGGGTGTGGATATTCAAGGTCTGGGTGGTTGGCGCACCATCTATACCCACCCATTGCGACCTATGTAACGCTGCAATACTTAGCACGCCCCTATTACCCGCATATGCAGGATTTACCGCCACGGTATTATACATGTATTGGGTATACTGGGCATCTTGCTGAGCATTGGAACACCAAATGGAACCGACCATTACTAGTGTAAGTAAGAAAAATCTTTTCATAGTAATTTTTAAAATTTTATAATGTTTTACCTATCGGTTGATATATAGGTAACCGTTCATTGTCCTTGAACTTTCATTGTTAGCATATTCAATGATATAATAATAGACACCTACAGGTAGCTCTTCGTTCTTCTTCACCGTAACCCTACCGTTAGATATGCCCCTGAAGACATTTTCTACATTGTCATAGCCTTTGCTCTCAAAGACCAATACGCCCCATCTATTGTAGATTTTCACTGTATTATTAGGGAAAGATTCAATATTATTTATAGTGAACGCTCCATCATTTGTATTTGGATTTATAAGGTCACTTTCAATACTGATATCACATACGGCATCTACCGGAGGCGTTCCTCCTTTAGAACTACAGCCATCTAGCGGATCGGTTCCGTCTAAAACTTCTTGTCCATCATTGATACTATCACCATCAGAATCTGCATTGTTGGCATCGGTACCAAGTGCTGTTTCCTCATCATTGGTAAGTCCGTCATCGTCACAGTCACTTGTAGGTAACGGCGTTCCGCCTACTGAATCACAATCGTTCAAAGGATCGGTTTCTTCCTCAACTTCCTGTCCATCAGGTATACCATCCCCGTCAGAATCGGCCTCATTAGGGTTGGTGCCAATGCTAACTTCCAAACCATCGTTAAGAATATCATCATCCGTATCCGGATTATTTGGGTCCGTCCCCAATAGTATTTCTTCATCATTGGTAAGTCCATCGCTATCACAATCACTTGCAGCTAAAGGTGTACCGCCTACAGAATCACAACCGTTCAGTGGATCGGTACCATCAATAACTTCCTGACCGTCACCAATACCGTCACCATCGGTATCAATGTTATTTGGATCGGTACCCAAACTTGCCTCCTCACCGTTGGTTAGTCCATCATTGTCTGGATCATTATCTTCGACATCAATGCTATAGGCCTTAGTTTCATTTACGGTAATACTGTTACCTGCTGTATCGGTGGTTGTCAGACTTATTTCAATTGAATTGTCATCATCCGCTACCAAATCACTACCCGGCACGTCTATGTTAAAGTTACCTAGGGAATCAACAGTACCTGTGTAAGTGTTCCCGTTGATAATCAAGGACACTACATCATTCTCATTGAAATCACCAGTTACCGTTCCAGTTATTGCAACATCGGAAGCTGCTTCTGTAGCATCGATACTATTATCATCCGTAACATCATTGTTGTTCAATACCACTACGGGCGCAGAAGTATCAACACTATATGTTTTTGTTTCTACGGATGTTCCAGTATTTCCACCTGTATCAGTCGTAGAAACACTTCCGTCTACCGTAGTATCTGCATCGGTAGCTAATTCACTACCCGGAAGACCAATGCTAAAGTTTCCGGAAGCATCTACCGTTCCTATATAATCTGTACCATTGACGGTCAAGGTTACCGGATCATTTTCGTTAAAATCTCCAGAGACAGTTCCCGTTACGGAAACGTCCGCTCCCGCTTCCGCGGTGTTCAATATATTGTCAGTGGTGATGTCGTCTATCTCTAGAACTGGAACAGGGTTTACCGTATCCACAGTATATGTTTGTGTATCCGTCGCCGTACCTTCGTTGCCGGCGGCATCCGTAGTGGTCACGCTTCCGTCCACCGTGGTGTCCGCATCGGCGGCCAGTTTGCTACCAGGTACATCGATACTAAAGTCTCCTGCTCCATCTACGGTTCCGGTATAGTCCGTGCCGTCCACTGTCAAGGTCACCGTGTCTCCTGTGGTAAAGTCTCCGCTTACCGTTCCCGTTACCGCTACATCGGCTCCGGCTTCCGCTGCGTTCAAGATGTTGTCCGCGGTGATGTCGTCTATTTCCAAGACTGGTACCGGGTTTACCGTATCCACAGTATATGTTTGTGTGTCCGTGGCGGTACCTTCGTTGCCGGCGGCATCAGTTGTCGTTACGCTTCCATCGACCGTGGTATCGGCATCGGCGGCCAGTTTGCTGCCAGGTACATCGATGCTATAGGCGCCAAGGGCGTCTACCGTTCCGGTATAGTCCGTTCCGTCCACCGTCAAGGTCACCGTGTCTCCTGTGGTAAAGTCTCCGCTTACCGTTCCCGTTACCGCTACATCGGCTCCCGCTTCCGCTGCGTTCAAGATGTTGTCCGCGGTGATATCGTCTATCTCTAGAACTGGTACTGGAGCTGTGGTATCCACAGTATATGTTTGTGTGTCCGTGGCGGTACCTTCGTTGCCGGCGGCATCCGTTGTCGTTACGCTTCCATCGACCGTGGTATCGGCATCGGCGGCCAACTTACTTCCGGGGACATCGATGCTAAAGTCTCCTGCTCCATCTACGGTTCCGGTATAGTCCGTTCCGTCCACCTTCAAGGTCACCGTATCTCCTGTGGTGAAGTCTCCGCTCACCGTTCCCGTTACCGCTACATCGGCTCCGGCTTCCGCTGCGTTCAAGATGTTGTCCGCGGTGATGTCGTCTATTTCCAAGACTGGAACAGGGTTTACCGTATCCACAGTATATGTTTGTGTGTCCGTGGCGGTACCTTCGTTTCCAGCCGCATCCGTTGTCGTTACGCTACCATCGACCGTGGTATCGGCATCGGCGGCCAGTTTGCTGCCCGGGACATCGATACTAAAGTCTCCTGCTCCATCTACGGTTCCCGTATAATTGGTGCCGTCCACCGTCAAGGTCACCGTATCCCCGGTGGTGAAGTCTCCGCTCACCGTTCCCGTTACCGCTACATCGGCTCCGGCTTCCGCGGCGTTCAAAATATTGTCCGCGGTAATGTCGTCTATCTCCAAGACCGGTACCGGGTTTACCGTATCCACAGTATATGTTTGTGTGTCCGTTACCGTTGCGCTGTTTCCAGCCGCATCCGTTGTCGTTACGCTTCCATCGACCGTGGTATCGGCATCGGCGGCCAGTTTGCTACCAGGTACATCGATACTATAGGCGCCAAGGGCGTCTACCGTTCCGGTATAGTCCGTTCCGTCCACCGTCAAGGTCACCGTATCTCCTGTGGTAAAGTCTCCGCTCACCGTTCCCGTTACCGCTACATCGGCTCCGGCTTCCGCGGCGTTCAAAATATTGTCCGCCGTGATATCGTCTATCTCTAGAACTGGAACAGGGTTTACCGTATCCACAGTATATGTTTGTGTGTCCGTGGCGGTACCTTCGTTTCCAGCCGCATCCGTTGTCGTTACGCTTCCGTCCACCGTGGTGTCCGCATCGGCGGCCAGTTTGCTACCAGGTACATCGATACTAAAGTCTCCTGCTCCATCTACGGTTCCGGTATAGTCCGTGCCGTCCACTGTCAAGGTCACCGTGTCTCCTGTGGTAAAGTCTCCGCTTACCGTTCCCGTTACCGCTACATCGGCTCCGGCTTCCGCTGCGTTCAAGATGTTGTCCGCGGTGATGTCGTCTATTTCCAAGACTGGTACCGGGTTTACCGTATCCACAGTATATGTTTGTGTGTCCGTGGCGGTACCTTCGTTGCCGGCGGCATCAGTTGTCGTTACGCTTCCATCGACCGTGGTATCGGCATCGGCGGCCAGTTTGCTGCCAGGTACATCGATGCTATAGGCGCCAAGGGCGTCTACCGTTCCGGTATAGTCCGTTCCGTCCACCGTCAAGGTCACCGTGTCTCCTGTGGTAAAGTCTCCGCTTACCGTTCCCGTTACCGCTACATCGGCTCCCGCTTCCGCTGCGTTCAAGATGTTGTCCGCGGTGATATCGTCTATCTCTAGAACTGGTACTGGAGCTGTGGTATCCACAGTATATGTTTGTGTGTCCGTGGCGGTACCTTCGTTGCCGGCGGCATCCGTTGTCGTTACGCTTCCATCGACCGTGGTATCGGCATCGGCGGCCAACTTACTTCCGGGGACATCGATGCTAAAGTCTCCTGCTCCATCTACGGTTCCGGTATAGTCCGTTCCGTCCACCTTCAAGGTCACCGTATCTCCTGTGGTGAAGTCTCCGCTCACCGTTCCCGTTACGGCAACGTCCGCTCCCGCTTCCGCTGCATTTAGGATATTGTCCGCCGTGATGTCGTCTATCTCTAGAACTGGAACAGGGTTTACCGTATCCACAGTATATGTTTGTGTGTCCGTGGCGGTACCTTCGTTGCCGGCGGCATCCGTAGTGGTCACGCTACCATCGACCGTGGTATCGGCATCGGCGGCCAGTTTGCTGCCCGGGACATCGATACTAAAGTCTCCTGCTCCATCTACGGTTCCCGTATAGTCCGTTCCGTCCACCGTCAAGGTCACCGTATCCCCGGTGGTGAAGTCTCCGCTCACCGTTCCCGTTACCGCTACATCGGCTCCCGCTTCCGCGGCGTTCAAAATATTGTCCGCGGTAATGTCGTCTATCTCCAAGACCGGTACCGGGACAGTGGTATCTACAGCGTATACTTGTGTGTCCGTTACCGTTGCGCTGTTTCCAGCCGCATCCGTTGTCGTTACGCTTCCGTCCACCGTGGTATCGGCATCGGCGGCCAGTTTGCTACCAGGTACATCGATACTATAGGCGCCAAGGGCGTCTACCGTTCCCGTATAATCCGTGCCATCTACTGTCAAGGTCACCGTATCCCCGGTGGTGAAGTCTCCGCTCACCGTTCCCGTTACCGCTACATCGGCTCCCGCTTCCGCGGCGTTCAAAATATTGTCCGCGGTAATGTCGTCTATCTCTAGAACTGGTACTGGAGCTGTGGTATCTACAGTATATGTTTGTGTGTCCGTTACCGTTGTGCTGTTTCCAGCGGCATCCGTAGTTGTTACGCTTCCGTCCACCGTGGTATCGGCATCGGCGGCCAGTTTGCTACCAGGTACATCGATGCTATAGGCGCCAAGGGCGTCTACCGTTCCCGTATAGTCCGTGCCATCTACCGTCAAGGTCACCGTATCTCCTGTGGTGAAGTCTCCGCTTACCGTTCCCGTTACCGCTACATCGGCTCCGGCTTCCGCTGCGTTTAGGATATTGTCCGCCGTGATGTCGTCTATCTCTAGAACTGGTACTGGAGCTGTGGTATCTACAGTATATGTTTGTGTGTCCGTGGCGGTACCTTCGTTGCCAGCGGCATCCGTTGTCGTTACGCTTCCATCGACCGTGGTATCGGCATCGGCGGCCAGTTTGCTACCAGGTACATCGATACTAAAGTCTCCTGCTCCATCTACGGTTCCGGTATAGTCCGTGCCATCTACTGTCAAGGTCACCGTGTCTCCTGTGGTAAAGTCTCCGCTTACCGTTCCCGTTACCGCTACATCGGCTCCCGCTTCTACTGCGTTTAGGATATTGTCCGCCGTGATATCGTCTATCTCTAGAACTGGTACTGGAGCTGTGGTATCTACAGTATATGTTTGTGTGTCCGTGGCGGTACCTTCGTTGCCGGCGGCATCCGTTGTCGTTACGCTTCCATCCACCGTGGTGTCCGCATCGGCGGCCAGTTTGCTACCAGGTACATCGATACTAAAGTCTCCTGCTCCATCTACGGTTCCGGTATAGTCCGTGCCGTCCACTGTCAAGGTCACCGTGTCTCCTGTGGTAAAGTCTCCGCTTACCGTTCCCGTTACCGCTACATCGGCTCCCGCTTCCGCTGCGTTTAGGATATTGTCCGCGGTAATGTCGTCTATCTCCAAGACCGGTACCGGGTTTACCGTATCCACAGTATATGTTTGTGTGTCCGTGGCGGTACCTTCGTTTCCAGCCGCATCCGTTGTCGTTACGCTTCCGTCCACCGTGGTATCGGCATCGGCGGCCAGTTTGCTACCAGGTACATCGATGCTATAGGCGCCAAGGGCGTCTACCGTTCCGGTATAGTCCGTTCCGTCTACTGTCAAGGTCACCGTGTCTCCTGTGGTAAAGTCTCCGCTTACCGTTCCCGTTACCGCTACATCGGCTCCCGCTTCTACTGCGTTTAGGATATTGTCCGCCGTGATATCGTCTATCTCTAGAACTGGTACTGGAGCTGTGGTATCTACAGTATATGTTTGTGCGTCCGTGGCGGTACCTTCGTTGCCGGCGGCATCCGTTGTCGTTACGCTTCCATCCACCGTGGTGTCCGCATCGGCGGCCAGTTTGCTACCAGGTACATCGATGCTATAGGCGCCAAGGGCGTCTACCGTTCCCGTATAGTCCGTTCCGTCCACCGTTAAGGTCACCGTGTCTCCTGTGGTAAAGTCTCCGCTTACCGTTCCCGTTACCGCTACATCGGCTCCGGCTTCCGCTGCGTTTAGGATATTGTCCGCGGTGATGTCGTCTATCTCTAGAACTGGTACTGGTAATGTAGTGACATGCTGAATATCTCTAGTGGCTTGAACTGCTGAAGTACCTAAACTATTCTCTACATCTGCAGTAATGGTTTCAGTAGGATCCAAAGCTTGTGCTTCGGTAGCCGTGATATTAAATGTCCATGCCCCTGAAGTTACCGAAGGAGAATAGGTAGTTCCGTTCAAGATTACGGTTACGATTTGCCCATCTTCGACATTGGTAGTAGTACCCGAAATAGTCACCGGACTATCATCTTCCGTTGCATTTATAATATCATCTACAGCAACTACATTAATGGCGATAGTCGGAGTTGGAACCACGGTTACGTTCACAGTAGCTGTAGACGAATCGTTATTTGCATCTGTAATGGTATACGTAAAAGAATCCGGACCGCTATAACCTGCTGCAGGCGTATACAATACGGTATCATCAGTTGGATCTAAAGGCGTACTATTATTATCTATAGAGACCGTACCCCCATTAGTACTCGTAGTACTTGGGAGGGTAATAGCTCCGGCATTAGGACCGTCACCTCCAAAGGAGTCAGGACCATTCCCATTATTAGCCAATACGTCAATACTGTTATTACTTGTATCTTGAGAAATTGAAACCTCATCATCTTGCGCAGTTGGTAGACTATTCACTCCAACATTTACCGTTACGGTAGCGATATCGCAATTTGCAGGGTTGGTGGCGTCACATATTTGGTAGTTGACCGTATAAGAGCCCGTACCTGTATTATTTGCGACATCTACAGAACCATCTCCATTAACTGTTAAAGGCCCGTTAGTAACCGGTGTTATCGTTACACTTGCAGGATTCAATACTGCGCCATTGAATTCATCATTATCAAATACATTCAATACATCTGTAACTCCTGTAAATCCTTCTACTGCGGTAATCCCCGCTACATCATCGATTGCGTTTACGCTATTTATTACTGTTAAAGTAGCTTGAGCTTCTTCCGGACAAGAGTTGTTAGCACTACTAACCAGGACTTTATAAATATTCCCATCCATGATAAGAGTAACATCTGAAATAGTTAAACTGGAATTAGTTGCTCCCGAAATGTTCGAAAAGGTAGAGCCAGAATTTGTACTTACTTGCCATTGATATGTTATTCCTGCATCTGCATTCACATCATAAGTAGGTGTCCCCGAAGAATACGAAGAGGCGTCTAGGGCTGAAGCCGCTACTGTAAAGGTAGCGTCGTCACCCACGCGTTCTTCCTGGTTCGTTGGCGCTGTATCAATACTAGTTTGTGAAGCAGTCGTTACCCCGTTCGTAGTACCGGTATATGCCGTTGATGCACCTGTAACCTGACCGTTAGCATCATAGCCAGAGCCATCTACCTCACCATCATTATCATCATCTATATGACCTGCTTCGACTGCATCTAGACAACCATCGTTATCTGAATCTGTATCTAAATGATCAGAAACACCATCAGAGTCAATATCGAAGCTATCTACGACACCATCACCATTGGCATCTATTCCAAAATCAGAATCTTTATAATTTGCTATTCCATCGCTGTCAGCATCGGCATTTGGGTCAAACCCCCCTTCATTTTCAGCTGTATCTAAAATACCATCATTATCATCGTCTAGATCAACACTATCAATGACGCCGTCTTCATCAGAATCAACTTGTGTTCCTTTTAAGGTGATAATAAGATTGGCAGTATCAGAATTTGAGCCATCTGATAGTCTATATTCAAAAGTTTCCGTTAAAGTATTGCCAACCAATAAATTAGCAACTAACGGATTATTAGTATCTGGCGTATACGTATAACTACCATCTGATTCTACAAGAATAGAACCATATACACCAGTATATAGTGTTCCTACATTAGCAGCATTAGCATCAATTTCTGAGATAACAATGTTTGGATTATCTCCTTGCCAGTAAATATCTGATACACCTGCTATTTGGCCCAATTGGTCAGCATCTGTAGCATCTGGACCGTAATTGTAACTTAAAACCAATTGATTTATTGGTGCCTCAAAAAATACGTTAACATTACCCGTTGCATCACTGGGTATAGCGCTACCTATACCATAATAAGTATTATTCCCTGCAGTTACTACACCTCCTGTAGTTGTAAAGTTAAAATTGGACTCAGTACCATCTAAGTACCCTTTTATTTTAATTTGATCTTGCCATGCCGAACCTTGAGGAAAATCAATATCTGTAATTAAAAACCCTAAATTGAAAACGGGTTCGTTAAAATCTATTATTAATTCTGTATCGGCTGATGGGTTAGTCGATGCGTCTATAGCGAACCTTAAATATCCTGTATGCCCACCATTCGTAGCTGTTTGGTAAACTGTTTGATTATCATTTGCTATTCCAATATTTGATGGGTCTGTAGATGTAAAATCTAACGTTACACCCGAAATTATTCTACTTTGACCATCTACTGGTGCAGAAACATTTGCAAATACTCCACCCGGAGCACTAAACTCATTTTCCCAAACTAAAGTAGATAACCCCCTATCAATAAAATCCGCACCGTCTACTCCTATATCTGAAATAATATTTCCTGAGACATTTACTTCTGAAACCACGTTAATTTCATCTGTATTATCTAATGCTACAGGTGCTTCATCTACCCCATCAATAGTAATAGTAAGAATACCATAATCAGTAATGTCATTTTCATCTTTAAGGGTGTAAGAGACAATATCTTGAATACTCTCCCCATTTTTCAATCCGGTTACCGCAGAGTTAGTTTCATCTACATCATAGCTATAGGAACCATCCATATTAATGGTAAACGTACCATAAAGTGTTTCATAAGGAACGCCTACTTGTGCTGGATAAACATCAACTTCGGCAACTGTAAGTCCTGTTCCTGAATCTGGTGTACCTCCTGTCAAAACATTTCCGGTTACCGTACCTGTGTTATTAGCTACAATGGTATTAGCATCATCCACCGCTGCCGGTGCTGTAGTATAAACGTTAATCTTAGAAGTGGCCGTGGCCGTTCTTGAACTTGTATCTGTTATTGTAAAGATGGCCCTTCTTGGACCATCTGTAGGTGTATTGGTAAGATTACCATAAGTTACCGTTGCTAAAAAATCTAAAAAATCTTGGATCGGAATGGTTCCGCCAAATGCCTCTGTAATTGTAAAGTTGTTTAAATTTTGGGTTACTCTTATTGTTGACCCTGCAAAGGTGTAATCATTTGATGCAGTTGCAGTGGTAAAATAATAAAAATCACCTCCATTGGTAATATACATTAGTTCTGTATTATCCACATAATCTAAAAACTCAATAGTTGCACTAGATATCGTTCCATCATCAGAAGCTGCTGTAGGATTATTTGTAATAGAAACAATGGAACCCGTTCCAGGTTTAAAGGCCAACTCGTAATCTACACCTGCGGTATATTCATTTAAATCCAAGGTAGGTGATTCTCCTTCTGAAAGTGTCCATGGCGAAAATTCACTTACCCTTTCTACCTTTAAGGTATTAGCACTTGCATCTAGAACTGCAGCCCCTTTTTTCTGCCATCTATCAACGTTTGTATCATATCTGTAAGCAGATAAATTTGCTTCTCCATTTAATGGTACTTCGTCATCAGTATAAGTTAATGTAAGGTTAGCTTCTCCTGTTCCAGACTTATCTAATTGCCAAAATCTATTAACAGAAGTGCTATTTAAATCTCCTCCACCTTCATCTAACATCGTTACAACCGCCTCTGGTTGGGTAGGCAAGGGAAGCATATCTGAACCTACAGAATAGGTAGATACGGTAATAACTCCTAAATCTCCAGATGCTCTTTCTATACTTAAAGGGATTAACTCACCCGCAGTAGTCGCAAATGGAATGGTATATTTTTCTTGTGTAGAGGATAAAGGTGATGTTTGCCATACTACCTTACTATTATTTAAAACATCTTCAGCAACGATAAACCCTTGCTCTGTAATTAATGCGCCAATTAGATCATTGGTTATTTGTAATGTATTTGCATTTAAGTTAAGTCGAGTATTTTTAAGGTCTATAACACCTAAATTAGCACCAGAAACATTACCACCAACAATAGTGTTTACTTCTAATGTTGCTTCATTAACCTCTAAAATTAAGTTGTAAAACAACGTTGATGCTGACCCCCCTATTATTGCCGTTCCTGTTGCATTTATCTGTACAGTACCTTCTGAATTTGCTGTAAATACTTGGCCTGTTGTATTATTGTTATACCAGTTACCATCTACACTTATTAACGAACCATTCTCTACCTGACCTTCATTAGACATGCTAAAATCTCCATTCTCTACACGTACAGTGGCACCATCTGTAATGGATAAGGTTGCACCAGATATATTTAGACCACTCTGAGCCCAACTTGTAGTGGATAGAAGAAATAATAAAAAAGGTAGAAACTTGTATGTTTTCATAACCAAAGGAGTAATTAATAAGTATACTATGATAGATTAAAACTTAATTCTTCTAAGCGCTTTATTTAACCTCAACTTGTACAAGTCCAAGACCTACTTGAGTAACAATTCCTCCATTGGCTTGACCAACCAACCTTAGTTGTACATCATCTTGTGCACCTGCATCAATATCCACCCAAGGTGTGGTTAATAATCCATTAACAGTAATTGAAAGTCCTGGTCCAAAATTTGAAGCGTTTAATGGTGCCCATGTAGAACCATCTGTAGAATATTCTAAGCTTAACGTTAAGCCCGAACCAGCTCCTAAAGTTAGGCCTGTTACATTTGCTATAACTCTAATTTGTCTAGAATTGGTAAGGTCCATTCTAAATCGATGCACTGTAAGCCCTAACAGCTCTGATGCATTTAAAAAATCAACATTTAACCATAGGGCTGGTTCTAAACCAGACAAAATTGCCATTGTATTTGTAGCTGTACTATTATAAAGTTCAAAAGCACTACCCTGAACAAACATAACAGAGTTTTGCAAATCTGTATTATATATCATAAGTCCATCCGGTGGACTTGCTAATGCATCAATCTGTGCCGTGGTCATTCTTGGAATAAGTAAACCTCCAGTAGTAGATTGAATATCCAAAGCCGCAGCAGGGTCAGGAGTTAATGTATTAATTCCTACCGACTGCCCATAAATGGCATTATTCATTAATAAGATAAATAGAATAGATTTAGAAATTGTAAGAAAATAAGAATTGGTAAAAAGTAGTTTAAGCCTTTTCATAATGCAAGAGTTTGATTATAGTTTCACAAAGATGATTACGTATTACCTTTATTTATAAGTAAGAAAATTCAACTTTATGCTAAATTATATTTAAGTCCTTGCGCCATGACATTAATGTTGTCAAATGGTAAAATTAGGTAGTAAAAACCCTACACAATGTTGTTTGTTTTAGTGAAATTTTCTAATTACAATAAGAAAATTATTGTTTCAAGTTGAATCAATACTTTCATTACTTTATGACTACATCGTTTTCGTAAAATGTGATTATTACTTATTACAAAAAAATTTGTAATGATTTGAATTTTAGTTATATATACAACAAAGCAGAACAAATAAAAAAATTAGACAAACCTAATCTCATTTTATATTTTGATTAAATATTGAGGGTGAAAATTTTATGAAATAAATATTATTTACCAGTAAACAAATAATGATTTAATAAAAACAACACTAATATTTTTTATACCTAATTTTTTTTTCAAAACATCTCTAAAAAAAGTACCGAACTCAATTTTACAATCTTTTTCCTACTTTTATTTTATTTAAAATTCTTTTTTAAGAATATTAACTTATAAAAAGGAAGCACTTAAAAACTTCTCTTAAAACTTAAATTTGTGGTTTAGCACAAACCGAAAATATTAGTGTAGAAAAATTCAATAAGAAGATTTAATCTGGTAAAATAGGTAGGACAAAATTTATAATACTATAAAAATTAGCTATTTCTTTATGTATACCTGCAACACGTTTTTTTTATTGTAATCCATACGCTATCTTGTAGCTAGCCAACCAACTACATTTCATGACCACGAAACCACCAAACCGTTACAAATACTCATTGATATATATTCTAAAATTTCTTTGTAAAAGTCAGAATCATATAAAAGGTATATTGACCATTTTCCTCTTCTTATTTCTTTCACTTTCCACTAAAAGTCAAGAGACCAAATTGTCCAGAGCCTATGAACGTATTCCTTTAAATCAGATACTATTGGATATGGAAAGTGAAACCGATTATAGTTTCTATTTTTTGGAATCCTGGATTAATAACGATACAGTCACAGTTTCATTTACCGATCAAAAGTTGCCTGAAATATTAGATGTAGTTTTAAAGAATACTTCATTAAACTATTATATAATTGAAAAAGAAAAACGCATTATTCTTTTAGAAAACACCATTATTTATGATGAACTACCTGCAGGTTTTTTCGGAAACAAAACAAATACCGACCAAATTGGCACAAACGAACCAAAAGTTAAGGCTCCACCACCCCCTCCTTTCTATACCACTTCGCAAACCAAAAAAACCTATCCTGTTGCAAAAATTGGCAAAAGTGACCTAAACGACCTTCAAGAACGTTATGTATTAACCGGTAAGGCTATAAATGCCAAGAGCGGAGAACTTATACAGGATTTGACCATACGCGTTAAGGGCACCAATCTAGCTACGGTTACAGATGCTACCGGAACCTATACCTTATCATTACCTGTGGGATATCATATATTAAATATTAGGGCCATGGGTATAGCATCTACGGAAAGGGAGATCATCATGTACAATAATGGATCTTTAAATTTATTTCTTGAAGAGGGACTGCAACAATTGGATGAGGTTGTAGTAGAGGCCGATGCATTAAAAAATGTAGAAGAGGCCATTACAGGTAGCGAACAAATAGATTCCGAAACCTCCAAAAATATACCATTGGTACTTGGAGAACGTGATATTTTGCAAGTTGCGAAAGCTTTACCCGGAATTTCATCCGCAGGGGAAGGTGCCACTGGGCTAAACGTACGTGGCGGTAAAACGGACCAAAATCTTGTTCTGCTAGATGATGCCGTCATATACATCCCACAGCATTTCTTTGGCATATTCCAAGCTTTAAACCCATTTACGACCAAAGGTGTAGAAATTTACAAAGGAGCAATCCCGGTAGAATTTGGAGGAAGACTATCATCTGTATTTGATATACGCACTAAAAATGGAAATGTTGAAAAATTTTCAGGAGAAGGTTCCATTGGGCCCGTCACCGGAAATTTAGCATTGGAAATACCCTTAAAGAAAGACCGTTCATCTTTAATCGTAGGAGGTAGGGGCGCCTATGCAGATTGGATTTTAAAATCCTTGGACGAGGAATCTTTAAAGAATAGTAATGCATCTTTTTTTGACGGTATTGTAAAATACCATGATAAATTGGACGATAACAATGAAATAAAGGCCACCGCATATTATAGTCGTGATGCCTTCAGTATAACCTCAGACTCTCTTTATAATTATAGCAACCGACTATTTTCCGCCAGATGGGATCACAGAATTAATGACAAGACCACAAATGCCCTAATAATAGCCAATAGTAACTATGGATTTGGAATTGATTATGAAAGCTCCTCCAATACAGATTTTGATTTGGACTACAGTATAAATGAAACGGAAGTAAAATATAAAATACGCAAGACAGCAAATGATAAACATACATTAGATTACGGTATCTCCGCCAAATATTATGGTGTAAACCCGGGCAGTTTGGAACCTAAGGACAATTCCTCTGCAATATCCCCAATTTATATTGATGAGGAACAAGCTGTTGAGGGCGCCCTTTTTATTGGAGACGAACTTAAAGTTAACGATAAGTTGACCGTTAACATGGGAGTAAGACTTGCAGGCTTTGCCGCTCTAGGTTCTGCCACCCAACGTACATATGAAGAGAATTCGCCAAAAAACGAATCTACTGTTCAAGATACCCTTTCCTATGGAAGTGCAGAAGCCATTAAAACATATGGTGGACCAGAAGCTCGAATTTCTGCCCGATATCTATTGGCCCCGGATTTTTCGGTAAAGGCTAGTATCAATAATTCATATCAGTTTTTGCACACCCTATCCAACAATACCACTGTTTCGCCAATTGATACCTGGAAGTTATCAGATTTAAATATTTCACCACAAACTGGTTATCAAGCTTCATTAGGTTTTTATAAGAATTTAAAGGACAATATGTTTGAAATTAGTTTGGAAGGCTATTATAAGCGAATGCAGAACGTACTTGATTTTAAAACCGGCGCCAATCTTTTTTTGAACGAAAATGTAGAGACCCAAGTGTTACAAGGTGATGGAAAAGCATATGGTGTGGAACTTTTATTAAAAAAGAAATCCGGAAACTTAAACGGGTGGTTGGGCTATACGTATTCTAGATCGTTTTATAAATTTGATAGTGATTTTAGCGAAGAACGTATCAATAATGGCAACTACTTTCCATCAAATTTTGATAAGCCCCATGATGTAAGTTTAGTGACCAATTATAAGTTTTCAAGAAGGTATAGTGTATCTGCCAATTTCGTGTACCAAACCGGTAGGCCCATTACTTACCCTATAGGTACATTTAGATATAACAATTCTGATTATGTAGCCTTTAGCGATAGAAATGCTTTTAGAATTCCTGATTTCTACCGGTTGGACCTGGGGGTGAATATTGAGGGAAACCATAAAAAAAATAAGTTGGCGCATAGTTTTGTAACCATTTCGGTTTATAACGTTTTAGGGAGAAATAATCCCTACTCCGTATTTTTTGTTACAGATGATGGTGAAGTCAAAGCATTACAAAGTTCAATTTTTGCAATCCCCATACCATCTATCACCTATAATTTTAAATTTTAAAGATAGCGTTAATAAGTCCCTCTGATATAAACAATATTCAATGAAAAGAATAGCGATCATCATAACCCTTTTTACACTATTGGTTTCCTGCATTGACGAGGTAGACCTAGGAATTGGTTCCAATGACACTACCAATAAAATCCTAATCGTAGAGGCTACGTTGACAAACGAACTTAAAACACATCGTGTGGTCCTGAGCAGAATGGATACCTTAACGGACCTTGGCATAGATTCCATTTACAATCCATATGTTCCTATACGTGATATCAACAGGGATTTGGTCCCTTATGAACGCAATGCCACGGTATCCATAGTAGATGGATCTGGAACCCTATATAGCTTTAATGAAACTAGCCCGGGAATTTATGAAAGCAGTACTGAATTTGCTGCCGATCCTTCTAATACCTATGCTTTGAACATAGCAACGACAGATGGAGCAACCTATTCATCCAAAGCCATGAAAATTGAAGGAATTTCCACTATTGCAGATGTTTATGCCGCTAAAACCACCAATGCCTCGGGCATTGAAGGCATTGGCATTTTCCTGAACAATTCCAGGGTTGAGGGCAATGTAAAAAACTTACGCTACACCTATGAAGAAACCTATAAGATTATTGCTCCAAACTGGACCCAGAAAGATTTTAAATTAACCAATTACGATCCTTGTGCTTTACCTGTACCAACTTATGACCTAGAAATCGTGGACCGGGTAAACGAACAACAAACCTGTTACGGCTATGCATCGTCCAATACCATTATTCAGACTCAAAATACCAATACGAACAGTAGTGGTATAAATAATTTCATGGTTCACTTTGTAGCCAAGGACAATTACATATTAACCCATAGATATAGTATAGAGGTTACACAGTCCGTCGCAGGTTCAGAATCCTACGGTTTTTACGAACAACTAAATAATTTTAGTCAGTCCGGCAATATTTTTTCACAGGTACAACCGGGATTTTTAGAAGGAAATCTCTCCTCGGATGATGGCAGCCAAGGAACGGTTATTGGATTTTTTGATGTTGTTTCTGTTTCCAAAAAGAGATTGTTCCTTAATTATACGGATTTCTATGACGGACAACCTTTACCCCCTTATCCTTTTAACTGCGAAGTAAAAACTGCGCCGGAGTCTCACGAATCGTATTGTTATAGTGGTCCTTCTGGGCCCAATCCCTGCCCACAATCCATTATAGAACAGGTAAACCTTGATTTAATCAGTTATGTAGGCCCTAATTCTGATACGGAGCAATGTTTTGGACCTCATCTATTTGTACCAAAGATATGCGGAGATTGCACACTATTAGGGAGTAATATAGTACCCGATTTTTGGGAAGAATAAATTAATGATATGAAAACAAAAACTATAGCCATCTTATTTCTGTTGAGTGTTTTTTATGCTCAAGCCCAATATGTAATAAAGGATGGTGCCGATCTTTTAAAACTTAAAAAAGTACCCCAAGAAAAAGCCTATATTGATCACAATGGACCTATTCTTCTATCTGGTGAATATTTGTATTATAGTGTACACTTTTTCAATGCACAGACCAATAAACTTACAGATGTGAGTAAAATTGGTTACGTGGCATTGGTCAACGAATCCAAGCAATTCTTTTTTGAACACAAGATTAAACTGGCAAAAGGCCATGGTGCCGGAGACTTTTTTGTGACCACTGAAATTCCATCTGGTAAATACAAATTATTAGGGTATACACAATGGATGAAAAACGCTGGTCTATCCCAAGTCTTTAAAGATGATATTATTATTATAAACCCATATTTAGCAGACCAAACTGCCCTACTCCCCAAGTCCAATACGCATTTAGAAAATTATGTGGATGAAAAGGAAACAAAAAGGAGCATAGATTCTGCCACAATAGCCCTTTCTACCAATAAATCTACCTACCAAACAAGGGAAAAAGTAGGGTTGACCATTAAAAATTATAAAGGTCCATTAGGTTATGGAACCTATAGCATAAAAGTCAAGAAAATTGATGAACTTAACAGTACGCCCGCTTTAGAGGCTACCACGTATGCCACAAATTACTTTAATGCCAATAAACAGATTACACAAGCGGTAGGTGATAGTATTTTTTTACCGGAACAGCGTGGTGAACTTTTCTTTGGAAAAGTTGTGGATAAGGAGACCAAGGTACCTGTACCCAATATACCCGTGGTCATCTCAATACCTGGTAAGGAGTTTTTACTGAAGTTTTCGCAAACGGACGATAAGGGTAATTTCTATTCTTATTTCATTAAGGACCACAAGCATGCCATGGCTATAGTTCAAATAGAAAATCAAGATAAAAGTTATACCATTGAAAAATCCAGTACAAGAAAATTGGACCTTGCAGGTTTATCATTTTCAGATTTTGTACTCACCGAAAAAATGGCACAATCAATAAAGGACCGTAGCATTGCAAACCAAATAGAAAACCAGTTTTTTACCGCAAAACCAGACTCTATTCTGGCCAGCGATCCCATTGACCCATTTGACGGAGGAATACCAGAGGTAGTTCTTTTAGAAGAGTATACCCTTTTCCCTACTCTTGAGGAAACCCTAAAAGAAGTGGTCGAATACTCCGGTTATAGAAAGAACGACCAGGGTAAGGATTATATAAAGGTTTCCCAAGATTTTAAGGACTATAATGAGCAATACAACGATTTTCCCGCTATAGTTTTGGTAGATGGCGTATTTATTCCCCAACATAGTGAAATACGAAATATGGATGCCCGTACTATTGAAAAAATTAGTTTGATAAGAGATCAGTTTCGTTTGGGCCAAAAAGACTATCAAGGAATTGTATCTATTGAAACCTTTAAGGGAGATTACGTTGAAGGCTATAGCGCCCCCAATAGTACCGTAGTTCCTTTTGAAAGGCCAGTGTCCAAAAAAAATTATTTTGTACAAAAATACCTAGCGGAAGACACCTCTTATCAACGTATACCAGACTATAGAAACTTATTGTTTTGGCAACCTCAATTAAGGATTAACGAAAGTACGTATAATTTTGAATTCTACACTTCTGACCTTGATGGGGAATTTGAAATAACATTAAACGGTTTTACATCATACGGTAAGCCGCTAACCGTATCCAAAAAAATTACGGTAGTGGCACAACAACTAGATTAGTCCATAATGACCAGTTACCCTTATTACAGCACAGCCATAAAACAAAAAAGCCTTATCATTTCTGATAAGGCTTTTACTTTTTGCTCCCCCTCTTGGGCTCGAACCAAGGACCCTCTGATTAACAGTCATAATTTGTAACCAAACTAATCTTATAATAAATCAAAAAAAATTACACTAAAACCCCTTATAGACTATTGTTATCAGCAATTTGAAACAAACTTTCTTATGTTTTGGTTTGCTTTATTATATTATATTTGTGTTACAATTGTGTTACACCGAAAAATAATTCAATGAAACAAGCGGAAGCAAACATATACTTAGATCAGCTTAGACCCAGAAAAAATGGAGATTGTTCCATAAAGATTAAGGTAACCTTCAACAGGAAGCGAAAATATTATCCCACAGGTATTCATTTAACACCAGAAGAGTTTTTTAAGTTAATGAATGCCGAACGTAGAACTAAAGACCAGAAAAAACTGCTAATCAGGCTAAACCATCTACTAACAAAAGCTCAAAACGTAATTTCCGGTCTAACAGTATTTACATTTACAAGGTTTGAGGAAAAATATTTTGAACTACGCAATACTGAAAACAGTGTTTCATTTGCGTTTGAAAATTATATAAAAGAGTTGAAATCCGAAAATCGTATTGGAACGGCCGTTAGTTATAAAACTGCTATTAATAGCATTGAAGATTTTAAAAAAGGACTGACGTTTGCGGATATCACCCCTACCCTCCTAAAGCAATACGAAAGCTGGATGGTTAAAAACAATAAAAGTAGGACGACTGTAGGCATCTATCTTAGGAGCCTAAGAACAATATATAACCTTCAAAATATCGATAAAAGCCTATATCCATTTGGAGGTAAGCAAGGTAAATATTCCATACCAACAGGACAAAATGTTAAAAAGGCATTAACGGTTGAAGAAATAGCCAGTATTTATAATTACAGAACAACCCCAAACACAACCAAAGATATGGCAAAGGATTACTGGTTATTCCTTTACTTATCCAATGGTATGAATGTTAAAGATTTTTGCTTGTTAAAATGGAAAAATATTGACGGAGAGATGCTAACCTACCGCAGAGAAAAAACCATAAGAAACAAGAAAGAAAACAAAGTGATTTCAGTAGCATTAAAGCCAGAAACTTGGATTATAATTAAAAAATGGGGTGTGCCATCTGTTACTAAGGAGTCTTACATATTCCCACATATTAAAAATGGAATGACCATTGAAAAGCAGCGTGCAACATACCAGCAATTAACTAAAATTATAAATAAATACATGAAATTGATTTCGGCTGATTTAGGAATTAATAAAAATGTCACAACATATTTTGCCCGACATTCGTTTGCAACCGTTTTAAAGCGTTCAGGGGCTAATATTTCTATGATTAGCGATTTACTAGGGCATAGTTCTGTTGGTGTTACAGAAAGTTATTTGGACAGCTTTGAAAACGACCAAATACAAAAGCAAACAGATGTTCTAACGGATGGGTTTAAAAAGGCCAAATAAACTCAAAGAACAACTTGAAATTATATGGATACAAGAAATAAACTAAACCTTTTAGAACTAGAAAAAGAATTATGTAAACACCCTACAGTTACTCAAAAACTTGACTACCTAAAGAAGAAACAGGAGGGCAATCCAGATACTTTACACTCCCTTATATTAGAACTACCTTCAAAGCATTTTCCAGATAAAACAAACAACGTTGAGTTTACCTACTGGTTTCTAATATATAACGCTGAAGTATGTTTTAAGAATCACATTAGTAATCAGCAATTTAAAAACAAGCTTAAATCTGGATTAAAAGAGCAATATCTAAGGAAAGAACTAAAGGAAATTGAAGCAAGGGAAAAAGAAGCCATTAACAGCATAACAACAGAAACCTCAACAAACGCCAATCTTGATCATGAAACTATCTATAATTCAGACAAAGGATTTTTCGATTATATGGCATCGGGAAAAAATAAACTTTCAAAAGCCGAAGTAATTGAAACATTAAGAATACTTGACGGTAACTACTACAAAAAAAAACCTACTACACATTCATATAGAGTAATTAGAAGCACAGAGGTCCTTACATACTTTAGGCATATTTTACTTAAAAATCATCTACAATTTTTATTGTCGGAATTAAAAATAAAAGAAAGGTTAAGTCTAAAAGAAATTGCCATTATTCACGCTTACAAAGTAGGAAAATCATTAACACAAAAAGAAGCTAAGACTTTAGCAAAAGAATATGGCTGGGCGTCTGGACACAAATTATATCAATATGTAAATTATTTTATAAGTAGAACAAATAGAAAAGGTGACGAAGGGACCCTTGTCAAAAATAAAAACAAGCAAAAAATAATTGAGGGCATACTTCACTTCCTAAATAATGAAGAAAAAAATAGCGCCATGGATGACTTGGCAATCTTAGCAAACATTATAAAAACAAAATATAATTAAAATAAGTAACCGGTTATAACCGGTTATCACCCTCCACATACTACAATATTTGTACAAGAATAATAACTAAAATCTTGTACAAATGAAGAATCCTTTTGAATCTATTGAGAGTCGGTTAGCTCAAATTGAGAATCTAATTCTTGATATAAAACACCATCCTGAACAAAAAAAATCACTTCCTAATGAAGAACTACCAATTCTAATTAAGGAGGCCTCAACCCTACTGGGTTTAACAGTACCCACAATGTATGGTAAGGTAAACAAAAATGAAATCCCTTATTTAAAAAGGGGTAACCGTCTATACTTTTTCAAATCCCAATTAATAGAATACATAAAAGAAGGGCAAAACAAATCGGATTCTAGTATTAAGGAAGAAGCAGAAGCAGATAATTACCTGTATAACAACAAAAAAGGGCAGAACCATGGAAAGTAACCAAAGAACAGCCCCTATAAAATCGAAAACTGAAGATAGGGAAAAAACAGATAAAACAATACCGTTAAATCCCAAATTTGAGTCACTCAAAAACCCAAAAACTATAATAAAGCACTTTCAAACTTTAACCAGAACCACATCCATCCCACACGATAAGATTTTGATGCAGTTGATTGAAAAATTTGAGCCTTTAGATTTTGAAGGATTGGCAAACCCTGAAGGTATGGAAAACTTCAAGTTAAGTATCAAACATTATTTGATTTTAGCCGTACAGAACGTTATAAGTATGGCGGAAAACAATCGCTGGGGGCTCTGTAAGAACCATGATACTATTTACCTTTATAATGGCACCTTCTGGAATGAACTGGACAAAGAGGCATTTCAAAAATTTTTAGGCTTAGCAGCAGAAAAAATGAAAGTTCCCATATTTTCAGCCCGTTATTATCATTTTAGAGAACAGCTTTACAAACAATTCATGGGAACGGCCTATTTGGAACCAAAACCATCTTTATCTAATAGAGTTTTGATAAACTTAAAGAACGGCACTTTTGAGGTAAGCACGGATAATACCAGATTGAAACCATTTGACCCTTCAGACTTTCTTACTTACCAACTCCCTTTTGATTACGATCCTGAAGCTAAAGCACCATTATTTCAAGAATACTTAACACGTGTGCTACCTGATAAAGATCGTCAAATGGTATTGGCTGAATACTTGGGCTTTGTGTTTATTAAACATGGTAGCAACAGGCTTAAAGAGGAAAAAGCTTTGATACTTTATGGAACTGGTGCAAATGGTAAAAGTGTATTCTTTGAAATCGTTAGCGCATTATTTGGAGCGCAAAACACCAGCAACTTCTCATTACAGAGTCTGACAAATGACAACGGCTATTTTAGGGCAAAACTTGCAAACAAATTGGTGAACTATGCAAGTGAGATAAATGGCAAATTAGAAAGTGCCATATTCAAACAATTGGTATCAGGAGAACCTGTTGAAGCCCGTCTACCTTATGGCGAACCCTTTACATTAAAACAATATGCCAAATTAATCTTCAACTGTAATGAGCTACCAAGAGACGTTGAACATACAAATGCCTACTTCAGAAGATTTTTAATAATTCCATTTGATGTAACTATTCCGCCCCATGAGCAGGACAAACAATTACATTCGAAAATAATTGAAAATGAATTGTCGGGAGTTTTCAACTGGGTTTTAGAAGGTCTTGATAGGTTATTGAATCAAAAACGGTTTACTGATTGTGAAGCTGTTAAAATGGCCGTTAACCATTATAAAAGTCAATCGGACAGTGTGAAAATGTTCATTGATGAAAATAATTATCAAAACAGTCCAACAGAATATCGATTGATAAAGGAATTATACCAAGAGTACAGAGCCTTCTGCATAGAAGATGGTTTTAAACCTGTTAATAAATCAAACTTCATAAAAAGACTATCTGGGTTTGGTGTTTTTGTCAATAGGGTGACGGGAAACAAATTAGCCGCCTTCATTTATTGAAATAAAAAATTCCTCAAAAAATAAAGATGTTCTTAAAGAGTAACTAAAATAACTCCAGTAACTCGGCCAGTTATTTTAGTTACTAAAGTTAGTCTGAAATAAACCTTTTAATATGGAACAATATCGCTATACACTAGAAAAAGGAGCCAAAAAGAATCTTTGCCCACATTGTTACAAAAAAAAATTTGTTAGATACGTTGATACCTTAATAAGCGAATATTTACCAGAACAGTATGGGCGTTGCGATCGTGAGATTAAATGTGGTTATCACCTCAACCCTTACATTAACGACTATTCGAGTTCTGTTTGGAAAAAGGAACAAGATCATGGAAAAGTATGTAAATTTAATGAGCCAAAACAGATTAAAAAGGTTTCCAAAGAGGACAATTTGGCTCCTATACCATTTGAAGTTCTGGAAAGTTTACTAACGGGATACGAAAAAAACGTATTTATTCAAACCTTCCTAACCCGGCTAGAGTTCCCCTTTAAAATACAGGATATTGAAAAAGTGATTTCACAATATTATTTAGGGACCATTTTAGAAACAGGGGCATGTGCATTTCCCTTTATCGATTTAAACAACAATGTAAGAGCAATTCAAGAAAAGATTTTTGACCATGCTAACCACACAGACAAAAGTAAAAAATACCATACTGGTTGGGTCCATTCCAGACTAACTAATACCGAATTTAAAAATAAGCAGTTACCTGATTGGCTCAAAGCATACAACCAAAACGACTCAAAGGTTTCCTGTCTATTTGGGGAACACTTGCTCACCAAGTACCCATGTAATCCAATTGCGTTGGTAGAAGCCCCTAAAACGGCTATTTATGGCACATTGTATCTTGGCTTCCCAGAAGACCCCGCAAACTTAGTCTGGTTGGCAGTCTCAAACTTAAGCAGTCTAAACCTCAACAAGTGCAGAGCTTTAAAAGGCAGAAAAGTGTATTTGTTCCCTGACCTATCAAAAAATGGTAGGGCTATTAAACTCTGGAAAAATAGGGCAAAGGAGATACAAGAACAATTACAAGGTTCATATTTTGAGGTCTCAGATTTATTGGAACAATTTGCTTCTAAAAAGGATATAGTGGAAGGTAAAGATTTAGCCGATTTCCTAGAAAATCTCGACTGGGCAAACTTTCGAAAAATGAAAAATGAAAACCTAAATGTTCATCAAAAACCAAAATTTAAACAATTTGAGTTAGGTAATGAAGAGTTGAACATAGCTAAACCTGATTCAATCGAAATTGATTTTGTTTCAAAGCTGGACTATTTAAAATACGAATATTTAAACCGCATAGGAACCCATAGAGAAAATTACAGCCAAAAAGAATGGCTTGATTTAGATGACGGAATTTTCTGGTCCGACTTAATAAAACATTTAGATAAATGTAATTTAACTAGTCTCAAACTTGATATAGACAGAACATCTAATAATTAAAAATCTAGTGTATGTATATAGGTTCAAGACTATTAAATATGGCATTTAAAGTCTATCTAAACAACGGGGGGATTAGGTCATGAACTAACAAACTATTTTAACTATAACTATTAAAATGATCGTATTATAAATATCATAGTCAATTCTAACAACCCCCGATTTACTTGATATTTTTGGAAAATTTCTTTTAAACCCGCCGATTTAATATTTTTACGTTGATTGGGAAATCATAAAGAAAAAATATAAATTTTAAACCCACCGATTTATAGTTATGTACAATATCCCAAGATTTAATTCGAAGAACCAACCAATTTGTGAAATTTGTGAAGTTGCCTATGACAGGTTATTACTACACGTAAATAGGAGGCATAATCTTAATTCCAAGGAATATAAAGCTAAATTCAATTTTCATCCACGCAAAGGTATTCAAAGCAAAGCCCTATCCACAAAGATGAGGGCTAATGCTATAAAAAACTATAACAGCACTATTATGAAAAACCTAATTATTGGCGGCAAGCAGACTAGGTTTAAGGAAGGAAACAAATTTACAAATCGGGAATTGGTAAGTTTGACGGGTAAGGCTCGTATGGAGGCATATTGGGCTTCAAAAAGAGAAACAAAAGAAAATCTGACGTTAAACCTAATAAGGAAACTGAGATTACTATAACTGGCATTATCACAAATCAATTTACTATTTGAAAAGATAAGACCAATTATAAACTTAAATTTTTATATCAACTCAGTTAATTGTTCAAATTCCTTCATTATGGAAATATTTATTTCATCCTCTAAGTGCTTAGCTAGAATTAATTCATTTTCTATATTCAGATAACACTTTCCATTAAGTGCTTTAAAATTATCTGTTATAATGGATTTATAATGCTCTACTGTTTTTACTTTACATTTATAAAATTCAAATTCACAGTTTTTAGTATTATTAAAAAAGTCTATGAAATGCTTTCTAAAATCTTCCTTTACTTGTGTTCTAAATTTCTGAGTTTTTACTGTATTGAAATTCGTATATGCTTTTAATACAAATAAAAAGTTGATTTTATATTGATGAACAAACAAAGTATCCCTATCAAATAAACGCTCTTTATAATGATATGATTTTACTGGTAATTCTTTCTTTTTTTCTATTAAATGTTCATCAAAATTTTCCTTATTTTCGATGTAACCATATATAAAAAAGTTAGGTGTTATATTGTAACCTTCCGTAAGTTCATCTCTATATCTAATTCCTTTTCTATAAGGTTTGCCCTTGTCTTCATTTAATAAATCAATATTAAATTGAATTACATTTTTCGCATATGTAAATTGCTTGTATTTCGATAAATTACCAGCTTCTTTGTTAGATTTGTAATATTTTGAATCCCCAATATAAAAGATATTACTTGTGTCAATTAAAGATTGGTAGTTGTAAATATGGTCAATGATTTTACCATCATCATTTTTTTTCAAATCTTGAAGTGAAACATTATCTATTTCTGTATTATTTAATTCGTCTGAAAATAATTTATCAATCATATCTTCAAATACTAAGTTATAATTATTTACAGATATAAAATCTTCTCTTTTTCTTTTCAAACTGCTTTTATCTGTTTGCGTAAAGTATATTTCACATAAAGAATACATTCTTTTTAATGAGTCATTAAAGTAACGATACTTTATCTTTCTTAGTTTTGAAAGTCCATTTGCCTGAAGACTTTTAAAGGATTTACCTTTTATAACTGAAAAGGATTTATCAATTTTTAAATTAAGTTTATGTTCTTGGTTGAAGTAATTTAAAATTGAAAAGAAATATATAAACAATTCTTCTTCTGTGTTTTTAATTTTCTTTTTGTTTCTAATTGAAACATAAATTGGCGAATTATTTGCATTCAAAATAGGTAAAGATTTTCTTATTGTCTTATCCCACTTTGGTTTTTTCGCTTGATTTGAATTATATTCAATATGCTTATATAAAATATGGTTTTTGTTTTTTTTGTAATAGTTCACAAAAGACAATAGTAAATCTAAATAAGAATATTCTTGGTTTCCTAGGTTGGTATTTAATTCGAATTTCTCTGATTTGTTTACGATTTGAGAATCCATAATCCTCTTTCTATATTCTAAAAGGCTATTATAGAAATATAATGATGATTGCCGAATCCAATTAAATTGCAAATCATGTTTAATATTTTTTAGAGTATTTAATTTTAATAATTCCTCTTTAGTTTTCCCAAAAATAGAATTTATGTCATCAATCATAAACACTTTTGGTAACATGTAAATTAATTCGTTTTTTTCAAATGAATGATAGTAACCTACAGAAATAATTTTACCTTCTAAACCGTTTTGAATATAAAATTTTGGGTCGTCAAAAATTTTTTGAAGAGTTAGAATCGGATAATATGCTCCTTCAATTAGAATTTTCATCTAATCTTCTTTTTCAGGTTCGATTAAACCAATCTTTTTAAGTATTTTCTCTACTTTTTCTTTTCCTTTTTCAGGAATAGGGAAGAAGTCTTCATAAAAAGTATTTTCCTCAAATATATGGTCATCTTCATCTTTAAAAACGTCATTCCATAAATAGAAAATAGCTTTATTTATAAACTCTTCTAATGAAATAGTATCATCTTTTGCTTTGATAAAATAGTTTCCAATACACTTATCCATACCTAGGTTTGGATTTTGCTTTATTATAGAATTTACTTTTTTAATAAAATCAATCCAATAAAAAGACTCTGTGTCTGACAGGGTTACTTTAAAATTAGACGAAGGGTTTTCTGGTAATTTGTTATAGTCGATAGGTATGTATTCCCAATCCCATCTTCTTTTAAATGCACTATCCATAGGAAATAAAGACTGGTCGGAAGTATTCATAGTAGCTAATAAACTTAGATTTGATGGTAATTGCATTTTGCCATTTGTAAATCCATCATAACCTTTTTTAGTTAACATTTTTTCTAAATGGTTAGCTAATTCGAATGAAGGTGTAATTTCATAACCCTCATCTAACAGTTGAAATATATCTCCAAAAATTTCAGCACAATTCCCTCTATTAATTTCTTCAATTACTAGGAAATAATCTTGAAATTCGTTTTGCCAAGCATCAATATAAATATTTGTAAAAATTTGTGGTACAAACTTGTATTTGATTTCATCTAAGCCAGAAACTGCATCTTTTTCAGTTATTGGCTTAAAACCTCCTATAAAAGAAGCGTAATCATATTCTGGATGAAAAGTTACCCTTTCCGTTCTAGATTCTTTACCTTTTAAAATTTCCTTTATTTTATGGGATTTACCTGTTCCAGGTGCACCGTAATATATTTTTTGAGATGCACTAATACTTACTTTGATATCTGCTAAAATATTATTTAAAACATCTAACTCAGGGCTAGCTATTCCAATTTCAGCTATAACAGCCTCTCTTTCTGATTTATTGCTATTAAATAATTCCATAGCAATACAAATATTTGAACGACCTTCTCTAGTTAGATAACCGCTAATTGTTGATTCATATTTATTTACAGCGGTATCTACAGACGCATCGCTATAATAGGTTTTAATTGATTCCCAATCTATAGTAGAAGTAAAATTCTTTTCAGTTAAGTTTAATGATTTGACAAATTTAACTGGATTAAAGCCTACAGCATCTTTGTCTAAATAAGAAAATAGATACAAATAAACTTTATTGTTAATTAGAAAATTGAAACTAAAGATTTTTCTCAATTCTAACCATCTAGAATAATAATCTTTATATACTGAATTTGATTTATTAAATGAAGCCGAGATAAGTAATAAACACCGATGGATTTCATAGTCGGCATTTCCTGCTGGGATTGAATATTTTTCCCATTTATCATATACTAATTTACCAAAATCTGTAAAACTTTCGTCAGACTTTAATAATTCAGCTGAGGTTAAATCTGAAATAGCTTGACTTTTTCTTCCTGATGGTGTAAAAACACCAGTATTAGAAAGAACTTCTAACCAGCTATGAGCATTATTAAATTTACGCAATGAAGAACCAAAGGGGTCTAATCTGAAATCGCCTTGAGGTAGTGTTGATGAACTACCAGTATTTATTAGCCATTCTTTAAAGGCTTCATTATTAATTAATTTTAACCAATCCATAAATTATTCTTTTTTACAATAAATAGAATTTCATTAACTTTTTTAGCATTATGTCCACCATAACTTTGGTAATTTGTTCTTTCAATATTTTTAACTTGCAACGAGCCTTCTTCAAATAAATCTGAATTAAAAAAACTATCTAAATCATTTAGTATTTCTTCTTTATCCCCATTAATACCTGATTTGTGGTTTCTACCATTATAATAACTCATAATGACCCAATCTGTTTTTGCGTTAGTGATTAACTCATTTAATGAAGAAATAAAAAGTGCATTTTTACAGAAAGTGGAAGAAAAATCCTTTTCCATATTTTGACCTCTAACATATTTCGTTTTGCTAAAGTATTTTTCTAAATCTTCTATTTTACAGTAGTCAGATATTAAGTTTAACATAAAATAATAAGAAGTGTATTGTCTAAAATTATATGGTGGGTCGATATATAAAACCTTATGTCGTGGAATTTCTTTTATATATTCAAGTGAATCTCTTTCCTTTCCAATTTGATGTCCATTTAAATTAGATAATATAAAATCAAACTTTGGCGGAAGTAATTTAATTGAATTTAATGCTCTGGAGTCATAGCTTTCTCTTATGAAATCGTGGTAAGTTCCTTGAATATTACTAATTTTTTCAACTGAAATCAATACAACACTTATTAATAGATAATAAAGATTGTCCTCAATTACTTTTTCTTGATGCCATTCCCTTATCTTATTTAAAATATTGTCTAGCTTAATACCATTTTCTGGTGAAAAATATCTTCTTTTTCCAGTTGAGCCTCTAGAACTTTTAAAACCACTTTCATTACCTTTTTCAGTATAATAATTAAAAAAATAACTCTTTCTATACTTTTTCGATATTAACGAACTATCTAGAGATTCTAAATATTGCAGAATGGTTAAGAAATCCAAAAAGCAGCCTTTAAGAGCTTTTTTCTTTAAAAATTTATACCCTTTTTCGTTTGAATCTAAAGTGGCTAATATTTTTTTAGTCTTTTTTATAAAATCCTCTGGATTTATCTTAAGTGATTTAAAATTTATTGAGGGTATTTCGTTATTTAATAAGTAACTTTTTCCAAAAACATAAGAAAAACTATTAATGTCATTAGAAATAACATTATATCCATTTAGTTTTAAATTAAGTGAAACTGACATTGTTCCAGAGAATATATCACAAACAGTGTCTCCTTTATCGCATAAATTGTCGACTTCACTAATTATCGAATCTATAATAGACGCTTTATTACCTAAATATCTTTGAATCATAGGTTTATAATATCTTTTGAAAAAACAATTAAAACCTCTATACTATCTGTTTTTTGATTGATTGAATCGTGATTATTAAGTTGTTTGTATTTTAAATCTAACTCAACTATTTGCATTTGATAATTTGGAATGATTTCATCTTTTAATTTTTCTAATTGATCAATTGTAATCATTCTTTTATTTCCATTATCTTCAGATAATGACTTTGAATAACTTAATAACAATGTCGACTCAGTGTTTTTTGTTAACTTAAATAAATCTGAAAACGCTTCTGGTGCTTTTACCATTGAACAAAACCGTGATTTGAATTTATCTGAAGGGTAAAGACCAGTAGTTACTTTATCTCTATGAATTTGTAATTCAGGAATTTTGTATTCTATTAAAATTTCAGGTATATGATAAAATCTTGAATATTGTTGAGCAGTATATGGCGGGTCAGCATAAATTAAGTCAATTTTTGGCAAAACATCTATATTCTCAATTACAGATTCCATTGTTTTACTAATTACTATGTTCTTCGTAAGCGAGGTATTATTTTTAATTAATGAAATGTTATTTATAATATTTTCTGACAATACTGAATCGATATCAATTAATCTGTTCTTATATAAACGCGATTCAAGTAAATCATTTTTTAAAATATTTTCAAATTTTATTGGTTGTGCAAAATGTTTACCGGCACTGTTTACAATTTGCGAAATAGTACTAATCAAAGATGTCAGTACTAAATTGTATTGCCAAGAATTTATATTATCATTATTTAGTAATTCTTCTAATCTTCTTCTGTGATTGTCTATTTGAATTGATTGTTTTATTCCAAAATAAGTTCCAGCATAAATAGTTGTAAATAAAGGTGCTATATTGAAAGCAGGCTCGTATAAATGAGTTATCATTTTTTCAAAAATATTATTTACCTCTTCCGATTTATTATTTTTTCGATTCCAAATTAGAGGAAAGTTTTTATAAAGATTTAAAAGGCTTTTAGTATCTCTTTTTTTTAAAAAAAAATCCTCTTTTTTAATCCAGTCTGCATAAATTCCAAAATACTTATTGTCAGAATTTTTAAATAGAATATCTAGAGGGAAATTTAAAAAGCTAGGTTCAAAATCTACTTTCAAGAAAGTTTTTGAAATAATTCCGCTAAATTTCTGTACATCATTTGAAATGACATTTTTTCCAATATTACTATACGCTTGTGATACAATTGAAGAACCACTAAATAAATCTAAAACATAACCCTCACCAATATAATTCTCACTTTCATTTAAAATTGAATCAATTACTCGATTCTTTGCGCCAAGATACTGTATAGGTTTGGCTAATTCATTTATTGGTTTAATATCTATTTGTTCCAAATTATTTTACTTTTTTTTAGTTAATCCATAAAATTTACGTTTAAAACCTAACCTATACATTAATAAAATACATTTTGATTTTAATATTTATAACAGGCAATTCTACTAGATTACTTAATAGTTTGGAAGGGCTAATTTACCTTCCTTTAACCTTTTCACATGGTTAATTACTGATTGTTTTTTGACAAAGGCAAATTAAGTATTTTAATACTTTTTAACTGATTAAATAATACTCGAATTTTGAATATTGCCAATAGTCAAACCACTTGCAATATTTAATATTGAATTGTTTGAAGATAAGCAGTAAAATGAATCTATACTTAAAATGGTGTCTAATTTTAAAAGTGCTTTCTCTACTTGTAGTCATTATCCTTATACAAATAAAAATAAAGGCATCTTAAAAGAAAAATGAAATTTTAAAACCCACCCGCTTATCAATAGACTAGAACCCTCTAAAGCTTTTGACTTTTTATAGATTTAAAATTGGTAAATCTTAATCTAAAATATAAAAATTAGAAGTATTAGCATTACAAATAACTACACGCTAAAATTACTTTGTGTTACAATTGTGTAACAATCAAAAACTAAAAAAGGGCTACATTTCTGTAACCCTTTCACTTTCAATGCTCCCCCTCTTGGGCTCGAACCAAGGACCCTCTGATTAACAGTCAGATGCTCTAACCAACTGAGCTAAGGAGGAAAATAACCCGTTTTAGTTTCCTAAAGCGGGTGCAAATATAGTAGTTTTTTGAAATTCGCCAAATAAATAATAATTGTTTTTTTATTTAAATAACCATTTATAAACATCGTTACCATTTGCGAACAGTAAAAGTACTACCAAAATAAAGAAACCCGTTATTTGGGCATACTCCAAAAACTTATCACTAGGCTTTCTACCTGTAACCATTTCATAAAGCAGGAACATCACATGACCACCATCCAGGGCAGGAATAGGAAGTATGTTCATAAACGCCAAGATAATGGATATAAAAGCCGTTGTTCCCCAAAAGGCGGGCCAGTTCCATGTATCTGGAAACATGCCTCCAATCGCCGCAAAACCACCTACTTCTTTATATGCACCAGTATCAGGATTGAAAATCTTTTTCATCCCCTTAATATAATCAGTCAAGGTTTTTACCCCTTTGTTCCATCCCGCAGGTATAGACTCCAAAAAAGAATAATTTAAGGTCTCCACTTTAAAATATCCCTTTTCACCATACTCTTGATAAGTATCAAATCCTAGACTAACGCCCAATTTTCCTTCATCGGAAACTTTTGCCCGTAAAGGAACCCTGGTTCCGTTTCTATTGACTACAACATCCAAGGTTTTACCTTTATTCGCTTCTAAGTATGGAGATACCTGGTCAAGATATTCAACCGGGTTGCCCTCAATTTCAACAAGTGCATCTCCCTTTTCAAAACCTGTTGTAACATTAGGAGATTTTTTAGGGATACTATTAATGATAAAGGGACTTCTTTGGCTTATAAAACGTGCATTCTCCTTATTGTCAGAAATTGTTTCAATAAAATCTACCGGAATTTCTTTTTCAATGATAGCACCATCACGTTCAATAGTAATCGTTTCACCATAAACCAATTCAGGAACAATACTGTTCAGGGCTTTAATTTTATTGCCGTCTACGGCAAGAATCTTATCCCCGGTCTGTACGCCCAAAGCATCTCCTAGAACAGGCTCTGTCACCCAAATACCATCTTTAAGACTATCGTTGGCAATATACTCCTCACCATAGGTAAAGACTAAACCAATAAAGATAAATACCGCCAAGATGAAATTTACGGTAACACCCCCCAACATGATGATTAAACGTTGCCAAGCCGGTTTGCTTCTAAACTCCCATTCTTTCGGCTCCTCTGCCATGGCTTCCTTATCCATACTTTCATCTATCATCCCGGATATTTTTACATATCCGCCTAAAGGCAACCAACCTATACCATATTCGGTCTCCCCTATTTTCTTTTTGAAAAGCGCAAATTTTACATCAAAGAACAAATAGAATTTCTCTACTCTGGTCTTAAAATATTTTGCTGGGATAAAATGGCCTAACTCATGTAGGACTATAAGCAATGAAAGGCTTAAAAAAAATTGTATTGTCTTAATTATAATGGGACTCATTCTTTCTTCGTGAAAATTAAAATCGGACAAAAGTACATTTTTACGGCCGCTTAAAAAAAGAAACCGTTCACACTCAGCATTTTTTATGAATATTTTGGCAGCCATTAGTCCTAGTTTTCTTGAAATCCTGCATAGGCTAACGTACCTTTACACAAAAAAGATAATGCGTTCTTTTTTCGGTAAATTCAAGCTTTTTGGTGCGGTACTCATAGGAGTCTCTGGAGTGATTATTTACCTATTTTATAATGCTTTGACACCTAAGGAGCTTTTACCGGTGTATACCCCTGCCATGGTCAATGCAGAATTAGTACCACAAGAAATACAACATGTACGTAAATACCATACAATTTCCAATTTTTCCTTGACCAACCAAAATGGTCAGAACATTACACAGGAAAATTATAAGGATAAAATCTATATAGCCGACTTCTTCTTTACCACCTGCCCCACAATTTGCCCTATTATGACCAAGAACATGGCTTTGATACAGCAACGATTAGGAAACGATAATGAGGTATTATTGCTATCACATACCGTTACGCCAGAAATAGATAGCGTAGCACAGCTTAAAAATTATGCAATAGAAAAAGGAGTTGACGATAGTAGATGGAATTTGGTTACCGGAGACAAAAAACAAATCTATGAACTTGCCCGTAAATCCTATTTGGCGGTAAAAACCGATGGGGACGGAGGCCCTTTTGATATGATCCATACCGAGAATTTCATTTTGGTGGATAAGGAAAAAAGAATTAGGGGCTTTTATGATGGTACAAATACTGAGGACATTGATCAACTTATGACAGACCTAGATATATTAAAGGCTTCTTACAATGACTAAAACAGGGAATTACTTTATAACATATGGGGGTATTTATAGGTTATAATAATTTATTAATTGGATTATTTCCGTTACTTTTGCCTTACTTATAATGAATCTAAATAAAGATTGGAAACTACCGTAGCACATTTAAGGAGAGGTCAGAAGGGAATCATTAAGGAATTTACCGAAGATTTGCTGCCTATAAAGTTATTGGAAATGGGTTGCCTGCCCGGAAATATGGTAGAATTGGTACAGGTAGCTCCGTTAAAAGACCCTATTTACATCAACGTTAACGGGTCTCATATTGCCATTAGAAGGGAAATGGCGCTTCATATAGCTTTGGAAATCATTGAAGACAATGTGGTTATATGAGCAAACAAATCAATGTAGCCCTAATAGGGAATCCCAACACAGGTAAAACATCCGTTTTTAACCAATTGACCGGACTAAACCAGAAAGTTGGTAATTATCCCGGTATTACGGTAGAAAAAAAAGAAGGTATTTGTAAGCTTCCCAGAGGGGTAAAGGCCCATATTTTGGACCTGCCCGGCACCTATAGCTTAAATACAACGTCATTGGATGAAAGCGTAGCCGTAGAATTGTTGTTGAATAAAAACGACAAGGACCATCCAGATGTAGCCGTAGTGGTAACAGATGTAGAAAACCTTAAAAGGAACCTACTCCTCTTTACACAAATAAAAGATTTAAAGATACCTGCCATTTTGGTCATCAATATGGCCGATCGTATGTCCAGAAAAGGTATTACCATTGATATTGAGCTTTTGGAAAAAAAGCTCAACTCCAAAATTGCTTTGGTCAGCACAAGAAAGGGTACGGGTATTGAAACCTTAAAAGTGTTGATTGCAGATTACAAGAACCTGCCAAAGGCACAAAATGTAGATGCATCTGTTATAGACCCAGAATATTTTGAGCGTTTAAGGGCAGCATTTCCTAAAGAAGATGTTTATAAATTATGGTTGGTCATTACCCAAGATGTCAACTTTATGCCTATTGAAAAAACATTGATCAAGGACACTTCTTCGTTTGCTACAAAATCTAAATCTGAACTAAAGCGACTTCAACAAAAAGAGACCATATTAAGATATCAGTTCATAAATGGTATTCTAAAGGAAACGTATAAGGTAGACGTTAATGCGGCAAAAGGTTTTAGGGCAACTTTAGACAAGATATTGACCCATAAAGTTTTTGGGTACCTGATTTTCTTTTTGATATTATTGACCATTTTTCAGGCCATCTATGGTTGGAGCGAATATCCCATGGATTTAATTGATGGCTTTTTTGCCTCTGCCACGGAATGGGTCAAGGAAACCCTACCACCTGGGGTGTTCACTAATTTAATAGCCGAGGGCATATTGGCAGGTATTGGTGGTATTGTCATCTTTATTCCACAGATAGCGTTTCTATTCTTGTTTATAGCTCTACTTGAAGAAACGGGCTACATGAGCAGGGTCGTCTTTTTAATGGACAGAATAATGAGGCCTTTTGGGTTAAGTGGCAAAAGTGTAGTCCCTTTAATATCCGGTACGGCATGTGCCATACCTGCAATTATGGCCACTAGGACCATTGAAAATTGGAAAGAACGGTTGATCACTATTTTAGTTACCCCGTTTACAACTTGCTCTGCAAGATTACCCGTGTATTTAATTATAATTGCCCTGGTCATACCGGAAGGCAGCTTGTTTGGCTTAAGCTACAAGGCCTTGACCTTAATGTTATTGTATTTGTTGGGATTTGGAGCTTCTATTTTAGCGGCCCTAGTGTTGAACAAGGTCATGAACATTAAAAGCAAGTCGTTTTTTGTGGTTGAAATGCCAAACTATAAATTACCGTTATTAAAAAATGTTGGTTATACAGTTTTGGAAAAAACCAAAAGTTTTGTTTTTGGGGCGGGTAAAATCATTTTGGCAATTTCCATTATTTTATGGTTTCTTGGTTCTAACGGATTTTCAGATGAATTTAAAAATGCAGAAAGCATTGTAACAACTCGTGTAAAGGAAGAGGGTTTTACTACATTTAGCGAAGACTACATCAAAAACAAACAGCAAACTCTTAGTACCAACACTGCCGATAATGAGATTCGTGCACAACTTGAACTTGAGGAACTGAAAGAGCGCGCCCTTAACCAAGAAATTGCCAGTTATAAACTGGAGCACTCCTATATGGGATATATGGGCAAGGCAATTGAACCTATCGTTAGACCTTTGGGCTATGATTGGAAAATAGGTATTGCGGTACTAACTTCCTTTGCGGCAAGAGAGGTCTTTGTGGGTACCTTGGCAACGATTTATAGTGTTGGCAATGATGAAGAGGAAACCATAAAATATAGAATGGCCGCAGAGGTGGACCCAAGAACGGGCAAACCATTGTTCAATTTGGCTTCGGGTATTTCCTTACTATTGTTCTACGCATTTGCCATGCAGTGTATGAGTACATTGGCAGTGGTGAAAAGAGAGACCAATTCATGGAAATGGCCTGCAGGACAATTGGTAATTATGAGTCTATTTGCTTATATTGTTGCATTCATCGCCTATCAATTATTAAAATAAAATGGATACGCTACAGCACATTTTGGTATATATAACATTGTCGATTTCAATTGCCTATCTCGTCAACAAATTTTTGATTCCTAAATCTTTATGGAATCCCAAAAAAAAGAATAACAAAGCGTGTGGTCAAAATGATTGTGGCTGTCATTAAATGCGCTTGATTTTTCCGCAATTTTAATTAAAAAGTTAAATAAGGCCTAAATAACTCCCAACAGTATGTAAAATAGTAACGTTTGTTGTCTTGGTTCGTTTAGATTGCGAGAGCATAACCCATAACCATGTGCAAAAAACTACTATTTATTCTTCCCGTGTATTTTTTATTGTGCAATAGCGATATAGTTAAAGCACAAAATTTAAGCGCCAATGTACTTGACAGCATAACCAAAGCCCCTATACCTTATGTAACGGTACTATTGAACAATAAAGGCGTAATTACCAATGAAGACGGTAATTTTAATTTCATGTTAGATGAAACCGTTCAAGAAACAGACTCTCTTTTTATCTCCTGTATAGGTTATAAATCCGTAGCCAAACCTTTGTCGCACTTTACCACCAATACCATTTTACTAAGTCCCAAAGCCATAGAACTAAGAGAGGTTATAGTATCTAACAAAAACTACACTGCAGATGAAATTATGGAGTTGGTCAATGACAACCTAAATAGCAACTATAATTTTGATTATACCAAAAAACGCCTTTTTTACAGGAATTCATCGTACAATCGTATGGTAAAGACAGATTTTAAGGTCAAAGAATCCACTATAAAAGCATTAAACCAAAATTTTATAGATAGTATAATTTATACGGTACCCAAATCCAACAGTTATTATACGGAAATCCTTGGTGATCTTTATGGCAGTTTAAAGGAAGATGAACAGAAACTTGAACTTATAAAAGCATCTGAACTTTATGATAAGAGCAAGGAAATGGATATGGAAAAACTTGAGGAGAAGTTTAACGACATAATTAAAAAAAATGTGAGGACAGATTCCTATTTTAAGATTAAATCTGGCCTTTTTGGCACAAAGCTAGATGCGGACGAACTTTTTGAGGCAGATATAGATTCTACGGATATTGCGGCCGTAAATCAAGAAATTGAACGCAAACAAGAAAATAGCAAGAAGCGCAAAATAAATTTTGCCAACTATAGGAAAGGAATCTTGGGCAAATTACTACAGAACTTGCCCATACACGAGGATACCGAGTTAAATTTTATCATCAAACCCAGAAAATATACGTACACTCTAAAAGAATTTACCTATTTGGGCAATGATGCTGTTTATGTTCTGGAGTTTCAACCGGATGGTTCCGCAGACTATAGGGGAACATTATATATCAATGCCGATGACTTTGCTTTGTTACGTGCCGATTTTGAGAACATAAAACCCGTTCATTCATTTAAGCTTTTAGGGGTTTCTACCAATACCTACCTTACCAAGGGAAAGGCTATTTTCCATAAACAAACATTGGGAAGATACGCACTGCAATATTTTGAGACAGAGACCGGCACACGAATTGGCGTTAAACGACCTCTTAAGATAATAGAAAAGAATAAAGTCGTTAAGGGAAGAAACAAACAAAATGAACTATCGGGAAAAATGGACCTTGTTTTTACCGATATTGAAAAAAATGAACTAGTGGTATTCGATACGAAACAAATAAACGAAACCCAGTTTAATGCATTTGAGGAAAACCATAATGTGCTACCTACCTATATGCCAAAATACGACCCCAATTTTTGGAAAGGCCATACCATTATGGAACCTAATATGGCCATTAAGGAATTTACTTCTTCTGAATTGGAATGATTAAATAAAATTTTTAATGAAGTAGTAACACAAAAAACTCCAACCTAGAACCAGAAATAATCCCCCAATAGGTGTTATAGGACCTAATAGCCTGATTTTTTTTCCTGCGGATGCGCTTATACAGAGGCCATATATACTGAATGAAAATAGGAAAGTGCCTATTATGAAAGAATAGACCATATTTTTTTCCAGGCTGGTATCCAAATTAAGATTAAAACTTAACATCAATAATACCAAAGCATGATACATTTGATATTTCACTCCGGTTTCAAAGCTGTTTAATTGTTCTTCGGTAAATTTTTTCTTTAATAAATGTGCGCCAAAGGCACCGAATATGATAGCTAAAACTCCAAAAATGGCGCCAGCCAATTGTGCTATTAAGACCATAATTTTTTTTTATAAAGATACCTTCAATTTTCTTGGAATTACATATCCGGTCCTTTGGTCAAAAAAATAATTTCGTAAAATGCGTATATTTATTCTTATGGACAAAAGAACATTATATTATTTACTTGTAGTGATGATGACCCTAAACTCCTGTGGTTCTTCTCAGAACACCATTACCAAGAAAGGCAATGTAGCAGAAGAATTAGATGAAAAGAACCGTACTAATTTCACCTTGTTGGAACGCATTTCCAAAATGCCGGGTATCGTTAGCAGAAATGGGGTGCCAGTTCTATCAAAAACCTCAAATTCCTTTAGCAACCAAGGCAGGCAAGAACCTCTATATATCTTGGATGGTTATGAAATAGGTACCTCCTTTGCATCTGTAAACGAGGCGGTAGATAGTTTTAACGTAAAAAAAATAAGAATCCTTACAAGTGCAGAGGCAGGTATGTACGGATCTAGAGCTTCTAATGGAGTTATAATTATTACTACCTATAAGTAAGGAAATAATAATGCATTATACTACTCTAAGGTAACAGTCAAGTCAAGATTGGAATCCAGTATAAAGGCACATTCCTTAAATTTAGGCGGTCCAAACATTTTTAGTCTTCCTTTGGTAAACGCCACTTGTTCTTTTGGTATACCCAGCATATTGGTATCCAGTTTTTTGTTAGAATTAGCATCATGAAAAATTGCTACGGCATATTCTCCGTCGGGCAGGTCGTTGATTTCAATTGTGGTCTTACCCTCTTCTGCTTTTTCCATACCGGATTTATACACCTTATCAAATTTTAAGAACGAGCTTTCATTGGTATATACTGCATAACATATGGTACCTTTCTTGGTAGGAACACCTTCTACGTTTAATTGAAGTTTATGTTGGGCGTAAACTAAAGGAGATAATGCTAAAAATATTAAAATCAAGATATATTTTCTAAGGTTCATAAGATACATTGAATAGTATAGATTGATTTCAATTTTAATGCCAAAACATAATCCTCATTTGTGCCTTACTCCACATTTAGAATTTTTGCACTTAAGTTATTCATTAATTGTATGGTTTCAACTGAATCCTTTAAGTTAAGGTATATATAAACAGAATCCCTATATACGAGTTTAATCTTCTGATGACCAATATTATCTACAAAAACATGCACTCTTTTATTGGTCAGGGAATCCTTAAACTCCCTAAAAATGCCTTTTTCCTTTTCCAACGCAGAAAAACCGTTTAGGCGTTGCATTGGGGGTATTCTATCCACCAATAGTACACTATCCAATTCTTGGTAGGGAACATGAACACGGTAAAATCCTGATCGCAAGTTTAACCCGTCATCATCGGTACCTATCCAATTCTTAAAATGCATGGCCAAAACCATTGCACAAATTATCAAGGTTAATACTAGAATGATGTTCCAAAACCAATTATTCCGTAACAATCGCATAAATAAATACTATAGATATCTTTTAGTCACTTAAGTTAAAAGTTGAAACGTAAAAAACGGCCATAAATTACCAAAGCGGTAAAACAATCCTTTACCATAAATCAATGATCTACAAAACGGCCTTTATCCCAACCCAACATCCAAGGTCATCATAATAATAAAGCCTGCTATGAATCCCATGGTAGCAATATCTGTATATTTATCTTGCTGTGTTTCCGGTATCACCTCTTCCACTACAACAAAAATCATTGCCCCGGCAGCAAATGAGAGCGCATAGGGCAATATGGGCTGAAAAGTCATTACCGCCCAAGCTCCAAGTACAGCTGCCACAGGCTCAACAATTGCCGATGCCTGGCCGTATAAAAAACTTTTGGTACGGCTAAGTCCCTGTCGTCTCAACGGCATGGCAACAGCAAAACCTTCAGGGAAATTCTGTAAGCCTATACCCAGCGCCAAGGCTACGGCCCCACCTATTGTAGCACCTTCAAAACCGGCGGCTACACCTCCAAAAAGTACCCCTACGGCCAAACCTTCGGGAATATTATGCAAGGTAATGGCCAAAGTCAATAAAGTAGTTCTATGCCATGGTGTCTTTACCCCTTCCGCTTCACTCTCTTTAAAGTTAATGTGTAAATGTGGCAATACCTTGTCTAATCCAAAAATAAAGGCGGAACCCAATAAAAAACCAACTGCGGCAGGTATGACCTTAACAAAACCATCCCCAGGGCTCATTTCTATACCCGGCGCCAATAGGCTCCAAAAACTGGCGGCCACCATTACACCACCGGTAAAACCCAACATACCATCTAACAAAGCACGGTTCATTCCTTTAAACAAAAAAACCAATGCTGCCCCAGCGGCGGTAAGTCCCCATGTAAATAACGTAGCATAGAATGCTGCTAAAACGGGGTCTATAGATTCAAAATAATCAATTATCTGTTCCATATATTTTTGGTCTTTATTCCGTATCTGAAATTTCTAAATATAAATTGGAGGCTATTTGTTCCGATATTCTAATAACGCCACTTCTGGTGGAAATAGATACCGAACCATCAAACTCCTCACGATCTAAAATTTTAAATGTATCGCCAAGTGCTATTCTATTCTTATCCAAAAATTTTAAAAAAGAGGCAGATGAATCATTCACTCCTACACAAACACCCTCGCTAAGTACCGGTAATTCACTGATCAGCTTTTTTATGGACTTTTTAAAGGTACCATCTTTTGTAGGTATGGGATCTCCATGGGGGTCTACTTTTGGGAAACCTAAATGTGCATCCAACTTATCGATTAGGGCATCGCTTTTTATATGTTCCAATTGTTCCGCAACCTCATGGACTTCATCCCATGAAAAATTAAGCTTATCTACCAAAAAGACTTCCCATAACCTATGTTTTCGTATAATGGACAGGGCCACCAACCTACCCTTCTCCGATAAGGATACGCCTTGGTACTTTTTATAGTTGACCAATGACTTTTCCGATAACTTCTTTACCATATCGGTTACAGATGAAGGTTTCGTATTCATTTGCTCCGCAATAGCGTTGGTTGCCACGGATTTATTATCAATCTGACTTAAATGATAAATAGCTTTGATATAATCTTCTTCTGATAAGGTCATCTCAAATTATTAAAATGTAAAAATACATTTTTATATGTAAAAACAATTTTTTAGGTTTGTCTAAATTTATTTTTAGATGATTAAAATAGTGTTTGGTTTACTCTTAGGACTTATCCTTACCATGGGGTATGCACAAAATGCTACCATAAAAGGCCAAATAGTAGCAGAGGGTAACACTGTGGCTTTTGCCAATATTTATTTTAAGAATACCCAAATAGGCACCACGTCAGATGAAAATGGAAGGTATATGATCAATGAAATACCTCCTGGTGAATATATGCTCATTGCCTCTAACATTGGCTTTTTTCCCTTTAAAAAAAAATTGTCCCTATCTAAAAACGAGGAACTCGTGATAAATATAGTGCTGGAACCCAATGTGGAGTCATTGGAGGAAATGGTGGTTACCGGAACCTTAAAACCGGTCAACAGATTGGAAAGTCCGGTGCCCGTTGAAGTATATAAACCAACATTCTTCAAGAAAAACCCCACTGCCAGTATATTTGAGGCATTACAGAACGTAAATGGTGTAAGACCGCAAATTAATTGTAATGTATGTAATACAGGGGATATCCATATAAACGGCCTTGAAGGTCCGTATACACTGGTCCTAATAGATGGAATGCCCATTGTCAGCGGTTTGGGAACGGTATATGGCTTATCCGGTATACCCAATTCCTTGATCGAGCAAGTTGAAATTATTAAAGGGCCTGCATCTACATTATATGGCAGTGAGGCAGTAGGTGGTCTAATTAATATAATTACCAAAGACAATTTATCCGCACCGCAATTGGTTGTGGATAGTTTTATAACGGATTGGGGAGAATTTAACCTAGATATAGGAACTAAATTTAATCTAGGTGAAAATGCCAATGTGCTTTTAGGGATCAACTATTTTAAATATGACAACCCAATTGACAATAACGAAGATAATTTTACGGACCTAACCCTACAGGACCGGATTTCCATTTTTCAAAAATGGAATTTTAAAAGAGACAATGCATGTGTTCTATCCATTGCCGGTAGGTATTTTTATGAGGACCGTTGGGGCGGAGAACTACAATGGACACCTAAATTTAGGGGAGGTGACGAAATTTATGGGGAAAGTATTTATACAAAAAGATGGGAGATTTTGGGCAAATACCAGCTTCCTGTAGAAGAGCAATTAATGCTATCATTTTCATACAATGACCATAGCCAAAATTCAGTTTATGGAAATGTACCCTACCTAGCGGACCAACGAATTGGTTTTACACAGCTTACATGGGACAAGACCTTTAACACCCATAATCTTCTTGCAGGAACTGCACTGAGATACAACTATTATGATGATAATACTACCGCTACGATGAATCTTAACGGTAACCTGCCCAACGAAGTCCTTATTCCAAGTATTTTTATTCAGGACGAAATTGCCTTTAATAAAAAACATGCGTTGCTTGGCGGTCTTAGATATGATTTTGATAAAAGACATGGTAGCATTTTTACCCCAAGAGGGGCTTACCGTTACAAATTTACCGACAATGACATCTTACGTATAAATGCAGGGACCGGCTTTAGGGTCGTTAATTTATTTACCGAAGAACATGCCGCTTTAACCGGTGCGCGCGATGTTATCATTGCCGAGGAACTTAAACCGGAACGTTCCTTTAATATCAACCTCAACTATCTTAAAAAGATATATAGTGACAATGGTACTTTCGCCGCATTGGATGCGTCTATCTTTTACACAAATTTTAAAAATGCCATTATACCCGATTATGACACCGATCCAAATCAAATTATATATGATAATTTAAGGGGCAAATCCGTTTCCAAGGGCCTGAGTACCAGTCTGAATATTTCTTTCCACAATGGTCCAAAAATAATGTTGGGAGCAACCTTCCAGGATGTTAGCACAACAGAGAACGGGGCTACTACAAGGCAAATTTTAACGGAAAGTTTTGCAGCAAACTGGGGAGTTAGCTACACCGTTAATTCTTGGGATATGACCATAGATTATACGGGAAATCTTTATGGGCCAATGCGCTTACCAACTTTCGGTGCAAATGATCCTAGAAGGGAATATTCTCCCACTTGGAGCATTCAAAACATTCAATTTTCGCATAAAGGCCTTACAAATATTGAGATATACGGTGGCGTAAAAAATATTTTAAACTGGACACCGAATAAAGGCAATCCGTTCATAATAGCGCGCGCAAACGATCCTTTTGATAAAGAAGTAACCTTTGATAACAATGGAAACGCGGTACCTACACAGAACAATCCCTATGGCCTAACTTTTGACCCGTCTTATGTTTATGCGCCAAACCAAGGTATAAGAACATTTTTTGGCTTGCGTTACACGATCAATTAGACTATAAAAGACGTTTGGTATTTTGTATTTTTGAGGTAATAACTAGTATCCGCTACCTACCACTAAATTCATGGATAAATACGATTATATTATTATAGGTGCCGGAGCCTCTGGACTTTTATTGGCCAACGCCATGGCCAATGACTCCTTTTTTAATTCCAAACGAATTTTACTTTTAGATAAAAATGCCAAAAAAACCAATGATCGCACATGGTGCTTTTGGGAAAAAGGTCCCGGTCAATTTGATACAATCGTAAAGAAAGAATGGAACACTGTCCATTTTGAAAGCAAAAAATTATCCCAGCGAACTTTAATAGCTCCCTACACCTATAAAATGATACAGGGAATTGATTTTTACACCCATTACTTAAACAAAATCAACAACAGTCCTGCTATTACATTTATTCAGGAAGAGGTAATAGACCTTGTAGAAAATTCAGAAATAGTAACTGTAAAAACAAGAAATAACAGCTACACCGGTTCCTATATCTTCAATAGTATTTTTAACTATAGTATGACCAAGAACCAAAAGCGGTATCCTGTTTTACAACAACATTTTAAAGGTTGGGTAATACAAACCCAAAAACCGGTTTTTGACCCCAAGGAAATTACTTATATGGATTTCTCTGTTCCTCAAAAAGGGAATACTAGATTTATGTATGTTTTACCCTATTCTACCCATACGGCACTAATTGAATACACACTGTTTTCAGAACATTTATTGGACAAACAGGAATACGAAGAAGAACTGAAAATTTATATAAAAAGCAGGTTTTTATGCGATTCCTTTGAAATCGTTGAAAAAGAATATGGCAGTATTCCCATGACCAGTTATGATTTTAGGGAAAACCATACCAATAGAATACGCTATATAGGAACCGCTGGCGGATGGGCAAAACCTAGTACGGGTTATACCTTAATGAGTACGGCCAAAAAAATACCTTTGGTAATAGAGTTTATTAAAAACGGAAAACCTTTGTCAAAACTTAATTTAAAGAATAAGTTTTGGTTTTACGATCTTTTATTTCTTGATGTGCTCTATGCTAACAATGCAAATGGCCATAAGGTATTTGAATCATTGTTCAGCAAATTGAAACCGCAGAAAGTTTTTAAATTTTTAGATGAAGAAACCAACTTAAAAGAAGATATCACTTTTATAAACGCATGTCCCAAACTACCTTTTATTAAGGCATTTTTTAACCGGCTATTTTAAACAGTTCTGTTCATTAGGTTTTCACCGAATGTTCTGAGTAATTTCTTTTTTGGTTCTTGAATATCTATCTTTTCAAGGACCTTAAACGCTTTTTCCGTATAATCCGCTATAGCGTTTTGTGTTGCTTCATCCGCTTTGGTCTTTTTAAATATTGATCGCACTGCATTTACCTTTGCTTCCGTTTCAACCGGTTGAATGGAATATAAATGCTCCAACTCCTTAGAAGTGGCCTCTGATCCTGAATTCATGGCCTTAAGATAGAGATACGTTTTTTTATTCTCTATAATGTCACCGCCCACTTGTTTGCCAAAGGTTTTAGGATCACCAAAAACATCTAGATAATCATCCTGCAATTGAAAAGCAATGCCCAAATTTAATCCAAAGTCATACATATGCTCTTGGTCAGTCGCGGAAGCTCCTGAAACTATTGCACCCATTTTAAGGGCTGCTGCGACCAAGACCGCAGTTTTATATTCGATCATTTTAAGGTATTCGGGTAACATGACATCATCGCGAGTTTCAAAATCAACATCATACTGTTGCCCTTCGCAAACTTCTAAAGCGGTTTTACTAAATAGTTTGGCCAATTCCCTAAACACAAGAGGCTCATAATTTTCAAAAAGTTGGTAGGCAATGATCAACATTGCGTCTCCGGAAAGAATACCGGTATTAATATCCCACTTTTCATGTACGGTAACTTTTCCCCTCCTTACCGGGGCATCATCCATAATATCATCATGAACCAAGGAAAAATTATGAAATACCTCAATAGCAAGTGCGGCATCCAATGCCTTTTTATACTGGGAATTGAATATTTCCGCGGTCATTAAAACAAGTACCGGCCTAAGTCTTTTACCGCCAAGGCCTAAAATATAGCTGATCGGTTCGTATAAATTCCTAGGCTCTTTGGTTAGTTTTTTAGAGTTTAGATATGCCACAAACTCCTCTCGGTATTCACTAATGGAATGCATGCGCTCAATTTTCTTCAAAAATAGAACAAAATGCCTAGTAATAAACCATTTCTATTGAATCACACCATAATTAAGACCATATCCTGCTAAGGTAAAACAAGATATAAAATTCATTTCTGGCACAAGTAGGTATTACAAGGAATTTCTCTTAATTAATGTAGATGGCATTATACATTGGGTTAGGTCATCATTTTTAATATGTCTGGCCGCTTTTTTGGCCATTTCCTTAAAATCGGTTGAGATTGTGGTAATGCCCCCAAATACAATCTCTTTGGCTACATTATCATTCTGTGAAAGTATACCGATATCCTCGCCTATTTTATACTTTTTTCTAACACAGTCCCTTAGAACATGCCATAATATAGTATCCCCTAAAATAAAATACAGATTGCCTTTTGTGGCGGTACCAAAAGAATAATTGGTCTTGACACTACCCTTGATACCGTAGTTTTCCAAAAATCTTTCAAAAGCGTTGCGAATAGATATTGGGCTATAATCGCTCTCTTCATTAAAATACAAAATGACCTTATTATACTTTTTTATCTCAGGAAGCAATTGAACCAAAGAACTGTAAATAACCTGTTCAAATTCCTGTGAGATATATGAAAAAGGGGTGCCCAAATCCAAATATCTATCTACTAACAATAATTTTTTTGGCTCTATAGTTTGTAATAGCGGAACTACTTTTGGGTCTTGTATTGGAGCAATAACATACATTCCGTATTTACCGTTAATATTGGTAAGAATGGTTTCAAAAATGGTGAGATTATTATGATGAAAAAAAACATCAATTTGAAAACGCTTGCCCATTTCCTTTCTAAAGGTCTTATAGAATTCCTCTTGATAACTTTGAAAAGCAAACAATAACAAAGCCATACGTTTGGTAATGTTTGTTTCTTGGCTGATTACAAAATATCCTTTTAATTGCCTAGACTCGATCAACCCTCTATCTTTCAGCTCTTCATAGGCTTTGAAGATGGTTTTCCTTGCATAACCAATTTCATCGACCATATTGTTAATGGATGGTAACTGGTCACCAATGGCCAATTTTCCTTCCTCAATTGATTCTATAACACCTTGTACTAATTGCTCGTGCTTAGAGAGGTTTTTGTTCTGTGTTAATTTTAAAATTTTTCCAACAACGGGCATAAAGAAGAATACAATTATAACAGTCCAATATACAATTTAATACATTATATCAAAATTGACCTTTATCAATACATACATAATCTGTGCAGTTACAATATGATATTCCGGTCATGAAAAACAACGGCAAGAATCTAAAAAACAACTAAATATCCTTAATAATCCCCATAATTCATTATCAAGAACCACATTGACTTTAACGCCTTAAAGCTAGAAAAATAAAGGATTCTATAAGCATCTGGTAAATATGATATTAATAATAAAACACAATTATATTAGCATATTGAAAATTTATATAATATTAATTTAGATAATTAACATTTTATTATATATTTGTTTACAGTAGCATAGTGTATCATAGTCTTTGTATAAATCAGTGTAACCTTCAAATTGACGGCCGGTACCTTTACTATTTAAATTAACTAACAACTCATTAGAACCTAATTTTATGAATTATCAATTTAAATTCCCTAAGCTTTTCATGATTAGAAATCGTGGAATCTTAACGATGGTTTTATTTTTTTGCGGTATGCTCCTAACGAGTGTATATGCCCAAGAAATAACGGTATCAGGTACGGTTACGTCTGCCTCTGACAACATGCCGCTGCCTGGTGTATCTGTTATAGATGCCAATAATCCAACCAAAGGCGTGCAAGCAGATTTTGATGGAAATTTCACAATTACATTAGACGACAATAATACAAGTCTACGGTTTAGCTACATTGGTTTTAAGCCTGCAGTGGTACCCGTAAACAATCAAACTACCATAAACGTAACACTTGAGGAAGATGTTGCAAACTTGGAAGAAGTTGTTGTTGTTGGGTATGGTACCCAAAAGAAGGCTACGGTGACCGGTGCGGTAACGGCAGTTCAAGGACCTGTTTTAGAAAGTTCTCCTGCAATTAGTGTATCTAACTCCTTAGCTGGAAGGTTACCTGGTGTAGTCATTGTTCAAACCAGTGGCGAACCAGGGAATGATGAATCTAATATTAGTATTCGTGGTACCAATACCCTTGGCAACAATCAGCCGCTAATCGTAATAGATGGTATTCCTGACAGGGATGGTGGTATTGCAAGAATCAATGCCGATGATATTGCGAACATTTCTGTTCTGAAAGATGCATCCGCAGCCATTTATGGTGCAAGAGCGGCAAACGGGGCGATTATCGTTACCACAAAAACAGGTAGTGTTGGTAAGATGAAAATCAATTACAAAGCAGATTTTGGACTTACAAGGCCCACCAGGGTACCGGAAATGGCCAGTGCCGTGGAATACCAGACCATTATGAATGAATTGGCCATTTACAACAGTAATATTCCTGCCAGTCAGTGGGGTGCCGCAAGTAGTGCTTTTCAATCTACCGGAAGCTATACAATACCGGGAGGTTCAGAAACCGTAAACGCAGCGTTTAGTCCAGAAACCATAAACAATCACAGAACAAATGCAGATCCTTGGTTATATCCGGATACGGATTGGTTTGGCGCTACTTTTCAAGATTGGGCAGAACAGCAAAGACATAATCTATCCATTAGTGGTGGTAGTGAAGATTTAAAATACTATGCCTCTTTGGGCTATTCCGATCAAGGTGCTATCTATAAGAATTCTGCCAACAGATATCAACAGTACAATTTCAGGTTGAATACGGACGCCAAGATCAACGATTACATCTCTACCAAATTAGGTATGGGGTATAGAAAAGAATATAGAACTTTCCCAACAGAAGGGGCCGGAGCTATATTTAGAATGTTGATGAGAGGAAGACCTAATGAACCGGCAGTATGGCCAAATGGACTACCAGGTCCTGATATTGAAAACGGACAGCAACCAGTGGTTGTAACCACTAATGAAACGGGTTACGACAAACAACCTACGGATTATTTACAGTTTACAGGTTCCGTAGACATTACCAACCCTTGGGTAGATGGTTTAAAGCTAACCTTAATGGCGGGTGTAGACCAAAGCCAGTTACGTAGAAAACTTTGGCAAACGCCTTGGACTTTATATTCATTGGACCGTGCCAATTATATTGCTACCGGCAATCCTGTTTTGAGCGGGGCCATTAGATCTAACTTCACGGATCCTAGATTGTTGCAATCATCCAACAATGTACTGAATACCAACCTAACCGGTTTATTGGCCTATGACAAAACATTTGGCGAAGACCATACAATTGGCTTATTGGCGGGTGTAACCCGTGAAAATTTTCAAGGGGAATTTTTCTCTGCATTTAGAAGAAACTTTTTGTCAACAGCCGTAGACCAATTAGGAGTTGGTGGTGAGATTGCACAAGAAACGGATGGTTACGCATATAACAGGACCAGATTGGGTTATTATGGCCGTGCTCAATACAATTATAAAGAAAAATATTTGGCAGAGTTTATCTGGAGATATGACGGTTCTTATATTTTCCCGGGAGATGATCGTTTTGGATTCTTCCCTGGTCTATTGGTAGGTTGGAACATTAATAATGAAGATTGGTTTAATGTAGATTCTATCAGCTACCTAAAACTTAGAGGATCTTACGGTGAAATGGGTAACGATCAAGTTTCCTTTGACAGTAATGGCGATGGTGAAATTACGGATGACGAATTACAGGAATATGCATATAAGTCAATTTATGAATTTGGGCAGTATCCAATAAATGGGCAAGTACAGACCATTCTTAACGAGCCTTTATTGGCCAACCCAAGTTTTACATGGGAAAGGGCCAAAAATTTCAACGTTGGTTTGGACGGTATTGTATTAGATGGGAAACTTAGTTTTACATTGGAATATTTCCTGAACAAAAGAGACCAGATATTAATTCAAAAAACAGGTTCCACTCCGGGGTCTTCAGGTATCTCTGATCTATTGCCTCCTGTAAATGCAGGTAAGGTAAATAACGAAGGTTTTGAATTTGCTTTGAATTATTATGGTGGTAGTGTAGAAGGATTTAAATGGGATGTTGGTGTAAATGGTGGTTATGCACAAAACTCGGTAGAATTTTTAGATGAGATTCCTGGCGCACCAAGTTATCAATTACAGGAAGGTAAGCCAATAGGATCATATTTGGTGTACGAATATGACGGAGTCTTTAGGGACGAGGCAGCCATTAGCGCCAATACGTTAGATTATAGCGCCGTAAAACCGGTGCTAGAGCCCGGGGACATGAAATTTAAGGATATAAACGGAGATGGTGCCATCAATGACTTAGACCAAGTGAGATTGTCCAATAGTATTAATCCTAACTTTAACTTTGGTGTAACCTTCAATGCTTCTTACAAAAACTTTGATTTATCCGTATTATTACAAGGTGCCACCGGTGCAAAATTGTTTATACAGACAGAATCAGGGGATATCGGAAATTTCCTAAAATATAGTTTTGATAACAGATGGAGTCCAGATAATCCAAGTAGTGTAGACCCAAGGTTGGCAAGCCGTGGTGACACATATTACACAGGAGGTGATTATGGCAACAATACATATAACTTATTCAGCAAAGATTATATTAGACTTAAGAACGTGCAATTGGCCTATAACTTTCCTAGTTCAATGATAGAACAGTTTGGACTTTCAAATTTTAGAGTGTATATGAGTGGTCTTAACTTGGCCACATGGGCAGCACAAGACATTTATGATCCAGAATCAACGAGTAATAGTGGGCAGTTTTATCCGCAGCAGTCAATTATTAACACAGGTTTTAGTTTAACATTTTAAAAAAAAATTATGAAGAAAAGGAAATTAGTACTCTTAGGTTTATTGACCATTGCGTTGATACCTATATCGTGTAACGAAGACTTTTTGGAAACACAACCTTTAGATTCAATTTCAGCAGATGCCACTTGGGCAGATGGTGCACTTGCTCAAGCTTTTGTTTTCAATGTCTACGCATCCCTTGGCTATGGAGGGTTTGAAGAAGAAGGTTTGGCCTCATTGACAGATGAAGCCATGTTTACGCATTCCGGTAGAGGAATTAATGTAATTACAGAAGGGGCATTATCACCTTCCGGTACCGGTAACGTTAATATTATTCCACAGTGGGACGAATTATATTCAGCCATAAGAAAAGCTAATATTGCTATTCAAGAATTGCCAAATGCTACATTTGACGATCAGGTTTTAAAGGACCGTTTACTTGGCGAAGCACATTTTTTAAGAGCTTATTACTACCATCAATTAATGAGATACTACGGTGGCGCTCCCTTAATTGATAGGCCATATGGTCTAGATGAGGATTACTCCATCGCCAGAAGTACATATGCGGAAAATGTCGATTTTGTAGTCGCAGATTTGGATAATGCCATTTCATTATTGGACGGTAAGGAAACTACCCCTGGAAGGGCATCTCAATTAAGTGCAATGGGTCTAAAATCAAGGATATTGCTATATGCAGCAAGTGACCTAAGAGATGCAACGACTGCTGCACAAAAATCGGCTACAATAGGAAGCTATGCAAATCAAGACTTAATTGCCTATACTTCTGGAGATAGGGAATCAAGATGGATTTTAGCTAAAAATGCGGCAAAGGCAGTTTTGGACAGTGAGGCCAGCGGATATAAATTGGACTTAACTGAACCTGCTTCTGCGGAAGAAGCAACAGAAACCTACATCTCCATTGCTATGGGAGGCGGAAGTGCTGTTGGTGATGCCGCTGCTAGATCTGAACTTTTATTTGAAAGAACGCATTCACCTTTATTTACCCAAGAAAGTAACTGGCCTTTGGGAGGTATTCACCAAGGGATCAACAACGGTCCAAACGGGTACCACAACTGGGCAGGTAATACACCTATTCAACAATTGGTGGATGATTATCAAATGATGGACGGTTCTGAATTTGACTGGAGCAATCCTGATCATGCCGCCGCACCTTATGAAAACAGGGACCCTAGGTTGGCAGCTACCATTCTATATGATGGCGCCCCATGGAAACCAAGACCTGATGATGTAGCTTCCATTGACCCTTATGATGAAATACAGACCGGTACCTATGATGACGGTAGTGGAGGAATTATCCCTGGTGTGGATATGCGCGATTCTCCAATTGAAAACTGGAACGGAAGTAGAACTGGATATTATGTAAGAAAGTTTATTGATCCGGACCCGTCCTTGGTAGATAATCAGTCCAGTGCACAAGTAGTTCCTTGGCCATTTATTAGATATACTGAAATTGTATTGAACTATGTTGAAGCCTCTATTGCAACCGGTGATGAAGGTGAGGCAAGAAATTGGCTCAACAAAATAAGGTTTAGGGCAGGTATGCCGGCAATTACAGCATCTGGTGACGCTTTATTGGAGGCATATATAAACGAAAGAAGAATAGAATTGGCCTATGAAGAGCATAGATATCATGATGCCAGAAGGTGGATGATAGCCGATCAGACTTTAGGCAGGGGAATCAAGGTTATGAAAGTTTCCGCCAAATTAAAGCCGGGTGCTACGCCAAGAAGCCCTTACCAATACGATCCAGAGGTGTATGACTATACCTATAATGTAGTTGACAACACCGATAATGAAACCAGAATTTGGGATGATAAGATGTATTTCATGCCTTTAAGTAGAGATGAAATTAATCGTAATGAATTATTGATCCAGAACCCTGGCTATTAAGTTAATTTAATTTTGAGTTATTCGAAAAATCTATCCCTTTGTGGGATAGATTTTTTACATTTAAGCAAATGACAAAAAAACAATTTACACTTCTTTCTATTTGTATTGTTCTATTGATTGGTTGTAATGAAAGGCCGGAAAAGAACCCTGTTGATGTTGCGGATACCCCTATAAAAAAATCTCGCCTTTTTACATTATTGACCCCTGAACAAACGAATATAACATTTGAAAACACCCTGAACGAAGGTTTAAACGCCAATGTACTGGTTTATGAATATTTGTATAATGGTGGCGGTGTGGCGGCAGGAGATTTTAATGGGGATGGTTTAGAGGACCTGTATTTTTCTTCCAACATGGGTAGCAATAAACTATACCTTAACCAAGGTAATCTAAATTTTAAGGATGTAACATCAATAGCCAAAATTAACGGTAGACCCGGGCCATGGAAAACAGGGGTTTCTTCAGTTGATGTAAACGGTGATGGAAAATTGGATATATACCTTTGTTATTCAGGTGCGTTGCCAGATGCAAAAAGACAAAATCAACTTTTTATCAATCAGGGCAATGATGAGAACAACGTTCCTATATTTAAGGACGAAGCTGCTCAATATGGATTGGCAAGTGCTGCATTTAGCAATCAGGGATATTTTTTTGACTATGACAAGGATGGGGATTTAGATATGTTGTTATTAAACCATAATCCAAAATCCTTACCCGTTCTCAATGAGGTAAGTACAAGACAGTTCCTTAAAAAAGATGATCCTCTACAAGGCACCCGACTTTTTGAGCAAAAAAATGGAACCTATATAGATGTAACCGTTGAAGCCGGTATCAGTGGTTCCGCATTATCATATGGACTAGGTATTGGTATAGGTGACATTAATAATGACGGGTGGCAGGACTTCTATATATCAAATGATTATACTGTTCCAGATTATTTATATATCAACAATAAAAACGGCACATTTACAGATCAATTAGGGAAACAAATGGGACATACCAGCCATTTCTCCATGGGTAATAATGTCATTGATATTAATAATGACGGTTGGCAAGATGTGTTCACCTTGGACATGTTGCCAGAGGATAACAAAAGACAGAAATTGTTATTGTCCCCGGACAATTATGAAAAATTCGACCTGAATATTAGAAGTGGCTTTCATCATCAGTACATGCGCAACATGCTTCAATTAAACAATGGCAACAGTACCTTTAGCGAAGTGGGTCAATTATCCGGTATTTCAAATACGGATTGGAGTTGGGCCCCCCTTTTTGCCGACTTCAATAATGATGGCTTAAAAGATCTATATATCACCAATGGATATTATAGGGACTATACCAATTTGGACTTCATAAATTACATGGAGGATTTTGTACAGACTAAAGGACGTTTACAACGCCAGGATGTTTTGGAACTTATCAAAGAAATGCCTTCTTCTAATTTAACCAATTACTATTACACAAATGTAAACGGTACGGAATTCACCAATCATACCCAAGAACTTGGAATAGATCATCCTGCCAATAGCAATGGTGCCGTTTATAGTGATTTGGACAATGATGGGGATCTGGATTTAGTAGTTAACAATATCAATAAGCCCGCTTTTATTTATAGGAACGATAGTGATGTTACAACCAATAGATATTTAAAGATTAAATTAAAAGGAGCCAACAAAAATACCATTGGTATTGGTGCTAAAGTAAGTGTATATGCCAAAAACCAATTACAGGTTTTAGAGCAAATGCCAACGCAAGGCTACCTATCTACAGTTTCGTCTATCCTACATTTTGGCATGGGAGATATTCAGGTAATAGATTCGGTTCAAATAGAGTGGAATTCCGGCAAAAAAGAAATACTTACTGCTGTACATACAAACCAAACGCTAGTTATTGAAGAAGTCAATGCCTCTAAAAAAGTCTCAAAAACAGAGAAGCTTAAACCATTGTTCACCAAAGTGCAATCTCCCGTAAACTATGAACATGCATCAATGGGCTTTAATGATTTTAAAAGGCAATCCTTGTTATTGAAACAATTTTCGCATAAAAGTCCGGTAATCGTCAAAGCCGACATCGATAATAATGGATTGGAAGATATACTAATAGGCGGTGGTATAGGACAAGGCACCTCTCTTTATTTACAGACCAAAGCAAACAAATTTTCGCAACGTCCTATAAATGATTTTTTAGAGGATGCCGACTATTTTGATACCGATATTGCCGTGTTTGACGCTAATGCAGATGGAAATTTGGATGTATATATTGCAAGTGGTGGATATCATGACCTAAAACCAAATGATGTTCGTTTACAGGATAGACTGTACTTAGGGGACGGAAAGGGTAATTTTTCCAGGATGAAAACCGCGTTACCGACCATGCTGACCAATACGGGCAGTATATCTTTTTCAGATATCAATAAGGATTCCTACATAGATCTGTTCATTGGTGGTGACTATATTCCTGGGAGGTATCCAGAATGTTCTAGAAGTTATGTGCTGATAAACAACGGCAAGGGTGAGTTCATTGACCAAACACAACAGGTACAGCCCTCATTACAGATGCCCGGAGCAATAACCGATGCTAAATGGGCAGATATTGATGGTGATTCTATAGATGACCTTGTTACTGTAGGAGATTGGGCACCGGTACGTATATATGTGAACAAAAATGGAAAGTTGGTAGATGAGACCGGTACTTATTTTAACAATGAAATAAATGGCCTTTGGACGACATTAGAACTTGCGGATATTAACAAGGATGGCAATATTGATATACTTGCCGGAAACATAGGCGTAAATACCCAATTTAAGTTGAGTTCCGCCACCCCAGCTACACTTTACTATACGGATTTTGATCAAAACGGCTCTATAGACCCCATTTTGAATTTTTATGTTGGTAATACCAGTTATCCCTATATAACAAGGGATGAGCTCTTAGGTCAGTTGGCAGGTTTTAGACAACGCTTTACAAGTTATGAGACCTATGCCAATGCAAAACTTACTGATATTTTTAGTGCATCGGAATTAGAAAAAGCTCAAAAATTGACTCTTGACCATCAAGAAACGACCTTGTTTTTAAATTTGGGCAAGAAAAACTTAAAACAGGTCATCTTACCACAACAGGCACAATATGCTCCAACATCACAACTAATTGCCAAGGATTTTAATAAGGATGGCCATTTAGATATATTGGTTTTAGGTAATGATGATTTTTATAAATTACGAATTGGAAAGTTCGATGCCAATTATGGAACGCTACTGTATGGTGATGGCAATGGTAAATTTAAATACGTACCCCAATCAGAATCTGGTCTTAAAATATTGGGCAGTGAACCTAAAGCAATTCTTCTTAATGGCCACTTAATGATTACGACGTATGGTAAGGAATTACAGACCTATACATTTTCAGAATAAAATTTCAATCTTATGGTGACATTTTATATCAAAAAAATAAAATTTAGAGTAACATTTCTCTGCATAATTATGTTTTTTAGTGCGTGCAAAAAAAGCGAAGAACGCCCAATGACAGAAAAAGAAATTGCGTTGGAATGGGCAAATATGACATTATTTATTACAAGGTATACCCCCTCTAACTCCCCCACTTTTGCTTCACGTGCATTTGGATATGTTGGTCTTACCATGTATGAATCCATAGTACCGGGCTTTGGGCAATATAATAGCCTAAGCGGACAATTAAGCGGTTTTGATTCCATTCCCCAAATAGATATCGAAAAAGAATATCATTGGCCATTATCGTTAAATGCGGGACAGTCAGAAATTTTAAAAAATATATATGTTCAAACTTCTGAAGAGAACATTCAAAAAATAGATTCGCTGGAAAAAGTGGTTTATGACCAATATAAAAACCAAATAGACCCAGAGACCAGGCAACGATCCGTAGCATATGGCAAGGCAGTGGCCCAATCAATTTTTGAATGGTCCAAAAACGACGGTGGCCACAGGGGGTATCTAGCTAACTTTGATAAAACTTTGGTACATCCTGATCGTCCCGGGGCCTGGAAACCACCGTTGTTCGCACAATCCTTCAGCCACCATCCTTTACATCCGCACTGGGGCAAGAACAGAACCTTTGCAGTATCTAACAAAATGGTAGAGGACCCAACAATAATACCCTATGATACTACGGTGGGGTCTCCATATTACAAACAATTTGAGGCTGTATATCTCAAAGATCTACAGTTGACCAAAAAAGAAAAAGAAGCCGCAATTTGGTGGGGAGACGATCCAGATGTAAGTTTCACCCCACCGGGCCATTCCTATTATTTTGCCGTTTTGGCTGTAGAAGGTCATAATAGTACAATGATAGAAAGTGCAAAAGTATTTGCCCAAATGGGTATGGCCGTGGCAGATGCATTTATTAACTGTTGGAAATGGAAATATCAGTTTTTTACCGAAAGGCCAAATACCTTTATACCAAAATATATTGACGAAGAATGGGAGTCTTTCTGGCCAGACCCACCCTTTCCTTCATTCCCTTCTGGCCATGCTATTCAAGCGGCAGCGGCGGCAACGGTACTGGAATCTAATTTTGGGCCCAAATTCACCTTTACGGACAGGGCACATGAAGGACGTGAAAGGGATGAATTAAAGGATACCGATTTTGTAAGTAGAACTTTTGACACATTTTGGGATGCAGCACTAGAAACGGCAGACTCTAGATTTTACGGTGGTATACACACAAAACAAGATAATGATGTAGGCTTGGAAAAAGGTGTCGTTATAGCCAAAAACATCACGGCATTAGAATGGAAAAAATAAAATGAAAAATATATCACTCTTCCAAAACTCGGCTATATTCCTGTTGTTTCTCCTTGTTAAAATGAACGGTTTGGCCCAACAAGAATTTACGGATGTTACGGTATCTGCAGGTATAGACCACCAATATGAAGTATATGAAGGTACATTTGGTGGCGGAGCAACCGTTTTTGATTTTGATAATGATGGCTTCGAAGATTTATATATAACCGGGGGTATGGTATCGGATAGATTATATCATAATAATGGCGACGGTACATTTACAGATGTATTTACAGGTTCCGGTCTAGAACTCACCAACCAATTTGTTACACAAGGTGTAGTTAGTGCAGATGTTGATCGTGATGGGTTTAGAGATATCTTCATTACTACCATTACTACTACAGACGGCAAAAACATTATTCCGAGGGCAAAAAATCTATTATTTCTAAATAATGGTAACGGAACGTTCAGGGATGTTACCACAGATTTTGGCCTAGAGGATTTCAACTCCTTTAGCACAGGCCCAAGTTTTGGAGACATAGATGCAGATGGGTACCCAGATTTGTTCGTAGGCAACTATTTTCAAGAATTTACCGGAAAACTGGGCATTATAAAAGACGCTACTATAGTTAGCGCCAACCAAACCGCCAAAAGCTATTTATTAAAAAATATCAAAGGCAAGGAATATAAAAATATATATGAAAAATATGGTCTGGGGCATAAAGGATTTGGTTTTGGTGGGGTTTTCACGGATTTTGATAATGACCAAGACCAGGATTTGTTGGTCAATCAAGATTTTGGATATAAAGCGGTACCAAATTTTTTGTACAAAAACGAGTATCCGGATAATCTGTTTGAAGATGCCAGTAAGGAAACCGGAATGGACCTAAAAATTAATGCAATGGGTTCCGCTGTTGGGGATTTCAACAATGATGGTTGGATGGACTATTACATTACCAATATTAAATTCAATTGGTTAATGGAAAACCAAGGCCGCGACCGGCCGTTTATAGATAGGGCAAAAGAATTGGGCACGTACAACCTTGCAATAAGTTGGGGAGCTAATTTTGCGGATTTTGACCATGATGGGGATGTAGACCTTTTTGTATCCAATGGCGATTTAAATCCAAACTGTACCCCAATGGGTAATTTCTATTTTGAAAACAAGGACAGCTCCTTTACGGAAAATGGCAGGGAATATGGTATAAACGATTATGGCATAGGTAGAGGTTCCATAATTTTTGATATGGATAATGATGGCGATATGGATTTATTGGTGGTAAATCAAAAACCAATTTTAAACTATCCTATTCCGTCAAAAACAAAATTATTTAGGAATGATATTAAAAAAGGCAATTGGTTAAAAGTAGCCTTAAAAGGGATTGCATCTGAAACCAATGGCATAGGGTCTCGCGTAACCGTTATTACTAATGGCAAGAAACAAATTAGGGAGATTGATGGTGGCGGATCTAGCCATTTATCACAAAATACGGTCATTGCCCATTTTGGAATAGGCCTACAAACACAAATTGATAGTGTAATTGTTAACTGGACCGGTGGAAACTCCCAAGTGGTAACACATATAGCGGCCAACCAATTATTGGAAATAGTAGAAACCCCTGCTCCAAAGGAAAAAAGAATTTCCAAATGGTATATAAGTGCCGCTTTGGCAATAGTCCTTTTGATATTTTTTATACTTTACAAAAGGAGGTTTACTAATAAATGAAAACCCCTAAAACTTTAAGCATTTAAAAATAATCCCCTAAAAATGCAATAGCCTCCAAAAAATTCGTCTTTATATATGAAGACCACTTGTAAAACCATTGGATGGCATCCAACCAAGAAAATAATAACGACCTGAACAGTTTCTTTGAAGAAGAATATGGCTCCCTTAAACGCTATATTCAGTCTAAAATTAAACAAACCTCAGAGAGTGATGCAGAGGACATCATTCAGGAAGTAGCGTTGCGTATTTTTTCAAGACCCTTAGATGCACTACCCATAAACAATATTGGTGGATTTGTATACGGTGCCATTAGAAACAAAATTACCGACATACTCCGTAGCAAAAAAAGACGTGTTGACCACCAAGAAGAGATAGAACAACTTTGGACAGATTTTACGAACAAATTCTATGATGGATCATCATCTACGTACCCTGAACAAATTAGGGAAAAGCTCAAGATTGCAATTACCAATCTAAAACCAATGTACCGTGATATAATTATTGCTGTTGATTTTGAAGGCTATACCTATAGGGAGATTTCAAGGGAAACGGGCATTTCACCTGGTACATTAATGTCGCGAAGGCACCGGGCTTTATCAATTTTATTAAAAGACATGGAAATTCAAGAACTTAAAAAACTTACTTATGAAAACTAAAACAAATAAAAACATGGAAAAGACCGTAAAATTTTATGTTTATAAGACCTTTAAAATTTTCTTTTACATTTTATTGGGTATAGGCATTGCCTTTTTGGTAGGTTATATTTTTATGCGCCTATGGAATTGGCTCATGCCTTATTTATTTGGCTTACCTGAAGTAGATTATTGGATGGCTTTGGGCATACTGTTGTTATCCAAAATAATTTTTGGATTTGGTGGCGGCAATGGATCTGGTAATTCCAAAAAGAAAAAAAAGAAAGATGGATTCAAGAAAGATTCCTGTTCCAATATAAAATGGGATTTTTCCCAATGGAAACATTATGATGACTTTTGGGAAGAAGAAGGAGAACAATCCTATAAAAATTATATTGAGAAAAAACGTGCAGAAGCGGCGCATAACCCTACAAAACCTTAAGGACATAAATTTTATCTACTTATTCAAAATTGTAATTAGATGAAAATCAATCTTAAATAAATGCAAAACTTTGGAAACTTTTATTGTTTTTAAAGTTTCCTATTGTACATTTGCAGCCCTTATGAAAAATAAAATTAGAGATACTGCAACACAACTTTTCTTAGAACGTGGTTTTAAGAGCATTACAATGGATGACATTGCCAATGAAATTGGCATGTCCAAAAAGACCATTTATAACGAGTATACCAATAAGACAGAATTGGTGCAGGATTGCATGCTTAACAAATTCAATGAATTAAGTGCTGGAATAGACATCATTATTGCCATGGACAAAAATGCCATTGAAGAACTATATGAGATTAAGAAGTTTGTAATGGCTCATTTAAATGATGAAAAGGCATCGCCACAGTTTCAACTAATGAAATATTACCCTAAAATTTATAAGAATTTAAGGCTCATGCAATTTGACAAAATGCAGGCTTGCGTTCTATCCAATGTGGAAAGAGGGTTAGAACAAGAGCTTTATAGGCCAAATTTAAATGCAGAGTTTGTTTCTAGGATATATTATTCTGGTATGAACAGTATTAAAGATCAAAATCTGTTCCCCTTACAACAATTTCCTATTGGGCAATTAATGGATTCATTTTTAGAGTATCATTTACGTGGTATTGTAACACCTAAGGGTAAAAAGATATTAAACAACATCATCAATTCAAATCAAGAATAAATGCGAAACCAACTAATGATTATTATTGCAGTCCTCTACTTAAATTTTGGATATGCACAGGAACAAACATATAGTTACACACTAGAGGAAGCTGTGCAGTTTGCCTTGGAGAACAATTACGCGGCAATTAATGCGGAAAGGGATATTATAGATGCCCAGAAACAAAAATGGGAAACTATCGCAAGCGGTTTACCTCAAATTAACGGCGCCGTAAGTTATCAAAACCAATTAAAGCAACCTGTTTCCCTATTGCCTGCAGAATTGGCGGGGGGTGAGGCAGGTACGTTTATTCCGGTTATATTTTCACAGCCCCAATCCGCCACCGCCACCGCAACATTGACCCAACAAATTTTTGATGGTTCTTATATTGTTGGCGTACAGGCCACGAAAGCGTTTTTGAGCTATAGTGCCAATAATAAGGAGAAGACCGCTCTGGATGTTAGGAAGCAAGTAGTAGAGGCTTATGGAAATGTACTTTTGGCAGAGGAAAGTGTGGATATTTTGGAAAAGAACAAAGCTACGCTTGAAAAAAACCTATACGAGACTTCCAAACTATATGAAAATGGCCTTGGGGATGAAGAAAGTGTAGATCAACTTCAGATTACCCTTTCGTCTATTGAAAACCAACTGCAAAACGCTTTACGGCTTAAGGAAATTACCTTACAGATGTTGAATTTGAGCATGGGCCTAGATTTGGATATACCAACAAATCTTAAAGAAAACCTAGAGGACCTTACCGTTTCTAAAATAGATTTGGGCATAGTGGGCTCAGATTTTAACATCAATGATAATGTAGACTTTAAATTAGCGGAAAATGTAAACCAGCAACGCTATTATGAATGGAAATTGGCCAGAAGCAGGGCGTTGCCTACGTTGAACGCATTTGTAAATTATGGTTCATCTGCATATTCTGATAATTTTGATTTTTTAAGCAGCGATCAGCAATGGTTTGATTCTTCTATATTGGGCTTTGACCTAAGCATTCCTATTTTCAGTTCGTTTAAACGTAGTGCATCTACCCAAAGAGCAAAAATAGCCTTGGAAAAAGCAAAGACCCAGTTGACCGAGGCAGAACAACAGATCCGCTTACAACTGGAAAATGCCAAAAACAGTTATACGCTGGCCATTTCCAACTATGAAACGGCCAAGCAGAATTTAGAACTATCTGAACGTATAGAACAAAAAAACCAGATAAAATATAAAGAGGGACTTGCTACCAGCTTTGAACTTAGACAAGCGCAAACACAATTATATACTACGCAGCAAGAATATTTACAGTCCATGGTAGAAGTGATCAACAAAAAGACCGAATTAGAAATTATACTAAATAAAAAAGCCTAATAATCAATCAATAAATAGATATCATGAAAAAAATTATAGCATTGTTCATAACATCGGTTGGTCTTGTTTCCTGTGGTGGTGGAGACCAAACGGTAGATGAAATCATAGCCCAAGGAGACCTTGAGACCATACGCGCAAAAAAAACCGAAATCACATCACAACAAAAATTAATTGAATCTCAAATCAAGACTTTGGATTCCGTTATCGGCATATTGGGCAATGAAGAAAAATTACCTTTGGTAAACACATTAACGGCCAAGAACGAGGTATTTAACCACTATTTGGAACTACAAGGAGATGTAAGTACCAAGCAGAATGTACTTATCTATCCTGAAATGTCCGGAACGTTACAAAAAGTTTATGTACAAGAAGGGGACCGTGTATCTAAAGGGCAGCTATTGGCTACCATAGATGATGGGGGCATGTCCAATCAACTGAACCAATTAAAGGCACAAGCAGAATTGGCAAAAACTACTTTTGAACGTCAAGAGCGTTTATGGGAACAAAATATAGGGTCAGAAATACAGTATTTACAGGCCAAGACCAATTATGAAGCTGCTGAAAATATGGTTTCACAAACACAAAGTCAATTGGGCAAGTCAAGTATAAGGGCTCCTTTTTCAGGAATTATTGATAATGTGATCAAGGACCAGGGAACGGTAGTTTCACCGGGCCCTGGATCTGAAGTATTCCGCCTTGTTAATTTATCGGATATGTATATTGAAGTTGAGGTACCTGAAACGTATTTAGGTGCGGTTTCCAAAGGAAAGGAAGCGTTGGTATATTTTCCGGTATTGGGCGACAGTGTCATCGCAAAGATTAGGGAGACCGGTAATTTTATCAATCCTGCAAACCGATCGTTCAAGGCAGAGATTCCAGTGGCCAATAAGGAAGGTAAAATAAAGCCAAATTTAACGGCAAAGGTTAGTTTAAACGATTATACCAGTGAAGATGCAATTCTAATACCTACCAGTATAATCTCTGAAAATGCAGAAGGTGAGCAATATGTTTTTGTTGCGGAAAAGCCTAATGAAAATGGGGAATCTATCGTTAAAAGAACAATCATTGAAACAGGAAAAACCCAAGGTGCAAATATTGAGGTTCTGTCAGGTTTGGACAATGGTGACGAAATTGTAAAGGAAGGTGCAAGAAGCGTAAAGGACGGACAAAAAGTTAAAATTCAAAAATAAGGTCAATGAGCAAAGTACAAAAAAACGCTGATAAAGAATTCAGCCTATCGTCTTGGGCCATTGATAACCCATCGGTCATTTATGTAATGATCGGTATATTTCTTTGGTTAGGGTTTAGTGCCTATATGGATATGCCTAGGGAAGATTTTCCGGAAATTGTAGAAACTAAAATTTACATAAGTACACCTTACCCCGGGAATACCGCAGAGGATATTGAAAAATTGATAACAGACCCGTTGGAAGACCGGTTAAAAAATATCAGTAATGTCGTAGAGATTGTCTCAACCTCACAAGAGGATTATGCAATTTTAACCGTGGAGTTTGATGAAGAAATTACGGTAGAACAGGCCAAACAGAAAGTTAAGGATGAAGTAGATAGTGAAAAGGCCAGTGAGGATTGGCCTACGTTCAATGGGGCAAAAGTAGAGCCAAATGTATTTGACCTTAACTTTTCTGAAGAAGTCCCTATTATGAACATCAATTTTACCGGGGATTATCCAGTTGAAAAACTAAAGGAGTTTGCCGAGTATCTGCAGGATGAGATAGAAGATCTTCCAGAAATAAAACAAGCGGATATTAGAGGTGCCCAGGACCTAGAGGTAGAGGTAGCCGTTGACATCTATAAAATGATGGCGGCCAAAATAAGTTTTCAGGATGTCATCAATGCCATTAGCAATGGTAATATGACCTTGTCCGCAGGAAATTTAAAAACATCAGGACAACGCCGTACCATAAGAATATTAGGGGAAATAGAAGACCCCAAGGAGTTGGATAATTTTGTGGTAAAATCTGAAAATGGTGCTGTTTATCTAAAGGACATTGCACAAGTAAATTTCAAGGCCAAGGACAAGACTACCTATGCTCGTGAATACGGCAGTGATGTCGTCATGCTAGATGTAAAGAAGCGGGCCGGTAGAAATGCTATTTCTGCGGCGGACAAGATCAAGGAATTGGTAAAAAAGGAAAAAGAGAATTATTTCCCGCCAGATTTGAACATCTCTATTGCCAATGATTCGTCTACACGAACATTAAACCAAGTAGATGATCTTGTAAACAATATCATATTTGGGATAATTCTGGTAGTTACCGTGTTAATGTTCTTTTTAGGGTTTAGAAATGCATTGTTCGTAGGTTTTGCTATTCCTATGTCCATGTTCATGTCATTCGTAATTCTTTCTTGGTTAGGATATACGTTAAATACAATGATTCTATTTGGAATGATCATGGGACTTGGAATGTTGGTAGATAATGGTATTGTGGTTGTTGAGAACGTGTATCGTTTAATGGACGAGGGCATGTCACGTGTAGAGGCCGCAAAAAAAGGAATTGGCGAAATTGCCTTTCCTATTATAATTTCTACCGCTACTACAGTAGCAGCGTTTGTTCCATTGGGCTTATGGCCGGGGATATTTGGTCAATTTATGATTTATTTCCCCATTACGCTTTCCGTAGTACTAGGTTCATCCTTGTTTGTTGCCATTTTCATGAACTCCATGCTCGTTTCGCAGTTTATGAGTACAGATGAAAAGGAACTGACTTTAAAACAACTTATTCGGATAAGTGTTATACTAGGTGTGCTAGGTACCCTCATCTTACTATTTGGTGGGGCCATGCGAGGCTTGGGAAGCGTTTTGATTTTGACCGGAATTATGTTCTGGGCCTATAAATATGTTATTAAAGGTAGCGCTCAGAATTTTCAGAAAAAGACCATGGCACGTTTTGAAAACTGGTACGAACGCCGCTTAATGCATGCCTTACGTGGTGGTAACGTGTATTGGTATTTTGGACTTACCTTTATTGCTTTGATTGCCGTTTTCATGTTGTTTGGTATGTCCGTAGGAAGCGGGCGGACCAAAATTGAATTCTTTCCGGATAACAAACCCAATGAAATTTATGTCTATGTAGAATATCCAGAAGGTACATCCATAGAAAAGACCAATGAAATCACCAAAGAAGTAGAAAATCAAGTCTATGCCATAATGGATGACCCTAAATACAAGAAGAACGGGGAGAATTTCATGATGGCCTCTGCGGTATCGGTCGTTGGTGAAGGTGCCGGTAACCCGTTAACCGATGGTGGTTCTTCGGCGGAAATGCCCCATAAAGGAAAAGTTACGGTTAACTTTAGTGAATACAAATACAGAGAGGGCCTGAACACTGAAGATATAAGAGCTCGTGTTCAAAATGCATTACAGGGTATATACCCCGGGGTCGCCATATCCGTAGAGAAAGATGCCAATGGTCCGCCAGCAGGTTTTCCGATCAATATTGAGTTAGAGGGTAAGGATTATGATGAATTGATCAATACGGCGGAAGACATTAAGAATTACATCAATACCAAAAATATTGCGGGTATTGAAGAACTAAAGATTGATGTCAATAAGGGAAAACCCTCCATGCAGGTTATCGTTGACCGCGAAAAAGCAGGTGAGTTGGGCGTTGCAGTAGGTCAGGTAGGTAGTCAGTTAAGGCGATCTATATTTGGTGAAAAGGCCGGTGTTTATAAGGAAGATGGTGAGGATTATGATATAAACGTTAGGTTTAATGAAGATTTGCGGTATAATAAAAGTGCTCTTTTCAATCAAAATATCATTTTTAGAGATCCTGCAAACGGACAAATCAAGGAAATTCCAATTTCTGCGGTAGCATCTGAAAAAAATACATCGGGCTTTAGTGCTATAAAGCACAGGGATGGTAAAAGAGTTGTAACTATATATTCTGGATTAAAACCAGGCTTTACAGATGCCGGTGCAATTGTTACTGAAATACAGCGGGAAATGGAAAGTTTTGATGGTACTCCGCCAACCGTTAAAATAGATTACACCGGTCAACTAGAAGAACAAGCGAAACAACAAGCCTTCTTAGTAGGTGCCTTTTTCTCTGGTTTAGGATTGATTATGTTGATATTGATATTCCAATTTGGTGGTATTTCCAAACCATTGATCATTATGATTGCCATTTTTCTAAGTTTTATTGGTGTATTTGGCGGATTAATGTTGACAGGATGGTCATTTGTGATCATGATGACCATGATGGGAATTATTTCACTTGCCGGAATTGTGGTAAACAATGGGGTGGTATTGTTAGACTATACCCAAATATTGGTAGACCGTAAAAAAGTACGATTGGGAATGGATGACAGTGACCTATTGTCCATGGATGATGCCACCGATGCCATGATCGTAGGTGGTAAGGCAAGGTTAAGACCGGTTATCTTAACGGCAATAACAACCGTTTTAGGGTTAATTCCACTGGCAATTGGCCTTAACATTGATTTCTTCGCATTATTCTCTGAGTTTAATCCACATATTTACATTGGTGGGGACAATGTTATATTTTGGGGGCCTTTGGCATGGACGGTAATTTTTGGATTGCTCGTAGCCACGTTCTTAACACTTATTATAGTTCCTGTTTTGTTTAATATCGTTTACCGGATCAAGATAAAATTGAGAGGTTTAGGAACTAAGCAAGAACGTCAAGAAAATTTAGGTAACGCCGTTTAATCAAACTTCCAATTAACAAAAAAGGCCCGTATCAATGATACGGGCCTTTTTTTATCCTGAATTAAAATTAATTAATTACTACAGGAGATTTTGTTTTGGCATTGTTGACACTTGCAATTCTATTATTGTCAAAGTTTACTTCTTTTTGAACATCACCTTCCCAAAATAACCACTTTCCGGTCTTAATTCCATTTTCGTAATTGCCCATGGCAATTTTATCTCCATTTTCATTGAACATCTTCCACTCACCTTCTAACTTTTCATTCAAGAAATAACCTTGTTGTGCAATTTCTCCATTAGCATGAAAATAAGTTGCTTTTACTTTATCGCCTTCTTTCTCAAAAGTAGGATCAACTTGTGCGTATGTTCCAAACGACATTGCCATTACGGCTATAATCAACAATTTCTTCATAACAATTATATTTTTTGAATTGACTTTTATCTATACTTAACGATATAAAGATACAATTATTTTGCAATTTATCAATGTTTAGCTAACTATTACGTAACATTAAATTAACATTGAAAATATAACCCACTGTTTATCAATAGTTAATGTATTTTATTTTAACACATTGTCTGTGGCTTTCAATTATGAAAACCCGTTTGAAAATAATGATCTATAATGAAATAGACTTCTTAAATTTGCCCATTCATTAAAGCACATATTATGTATAGAAGCCATTCTTGCGGGGAGTTAAGAAATTCACACATTGGTACAACAGTTACCCTATCTGGTTGGGTTTCCAAAACAAGGGACAAAGGTTTTGTTGTATGGATAGATTTACGTGACCGTTACGGTATAACCCAACTTGTGCTCGATGAAGACCGTACCTCAAAAGAATTATTAGAGCAGGCAAGAAATTTAGGCAGAGAGTTTGTCATACAAATAAAGGGTGAGGTTATAGAAAGAGCTTCAAAAAACGCTAACATTCCAACAGGAGATATTGAAGTTTTGGTTTCTGAATTGACCATTTTAAACGAATCTAAGACTCCGCCGTTCACTATAGAAAACGAAACCGATGGTGGCGAAGACCTTCGTATGAAATACAGGTATTTGGATATCCGCAGAAATCCGGTGAAGAACAACCTTATTTTTAGAAGTAAGGTAACCATGGAAGTTCGTAAATTTTTATCTGGTGAAGGCTTTATAGAAGTGGAAACTCCGTATTTAATAAAATCTACCCCAGAAGGAGCAAGGGATTTTGTAGTACCTAGCCGTATGAACGAAGGTCAATTTTATGCCTTGCCACAATCGCCACAAACCTTTAAGCAATTATTGATGGTTGGTGGCATGGATAAATATTTTCAGATTGTAAAATGCTTTAGGGACGAGGACCTGCGTGCCGATAGACAGCCAGAATTTACACAGATAGATTGTGAAATGGCTTTTGTAGAACAGGAGGATATTCTTAATGTATTCGAGAATTTGACCAAATACCTTTTAAAAGAAGTGAATGGTGTTGAAATTGAGTCGTTCCCAAGAATGACCTATGATGAAGCCATGTCTAAATATGGTAATGATAAGCCAGATATTCGTTTTGGAATGGAGTTCGGCGAATTAAACGCTGTGGCACAACATAAAGAATTCGGCGTGTTCAATTCCGCTGAATTAGTTGTGGGTATTGCAGTACCAGGTGCAGCATCTTACACTAGAAAAGAATTAGATGCCTTGGTAAATTGGGTGAAACGCCCACAAGTTGGTGCCAATGGAATGGTGTACGTAAAATGTAACGAAGACGGCAGTTTTAAATCTACCGTTGATAAATTCTACGATCAGGACGATTTGGCAAAATGGGCAGAGTTAACCGGTGCTAAACCAGGTGACCTTATTTGCGTTCTTTCTGGTGACGCCAATAAAACAAGAACACAGTTAAGTGCCCTACGTATGGAAATGGCAACCAGATTAGGGTTGAGAAAGCCAAACGAGTTTGCGCCATTATGGGTAGTTGATTTTCCTTTATTGGAACTTGATGAGGAAACAGGTCACTACCACGCCATGCACCACCCGTTTACATCACCTAAACCAGGTCAATTAGAATTATTGGATACTGATCCAGGTGCTGTACGTGCCAACGCATATGATTTGGTATTGAACGGTAACGAAATAGGCGGCGGTTCTATTCGTATTCATGATAAAGAAACACAAGCAACCATGTTTAAGCACTTAGGTTTTACACCTGAAGAAGCAAAGGCACAGTTTGGGTTTTTAATGGATGCCTTCCAATATGGTGCCCCACCACATGGCGGATTGGCATTTGGTCTAGATAGACTTGTAGCTATTTTAGGCGGACAAGAGACCATACGTGATTTCATTGCTTTCCCTAAAAACAATAGCGGCAGGGATGTCATGATCGATGCGCCTGCAGCAATTGACAACGAACAACTGAAAGAATTGAATTTGAAGTTAGATATTCAAGAATAATCTATTTTCATTAACTATTTATGAAAAACCTGCCTCTGAGCAGGTTTTTTTGTTTTAGAAGCATATTATTTGATTCCAGAGGGTAAAGCAATACCTATACCTAACCTACCAATCAGATTTAGAAGAAATCAAAAACAAAATCATAGCAACTAATTAAATACCTTTGGAGACCATAATCGATTTGGTTTTAGAATGCCCATCCAAAAAAACAAACTTTTAAAACGTATATATAAATGGAGGTATAAACATATCTCACAGAAAACATTTATATATATACTAAGTGTTGTAGTTGGCCTGTTAGCAGGTTTAGCATCGGTTACCCTAAAAAACATCACCTATTTTATTGAAGCATCCCTTGAAAAAGGAATCATTTTTTCCAGTAACCAATTGTATTTCATTTTACCTATTATTGGACTCACATTGGTGTATCTATATGTTAAATATGTGCACAAGGAAAAATTGAATCACGCCGTATCCTCCATTCTTTTTTCTTTGTCCAAAAACAAAGGACTTATAGATGTAAAGCAGGTCTACACCCAACTTTTAATAGCTCCTCTAACCGTTGGTTTTGGTGGTTCGGTGGGTTTGTTGGGGCCAGCCGTGGCAACCGGTGCCGCTATAAGCTCCAACCTGGGAAGATTGTTCCATATCAATTCAAAGACAAGGTCCCTATTGATTGCTTGTGCATCTGCAGGAGCTATTTCGTCTATTTTTCAATCGCCCATTGCAGCCATCATCTTTGCTGTAGAAGTATTTAGTCTTGATCTTACCATGATATCCATGCTACCACTATTATTGGCATCAATAAGCGGTGTACTTACCTCCTATTTTTTTATGGGAAATGAGGTATTGTTCAATTTTACGATCACAGAACCTTTTGAAGTAAAGGATACCCTGTTCTATATTCTATTAGGAGTTGGTACTGCCGTAGCTTCGATCTACTTTACCAAAATGTACTTTGGAATCATTAATTTGTTTAAACCCTTAAAAAGTCCAAAATACCGGCTTTTGGTGGGTGGTCTAACCATTGGTGTAATGCTTTATATGATACCGCCATTGTATGGTGAAGGTTTTGTTTTTATAAACAACTTACTAATTGGTGATCATATACAGGCTTTGGGTAAAACGCCTTTTGACAATTATATAGATAATATTTGGGTCGTAATAGCTTTGCTTTTTGGCATTACCATTTTTAAAGCCGTAGCCATGACCACAACGTTGGCAGCAGGAGGTGCGGGTGGTATATTCATCCCCACTATGGTAATGGGTAGCGCACTGGGTAATGTTGTGGCAAAATTGATTAATAATTCCGGTTTGGGATTTACCGTTTCCGAAAGTAATTTTACCTTGATAGGTATGGCAGGATTAATTGCCGGGGTACAACATGCTCCACTGACCGCAATTTTCCTAATTGCCGAAATTACAGGTGGCTATGCCCTATTTGTGCCTTTAATGATTACTGCGGCCATCTCTTATATAATTACTAAAAACGCGGTAGATTATACAATATATACCAGGGAATTGGCAGAAAGCGGGGAATTGTTGACACATAATAAAGATCAGGCGGTCCTTACGCTAATGGATCTTGATACGGTAATAGAAACCAATTTTAAACATGTATATCCAGAAATGACCTTGGGCCAAATGTTGCACGATTCCGTTGCAAAATCTACAAGGAATATTTTTCCGGTTATAGATCCCAATCACAAATTCCTTGGTATTATTTTATTGGATGATATACGGGAGTTTATGTTTGATACTAAACTGTATACTACCATCAAGGTTGAAACATTTACTCATAAAGCTCCGGACCAAATAAATTATGGTAAGGATAGTATGCAAACGGTAATGCAGAAATTTCAGGATACCGGTGCATGGAACCTTCCTGTAGTCAATAACGGAATATATATGGGTTTTGTGTCCAAATCTAAATTATTGACCGCCTACAGAAGGGAACTTATTAAGTTTACCAAGTAAGAAATGATAAATAGAAAATTATACCATTAATGATGAAATATATTATAACCGCCGTTGTACTCCTATCCATAGGCCTTATAATTTATGGCTTTAACCTTGAGCCTGAACATGCAGATTTGGCGAACAAATATATTGGGTCCGGAACGTTAGGGCTTTTTTTGATTGCCATGCCCTTATTTTTAATTAAAGAAAGTAAAGGCAAAAAATTTAAGGATTATATGCTGACCGATGAAAATGTGCGTAAAATGCAAGGAAAAAAACCTAGAAACACTGATAATCAAGACTCTCCAAAAAAATAATTTTCTTAATTTTTGCTATTCAATTTAAAAAACACTTAAATTAGAGTGTAAATTTCAAAATTGCATTCGTATGACTGGTACTGTAAAATTTTATAATGTTTCTAAAGGATATGGCTTCATAACCAATGATGAAACCGGCAAAGATATTTTTGTTCATGCTACGGCATTGAACGGAACTGAACTTAAGGAAGGAGATAAAGTCAGTTATGAGGAAGAAGAAGGAAGAAAAGGTATTGTCGCAGGCCAAGTTCAAGTACAATAAACATATTCTTTTATACTTAAAATGAACAAACCATGTTTTACATGGTTTTTTTATGGTAAAATGTTACTTTCTTTTTCCGGCAAAGAACCGCTGTAATAACAACGCCGCCTCTTGTTCCATTATACCGCCCTCAATGCTCGTTTTAGGGTGCAGGGTCGTTCCCATGGCCCCACAACCTCGTTGAAGATCTTTGGCAGCATATACGATCCTTCCTATCTGGCTCCAATACAAGGCACCCGCGCACATCTGACAAGGTTCCAATGTAACGTACAATGTACAGTCCTTTAAATATTTGCCTCCTAGAAAATTTGCCGCAGAAGTAATTGCCTGCATTTCTGCATGTGCGGTTACATCGTTCAATTTTTCGGTAAGGTTATGGGATCTTGCAATGATTCTATCTTGTATAACTATGACGGCTCCTACGGGTATTTCTCCGGCATCAAAAGCATAAGTTGCCTCTTGCAACGCTTTTTTCATAAAATAACGATCATCGAACGGTAAAACCATACCAGCAAAAATACAACAGTTTCATTTTTATTAAAGTATTTTTGTAGGTTCATTAGGACCACAAAGTGAAAGCAATTCTAGAACATATAGACTCCCCTAAAGATCTCAGAACCTTAAATCCTGAAGAATTGACTCATTTGGCGTTTGAACTACGGCAATTCATTATAGATATAGTGTCTGCCAAAGAAGGACATTTAGGCGCTAGTCTTGGTGTTGTGGAACTTACCATTGCCTTGCATTACACATTTAATACCCCTACGGACAAATTAATTTGGGATGTGGGTCACCAGGCCTATGGCCATAAGATTCTCACGGGAAGAAAAGCTATTTTTGATACCAATAGACAATTTGGAGGCATTAGCGGATTTCCCAAAATGGAGGAAAGTGAATATGATGCTTTTGGTACGGGGCATAGCTCTACCTCAATTTCCGCACTTTTGGGTATGGCATTGGCTGCAAGGCTACAGGCCAATTTTACACGCCAGCATATTGCGGTAATCGGAGATGCATCCATTGCCAGCGGCATGGCCTTTGAAGGGTTGAACCATGCGGGGGTGACCAATGCAAATATTTTGGTGGTTTTAAACGATAATGCCATGGGTATAGACCCAAGTGTGGGAGCGTTAAAAAAATACCTTACGAATGTTAAGACCGGAACGGCAAAGGAAGAAAATATATTCGAATGCTTAAACTTTCATTATTCCGGTCCGGTAGACGGCCATAACCTACCCCTATTGATCAGCGAACTGGAGCGATTAAAAAAAATTGAAGGCCCCAAGTTATTGCATGTCATTACCATAAAAGGAAAAGGGCTAAAGAAGGCAGAAGAAAACCAGGTTGTTTACCACGCCCCGGGCAAATTTAACAAGCAGACCGGCGAACTTGAAAAAAGTAGCACGAACGCACAACCTCCTAAATTTCAGGATGTGTTTGGCAGGACTTTGGTAGAACTAGCACTTAAAAATGATAAAATAGTAGGATTAACACCTGCTATGCCCACAGGGAGTTCTATGAAATTTATGATGGATGCATTGCCTGAACGTGCATATGACGTTGGAATAGCCGAGCAACATGCAGTAACCATTGCGGCCGGTATGGCGGCAGATGGATTAATTCCGTTTTGTAATATATATTCCACATTTTTACAACGTGCCTATGATCAGGTTATCCATGATGTGGCGTTACAAAACCTTCCGGTTATTTTTTGCTTGGATCGGGCAGGTCTAGTAGGTGAGGATGGGCCTACCCATCATGGTGTATATGATATAGCCTATTTAAGGTGTATTCCTCATTTAATGGTATGTTCGCCCTTGAACGAAATTGAACTGCGCAATATCATGTACACGGCGCAACTTGGTTTACATGGACCTATTGCTATTAGATATCCTAGAGGAAGGGGCTCCATAGTAAATTGGCAGCAACCAATGAAAAAAGTGGCCTTAGGCAAGGGTCAACAATTAAGAAAAGGAAACCATATAGCCATTTTGAGCACCGGCCCAATAGGAAATAACGTTATTGAACTCCTAAACGAAATAGATTCCGGATCCAAGATTGCACATTATAATTTTCCATTTATTAAACCCTTGGACAAGGAGTTGCTAAAAGATATTTTTCAAAATTTTGATCATATCATTACATTGGAAGATGGAGCGGCCATTGGCGGTTTTGGCAGTGCGGTGCTAGATTTTGCAAATAATATTGAAATGAATAAAATTATTAAGATATTTGGTATCCCAGATGTCTTTATACCCCATGGGCCTACCCTAGAATTGTATAAAGAGGCAGGGATAGATAAGATGTCCGTAAAAAAATATGTACAACAGTTTCTATGAAAAGAATAATTTCAAGATTTCTTCAAAATTTATTCCCGTTGTTTTTTTTGGTTGCATTGGCAACCCAGGCCCAGGATACCATACCGGCACCAATTATTGTAGATAGTGTGTATTTAGATAGTACGGCGGTAGATACCATTGTTATACGCCGGACATTGGATAAGATCTATTCACCCAAGAAGGACGTTAACCTGCAAATACCAAACATAGATTTTAAGAAAACCAAGACCTTACAAAAAGGCTTTCAACGATTTAGGGTACCCTCTTTCTGGGAAACCGAAAATAGTTTTGGTATCAATATAAGTGAGGTTGCTTTTGTCAATTGGAACGCTGGTGGAGATAATGCCGTAAGTGGATTAGGGTTCTTAAAATTTGCAAGAAAGTACAAATTCAATAATTTTCAGTGGGAAAACAACCTAGAGCTTCGCTATGGATTAAATGCACAAGAAGGACGTAAACTAAGAAAGACCGAGGATGTAATACGGTTAAGTTCCAATTTAGGCTTTAAGAAGGATAATACCAGTAGATGGTTTTACTCGGTACAGCTCAATTTTAATACCCAGTTTTCCAACGGTTATAAATATCCCGATAGGGATACCCCAATTTCAAGGTTTATGGCACCAGGTTATCTACTATTTGGGGCGGGTACCTCTTTTATAACAAAAGACGAAAAGTTTAATCTTTATCTATCTCCACTAACCCAAAAATCTACTTTTGTTTTAGACCAGGATTTGGCGGACAATGGGTCGTTTGGTGTACAGGAAGCCGTTTTAGACGCAGATGGTAACGTAATAACTCCAGGTGAGAACCATTTGCTGGAAATTGGTATACTTATAACCAACAATTTCAATTATACCCTAGCAGATAACATTGAATTAAAAAGTAGGATAAACCTGTATACGGACTACATCAAAAGCTTTGGTAACATTGACGTAGATTGGGAGCTAAACCTACACATGAAGGTCAACAAATATATAAGCACAAGTCTGGGCACCCAATTAATCTATGATGACGATATTCTATTTGATGTGGTAAAAAACGACAATGGCACAATTGTAGACCCCGGCACTCCTAAAATACAGTTTAAACAAGTATTGGGGGTAGGTATACTTTATGGCTTTTAAAGCTGCTTTCCTTTGATCTTGGTATGAATATGTACGGCAGCACTATCGGAAAGACTTGCCACATAACTACAGGTGTTCAATAAAATTTCATAGATAGAGCCCTCAGTTTGCCTATATGGTCCAGGTAAGGTCCGTAAAATTAATTTATGGTAATTAGACACGTTCCGTTCTTTTTTACCGATTAACGCGGCAATATAAACATCAAGAATATCAGATATAATGGTATACCCCGCAATTTCCTTTTCTACCACTTCTTGAGCTTGGTAAATATTCTGTATGCTTAAATTGATGATATCTTCAATTTGGGCCTTATACTTACTTTTATCCATCAACGAACAGTCAAAAGTACCATTTAGAATACTGTCTTCGTTCGCTATAAAAATAGCAACCGCATCTTGGATCAAGGTATTAATGGCCAATGCACGCAAATAGCTTAACCTATCTTCCATAAATTCCAAAGAATTGTATTTTTTGGTATTAATGGTATCCTTAACAAGTTTTATTAAATATTCAAGTGCATAATCTTCTGAGATAAGTCCAAGGTTTATACCATCTTCAAAATCAATTATGGTATAACAGATATCATCTGCCGCTTCTACCAAGAATGTCAATGGATGCCTACCATAGGATATGGTATTAGTAGAACCCCTAAATGGTAATCCAAGGTCTTCCGCAACATCTTTAAAAATGAGTTTTTCACTTTGAAAAAATCCAAACTTTTTATCGCATATATGATCGGAAGGTTTTTTGGGAAGGGATTCCTTTGGATATTTCATAAACGCCCCAAGAGTAGCGTTACTAAGACGTAATCCACCGGTAACACCTGCCCTATTTTGGGTCAACAATCTAAATCCGTTTGCATTTCCTTCAAAATCAATAATATCTTGATATTCCACGTCAGATAACTGTTGTTTAAACCGAACACCATTACCTGTTTTAAAATATTCACCGATTGCTTTTTCCCCACTATGGCCAAAAGGAGGATTTCCAATATCGTGTGCCAGGGCCGCAGCTGCAACAATGCCGCCTATATCATTGAACTTATATCCGTGTACTTCCTGTAAATAAGGGTGTTTCTCTATTATCTTCTTCCCTGCAAGCCTTCCTAGACTACGACCAACTACAGATACCTCCAGGCTATGGGTAAGTCTTGTGTGCACAAAATCTGTTTTGGACAATGGTATTACTTGTGTTTTATCCTGTAAACTTCTAAAAGCCGAAGAAAATATTATCCTGTCATAATCCACGTCAAAACCCAAACGGGTCTCATCCTGCTCATTGCGCAAGCGTTTATTGTTATCTCCCTGTCTACGTAATGAAAGTAATTGCTCCCAGTTCATTTGGTTTTTGTTTGAAGGCTGCAAGATACATTTTTTGCTTTTTCATAAATGGACCAAGCTTCTTTAAAAATAGAAACCGGAACCAAAATCTTAACCATAAGAACATATATTCATAATTGTGACCTAACCTTAACTTAACCTTGCAGTCATTTCTTTGCAGAAGAAATTTAAAGTATACATGAAAAGATTAGTTCTTTTATTCGCAATGTTAATTGGTTCTTTAGTGTCCGCACAGGAGACAAGTGCTATTCAGGGTCAAATATTGGACGCTGAATTATTCAATGAGCCATTACTAATGGCTACGGTAACCATTAAGAATACTTCTATAAGCACCCACACTAATTTTAGGGGAAACTTTGAATTTGATAACCTTACACCCGGTTCATACCAACTTTTAGTTCAATTTTTAGGTTATGAACCAATAGAATTACCTGTAACCGTTGCATCTGGTGAAACCAAGAATATACAGGCAAGTTTAAAGGCCAAATCAATGAGCATGGCAGATTTATCAGCCCAAAAAACCTCATCCAGATAATATATTGATATTAGATACGTCTACTGTTCAGCATATAACGTACATATGATTTCTAGTACTACTAGTTTTTGTCGACTTGGTTTTTTGAAATCATAAAGCTACCTACCCGGTAGCTTTTTTTATGCGTCCTATGCAGAAGTCAATGATTGTTATTCAGTTAAAAATTCATTGTATAGCAGAAGAGAAGCATAAAAATACAGGTTATTTTTAATTAAATATGAACTTAACGTTCATTTCGGTAATTTGCAGTCGACAAAAACTAATAGTAAATGAAGTATAACCTTTTTTGGTTTAGCCTTTTTTTGCTGTACTTCAGTGCAATAAAAGGCCAGGAATCCAATGCTCCTACTTTTGGTAATGGATTGTTCAACCTGGTAGGAAAAGATAGTTCCTGGACAATGAAAGTTGGGGCACGTATGCAGATTCTGGCTACAAATACGTGGAACTCGGAGAATGGAGGCCTTACCGACCCGGAACAAAATTTTCTAGTAAGAAGGGCCAGGTTAAAATTTGATGGTTTTGCATATTCCCCCAAATTGGAATACAAAATAGAATTAGGACTTTCCAATCGTGATATTTCCGGTGCTTCCCAATTTACAGGTAATGCCCCACGCTATATTCTTGATGCGGTGGTAAAATGGAATTTTTACGAAAATTTTGTGCTTTGGTTTGGTCAAACAAAACTGCCCGGTAATATAGAGCGCGTAATTTCTTCCGGTAATTTATTGCAAGTAGACCGCTCATTATTGAACGGAAGGTTTACAATTGACAGGGATATGGGCTTCCAGTTAAGGCATAAAACCAATATAGGCCAAAAATTTTTGATTCGGGAGATTTTTGCACTATCGCAAGGAGAAGGAAGAAATATTACGACCGGGAATTTGGGCGGACTGCAATATACATCACGATTAGAATTGTTGCCATTTGGAGAATTTTTAGGAAGAGGGGATTATAAGGGAAGTGATCTAAATAGGGAAAAGACTCCAAAACTGATGATCGCAGCTACTTATGACAGTAATCAGAATGCCGTAAAGTCCAGAAGTAACCAAGGCTCCTATCTATTTAATGATGTAGGTTTTTTTGAGACCAATATCAATACCGTCTTTATAGATGCCATGTTTAAGTATAATGGTTTTTCGTTTATGGGTGAATATGCCAATAGAACGGCCAAAGACCCTATAGCTAAAAATTCTGATGGCTCTGCCACGGGGTCCGTAGTTGAAGTGGGTAGCGGCCTAAATTTGCAATCAGGTTATTTATTTGAAAATAACTGGGAAGTATCTGGCCGTTTTACAACTATTGGTTTAGATCAGGAAATAACAGGTCAAAATACTCAAAATCAATATACTTTAGGACTTTCAAAGTATATTGTGGGTCATAAACTTAAAGTGCAGAGCGATCTTAGCTATCTTTCACAAATAGCAAGCACGGATATTTTGACATATAGATTACAATTAGAAGTTCACTTCTAGTAAAATAATAACATTAACCTAACATTGCAGCCATTGGCGATAATGATATTTGCAAATTGATATCGAACGAAATTATGGATAATATATATTTTTTAATGCTTATTGCACTTGCCGTACTGGCCATAGCAGATCTTGTGGTAGGTGTTAGTAACGATGCGGTAAATTTTTTGAATTCCGCCATTGGTTCCAAAGCTATTTCCTTTAAGACTATAATGATTGTCGCCAGTTTTGGAATTGCTGCCGGCGCTTTGTTTTCAAGTGGTATGATGGAAGTGGCGAGAAAGGGAATTTTTAACCCTGGTGAATTCTATTTTGATGAGATCATGTTCATTTTTATGGCCGTGATGATAACGGATATTCTATTACTTGATTTCTTCAATACCTTGGGCATGCCAACTTCAACTACGGTATCCATAGTTTTTGAACTATTGGGTGCGGCCGTAGCCATGTCCTTGATCAAAATTGGTGCGGACAATGGTAGTTTTATAGATGTAATCAACTATATCAATAATGATAAGGCCATTCAGATTATATTTGGCATATTACTATCTGTAGTTGTCGCCTTTACCATAGGTGCAATGGTACAATGGGTATCAAGATTGCTCCTGTCCTATAATTTTGAAAAAAAACCTACATGGGTAGGCGCCCTTTTTGGAGGCTTTGCATTATCGTCCATGACCTACTTCATATTAATGAAGGGAATTGGAGGAACGGCTTTTGCCGGCGAATCTTACGACCTAATTGGGGGTATAACCATTAAAGAGTTTTTAGAAACCCAATTATTTGCTTTGGTAGGGGCAAACTTCTTGGTTTGGTCTACGTTTTCATTTATCTTAATGAAATTTGCCAATGTAAATATTTATAAATTGATTATTGGCGTTGGTACCTTTGCTTTGGCATTAGCTTTTGCCGGTAATGATCTCGTCAATTTTATAGGGGTTCCAATTGCCGCTTGGCAATCTTATGAGGCATGGTTAGCCTCTGGGGTAGAGGCATCGGAATTCAGTATGGGGATTTTGGCCAAAAAGGTCCCAACACCAACATTACTGTTATTTATAGCAGGTATGGTCATGGTCCTTACCTTGTGGTTTTCCAGTAAAGCCAAAAGTGTTGTGAAGACTTCCATAGACCTTTCCAGTCAAGAAGACACCAAAGAAAGGTTTCAGCCTAATTTCTTGTCTAGAGGGCTGGTACGTTTAGCCATTTCATTATCAACGGTCTTAACGAACGCAATTCCAAGTTCCCTTCAGGAAATGATAGATAAGCAGTTTAACAAACCTGTAATTGCCCTATCAAAAAAGAAGGTCCATGAACTTCCGGCATTTGATATGGTACGTGCTGCCGTAAACCTTATGGTAGCCGGCATATTAATCTCTATTGCTACATCTTACAAATTACCGTTATCTACAACCTACGTTACTTTTATGGTTGCAATGGGTACTTCACTTGCCGATAGAGCTTGGGGTGCTGAAAGTGCGGTATATAGGGTTGCCGGGGTGCTCAATGTAATAGGTGGATGGTTTGGAACCGCCATTATAGCATTTATAGCCTCTGGAATCATTTTAACCTTGATCAGTTTTGGAAAGGGTGCCGCGTTGGCAGTACTATTATTTGCCGCCATTTTATTATTGGCAAGAAATTATATTTCACATAACAAGAAAGCCAAGGAGTTAAAAGCGGAAGATTCACTTAACAGGGCAGAGAGCAGTTCTATACAAGGGGTAATATTTGAAAGCGCCATGAACATTTCCAATGTTCTTAAAAGAACCAATAAAATTTATACCAACACTATAAACGGTTTGGCCAAACAGGACGTAAACTTGCTTAAAAAGAACAAAAAGCAAGGCGAAAAACTCTCCAATGAAATTGATGACCTAAGAGACCATATTTTCTATTTTATCAAAAACTTAGATGAAAATAGCGTTGGGGCCAGTAATTTTTACATTAATACTTTGGGCTATTTAACAGATATTGCTCAATCTCTTGAATATATTGGAAAAGTTAGCCATAAGCATGTAAACAACAATCACAAAAAATTAAAGTATAACCAGATCAAGGAATTAAAGCAAATAGATTTAAAATTGGAGGAAATATTAAATCAGACCCAAGATGCTTTTTCAAATCAATCCTTTGAACAAATTGGGAATGTACTAAGTCAGAAACAGGAACTTTTTCAGATGGTATCCGAAAAGATACAGACACAAGTAGCAAGAACAAGGACGGAAGAATCCAGTCCAAAGAACACCACCCTTTATTTTTCACTCTTATTGGAAACTAAGGATTTAATGACATCCGTAATGAATTTGCTACAGCAATATCATAATGAGCACGATAGCTCCGTAGCTCCGGCTACGATAGAATCGCCTAAAAAATAATACCGCTGTAACACATTAAAATAATAAGTACCTTGTCCTCATAAATAGTATATGATGACAAGGTATTTTTATTTGGCTACACTACTACTCCTTTCTTTTTCCACTAAGGGCCAAGAACTAACAGGAGAACAATTACTTGAAAATGCCATTTCCTTTCATGATCCACAGGACAATTGGAACACATTTAAAGGCAAGTTGCTTATTGAAATGGAATCTCCCAAAGCCACTTTGCGCAGCACACTAATTGAACTGGACCTTCCCGCTACCTATTTTAAATCTACCGTAAAAAGGGATGATTACACCATAGAATCAGAACTACAAAAAGAGCATTGTGTTTTAAAATACAATGGCAAAACCTATATTGCCCAACAGGTTAGGGATAGTTTAAGAATTACCTGCGATCGCGCTAAACTAATGAAGGATTATTATACGTATTTATATGGCCTGCCAATGAAATTAAAAGATCCTGGTACCCTTATTGACCCCAAGGTGGTTAAACGCACATTTAAAGGAAAAGATTACTTAGTATTGAAGGTCAAGTATGAAAAGGAAGTGGGGCAAGATACTTGGTATTTTTATTTTGATCCAAACACCTATGCCATGGAAATCTATCAATTTTATCATGATGAAAGTAAGAACGATGGGGAATATATTCTTTTGACCGATTTATTAACGATAAATGATATAAAATTTCCAAAAACCAGGGCATGGTATTACAATAAGGACAATACCTATCTTGCCACAGATAAGTTACAAATACCACAATAGAATTAACGATAAAAATTCATTTCATCCATATATTTCCAGACTTCCGGTGGTAACAAGGGTCTTATATTCTTACTATTTTTATGTGCTTTTCTAATAAAGGTCGATGAAATTTCCATTATGGGCGCATTCACCCTATGGATTTTTTCATGTGTTTTAAACCGGTGTTCCACAACACCTTCTGATACTCTTGGGTAAACATAAATAGCATGGTTTTCCAAAATAGTTTCATAATTTTTCCATTTATGAAATCCTTTTAGATTGTCCTCACCCATAATTAACGAAAAAGTGTATTGGGCAGGATGTTTGTCCATTAAATGTGCAAGTGTATTTACGGTATAATTGGGTTGTGGTAAATCAAACTCAATTTTACTGGGCCTTAATTTTGGATAATCAACGGTAGCCTCATAAACCATTTCATACCGGTGATGGTTGTCCAATAGTGTTTTTTTAGTCTTAAACGGACTTTGTGGAGTTACCACGAACCAAACCTCATCCAAATCTGAAAACTCCGCCATATGGTTCGCAATGACCAAATGACCTATATGTATAGGGTTAAACGTTCCAAAGTATAAACCAATATTCTTCATTGAAACTATATTAATCCTCTCTTACGAAATCCGCCACAAGGTCAACGGCCTCTTTTAAGGCAACATCTAGATCATAATTCTTGATAATCTTATCAAATTGTGGAGCAGTTGCCAATTCTACGGATGCTTTTGCAATACGCATATTAATTTTATCCTCACTCTCTGTACTTCGTTTCTTAAGTCTGATCTTAAGTTCATCAACACTGGGAGGCTTCACGAACACGGCCAAGGTAATATCTGGAAATTTTTTCTTGATTCTTAGTCCGCCTACCACATCAATATCAAAAATAACGTTCTTACCCTCGGCCCATAGGCGCTCTACTTCACTCTTAAGTGTACCGTAAAAATTATCCCTGTATACTTCTTCCCACTCTAAAAAATCATCGTTTTTTATATGGTTCTTGAACTCGGATACGGACATGAAATAATAATGTTCCTTATTCTTTTCCTTTCCTCTTCTAGGTCTTGAGGTTGCAGAAACAGAAAAGGCCAAGTTCAATTCCGGTTGGGCCAATAGGTGACGTACAATGGTAGTTTTTCCACTTCCTGAGGGTGCAGAAAAAATAATTAATTTTCCCCCTTTCATCTATAATACATTTAACATTTGTTCCTTAATCTTTTCCAGCTCATCTTTCATTTGAACTACTAATTGTTGCATAGGTGCGTAATTGGCCTTAGAACCAATTGTATTGATCTCACGGCCGATCTCTTGAGAAATAAAGCCCAATTTTTTACCGTTACTATCACTTGAACGCAAGGTTTTTCCAAAATAATCAAGATGGTTGGCCAGTCTTACCTTTTCTTCGGTGATATCATATTTTTCCAAATAATAGATGAGTTCCTGTTCAAATCTGTTCTCGTCCAAATCGGTCTTTAGGTCTTGAACGGCTTTCTCCAATCTTTCTCTTATGGTTGCTTGACGTTCTGGATCAATGGCCACCACATCTTTCAACAATTGTTGTAAAATGGCAATACGGTCCAAAAAATCCTTTTCTAGCACACCGCCTTCTTCTGACCTAAAGTTATTGATTTCAACCAAAGCCCCTTCCAGTGCCTTTTTAATTGCTATATACTCTTCCTCGTCAATATCTTCCTTTGCGGTTTTCATGGCATCTGGGAATCTAAGCGCCATTTCCAATAATCTTAGGTCATCACCGGTTGCAATATTTTTTAACTGTCCCATATATTGTTTTACCGCGACCTCATTTACTTGAGAAGTAGTTTCATCACCGGTAAGTTCAACATATAGACTAAAATCTACCTTGCCGCGCACCAAGGAGTTGGCTATTATCTTTCTTAGCTCCAATTCCTTTTCCCTATAATTTGAGGGCATACGTGCATTTAAATCGATACTCTTACTATTGAGCGATTTAATTTCTACCGTAATTTTTTTATTGGGCAATTGTATTACATGCTTACCGAAACCGGTCATGGATTGGATCATATACGCATTTTAAATTTTAACAAAGGTAAGGTAAATGTAAAATTCAGGTTTTACAGTAACCTTGTAATAGAAAAAAGGAGCAAACAGCCTATGGGTCGTTTACTCCGTTAAAGCATTTTTTAATAGATTATAGTTCCCTAACCCATATATTCCTAAAGCTCACACGACTATCGTCCCCATGATCTTGCAACAATAAGGGGCCCTTGCCGTGAGGGGGATTTTTGGGCCAACCTATATAAGGAGTGGTACCTTTTAGCTCTACGTGATCTTGTACAAGAACTCCGTTATGAATAACGGTTATATCACCAGATTTTATCTTACCTCCTTCGTCGTTAAACTCAGGGGCATGATAGATAATATCATAAGTATTCCATTCACCAGTGGGTACAGAAGCCATGGCCAATGGCACATGTTGTTTGTAGATTGAAGCCACTTGGCCGTTTACATAGGTCGGGTTGTCGTTTTGGTCCAATATCTGAACTTCATAAATGCCATTAAGAAATACACCGCTATTTCCCCTGTTTTGACCTTTGCTTTGCACAGGCAAAGGAGATTTCCATTCAATATGCAATTGAACGTCACCAAAATTTTGCTTGGTCTGTATATTTCCCGTTTTATCATTAACGGTCATACTGCCATCATCATTTAAATGCCATTTTGCGGCAGTACTATCATTGGCACTGATCCAGTTTTCCAAACCTTTACCATTAAAGAGTACAATAGCATCACTTGGTGGTGCCCCATTTACACTTGGTTTTACCACAGGAACCTTTGGTTCATAAAATTCCGTTTCCTCTGGTGTGGTAGGTTCTTCACCCATATATTCCTCATGTACAATAACGTTGTCCCCCGCTTCGCTCTCTATGGCGTCTACCTGCTCTACCTGAACTTTTTCTTTACAGGATGTAACCCCTAACATCAGGGCGATTATACTAAATAAATAGAAATTTTTCATGAACGTATGCTTAGGTTATAGTTGTTTTATTTTGATGTTTCTAAAGGAAACAATATTACCATGATCCTGTAGACCGATTTTACCCGTTTTAAATGTTCCAAACCCATCCCAACCTGCAAATTTAGAATTGGCGACCATAGTATTCCATTCCTCATTCGCTATGGGGAAGGTCACCATTTCCGTACCGTTCAACATTACTTTTCCACGGTTATTCTTATGGTCTACGGTCAATTTCATGGTATTCCATTCCCCAACAGGTTTCGTAACATCTTTTGCCGGTGGCACCATATCATATAAAGCACCCGCCTGGTGGGTGGTACCAGCTTTGGCATCTGGGTGTTTGTCATTGTCCAAAATTTGTATTTCAGGTCCGGTTTGGTATCCGGTCTTAAATTTTTCATCTTCATTTACCCCCCAAAACACACCACTGTTTCCACCTTCGGATATTTTCCATTCCAAGGAGAGGACAAAATCGGTAAATTCCTCTTTGGTAACCAAATCGTGATTTACTCTTTTCTCTCCTTCACTAGGCGGCGTATACACCAAGGCATCGCCCTGTATGGTCCAAGCACCGCTTACGGAATCACTTTGAAATTCTTTCCATTTGTCCAAGGAAGAACCGTCAAACAAAATTTCCCAATCATTTTTAAGCATTTCCACTTCAGCCACATTTGCTTCTGTAGCCTCTTTTTTTTCCTGCTTACATGAAGCAATTAACAACAATACCGCAACACCTAATACTACTTTTTTCATTCTTGCTTTAATTTATAGTCCTAACATTTTTTTCAACATCTCCTTGTCAATTTCCGCGCCTGCAAAATCATCAAAGGTCTTCTCAGTAGCCTCAATAATGTGGTCAGAAATAAATTTGGCCCCTTCACGAGCACCTTGCTCAGGACTTTTAATACAACACTCCCATTCCATTACCGCCCAAACATCACAACCATATTGGGTCAACTTGGAGAATATGGTCTTAAAATCAATTTGTCCATCGCCCAAGGAACGATATCTGCCCGCTCTGTCTCCCCAATCATTATAACCACCAAACGCACCTTTTTTCCCTGTAGGATTAAATTCCGAGTCCTTTACGTGAAAGGATTTTATAAATTCATGATAGTGGTCTATATAGGCAATATAATCTAATTGTTGTAAGACAAAATGGCTTGGATCGTAAAGAATATTTACTCTTTTATGGTTACCCGTAGCTTCCAAAAAACGCTCAAAAGTATCTCCATCATGTAAATCTTCCCCTGGGTGAATTTCATAACAAACATCTACCCCTTCCTTATCAAAATGATTTAATATCGGCATCCATCTTTTTGCCAGTTCTTCAAAACCCATTTCTACGAGACCGGCAGGTCTTTGGGGCCAAGGGTGCATGGTATGCCACAATAATGATCCGGAAAACGTAGCATGTGCCTTTAACCCTAGCCTTCTACTTGCCGTGGCCGCTTTTTTTACGGTTTCAACGGCCCATGCCGTCCTTTCTTTAGGGTTGCCATGAACATTTTTTGGGGCAAAGGAATCGAACATTAAATCATATGCCGGGTGAACGGCAACTAATTGGCCCTGTAAGTGTGTAGAGAGTTCGGTAATCTCCAACCCGTACGAATTAACCTTCCCTTTCAACTCGTCACAATACGTTTGGCTTTCTGCTGCTTTATCCAAATCGATCAAAAAACTTTCCCAAGTGGGTATTTGTATTCCTTTATATCCCAAATCGGCCGCCCATTTACACATACCATCCAAGGTATTGAATGGAGCTTTACTATCTACGAATTGAGCCAAAAATACCGCTGGACCTTTAATTGTTTTCATAAAATTTTATACTATCGGTTATTTTAATTAGTTCGTTGTACCAATTCCTCAAATATGTCAATTTATCTTATATTTAAGAATTCTATAACACAATTCTGAACACCTTGAAGAATTGCTATAAATATAGGGATTACCAAAAGAAAAAGATAAAAATTAAGGCATGAATCAAGATGAAGTTTACGATGCAATTGTAGTTGGAACTGGAATAAGTGGTGGTTGGGCCGCAAAGGAATTAACAGAGAACGGTTTAAGAACATTGGTTCTTGAACGCGGTAGAATGGTAAAACATATAGAAGATTACCCCACCATGCATGATGACCCATGGGATTATCCTTTAAAAGGGGAACTATCCAAGGAAGAAAAGAAAAATTTTCCTGTACAATCTAGGGTAAACTGGGCGCCAAAACAGGATGTAAAGCATTTTTTTGTCAATGATCTTGACCACCCCTATGTAGAGACCAAACGTTTTGATTGGATCAGGGGCTATCAAGTTGGGGGCAGGTCCTTAACATGGGGGCGGCAGAGTTATCGTTGGAGCGATATAGATTTTGCGGCGAACAAAAAGGAAAATATTGGTGTTGATTGGCCCGTTAGATACAAGGATATTTCACCTTGGTATGATAAGGTTGAAGAATATATAGGAGTCAGTGGTGAAAATTTAGGCTTGGAGGTTTTGCCCGATGGTAAATTTCAGCCGGCCATGAAACTGAATTGTGTGGAAGAGGATTTTAAGAAACTGACTTCTGAAAAATTTGATGACGGACGGTTAATTACCATTGGCCGTACTGCGCACATCACCGACCCAAATGCCAATTTTGAAGGCAGGGGCACCTGTCAAAATAGGGACCGATGTTGGAGGGGCTGTCCTTTTGGAGGTTATTTTAGCAGTAATTCATCTACCCTACCGGCAGCGGAACGTACAGGTAATATGACCTTACGGCCAAACTCCATCGTCTACGAAATCATATATGACGATGCTACAAAAAAAGCTAACGACGTTAAGGTCATAGATGCGGAAACCAATGAACAATTGGTATTCAAGGCTAAAGTGATTTTTCTGTGCGCATCTGCCATGGCATCCGTAGGTATCTTATTACAATCTAAATCTGAACGTTTTCCCAACGGGCTTGGCAATGATTCTGATGCCTTGGGACGTGGTATCATGGACCATCATTATAAATTGGGCGCATCTGCCAAGGTTGACGGCTATTTAGATAAATATTACAAGGGTAGACAGCCTACCGGATTTTACATTCCACGTTTTGTCAATTTAAACGATAAGACCAAAAAGGACAATTATGTACGTGGGTTTGGTTATCAAGGAAGGGCAAGTAGGGGCGACTGGAGCGAAACCATAGCCGAAATGAGCTATGGCAAAGATTTAAAAGACCACATTCTTAAACCTGGCCATTGGACCATAGGAGTAACAGGATTTGGGGAATTTTTACCCTATGACGACAACCGTGTAACACTAAGCCCTACGGAAAAGGATAAATGGGGACTTCCACAATTAGCTTTTGATGTGGAGTTCAAGGAAAACGAATACAACATGCGGGAAGACATTAAAAAAGAAATTGTAAAAATGTTCAAAAGCGCCGGATTTAAGGATATAAGCGCCTATGACCAAGAAACCGGTCCTGGATTGGGCATTCATGAAATGGGTGGCGCACGTATGGGGCATTCTCCCAAAACCTCCATTGTCAATAAACACAACCAAGTGCATCTTGTTCCTAATGTATACGTCACAGATGGGGCGTTTATGTCTTCCTCAAGCTGTGTAAATCCTTCTTTAACCTATATGGCATTTACCGCTAGGGCGGCAAACCACGCAGCAGAACAATTAAAGTTGGGCAAATTCTCATCATAAGGTAATTTTGAACATCGCATTCATTTAATTAATATCAATTTAAAAAGATAATTTATAGCTATGGAAAATGCTTCGGCAAGAAATATGTGGGGAGATTATTTAGACTCCCATTTGGAACATGCTTTTAACGAAAGTCCAAAAACCCTTTATTTTGGGGATAATGAAAAAGACGCAGATGAATTGGCGGCATTGGCTAAAAATGGCAGCAAAAAAGCTACGTCCCATTCCTTGTTAGGTTTACAACATAGAAATGAGGCACTTCCTAAAATAGGTGAATTTATAGTCGTTACAAATTGGAAAGGCGAGGCACAATGTATTGTGCGTACAACGGCCGTAACCCTAAAACCCTATTTTAGTATAGATGCATCTTACGCTCAATTGGAAGGTGAAGGCGACAAGTCCTTGGATTACTGGAAAAAAGTACACTGGGACTATTATACAAGGGAATTAAGTGCCTTTGACAGGGAACCAAAGGAAAGTATGATTATTGTTTGTCAAGAATTTGAAAAAGTATTTTAAAACAAAGAGCCGCTAATAGCGGCTCTATTTAATTGTAGGTCTTTCCTATTAATCTTCTAAACTTACCCAAACATTTCCATTCTTATTGGAATCTACCGTCGCTTCAATAAAGTTCATTCCGCGCACGCCATCTGTCATAGTAGGGAATTCACCGTCATTATATGCTTGCCCCCTAATAGCTTTTGCGACTCCTTTATAAATATTGGCCATAGAATCAAATATTCCTTCTGGGTGGCCTGCCGGTAATTTAGTGCCGTCCAAAGACAATTCAGAGTTATAGGCATGCCCCGGTTTATAGACCTGGGTAGGTTCCGTATCACTTAATTTATATAAGAAGTTAGGTCGTTCCTGCTCCCATCTAAAAGCTCCTTTTTCTCCATAAATGGCTATGGCCAATCCGTTTTCTTCCCCAGTAGCTACTTGACTACCTCTAATAACCCCTTTTACATGGTCTCCCATACGGATCAGTACCGTTCCATCTACATCCATCTTATTGTCTTCATACAGGTAGTTAAAATCGCAAAGCAATTTATTGACTTTAAGTCCCGTAGTATATTCCACCATGTTAAAGGCATGTACGCCAATATCTGCCATACATGAACTAATACCAGCTTTAGTGGGGTCTAACCTCCAAACGGAAGATCTTTTCTCCTTATCATGGATTATGGTATTGATCCAACCTTGATAGTAGACCGCATCTACTTTATGAATTTTACCCAAAGCACCCGCTTTGATCATTTCACGCATTTGACGAACCATAGGATACCCTGTATATGTATGGGTCAATGCGAAGACCGTACCTGCTTTTTCATGTGACTTTTGCAAATCCTTTGCTTCTTCAAGAGAAGTGGTCATTGGTTTTTCGCAAATAACGTGAAATCCATTGTCCAATAATTTCTTGGCCATTGGATAGTGTAAGAAATTAGGGGTTAGAACTGAGCAGACCTGTATACGTTGATCCTCAGGTAATTTCAACTCCTCCTCAATTAGAGTATCAAAGTCCTTATAAATTCTATTCAAGGGAACATCGATTTCCTCGGCAAAGGCCTTGTTGGCCTCAAAATCAGGATTGAAAACTGCTCCCGTAATTTCATAATTATCATTGATTTGTGAGGCTACCCTATGTAGCACACCAATTAGGGAATCGCCTCCCCCTCCTAATATTCCTAATCGTATTTTCTTTGGCATTTTAGTTGTTGTTTAAATTGAAAAATTTATAAATAGTATCCTAACGGATGGTTTATCTTTTTTGGTTCTTGGTTTTTACTAGTATATCTAGTGGACAGAAATCAATTTTCAGGCGTTTAAATTAAAGAATTTATCTAAGACTGATAATCTATTTTCTCGGTTTTAAAGAAAATTGCGAACAATACAAATACAACAAAGGCAAATCCTGCGGGATACATCCAAATGGTCTTCCAAATATGTGTTCCGTCCTCTAGGAGATACCATGTAGAAATTTTTCCCGCTATCCAAAAACCTATCAGCATACCTATACCATAAGTTGCAAGGGTAATCAGCCCTTGTGCTGAACTTTTATATGCCTCCCCGGCCTTACTGTCCGTATAGATTTGGCCGCTCACAAAGAAAAAATCATAACATATACCATGCAAGGCAATGCCAATAATCAACATAAAACCAAGTTCGTTAACATCGCCATAAGCAAATAACATATAGCGCAATACCCATGCGCCCATGGCCACCAATATTGTTTTCTTAAAACCGAACTTTGTAAAAAAGTAAGGTAGAAGTAACATAAAGGCAATTTCAGAAATTTGGCCAATAGTCATTTTACCAGTTGCATTATCCATACCAATTTCAACAAGAAACGGGTTAGCATTTTGATAGTAAAATGCCAATGGAATACATATTAAAACCGATGACAAAAAGAACACCAAAAAATTTCTATCCTTAAATAAGCCTAAAGAATCCAACCCTAAAATTTCCTTGATCGTAACATTTTTGGAACGTATTACCTTGGGCGGTGTTTTGGGTAATGTAAAGCTGAACAACCCCAACAGTAATGAGGCTAATGCGGTCATTAAAAAAGTGTTTTTTAAAAAGCCCTGTTCTATGGATTCTCCCTTATCCCAATGAAATATAAAGCTAATGGAAAGTCCTGCAACAATCCAGCCCAAGGTTCCAAAAACCCTGACCAATGAAAATTCCTTTGCAGGATTTTTCATTTGATTAAAAGAAACGGAATTTACAAGGGCCAACGTAGGCATATAAACAATCATATATGCCAAGACCAAAATATAGAATCCTTCAAAAGCGGAACTTTCATACATTAAATACATGAGAACCGCCCCTAGTAGATGTAATACTCCCAAAATCCTTTCCGCATTAAAATAACGGTCTGCAATAATACCTATGACAAATGGTGCAATAATGGCTCCCCAAGATTGCGTTGAAAAGGCCAAGGCAATTTCCCCGTCCGTAGCTTGTAAATTACTTCCTAAAAAAGTTCCTAGGGTTACGAACCACGCCCCCCAAATAAAAAACTCCAGGAACATCATTGAGCAGAGTTGTGCCCTCACCGCATTTTTCATTTATCTTTTATAATGAATGTAATCCATGCCAATAGGATGTTCTCCTTGAACTCTAAAATCTACCGCTATTTGTCCACGATGGTTCGTAGAATGATTTATGATATGAAAAAGCATATCCTGTAAGGTATTGGTAAATAGCCTCCCTTCACTATTTTCATAGTCTATTCGCCTATCAAAATTATCGGCGTTGGAAATGATCTCAAATGAACTTCGTTGATTTTCATAGTGAATATCTGCCCAATCTTTTAGATCATGCTCTTGCCAAACTTGAAAATCACTGGGTTTTTGCAAAATTCTTGCATTCCAGATATGGTGTGCATTTAAAATGTGACAGAACAACCTACTAATATTTGGCGGAACGGTGTTCAAGGCCAGACATTTTTCTATCAGCTTTTTGTTACAGTGAAAATTGTAATCGAATAATTCATTGAAAAATGGTTCCATACACTAGTTCATGTAGATTATTCTATTTCGTTGGCGGCCTTCAGAAGCAAATCCCTTGTTGCAATTATTCCATCTTCCTCACTAATTTCCGACCCTTCATATTCCACGCCTATGTAACCGGTATATCCTGCATCTTTAACAATTTTCAACATTTTTACATAGTCTATCCCAGTGTCATAACCATCGGCATCAAAATTGTTGGATTTTGCACTCACCGCCTTCGCATAGGGCATTAACTCCTTTACACCCTTGTATTTATCGTACTCCTTAACACAATCCCAACTATTTGGCTTGCGCTCTATACAGAAATTACCAAAATCCGGTAAGCTTCCACAGTTGTCCATATTTACGGTTTCCATAACTTTAGCATGAAGTTCTCCGTTAGAGGATAGACCTCCATGATTCTCCACTAAAACATTAATATTCTTCGTTTTGGCATAAGTAGCCAATTTAGTAAGTCCGTCCACAGAATTTTTGATCCATTCCTCCGGTTCATTACTTCCATTTAAATTGACCCTAATTGCATGACAACCCATAGCAGCGGCAGCATCTACCCATTTTTTATGTTTTTCAACGGTCTCATTTCTTTCCGCTTCATCGGATACCGCTAAATTACCTTGGCCATCTATCATGATCAGCACATTGGTCATTCCATGCTTTTTGGCTTCCGCGTTGGACTTTGCAACAAAATTGGCCATGGCCTCTTCAGAATAATTTGCACTCTCCAACTCTGGGTTATATAATTGACTTACATATTCCAAACCGGTAAAGCCCCAGTTTTTAGCCTTTTCCGCAAAGGTATAAGGGTCTACGCCGTCTTCTCTAATCATTTTATGCATAGACCATTGGGCCAATGAAAGCTCAAAGAAAGGTTCAATAGTGCTGGCCGTGGAAGTTGTTTCTGAATTTTCTACATTTTCTTTTTTCGTTTCCTTACAAGCGTAAGTACCTAGTAACGAGATTCCAATACCTACTAAGGAGGCAATTTTTACAAATCTTTTTCTTTTCATTTTTGGTTGTTTGTTGTTGTTTGAAAATATAATTATTGCAATGAACGTTAAAATTCCCAGTAAGTTCATTAAACTGACTACATGCTAGTTTTAGCGAATTTCGCAATAAGAATGGACATTAAATGTATAGAATTAATTTTATATTTAATAAATTTAGAGGATAAACAACTTTTATGAGCAAATTTTATTACAATGAAGAGCAAGAGTCCTATGACGCTATAGTTGTAGGAACCGGAATTAGTGGTGGCTGGGCCGCTAAAGAGCTGTGTGAAGCAGGGTTAAAAACATTGGTATTGGAACGCGGTCGTATGGTAAAACATATAGATGATTATGTGACCGCAAATAAAGATCCATGGGATTTTCCAAATGCAGGGGCACCTACCAAAGAAATTTTAGAGCAGCAACCAAAACAGAACAGAACCGGCTATACTACCAATCAGGCCAGTAATATGTGGTTTGTAAATGACAAGCAACATCCATATAACGAAACTAAACGTTTTGATTGGATGAGAGGGTATCATCTAGGTGGGCGCTCCCTACAATGGGGCCGTCATAGTTACCGCTGGAGCGATATTGATTTTACCGCCAATAAAAATGAAAAAATAGCAGTGGATTGGCCCGTTCGTTATAAGGATATAGCACCTTGGTACGATAAGGTCGAAACATATATAGGAGTAAGTGGGGAAAATCTAGGACTGGAGCAATTGCCTGACGGTCAGTTTCTTCCTATGATGGACCTGAACTGTGTAGAACAGGAATTTAGGGAAAAGGTAGCGGAAAATTTTAACGGCCGTGTAGTAACTGCCGGTAGGGTAGCTCACCTAACAGGCACCAAACAGTTTGATGGCAGAAGTAAATGTCAATTTAGAAATAGATGTATTCGCGGATGTCCTTTTGGAGCGTACTTTAGTAGTTTATCATCTACCCTACCTGCTGCGGAAGCTACAGGTAACATGACGTTAAGACCAGACTCTATCGTTCATGAGGTAATGTACGACCCGGATACGAAGAGGGCAACCGGGGTAAAGGTCATTGACCGTGTTACCAAAGAAACCTATGAATTTAAGGCTAAGGTTATATTCCTTTGTGCATCTGCCATAGCATCCACGTCAATATTAATGCAATCTAAATCAGATACGTTCCCTAACGGCATGGGTAATGCATCCGATCAATTGGGACGTAACATTATGGACCATCATTTAGGCGTTGGTGCCCGTGGAAAATTTGATGGTTTTGAAGACAAATTTTACAAAGGAAGAAAACCGAACGGTATCTATATTCCGCGTTTTAGAAATTTAGGTGGAGATTCCAATAGATCGGACTATAAGCGTGGTTTTGGTTACCAAGGTGGTGCTTCTAGAGGAAATTGGGAGGACAGTGTTGCCGAATTGGCCTATGGTGCCGATTTAAAGGATGCTATATTGAAACCGGGCGGTTGGCAATTTGGCATGACCGGATTTGGTGAGGTTCTTCCCTACGAAGAAAATAGATTTACCCTTGACTATGATAAATTAGATGATTGGGGACTACCAACTGTAACCTTTGATGCAGAATTCAAGGAAAACGAATGGAAAATGCGAGAGGACATGAAACAGTCTGCCGTGGATATGTTGACCAAGGCAGGATTAAAGGATGTAACCCCGTATGACAATCCAGGTGCATTAGGATTAGGTATCCATGAAATGGGCACCGCACGTATGGGACGGGATAGAAAAACCTCTGTACTGAACGGAAACAATCAATTGCATGACGTGCCTAATGTATATGTAACTGACGGTTCATTTATGACCTCGGCCAGTTGTGTAAACCCATCATTGACCTATATGGCATTTTCAGCAAGAGCGGCAAACCATGCTGCACAAGAACTTAAAAAAGGAAATATATAATGGATAGAAGACGCGTATTAAAAAATATGGGGCTGTCACTTGGATATATGGTGGCCACTCCAACCTTAATAGGTCTTGTACAAAGTTGTAAGAGTGAACCAGCAATAACCTGGACGCCAGAATTCCTATCACAGGACCAAGGTGCCATACTTACCAAATTGGTAGACCTTATTTTACCAAAAACGGATACACCGGCCGCTTCTGAAGTACAGGTAGATGTTTTCATAGATAAATTTGCCAATGAAGTAATGGAAAAAGAGCAACAAGAGCTCTTTACGATGTCCATGAACAAATTTGTGGAAAAGGCGTTGGCGGATTCAGGTAAAGAAAATATAGCGGATTTGACATCGGACGACTTGGAGCCTGTTTTAGCGAGTTCATTGAAGTATTCCAAAGAGGACCAGACAAAAATGCAAGATGCCATTACCAGTTATTCTGAAGCCTTGGCAGAAGGTAAAACTTCTACGTTAGATGATGAAACTACAAGATTTGCTTTTGCGAACAATCTTCGTGGTCTTACTATTTGGGGCTATAAAGCCTCTGAATATGTTGGCGAAGAAGTATTAGCCTATTTGCCCGTACCAGGTGAGTATATTGCCTGTGGTGATGCCCAGGAGCTCACTGGGGGCAAAGATTGGTCGCTATAAATAACATTGATCAACCATTAACAAGAGCCAAGAGATAGATACTTCTACCACTTGGCTTTTTTAGTTTAACACCTTTTTGAAATGAAGCGAAGAAATTTTATGCAAAAAACGGCACTGGGTACTAGTGCTTTTACAATAATGAGTCCTTTGGCGTTTGCAAATTCCAACAAAGAAACCATGCCTAGGTATAACTTTAATTTAAAATATGCCCCTCATCTTGGTATGTTCAACAATCATGCTGGAGACGATCCCATAGATCAAATACAATTTATGGCCGATCAAGGTTTTACAGCTTTTGAGGATAACAATATGATGAAGAGAGATGTGGCCATGCAAGAAAAAATAGGTGCTGCCTTGGCAAAGAGAGGTATGACTATGGGCGTCTTTGTAATAGACAAGGGCGGTAACATGGCAAACTCGCTCGCCGCTGGTAAAGAGGATTTTATCAATATTTTTTTAGACGGATGCCGAAAGGCCGTTGAAACGGCCAAACGGGTCAATGCAAAATGGATGACCGTAGTTCCCGGCGGCTATGAAAGATCGTTACCTATTGGAATACAAAATGCAAATGTAATAGAAGCATTACGCCGTGGAGCAGAAATATTGGAACCGCATGGCCTTACAATGGTCCTTGAACCCCTTTCTGATTCACCGGATCTTTATTTACAAACTTCAGAACAAACATATCTTATCTGCAAAGGGGTCAATAGTCCATCCTGTAAAATTCTTTATGATATCTACCACATGCAAAAAAATGAAGGGAACTTAATTCATCATATGGATTTGACATGGGAAGAAATAGCATATATCCAAATAGGTGATAATCCTGGTAGAAAAGAGCCCACCACTGGGGAAATCAATTACAAAAATGTATTTAAATGGATTCACCAAAAAGGATTTAAAGGAGTATTGGGAATGGAGCATGGCAATTCTATTTCAGGAAAAGAAGGAGAGACTGCGTTAATTAATGCATATAAAGAGGTAGATAATTTTATTTGAATTTTTCGGTATTAAAATAGTAACAACCCGACTTTGAAAAAAGTCGGGTTGCATTTCAACGAAAAATAATCAACTATTCGTTGAAATACACAATCTAAATGTAAGAAATAACTTACTTTTTCGTTATTTTGTATATGTCCCAATACCTACATACCCTCGCAATATACGTCATACTACTAATGGCGTCTAAAGTATCTTATATCGTATATAAAAAGATACGATCAAAAGAATTTGCAACCCAGCGTTTGCTTCTTGTACAACATTGGAAAAATTTTACGTCTATACTAAAGTTGTTAATTAACAGTTTATTTAACGATTTAATCAAGTTTCCATAATCCAAACTTACGTTTTTACCGTATATAATTTAATACTAAAAACTTAGGCTATGGACCCTTACATCACCATTTTGATCATTTATGTAGTGGCGTTGTTCTTTACAACGGCGATCAAACCCTATATAAAGAACGATAATTAAAATTCCCTTACTTAACCTAGGCTTTAGCCGCTATTAAAAAAGACCCCTGATAAGGGGTCTTTTTTATTGATTAAATGTTTGTTTTAGGACCCGCACATTAGGCAATCATCATCTGCTTGTCCTTCTTTAGCTTTAGCAATCATTTCTTTCATTTCTTGTGGCGTTAGTGGTTGAATGTCAATTTCTGCCTGTGGCGACACCATCTTAACTGCATTATCTGTCACTACTGGCTCATTGACCACGGAAGTAACCACTTCTGCTTCAACCGGGCTTTCTTTTTTCTTAGAATTGTCCAACGTAAATTTTATGGCATCTACAGCAGCTTTAGTACGCAAATAGTACATCCCAGTTTTAAGTCCGCTCTTCCAAGCATAAAAATGCATAGATGTCAATTTAGAATAATTGGCATTTTCCATAAAAAGGTTCAAGGACTGGCTTTGATCAATAAAGTATCCTCTTTGTCTGGACATATCTATTATATCCTTCATACTTAGTTCCCATACAGTTTTATAGAGATCTCTAATATCTTGTGGAATAGTCTCTATATGTTGTATTGACCCATTGGCACGCATTAATTCCTGCTTCATGTTCTCGTTCCACATTCCCAATTCAACAAGGTCTTCCAATAAATGTTTATTGACCACTATAAATTCCCCAGACAGTACACGTCTGGTATAAATATTGGATGTATAAGGCTCAAAGCACTCATTGTTACCTAATATTTGTGACGTTGATGCCGTGGGCATTGGCGCCACTAGCAAGGAATTACGAACGCCATGTTGCAGCACCTCTTTTCGTAATTTTTCCCAATCCCATCTACCGGACAATTCCTCGTCTTTTATGCCCCATAAATTATATTGAAATTTTCCTTGGGAGATCGGTGAGCCTTCATAGCTGGAATAAGGACCCTCTTCCTTGGACATTTCCATTGAAGCGGTTACAGCGGCAAAATATAACGTTTCAAATATTTCCTCATTTAGTTTTTTGGCATCATCACTGGTAAATGGCATACGAAGTTTAATAAACACATCGGCTAGGCCCTGTACTCCCAAACCAACAGGTCTGTGACGCATATTTGAATTTTCCGCTTCTTTTACTGGGTAATAATTACGGTCTATTACCTTGTTCAAATTCTTGGTAACACGTTTTGTTACCTTAAAGAGCTCTTTATGATCAAAGGCTCCGTTCTTAATGAACATGGGCAAAGCTATGGAAGCTAAATTACAAACCGCTACCTCATCTGGCGAGGTATATTCCATAATTTCAGTACATAGATTCGAGGAACGGATCGTTCCCAAATTTTTCTGGTTGCTTTTACGGTTTGCGGCATCCTTATAAAGCATATATGGCGTGCCGGTCTCTATTTGGGATTCCAATATTTTCTCCCAAAGCTCCCTAGCCTTTACCGTTTTACGACCTTTGCCCTCTGCCTCATATTGCGTGTATAATCTTTCAAACTCCTCACTGTGTTTATTATACAGATCAGGGCACTCATTAGGACACATTAAGGTCCAATCTTCATTAGCCTCTACCCTTTTCATGAACAGGTCAGAAATCCACATAGCATAGAATAAGTCCCTTGCTCTCATTTCTTCCTTTCCATGGTTCTTCTTTAAATCTAAAAAGTCAAAAATATCGGCATGCCAAGGTTCCAAATAAATTGCAAAACTACCTTTGCGCTTTCCTCCACCCTGGTCTACGTAACGGGCTGTATCATTAAACACTTGTAACATGGGTACAATACCGTTAGATGTACCGTTAGTACCAGCTATATAGGAACCCGTTGCCCTAATATTATGAATGGATAAGCCTATACCCCCGGCAGATTGGGAAATTTTAGCCGTTTGTTTCAAGGTGTCATATATACCCTCTATACTATCATCTTTCACAGCCAATAGAAAACAAGAAGACATTTGAGGTTTTGGCGTACCGGAATTGAACAATGTTGGCGTAGCATGGGTAAAATACTTTTTGGACATCAACTCATAGGTTTCTATGGCAGCATCCAAATCATTTAAATGAATTCCTACAGATACACGCATAAGCATGTGCTGGGGACGTTCCGCTATTTTACCGTTTAATTTCAACAAATAAGACCGTTCCAATGTTTTAAAACCAAAATAATCGTAGCCAAAATCTCGGTTGTAAATTATAGTAGAGTCCAAATGTTCCGCATTATCGGCTATTACTTTGTATACTTCATCAGATAACAAAGGGGCCTTTTTTCCTGTTCTGGGATTTACATAAACATATAGATCCTTCATGGTTTCGGAAAAGGATTTTTTTGTGTTTTTATGTAAATTGGATACAGATATTCTTGCTGCCAATTTAGCGTAATCCGGATGCGTAGTGGTCATAGTTGCTGCAATTTCCGCGGCCAGGTTGTCCAGCTCTGAAGTTGTTACACCATCATACAGTCCCTCAATGACCCGCATAGCTACTTTTAAAGGATCTACCAGTCCGCTAAGACCATAACAGAGTTTTCGTACTCTTGCGGTAATCTTATCAAACATTACCACTTCTTTTCTTCCATCTCTTTTAATTACAAACATTGGCTACAAATATTTTAGGTTACTATTACTCTATTTAATATGTTAATAATTTTAACATTTAAAGATTAGGGCATAAAAACCTCTTTACCGCTAAGCAAAGAGGTTGTAAATATTATATATTAAAAATCAGCGTCGAAACTAATTTTTTGCGAATCTTCATCTTTGTCCTTGTTCAGAACACCGGCTTTTTGATATTCAGAAACTCGTTTTTCAAAGAAATTGGTTTTACCCTGCAACGAAATCATGTCCATAAAGTCAAACGGATTGGTTGCATTATACACTTTATCACATTCCAATTCTACCAGTAGGCGATCGGTAACAAATTCTAAATACTGGGTCATTAATTTAGAATTCATGCCTATTAAGCTAACGGGCAATGATTCTGTAATGAATTCACGCTCAATATTAAGTGCATTGGTAAGAATTTCGGTAATCCGTTCTTTGGGCACTTTGTTCATTAAGTGTTTGTTGTGTAAATGAACAGCATAATCACAATGCATACCTTCATCCCTTGAGATTAATTCGTTAGAAAAGGTAAGTCCAGGCATTAGACCCCTTTTCTTTAACCAAAATATGGAACAAAACGCACCGGAAAAGAATATCCCCTCTACCGCGGCAAAAGCGATCAAGCGCTCGGCAAAACTAGGAGACTCAATCCAATTTAAGGCCCAATCCGCTTTTTTCTTAATTGCCGGAAAATTCTCAATGGCCTTGAAAAGAATGTTTTTTTCCTTTTCGTCCTTTACATAGGTATCTATTAAAAGGGAATAGGTTTCTGAGTGGATGTTTTCCATCATAATTTGAAAACCATAAAAGAATTTAGCTTCTGCATACTGCACTTCGCTCACAAAGTTTTCTGCTAAATTTTCATTTACAATACCGTCAGAAGCGGCAAAGAAAGCCAAGATGTGTTTTATGAAAAAACGCTCATCTTCGTTTAACTTATTGTTCCAGTCATTTAAATCCTCATGAAGATCAATTTCCTCTGCGGTCCAAAAACAAGCCTCACATTTTTTATACCATTCCCACAGGTCATTGTGTTTTATAGGAAAAATAACAAAGCGGTCATCATTTGCTTCCAAAATAGGCTCAAAGGCTGTGGACATATCATTTATGGTTTAAAAGTTAGTAGTAAAGAAGTTGAAAAATACCTTCTTATTGGGAGTATCAAAGATTCAAAAATGCTTTGAATTTTTAAAGTCCGTTTAGCCATTTAAAGGACAAAGTTTTTAACACAAAATGTTGAAATCTAGGCTCGCAAGTGATGTTTATTGCATTTAGGCCAAAAAGAAATTGCGGGTAACTTTTAAGCAAATTGAACAAATATTTTATAAACCAAAAAGTATATAAAATCATACTAAATGGTTTAAATAATGTATTTGATTTAAAAAGGAATTTTAAGATAGGTAATACCAAATTGTACGGTCCCTCCAATGCTCATATTATGAAAAATGCCCACCAAATCTAATCAAGGTAGTTCCCCCGAAACCTTTTCTTAGATTGTAATTCTACGTACAGAACACGTAAACCTCACATATTTTGGCGCTCAAAACATTAGATATAAAATAACATACACTATTTTATTAAGAACCGTACTTTCCTTGGTATTAAAATTAATTTGCATTAAAAAAACCTTTGATGGTCAAAGGTTCTCTTTCCGCATTTTCATAAGTAACTTCTATATTTCCAAAAACCGTTTTTTTGCGGTTGGTATGTATTGCTATTGTACCGTCCTTTGCAAAAAAAGGCAGTTCACTTAATTCATTGATATCGGCAAAACCATAAACCCCAGAAAATTGACGTATTAATCTATCAAGATTTTTTATTTCATACGTACCGTTAATTCTATTGAGATTGTCATTAGAGGCTATGATAAACGAAATCAAATCGGCCTTGCAACCATTGGCCGGAACAAATCTTAATTCAATGTTCTTCGTTACTCTGCCAAATTCATCTACATCGTTCTTTAATTGAAACGATGCTTTGCCTACCATTGATTCATCTTTGATGCCGGAAAATTGAAAATGAAACGCACCCTGTTCAACACTTGAATTGTTCACTGGATTTTCAGAACCTCCCGCTATCAGTAGCAATGGAGTTATTCCAAATACGAACATTTTTAAAGATTTAATGACTACTTGAATCATTTGGAGGATTTTGCTATTTGTTAGGGCCGCTTTATTGGCGTTTCTACCGCCACGGTTAAATTTTCATTGAATTTTTCTTCTGATTGTTTAATCTTAGACGCAATTATCAAAACGATAATAAACAACCCAAACATTAAACCACATTTTCTCATTGTTCAATAAAATTTAAAACATTACATCTTAGTCGCTAAGGTAGATGAACATAAAAGGTCTTTTCTTGGTATTGTATAACCTGTTACTTTTTTTGTGTATTTGGATTTAAACAATTTCAACAACCAAAAAGGTGTTTATTATTTGTAATATTTTTCTCTCAAATTAACTGATTTGTATACGTAATAGATAATGAAAAGCATTCTAATACCGATTACACTAAAATTGCATCCATTGACACAAAATTTTAATTTAGAACGATTGAAGCCCCTAATTTTTCCTAACTTTCTAATTTCATAGCCATACTAATATGTTACAAGCCGTCATAGTCGATGATGAAATAAAGGCTCTACAAAGCTTAACCTGGGAACTCACAAACTTTAGTGATGAGATAAAGGTGGTGGCCTCTTTTACCAATCCTCATGATGCCCTTATCTATCTTGAAAAACATACACCAGACTGTCTTTTTTTAGATATTGAAATGCCCACTATGGATGGTTTTCAATTCATTAAAAAACTTACCAATAAAAATTTTCCGGTCGTGATTACCACGGCCTATAACCAATATGCCCTAAAGGCGATAAAAAGCGAAGCACTGGATTATCTATTAAAACCAATAGATACGGATGACCTTGAAGAAACAATTACCAAAATTAAAAAGTTTAACAACAAAAATTTTTCAATGGAAAAATTAGAGATGGCTTTGTTAAATTTTAATTCCAAAGCCACTCATAATAGGATTACCTTAAATACGGATGGAAAATTATTGTTTCTAGAAAGCGACGAAATACTTTATGCAGAATCTGATGGAAACTATAGTACCATATTCTTAAGTGACGGTCAAAAAATAGTGCTTACTAAAAAACTAAAGGAGGTCAATGAAATCTTACCGGATGATTCCTTTTTTAGAATTCACAATTCTTACATTGTGAACCTAAATAAAATAAAGGAATTTTTGAAGACCGATGGTTATGTTGTTTTAAAATCGAATCATAAAATACCGGTATCAAGGCAGAAAAAATCCGATTTTTTAGACATGCTATAACTATGTTCATGGCCCCCTCAAAAAGTACCTTTTCCCTTAAAAGTTTTAAGTGCACCTTTATTTTAGGTATTCTTGCATCTCTTATTTTTCCATTTTTACTATCTGCACAGAACATCCCAACCGCGTTCAAAAAAGACGTTGATAGTTTAATTGCGGCATCCCCCAAAACCTACAGGGAAATAGACAATGTATTGCGGCAGTACAGAAAGGACAGTGTTTTATTACATTATGTCAACAATATTTCAAAATCAAATAATTATTTGTACGGCCAGGCCTATGCCTACAATCAATTGGGTAGAATTTACAGGGATATATCTCTTTACCCTAAAGCACTGGAATATTTTCAGGAAGCGTTGAAAATCTCTATTGAGGCTGAAAGTATAGAATTTAGGGTATATAGTCTTAATATGATCAGTGTAGTCCACAGGAGAACAGATGCCGTTAAATCTGCCTTGGATTATAGCCAAGAAGCATTGGAACTCGCCGAAACCGTAGCGGAACCCAGTATTGGGTTAAAACGTAGTATAAATGTATCACTGAACAGTATAGGGAATATTTATCAAATGCTGGAACAATATGAACTGGCCATTGAGAAATTTGAACGTTCCATGATATTGGAGCAGGAGTTGGACAATAAACTGGGCCTGGCGATCAATCATCAAAATCTTGGTGAATGTTATGAAGCCCAAGCTAAACTAGAACCTGCACTACAACATTTTAGAAAATCTTTGGTCTACAATGAAATCATTGATTCTGAAAAAGGCAAGGTAATATGTAATTACAGTATTGCACATGTGTATGTTCATCTAAACAGAATAAGAGAAGCCATTGACCTTTTGGAAAAAAACCTACAAAGGGCCATTAGGTTGGGGGACAAACAGATCGTTGCCACAATTTATATTAACCTTGGTTGGGCCTTTATTCGAAAGGGCGACTATGATGCCGCACAGGTAAATTTAGAGAAAGGGCTGGACCTGGGAAAAGACTATAATCTAGATTCTGAAATTGCGGAAGCAAACAAATTTCTTTCCGAGCTGTGGATAAAACGCGATGATTATGAAAAGGGGATGGAATATTTTAAGGAATTCAAGAATTATGAAGACCGTATAGCAAATTCCCTAAATCTTAGATATGTAAACGATATGATTTTGCGGTATGAATCGCAAATACGTGAGAACCAATACGAACGCCTTGCCGCAGAAAACGAAAATGTTCGACTAAAATTGAGGAAGAACAGAACCATGCTTATCATTATTGGTATCTTTTTAATTTTACTCATAGGTATTTTATATATCCTTTACAGACAAAGTCAGTTAAATGCTGAAAAAAAACTGCTGACCTTGGAACAAAGTATGTTGAGAAGCCAAATGAACCCCCATTTTCTGTTCAACTCCTTAAATTCCATCAAATTATATATTATCAATAATGAAAAAAAGAATGCGGTTCATTACCTGAACAAATTCTCCAAATTGGTAAGAAAAATACTTGAAGCATCTTCACAGCGGGAAATAACTTTGGCAGAAGAATTGGAAACCGTGGAGCTTTATATGAATATAGAGAATATACGCTTTTCCAATGAAATCAACTTTAAGGTACATGTTAAGGATGATATAGATACCCATAACATTAAAATTCCCTCTTTGATCTTACAGCCTTTCTTGGAAAATGCACTTTGGCACGGACTCTCTTCTAAAGATGGTGCCAAAAACATTGATTTGGAAATTAAAAAAGGTAAAAACGGATTTATTGAGATTATCATTTCAGATAACGGTGTTGGTAGGGATGCCGCTGAAAAAATAAAAAACAGTAAAGTGTTAAAAAGAAAATCCGTAGGTATAGATATTACCAAAGAGCGGTTGGCCAATTTTTCTCGAGATTATGAAAATTATTTTCATGTTGAGATTATAGATAAATACAATGAGGACAACATACCTACCGGAACTCAAATAATTATCTACATACCAACTATTTAAGATGGTCGGCGGCCACTTCCTCCAGTTCACTGTACCAAGCTTCTCCAAACTTACGGATCAGGGCCTCTTTTACAAACTTATATATGGGCACTTTAAGTTCTTCCCCAAGGGCACATGCAGGGTCACAGATATGCCATTTATGATAATTGACCGCGGTAAGTTCCGTATACTCTTTTACCCTTATAGGATAAAGGTGGCAGGAAACAGGTTTTTTCCATTTGATCTTGCCTTGGTTATACGCTTCTTCAATACCGCATTTTGCAATTTTATGTTGATCAAATATCACATATGCACATTCACTGCCATTGACCAACGGGGTTTCCCATTCGCCATCCTCTCCTTTTACAAAAGCACCTTGTTCTTCTATTACCTTTATACCTTCTGGCCGTAGAAACGGTTTAACTTTAGCAAAGATATCCACCATGATTTCCGTTTCGCTATCCTCTACGGGAGCACCTGCCTCACCATCAACACAACACCCCCCTTTGCAAGCATTAAGATTACATACAAAATCATTTTCTATAATTTCCTCGGATACTATGGTCTTTCCTAATTGAAACATGGTCTAATTTAAAGGCCGCAAGATACATTATTTGAAAAGTATTGCCTTTACATTATTTTATGAATAAACATCTAAATGGCTTTTATAAACGTAAATTTGCAAAAATTTTCATTATGGAATTTCATTTTAACTTTAGGGAAATCATTACAGCCAGTATGGTTTTGTTTGCCGTTATCGATATTTTAGGAAGTATTCCTATCATAATTGGCCTAAGAAAAAAGGTTGGCCATATCCAATCTGAAAAAGCTTCTATAGTTGCGGCAATCATCATGGTAGCCTTTCTTTTTTTAGGAGAGGAAATCTTGAACCTAATAGGTATTGATGTAAATTCCTTTGCGGTTGCCGGTTCCTTCATCATTTTTTTCCTTGCCATTGAAATGATTTTGGGGATAACGTTATATAGGGATGATGAGCCGGAAAGTGCTTCTATAGTTCCCATTGCGTTTCCTTTAATTGCCGGTGCAGGTACATTGACTTCATTATTGTCCCTAAGGGCAGAATACTATGTGGAAAACATTATTGTAGCCATTGTGGTCAACATTATTTTTGTGTTTGTGGTACTAAAATCTTCCGTAAAAATTGAAAAAATGTTGGGGTCTGGTGGTGTCAATGTTATTAGAAAGGTATTTGGTGTAATTTTGATGGCCATTGCCGTAAAATTATTTGCGGCCAATATCAATGAACTTTTCTAGCCGAATATTAGGTCGTATTTTTATAAAAAATTAATTATGAGCAAGACATTATCCATAATCTTCATTGTTGTGGCGGTAGGTTTAATAGCCTACAATGTAACCTTGGTAAATTTTGCCGATCCCTTTGAGAAAAATAGTACCATAGCATTAATTGGTATTATGGCCTCATTGTGTGCCATTGTATTGCTATTGGTCTTTGTTACCAGTAAAAAAATACAGGATAAAATTAACAAGGATTAATTACTTGCTTTAATCTGTGCGGTTTTATTCTGCCATTTTCTAGCATTGTCCAATTCTAAAACTTTTTGCAACATTGCATCTTCGTCTGCCTTAATTTTGGCATGAATGTTCGTATTGAACAATTGCTCTGCAATACTGGCCTTTAAAAAACGCTTTATACTGGATTCATAATCGTAAAAATTCATCCGTAGATTTCTGTCTATGGAATATTCTACGAATCTTTCAAAAAGAATATCATCCACATTAAAATCGTTTACAAAGGATTCTTGGTTGTATTGGGCGTATCTGTCCCGATCCTCCTCTAGGTGTTCAAATACAAAAAAAGATAAAAATCCTAGGCTATCCATACTCTCAACCGCTTCTTCCTCATTACTCCCAATAGGCACAAATACATCTGGTATAATTCCACCACCGCCGTATACGACCTTTCCTTTGGGGGTAACGAACTTTAACGAATCCGCTACTTTTATACTGTCTACGGATATCATTTCACCACTATGGTAACGGTCCGTAAATTTTTGGTAATAATCCTTAGTGCCGTTGGCATATGTTTTTTGAATGCTACGGCCTGTTGGGGTATAATACCTTGAAACGGTCAATCTTACCGCAGAACCGTCTCCTAAAGCCATTTCTCGCTGTACAAGACCTTTTCCAAAAGATCTTCTTCCTACTATGGTACCTATATCATTATCCTGCAGGGCGCCCGCTACAATTTCACTAGCAGAAGCAGATCGCTCATTAATCAGGACATATACGGGCTTGTCCTCAAAAGAACCATCATCCGTAGCAAAACTTTTATTGATTTTACCTTTTTTATTTTTTGTAAACAATATTAATTTACCGTCTTCCAAAAATTCATCGGCCATTTCTTCTGCCATACCAAGATAACCCCCAGGATTGTCCCTTAAGTCCAAAACTAATTGTTCCGCACCTCGGTCCTGCAATTCCATTAAAGCGGTCTTAAACTCCTTATAAGTAGATTCTGCAAATCTATTGACCTTTATATATCCTATATCGTTGGTAAGCATATAGAAAGACTCCACACTTTTTAATGGAACCACTCCTCTTTTTACCTTAACATTAAAAATTTTGTCTTCCGCTTTTCTATAAATGGTAAGATTGACCATGGTCCCTTCTTGACCCTTTAATTTATCCACTATAATTTCACTTGGATATTCTTTGCCGAACAAGGTATCATTATCTGCCATTAAGATACGATCGCCAGGTAAAATTCCTTTTTTATAGCTTGGCCCGTCCTTTACGGTCTTTATAACCGTAATTGTATCATGGTACGCATAAAAATTTACGCCAATACCAACAAAATCGCCCTTCATGTTTTCCGCGACACGGTCCATTTCCTTTTCAGAAATATAAACGGAGTGCGGGTCTAATTTCTCTAGAATACTATTAACGGTAACATCTACGATACTATCTGTATTGACATCATCAACGTATTCGTAGTCTATATAATCTATTAATCTGTTAAGCTTGTCTTTTTTGGAGTTGGTAGAAAAAAGGCGTTCCGGTGAATCGTTGAAATTTAATTTTCCACCCAAAAATACCCCCAAGGCTACAGCTGCGGAAATAATTAATGGTAGTAGAAAATTAAATTTTTTATTCATCTTTAACTTAAACGTTATATAGTAACATTTATTTCTGGCATATGTTCAACTTCTACTTTGGCCTTTTCTAAAAATCGTATTCCGGAATCATCTTTATAACCAATTTGATAGACAACACGTTTTATACCGGCTTGATGTATAAGTTTACTGCACTCCCTGCAAGGAGATAAGGTAATATACAACGTAGCGCCTTGACATGATTGAGTAGAACTGGCTACTTTAAGAATTGCATTGGCCTCGGCATGTAGAACATACCACTTAGTGTATCCATCCTCATCCTCACAATAATTTTCAAAACCTGTTGGCGTACCGTTATACCCATCGGATATAATCATTCTATCCTTTACAATGATAGCACCCACCTGTTTTCTCTTACATGAGGACAATTTACCCCATTCCTTGGCCATTCTTAAATAGGCCCTATCATACTTTAACTGTTTTTCTTTATTCATCTTGATCAAGCTTTAAAAAAGCTGAATACACTAAGGTACCTGCTTTATTTGGCAAGAACCACGTCATAAGGTCAAATTTAACAATCTTAAAAGGGAAAAGTTGCATAAAGCAACGGCAGAGTAATAAAAATTATAAGCATACTACCAACAGCAATGAACAAACGTTGCTTTACGTTGAGTATGGACTGTAAAACAAATGCCAATACCAATACCATCATGACTATTAGCACTTGTGATAATTCTATACCTCCTGCAAAACCCAACAATGGCATCAATTTTTCATCTTCTCCCATAACCATCATTTTAAAATAATTTGAAAATCCAAAACCATGAATCAACCCAAATATACCGGTAGAAAGCAAGTGAAACCATATGGTTTTCCCATCATTATCGTCCTTAAGAATGAATAGGTTATAGAGGGCCGTTGCCAATATGGTTACCGGAATTAAAAATTCTATATATCCTGCATTGACCACAATTAGCTCAAACACGGAAAGCACTAAGGCCAAACAGTGGGTTATGGTAAAAACGGTTGCCAGTAATAGAACTTTTTTCCAACTTTTAAACGTAAATGGTAGCGCCAGGGCGGATAAGAACAGAATATGATCATATGCATTGATATCCAATACATGTTGTAAACCTAATTGTATATAAAACCAAAAATCTTGCATAGCATCTGTCTTAGTTAATTAATTTATGCCTCGTTCTTTTTGAATGGTTTCGTAAGCCTCTTGTACCTGTTTAAATTTCTCTTCCGCTCCTTTTTTAATGGCTTCATCTTGGGTGTTTACCCGATCGGGATGATATTTTTTGGCCATGGTCCTATATGCCTTTTTAATTTCTGAATCTGTAGCGGTTTTTGGCACATCCAATATTTTATAGGCATTATTGGCAGATTTTACGAACATCGCCTTTATGCTATCAAATTCATTAATGGAAACCCTAAGGTAACCCGCTATTTCCCTAATTTTTTGTATTTCCGGATTACTAATACTACCATCTGCCTGTGCAATACCAAATAAGAAATGAAGAAGTTGCAAACGCACTTCATAACGCGTGCGTTGTGCTAAAAACGCACCTATCCTTTGTGCTGAGATTTGCCCTTTCTTATTGATATCATTAAATGTCCTAAAAATGGCATTGGCCTTTTCTTTACCATAAGTACTTACAAAATATTGTCTAACATAATCCATTTCAGATTGGCTCACTTGTCCATCTGCCTTAATAACGATAGAACACAGGGAAAGTAAGTTAAGTTCAAAATCTGCAGGGGTCACATTTGGCCTGGTATAATCTTGGAATACACTTTTGGCACTGCCGGTACTTGGCCCAAAAAAATTATCTATAATGCTACCTGCAAAAAAACCTAGTATTGCCCCAGATAACCCTCTCAAAAAAAAGCCGACTATGGCTCCCAACCATTTGATCATTTCGTAATATGAATTTTGCCAAAGATAAAATATTACCAATAGAAAGTTGGGCCAATGAAAAGTTAAGGTCTTCTCCTCCTGTACGACTAATTGGTTATCTTTGTATTAGTTTAATTTAAACAATAAGAATATGTACCCTGCGGAATTAGTAAAACCAATGAGAGATGATCTGGCTTCTGCCGGATTTGAAGAATTATATACTGCGGAAGCAGTGACAAATGCCATCAATAAAGAAGGAACAACTTTAGTGGTTGTAAATTCTGTATGTGGTTGTGCGGCCGCCAATGCAAGACCTGCAGCCAAAATGAGTTTGCAGAACGATAAAAAACCGGACCATGCAGTTACGGTATTTGCCGGTGTGGATAAGGAAGCGGTAGATGCGGCCAGAAATTTAATGGTCCCTTTCCCCCCATCTTCGCCATCTATGGCATTGTTCAAAAATGGTGAGTTGGTTCATATGATCGAGCGCCATCATATTGAAGGTAGACCTGCGGAAATGATCGCACAAAATCTTGTACAAGCTTATAACGAGTTTTGTTAAGGTTTGCAAGAATCGTATTTACCCTAAAATAATAAGTTTAAAAAACCGCTCTAATTGAGCGGTTTTTTATTTTTGTAGCATGCAAAAAATGCTCTCCTATATTGTTACCCCCTTCTTTTTTGTGGCATTTGGCCTATGCCTGCTTGTTTTTCATCCAATGCAATGGATCGCTTTTAAACTGTTTGGGTATAACGGATTAAAGCCAGTAGTAAGCAAATTGAACTTTTTCTTGATGCGCAGTACCAATATACTGGGCACAACATATCGATACACCAACACCTATGACCTGCCTACAGATAGGCCCTTGATCATTGTCACCAATCATCAAAGCATGTATGACATACCCCCATTGATTTGGTATCTAAGAAAGCACCATCCAAAATTTGTGAGCAAAAAAGAATTAGGGAAAGGCATTCCCAGTGTTTCGTTCAATCTTGTACATGGAGGTTCCGTACTTATTGATAGAAATGATGGCAAATCCGCCCTCATGGAAATAGGAAAATTAGGAACCTATATAGAACAGTACAATAGAAGTGCGGTAATTTTTCCGGAAGGCACTCGAAGTAGGGATGGGCATCCAAAACCTTTTAAGCCTATGGGGCTAAAAATGTTATTAAAAAAAGCACCCTCTGCATTGGTCGTACCAATTAGTATCAACAATTCATGGAAATTGGTGCGCTATGGTCAATTTCCTATGGGATTAGGCGCAAAGGTCCGCATAGATGTTCAAAAACCACTGGAGAACAATGGTAACCTAGATGACCTAATCCGTAAAATTGAAGCATCCGTAGTTAGCGGAATAAACTCCTTTAAATGACCGACACAGAAATAGTAGAAGAGACCATCACTTTTGTGAAAGAAACATTACAAAATGCTGAAGGAGGCCATGATTGGTTTCATATACAACGCGTTTTTAAAAATACCATGCTCATTGCCAAGGACGAAAACGTTAATATTTTGGTCGTTAGCTTGGGGGCTCTTTTACATGATATTGCCGATGCAAAGTTCAATAATGGGGACGAGAGCTTAGGCCCTAAAATGGCGGAAAATTTTCTACTTAGCCTAAAAGTTCCAAAAAGGACGATAAATCACGTTATAAAAATTATAAAATACAGCTCTTTTAAAGCCGGTATTGTTGATGGAAAATTGAAGAAAAAACTGTTTACATCCAAAGAGCTACAGGTTGTACAAGATGCCGATCGTCTAGATGCCATAGGCGCAATAGGAATTGCCCGAGCATTTAATTATGGAGGGTTTAAAAATAGGGCAATGTACGATCCTGAAATTTCCCCTAATTTAGGAATGACCAAGGAAGAATATAAAAAATCTACCGCACCTACCATTAATCATTTCTACGAAAAATTATTGTTGCTCAAGGATAAAATGAATACGGACACCGGTAAGCGATTAGCGGAAGAACGACACCAATATATGATTGATTTCCTAGAGCAATTTTATAGGGAATGGAATCCATTAAAAATCTAAATACAAACCCCAAATCATTACTTTTTTGAAATGTAAAAAGGGCTTCAACTATTGAAGCCCTTTTATATTATTTAAAATTTTACCCTTATTTCTGTGGTAATTCCCTAGTCAACCAACCTCTTCTACTTGCCGTAGCTATTGCATAAGGTGTAATCCAGAATAGACCAAATGTATATAGCACGCTATATGAGTATGCCCAAAATGATTCTATTAACGTATAACGCTTTGCATAAAATATTACAGGGAAAGTAGATAATACCAATATACTTAAGAACGTAGAGCTTAAAAATAACAGTGGGTGTGTAAATACGAATACCAACATGAACAATACAAAAGGATAGCAAAGTACAATTCTTGAAAACTGGCTGAAAAACAACAACCTTGTACCTGCCTTAGGTCCTTTTCTGAAATTTGTAAAGACGTATTTGGACATTTGTATATTTTCACGGACATTACTTCTACCCCATCTAATGAACATCTTATACAACCCTTTATATTTTTCAGGAACATTGGTATAAGCAAACGCGTTCCTTTGGAACAATACATGATAACCTTGCTTCAAAATCATATTTGTCATGGCCCTATCTTCCCCAATATCGGAAGGTTGCCCCATAAACGTTTGATTGATCCACTCCTCCAAACAACCAAAAACTGCTGTTGCCCTGTATGCTGCCAATGCACCTGGGGTACATAGTACAGAATTCAATGTACTTTCAGAAGACCGTACAAATTCAAAACTAAGCGCAAAACTTACATCTAGCATCTTAGGTAAAATTTCTTTCTTATTGTTAAGCACACGAATATTACCTGCTACTGCACCACAATTCTCATCAACGATAAACGGACTTACCAAATTTCTCAAGGTATCCTTATCCACAATGGAATCACTATCTACGGTAACAAAAATTTCACCTGTACCTTCCTTAAAACCTCTGTAAAGTGCATGACGTTTACCCATGTTCTTGGGTTGCTGACAAATAGATACCCTGTCTCCCAACTCTTTTTTGGCCTCTAGCATCCAATTCCATGTATCATCCTTACTACCGTCATCAATTGCCAATAATTGAACTTTATGTGCTGGGAAATCACTTTCCGCTAAACTTTTTAATGTGGCCCATACCTGCTTGCCTTCATTATAGGCTGGTACAATTACGGTAACAGATGGCAATTCCTCATCTGAAACCGATGGGATAGCCTTATATTTTAAAAACCTAATAAAGGTATAGATAAAGAAACTTAATTTAAAAACGAAAAAAGCAACTGCAACGACCATAAAAATAAGTCCGATCAACGTGCTTCTTCTTTCAAGATGCAATTGTGTAAAATCATTCTGTAGGATATATGCTAAATATGCACTCCCAAACATTAAAACAAATGTACTTCCCATTACAAAAACACCCCATGCATTGGCATTTTCAATGATATGTTTTAATCTGGAAAAAATAGATTTTTTTGTATTTGCCGACTTATTTTGTGGGCTCTGGATATTTAAATCTTTCTTGGTAGTATTCTTGGCTTTCATAAATGGCTCTAGTATTTATTACATTCCCCCTATCTACGCTTATATATGTCTTTTGGATGTTATTTTAACAAAAGTTTTTAAAGAATTTTTTTTAGGTGTAAAACCGCATATTATTTACGTAGCATATACTGTTGTAAAAACATATTTTTTTAATTCATTTAAATTAATTCTTTCATTTTCATGGATTTATCTCTCAAATTATACAATTCAACTTTTTAAAAAAATTCATATAAACTATAATTATTATACCGTGTAATAAATGTTATTTAGAGTTGTTTAAACCAACTATGATAGCTGTTCCAATTAACCAAAAATTAATTATTCCTGACTTAATACATGTTTGCCTCTTATTGAATAAAATATTAGCTGCAAATGGTAGGTAATCACTTATAATTTTTTAAAATATACCCCCTTTGAAAAAGTTTCCTTCTTATTGATTATTAATTAAAATAGTTTTAACTGACCATCTCTATAAGTCTCATACAAACCGGTATTTAATGTTGGAAATTTTTTATCCTTGAAATACATACGTTTGGCCAGATCAAACATATCATGAATTTGAGAAGCTATTTTGCCCTGACCTTTTTTTCGTATTCCAAACCTACTATCGTTTAGCGATCCCCCGTGGCATTCACTTATTTGATGTAACACTTTGTCCGCCTTCTCTGGCAAGGCTTTCCTAATCCAATCTGTAAAAATTTCTCCTATAGCTCCGTTTAATCGTACCAACGTAAATGCCATAGAAACCGCTCCTTGATCAGATACCGCTTTTGCCAATTTTAAAATTTCATGACTATTTATTCCAGGAATTATGGGGGCCAACATGGCATTTACGGGAATACCTGCTGCAGATAATACCCCAATTGCTTCCAATCTTTTTTTAATAGTGGTAGTCCTAGGTTCCACCATACGTCTAGTTTCTTCAGATAGAGAGGTGACGGAAATATTAACACCAATTAAACCATGCGCACTTAATTCTTTCAGAATATCCAAATCTCGCAATATCAATGCATTTTTGGTGATGATACCCACTGGATGCCTATATTTTAAAAAGATTTCCAAACATTTCCTGGTGAGTTCAAATTTACGTTCAGCGGGTTGATAACAATCCGTATTACCAGACATGACAATGGTCTCGGCTTTCCAACTTTTGCTTTTTAATTTAGCCTCTAACAATACGGGGGCATCTTGCTTTACCAGAATTTTTCGTTCAAAATCCAAACCTGCACTGTAACCCCAAAATTCATGAGCATTTCTAGCATAACAATAAATACAGCCGTGTTCACAGCCTTGATACATGTTCATGCTATAGTTCATGCCCACATCTGGACTCGTGACCTTATTTACAATAGTTTTAGGGAATATGGGTATATATTGTGTCTTATTGTCGTCCGCTATTTCACCTTCTAGGTGACAGAATTCCAAAAAATCGTCCCGAAATTCATTACTATAAGCCGAGAATTTATTGTTTGTATTCCGCTGCGCACCCCTACCCTTGAGATAAGAATCATCATTCATTAATTGGATTTATTCCAAAAATATGGAAAATATCCTAATAATGATTTTATTTAACAGCGACTTGTACCAATTGTTTTTTAGTACCACGCTTAGCATAAAATTTCAAGGCATCGTTTTGCCTATCAATAAAAGGTACGGAAACCATTAAAGGCAAGCGCGCCTCCGTATCATCAATGACCTTGTTGTATTTCATATGTCCGTCTTCATTCAATAGGATTAAAAAGACGTTTCTATTCCTGCTAAAACCTTGTTTGAACATGATGCGGTCATCACTTAACTGTTGTGGATTTTCTGCAGATGTACTAATAAAAAAATAGGTGTCGTCATCTTTGGTATATGCACTATAGGAAGCGTATGCACCATCACCCTGGGTAACTTCTGTCTTATTGATGTTCCTAGCCCATATTAAATCCCCTTGGTCGCTTAATTTCGCACTGATGATATCATTGTGGTGGTAGCGTGTAATTTTGACCCTGCCACCACTAGAATTGGATTGTACACTGTTACTCGTAAAATATTCCTCTGCATTAAATAATATATTACCCTCTTTGGTGATATCCATTCCTTTAAAGACCAAATTTTTAACGGCCTTATCTTCTTCCCTTCCAAACTTATCTATCATGAACTGCTCCGAAAACGGATTGAACTTACTTTTTTCCAACTCCAATGAAAGCGGATTCAATTTAAAAAACGATATTCCGTTATAACGATTGTCCTTTCTATCCGCATAAAAACCTATACAAAGCAGGTCGCTACCTTTGAATATGGGTTTTAAGGCTTCTGGAAATTTACCTGGGGTATAAAAAGATTGCACACTACGCCCGGTCTTTGAAATACGTACCATTTCATATTGAAACTTACGCTCTGTAGCATTAAACCTTTTTTTCTTAAAATAAGCTTTTCCTACTAAATATACATTTTGCAAATCTTTGGAAAACACTAAATTTTCAAAAGCATAGTTCTTTTCCTCTACCTCATCAGAAAAATCATGCTCCATTATTTTGCTCAAATTGGCATTGAACACGTGAATAAAATGCTGATCTACTTTTCTTTTCTTGTAATGCGTTGTAATAGCAAATGCAGATTTGTCATCATTGAACAGAACAGAGGTCGTAAAACCAGAAGTAAAATTTCTATTATAGTAATTACGGTCCAACGGCTGTACTACTGGTTCTGAAGCTATGGATAGAATAGTTTCTTTTGTAAACTGAAATTGGGTAAACGGACTACGATGCACTTCATAAACATAACTGCTGCTTTTAAAGCTATACTCAAGAAACAATAGGTAAACCTGGCCGTTTCGCACATAGGCATCAATAAAATTAGCGTCCTTCAGCTTATAATTGAACTCCGAAATCAATTCCAGATCTTTATTATAATGTTCAATAAAATAGCCCTTTGGTTTTAGGATAATGCCCGTATAATATGCTCTAACGACAACCGTACCCCCGTTACCATCATCTGCAATGGCCAACATATTTGAATACCTGTACTTATCATTGAACTTTTCTCCAATGGTATAGGTTACCAACTCTTCTTGGGCAAGAGCCGTAAAAACATTGATATATAGAAAAAATAAGAAAATGCTACGTTTTAACATAACCCCTTTGGTTTATGTCATGAACCTGGAAATTCCGCTTTTCTTTTTTCCAAAAATGCTGATGTACCTTCGGTAAAATCATCTGTTCCAAAGCAAGCGCCAAAAGCTTCAATTTCCTGCTCATAACCATTTACAGTATTCTTAAAACCAGCATTTACCGCTTTTATTGCATAAGCAATGGCTACAGGCGAGTTATTGGTAATCTTTCCTATAATTTTATGGCAGAGGGGCAATAATTCTTCTGGTGAAGTTACATGGTTGACCAGACCATAAGCCAATGCTTGGTCTGCCGTAATCATACCTGCAGTCATAATCATTTCCATTGCGCGGCCCTTACCTACCAGTTGTGGTAGACGTTGGGTGCCGCCGTAACCTGGTATAACCCCTAATGAAACTTCTGGCAGACCCATTTTGGCATTGTTACTTGCAACCCTAAAATGGCACGCCATGGCCAATTCCAGTCCGCCGCCCAATGCAAAACCATTGATTGCGGCTATAACCGGGGTAGAACTATTTTCTATAAAATTGAACAGTTGCTTTTGTCCTTTGGCAGCCAGTTTCTTGCCTTCTTTCTCACTGAAATCCGAAAATTCAGAAATATCGGCACCTGCTACAAAGGCTTTTTCTCCACTACCCGTTAGTACAATGGCTTTTACATCCTTGTCTTTCTGCAAGTCCTTAAATGCATTGTGCAGTTCACCAATAGTGTCCTTGTTCAAGGCATTTAATTTATTGGGCCGATTGATGGTTACTATAGCTGTTGGTAATTGTTTTTGGACTAAAATATTATTGTATGACATGATTTAAGTATTGTCTGATTAAACGTTTTCTTTTGGGAATTTTACGCAAAATACGGTACCCTTACCGGGTTGGGAAGTAAAATTAATAGTTCCCTTATAAGTTTCCACAATATTTTTGACCATTCCCAGGCCAAGTCCCATTCCACTTGTTTTGGTGGTAAACTTTGGTTCAAAAATTTTCTCCTCATGGTCTTTTTCAATTCCGTGGCCATTATCCGCAACGGATATTTTCACCATGTTCTCTTCAGAAGCAACACTTACCAATACCCTTGGGGATTTTACATCAGGAACGGCCTGTATGGCATTCTTTACCAAATTTGTGACCACACGTATTAATTGTGTCCGGTCTAACTTGGCGATTATTTCTTCCTCATCTGCAATGAAATGGATATAATCCTCATTAAAGATGTCCAAAGCTAGTTTTACGATTTTGACCACATTTAAGGTTTCATTCTGCTGTGCCGGCATTTCCGCAAAATTTGAAAATGCAGAGGCAATACTGCTCATGGTATCTATCTGTTGAATAAGTGTATTGGAATATTCCTTTACTTTTTCGTGAATGTTGGGGTCATTGGGGTCAAATTTACGTTCAAAACTTTGTACGCTTAAGCGCATGGGCGTCAAGGGATTTTTAATTTCATGCGCTACTTGCTTGGCCATCTCGCGCCATGCTTGTTCACGCTCACTTTTTGCCAATTTAACCGCACTATGCCCCAATTCGTCTATCATGCCATTGTATGCGCCAATTAATTTTTCAATTTCCTCTCCGGGATTTTCAATAAATATCTTTTTGTTCTGCTTGCTAAGGTCCGTCCGTTCCATCATATCGGAAATGGTCTCCAACGACCTAGTAATATATTTTGAAATGAAAAAGGCGAATAAAATAGCCATAAGAAGCATGAGCAAGTACACCCCTGACAAGCGCATTAAGAATTCCTTTAACTCATAATCGTTAAATGAGTTGTCCTCAAAATAGGGAAGATTTAGAATACCAATGGGTTTAAACTTTTGGTCTGCGATATAGGTGAACGATGCTTTATATTTATCCCCTGCCAAAGCATTTTCACGTACATAACGCTTGTTAGGACTAATTTCCAATTGATTTAGAACCTCGGCATCCAGACACATGGAGATAGAATCATTTGCAAACTTTGGACGTGAACTTTTTATAAGCTCCCCATCTAGGCTATAGATATTGAAGTTCATGTTCTGCACAACGGCAATCTCATAAATTTCATTTTTAAATATGAGGCCCAGGTTTTCTGTAGTAACGGGATAGGTAGTTTTCTGAATGGCTAGATCAATACTCTGCCTAATCTGTTCTTCCTTACGTTCCATTCTGTTTTCATGGTAATCCTTGGATTGCTCCCGGTATTGGTATACCGTTACACCAGCAATCAAAACCGATGCAATGAGCACCAAAAATATCATGGATAAGAAAATACGCGACCGTAAAGATACCTTCGTTAACAAGATTCTGCTATTTCGTCTAAAGTTAGCAAATATCGCACCAAAACATATTAAATATAAAGTTCAAGCAAAAAATCTAAACCTTAGGTTATTAACATGTGACTACCAAGCAGACTATAATCGGTATTAATAAATCGCACATTATAATGAGGACAATTTCAGCATAAAAGGATATAAAGCATTTATTATCAAACTCATGTTAAAATTATTTTAATCAAAAAAACTATTTTGAAAGTAATTTCTCACATCTATTTGCGTTAATATAAAGTACATTTTTAAAATTGTGGTATGCCATTAAAATTTGGATCTAAGTTTATCACCCTTTTTATAGTCATTCTTATTTTTTACAACGCTCATTCTCAGCACACAGAGCCTCTTACCTTTCAACATATACAAGAAGGAATGTCGCAAAGTAGCGCTACTGTTCTAATGGAAGATAGTTTTGGTTTCATCTGGATCGGTACCCGTAATGGTCTTAACCGTTATGATGGAAAAGATTTTGAAATATATAATAAAAGTACAGATGGAAAAACAGGGCTTAATCATGAATATATTGTGGCTTTATATGAAGATGGTCAAAATATTATCATAGGCACCAATGAAGGTCTTAATGTATATAATCGTGATTTAAATATAATAACGCCCTACCCATTCAAGAACGAAGGTGAAACAATTAAAAATATAGTTTTTGAAACTATAGTTAAAAAAGATAATATACTTTGGTTAGGCGCTGAATCTGAGGGTCTTTATAAATACGAAATAGAAACAGGAAAAATAAAATACTTTCCACCCCCTAATAATCATTTAAAACTTGATAACCATAGAACAAATAAAGTTATACAAATAGAACTATTAGGCCCAGATCTAATACTTGCTGTTTTTACATATGATACGCTAATATTAAATTCTGAACTTGAAATAATTAGTACAACACCACAGAAAGATGAAATTATTTCTAGTATAAAGCTACCGGAAAATACTTTTCTAATGGGTTCTAGTAGCGGTTCATTATTTAAGTTAAAAGTACAAGATACATCACTTATTATTTCCAAGGAAAAAGAGGTAAGTCCAGGTTTTGCTATTCTCTCTTTAGAAAAAAATTTAGTTGGTGATCTCTGGATAGGTACAGAAAATAATGGTTTATACATTTATTCAAGCAATCTAGATTTCGTAAGACATATTCAATACAGTGTCACAAGACCTAATTCTCTTTCTGGTAATTCTATTTGGTCGTTGCTATGTACACGAGACGGTACTATGTGGATAGCCCCTTATAAAAGCGGACTTAGTTTTTATGATAAAGATTTCTTTAAATTTCAGCATGTAAAACCTGACCCGTTCAACCCTAAGTCTTTAAGTCACAAATTGGTCAACTGCTTTGTAGAGGACAAAAAAGGCAATTTATGGATTGGTACTGATGGCGGCGGTTTAGATTACTGGGACAGATCCTTGGATACTTTTGACAACTATTCTTTAAAGAACAAAACTTTTAACAGCAATGTTGTACTTTCAATTATAGAGACAGATGAAAATGAACTCTGGGCAGGAACATGGACTCATGGAATAGCAGTTTTTAATACAGACACCAAAAAATACAGCGCATTAACCGCGGAAAATTCGTTTTTAAATTCAAATATAATATTTGACCTGTTAAAAGATAAAAAGGGGCGTATTTGGATTTTAAATTATTTTGCAGGAGTACAAATATATAATCCTACTACCAATACCCATCAGAATATACCTTTAAAATCGGATATAGATGGTTCAGACGTTAATGCATTATATAAGATATTTGAAGATCAACAAAGCAATATCTGGATTGGAACATTAAACTCTGGTCTATTTAAATTGACCGAAAAGGATAACTCATGGTCAAGTACTCATTATCACACACAAAAAACCTTAAGTAATAGATTTGTTAATTCAATCATTCAAGATACCGAGAATACCATTTGGGTAGGCACACAAGGGGGACTTAACAAATATATTCCTGAAACCGATTCTTTTCAATCTATCACAACATTAAACGGCCTTAAAAATGATGCAATAAAAGGTATCATAGATGATAAGAATAACCACTTATGGTTAAGTACTGAAGATGGTATCATTAGATATAATACCAAGACAGAAGAAACAATTAATTATGATGTAGGTGATGGCCTCCAATCTAATGAATTTATAGCAAGTTCATCAATATCTACCAGTAAAGGAGAGTATATTTTTGGAGGCATTAACGGATATAACGTATTTACCGCCGACGAAGTTGAAAAAAGAAAAGACGCGCTTACATTATTTATTTCAGGACTTAAGATTTTTAATAAACCTGTATTACCTAACGATGATTTTGGTGTTTTAAAAAAGGATATTTCTCTAGTGGATTCATTGACCTTTAACTACGACCAATCTGTAATTAATTTTGATTTTAAAGCGCTTACTTTTAGGCATCCAGAAAATGTAAACTACGCTTTTTACCTAGAGGGTTTTGAAAAAGACTGGAATTATGTAGGCAATAAACCTACTGCTACCTACACAAACTTAAACCCTGGAAATTATACTTTAAAAATTAAATCTACCAATTCTGACGGAGTCTGGATTGATAATGAAAAAAAATTATTTATAGCCATTACACCTCCGTATTGGCAAACATGGTGGTTTATAACGTTACTTATTGCTTTCGTAATTCTTCTAATCTACCTGGCATATCACCGTAAACTAAGGTCAATTAAAAAATATCAAAGAAAATTAGAATTAAATGTAGCACAACGAACAAAAGAACTACAGCATCAAAAAAACAAACTCATTGTAGCTGCAAATGAATTAGAATCAAAAAATGAAGAAATACAGCGATTTGCATTTGCGGTTTCCCACGATTTAAAAAGTCCCTTAGGCAATATTAAAGGTCTAGCCAGCCTTATCCCCACAGAAATGGCCATAGAAGATCATCCGGGAGTATTGGAGTATTTGAACCTTATAGATGTTTCTTGTACTAATATGAACGAATTAATTTCTGATATTACGGAAATTGCCAGGCTAGGAAAAATCGAGAATAAAAATGAGTTATTGAAAACCAATGAAATACTGAATGTATCAAGTAACCTTATTAAAAGTAAATTGAATACACAGAATATTGACCTTACCATATCCGAAAACTTACCAGATATATTTGGCGACCGTAACAGGATAATTCAAGTTTTTAGTAACTTTTTAGATAATGCCATCAAGTATATGGGAGACCAACCAAATCCTAAAATACGTGTAGAATTTGAAAATAATGGTGACACCAATAGCTTTTTAGTGCATGATAACGGCTCAGGCATGAATGAGCATGCGCTAGAAAAACTTTTTACACCTTTTGAACGTTTTCATAATAATGTAAAGGGAACAGGGTTAGGCCTTTACATGGTAAAAAAAATAGCCACGTCACATGGAGGAACCATCACTGCTGCATCTGAAGGTGAAGGAAAAGGAAGCACATTTAAATTAACTTTACCCATAGCTAAAATTGCTGCACAGGAGGCCAAGACGTCAATGATATTTTAAGATAAAAGCAAATAAACCAGTATTTAATTTTTGGTCATATTAAGCTTCAGGATTCTTGTTTCTAATTTGCTTGTAAAGCTTAATCCCCAGCATTAACAACACACCCAACACAATAATTCCTATAACTCCAAAAATCCAATTGAAGGAATGCTTAAGAATGACCAAGAAAACAATGGCAAAGAGTATTAAAGTTGCCCCTTCGTTCCATATTCTCATGTAGTTAGATGTATATCTAATATCATCTTTCTGAAACCTTTTAAAAGTTTGATGATTCTTTAAATGGTACAAAATCAATAATAGCACAAAACCAAGTTTTACATGCATCCAAGGTTGTGTTAGCCAGCCTGGATAAATCACTAATAGCCACACCGCAAAAAAAGTGGCCAATATAGCTGACGGCCAAGTAATGATATACCACAAGCGTTTGGTCATCAACTTCAATTGTTTTGATAGAATTTCCTTATCAGGAGAAGGTTTTAAATTGGCCTCAATATGATAAATGAACAACCTAGGTATATAAAAAAGCCCTGCAAACCATGTGATCACAAAGATGAGATGCAAGGACTTTATATAATTGTAATATTCTGACATAGGATTATAAAAACAAACTCAAGTTCTAAAAACAAGTTCAAGAGCAAAAAACAAGCTCAAGCTCAATTCTCATTTCTTATTATAATGAAGTTCAAAGTTAGCAAAAGCGGATAGAACTTATTTTATAATCTTATTGCTCCAATTCCTGCTTCCCACAGGGTTTTATTATAAGCAGGTATTGCTGTATTCTTTAATTGAGTTCCCCTAGCTTTTAGACCTTTCCATTGCGCGTCTAATTCAGTCTTTCTGTCTATACTAGACTTATTCAATCTTGGGATACTGCTATTGGTCTGGTTGATCATGAACAGGTATTCAGCAGTAAATTTATTAGGAAAGTTCTCCACATCATCATAAGCTTGGGATTTACGTTGCACCATTTCAGCATCCCAGGCCTTCATATCGGCCAGCAATTTTTCACCGACAGATTTCACCGTTGGATCCGTTACTTTCTTTAAAATCGCTGTCAACTCTTTTTGAGCTGCATATAATTGATTGACCATATTGTGCATTACGGTCAATTCTGCTTCGGCAGCGGTCATAAATACATCGAACTCTTCGTACTGTCCAGGTTTTGTTTCATAGGTAGGCAATTCTTTTATAATACCCGTAGTAGTCACTTTTTGATCATCAACCTTTAACGTAAAAGTGTAGTTACCAGGAGAAACTTTATGACCCGTAAAACCAGCTTCAATATAGACATCTGGTATTCCTGGCATAATAGGATGTTTCATATCCCAAACAAAACGGTTTAAACCTTCATTTTTACTTAAAACCGGTGCCGGCGGAGCACCACCACCATTATGAGGCTTGTAAGAAGGATCTTTCTCAGAACTAATGGTTCTGATTACTTTTCCTTTAGCATCTGTAATTTCTAATGTTATAGCTGTACTATCTTTTAATTTTGGAAGTTCATAATACAATACCACACCATTTGCAGGGTTGACACCTTCAAAAGGATCACTGCCCGTAAATTTTGAAGAATCACCATTTAAAGGACTGCCCCAAGAACCGTTATAGGCTTCTTTTGGATTCAGCATCTGAAGTCCTTTTTTAGAAGGCTGATATTGACCTAAGGCAACGACATCATCCAAAATCCAAAACGAGCGTCCAGAAGTAGCCACTACTAAGTCACCTTTATGAACTTTTAAATCGGTAATAGGGGTTTTTGGCAAATTTAATTGAAAAGGCTCCCAAGATTTACCTCCGTTCCATGATGCATACATTCCTTTTTCGGTACCTGCATATAACAGGTCTTTCTTAAATTCATCTTCACGAACTACGCGGGTAAATGCGCCGTACGGAATCCCGGAGTTTATTGCCGTCCATGTTTTGCCATAATCGGTTGTTTTATAGAAACCAGGCGTGTAGTCATTAAACTTATACCTTGTGGTAGCAATATAAGCCGTAGCAGGATCATGCGGAGAAACTTCAATGGCATTGATCAAACATTCCTTTAACCCTTTAGGGGTAACGTTCTCCCAAGTTTCGCCACCGTTTTTTGTCAAATGCACCAATCCGTCATCACTTCCGGTCCAGATATATCCTTTTTCGTGTGGAGATTCCAAGATATATGCCAACGTACCGTAATTTTCCGCACCAACAGCTTCATTGGTGTACGGACCACCACCGTTTCCTTGTTTTGCATCGATATCACGTGTAAGGTCTGGCGAAATAATATCCCACGTTTTACCCATATCCCTAGTTTTAAAAACATATTGGGCACCATGGTAAAAAGTTCCGGGTTCATGTACCGAAGCTATAATTGGAGCATTCCAATTGAACAAGTATTTCATATCCCTAGCCTCGCGACCTAAATACTGAATAGGCGCTTGCATAATTTGGGTAGCCGATTTTGACACCATATCCATTACCTCAACAGTACCTAAATATTGACCGCCCATAACATACCTTGGGTTATCTGGGTCAAATGCCAAAAAGGCACTTTCACCACCGGCAGAATCGGTCCAATCCCTTGTTGTAATACTACCGCTACCTGTAGATAAACTTGCAATTTTTACAGAGGTATTATCCTGTTGACCACCATAAATATTATATGGAAATAGATTGTCTACACTAATTCTATAAAACTGTGCTGTTGGCATATTGTTCTGTGTAGACCACGTTTTAGCATAATCAAAGGAAACAGATGCGCCACCGTCATCTGCCAAGATCATATTTTTAGAGTTGTTTGGGTTGATCCACAAATCGTGTGTATCGCCATGTGCAACATCTAGATCCTCCCAGGTTTTACCACCATCTTCTGACCGTAAAGCAGGAGCACTCAACACATAAACGGTATCTTCATCATTAGGGTCCACAAATACCTCTATGTAATACCATGCACGCTGCACCAAACGATTATCGCCACTGACCATACTCCAAGATTCCCCGGCATCATTTGAAACGAAAAGTCCACCTTTATCCGCATTGGAATCACTTTCAATCAATGCATATACCTTATCGGAATTAGACGGACTAACGGCAATAGCCATTTTCCCTTTTTCCTCAGGTAGTCCTTTATGTATTTTTTGCCATGTTTCACCTGCATCGGTAGATTTATAAAGTCCGCTACCGGGTCCGCCACTCACCACCATATTGGGCATACGTTGATGTTCCCACATGGCAGCGTACATAATTTCTGGATAATTGGCATCCATAGACAGTTCAGAGGCACCGGTTAAGTTGTTTACGAACAACGTATTTTTCCACGTTTTGCCTCCATCTGTAGATTTATAAATACCACGCTCCGCATTGCCTTCAAAAAGAGCTCCTTGGGCGGCAACATAAACAATATCTGGATTTGTAGGATGAATAATAATTCGCGAAATATGCTGGGTTTTTTCAAGTCCCATTTTCTTCCATGTTTTTCCGGCATCCGTAGATTTAAATACACCGTCTCCGTAAGAGGTCATTACACCACGTGGCGCATGTTCACCCATACCAACATACACAATGTTAGGGTTAGATGCCGATACCGAAACAGCACCAACGGAACCCATTTCAAAATATCCATCAGAAATATTTTCCCACCGTTGCCCTGCAGATTCGGTTTTCCAAACTCCGCCACCTGTCGTACCCATATAGTACGTCATGGGGTCACCAATAACGCCCGTAGCGGTTACCGATCGCCCACCCCTGAACGGACCAATATTTCTAAATTTTAAAGGTTCAAAATAATCATTGGCAGTTTGTGCAAAAGTTATGGTGGTTGCCAGTACCGTTACAAAGTAGAGTAATTGTTTTTTCATGTGTGGCTGTTAGGTTTTATCTGAAAAGTAAAAACCTCCCTAAAAAATAGAGAGGTTTATGTTGATGGATTTTTACTTTCCGTCTTCAATAAACAAATAGTTCAAATTCAATTCATTAAACTCTTTGTTAAATTCTTTGAGTTCTGATGATATTACCTCGTTAAAAATCTGAATCTCTTTATTAATTTTGGCTGTCAGTTCATTCTTTACGGCGATGTCTTGTTCTGTGGGCGGGAAATCATCTATTGAGACCAAACTGTTTAAATGACCTAATTTGTTAGTGAGCTTGATAGGGAAGTTTAAGGGATCTTGTCTACTTCTATTTTTGGTCTGATACAGCGCCTTCTCTACTTCACCGAGCTTTTCTTTCATCACTTTTGCCCTTTCAATCAAATCCTTGGTTCTGGCGTCATCTTTATACTGCTCCGTAAATGAATTCAGTTGTTTGGTGACATCTCTAATCTTCTTTATAGATTGATGCGCATTTTCAATGGTAGTATTGATATCGGTAATAAAATCGTATTGTTGCTGCATTTCTGCTACAGAACTTTCTGCTCTTGGGTCTGGCAAAATGGTAAACGTTTCACTGGTATTAGTCCCGTTCACATTCAAGTGTACTTTGTAATCTCCAGGTACCGCTTTGGCACCGTCAAAACTAGCCCACCAGAAAATCATTCCTTCGAGTTTCGTAGCTCCTTTACCGCGCGTATCCCAAACAAAAGTGTTACCGCCTTTCTTAACTTCAAGTTTTTTCGCTTCGACTCCGCTCAGCGACCCATCTTTCTTCAAATGATTTTTATATAACGCCAAGGTATCACCTGCCATACTGGTATAGGTCAACTGAACCGTATCCTTTTCTGAATAATCCTTAAGTAAAAAATAGGTAATCACACCGTTCTCTAAATTTTGTCCCGATGTTTTGGAAGGCTTTTTAGAAGCCCTACCCTTGGTACGGTAAGAATCCTTTGGTTTGAACAAAATGGTACTCGCACTCTTCTTAGATTCATCTAACTGATGTAAAACGGTAAGATCATCAATAATCCATAGACTTCTACCTTGTGTAGCCACTATTAGATTATCATCTTTAATTGTTAAATCCGTTATTGGAACAATTGGCAAATTCATTTGAAAAGAAGACCAACTAGCCCCGTCGTTGAATGAAATATACATACCGGTTTCTGTACCCGCATATAACAAACCTTTCTTTTTTGGGTCTTCACGAACAACTCTGGTAAAGTGTTCAGTAGGTATACCGTTTGTTATTTTCGTCCATGTCTTACCATAATCCGTTGTTTTATAGAGGTAAGGTTGAAAATCGCCCAGCTTATATCTCGTAGCCGCAACATAGCACGTACCCTCATCAAAATTAGAAGGCTCAATACTATTGATCATATTCCATTCTGGCATATTCGGCGGAGTAACATTTTCCCAAGTAGCACCGGCATCTTTAGAAACATGTATTAACCCATCATCACTACCTACCCAAAGTAGACCTTCTTTCAACGGACTCTCATTGACTGCAAAAATGGTACAGTAATATTCCACACTGGTATTATCCTGTGTTATAGGGCCGCCACTAGAACCTAGTTTTGTAGGGTCGTTTCTTGTTAGATCACCGCTTAAAACCTGCCAGCTTTGACCTTCATTTTCCGTTACATGTACGTAATTAGAAAAGGTATATAATTTCTTAGGATTATGTCTACTGAACATAATTGGAAAATTCCATTGAAAACGGTATTTCATTGCTTCGGCTCCGGCTCCCATGGGATTGTCCGGCCACACATTGATACCCCTTACCGTTCCGGTTTTATGATTGATCCGTGTTAAAAACCCGTCATAACTTCCGCCGTATACAATATCATTGTTAAGTGGATCTACAGCAATATGTGCCGATTCTCCCCCTGCCGTTTCTTCCCAATTGCCCTCATCAATTGCACCACCATCACTTCTATGATCAATGCGCAATGTAGAGTTATCCTGTTGTGCCACATATATTCTATAAGGAAAAGAATTATCCGTAGTTACCCTATAAAATTGAGCTGTAGGCTGGTTGTAATACGTACTCCATGTTTCGCCACCATCATAGGAAATTTGTGCACCACCATCATCACCAATAATCATACGTTGGGCGTTTTCAGGAGAAATCCACAAATCATGATGGTCGCCATGTGGGGCGTTAAATGTTTTAAATGACTTGCCCCCATCACTGGACTTATGGTAGTTTACGTTCAGCACATAAACCACATCTTCATCTTGAGTATCGGCATACACTCGAGTGTAATACCATGCCCGTTGTCTTAACTTTCTTTCCGAATTGACCATTGACCACGTTTTACCGCCATTATCAGAACGATATAAGCCCCCTTTTTCCTTATTTTCTACAATTGCCCAGACCTTTTCAGAATTTTTAGGAGAGACGGCTACTCCTATAATACCTAAAGTATCGGTAGGAAAACCATCATTCTTGGAAATCTCTGTCCAAGTCTCACCACTATCCATACTTTTCCAAAGTGCAGACCCATCACCACCACTAATTAAACTGTAAGGTGTACGTTGTGCGTGCCAGGTTGAGGCATACAATATTCTAGGGTTGTTAGGATCAAAAGTCAAATCTACTGCACCGGCCTGTTCGTTTACAAAAAGTACCTGCTTCCAATTTTTTCCACCATCGGTACTTTTATATATACCACGGTCTTTTGTTGGTTTATAGATATCACCAAGCACAGCAGCATAAACTGTATTATAATCTGTAGGGTGCACGCGAAGACGAGGTACGTGCCTGCTTTTTTCCAATCCGGCGGTAGCCCATGTTTTACCACCATCCTCGGTTTTCCAAACTCCATAACCAGAAGATACATTTCCTCTTAAGGTTTTTTCACCCCCGCCAACATAAATGACATTAGGGTCGCTTTTTGCAACTTCTACGGCGCCAATGCTTCCACCAAAATATCCATCTGAAATATTCTCCCAGGTACGGCCACCATCCAATGTTTTCCATACACCACCTCCCGTAGAGCCAAAGTAAAATAAATTAGGTTTACCAGGCACACCGGTAACCGCAGCGGAACGACCTCCACGAAAAGGTCCGATCAATCTATAATCCAAACTAGAATATAATTCTTCTGGATAGGTGGGTAAGGTACTTTGCGATTTGTTTCTTCTTTGAGATAGAACAGATAACGGTAATAATAAACATGCCAACATGAGTATGCCAGCATTGGTCAGGTGCTTTTTCATTTTAATAGTTTGAAGTTAGTCTCACCTAAAATTAAACAAATTGTATCGCAAATGTTTGTTTTAAGATTTTATTAGCATCATATTTTAAGAAATTTTACCAGATCATGAAATTGCATAGCGCTACCCTATTAAATTTTCAATACTAATATGACTATCTGTTTAAGGATTAAACATCACAAAACGCCCTTATACCCCATAAATAAGAAATTACAGATTCATAGTTGAAGATAATGGTTGAACATTATTCAAAAACAATATCTAAAATTTAAAGTATTCCTATATTTAGACAAACAAACTAACGAAATATGAAATATAAAGTACTTTTAACATCAATTGCATTATTGATTTTGTTCTTCAACGGAGTACAGTTACCAGTGGCAAATGCACAAACAACTGAATTTCTATATGGAGACCCGTTACCCGATGCACCAGAACTTAGTGCAAGGGGAAAATATAAAGTAGGTGTACAGACCATAAATCTTGTAAACAAAGGCCAAGTAGATATTTTAAATACCAAGGAAGGCAAAGACCCCTTATATGATCGGCCAATTACTATAGAGGTTTGGTATCCTGCCAATGTAAATCCACAAGAAAAAACCGTGGTATATAATGAAGTAATGGGGACTGCCAATGATAGCCTTAGACCTTTGACACCATTTACTTTCAAAGGTAGGGCGTATAGGGATGCCAAACCATTGACAGACCAAGGCAATTATCCACTTATTGTTGTTTCCCATGGATATGTTGGCTCACGATATCTCATGACGTACCTGACCGAAAATTTAGCTTCCAAAGGATATATTGTTGCGGCAATTGACCATACGGATTCTACTTTTAAAGATGCAAACGCATTTCAAAGTACGCTATTGAACAGACCAAAGGATATACGTTTTGTTATTGATCAAATGGTAGAATTGGGTTCCAAAGGTTCAAAAAGTAAGTTGCAAAATTTAGTAGATGCCAATAACATAGGAATTATTGGGTATTCTATGGGAGGTTACGGCGTTTTAAATGTAGGAGGTGCAGGATATAGCGATGCACTGGCTGGTTTCTTTACAGGGATGACCGGTGGCAGTACCGCCATTGCGGTCAACACTGCAAAAAACGAGGAATATAAAAAGTTAACGGATGAAAGAATAAAAGCTGTAGTGGCATTTGCACCCTGGGGCATGGAAAGGGGCGTTTGGGATGCGGAAGGATTAACGGGACTAAAAAAACCAACCTTTTTTATTGCCGGCAGCCAAGACGATATCTCAGGTTATGAAAATGGTATAAAGGCAATATATGAGGGTGCAGTGAATACCGACCGCTACCTATTGACATACCAGAATGCAAGACATAATGTAGCCCCTAACCCACCACCAGCGGAAGCATTGGCACCAGGTCTGCACATAGATGAGTATTACAGGTATGCAGAACCATCATGGGACCAACGAAAATTAAACAATGTCAACCAACATTTTGTGACCGCTTTTCTGGGACAACATCTTAAAAACGAGGATAATTCCAAATATTTAGAGCTACAGGAAAATTCTAACGAAAAGGATTGGACTGGTTTTAAGCCAAGGTCGTCTACAGGAATGGAGTTACTTCATGCGCGGCCCGCTAACTAATCTAATTTCTGAATTTAGCTGCTAAAGGAACTTCTTCCTTTAGCAGCTTTATATATGTATTTTGATTGGAAATTAATTCCTTCAGTTTCCATACCAATAAAAATATAGCAACCGCAATAAATTGTGATAAAATAAAAACCATATTTGCAATCATTAGTGTTTTTGACGCTTCATACGAAAGATGTTTTTAAAGGTTTGATTAACCATTGAATTATACCAAATTCTTTTCAATTTCTTTTTTTAAGAAATAACCTGTTACGATCGTAGCAAGCACATCTGCAATTGGAAAGGAAATCCAAACACCCAATTCCCCTAAATAATTAGGCAATATGAGAATAAGGGGAATAAAGAAAAATCCCTGTCTACATAAGGTAAGCAATAATGCCGGAACGGCTTTACCAATGGCCTGAAAATAAGCTGCCCCGATCAGTTGTAGAGCTATTATAGGAGTCGCAGCAAAAACCCAACGCATAGCGGACGGTGTGTTCTCAAGTACAAAGGCGTTGGTAGCAAGTTCAACATCGCTCATATTGGGCCTGTGACTAAGAAAGAGACCTGCAATTTCTTCAGGAAAAATCATTAGACCCGTAAAGACCACTGTAGCCAGTATGGCTGCATACTTGATAGCCGTATAAATGGATTCTTTGACCCTGCCATATTTAGCGGCACCATAATTATAGCCGGCAATGGGTAAAAATCCTTGGGTAACACCAAAAACAGGAAATAAAGCAAACATGAGCATACGACCTATGATCGCATACACTGCCACCATTGCCTCCCCGCCCAAATCAAAAAGAATATTGTTCATTAAAAGATAAATGACACTGACCACTGCCTGTCTTGAAAGCGTTACAAAACCCAAGGAACTTATTTCCCTTAGAACTGCAATATTAAAACCTAAATGCCTTATCGATAATTTAAGCTCAGAATGTCCGGAAAGAAAAAAATATAAAATATAACTAAAGCATAAAAAATAACTTATGGTTGTTGCCCAAGCAGCACCTTGCATACCATAATCCAATACATTGATAAATATAAAATCCATCAATAAATTACCAATTGATGGTATTATCATGGCAATCATGGCAAATTTTGGTTTACCCTCTGCCCTAATTACGGCATTACCCATCATGTTCAATGCCAATAAAGGCACTCCATACAATACAATGACATAATAGATTTTTGCCATTTCAAAAATAGAGCCCTTACCGCCAAAAGCAGGTATAAGTTCATCTACATAGGCAAGGCCAACCGTAACCATGATCACGGTTACCATAAGCGTAAAGCAAATTTGATTTCCAAATGTTCTTAACGCCTTTTCCCTGTTATTGGCCCCTAGTGCCCTAGATATCATACTGGCACCGCCAATACCAATGGCCATACCTAATGCACCTATAAAAAATGAAACGGGCAAAACAACGTTTATGGCCGCAATTGCTATGGAACCGATCCAGTTTCCAACAAAGATTGAATCAACCAAAACATTTAGTGACATGACCAAAATACCAATACTGGCAGGTACGGCCTGTTTGACCAGCAATTTTGAAATAGCATCCGATCCCAATTGATCTGAAGATACGTTTGCCATAGTGCAATTCTAGTTTGGTTTTGTGCTAATTATTGCGATGGTTATACGGTGGCCAAAGACTGCTCCTTGATTTTAGAAGCAATAAAATCCCATAAATTTATTCGCTGTTGTAAGGCCTTTTGTGAATATTGCAATACATCCTTGAATTTTTTCCCATCATCTCCACAAAGTTCCTGAATCATTTTTAATGATAATGGTCCATGATCATCACCATCCAATTCAATATGTCTTTTCAGGTAATAACCCAACTTAGGATAAGCTTCTTCTCCCGCGCGATCTATAATTTTTAAAAACATATCCGGTATCAATTCTTCTCTACCAAAAGTAAATGCAGCCGCAATTTTGTGCGATTCATTGGTTTTCAAGACATGGAATGTAAATTGCAAAAAGTCTTTGACGGCATGGGATTCTTGCAATGCATCTATTGTTTCCTCAATGCGTTCCATACCTGATACCTGTTCCAAAAACTCACGAATAGGTAAGGTATTGGCACCTACCTCCTCCATGGCATCGGTATACATTTCAAAGTGACTTTTATATTGTCCCTTTTCATTTTGATCACTTTCTTCTTCGGCAACTATTTCATTGATGAACCTTGCTGTATTGGTGTTTTCTACCGGTTTCCAAGGTATGGTGGTACATGTCAATTGATTTTGAAGTCCCTTTAATAAAGACATAAAGTCCCAAACGGCATATACATGGTTCTCCATAAAAATACGGACATCGGCTATGGATGTTAATTGTGTATATAGCTCGTGTTGCCTTAATTGTTCTTTTAACGGTACTAATGCAGATTCTATTTCTTCGATTTTCATAGCAGTGATATTCTAAGAATTAAATTTTATGTTTATGTACTTGGTGTAACGGCCAAAAGACCGGTACGCTCCCACTCGTTCACCCATTTTGCCATAACCTGTACCCAAGCATCATTATCGTTCATACAGGGTATATGCTTATAATTTTCCCCTCCGGCTTCAAGAAACTGCTCCTTGCCTTCCATGGCAATTTCCTCCAAAGTCTCTAAACAATCGCTCACAAATGCAGGTGTTATAACCGCCAAGCGTTTTTTACCTTCCTTTGCCAATCGTTCAAATTCATAATCGGTATAAGGTTTTAGCCAAGGGTCGCCCGCCAATCTGGATTGGAACGAAGAACTCACCTGCTCTTCGGGCAATCCTAAATAAGCTTTGACCATCTCGGTAGTATCATAGACCTGATGTCTATAACAGGTATTGTGCGCTACGGAATTGATTTTACAGCAACTACCATCTATCTTGCAATGGTAACTTGTTGGATCGCTCTTACGAATATGGCGCTCTGGTATACCATGATAGGAAAATAATATATGGTCATAATCAAAATCCTGCAACCCTTCTTTGATACTTTCCGATAGCGCTTGGATATAATCGGGATTTTTATAAAATGCCGGTAACGTGGTCACGGACATTTGTGGAAAAAACTTTTGTTGATCCTCCAACACCTTTACCACGACCGTTTCAAAACTTGACATGGCATAGTGGGGATATAACGGTACCAAAAGCACATCGTCCACGCCTTTATCCTTCAGCTCTTGCAGCGCACTTTTTATGGTCATTGTTCCATATCGCATTCCCAAAGCAACGGGCATTTGTGTATGTTGTTTTAATTTATTGGTAAATCGTTCTGAGAGCACTATTAAAGGAGACCCTTCTTCCCACCATATTTTGGCATAGGCCTCTGCAGATTTTTTTGGTCTGGTCTGTAAAATTATACCTCTAACCAAAATAGTACGCAGCCATTTAGGGGCATCTATGACGCGCTCATCCATTAAAAATTCATCTAAATATGGCTTAACATCTTTTGGGGTAGGACTATCCGGTGAACCTAAATTGACCAATAAAACTCCTTTCATAGCTTACGTTTTATATTTGAATGCAAAAATAACACTTGATGATCGATGATATTTTAATTTTAGGCAATAGTTTTTCTATACCCATATAAAGCCTGCCAATATCTCCTTAAATAATTTTTAGTGCTATTAAAAATTAGTATGTTACCTACAGAAAAGAGACACGATTGATATGAATACGATATTTGATACAATTCCTAAAAATGATTTCTATCTGTTCCTTGCATCGCTCATTGCTATATTGGTGGCCTATTGGCTAATCTCACATTTCTTGCGAAAATTTGGCAAGGACCCTAAATACCTGTTACCTGAAGGGACCTTTAGAAAAATTAGCTGGCCTATATTTTTTACCTTCATTTCCATTCTAATACGGTCAGAATCATTGCGTACCTTATTACAACTTGAGGAACATGGGTATTGGTTTAAAAAAGCCAGTACGGTCCTGTTCATTTTTTCTATTACATGGCTCATGCTCAACTTATTGAAAATGGTCAAAAAAGTCATCATCAGTAATTATGATGTACGGGCAGAAAATAACCTCAAGGCACGCAAGATCTATACACAATTTAATATTCTTGAACGTATTTTTATTTTTACAATAATCATTTTGGCCATTGGTGCCGTGCTCATGAGTTTTGAGAGTATACGTGAGCTGGGGGTCAGTATTTTTGCCTCTGCAGGGGTTGCGGGTATTATAATAGGTTTTTCTGCCCAAAAAATGATCGGTACCGTTTTGGCCGGTATTCAAATAGCTATTGCACAACCCATAAAAATGGATGATGTGGTAATTGTTGAAGGTGAATGGGGCCGTATAGAGGAAATTACCCTGACCTATGTAGTTGTAAAGATTTGGGACAAAAGAAGGCTGATCGTACCTACCCCATATTTTATAGAGAAGCCATTTCAAAACTGGACCAAAACCTCATCTGATATTTTAGGAACGGTCTTTTTATATACGGACTACAAGGTGCCTTTTGATGAACTTAGGAAAGAGTTGACAAAAATTCTTGAGAGCACACCCTTATGGGACAAGGAAGTCAACGTACTGCAAGTTACGGATAGCAAGCAAAGCTGTGTGGAAATAAGAGCCCTAATGAGTGCCAAGGATTCATCTACGGCGTGGGATTTAAGGGTGCTTGTACGTGAAAAGCTCATTACCTTTTTACAGGAAAATTATCCTGAGAGTATTGTACGTACAAGAATTCAAATGGAGCAAGGTGATACAAAAGACAATAATGCATAAGTTTACTGCATGAAAAAGTTACTATCCATCCTATTTATATTTACCATAATTCCTAGTGGAATATGCCAACAAATCACCTGCTCTCCAGAAGACAGAGCAGCCGTTGAGAATAAACTAGTTGAAATAGACGAATTGTTGCAAGGTGATTTTGGCGCAACCATGGTTAGCGTTGGCATAACATTTATGAAAACACCGTATGTAGCCAAAACATTGGAAATTGGTGATACGGAAACCTTAGTCGTAAACCTACAAGGTCTGGATTGTACCACCTTTGTAGAAAATGTATTGGCTTTCTCCATGTTGCTTAAGCAACAAGAGAATTCTTTTGAGGCGTATTTAAAAAATCTGGAAACCATCCGTTATAAAAATGGGGCTTTAGACGGGTATGCATCACGCCTACATTATTTTTCTGAATGGATTGCCAACAATGCTGAAAAAGGACTGATTAAAGATATTACCGGTGAAATTGGCGGTGAAGAAATTACCAAAAACATCAACTTTATGAGTACCCACAGAGATCTATATCCGTTTTTGGCAGATGACACTAATTTTTCAAAAATTAAGGACTCGGAAAATTTTTTAAACAATCAGGCTATTTGTGTGTTAGCACAAGATAAAATAGCTGAGAACGAACATTTGATACAATCTGGTGATATCATTGCTTTTGCTACTTCAATTAATGGTCTGGATGTCACCCATACCGGAATTGCCACAAGGGAAACAGATGGTAGAATTCACCTATTACATGCTTCTACGGGGACCATGCAGGTCGAAATTTCCAAAAAACCGCTTTCAGACTATGTAAAAGGGATTAAAAATAATACCGGAATTATGGTCGCTAGGCCTAATTAACATCTGTTTAATTACCTACTAAAGCCTTTAAATACTTTTTTGGGGTAGTATTGTATTTCTTTTTAAAAGCGGCTATAAAATGACTAGCCGTACTATAGCCCACTTTTAAGCCTATTTCGTTTACATTATATTGACCCGTTTCCAATAATCGTTTGGCATACTCCATTTTATGGTCAAATAAAAAGCTATAAACAGAATCCCCGTAAATTTGTTTGAACCCTTCTTTTAATCGTTTTAGGCTCAATCCTATTTCACTGGCAAGTTCCGCCAATGTGGGTGGTTCTGCCATATTCGCCAATATAATTTCCTTGGCCTTTTTAATCTTCTTTACATTTTCCTCATCCGCAAGATACGGGCACTGCTCAATATCCGCATTTGGGCTTTTATTAAAATATAGTGCGATCAATTCATAAATTTTACCCTTTACGTACAAGGCTTTTATAGATGGATGCAGGTTGTAATTGATAATTTGACTAAGAATTACGGCTATTGAAGGTGAAAAAGGTTCCTGTGCATAATATTTTTTCTCTTTGTTGTCCGTACTTAAAAAAGGAATATAATCTGCCTCTGCCGTAAAGAGCGAATGAAATTTCCGTAGTGTCATTACCACAGATACCATGGCGGATTTTGGATCCAATCGTAAATCTAGCGGAAGATCTAATTGCGTATTGTATAGCAGCAAGGAATTTTCCTCGGTAACACTTAAACTGTAACTGCCCTGGTTAAATGAAAAGGTACCACATCCTCTTAGACAAAAATGAAATTGTATGAACCGTTTACTTATTTCCCTTGAATAGGCTACACTTACATCCTCTTCATTCTGAAATTTAAGAACATACAAACCATCTTCTATCAATACTTCATCATATGACCTTTGAGCGTTATTTTTTTCTTTCATCGTACTAAAAAAATATATTATCTATTTAGAAAGCATCTAAATAAAAAATTATGATTAAGGCTTCAACAGTATAAAATTATAGCTATTTAACTGATAAATATCATTTTTTGACCAAAAATTCTGCATCCGTTACTAATTGTACCGCTAGCGTTATTTTTATCCGATTGATGACTATACTTTTGTATCCGCTTTATGAAGGACTATCATATTTCTAAACATAACTCCTTTTATACCATTGGTCTTAACTATAAAAAGGCCGATGCCGAAGCCCGTGGTAAATTTAGCCTAGATGAAGTAGCTGTAAAAAAATTACTCATTGAAGCTAAAAAACAGGGCATAGATGGCTTATTGGCCACATCTACCTGCAATAGAACGGAACTGCACGGTTTTGCCCAACACCCCTTTCAACTTATCAAATTACTTTGCGACCATTCCAATGGTACGGTAGAGGCTTTTCAAGAAGTTGCATATGTATATAAGAACAAGGATGCCATTAATCATTTGTTTAGAGTGGGCACAGGGTTGGACAGCCAAATTCTTGGTGACTTTGAAATAATAAGTCAGCTAAAGCAAAGTTTTAAGCGTTCCAAGGAGCTGGGCATTGCCAATCCGTTCATAGAACGGTTGTGCAACAACATCATACAGGCCAGCAAGCGTATAAAGAATGAAACGGAAATTTCTTCTGGGGCAACCTCGGTCGCTTTCGCCTCTGTTCAGTATATACTTAAGAACGTAAAGCATGTTTCGGAAAAGAACATCTTACTCTTTGGAACAGGTAAAATTGGACGCAATACGTGTGAAAATTTAATAAAGCACACAAAAAATCCGCACATCACCTTGATCAATAGAACCAAAGGCAAAGCTGAGAAAATTGCCGGTAAGTTTAACCTTATGGTCAAGGATTATGGGGATCTACAATCAGAAATTAGAAAATCGGATATTCTGGTCGTAGCCACAGGGGCACAAAAACCTACGATTACCAAAGAACTGATATATACCAAAAAACCATTATTGATTTTAGATTTATCCGTTCCAAAAAATGTGGACGATGCCATCTCCTCCATGGATAATGTCACTGTTATTCATTTAGATCATTTGTCTCAAATGACAGATGAAACCTTGGAACGTAGAAAGCAGTTCATTCCAGAAGCAGAAGCGATCAATGAAGAAGTAATGCACGATTTCAACCAATGGTTGGAAACCAGAAAATTTGCTCCGGTCATTAAAGCGTTAAAGAAGAAGCTGAAGACCATGAAAGATGAGGAACTTGACTATCAATCTAAAAAAACGGTCAATTTTAATGCAGATCAGGCAGATGTCGTAACCAATAGAATCATTCAAAAAATAACCAAACAATTTGCAAATCATCTTAAAGATGACTCGGTAGATTCCAATTCAAGTTTAGAATTTATCCAAAAAGTTTTTCAATTAGAATTGGACGAGAAATGAGTAAAGTAATACGATTAGGCACACGAGATAGCGAGTTAGCGCTATGGCAGGCAAATACCGTAAAAGACCAACTACAAGCATTAGGACATACCGTAAAATTAGTTCCTGTAAAATCTACGGGAGATTTAATTTTGGATAAGCCCTTGTACGAATTAGGAATTACGGGGGTGTTCACCAAAACATTGGATATTGCCATGATCAATGGCGATATTGATATTGCCGTACACTCCATGAAAGATGTACCCACTGCCCTACCGCAAGGTATCGTAAAGGCCGCAGTTTTAAAACGTGGCAATTACATGGATATCATGGCATTTAAGGACAATGAAGAGTTTTTGGGCGCACGTGATGCCGTTATCGCTACCGGTAGTTTACGTAGACAGGCACAATGGCTTAACAGATACCCTACACACACCGTTGTAGATTTAAGGGGCAATGTAAACAGCCGTTTAGAAAAGTTGTACAACAATGAATGGAACGGTGCCATTTTTGCCGCTGCAGGCTTGGAGCGTATTGGTTTGGAGCCAGAGAATACCATAGGACTAACTTGGATGTTGCCCGCACCTGCCCAAGGAGCAATTATGGTGGTGGCCATGGAGGAGGATGATGAAGTTCGTGAAGCATGTGCACAACTGAACCATGAGGAAACCGATATCTGTGTCACCCTGGAAAGGGAATTTCTTAGGGAATTGGAAGGGGGTTGTAGCGCACCGATCGGCGCGTTATCCTATATCAACAAAGAAAATATTGTAACGCTAAAAGGCGTATTGTTAAATGTTGATGGAAGTAAAAAGTTAGAGGCGGAATTGACCGCTCCTCTAGGAAAGCATCAAAATCTGGGAATTGATTGCGCAAAAAGTATATTGGCAAGAGGCGGGAAAAGACTAATGACCCAATTAGCCAATGCAGGCAACCCTATCAATGTTTTTTCTACTAAAAAATTGACCAATGAACAGCAGCTACGTCTTAATATAGCAGCAAATGCAGATTCAGACGATTTTATAAAAATAAGTCCCAACCGTATTTCTCCCATCGTTTTAAAAAAAGCGCACAAAAACGTAGTATTTACCAGCAAAAATGCAGTAGAGGCTGTTTTAACCAGCAGTAGTGTTGATGAGCTAAAATTTGAAAATATGTATTGCGTGGGAAGAAAAACACGCCGACTAATTAAAAAGAAATTTGGCATTAATGCACATTTTGAAAACAACGCTACCGATTTGGCCAACTATTTAGTCGAATATTTAAACGGTACCGAGGTCACCTATTTTCATGGAAATTTAAGTTTGGAAGATTTACCTAGAATCTTGGAAGAAAATAACATTACGGTACATGCAGTAGAAGCATATAGAACCAAATTGTCCGGTAAAAAAATTCCGAAAGAGGTTAAGGGTATTATGTTTTTTAGTCCGTCTAACGTTGAAAGTTATCTTCAAGAAAATTCGGCAGATAAAATTGCATATTGTATAGGGGAAACCACTGCAAAAGCGGCCAGGGAACATTTCAAAGAAGTAAAAGTAGCCAAAATACCAACGGTAGAAAGTGTTATAGATTTGGTAAATGCGGATTATGAAGATTAGCCATTGGCTGTTAACATAGTTGCAATAGAATAAGAGACTTGTGGTCAATTTTTGAATTGATTTCAATAGAATCTAAAATGACCCATGATCTAATTAGTAAAATAAAAAATAGTTAAAAGCCAAAGGCTAGCAGCTAAAAGCTATTAAAAGAATATGAGCTTAAAAAACGACCTATTTCTAAAAGCATTAAAAGGTGAGACTGTAGAAAGACCACCAGTGTGGATGATGCGCCAAGCGGGTAGATATTTACCTGAGTTTATGGCAATCAAGGAAAAATATGATTTCTTCACAAGATGTCAGACTCCTGAATTGGCATCTGAAATTACGGTACAACCTATTCGCAGATATGGCATGGATGCCGCTATTCTTTTTAGTGACATTTTGGTAATACCACAGGCCATGAACATTCATGTGGAGATGAAACCGAATTTTGGTCCGTATTTACCGAATCCTATTCGTAACCAGAAAGATCTGGATAGCGTTATCGTACCAGATGTTCATGAAACCTTAGGGTATGTGATGGAAGCTATAAAAGCTACCAAGGAGAAACTGAACAATGAAGTTCCCTTGATCGGTTTTGCAGGTTCTCCTTGGACTATTTTATGTTATTGCGTACAAGGTCAAGGCAGTAAAACGTTCGATAAGGCTAAAGAATTGTGTTTTACACAGCCCGTTGTTGCACATGAATTGCTTCAAAAAATTACCGATACCACCATTGCCTATTTAAAGGCTAAAGTAGCTGCTGGTGTTAATGCAGTACAGGTATTTGATTCTTGGGGAGGCATGTTATCACCAACGGATTATCAAGAATTTTCTTGGCAGTACATTCAGCAGATTATAGATGCTTTAAAAGACGAGGCTCCGGTCATTGTTTTTGGTAAGGGTTGTTGGTTCGCTTTGGGCGATATGGCAAAATCAGGTGCATCCGCATTGGGTGTGGACTGGACCTGCTCGGCAAGAAATGCACGTTATTTAAGTGGTGGCAAAATTACCCTTCAAGGAAATTTTGATCCTGCCCGATTGCTTTCTCCACCGGCAGAAATCAAGAAAATGGTTCATCAAATGATCAACGAATTTGGTAAGGACAGCTATGTAGTTAATTTAGGGCACGGTATTTTACCCAATGTTCCAGTAGAAAACGCAAAAGCCTTCATTGACGCCGTAAAAGAATATAAAGTAGGCTAATACGTACCGTATGGGGTATTTCAAAAATATTGGAAAAACCTACAAGAAATTTAAATTAGGCTTAACACCACAACAAACTTTGTTTTATGGGTTCTTTACCTATATTACTTTTGGGTTTATATTACTGTGCATACCCCTTTTACAAAAAACACCGATTAGTTGGGTAGATAATCTGTTTACGGCAGCTTCTGCCGTTTCAACCACAGGATTGCTTACTGTACCCTTAACCGAATCATATACTTTTTTAGGGCAGTTGGTCATAATGGTTTTATTCCAGTTGGGAGGTATTGGCTACTTGACATTTACCACCTTTGTAATATTGTCAACCACTAGAAAAATGACGCATTGGCATCAAAAAATTCTAAAGACAGAATTTACATTGCCCAATACTTTACATATAAGGGATTTCATAAAATCTGTCGCAATTTTTACAATGGTCATGGAAACTATTGGAGCAATACTGTATTTTGTTGCCTTTAAAGGTGCAGGGTTAAGTTTTTGGAATGCAGTATGGTCATCAATTTTTCACAGTATCAGTGCTTTTTGCACTGCTGGTTTTAGTCTAGACCCTAATGGTTTTACCTCATATCTTGACAACGGACTTATTAATTTCACAACCAGTATGCTTGCCATTTGTGGTTCTATGGGATTCATTGTTGTTACCGACATCTTTTTATGGATAAAAAATAAATCGCACCAATTGAGCTTTACCACCAAAATTATCTTCTATGGTTTCATAATTTTATTGGCAATGGGAACGGTACTCCTGTATTTTACAGAGCCTTCGCTCTCCAATATAAATGAAAATGAACGTTTAATGGCATCATTCTTCCAAGCAATGAGTGCTATGACCACAGTAGGATTTAACACGGTAGATATTGGGCTATTTTCTCAAGCCATACTCATGGTTACAATTTTCTTAATGTATGTTGGTGCATCTCCTTCCGGTACTGCTGGTGGAATCAAGATTACCACATTGACCGCCGTTCTAGCAATAATGAAAAGTGGTTTGCAAGGCAAAAAAACCGTTACTTTTATGCAAAGGAAAATTCCTGGTGAACGCTTACAGATTGCCATATCCACTTTCATTTTTTATACACTTCTATTGGTATTAGGTACATTGCTGGTATGCTATACCAACAATTTTAAATTTGAGAATATTCTTTTTGAGGTAGCTTCTGCATTGGGTACCGTAGGTCTAAGTACAGGGATTACAGGGGACTTGGACAATTTTGGTAAAATTATCCTATCTATATTAATGTTTATAGGACGCTTAGGAGTTTTGACTTTTGGATTAGCACTATGGTATAAAAAAAGTAAGAACAAATACAATGTTGTATCCGAAGAGGATTTGGCAATATAACCTTTAAATAAAGCATGGGTAACTTTACATTTCCTTTTTTCGAAATTAACCCTATATCGGAGCGAGACGGGTGGCGATTATGCGATTTTTGCTGTGCAAACGAAAATCACTTAAGCAGATTTTTCCCTAGTACACTTGCGTCAAATTTAAATCCAACCTTATCCAAGCTCTTTGTTGAAAAGAAAGTCAACGAGTTTATTAAACACGAGGAATATCTATTCACCTTAAAAGAGCCTCAAAACAGAAAAATAATCGGGCTGGTGTATGTAAAAGCTATTGATCTTGCTAAAAATGAAGCAGAATTAGCCTATTGCATAGATTATACCCAAACCAATAAAGGGTATACCAGTACTGCCGTGAAAACCATTTCTAAATGGGCGCTACAATTACCGAATATACATACACTACGGATTATTGCACACAAAACGAATATCGGCAGCATTAGGGTCGCAGAAAAATGTGGCTATCTTTGGAAAGAAACCTTAAAAAAATTCTTTACCCCACCTAACGAAAAACCGTTAGCTATGGAACTTTACGTTTTAGATCATGAAAGATAAATTTTACGCATACATACAACAACTTCAAGATACGATAACCACTAAATTAGAAGAGGTAGACGGTAAAGCTACTTTTCAAGAAGATATCTGGAAACGCCCGGAAGGTGGTGGCGGTAGAACCCGTGTTATAGAAAATGGAGCAGTGTTTGAAAAAGGAGGCGTAAATATTTCTGGCGTTCATGGGGAATTGCCCGATAGCATGAAAGCATATTTTGAAGTGAAGGAAGGTAATTTCTTTGCATGTGGATTAAGCTTGGTCTTGCACCCAAAAAATCCTATGGTGCCTACCGTTCATGCCAATTGGCGCTATTTTGAATTGTATGATGAGCAAGGTGAAATTGTAGATCAATGGTTTGGTGGTGGTCAGGATTTGACTCCGTATTACCTATTTGATGAAGATGCCGTTCATTTTCACCAAGTGTGTAAAACAGCATGCGACAAACATCAGCCCACATTTTATGATACCTATAAAAAAAGATGCGATGAGTATTTTTGGAATACGCATAGAAATGAGGCACGTGGACTAGGCGGTTTATTTTTTGACTATTGCAAAGCCACTCCTGAGATGAACATGCAACAGTGGTATGACTTTGTTACGGAAGTTGGCAACAGTTTCCTATCATGTTATGTACCAATCGTTATAAAACGAAAAGACCTTGCCTACACTAAGGAACAAAGAGATTGGCAAGAAATTAGACGCGGTAGATATGTTGAATTTAATCTAGTACATGATAAGGGTACGTTATTCGGACTAAGAACCAATGGGCGTATAGAAAGCATCTTAATGAGCTTGCCACCACATGTGCAATGGCGTTATGATCACCAACCTGAAGAAGGCAGTGAAGAAGAGCGATTATTGAATATTTTAAAAGCACCAAAAGAATGGGTATAAGAGTACTGCTTATTTTGGGTATGTTCTGCTCAATTAACCTTTGTACTGCTCAAAATTCACAATATAAAGAAGACTTTCCGGACAAAATTACGTTGAGACTGGCACTACAGACCACCTCAAATAATTTTACGCTTAGAGACAAGATTACACGAAATAAAACAGAGTTCATACCCAACGATAAAAGTTACCTAGGACTATCTATTCTATTTCGGTTCTTAGAGGTTGATTTAGGCTATGCACCCAATTTCTTGTCCGAAAACAAGGACAATGGCGATTCTAAATTAATTACGTTCAATGTTAGAACGTTTTTTGGTCAATTCATGCAGACCATAGATTATTACAAGCAGAAAGGATTCTTTGTTCGTACCCAGGACTTTACTTTGCCCGTGGACGACTTGAAAACCTTAAAAATAGGCGGCAGCTCCAGTTACATCTTTAATCCTGATTTTTCGTTTCGCGCTATAGGGTTTCAAAATGAATGGCAGACCCAAAGCGTGGGCAGTTTTATACCCAGCATTTCCTATTACTACACCAAGTTTAAATTAGAAGATCCGCTAATAGAAAACCAACTGGAAAAATCGTTTAAGGTGGCTGTAGGTCCTGGTTACTATTACAATTGGGTTTTTGACGAGAACTACTTACTTTCTGCAGGCGCTACCGGAGGTTTAGGATTTAATTATTCTAGTACCGACGGAGACACCTCATTTAACGGATTGGCACAACTTGTATTTAGAATGACCGGTGGCTATAACTCCGAATCATTTTTTGGAGGTGTAAATATGAACACCCAATTACTGACCCACACTTCCGATGAAAATTTTATTTTAGACGATTCCATCAGTTTTTTGGAGTTTTATGTGGGATACCGATTTGACGCTTCTAAAAAATGGATCGCCAAAGCAGATGAGATAAGTCGTAAATTAGGGATTGAATAAATCTTAATACCATGAAGCAAAAAATATATCAGATTGATGCCTTTACCAAAGAATTATTTGGTGGTAACCCAGCTGCCGTTTGTATTCTAAAGGAATGGTTATCAAACGACCTCATGCAAAAAATAGCCGCAGAAAATAATTTGGCAGAAACCGCCTTTGCCGTACAGAAAGATGACCATTATGAACTGCGTTGGTTTACACCAGAAATTGAAGTAGACCTTTGTGGTCATGCTACATTGGCAACAGCCTTTGTCCTTTACAATTACTACGGTTTCAAAGAAAATACCCTAAAGTTTATTTCGCCTAGAAGTGGTGAGCTCATTGTTGAAAAGAATGAACAGGGAACATTGACCATGGACTTCCCAACAGATGAACTTAAACAAGTATCTGAACAGAATAACATCACAGAAGCTATCGGTAAAAAGCCTTTAGAGACCTATAAAGGAAAAACAGATTATATGTTGGTGTATGAAACGCAAACAGAAATTGAGGCTATGACTCCTAATTTTCATTTGTTAAATGAATTGGATTGTAGGGGAGTAATCATCACATCTAAAGGAAACGAGGTAGATTTTGTATCACGCTTTTTTGCACCACAATGCGGCATTCCAGAAGACCCTGTTACAGGTTCGGCACATACTACATTAACTCCGTATTGGTCAAAAAAATTGAATAAAAAATCCCTATCGGCAAAACAATTATCCGAAAGGGGCGGTGATATACAATGTGAGTATCTTGGTGATCGGGTAAAGATTTCAGGAAATGCCGTTTGTTATTTGATAGGGGAAATCAACATCTAAACTATTTCCAGGTAATGGACTTTTTTGCCACTTCTTCAAATTGATATTTAAGATGCGAAAATCTGGCTTTTAAAAGCTCTTTACGCCCCTCAAGGGTTCTTGTGAACTTTATTTTTGACCGATCCACATAAGAATTCCAATATTTTTGAAAGACTAAGGCTTCCTTTTTGTTTTTTCCTATATCCATTGGTACAACATAATAGCTTCTAATTTTTAGTTTACGCTTCAACCAATTACTATTGACCAATAGATATCTAGGATTATCAATTGGTGCAATGATTTCCTCTAAAAGCGATACAAATACATTACTATCATGCTGGCTGGCATTTTTTAAATAAATGGAAAAAGCTCCTTTTATATGTTGTTCAGCATGTATTATGGCATTTTTTGACTCGAAATATGTTGTTTTATCATCTAACAAATAGGCCAACAAAGCCTTGCCAATTTTCTTTGTTTTCTTGTATTGATTGCCGAACAAAAAGTATAGTTTCAGCGCTTTAAATGTTTTTGGACCAAAACCAAGAATTAGGGCGGCACAAAATAAATAGATCACCTGTATAAGCCCTTTGCCTATTACGGCGCCCATATTTTTAATTAAAAATTCAGGGACAAATATAGAAACACCTAAGACGACCTCTAGCATGACATACTTCCCGGCATTTAAGGCATGTAATTTCTTTATTTTTGCAAAAGGTTGATCGCTAGCTGAAGGTATTTTCAGTTCTCTCACCAAAACATTTCCTTTTTCAATCGCTTGATGCCATCTACTTTTAAATTCAGATTTTTGCTGTGCCTGTTCAAGCATATCTGCGTTAATCCCTTCTAAATTGGTAGTTTCTGACCATTCTAAAGGCAATACCAATCGGTCTATTCCATTGGAAATATAGATTTCATCACGTAGAGAGACACCCGTAAAAGCTTCAAAACGTTGCTGCAGTTTTTCCATGTCCTTACCACCATCGGTGGCCGTTGGATCTAAACAGGCCAAGTGCCAAATAGTTCCGGTTTTATCAGGATTGTTGGCATCTACCCGAATAGCACGCCCTCGCATTTGATTGGAAGAAACAAAAGAACCTACATAAGAAGCCAAGATCAAGGTGTTTATACAAGGAGCATCCCACCCTTCACCAAGAAATGCCTTGGTTCCGATCAGGGTTTTTATCACTCCGTCTTCAAACAATTGTGTAATAGATTCCGCTATCTTGTTCTTACGTGCTTCGGGCACTTGAATAAATAGGTATCCTACAGACCCCTCAACAGGATGTACTTGTAATTTTTCAATAGTCAGAAGTTGTTTTAAATTGGGTAATGCATTTTCATGCACTATGACCATTGAACCGGTCAACACACCTAACTTTTCATCACCGGTCTGTTTGGCCAAAATGTATTTGAAAATGGGAACCACCCCAAGCTTGTTTAATGCTTTAGTATCACTTTCTTCAAAATCTAAAAACTCCTTTCGGATAAAATCCGTCAAAATTACCGTTCTCCCGGCATCACCAAGATTCGCATCCGTGCTTTTTACGATTTGGTAAATACTCTCCAGTTTGCTAGGGCTATTTGACAGATTTCGGTACAAGACCTCATCACCCACGAAATTGACCCGCTTATTCTCTAGTACTCCTATTCGCTTTAGTTCCTTTTCCAAAGGCATTAAAATTTCCTCAAAGGCCTTAAAAGTTTCGCGTTGATCCACCAACAGATTTTGCAACAATGCCTCACTCCATTCATACGTAAAACTAGGGAAGCTTACGTCATTAGTAGAAAAGCCAAGTATCTTTAAGTTCTGTTCATTTACCGCATAACCACAAGCATGCAGGTAAATAATAATTGAAGAGAAAAATCTAGGGTGTTGATAAATATAATCCAACGATTCTTTAGGGTTCACATAGAAATCTTGCGTAATCAACTTTTCTTGCAACCCCTTATTTGCAATAAGATTATTGGTGAAATTTAAGATCTGCTCCCTGTAGTTAACGATATACTTGATCTGGGCTTCTTCTGGTTTTGAGAAGTAGACAAAATCTTGATGCGGACAAAGATCTCCATTCTTTATAAGATCAGGCACGGCAATTTCATCATCTATAGGTCCGCATAAACTAAAATAACGGTTGATTTCAGTAGTAGAACTGTCGTATGGTGGTGTAGCGGTCAAGGAAACAACCGTTAACCCTTCAATTTCCTTAAGATGATACAGGCAATGCCACCATTCATTTTTAAGGTGATGCGCCTCATCTAAAACCAAGGTCTGTATACCATGAGATTTTATAAATTCCACCAACATTTCTTTCCCATTATTATCAAAAGATTTCGTTAGCGCATAAAGCGACTGATAGGTGGAAAAAGTAATGAAATCAGGTTGTTTAATATCAAGGGATGAAAACTTGAAATCCTGCTTTGCCGTAAAAAACTCCAATAACCTGGATCGCCATTGATTGCGTATGGTCAATGTTGGCGCCAACACCAAGGTGGGCTTACCTATACGGGTCAAAATTTCTAAGCCCAATATGGTTTTACCAGACCCAGGCGGTGCTATTACGTGTAAGTGCTCATCTTTAATATGCTCTTGAAAACCATCTAAAAATTGTTGTTGATAGGTTCTCCAGGTATATTTGAACTTTAAGAGGTCACGTATTTTCTGCATCCAAAGTCATTTAGCGACTAAGCCTATAAAAATAAGTAATTACGGCTGTAGCTATTCTTCAAATTCCCCTATTTTTGTAAAACTTCAAGAGATGTACGTTGTATTGCATACCCACTAAGAGATTAGGGGCAATAAAGCGTTTGAACATAAATATTCAGGTATGGCAAAAAAGGGCAAGGCTAAAAATACGTTGAACAAAGCAAAGCATGCCAAACTAATGGATAGAAAGAAGAACAAATTGAAAAAAGAGGCTGCCCTTAGAAAAGAACGGCTTAAAAGCATTATCAAAAAAAGTCAGGAATCCAAGAACTAGAAATAAATATAGAATTATGTATCCACATATACGCCCAAGAAGATTAAGAAGCTCAGAAGCTGTACGCAGTTTGGTAAGGGAAACCATAATAGCACCAAGCGATTTTTTAGTACCCTTATTTGTAGTAGAAGGTAAGGGAATCAAGGAAGAAATACCCTCTATGCCCAACTACTACCGTCTTAGTTTGGACAATTTGACCAAGGAGGTAAAAGAACTTTGGAACATGGGCTTGCATTCGGTGCTTCTTTTTGTGAAGGTGCCAGATAATTTAAAGGACAACAAGGGTTCTGAAGCCTTGAATGAAAACGGATTAATGCAATTGGCCATAAAAACAGTAAAAAACGCGTGTCCGGATATGTTGGTGATGACCGATGTTGCCCTTGACCCCTATTCTTCTTATGGTCATGACGGAATTGTTGCTGACGGAGAAATCTTGAACGACGAAAGTGTAGAGGTATTAACCGAAATGAGCGTATCTCACGCCAAGGCAGGAGCCGATTTTGTGGCACCTAGTGATATGATGGACGGTCGTATTATCAGTATTCGTGAGGCTTTGGAAGATGAGGGCTATTTAAACACCGGTATTATGGCCTACAGCGCAAAATATGCCAGTGCTTTTTACGGTCCGTTTAGAGATGCTTTGGATTCTGCTCCCGTAGACATCAAAAATGTGCCTAAGGATAAAAAGAGCTACCAAATGGATTATGCGAACCGATTTGAAGCCATTCGGGAAACCCAAATGGATATCGATGAAGGTGCGGATATCGTCATGGTAAAACCAGGATTGTGTTATTTGGATATTGTACGTGAAATAAAAAATGAAGTGGACGTTCCGGTTGCCGTGTATCAGGTTTCCGGTGAATATGCCATGGTCAAGGCCGCAGCTGAAAAAGGGTGGCTAGATCATGATGCCGTAATGATGGAACAACTGACCGCAATTAAAAGAGCAGGTGCGAATATTATGGCCAGTTACTTTGCCAAAGATGCCGTAAAACTCTTAGGGTAATATGCGCAACTATTTGTTTATACTTTTCGGTTTATTTTGTTTGATTGCGGTTGCCCAGAAGGGCGAAGAAAAACATTTGTTGCTTCCGGTAGGTTCTAGTTTACAAAAAGCTTCCTTGGCGACCTATGAATTGGATTCTATCGCTATTTACAGCAAAACAGACAGTATTATAACAAATGGTATAAAAAAAGAGGCCTTTCCGGGCGCTCAGATTTTGGTTGCTAAAGAAGGAAACATCATTTTTCATAACGCCTACGGATTCCATACCTACGATAGCATTCAACCTGTCGCCTTAGATGATGTATATGATTTGGCATCGGTCACCAAAATCTTGGGTCCCCTACCTGCCATCATGAAATTAGTGGAAGAAGGCAAGTTGAATTTGGATGTCCCTTTTAGCACCTATTGGAAACCCTGGAAAAGAAAGAAAGACAAAGCAACTATTACGCTTCGCGAAATTTTAGCGCATCAAGCAGGACTAGAACCTTACATTGTTTTCTTGAGCAAAACCTTAAAAAATAACGGTCGGTTTAAAAAAAGGTTCATCCGTAGGACTCCTAATAAACGATTTAGCAACAAAGCTTTTGACGGGATCTATGTCAAAAACAGGTTCCATAGAAAAATGTACCGCATGATTAATCGCTCGGACGTTTCTAGCGAAAAAAAATACAAATACTCCGGGTTGTCCTTCCTCATTTTTCCGGAGTTGATTACGCAATTAACAGGCACGCCCTATGCCGAGTATATGCAGGAGAATTTTTATAAACCACTTGGTATGAAAACCTTCGGTTTTCTCCCAAGTACCAAAAATTTCAGCAATAACATTGTTCCTACGGAGTTAGACACTATCTATAGACATACCTTGACCCAAGGCTGGGTACATGATGAAAATGCATCGTTATTAGGTGGCATTTCCGGTAATGCCGGCTTATTCGGTACCGCGCAAGATTTGGCGATTATCATGCAAATGTATGTACAGGGCGGACTTTTCAATGGTAAACGATATCTACAGGAGAATACCGTAAAAGAATTTACACGGGTTCAATATCCAGAAAATGATAATAGAAGAGGCTTGGGTTTTGACAAACCTTATTTGGACAATGATCAGTTTACCTTGGCCAATGCCTACCCGGCACCCCAGGTAAGTGCATCTAGTTTTGGTCATAGTGGCTTTACCGGCACCTTTGTTTGGGCAGATCCAGAACATCAATTGGTGTATATCTTTCTATCCAACAGGGTATATCCCACCCGTGAAAATCGCAATATTTACGACCTAAACATAAGACCTGCCATTCAACAAGTATTTTATAAGGCATTTGATAACGTTTTACAGCACACACCTTAGTATATTTATTGATATATTAGAGGTTTAAAACAACCGTATGGGACTATTAATTTTCTACGCATTAATTTCAATTTTCTTTTCCTTTCTATGTTCAATATTAGAAGCGGTATTACTGAGCATAACGCCCACGTTTATTAACGTTAAGCTTAAGGAAGGTAAAAGCTATGCCAAAACCTTGGAAGAGCTAAAGAAGGATGTTGACCAGCCTTTGATCGCCATACTTACCATTAACACCATTGCACATACGGTAGGTGCCATTTTGGTGGGGGTACAGGCAAAAGCAGCCTATGCGGAAATATACGGCAACCAAAGCAGGTCTCTTTTTGGTATGGAATTTACAGAAGACCTTATGGTAGGGATCGTATCTACCATAATGACCATCTTAATTTTAGTGGCATCGGAAATTATCCCGAAGACCATAGGGGCCACCTATTGGAAACAATTGGCTAATTTTTCTGCCAAGACCTTGAAAATTATGGTCGTAGGCCTACAATATACCGGTCTGTTATGGCTGTTACGCCTATTTACCAAAATGGTGGGTGGCGGCAAACACCACGGCAGCGTTTTAAGTCGAGAAGACTTTCATGCCATGACAGATATGGCCCATAAGGAGGGTGTATTTGAAAAATCGGAATCTACGATTATTAAAAATTTACTCCGTTTTGAGGATATTCATGTAAAGGATATCATGACCCCTAGGGCGGTAATGAAAATAGCATCCGAAGAGAAGACCATTGCAGATTTTTTCAAGGACAACCAGAAACTACGGTTTTCCCGAATTCCGGTCTTTACGGATAAAATGGATAATATTACCGGTTTTGTCCTCAAGGATAACATTTTGGAGGAAATGATCAACCAGAATGGCGATATTCCGCTAAAGGAAATAAAACGTGAGATTCTGGTGACCCGTAGAAGCACTCCCATCCCTACGTTGTTCGAAACCCTGATTGAAAAACGCGAGGCTATTGCCCTGGTCGTAGATGAATATGGATCGGTCAGCGGACTAGTAACCATGGAAGACCTAATTGAGACCTTGTTAGGACTGGAAATTATGGATGAGAGCGATAATATAGCCGATTTACAGGCATTGGCCCGTAAGAATTGGGAAGTACGCGCTAAGGAATCCGGAGTGATAGAAAAACCGGCAGAGCCCAGTCCCGATAAAGAATAACAACCCATGGAGGATACCGCATTCATAAAGACTCCGCTAGGTATTGCCAAAATAGTTGGTGATGCCGATGGAATATCCTCTATTGTCATCTTAAATACCGAAGAACCCCTTACCGATATTATCCCAGAATCATTGGAGGATGCCGTATACCAGCTCAACGAATATTTTGAAGGTAGCCGCACGGAGTTTTCCTTAAAACTGAATCCGCAAGGCACGGAATTTCAGAAAAAAGTGTGGGCTACCCTAGAAACTATACCCTATGGGAGAACCCTATCTTACCTGCAGCTCTCCAAACAGTTGGGCGATGCCAAGGCCATACGGGCGGTAGGTTCGGCCAATGGTAGAAATCCGTTATGGATCGTGGTGCCCTGCCATAGGGTCATAGGTAGTGATGGCGCCCTTACGGGATATGCCGGCGGTCTACACAGAAAAAAATGGCTTTTGGAGCATGAAAGTCCGCACAAACAACAAAGTTTGTTTTAAAACCCCTTTTGTTTACCTGCTTAAAAACAGACCGCTTGGTCGGTTAACGACCCTAGATCATCTCTAAATGAAGGAATTCATGCATTAGGTCGATATTCCAGTAACGCCTATCCTATCATTTCACATGGTCTATTTACATTTTTCAACACAAAACCGACTAGTTAGTTGGTTCGTGATTTTTAAGACCACTTTCCTAACTTTTCCTTAGGAACCTGTTATTTAGGAGCCGATTATAGATTTCTGTAATGGAAAATACGCAAATAATTGTAGGTTTATTCTTGAATAGGATACTAGTGATTAGAAAAATAAAATATTACACATATTCATCGCTATTAGGGTATATGTGTAAAAGTGCACGTATATGCTTGTTGGCTTTAATACTGGAGGACATTATAAAAAAGCCAATTTTCCGTTCGAAAAAAATAACTTTTGAATGAGTTCTGAAATTTTATTATTAATAATTCTTGGAATTGGTGGTTGGCTATTTAAGCAATGGAGATTTGACATCAAAAGAAAACGTCGTCGAGATTATTATAGAAACGTTTATTTAAAATCAGACGATTGGAAAAGAAAAAGATATATAGTTCTCAAAAGAGATAATTGGAAATGTGTTTATTGTGGAAAACGAGCGACACAAGTTCACCATAAAAGATATGCAAAAAAGAATATCGGAAAGGAACCAATAAAATGGTTAGTTTCTATTTGTAAGCCTTGTCACGATAAAAAGCACTAAAATTAAAAGATAGCGGAATTGGAACTGAAAAAGCCAACACCGTTATAAAACACTTAAAAAATTGAAACGATTACTATATTTAATATCACTAATTGTAATTTCCTGCTCGAGCACATCTAAATTGCCAAGACCTGAAATACAATCTGAAATTCCAGCCTCCAAATTGAATTCAAATGGAATTGCCGCCATTAATTCAACTTATAAAAAATCATATTTTAGGCTCTTACCTTACTTGTTTTTTAATGAAAGTGGCACTTTTAATGAAATCCAAGGCGATTTTTATAATGTGAAATTCAATGTTAATTCTAATTTAAATATAATGCCAGGATTCTGGCAAGATTACGGTACTTACCATAATTCTTTAATAGTTCTAATAGCCATGAGTGGGTCATCAACGTTACCAATAAAAGATATACCTATTTCTGTTGAATCAAGTAAACATGGAGTTTTTGAAAAGAAGAAATTGATAGGAAATAGTCATATTAATAAATCACAACAACGAGTTCTATTTGTAAAAAAACTTGAATTGGAAAATCGATTTGATGTTTTGAATAAAATTAATGATGACGTAATAACTGTCAATATTGGCGGACAGATTTATACATTCTTAAACCCTGAATTTACACTGGATTAAAACGTTTTACAACAATCCCTAAAAATAATGCGGACTTTAAGGCAAGATCACAAGGTCTGTATATACCTGCCTCGCGGGCAGGCAGGCGGAAACCAAAAGCTTCCTTGCCTCCGCACTACGCTTGGCCGGTACGCTGAAAGCAAAACAGAATGAAAAAAATGATGATTTATGCCGGTAACAGATAAGATGAAAGACCTGGTTAAGCAAAGCACAAAATCAAATTTATCTGTAGAAAAAGGGGAAGTTGGACTAAGTGATTACAAAGATTCGGTAACTAAAGATAAGAATCTCTATGAGCAAGAATATCAACTGAATTGGTTAGAAATTGAAAATGAGCCGGCAGATGACACGGTGTATAAGTAATAGCGGCTTACATCTCAAAATAAAAGTAAAAACACACAACAAACACCATTGCAATTCAGGACATCATTTAATTGAAAAATTACTACTGCTAACAAAGTATATTAAAATAGCGCAATTTGTAGTTAACACCACGGTTTGGGCATTTTTTGAAAGTTGCCAAATTTTAAATTTGGCTATATTTATAAAGAAAGATTTATTTGTACAAGGTAGTTCAGGTTATGTAATATGGGAAAAGGAAGTAAGACTTGTAAAAACGGACCAATATGGTTTCCTAAAAAGTGAATGGGTCTTTCAATAAATCAAAAGGCAGATGCCCAATTACCTTCATATTCCAATAAAAAAAATTTAAAAAAGTGTTCTAATGATAAAAAAAGTTTTTTCGCTAATAGTAGCATTATTAGTGCTAAATGGATGTAGCAATAATAGTGATGATATAATGGAAGAAGATACACTTGAAAGTGTACAAATTGAAATATTATTTTTTGAATTCATTCCTGACACAGGAAATAATTCTCAAAGATTACATTATGAGATAAATTTCATAAACCCAAACGATAAATCAATAAAAGGATATCATACTATAACTACAAATGCTGATGGACTTGTTACTTCCCAGATTTCCTCTAACCTTTCGCCTTGTTATGAAATTAGTCCAAATTCAGCATGTACTCTAAGTTTTGACCAGGAAGAATCATATGATACAGGTCTTGCTACTGTAAATTCAATTGAATTAATTTCAGTAGAATACGATATTGAAAAATAGTAAAATAGGAAACAAACTATAACAATGGTAACCGTTTACAAGCCATTGATTAGAAATAAATACGACCGATATAAGCCTCTTCAAGGGGCTTTTTTTATAGCCTGTTAGTAGTTGACCGTCAATATTCGCCAGTGCGAATGCGATGTATGTATCTCCCACAGTCCCATGAACTGGGTCAAGGTTCCCAAAAAGGGCGCTACCGTGCTCTGCCGCTTACCCTGCATACAACACGCCTGTGGGCACTCCACTCTAGTGATGTTACCAAAATATTCCGCCAGAACAGACTAAGTACCTAGTTTGCTAATTTTAAAACCACTTTTTTAACTTTTCCTATGAAACCTGTTAAATGTGAGACGATTATAGATTTCCGTAATTGAAAATACGCAAATATTTGTAGGTTTATTCTTGACCAGGATATCAGAGGATAGAAATTAAGCTATTATCTATATTCCTTAATATTAGAGTATATGTGTAATAGTGCACATATACGATTGTTAGCTGCAAGCAAATGGAAGATTCAAAGACAACCAAAATATTAGAAGAGATTCGAGACCTTCTTCAGAAAAATGAAGCAAGAGTTTCTACTGATGAATTGACTTCTGAATCGGAACAATTAATAAAGAAAGCGGAAAAAGAAGGAGATGAAGCTGCAACAAAAATTCAATCGAGTTTTGACCGCATACACGACAAGCTGTTTAGTGTAAATAGTATTTTAATTGCTGCTTTTGTCGGTTTTGGTAAGTTCCCATCTGAAAACCCAATTTTCAATATTTGGATAGCTCTTTTACCTCTTCTGAATATTTTCTACCTGATATTTCTCGAACAAAGACAGATGGAAGTTTACAGACATGCATCTCAACGTATGAATTGGAACCTCTCGACAGATGTAGAGAAGTATGGTAAGATGATTAACAAACAAAACCTAAGGTCTTTACTTGCAATTTTGACGACTTTAGGATTGTCAATATACTTAGCAGTAAAAATCATCATCTACTAACAAAATGGGAATTCTGAGTAAAATATTCAAAAGCAATAGACCTGATAATCTTTCAAAAGTTGACTATTGGAAAAAGTGGGAGTTCTTTGAATTACTTGAAGATTTGCATGCAGCAGAAAAAATACTAGCTGAATATAAAGGCGGATACTCAGGAGAGTTTTTGTCCGCTGAAGAATTTCATGAAGCTCTTATAGAAGCTATTGATGATATTGAATTTGGCAACCAGACGGACTTATCACGTTTCTGGTTATGGTTTGCTCCAACTTGCGCTTGGGATGATTTTGTTGGAGAAGAAGGAATTGAATTAGGAAATAGAATTTTTGAACGAGTAGACAAATGGAAAAAAGCCAGCAGCTAACACGGTATATAGCAAATAGGGCGTTCATTGGTTACGAAAGTTCACTGCTATTTACCAATACCGACAAATCGTTGATTTGGCTTTTAAGAATGAACAAATTAAAAACAAAATACAACGTTTTGGCTCAGTGCAAACTTGAAAGTTTATTGCTTTCTACTGCCCTACTTGCCATATACTAAACGTTGTACACAATGCACAGAAAACTCAGGTAACTGAACAAAATTTAAATTTATGACATCAACATTTACTGACTTTTCTGCGAAAGAACCATCACTAGGCTACTTTTATCAAATCAAATATGCTTTATTAATTTTATTAACACACTCGAAGGAACTTGATAATCCAAAAGTTAGAATTGAAAACTTGGATGATATTGAAATTGAGGATATTAATACTTTACAGCTCTTACAAACTAAATTACATATTAAGAATAAAGCAAATCTTACAGATGCAAGCGTAGATTTTTGGAAAACTATTCGAATATGGTCTGAGTACATAAATAATGGAACGATAGATTTGGACTCAACAATTTTCAATCTAATAACAACAGAAGAGATTCCAGAAACAAGTGTACTTCATAAGTTCAAAAAAAACATAACTTTAGATAGTGAGGTTTTAGAAGTTATTAGTGCTCTAGATAAAATAGCAATTGAGTCCACAAATAAAACTAATGAAAAGGCTTACTTGGCTTATCAAAACCTATCCATAGAAAATAAAAAAAATCTAATTAAGCGTATTCGTATTTTAGATAATTCAATTGGCATTACTGAAATTAATGATAAAATCAAAAAGGAGTTGATTTTTTCTACTTATCCAAATACTATAGATGCATTTCTTGAAATTTTAGAAGGTTGGTGGTTTAGGAAATCCATTGATAATTTGACTTTAAATATTGATTCTATTAGTTCAAGTGAATTACAACTTAAAATAGCAAATATTAGTGATTCTTTTCAAGCAGACAACCTACCTAATCACTTTCCTGTTCAGTTAGAAATAACTGATGAAGACGTAGAAAATTTGAAAGAAAGAAACTTTTTAAAACAACTAGAATTAATTAAAATAAAATCTAATTCAAAAATATTAAAACTCGCAATAAGTGATTTTAGAAGAGCATTCGAACAACGCTCAAAATGGTTACGACTTCATCTATTAAATCCAGACGAAGAAGAAGAATATGATTTAAAATTACACGATTATTGGAAAAACATATTTGACATTATGAGTGACGAAGCAGAAGATAAATCCTTAGATGAACTAACAGATTTAGGAAAAGGTTTCTATTTGGAACAGTTTGCGAAAACTTGTCCTCAAATTAAAATAAGAGAAAAATTTAATCAAGATTATTTAACTAGAGGAAGTTACCAAATACTTGCTGACTCTAAAAAAATAGGTTGGCATCCAAACTTTAAAGACGAAATATGAACATAAGTTGGACAGAGAGAAACACTATAGTTGCAAATCTATTTAATCCTGCTTTTTGTGGAGAAATAATTAGGGTTTGTGCTAAAGAATATAATAAACATACGAACACAAAATTTCCTTATGCATATGCGTTCATAATTTTGCCAATAGTTTTACACAAAGCAACTAGAGAACGTATGCCAAGGTCAGTCAGAACATATTTCTTTGTTTGGGTTGAGAAAAATGATGATTTATTTTTTGATTTTTCAAAACGCACAAAAAGTATGGTCAAATATACCAAAGAAGCTTTGTCTTTTCTTTTAGCTCATAACAAAATAGAGTTCAATGATAATGCTGAAATCGTTGCAAGTGATGAAAGAGTTAAAAAAATAAATAAAGAAGATTATCAAGAATATAATGAAATATTAAAAAAAGCAGAGATGCTTGGAAAGTGGCTATCTTCAACTAGTGATGTTAAGTCAATTTATTCATTTTTAAGAATCACGCCGTAAATATGCAAATACAGAAAATTATACTATATAGTCTTAGTGGAGAAAAACGAGTTTTACCGTTCGAAATTGGTAAAGTCAACATAATAACGGGAGAATCGAAATCGGGAAAATCTGCATTGATTGAAATAATCAATTATTGTTTAGCTTCAAGCGGTTGCGATATCCCAGAAGGAATAATACGTGATACTGTTTCATATTTTAGTATTCTAGTAAAATTTAAAGATTCAGAGACTGCTTTTATTGCACGTGAAAACCCTAACGTAAAGGGTGTTCAAGCATCCACAACAGTTTGTTTAATTAGGAATTTAGGGGATAACTTACCTGAATTAGATGAGTTAAACTCTAATTTAAACATTGACTCTCTAAAAGAGTTTTTGACTCGAAAAATTGGTGTTTCGGAAAATGTTCACGTTCCTGATTCATTAACTAGAGAACCGTTAAAGGCTAATTTCAAACATTCACGTTTTTATTGTTACCAACCTCAATATTTGGTAGCTGACCCATATCAATTATTTTACAATCAGAATAAAGAATTTGTTCCCCAATCTATAAAAGATACTCTTCCTTATTTTTTAGGAGCAGTAAATGAAAATTCTCTAGCTATAGAAAGCGAAATAACACAACTTAAAAAACTATTAAATAGGTTATTAAGAGAAAAACGAGAGTCAGAGAAAATAAAATCGGAAGGAATTAGTCAAGCCTTTTCTCTTATTGATGAAGCAAAGGAAATTGGCATATTAGAAAAATCAGTCAACCCACAGAACCAAAAGGATGCTTATTCATTTTTAGAATATGTGTCAAAGTGGGAATATCAACCATTGGAGGTTAAAGCGGAAAACTCAGCACTAAAAGAACTAATTGACAAAAGAAGTGAGTTAAAAACTGAATTAAGTAAAATATCAGACAATAAAAAGGCAGCGACAGACTATCTAAAAAACTCATTTGGTTACTCATCAGAAGCAAAACAACAGGAAGTACGACTAGAATCAATTAATCTATATAACGATTCTAATCAGGATAAATCATTATGTCCATTGTGCGAAAATGATTTGACCAATCCAATACCTTCAATAGATAACATAAATAAGTCCTTAGCAAATATTAGAGAAGACCTAAAGTTTACCAAAGCTGAAAGCCCTAGGATACAATCTTATATTGACTCTGTAGAAACGCAATATCATTCATTAGAAACTGATTTGAAAAGGGTTGAAAAGAGTATTTCGGCACTCTATGTCCAAAATGAAAAGGCGAGAACCGTAAGAGACCTAAATTTACGAAGAGGAAAGATAATTGGTCGCGTCAGTTTATTTTTAGAAAGTGTTGTTGTCGAACAAGAAACTGAAAGTATTGATTCTAAAATTGAAAATTTAAAAACTAGAATTACTAACCTCGAAAAAGAAGTTGATAGCGATAACGAAAAAGAAATGTTATTGTCAATATTAAATAAAATCAATCTTCAAATGAGTAAATGGGTAGAAGGTTTAGATGTTGAATATGAGGATAATCCAATCAGGTTTGATATCAATCGGTTAACTATGTTTATTGATTCTGAAACTAAGCCAATTGCTTTGCCACAAATTGGTAGTGGTGCTAATTGGGTTGCATATCATTTGCTTATTGTATTTGCACTTCATAAACATTTCATTCAAAACGACAGACCTGTTCCAAATTTTATAATTATTGACCAACCAACCCAAGTTTATTATCCACCAGAAAAGAGTGATAATGTCGTTGAAGTAAGTGCAGATGAGATAGCAGTAAATAAGATGTTTGATTTTATGTTTAATGTGGTAGAATCATTGACACCAAATTTACAAGTCATAATTACAGACCACGCTTATCTTAACAATGACAGATTTAGAAATTCGGTTACTGAAATTTGGAGAGATGGATTGAAATTAATTCCGAACGATTGGCTACCAAAGGAAGGAACAAGCACTGTGTACAACAATGTATAAAAATAATAGCGGTTTAATCGCCAAAACGAAAGTAAGTAAATATAAAAAAGGTCTGTGTTTAACTAAAAAGTAAGTGCGTGAAAATCCGCTACTATTCTTATACTAGACCGATGATGTTGCATTCTCCTACGTCGACCCTATGTGCTACATCTCGTTTTTCCAACGCTACTACTCGCCCACTGCTTTCGCAGATGTCGTACATAGCGCTGTGTTACCATTCATTACTTAAAAACTAAAAAATTCATTTTCTAAATTAGAACATTTTCTTATTATCAAAGTATTTTTTTAAGAATGTGATTTGAACTAAAAACATTAAAATTGCTGCGAATATTATATAAGTTGTCTCTTTTGAAACACTTAAAAATGAAATTGATAACTTACTATAAGCCTTGGTGAAATTTAAATGATTAGCCCAACTATCTGTTGATGCTTCACCATTAATAAAAGCGTACATAAACAAGAGAATAACACTTACAAAAATGATAAAGAAAACCGATTTAGGAATCAATGGTTTGTACAAATAAGCTTCATTAGTTTTAGTTTTAAAAACTTTAGACATTACATTTGCTGTAAAATCAAAAGAAGGGGATTCCACTGGAGAATCTTTCATCATCTTATCTACTAATTTTTCTAAAAGTTTATCGTTATTTTCTTTCATAAGATGCAAGTATTTCGGGTTCTAATTGCCTTTTTAAGATTGAAGCCAGTTTTTTTCGGCTTCTAAATAGTTTTATTTTAACATTATTAGCACTACAATCCAAAATCTTAGCAATTTCTTCTGTAGACTGGTCATCAAAATAATATAAGGTTAATAAAAATGCTTCTTTACTGGGTAAAAGAAACAAGCACTCTTGTATTTTTTGATTTCTTTCTTTCTCATCAATATTGTTTAGAACATCTTCCATTACATGTACTTGATGCTTATTAAAATCTTCTATATAAATAGTTGAGTTTATTTCTTTACATTTTTTTAATTTATCCAAACAGGTATTATAAGTTATCTTATAAATCCAAGTTGAAAATTTAGCGTCTCCTTTAAACTTATGCAATGAACGATAAATTTTTACAAAAGTATCTTGTGAAGCCTCTTCTGCTTCTTCTTTACTTTTTAATATTTTATAGGATAGTGTAAAGACTAAGTCCTTGTATTGATTTACCAACACAGAAAATTCATTTGTATTTCCTTCTAATATTAGATTAATATGATGTTGGTCGTTTATAAAACCCATATAACTGATAAGACGACAATAAACCGCAAATGGTTACATATTACTGTTAAAAAAAATTATTAATAATGTGTAACCAAAATGAAACTATAGCCGTCATAGCTAATGAACGCCTTAATTATTAATCAATTTAAATATAAAAATTATGGACATTAGTATTTTAATTCCAATAAGTTTGTTTTTAGCAATTTTCGGTATCGTTTACCTTTATTTATCTACTAGAAACAAAGAACGTCTAGCGCTTATTGAAAAAGGAGCAGACGCAAGTATTTTTGGCAAGAACAGTAATTCTTTTCAGAAAATAATTCTTTTAAATCTAGCACTTTTGTTAATGGGGATTGGCATTGGCGTTTTTATTGCACTGCTGTTATCTATTTACACAACATTTGATAAAGGTGCCATTTATCCTGCAATGATATTTTTAATGGCAGGTGTATCATTATTTGTAGGTTATAAAATGACCGAAAATCTAGATAAATAATTAAGCAATCAATCAAGAACTATAAAATGAAAGGTATACATTATAAATTAACCCATCTGTATGTAACTTTTTTTATCATTTTTAGCAATTTGGCATATCCAGTTGCTGCACAAGATCTTGAATCTAAAATAGACAGTTTACTTCTACATGTATTCAATGATAAAAATGGACCAGGTGGTGAATTTTTAGTTGCAAAAGGAGGAAAACCTATTTATCAAAAATCACTAGGAAAAGCCAATCTAGAACTAGATATCAATTTAACTTCTGAAAATGTATTTCAAATTGGCTCCATGACAAAACAATTTACGGCTATTTCAATTCTAATATTAGAAGAAAAAGGCAAATTAAATGTGAATGACCCAGTTTCTAAATACGTTTCAGATTATCCTATGGGGAGCAAAATCACCTTGCATCATTTATTAACACATACTTCTGGAATTAAGAGTTTTACAAAAATGAAATCTCTTTGGGATATTGCAAAAAAAGAAATGACACCAAAAATGATGGTTGATTTTTTTAAAAATGAACCTGTAGAATTTTTACCCGGCGAAAAGTTTGCCTACAATAATTCGGGATATGTGCTTTTGGGATATATAATAGAAATTGTTTCCGGAGAAAGCTATGAAGATTTTATCCAAAAAAATATTTTTGATATAGCTGGCATGACTACATCTTATTATAGTAGTGATAGAAAAATTATACCCAAAAGAGCTTATGGTTATCATAAGAAAAAAAATGGATATGTAAATAAAACTCAAATAAGTTATAGTATTCCGTTTTCTTCCGGCTCAATAATGTCAACAGTAAATGATATGTTGAAATGGCAAAATGCATTAAACAAAAATCTTTTGATAAATTCAAAAACATCAGAAAAAGCGTTCACCAAATACAAATTAAATAATGACGAAGAATTCAATTATGGTTATGGTTGGCATTTAAAAGAAATGCATAACAACCAAACAAGACAACATGGAGGAAGTATTTTTGGTTATAAATCAATGGGAGTTTATATTCCAAGTAAGGATATTTATGTTATTGGTTTAAGTAATTGTGATTGCAATTCACCAACCCAAGTAATTAAAGATATTGCATTGTTAACTTTAAAGAATTAAAAAAGTGATTGATTTAAAAAAACACCTAGGCTAATGCAATTTTCTTTGTCTGGTTGAAAGAACGAAATAGCTAAATGGAAAAATTAAAATCTTACATTGACTTCTAACTAAATTGAAATTTGACAAACTAATCTAAGCTAGAAAAAAACGAAGTGGTTAATAACGTGTATAAACAATTGCTTGGTTCTGATATACTTGGAAATTTCCTTCAGAATTTTCAATGGCTCGTAAATGTTTTCTAAATTAGTTACTTAACCACGCCAATATTCATATACAAAACCATTAACGGCATTTAGAAATATGAAAATTTCTGCACATAGAATTCCAGAAAATCATGAATATGTTGCTTTACCTCCAGGATTTTGGTGGAATGAATATTCTGATTTTTGCCCTGACATTTATTACCATTCCATAATAGGTAAATGGAGTGATGTTAGAGAGAAATATTACGATCGAGGAAAACATGACAAAATTTATGAAGAAAACATCTTTGACAATTTAGAAGAAGCTGAAAAAGCTGGAATTGAAATGCAACATAATTATTGGAAAAAATTAGATGTTCAATACCCACATCGTGCACCTCATGGTCATGGAGATTATTAAACAGTAAAAAGCCTTATTGATGAAATTAGAGAATTGAAAAAAAGCAGCGAATAAAGTATAAAATAGCAAGTCAGCCTATTCGGCTGTTTTGAGCTCATATGTTTACTTTACCAGCAATCTATATTACCCTCATTCATGAAAAACCTCCTACTGTTTTTAATCCTACTAAGCGCACTTAGCTGTACATCCAAGCAAAAAGATTCGGCAGAAGCAATACACGTATTATTCATTGGCAACAGCTTAACCTATTTCCATGATATGCCACAGACCGTGCAAAAAATGCTGAATGAAACCAACCCCAATATTAAAATTGAGCAAAGCACGTTTCCCGGGCTCCCATTACGTAGCCATTTAACTGACATCATTACAGCAAGAACGGAAAACGGCATTAGCACACGAAAAAAAGAGGAAGGCGAGAAAACAGCAACGGAATTGAAGATTGCGGAGAAAAAATGGGATATCGTTATTTTACAAACAGGCACCGTAAGTGTTTTAATCCCGGAAAACAGGGAATTTAGAACCAACAAGGCCATTTCCGAGATTAAAAAGTTAGTTTCCAATCCTAATTGCAAGTTTATACTTTTCAACACGTGGCCTTCTAAAAATGAATATCCGGAACAATACTGCTATGCATCCCGCTCAATTGACCCATCCATAGAAAAAGAAAAATGCTGTTCCCCCGTTCTTGAGAGTTTGGAGCACGAGATTACGGAAATCAACAAAGCGTATGATTGGCTTGCCAAAGAAAACGACCTCATAAAATCTAACCACAGTAGCAAAGTATTTAAAGTTAGGACCTCCTTTCCTGAAATTGAACTTTATGAGGATGACATCCACCCAAATACCAATGGTGCATTTTTAAACGCCTGTATATTTTACCAAATGCTGACAGATAAAAAAGCATCGGATGTGGTGTACAATGGAGATATCGATTCAAAAACAGCAAAATTATTGAAAGAAATTGCGGATGAAATCCCCTAGTAACATCGCACAAAAATAATAGGGTTTAATTTAAAAGGCCGCATAAGACCTTTCAAAAATTTTTGTAACTTACTGTTAAACAGCGCCAAATGTATGAAAATACGTTTTGGACCTAAATAGCAATAATTATGAAAACTACCGCTAGATACATAATGGGCTTGTTTTTGATAACCGTACTTTTTTCGTGTAAAAGCAACAAAGTGGCGCTGGAGCATTTAGAAGGGTCTTGGTTATTATCCGATGAACATAACGAGCAACTATTGGAATATAGAAGAATTGAAAATGCAAATATGGACTATGGATCCATCTTGACCATATCAAATGACAGTACCATAACCGATTCTTATGTTCTAAAATGTCTTAACGGTAAAAATATGTCAAAGTTTTACTCGCAAGGAACATGGAAAATCAATGAAAAATCCATGCAGCTTTCAAGTACGGTACCCATTGATCTACAAGGCCAAAATTTTAAAATTGTCGCACTAGATACCGATAAGTTTATTTTGAGCAAAATTAAAAATTGAACATAGCCTTTACCGATCAAACGTATAATCCGATTGCTGCACTCTCTCCTGCTAATAGGTCAATAAAAATTAAACCAATAGGTTTTTAACCCTGCAATTTTTATAACACTACGGAATCATAACCTTGCTTTGAGCAGTTATTTACATGGATTATCAACTATTCAATTCATAAAAAACTCGCCTTCTTTTATTCAGGACTACTCCATTTTATTTTGTTTGATTACATTGCTGGGAATATATGTGTTTACGAACTAATTACCGTGCCTATCTAAAATTGACGTTTATATGCGCCAGCTTTATTTTAAACTATGGTAAATAACTTATTTTATAGTAACAGCTTGTACAATACTAACCATATCCAATGAAAAAGATTATCATCTTGTTTTTTATAATTATAAGCTGTAATCATAAAGATAAGCGTGATTATGAGGATTATAATGATGAAGACTTCCTTCCTGTACAAGGTATAGTTACAAAAGTTTACAAAAAAAGTGCTATAAATAACTTCATAAAAAAAGATATTCATTTTATCTATAATTTGGAAAAAGAAAATCCTTCAAAAGGATATGAAATATATTCTCCTTACATACTCAAGGAAGGTGAACCAGTTGTTATTTTAGTACATAAAGACAATGATAGTATAAGCTTTTTTGGTAGCAGAGGAATTATCCAAGAAAAGATTTTATTAGCGTATTTAAAAAAATGTGACTTGGACAAAGGAATTTATTATGGTGTAGATTATTAAAAGACCTGTTCTTATATCGGTCATCAATCAAGGTCGTTCTAATGAACTCCGGAAGCACAAACTAGAAAAATGATAAACAAAATTGATACTATAGAGAAAGAAGAATATAAAAGTTTAGTTGAACTTTGGGAAGCTTCAGTTAGGGCAACACACCACTTTTTAAAAGAAGAAGATATTGAATACTTTAAACCATTAATTTTAAATACGTATTTAGATGCTGTTGAATTAAGGGGTATACGTAATGATGATGAAAAAATAGTTGGCTTTCTTGGAGTAGCAGACCAAAATTTAGAAATGTTATTTATTCACCCTGAATATAGAGGTAAAAAAATAGGAAAAACATTATTAGCATATGCTATTGACCACTTAGAGGTAACTAAAGTTGATGTAAATGAACAGAATGAACAAGCTGTAGGGTTTTATAAACATTGTGGGTTTAAAACTATAAATCGTTCAGCATTGGATTCTTCTGGCAAACCATACCCAACATTACATATGGCATTGAGTAGAAGTTCTAACAGCTAATATCCTTTAAATTTTAATAGTTTGAATTTATCCGATTATGTAAAAAGAAGAAATGGGGTGCCAATGGGTAACAGCCATTCGCTTCGTAATATGTTGAGCAGGTCTCTGGGAGCGGGTAAGTTCTCGGTATTTTGGCACTACTGGAATCCAATCTGGGGGTATTATCTGGGGCTATATATATTTAAACCGCTTAAACTCATATTGCCTAAATCATTATCGCTTATACTCACTTTTGTTGTCTGCGGATTCCTCCATGACCTAGCGATCATACTATTAAACTGGGAGTTTGTTCTTCTATTTACCCCATGGTTTTTATTTATGGGGCTTAGTGTGGTGCTGAGTGACTATGCAAAAATTGATTACTCAAAATTTCCTTGGATAATAAGAGCTGGTATAAACATTGCCATTATTATGGGATGCTTATTTCTAGCGTATCAGGTACGCATCTAAAATAAAAAAAGGGTTTCAATTGCATCCATCCATGTAACAAAATGTCAAAAATGCATTGCTTGCGAATTTCTTTAACAAATATCCTACGCAAAAAGTTATCTTTATGTTTAAAGAATTCAAATCATTATAAATTCGCTTTTAGTAAATTAAAAGAACAAGATGTCCATATCAAAAGAATCTGAATTAATTGGAATGAAGAAAATTAGTGAAGTCGTAGGTACTACACTAAAATTAATGAGAACGTATGCTAAAGTTGGCATGTCTACAAAAGAATTGGACGATTATGGCGGTAACATCTTAAAACGCTATGGAGCAAGGTCCGCACCGTATGAAACCTATAATTCCCCGGCTATACCTGCATAAGTGTTAACGAAGAAGTTGCCCACGGAGTTCCTTCTGAAAATAAAATACTTCAGGAAGGTGACTTGGTAAATATAGATGTATCGGCAGAGTTGAACGGGTTTTGGTCAGACAATGGCGGTTCCTTTGTTCTTGGAAAAGACATTCATAACCATCAGCCACTTGTAGATGCTTCTAAGGACATTCTAAAAAAAGCCATTACGAACATTAAAGGAGGGGTTAAAATAGCGGACATTGGACAAATTATAGAAACGGAAGCAAGAAAATCTGGATTTAAGGTCATTAAAAACCTAGCTGGCCACGGTGTGGGCAGAAGTTTGCATGAAGAACCGGACAACATTTTAAATTACAGGGTCAGGACAAATCGTGAAAGATTTAAGAAAAACACCACAGTTGCCATAGAGACGTTCATTTCAACAAAATCTACCATAGCAGTAGAATTAAATGATGGGTGGACATTGGTTGGTAACAAAGGCGGGTATGTAACCCAACATGAACAAACCATTTTAATTACGGATAAAGACCCCGTGATATTGACCAAATCCAATGCCATTTGGAATTAGAAAAGAAAATTTCCCAACCAAAACATAGAGATCACCAATGAGTTCTAAAACACCTAAGGTTAGACAGATCAATTATATCGCAATAATTCCGCATTTACTAATTATGGCGGGTATGGTCTGGTTATAGTATCAGATTTATCCTGAAAATGCATTTCTTATTGGTGCAATAACCTATATATTAACCTCATTCATCTTAAGAAACCTAATTTCTAAAGACCATAGAAATGGCATAAAAAACAATAATTCAGAAAATTACAAAGAAGCCATTTCCGACTTTGAGAAAAGTTACACGTTCTTTAGCAAACATGAATGGGTTGACAAGTATAGAATTGTAACATTGTTGAGTTCCTCTAAAATGTCCTATAGAGAAATGGCCTTGGCCAATATTGGATATTGCTATTCTCAAATTGGTGACGGAAAAAAAGCCAAGGAATACTATGAGCGAACTTTAAAGGAATTCCCCGGTAGTGGTCTGGCAAAATCGGCACTTAACATGATGAATTCAGTTGAACAAACACCTTCTACCAAAAACTAAGCAAATAACCCTTATACCCTATCGTTACTATAGCTAATGCTATACACTTTTAATGGATACCCGTTCCGTTTTTTACATTAAAGCCATGTTTCTCAGAATCTGGTAAGCATTTATGAGTTATCTATTGAAAATCATTCCATGATGGGTTATACGGGCTTAGGCAGATGGGCCATTGAAGCTAAAATACATACGCATACGTTGAGTAGTAAATAATTTGAAATTACCATAATTATCTACTTATTAGTATCTTAACCATCTATGCCAGACAAAATACATCTTGAAAATATCTTGTTTTTAGATATTGAGACCGTACCGGAAAAGCGTTCGTTTGATCAATTGGATGAAACTACCCAAGAACTTTGGGCGCATAAGACCCAATACCAAAGAAAAGACGAAATAACGGCAGAAGAATTTTATGAGCGTGCCGGTATTTGGGCAGAGTTTGGTAAGATTATTTGTATATCCGTAGGCTATATGACTTTTCAAGGCGATGCTAGAAATTTTAGGGTTACCACGTTTCATGGAGAGGAAATAAAACTTTTGCAAGATTTCAAAAATCTATTGGATGAACATTTTAATCATAGCAAGCATATACTCTGTGCGCACAACGGTAAGGAATTTGATTTTCCCTACATTGCCCGTAGAATGATCATAAACGGCATATCCTTACCACACAAGCTAGACCTCTTCGGTAAAAAGCCATGGGAAGTCCCCCATATAGACACCATGGAGCTATGGAAATTTGGAGATTACAAGCATTATACCTCCTTAAAATTAATGGCGCATATTCTAGGTATACCCTCCCCAAAAGAAGATATTGATGGCAGCATGGTAAGGAACGTTTATTATGAGGAAAACAATCTTAAAAGGATAATAAAGTATTGTGAGTTGGATGTGGTGACCACTGCCCAAGTATATCTGCGACTTAGAAATCAGGAAGTACTACAAAGTGATGAAATAAAGAAAGTAGGTAACCCTTAGGGTTTCAATTAAAAAATAGCACCGAACGATATAAAAACTGGACGAATAATGTAATTTTGTTGGGGTCACCCTTGGTTTTAAAAGTGTCTTATTTATGAAAAAATACATGGTAGTATTCGCAGTAATTGCATTGGTTGCAAGCTGTATGCAAGAAAAGGAAATAAGCTCTATAAATCCTGAAAATTGGTCTAAGAGAGAGATTACGGTGCCCACAAAGGATTCTTTGGTGCACGGTAAATCCTATTTATCTATCTACTCGCAAATTTATAGCAGTAGCGAGCATAAAACCCATAACCTAACCGCTATGGTCAGTCTAAGGAATACCAGTGAAAAGGATACCATTTACTTATTGAAAGGGGCCTATTTTGATACCCATGGCGCCGCATTAAGAAGTTATTTTAAACACCCTATTTATTTGGCCCCATTGGAAACCACTGAAATTATAATTGATGAAATGGATGTTGAAGGAGGTACGGGATCCAATTTTATTTTTGAATGGAAAACACCTGTAGGGTGCCCAGAACCGTTATTTGAAGGAGTTATGAATTCTACCGTAGGCCAACAGGGACTTTCCTTTACCACACAAAGCAGACGTATTCAATAATTTAATATTTGTAGAATTTAGTGCTTTTTATAAATCCATAATCTTGAACTTGAAGTACATATAGACCAGGTGGTAGGTCAGAAACATCTATTCTAGAATTGGTTACCTTATCCATTTTTAACGCTACCCCATTTGTACTCACGATCCTATACATGGTAGTATCTGTAGTGTTTACGTTTAATTGAATTTCATCAAATGCTGGATTTGGAAACACCGTAAAAGCAACCTCTGATGCAGCATTCAATGTATTGAAGCTTTCCAATACGGTTTCTTCACCACTAAAGGTAAATGTTACGGCATACCCGTATTCAGAAGCTACATTTTGTGAACAAAACGATCTAACTCTCAAGGTATAGGTCTGTTCCTTTATTAATCCGTTCCAAGAAAAGGAGTTTTCACTAACATATTCGGTAGTCCACTCGTTTTCACCTTCTTGCTTGTATTGCACTTCATAAAGGGCATCGGTATTCTGTTCCCAAGAAAAGTTTAATTGGGCATCGTCTACCGTTTCTATTTCAATTTTCTCAGGAGCTTCTACCGTACACGCATTCATTTTTGCACCGCTAAGAATTAAGGAAAATTCCTGAAGGTTATTTTGTAGCTTTCCTTTATGGGTAACGGTAATGGTATAATCTCCTTTGGCATTGGGTATATCAATACGTTCAAAAGGGTCTACCTCATTATCTCCATTACTTGCAGCATTACTGGCTTTAGCGGGATCAAGTTTCCATGGTAAAAATGTTTTCCCGTCTTGGGTAATCCTTATATCCAAATCATTGACAAGGGCCTTGGTAGTATTGTTCAGCTCGCCTTTATTGACAAAAGTGCAGGCAACGTCCGTCCAAGAAATAGAGACACTAAGGGTCTGGCCTTCATCTGCACGAACTTCCATAGAAAATGTGGTATCTTGTTCTAAAGTTTCTTCGGCTATATAGCTAGAAAAATCCTTGTTAAATAACAGCTCTGCCGCTTGTTTGCTATTCATTACGCCCCATCCCATTTTATAATCAGGCCCAGGCGCATCTACATCATCTGCCGTATGGAGTGCCAAGCCTTTTAAGGTTGCCGCACGCATATAACTACCATATAGCTCTTCATGATACTGTTGTAAAAGTAGCAATGACCCGGTTACACCAGGCGTTGCCATAGACGTACCGGAAGAAATATTATAACTAGTGGAACTATATGAATCCGTTGATAAAATAGAAGAACCGTTACCCGCTAGATCTGGCTTAATTCTACCATCATCCACAGGACCAAAACTACTATACGCCGAAACTGTGGCTTTTTTTAGATTACCATGTTTATCTATTTCAGAATTTGCACCGGCTACGGTAATACCATTTTTAGCCAATGTAAAACCTAACAGGACATCATAACCATCTTTGGTCTTACCAAATAAAGGTAACGCATTGTCGTTGCTCTTTTGCGCGTTTCCGGCTGCGGAAACCATTAAATAATATGGTGCGTTATACATGATCTTGTCCCAATCCTGAGCCACTTTGGTATAGGCGCCAAAATACCAATCCGGTACCCTATCTGCCATTATTCCGTAAGAATGATTGGAGAGTAGCATACCATTGGCAGCAGCCTCCGCAACCTCTATTTTATCCCTGCTCCAATCATGACTAACTACCTTTGCCTTGTTGGCCACCCCTTTAGCTTCCCTTTTAAGACCTGTTGATATTATACTACCGGTTACAAGGGTAGCATGCCTATCTACCTCAGCACCTTCATCACCAATTTGCATTCTTGTGGTATATTCCACGTGGTTCTCCAAAGCAACGCCAGAATCCCAGACACCTACTTCCAAATTTTCACCATCAAGATTTAATCCTAAAAGACCATTGGTATTTAAAGTAGTGGCCCTAGAAACCAATCCTGCTTCATCTGCATAAGTTTCATAATATAAGGGAGTGCCGTCATCACCTATTTCCTGTAGTGAAACCTTTTTACCATTTTCCAAGGTTTCATTTAACTTCCAATTATTTTGTGCTGCCAATTTTTTTATTCGTAATGTTTTGGCATCATATTCCAATTGTAAATTTGTTTTGAAATTATCTAGGGTAGAAATGTTCGTATTGCCGGTAATCTTTAAACGTTGATCAATAGTCTGACCAATTACTACATGCATACCCCACAATAGTGCACAACATACAAGGAGTATGTTAGAACTGCGGTACGTTTTTATACGGATATTCATAGGTTGGTAAATATGTAAGATTTGGACTACAAATATATAATCCTTTTACTACCACCTATGAATGGTAGAATTTATTCGATGAAATACCGTTACATATAGACTAAACTGTTGTGAAACCTCAATTTTCTGTGGTGTAAGTATTTTCTTTCAAAACATACTTTACGAGTTGTAGCTGAACATAGCGTACACCGGGAAATGGTCACTATATCCACCCATATATTTATGCGCCACAAAAGTCCTATACGGAGTACCCTTATATTTTCCTTTTTTCTCCATTAAGGATTTATGCTTAAAGATGGCTGCTTCATCAAAACTATGCGTCCCTTTTTCAAAATTAAAGAAGGAGCTGGACACCAATATCTGATCAAAGAGATTCCATTTCATATTATAGACAGAAGTGCCTTGGCTACCGGGAATATGTAGTCTTTCCATAGGGTTAAAGAGTTCACCCTTATTTTTGAGTAGTTGCATACTTTCTGAGGAAGGATCATCATTGAAATCGCCCATAACCATGATATTAGGGTCTTGTTCCGTTTGTTTAATAACATCTATTCGCTGAATGATTTCCTCTGCAGCAGCAACCCTCTTATAGGCTGTAGCAACGTCCCCTTCTCGTCTAGAAGGCCAATGATTAATGAACATATGAATCAGTTCCTTATTAAATTCCCCTTTCACATACAGAATATCCCTTGTAGTATCTCTAATTCCGCCCGCATTATCTACCATTAAGGCAAGTGGTTCTGCATGGATTACCTTAAAGAATTTTTTCCGGTACATTAATGCCGTATCAATACCGCGTTCATCGGGTGAATCAAAATGTACAAAGCCATATCCTAAACCCTCTAATGGCTCGGTTTCCAAAAGGTCCTTGAGCACTTGATTGTTTTCGGCTTCGGCCAAACCTAGAATAGCGGGTGGGTAAGGGAAACCGTCCGCTCCAATTTGTACCATGGTCTTTGCCAATTTCTTTAATTTACGTTGATACCGCTCCATGGTCCATTTCTTGATTCCGGTAGGGGTATAATCACTATCTAATATCTTGGAATTACGCCGTGGATCAAATAGATTTTCTACATTGTAGAATGCCACGGTATATTGTTGCTTTTTAGGCTTTTTCTTAAAAAAAGGAATGCGCATGTAACTTTTATTGGATCAATAAAAATACGAAATGGCTTATAGCTAAATGCTTAATTTTGCACTTTACATTATTATGATAGAAAAGAAGATAACAAATTATGAAAAAGCGGTTCTTATTGGGATCATCAATAAAGAACAAAATGAGGAAAAGGTAAAGGAGTATCTAGATGAACTGGAGTTTCTTACCTATACCGCCGGAGGTGAAGTTTATAAGCGTTTTACACAACGTATGGATATTCCCAATCCAAAAACCTTGATCGGCACCGGTAAAATGGAGGAAATAGAAAAATATGTAGAAGCACATGAAATAGGCTCTGTTATTTTTGATGATGAACTGACACCGGCGCAACAACGAAACATTGAAAAACAATTACGTTGTAAAATTATTGACCGTACCAGTTTGATCTTGGACATTTTTGCACAAAGGGCCCAGACCAGTTATGCACGCACACAAGTAGAATTGGCCCAATACGAATACCTCTTGCCTAGACTTACCGGACTATGGACCCACCTTGAGCGTCAAAAAGGGGGTATTGGTATGCGTGGACCCGGTGAAACGGAAATTGAAACGGATAGACGTATTGTTAGGGACCGTATTACACTACTGAAAAAGAAACTGACCAAAATTGACCGCCAAATGGAGACCCAACGGGGCAACCGTGGCGCCTTGGTAAGGGTGGCATTGGTAGGATATACCAATGTAGGTAAATCTACCCTCATGAACGTAATCAGTAAGAGTGATGTTTTTGCGGAAAATAAGTTGTTCGCTACCTTAGATACCACCGTAAGAAAAGTGGTTATAGGTAATTTGCCCTTTCTTTTAAGTGATACGGTAGGATTTATTAGAAAACTGCCCACACAATTGGTAGAGAGCTTTAAAAGCACCTTGGACGAAGTTAGGGAAGCCGATTTGCTATTACATGTGGTGGATATTTCTCACCCACAATTTGAGGAACATATAGAATCCGTGAACAAAATTCTTTCTGAAATTAAAAGCTCGGAAAAGAAGACCATTATGGTATTCAATAAAATCGATCAGTATGAACATGAAACCATAGACGAGGATGATCTTATTACGGAACGCACTGGAAAACATTTTAGCATTGCTGATTGGAAAAATACCTGGATGGAAAAGGTTGGAGACCGTGCCCTATTCATTTCTGCCCTAAATAAAGAGAATTTAGATGAATTTAGAAAGAGGGTCTATAATGAAGTAAGGGATATTCATGTAACCCGTTTTCCATATAACAACTTTTTATATCCTGAGCATTTAGATCAGTATTAATTACCAATTATAATTAAAAAAGTGTAGTTCATCGATGAAACAAAACCATTGATAAATTTCACCACAAATTAAAGTTGGTTCACAACATAAATTATCGACAACTAAAGTATTGGTCTAATTTTACCTTGTGTTTAAGTATAAGTGTTGACCCCAAATCGATATTTAACTTATTTAGAACTAAAAGTAAAATCCCAAATTTTACGATAATTACTTAACCGAAAAAAGCCCTCTTTAAAAGAGGGCTTTTTTTTTAAATACATTTGTTATTTATCCTAAATGCTTAGAAGGCATAGTTAAGACCAACTAAGAAGTACGTTTGCAATTTGTTATCTACATCATCAAAAGAAGTAGCCGTTGCAGGTGTTTGGTTCAATGCAAAATTTAACGCTTCCTGCTTGTTGTCACGCAAACCAAATTCAAAACCTAAACCAATACCGTTCCATAACGTATACCCAAATGAGTTGATCCACGTTAAATTAGAAAGATCTCCACTCTTATAGCTTTGAAACATAGAAAGGTTAGATTTAAAATTAACCGCTCCTATTTTCTTTGTATAATCGGCAACGATTTTGGCACCTAAAGAAGACTCAAAAACCGCATCGTTATCACTGAATACAAAGTTGTAGTTCAATGGGTGGATAACAACTACTAGGTCAGCAATAGGAGTCCATGTAGCACCAACACCTAAATCCAAGTATCCAGGATCATTAAAATTGTTCAAAATGGTAGTTCTGTACTCCCCTAAACCTGAAATGGCGAATTTCTCGCTTAATTTCCTTCCATAAAGCGATGTAATGTTGAATACATCTGTACCTTGCTTAAAGCTATCGTCATCGGTTGGATCGTTCTTATCGTCAAACTTTACCCAGCCCAAGTTAATGTTTCCAGAATTCCTCCAAAAGAATTTTTCTTCGGTCAAATTCGCAAATGCGTTCATGGTTACTCCAATATTACCTGAAGACAAGTCTGGAGTGCCTTGGCCATACCAGTTATTAAAGCTGCTGATGTTGGCACCGATAGTTCCGAAAGCACCTTTTTTCCATCCTGGTAATTTATCTATTTGCCCTTGTAAGGCATCCACTCTGCCTTGAATTGCCGCTATAGAATCTTTCTTTGGTCCTATTTGCGCCTTAAGTTCCTCTTCGGTCTGTGAAAAACCAATACTTGCCACCAAAGCACAAGCTAGAGTTAAAACAATCTTCTTCATGATATTAATGTTTATAGTTTATAGTGGCGCAAAGGTAAGTATTGTAAACAAAATCTCTAAATAGGATTTTGTTATTTTCTTTTGTATAAGGGCACGGCAGAACATGCTTCGCCATACATGACCGATTTTGCTACCGGCTGTAGTTTGGCGGCAAGAATTATATATGCATTAGGTGGTACAGCTCTTTTGGTACAGCCCTTAATGATTACCGATTTATCCTGAAACTCCGTATAATCTATGGTATCAAGAATAGATTGATATAACAGTGTCTCCAAATCTACCAGGCTACCTTGAACAATTTTTTTAGCAAACGGACTTAAATTCATGGACAATAGCAGATATGCCCAGCCAGGAACTATAGCGTCTGTAGAACAGTGCATAGCCACATAAGCATTGTGGTATTGGGACCAATCATGCTGTGCTACATGTGCCCTAAACTCCTTTTCCTTTAGAATAAAACCTTCATATAGCCAATCTTTGATATCCAGTAGCATTCTATTGCCAACCGGATAATAATCCTCTAAATTAAAGGTAATGAGTTTGCTCTGCGCTACTCTGTTCACAATTTCCTCTTGCATACCCCGCTTGTTTTAAACTTTAATCCTTACCGCCTGTTAGAGTTAAAGCAAGCCTAATTCCAACTTGGCTTCTTCACTCATTAAATCCTGTGTCCAAGGTGGATCAAAAGTTATTTCTACCTCGGCGTCCTTAATGGCATCCAATGATTTTACTTTTTCCTCTACTTCTGCAGGCAAGGATTCCGCTACGGGACAATTGGGCGAAGTCAAGGTCATCAAAATCTTAACCTCGTTGTCCTCATTGACCAAAACATCATAAATTAAACCTAATTCATAAATGTCCACAGGAATTTCCGGATCATAAATAGTCTTTAAAATCCTTACTATTTTTTCACCTAATTCCGCACTACCCTCCGCTATATTTTCTTCACTCATAATTTCTATTCTTCAATTTGTGTTTGATATGCCACTGCATATAATTTTAACTGCTTGATCATACTTACCAAGCCGTTGGCCCTAGTGGGAGACAAATGTTCCTTTAAACCAATTTCATCTATGAACTGGGTATCTGCATCTAAAATATCCTGCGGCTTTTGATTGCTGAAGGCCCTGATCAAGATAGCTATGATACCTTTTGTAATAATAGCATCGCTATCTGCAGTAAAAACCAACTTATTGCCCTCTAGCTCTGCATGCACCCATACCTTGCTCTGGCACCCTTTAATGATATTATCCTCGGTTTTGTACTCCTCTTTGATCAATGGAAGGGATTTACCCAATTCTATCATATACTCATAGCGCTGCATCCAATCATCGAACATGGAAAATTCATCGATAATTTCTTCTTGTATCTCTTTAATGTCCATTGCTTAATTTTCTACAAAAATACGATAACAAATGATGAGTTTCAACAGTTATGACACTCTATAAGTTATTGTTCTACAACAACATGCTTTTAGCCTTTAACACCCCTGCAACCAGTACATCAACTTCTTCTCTAGTATTATAAAAGGCAAAGCTTGCACGAACCGTTCCCGGTATTTTATAAAAATCCATTATTGGCTGTGCACAATGGTGACCTGTACGCACCGCAATACCCAGTTTATCTAAAATACTTCCCATATCATAAGGGTGAATATGTTCTATATTGAATGATATTACAGAAGTTTTGTCCTTAGCCGTACCGTATATTTTTAGTCCGTCTATCTTTTCTAATTCTTGCGTAGCATATTCCAAAAGCTCATGCTCATATTTTGCGATTTCATCAAAGCCTATAGCATTCATGTAATCTAATGCCGCACCAAAAGCTATACCACCACATATATTAGGCGTACCTGCTTCAAACTTATGGGGTAAATCCGCATAAGTAGTTTTTTCAAAAGTGACTTCTGCAATCATTTCACCACCGCCTTGGTATGGGGGTAATTTATTTAACCATTCTTCCTTGCCATATAACATGCCAACCCCTGTTGGTCCACAGATCTTATGAGCGGAACACGTGTAAAAATCGACATTTAAGGCTTGTACATCCGACACTAAATGAGGTGTGGCCTGCGCACCATCTATCAATACCGCAGCACCAACACTATGGGCCCTATCTATAATTTCCTTAATAGGATTAATAGTTCCCAAGGCATTAGAAATATGGTTACAGAAAACCAGTTTAGTTTTATCTGAAAGTAATTCGTTATAAACATCCATTCGCAATTCCCCTTCTTGGTTCATTGGAATGACTTTTAAAATGGCTCCGGTACGTTCAGATAACATCTGCCATGGAACAATATTGGAATGGTGCTCCATTGCGGATACCAATATCTCATCCCCTTTTTTTATCAAAGACGAAAATCCATTTGCCACAAGGTTAATACTATGCGTTGTACCTGAAGTAAATATGATTTCATATGACTTGGCCGCATTAAAATGTTTTTGAATCTTTAATCTTGCCTGCTCATATTTATCGGTAGCCTCTTGTGAGAGCGTATGCACCCCACGATGTATATTTGCATTGTAGTTTTGATAATAATCTACAATGGTGTCTATAACCTGTTGCGGGGTTTGCGATGTAGCGGCATTATCCAAATAGACCAACGGTTTGCCATTTACCTCACGCTTAAGAATTGGGAAATCTTCCCTTATTTTTTTAATATCTAACATAGCCAATCTTCTTATATACAAAGATACCCGATAATGAAAACATATCGGGTATTGTACCGCTCCTTTTGTCTTAAAGTCTCACTATTTCATTTTAAAATCGGAATCCTAAACCAGCTTTTAACAAACCTATTTTTTCTTTGAAATCATAAGAATACGTTTGATCGTTCCTAGTTTCCTCCCCTTTCTTATGTACATTCAGATAATCATATTGCACTTGTATAAAAAAGCGACTGGAAAGGTCATAGGAAATCCCCAAATTTAAATTTAAACCCCCATTCGTATTTGAATAGTCCACCTCTACATTACCCCCGTCATTATAATAATAATCGTCTACCGCAACCGCATATCCCAGAGCTATTTGAGGTTTTAGTCTTGCCAATCCTGGAATAGCCAATTCCGCAAATAGTTTTGGCTGAACCAATATTTGCTTTGCTTCGTAATTAAATTTTCGATTCTCAAATCCTGGACCACCGTAAATAAAATTATCTTCGTTCCTTAACAAAGCAGTATTTAAGCCAGCTCCTAATTGAACAGCTCCTAAATCCATAAACCGGTATTTTATTCCCAGATCAATTATACCGTTTAATTCGACGTCTCCATCATTTTTAGAAACATTGGCGGGGTAATTAGCTTCTACACTCCATTTCTTGTTTTGCGCACTAACGCAATACGTAAACATTACCAAAAAAATTGCGAGTAAAGATTTTTCCATATCAAGTTGGATTTAAATTGATACGACCAAACTAATCTAAAAAATATGTAGGAAAACACAACGGTTCGTTAAGAATGACCTAACGAACCGTTAATATTATTGAATAAAATAATGAATATCTCTACAAATCGAACCCAAGGTTCACCCCTAGCTTCTTCGCTATCAATTTATTTATTCTAGTCTTTAACTCAGGAATACGAACAGAAGTAAGAACGTTATTAGCAAAAGCATACATTAACAATGCACGTGCTTCTTTTTGTGGAATACCTCTTGACTGCAGGTAAAACAATGCATCTTCATCTAACTGTCCTATAGTACACCCATGGGAACATTTTACATCATCAGCGAAAATCTCCAATTGTGGCTTTGTATTGATACTGGCCTTATCACTAATTAAAATATTATTGTTTTGCTGAAAAGCATTGGTTTTTTGGGCAATTTTATCCACAATAATCTTACCATTGAATACTCCGGTTGAACTATCTCCGTAAATACCTTTATAATCTTGGTGACTCTCACAATTAGGCTCAATATGGTGCACTAAGGTATGATGGTCTACATGTTGTTTTTCACCCAAGATGGTAATTCCCTTCATGGTAGAGTCTATATACTCACCATTTTGAAAAAAGTTAAGGTTGTTACGTGTCATTTTTCCACCAAAGGAAAATGTATGAACCTTTACGACGCTCTTATCCTTTTGATCAATATAAGTGTTATCTATCAACGATGCATTGGCAGCATCATTCTGTATCTTATAAAAATCTATAATAGCGTTCTTATCCGCATATATTTCCGTTACCGCATTGGTAAGGATGTCGTTGGAGGTCAAACTCTGGTGCCGTTCTATAATTTGAACCTCGGCATTTTCTTCAACCACCACCAAATTTCTAGGTTGTAACATTAAAGAAGCCTCGTTACCCGTTGAGAAATGTAAAATCTCAATAGGTTTTTTCGGCATTTTGTTCTTTGGAATGTATATATAGGCACCCTCACGGCTAAATGCCGTGTTCAAGGAGGTCAAAGATTCGTCCTTAGAGGCTATTTTATTGAAATAAACATCAATAACGGGCTTATACATTGGCTTTGTCAACGCGGAACTCATTAAACAGATGTCTACTCCATCATGTGTAGTTTCAGAAAGGTAAGAACTATAAATACCGTCAACGAATACAATTTTATAAGAATCTATCTCATGTAGAAAATAACGCTTAACGTCCTTATACTCTATAGTATTTTCCTGTTTTGGAAAAATACTGAAATCTATTTTCTGTATACTGTTCAACGATGTATACTTCCAAGCCTCTTCCTTTTTTGAAGGAAATCCTTTTTCCTCAAAATTCTTTATGGCGGCCATACGAACCTCATGTACCGGATGCTCCACGTCCACATTGTTCTCAAACGCCATAAAAGAAGAAATCAATTTATCTTTTAAATCCATATATCTTTAGTATTAAGTCCTTAGTACAAAGTAATAAGGACTCTATACTAAGTACTTTGTACTTAGTACTAATTTTTTAAACCGCTGTTTCTTGCTTTAACCAGTCGTACCCTTTTTCTTCAAGCTCCAAGGCCAATTCCTTACCGCCTGATTTAACAATTTTACCGTTGTGCAAAACATGTACAAAATCTGGAACAATATATTCCAACAGACGTTGGTAGTGCGTAATTAGAATAACCGCATTATCCTTACTCTTTAATTTATTCACCCCGTTGGAAACGATACGCAATGCATCGATATCAAGACCGGAATCCGTTTCATCCAAAATAGCCACTTTAGGTTCTAGCATGGCCATTTGAAAAATTTCATTTCTTTTTTTCTCACCGCCAGAAAAACCTTCATTTAAACTACGCGATAAGAATTTACGGTCTATTTCCAATAATTCTGATTTTTCCCTGATCAACTTCAACATTTCCTTTGCAGGCATATCTTCAAGACCTCTTGCCTTACGGGATTCGTTAATGGCCGTTTTCATGAAATTGGTTACGGATACTCCAGGAATTTCTACCGGATATTGAAAAGAAAGAAAAACACCTTTATGGGCTCTTTCTTCTGGTGACACGTCTTCCAAGTCCTCTCCGCTTAATTCTATGGTGCCTTCCGTTACCTCAAACTCCTCTTTACCCGCAATTACGGATGCCAAGGTACTTTTACCTGAGCCATTAGGACCCATAATAGCATGTACCTCACCCGCCTTAACTTCCAAGTTTATTCCTTTTAGTATTTCCTTATCCTCCACACTAGCGTGTAAGTTTGTAATTTTCAACATAATATGTTACTTTAAATATTCTGGTGCCTTAGGCATTTTATTAAAATCTTCTTTTGAATGTTGCATGTATACTTTGGCATTGTTCTCCTTTGCCAAAGCTTCAAAACTGGACATGCTGTTTAATGTTTCTTCAACATCATAATTAAAAATAGGTACTCTTCTATGTGTTCTGTTTTCATATAAATGATACAGATCGCCGGTTAATAGTAAAGGGCCGCTTTCAGGAAGGTCCAAATACAAAACCTGATGTCCCGGGGTATGTCCTGGCATAGATTTAATGACAACGGTACCGTCACCAAAAACGTCATAGTCACCAGTAAGCGGTTTTGTCTTGGTCAAATCCTTGATCGCGTTATAAATATCCGCATTGTTCTTTTGGGTTTCCTCACTTGTGATAAAATCATATTCACTTTGTTGCACCAACCATGTAGCCTCTTTAAGAACATTGGCATGCCCACTATGGTCAAAATGGGTATGGGACAAGGCTATAAAATCAATATCCGTTGGCACCATGCCAATACGTTTTAGTTGATTTACTACAGAGTCTTTTCTACTTACCGTAAATGCGCCGCTTGGATCCGTGTACGGTTCATCCATAGCGATTAAACTTTCAGGAAGTCCTGCATCCCACATGAGATTACCTTTAGGATGGCTAATAACATAGAACGGGTCTGCAAATTCCTTGGTCTGACCTTGATAGGTGGTGTCCTGAGAAAATAATTCCAGGTTATTGACCATAACAGTACCGCCATTAAAAGTGTATAATTTGACCTCTGGCTTTACTACTTCTTGTGAAGTGATTTCAGCTTTAGTTTCGTTCTTATTTTCTTTGCAGCTAAATGCAAAAATCAGAACTATGATGATTAAAAAATTTCTCATTAGTGTATTTACTTTATCCAACAGAACCTTCTAAACTAATTTCCAAAAGTTTTTGAGCCTCCACGGCAAATTCCATTGGTAACTTATTCAACACTTCTTTACTGAACCCATTTACGATCAACGCTATTGCTTTTTCCGTATCAATACCTCTTTGATTGCAATAAAATATTTGGTCCTCACCAATCTTACTGGTTGTGGCCTCGTGCTCTATCATTGCCGATTTATTTTTGGCCTCAATGTAAGGGAATGTGTGTGCTCCACATTCATTGCCCATTAAAAGGGAATCGCACTGCGAAAAATTACGCGCACCTTCCGCACGGCTATTCACCTGTACCAACCCACGATAACTGTTTTGAGATTTTCCGGCAGAAATACCTTTAGAGATAATGGTACTTTTGGTGTTCTTTCCAATATGGACCATTTTGGTACCTGTATCTGCCTGTTGGTAATTATTCGTGACCGCAATAGAATAAAATTCGCCTATGGAATTATCTCCTTTTAAGATACAGGAAGGATATTTCCAGGTAACGGCAGATCCTGTTTCTACCTGTGTCCATGAAACTTTGGCGTTTTTCTCACACAATGCTCTTTTGGTCACAAAATTATAGACCCCGCCTTTACCGTCCTTGCCTCCTGGGAACCAGTTTTGAACCGTAGAATATTTTATTTCCGCACCGTCCAAGGCAATTAATTCTACCACGGCAGCATGCAGTTGGTTTTCATCCCTAGATGGTGCAGTACACCCTTCTAGGTAACTTACATAACTATCTTCATCTGCAATGACCAATGTACGTTCAAATTGGCCGGTACCTGCTTGGTTGATTCTAAAATAGGTAGAAAGTTCCATTGGACAGCGAACACCTTTAGGAATGTAACAGAAACTACCATCAGAAAAAACAGCGGAGTTCAAAGCCGCATAAAAGTTATCTCTTTTTGGCACTACAGAACCAATGTATTTTTTTACCAGTTCAGGGTGTTCCTTAATGGCTTCCGATATGGAGCAGAATATAATTCCTTTTTCCGCCAAGGTCTTTTTGAACGTGGTGGCAACCGAAACCGAATCCATAACAATGTCTACCGCAACATTCTGTAGTTTCTTTTGTTCGTCTACAGAAATCCCAAGTTTCTTGTACATCTCCAACAATTCCGGATCAACATCATCCAAAGTTTTGTTGGGGTCTGCCTTTTTAGGGGCGGAATAATATGAAATTGCCTGAAAATCGGGTTTTGTATAATGTACATTTGCCCATTCTGGCTCAACCATTTCCTTCCAATACTTAAAAGCCTCTAAACGCCAAAGCGTCATCCATTCCGGCTCCTCCTTTTTCTTGGATATGGCAATAACGATTTCTTCGCTCAAACCATTTGGAAACGTTTCAGATTCTATATCAGTGTAGAAACCATATTCATACTCTTTGGTTTCCAATTCTTTCTTTAATTCTTCTTCTGTATATGCCATATATTCATAGTTAATAAGTTAAAAGTTGACGAGTTAAAACTAACCACATCTCTTCTTAACATATTTAATATAGTTTGCTAGCTGCTTTGAAATTATCGCAATTTGCTCTCTATATTCTATTAATTCTCTTTTTTCAAAATATCCTGTTTAATCCATTATATAAAAAGGATTCCGCAACCCTTTGGAAAATCCTTAAGCAACATATAAGGCTGACTGTCAAGCAATTTAGAGATATCCCCTGTAAACGCTTTTGATAATTTGTATACTTCTAAATTTTCAAAAGAACAATACATAACAACCTTTGCCTATTTCCTTTTTCTCGTTTTACTTTATGCTATAATGAAAAACTTTCACCACAACCACATGTTCTTTGTGCATTGGGATTGTTAAAGACGAAACCCTTACCGTTAAGTCCACCAGAATATTCCAATACTGTACCTACTAAGTATAAAAAACTTTTTTTATCTACAATGATACGTACATCGTTATCTTCAAAGACCTTATCGGCTTCATCTTTTTTATTATCAAAATTCAATTCATAAGACAATCCACTACATCCGCCGCTCTTAACACCCACACGCACATAATCCTTGGTCGCGTCAAAACCTTCCTCTGTCATAAGGTTGATGACTTTCCTTTTAGCCGTTTCTGATACCTGAATCATAATTAACTGGATTTAATCTAAATAGTTTACAAATATACGTCATAAGTAGGTTTTTTCCATAGAACCTAACATTATTATAACGTATATCAACATAGGAGAATCCTATAAGAATATCTGGTGTGTTTTATTTGATTTTTAAAAGGATCAGGTCTGATTTACCTTTAAGGGTAAGGGGGTTAAAATCGGCACTTGATGATTCCCCAACAACGAAAACGCTCCCATCTGGGTTTTCCATTAGGTCAAAACCAAAATCAAGTCCGGAACCGCCATAAGATTGCTGCCAAACAAGATTACCGGTTTGGTTGGTCTTTACCAACCAAATATCATTTTCCCCCATATTGTTAGAGGCATCATAATCATTGCTTTTAGTGTTTCCGGCAATTAAAAATCCGCCATCCATACTTTCTACGACCGCCTGTGCCAGATCAAACTTGCTGCCACCATAGGTCTGCTCCCATTCCAAATTGCCATTTTCGTCCAATTTGATCATCCACATATCAGATTCACCGTGGTTATTTAAAATATCGCCATTAGTACTAAACGTATTGCCTACGACCACAAAACCACCATCCATAGTTTTGGCAATATCATAGGAAACCTCAATACCTTCCCCCCCAAAAGATTGTTCCCAGACCAGGTTACCAAACGCATCTACCTTTACGACCCAAAAATCATAGCTGCCATTGGTGCTACTAATATCATAATCGTCACTTTCGGTAAAACCGGCCATGACAAAACCACCGTCATTTGCCTGTACCACACTATGCGCACGATCATTGTTGGTTCCTCCAAAATAACCGCGCCATTGCACACTGCCCTCTTCATCTATCTTAGTGCCCCAAAATTCACCTACGCCATGACTCGTTAAAGTATTGCCTTTTTCAGTATTACCATCTGCACGTGCCGATGTAATATCCAAAAATCCTGTGAAAAAATACCCTCCCTGAGATGCCTCAAGAATATCGTAGGAATGGTCATGTCCAGAAAAGCCGTAACTACTTTCCCACTCCAAATTGCCCTGAGCATTTAACTTCACGATCCAATTGTCATGAAATCCTTCATTATTAGAGGCGTCGCCGTCACTGCTCATTGCATAACCGGTTAAAATAAACCCGCCATCACTGGTCTGTGCCAAACTTTGCCCAATATCATCTTTGCTGCCCCCATAGGTTTTGTTCCATTGTAAATTTGCATCGCGGTCAAACTTTAAGAGCCAATAATCATTTTCTTCAACGGTTTTGGTATCAATATCACCATTTATACTGCCTGTATATCCAATAATTGCAAAGCCGCCATCATTTGTCTTTATAATGGCCTGAGCACTTTCAACACTACTACCGCCAAAATTTCTAACCCATTCCAATTCTCCCTTGAACGAAGATTCCAAAGTATTGAACGTTACTTCCGCTTCTTCCTTTGCACAAGAAAAATAGAGCATAATAGAGATTATAAGTGCTGTTTTACGCATATTCACTCAGATTTTTTAATGATAAAAAGTCCGCCATCAATATCACTGACAATAACATTTCCACTTTCAAAATAGGGATAAACACTCCACACACCAGAGAACTGGGTGTTATCATTTGCCGGGTAGGTATCAAAAAAAGCCTCTTCAGTAATTACCTTGTCCCCTATATTGGTTATGTTCAACACACGGACTCCGGCAGTGTAATTAGCTAGAAAAAATTCGTTCCCCAAAACATATCCATTATGGTCTATAGCACTTGTAGGACCTAAATAGGTGTGGTGCAAAACAGGATTTTCCAAGTCCGCCATATCAAAAATCAAAGTTCTGGTGTTAAAACCTTGACGGATTTCATCCAATTCATCTCCTAAAATAAAATACCGCTGGTCATCTGTAAACCACCCTTGGTGGGTATAACCAATATTTGGGTAAGGCAAAGTAGCCAATGTCAAAGGGGAATTTTTATTGCTAATATCTACTATAACAACTTGATCTTCATTAGCCCCAACAAATAGTTCCGCACCTTGATAGTCAGTATCTGGACCACTATACGTAATGACCTGTGCATCATGAGTATACCCGTTAACACCCCACCCACCGGCCGTCAGAGGGGCAATTGGATTTTGAAGATCAAGAAAATGTACGCCACCATTGTAGTCATCGTCCCTATCTGTACCCACAGGAAAGGCAAATCCAGAGGAGGGATTGATTACGATATTATGAGCATTACCAATACCGGTATAATTACCATCTGCAATAAACGTTAAGGGAAGATTATTTACTCCCCTAAGTTTTTTAAGGTCGAACACTTGAACACCATGATTATCGGCCTCGGCAACGATGTAGGCATAATCTCCATAAACCTTTACATCTCTCCAAGAACTTGCACTGGTAGCAGTGGGCAATTTTCCCAGATAAGTTGGGTTTTCGGCATCCGTAATATCTATAAAAGCTGTACCATTATCCAAACCCATAATTGCGTATTCCTTTCCTGTCTCAACATCTGTCCACCCCCAAATATCATTGCCCGAAGCCGCCTGCATCGTTTCCAAACTAATATTGGCCAAAAAATCATACCCATTACAAGGGTATATTCCCGCCATACCGTTTTCACAAGGTATGGATGTAGGTGTAACAACATCGGGTACATTATTCTCAATAGGCTCATTATCAGAAGAGCACCCAAAAAACCCAAAAAATGTTAAAAGATAAAGAACCTTTTTCATGCAATTAATTTAAAATCAATACTTAAAGATACTAATTGCATTTTATGAAAAATCATAAAACTGAATTGAGCTCCATATAATTGCTATAATTAAATTATCTTGATGATCAAATCAACTAACAACAAAAACAAGTTTACCTTATGTCAAACAAAAAGACACACATTAAAAAAAGTTCGCGCAGAAAATTCATGAAAAATACCGGTATGGCCGCAGCCGGATTCATGATCGTACCTAGACATGTATTGGGCGGAACAGGGTTTATTGCGCCAAGCGATAAACTGAATATTGCCGGTATTGGCGCAGGTGGCAAAGGACAAAGTGATATTGCTTCGTTTGCAGAAAGTCCAAATGTCAATATTGTATCATTATGCGATGTAGATGATAGACAGGCCGTTAAATCTAGAGAAGCTTTTCCCAAGGCCAGTTACTATAATGATTTTAGGGAAATGTTAGAGAAGGAAGGCAGTAATATTGATGCCGTTTCCGTTTCTACACCAGACCATAACCATGCGGTGGCAGCATACCAAGCAATGGCAATGGGCAAGCATGTATATGTTCAAAAACCGTTGACCCATGATATTTGGGAAGCCAGAATGCTTACCGAAGCTGCAAAAAAATTCAAGGTGGTAACCCAAATGGGAAACCAGGGCGGTTCCGGAGATGGGGTCCGTAAAATGAAGGAGATTTATGATACAGGTATTATAGGTGATGTCCATACCGTAAAATGTTGGACCAATAGGGCAATTTGGCCCCAAGCGTTGCAGACACCTACCAAAAAAGATAGAATACCTAAAGGTCTAAATTGGGACCTTTGGCTAGGCACTGCAGCAATGCGCGATTATAATGATGCGTATTTACCGTTTGATTGGAGAGGGTGGTCGGATTTTGGTACGGGTGCCTTAGGTGATATGGCATGCCATATCATGGACCCCGTTTATAGAATTTTACCTATTCTTTATCCGGATACCGTAGAGTGTAGTGTATCGGATTCGTTCAAAGGGAATTTTGAATATAAGGATTATCCAAAAAGTTTTCCAAATTCCAGCAAAATCCATCTTAGCTATCCAAGAACCGATGGCAAAGGCAAAATAAAGGTTACTTGGATGGATGGCGGACTTCTTCCTGAGCGCCCAGAGGAACTAGGGGATGATGAAGCCTTAGGTAATTGGGATGGCGGCGTGCTATTTATAGGTACTAAAGGAAAACTAATGGCAGATTGTTATGGTGCCAACCCAAGGTTATTGCCATTAAGTCTCAACGAACAGTTTGAAGTAGAGCAAACCATTGCCCGTGTACCGGAAGGCCATTATTTACAATGGGTAAATGCATGTATGGCAGGGTATGGCAATGCAGAAACCAGCTCCTCCTTTGACTATGCCGGTCCGTTTACGGAAAGTATTTTAATTGGTAATTTAGCATTGAAATCATACTTTGAAGTAGACCCTACCGTGGAAAACCAAAGCTTTTGGGGCGGAGGCAAGCAATATTATGGAAGAAAACGCTTACAGTGGGATGCAGCAAATATGAAGATCACCAATTTTGAACCGGCCAATAAATATGTAAAAAGAACCTATAGGGAAGGGTACTCCTTAGGCTAGACCGTTAATTTGCATCTAATTGATTTTAATAATGAACCGGGGCACAAATGCCCCGGTTTTTTTTGGTTTTTATCTTGTATTTACTTCTTAAATTTGCAGCATGCTAGAAAACAAAGACCAAGAAAGAACATCACTGGAAAAATTAGGGGAATTTGGCTTAATTGAACATCTTACCAAGGATTTCAAGATTTCCCGGAAGTCAACCATTAAGGGTATAGGCGATGATGCTACCGTGTTAGATTTCAAGGACAAAAAAACTGTGATCAGTACCGATCTATTAATTGAAGGTGTGCATTTTGACCTCAGCTATATGCCGTTAAAACATTTAGGGTATAAAGCGGTCATGGTAAATTTATCCGATATCTATGCAATGAACGCAACGGCTACACAAATAACCGTATCCATTGCGGTGTCCAATAGATTTCCTTTAGAAGCCCTGGAAGAATTATATGCCGGTATTGCCACGGCCTGTAAAATGTACAATGTAGATCTAGTGGGCGGGGATACCACGTCTTCAAAGACAGGGTTGCTCATTAGTGTAACGGCCATAGGAGAAGCGGAAGAATCTAGCCTTGCCTACCGCTCCGGTGCCAAACCTAATGACCTTTTGGTCGTAACGGGAGATTTAGGTGCAGCCTATATGGGACTACAGGTCTTAGAACGGGAAAAAGAAGTATTTAAGGTAAACCCCAATAGCCAACCCGATCTAGAGCCCTATTCTTATATTGTTGAACGGCAGTTAAAGCCTGAAGCACGAAAAGACATTCCAGATCTCCTTAAAAAATTAAAGGTTCATCCTACCAGCATGATCGATATTAGCGACGGACTATCATCTGAAATATTGCATTTAAGCAAAAGTAGTGGCCTAGGTATAGATTTATATGAAGATAAGATTCCACTTGACCCAACTGTAATATCTGCCTGTGAGGAATTTAAAATGGATAGTACCTTGGTAGCCTTAAGTGGAGGCGAAGATTATGAATTGCTGTTTACCATAGACCAAAAAGAATTCCCAAAAATAAAGGGCAATCCTAATTTTACCGTTGTGGGGCATACGACGGGAGAAAATGAAGGTGCTTTCTTAATTTCCAGGAATAATACAAAAATTCCATTGACCGCTCAGGGCTGGAACTCTTTTGCGTAAAATAGTGCTATGCTACTTGTTGTGTAGCGGTATGCCTTCTCTGGTAAATACGCTCTAATGTCCTATTGATATCCTGTAATTCTGGAGTTAAACTAGAAAGGTTGCCACTTACATCTGTAGTAACTTGTTTTTGGCAATGAATACACTTGTACTCTTTAATGTGGGAGGTCACTTTTTTAGAAATGGAGTAATGATGGCCGAAAATGTTGCAGAATAATTTTTTCATGCTGTAGGTTTTTTGGTGCAAAGGTTACAATCTGGGTAATCTAAAATATGCGGTTTATAATTAGGTTTACTAGTAAGAAATTGACATAAGTTTAATTTCTTAATGTTAATGTACTGTATATTAAAGAACTGCACCACTATTTGTTGTGAGTCTGACCTATCCTGTTGTCAACCTTCTTTTTTTTGGTGTCTTGAATCATCAAAATCCTTGGCAGGTCTGTTATTTAATAAACTTTCACTTAAATTGCATCTATGTTTAAAAAGAAGGAAACCCTTGTAACCGCCTTTGCCCTATTCTCCCTTTTTTTTGGGGCGGGCAACCTAATTTTACCCCCATTATTGGGCTTTAATTCTGGAAATCAATGGCTCATAGTAACTATAGGTTTTGGATTATCTGCCGTAGTGATACCCGTATTAGGTATTTTGGCACATGCAAAATTACAGGGAACACTTATAGATTTTGGCAATAAGGTGTCACCTTTGTTCAGCTTGATCTATGCATTTTTCATTTATTCAATTGCGATAGCCCTCCCTAGCCCTAGAACAGCTTCCGTTACACACGAAATGGCTATACAGCCCTATTGGGAAATTTCTTCTTGGTATACCAGTAGTATTTATTTTGGCCTGGTCTTACTATTTGCTTTAAACCGTTCCAAAATTTTGAACATACTGGGCAAGATTTTAACCCCTGCAATAATCATTATCTTGCTATTGGTCATTGGAATAACGATTTTTTCATTTCCGTTTGAATTTGGGAGTACAACAATTGAAAGCCCCTTTACCAACGGTATTTTGGAAGGCTACCAAACCTTTGATGCCATTGGCGCCGTAGTCGTGGGTGGGGTCATTATCATATCTATCAATCTAAAATATGTTCATGCAAGGTATGATGAAAAGAAAACATTGATTAGGAACGCTGCCTGGTTTGCCGGTTTATCGCTGTTCTTGATTTATATGGGATTAATTCTTTCCGGGGCATTGTCACATACGGTTTTTAACGCGGAGACCACTAGGACAGAAATCTTATCTGGCCTTGCAAAACAGAGTTTGGGGAATATTGGTAATTTGTTCTTGAGTATATTGGTTGGTTTGGCGTGCTTTACCACAGCGGTCGGTATAGTGACCGGCACGGCAGATTATGTAGCATCAAGGTTTAAGGAATCTAAAACGGCTTATACCCTTATGGCAATTATTGGTAGTGTGTTGGGGGTGCTCATGGGTCAGTTTAACGTTGGGTATATCATTGCGGTTGCCGTACCCTCATTAATGTTCATTTATCCATTAACAATAATCCTGATTCTTTTAAATGTACTCCCTGATAAATATGCTGCACCTTTTGTCTTCAAAATGGTGACGGTTACCACCATACTATTTAGTATACCTGATTTCTTGGGTAGTATAAGTGCATTAGCACCAGCAGCAGATACATTTTCATGGATTCCCCTGCAGCAATATAGTTTGGGCTGGGTGCTACCTGCTTTGGCTGTGTTCGTAGGTTCCAATATTATACTTTCAACAAAAAATAAATCAATCTAGTTATTTCAGTTGTTCCAACACTAATATCCAATCGTTTCCATCTTTACTACTTCCTGGCGGGTCAAAGGTTTTAGTTCCTATATAAGTGAAAGTGCCTATAAAATTATATTCCCCATTTCTAGGATTATACCAAGATGCATTTATCTTTTCCCCAACAATTACCCCCATACGCACCTTGATATCCTTTCCGTTGTAAGTATAGATAAAAGCATAGTCCTTTCCTCTTGTAGCAATTTGATAGTCATATTTTCTACCTTCATTGCCAACCAATAACTGTTGATCAGGGACTCTATCCAGAATAGGTTTTGAAAGCATTAGTTTTTTTAAATATTGCATCTGGTTTGCCCCATCCGCATTAAGTGCTTCTGTCCAAAATTCCCTTGCACCATAAGCAGGGGATTTATCACCTGGTTTATGCATTTGCATTACGGCATTATGGCCATAAGTAAACCCAAATCCACCTGCAAAAACGGACCAGTAGGCATATCTTCTTACATCATCCGCAGTCCAAAAAGGTTCTGAAGGATCGTGTAAACCTTGGGGTATACTTTCGTATGCAGGTTCACCATCTATGGTTGGTTTTAATGGCTTTAATTTAAAATCGTCATTTACATACTTGTAATTATCTTGTCCATATCCAAATTCCGGGTCTTCCTGATCATAACGTCTATGCCCAGATTGAAACATATTGAAATCTAACCAATCTTCATTATGAAACCATGTTGAAGATTTCATTCTGCCAAAAGGGTGAAAAGTAACTAACTTGTCCGGATTGTTCTCTTTATAAATAGTGCCCATTGCATTCCACTTTTCCAAGTTTTCATTACCCTTGGTATCCCCACCATTAAGCCATATTATGTTGGACTTTTCTTTATATCTATCAGAAACCCATTTTGCGTAGAATTTTGCATCTTCTAAACTAATAGCACCATTATTAAAATTAGTCCCCCAAACAGGTACTAAAGCCATATAAAGTCCTTTTTGTTCCGCTAAATCTATTATATAGTCAACATGATCCCAAAAATCATATTCAGCTTCATTTTCAAATTCGGAACCTGCTACGGTTAATGGGAGTGATATATTACTATCAACCAATGCTGCATCTCCATAATAGTTCTTTACATCAAGACTATGTAAAACCATAACCTGTATTACATTATATCCTTTTGCAAGCCTGTCATCTAAATATAGATTTGCCTCTTCCCTACTTAATTTAGAGAAAAGCAACCATGCAGTATCCCCTAACCAAAAGAATGGCTCATTATCTGCACTAACAAGGAATCTATGATTTTCGGATATTGACAATTGGGGCAATTCTGTCGTTTTAGTCTGTGGGAATAACAGAAAAGGCAGGAATAGAAAAAAGTATATACTCTTCATTAGTATAATATTTAAAGATGCAATAGCTGGTTTTTTTGTCATTGAGCTCATAGAAAGCTATAGATATTATGTTCTAAAGTACAACGCTAAATTTCCTTGTCCTAGGCATTAATGATTCAACTATTAAAATTAATAGAAGATAAAACCAAACCTCATGTATAATGGTTGCGTAAGTAGTGTGTACTAAAAAATAAAACTATGAAAATTTCAAAAACTATTACCCTTGCTACTTTAGCTTTAACAGTTGGCCTAAGTGCATCATCCTTTGCTCAAGACGGAACAATGAAAATGAGGAAGGATAAAAAAATGACAAAGATGGAAAATAAAATGATGATGGAAACCAAAATAGTAGGCGGGGCAGAAATGTATCCGGATAAAAACATTATTGAAAATGCAGTGAATTCAAAAGACCATACAACGCTAGTTGCAGCCGTAAAAGCAGCTGGTTTAGTGGAAACATTACAAAGTGAAGGTCCATTTACCGTATTTGCACCTACTAATGCCGCTTTTGATAAGTTACCAAAAGGTACTGTTGAAACATTATTAATGGCTGAAAACAAGACTAAATTACAATCTGTATTGACTTACCATGTTGTTGCTGGAAAAATGAGTGCTATGGATTTAGTTATGATGATTAAAAAAGGTAAAGGAAAAACTGAGTTAACAACCGTAAATGGTGGCACATTAACTGCTATGTTAAAAGGGAAAAATGTAGTATTAAAAGATGAAGCCGGTAACATGTCTATGGTGACTATTGCAGATGTAAATCAATCAAATGGAGTAATTCATGTCGTTGATAGCGTGGTTTTACCGGGAATGTAAGAATAAAAATTCCCCATATGATAAACGGCCCTTAAATATGGGCCGTTTTTTAATTTTAAAACTCTATTTCCAAACTAATAGGGCAATGGTCACTCCCCAAAATATGATCATGTATCTCTGCAGATTTCACTTTGTCCCAAATAGATTCGCTGATTAAAAAATAGTCTAAGCGCCAACCAACATTTCTACCTCGTGCACCACCGCGCATACTCCAAAATGTATACTTATTAAACGTGGTAGGATGCAATTTCCTAAAACTATCCACTAAATTGAGTTCTTTCAACATATGGTCAAATCCGTCTATTTCCACTTGGGTAAACCCAGATGTTTTATTGTAATTGCTTTTTGGGTTTGCCAAATCGTTTGCGGTATGTGCCACATTAAAATCTCCTGTAATGATTAAAGGTTTGGTCGTTGAAAGTCCTTTAAGGTAGTTGGTAAAATCTTTATCCCACTCTGCCCTGTAATTCAATCTTTTTAGGCCGTTTCCACTATTAGGAATATAAACGTTGACCAAATGAAATTCATCAAACTCTGTATGTGAAATTCTTCCTTCCAAATCATGGACCTCAACTCCCATTTTACCAGAAAATGAAACAGGTGTGCTTTTGGTCAAAATACCGGTACCGGAATATCCTTTTCTTTCTGCACTGTTTGTATAAAGTTTGTAGTCCTGAATATTCTTTAAAGCTTCTACTACTTGATCATCTTGAGCCTTAGTTTCTTGGATACAGAAAACATCTGCATCAAATTCTGCTATAACATTCTCAAAGTCTTTTTTAACGGCAGCTCTAATTCCGTTTACATTCCATGATACTAATTTCATTGTATAGTTTTAAGCGTTCATCAACTCCTCAATTTCATCGGCCTTAATTGGAATATTCGCCATTAGATTAAAAGGCTCCCCTTTTTCCTGAATAACCACATCATCCTCCAAACGTATACCCATATTTTCCGCAGGTATGTAAATACCCGGCTCTACCGTAAATACCATATTTGCCTTCATAGGTGTTTTTAAAGCACCATAATCATGTGTATTCAACCCTATATGGTGACTGGTACCGTGCATAAAGTATTTTTTATATGCAGGCCATTCCGGATTTTCGTTTTGTACATCGGCCTTGTCCAAAAGACCTAGACCTAATAACTCAGAAGTCATGATCTTTCCACATTCCTTATGATATTCTGCCCATAACGTACCGGGAACCAGCATTTTTGTCGCCTCATTTTTAACTCGTAATACAGCGTTATAAACCTCCTTTTGGCGTTTCGTGAATTTACCGTTTACCGGTATGGTTCTAGTTAAGTCACTTGAATAATTTGCATATTCCGCGGCTACGTCCATTAAAATTAAATCACCGTCCTTACAGGGCTTATTGTTCTCCAAATAGTGCAGCACATTAGCATTGTTTCCAGAGGCAATAATAGGTGGATAGGCAAAACCTTTAGAGCGGTTACTTATAAATTCATGCACCAATTCCGCTTCAATTTCATATTCCATAACCCCTGGTTTTACAAAGCCAAGTAATCTACGGAAACCCTTTTCTGTTATGTTACAGGCGGTTTGCATAAGTTCTAATTCTTCAGGTTCTTTTATTCCTCTTATTTCCTGAAGGATAGGATTACTCTTTGCAACTTTGTGCGCAGGGTATTCTTGCTTACATTTTTCTATAAAGCGGTCCTCACGCGTTTGTGTTTCTACCGCTTGTCTGTAATGTTCGTTCGTATTAAAATATACTGTTTCCGCCTCGGTCATTAGGTCAAAGAATATCTTGTCAAACTCTTGTAACCAACATATGGTTTCTATGCCTGATACCTCGGTCGCCTTTTCCTTGGTCAATTTTGCACCTTCCCAAATAGCAATATGTTCATTGGTTTCACGAACAAAAAGTATTTCCCGATGCTTTTCGTTGATGGCATCCGGGAACAAAACAAGAATGGTTTCTTCTTGATCGGCACCGGACAGATAAAATATATCCCTATGCTGTTCAAAAGGTAAAACGCTATCCGCTCCTATAGGATAAATATCATTGGAATTAAAAACGGCTAAGCTTTTAGGCTGCATACGGTCCATAAACTTTTTGCGGTTCTTTATAAAAAGGGAATTGGGAATTTGATCGTATTTCATGTATTTAAATTTTGACATAAAATTACACAATATGTGGTGTTTCCTTAGAAAATAGGGCGTATAATTATAAAATTAACAAGATCCTAACCCCACTTTCTTAGCAACAAATTGGCTAACTTGTACACTTCAACCAAATACAAACAACTCATGAAAAAAATTGCTTACCTATTAATTGGTGCGCTATGTCTACAAGCGTGTTCAGAAACCAAAAAAGAAGAATCCCAAGCAGAATTATTTGCACGGATAGATGCTGAAATTAAGTCAAACTCAAAAGGTTACAGCACCTTAAAGGAAGCCTCTGAAACTATAGGACATCGCCTAACAGGTTCTACAAATGGTGCCAAGGCAGAAGAATATACATATAACAAGTTCAAGGAATACGGTTTTGAGGACGTGGTTTATCAAACTTTTGAAGTAGAGGCATGGGCAAGAGGAGAGGTTTCTTTACAAATCAATGATGAGGATGTTAAGGTAGTTACTTTGGGCCATGCACCTATAGAATCCCATGTAACAGGCGATATTGTTGATATGGGCAATGGTTTGGAAGCAGACTACGCCGCAAATCCAGATGCGGTAAAAGGTAAAATTTCCTTGGTCTATATTTCTATTTTACCGGATAGTGAAGAGGGTTTGACCAATTTACACCGAAGTGAAAAAACCGCTTTGGCCATAAAATACGGAGCTATTGGCATAATTATCATTAATCAGGTTGATAATGGTGTTCTTTTGACCGGTACCGCATCGGTTACTGGAGAATTGATACCAATTCCTGCAGTGTGTATTGGCAAGGAGGACGGCATGGCTTTAAAGGAAACCTTGAAATCCAAAAAAGCGACCGCTAAAATAGATATGACCAATACCAGTGATGTCATTAAAGCAAGAAATGTTGTAGCTACCTTACCGGGTACAGAAATTCCGCAGGAAGAAATTGTAATTGGTGGTCATTTGGATTCATGGGATCTGGCTACTGGCGCCATCGATAATGGTATAGGTTCATTTGCAGTATTGGATATTGCAAGGGCATTCAAGGCTAATGATCTCCATCCTAAAAGAACCGTGAAATTTGTAATGTTCATGGGAGAAGAGCAGGGTCTACTTGGATCTAAATATTTAGTGGAACAGGCTATTGAAAACAACACCATTGAGAACATTAAATATATGATGAACTTGGATATGTCCGGTAACCCAATTGGTATGAATGCTGGCGGAAAATTGGATAATGAACAATTTTTTAAAGATCTGGGAACAGCCATTCAACAGCAGGATACCATTTATCAGAACACATTCTCTAACCGTTCCGGTCTTCATAGTGACCACCAACCTTTTATGTTAGAAGGGGTACCCATTTTATCCGTACATAGTAATTTAGACCGTTCCATATATGGTTGTTACCATTCTGATTGTGACGATTTTAATTTGGTCAATGAGGACCATATGCAAAATACCGCCCGTTTTGGAACCATGATGCTTTACGCACTTGCCGATGCAGAACAATTACCCGCTACAAAAATGGATAGTGAAACGACCAAGGAGTTTATGATCAAAAATAATCTTAAGGAGAAATTGATCATTGGCAATGAATGGAAATGGGAAGAATAACATTGCGTAAAATTAGCATGAAACAAGGTTTGCTGTTGCTGGTGCTCTATGGTACCCTTTTAAGCGGATGCGCCCAAGATATTCAAGAAAAATCTATTGATTATTATGGTCTGGTAAGACAACATTTTACCGGAAAGACCGCATTTGCCACAACGGATTATGTAGAAGATTACTGGCGCGTGGTAGGAAACACCGGCTTCAACAATACTATTTATTTGTTAGCGGACAGCTTACAGGCCGCAGGATATGTCTTAGAGGAAAATGCTGAAGAAGGTGACCGATTAACGTACAGAATTGAAAGACGGCCAATGGACCACCAGACTTGGGAACCCATAAGCGCTTCATTACACATTGTAGGAGAGGATACGCCCTTGTTACATGCGGATACAAACCGAAATATGACCTATTTATATTCTGCCTCTACGCCCAAGGAAGGTATAAGTGCAGAAGTGGTCTGGATAAAATCCATGCACGACCTAACATCGGTTTCCCTAAAAAACAAAGTGGTTTTTGCGGAAATGAACGGACGGCAATTGTATAAAGCTGCCATAAAAAAAGGTGCCTTGGGTATGCTAACGTATGACAATCCAAGCTATTTACAACCAGAGAAAAACACTACTTCCATTCAGTTTAGAAGTCTACCTTCTCAAAGTGATCCTGATTTTTGGGGCATTGCTTTATCCTATGAAGCAAAAGAGAAACTGGTTGCCAAACTTACAAAAGGAACTACTAAAGTTGTAGCACATATACAGACCAAAAAATACCCTTCCGAAGAACTAACCATTGTAGCGGATATTAAAGGTGGTACTTTGCCCAACGAACGTTTGGTATATAGTGCACATATTCAAGAACCCGGCGCAAATGATAACGCAACAGGAGTTGGCGCCCAATTAGAAATGGCCATGATAGCCGCAAAATTGGTTTCCGAAGGCAAAATAGAGTTACAAAGAACCATGACCTTTCTATGGGGAGATGAAATTATTTCTACCCGAAGGTATATTGAAGAAAATCCCGATCGTGCAGAAGGCATAAAATGGGGAATAAGCTTGGATATGGTTGGTGAAAACACGACCGTTACGGGAGGCACCTTCTTAATTGAAAAAATGCCCGATCCTAGTGCAATATGGACCCGCGGAAACGATAAACATAGTGAATGGGGCGGCGAAGTATTGAGCATGGAGGAAATGCGGCCCCATTACCTTAATGACTTTATCATAACCACTTTTAAGGAACAGGGGAAATTTGCAAATTGGGTAGTAGAAACCAATCCTTTTGAAGGAGGAAGTGACCATACACCATTTTTAAATGCCAACATTCCTGGGCTATTGCTATGGCACTTTACGGATCAATTTTATCATACGGACAATGATCGTATTGACAAGGTATCCCAAAAAACCTTAAAAAATGTAGGTACGGCAGCCTTGGTCAGTGGTTTAAAATTGGTGAATGCTGAATCTGGTTTTGCTTTGGAGCAAATTGCTACTTTAGAAAAAAAAGCCCTTCTACGTTTACAGGATGAATATGATTTGAGTGTATCCGCAATTGAAAAAGGGGGAAACCCTGCCGAACAACTATCAATTTTAACCGCGTGGAAAGATTGGTATATAGGGGCCCTGCTTTCTACCCAAGATGTTTTAAGCAATACTTCCTTAACTAAAAAACAACTTAACGGTGCTAAAGCAAAAATTGAGAAAAAATATGAAGAGAAGAAAAAACAATTAGTAAAGTAATCAGAATAACCATATTGCACACCAATTGTCAAGCTATAAACAAATTCTTACCTTACCATCACAATAGAACATCTATAACATGAAAAAAGTTTGTTTTCTACTCCTAGCAGGGGTTTCCTTTGCCACAGCCCAAATACAGCCTACAACATCCAGTAACGTTGTAGAGGCACTTTCACAAAAAAAAATAATGGATGAAAATTCCTTGGTGAAACACATTTCCCTAAAAAACATAGGTCCTACAATAATGAGCGGCCGTGTTGTAGATTTAGCCGTGAACGAAGACAACCCAACAGAGTATTATGTAGCCTATGCATCTGGTGGTTTATGGTATACCTACAATAACGGTACTTCGTTTACCCCGGTTATGGACGGCACACAAACCCAAAATTTAGGGGATATTGCCGTGCATTGGGCCAGTGGTACCATTTATGCGGGAACAGGAGAAAACAATGCTTCCCGTTCTTCTTATGCCGGTATTGGTATTCTGAAATCTACGGACCATGGTAAAACCTGGCAGCATATGGGTCTGGAAGATTCCCATCATATTGGTAGAATTTTGGTGAATCCTAATAATGAAAATGAGGTTATTGTTGGCGTTGCCGGGCATCTTTATTCCCCAAACGAAGAACGTGGAATATATAAAACAAGTGACGGAGGCAAAACATGGCAAAAAACCTTATTCATTAATAATGATACAGGTGTCATTGATGTCGCCTACGCGCCAAACAACTTTAATATTCAATATGCAGCTGCTTGGCAGAAAGATAGAAAAGCATGGGATTTCATAGGAAATGGGGATGGTTCCGGTATTTACAAAAGTACGGATGCCGGTGCTACCTGGAAAAAGGTTTCAATACCTGATAGTGGTTTTCCAACAGGTAATGGAGTAGGAAGAATAGGACTGGCCGTATATGATGAAAATACGGTTTATGCCGTCCACGACAATCAATTTAGAAGAAATAGTACCAAAGAGAAAAAAGCAAAGCAGGAAGGATTAACAAAAGAAGATTTCAAAACGCTTTCCAAAGATCAATTCTTGAACTTGAACGATAAAGACTTGAACGAATTTTTAAAAACGAACAACTTTCATGAAAAATATAGGGCGGCCAACGTAAAGCAGATGGTACGCAGTAACGCCGTTAAACCAGCTGACTTGGCATTGTATCTGGAAGATGCGAATGCAATGCTTTTTGATACACCGGTTATAGGTGCAGAAGTTTATAAAAGTAATGATGCCGGAAAAACGTGGAAAAAACAGAACGAGGATTATATAGATGACCTTTTCTATAGTTATGGTTATTATTTTGCCCAAATATCAGTAGACCCAAATAACGTAGATGCTATTTACTTATCCGGAGTTCCTATCATTGCATCTAAGGATGGCGGAAAAACCTACACCTCTATAAATGGGGACAATGTTCATTCTGACCATCATGCACTATGGATAAATCCTAAATTAAAAGGACATTTGATTAATGGAAATGACGGTGGGGTCAATACCACTTATGATGATGGCGCACATTGGATCAAAAATAATACGCCCTCCGTTGGTCAATTTTATGCCATAGCGGTAGACCAAGAAGAACCTTATAACGTGTATGGTGGCTTACAGGATAATGGAGTATGGATGGGCCCTCATAATGCCGAGGAAAACACTTCATGGCACCAAGAAGGTCAGTACCCTTGGAAATCAATTATGGGCGGTGACGGCATGCAGGTAGAAATAGACAATAGAAATGCCAATATTGTTTATACGGGATATCAATTTGGGAATTATTTTAGAATAAACCTAGAAACAAACAAGAACACATATATACAGCCCAAACATGAATTGGGGGAAAGTCCTTACAGGTTCAACTGGCAGTCCCCTATCCTACTTTCTGCACACAACCAGGATATAGTATATCTGGGCGGTAATAAATTACATAGGTCATTAAACCAAGGTGATGATTGGGAAACCATTTCGGGAGATTTGACCAAGGGCGGCAAAAAAGGTAATGTTGCCTTTGGCACTTTAACGACCATTAGTGAATCTCCTTTTAAATTTGGACTTTTATATACCGGTAGTGATGATGGATTAATTCAAAGAAGTGACAATGGTGGTGGTAGTTGGACGGTCGTTTCCAAGTCTTTGCCTCAAAATTTATGGGTTAGTAGAGTTGTAGCATCAAAACATAATCAAAATAGGGTTTACGCTACGTTGAACGGATATCGGTCAGATGATTTTACGGCCTATATCTACGTTAGTGAAGACAAGGGAGCCACTTGGAAAAGCATTGCCAATGGCGTTCCCAATGCCCCCGTAAATGTATTGGTTGAAGATCCCGAGAACGAAAACCTATTGTTTATAGGCACAGATAATGGCCTATATCTTTCATTGGACCAAGGCGCAACGTGGAATTCGTTTCAAAATGGTATGCCCTATGTTGCCGTACATGACCTTGTCATTCAACCCAAGGAGAAACATTTATTGGTGGGCACCCATGGCAGAAGTATCTACAAAGCAGATATTGCGTCCATAGAAAAAATGACCCCGGATGTATTAAACAAAAAATTACACCTTTTTAATGTCGAAAATATTAAACATTCTAGAAGATGGGGTAATTCTTGGAGCACTTGGTCAAAACCGAATACACCTGGTCTGGACATTACCTTCTATTCTGGAACAGAGGATGTTTATCGCGCAACAATTAAATCATCTGATGGGGTAACCGTTAGCGAAACGGAAATTGCCGCGGACAAAGGTTTAAATGTATTGTCCTATGATCTGGCCTTTTCCAAGATCGGAAAATTGAATTATTTGAAAAAACACAAAACCGAACTAAAGCAAGCAGATGATGGCAAAACTTATTTGCCCAAAGGCACTTATACCATTATACTTAAAGGTGACGCAAGCACAGGTGAGGTTAATTTTGATATAGAATAATAACATGAAATTAGTTGATTGGAATACCCTTCCTGATTTGGGTGTTAGCCATAACCCGGACATTAAAAAACGCACCTTGATAGGAAAGGATGAAATTCCACGATTAATGATGTACGGAACGGCAACATTCAAGTCTGGCCAACGTGTAGAACTTCATAAACACGACACTATGTATGAGGTATTCCACATACAATCCGGCAAGGCAATATTTACTGTTTCGGGAAAAGAATATGAATTGGGACCGGGCATGTGCATAACCATAGAACCTGGTGAAATGCATGGGCAAAACAATCCCTTCAATGAAGATGTAAGTTGGGTATATTTTGGAATAGCAACGGATTAATTTGAATATTTACACATGGAACTTACATTAGGAATACCCGCTTTGCTCTTTCCTGCCATCTCATTGACCATGTTGGCCTATAATGCAAGGTATTTGGCTATAGCGGCACTTATAAGACAATTACATAAGAAATACCAAGAAACCGCATCTGCATCCATTGGGCTACAGGTCAAAAAATTACGAAAAAGATTGACCATCATTAAAAATATGCAGGCCACGGCAATATTTAGCTTTCTCCTGGCCGTTATTACCATGGCCCTTATTTTTTTCAATATAGAAATCGCGGCTAATGTGGTCTTTGGAATTAGTCTGCTCTCATTGATCGCATCTTTAGTACTAAGTTTTGTTGAGGTACAATTGTCTACAAAGGCATTGTCCATTCAACTGAAGGATATGGAAAAATAACAAAATTAACTGCGTTCATGTATTTGTAGGCTCTACTATGTACCAATCATAAAATATCAATATATTTAACCCTTTTGCCCTCTGTTTATGAAGCGTGTAAAAGAGCATAATATATATAATTCCATACGGGAAATTAGGGAATTTGATTTTGGTGTTTTCTATTTTTTTACGGGAGGAATCATTATTTCCGAAATGAACGAAGGAGTACTTTTTAAATGGAAAGATGCCTTAAAAATAGTACTTGCGGCAGAAGAAATTTATGGTTTGGAAATTCCTATTATATATGTGGCCAACCGTATCAATAGTTATTATGTTGTACCTTCTAATTGGGTCATGTTCTATAAGAACAGGACCAAGATGGCCCATTATGGGGTAGTGGGCCAAACAAGGGGCAGTTTTGCCAGTATTTTACTTGAAAAGCTGTTTTTTAAAAATTCAATAGCTAAATTTAAAAATTTGGACCAAGCCATAACTTGGGCAAAAAATATTTCTGAAAAGGCATTATGGCCAGATAAGGGATGACCTTTTTTGTTCAACATTTTTTGGTTTGAACGACCCTTAGCACATTCAAATCTTAAACATCGATAAAATTGATTTTAAAATCAATCTAAATAGATATACTAAACCCTTTGAAAACTTGTTAATAACTTGCTTGTGATGTAAATTCGCATATAAAATTAACAACTAATGGGCAGATTTTTTAAATCTTCGATTGGTAGAAAGTACGCAATGGCACTTTCTGCTTTCTTTTTAATGTTTTTTCTACTTCAGCATTTTGCAATTAATATTTTATCGGTTTTCAGTCCAGATGCTTTTAACGAAGCATCACATTTCATGGGTACGTTTTGGGCCGTTCAATATATATTGCAACCAATTCTGATTTTTGGTGTTGTGTATCACTTCGTCATGGGTTTTATACTGGAAGCCAAAAACAGGGGTGCTCGGGTAAAAAAATATGCAAAAAACAACGGTGCGGCCAATTCATCTTGGATGAGCCGAAATATGATCTATAGCGGTTTGGCTATATTGGCGTTTTTGGTATTGCATTTTATTGATTTCTGGATACCTGAGATCAATACTAAGTATATTCAAGGCGATATGTCTGGATTGCTTGGGGATGGTGATGGATTTCGCTATTATGAAGAGCTGGTGCATAAATTTGTCAATCCACTAAGGGTAGGCGCCTATGTAGTGGCATTTATTTTCCTTTCGCTTCATCTTATGCACGGTTTTAGTTCTGCATTTCAATCTGCGGGCGCTACTAGTATGAGAAAAGAAAAACTACAATTGTTTGGGAAAGCTTACGCAATCTTAATTCCGTTAGGATTTATTTTCATTGCACTTTTTCATCATTTTAATCATTAATACCTATTACTTATGTCTGTATTAGACTCAAAAGTACCTAAAGGTCCGTTGAAAACGAAATGGACCGATTATAAGAACAAGATAAATTTGGTGAACCCTGCCAACAAAAGAAACATTGATGTTATTGTTGTAGGTACAGGATTAGCCGGGGGTTCAGCTTCAGCTACTTTAGCGGAATTAGGGTATAACGTAAAAACATTCTGTTACCAAGATTCTCCTAGAAGAGCACATTCCATTGCTGCTCAGGGTGGAATCAACGCGGCTAAAAATTATCAAGGTGATGGTGATTCTACGTACCGCTTATTTTATGACACGGTTAAAGGTGGAGATTACCGATCAAGAGAGGCCAATGTTTATAGATTGGCCGAGGTTTCCGCAAATATTATTGACCAATGTGTTGCACAAGGGGTTCCCTTTGCACGTGATTATGGCGGCCTTTTAGATAACCGCTCATTTGGTGGTGTATTGGTTTCAAGAACTTTTTACGCCAAAGGACAAACCGGACAACAATTGCTATTGGGTGCCTATTCTGCGATGAACAGACAGATTGCCCGAGGTAAAATTACCCCGTTCAACCGTCATGAAATGCTGGATGTTGTAAAGGTAGACGGCAAGGCTCGTGGTATTATTGCCCGTAACCTGGTTACCGGTGAAATTGAGCGCCATTCCGCACATGCGGTCGTTATAGCATCCGGTGGATATGGAAATGTCTATTTCTTATCGACCAATGCCATGGGGTCTAACGCTACGGCTGCTTGGAAAATTCATAAAAAAGGAGCGTTTTTCGCCAACCCTTGCTATACTCAAATTCACCCTACCTGTATTCCACGTTCAGGAGATTATCAGTCCAAACTAACTTTAATGTCTGAATCTTTACGTAACGATGGTCGTATTTGGGTTCCAAAAAGTTTGGACGATGTGAAGGCCATACGCGAGGGCAAGAAAAAACCAACGGATTTATCCGAAGACGAAAGGGATTATTACTTGGAACGTCGTTATCCTGCATTTGGTAACCTAGTTCCCCGTGATGTAGCCTCAAGAGCTGCCAAAGAACGTTGTGATGCCGGTTATGGTGTAAATGCTACAGGAGAGGCGGTATATTTGGATTTTGCTTCAGCGATCGAGCGTTATGGTAAAGAGCAGGCAAAAATCCATAACATTACAAATGCATCCGCAGATAAAATCTATGAATTGGGTGCTGCTATAGTGAAGGCCAAATATGGCAACCTTTTTCAAATGTATGAGAAAATCGTAGATCAAGATCCATACAAGACACCAATGATGATTTATCCTGCGGTACATTATACCATGGGCGGTGTATGGGTAGACTATAATTTAATGACTACAGTAGAAGGCTTATATTGTATAGGAGAGGCAAACTTCTCCGATCATGGAGCAAATAGACTGGGCGCCTCTGCATTAATGCAAGGTTTGGCCGATGGTTATTTTGTATTGCCCTACACAATAGGCGATTATTTATCGCATGAGATAAGAACTGGTAAAATTTCGACGGACAGCCCAGAATTTGATGCTGCGGAAAAAGAAGTAAAGGAAAAAATAAACTTCTTTATCAATAACAAAGGATCGCACTCAGTAGATTACTACCATAAGAAATTAGGTAAGATCATGTGGGATAAATGTGGTATGTCTAGAAATGCGGAAGGATTAAAAGAAGCCATGGCTGAAATTAAGGCACTTCGCGAGGATTTTTATAAAAACGTGAGTGTTCCCGGAAATGCAAATGAATTGAACGCAGAACTTGAAAAGGCCGGCCGTGTTGCAGATTTCCTAGAACTTGGTGAGCTATTTGCCAAGGATGCATTGGTAAGGGAAGAATCATGTGGAGGTCACTTCAGGGAAGAGTCCGTAGAAATTGGTGGCGAACAAGCAGGTGAGGCTAAACGTAACGATGTGGATTTCGCATTCGTTTCCGCTTGGGAATATAAAGGGGAACCTGCTGATGCAGTCCTGCATAAGGAGCAACTGGAATTCAATGAAATTGAATTAAAACAAAGAAGTTATAAATAAATAGTATTGAGCTATTAGATCTGATGTTCATCAGAGATTAATACTCATTACTCAATACTTAAAATATGAATCTGACATTAAAAATTTGGAGACAACCTAATGCCCAAACCAAGGGTAAAATGGTCGATTATAAAGTGACAGAGATTTCAGAACATATGTCGTTTCTAGAAATGATGGATGTTTTAAATGAACAACTTATCAATAAAGGTGAAGAGCCTGTTGCTTTTGACCATGATTGTAGGGAAGGTATCTGTGGAATGTGTTCCATGTTCATAAACGGTGAGGCACATGGCCCGGATAGAGGCGTAACTACTTGCCAGTTACATATGCGTATGTTCAAGGACGGTGATACGATTACAATAGAACCATTTAGGGCAAAGGCATTCCCGGTAATTAAGGATTTGGTGGTAGATAGAAGCTCTTTTGACCGTATACAACATGCAGGCGGTTATATTTCAGTAAATACCTCTGGAAACACCCAAGATGCAAATGCCATACCAATATCCAAACATGCAGCGGATGAAGCAATGGATGCAGCAACCTGTATTGGTTGTGGGGCTTGTGTAGCAAGTTGTAAAAATGCATCGGCAATGTTGTTCGTTGGTGCTAAGGTTTCCCAATATGCATTATTGCCCCAAGGGCGTATAGAGGCAGTTGATCGTGTTAAAAACATGGTGGCACAAATGGATTTGGAAGGCTTTGGAAACTGTAGCAATACGGGAGCTTGCGAAATAGAATGCCCAAAAGGAATTTCATTGGAGAATATTGCCAGGATGAACCGTGAGTACTTAATGGCCAATGTAAAGGACTAATCTTGTAATCATAAAGTTTTATAAATCCCGGCCATTTTGGTTCGGGATTTTTTAATTTTAAAAATGTCCAAAAAGTATCCCGAAAAACGTATTATCGTACCAAGGTTCAATGAAGCATCTGGGTTTTATACTACTCCACAGCGCTCTAAGATTATGAGCAAAATACGTGGAAAGAACACCTTACCTGAACTTGCTTTTAGAAAAGCGCTTTACGCAGCCGGGTACAGATACCGTATTGACTATAAAAGATTAATTGGCAAACCAGATATTGCCATGCCTAAATATAAAACGGTCATTTTCATTGATGGCGAATATTGGCATGGAAAGAATTGGGAGAAACGTAAGCCTAACATTAAAACCAATCGTGAATTTTGGATTGCCAAAATAGAACGAAATATGCAGCGAGATCAAGAAGTAAACCAAGAATTAAAACAATTGGGGTTTACGGTATTCAGGTTTTGGGAAACCGAGATAAAGAAAAATCTCAATTCGTGTCTTACCATTGTCATAGAGCATCTAAATGAGATGCAACGGAGCACAAAATGAATTTTTTAAAGTTCATTTAATATATGTTTAACCCTTCCCAACCCTTATTTAATAAGGCCTTAACGGACCATGGCATTCATAATTTGTAATTTGGTATCAAACAAATTATTAATCTATTAAAACAATATATATTATGAAGAAGATAGCAATTTTAGCTACAAATGGTTTTGAGGAAAGTGAATTAAAATCTCCAAAAGAAGCAATGGAAAAAGAAGGTTTTAAAGTAGACATTGTAAGTTTGGAAAAAGGGGAGATAAAAGGATGGGCAGACGGAAATTGGTCCAATAGCTATACCGTAGACAAAACTTTAAATGAAGTACGGGCCGAAGATTATAAAGCCCTGGTTTTACCGGGTGGAGTAATCAATCCAGATTTGCTAAGAAGGGAAGAAACAGCTTTAAGTTTTGTACGTGACTTCTTTAAATTGAAAAAACCTGTAGCAGCAATCTGTCATGCTCCATGGACTTTAATCAGTGCTGGTGTAGTTGAAGGGCGCAAAATGACCTCTTTTAACTCCATTAAAGATGACTTGGTAAATGCAGGGGCCAATTGGGTAGACCAAGAGGTTGTTGTTGATGAAGGTTTTGTAACAAGTAGAAATCCAGATGATTTGCCGGCTTTTAATTCTAAATTGATAGAGGAGATAAAAGAAGGAAAACATGAAATGCAACATGCATAATTCATGGTATTGGAATAAAAAAGGCCCAACCTTGAGGTTGGGCCTTTTTTATGTGCATTTTTGAATTTCTTACATTTACTACCATGGAATATAGTTCACATATAGGCAACTCTAAATTACCTAAGGTAGAAACCACAATTTTTACGACCGTAGGAAATCTAGCCAGAAAATATAATGCAATCGACCTGTCCCAAGGATTTCCCAATTTTGAAGCGGACCGGACATTGATGTCTTTGGTAAATGATGCCATGCAACATGGTCATAACCAATATGCCCCTATGCAAGGGTATTATGGACTCAGGGAAGTGATCTCAGAAAAAATAGAACAGTTGCACGTTCATTGCTATAGTCCGGAACGTGAGATAACTATTACTGTGGGGGCCACTCAAGCTATCTTTACGGCCATTACGGCATTTATTCATAAAGGTGATGAGGTAATTGTCATAAAGCCGGCTTACGATTGTTACGAGCCTGCTATTAGGTTAAATGGTGGAATACCCGTATATCTTCAATTAAATGCTCCCGATTATAAAATAGATTGGCATCTTTTCCGGCAAAAATTAACCGATAAGACCAAAATGGTCATCATCAACACTCCACATAATCCCAGTGGTACAATTTTGTCAAAAAGGGATATGGAACAATTAGAAGCAATTTTAAAGCCGACCAATGTTATTTTATTAAGTGATGAAGTTTATGAACATATTATTTTTGATGGGGCAGATCATGAAAGTGCTTCCAGATTTCCAGGTTTAGCAAATAGAACCTTTGTATGCGCTTCCTTTGGAAAGACTTTTCATGTTACCGGATGGAAAATGGGGTATTGTGCTGCGCCGGAAAGCCTTATGGCTGAATTTAGAAAAGTACATCAATTTGCTGTTTTTTGTGTTGACCATCCAGTGCAATGCGCAATGGCAACCTATTTAAAAAATGCGTCGCACTATTTAGGATTGAATGATTTTTACCAGAAAAAACGTGATTTCTTTCTAGATGGGATAAAATCGTCTAAATTTAAATATAAACCTTCCCAAGGCACCTATTTTCAACTATTGCAATACACTCCCTTAACTAAGGAAAGAGATGAAGTATTGGCAGAACGCCTTATAATAGAAAACGGATTGGCTTCTATTCCTATATCTTCCTTCAATGTAGCTAATAGAAATGATTATATGCTTAGGTTTTGTTTTGCCAAAAAGAAAGAGACATTGGAAAAAGCGGCAGAAATATTATGCAACCTTAATTAAATGCCGAGTTGATTTTAGTCATGAAATCCCCAATTTTGTTCGGTTCTAACCAACGTGTAACAACGACCATATTATGGGTTTTATCAATCACGATAAAATTTCCTCCAAAACCTGCGGCGTAATAAATATCTTCAGATAGACCTTGCCAATGCCTATCACCTTTTTTGTTAAGCCACCACATAAACCCATAATTTACATTAGGAATAGACGGTGTGGTTGCTTTTTTAATCCAATTGGATGAAACTAATTGTTCATTTTGCCATTTTCCATTATTTAAGAATAGAAGACCGAAACGTGCCATGTCCTCTGCACTTATAAATATACCTGCACCGGAATGCCCACCGCCAGTAACTGATTTCATTTGCAAACCATCAATTTCTGTCCAAGCATTATCATAACCAAACCACCGCCATGTAGAAGAAGCCCCAATTTTATCCATGATATGTTCTTTTAATACAAGTGGCATAGGTTTACGCCAAACATGGGTCAAAGCATAGGCAAGTACGTTAACCCTAACATCGTTATACTCCATGACGGTACCAGGCTCTTTTGGGGTATCCAGTTTCCAATCATCAATACCCCCGTTCCGTGGTGGCCTATCTGCCCAGTCCTTACCTCCCCAAAGTTCACCAGACCAAGCTGAATTTTGCTGCAATAAATGTTTCCAGGTAATCTTAGCATTGTGTGCCCCATCAAAGGTGCCGTCCCAAATATAATCGCCAACCAAATCTTTAGTGTCCCGTATCAACCCTTTATCCTCGGCCAGACCAGCCATTGTACTTAAAAAGCTTTTAGTGACGCTAAAGGTCATATCCACTCTTTTGATATCTCCCCATTGCGCAACTATGTAACCATCTTTAATGATCAATCCGGCCGGGCCTCCCCGTTTTTTGGTAGGTCCCATAATCTGATGGAAGGGCTCGCGCTCAAAACCCTTTAATATAGCAATCCTTAAATCTCTGGATCCAGAATATTCATTGGCTTCTGCGAAAGCAACTGCTGAATTTAACTTTGACTCATCTATATGAAAATCATTTGGTGACCGTTGTTCCCAACTTGAATGGGCATTTGGAAAATAAGGTTGTTGTGCATTGCCTATAAAACTGAACAGTAGGCATATCGTAAAATAACTGATTTTCATTACCGTAAATTTTATAACAAGGTACTTAATTTAAAACCCATTAACCAATCTGTCTGTTGGTCAGATCCAATTAAGTATGGATGTGTCCCAAACTTTACGAAACCGTTATTTTGATAAAAATTTATGGCCTTGGTATTGTATTCCCACACCCCTAACCATAATCGCTCTTTATGTTTAACTAGGGGTAGACGTTTTATAAAGTTCAATATTTCCTTGCCCAGACCCTTACCTTGATATTGTGGTAAAACATATATGCGTTCAAGTTCAATATGATCGGCCTTTTTAATATCTGTTTGCGCACTATTGATATTAAGTTTAAAATAACCGACAATGTTGTCCTTTATTCGTGCGAAATAAAAGAAACTATTTTCATCAAGAAGCTCTTCTTTAATTTTTTCAAGGGCAAAGGCAGAAGAAATATAGTTCTTAAAATCTTGGGGATTGTTATCCTTTTCAAAGGCAGCAATAAATGTTTGCTCTGATATTTCCTTTAATGATTTCAGGTCAGTTAACGTACATAGGGTATAGTTAAGTTCCATAGTACGAATATAAAAAAAGGAGCAAATTTCTTTGCTCCTGGTCGGGGGAAATATAAACTATAGTTTAGATGGGCATTCAACGGTTAATTCATTGTAAATAATTGTAAAACTATTTCTAATTGGTCTTAAGGGCAAAAATATTGCCTTGTGAACGTATGAGCATGGTGCCTTCCTCTGTCTCTTTCATTTCCAGAACATCGTTAGGAAAATCCGTACCGGGATAGCTAACTATATAATGACCGTTTTCATAAGTCCATTTAAAATCGGTCAGAAATACTATTTGACCATCTTTATACCCGTGAAATCTGCCTAGATATACATCATTAAAGATATACTCCTCATTATCTATGACCATTTTGTTGGTATTTGTAGCGGTTTTGACCGTGTGTTTCCAAATACCTATAATTGGATCATTGTTTTCCTCAATTTTGGAACAGGACGTAAAAAATATTGTCAGTAACAGGCAATTCAACAAGAGCTTCATATTAGGTTAAGTTTATAGCGCGATTTGGGATTCACTCTAAATTACATTTCAAATATATGTAGTCTTTTTCTTACATTTCAATTTATGTGGTCAATCGCTTAAAACTTGTTGTGAAATCTAAATATTTAGAATGGCAACGTTCAACAACCTAATATGAGGGCTAGGTACAATTTTGAAAAATCAAAAAAAGAGCAAAAAAAAAGAGCGACTCAAAAAGTCGCTCTTTACATTTTGTTAAAAGTAATTTATATCATAAATAACTTTTTTGTTAGTCTCAAGAAACCGCTGATAAAATCGTTACGGTAAACTTGTACTTTTTCCTCAGAAGCAATGTGGTTAATTTGGGAGTTCATGTGGTTTTACTGTATTAAAAGGTTATCTGGTTATTTTACATCTTAAAGATACAATATAACTCCGTTATTTTTAAAATTATTGTTGTGTAGTCTTTATCTAATGTGGTAAAAAATATAAAAATCAAATTTCATCGACCAATGAACCTTATTGAATACTCATTTCGGGAACATTACCTTTAACGATCAATACACCTTCCGTTGCTTCCCTAATATCATCTACAGAAACTCCTGGAGCACGCTCCAACAATAAAAAACCATCTTCAGTAACTTCTAGCACAGCCAAATTGGTCACTATTTTCTTTACACAACCTACACCGGTTAAAGGTAAGGTACACTGCTTCAATAATTTAGATTCTCCAGCCCTGTTCGTATGCATCATTGCTACGATAATATTTTCTGCAGATGCGACCAAGTCCATAGCGCCGCCCATGCCTTTGACCATTTTACCCGGAATTTTCCAATTGGCGATATCTCCGTTTTGCGCCACCTCCATGGCTCCTAATATCGTAAGTTCTACATGTTTGCCCCTAATCATACCAAAACTAGTTGCAGAATCAAAAAATGATGCTCCTGGTAGGGCGGTAATGGTCTGTTTTCCTGCATTAATCAAATCCGCATCCTCTTCTCCATCAATGGGAAAAGGTCCCATACCCAAAATACCGTTTTCACTTTGAAATTCCACACTTATATTATCACGCACATAATTGGCCACCAATGTTGGGATACCAATGCCAAGGTTAACATAAAAGCCATCCTCTACTTCTTGTGCAATTCTTTTAGCAATGCCGTTTTTATCTAACATGGTTTTATTTTTGACGTACTGTTCGTTGTTCTATTCTTTTTTCGTAATCGGTACCTTGAAAAATGCGTTGTACAAAAATACCGGGAATATGTATTTGATTTGGGTCTAATTCCCCCGCTGGGACCAATTCTTCCACTTCCGCTACGGTAATAGTGGCAGCACCGCACATACAAGGGTTGAAATTTCTTGAAGTTCCCTTAAAAATTAAATTTCCCGCCACATCTCCCTTCCATGCTTTTACAAATGCAAAGTCAGCTTTAAACGCCTTTTCAAGAATATACATTTTACCATTGAACTCCCTGACCTCTTTTCCTTCTGCGACCTCTGTTCCGTAACCCGCGGGTGTATAAAAAGCCGGTATACCCGCTTGTGCGGCCCTGCATTTTTCCGCTAGAGTTCCTTGTGGTGTCAATTCAACTTCTAATTCGCCGCTAAGCATTTGTCGTTCAAACTCATCGTTCTCCCCAACATAGGATGACACCATTTTTTTAATTTGATGTTGATGCAACAATAACCCTAGGCCAAAATCATCAACTCCCGCATTATTGGAAATACAGGTAAGATCTTTTACACCCAATCGTACCAATTCACTAATAGCGTTCTCAGGTATACCACATAAGCCAAAACCACCTAACATAAAGGTCATTCCGTCATGTACACCTGCCAATGCATCACTTACATCTTTTACAGTCTTACGTATCATTTTCTTATTAATTATCTTGTCACTAATTTACCGATTAAAAATGGGATTAAATAAAAAAAGTCTTAGCGAATGCTAAGACTTTCTTCATATTTTATAGTAGAAATTTTTTAAAAATCAAGGTCTTCAAGGTCATCTTCAATATCATCTTCCTCCTTATTGGTAGCCGAAAACTTTTCACAGTCTATCTCAATTGACATATTCTCGGGCTTCTCAAAATCATCCTTGGAAATCCCTAGTTCTTCATCCGCATAATTCTTGGTCATATATAACCCCCAAATAGGTAGAGCCATTGAGGCGCCCTGCCCATAGGTAATACTTTTAAAATGCACAGATCTCTCTTCGCCACCTACCCAAACACCGGTTACCAAGTTGGGTACCATGCCCATAAACCAACCATCACTATTATTTTGTGTAGTACCCGTTTTACCCGCAATAGGGTTCGTTAATTTATAAGGATACCCGGTAATGATCTCATCATACTCTCCTCTCCATTTATTAACTCCCGTTGTTCTCAATCGTGTACCGGAACCCCCTTGGGTTACCCCTTTCATCAAATCTAAAATTGCGTAAGAAACATCCTTGCTCAAAACATCTTTGGTTTCGGGTACATATTCATATAGAACAGTACCATCCTTGTTTTCTATACGTGTAACCATTACCGGTTTTACATAAACACCTTGGTTTGCAAATGCTCCATACGCACCTACCATTTCATATACATTGGCGTCCAATGTACCCAAGGCTATAGCAGGTACTTCCAGAATATCACCGGTAAGCCCTAGATTACGCACCATGCTTACTACAGATTTAGGTCCTACCTCATCAATTAATTGCGCGGTTACGGTATTTACGGAATTTGCCAAGGCCGTTTTTAATGTAAAACTCTTACCTGAATATTTTAAGTCCGAGTTTCTGGGGCACCAAGGTTCAATATTACCATGCTTGCCTGCTTCTATACAATATTGTGTATCTGGTCTAGTTTCGCAGGGAGATAATCTTAATTGATCTATAGCGGCAGCATACACAAAAGGTTTAAAGGTAGAACCGGCCTGCCTAGCTCCTTGGATAACATTATCATATTGAAAATGTTTGTAATTTATGCCCCCTACCCAAGCCTTTACATGGCCTGTCTGAGGTTCCATGGACATCATGGCCGTTCTTAAAAAAGTTTTGTAATAACGAATGGAATCCATTGGGGTAAGTACGGTATCCTTTTCCTTTGTATCACTGTTCCAATCAAAAACAGTCATTTCCGTTTTTTTGTTAAAAGACTCGCGAATCTCCTTTTCAGATTTTCCGGCCTCTTTCATAATACGCCACCTCTCCGATGTTTTCATGGCCCGTTCCATAATCATGGTGGTTTCCTCTGGTGTAATATCCGAAAAAGGTGTGGTCTTATTTCTAGCAGGGGTATTTTGGTTAAAAAATTCTGCTTGAAGTTTGGTCATATGTTCCTCAACGGCCTCTTCCGCATTGGCTTGCATCTTTGAATCTATGGTCGTGTAAATCTTTAGGCCGTCCAAATAAAGATTGTAACGGTCACGCCCCCCATCTATGGCAGGCTTAGGATTCTTTTCTATCCACTCCTTCATAAAACGTTGCAGGTACATTCTAAAATAGGTGGCCAAACCTTCCCTATGGTTTTCAGGATTAAAATTAATATCCATTTTTAGGGCTTGTAGGGAATCTTTCTCTAATGAGGTAATGTAATCGTATTTGGCCATTTGGGCAAGTACTACATCTCTCCTATTCTTGACCATTTCTTCCCTTCGTAGTGGGTTGAACAACGATGAATTCTTGAACATACCCACCAACATGGCAGATTCCTCTGTTTTAAGATCTTTTGGTTCTTTGCCAAAATAGATACGTGCCGCTGATCTAATTCCGTCTGCATTATTACCAAAATCATAAATATTAAAATACATACTTATAATCTCTTCCTTGGTATAACTACGCTCTAACCGGATTGCCAAGACCCATTCCTTTATTTTCTGCTTTATGGCATCGAACTTACTTCTGGAACGCACACCTACAAAAAGTTGTCTTGCCAACTGTTGAGATATGGTACTTGCCCCACCTTTGCTACCTAAATATGCAAAAGCCCTAACCGTACCCCTAGCATCTATTCCAGAATGGTCTCTAAAACGGGCATCTTCGGTTGCGATCAATGCATTGACCAAATTATCTGGCAGATCTTCAAATTTTACATCCGTGCGGTTATCGTCCAAATAAAATTTTCCTAATAGCGTACCATCGGAAGAAATAATCTGCGAAGCCAAATTGGTCTGCGGGTTTTCTAGATATTCATATGGTGGCAATTCTCCGAACAAGCCCCATGAAGCCGATAGAAATATTAGGGCTACCAAGGCAAAGCCTGAAATGAATAAAATCCAAAACCATAAAATGAATTTGGTAAAACTATTGTTCGTTACTTTCTTTTTAACCGCTTTTGCCATAATTACGGATTGTTTTTTGTTACTTCTATTCCTACGTCTGTTATACCTTCAAGGCCAATAATACCAGTAACACTGCCATTTTTACGCATTGCGTGCGAAACCTCTATAGTATATACGCCAGAAGACCCAAAAACGATGTCTTCCTTATACCATAATTTATTTTCCTTGACACTACCGCTTCCTTTTCCTAACCACGTGCCGTCCGGTAAGGCCATAGCATATTCCAACGTATCTTTCGTTACCTCACCTTCCGGAGTTGTCATTGCAGCGATGATAAATAGATTGCTATATGGATATTTAGTATCATTGCGCACATTTATAAATATATTATGCGGTTGTACGGTATCATTGGTCTTAACAGAAAATTCAAGAACATTGTCCTTGTCCCAAACACCGTCCTTTAAAGATTGGTATTCTGACTGTACGATATTGGAATTACAGGAGGAAATAAACATTACCGCCAAAATGCAAAAAGATAGATTACGCATTTTTTTGATTTCTTTTACGATTTCTGTTCTTGTTCTTATTTCGGTTTCTATTCTTGTTCTTATTTCTATTGTTCTTGCCCTTGGGCTTATCAAAACGGGTTAAGCTATCTTGACCAACAACATTTTCAAAAACCACTTTTTCTTCTACATTGACATCAATTGCATACATTTCCAAACTAGCAACTTTTTCCTTCTTTTTATTCTTGGCCAAAATTGTATTCACTTGGTCCTTGGTAAGAACATGCCAGTTGCCCGGGTCTTCTTTATAGGAAAACCACAACATTTCCTTAAAAATGTCTGTCTTCTGACAAAATGCCAATCCCTTATCGGTAAATAATTTGGTGTCTTGGGAAGGAAAATCTTTTAGGGCGTCCAAATATACGTCCAACTCATAGTTAAGGCAACATTTGAGTTTACCACATTGTCCTGCCAATTTCTGTGGATTTAGGGATAATTGTTGGTAACGTGCCGCAGAAGTACTCACCGATCTAAAGTCCGTAAGCCAAGTAGAACAACATAGTTCCCTACCACAAGAACCAATGCCTCCTAAACGTTGTGCTTCTTGACGGTAACCTATTTGGCGCATTTCAATACGTATACCAAAAGCTTTTGCCATATCCTTAATGAGCTGGCGAAAATCTACGCGTTCGTCTGCGGTGTAATAAAATGTGGCCTTGGAACCATCTCCCTGAAATTCCACATCTGAAATTTTCATCTGAAGTTTAAGGATAATGGCAATTTCGCGCGCTCTCTTTTTAATCTCCTCTTCCCTATTACGGCATTTTTGCCAAATATCGATATCTTTTTGGGTGGCCTTACGGTAGATTTTAGAAGCGCTTGTTTCGTCAAAAGATTCCTTCTTTCGCTTCATCTGTACCCTTACCAGTTCTCCCGTTAGGGTAACCATACCGATATCATGCCCGGATTGGGCCTGTGTGGCAACGATATCGCCAATAGAAAGTGAAAGATTTTCCGTATTCCTGAAAAATTCCTTCCTGCTATTCTTAAATCTTACCTCAACAAAATCGAATGGCCGTTCCCCGTTGGGGAGCGACATATTTGAAAGCCAGTCAAAAACTGTCAGTTTATTGCAACCATCTGTACCGCAAGTACCGTTATTCTTGCATCCCTTTGGTTGTCCATCCTTACCGGTAGAACAACTACTACAACCCATATTATATATATTGATTTGGCCGAATTTTTAAAAATTCACCAAAAAAGGTTCATAAAAAACTTATAGGTAAAGATACAGTTTTTTTAATGTGAAATGAAAGCATAGTTTATGACCATCATTTAATAAAGTTACCAGATGCGGGCCTTTAACAACGCAATTACTATTTACTTACTCCACATTTCTTTCCTAATAAAATAAGGCTGATTTAAGCGCAAATCCTGTATTTTACTATATAGTACGCACATTACTTTTTAAACTTAAGCACTTCTGACCTACCTTTTTTAAAAATTTTATTACTGACCACTTTACCTTTTCTTAGAGCCTTTTGTTCTTCATATGGTAATTCATGAATTTCCTTACAAGCGTCTGAACAACAGTTGTTCATCTTTTCTGCACAACTTTTACATTGTATGAACAGTAAATGGCAAGCTTCATTGGCACAATTGACATGATCATCGCAAGGTGCACCACATTGGTGGCAATTGGCAATAATGTCATCACTTATACGCTCGCCCCTTCTATGGTCGAACACAAAATTTTTGCCCCTAAATTTATTTTCAAGTTTCTTTTTTTCAATTTGGCGCGTATACTCTATGATACCTCCTTCCAATTGGTAAACCTTCTCAAATCCTTTATGTTTATAATAAGCACTGGCTTTTTCACAGCGGATTCCGCCTGTACAATACATGACCAGTTTTTTATCCTTTTTATGGTCTGCCAAATCCTGCTCAATAATATCCAATGAATCCCTAAATGTATCTACGTCAGGTGTTATTGCATTTTTAAAGTGGCCTATTTCACTTTCATAATGATTGCGCATATCTACCAATACGGTGTCAGGGTCTTCAATAAGTTCGTTGAACTTTTCTGCATCTACATGAATGCCTTTATTGGTAACATCAAAAGTATGGTCGTTTAGTCCATCTGCTACAATTTTATGCCGCACTTTCACCTTTAATTTTAAAAAAGAAAGATTGTCCTGCTCAATGGCAATGTTCAGGCGAACATTTTCCAAAAAGGAAATGCTATCCAGATGTTGCTTGAATTTATCAAAATTCTCTGCCGGCACGGATAATTGTGCGTTAATTCCTTCATGAGCGACATAGATTCTTCCAAGGACCTCCAGTTCGTTCCAATGAATGAACAGATGATTTCTAAATATTTCCGGATTGCCAATATGTGCATAGGTGTAGAAAGAAATGGTTAGGCGCTCCTTACCCGCTTCTTCAATTAAAGCGGCTCTTTCTTTTGCACTTAATGTATTGTACAGTTGCATGCTATACCAATAGTTTTAAGTTAAAAAAATAAAGTAAGGTGCAAAAGTAAGCATTATTAAGAAATCAAAAGATATAGTGACCGTCCAGCGGTAGGTCATAAAAAGAGCCTAGGTGCATCTAGGCTCTTTTTGACTATTCCATTTTCTTTCTTCTTCATAGCATTCTTTCAGAATATAAAAAAAGGAAATAGCCACCAGTAGTCCGTTGACACTAAAACAACGGATAATATTTTTATTGAACTACGTTCAATTTTAAATAAGATGCCTAAAGATTAAAATGGTTGCGTTATCAGATTCATAATTATACAATTCAAAAAAGAAATGGTAAATTAGCCTTCCAAAAAAACAAAAAATGAGTTCGGAAAAAGAAGCAAAATTAAAAGCATTAAAGTTGACCCTTGACAAAATGGATAAGACCTATGGCAAGGGCGCTGTAATGAAAATGGGCGATAGTGTTGTTGCAGACGTTGAAGTAATACCTTCCGGCTCATTAGGATTGGATATTGCGTTAGGTGTAGGCGGATATCCTAGAGGTCGTGTAATTGAAATTTACGGACCGGAATCTTCGGGTAAGACCACATTAACCTTACACGCCATTGCCGAAGCCCAAAAAAATGGAGGAATCGCGGCATTTATAGATGCTGAACACGCATTTGATCGTTTCTATGCTCAAAAATTGGGTGTAGACATAGATAATTTAATTATTTCACAACCGGATAATGGTGAACAAGGTCTGGAAATAGCGGACAATTTAATTCGCTCGGGGGCTATTGATATTGTCGTTATTGATTCCGTAGCTGCCTTGACCCCAAAAAGTGAGATCGAAGGAGAAATGGGTGATTCTAAAATGGGACTTCATGCCCGTTTAATGTCACAGGCATTGAGAAAACTTACAGGATCGATCAGCAAGACCCATTGTACCGTAATTTTCATTAACCAATTGCGAGAAAAAATTGGGGTTATGTTCGGAAATCCGGAAACCACCACCGGTGGTAACGCCCTTAAGTTCTATGCTTCCGTTCGTCTGGATATAAGAAGGTCTACCCAGATCAAGGATACGGACGGTAATGTACAAGGTAACAAGACCAGGGTCAAAGTTGTGAAGAACAAGGTTGCACCCCCATTTCGTACAACAGAATTCGATATCATGTATGGGGAAGGCATTTCTAAGGTCGGTGAAGTAATTGACCTAGGTGTTGAATATGAAATTATTAAGAAAAGTGGATCGTGGTTTAGCTATGGTGATACCAAGCTAGGTCAAGGTCGTGATGCCGTAAAAGGAATTTTACTGGATAATCCAGAACTATTTGAAGAACTGGACGGTAAAATTAGGGAGGCCATTAAAGCATTGAACGCTTAAAAGCCCATATATTAGAAAATCACAATAGCATCTACGCAACCATTGCCAGCTATTTTCATCTTATGAAAAAATATTTATATGATGAGAACAAAATTTATACTGTTGGCCGCATTGGTAGCTTTTTTAAGCAATGGTTGTTCACTAGATGACGATGCGCCAAACTTCCATTTTACCGCATTGGAGATTGTTGATGCAGAATTACCGGAATCCTTTGATTTTAACAGGACGTATGAAATCAAGGTCAATTATATAAAACCGGACAGTTGCACAAATTATGAGGGTTTTGATGTAATCAAGGATTCATTGACCGTTAGAAGTGTCGTTGCCATTGGTTCTGTAAGATTGGATGTTGATGACTGTACGGAGGAAGCTGTGGAGCAAACCGCTTCGTTCAACTTTACCGTTATATATAATGAACCCTATAAATTCAAATTTTATACAGGTGACAACAGCGAAGGCGAAGCTGAATATTTTGAAGTAATAGTGCCGGTAAACGAACCTTAATCTAATAATCCCTTTGTGAGTCTAGAAGAGCTCATACAAAATTGTAAAAAAAACGATCGTAAAGCACAGGAACTATTGTATAGGGCCTATGCAACGACCTTATATGGCATTTGCCTAAAATATTCCAATTCCAAGTCAGAAGCGGAAGATAGCCTTCATGATAGCTTTATGACCATCTATGATAAAATTGGCCAATATAAGGGAAAAGGCTCTTTTGAAGGGTGGATCAAAAGAATAACCATAAATACGGTACTACAGAAATATAGAAGAGAAGAATATTTAAAAGTAGTTACCGATAATATTGAAGAAGAGGTCACTATAGATGATGCGTATAGTGACATCTGTCTTCAGACCTTGTTAAGGTATATTCAAGAATTACCAAATAAATATCGTACAACGTTCAATTTATATGTTCTGGACGGTTATACCCATAAAGAAATTAGCGAGCTACTTGGGACCTCTATAGGAACCAGCAAGTCCAATCTTGCAAGGGCCCGTACATTATTAAAAGAAAAAATAGAAGCAAAAGCTTCCCAATCAATTATTGGAATATTAATGCTGATAACAACACATGTATTCTAACGACAATTGGTTGAAAACCTGAAATCTTAAAAGATGCAGAAAAAGAAATTAGACGAATTTTTCCAAGAAAAATTCTTGGACTTCAAGGAAACACCGGACAATAAGGTATGGCGTTCCATTGATGCGTCACTTGACAAAAAAAGAAAAAAGCGCGGTATACCCCTTTGGTGGCAAATAGGAGGTATAGCGGCCGCAATTACATTAGGGGTGTTTTTACTTAATCCGTTTACGGAAAAGGAACATTTACAGGAAATAATTGTGGATACCAATAAAAGTATTGACGATAAGGATTCCTTAAAAACTTTGGAAAATGTGTTGGATACTAATATTAAAACCGATGAAATTTTAGTTCAAGAGAACACTGCTGCCCAAGCACATTCACAAGTTGAAAGTAATGGAAGCGAAAGCCATACCAATGGCCAAAAAGCTTTGGTGCGGCAAAATGACGACCCTAATGACCTAGGTAACGAATCTAATGAAAAGTCTCAACTGGCAACCCATGACCAACAAATAAATAACAATACAGAAAAAACCCCTTCCGCATCAAAATTATTTGGTCAAAGAGTATATAGTGAACAAAGTTTGGCTAACACTACCATGAAGGAGAATCAGCAAGAACATTTACACGATCAAAAATTATCATCAGGGGATGTCCTTTTGACAAATAAGGCTCAAGACACCCAAAAAGAAATCGAGAAACAAGTGAAAGGCACTACAGTTCTAAATCCTGATGAAAATGCGGTAGCCGAGAATGAAGGGAAAAAATCCATTTTTGAGGAAATTCAAGAGCAGGATACAGAAGATAAAATTGCCGTAAACAAAGATAAATGGTCTGCCGGACCAAGTGTTGCCCCTGTATACTTTAATGCCGTTGGTAAAGGGTCACCAGTGAATTCAATTTTTGTTCCTAATTCTAAATCTGGTAATATCAATTTAAGTTATGGGGTTTCCGTAGCATATGCCGTTTCCAAAAAATTGACCATACGTTCGGGTATTAATAAGGTAGATTATGGATATAATACAGAGGATGTGGCATTTTCTTCTTCACAAAACGCCTTATCCGCAAACGGACAGCTATCAACAATTGATTATGCCGAAACCTCAAGTTCATTGACCATTTCAAGTAAAAAGGTCACTTCAGATAAATTCAACACTGCCACTACTTCTTTTGACGTAAGTGCAAAAACTGCTGCCAGGGAGGGTTTTATGTCGCAACAACTAGGCTACCTGGAATTGCCTTTGGAAATGAATTATGCACTAATGGACAAAAAATTTGGCATTGACCTTATTGGTGGTGTCAGCTCCTTATTTTTGATTGATAATGCGGTTTCATTGACCGCTGGTGAACTGACTACGGAAATAGGCAAGGCCAACAATATAAACAGTGTCAATTTTAGCGCCAACATGGGTTTTGGCCTTAATTACAAGTTCACCCCCAAGATCAGGTTTAATATTGAGCCTATTTTTAAATACCAACTAAATACTTTTTCTGAAATCAATGGTACGTTTAGACCATATTCCATAGGGGTATATAGCGGGGTTAATTTTAAGTTTTAAACCATCGATGTCAAATCCTTTAAAATTAACGTTCTTACCGTATTGCGTAAATTTACGGTATCGGTTACATTCAAATTTTTTGTAGTGATAAATGAATGGACTTTGGCCCTACATTTTCCAGGACCACCGCTAAAAAATGTAAAAGGGAAACGTTCTTTATTATCATAAAATGTCATAGGTACCACAGGAATTTGGTGCGCAATGGCCATTTTAAAGGCACCGTCCTTAAATTTATCCAAAATGATATGCTCATCCGGAACCCCGCCTTCCGGGAAAATACAAATGCTTAAACCTTGTTGGAGCCTTTTTTGCGCCCTTCTGTAAACACCCGTTCTACTGCGCGAGTCCTCACGGTCTACCATAATGCAAACCCTCTTATAAAAAAACCCAAACAAAGGAATTTCAACCAATTCTTTCTTACCTACAAATACAAACGGATTTTTACTGGTTACAAGCATCAACATAATATCCAACATACTGGTATGATTGGCTACGAGCATATAACTTTTTCCTTTCTTCAATTTTTCTTCATAGGTTATCTTAGGCCAACAAAACATACCGTACAAAATAGGTTTGGCCCAAAAATTACGGGCAAGCCAAAAAAATTGGGGGTACCAACGTTCTTTTGATGCGAATATGAGCAATATGGGAAAAAACAGGATAATAGGTACGGCAACCAAAATATAAAACCAGATCCGGTAGATACTTTGACCGATTTTAGATAACGTTTCAAGCATAAATCAAAAGTAGTTATTTAGGTTAGTTTTTTTGTATTTGTTTTACCTTTGCTTCTTAGAGAAAAAGCACATGGCAAGAATTTTAACAGGTATACAAAGTACGGGAACCCCCCATTTAGGGAATATTTTAGGTGCTATAATACCAGCGATACAAATGGCTCAAAATCCAAAAAATGAATCTTTTTTATTCATTGCGGATATGCATTCCCTAACACAGATTAAAGACGGGGCAACATTAAGGCAAAATACCTATGCTACGGCCGCTACTTGGTTGGCTTTTGGCTTGGATATTGAAAAAACCGTTTTTTATAGACAAAGTGATGTACCTCAGGTAACGGAACTCTCCTGGTATTTAAGTTGTTTTTTCCCTTACCAGCGTTTAACCTTGGCACACTCCTTTAAGGACAAGGCAGATAGGTTGGAAGATGTAAATGCAGGACTATTTACCTACCCGATGTTAATGGCCGCGGATATTTTACTTTATGATGCCAATATAGTTCCTGTTGGAAAAGACCAAATGCAGCATATAGAAATAACTCGCGATGTAGCCTCACGTTTTCATGCACAACTAGGGGAAACATTTGTACTGCCCGAAGGAAAAGTTCAAGAGGAAACCATGTATATACCGGGTACAGATGGCTCAAAAATGAGCAAAAGCAAGGGCAATTTGATAAGTCTTTTTCAGACCGATAAGCAATTGAGAAAGCAGATCATGGGCATACAAACGGACAGCACACCAATGGAAGATCCAAAGGACCCAACCAATGATAACGTTTTTGCACTTTATAAAATATTGGCAACACAGCCCCAAATAGAAGAAATGAGTGCCAATTATCTAGCCGGTAATTATGGATACGGACATGCCAAACAAGCTTTGTATGAAGTAATCTTGAACAAATTTGAAGAACCACGCGAAAAGTTCAACTATTACATGAACCATCTAAACGAAATTGATGATGCTTTGGCACTTGGTGCCGAAAAGGCAGGTAAAATTGCAGATGGGGTGTTAGCTCGAGTGCGTGAAAAATTAGGATATTAAAAACTAACATCACCATATTGTAGAAACCACAAAACCGACTAAAAAGTCGGTTTTGTGGTTTCTTGGTCTGAGTAAGCCATTGAATTTAACGACATAATGCTCATTTTCAATGTTATTACAACAATTTTCAAAATAGGTTTAAGAAAACTGGGATAGTACAGACCAATTGGTTTGTGTACTCTTAAATGGCCTCAAATAATTTCCCGGGCAAAGGCCTAATCACCCCTTTCATTTCCATACCCAACAATGTAGATGAAGCTTTAAAAATAGGTAAGCTACAATCCAAGGCTATACTGTCCAACATCTGTTTACCGTTATTTTGCAAATAAGTATAAATACCTTGTTCGGTTTCATCTAGCTCTATAAAAAGTTGTTTTTGAATCGTCTTTTGTTTTTTTTCTTCAACTTCCCAATTCAATAAATAGACAAGGTCGGCCGCGGAGGTCATAACATGTGCCTTTTGTTGCTTTATTAAATTATTACATCCCAGGCTATATTTATCCGTAGTCCTACCTGGTACCGCAAAAACATCGCGGTTATATCCATTGGCAATATCGGCAGTTACCAAACTACCTCCTTTTTCTGCGGATTCAACTACCACGGTAGCCTCACTTATACCTGCAATAATACGGTTGCGTTTTAAAAAATTTTCCCGTTCAGGGTTGCTTGTACTCCAAAACTCAGTAAAAAAGCCTCCATTCTTAAGTACATCAGATTGGTATTTTGCATGTACTTTAGGATAGATTTGATTTAGTCCATGTGCAAGACATCCTATGGTCTGCAGGCCTTGATTTATGGCTTCCCGTTGAATACAAATATCTACACCATATGCAAAACCACTAACTATTATAGGGTTAAGCGGGGCAATATCAGCTATGAACTGTTCACAGAATGCTGTGCCATAACTGGTAATATTACGGGTTCCAACCACACTAATAATTTTTTGACGTTCTAAATCAATATTTCCTTTTTGAAATAATAGGATAGGGCCATCTATACAATGCTTTAGGTATGCAGGATACGTATCGTCCTTAAAATAGGTACATGAAATTTGTTGCGCTATAATGTATTTGTATTCATCCTCGGCAGCCTCTTGGTGAATGGCATCGAATAAATGCTTGGTGGTATGGGTACCTATACCATCTATTTTTAATAAATTTTGTCGTTTCTCCTCAAATACTGCTGACGGGCTACCACAATGTGCAATTAATTTTTTGGAAAGGGTATCGCCTATATGTGGTACATGTTGCAATCTAAGAATTGCAATGAGTTCATCCGCAGTATGTTGTGTGGTATTCATTAATTGTTCACAAATTAGAGAAAAAAATATGTTAATAAAAACTTACCAAAGGTGTTTTTAAGCCCCTTATTTTTTTTCATATTTGCGCAAGTATGGTACTTGAACACTATATAAGCGATTTACTTTATAGGTACAACTGTGTGGTTGTCCCTGGATTTGGTGCGTTTTTGACACAGAGAACATCTGCAAAGATCAACCAAGATACCAATACATTTTACGCACCCACCAAATTATTGGCATTCAATGGCCAATTGACCTCTAATGATGGATTATTGGCCTCTTATATTTCAGAAACCGACAGGATATCTTTTGAGGTTGCCCACAATTTTATTGAGGAGCAAGTAAAAAAATGGGAAAGGACCTTAGCTAATGAGAGTTCTTTGTTGGTAAAGAATATAGGTGTACTTAGCAGGAACAATGAAGGCTCTTTATTGTTTCAACCCGCTTCGGAAATAAATTACCTTACCTCTTCATTTGGGTTATCCAATTTTAGTTCCTTACCTATAACAAGAGAGGTATTAAAAGAGGAAATAGTAGAGCTTGAAGAAAATATACCACTTGTTATAACTTCGGAAAGAAGGCAAAGTACAGGTTTTAGACCTTATCTTAAATATGCGGCTGTATTATTATTGGCGTTTTCTACCGGTTTAACGGCATATAAAGTATTTGAAAAACAACGGACCAACGAGGAAGTTGCAAGGACAAACGCCAGGGAATATGTTACTAAACAAATACAGGAAGCTACTTTTTTTGACTTAACACCATTGGAACTGCCCACTGTTACGGTAGACGCAACAAATTCAAAGTTGCCTTCCGAAAAAGAAGGTGAAATGCATCATATCATTGCCGGTGCATTTAGAATAAAGGCAAATGCCGAAAGAAAAATAGAAGAATTAAAGGCCAAAGGATACAATTCTACTTATTATGGCACCAATGACTATGGGTTACATGTGGTAACATACGAAAGCTTTTCAGATGCCACGGATGCATTGAACGCATTAAAGGAAATAAAGCGCGTACAGTCCAAGGATGCTTGGTTGCTATCCAAAAAATAACCTTTACAACATTTTCTTACCATCTTACATGACCGTATCTTTGCGGAAAAATTCAGTTGATGGAATCAAAGACACCTGCACAGTCAAGAACTACGATGACCGATATGGTACTACCCAGTGAGACCAATGCACTTGAAAATCTCTTTGGAGGCGAACTATTGGCACGTATGGACCGTGCCGCAAGTATTGCTGCAGGAAGACATAGCCGTAGAATAACCGTAACGGCATCCGTAAATCACGTAGCCTTTAATTTGGCCATACCTTTGGGCAGTGTAGTTACGGTAGAAGCAGCCGTTTCAAGAGCTTATAACACCTCTATGGAGGTTTATATAGATGTGTGGATAGAAGACCGTTACAACGGAAAAAAAACCAAGGCTAATGAGGCTATTTATACCTTTGTTGCCGTTGACGAGACGGGTAAACCAACAGAAGTGCCAGAATTACGTCCAGAAACGGATTTGGAACATATACGTTATGAAGGCGCCCTAAGAAGAAAACAATTGAGTTTGGTCCTTGCGGGTAAGATGAAGCCAGATGATGCTACTGAATTAAAGGCACTGTTCACCAAAAATTAAAAATCAAAATTATCCGGGTCAGGGCCTGTGCGCTTACCATTTTCCAAGCTATCCAAATAGGCAATATCCTCCTTGCTCAGTTCAAAATCGAAAATATCGGCATTAGACCTTATGCGTTCTGCATGAACAGATTTGGGTATGGCCACAATCCCCTTTTGTAAATTATAGCGCAGGATAACCTGTGCTACAGATTTAGCATATTTCTTTGCTAATTCATTACAAATCTCCAGTTTAAAAACTTCACCCTGCATAAATGGCGACCAAGATTCATATTGAATAGCATGGGCACTACAAAAATCAATAAGGTCTTGTTGTACCACATGTGGATGAAATTCCATTTGATTCACCATAGGAACTACGGTACAATCCTCAAGGATATCCTCTAAATGATGTTGTAAAAAGTTACTGACCCCAATGGCCCTTATTCTTTTTTGGTTGTACAAGTATTCCAATGCTTTCCAAGTTTCGGTATACTTGCCCCGTACTGGCCAGTGTATTAGATAGAGGTCTAGGTAGTCCAAGCCTAATCGCTCTAAACTCTGCTCAAACGCTTTAATAGTACTTTCATAACCTTGATCATTGTTCCACACCTTGCTTACTACAAACAACTCGCTACGATCAACCTTACTTTCACGCAGGCCTTTTCCAACACCTTCTTCATTTTGGTAAATGGCTGCTGTATCTATATGGCGATACCCAATCTCTATTGCCTTTTTAACCGCCTCAACTACTTCTTGTTCATTATCGGCCTGGTAGGTACCTAAGCCCAAATAGGGCATTCTTACACCGTTGTGTAAGGTAAACGACCCATTTAAATCCGTAATTGAAAATCTTTTTTCCATAAGCCAACTATTAAAGACGGTATACCCACTCCTCTGGGTTTAACCGTGATGTATCTTGATATAAATAAAATTTTAACCGCGTTTGTCCATTGGACCGATTGGTATAAACAGTGCCCAATTCATCTTTAATGGAAACCCTATCCCCTTTTTTGACCGTTAATTTAGAAAGATTATAGTACGTACTGATAAAATTACCGTGTTTTATTTGAACTCCTTTATTACCCCCCGGAACGGCCAATATTGCAATGACCTCACCTTCAAAAATAGCCCGTGCTTTGGACCCCTCGTCCGTTGCTATGATTACCCCGTTACTTTGGTGTTTTATGCCCGGATATACAGGATCGCTATAAATACCAAAACCCTGACTTTTAATTCCTTTTTCCACCGGCCAAATGAGTTTACCTTTGTTGGCCGAAAAATTATTGGCTACGATAGCTGCTTCTGGTGTCAGCACAAACTTGCTTGTACTCTTGGAAGTACTACCAGATTTTTTGTTGCTGGCGGCTATAGCGTTCCGTATCAAAAGCTCTATTTGCCTATCTATCTTCCTGGCTTCTTTCTTTTTGGCATCTATGGCGCTTGCGTATTTACTTTCATTTTTACGGATCGTTCCCAATAATGCCTTTTGTGCCTGTATTTCTGCAAATAATTGGTTTTTGGCCTTTTTGTTCTGTGCCAGTAATACCTCCTTGACCTTGCGCTCCTCGTTTAAATCCGCATTAAGTCGCGCCAATTCCTCTGTCTTTGCCAATATTTGTGTCCCTTGCTCCTTTCTATAGTCCGTATATTGCTTCATGTACTGTAGACGCTTAAAGGCTTGAAAAAAACTTTCAGAGGACAATAAGAACATAAGTCTATTTTGTTTGGATTTGTTCTGATATGATTTTTGAATCATGGCAGCATACTCGTCCTTAACTTTTTGGAGCTCGGTTTTAAGCTTTCCTATACTCCTGATGTTTGTATTGATCTGCCTATTCAATAAATTGGACTGTTGATTGGTAACACGTATGAGTTGTTGTCTTACGGTAATCTTTTTGTCCAAGGCCTCCATTTGATCCAATACATTGCCTTTTTCCTTTTTTTCCGCAAATAGTAACCGGTTAATATCCCGAATCTCTGATTGCAACCGTTAACGTTTCTCCTCTAAAGCCTTTTGTTCAGTAGTCTGTGCATTACTGGCCATTGACGCTAACAGTACAAAAAAAATGACGTGATGTCTAAGAAGGCTACACATTATTTATAGTTCTATTTCTTTAAAACCTTTTGGTATTGAATAAGGAAAATTTACCGCTCCGTTCAATTCTATATTTCTAAATTCCATCTTAATGGTGTTCTCACTATCCTTGGTCAACGCTTTAATATGGATTTCATTTGGTAAAATTTCATTATCGATTTTCTGATAATTTTGATAAGCAATCTGCAACAACCGTTTTTCTGATGGTTGTGATAGCTGTTGCAAGTTCATTTTAAAATTCTTAGGCTCTATCCTAAAGAGAATTTTATAAAGTGATCCCGGTAATTTAAGGGTAAGCCTATAGGTGTCCTCATCAATATCAATAATATATTTTTCATCTCGCAAATCTAAAATTGCCTGTCCCAATAATAAGTTTTGAAGTATTGGAAAATCTACCTCTGTTCCCAATAAACTACTCAAATAAGAGAAGTCTCCATCAAAATATTCATTTTCAAGTTTGTTATAGAAAGATACGCGGTCTGGTGTAATATATGCTTTTACGATACCCAAAGGTGCGCTTAACCAGATTGCCTCATCCTTCTTCATGCGTAAACTAACCGATACACTTTGAGAGGATTCACCATCCGAATAATTAATCTTTACCCTACCGTTCAATGAGGCAAATTTACTGCCGTTAAGGTAATGCGATTTGATAACCGATTTAGCGGTCAATTTATCGTTTACCCTTCCCTCAGTTACCACTTTAGTGCTTTTGCATGATGTAACAAAGATTAAAAAAGCCATTAGCAATAATGCTTTTGAGCCAAATGTTTTCAATATTTCCATCATTAAGAACCAGATTTAATTTTACTAAGGTACATATTTGCTTTCGTCATATTGTCAAGTGCTTTATAGGCCGCTGCTAACTCCGTATATATTAATCTTTGTAGAGAAACATCCTCAATAATATAATCCAAAGCTGTTTCTAAAGGTTCAAGGGCTTCTTCAAATTTTTGCATACGATTAAGTGCGGTACCATTGGCATAATAAAAATAAGGCTGCGTTGGGTAACTGTCCATAGCCTCTTTGGAAATACGGAGCAAATCAACGGTGCTTGATTCAGCATTGAGTAATTTTTTAAGGTTTTCCCTATAACCCTCAACGGAACGTAATTCTTCATTGGATGTAATGGTTTCCGTACCTTTTACCACCGTACTGGTATTCTCATACTTAGCAATAGAATCCAAAATTCTACTTTGCAGATATGCATACTGACCAGGTTCCTTTAACTTATGCAGTACTTCCAATGCAGTTTTATAGCGGGCTTTTTTAAAATAAATCTCCGCAATATTCTTTCTCAACAAAAGATCGTTCCAAGGGATATCTTGCTTGACATTATCTAATGGGGATTTGCCTGTTTCCAAGACATCAATCAGTGTTTTGGCATACCAATAATTTTCAGGTTCCCCGTTTATAGCTTCAATAGCATATTCTTGGGCAAGCATATATTGACTTTCATAAAGGTGAAATTTTGCCAATTCAAACGAAACCACAGTATTATTGGGCTGCATACGCTTACATTCTAAAAAATAGGCAATTGCCCGGTCATAATTACGAATGCCTTTTTGTTTTAATCCCTCAAAAAAGTTTTCTTGAAACGTATCTGAATATTCTTCCAAAAAAACTTCTGCACTTTCTTCTACCATAATTTGCTGTTCTTCTTGCGCATAGCCTTGCATGGTAGTAAAACCACCTGTAGCTACTATTATCAAAAAGAACCATATTTTCATTAGTAGAAATTGTTATTATTTGATCCCTGTACTACCAAAACCGCCAGTACCCCTCTCGGTTTCTGACAAAGTATCCACTTCATGCCACTGTGCACGTTCATGCTTTGCAATGACCATTTGGGCAATACGTTCCCCATTTTCTACGGTAAACACCTCATTGGATAGATTTACCAAAATCACTCCTATTTCTCCCCTATAATCGGCATCAATAGTACCAGGAGCATTGAGTACCGTAATTCCTTTTTTGGCCGCCAACCCACTTCTTGGTCTAACTTGAGCTTCAATTCCCACAGGCAATTCCATAAATAGACCAGTAGGTATAATTGCTCTTTCCAACGGTTGCAAGGTAACGGGATCCTGTAAGTTGGCCCTTAGGTCCATACCTGCAGAAGCATTGGTTTCGTAATGCGGTAATTCGTGACCGGAAGTATTGATTATATTAATCTTCATCTGTTTAAAAATAATTTTTTAAGGTTTTCAAACTCGAGTTTATATACCAAACCAAGAAACAAAATCAATAATGGAATGCCTACATATAGATTTCTATCAAAAATGTAAAATGATAGGGTAGAAAACAAGACGGACACTCCTAAATAAAAGATAATTTTTCTAAAGTTATATGGAATAGGGTAATACATACGTCCAAAATAAAACGATAACATCATCATACTACCATATGCCAATAGTGTGGCAACTGCAGAGGCCATATATCCAAAATAAGGAATAAACACAATATTGATAATAATGGTCAACACGGCACCGATCATAGATATATAAGCTCCAAATTTTGTCCGATCCGTAACCTTATACCAAACGGAAAGGTTATGATAAATACCTAAAAAGAAACTGGCCAAAAGTATTAAAGGTACAACGGGCATTGCCTCCCAATATGCAGAATCCCTAACGAACATTATTTTAAGCACATCTGAAAAAACAACAACCGCCAATAGGATAATACTCCCCAAGACCACAAAATAATTGGTTATTTGGGCATATGCCTTTTGTGGGTTTTTAGTATCGGAATGACTAAAAAAGAACGGCTCTATACCCATTCTAAATGCCGTAGCAAATAGCGTCATAAACACAGCAAGTTTTATACAAGCACCATATTTACCTACCTCGTCACTTGCTATTTCAACAGGTAGTATCTTTTCCAATAATATTTTGTCAAGAACCTCATTAACGGTAAATGCAATACCAGCTACCATGACCGGCATTGCATATGCAATCATTCTTTTCCAAATATCAGTATCAAATATGTAGGGTCTCCTTAAGTAAACCCGTAACATTAACAGGAGGGTCACTGCGCTTGAAACTAGATTGGATATCAATATATATGAAATTTCAAAATTTTCCCTATACATGGAAGCCAAGATTCCCGTACTTTCCTCGGATACCAAATTTGGCAGCAAGATCAAAAAGAAGGAATTTAAGCCTAAATTCAAAATAACGTTGATCAATTTAATGATGGCATAGCGCATGGGTCTTTCATTGGCCCTTAACCAGGCAAAGGGTATTATGACCAAAGCATCTAGCGCCAATATCCAAAAAACGTACCCAATATATTCAATGGATATCTCTAGAATATGTGATAATGAATTTTTAAAAATAAACCCGATCAATAAAAAAAGTGCAGTAGAACCTAGTATGGATAACAGTGAGGTAGAGACCACCTTTTTCCTATTATCGAGCTCTTTATAGAATCTAAAGAACGCTGTTTCCATACCATATGCCAAAAAAACATTGAATATGGCAAAATAGGCGAATATTACGACCACCTGTCCATAGGAACCGGGCTGCATTACCCCAGTATAGATAGGCACCAATATTACATTGAGCATCCTTGGCAAGACAGTCGCCAAGCCATAGATAGCTGTTTGTTTAAAAAGTTTTTTGAGTGGATTCAATCACTATACAATTCAGACAATAAAAGTACCTATTAAAAGCCTAGATACAAAGCTAGTTTTAACTCTTACCACCATAAATTAGAATACCACTTTAATTTATATCCAAATTTGGATATTTAGATGGCTTATTCCTATAACAATTGTTCCCCCTCAACAATGTTTAAAGAAAAAAGGGTTGAACCAAGCTTATTCCTTCATCTGTAACTGCCTTAGTTTGGATAGCTCTTGTCATATCTGTTTAAATATAAAAAGCCCCAAAACAAATAAAAGTACTACAGAAGAAATCAAAATGTACGCATAAAATCCAGCGGACATAGTTGCCTTGAACAAGGGTAATAATGTCAAGAACCCGATAATATATACTGCTATGGAAAATGGTGTTACCAAGAAATGGATTATTTTCCTGAATATATAATACTTGGTGAGGTCATGTTTGAAAGTGGCTGAATTTTTATAAAACTAAGCTTTCTAGACTGCCGTAAACTATAAAGTTCAAACCCAATCCTTAGTAATAAGCTTAAGATCATTAATCCGATTGCTTTGTGAGTTTCCCAAAAAGGTAATGGCAAATAAGAGTATGAACATTAAATTTTTAATTGTAGTCATCATAAGAGTTTTAAATTATTTACCCTTTAGATTCAAGAATTAAAAAATGTTACGTCAATTATATAAAAAAGTTTATTCTGGCTCTACATCCATACGTTTTATAGCAGTAGAAGCCAAAATAAATGCACCCAATAAAAATAAAGCGGCAAGGGCATATGGAGCGCCCGGAAAATAAATAGCGGTCTGTGGGCGGATAAAATAGTAAAAAACCGGGGCAAAGATAAATTGACCCAAAATTGCAGTAATACTGACCAGACCAGTTATGGAACCTTGCAGAATTCCCTGTTCCTTTTCCGAGACCTGGTTGGAAATTACCCCTTGTACCGTTGGACCTGCAATTCCACCCAAAGCATAGGGAATTAAAAAAGCATAGAGCATCCAAGGCTCCGTGGCAAAGGAAAAGAGAAACATACCAACGGTCCATAACAAAAACCCGAAAATAATAACTTTTCGTTTTCCAAATTTTTTCACCAGTACTCCCACTAAAAAACCTTGTACCACTGCAACCAACAAACCTACGACCATAAGGGAAAGTCCTATTTGTCTTGGGTTCCAATCATACCGTTCTATACCGTAATAAGACCATGTAGACGGTAATGCCTGACCGGCTAGGTTTGCTAGAAAAAAAGCAGATATCAATAATAAGATTCCTTTATAATTTCTAAGTGCTACCAATGAAACACCAGGAATCATTTTCAATAGATTGATCTGCCTTCTATTGGCAGGAGTCAAAGATTCCGGAACAAAGAAATATCCAAATAAAAAATTAGCGAACGTAAGACCTGCAGCAATATAAAACGGTAATCTAATATCTATTTCGCCAAAAAAACCTCCTATACCTGGTCCAATGATAAAACCTATGCCAAAAGCGGCCCCAATCAACCCAAAGTTTTTGGCTTTGTTGTCTTTTGTACTGATATCAGCTATATATGCGGAAGCAACAGTAAAACTTGCACCCGTAATCCCTGCCAAGAATCTTCCTAAGAATAACCAAGTTATTGTAGGTGCCCAAGCGTGAATCATGTAATCTACACTTAGCCCTAATAAAGCCAATAAAAGAATGGGTCGCCTACCATACTTATCTGAAATTTCTCCAAGGACTGGGGAAAATAAAAACTGCATTCCCGCAAAAGCCGTGGTAAGCCACATGCCATAAATTATAGCCATATGATTACCCTCTCCGGTCAATTCCATGATTAAATCGGGAATTATGGGTAGAATTATACCGATACCAATGACATCAACAAGAATGGTTATGAATATAAAAAGTAAGGCGGTTTTATTGGATTTCATTATGAAGACAAAAGTCGGGTAAAAAAAGGAAATTTAAAGCAATAAAAACAAAAACCCCACTGGTGAGTGGGGCTTTTATTTATAGTTTAAAGCGTTAACGATTTAGACAACATGAAGTCATCTGAATTTGAACATTCTTAATTGTTCAAAGCTTCTGCACCACCAACAATTTCTAAAATTTCATTGGTAATTGCTGCTTGTCTTGCTTTGTTATATGTCAATTTCAATTGGTCACGTAGCTCGGTTGCATTATCTGTAGCCTTGTGCATTGCGGTCATACGTGCACCGTGTTCACTAGCAAATGAATCCCTTATGCCCTTATACAATTGTGTTTTTAAAGATTTAGGAATCAATTGCTCTATAATTTCAACTTTAGAAGGCTCAAAAGTGTAATCTGCACTTACATTACCTTCAATCTCCAATGGTACGATCGGCAAGAACTGTTCGGTCATAATAATCTGGGTAGCCGCATTCTTGAATTTATTGTATACAATTTCAATTCGATCGTAGGCCCCTTTTGTAAAAAGGTCCATTAAGTGTTCAGCAATATCGGCAACATTGTCAAAATTCAGGTCGTCATATACCCCGCTATAATTAGCGATTACATTATAACGTTTTCCCAAATAGTCATTTGCTTTTTTACCAACGGCAACAAAATCTACGTCTTTCCCTTGATGAACGTTCTCGGCAAGATGTACGGATTGCTTTAAAATATTGGTGTTGAACGCACCACAAAGCCCTCTGTTGGATGTGATGGAAACAACCAATACCTTCTTGACCAAACGGTTATCTGCATATACGCTACCGGTATCCCCTTCTAAACTGGCACTTAAATTCTGAAGCAGTTCAGTTAGTTTATCGGCATAAGGTCTCATGGCCGTTATAGCATCTTGAGCTTTCTTCAATTTTGCGGCAGATACCATTTTCATGGCACTGGTAATTTGCATTGTTGATGAAACCGATGAAATCCTATTTCGTATTTCCTTTAAATTTGCCATTTTTTTCAGTATTTAGTAAAAAGTACAACGTATTAAGTTGTTTCAACACTTTGTACTTTTTACTCAGTACTCAGTACTTTTTTAGTTCTTATATTTCGCAGAAAGCTCTTTACAAACGGAAGTCAATGTATCTGTTACTTCATCTGTAAGTTTACCAGACTTCAAAGTATCTAGTACATCTCTGTGCTTAGCGTTCAAAAACTCCAAATAATCACGCTCGAATTCCTTTACTTTCTCAACAGGTACATCTCTTAACAGGTTTTTGGAACCTGCATAGATTATAGCTACCTGATCTTCTACAGTAAATGGATCGTTCTGAGCCTGCTTTAAAATTTCAACGTTTCTACGCCCTTTTTCAATTACGTTCAATGTTGCAGCATCTAAATCTGAACCGAACTTAGCAAAGGCTTCCAATTCACGGAACTGCGCTTGATCTAGTTTCAACGTACCTGCAACTTTTTTCATTGATTTAATCTGAGCGTTACCACCAACACGAGATACAGAAATACCTACGTTAATTGCCGGTCTAACACCTTGGTTGAATAAATCTTGTTCTAGGAATATCTGTCCGTCAGTAATAGAAATTACGTTCGTTGGGATATAGGCAGAAACGTCACCTGCCTGAGTTTCAATAATTGGTAAAGCCGTTAAAGAACCACCACCTTTTACCATTGGTTTTAACACCTCTGGCAAATCATTCATTTCTTTTGCGATATCATCATCATTAATAACTTTTGCAGCACGCTCCAATAATCTAGAGTGTAGGTAGAAAACGTCACCTGGGTAAGCCTCACGTCCTGGTGGTCTTCTTAACAAAAGGGACACCTCACGGTAAGCAACCGCTTGTTTGGATAAATCATCATATATAATCAATGCAGGACGACCAGTATCACGGAAATACTCACCAATAGACGCTCCAGTAAACGGTGCATATACTTGCATTGGTGCGGGGTCAGATGCGTTAGCAGCTACAATGGTAGTATATGCCATAGCACCTTTATCTTCCAATACCTGAGCAATACCGGCAACAGTAGATGCTTTCTGACCTATGGCAACATAGATACAATAAACAGGCTCACCGGCATCATAAAATTCTTTTTGGTTCAAAATGGTATCGATACAAACTGTAGTCTTACCAGTTTGACGGTCACCAATAACAAGCTCCCTTTGTCCTCTACCAACTGGGATCATAGCATCAATAGCCTTAATACCCGATTGCATTGGCTCGGTTACAGGCTCTCTATAAATAACCCCTGGAGCTTTACGCTCTAATGGCATTTCATAAGTTTCGCCAGCAATAGTTCCTTTACCGTCAATTGGGTTACCTAAGGTATCCACAACACGACCAACAATACCTTCACCAACTTTAACAGAAGCGATACGTTGGGTACGTTTAACGGTATCCCCTTCACCAACTGACTTTGAAGGTCCTAAAAGAACCACACCAACATTATCTTCTTCCAGGTTAAGAACGATACCTTCAAGACCACCTTCGAACTCAACCAATTCCCCATACTGGGCATTAGCTAGTCCGTAGATTCTTGCGATACCATCACCCACCTGTAATACAGTACCTACTTCATCCAAAGTAGCGGTAGCATCAAATCCTGATAATTGTTTCTTTAAAATTGCTGATACTTCAGCGGCTTTTACTCCTGCCATTTTTAATTAGATATAAGATATTAGGTCATGGATTAAGATCCTGGACCTTATATAGTTATTATAGACTATTTGAAAATTCTCTTGTAATATTACTTAGCTTATTGGAAATGCTAGCATCATACTGCAAATCACCCACCCTTAAAATGAAACCGCCAATAATGCTCTCATCAATTTTATTCTCAATGGTTACCTCGTTACCGGTAATATTGGCCACTTGTTTCAGTACCTTCTTTTCCATTTCGGCACTTAAGGGAACCGCAGTTGTCACGTAAGCTACATCTTTTCCTTTCAATTGCTCGTTAAGAATGATATATTTCAATGCAACTTCATTCAACATTGCCACACGTTTGTTGTCTACCAACATACCTATGGTACCTTCCGTAATTGCATGACTACCTTTAAAAATTTCCGCTAAAGCACTTTTTTTGGATGAACCGGAAACCACTGGGCTTGCAAGTACATCTCTTAACTCCTTACTATCAGAAATGGTAGATGCAATTGATCGCATGTCTTTTTCAACGGCACTCAAGGCTTTTTTTTCCTTGGCCATATCCAATATTGCCTTTGCGTAACGTAATGCAGCTCTAGATTCGCTCATACTATTATCTTAGTTAAGTTTGATGTCGCTCAACATTGAATCTACCAATTTCAATTGTTTATCATTGCTAGACAATTCTTCCTTTAAGACTTTTTCGGCAATGGCAACGGAAAGTTGTGCCACTTGGTTTTTGATATCCGCAACTGCCGCTTTCTTCTCACTTTCAATAGCCACTTGTGCCTGCTTCAACATTTTATCACCTTCTGCCTTTGCTTGTTCCTTGGAATCAGCGATCATTTTCTCCTTGATCTCACGAGCCTCCTTCAACATAGCCTCACGCTCAGCACGTGCCTCTTGTAACATTTTCTCATTGTCAGCCTGTAAATTCTGCATGTCTGTACGCGCTTTGTCTGCAGCAGCCAGAGCTTCGTTAATACCTGCTTCTCTTTCGTTCAAGGAGTTTAAGATAGGCTTCCAGGCAAACTTCACCAATAAAAAAATCAAACCTAATAGTAGAATAGTCTGTACTATAAATAATCCTGGTGAAAAATCGTTCAATAAAGTTTCCATACTTTTTGTTTTATATAATACTAAATCAATAATTAAAAACATTTCCTGCAACCAACCGTTGCAGGAAAATGCTTTTTGGTCTTAACGTTCTTATTTTCCTAAGAACAAGGCACCGAATGCCAAACCTTCCAAAAGTGCAGCGATAATAATCATCGCAGTTTGAATTTTTCCTGTCGCTTCTGGCTGACGAGCAATACCTTCCATTGCCTTACCACCGATTTGACCAAGTCCAATACCTGCTCCGATTACGATTAAACCTGCTCCAATTAAATTGTACATAGTAAACTGATTTATATATTAAATTAAATAAACTCTCGTTAAATGAAATCTCCCCTTACATCTTCTGCATCCGGTAAATCGTGACCATGCGCATCATGTTCGTGCTCATGATCATGCTCTGCAACTGCCATTCCTATAAATAATGCTGACAACATTGTAAATATGTATGCCTGTAAGAACGCAACCAATACTTCGATCAACGTAATAAAAAAGGAAAGCACTAAAGATAATCCGGTAGCACCCACAACGCCTAAACTCTTCTTTAGGGTAAACATAATAGCAATTAAACTCATCACTACAATATGCCCTGCCGATATGTTTGCAAACAAACGCACCAACAATGAGAACGGCTTTATAATAAATGCACCGGCCAATTCTATGATTGCCAATACCGGTCTAATTAAAACAGGTACACCTGGCATCCAAAGCATGTGCATCCAATAATCTTTATTACCGCTAACCGTATATATTATTAAAGTAAAGATGGCCAATGCAGCCGTTACCGCCAATTGCCCAGTAACATTGAATCCAAATGGGGTAAGGCCCAACAAGTTCAATATCCAGATAAAAAAGAATACGGTTAATAAATATCCGGTAAATTTTCTATATTTTTTTTCGCCAATGTTAGGTCTAGCGATTTCATCCCTTACGTATAATACTAATGGCTCTAGCGCCCTTCCAAAACCTGTTGGCACTTTCTTTTTGGCATATTGCCTGGCGAGAGAGCTAAAGACGATCAACATAAATAGCCCTACCAATAAAATCCCCATAACACTTTTGGTAATGGAAAGGTCTAACACTTTATGTGCATTGGTTGCATGGTGTGTTTCATCAAATTCTACTTGAGAGGCACCATCATTTAGTTCATATATCTTACCGTGAAGCTTAACAAATTTTGACCCGTTGCGCTCAACAACTACCTTACCGTCATCATCATGATGAAAAGCTGATGACATAAATGTGGTAAGACCATTACTGGACCAAAGAATTACAGGCAAGGGAAAGCCAACATGTTTACGCTCACCATTAGAGGTATACGAAAACAAATGAAAATCGTGCGCATCTTTAATATGGTGCATAATGTACGCATCTACCTCATCTTTAGTATCTACGGACAGGTCTTGATCCTTATCTGAAGATGCAAATCCTTGTAAGGAAAAACATAGTGTCAAAAGTAATACTGCGGTTTTCAATGTTTCTGAAACTTTCTTCATTATCTCTTTTTCAAAAATTAAGCTCTTGAAATTTTGCGCAAAAGTAGTTATTATTAACCTAATCTACGCAAATTTAGAGCTTTAAAATTTAAGCTTTTTTGCTTCTCATCAATTTTGAAATGAAAATCACTTCCAGCGGCAAAAATACAATAACCGGAATTAATAGGGAAGCCCTGTAAAAACGGGGTAACAAATTGTCCCCTAAAAGTTGTGGATAAAAAAGACTGGTAAAAATTACGATCTTAAAAACTAGCAAACCCATATAAATGAACCCAAGTTGGTCAAAAAATTTTTTAAATTGAGCTAAAATTGTAAAGAGGATAAGCATCCCTAGTGAAAAAAACCCATGAAAAAGATAGGCCTTTTCTAACAGAGGCTTAAAAGACCCTTCATTTACCAATGTATATAAATGAATAAAATAAGAAGTCGTGCCCACAAAAATGAACACGACCAGTAGTATGAGAATATTTTTTAACAATTGACCTATTTATTTAGGGCCATTACTTTTTTAATGACCAAATATATGGACAAAAATACGGCAAGTAATGTAATGGTATCCTCTAAATATGTTTTTTTGAACTTGACATCTAACCACTCTCCCAACAGGTTGCCTAAATAAATGGTAGCCCCCATTTGTATGGCAATACCTGATAAACTTGCTGCCGTTCTTAACAATCCGGATTTATCATGAGGCTTTTGCGGCTTCATGACTGCTATTTTTAAAGTTAGATGATCCTTGGCCTTTTTTTCCGCCCATAGTACATGAAGCATTAAACGTTGCGCCTGGTTCTACAGCCAATTTATTTACGGAAACGGTGCCTTCAATTACCGCAGATGCTTTTAAGGAAAGTAAATCAGAAACCATAAGTTCGCCGTTAAAACTGCCTTCAATATCCGCATTGACACATTCCACTTTACCGTGAATATAGCCATCCTTACCAATAACGACTTTTCCGGATGTTTTAACATTACCATCTAATTTACCATCAATTCTAAAGTCTGCCTCTGAAATGATATCTCCTTTTATCTTAGTGTTCTTCTCAATTCTATTAGGTTGCCCACCTATCTCATTCATACTCTTAGGTTTTTGTCTGTCTGAAAACATTGTTCACGGTTTTGGGGTTAAAAGCGTATTTCTATAATCAACTATATTCTTATGTACTTGTATGATTTTATAGTTCTCTGATAAAACTACGAAATTCTCATCAGCAACGCGGTAATCCTTATTGTTTTTTAAAAGCTCCGCATACCCCAAGGCAAAATCCTTTGACTTAAACCCGTGTACTACTACGAACTGGTCTTCTAGGTTATATATATCCTTTGATACGGTATTTTTGTATCTAAGATCCTTGATGGATTTCTCTAGTAGTTCCATTAATTTTAAAGCCTTTTCGTTATTGCTTCTCTTGAACGGAAAAACCACTTTCCAGTTAGAAGTACCTTTAGAGTCCGTTTCCGGGGAAAATTCCTTAGGTTCTAATTTAGGTAATTGTTCTGCCACCATTTGTTCTGCCTTTTTGCCCTCCGGATTATTGGGGTAGGTCAAGGCCACGTAGTTCAAGGCTTCCTTAAAATACTCGAACCCCTGCAACCTACCAACTGCATTAGCCTTAAGCATTTCAAATTTGGGAACAATAGGATCACCGGTAAATCTATTGATATTTTCCTCAGCACCTGTAATGACCTCTAAAAATCGCTGTTCGTTAAATTTCTTGAACAATGTTTCATATCGTTTTTCAGGACTGTCGGAGTTATCTGTAAGGATTGCCTGTGGGTTCAATAAAATTTCGGCATATCTAGAATCCCTATGGTTTGCGATGATATCCGCTTTCATTTTTTCCTTTAACGGACTATTGACTTCTTCGTATATCTTATACAAATTGTACTTGGACGGTAGTATAAGACGTTCCTCTGCATTGGAGGCCAAAACATCTTCCAGCTTGCCGGCTGCCAAAAGATTTTCATTGAATTTTTCTTTATATATCAAGCCTAATTGATAATTTGCAAAATTGCGTTCTGCCTTTAAACTATCTATTACGACAACATCTGTAGGTAAACGGTCCATGTAATAGTCCAAGGAGAATTTTTCATCTTCACTAACCACACTAGTACTATCAGTGGCGCCTAAAGTAGTCTGCTGAACCACATTTTCCCTAGTACTTATAGTTTTATCTGACCAACGCCAATCATCGGATAACTCCCTATTGCCCCAACGGTTCTTAAAATCATTCTGGCCATACCCTAAACTGGTAATATTATAAAAGTAAAATTTTCCCTTGTTTTCCTTTCCGCCCTTACTTTTGTTAAAAGCGGCAAAACCTTCTGTTATCCTGTCCTTCTCTTTTTTCTGGGCTGCTTCTTCTGCTTTTTGTAACCCCTCTATATGCTTGCCAAAATAGGCCAACTGCTCTTCTTTGGACATATTATACAATGTTAGAACACTGTCCGAATATTGAACAATATCCTCATACTTGATGACATCTTCCAAATTGTCCAACTTTCTTTTTATGGAACGATATTTTTTGGTGTTTTCTGCCAAATTTGTGAGCATACTGTCATAATATGCACCCGCAGCTTTGTAGCTGCTTCTGTCAAAATTGTATTCCGCAAGGTTTTCATAGTTCAGCGCATTGAGCTTAGGTTTGTTTTGCGAAGCCCTGAGCGACTTATTGAAATAAGAAATTGCCAAACTATCTGAAACTTCGGCCAAGTGAAATTCAGCAATCTGCCTATATATTTTGTCTAAAAATGGCCTATTCTCCCTGTTTTCTTCCATATAGGTCAGGAATTCCAACACTTCCTCCCTATTCTCTGGAGTTATCTGGGTATTTTTTAATTTTTCTATCTCTGCATTTATCATATATACCCGGGGAGACTTCCTGTTCAGTTCAATGACCTTATCAAAAGCATAGTTGGCGCTGTCCTTATATCCCAGCTGATTATATAATTGCCCAATAATATAAAAGTATCTACCCTTTTCCGGATTCTTTTTAGTGTAATGTGATGCAATCTTAAGATTTTGCACTGCGGTATCCGGCGCATTTAGATTAATATATGCCTGGGCCATCATTGCACGGGCATCTGCATATTCCTGATCCTTTAATTGCTCATATTTCATTAACCGTTTAAGGTTTTTAATGGCAAGGTCATCGTTTTCCAAACGTATATTGACTTTTTCTCTCCAGATACTGGCCTCGTTCAGTTTGTCACTTTCAGTGTATTTGTTAAGAATGTAATTAAAGGATTCTAGAGCAGGTATGTAACGTTCGTCAAAATAACGTGCCTTTCCCAATAAAAGAAAAGCTTCATCCGTTTGTGGATTTCTTTCCTCGTCCTTAATATCCATACTATGCCGCTGTATGGCTTTTGTGGCTTTTTCTTCTGCCTTTATAAAATTGGGATTATTATCTTCTGAGTCCAATTTAACCTCTCCACTTACCTCTAGGCGTTCAATGGGGAGCAATTCATAATAATCATCTTGGTATGAATCGTTTAGGGTATTACGCCCTTCCTCAAAGGCGATATTACCATTGTACAGCGTGTTGTATTTGGTATTTAAGGCATGCCAATTACGATTGATAAAAGCATCCTTTTTTGTGGAACATGCAGTAAAGAGCACAATTCCCAAAACACCGGATAAAATAAGTTTTTTTCTAAGGTTCAAAATACTAGGTATACGTATGTATGTTTAACTTAAAAACCGTCATATTATTATACAGTTCATCGGTAAAACACATATTTGTCCCAGACCGATCTTAATGATGCAACTATTTTACAATAGAATTTATAGACTGGCGGGTTTGTAAATGGCCCAAAAAGTAAAAATTGAGTTTAAAATCAACGTTTTAACGATCTATTCAAACAAATACCCGATCGTAAATTATTTTTAAGGAGGGCACAAAATCACTAAACAGACCAATTAGTCTTTTAGTATTGGGTACAAATGCTGTTAACAGTAAAAAGAAGCTTTAATAGGTAAAAAGATAATGTCCCTAAAAAAGTATGGTTTCAGCTTATACAATGGCTGTTTTTGAACTCTCCGCTCCAAAAAAGACTTCAAGCTCTTTTAAGGTTTCCGCAGAAGTAACAATATCCTTTACGACTTCTCCTTTATTCAAAACCACTATACGCTCACATACTTCGGTTACATGAATAAGATCATGACTAGATACCAATACGGTTACGTCTTTTTGGGCCGCCAATTCTTTAATAATCTGCTTTAATCGTATTTGGGTGGTTGGGTCCAAATTTGCAAAGGGTTCGTCCAAAATGACCACCTTGGGGTTTCCAATAAAAGAGGCAACGATGCCCGCTTTTTTCTGATTTCCTTTAGACAGGTCCCTTAAGTATTTTTTCTGGCCTAAAATCTCTCCATGAAAAAAATCCTGATATTGTTCCAACAACGTATCCACATCTGCCTTATTCTGCCCTCTGAGGTCTCCAATAAAATAGAAATATTCTTCTGGTGTTAGATACCCTATCAAAAAAGTTTCATCTATAAAGGAAGATGTAAAGGGTTTCCATGCTTCACTAGCATTCACCTGGACTTCATTATTAATAATATGTCCCGTTGTAGGTTGTATTAAATCAAGCAACAAACTAAAAAGGGTTGTTTTACCTGCGCCGTTATTGCCCACCAAACCAAAACTTTGACCAGAAGGAATCTGCAACGATTCAATGTTCAATACTTGCTGTGTTCCGTATTGTTTGGATAAGTTTTCTATTGTTATCATAAGCTTATATTCTATTTTTTATTTGTTTAATCTGCATGATTTTAAAAACCGCTAACTGGCCTTTTCCTTAAAACCGGCAATCATTCCATATTTCTTTTTCTTGTATTCTTCCGTAATGATATTCAACAGATAATTTTTCATTGAAAATCCAATAATACCCAATACAGATAATACAATTACCGCAACTTGCAAATTAAAAATGTAATAAAAGATGGAAAAGATAATGATGGGAGCTACCAATACCGGGAGCATAATTAGAAATTGCGTGGCGCTGGTTCCTTGCATGTTTCCGAACGGACTTTGATCTAATTCTATTCTTTTCTTATTAAAGGAGCCAAAGTATAAAATGACCGGTATATTAACTCCTAAATTATATAGTGCACAACCAAAATTAATGGCCAAGGCATCCCATCCAAAATATACATAAGGAATAGTCAAAAAGAACATGGCTACCACACTAACCGTTATAAGGGAAGCTTTTGAATCCAAATATTTTCGCATAGGTATGTTCTGCGACATCATCATACTATAATAACTGCTATCCCAAGCTGGAATAAACTGTCCAAAATTGCTTAGGAAAATACCTGTCATAAATATGCCAACAAAAGCTTTCATAGGCATCATACTACTATAAATATCCTGGGTGTAGAATACGAGGCCATAGAATACAAAGAGTATGGAAATAAAAACTTGCGACTTGGTACGTTTATTTCGCCAAATCATTTTAAGATCTAATTGGAGAAAGGACCCCATTTCGCCAAATCTTCTAGTCCAGGACATATCTGATGTATTTGCCTGAACGGATTTTGGTTTTAAGGTTGCATCCAAATAAATCTTGTTACGTAAATATCCATAATTGATATAGTATACCAATACGGCCAAGGCAATGGGCACAAATACTGTAATGGGATAAGCATAAAGGGCATGAAAAATAGGGGCAAAAAATGTTTTTACTGAAAATATCCCGAAATAATCCAACCCATAGCCAAGGGCAAGTACACTACCAATACCAATGAGTACTTTTTCGTTTTTATTGACCAGTAAATTGACATAATTAATGCAAAATACAATGGCCATAACGCCTATTGTCCATAATACAACATTAAGCACAGGGTAGTTGTTGAACAATAGCACAATTGCAAAAGGTACAATAAAGAACAAAGTCAATAAATTATAGATAGATGCCGCAGACCTTCCCAAGATATAATGTGCTATGGTACTTTTCTTTACCGGGGTGGTTAAAAAAGGCTTTATATCCATCACCGGAAGTTTTTGCATAAAATACCGCAAGAACAATTCAATCAATATCCAATACACAAAATATTGGCTAATGCTCCACATTGGGCTTTGATCGGGAAATACTTTCTTTAAAATGAAATACATACCCGTACCCATACCAGCAAGGGATAAAAGCATATAGACTCCAAAAAAACCCATTAAGATTTTAATGCCAAGACTTTTGCCAAGGTTGGATGACCTAAAAAAAGATTTCCATTGTAAGGAAGAAAAGCGTTTGAACATTGAGTTGGTTTTTAGCGTACATGCTATAAGTAATAAAAGACTTTGAATTGTTACAAGTTGGATAAATTAAAATTCCCGAAGAACGGAAACAAACACATTAACCAATTTCATTTTACATTTAAATAGTTCCTGGTATAACTATAGAAAGCACTGGACTAAACGAATAGTCCAACATTAATTCAGCAATGTTTGCCTCTTCCAAGCCAAATAGTCCCTTTCTAACCTATTCGTAGTCCCAGCCAATGCTTTGTCCAAAAAAGAGATTGCCAAATCTTTCTCTCCTATTTTCATATAATATTCCGCATAACAGCCGTAATATAAATAGATCCTTTGACCAAGTTCTGCAACATTAATGCTTTTTAATAATTGATGTGTTTTTTCAAATTCAGATAACTGAAGACATACTATTGCATGATTTAATAACGTAAACATATTGGGTTCAAACATATACAATTGTTCGTACCAATAAGAGATGTTTTTCCAATTGGTATCTTTAAAAGTTTTGGCATTTAAATGCTCAGAGGCTATGGCAGCTTCATAATGATACACAGAGGTATCGTCGTATTCCGTAGCTTTAAGCATGGCGCTGTTTCCCATCTTTACCAATGGAAAATACCATTTGGTACGGTCTTGGTGTTGCAAATTAACTATTTGATTGTCAGAGGAAACTTTGCTTTCCAGTCGTGACATATGAAAACAAAGCAATGCAAAAAGTGCATACAAACTGCCACTTCTAAATTGTTCCTTTTTTAAAAGTAATTGACAAAGGCGAATAGCTTCGCCACATAAATCTTCTTTAATTAATTTTTCCTTGTTTGTAGAATGGAAGCCTTCATTGAACGTTAAGTAAATGACTTCCATAACCCGTGCCATTCGTTCTTGAACAGTTTCAGGACTTGGGTATTGAAACTGAATATTCTTATCGCTGATCGTTTTTCTTGCCCGGAATAATCGCTTAGCAATAGTTTCTTCTTTGGTCAACAAGGCAGCGGCAATTTCTTTGATACTAAAGCCGGAAATGGTTTTAAGTGCAAAGGCTATTTGATCGCTGGGGTGTAAACTTGGGTGGCAGGCAACAAAAATCATTCGTAACTGGCTGTCTGCAACCTCATGATCTAAAAACAGTTCGTCTATTTGTAAAGATGATGCTCCAGTTGTAATGCTAAGGTTTCTATTCTTTTCGGCTTGTATACTACGAAGAATATCAATGGTTCTGTTTTTGGCGACTCGGTTCAACCACCCCTCTGGATTGTTGGGTATTTTAGTCCGCCATTGCGAAGTTGCTTTTATAAAGGTATCCTGTACCGCATCTTCAATGGTCTCTATATATGACAACCCGAAAAAACGGGTTAAAATAGCGACCATCTTCCCGTAATGATGTCTAAAAAGATGGTCAACTACTTTTTGTTCCATTTAATTTACTGCTCAAAAACCATTACTTCCCTAATCTCAACAGTACCGTCTAAATCATAATCTGGATAATCTTTAGCGATTTCAACTACAGCATCGGCATTTTCAGCCTGTACAATATAGTAACCACCGATCAATTCTTTACCTTCGATCAAAGGAGCATCTGTAACGGTACGGTTTGGTCCGGATACTCTTTTTACTTGGGGCATTAATGCATCGCCAGATTTAACAATGCCTTGTTTTTGCATTTTTTCGTTCCAAGCAAACCATTTCCCCATACGTTCCTGTAATTGTTCTGGTGATAAACCTAATTCTTGGTAATCTGCACCAATGAAAATCATCATAAAATCTTTCATAATTTAATTGTTTTAGTTGTTCATAGAACTAACCCTAAGTTCTTATTGTTTACTCCATGACGTTACCGAAATCAAATTAGGGACAATTTTTATAGGTTTTTTTCAAAAAAAGATAAGTTAAGAATTATTTAATATGATAAAAACCCTTCAAATACCATTGAACGTTAGACTTTTTTGACAAATGTCATATGATATCGCAAAAGCATGCTTAATTTTGTAAATCGATTTAAAGAAATAAACATATGTCGCAATTTCACCCATTAACGGTAAAACATATTAAGAAATTAACGCCAACATCTGTTGCCGTTACATTTTCAATTCCTAAAGAATTGGCACAGACTTTCACCTTTACGGCGGGTCAGTATATCACCATAAAAAAAGAAATAAAGGGCAAAGAACTTAGAAGAGCATACTCTATTAGTTCATCTACGGACAAGGATGGTATCACCATTGGAATCAAAAAGGTAGACAATGGCGGATTCTCCAATTACGCCAATTCACAATTAAAGGTAGGCGATACTTTAGAGGTTATGGAACCAGAAGGTCGTTTTGTTTTTAAGAGAACAAAAGAGGTACAGAACATTGCCGCATTTGCAGCAGGTAGTGGAATAACCCCTATTATGAGCATTGTAAAGTCCGTTTTAGATAGTAACCCAAAGAATATATTTGTGTTGGTGTACGGTAACAAATCGTACGAGGAGACTATGTTCTATACAGATTTGGTGAAATTGGAGTTAGAATATGCCAATCGGTTTTTTGTATACTTTACCAATAGCCAAACCAGAGAAGACAAGGCTTTATTTGGTAGAATAGATACATCAACGGTAAATTATGCATTATTGAACAAACATAAGGACGTTGATTTTGATGGATACTATTTATGTGGACCAGAGGAGATGATCCGTTTGGTACAGGATACTTTAATTGAGAATGAAGTTGACAAGGATAAAATCCATTTTGAACTTTTTACACCTACTGAAATAAAAGAGGAACTACCTATACAGGCCGATGGTCAAACAGCAGTTACGGTCCTTGTTGATGATGAGGAATTTCAGTTTACGATGGACAAGAAAACCTTAATTCTTGATGCCGTTCTTAAAGAAAACATTGATGCACCATATTCTTGCCAAGGAGGGGTATGCAGCAGTTGTATAGCCAAAGTAACCGAAGGCCATGCAGAAATGGTCATGAACCAGATTCTAACGGACAAGGAAATAGCGGACGGCTTTATTTTAACTTGCCAGGCACACGCCACTACACCTACTATAAAGGTAGATTATGATGATGTATAGATAAGCGCAAAACAAACTTTATTGTAACGCCTTTGTAAGCGTACTGAAGCAATCTGTTGAATAGATGTTCCTATCCATCAAATTGTTTAGCACCATGCAAAGGCGTTTTTTGTTTTTTATTTAATCCTTCCTTATCAAAGCCAAAATTTAAATGGATTGAGTTATTCTTATTGAGCAGTTGAAATACCTTTGATAGAATTTTCAATAATTTAAAGGTATGACCATAGAGATCATTGGTGTTTTTATCATCATTGCGGCAGTTATTTTTTTGTTTGCGTTTGAGATATTTCCAATGGATAAGATTTCCTTTTGTATCATAGCCGCACTTTTACTGACAGGTTTGGTGTCTCCAGAAGAAGCTGTAAGCGGTTTTTCAAACAAAGCGGTCATCACCATTCTTTGTTTGATGATTTTAGCGATCGGACTAGAAGAAAACGGTGCAATATCATATTTGGCCAAAGGACTAAAAATTTTGAAAAACTGGCCCATTGTTTTGGCCATGCTTGCCATTATGCTCATTGCAGGAAGCATTTCCGCTTTTGTAAGTTCTACAGCGGTAGTCATTGTATTCATTAAGATCGTAGCGGAATTACGGGAAAAATACCAACTGCCCCCGGGCAAATTATTGTTGCCTATTTCCTTTGCCAGTATATTGGGCGGTAGTTGCACCTTAATGGGCACCTCTACCAATTTATTGGTCAACAATATTGCAGCAAGGTACACAGGGGAAAAACTTGGTTTCTTTGAATTTTCGTTAATGGGCGTCATTTTTTTAGGCATCTCCATGGGTATCATTGCAGTATTCTATCGCTTTTTGCCAAAGGACACAGGTGAACTATCCGATAACTATGACCTTAATCGCTATTTATTGACCCTTACGGTTGAAGCAGATTCCCCTCTGGTAGGAAAGCCAATTGGCGAAAGTTTTATGTTCAAGGAAACGGATATTACCGTTTTACGACTCACCAGAAATGGCTATGACCAGAATTTATTGAATCATGAACTATTGATTCAACCTAACGATATTATCCTTTTGCATTGCAGTCTGGAAAATCTTCAAAAAATGCGTGGCGAAGGTTATTTTGAGATTGATGTTGAAAAAAATGACAGGTTTCAATCTACAAAAAACACCCAGATCAAAAAGGTTAGTGATTCTGACAAAAAGAGCAAAGAAGTTAAGCAGTCTAAGGATGAAAACTTATTGTTGGAATTATTGCTGTTACCGGGATCTAAATTTTTAGGTAGAAATTTAACCGAGCTTAAAACCATGTTGATTCCAAGGGCAATACCACTAGCGGTCAACAAAAGAAAGAAATTAAGAATATTAAAAAACCGACTTCACCAGAGCAATCACGAATTTACCCAACTTCATGTGGGCGACCGGTTATTGATACAAACCAAACCGGAATATGTTTCAAATTTTGAGAACAGTAACAATTTGGCGGTACTTAACCAATTTGAAGGCCGTACACCTGCCACACCTTTTAAAAGAAACCTATCTATTATAATTCTTGTCGCCACAATTGCAATGGCCGCAACGGGTGTATTTGAGGTTATGACCAGTGTTATTACCGGAACATTGGCCATGCTATTGTTTAAATGTGTTGAATTAAACCGTATCTATGAAAAGATAAATTGGCAGATTATATTTTTATTGGCAGGTATGATTCCATTAGGAATTGCAATGAGCAATGCCAAAGCAGACACTTGGATCACAGAGGAGCTATTATCCTTAATGGCAGGTCAACAACCAACATTTATTATTGGGTTATTGTTTTTGACCACCATGCTGTTTAGTAGTGTCGTTTCCAATAATGCTACGGCAATTATAATGGCACCGATAGGTATTTCATTGGCCAGTGGTTTAAGTTTGGACCCAAGACCTTTTATTTTATGCGTTATGTTCGCGTCTAACTTTAGTTTTTTCACCCCATTAGGCTATCAAACCAACGCATTGATCTATAGTATGGGAATATATAAGTTCAAACATTTTTTGGTAATTGGTGGAGCAATTTCCTTAGTCCTGTGGGGTGTAGGTACCTTATTATTGAGTGCCATGCTTAACTAGTTGGGTAAAATTGCGCTTAATTTACGAACGGCGGTCTCATACCCAATGGCATAGGCCTTTTCAATACCTCTACGGTCCAAAATACCTATATGTTCCAGTTCCTGTGGTTCAATGATCAAGTCGCAATTATTTATTTTTTCTCTATTTATGGCATAAATCATAAGGCCAGTAACTCTTCCGGTCAATTGAAATGAATTGTTTAAATGCTTTTTCTCCAATTTGGCAACCAATGACACATTACTGCCAATGACATAATCTACACGTTTTACCACCGGTTCCGCCGGAAAGTTATTCATAATGCCACCATCTGCATGTAGTGCACCATTATATTCAATGGGACTAAAAACGGGTGGTAAAGCTGCAGACGCCAAGAGAGCACGAATTAATGCCCCTTCATTGATAAACACTTCTTCGCCTTGCTCCAAATTAGTGGCCACAACAAAAAGTTCTCTTTTAAGGGCCTCGAAACTATCTTCAGGAAAATAATGCAGAAACGCATCTATAAACCGTTCGGTATTTAAAAGACCGGGTTTGGCAACAGCAAAATAATTATATTTAAAAAGTGGTGTGTCCTTAAAAAAATAAAGCATATCTACTACGGATTTGTCTGCTGCGTACAAGGCACCTACCAATGCCCCTACACTACTTCCGGCTACGACCTTTGCTTCCAGGCCAAATTCCTGCATGGCCTTGATAACACCTATATGTGCCATACCGCGTACACCACCACCTGAAAGTACCAATCCTATGGATTTTGAACGTATTTGCATCTATCTAGAATTAATTTCAAAAAAAATGCCAAGTGGACAACATTATCCACTTGGCATAAAATTAATCATTAAAGCGGACTATGAATCCAATCCGAAGGCATAATAATATTTAGAACCATCTTCATATACACCTTCTAACATTACCCCGCCTTTTTTATTTTCCAATAATGAGGCTATATCATTAATGTCCTTAATACGCTTACCATCAATATGGGTTATAATGAACCCTTCTCTCATTTGTGTTTCCTTCTTTATTTTTCCGGGATAAAGTTTTGTAACCTGAACTCCACCATCTATATCCAACTTCTTACCAAGGTCTTTGCTTAAGTTTTCAAAATCGGCTCCAAGAAGGTTAAATACCTCTTTCTTTTCTTTTTTAATAATATCTGTACCTCCTTGAGAATTATGAAGCTCTACTTCTAATTCTTTCTCCCTGCCATTTCTATTAATGGTAACCATTACTTTGTCACCAGGTCTTTTGCCAGCAATAATTTCCTGTAATCTAGGGGATGTGGCGGTTTCCTTACCATTGACACTTACAATAATATCACCAGCTTCAATACCGGCCAAATCTGCACCACTGTCCTCACCAACTTGCTCTACCCAAACACCTTTTGTAAAGTCCACATCCTTTTCCTTAGCCAAGTTACTGTCCATGGTACGTATGGTCACCCCTAACATACCACGCTGAACATTGCCATATTTTAAAAGGTCTTCTACCACTTTGGTAACAATATTACTTGGAACGGCAAAACCATAGCCGGTGTAGGTTCCTGTTCTACTTGCTATAGCCGTATTGATACCGACCAGATTGCCATCAAGGTTTACCAAAGCACCTCCACTATTGCCCGGATTAATGGCCGCATCTGTTTGGATAAAACTCTCCACGGCAAATTTGTCCGTATTAATATGTATACTTCTTGCCTTTGCACTAACAATACCAGCGGTAACCGTAGAATTTAATCCTAAAGGATTACCAACGGCCAAGACCCATTCACCCACCTCAACATCATCAGAATTCACTAAGGCCATTGTTTTAAGGTTATCTGCCTTAATCTGTAATAATGCTAAATCTGTAGTTGGGTCTGTCCCTATTACCGTAGCTTTATATGATTCGTTGTTGTACAAAGTAACTTCTACCTCATCTGCATTGTCAATTACATGGTTATTGGTTACGATATACCCTTTATCATTGATGATGACACCAGACCCGGTACCAACACGTGGTCTGGACTGCATACCTTCAGGAGATTGTCCTTTGAACATATCACCAAAAAATTCCTTGAACGGATCGGGCAATTCACGTGCACCTTGATTTCCATAGCTGGTTCCATTTTGGGTAGATTTTATATGCACTACCGCATCCAGCACTTTTTCTGAAGTGTCCGTAAAATCCAATGGTTTAATATTTCCTTCATTGTCCGCGGTATACAGGACACGGCTACCCGGTACTGATTCTACAACGGTGACACCTGAAGTTGATTTGGTCTGTTCCTTGGTCAACTCAATTACCCCATAACTGACCGCAAATGCAATCAACGCTGAAAATAAATATATTTTCCAAGCACTTTTAGTATTTGTATCTGATTTCATATGACATAAATTTAATTAAATTCTTTTATCCTTAAGTTGTCAATAGGTGTGCCATAAGGTCGATTATAAATGCTAAAATATTTTTAAAAATAAATGAAATTTTAAGGGATTTTTTAGACTAACCAGTCTGTAAGTTTAAAAATGACCCTTAATTAATGATCACGATTGACTTTTTATCCGATTTTTTCAAGCCAATTTCGATGATGTACCATATGTAGTCTTATTTTTTGATAGATAAAACCGACTGAATGGTTTACACTGACATTTTGACTTATTCAATCTATTTGATTCATTTATTAAATTCAGAAATTCCAAAAAAAATAAACCATTGCAATATTTTTACGTAAGTTTAATAACAAGAAAGAAGTCTGCCCATTGAATGCATTGAACAGTACGGCTATATTATTATTTGCCAATTCTTCCAGACAGGAATTGGTTTGTAAATCTATTGTACGCAGTGAAAAACTGTTCGATATACTTACGCAAGTAACCCTTGGCAAGGCTAGAAGAACGGGGTTGCCGGTATTCCATTTCACGGAAAAAGAGCAAATTGGCTCAAATTTTGGCGAAAGGTTTACCAATGCAATGACGGCCATATATGATATAGGTTTTCATAATATTATCGTAATAGGAAATGACACTCCGCAGTTAACAACACAACATTTAACATATACCGCAAAACAGTTAGCTATAGGAAAACCCGTAATTGGCGGTTCTATTGACGGAGGTTTCTATTTATTGGGACTGCAAAGAGTAAATTTTGACAGCAACGATCTAAAAAACCTTCCTTGGCAAAGGTTTGGCCTGTTCAACCAAATATCATTGTCCCTAAAGAAAAAGTCTCTAGAGGTAGTTCTATTACCCGTATTACAAGACCTTGATACGGAAAAGGATCTAAAATCCATATTGTCATTTTCTTATAGTTTGTCAACTACACTGTTGTTGCTCATCCTAAGTATATTAAGAAATATTGAACACCTATACTACACCCTCCATAACTATATAGATAGCTATGCTACCCGCTGCTACTTTAATAAAGGCTCTCCAGCAAATTCATTTATCCCAATCCCCCTTTATCCAACAGTTGGATAAATGATAATGTAGTACAAAAAGCCTTTTATGAAACACATTTTATTTGTGTTGACCTTGCTGTTACTATGCAAGGCCAACGCTCAAGATACCATTACTGGTACTGTTAGCGATGTTAATGGTAACCCAATACCTTTTGTCAATATCTTGTCGGTAGGTACGTCTACCGGTACCATTACCAATGACGACGGTTATTTTTCCATCTCCGTACCTTCACGCACCGGAGAATTGGAGTTTTCAGCATTGGGATATACCACCCAAATATTAAAGATTAATAATCAAAAAAACATTTCCATTGCCCTAACCGAAGCGACCGAAATTCTTGAAGAAGTAGTATTGACCGCTTTAGGATTGAAAAGGGAAACCAAAGAGTTGGGTTATGTAGTCCAAAGTTTGGATACCGAAGGAATTACAGAAGTTAAGTCGGTTAACTTTTTAGATAATCTATCGGGTAAACTTGCAGGTGTCACCATTAATCAAGGCGCTACAGGCGTAGGTTCCTCTTCAAAGATTACCATAAGGGGCGAGGCCTCGTTTTCCAATAACAATCCGTTATTTGTGGTGGATGGTGTACCCATCAACAACGCTTCCATTTTCAATTTTACCAATGAGGCAGCTGCAGGTTTTCAGGAGATTGATTTTGGAAATGGTGCAATGGAGGTAAATCCAGATGATATTGCAGAAGTTTCGGTTTTAAAAGGTCCCAGTGCCGCTGCTCTTTACGGTACTAGAGCCTCTAACGGTGTTATAATTATAGAAACTAAAACAGGTAAAAACATAAAGGGTTTGGGAATTAGTTACAATACCAGCTTTTTTATGGATACCGCTTTTCAATTACCGGATTTTCAAAATGAGTACGGACAAGGAAATTCCGGTGCTTTTGCATTTGTGGACGGATTGGGCAGAGGAACCAATGATTTGATAACCTACAGCTGGGGGCCCCGTTTGGATGTGGGCAACCTTGTGCCCCAATTTGATGGTCCGGTTACTTTGGCAGATGGTTCAACAGTACGTGGCGGAGATACTTCTCTATATAATGGCAATACCATTACACCAACTGAATTTAGGTCCCACCCGGATAACCTAAAGGATTTTTATAGAACGGGCACTACTTTTATTAATAACATTTCCATAGCATCAGGGTTTGATAAGGGCAATTACCGACTGTCGTTTACCGACATGCGCAGTGAATCGATAATTCCCGGTGTTAATTTGGACAGACAGACCATTGGCACTCGACTAAATTTTCAACCAATTGACAAATTAGCGATTAATTCATCCATTAGTTATATCAACTCAAAGAGTGATAACCGCCCATCTAACGGTTACGGTTCCGAAAATGTCAATTATTCCCTTGTTGCCTGGGGACCACGTTCGCTTAACATCAATAATCTTAGGGACTACTGGCAACCTGGCCTAGAAGGCGTTCAACAGTATTCCTTTAATTATACTTACTTTGACAATCCCTATTTCATCCTTTATGAAAATAGAAACTCCTTTAATAGGGATCGTATATTTGGTAATATTTCTGCCAGTTATGACATAACGGATCATATAACGGCTTCCATAAGAACGGGTATGGACTATTCTAGTGAATTGCGTCAACTACGAAGGGCATATAGTTCCAATCGTTTTAAAAACGGTGGTTATGCAGAGCATAATGTGTTCTTTAGAGAGATAAACAGTGATTTTCTATTAAATTACACCAATCGGTTCAATGATGTTAGTGTAGATGTATCCATAGGTGGGAACAGGCTGGACCAACAAGCGTTTACCTCACAATCACAGACCACAAGTCTGGCACAACCGGGTATTTTTAGGTTATCCAACGCGGCATCACCAATAGAGGTTTTTGAATATGAATCCAACAAGCGCATTAATAGTTTGTATGGTTTGGCCAAATTTGGTTATAAAAATTACCTTTATTTGGATATAACCGGTCGTAATGATTGGTCCAGTGCATTAGCCACACCGTTTTCCGTGGAAAACACCTCTTTCTTTTATCCTTCGGTTTCCAGCAGTTTTATTTTGTCGGAGGTAATTGATTTGCCTAAAAGTATATCGTTTGCCAAACTAAGGGCAAGTTGGGCGCAAGTAGGTAATGACACCAATCCGTACCAGACCAGTAGTACTTTTATTGCACAGACCCCATTTAATGGCCAACCCACTTTTAGTAACACAGATATCATTGCCAATCCTAATTTACAGCCAGAACGTACCTCTTCTTTTGAAGTTGGAGCTGATATAAGATTGTTCCGTGACCAACTTCATTTTGATATTTCCTATTATAATGCATTGACCAAAGATCAAATCATTGCATTGCCCATAGGTATCTCGTCTGGTTATACCCAACAGGTTGTCAATGGCGGCGAAGTCCGCTCTAAAGGCTTGGAAGTCATATTGGGCATATCGCCCATAGTGAGTGAAAATTTTAACTGGAACAGTACCGTGAACATTAGCACCAACCGTTCAACAGTAGAAAGCCTGCCACAAGAAGATGGCCGTTTAACACTGGCCTATTCACGAATATATGACAGTCAGAACCAAACGGTATTTTTTCAGGTAGAAGAAGGAGGTAGAATTGGTGATATTTATGGAACAGGGTATTTAAGAAATGAAAATGGTGATTTTATCTTGACGGATGAAGGACGATACATCCCCAATAACGATCTACAAAAATTGGGTAATTATAATCCTGATTTTATGGTAGGGTTTAATAATCGGTTCAACTACAAAAATTGGAATTTAGGCTTTCTTTTAGATTGGAGGCAAGGAGGTATTTTGGTTTCAAGGACAAAAGCATTGGGTAACGTGGGTGGTCAGTTGGCAGAAACCGCGTTTAGACCAGAATTCGGTATTGTACCCGAAGGTGTGGTCAATACGGGTACGGAAGAGAGCCCTGTGTATGTTCCTAACACCATAGCAGTTTCCGCAGAGAGCTATTACCGTCAATTTTATGATAGAAACCATGAAGAGAACAATACGTATGACGCCTCATTTTTAAAATTACGGCAATTGGCTATTGGCTACACATTCAATAATCTGAACCTTTTTAATACAGATGCAACATTGAACCTGTCCATAATTGGAAAAAACCTGTTCGCAATAACGGAAAACCCACATTTTGACCCAGAACAATTGGCCGTACAGGGTAATGGTTTTATAAGTGGCGTAGAGGACATGTCCTACGCTACCACTAGAAGTATAGGATGTAAGGCCTCATTTAATTTTTAAAAAAACATGAGAAAATTTTATAACATATTTATTTTGTTGGTTTTTATTGGATGTACTAGAGATTTCGAAGAAATAAATACCAATACCAATGCCCCCGTTACGGTACAACCTAGCCTCTTGTTGAGACAGGTCATTTATGATTATGGTGAGCAAATGTCCTATGAAGGATTTACTGCCGGTAATTTATTGGGTCAATACAGTACCGCTTTGGATTTTAACCTTTTTGATCGTCATGATCTAAAATCACCTCAGTTGGGCGGAAATCCTTGGCCAATATTGTACCAAAATTTAAGGGACAACGAAATACTATTGAACCTATCCCAGGAAAATACTGCATTTGCGGTATATGAAGGCCCTGCAAGAATCCTAAAGGCATATATGGCCGCCGCATTGACGGATTTATATGGGGATGTCCCTTATTCGGAAGCTTTTAAAGGCAATGCTGAAACGGTAACGCCTGCTTATGATAGTCAAGAAGCTATTTATTTGGATAACGGGGGCATATTGAACAACCTTGAATTGGGAATAACTGCATTGGAAAACTATACGGGCACAATTGGTTTAGAAGGTGATATCTTATACGAGGGCGATTTATCAGGATGGATTCGTTTTGCAAATTCGTTGAAGATAAAATACCTAATGCGTATTTCTGCTAAAGTAGATGTAGCTCCCCAATTACAATCCATTTTTAATGAGGATAACTATATAGTCACTAACATGCAAAATGCCATTTTTAATTTTACGGATGGTGAGCCCAATAATTTTAGGTTGGCAAGGCTAAGGATCGGGGATTTCAATAATTATGTGCTATCGGAAACCATGGAAGATATTTTGAAGGCATTGAACGATCCACGAATTGAAAGGTTGTATAGACCTATAGGTAATGCTGGCGACAACAACTTTAAAGGCCTGCTGAACGGTATTGATGCCTCTACCGGGGTTTCTGTTGCGGATTATTCGTTATTGGGAACAATTTTTAGGGAAAATACAGGATTGTTGGATGCCAACTTCATGACCAGTATGGAAACACATTTTTTATTGGCAGAGGCCGCACTAAAAGGATATATATCCGGTAATACTGAAAGTCTATACCAAATGGGTATTTCCCAGGCCTTTGAGTATTGGCAAGTACCCCTTCCCGAAAATTATATAATGAATAATGCAGCCCTTGAAAATGGGGTGGAACTAGAAAATATCATCACTCAAAAATGGATTGCCAATGCGATCAACGGTTATGATGGTTGGATAGAATATAGAAGAACTGGATTTCCCCAATTACGTACAATATCGGCAAGTTTGAACAATAATATTATTCCAGTAAGAATGCCATATCCTGCAGAAGAAGAAGCATTGAACAGTAACAACTATGCAGAGGCTGCAAATAAAACCGATGGCAATAGTATAAATGTTCCGGTGTGGTGGGATGAATAATCAAGTTAGGACTTAGTAGAAAAAACAAAAAATGACTGAAGTAAATATTTGGCAATGGGGTTTAATTATAGCATCAAGTTTGATGCTGTTTTTACTTTCCCCTTTGGCAAAAAATACCAATCAGTTTTTTAAAGCGGTTCAAAATAAGAAAGCCCCAAATACCCTAATGCTTACAGGCAGTCTGATCATTTCATGGATTTTTGCAAAAAGCATAACGAATGCGGCCAATTTAGGGTTGGACTATGGTATTGTGGGAGGTGTGGCCTATGCCGGTTATTATCTGTCATTTGCCATAGCCGGGTGGATAATTTATAAGATGCGGTTGCAAGGAAGGTATACCAGTATTCACCATTTTCTTTCTTCCAAATTTGGGCAATCTGCTATATCGGTATTTTCTATCCTTATTGCCATTCGTTTGTTCAATGAGGTATGGAGCAATACTATGGTCATAGGTTCCTATTTTGGCCCTATGGGTTCTCCCGTATATTATTGGTCGATCTTAATATTCACGGCATTGACATTGGCTTATGTCATTAAAGGAGGAATGAGCAGTTCTATTTTTACCGATGTTGTTCAAATGGGTCTGTTTACCATTCTTTTGGCGGTAATATTGTTCACAATTTTTGGAAATTCGAATGCCGTTACCGTAAAAGAGGTAGTTACATCTGGAACTTGGTCCTTTGGCACGGGCTTAAATTTATTGTTTGCAGCAGTGCTGCAATCATTTAGCTATCCGTTCCATGACCCTGTATTAACGGACCGCGGTTTTATTAGTAGTCCTAAAGTAACCCTTAAAAGTTTTGTTTGGGCCAGTATATTAGGTGGGCTATGTATTATATTGTTCAGTATTATTGGTGTGTATGCCCAATCTCAAGGAATGGAAGGACAGGCTGCCGTAGAGGTCGGCAAGGCCTTTGGTATTGTAATCTTGTTGGTTATTAATTTTATTATGATAACCTCAGCGGCATCTACTCTTGATTCTACATTTTCCTCATTTTCAAAATTATTGGCCGTAGATTTAAAATTAGGGAATACGCTTACCATAGGTAGATGGTCTATGATAATCATTGCTATAGTAGGTACCATACCTGTATTTCTAAATGCAGAAATTTTATCTGCCACCACAATTAGCGGTACTATGGTAATAGGCTTAACACCTATTTTTATTTTTTGGAAGGACAAGGCTACCAGACTGAGCTTTCATTTAAGTGTATTTGGAGGAATATTTTTTGGATGTTTACTCCTTTTAAACTGGTTTCCGGCAGGATTGATATTTACGACCGGCAAGTATGCCGATTTACTTTGGGTTAATTTTTGGGGCATAATTTGTTGCCTTTTTGCTTATCATATACCAACATGGATAAAGAAATAAAACATATAGGCACAAAAAACGGAAAGCTGTTGCTTTTTGGGGGTGTATATAGTAACCTTCAGGCATTGGAGCGTTTGATAACCATTGCCCAGGAAGAAGGTATTGCACCGGAAAATTGTATATGTACCGGTGATATTACAGGTTATTGCGCACAACCAGAAGAAACCGTTCAGCTATTTAGAAAATGGGGTGCTATAAGCATAGCTGGTAATGTTGAGCTACAATTGGCCAATGATAGTGAGGATTGCGGATGCGATTTTAAGGAAGGTAGTAGATGTGATGATTTTTCAAAAATGTGGTTCCCTTATACCAAAGGGCATCTTTCACAAACTTCTTTGGATTGGATGAAGGAAATACCGGAATACATAACTTTTGATTACGGAAACAAAAAAGTAACCGTAGTACATGGTAATTTTGGTAATACCTCTGAATTCATATTTGCTTCCAACGCGGACCAAAGCAAACAACAAGCTTTTAAGGAGACCCAAAGCGATATCATCGTTGCAGGACACTGTGGACTACCCTTTCATCAGTCCATAAAAGAAAAATTGTGGCTAAATCCAGGGCTCATAGGTATGCCAGCAAATGACGGTACGGCCAGGGTTTGGTATATGATTATGGATACGCATGATGATAAAGTTCTCTATTCCCATAAATCATTTGACTATGATGCAGAAACCGCTCAAAAATTAATGTATGCCAACCATTTGCCAGAAGCTTATGGAGATACCCTTACATCCGGTATATGGGATAACATGGAAATTCTGCCCGAAGTGGAAAAAATGGGACAGGGAATTCCAATATACTTTAATCAAGATCAAAAAAATTCAAAACAAATTAAAACACAGAAAAAAATGGCAAATACGTATTATGACCCGGCAGATTTAAGGAAATTTGGAAAGATTACCGAATGGAGCGAAGAACTTGGCACCAAATTTTTTGATTATTATGGCAAGGTTTTCGAAGAAGGTGCACTAAGTGCTAGGGAAAAATCATTAATAGCCTTGGCCGTTTCCCATGTGGTTAAATGCCCATATTGCATAGATGCTTATACCAAAGACGGATTACAAAAGGGGATTACGAAGGAAGAAATGATGGAGGCCGTTCACGTTGGCGCTGCCATTGAAAGTGGGGCAACTCTAGTACATGGCGTGCAAATGATGAACAAGTACAATAAATTATCCATGTAAATTTTGTTTTGGTTGTTGGTTGTTCCAAGCATCCACCTCTAAATGCCAATTCACTTAAATTTAAATAAGATATTGCAAATAGGGTGTTTACCATAAACATCTATTAAAAAGAAAAAGAAATTATATGTTGTAATGTTAGAATTTGAAGCATTTTAAATAATGCCGACCATGAACAACGAACAACGAACAACTAAAAAAATGGCTACAAAATCATTAAAGGCAAAAGGAAACGATTTAGCGGTTTCCAATAAACAACTTGAAATACTTAATGGCGGAATATTTGCTGATGGGGAACTACCTTATTTTAAGGATCAAATTGCAAAAATTGGACATTTTCCACTTCGCCCTAAAAAACTGGAAATCCTGCAAATTAATGTAGGTTATATGTGCAATCAAGTTTGCGAGCACTGCCATGTGGATGCAGGACCGGACCGTAAGGAGATTATGACCAGGGAAACAATGCAATTATGCCTGGAGGTCATTAAAAACACAGGGGCCCACACGTTGGATTTAACGGGTGGAGCACCGGAAATGAATCCGGATTTTAGATGGTTCGTTGAAGAGGCCGCCAAAGCAGGAATCAAGGATTTTATCGTGCGATCAAACTTGACCATCATACGTGCCAATAAAAAATATCATGATCTGCCGGATTTCTTTAAAAAACACAATGTGCACGTCATATCATCCATGCCCCATTACACCAGAGGAAAGACAGATAAGCAACGTGGAGACGGTGTTTTTGACAAATCGATAAAAGCATTGCAAGAACTTAATGAAAGAGGATACGGGCTACCGGGCAGCGATTTAAGGTTAGATTTGGTGTATAATCCATCTGGCGCATATCTACCCGGTGATCAGGCAGCCATGGAAAAAGATTTTAAAAAAGCGCTGAAAGAGGATTTTGGCATTCAGTTTCATAATCTATTTGCGATAACCAATTTACCTATTGCCCGCTTTTTGGATTATTTGATCGCATCTGAAAATTATGAGGACTACATGTATGCACTAGTAGAGGCATATAACCCCAGTGCAGTTGCCAATGTAATGTGTACCAATACCATTTCCATTAGTTGGGACGGTTGGCTTTATGATTGCGATTTTAACCAAATGTTGGATTTAAAAGTGGCCAGTAAAGTAAAACATATAAAAGACTACAATGAGGATATATTAAATGATAGGAATATCATTATTTCCCAACATTGCTATGGCTGTACCGCAGGGGCCGGTAGTAGTTGCCAAGGTACGGTAGCCTAATTTTAAAAATTCAAGGATGATTTATTGTTTGTAAATCATCCTTGAATTTTCCGCATTGACATAAATATATATACAGCACTTAAACTATTTCCCGACTTCATTATTAAGCTACTATATCAATCCGCCAATAATAATTCCAGGTTTTTGTGAAACAATAAAATGCAGCTTATGCTTTTTTGTTCAATTCTCTGACAATTATAGATTGTGGATTCTAACTGGTTCATCATTTTTTGAAAACCTCCATTTTCAAAAATCAGACCGTTTTCAATTTTAAACTCGCTGTTATCAACCAAAGCTTCTTTTAACTCCTCTATGGATTCTACATTGGGCATTTCCACAAAATGTAATTTATCCAAAGCATTAACCTCTTGGTTAAGAGTGCGGAAAAAATCTTTTACACGAGCGGTTAAGCCCTGCAACTGTTCGTTAGTTATTTCCCCCGCATTTTGAAGATCCGTTACCTTGTTTAATATACTGTTCTTAGTAGTGGTTACACTCCTATATAAAAAAGTTATGGCTTGGTGTTGCGCATAGAGTTTTGCCAATTCATTATCTCTTGCTTCCTCTTTTGCAAGTAACGTAAAGAAAGCGCAAAATTTTGTATCCCAATTTTCAAAGCTTAAATTAAAGTGTTCCTCTCGTTTGTTCAATAAAAAATTATAGCCATTTTCAAGGTTCTTTTTTGAATATTCAATGCCATTGAAAGAGAAAGTTTTAACCTTGGTGGTTCCTTGCGCTATTTCCTGGGCTTTAATCATTAAAGCTTCTATTTCATGAATTGGTTGCATTAAATCCTTAACCTCTAATTTTAATTGTTTCAACACTTTCTTAGACGGTTTTAAGCTAGCCATTTGTGCATTGAGTTTTTGCGGATTAGGAATTTGCAAAAATCTATTGGAAAAAGTATTATCGTATTCCTTTGCCAAATGTGCGCCCTGTGTTTCAGATTTAATAAACTCTTCCAACACTTGAGCCTGGACAAAATCTGTTGGTTTTTTTTGTAAGTATATTTCATATAAACGCAAGGTCATTGCTGTTTGTAACCTGCTTTTTTCTCCGAATAATATCCATGGGCTTCGGGTGTCCTGATCACATACAACATAGGGGGTTTTGGCGTTATGTTCACGCTTATCATTAGGTGGGTGGCTAGCATACATTCCCACTTTGGAATGTTCAGAATCCGTAAAATACATTCTACCTCCTCTTTTATCTTCCTGTAAGCTTTCCAACAATTGTGCTTGATGGGGCGCTTCCCTTTCTAATGCCAAAGCGTTATTGATATAAATATTTTCCACATATAGATTTTTTTTGGATGCTAAGATTGCGTGGTTTAATGTATTGTGCCACACAGTAGAACCCCCATTTAGTTTCCATAGAGCAGATATAATGGCCTCACTACCGGAAGTTTTGACCGCAACTTTATCAGCGTTGAACTCCATTTCGCGAGATAAGGACGAATACATGACATTTAAGAATTGATAAAATAAGTTTAGCATTTGTCGAATTAACCAAATGATTGGTGTAATCAACCATGCTGCGGCAGATAGTCTAATATCTGATGCTCTCCATTGATCTAAAGTATCATCCCATTTATCCCGCTCAAAAATCATATTGTGAATAATGGTATTGGCCGATATAATATAACTCCCTATTTTCATACTTCTTTGGGAAAAATGTCCAAATTCATGGCTTATAACTGCCTTGAACTCAGAAAGGTTTAAGCAATCTGTAAGCCCCATACCAATTGTTAGCTCCTTTCTTACGGGTAAAAATAGACTTAGCCACATATTACTATAAGCCACATAAGCATTTACATCTGGGTCTAAATAAATATTTTTGGGTCTTGGCGCCCCTGTCTCCTCACATATTTTCTCAATAAAGTTCCATAAATCAGTATGTTCCTCCTTTTTTAATAGAATTCGATTATTGGGCTTGTGATTTTTTAATTTGAAAATAAATTTAAGGGAGAAAACAAATAGCATAGCAGCACCCGCTATAGCACCAACCTTCATGATAATGGTAAGTTTATTGATATATCCCATATCATAGATAATGGCATAATAGAACAGGTAACCTAGCCCAATTACCATAGAAACATATAGTACAAAGAAAAGTACGATAGCCAAGATAGAGAGTATGGATTTTAATAAATAGGAAAATGGCAGTTTGGTAAGGGACTTGGGTACTGAATTAGGACTAGTTGGATAATAGTGGTTGGTCATTTGACAAAAGATTATATTAAAAAAATATGGATATCAATAAACCCTAAACTTTTTTAATGCATTTTTATTTTAATATATCTAAAAATTAAAGGCCTTAATTGTAGCATACAAATATTAGTTTATAGCATCTTCATCATCATATAATAACGGTGTTTAAAAACGAGAACCATATTCCCCCCTTTAAATATTACACCATTAAATAAACTAACTATTATCCATATAATTTTTTCTGGGTTATCATTGCATAACTTATTATTGAATCTATATCTACTTTGTAACATTCTATAAAACAACACATTATAACAGACTAATGAGTTTGTTTTTGGTAAAAATTTCCTTGTATTTCATCGGTAAAATCAACTTTTACCGAGTTTACTGTGCCATTCAACTAGAAATATACTTCCACAGTACATAAAATCTGTTCTTTGAATAGACCATATGGTCGGTTAGACCCAAATCTACATATTATGAACAAGAGCCTTAAGCGCATGGCCACCATGCACAGAATTCAAGTTACCGGACTACAGTTATTTTATTCCAAGGGATATTATAATACAAGTGTAGATGATATTTTAAAGGAGTTGAACCTTTCTAAAGGGGCTTTCTATTATCATTTTGAATCCAAAGAGGATTTTTTTGTACAGATCATTCAGAATTTAATGGCCCGTAAAGTGTACAGTACATTAATTGAACCATTAGAAGGTCATGAAAATCCTTTAAATTTGATTACTGCCTGTTTTGATAATGCTATGGAAACGGCCGTTCACAATGATATGGATTATGGTTGTATACTTCATAATTTCATTGCCGAGTTTAATGGAAAGAATGATGTTATAATGCAGCATTTAAACGAAATCGTTACGGTTTGGGAAGTCAATTTAATTACCGCGTTACAGAAAGGAAAGTTCAACGGTTTTTTGGATAGACATGTAGATTGCGAAGCTGTAGCCACTTTTTTAATGAGTTCTTATTTTGGCGTGCGGACCTTAATGGTAGGCAGTTCACCCAGTGCCAAAAAATATAGGTTTATGGCACAATTGCGACAATATTTTAAAAGTTTGGAACCCAAAGCCGTTACCACTTAATCCAATTTAGGAAGACTGTTCACTTAAAATTTCATTGATTTTTTGAACAACTGATTCCGGGGTAATGGTTCTCATTACATCTTCGTAACCCTCTGGCACCTTATTTCCATAAATAGAAGTAGGTATTTTTGGATATTGTTCTCGATCGGCCAATAAAGCGTTTGAAATTGGTTGTTGAAAAGGATAAAAACCGGCATAGGGATGTGTAACGCCCCATAATGTTAGTGTAGGTACCGAATACATAGCCGCCAAATGGGCATTACCGCTATCCATGGCAATCATTAAATCTAAATTGGATATCACGGCCAATTCATCTTTAAAATCATACATACCTGCAATATTCTTTACTAGTGTAAATGACTTTTCCCATGCGGTCAATTGCTTTTTTTCCTGTTCCGATCCACCAAAAAGAACAATAGAATACTTTTTGGTATTATCTAATAAAGCAATAACCTTTTCCATTAACTCCGTTGGATATGTTTTACCTGCAAACGCTGCAAAAGGCGCTATACCTATATGAATTTTGGTTTGTGTTACAACAAATTCCTTCTTCTTTAAAGGAATTTGTTTCTTAGGCAAGGAATGCATTTCATTGATACCTATGGGATAACCAAGTTTGTCAAAAACAGCAGCATAGCGCTCAAATGTAGTTTTTAATGGCTTAAAAAACTTCCTGTTTGGATCGGTCAACTGTTTCTTGCCCTTTCTACCCTTATCCATTTGTATAAAGGGAACAGATTGCAACCTAAAGAATTGTTTTAAAATTGAGCTACGCAATACATTGTGCAAATCTGCAACACCATCAATATTCAACACCTTTAGCTCGCTATACAGTTTCCAGAGCCCAAAAAATCCTTTATGTTTTTGCTTGACATTGGCAGGAACAACCTTGACTCTAGGTATTTGTGCTATAATTGGGTTAAAAAAAGATTTGGTAACAACCGTTATATGTAAATCTGGATATTTTTTTATAAGTCCGTACAGTATGGGTACGGTCATGGCAACATCTCCCATGGCAGATAAACGGATAACCAAAATATGGGGTGTTCTATTTTTTTCCACGAAGGATGGGGTTTAGTTCCTCATCGTTATACATTTTCATTTGTTTGTACACTTTCATGTATTTGTTGCCGTTCTCAATATCCACTATCAATTGGTCTATTGCCTGGGAAAGATCTTTCTTTTGCTCCAAAAGAATACCCAATTTGGATTGACATTTGGCCTTATGTTCCTCAGAAGCATCTATACGGCTTGCTTCCTCCTTCATATGATAAATCTTTAAAGCTAAAATAGAAAGACGGTCAATGGCCCAAGCAGGACTTTCCGTATTGATAGTAGCTTCATTTTTTACTTGTACCGAATGGTATTTGTTTAGGAAATAACTATCGATATATTCAACCAAATCCGTTCTATCTTGGTTACTGGCATCAATTTTACGTTTTAAGACCAATGCGTCCTTAGGGTCAATTTCAGGGTTACGTATAATATCTTCATAATGCCATTGGACGGTATCTATCCAGTTTTTTCTATAAAGTAAATGTTCAATACTATCTGCCGGATACGGATTGGTAAAATCCTGATAAACATCATCTTTAAGATGATAATTATCTATACTCTCGTTAAAAATGGTAAAAGCAAAGTTGCTGAACATATTTTATTTTTTACAAAGATAAAGTTTAAAGAACAAACCTAAAGTTTGGTGAAGAATACTATTAAAGGGGCAACAATACTAGTTATAAGTATTAATTCTAGAAATTTTGGTTTTTTTATAGATTCAAGATAATTCACCATAAATATTACTGAAGGAAAAAATGTGATCATGACCGCATTTGTATTTTCAGAAGCTACCAGTAAATTGACCACTAAACCAATAATAAACGAAAGGGCAATGAGCCTCATAACCGTGACCTTACCGGTGCCTGTACTGCCCAACCTAATAAAAATCCAAAACCCAAGACCAATATTCATTAATGCATACAAGGTCAATTTTATACTTGACCACCATTTAATGGGAAACAATGAATTAAAATCAACGGCAAAATCATAGTGATCGGTTAAGAAGGATGTTTTGCCCATAATCACTAGAACACCATATAAAATCATAAAAAAACAAAAACCAACGGATAGGAAGATGAGCCAATTTCTAATATTTTTAGGTTCATAGATGTAAATTGCCGCAAAGACCAATATTAAATATAGCAAGGCCCATTCATAAAAAATGCTAGCAATACATATCCAAAGAGCGGCATCAAATATTTTTAGTTTAATATTCTTAAGAGATTTTATACTCAATAAACGACGCATGGCCAGTAAAAGAAAAAAGGTGGTAAAAATTGCGTTACTATCTCCCAGTGTTTCCGGAAAAACCACGAAAAGAATCGTAAAATATAGGATTGCGAAAGAATTATTCGCCGTTAATTTATTTCTTTTAACAATAAAATCTACCACGAAAACGCTAAACAGCACAGTGCCCAAAATGCCTATGGTTGCCCCTATTTTTAAATCTAAAATAGTGTTGTTCAGCAAGTAAAATTGAACTCCCCAATAAAAAAGAAACAAAAAAACAAGGAGAATTATAAAATTGACTGGTTTTGTTTTCTCAAAAATGCTTGAAATCATCTAAGCTTTTTATATTTTTGCTGGTAAATATAGTAATAAGATGAAATCATTTTTTGAAGGTATTGCCGATTTGTTTGTAAATGTGATATTCAAATACACGATGGACCCTTTTAGATTTGCTGAAAGCTGGACCCTGTCAAACATCGTAAACTGGTTGTTTATGTTAATCGGGACCGCTGCATTTATTTATTGGATGCTCGAGTTAAAAAAGTATAATGATAAAGGGGATGAGGATACCACTAGTACTTCTCACTCTTACCTATAGTTTACAAGAATTCCAGAATGGCCTTATAGAAGTACACGAAACTTTTATAAGGCCATTCTTTTATAGGTCAAAACCTAAATCTTTTCTATAATTCATTCCTTCAAAAGAAAGTTTTTCCACATTTTTATACGAAGTGTTCAAGGCCGACTTAAAGTCATCGCCAAACGATGTAATTGCCATTACCCTACCACCGTTGGTAACTACCTTACCATCAAGTAATGTGGTTCCTGCATGAAAAACCAAAGAATCATCGATTGACGCTATACCGGTAATTTCCTTACCCTTTTCATATGATCCAGGATAACCTCCGGATACGGTCATTACTGTAGTTGCCGTACGACCATCTAATTGAAGATTAATGTTGGACAAGGTCTGGTTGGCAACCGCTTCAAAAACCTCAACCAAATCATTTTTTAATCTTGGCAAGACTACTTCCGTTTCCGGATCGCCCATGCGTACATTATACTCAATCACCTTTGGATCGGCACCAACTTTGATAAGTCCAATAAAAATAAATCCCTTATAGGGCATATTATCCTTTTTAAGTCCTTCTACCGTCGGTTTAACTATTTGGTGCTCTATCTTGTCCATGAACTCCTTACTTGCAAAAGGAACGGGTGAAATTGCCCCCATACCTCCTGTATTAAGTCCGGTGTCACCTTCACCAATTCGTTTATAATCCTTTGCCGTAGGAAGAACTTTATATGAAATACCATCTGTAAGTACAAAAACACTTAATTCTATTCCATCCAAAAATTCTTCTATTACCACAGTGGTACTGGCAGACCCAAACTTTTCATGGACCAACATGGCCTTTAATTCCTTTTTGGCATCATTAAGGTCATTGAGAATTACGACACCCTTACCAGCTGCAAGACCATCGGCCTTTAAAACAAAAGGAGGATTTAATTCCTCTAAAAATTTAAATCCATCTTCAACAGTATTTGCCGTAAAACTTTTATACTGTGCCGTGGGTATATTATGGCGCATCATGAATTCCTTTGCGAATTCCTTACTGCCCTCTAAGGTTGCGGCAAGTTTTTCAGGTCCAATGACCGCAATGTTCTTTAATTCATCATCCTGCAAAAAATAATCATGTACCCCGTTGACCAAAGGGTCCTCCGGACCCACAACTACCATTGCTATCTGTTCTTTGATTACAAAATCCTTAATTGCCTCAAAATCATTTACACCAATTGGTACATTAGTTGCAATTGTGGCTGTACCAGCATTTCCTGGAGCTACAAAAAGTTTTGAAAGTCGTGGACTTTGAGCCAATTTCCATGCAAAAGTATGTTCCCGTCCACCCGATCCAAGTATTAAAATATTCATGTGTAATTTTTTGATGAAATAAGGTTTATTTAGTTTTATCCGTAAAATTTCTATGTTCTTTCTTCTGAAGTTCCTCTGGAGACAACGATTTGAAATAATCGTATACGATTTTAAGTCCTTCTGCCCTGTTTACTTTTGGCTCCCAACCCAATAGTTTTTTTGCTTTGGAAATGTCTGGTTGACGTTGAGTGGGATCATCTTGTGGCAATGGCACGTAAATTACTTTTTGTTTTGTGCCTGTAAGTGCAATAATTTCCTCCGCAAATTCCTTTATGGTAGTTTCGTGTGGATTTCCAATATTTACCGGTTCTACACAATCACTAAATAACAAACGGTATATTCCTTCAACCTGGTCATCAATATAACAGAAAGACCTAGTTTGTGAACCATCACCAAAAACGGTCAAATCCTCGCCTCTTAAAGCCTGCCCCATAAACGCGGGTACCACCCTTCCATCATTTAAGCGCATTCTAGGCCCATAGGTATTAAATATACGTACAATACGGGTATCTAGTCCATGATGTCTATGATACGCCATCGTAATGGACTCCATAAACCTTTTTGCCTCATCATAGACCCCACGTGGACCTATGGGGCTAACATTACCGTAATATTCTTCATTTTGGGGATGCACCAAAGGGTCGCCATAAACTTCTGATGTAGAGGCTACCAAAATTCTTGAATTTTTTTGTTTGGCCAATCCTAAAAGGTTAAGGGTTCCTAATGAACCAACCTTTAATGTTTCAATAGGAATCTTTAAATAGTCTATAGGGCTGGCCGGTGATGCAAAATGCAGAATATAATCCAGTTTACCTTCTAAATGAACAAAGGTAGAAACATCATGGTGGTGAAATTCAAAATGTTCCAGTGGAAAAAGATGGGCAATATTCTTTAAATCTCCCGTAATAAGATTATCCATGCCAATTACATGAAAGCCCTCCGCAATAAACCGATCACATAGATGGGAACCCAAAAATCCCGCAGCTCCCGTTATTAAAATTCTCTTCATATTGTTTAATATGCTTTTTCCTCTCCCCTAATTGCATTGAGAACAGTTTGTACTATAATTTTAAGATCAAGAAAGAAAGACCAGTTTTCCACATAAAATATATCGAATTTAATTCTATTCTGAATGTCACTTTCTTTTTCAATTTCACCCCTATATCCACGTATTTGTGCTAGTCCTGTTATTCCCGGCTTCACAAAATGACGTAACATATACTTATCTACCCTACTTGCGTATTCGTCTGTATGCTTTAACATGTGGGGGCGCGGCCCTACTACGGACATATTTCCAAAAAGTACATTATAGAATTGTGGCAATTCGTCTATACTGGTCTTTCTGATGAACTTACCTATTTTGGTTACCCTCATATCATTTTTACCAGCCTGCATAAGATCAGAAGATTCGTTGACCGCCATAGATCTAAACTTAAAGCATTGAAACTCCCGATTATCAAAACCTGTGCGTTTCTGAATGAAGAATACTGGCCCCCTGGACTCCAATGTTATCAAAAGTGCTAGCAAAGGCCCTAACCAAATTAAAATTCCAAAAATGACAAATAATGAGAAGGCGATGTCAAAAGCTCTTTTAAGAACGGCATTTACCGAATTATGTAAAGGAATATCCCTTAAGGACAAGATTGGCAAATAATCGTAATATTCAAACTTGAGTTTCTTGGAAAAGATATTTTTATTGTCCGGTAAAAACTTAAGGGTTTTTAGATTGTTATCCGCAAAGTTTATAAAGGCATTCAGCTTTTTATTCGACATCTCAGAAACTGAACAGTATATTTCATCAATATTATTATTGACAATAAACATAAAACATGACATGATATCAAAATTTTTGCCTTTCGCATCAAATTGTTTTACAAACTCGTAACCAAACTCTTCGCGTTCATTAAAAACCTGTATCAATTGATCAGTTTTACTGTTTTTACCTATGATTACCACTCTGCGAATATTTCCTTTCCACAATCCCCTATATTGCATTAGCAAAACATAGCTTAAAAACTTAAAAAAAGCGACGCCTACAAATACTAGAACAAAATATTGACCCAAAGCTAAACGACTCATTAATGGCTGTTTAAAAAAACCGATATAAGCATACAGTATGAGAAAGAAAAAAATAAATTGTGTAAAGAGTTTTCTTAATAAAGCAACCACTTTAGAATATCTGTGCACTTCATAGAATTCATTTTTAAATGACAATACAACCCAGGCAATGGTTATATAACTATGGAAGAGTAATGGATTTTGAAAATTTATGGGCAGAAAATTGGTAAAAAGGTTAACCACCAATAAATCCATAATATAGGATAATGGTGTTATAAACCCAGAATATCTACCTTGTTTAAATATCATAAAAACCGCAACTATTTTAGTTGATCTAAAGTTTTATCATTTATCCGCTTTCTTTCACGATCAAATATCCAGCCCCATTTGTTGAAATATTGCACCGATGATTTTAAATGGTATTTTAATAATTTTCTATTCACATATGAACCCTTACCATGTTTATGTATTATAGAGCATAATGGATAATAAACAGTTTTATAATCCCTATATATCCTTCTTACAAGATCAATATCTTCCATATACATAAAATAACGCGGATCGTAACCTCCAGTTTTCTTTAAGACTGATGAGCGTACAAGTAAAAAACAACCTATAAAAAATGGAATTTCAATAGGCCTATCTATTAAGTATGCTTTTAATTCATATTTCTGGTTCAACCTTTCCTTTATAGAATTTAAAGGTATAAATCTTCTGAAAATAAGATAAAATGGGGTTGGTAACAATCTTGCAGTATGCTGCAAGCTTCCATCAGGGTTTAAAACTTTAGGTGCCATTAACCCTACAGATTGGTTAAGTTCCATATAACGCAACATATCTTCCAAAACTGATGAATCAAAATCAACATCTGCATTTAGAATTAAATGGAACTCGGAATTGTCCTTTGCAAAATCAATTGCAATATTGTGTCCTTTTCCAAAACCTAAATTTTCACCTGTATGTATATATTCCACCCCTTCCTTTGAACCTACAATCTTAGAAGCGTTATTATTAGGAGAATTATCAATAAAAAATAATTTGGTGCTAAATTTACATCCAGATATTATTTCAATAATATTTAAAATCTCATCTTCGTCGGTATTGAACAATACCACAGAGATAGTTAATTTATAACTCATGCTTGTTTATCTAATTCGTTAAATGTAATAGAACTGGGCATTTTTGATATAAGGTAGAATAAAAAGCATAAAACAAAGAGAGGTTTTGATGTTTGCAATATTGACTCAGTTAAAAACACATAACATAGACCAAAGATAAATAAAACCATTGTGATGTTTAAGTATTGTGCTTTATGTTTTAAGTAGAGCATAACACAAGATATTATTGCACATGAGCCTATAAAGCCCAGTTCCAATAAAAAAGTTAAATACTGGTTATGAGAATGGTTTAATATTGTTGGAATATTAACCTTGGCTTGGGACATAAGCGTTGTACTATGTAAAACCTTATCTGAACTTCCCAAACCATAGCCAAAGTATGGTTTATTTATAATTGCCTCCCAACTTACTTTCCATAACCCATCTCTATAAACATCTATTTTACCTATCATTAGAAATAATAGTACAGCAGATGAACTAAATACTATCGTATTAATAATTAACCGCTTTTTAGGCTTAAAGTCAAAATACATATTGACTATAAAAACAAGATATATAAGTAAAGAAATACGCGCGCCAATTAAAAAAATTAATCCAATTAATAATAAATGGTATAACAGCAATATTTTTTTGCTTTGTAAAATTTCAGAATGTTTATGTAGAGATAATAGTCCTATCAATCCAAAAAAAGTTAGAAATACGGCATGGTCATAATAAAGCCATTCTCTTACATTGCCGCTAAAAAATTTGATTTCAGAAAAGTAGTTCCATATATCTAAGCCAAAAACAGTAGGAAAGTTTATTAGAAATGCAACACCGGATGTTACCAAAGCTGCATTTAAAAACAATATAAACTGTATATAGAATTTAGTGACTACAGCCCAATTAAATGAGAACGTACTAGAAATAATAAAAAAAAGAATCAAGGCTAAATGATGGTCAATTATCTTAAGGGAAGTAGGCCGACCAATAATTAAGAAAACAATAAAAACACCTATTAATAAAAGACCTTCTTTATTCTTAAAATTATACTCCTTTTTCCGAATTGCGTTCATAATTCCAAAAAGACCAATCAATAAAGCGGCCAAGGTAGTCCAAGCTATTTTTAAAGGAATGCAAACAATGAAAATTATACACAGTACATCCGGTAATTGCAATGTTTTTATAGATACATTTTTAAGATGCCACCCCAATAAAAGTAAAAAAGGTAGTAACAATATTAATCTATTTACAAATGCATCTTCATCTAATACTATTTTTAATAAAGGATCAAAAATGATATAAGGATCAAAAGGATCGCTATTGACATTTAGTTTTAATGCCTTATCATTTTTATTTAAATATATAGAAGCACTATTTCCAATTATATGTTGGAACAAGTCTTCTTTTTGAATCATTTTACTATTCCCCTTATAATTTATGCTTAAACTATCAAGATTAGGCAGAGCACATAAAGGCTCATTTCCAAAATCTAACCTTAGACTTGTAGGTAATTGGTTGGATTTAGGGAAGTTAAATCGTAATTCCTTGTTTGAAACACTCTCGGCCAATAAAACCTGATTATTTTGAAATTTATCCGAAAAGGAATAATACAGCGAAAAATTACAATCTGTTGGCTGTGAAATATAAAATGAAACGCCTTCAAATTTGGTCAATACTTTATTTTTTGAAAACTGAACTAAACAAACTTTTAGTACAATTCCAATCAAGATAGCACCAACTATACCATATTGTAAAGAAAAAGGTGTCCTTGATTGTTTCATAGAAACCTTCTTAAAAGACTTAAGCCCAAATCGTAGCGCATTTTTATTTTTGTAAATAAGGAATTAGAACTTTTCTCCCCTGTTTCTGAAGCATTGTTACCATGTCTTCTGTAATATACCAAAGGTTCTTCTATAAAATGTGTTTTACCTTCAATCTCGGACACCAGACCAATCCAAACATCGTGCATATATATTTTTTTAGGAAAAGGTAATGCTCGCTCTAAAACTTTGCGTTGGAATGCCATAGTAGCACCAATAAAATTGTTTTTTATGAAGTTTTTTAAAAATCCCGTTCGTTGAACATTCTGATCATACAATAAATAGGTGTCTAACATAGACTCCTTAAAAACCGAAGCGTTGGAAAAAACCATTAAGTAATCGTTCAAAAAGGACACCATGATGGAAATTTTATTTGGATACCATATATCATCTTGATCAGATAAAAATATGACATCACCTGTAGCTGTTTTTAAACTGTTTTCAAAATTTTTAATTATGCTCTTTTGACCAGAATAAACAATTTTGATCCTATTGTCAGAAATTGACTTAATTATGGGCAAGGTTTGATCATTAGAACCGTCATCAGATATAATAACCTCATCTTCTGGACCTATTTGTAGTAATATGGAATCTAGTTGATCCTTAATATATTTTTCACCATTAAAAACGGCCATACAAACAGATATTCTCATGTCCTTAAAACAATTTTTTTTCGCTCAAAAAAGGCGAATATTACACAATAGGCCAATTGAAAAGAGATACCTGTCACGACCAACATGTTGGCAAAAATATTTAATAGAATAATTACCGAAAGAATAGATAATGTAGTTATATGATAATTACTTCGTGTAGGTACCATAAACATTAAAATGGCTAAGTAGACCAGTAAATTAAACAGAAATAAAAGATATGGCCCTAACCAACCTAAATAGGAAATAGATTTGGCATAAGTTGTACCAACAGTCAACCATGGTATTAGACGAACCAAATCTTTTTGCGGAATATTTAAAGGACCGCCAAGATTTTTCGAAATTATTTGAGGTAGATTTTCGTAAAATATAAATCCGACAAAATCTTTTTCTACATTTTGTTTATGATTGACCGTGTTTTGAAAATTAGCCAATGGAGAAGCAACATATAAATACGTCCAATAAAACTCTTTTGGTATGGAAGATTCCATAAATTCTTGAGTAGCTTTACTTTGATCATAAATATAATCTCCACCAGACCGTAAATTACCTAAAACACCAAAAAGGTAAAGTGCAATTACTCCTAAGGCAACCAGTTTTATCTGATTTTTTAGTTTTAGCTTTTTTGAATAATGAATGTATATAAAAACCGAAGTTAATAATCCAAGCATTAAAATACTTCTACTGAAAAATAGCAATGCCGGTATATAAAGCACAAAATAAACCTTTAACAATTGCTTATTTTTTGTAGACAAATACGTGGAAAATGTATGGGCAATTAGAAAAGAATTGAACGAAATTAGTATTCCATGTAATAAAGGAACTCCAAACTCCATATAATGAACACCATCTCTTCCTAAAAGTTTAGAAATCAAAGGGATATCGCCTTCAATGATAAATTCAATTAAATAAAAGAATAAAAGAGCGGTAGCGAATACAACGATTTGCTTGGATTTAGTATTTGAATAGGTCTTCTGAATTAATTTCAAATGACTAATAACAAAACCAAAAGCTCCAAAGCAAAAAAAGGTTATACTAAAAAAAACAATCATTGAAGTGCTTATTTCAGGATATAGCTCACTCCAATCTAAAAAGTATACCAGAAAAGACAAAGAAAAGCCTAATAGATAAATATATAATGGATTACGTAAAAGTCTATACATCCTTTCTAATATTATACAACGCCTTTATCTTTTAAAATTTGACTAAGAATACGAACTTTTTCATATTTTTTCATAAAATATACTATAATCATGCCCCAAATAATATATAGAGCAATGCGTATCAGAATAAGTTCTGAATATATCAGTTGCTCAACTACCACAAAAAATGCTGTTGTTAAAAGTATGGCCATATTTGAGCTTGTTAGGATTTTTATATCTGGAAAATCCTTTTTTGAAAACCACAAATAACCCGAAAACAATAGTAAATGAACAAATACACTTATCCAAGCCGAACCTCTGATTCCAAAAAATGGAATAAGAAGAGAATTTAGTAAAATACTTGAAACCATGGTTAAAAATACAACTTTGACCCTATTGATTTGATTATCCGATATTGTAAGTAAGGTTCCATAAATTGAAGAACTAGTGCGAAGCAATATCACAAGACTTAGTGGAAATACAAGAGGATAAGCCTCTTTATATTCTGGCGTGTATAACACATCTATAATTTCCTTATAAAAGAACGTAAAGAACAAAAACAGGGAAGAGCCTAAAATAAACAATAAATATAAAATATTGCTTGAAAGTAAATCAATGGATTGATTTTTGGCGAATTTTGATGAAAGGTATGGTAGTAATACATTGGATGCCACATCCGAAACAATTAAGAAAATATATATAATCCTAAATATTGACTGGTAAAGAGCAACGTCTTTAGCATTTAACAATAGGGCTATAATCTGCGTATCTACCGTGAAATAAAATGTGCCAAAGATAAAATGTGCTCCATAAGACCAGCTATGTTTTATTAAATGCTTCTGAATTTTTGGACTGAACCACTTTTTCTGAAAAATATTTTTGCAGAAAACTACGGTAACAAGCAATTGAATAACGCGCGCTAATATTAAATAACCTATAAACTGTAACATAGAAAGCATCTCGTTATAGATTAAATAAACTAAAATGGTAATAATAACAGAATAGGCTATAATAGATAATGCGGCGTCTTTAAACCTATTTTTAACCCGTAAAACGGCTTGTAAATAAAGAACATATGCACTAACAATTGCAAATAGAATAAACATTTGACCCGTAACCAGCCATTTTCCGGAATAAAATATAATGAGATAGGTAAAAAACAAGCCACAAAAAATTAGAATGAAAATAACTTTTTGGGCCATGGAATTTAATATATAAGGTCCTGGTTGAAACTTCTTTTGAGGGTAATCTTTCATAATCATCAAAGATTGACCAAAATCTAAGCAAGTTGACAATAATGTTGAAAAAGAAAAGCCAAAACTCAAAATCCCAAAATCCTCTATGGACATTATCTTAGCCAAAAGGATAAAAACTATACCGCCTGTATATATTTGCAAAAACGCAGCTATTGACTGCCAAAAAATATTCTTGGATACAGTGGCCATTATATTAATCTATTTGTGATGTGCCTTCGATACCCGCAACAATATGCTGTGAAATACCTATTTCATCCATCCAACTTTTAACAATAATTGTTTTCCATGTGCCCGTATTATATCCCTTTGCATCCAAATTGTTTTCCCATAACCATATAGGTGTAGGCCATAAAGCAATTTTAGCGTTCACCGCACTATAAAACTCCTTGGAAACGCCACCTTGTCCGTGGTGCGACATTTGTACATGTGTTGACCTTAAATTGGATAGCGTGCCGTTTTGAAGTATCTTATTTCCAGCTTCTACTCCAAGGTCTCCAAGAAATAATACTCTTTTTGATTTACTGTTCAACTGAAAGACAAGTGAAGAATTATTGACAAGATTAATTTTAATATCTTCATTGGCCGTACTAAGGACCCTTAAATTTACACCATCGCCAATTTCTATAACATCATTAGTCTTTGGTTCGTGTAATGATATTCCGGAATGTTCTAATTTTTGATAAAAATTTTTAATATAAGAATAACTTTTAGGTTCATGATCGGCAATTAATTCCAAGTCTATTTTGGAATGAACAATTTTTTCAATTACAATATTGTTTCTTTTGGATAAAAACCCATTTAGTACACCTACATGGTCATCATGCGGATGGGTAATGATCCAATAATTGACCGTTCCTCCAAGTTGTTGAATAAAATCATTTAAAAGTTCTGCCGTATCGTTTGATCCTCCATCAATAGCGATTATCTTGTTATCATCTGTTCGTATTAAATATCCCATTTGGGAAATATCCCTAAACTGTTCTATCTGCCATACAGTAAAATCATTGTTCCTATCAGGAAATGAAGTAATGTTCAAAATATTAGGCTCCTCTTTAGTGCAACTAAAAAAGAGAACACATATTAATATTAATGGCATTAATACTTTTTTCATTACTTATTAGACAATCGTAATAAGGCATCGGTTACCCTCTTACTATTAAATGCATCATGATATTTATTATAAATTTTATTTTTTTGAAGAACTACTTTTTTATTCTCTTCATCATTCCAAATAGTGCTCAGCTGAAATAGTATTTCTTCCCAATTATGAACTATTGGACCAGCAACCGCATCTTCATAATTAAAATATAGCTCCCTTGAATGTGACATATATTCCTGAAGATCAAAAGCCGCAAATAATATTGGACGTTCCGTCAATAAAAAATCAAAAAAAGCACTAGAATAATCAGTAATTAATGCATCTGCATCTTTTAGCATATTATTGATATCAGATGTAATATCACTATCTTTTAAATGAACTATTCTAGAATTTTGGCTCGTTCCGGACAATCCGGTTTTAGATTCAACAAAATGTCCTTTATTAACCAAAACAATATTTTCTTTCTGTAAAAAGGCTTCTACTTTCTCCTCAACATAGTCATCTTGGGTAAAAATATTTTTAGGCGTTTCACTATTTCTAAATGTAGGCAAATAATAGACAATTTTTGAGTCCTTGAATCTTTTTGAAAGTTCTATATTAAAAACATCTTTGGATGTAGAATAAAAAATATCATTTCTGGGACAACCCGTCTCTAAAATTTGATCTGTATTTAGTCTATAGGAAGACTGCATAAACGGTGTAAAAATTTGACTATTGGATACCATATAATCATAATTGAATTCATACACCATAGGATAAAACCATCGTACAATCTTACTATAAAAAAAACCGTTTGCTGATGAATAATTGTCATCTAAACCAATTTTTTTTAAAGGATTTCCGTGCCAAAGATGAACTAGCTTTGCCCCATTTACAAAAAGTTTGCTAATATCGTTCTTTCCTGAACTTACGATAACAAATTTTGCCCTTAAGCTTAAATAAATGCCTTTTAGGCTATTGGACATGTAACATTTTTTTCCCTGTTCCCTTATTCTGGACTGGACTTTTTTGTCCTTGGTAATCCAAATTGCCATAATGTCTTTATGGTTTTCAGAAACATAATCAAACAAGTACTTGCTGTTATCAGAGTAACGTTGTCCATTCCATGCCCCAAATATCCAAATATTATCTTTCCTTGGAAAAAGTAATTGTATATACCATAAGGGCAAGAATAACGTCAAGGTAAGATATTTGAATAATCTTGCCATAAATTATGCTCCAAACAATTTTTTTGCTTTTTGATAATCTTCCTCAAAATCAACTTCTACGAATTTGTTGTCCAATATATCCAAAACACTGATTTTAATATCTTTATTGGCTATAGCACTTTGTACTGCGGACTCCATATAAAGATTAAGATTTCCTTCCTTAAAAAAATTTTCGGCCTTTTCTTTAAAATAAGGTACGGTATTTTTACTGAACTTTGCAATACCTAAAAACTCCCCTTGAGATTTTTCTGGGTTTACTTCTTTGGTAATATCCAAAAGCATGTTGTTTTCATCAAGTACTACCTTCATTTCTTCATCACCACATTTTTTACGTTCAAATGGCAATACCATATCTTCTTTGGCCTGCATCAACATTTGCCAAATATCAATTTCTGCCAAGGTATCTGCATGCAAGAACAAGAAATCATCATCAATTTTGTCCAATGCCATATATAGTGAACCTAGTACATTACAATGATTCCAAAAAGGATTGTAAACGATCTTCACTTTTGGGTTTTTGGCCGTGTGATTTTCAATAAGTTTACTGTTAAAACCGGTAACGATTAAAATTTTATCAACATTTAATTGATCAAGAATATCAAGATTATAATCTAAAAGAGTTCTACCCTTGTTATTTAAAGGTAAAAGGCTTTTAGGCAAGTTAGTGGTATAATCACCCAATCTACTTCCTTTGCCTGCTGCCATTATTACTGCTATCATTATATTGCTAATTTTAAAATATTTATTATACTTTCAACATTCTCATATGAAGGATCTGCTTGGACGTTTCCTGAAACCGAGGATGCTATTTCATCAATGTCTTTTAGGTCGATTCCTAATTTTGAAATTCCATAATCTAGATTTAATTCTTTCTTTAGATTATTGACCCTGTTTAAAAATTCTTCCGTAGACATATTTAAATCGGACGCTAGTTGATTTAGCTCATCAACTTGTTCATTATATAAATATTGCAACCATCCTTTATAAATAGCAATTAAGCCCTGAGCATGGCTTGTTCCTGTCATTGGACCTATAACATACTGTATTCTATGTGGCAGACAAGTAGAGCTAAAGGCAAGATTAATCCCCATAAGAGATGAAGCAATAGCCACTTTTTCCATGTCCTCAATAGAATTTTCCTTACATGACTTTGTTAGATGTTGAAATATAACCTGTATACAATTAACAGACTGGTTCCTTACAATAGGATTACTTTTTTTAGAAATATAGGTCTCAATTGCATGCGTTAAACAATCAAAGCCCACCTCTGCCTTTAAATGAATTGGACAGCCATTGTGAAGGTTTGCATCTATAAATACATAGTTAGGCTGTATTATTTCTCCCCGTATACCTCCTTTTTTTCCATTATCCTTATCATAAATTATTGCACCAAATGAAAGTTCGGCGCCTGTACCTGCAGTTGTAGGTATGGCAATAAGTGGAATCTTAGTTGTCGGAACCGGGGTTTTACCGTAAAAAACATCTTTATAGGAGACATCACCAAATGCTATTGATAGCGCTTTTGCAGCATCTATTGTAGACCCCCCACCTATAGCTATAATAGTATCTATGGAAACCTGTTTTAACTCATCCAAAACAAGGTCAAGGTCTTCAAAGGGTGCATCTGGTCTAATATGATTGAATATATGTACTGAACTCTTTTTCCTTAGTTCATCAAAAATATCCGGTAAGCCATAATTTTGACTTACTGTTTTTGATGTTATGATCAATACTTCCTTACCAATTGGAAACTGTTCAAAAGATTTAATATCAACTTTTCCAATTGAAATAACAGGTTTTATATAATACATACTATAGATTACTAATAGTTTCGGAAGAAAAAGATTGTACTTTATCCCTTATTTTTAAATGAGAATTATAAAGGGGTAACAATTGATCGTTCAAGCTTTTATAAAAAGAGAAAAAATCTTTATATATCCTATGGTTCGCTTCAGAGGGGTTGATGACTTTTCGTACACGAATGATCTTAGCTGCGGCCTCTTCTACAGAACTAAACTTTTTTAAACTTAACAGCAATAAAATAAATGCACCAACGGATGTACTTTCAAAATTCTCAATAACCTTTATTCTCTTATTGGTCACATCTGCCTTTATTTGATTTATAAGGTCAAATCTAGCTAGTCCGCCACTAACGGACAATGAGTCTACCTCAACTCCATTTTCAAGGATTAATTGCAGTAAATCGTTTGATACATAGGCTGTAGATTCAAATACTGCCCTGGAAAATTCTTTAATTGTACTTGCCCTATCTATTCCGAAAAAAGTTCCCCGTGCGTTTGGACTTTTAAAAGGAGCCCTTTCACCTAGCATGTACGGCAAAAAGACTATTCCATGGGCTCCCATGGATACTTGATGCGCATTATTCTCCATGATATAATAAACATTCCTGTCATTTTCATCATAAAAAGCTTGCTTTAACCATTCAATGATTCCACCCCCTAAATTATTGGAAGCCCCTATTAAATAATTTTCATGATTCCCTAATTTTTGGGACAAGATGGGACCTTTTTTGGTGATTAAACCTTTTTTGGTTAATACTCGAACAGAAGTTACCGTCCCTGATACATCACACGCTGTTTTTGAATCTCCATCAAAAGAACCAATAACTGCACAAATTGCATCATAGGTCGTAAGCACATACTTACATGTCTTTTTGAACCCATATTTATTGATTAATTTATCGTGCAGCGGCAAAGAAAACCCAATATCTTTTACCTCGGGCAACGTAGATTTATCCAAACTAACAGCCCTAAGGATTTCATCTAGGTATTTACCATTGTGATATAAACCTTTACTTGCATTTAAAGAATCTGTAAATACTTCATGAGTGAAAAAATAGTTTAAAAATTCACCGGCGCCCATCCAAAATTTAACCTTTTCAAATACTTCTGGCTTATTTCGTTTAAACCAAATTGCTTTGGGTATAATTGAGGAAGATGGACATTTTAAATCCGTTAAATCTGTTTTCTCCTTAATAACCTGTTCTACCAACTCCGCTTCCTCATGTGCCCGCTTATCCGATACCATCATAACCTTTGTGGCTGGTGCTCCTTTAGCGTCCATACCATATACGCAAGATGAACTGGTAGTGGAGGTTATGTATTCAATTTTATCTTTTAGATAATCAATAGATGAGATTTCTTCCAAAATCTCCTCTAGTTTTGAACGCCATTCTTTTGCGTCTTGTTCAACTCTATTATGGAATAGTTTTGAGAATACCGGTTTTGAAGTTACAAAAACCTGCATACCATCATCGTTGAAAACAATGCCTCTAATTGATTTTAATCCTAAATTGATTATTAAGTACATATCTTATACAGTGTATTCTAATAAATATTGCTCAAAAAAGTTTGATAGACCTTCAACCATTTTGGTATGGTATGAAATTTCATTATAAAGACTGTTATTGGTGGCAAACTCTTTTAAGATATCTATAGTTTCTTTCTTTAATTGAGTGGATATATTAATCTTAACTACTCCATAGGATATCGCCTCTTTAATGACTTCCTTTGGTAGACCGGTACCGCCATGTAATACAAAAAGTTGTTCTGGATGTAACTTTTTACTTGCTTCTTCTAAAATAGATAAGTCTATCCCTTCTAAATTTTCATAAAATCCATGGGCATTGCCTATGCCTAATGCCATAAGATCAATCTTAGTTTCTTCAACATAACGAATAATTTCTTGAATTTCCGCATAAGAAGAACCCTCTTCTCCAAAACCGTCTTCAACGCCGGATACTTTTCCTAATTCTCCTTCAACCAAACAATTAAATTTTTCAGCATGTTCTTTGACGATTAATGAATTCTTAATGTTTTCGTCTATCAAGAATGCAGATCCATCGTACATTACAGAATCAAAACCTGCTTCTATACAAAATTTAATAAAGTCTATGTCAATGCAATGGTCAAGGTGAAAATAAGTATAATCAGATTTATAGTTTTCCATAATGAACTTTACAGAATACTTATCTTCTAAAAATCTTAAAAATCTTTCTGAAAACTGAATTATGACAGGAAGCTTTAATTTTTCCGCTGTTATTTTACAAGCCTCTAACTGATAAAAATTCTGAACATTAAAGGCAAATGTTGACTTTTGTTTTTGCCTTAGTTCATTTAATGCCGTATGTAGTGGTTTTCTCAAAGTTTATTAGTTTTTATACAATTCTCTAGACTTTTCCTCCAATAAGGAATCGTTAGATTAAAAGTTTCTTTAATTTTAGTTTTATCCATTATACTGTTGGAAGGTCTTTTTGCGGGAGTTGGATATGCTTCTGTTTTAATTGGGGCTACCTTGATTTTTATGTTGGCAATTTCAAAAATAGCAACAGCAAAATCATACCAACTAGCTACTCCTTCATTACTATAATGGTAAAGGCCGTAAGATGTAGCATTTTTTTGAATTAAGTCTAAAATAACATTCGCTAGGTCCCCAGCGTAGGTCGGAGTACCAATTTGGTCCACAACAACACTTAATTCATCCCTTTCAGAACCTAATCTTAACATGGTTTTTAAAAAATTGTTCCCATGTTCAGAATACAGCCAAGATGTTCTAATTATAAAATGTTCATTTAAAATATTTGCTATGGCCCTTTCTCCTTCCAGCTTAGTATTACCATAAACACTTAGGGGTTGTGCCAAGTCCTCCTCTGTATAAAATTTCGTTTGCTTACCATCAAAGACGAAATCTGTTGAAATATGAATTAAGGTTACATTGTAATCCTTACATGTGTATGCAAGATTTTGTGCACCAACATAATTTACCTGTTCGGCCAATTCATGATTAGATTCCGCATTATCTACGGCTGTATATGCAGCACAATTAATACAATAATTAAAATTATTTTGTTTAAAATAACTAGTGACCGCATTTTTATCAGTAATATCCAGTGTATCTATATCTACATAAACAACATGCAATTCATTATTGTTTTTGGTAATGTCGTTTATACAGTTTGCCAATTGTCCTTGGCCACCTGTAACCAATATTTTTTTCATAATCTTGCCGACTTTAATGTAGGTAAAACCAAATCTTTCTCAGATACCTTTATTTTTGAGCTTCCAATTTTCCAATCAATTTGAAGATTCTCATCATTATAAACAATACCCCCTTCAGATTCCTTGTTGTAAAAATTATCACATTTATAAAAGAATTCTGCAGTTTCCGACAAAACGGAAAAACCATGACCAAAACCTCTTGGTATAAACAGTTGTTTTTTATTTTCTGCACTTAATTCTACGGCAATATGTTGACCAAATGTTGCCGAATTCTCTCTAAGATCTACTGCAACATCAAGAACACTACCACTTAAAACTCTTACTAATTTAGCTTGTGCGTTATGCCCCACTTGATAATGTATACCTCTAACGATACCATAAGTTGAAAAGGATTGATTGTCTTGAACAAATTTTACACTTTCACCAACACCCTCAGAAAAAGTTTTTTCGTTAAACGATTCAAAAAAATATCCCCTATTATCTGAAAACACCCTTGGTTGTAAAATAAAGCAGCCTTTTAGCTTTGTTTCGGTAAATGTCATTGATTCTTGTTTAAGATACCTAATAAGTTTTTTCCATAACCACTTTTCATTAAAGGTTCCGCAAGGGCTATAAATTGTTTTTTATCTATATAGCCCATCTCATATGCAGCTCCTTCTATTGCCCCAATCTTTAACCCTTGGCGCTCTTCTATTACCTCTACAAATTGAGACGCTTGCATTAAAGATTGAAAAGTGCCGGTATCTAACCAAGCAGTTCCTCTATCAAGAATACTTACACTTAAATTACCCCTTTTTAAATATTCTTTGTTTACGTCGGTAATTTCAAGTTCTCCCCGTGGGCTAGGAGGAATACTTGAAGCTATTTCTACTACATCGTTATCATAAAAATAAATTCCGGGAACCGCATAATTTGATTTTGGTTCCAAAGGTTTTTCCTCTATACTTATGGCGACACCATCATCATCGAACTCCACAACGCCGTAACGTTCTGGATCATGTACCCTATAAGCATAAATAATACCACCTTCCGGATCATTGTTGGATTGGAGTAATTTAGCAAGACCGGAACCATAGAAAATATTGTCTCCTAGTATAAGTGCTACCTTGTCTTTTCCAATAAAATCAGCTCCAATGATAAAGGCTTCTGCAAGACCGTTTGGAGCTTCTTGAACCGCATATGAAAATGAACATCCATATTTTTTTCCATCTCCCAATAATTCTTCAAACAATGGTAAATCCTTAGGTGTAGAAATAATTAATATTTCTCTAATACCTGCATACATTAACGTTGAAAGCGGATAGTAAATCATTGGTTTATCATAAATAGGCATTAACTGCTTACTTACGGAAAGTGTTAGAGGATGTAATCTTGTTCCTGAACCCCCTGCTAGGATAATTCCTTTCATATTTGGATGTTATAATAGTTACGAATACATTTTAGAATAATATTCCTTGTAGTCACCTGAAGTAACATTTTTTAACCACTCGGAATTATTTAAATACCAATCTACAGTTATTTCCAACCCTTCTTCAAATGTAACCGATGGTTTCCAACCTAGCTCTTTATTTATTTTACTGGCATCAATGGCGTATCTTAAATCATGTCCAGGTCTATCTTTTACATAGGTAATCAATTGTTCTGATTCCCCTTGAGACCTGTTTAACTTCTTATCCATTACACTACATAATAATTTGACCAAATCTATATTTTGCCATTCATTGAAACCTCCAATATTATAGGTTTCACCATTATTTCCTTTATGAAATACCAGGTCGATCGCTTTAGCATGGTCTTCTACAAACAACCAGTCCCTTGTATATTTACCATCCCCATATACCGGAAGGTTTTTTTTCTCGATAATATTATTTATAAATAATGGAATTAATTTTTCAGGAAAATGATACGGGCCATAATTATTGGAGCAATTTGTTACTACATAGGGCAGACCATATGTTTCGCCATATGAACGTACAAAGTGATCTGAACTTGCCTTGGATGCGGAATAGGGAGAATTTGGGTCATAACTGGTTTCTTCGGTAAACAAACCTTCGCTACCAAGAGAACCATAAACCTCATCTGTACTTACATGATAAAAACGTTTGCCTTCAAAATTATCTTTCCAACTATCTTTTGCGGCGTTTAATAGGTTAACTGTTCCTATTATATTGGTTCTTACGAAGGCTAATGGATCTTCAATAGATCGATCTACATGAGATTCTGCAGCCAAATGTATTACACCATCAAAATTTGTGCTTTGAAACAATTCATTGATGTATTGACTATCTACAATATCCCCTTTTAAAAATTTATAATTAGGATATGTATCTATATCGGTCAAATTTTCAAGATTGCCAGCATATGTCAGAGCATCTAGATTGTATATAGTATAATTAGGGTAATTTTTTACAAGTCTTCTTACTACATGGGAACCTATAAAACCAGCTCCACCTGTTACTAATATGTTCATATTTAAAATTTTAACTCTTTAGATTTTAGGTCCAAATATTTTAATATTGAGATTAAAAAGAATAATCCAAGTAAGATTAACGGTATCATTACTATTTTCTTGCCTAAAAAAGATTTGCGCACTTGCTGGGGCTTTCCAAAATTAATAACCCTAACAACTTCTGCACTTTGAATTAACTCTATTTTTTTGGTTTCAATATCTTTTATCAATTCATTCTTTAAATTGAAAAGACCTGTTATATTGAGTGTTTCCTGATTATCTACCACTATTCTATCAGTAGCACTATCCCCTTGTTGTTCCAACATTTTTTTGGAATAATTACTTATAATTTCATCAACCTGTTCCAATAAGACTTTATTTTTCTCTATCCGCTCAGCAGCATTGGATGTATAGGTTTGTCTTAAATCATCAAAATATTTACTTGAATTTATATAAGCTATTACCTTATTGGCAAATTCTTGGCCAATATCAGGGTTTTTATAATAAATAGTGATTCTATGATTAAAAGAGCTTTTGTTTTGAAGTTCTGCCCTAACAATATCCGCAATGGCATCTGTATTTTCAAAACTTTGCAATAATTCTAAATATTGCAGATCGGCTTCTGAAGTTGCTTCCTCGGCTACACGACTTATGGCAACTTCCAAACCTTGAAAATCTATTTCCTCTATGCCAATAGATTTAAAAAACAAGGTGTCCTTAGATTCTACGTTTGCCTGAATTTCATTGACAACATCATAGAGATAATTTTTACTGTCGATTTGGGGCCTAACGATTACTTCTATTTTTAAACGTTTAGAAATAACTTTAGATAGTGCAAATCCAATTACAAAGCCTATGACTACTAAGCCAATCAATAAAAATATATTCTTTTTGAGGTACAGAAATATCCTTAATACAAACCTGAAAATGGAATTAAATCCTTTTTTTACTAATTGTAACAATTGTCCCAAGTCGATTTCGTCAGAACTATGGTTGTTTTCTGGTTTTAGATTCTCGGCCATTTTATGAATTAAATATTTGCTTTAAAATTTTATCCGTAATTAAATAGGTTGGTTTTACACCCGTAGTGCCCAAGCCACCCGATGCTAATGTACTTCCTGTTTCTAATGGGTTATCAGATGCATAATAGGCATACCTTACCTTTACGTCTTCACCTATACTTTTTCTGATTTTTGATGCAGACTGTATAGCTTTTTGATAGTGCACCCCTTCCATTTCCAAGCCAATTACGTTCCAAGTAGATTTATGGAAAAACTTAAGTATATCCTTGTTTTGTAATGAAGTACCTAAAACCGTAACCATGGTTCCTTCAAAAACTTTTAATCCATGGCCTTCAAAATCCTTTGCACAAAGTTCGTTCTTAAACGGGTAATTATCTGCGGTACCTTCAAAAATATGAGCTGAAGGAATCATTAGATCTCCTTTTCCTCCTTCTAAAATACCAGCTTTACCCATAATTGAAACCGAATCTACATTTATTAAGGATTCATCGTTTTTCTTGATATTATAGGGTTTTAAAAGCTCATCTATAGTCTCATATGCTTGTTCCCCAAATGCGTAATCCATTACAAATATAACAGGTTTTTTATGATTGTCTGCCGTTGGTAATTCATATGAACTAGCGCCTTTTCTAATTTTAGCCGTATCAAAAATTTGAACGTCAATATTGGTTCCCGAGGTGTCATCTATGGAAATCATACCATTTTTTTCGGCCAAGGAGGTTACTTTTTTACGTAAATGTCCGTTCTCCTCACTGCTTAAAGCCTCATAAATCTCCAAATCCGTAGCCTTGGGGAATTCCTTGGACAGAGCACTTTTAGCGAACATTGAATTCATTACACTATGCATGTTTGCAGAAATGATATGAATCGGCCTTTGCAACAAATCTTGCTTGGACAGTACACTTTTTATATTATTGGCCCAAATTTCCCCATGAATATGGTGGCCTAAACGCTCACGCAACAATGTACTGAATGTAATGGCTCTTTTTTCACCAGTTATTTCCTCTTCCAGTGCCAATTTTCCAAGCCAATAAATCACCTTTAAAAAACGCTCAGGATTGGCCTTTGTGCTAAATTTTTTATAAACCTCAAGAATCTCCTCAAAGGACCTGCCTAATATATTTGCGGTATGTATTAAGGCTATTTCACGTTCTTCTTGAGTCAGTTCTTTTTTATGTACTGCGGCTTCAAGTTTTGTCCAATCCCTTATCGTTTTTTCCGTATCCGGAATTAGAACACGTTTACAGATTTTTTCGGATTCAATAAACAAAAAGGTTAAATGGGTAAGAATGTCATAAATATCGGAACGACCCCTAGTAATTTCAATATTCATCTGTTCATTGTCGATACGATAGCAGTTACGCCTTCTTTTAGGAGGTATGATAGGATGAATATGAGATATTCCATATCCTTCATCAGACGTAAGGCTTATGAACCTACATTGTTCAATACCTTCTGGCAAACGTTCCAAGACATAGATAAGTCCGCTTAATTCTGCCTTATCCTCCCCAACAGATCCGTAAATTTCAGGCCGTAGTTGTAATAAAGCATTTTTAAGCGCTTCTCCAGAAACACCGTTTGGTTTATAAAATCCGCGATTGAACAAGTGGCGCATAGTAATGTACATGCGCTCGATCGCATTTGTCGATTCTTGTGCTCTTGTGGTTGTGATTGTTTTTCCCATTGATGATTTCAAACAAAACTACAATTTATAATTTGTTAATTATAGACCGGGTTTATGAGATTTTATATTTTGATAGGGCATCGGCAACTTTACGGTCGTTGGATAATCGCTGTACTTTATTCTGTCCACCTAGCTTTCCAATGGATTTCATATACTCCATAAAACCGCCATGTTGTATCGAAGTTATTTTTAATGGTTGTAAAACTTTGCCCACTATTAAGTCATAATAATAACTATTTTGTTGTTGTAGGGCCTCATCTAAATGCGTAATGAATTTACCCATATCATCTGGTGTCTTTTCAAACTCAATGAACCATTCATGATAAGGTAATTGCATATCTTCAGGGGAAATTTGTGGGGCTACGGTAAATTCACTTACGCTGGCATTCGTTTTATTGGTCGCAATTTGCATGGCTTCTTCCACCTCTTTGGCAATGACATGTTCCCCAAATGCGGAAATAAAATGTTTTATACGTCCAGAAACGACAATTTTAAAAGGATTAAGAGAAACAAACCGAATGGTATCTCCTAAATTATAGGCCCATAAACCGGCGTTCGTAGAAATAATCATTACATAATCTACATCTATTTCTACATCCTTTAATGTATGTCTTTTAGGATGTTCCGTAAAAAACGCATCCGTCCTTACAAATTCATAGAATATACCTGCATCTAATAAAAGAAGCATTCCTTTTTCCTTTTGTGAATTTTGATAGGCAAAAAACCCTTCGCTTGCCGGAAAAAGTTCAATGCTGGCAACTTTTCTTCCTATAAGGGTTTCAAACTTCTTTCTATAAGGCTCATAATTTACCCCTCCATAGATAAACAGTTCAAAATTCTTGAACAAATCTCCAATATGCTGATTGGTATTTTCCTTTAACTTTTCAAAATACATTTGAACCCAAGAAGGTATACCGGCAATTACGGTCATATCCTCATTTTTCGTTTCTTCCACTATGGCATTGACCTTTGTTTCCCAATCCTCTATACAATTGGTTTCCCATGATGGCATGCGGTTTTTTTGAAGATAATTAGGTACATAATGGGCGGAAATACCAGATAACCTACCCAATTTTATCCCGTTTTTTTCTTCAAGAACGGGACTACCTTGTAAAAAAATCATTTTACCTGTTACAAAATCTGCCTTTCCAGTTTCGTGTATGTAGTTCAAAATTGCGTTTCTAGAAGCTTTAACTTGTTCCTTTATGGATGCTTCTGTAATAGGAATATATTTTGCGCCAGAGGTTGTTCCGGAGGTTTTTGCAAAATATAAGGGTAAGCCTGGCCAAAGCACATCTTCTTCTCCGTTAACCACTAAGTTTACATACGTTTTCAGTTCCTCATAGTCCCTTATTGGAACATGTTTTACAAAATCTTTGTGATGATGAACAAAACCGAACCCATGATCTTTACCAAACTTGGTGGATTTTGCTTTTTGAATCAATTCCTTGAACACCTTTTCCTGTGTTGCAATAGGATTCTGCACCCATTTTTGGGTTCTTTTATCTATACGGTGAGCAAATATCTTAGCAGCAAAGGTCTTTATAGACATGTAGAATGTTAATTAAAATCTATATAATTCAATGGATCTATGGGAGTACCATTATCCCACAACTCAAAATGTAAATGCGGCCCCGTTGTGAATTCCCCTGTGTTTCCCACTGATGCAATTACCTCACCGCCTCTAACAATGTCCCCTTGAAATTTGGATAAGGAACCATTGTGTTTATATACGCTTAAGAGTCCACCTTCATGTTCTAGGATAATTACATAACCTGTATCCGCTGTCCATTCGGAAAATATTACGGTTCCGTTGGCTATTGCTTTGACGGGGCTGTCCCGGGTAGCGGTAACATCTACGGCGTAATGTTTTTCCTTTGGTTCATATTTCATGGAAATTGCACCTGTTACAGGCGCGAACAACACTAAATTTTTCTTATCGATAACACGTTCAAACAGATTGTATTTGTCTTCCAAGGCAACCTCTGCCCTTAACAAGGAATCCTCCTTTATCGGGTTTAGATCAACGGTGGATGGGTCTAACTTATATTGTTGAAACAAGGAGTCGCGGTTAACCACGGTATTCTCAATATCCCCTTTGAGTACCATTCTAATATTATCCAAATACTTATTGGTATAATTCAAGGTTCGTACCAAAGAATCCGTTTTGTAGGTCAGTTCGGTAGCTTGTTTTTTTAATCTAGTAGAAGAATATCCTGGTATATACTCTCTTAATGGGGTAAATGCAATTAGCAAGGTGGTTAAGCCAATAAGGGCAATCATAAATAATGAGCCTGTTACAAATACGTTCAACCTACTTAGCTTAAAAGAAATTTTTTCTTCAAAAGTATTTTCGTTCAAAATAACCAAACGGTACTTGTGCAGCAGCTTGCGTTTAATTTCCTTACGTTTTTTAACTTTTTTGGCCATCTTAACAAAGATATACTTACAAATATATTATAAAGCGTTTTAGTCAACAATATAGTGGCTATACCCTAATTTTAGACCCCTATAATGCACAATAATAAGTTAAATTCTATAATATTGTCAACCTATCCAATATTACTCAGTTTTCTTTGGTAGATTTTAGTATCTTTGATATCCATTTAAAACAAAAGTCTTATGACAATCTTATCTACTTTTTTGGCCATAGGTGCTCCACAGATTATTCTGGTGGTAGTAGTTGTACTACTATTATTCGGAGGAAAGAAAATTCCTGAACTTATGAGGGGTTTGGGTAGTGGAATCAAAGAATTTAAAGACGCCTCTAAAGAGGATGAACAACTAGAAGAAAAGAAAAAGGATTAGTACTATAATAATCTTATCTCTTATATAGAAGCCCCATTCATTGGGGCTTTTTTATGTTTGTATTCACATCATATTCAAAATCCACTTTTAAAATTTTTACCTAAAAGCTGTTATTCAACTAATTAGGTGTTTCTACTACAATTAATGAATTATTGTTGCTAACCAAAATTAAAAGCAACTGTTACGCCTATGTTCACGACAAAAAACATCTGTTTCACAACAAATAATCGATGAAATACTACTTTACGTCTAATTTCGTAAAGCTTGTAATGGCAACAGCTATTAATTAAACTGTCCTTATTTGCACTTTTACCAATACAACTATGTTGGTCAAGCAATCATACATATGAGAATATTACTGTACATATATTTTTTAAGTTTCGCCATTTTTGGCCAAAGTCAAGATTTTCAGGCAGATACTACATCTGAAGGATATCAAGAACCTATAGTTCATTCACAACCCTCCAAATCACATACGGACAGTAAAGAGTTTGAACTTGCGGCAGAGGCCTATGATATTCCACAAAAGACCTTTAGAAATATTGATGGTGCAAAAAATGGCTATTATGTAGTTGCAGGTATATTCAGAAAAAGTGAAAATCTAGATGCCCAAGTAAAAAAATTCAATAAAAAAGGATTTGAATCCGGATACTTTCAAAACCCTGAAAACAAATTATACTATCTATACCTTAACCATTACAACTCTTGGAAAACAGCTTTTGCGGATTGTAATACCAAATTTGACAACCGTTATAAGAAAGATATCTGGGTATTGAAAATGCAAAACGGTGTTCCTGTTGCTAAATTGGAACCATTGGAAGATGCCACAAATGACATGGTGAAGGAGACCAAACAGAATAACGCATTAAAGAATAACAGAAAAGAAGAAAGATTAAATACATCCCCTTTAAAGGAAACCAAGGACAAACTTATACAAAAGGCAGATGAGTACTTTGACAAAATGTGGTATGCTGAAGCTGCGGCATTATATGAAAAAGCCTTAACAAATTCCAAATCTGCCTATTCAGAAGATGTTTTGAAAAAAGCGGGTGATGCCCATTACTTTAATACAGATATGGAAAAAGCGTACAAATGGTACCATTTACTATATGAAAAGTATGAAAAGGAATTGTCAACGGATTATTTATTTAAATATGCTCACTCCTTAAAGGGTACTGGTAATTATAAAAGATCCAAACGCCTGATGAAACTTTATAACCGAAAATTAGATGGTGATAAGCGGGAACTACAAAATGAACGCAATGAAATTGTGTTGGACGGACTTTTACGAATGAAAGATAGGTTTGACATTAAAAACCTCAATATCAATTCCAGCAATTCTGATTTTTCCCCTATGTATTATGATGAGGACGAAATGGTCTACGCTTCATCCAAAGATTCTACCATTTATAATACCAGACGGTATAAATGGAATAATCAACCGTATCTAGATCTATATGTTGCCAAAGTCAACAAAGAATCCAAGGATCTAAAAGATGCCATAAAATTTTCTAAGGAAATCAATACTAAATATCATGAAGCGTCGGTCACATTTTCCGCGGACAATGAAACCATGTATTTCACCAGGAACAATTATGGAAAAAAGTTAAAAAGGGATAAAAATGGTATTAATCACCTTAAAATATATCGCTCAAAAAAGGTGAACGGAGAATGGACAGAAGCAGAGGAAGTATCTTTTAACAGTGACGATTATTCTACCGGCCACCCTGCACTAAGTACAGATGGCAAACAACTATACTTTGTATCTGATATGCCGGGCAGTATAGGTGAAACGGATATTTTTGTAGTAGATGTACTTGAAGATGGATCGTTTTCCACACCTAGGAACCTAGGTCCTGAAATCAACACGGAGCAAAAAGAAATGTTTCCGTTTATTAATGATAAAAAATTATATTTCTCATCTAACGGACATGTTGGCCTTGGGGGCTTGGATATTTTTGAAGTAGCCTATAACGAAGATGATGGCTTCTTGGAAGCTAGAAATTTGGGGAAACCCGTAAATAGTAAAAAAGACGATTTTTCGTTTATAGTAGATGAAGATTCCCAAGAAGGTTACTTTGCTTCTAACAGAGATGGCGGTAAGGGTGATGATGATATCTATTCCTTTAAAAAATTGGAACTAGAAGAAACACCGTCCAATATAAATGCTATTGCGGGCGTAGTTACAGAATTAATATCTGGAGATGTTATGCCAAATGCAATGGTGGAGTTGTTGGATGAAAACAATATCAAACTCAAAGAAATGGAAACCGATGAAAACGGAAGTTTTGTTTTCGAGGATTTGGATAGTGATACCCGGTATGTCCTTAAGACTACAAAGGATACGTATTATGAAGATATAAGGGAATCTGCCACTGCAGAAAACGATACGGTAAATGTAGCCGTTACCATGCGTAAACTTCATGACGCCATTGCTGTTGAAAATGGTATTAAAAAGCTAAAGACAGAAATGATCCATTTCAATTTCGACAAATCCTTCATACGTAAGGATGCCGCCCTGGAATTGGAAAAACTTGTTGCCGTTATGAAGGATTCACCTACCATGGTCATTAAAATTGAGTCGCACACGGATTCACGTGGTGATGCATCGTATAACAAATATCTTTCTGACAAACGTGCAAAATCAACTAGGGATTATATGATTTCTCAAGGTATTGCACCGGAACGTATAGAAAGCGCAATAGGTTATGGTGAGGAAAGATTACTTAACGAGTGTAATGGTAGAATACCATGTACAGAAGAGCAACACTATCTAAACCGTAGGTCTGAGTTTATCGTTGTAGAAATGTAATCTTGATATTGTTAACGATAAATTTGTAAAAACAGGTATTAACAATTTGCGTCAGGTTCAAAACATCCTATTTATAAGCACTTTACCGAATGCAGGTATATAATCATACACGTTGTTCAACGAGTATTTCTGCCATACAAAGTAACATGTATAATCTGTTTGTTTTTTAAAGGGGAATTCATCCCTTTACCTAATCTTTTCCATAAGGGTTAAATTAATTTGGAACTTTAGATGACAGGAACATCTAAATTATACATTATGGAAAAGATTATACTTGTTAAGGAAATATATACAGAGGCTTTTAGAAACTGGAGAAGCTACTTACTTGAAAACTATTTTAAACTGTTTTCATGGCTATGTTTTATATTGATAGGGCTTGCAATGTATGCATTGATATACAGGGTGTCTACAGGGTTTTCCTTTAGTAACCTATAGTATTGGAATTTAATATTGGTAGTTTACTAAATTCCCAATTGAAGTAAATACAGAGCGGCCCATGTTTAACATGGGCCGCTCTGTATTTTCTTATCTTATTTTTTTACATAAAAACTATTCTTTTGTGCTAACGTCATATGAAACGGATTTTAGAATTGCTTCAAGTTCAAACATATAATCCCTTTTTTTCGTGGCAGGGGCAAATACAAACCCTTCTATGACCAATTTTCTGTTGTTCTCCTTATCGTTGATGATATAGGTTAAAAACGGCCCTGCCATAGGATATGCGGACATTTCCCAAATTCCCCTGACCTCTGCCGCTTTTTTGCCGGAAACTTCGGCAGGAAAGACATATGGCGAAAATGCCTTTTCCGTAATCATATGGTTTTTTTTGCCCGGAATATCTTCTCCGGGTATATAAAGGCTTCCAATAGAATCACGCATTTTAATAATATCCTTCGTAAAAGTAGAGTCTCGTTCAAAACTGTCCCAAGGCATAGTATAGGCAATAATGTTCATGTTCCCTTTTTGAATTTCACGGGATATCCAAACAAAATTGTCCTCTTCCCTTCCTACCCTATACACAGAAGGTATATTCATGGAAATATTGAATTTGTCTTCCAAAGCCCTTTCCTTGTTCAAAGATTTTGTAAACCTTTTCTGTGCCTTGCTGATTTCCAGGGTCCTGAAATCCTCTATAAATTCTTTTGAGGTCTTGTGTATGTTATCAATTAATTCTTCTTTGTTTCTACCTTTTAAAACTCCCACCTTTTGTGGCTTTGCATACATGTTGGACTTCATATGGGCCACATTCAAGGAATCTTCCATAACATATAGAATTGAACTTGAATTTTGAACGGAACCAGAAAACACTTGTGGTGGAATTTGGGTTACACTAAATTGTGCTTCGTCCCAGGTAAGTCCGGGAACAGCTGCCGTATAATTTTCACGTATGGCATCCCCCACGCTACTTTTCCATAATTCATTGTCAATTACTACCGTTAAGGTATTCATTGCGCCAACGGATTCCGGCAGGTAATCTGCCTTACCGTTTTCCTTACAGGCATTTAAAAGTCCTAAAACTGCAAAAAAACAAAGTACTAATCTTTTTTTCATTTGGTATTTTATTTACGATGAACAATCACACAATTTAAGTTTTGTGCCCAACTTTAAATTGTTACCGCTAATACCGTTCCATTTTCGTAAATTTTCTATAGTAACTCCAGGATATTTTCTGGAAATGGTCCACAAAGAATCGCCGCTCTTCACTTCATGAACTTTAGAAGTGCTGGTAACCGCAGTTCTGGTTGGGGTTTCCCTTGGCTTTACAGAGGTCCCGGAATTTTTTCTGGGATAGATAGTTAATCGTTGCCCAATTCTTAAATTATTGCTTCGCAAACCGTTCCACTGTTTAAGCTGGCTTACACGAACACCATACCTCTCGGCAATTTTTCCGAGGAAATCACCGTCCTTAACCCTATACCGAATACTATTCTGTTCAGCTTGTTTTTGTATTTCTGCAACTATTTCCTCTTTTTCTTTAAGTTCATTCTGTACATGGGCATAAATTGCTTCTTCATTAGCTACGAATTTTCCCATTTTTCGTACAGGTAACCTCAATGCGTTCGGTTTTCCTTCTACATAAGGGATAACTTCTAATTTGTAATGTGGGTTAAGAATTTTTAATTCATCCTTATCTATGGCCGCCAATTCAGAGATTTGATCGAATGTGATCAGACTTTTAACATGTACTGTATCTGTTTCAAAATATGCACGGTCTACTTTCTTGGATTTTAAACCATGTTCCTCAGCATATTCAAATATATACATGGTAGCCTGAAAAGCAGGAACGTACCCTGCCGTCTCTCGTGGTAGATTTCTTCTAATGTTCCAGTAATTTTTTTGACCACCACTTCTGCGAATAGCTTTGTTTACATTGCCCGGTCCAGAATTATAGGCAGCCAGTGCCAAATCCCAATCATCATATATTCTATACAATCTGTTAAGGTAATTAGCGGCAGCTGCGGTAGACTTGATAGGATCGCTACGCTCATCTACATAACTATTGATGGTAAGTTTCATTTCTTTACCGGTACCGTACATAAATTGCCATAATCCTGTTGCACCTACCCTTGAGCGCGCTTTAGGGTTCAATGCAGATTCCACAATTGACAAATATTTCATTTCTAAAGGAATATTTTTATTGTCAAATTCCTGTTCAAATAAGGGGAAGTAAAATTGGCTTAGCGTCAACATGCGCTCCATTAGACCTCTTTTTCTGGTCAAAAATGATTTAATGACATTTTCCAAAGATGCATTATATTCAATATTAAATGGTGTTCGTTCGTTCAGACGAGCCAACCTAAGTTTCAAAGTGTCCGTGTGTAAGTCATAGACAACTGTAGAGGTAGTGTCAAGTTCCAACACCTCTTGATACATTTCATTAAATAAAGGGGCTGCATCTACGAGCTCTTTCATCCAAAGGCTATCAAATTTTGCAGCTAAGGCATGATCTTTTAAATCATAAGTAGAAGATTCCGTTGGCTTAAAAAGGCTGAGCTCCTTACCCAATGGGTTGTTCGTAATATTAATAGTGTTCTGTGCGCGGATGGTATCTTTAACAGGTAAAGCCTCGTTTACCCTATTAATCACCGCTTCAGAATTGATTGAATCCACAACTACTTGTGTACTCTCATTGTCCTGGGCCAAGACAAAAAAAGGACAGAACAAGAGTCCTAATAAATAACCAGAAGAAAAAGTAAGTTGTTTCATTTGAGGTGAAATTAATTAACGGAACAAACGAAAATCGTACATTTTTTAAAGAGAATAAAATTAATTCTCTTAAAATGCACAAATTTTCGCTATAAACCGTTTATCGATAACACCTTGGCTACGCTAATATTGCGGCGATACCAGGTAATGTTTTACCTTCTAAGCTTTCTAACATGGCTCCTCCACCTGTTGATACATAGCTAACCTTGTCTTCAAAACCAAATTGTTTTACAGCGGCTACAGAATCTCCGCCTCCTACTAAGGAAAATGCACCATTCTTTGTTGCCTCATCAATGAAGTTACCTACAGCAATAGTTCCTTTGGCAAATTTTTCCATTTCAAATACTCCAATAGGGCCGTTCCATAAAATGGTTTTAGAGGCCAAGATTACGCTCTTAAAGTTTTCAAGGGTTCGTGGACCTGCATCCAACCCTTGCCAGCCTTCCGGTATTTTATCAACATCTACAATTTGGGTATTGGCATCGACATTAAAATCGTCAGCAGCCAAAACATCTACCGGAATATGTACTTTGACACCTTTTTCCTTAGCCATGGCCAAAATTTCCATTGCCAAATCCATTTTATCATCCTCACAAATAGAGTCTCCTACCTTACCGCCTTGGGCTTTAATAAATGTATAGGTCATTCCCCCTCCAATGATAAGGTCGTCTACCTTATCCAATATATTTTCAATAATGGTAATCTTGGATGAAACCTTTGCGCCTCCAAGGATGGCCAAAACAGGTTTTTCTCCAGTTGCCATAACTTTTTCAATAGCATCAATTTCCTTGGCCAATAGATATCCAAAACATTTTGCGTTTGGAAAGAATTTGGCAACGATTGTAGTAGAAGCGTGAGCCCTATGTGCAGTACCAAAAGCATCGTTTACATAAATATCACCCAGTTTTGATAATTTTTCGGCAAATTCCTCGTCCCCTTTTTCCTCTTCATTATAATAACGAAGGTTCTCCAACAACAAAACCTCTCCATTTTTTAATTCTGCAACGGCCTTTTCTGCCTTTTCTCCAACACAATCATCTACAAATTTCACGGACACCCCAATAATGTCAGAAACAGTATCACAAATATGGCTTAACGATAGGTCGGCATTTCGCTGGCCTTTTGGTCTGCCTAAATGGCTCATTAATACGGCGCTACCCCCATCTTCCAATACTTTTATAATAGTGGGTTTCGCTGCTTCGATCCTATTTGTATCCGTTACTTCAAATTTATCATTTAAGGGAACATTAAAGTCCACTCTTATTAACGCTTTCTTATCTTCAAAATTAAAGTCATTCAATACTTTCATTGGTTTTTCCTTTTGTTAGGTCACAAATGTAAAGATTAATAGGCTTGTGTTAAAGTGCATACAGGGTTAATTTATGCGCTATCGCAATAATTTTGTTATGCTTTAAAACAACTATATTTGAATCTATGTTATTTAAAGATATTTTAGGCCTCTCGCATATAAAAAAGCATTTGTCCTCAAGTGCAGATGCCGGTCGTATACCTCATGCACAACTTTTTGTTGGTCCGGAAGGATGTGGTCTTTTACCAATGGCTCTGGCCTATGCCCAATATATAATTTGCGGAAATACTGGTGGCGAGAACAGTGGTCCCAATGAAGCTTGTAATTTAAAGTTCAATTCAATTTCTCACCCTGATGTGCATTTCGCTTTTCCCGTTGCAACCTCGGATAAAGTAAGTTCAAAAGCGGTCAGTGACCATTATATGAAAGAATGGCGGCAATTTATTGTGGAACAGCCCTACGGCAACCTTTTTGACTGGTACAGGTTTATTGAAATTGAAAAAAAACAAGGTCAAATAGGAGTTCACGAAGCTCAGGAAATCGTTAAGAAACTTTCTTTAAAATCTTATGAAGGAGGGTATAAGGTCATGATTATTTGGATGGCCGAAAAATTACACAATGCGGCTTCTAACAAACTACTGAAGTTAATTGAGGAACCGCCCGATAAAACCGTTTTTTTATTGCTGTGCCAAGATGAGGAACAAATTATTCAGACAATACAATCACGTTGTCAAATTGTACATTTTCCTCCTTTGGCAGAAGAAGCGGTCGCAAATGCATTGATTGAAAAGGGAGCGGCCAAACCAGAAGCTATGAGAATTGCGCATGAAGCAAATGGGAATTTCAACAAGGCATTGGACTTGCTGAACAATGATTCTGAAGACTTAGTCTTTGAGAACTGGTTTATACAATGGGTTAGAAGCGCGTTCAAGGCAAAAGGCAATAAGGCGGCCATTCATGAACTATTGTTATGGGGAGAAGAAGTTGCAAAAACGGGAAGGGAAACACAAAAGAATTTTCTTCATTATTGTATAGTGGTAATGAGACAGGCATTAATGATCAATTATGGTGCAGAAGAACTTGCATACCTTAAAATACATAATGATGGATTTCAATTGAAGAAATTTGCGCCTTTTGTACATGAGAACAACATACTGGATATTACCAAAGAATTGGAAGATGCTATTTACCATATAGAAAGGAATGGTAATGCAAAGATTATTTTTACGGACCTATCCATAAAACTTACACGCCTTTTACATAGAAAAAAAGCGGAACTTAATTAATATATCATGAAGACCATCCTTGAACATGCTACCGAAATCTTATTGTTACTTTTTATGTCCATCACCTTTTTACAAAGCGGATTGGACAAAATAACGGATTGGTCTGGAAATATTTCATGGCTTAAAGATCATTTTGCCAAAACACCCCTTAAAAACATAGTGCCATTTATGGTAGGTACTGTGCTGATTACAGAGGTAGTGGCCGGTTTTTTATGCTTGGCCGGAATCTATCTGTTAGTTAGTAAAAACGATGCCACTATTGGTTTTTATGGGGCCGTTTTATCATGTGTAACGCTGTTGATGCTCTTGTTTGGACAACGCGTGGCAAAGGATTATGAAGGGGCCAAAACCATAGCTGTTTATTTTATACCTGCAATTTTCTTGGTTTTCCTACTGCAGTAACCAAGCAATATATTTTAGCCTATTTATTGGCAAATAAAGTATGTGATTAAAGATGCTTTAGGTGGGTAAAGGATATATTATTTTATTAACTGCCGGTAATTCATCATAAACAAAAAACCCTTCCAAGGAAGGGTTTTTTTAGAGGCATCGAGCGGATTCGAACCGCTGTACAAGCTTTTGCAGAGCTGTGCCTAGCCACTCGGCCACGATGCCATTATTTTTAAGAGAGAGCAAAAATAAACAATTATCCTGTTCTAGGACAAATCAAAGTAAAAAATTAAAAATCTTACCATCTTCAAGGCTTCCCCTAAGTTTATAATTTTCTCTTTAATTTCAAGGCTACGGTAACTTTTTCAACATCTCCGTTAATTGGAGGATTGATCTTAGAAACCGAAATTTTAGCTTTCTCAACAGTGGGCAGTTCCAAAAATATTCTATCTGTAATTCTTTTGGCCACATGCTCCAATAATTTGGATGGTATGGCCATTTCCTGTTTTACTATCTTATTGATATGGACATAATCTACCGTGTCAGATAATTGGTCGGAGATAGATGCTTTGGTCAAATTTGTTGTAACAGAAACATTGACCAAATAATCACTGCCAATATTGGTTTCCTCCTTTAAGCAGCCATGGTGGGCATATGCTTTAATATTTTCTAACTGAACTTTACCCATTATCTACAATCTAAATAGCAAACATAATCAATCTGCCCGAAGATTTAATAGGTACATCTACAATTACTGATTCCTTGGAAAAGGTCAACACCTACGGTAATAACATGGGTACCCGTGCTATATCCTAAAATTTCGTTCAAAATAATTTGGTAGGAATATCCAAAATAAAAGTTACTCTTTTTAAGGCCAAAAAACGGAGCAATATATAAAGGATCCCCTATTTGGTCATTTAAGAAACGATAGTTCACCCCAGCATAGTAATAATCCTCAAATTCGTACCATCTAAATTTAACGTTAAGATCTGTTTCTGACCTGCCGTCACTTTCAAAAATCTTGAACAGTACTGAAGGTTCAATTTCTAACTGGCTATTTCTGTTTTTGGTATATCTATATCCGGAATATAAATAATAGTTTCTCAAGGCCGTAGGCTCGTTTAAACTTGAAAATGTAGATAGATCTATTTCCTTGTCCAATAAGTTGGATACGTTTGCACTCAAGAAAAATTTATTGAGTCTATAGAGCATACCAACATCAAAATTATGGTTGTTCGTCAACCTATTATTGATGTTTGGGTCACCGCTGTTCTGTGCATCTTCGTTATCTATTCTAAATCCGTTATAGTTATATGAAATTCCAAAGGACAAAAATTCATCATCATATTTATCCAAGGTCAAATGGTGTGCAAATGACACCCTGGCCCCTTGTTGTTTGGTGTCTCCATTGGCGTCATTATATAAAAAGACCCCAACTCCAGATTTTTCACCTACCCTCATATCTGCCGCTAATGATTGGGTCCTGGGCGCATCTTTGATACCTACCCACTGGGCCAACCCATTTAACCTGATTTTTACATGGTCACCAATACCCGCATAGGTAGGCGACAAGACAAATGGATTGTCTGCCAAGTACTGCGATAATTGAGGCGAATTAAGCTCCTGACCTCTTAAAGCATAGGCACTCAGTAAAAAAACCAACATCAATAGACTGTTCCGCATCATCATTTTAGGTTAAGTTTTAACGATATAGAGTAAAGTGCCCTACAAATTCCCTTTCATCTCTTTCTCCATTCAGTTTGATCACATACCAGTAATCACCAGTAGGTAAAAATTTGCCCGAATATGTACCATCCCAGCCTTCTGAGTCTGCAAATTGTTGGGAAACTACCCTACCATAACGATCAAAAATCTTTATTAGTATTTCTGGAAACTGTTCCATGTTTCTAGGTATCCAAAAATCATTTTGACCGTCCCCGTCAGGAGTAAAGAAATTAGGTAATTCAATGTCTATAAATTCCATATAAATATTGGCAATGGACTCACAGCCGTTTTGATCAACGACGCGCACCTCAAACGTATCGGTTCTATCAATGAAGAACGTATTGCTGTTACCATTATCGATGCCGTCAAAATAATAGGTGTAAGCTTCTCTACCTCCTTCTGCCACAGCAGTAATCTCATTGAGGTTATGTTGTTCCAACGTCAATGACAATGGATCAAAAGCTTCAATTACAAAGTCTATAGTCTGTAAACATCCATTGGCATGCGCTATGGTAATATAATGGTTGCCCGGTGCAGAATCCCTGAAATCTGGATTTAACTGTAAATCTTCCGGATCTACGGAGTCAATGGCATAAAGGACATCTCCTATGACACTATCGTCCTCCAAGGTAATGTTCACATAATTATTAGGCATATCGCTAGAGCATTCGTAAACCGGCTCTACCGTCGCGTTCAAGTTGACTCCTCTTTCTATGTCAACTATCACATTGGTTTCACAACCATTGGCATCCCTAACAAAGATCAAATAATTATCCGCTGCCATATTTATAAACTCAGTCCTTCCAAGAACAAAATCCGCATCGCCATTTGCATTGATGGCCGTACTGTAAGGTGCCGTTCCTCCTAATATCTCAAGGACTATAGAACCATCTTGGCTATCCACGCAGATTTCCGGAGTAACCGTTGGGTTAACGACTAACATATCAGGTTCTGAAATGGTATAGGTCAAATATTCAAAACAGCCGTTCCTGTCCTGGGCAAGTATGGTGTATTCTCCCGGTGCAAGGTCTGTAAATGTATTTGTCGTAAATGCTTGGTTCAAGTTTGGAGAAATAGCATATTGATATCCTCCAGCCCCGCCAGAAAGGGTAACCGTTATTTGTCCGTTGTTCTCTCCAGCACAACTTACGTCAATTATACTCTCTGTATAGGATAAAGGAATAGGGTCTTCTATTATTACCTCTTCTGCTTGGGTGGTACAATCCTCACTTGTTACAGATACATAATAAGTACCCGCGGACAAGTTTCTGAAAACACCCTGAATTTGAGGTCCGGCAATCCTTGATGCTGGGGACAAGGAACTATCGGTGAATAATTCATATTGATAATTTCCTAATCCTCCTTCCGCAGTTGCGTAAATAATGGCGGTGTTTTCACCTGAACAATTTAATACTGCTGCAGTATCATCTACTGTGAGGGTCAACGGCAGAATCTCATTTTCAGTAATGGCATTTGACAATGCGGCCTCACAACCATTTATAGCATCACGTACATAGAATTGATACCTTCCATGTTGGTAAATACCTGCTTCCGGTAATCCTAATGGATTTGTAGTCATTGGTAAATAGGTAATATTGTCAACACTATATTCATACGTACCGCTGCCACCTGTCGCCGTTAATTCAAATTCAGCTCCAGTAGCACAAGTTAATGGGTTGGTTCTCAATAAAGATGCCTGTATTTCAGTTGGTTGTGTAATTTCTACCGTGTTGGTGGTCATATCACAATCCCAACCATCAACAACTGTTATACTATAAATACCAGCACCTAAATCATTGAAATTAGGATTGTTCTGTATACCCGTAGTATTTAAAATGGTTGTACCCGAAGCATCATAATAATTTAATTGATATCCATATGAACCACTTCCTCCTCCGGTGACAATAGCACTTATTACAGCGCCAGTATCCCCATAACAGGCCAAATCCGTAACTAAAGGTGTGGCATTGGCAATAATAGGAGTAGCAGGTATAAGTGTTTCTGTCCTGGTGATAAAACATCCTACGTTATCCGCTATTTGAATGGTATAATCTCCAGCAGCAAGGTTGCCAAATGTCATTTCCTGAACATTTTCAACTGTTATGTTTTCTCCGGTTAAGGTATTCGTCAACGTAATATCATAAGGCTTATAACCTCCACTAGGAGTTACACTGATTTCACCTTTATCATTGGTACACGTAACTTCCGCAATAGGGTTCACTACCGCATCCAAAGGTCTGTCCGGAGATGCTATGGTTACTACATTGGTGTTTTCCGAGCACAATGGCACAGAGGTTTCCGTAATCTGAACATAGTAATTGCCTCCAGAAATATTTCCTACCTGTCTTGGGTTTACACTTGTATCCGTAGAGACCGTACTTCCAATGGCATTACCTGCAGTATCAAAAATTTGATAGTCATACGTTCCGGAATAGCCATCGATATTAATTGACAATCCACCGTTAGTATCCCCATAACAAGTAACTACAGAGGTTGCCGTAGCGGTTGCTGTTATAAAATCAAAAGGTGCAATAGAATATGTGTCCGTTACTACATAACAACCGGTATCCAAATCTGTGACACGGAAATTATAGGATCCTACGGCACTTAAACTAAATTCCGCCGTTGTTGCCGTACTTGTCGTAAGTGTTCCGTTACTATTTCCAATTGGTAAAAGTTCAAAGCTATAAGAGTGCGCCAAACCATTGTCCGTAACTGAAATTGTCACTATCTCATCATTCGTACAAGTGATGGCTAAATCTCTGGTCACTGTAGCGGTAAACGTATTTATAGGTTGCACCGTTACCGAAGTAGTTTCTGTACATCCATTATCGTCTTTTACAAATACATCTATAATTTGTTCACTACCGTTATCCGCAATATTGAATGTATTGGACCTTTGGAAAATTACATTGTCCAAACTATATAGGTATGGTGAAGTACCTGAAGAAACACCAGAAGTGGTTGCTCCATCCAATACATTCACAGTAATCGTGGCAGTGTTCACTGAGTTGTTTGTTGAACAAGTAAACTCCGTTACCGTGGCATCGATCAATAACTGTGTAGGCTCTGAAACCGTCTCGTTCTTAATGCCTTCACATCCTCTGCTCGATACAACGCGCACCTGATAATCACCCGCAGCTAATCCAGTAAATAACGGATTATCCTGTAAGGGGGCAATTGGAGTTACCAAATCACTAGTACTATAAAGTTCATATTGATATGCTGGATTCGAATTAGTCGATGGGTCCATATTAGCTCTAATACTACCGTCACTTCCACCAAAACAGCTTACGTCTACAATTGTAGCATCCAATAGTACTGGAACTACCGGAGCGTCCAGCACCTGTGTGGCCATGGTCTGGCACACCGGGTTGGTGGTGTCAAGGTCCCTGACCGTGAAAGTGTACGTGCCCGCATCGACCAGGCCGGTAAAGACAGGGTCGTTCATCTGGACAACGTTAGGTCCGCTCGGCGGCGTCATCTCGAACTCAAGGTTCGCGGAACCGCCCGTAACGTCAACCGTTATCGTGCCCCCTGGCACCGTTGTGCTACAGTCGATCGGCTTGGTCACGGCCGTGGTGGCGCCCAACTGCTCGTAAAGCTCTACGGGCGGCGTGGTGAAGCTACAGCCCCATTGGTCCGTGATCGTCACCTCGTAGACTCCTGCGCCCAGGCCGGAGAACACCCTGATGTTCTGCGGTGAGCGGAAGTCCGTCCCGCCAAGCACCAGTTGGTACGTATAGCCGCTTCCCTGTCCGCCTGTAGGTGCGCTCACCTCGATCTCGCCCTGTAAATTCGTACAGTTCTCCTGCACCACCTGAAGCGTTGCCGCTATTGGGGCGGGGACGTCGAGTACGATATTGTCCTGGATCAGCCTTTCACAGCCCGCGCCGTCCCTTGCCCATGCCTGGTAGGTGCCAGCCGTAAGTCCGCCGAACGTGGCGTTGGGAACAAAGTCCGTCGGTGCGCTAGGCGCAGCCGTACCCACATAGTAGGTATAGCCTCCCCATCCACCGGCCACGTTGGTGATCGTGATCGAACCGTCGTTGTCCCCAGTGGCACAGGTAATGTCCGTCACTACGGTAGTTCCCGTAATATCGGCACTTGGGCCGCTTATCGTGAACGACTCCCTGTTCGTACAGAACGGGTTGCTGTCCTGGGTCACCGAAACATAATAGTTCCCCGCTCCAAGGTTCACCGTTGGGGCGGCCTCGTCGCCTGTAGCTACGCTAACATCGTCCAGGATATCGTTGGGCGTGCCGTTGGTATCAAACACTTCCCAGTCGAACCCGGCGGCATATGTCGCATCCACAAGTGAGAAGGTCACCTCGCCCGTATCCGTTCCGTAACAGATCACGTCGCTGCTCTTCGCCACATCGATCGTGAACGTATTGGGTTCCTCGATACGTGCAGATGTTGTTACTATACAGCCCGTATCCACATGTCTTACCAAGAAGTTGTACGTACCGGCGGCAAGTCCGCCGAAAACATTGGATACCTGGTAGCTCGCCCCGTTGTCGATACTGTACTCGTACTTCGTAGCATCGCTCGCCGTCGAAGTTGCCGTAACGGTGATCTCGCCGTCCAAGCCGGGCGCACAGGTAACCGTAGTGGTCACCGCAGCGGTTGCTCCGGTCATCTCGTCGAAAGCTAGTACCGTAGCCGTAGTGCTCCCGGAACATCCGTTGTCGTCGTATACGTTTATCGTATAGCTCTCGCCGGTTCTGTCCGTTACCGTCAAAACGTTGGAGGCGCCAGACTGTACCACGTTGGAAGCGCTATCGATGAACTCATAGATCTCATAGTTGCCGCTTCCGCCCGTAATGCCGCCGTTGACCGTTACCGTGGCATTGTTATCGTTGTTGCCGACACTACAGCCGAATTCAACAACACTAGCGCTTACGTTCAATATCTCGTCCGGCTCGGAAATTTCAATATCTATAATTGTACTTGTACAACTATTGGTTCCCGTAGCCGTAATACTATATGTATTAGGTGGTAAGTTTTCAAATGTATTACTGCTCGTATTGAAAGTACCTGCAACAGGAGAAATCGTAAAGGTTAAAGGATTTACGCCATTCTGGGTCTGTGCCAAGGTTATAGAGCCGTTATCTGCTCCAAAACAGGTAATATCAATATGTGTTTCTGTAAATACTGGAACTACCGGAGCGTCCAATATTTGTGTTGCCGTAGTCTCACACCTTGTAGGATTGTTCGTATCCAGGTCCCTTACAATGAACGTATAGGTACCCGCATCGACCAGGCCGGTAAAGACAGGGTCGTTCGTCTGGACAACGTTAGGTCCGCTCGGCGGCGTCATCTCGAACTCAAGGTTCGCGGAACCGCCCGTTACGTTCACCGTTATCGTTCCGCCAGGTGTACCTGTACAATCAATAGCTTTATCCACTGTGGTAGTTGCGCCCAATTGCTCGTAAAGTTCTACCGGTAAAGTGGTGAAATCACAGTTCCATTGGTCCGTGATACGTACCTCGTAGACACCAGCCCCAAGACCCGAGAACACCCTCGTGTTCTGCGGCGCACGGAAATCGCTGCCGTCCAATATCAATTGGTACGTATAGCCGCTTCCCTGTCCGCCGGTGGGTGCGCTCACCTCGATCTCGCCCTGTAAATTCGTACAGTTCTCCTGCACCACCTGAAGCGTTGCCGCTATTGGGGCGGGGACGTCAAGTACGATATTGTCCTGGATCAGCCTTTCACAGCCCGCGCCGTCCCTTGCCCATGCCTGGTAGGTGCCAGCCGTAAGTCCGCCGAACGTGGCGTTGGGAACAAAGTCCGTCGGTGCGCTAGGCGCAGCCGTACCCACATAGTAGGTATAGCCTCCCCATCCACCGGCCACGTTGGTGATCGTGATCGAACCGTCGTTGTCCCCAGTGGCACAGGTAATGTCCGTCACTACGGTAGTTCCCGTAATATCGGCACTTGGGCCGCTTATCGTGAACGACTCCCTGTTCGTACAGAACGGGTTGCTGTCCTGGGTCACCGAAACATAATAGTTCCCCGCTCCAAGGTTCACCGTTGGGGCGGCCTCGTCGCCTGTAGCTACGCTAACATCGTCCAGGATATCGTTGGGCGTGCCGTTGGTATCAAACACTTCCCAGTCGAACCCGGCGGCATATGTCGCATCCACAAGTGAGAAGGTCACCTCGCCCGTATCCGTTCCGTAACAGATCACGTCGCTGCTCTTCGCCACATCGATCGTGAACGTATTGGGTTCCTCGATACGTGCAGATGTTGTTACTATACAGCCCGTATCCACATGTCTTACCAAGAAATTGTACGTACCGGCGGCAAGTCCGCCGAAAACATTGGATACCTGGTAGCTCGCCCCGTTGTCGATACTGTACTCGTACTTCGTAGCATCGCTCGCCGTCGAAGTTGCCGTAACGGTGATCTCGCCGTCCAAGCCGGGCGCACAGGTAACCGTAGTGGTCACCGCAGCGGTTGCTCCGGTCATCTCGTCGAAAGCTAGTACCGTAGCCGTAGTGCTCCCGGAACATCCGTTGTCGTCGTATACGTTTATCGTATAGCTCTCGCCGGTTCTGTCCGTTACCGTCAAAACGTTGGAGGCGCCAGACTGTACCACGTTGGAAGCGCTATCGATGAACTCATAGATCTCATAGTTGCCGCTTCCGCCCGTAATGCCGCCGTTGACCGTTACCGTGGCATTATCGGCATTGTTGCCGACACTACAGCCGAATTCCACAACACTAGCGCTTACGTTTAAAATCTCGTCTGGTTCCGCAATTGGAACAGGTCTGTCCAAGAAACATCCTCTATCTGAGGTTACCCTTACATAATAGTCATCGTTAGCTGAAAGGTTATTGAAAATGTTCGATGACTGAGCCGGCCCTTGAGGTAACATTCGTAAAGCGTCATAAGGCAATACAGGAGTTGGGTCAACCATCAACTGATACGAATATGGTGGGTTGTCCATAGTTGGATCAAGGGAAACAACAATACTGCCGTCATTTCCTCCAAAACAGGTAACATCCGTTATGGAAGTAGTAAAGTCTACAGCCGTTGGGACTTCTAACTCAATATCTACCAATGCGGTACACCCTGTATATCTAGGGTCTAAATCATAAATTGCCGCAGTGTACATTCCTGGATCTAAATTAGAGAATAGCGGGGTTAGTTTACGCCCTTCAACAGATGCTCCGCCAAAGAAGAAAAGCTCATACTCATAGGCTCCTGAACCTCCATATGCCGTTATCAAGATAGCACCATCACGTCCTAAACAAGTAGGCTGTGCCTGAACTTCTGCCGTAATATTAGAAGGTTTGAATATTTCTAAGGAAACTTGGTTTCCACAACCATTAAAATCACGTAAATCAATTGTATAGTTGCCTGAGCTTAAATTTGTAAATTGATGTGTTGTACCTAATGTGGTTAATGTAGAAGACTGATAAGATCCACTATTAACACTTAATGTATAGGGTTGAATTCCTTCGCCGTCCAAAGTAACCTCTACGATAAACTCACCTTCATTTGCCGCACACTGGTTTACAACTACAGCAGATATAAGCGGTGAAGGATCTTCTGCTATTGTAATGTCTAAATGAGAGCTTGCAGCACATCCGTTTCCATCAATGACATAAACATCCCATTCTGTATTTACTGCAGGATCTAATTCTTTATAATTGCTTGTTTCATAATCTGAGGCTGCAGGTGTTACCCCATTTTCCATATAAGCGTAAGTATACGAACCATTACCACCACCTGCAATAACAGTGATATTGGCATTTTCTGAACAATACCCATTATTTTGATCAACTAGGTTGAGGGTAACCGGATTAGGTTCTATAATCCTGAACTCAAATGTATTGGTACAGTCTGGAGCGCTATCTTCTCTAAAAAACAATACATAATCTCCCGGAGGGATACCGGATACGGTTTCCACTGGAGTTGCACTAGGTCCGCTAGACCCTGTAATTGTACCGGAATATGCACCACCCAAAGGAGTATTGGAGATAGATTCCCTTATCTCATAATAAATTGAACTAACACCAGCATCATGACCTTCAATCTGAAAAGCAATGGATCCATTAGTGTCACCAAAACAAGCAACATCATTGACCACCGGATCTGAAACTACATCTATCGAAGAAAGTGTTGGTATATCTACCTCTACATAACTGGAGCAATTGGTATCCGTATCTATAACTTGGAATACATAGGACTGTCCCGGATTTAAACCTAAGTAACTGGCACTTTCTTCTCCCGTTCCAGGTCCTGCTACTTCTGTATTAGGAGCAGTTCCTGAACCGTAAATGGTAAAATCATAATTTCCAGATCCGCCACTTGCCAATAAATCTACCGACCCACCGGTAGCACAGCTAACTGCTGGAACAAGGGCATCAACTGTTAAATATGGATTAGAAAGAACACGAACAGGGTTTTGATAAAATTCACAGCCATTTGCATCCAATACCCTCACATAGTAATCTCCAAATGTAAGTCCCTCAAACGAAGCGGTAGTTGAAGATGTATTTACTATTGGATTAGGACCTGTAGTTACTACAATATTATTCTGATTATCATATAACGTATAGGTAAAATTAGGTACCCCACCACTGGTTATATTAATATCAATTCTTCCGGGAATATCACCAGATCCACCACAACTAACATCCGTAGCTACAACATTGGCATCAAACAATACTGGGTCATTAACAGTAACGGTTTGGGTGTATGTACAACTCTTACTATCCCTAAGGGTATATGTATAAGTACCAGCGGCCAATCCTGGATAAACCCTTTGACTGGTGAAGGGACTGCCGTTAAAACTAATCTCATAAGGAGAAGATCCGTAAGCAGGGTCAATATTAATTTCTACAATACCATTAGAGTCGCCGTTACATGTGGGGTCAGTAACCGTCTCCGTAGCCAAAGGATTAACGACTGCCGTTACAGTTACTTCATTTGATTCTGCAACACATCCTTGGCTATCCGTTACCCTAAATCTATATAAACCGGGAGTATTTGTGGTAAATGGAAAAGTACCTGTATATGAAGTGTAACCGCCGTTATCTATATTTAACTCATATGTAAATGGCGAATAACCTCCGTTTACCTGTAAATCCAAGATAGCATCAGGCGATACGGTACAATCAATATCCTTTGATAAAACAATGTTTGCTGTCAACTGAGGTTCTATGGTAAACATTAAATCATCCGTACATCCATTGGCATCCCTAATTTCAAATGTATAATTGCCAGGTGTTAAGTTCGCAAATGTATTGGAGGTTCTATAAGGGCCCGAATTCATTCTAAATACATAGGGGGCCAATCCTCCAGATCCACCGATAACCACGGTAGCCGAACCTGGGTTGGAAGAATCATAACATAAATCTGAACTAGGGTCAATACTGATAACAGGGTTCACCGGTGTGTTCAAGGTAAAGGTATCCGTAGCAGTACATCCATTAGTATCCGTAACGGTAATGGTATGTATTCCTATTTCATTAAGGCCAGTGAAGATATTTTCACTTTGTGGCCCTACAATATTTCCATTTGGTTCTTCAATTTGATACGTATAACCTGCCGTTCCGCCAGAAGTTGTTATGGTAACCGAACCACCATCTACACAAGTTGGCTGTACAACGGTTTCCGAAAAAGTAACGATGGCCGGCTCCGATATGGTTTGGGATATGGAAACCCTACATCCAGGATTTGTACTTCCGGCTTCCCTTACATATATAGTATAGTTGCCAGCAGCCAAACCTGTTATTGTGTATGGCGAAACGGTATCACTACCATCTATCGTGGCAAAACCGCTATCAAAACTATATTCAAATCCACCTATACCAAAGTTCTCTACCTCAAAAGTAATCGCACCAGAACCGTCCGCGTTACAGTCAAGGTCCTCATAGCCTATTATAGATGCCTCGAAAGCATTTCCGTCCTCTACGATTACGTCAATACTTGTTGTTCCCGGACACCTTGCCGGTGGCTGGGTTGCCAAAAGATCATCTATAGCAATATCATTTCCGTCAAGAACTGCAGAGTTCGTTCTGAAGATTATATCCAAGTTTGTATTTGCGCCAGGGTTTAGTGAGACAGAATAATTATGCCAATCATCCGGGCCATTATTTTTAGGAACACTGCCCGCCGTAGATGAGCTGGCAATAATATTTCCACTACCATCCACTAATTCTATTTGCATGCTAGGATCTCCTCCAGAGGTGCCAGTACGCAATAAGTTCAATGCCCAAAAGGAAATAGTAATATCCTGGTTAGGTAATACCTCAACGTTCCTTTTAGAATATACAATACCACCAACACCAACAACACCACCAACATTGATCGCCAAATATCGCCCATTGGCATTACCGGTATGGTCGTTAGGACTGATCCATGTGGCATGTAAAGGTGCTAACGCACTTGTAACCGTATATTCTCCATCAAATAAACGAGCATCACCAATACTACAGGCGCTAGTACTTCCATCGCCAGGCTCGTAACAATAAGCAGGGTCTATCTGTGGTATACTGGTATTGGGTCCGGAACCAAAATCTTCAGTCAATAAGGTGCTTTCTGCAGGTGCTACCGTACTCAAATAAGTAACGTCTATGGTGTGCGGACCTGCAGGTACGTTGTTGAATATATTGGAGGTAGCCGGACTGTTGGGGTTACCGTCGATACTATAGGTGTAGTCGAAATCGCTGCTGCTCGGGGTCACCGTAACCGTGCCGTCGCCGTCACAAAGGTAATCCACCGTTGCAGACAATGTGGGAGGTGCAGGGGCCGGGTCTACCGTAATGTCCATTGGGAACGTACAGTTGTTGGCGTCACGGACGTATACCGTATGGTTGCCCGCCAACAGGTATCCTATGGGACTGGAAGTATACGTGCCGCCACCGTCAAAGCTATAGCTGTACGGTGCGGTACCTCCCTGCGCGTTCGTGATACGGACCTCAGCGCCCTGTGTAGGGTTGCACTCCACCAATGCGGCTACAGCGGCAGAGGCGGACAGGTTGAAGGGCTCCGTGATCGTATGGATTTCCCCTATCTCGCAAAGGTTGGCGTCCCTGACACGGATGTTGTACGAACCGGCGCCAAGGTTGTTGAACGTGTTCTGCGAAACATAGCTTGCACCGTTGTCTATACTATAGGTATACGGACCTTCCCCGCCACTTGCCATAATCGTCAAGGTGGACTGGCTGTCCCCGCTACAGAGTACCGCGGTGTTCGAGATCGTCAGTGCCAACGGCAGGTCCTGGTCGATCGTGATGGCGTATACGCTCTCGCAGAAACCGGCGCTGCCGCCGTTGTCCCTTACATAGACGTCATAGTCGCCCGTTCCCATAACCGAGATCGTACTGTTGGGCACAAAGTCGCCCGATGTGGGCGTAGTGCCGTTGTCCACTACCGCGTAGACATAGTTGCCGTCACCGCCCGCTCCGGCGATCGCCACATCAGTGGCAGAACCACAGGCGGTAATGTTGCCCGCACTGGCGGTAACCGTTAATTGAGGTTCTATGGTAATGGATTGAGATGCACTATCACAACCATAAGCATCTGTGACCTCTATCGTGTATGTTCCTTGTGATAATCCGTTAAATGTGTATGTAGTTGAATTGACTGGAGATGGTACCACCCATGTTCCTCCATTGATCCTAAATTGATAATCCCCATTACCATCCGTAACATTAACTTGAATAGTTGCATCATTACCACCACTATAGCAAGCTGTTTCATTTAAGGTAAAAACGGGAATAATTGGTGCCGTAATCGTGATAGGGCTATCTATTAGATCCGTACATCCGTTTGCGTCCATAACACGGACCCTATAGGTGCCTGCCGTTAATCCGCCAAAAGTTGTACCGGTTTGGTAAGCGGTCAATATGCTTCCAGCATTATTTTCTAATTGATATGTATAACCAGGTATACCGCCCAATGCGCTAGCGGTTATAATTGCCCCTCCATTATTACAGGTATAGGGTTGTGTCTGAGATGCGTCCGCAACCACCACCGAAGGTTCGTTGATAACTTGACTTATACTTGTACTACAACCAGGGTTTGTACTGCCTGCCTCCCTAACGTAAATGGTATAATTACCGGCAGAAAGTGATGATATCGTCTGTGGAGATACCGTAGTACTTCCAAGAATAGAACTAAAATCACTTGTAAAACTATACTCGAACCCTCCAGGACCAAAGTTGTCCACTTCAAACGTAATAGAACCAGAGCCATCGTTATTACAGCTAAGATCATTATACCCAATTATCGATGCTTCAAAAGCATGACCATCCTCTACGATTACATCTATACTAACTGTTCTTGGACATTGTGCTGGATTTTGAAATGCCTGTAAATCATCAATTGCAATATCATTTCCGTTTAGCACTGCCGAATTGGTTCTAATTACAATATCCAGATTTGTATTAGCACCAGGGTTTAATGTTAACGCGTATGTTTGCCAATCATTAGGACCATTATTCTTAGGTACATTGCCCGTTGCGGTACTTTCAATAACATTACCTGATCCGTCAACTAGTTCAATGACAATAGTTGGGTCACCGCCTCCACTACCAGTCGCCAATAGGTTAAATGCTTCTAAAGAGATTGTAATAGGAATATTTGGAATTACCTCAAGATTTCTTCTTGCATACATTATACCGCCAACACCGGCAACACCCCCAACGTTAATAGCTAAGAATCTGCCATTTGGCAAACCAGTATGGTCAACAGGACTAACCCAACCAGGATGTGTAACAAAATTGGTTACTGAATATTCACCATCATCAATTATAGATGAAGTTTGAGGCTCGTATACATAAAGTGGGTCAATTTCTGGTATACTGGTATTTACCCCGCTTCTAAAATCTTCCGTAAACAAGTAACTAGGAGCAGGAGGAGTTGAGCTAATATAAGATACTTCAAACGTGTGCGTACCCACCGACACATTATTAAACACGTTGTTGGTAGCCGGAGTATTAACAGATCCGTCAATACTATAAGAGTTGTAATTATAAGCCCCTCCGCTCGGTGTAATGGTAACTGTACCTTCTCCGTCACATTCGTAATCAATAGTACTTGACAATGTAGGAGGTGTTGGCTCTGGTTGAACTGTAACATCCATAGGATATATACAATTATTGGCATCTCTGATGTAAACAGTTTGGTTGCCTGCAAATAAATATCCAATAGGATTATTGTCATAACTGCTACCACCCGTAAAACTATACATATAAGGAGAAGTACCGCCCATTGCATTTGTTATTCTAACCTCTGCACCTAATGTTGGGTTACATTCAATTAATGCAGTAATTGCAGCTGATGCAGATAATGGGTATGGTTCCGTAAAACTATATTGTTCTGTAATATCACAATTGTTAACATCCCTTACAATAATAGTATAGTCTCCGGCTGGTTGGTTAGGGAAGATGCTTTCCGTTTGAAAATTAGCACCATTATTAATACTATAGGTGTACGGAGCTTCACCCCCAGTAACATTAATTGATATGGTTGAAGAATCTCCACTACACAATATAGGAGTATTGGAAACGGAAAGTGCCAACGGCAGGTCCTGGTCGATCGTGATGGCGTATACGCTCTCGCAGAAACCGGCGCTGCCGCCGTTGTCCCTTACATAGACGTCGTAGTCGCCCGTACCCGTAACCGAGATCGTACTGTTGGGCACAAAGTCGCCCGATGTGGGCGTAGTGCCGTTGTCCACTACCGCGTAGACATAGTTGCCGTCACCGCCCGCTCCGGCGATCGCCACATCAGTGGCAGAACCACAGGCGGTAATGTTGCCCGCACTGGCGGTAACCGTTAGCTCCGGATTGACAACGATTGTTTCTGTATCCGTACAGTTTTTACCATCCCTTACATCTATTGTATATGTTCCTGAAGATAAATTGGAGAATACATTATTTGTTGTAAAAGGTGCTCCGTTAATGCTATATTCAAAATTTCCGTCACCTCCTGAAGTTACATTTGCCGTCAAGGTCAAAAGTGTAGAGCTATCAAAACAATCTTGGTTTGGAGTAACAACTAGGACAGGTGCTGTTGCGGGATCTAATGTAAATGAGAAAGGTATTGCGCAATTATTGGAATCCGTTAATGTTCCGTTATATGTTCCCGGTTGGGTCAATCCGTTGAAATTACCTGTACTATTTGTACCAAACGATGAACCATCTGGGTTGTTCAATGAAAAGGAGTAACCACCCCATCCACCTGTAGCAGTAATACTAACACTACCATCTGTTAGACAAGTAGGTTGTGTTTCATTAATTGATGTTATAGCCAATGCAGATGCAGGACCTTCCAGTTCATGGGTGGTAGTATACGTACAATTTGTAGCGGTATCCGTAATATTTATTACATAGTCTCCAGCCTCCAAATTATTTAAATTGTTGATTACCGCTTGTGTCCCTCCATTGCTGGTAAAACCGGATGGGCCTGTAATGGAATATGTGAAATTTTGTCCGCTTTGAAATGTTACATTAAAACGAATGCTGCCATCTGTTGCTCCAAAACAAGAAACAGGTTGAACGGTAGTTCCAGAAGCCGATATGGGGTTTATACCGTTTATCGTATAATTTTCTTCATAGAAACAGCCATCAGTATCTGTAACCCTTACCGTATAGGTGTCTGGTGCCAGTCCGTCAAAATTAGCTTCATTGCCTACAGTACTTGTGGGGTTTATTACTGTTGGGGCAACAATGGCATACGTAAAAGGAGCTGAACCATTTGTAGTGGACACCCTAAGATCTACAGTTTGATCAGGACATGTTATCTGCGTTGCCGTGATATTTAAGTCTGTAGGAGGGTTTGGCGCATCAATCATTATCACGTTAGTTATAAAAATACACCCGTTGGCATCCCTGATAGTGATATAATAACTACCATCTACCAAATTCTCAAAACGATTTGCGTTGGCCACCGTATCTGGAATAAAATTGACACCATCAATACTATACTCATAAGGGGCAACACCACCGGTTACGTTCTGTGCTTCAATAATCCCGTCTTGAACACAAGTATAATCTTGAATCAATACAGCATCTCCCTGCACTGCCGAAGCAGGCGAACCAATGGTATAATTTTCCTCATAATCACAAGAAGCACTACCTCTTCTTTGGTTTATCAATACACGATAATCCCCTGCCGGTAAATTTGAAAAATTACCTGTGCCGTTTTCGCCAAGAGGTTGGTCGTCGGCATCAAATAAGGAAAAGGTTAATTGATAACCGTTATTATCAATTAAATTATATTGTAATCTACCGCTAGCATCCCCAAAACAGTTAACATCTACTACTGTAGTGGCGTTAAATTCCGCCGCAGGTTGAAATTCTATTTCAACAGTGTTGGAAACTTGGTAACACCCATTTCTATCTAACACTACAAATGTATAGGCCCCCGGGTCTAAAATGTCAAAAATTTGACTTGTCTGAAAATTGGTTGCAGGTATATCTGCATACGAAGGATATGAAGTTACCGTATTTCCTGATTCATCTACATATGACCAGATTGCATAGGTATGTGGCGTTGTGCCCCCATCAGAATCCATTTGGATATTACCTTCCCTACAGGTAATATGTTGAGAAACCCTTGCACTTAATGTTAGGTCATTGTTATCCACAATAGTAACATTCTCACTATATGAACAACCATCTGCGGTTGAAATTAAAGCAATATAGCCCCCTGCACTTAAATCCGTAAAGGTAAAATTGTTGTCCGTTTGTCCATTTTCACTGTCCAAAAGAGTGCCTAATCCTCCATTACTTCCATCATCTATTCTAATTTCGTAGTTATATACCGCATCCGCATTATTGATCTGTAAATTGATAGACCCTAGTTCATAACAGAATTCTGGAGTTACATTAACATTATAGGTAACGTCTCTATCTAAAATACCTATTACTTCCGTAGTAAAAACACAGGCGTTTGGTATTACATCTCCATTGATGTCCGTAGGTGTAACCTCTACCCTATAAGAACCGTTCTCGCCAGAAGAAAAGTCAAAACTTGGACCATTGTTTGCGCTAAACGGAACAAGAATGTTATTGGTTTCATTATCTATCAACTGGTAACCATATCCACTGCCCAAGTTGGTTATGGTAATATTACCGTCTGTATTACAAACAATATCCCTATTGGTGTAATCTATATCCAAATTGTTCTGGAACCCTTTAAAATAATAGCGGCTGATACATCCATTTCTATTGATAACGGATAATCTATATTCTCCAGGAGCATTTAATAGAAAGTTACTTCCAGTGCCAACTTCCGTCCAATTACAAGTAAGTGCTTTATTGGCACAATCCTCGCCAACCGGAGCACAACTGCCTTCGTCCAACAATTCCCAGCTAACACTTTGGGCATCTACAATATTTACCGCTAATGGTTGAGAATCATTAATGCCGCACAAGAAAATCTTTGGGATGAAAGAATTGTCTATAGTACAATTAACTATTTCTCCAGGTATGTCATTTGAAGGATCACTATCGTTATTAACTTCATTAAAATATTCGGTAACAGGATTGGGTATATTACCAGAACCAAAGGGTTCAACCGTAATGACTTCTTGGTAACCAATACAAGGTGCGGCAACAATTTTATCTACGATATAAACACCAGGAGTAGTAACTACTTGCGTACTTGGGTCATTATCTGGGTCACCATCATTAATTTCAACATCCAAACTGTCCAGTTCCCCATTGCCATTGGTGTCCTGATACCATACGTAAGAGTCGAAACCTTGTCCCGCTGTCAAAATTGTATTTGCACCACATAAGGTAACCGTTCTGTCAAAGCTACAAGCACTAAGGTCGTCCAAAAGGAAATTAGTAGCACCTGGAACCGTAAAACCACATGAGTTAAATTCACTTACACTGGGGTCGTCCGTTACCATTGCAGAATTATTTTCTCCACGATAGGTGCCATAGGCCACATTTTCAATTAAATCAGAACATGCGTTTACGAAGTCAAAACAGTTTTCCGCTACTTGTACACGAAAACGAATGGAATATTCAGAATCCTCATCTTCTACGTATCTGTCCGGGACAGAAAAAATAATCTCGCGAGTTAAGGGGTCATACGTATAGGTAACTCCATCTGGGTATGAAAAATCAGAAGCATTGAAAAAACTACGTCCGTTTGGCGGAGAGACATTAACAGGAAGTACATCTCTTATAGTATAGCCTACCCCATCATCGTTACCAATATTCTCAAAAGTCAGCACATAATCCAAGGTTTGGCCTAAATTAACACCTTCACCCGTTATATCTACACCGCCGGGCGTCTGAACCCTTTTTTCCAACACAATGTTAGGTGCAATGATATCCACATCAAACGAAGCAAAAAAGATATCATATTTGTCTTGAGAGGAAGTGGCTCTAAGCGTAGCACTGGTTGATCCATTAGGAATAATGGTATTGTTGACTCCACCGTTAGGAATTTCAAAATAATCTACATCCCAACCCAAGGTGTTTATACTATTTGGATTTCTGTTGGTGTAAGGAACATCGTCAATAGTGATACTTGAATTGAAGAAGTTGTTGGCAGGGTTCTCACCGTTTGATAAGGTGGTAAAAGACCCATTGGCGTTAATCTGCAATGCATCTCCATCAATTACATTATCTCCTTCCAAAGCGGCCACACCCATATTGGCATACACAGGAAAAGGAGCGGGTAATGTTGTATATCCGCTGATAGGAATATCTACACTTTCGCCAGATTTTATTCCCGCATATCCGTCAAAGGTGGTTATGAATTTATCCCCTGGTAAATTTGGGTTTTCATATACTACAACCATTTTCCAACCACCGGAAATACCACCACTGACCGTACGGCTATTATCTGCCCGTACATTGGCTACAAAATACTCACCATTAGGGTTTGGTAAAGCTGAAACAATGGACGTTATGTCCTTATAATATGCGTAAGGCGCATAATATCCAAAATCTATATCGTTAAAACCATCAAAAAGCTCGTCATCCGCAACGATATCCTGATAGGCACCACCTGGAACCCTAAATTTTATTTCATCAATATTACTACGGTCGGCGTTGGTATAAACCGCTGACCAATAAAGACCGGCATAACGTATCATTGAACATTCATAGTCCGGAATATTAAGTGTAGCGCTACTTGAGCTAAATGTAGAAGAGTCCCCATCTACATCAATATAACGCATATCAAATGAGTCGTTTGCACTAGATGCACCACGAGTATCGTTATATGGTTCGTTAGGTGATACCTCTGGAATAGTAAAGTTTTCCCTTCTCCAACGGCCATTTCTCCATACCCATCTTCTACCTGAGGATTCTGGTATATAGCGGTTGACGATGTTGTTCGCAATAAAAGTTATCTCTCCGCGAATATCAGCTTCATAACGCACCGCAAAATCTCTTTTTACTTGAGAATACGCTGTGTTGAAACCCAACAACAAGAATAAAATGAAAAACAAACCTTTGGAGAAAATTTTTCCCATAAGTGAAGAACGCTTAATAAAATCAAAAAAAACAGTCAGTTTGGTCATGTGCTATTTAATAGTGGGGAAGTTCACGCGCTGGTTTAACCCAAAATCTGTGGAATTCTCCAATAACAAATATTCACTATAGTAATTAGCTAGGAAATTTAATGTTGTGGTATGTTCTGTTTCTGTTGTGAAACCGCAATAAAAATGGGTTTGATTTTTAGTAAATACCCATTTTATGCCCTATTTAGTGCATTTGACCGATCATTAAGATTCTTCTTTTGAGGTAATTTATTTAAACCAACAATGTTCCAATAGCCATGGTAAAAGTTAAATTTAGCGACCTAAATGGATGAAAATTGCTGTGCAAACACCAACTGTACATAAAACGCAATACAGGTAAAATGTACCTTTAAATCAGCAAAAAAAGGGGTTGATTTGATTAAAAAACGCATGAATTATCAATTGTTTATTTTGGGGATTAAACACGAAAGTTTAAAGATTTGATACCTTTATGACCAAATATTCCATAGCATTAAACTCAACTAATTTGAACCAAAAACTTTTTATTGTAATTTTTCTGGTTTCCATTTCAAATCTTTACTGCAAAAATTCTCTTGAAGGCAAGTGGTTTTGTCATAAAGTGATATACCAAGATGGAAAGGATTTAGAGGTTAATCATCCTTTGTTCGCATCTTTTCTATCTTATGAATTTACTTCGGGAAAAGCGTATATATCCATTAATTATGAAGAAAAGGGAGTTTCCAGTAAGTATACTGTTTTGAATTCTGAACTTCATATAGGAATTAGAAAGTTTAGCTTTTCATTTGATAATAAATTTTTAGTGTTAAAGGAGCATGGTGATGAATTAAGTTATTATTTTTTAAGAAAAAGTGATTTTTTGATTGAAAACAATTTGTATCAAGAAACCTATTTTATCAAAGAAAATGATACTATCTTTCATAGGTCGTTTAGCTTAAATCCTGAATTTTATTACGAAACCTCTTTTTCAAACTATCTGCGGAAATCTATATATAGTTACTCAAAGACTAGTGCACAAAGACATCAATTAAAGGGTTCGTTCGTTTTAACCAGAAATAATGAAATTCTGGATATTATGGTAGAGCAGGGGATAAACAAAAGCTTCGACAAATCCTTTAGGAAAGTCGTTCAGGATTCAGAAAAATATTGGAAAAACAGTACGGGAAAAAATATTTTAATTGTACAAAAGTTTAATTTTTTTGAACAAGGCAAATACTTTATAAAAAAAGAAAACTGGGACTTTTATCATCATGTAAAAAAAGCAGATGATTATTATAAAACCCTTGATTTCATTTCGGCAATTGATTTTTATGAACAAGCGTTGGATACAGCGATTTCGGAAAACGAATTTACCCATATAATGCTTAGGGACATGTCAAGAAATTTAGGGATTTCCTATTTGGCAACTGGAAAAATTGAAAAAGCTTGCGAAAGTTTTAGAATTGTTGGTGATGAACATGATTTTAACTTTAGAAATTTCCTGTTAAAGTTCTGCAAGTAACCTACCTAAACTACATCATGTTTTTTTGATTGATTAAAAGAACGATCATATTATACAGGTAGGCGTTTTCCTTTGGAAAAGTATGCAGCTCATTATGCTTTAACCGATAGCTTTCATAAAAAATGGAATTAATTAATGGAACGGAATATTCCATAATTGGTTCAATTGTTATTATAGCCTTAAAAAACTCTTTTCAAAATATTGAAACTTGCTTCAAATTCGGCAATTAAATCAAAGACCATGTGCAAATAGTTAGTTAAACGTATTACTACCAAATGTCCTTTTTATTAGCATCTATTTAAATGTGCAATAATTGAACATTTCTTATCTCTCTGATAAGAATTATGAACCACCAAATGGAGCTCTATGAAGTACTTAAATAGTAAAACTATTGGTGTTGGGGTTGTTGTTATTGGTGTCATTTTATTGAATGAGCGCATTGTCCAATCTCCAAACAGATTTTAAGAACCTATTTCAAAACGTTATAGGAGTAGACCTGCAGGTTTATAAAAATCTTAAATGATTTTAATTCTAAGTTGTGTAACGTTTTGTTGCCCGTTACAATAATTTGGCGGGTTTAAAAGAGCCCTTTTAAGCAACGCAATATACTATGCTCCAACACTATCTTTCTGCTATGATAGAAAAGGTGATACGCTGCCTTTTAGATCGTTAAATCAAAAAGCATGTTAGAGTTATAATTACACCCTTACATTGCCTTTAAAAAAGCTTTTGAGCATCATAGGTCTTTGCACTAAAGTTATATAATTAAAATGCGCAATTAAAGGTTAAATGACACGCTGCTATATAGTGGTGATATGGTAGTATCGTTTGGGATGTAAATCAACCAGCTTAATTATTTATTAAACGGAACAGTACCAATCAAAAAGGTTTAAAAATATAAATATCCTTCTGATCACAACCTTTAACTATCAATAGACAATGATGTATAGGGTTAATCTATAATACTAAAATGCGGTAGGAAATGGACCGTGATACTATACTGAGCATTCGCAATCTTAGTTCCCTGTAACTGAATTTTAGTATAAGGTCCTAAAGGTTGTGAACAGCTTTGAAAAAGAGTGCTGTTTATAATTGGAAAAGAGTTAATTGTTTAGTGATAATGAACATTATGCTTTGGAAGGTGTTGAACGTTCGGTTTAGGTCTTTGTCAGAATCATGCCATTTGTTCCTCGTTTACACGCATAATCCACATCTTTTCATTATACGCATCATTGAGTTTAGAATAGTATGAGATTAACGCATTGGTCCATGAATCATGCTTTTTTAGATAGACATATCTATAATTATTCTCAGGATTGATGAAATAGCTAGCACTAAGACCAAAGGAATTTAAAAGTTGTACAAAACGTTTTGCATTGTTAGGGTTTGCAAAGACATTTGCAATTAGATAATAGCCAGACCCTGCACCTTCAATAACATAAGATTTGGATTTGATATCATTTGCCGCAACGTTATCTTTCACAACTACATTCTTTGAAAGAATAGTATCATCATACTTTGAGGATTTTTGCTGAATCTTTTTAACGTTACTAACATAAGCATCGTTTGTATATCTATTATCTACATTCATTATCCACATTTTACCGTCATACCTTCCGTTTAAATTGGAATCATGGGCCGCCATGGCCTCCTCAAAAGTTTCAAATCGTTGTAGGTAAACATATTTAAGGCCGTTGTTGGGATTATCGATAACATCCGCATCTATACCCTGTTCGTTTAAAGAACCTAAAAACTTATCCATATACTTGCCCCCTTTATATACATTGGCAACTACATAATAGCCATCCTTAACATTGGGCAGGTCCTTGAACCTTCTGCTCTTTACCTTGTCCTGAGCGGTTTCTTGGCGAGAGCCGGTTGTCGTAGTACGATTGTTGATCGCTACGGCATCCTTAGGTTGTGTATGTTGCAACTTGTTTACCTCGTTGGTCTGGGAACTAATTTCCTTTACAGGTTTAAGTACTTTTGGTGATGCTTCATTTTGAGAAAGGGCAGATTCCATACCAGTGCTAGTAGCCTCTTTTTCTTGCTTAGAAGCCGGTTCCTGAACATTATCCTTAGGACTTTCCGCAAAAGCAACTCTATCCTCTTGAGGGGAAATAGGTTTATCAACAGAGGCTATATTGGTATTGTCCGTTTTATTCATAAATAGGTCCTTTGCCTTTTTCTCCAAGTCTGGTCTATTGCCATTGGTTTCGTTTCTTACCATACGCATGACCATTTCAAAACGACGCTCTAGGTCGCTTTGTCTTGCATTTTCAATTGAATCTTGACGAAACATCAATTCCTCTATAATGGCATCATTTTCTGCCAATTTTTGTTTTAGTATAGCTACCTCTTCATTGGTGGCCAGATTCTCGGGCTCCAGGTCATTATTTACCAGTTCATCTTCAAAATCGTCCTCTAACATAACCCTGTCCTCGGTAAGGTTTGGGGTAAAGGAATAGGCAAAGGAAATCTCATGGGTCAATCCAAAATTATCAAAATTATTGGACAGCCCTTTTTCCATGGTATATCCTAAAGATACCCTTCGGTTTAAATTAAAACCTACACCTGCCGCTGCGCCATAGAAGCTATCATAGCCACCTTGAATCCACCCTAATTTTGGTAAATCCAATATTAAACTACCGCCTAATGTAACATCTTCTTCCCCTATCTTTCTAACACGTGCCAAAGGCAACAACCTACCTTCTTGCAAAATACCTGATTGATTTTGAAACTGATGGGTATATTGTAAATGGCCCGAAAAGGTTTTGTCTTTAAACGCTGTTAAGGACTCACTGGTCTTAATATTATAATCAAACAGATTTTCAGCAAACATTCCTACATCAAATTTACCATAGGACAAGTTGAAACCAGGTTGAAAAGAAATGAGATTTTGATCTTGTAAACCGGCCAAGAATGGATCTTCTTCTACCGTGGAAGCCCTACCTTGGTCAAAACCACTATTATAGTAAGAAACATTGGCTCCAAAAGTAAAGTTGCTTTTATCGTTAAGTTTAATACCATAAGCATAGTTGGCCAAGACACCAAAATTACTTAAGGTTCCCATTCTTTGGGAATATAGGCTCAATCCTAAACCAGTTCGATCACTAATACGACCACTATAGCTTAAAAAGTAGTTTTGGTTATTGTCATCAAACTGAACGGATTGATTTCTGTGCAACAGATTAATATAGGATTTATCTTCCCTAACCGTAGAAAACGTAGGGTTGATCAAAAACCTGTTATACTTCAATAAGTTCTGTGCAGGTACATCATAGGCCACAAAAGGACTATCTTCCTGAGCAACCATTTTTACAATGGCGAACAAAAATAACAATAGGTATAAAACACTTTTCTTTAGCATGGTGGGCTTAACGTATTACTGTGATTGTTCCTTGTTTAAGGACATCACTGGCGTTTCTTATTTTATAATAAAACACCATATTTTGTTTGGTGAACGCAGTGGCTGACTGCGGCCAATTATTTTTATAGCCAAATTCATTAATTACTTCTTGGCCTTGTTCGTTATATATGATAACATTGATATCCGGTTTGTTAGAGTAAGAATTAGGAATTATCCATTGATCGTTGATACCATCTCCATTTACGGTAATTACGTTAGGAACCTTAAATGTATCCAATAAGGACACCTCCACCTGTTTTACAACGTCGCAATTATCTATGCTAGCAATTAAGGTATAACTGCCCGGCTCCGTAAGTGACAAGCTGTTGGATGCACTTAGTTCTTCATTGTTGGTGTTCAACCATCTATAACTTGTACCTCCGCTAGCGGTTATTGTTTTTGTTGATCCTTCCGTTAGCACAATATCAGAACCTTCATCAATGGTAATCAAGTTCTCGTCCATTGGTGAGATTGTTATTTCATTGGAGACCAAAGAACATCCATCATGATCTAACACCAGTTGATATATGCCAGTTTCAGTCACGCTCAATGAAGTGTCGCTCGTATTTATGGAAGCGCCGTTCAATTGCCAGTTGAAATTCCCTTCACTCAAATCAGTGTCCGTAGATAACGTAATGGCTTCACCCATAGCACAAAATACTGTTCCCGAACTAGCTATGGACAAGGTTTCGTTGGTCAGTAGTTGTACTGTCAAGGAATTGGATGTAGCATTGAACGTTTCAATACTTGCCGAAAGTCCATAGACTCCGTTCTCACTATTAGAGCCAATACTAACCGTCTGCCCATTAGCTCCGTTAATCGCTACATTATCTTTTTCCCATTGGTAAGTAAATGCATCTATTAATGCTGAGGTTACATCTGTAGTAGAGCCATCCTCCGCAATTGCGTTGATACGCTCAACACCTAAATTAATGGAAGTAGATTCACATGCATTATAGGAATCGTTATAAGTAATTGTTATGCTAAATGATTCTGGACTTACCACGTTTATCATCTCAGAATTCTTGCTAGTGACCGCACAAGAACCACCTGTTTGGGTAACTTCAGCATAATATGAACCTGCTTGTGTTATCGTTAAGTTATCAGAAGTTTGGCCATTAAGTTCAACGCCGTCCTTAAACCATTTAAAGTTTGGAGTATTTGCCGTTGTAGCAACCGTTAAAGTATGTGTTTGTGAAGGTAATAGTACCAGATCCGTATCGTTTTGTATGGTTACGGTGAATGCATCTGCATTGGAAATGGTAATAGGTGCCGATTGTTCGTTACAAATACCGGTTCCGGAAATTTCAACGACATAATCACCCTCAAACCCATTATTGGAAGCGTTTACGGAATAGGTAGATGCAATTGCACCGGTAATGGCCGTACCATCTTTATACCATTGATAATTCCAAGAGGGGTCGGTAGTATTAATACTTAGGGTTTCTATATCTGTACTACATAATGAAGTTTTTGTTGGTGCATTTATAGCAATTCCGTTACCAGATGCCCCAATACTAACATCAACAATGTTAGAATCTGTATTACCAGAACCTGTACAAGAAGGGCCATAATCAACATAGGCATTGTACATACCGGATTGCGTAACGAATAAGGTATGTCCTTTTTCACCACTAATTTCGGTACCACTACGATACCAAATATACTGATAGGTTTCTGGATTGGGAATATTATCAACTTGTAATGTTATGGGTCCCGTACTGCAAACACTTCCGGGAGGAATACCATCGCCTATCTCACTAATGTTAAGACTACTGGTTACATCCATATAGTACATATTGAATGCTTCTGATTCTGCACCAACCTTAACCGGATCAGTACTTCTTACACGTAATTTGTATCCTTGTCCCCTAGTATCGGTAGGGATTGCAAAATTGACGTCAAAGTTTTTAACTGAATTTTTGTCGGTTATGACAAGCAATTCGGTTGCAGACCCAAAATTACCCGAAGCATCTGAAAGCTCCAATATAAATTGGTTGGCGGCATTTGCGGTACCGGCCCATGTGATATTCACATAATAATCATTAAATCCTCCATTTCCCGCACAAACGGATGTCCATGGGGAATTACCGGATAAATTTGGGTTATCCGCAGGTTCCGGTGCATTGATGACTATTGCCTGTGCTGATAGTTGGAGAGCTCCAAACAGCATTAGCAATGCGCTAAACATGTAATTTCTGGTCAAGTTTTTCATAAGTATTTGTAGTTTTGGGGGCCACTACGGTTGAAAAGTCGGTTAATAAATTATTTACTTCACCTACAATTCATAGTCAAATATGTCAATATTACCGACGAAATGGAATTTTATGTTGTCGGAAGGAACATTTCTGTTGTGAAAGTCATTTAAAATAAGGTCAGTTATATTTAAACCTTTAAGTTAAGTCAATTTTGCTACTTTTGTAGACTGAAATTAAACGACATGAACGAGACATCAAAGTCTTTGAATTTTATTGAACAAATAGTAGAGGAAGACCTTGCAAATGGCTATGGAAGAGAGGATCTACGTTTTAGATTTCCCCCAGAACCAAATGGATATTTGCACATTGGTCATGCAAGTTCCATTTGCTTAAATTTTGGTTTAGGCTTACGGTATAATGCACCTGTAAATCTGAGGTTTGACGATACCAATCCGGCAAAAGAAGAACAAGAGTATGTTGATGCCATTAAAAAAGATGTGGAATGGCTGGGCTTCTCGTGGGATACCGAACGGTATGCGTCAGATTATTTCCAACAATTATATGATTGGGCCATTATTTTAATCAAGGAAGGAAAAGCTTATGTAGATGATCAATCATCTGAAGAAATGGCCGCCCAAAAAGGTACACCAACAGAGCCTGGCACCAATAGTCCAAATAGAAATCGGTCCATTGAAGAAAATTTAGACCTTTTTGATCAAATGAAACGCGGTGAATTTGGTGAGGGCACTCATGTACTTAGAGCTAAAATAGATATGTCCTCATCAAATATGTTAATGAGGGACCCTATCATGTACCGGGTCTTACATAAGGCGCACCATAGAACAAATACCGATTGGTGTATTTACCCTATGTATGATTGGACACATGGCGAAAGCGATTATATTGAGCAAGTATCCCATTCATTTTGTACGCTAGAGTTTGCAATGCACCGTGAATTATACAATTGGTTTTTGGACCAGGTTTATGAGCCTGGTAAGATACGGCCTAAACAGCGTGAATTTGCGCGTAGAAACCTTAGTCATACGGTTGTTAGCAAACGAAAGTTGTTACAATTGGTAGAGCAAGGTTTTGTAAACGGATGGGACGATCCAAGAATGCCAACGATTTCTGGATTGCGCAGAAGAGGTTATACTCCTGAATCCATTCGCAACTTTGTGGACACTATCGGAATCGCCAAAAGAGACAATCTTATTGACGTTTCCTTGTTGGAATTTACAATAAGGGAACATTTAAATAAGACCACCCATAGGGTAATGGGAGTTTTAAATCCATTAAAATTGGTTATTACCAATTATCCTGAAGGACAAACGGAATGGTTAGAGGCCGAAAACTCACCAGAAGACGAGCATGCCGGATCAAGGCAAGTACCTTTTTCAAGGGAATTATATATTGAGCAGGAAGATTTTAAAGAAGAAGCTAATAAAAAATTCTTCCGTTTAAAGTTGGGAGGAGAAGTTCGACTAAAAAACGGATATATTATTAAGGCGGAGAGCTGTACTAAAGATACCGACGGGAATATTGTAGAGGTACAATGTACTTACGACCCTAAAAGTAAAAGTGGAAGTGGTACCGAAGAAAGTTTAAGAAGGGTAAAGGGTACTTTGCACTGGGTGTCAATAGCACATGCAATTAAGACCGAAGTAAGGTTATATGACCGTTTATTTACCGATGAAAGTCCGGATACCCACAAGGATAAGGATTTTTTGGAATTTATTAATCCAGATTCCTTGAGCATTATTACAGGTTATGTAGAACCCGCTCTAAAAAGTGCTGCTATAGGCGACCGTTTTCAGTTTCAACGTTTAGGTTATTTCTGTGTTGACCCAGATAGTAACGACAACCTATTGGTTTTTAATAGAACAGTAGGGCTTAGGGATTCATGGGCTAAAATACAGGATAAAAAATAGGTAGATTTCAAAACGTTTGCACTATAATAAAATGAAATGCAAGAGGCCATTAAACATTATGCTTAATGGCCTCTTTCTATATACGTACTTGTACGATTAATAAACTCTTTGAGTCTTTCTATTGTACAGGTATAATACTAATCCTTATTCCTTAGGCTTTGGCTTGTTCGTTTTTTTCATGCTTTCCCCTATCATATTACTTGCGGTAAAACTTGCCACCATATTGTTCAGCATATCACTTCCCGCTTGTGGGGAATTGGGCAATAAAATCAGGTTGGTATTTGTTTCTTCCCCAATACTCTGTAGCGTGTCATAATGTTGTGTTACCACGATCAGGGCAGAGGCTTCCTGTGAGTTTATACCCACTTTGTTCAATACTTCTACGGATTCTTCAAGTCCCCTTGCTATTTCCCTTCTTTGATCGGCTATACCTTGCCCTTGTAACCGCTTACTTTCCGCTTCTGCCTTTGCTTTTTCTACAATTAAGATACGTGCGGCATCCCCTTCAAATTGCGCTGCTGTTTTTTGACGTTCAGAAGCATTTATGCGGTTCATTGCTTCTTTAACCTGCGCATCCGGGTCAATATCCGTCACCAAGGTCTTTATAATGTCATAACCATAATCTAGCATGGCATCCTGTAATTCTGATTTTACCGCTATGGCGATATCATCTTTGCGTACAAAAACATCATCCAACTTCATTTTAGGAACCTCGGCCCTTACTACATCAAATACATAGGAAGTAATTTGTTCATGAGGATATTCAAGCTTATAAAATGCATCGTAAACCTTTTCCCTGATAACCACATACTGCACGGAAACCTTAAGTTTCACAAAAACATCGTCCAAGGTTTTTGTTTCTATAATCACATCAAGCTGCTGAATTTTTAGACCTATTCTTGCCGCTATCCTTTGTACGAATGGAATCTTAAACTGGATTCCGGAATGACGAACACTGGTAAACCTACCAAATGTCTCAATTAATACCGCTGTCTGCTGTTTTACAATAAATACACCGGATAGCACGGTGAAAATGACAAGAAACGCTATCGGAATCCAAATAAATGAGCCCATAATTATTAATTTTATTGTTAATACTGGAAGATACAGAAACCCTTCTTAATATAAGTAGCTAAATGTCCGTATTTGTTACATCCCTGTATTTCTTTAAGTTATATACATGACATCTTAATTTACCGGTTATATTAAAACATCAAGCTTAACCACATTAAACTATATTTAAAGTATCTTCTATCACTCACAATACCTGTACTTATGTTAATAACGGTTCATCCAAAGTTGCCCATGCGAAATAAGACAATGACCAAATCATACTATATAAAATCTCTTGGTTTTGAAGAAATAGGCACCCAAGAATATCATGATTATCTCATGCTTAAGAAAGATGCGGTCGAATTACATTTTTTTCTATTTAAAGATTTAAATCCTAAAGATAATTATGGCCAAATCTATATCAGAACCAATGCAATAGACGAAATATACCGTTTGCTATTAGAGCGGCGAGTATCAATACATCCTAATGGAAAACTAGGGATAAGACCTTGGGGACAAAAGGAGTTTTCCCTTTTAGATCCGGATAATAATTTGTTGACATTTGGTCAAAGCAATATTTAACACCACTTAGTATAATTAAAAAGGCAGCTGTTACAGCTGCCTTTTCCTACGGGGTTAAGTTTATTGTATTAAATATCAAAACGATCCAAGTTCATAATCTTGGTCCAAGTTCTTGTGAAATCTCGTACAAATTTTTGTTTTGCATCTTCTGTTCCATAAACCTCTGCCAGAGCACGTAATTCGGAATTTGAACCGAAAATAAGATCTGCCCTTGTGGCGGTCCATTTTACGTTACCGGTCTTGCGGTCACTTCCTTCAAATACCGTGTCATCCTCTGTAGTGGCTTTCCATGTAGTGCCCATATCCAATAAATTAACAAAGAAATCATTGGTCAATACACCTGGATTATTAGTAAACACACCATGGTTAGAACCGTCATAATTAGTTCCCAACACACGCAGTCCACCAACAAGAACGGTCATCTCTGGAGCGGTCAATGTTAGTAAGTTGGCTCTATCTACCAAAAGTTCTTCGGCATTAACAGAATATTTTTGTTTCGTAAAGTTTCTGAATCCGTCGGCAATTGGCTCTAGCGCTTCAAAAGCTTCTACGTCGGTCATTTCCTGTGTCGCATCGGTACGGCCCGGAGCGAATTCCACTTCTGTTTCAAAACCTGCCAAACGGGCGGCATTTTCAACTGCTGCAGTACCTGCCAAAACAACTAAATCAGCAAATGATACTTTTTTGTTGCCAGACTGCTTATCGTTGAATTCTTTTTGTATTCTCTCCAAAGTTTGAACAACTTTTGTCAATTGCGCGGGATTGTTAACTTTCCAATCCTTTTGCGGTGCCAAACGGATTCTACCTCCATTGGCCCCTCCACGTTTATCAGAATCCCTGTAAGTAGAAGCGGACGCCCAAGCAGTAGCTACCAATTCTGAAGTTGAAAGTCCAGAAGATAAAATACTTTTTTTCAATTCTGCGATATCGCTATCATTTATCAATTCAAAATCAACAGATGGCACTGGGTCTTGCCATAATAGTTCCTCTTGTGGCACTTCAGGTCCTAAATACCTTTCCTTAGGTCCCATATCACGGTGGGTCAACTTAAACCAAGCACGAGCATAAGCATCTTCAAATTCTTTTGGATTTTCCAAAAAGTGTCTGGATATTTTTTCATATTCCGGATCCATTCTTAGAGACATATCCGTCACCAACATAAACGGCTGGTGTGTTTTCCCTTCAATATGGGCATCTGGCACCGTTCCTGCGCCTGCATCACCAACAGGCTTAAACTGCCAAGCCCCTGCAGGACTTTTAGTAAGTTCCCATTCAAATCCAAATAAGTTTTCAAAATACTTATGGCTCCATTTAGTGGGTGTTTGTGTCCATGCCCCTTCTAATCCACTTGTAATTGTATCTGCACCTACACCAGAATTATAGTTGTTTTTCCATCCTAAGCCTTGGGCGGTTATATCTGCAGCTGCTGGTTCAACCTCAATATAGTCGTCCGGACTGGCAGCACCATGTGTTTTACCAAAAGAGTGCCCTCCTGCAATCAAGGCAACGGTCTCATAATCGTTCATTGCCATTCTTTTGAACGTTTGTCTTATATAGTGCGCTGCCTCCAAAGGATCAGGGTTTGCATTGTGCCCTTCTGGATTAACATAAATTAAACCCATATGTGCAGCACCAAGCGGATTTTCCAATTCGTTTCCGCCCTCGTCGTATCGAGATTTATTTCCTAACCATTCCGTTTCAGAGCCCCAGTAAATATCTTCTTCCGGCTGCCAGATATCCTCACGTCCTCCTGCAAAACCGAACATTGGTAGTCCCATACTTTCATGAGCCACATTTCCGGTCAATATCATAAGATCTGCCCAAGATAATTTTCTGCCATATTTCTGTTTAATAGGCCATAACAAAAGTCTTGCCTTATCTAAATTAGCGTTGTCCGGCCAGCTGTTCAATGGTGCAAATCGTTGATTTCCAGAACTAGCGCCGCCCCTACCATCTGCAATACGGTAAGTACCAGCACTGTGCCAGGCCATACGGATAAAGAATGGTCCATAATGGCCATAATCCGCAGGCCACCAATCTTGGGTCTTGGTCATTAAATCAGCAATGTCCTTTTTAACCTCTGCAAGATCTAATGTCTTAAACTCTTCAGCATAATTAAAGTCATCATCCATTGGATCTGCCTTTTTAGAATGCAGTCTTAGGATGTTTAAATTCAGCATATTTGGCCACCAGTCTCTATTGCTGGTGCCGCCACCTGCAGCTTGGTTCAATTGGCCGTTCAAAAACGGGCAATCGGCAGCAGATGATTCATTCGTGTCCCAGGCTTCGCCTTTTCCATTAGTACTACTCATGATATAATTGATTTTTAAAGTTGTCCATATCTATCGAAAGTAAATTTATCAATATTTTATTTATGAAGTTTAGTATTTCAATAGATAAAAACTATGCAATATTTTTTATCTCAATACAATCCTTACTTTAATTCCAATATCATTCATTTTATCTGGCATCCATCTTTTAACAATATCTTATATAGTGTCCTTTTACAAAACTAGCTAACTTGCGCAACAAGGCGTAGACACCTAGTTAAGTTGAAAAATTGAATGGCAGTAAAAAAGAGGCAAAAGCAGGCCAAATGGTTACGTAGGTTTAGAAAGATACATAGGGCTACAGGGGCGGCACTTTTTATTTTTTTCTTTTTTATATCGGTTACCGGTCTTTTATTGGGTTGGAAAAAACATAGCGGTGGGCTAATACTTTCAAAGTCTTACCAAGGAACATCCACAGATTTAGCAGATTGGTTGCCACTTGATAGTCTTCAGCTTTTAGCAAACACCTATTTAATGGACAATGTATCGCCTAATTTATCTACTGAAATTGATAGAATAGATATTAGAAAAGACAAGGGAATGGTCAAATTCACGTATACCGATCATATTTGGGGCCTTCAACTAGATGGCACTACAGGTAAGCTCTTACATACGGAAAAACGTTATTCTGATCTTATTGAAAGAATCCATGATGGATCTATAATGGACCAATATCTAGGAACTAGTAACAACCCCTTGAAAGTACTGTATACATCTATTATGGGCGTTGCTTTATTGATTTTTACAATTACCGGATTTTGGTTATGGTACGGCCCCAAACGAATGCGCCGAAACAATTAATTATCTTAAAACATTGGCTTTGTATGTAATTACCCAGCCTAATACCTATGCAAAAATCCACTAAAAAGAACGAGGAGAAACCACCTGTATTACACCCGCGCAATAAACACAAGGGTAGGTATGACCTAAAGGCACTTTGTGGTTCGTCCCCAAACCTCAAAGAATTTATAATAAAAAACAAATACGGAAAGCAGTCTATAGACTTTTTTAATTCTACGGCAGTAAAAGCCCTGAACACGGCATTGGTCAAAGTTCATTATGGAATAGAATATTGGGATATACCAAATGGTTTTCTTTGTCCGCCCATTCCCGGTAGGGCCGATTATATACATCATTTAGCCGATTTATTGGCTTCCACAAACAAAGGGGTCATTCCTGTAGGTAAACACATAAAAGGCCTAGACATAGGAGTTGGGGCCAATTGTATATATCCAATAATTGGAAATGCCGTTTACGGATGGTCCTTTGCTGGAACGGATATTGACCAAAAGAAGATAGATTCGGCGGTGCTTATCGTCACGAAAAACCCAACTTTACAAGATAAAGTAGAACTTAGGCTCCAAACTCATCCTGGGCAAATTTTTAAAGAAGTAGTGGATGCAAATGAGAAAATTGATTTTTCCATCTGTAATCCCCCTTTTCATGCGAACCAAAAAGAGGCAGAAGCCGGCACATTGCGAAAATTGAGCAATCTTAAAAAGAAGCGAATAAAAAAACCGGAACTAAATTTTGGAGGTCAAGGTGGTGAGTTGTGGACGGACGGCGGAGAAAGGAAATTTATTCTTAATATGATCAATGAAAGTAAATACTTTGCAAAACAATGTGCTTGGTTCACTACATTGGTGTCAAAGCAATCCAATCTTAGAACATTTTATAACCGTTTAGAGGAAATTGGGGCTGTTGAACACCGTACAATACCAATGGGACAAGGAAACAAACAAAGTAGAATAGTGGCTTGGACCTTTTTAACTGCACAAGAACAGCAATCTTGGGTAGCGAACCGATGGATAAATAAGACGGATAATTAATTTAGCATTCTTGTTATTAATTTTTATAGATTGCCGAAAGACTTTGAATACCCGAAAGTTTAAAAAATAATTTTATCATATAAGGCCATGCTACTTATTCTAAAAAAGGGAAATGATGTGCAAACCCATATGATTTATCTATAGACTTTTTAAGGCTTATTTGACCCGTACATATTGTTTTGGGCGATTTTATTTTCCTTAAGGGTTAGGGCGGGCAAATTCTTTAAACACCCTCTTAAAAGCGTTCGTATGGCCGGAGAAAAAGATTTAAATTCCTTATTAAAAGGTTTACATCCAAAATTAAATCCTGGAACCTATGTTTTCATCACTACTAAAGCACCTCTTGATGTAGACCGATCACATATTATATTTGAATTTAAGGAGTATGAAGGGGTAACCCATATCATTTCTAAAGAAAAAGCTGAAGAACTCGAATTGGAATATGCCTTTGTATCTTCTTGGATAACTTTAAACGTACATTCCTCATTAGAGGCTATTGGCTTAACCGCCGCGATAGCTGGGGCTTTGACCAAAAATAATATTAGCTGTAACGTTGTTGCGGCCTTCTATCATGATCATCTTTTTGTTCCGGAAAACAAAACACGTTTGGCGATGGATGTTTTGGAAAAAATTACCAAACATTTATAACCACTATACCAGATGGTTCTTAAGAACGGATTAACCCAATTGACTTAACGCCATTTGAATTCTAGAAATACTTTCTTGTTTTCCTAGTAGTTCCATAATGTCAAAAATATGGGGGCCCTTCATGTCACCCACTAAAAAAAGGCGTAAGGGGGGCATAACCTTACCAAAAGAAAGCTCGGTTTCCGTAATCCAATCCTTGACCAACTGTTCCGTATTTTCCGAATTAAAATTGGAAATGGGTTCGAGAACCGTAATCAATTGATTCATGATGTCGGCGGTATCTTCTTTCCATTGTTTCTTTACGGCCTTTTCATTGTAGGTCGATGGTGCAATAAAGAAGTAATCGCTCAGCTCCCAAAAATCCGATACAAATACGGCCCTTTCCTTGATTAAGGAAATTACTTTGTTGATATAGCCCAATTCTTTTCTGTTGGCGTCATCCGCATATTTATCTACCGTAGGAAAATACAGTTTAGCCAAATCCTCATTATTGCTCTTTTGTAAATAATGTTGATTATACCACTTGGTTTTTTCTGGATCAAAACGAGCACCACTTTTGTTAACGCGTTCTAAACTAAATGTTTCCACCAGGTCCGATAAAGTAAAAATCTCTTGTTCCGTTCCTGGATTCCAACCTAATAAAGCCAAGAAATTAATTACGGCTTCTGGAAAATACCCGGCTTCCTTATACCCTTCTGACTCTAGCCATGATAATGGAAAGATAGGGAAACCCATTTTTTCACCATCCCTTTTACTCAATTTACCTTTGCCAACCGGTTTCATAATTAAAGGCAGGTGCGCAAAATTAGGAGCTTGCCACCCAAATGCATCATATAGTTGTTGGTGCAAGGCCAAGGATGGCAACCATTCCTCACCACGTATAACATGGCTTATTTCCATTAAATGGTCATCAACTATGTTGGCCAGATGATAGGTTGGCATTCCATCACTTTTAAACAAAACTTTATCATCAAGAATATTCGTATCAATTTCAATATCACCACGAATAATGTCCTTTAAGTGTAATTTTTCATCGGGTGGCGTTAAAAATCTTATAACATAATCCTCTCCATTATCCAAACGCTGCTGAACCTCCTCTGGCATTAATGAAAGGGAGTTGTCCAGTTTTAAACGGTTATGCCAATTATAGATAAAAGTTTTTCCTTTTTGTTCATGGTCCTTTCTGTGGAAATCCAATTTTTCGGCCGTATCAAAAGCATAATATGCCTTACCGTTATCTATCAGTTTTTGTGCGTATTCCTTATAAAGTGATTTACGTTCACTTTGTCTATAAGGTCCAAAACCTCCATCTTTTCCTATTCCTTCATCAAAAGGAATACCACACCAATTAAGGGCGTCAATAATATATTGTTCCGCACCTTCTACGTATCTATTCTGGTCCGTATCCTCTATTCGTAAAATAAATGTGCCACCATGTTTTTTGGCAAAAAGGTAATTGAACAAGGCCGTACGAACACCACCTATATGCAAGGGGCCAGTAGGGCTGGGAGCAAAACGAACGCGAACTTTAGAAGACATAATTTGATATTAAGGGTGCAAAGATACATAACCCCTTGTATTTTATTTGCTAAACAAAATCATATTCCCAATTTTGGACAAAACCTAAAATAAATATTCAAAACTGTTTGTCTCATGGGTTTTAACAATTTATTCCAAACAAACATAGGGTATAACCGTTATCTTGGTATAAAAAAGAACCATTGCAAGATTATAAATACATATTAGATAAGCTAAACCAGTTTATAAAAAAACATTATTCAAAGATTCTACTCAAAGGTTTGTTGCTGTTCATTGCCTTTGGATTACTGTTTTTTATACTCATTATAAGTATAGAATATTTCTTTTGGCTCAATACCACAGGAAGGTTTATTCTGTTCGGTATTTTTTTGTTGGTAGAATCATTTTTACTGTTCAAATATATCTTAACCCCCATATTTTACCTTTTTCGAATTAAAAAAGGAATAGGACCAAAAGATGCTGCGGTTCTTATTGGAAAGCACTTTCCTGAAGTTGGCGACAAACTAACCAATTTGATAGAACTTGCAGATGACAAACAACAATCAGAATTATTATTAGCCAGCATTGCCCAACGCTCCAAACAATTGAACCCGGTTCCCTTTACAAATGCTATAGACTATAAAGAAGCTTTTGGTTATAGTAAATATGCCATTATACCGCTTTGTATTTTGGCAGTAGTCTACATATCCGGAAATTGGAATTCATTTTTTGGTACTTATGATAGGGTAGTGAATTATCAGTTAGCGTTTGAAAAGCCTGCTCCATTTCATTTTGAATTAATGAACAAAAATCTAAATGTATTGGAGGACCGCTCATTAACTGTTCATGTAACGACCAAAGGATCTATTAAACCAGAAAATGTATTTATAAATATTGAAGGGAAAGAGGTTTTGTTACCATATGAAAACGGATTTTACACGCATACCTTTAAACCTCCCTTAAAAAACACATCGTTTCATTTTACGGCGAACAATGTTACATCAGCTACCTACAACTTAACTTCTTTGGACACACCGTATATATTGGATTTTAGTTTACAGTTGAATTACCCTACATACTTAGGTAAAAAAAATGAAACAATAAAAGGAACGGGAAACGCTGTAATTCCAGAAGGTACCGAGGTTTCATGGAAAATTAACACAAAAAATACCGAGAAGATTAATTTGATTACTAGTGATACATCATTAGTCTTACAAAATAATGAAGAACTATTTAATATCAATAAAAGAATTTATAACAATCTAAAATATCAATTAACTACCAGTAATGAAAATGTAAGTGATTATGAAGAGTTGTCCTATGCACTAACCGTTATAAAAGATGGTTATCCTACAATAGAGGTAACCCAAATCCTTGACTCCTTAAACCTGAACGTGTCCTATTTTACAGGAAATGCATCAGATGATTATGGATTGGACAATATTACTTTGGTCTACTACGAAACTGCAAATGAAAAAGAATTACAAACACTGGAATTGAGTAGACCCAAAAACAATTTTGAACAATTTTATTATACGTTTCCCTCCGGTTTAAACCTTGATGCGGGTAAAGATTATAGTTACTATTTTCAAGTTACGGACAATGATGCCATACATGCAGGTAAATCTGCTAAAACACAGGTTTTTCAACAAACTTTATTAGATGATGATGAATTAAGAAATAAGGATTTGGAATCACAACAAACACTGATCAAGGACTTGGATAAAACCTTACAACGCGCAAAAGAGCAAAAAGAATCTTTGGAAGAACTCAACCAAAACCAAAAAGAAAAAAACAGTCTCAATTTTGGTGATCAAAACGAAATAAAGGATTTTCTGAAAAAGCAAGAAAGACAAGAACAACAAATGCAAAAGTTCAGCAAAGAGTTGAAGGAAAATCTTAAAAAAAGTAACCAAGATGACAAATTAAACCAATTGTTACAAGAACGTTTGGAACGGCAAGAACTAGAAGCAAAAAAGAACGAAAAATTATTGGAGGAACTAAATAAGATAGCTGATAAAATCAACAAGGAGGAGTTAAAAAAGAAGTTGGAGGAACTAGCTAAAAATCAACAAAACAGTGAGCGCAGTCTGGAACAATTATTAGAACTGACAAAGAGGTATTATGTAACCGAAAAAGCAGCGCAATTAGCTAAAGACCTTGAGGAATTGGCCAAAGAACAAGAAAAACTATCCACGGAAGGAAACGACAAAAACAAGGCTGAATCACAAGATAAATTGAACAAAAAATTTGATGCCATCGAAGCAGAGTTAGATGATTTGGAAAAGGACAATGAGGCATTAAAAAAACCAATAGATTTAAAAATTGAAAAAAGCAAAAAAGATGGTATTCAAAAAGATCAAGATGATGCTTTAAAAGAACTACAAAAAGAACAAGATATAAACCAATCTGAGAAAAATCCAGCAGCGGAAAAACAAAAATCCGCATCAGATAAAATGAAAGAAATGAGTGAAGATTTGTCGTCTTCATCTGCAGGTGGTGGGGGTGGTTCTTCCTTATCCGAAGATGCAGAAATGTTACGTCAGATATTGGATAATTTAATTGTTTTTTCTTTTAAGCAAGAAAACCTTTATGATCGGTTAAGTGCCCAAAAAGATTATGATGCCAATCAATACTCTAAAACCGTAAAGGACCAAAATGAATTAAAAGGACTATTTGAACATGTAGACGATAGTCTTTTTGCGCTTTCCTTAAGACAGGCAGAATTATCTGAATTTGTAAATGAACAGATTACAGAAGTATATTATAATATTGACAAATCTCTACAAACATTGGCAGATGGTCAGGTTTACCAAGGTATTTCACATCAAAAATATGTTCTTACAGCCGCAAACAGTCTAGCAGATTTTCTTGCAGAAGTAATGGACAATATGCAGCAAAACATGCAAATGGGAAAAGGGACCGGAAATAGTGAAAATGAATTTCAACTACCCGATATTATAGAAGGTCAAGAAAATATTGGTCAGAAAATGAATGGTCAAAAAGGAGCTGAAGGAGAGGGTAAAAATGGAAAGAGCGGTGAAGGGAACAAAGGAAAATCCGGAGAAAAAGGTAAAGATGGACAAGGAGGGGAACAGGGTGATAAAGGTGAAGAAGGATCCGGAAAAAATGGTAAACAAGGAAAAGGCAAAGATGGACAAGGGGGACAAAATGGCCAGGGGGGACAAAATGGTCAAAATGGTAATGGAAATTCCACTTCTGGAAACGGTCAAGATCAAATGAGCGAGGAAGAGATGAAAGAACTTTTTGAAATCTATCAAAGTCAGCAAAAAATAAGGCAAGCTTTAGAAGATCAACTTAAAAACATGATTAACGGTGGTGACCAGAAATTAGGAGAAAAATTAGTACGCCAAATGGAAGATTTTGAGAATGATTTATTAGAAAACGGAATTACACAACGCACTATCAACAAAGCAAATAACATTCAATATGAGTTACTTAAGTTAGAAAATGCTGCGTTAAAACAAGGAAAAAAATCTGAACGGGAAAGTAATACAAACCTAAAAAACTTCACGAATCCTATTACTACTAAACCCTCATTATTAGATAATTATCGCAATGAAGTAGAAATTTTAAATAGGCAAAGCTTACCTTTGCGCCAAAATTTTAGAACAAAGGTAAAAGAGTACTTCAAAGCCCATGATAAACTTCAATTATCTAACTGATTTTCATTTAAACACAGAAGAATTATTTTCTAATTGGTTGTCTAACGTTTGTATTAGCGAAGGATTTTCAATAGGAGAGCTGAACTATATTTTTTGTGATGATGATTATCTTTTAAAAATTAATCAAGACTACCTTCAGCACGATTACCTTACGGATATAATTACGTTTGATTATGTGGAAGGAAAAACCTTATTTGGCGACCTATATATTTCCATAGATCGTATAAAGGATAATGCGAACGAGTTTAATTTTACTTTTGATAATGAATTAAAGCGTGTAATGGTACATGGTGTTTTACACTTAATGGGTTATTCAGATAAAACGCATTCGGCAATAACAGAGATGCGTTTTAAAGAAGATGAAAAAATAAAGCTGTTCCACGTGGAACAATAAAGATATGTTTGGAGAAAAATATGATGTAATCGTAGTAGGAGGTGGTCATGCCGGCGCAGAAGCTGCGGCCGCAGCCGCCAACATGGGGTCAAAAACTCTTTTGGTCACCATGAATTTGCAAAATATTGGACAAATGTCCTGTAACCCCGCTATGGGTGGTATTGCAAAAGGTCAAATTGTTAGGGAAATTGACGCATTAGGTGGATATAGCGGAATTGTTTCCGATAAATCTGCCATACAATTTAAAATGCTTAACAAATCCAAGGGTCCGGCAATGTGGAGTCCAAGAACCCAAAATGATAGAATGTTATTTGCAGAAGAGTGGAGACTAATGCTAGAAGGGACACCAAATGTTGATTTTTATCAAGAAATGGTATCCGGACTATTAGTTGAAAACGGTAAGATAGCCGGAGTCAAAACTTCTTTAGGTATTGAAATAAAATCTAAATCTGTTATTTTAACGAACGGTACTTTTTTAAACGGATTAATACATATTGGTGAAAAGCAATTTGGTGGAGGTAGGGCTGGAGAAAAAGCCGCTACAGGTATAACAGAGCAATTGGTAGAATTAGGATTTGAAAGTGGTAGGATGAAAACTGGTACACCACCACGAGTAGATGGCAGGTCGTTAGATTATTCAAAAATGTCTGTTCAACCAGGTGATGCGCAACCAGAAAAATTTTCGTACACAAATACACAAGTACTACAACACCAAAGAGATTGCCACATGACACATACAAGTGCTTTGGTACATGATTTGTTACGGGAAGGATTTGACCGCTCCCCAATGTTCAATGGTAGAATAAAAAGTTTAGGACCTAGATATTGTCCTTCCATAGAAGATAAAATAAATCGATTTGCAGATAAGGATAGCCATCAAATGTTTGTTGAACCCGAAGGATGGAAAACGGTAGAAGTTTATGTAAATGGATTTTCAACTTCACTGCCGGAAGACGTACAATTTAAAGCATTGCGTTCTGTGGTAGGGTTTGAAAATGTGAAATTTTTTAGACCTGGTTATGCTATTGAATATGATTATTTTCCACCAACTCAACTAAGACATACGTTAGAAACTAAATTGGTAGAAAATCTTTATTTCGCAGGACAGATAAACGGAACAACAGGATATGAGGAAGCTGCATCCCAAGGATTAATGGCCGGTATAAATGCACATCTAAAAAATAATGAACAATCCCCATTAATATTAAAAAGAGATGAGGCCTACATTGGAGTTTTGATCGATGACCTAATTACAAAAGGGACTGAAGAGCCATATAGAATGTTTACATCTAGAGCAGAATATAGAACATTATTAAGACAGGACAATGCAGACTTACGTCTTACCCCATTAAGTTATGCAATTGGATTAGCTGATGAAGATAGGATGAAACGAATGGAAGAAAAACTTAATAAATCCGAAGCTTTAGTAAATTTCTTTAAGGAAACCAGTGTATTGCCAAAGGATATTAATCCCATTTTAAAAGAAGTAGATTCAGCTCCTGTAAAACAATCCGATAAAATGTACAAACCTTTTTCCAGACCAAATGTTACTATGAATCACATGAAAACATTACCCATAGTATCTGACTACATTACCACTCATAATTTAGATAACGAGGTGCTAGAACAAGCAGAAATACAAATAAAATACTCTGGATATATAGCAAAGGAAAAAGTTAATGCTGATAAATTGCATAGACTGGAAGCAGTTAAAATTCCAGATAATTTTGACTACACCAAATTAAAATCATTATCCTTTGAAGCGCGCGAAAAATTATCCAAAATTAAACCGGTAACAATATCACAAGCATCAAGAATTAGTGGAGTTACTCCAAGTGACATCAGCGTACTTTTGGTTTTCTTAGGCCGGTAGGGGAAATTGTTCCACGTGGAACATTGATTAAAATTTCAAAATAAACAACAGCAATTTTATGTCCAAAAAAAAGGTATATATTAAAACGAAGGACTATTCTATAAGTAAAGAATCGTTTATATTAGAATACGAACCCTCTCTAGATATGCTTATAACAACGCCTCAACCTAAAGATATTTCAAAATATTATAAAGAAGAATCTTACATTTCACATAAAGATGAATCAAAACAATTTTTAGATAAAATCTATTTTATTGTAAAAAAATACACACTAAATAATAAAGTTAAATTCATCTCACAATACCAACATGAATCACAAACGTTATTGGATATTGGTACAGGAACAGGAGATTTTCTAAATGAAGCCAAAAGAAAAAACTGGACAACGACCGGAATTGAAATTAACCCTATTGCTAGAGAAAAAGCTCAAAGTAAAGAACTAGAAATTTTAAAATCCATAGAACATTTAGGTGATAAAAAATACAACGTTATTACCTTATGGCATGTACTAGAACATCTTCCTAATTTAGAGGAACAGATAGAAAAGCTAGATAATTTGCTTGAAGTAGGAGGTACCTTAATCATAGCTGTACCAAATTATAAATCCTATGATGCAAAGTATTACAAACATCATTGGGCCGCTTTTGATGTTCCCAGACATCTATGGCATTTTTCCAAAAACTCCATAAAAATACTTTTTAAGAAAAAAGGGTTGAACATTAAAAAAATTACCCCTATGTATTTTGACTCCTATTACGTATCCATTTTATCCGAAAAATATAAAAATGGAAAAATTAATTATTTTAATGCTATATACAGAGGATGGCAATCAAATTTAGAAGCTAGACGCACTGGAGAGTATTCTTCGTTAATTTATACCCTACAAAGAGGATAAAATCCATTTTAAAGCTATTTAAACGAATATTTATTAATAAAGTAGGTGTTTATATAGCAAATTATAAAAAACCCATTAGAATATATTATATAACGTAAAATATTATCAGTAATACTTATATTAAAATTATTTATAATAACTAATATCAATAATTACCAAATTTCTAGTAGATATCTATTTAATATACAATTAACAATCTAAAAAGCTTTACTACTTTTGCAACATCTAAAAATGAAAAAAATGAAAAACGTAATTGTATTATTGGCAATTGTATTATTGGCATCTTGCCAGCAAGAAAAAATAGGATATGTCGATAATGTTAAATTGATGGACGAGTATCAACAAAAAATCGATGTAGAAGCTAAATTTAAAGAAAGGGCAGATGTACTTGCTAAAAGAAGAGATAGTATTTCACAGGCTTTCCAAATGGAAGCACAAGCCTTTCAAACTAAGGCTCAATCTATGTCTCAAAGCAAAGCCCAAGAAGAATATGCAGCAATGCAGCAAAAAGGCCAAATGATAGGTCAACAATTACAGCAACAAGATCAACAACTTCAAATAGAAGGACAAACTGAAATGGACAGTATTGTATCTTCCGTAAAAAAAGAAATAAAGGCTTATGGTAAAGCCAATGGTTATTCCTATATATTAGGTGGCGGAGATGGTGGAAGTGTTCTTTATGGTACGGAAGCTAATGATTTAACAGATGAAATTGTCAAAATATTAAACGACAAATACAAGAAGTAATCTTTCAAAATAGTTAAGAAAGCCGGTAGAATTACCGGCTTTTTTTATTCTACTATACTATATTCCAGATTTTCCAACCTCTTTTCTATATCAAACTGGTTTTTAGGTAAAAATCCTTTAACAATCAAAACTATACCACATATTATCAATATTATCCCAATTATCTTCTTTATCCATTTAATACGATTTACCGTAAGTTTTCTCTTTAACTGCTTGGCAAGTAATATTTTAAAAATATCCGTTACAAAATAAGACAATAATACGGTAGCAAAAAAAGTTATGAACCTATTAGGTTGGTTATCCAAACTAGGCCCAACTATTATGATGATACCTAGCCAAAATACCAGAACACCTATATTGATAAAATTTAAAAGAAAACCTTTAATAAACAATCCGAGAAAATCAGATTTTCTAATACGTTTAGATTCATCCGGTAAGGTAATATTACCCACTTTAAAAAAAGTAAATACACCATATATCAATAAAATAACACCGCCAAAAACGTATAGACCCGGTTGGTTACTTAAATTTTCAAGAAGCTGAAAACTACTAAAGTAAGCAAGTATTATAAATAAAACATCGGCCAAAAGAACACCTAAATCAAAGGTTATTGCAGCCCTAAATCCTTTTACCGCACTAGTCTGTAATAAAACAAAGAAAACAGGGCCTACCATAAAGCTTAGAAAAAAGCCTAAAGGAATTGCAGCCTGGATATCTTCTAACATGTAAGTTTACATTCTTTTTATAGTTCCACCAAAAACTGTTTTTTCCTCCAATTTCTTAGGATTGCCAAATACAAGTACCTCACCACCGGCCTTAACGGTAGCCTTTACATAGTCCCTTGCATTAATTTCTGCCCTAGAACCTGCATTTACATTAATGGTAGAAAAATTGGTTTCAAAATTTTTTCCTTCATAAACACCACCTGTATTTATTTGCACATCTTGTAGATTGGCATTTCCTGATGTTTTTATAATACCACCAGAAACGGACTTTATCAACATTTGTTCTACCTCTGCCTGAACAATAAGTTCACCGCCCTCTTGGGCCTTGAGTTCAAGAACATCTTGCTGTATGATATCTTCAGTAATAATTCTAGCATCCTCATTAACATCAATTACTACCAAAGGGTTGGAATAATAAACATCTATGAACGTTTTATAACCACTAAAAATTTTACCTATTTGCATTCTAATCTTTAGAATACCATTATTATTAACAATAGCCACACTGGATGTATTCTCACCAGTAATAACCGCTTTGTTTTCATTTGATTTTATCAGATTGATAGATAACCCATCAAAACCCTTAATTTCCTTAAAAGCATCAAGATTCTGGGTTATTTTATTATCCTGGCCATTTACCAAAATACAACCAAAGAGAAACACTATAATTGCTATTTGTTTCATTCTTTACGTATAAACTTGTTTAATAGGGATTTGTAAAAAAATTCCCTTATTCAGCGACCTTATACCAAAATTCGTTCCAAATTATTTCTGTTCATCGGGAATCAAAGCAAAATCAAGGTGCCTTTTAATTAAATCGGTACTTTTTACCATTACAGTAACTTCATCACCTAATTGATATTTTCTTTTAGTTCTTTCTCCAATAATGGCATATTGCTTTTCATCAAAGATAAAATAATCTCCTTTTATGTCCCTGATTCTTATCATGCCTTCACATTTATTTGCAATGATTTCCACATAGATACCCCATTCGGTAACACCACTGATGACGCCCCTAAATTCTTCATCCTTATGATCTTGCATAAATTTGATCTGCATGTACTTTATAGAATCTCGCTCTGCACTAGAAGCTAAGTATTCCATATCTGAAGAATGTTTACATTTCTTTTGATATTCCTCATCCTTAACAGATTTACCACCATCTAGATAATGTTGTAACAATCTATGCACCATAACATCTGGATACCTACGTATTGGTGAAGTAAAATGGGTATAATAATCAAAAGCCAAACCATAATGACCAATATTATCTATGGTATATATAGCTTTGCTCATACTACGTATAGTCAAGGTATCTACCATATTTTGTTCCTTTTTACCCTTTACATCCTGTAAAAGTTGATTTAATGAAGAACTAATGGATTTTTTATCCTTAAAATCCAGTTTATGGCCAAATTTAGATACAATACCGTTTAGAGCCATTAATTTATCCGGATCCGGATCATCATGAACCCTATATACAAAAGTCTTTTTAGGTTTTTGTTTACCTATAAATTCTGCCACTTTTCTATTGGCCAACAGCATAAACTCTTCTATTAGTTTGTTGGCATCTTTAGATTCCTTGAAATATACCCCAACCGGATTGCTATTTTCGTCTAGGTTAAAACGAACTTCTACCTTATCAAAGGACAGAGCCCCTTTATCCATACGCTTTTCACGCATTATTTTAGCTAAACGGTCCATGGTCAATGTAGCCTCTACAACCTCATCAGACACTTTGTAGGCACCATTATCCCTTATAGAAACCTCTTTTGGAATGGCACCATTTCCATTTTCTATGATATACTGTGCCTCTTCATAAGCAAAACGTTCATTGGAATTGATTACCGTTCTACCAAACCACTGATTACTTAAAACAGCCTTATCATCCAATTCAAAAATTGCCGAAAAAGTATACTTTTCTTCATTTGGCCGCAGCGAGCACGCATTATTGGATAATACTTCAGGTAACATAGGAACAACACGGTCTACTAAATATACAGAGGTAGCCCTATTATATGCTTCTTCATCCAGTATGGTATCTTTTTCAAGATAATGGGACACATCTGCTATATGTATTCCTATTTCAAAATTACCATTTTCCAATTTTTTAAAGGAAAGCGCATCATCAAAATCCTTGGCATCCTTGGGATCAATCGTAAATGTCAAAACATCCCTTAAATCCTTACGTTTTAAAATTTCCTCTCTTTTAATGGAAGTATCCAGTTGATCTGCAAAATGCTGAACTTCTGGAGGAAAAGAATAGGGAAGACCATATTCTGCAAGTATGGAATGAATTTCAGTATCATGTTCTCCAGGTACACCTAAAACTTCCGTTACCTTGCCAAAAGGTGAATCTACATCATCTGGCCAATCCGTAATTTCAACTAATACTTTCTCACCATCACTGGCACCACCCAATTTATCTTTGGATACAAATATATCCGTATACATTCTAAAATCAGAAGGTCTTACAAAAGCAAAGGTCTTTTGCATATCCACTATACCAACAAAGGTTGTTTTAAAACGTTCTAAAATCTTAACAACCTCTCCTTCAAGTTTTTTACTTTTCTTTTTAGGATAGATATATACTTCAACCTTATCCTTATGAAAGGCTTTGTTTAATTTATGAGCAGGTATGAAAATATCATCGTCCATACCTTCTACAATAATATATGCATTACCCTTTCCGGTAACATCTACGGTACCTTCATGTACACTTTTTGAATTTTCCAATACTTTATATTGCCCACGATCAACCTCTTGTATACGCTTTTTTTCCTTTAATTGGGTTAATCTTTTTATAAGGGTATTTCTATCTTGGGCATCGGTTACATTTATCTTTGCAGCTATTTGCTTGTAATTAAAGCTTTTGTTCGGTTCATTTTCAAGAACAGTAAAAATACCTTTGGTAATTTCATTGGTTCTATGGTTCTTCGCCTTCTTATTTCTTTTCGACATTCATCTTTTTATTTGTTGGAAAATTACGAATTATAATCCACTACCAATAAACCAACTCTTATTGAAAGGATAAAGAACTTTACTGTTATCAACAATTATAATATAATAGACAGTTTTTCCTTTAAATTAAATTAAATATTAATGGTTATTATAGCTTGTTCATAACTGGTATAACTTATCTATAATTTTCTTGATTTTATGACATACCAAAAGTTGTTGACATGCTATCCATTTTAAATATAATTGGAAATCAGAATTTTGGGAAGTTATGAGTAAACGTTTATAACTACTATTAACATGAATTTTTTAATAACTAAATGTAAATTTTATGTTAACGTGAAGCTTATTTTTGGTGAAAATCCACTAACACTTTCTAAAAATTTATTTCGTCTTATTTATAATTAAAGTGTAAGCAGCTATCAAATCTTAAATGCAAGTTTTTGAGCATTTTTTTTTAAACAATTTATGCATGTACTAATCTTGCTTATAACGAAGTAATTAACAACGATTAAATTTAAGTTAGCAATAAATGTTGTGTAGTACTTAAATTTTGTTGTCAATAGCTGATTATCGTACCTTTAGCAAGGTTTTATCTTTCCCCCGAGGATATTATCTATGAACTTATTAACCTATAATGAATACGCTTATGAAAGTAGCTATTGGTAATGACCACGCGGGAACGGAATACAAATTAGCTATAATTGGTTTATTGAAATCAATGCAGATTGAAGTTATTAACCACGGTACGGACGGTACGGACAGTGTGGATTACCCTGATCATGCACATCCTGTAGCCTATGATGTGGAAAAAGGTAATGTAGATATGGGAATCATTATTTGTGGAAGCGGCAATGGGGCCTGTATGACAGCAAATAAACAGCAAAATGTAAGAGCTGCCCTATGTTGGAACAAAGAGATTACCCAATTGGCCAGGGAACATAACGATGCCAATATATTAAGTTTACCGGCCCGCTATATTTCCTTGCCCCAAGCTCTGGAAATGGTGAGGACTTTTTTAGCTACTTCTTTTAGTGGGGGTAGACATGAACGTAGGGTTGAAAAGATACCGGTATAGAAATTATTATGTTCATAACCTTGTTTGTTATTATATAAATAACTGAAATATAAACAGTTAATCTCTAAAGATATAAACACAACCCGTTAGTAGTCCTATATATGCTTCATATCCACATTAAAAAGTTCAATGAACTGAACACAACTGAACTTTATGAATTTTTGAAATTAAGGAGTGAGATATTTGTAGTGGAACAAAACTGTGTATATCAAGATTTGGATGATAAAGATAAAAAAGCACTACATGTTATTGGTATTCGCGACAACATTATAGTGGCCTATACTAGAATATTTGGACCTGGAGATTATTTTAAGGAAGCTAGTATTGGCAGGGTAGCTGTAGATAAAAGATATAGACGTTTTGGTTATGGAAAGGAAATAATGGAAAGTTCTATAAAGGGGGTACAGGAACATTTTAATATAGATACCATTCAATTATCTGCGCAGACCTATCTGATAAAGTTCTATTCTTCTTTAGGATTTAAAAAGGTAGGCGAGGAATATTTAGAAGATGATATACCTCATATTAAAATGATTATGAATTAAAAAAAAATGCCGCAACATTGCGGCATTTTAGTTGATATAAATTTTATTATTAAATTTTAATGGGTGTTTTATTGCTTAGGTTAATATCTTCAAGCATTGTATCCGTAAACTTGTAATGCCCCCTGGTAGTTATTATTCTGAATCTATTGGAATTCATTCTACTTAATGTATCCAAAAAAAGCCATTTAGATTTTAATAATCTTGTACTGTGCGATTTTAGACTAATATCAAAATAATATTTTCTACCATTTTTAACAGCTACGATATCAGGTGTAATATTATCATCTTTTCCTTTTCTCGAATATGATTTAGGAGTTTCATAACCCTCTATATCTGCCTTGATATTTTCAAAACCTGTGGCTTCTAAATGTTGTATAGATTTTTCTAAAAATTCCGTGTTTTCTGACTTTTCTACTTTTACCATACCTTATAAGATATCATAATTTAGGAGAATTACAAATTTTAAATACTGATTAACAATATGTTAAGATATATTTATGGCTTACACCAATCGTTTTGCCAAACCATTTTCAATAAGAAAGTCTAATCTTAGAATAAGGTTTATTGGTTTTTCAACTTTGGTGTTCGTAGAAAAATAAAGGTAACCTTCCGTACGGTGGTCAAGTTCATTAATTATTAGTTTACCCTGAGTAACGTTGCTATTATTAAAATAGGATGCTAAAGAAGTCTTGGTAATTTTCCGTGCTTCTAAAAAGGAGCAAAGTTTTTTACGATTTACCAATGTTATTTTACATGTTGTGTAAATAGAAGGTTCATCCTCATATATTGCAGTGACCAAGGCATAAAAATCCGTCTTTTTTCTTGTATCAAAAAGCCATCCTTCTTTATGGTAATTATTTTTGAAATAAGATAATTCAAAAGCAAATGTAGGCAGGTCATCATTAACGTAATCTAACTGGGCTTTCTCATCTATATAATAGACAGCCTTGGTTTTTTTATGGGTAAAGATAACATCTATACCGGCCAATTGTTGTTTATAATCAACTATACGTTTAGTGTTGTATTGGGTCAAATATTTAGTATAGTACACATCCAATAGAACTGAAAGTTTTCTTTCTTTGTTCAAATCAGATGTAAAAGTACTTTTCACGACAAATGAATTTTTTCTATAAGTGATTCTCCAATTTTTTCGACCACACCAACTACCAAGGCATTTCCCATGAAAAACACACGTTTGGTATTGGATATACCATCTAGTGCAGTATGGTTTTCAGGAAACATGTTTAAACGTTCAATTTCTTTTGGAGTTAATCTACGCAAACCGTTATTGGTCTGTATGACATGTTTAAATCTAGACGGACTTTTACCTCCTTCACCCGTAATTATTGTGCGTGATGCATTGTCCAATGCATCGGGAAAAACCATACTACCTTCGCTATAGTTATAGATAAAACCAGATTTGGCGGTACGCACTTCTTTTTTTGCACCTTTCAGGTATTCCCATTTTGCATAATCATTTTTAGGTATATAGAATTCTTCCGCTACGGGTTCTTCATCTAGAACATCGCCTAATACTGTTCGTTTACCTTCATAAGTAGGAGTTGTCTTTGTCGTATAAACTGTTCCGTTTACAAAGTAACCAGTATTTTTAAAGGGCGATAATTTTTCTCCTGTATTAAAATTTTCTGAAAGTGAAACAAGGTCATCCGTAATTTCAAAGGAATTTATTTTAGAGGTAGTACTTGTAATAGGAAAAGCATTTACTATGGTACTAGATTTAAATATCCAATCCCATGCGCTTGCTTTTGTGAGCGTTTTATAACGCAATGTAGATTTATGATATCCTAAAAAGAAAATACGCCTGCGCCTTTGGGGCATTCCATAATCTGCAGCGTTGATAACTCTCCATTCCACGGCGTAACCTAGATCATCCAGACTTTTGAGCATTATGGCAAAATCTCTTCCACGTTGTGTAGATGGCGATTTTAATAAACGATCTACATTTTCAAGAAAAAGATATTTTGGGGGATTCTTTTTCTCCGATAATATTTTATGGATGCTCCACCATAACACACCTTTTTTACCTATTAGACCTTTGGAATTCTGTAATGTGGTCGCAACGGAATAATCCTGACAAGGAAAACCGCCTACCAAAATATCCGCATCTGGAATTTTATGTGTTGGTACCTCTGATATATCTGTATTACTATGATTTTTTTTACCGAATCTAGCTTCATAGACCAAGGACGCATGCTGTGTCTTGGTACTCGGTTCCCATTGATTGCTCCACACCACCTCAAATTTACCGGTCGCTTCCAGTCCTAATCTAAAACCGCCTACACCGGCAAAAAGTTCTATAACCTTAAGTTTCTTCATTTGCGATAAAATTACATAAATTCACGAGGGAAATACTACCAAAATATAATGGGTATGAAGAAAATACAATTCCTTAAAGCATTTATACTGATTTTGATTACGGTACAAATGTCCTGTAATACAGGTAATGAAAAGGAAATGATTGAACAGGAGATTGCTGTTCTTAAAAAATATGTGGCACCTGATAAAAGAACCGCTCTTTTTGATATTGATGTCTTGGAGGGTTCACAAACGATAGTTTTAAAAGGGGAGAGCAACCAACCACAGGCAATAGATTCTTTAAGATCTATCCTCCAATCCAAAGGAATAGATTTTAAGGATGAGATAATACATTTACCTTCTATAGATTTAGAGGGTTACAACCATGCCGTGGTCAATATTTCTGCAGCTAATTTAAGGAGTAGTCCCAAACATTCAGCAGAGCTTGCTACCCAAGCAATTATGGGTACAACGGTAAAGGTTTTGAAAAAAGAAGGAAGTTGGTATTTGGTACAGACACCAGACCAGTATTTGGCCTGGGTAGATGCCGGTGGTATCGTTCTAATGAATGAAGCTGATTTAAACCAATGGACCAATAGTAATAAGATTATAGTTACCAACACTTATGCACATGCTATTGATACGGCAAACGGAACAAACCGGATATCTGATTTAGTTGCCGGTAGTTTACTTAAATTATTGGAAATGGATTCAGGGAATTACAAAGTTCAATTTCCTGATGGCAGAACGGCTTTTGTACCTATGACCGAAGCCCAGGAATATAATGTTTGGTTACGAAATTTAAATGTAGGGGAAGAAGCTCTGGTAGAAACTTCCAAAACACTAATGGGGGTCCCTTATTTATGGGGAGGTACATCTACTAAAGGATTAGATTGCAGCGGTTTTACAAAAACAATTTATTTTTTGAACGGGATGGTTATTCCAAGAGATGCTTCTCAACAAGTGCATACAGGTAGTTCTGTAGATTCTTTGGCAAATTTTAATACATTAAGGAAAGGTGATTTATTGTTCTTTGGAAAAAAGGCAACGGATTCCACTGCAGAAAAAGTGGTTCACGTGGGAATGTGGATAGGAGACCAACAATTCATACATTCATCGGATATGGTACGGGTAAGCAGTGTAGATGAAAATGCCCAAAATTATGATGCCTATAATGTTGGTAGATACCTAAGATCAAAAAGATTGCTTAAGGAAAAAGACCCCTTAATAATGAATTTAAAAGAGTTTAAAGATTAGTAGAGTATAAAGCAAATGCACAAATGAAAATATAAATGGCAAAGAAAGATTTTTTATGTTCCGTATTGATGTTGGCTATAGGATGTGCCACCTTACAATCTCAAATCCAAGATGATTGGGAAAACATGTTTAATGGAGAAAATTTAAAAGGATGGACCACAAAAATTCACCACTACGAGGTAGGGGATAATTATGGGGATACTTTTCGTGCAGAAGATGGAATGATAAAAGTGCGTTACGATCAATATGAAGGAGAATTCAACGACCGGTTTTCTCACCTGTATTACGATAAGCCTTTTTCAGATTTTCATTTGACCTTGCAGTATAGATTTGTAGGCGATTTGTACCCAGGCGCTCCGGATTACACGTTGCTTAACAGTGGTATTATGTTTCATTCCCAGGACCCAAGAACAATGCTTAAAGAGCAAGATTGGCCAATATCCGTAGAAATGCAGTTTTTAGCGGGTATAGAAAAAGGAAAAGACCGCCCTACCGGTAACATGTGCTCTCCGGGCACAGATGTGGTCTTTGAAGGTAAAATAGACCCTAGGCACTGTATTAATTCCACTTCTGATACGTATTATGGGAATCAATGGGTTACAGCTGAACTGATCGTACTACATGATTCTTTGATTACCCATATCATTAATGGCAAGACGGTATTACAATATACCAAACCACAAATAGGTGGCGGGGTGGTCAATGGGTTTGATGCCAATTTAAAACAAGATGGGAAACCTTTAAAAGAAGGATTGATTGCTTTGCAGAGCGAAGGTCAACCAATAGATTTTAGGTCGATCAAGATCAAGAATCTAAAGGGGTGTACAGACCCTAAAGCAAAAAACTATAGGGACTATTATGTAATTGACGATGCGGCATCTTGCGCCTATTAGAATTAAATAGGCATTTATTTTAATATACTGGTATACTTGGAGGTATTTTGCAATAATTCCGTAGCGGCCAATATGGCATCATCGTTTTTAAGGTAATATTGATATAATCCATCCCTATAAAAATAGCGCTTAACGATTTCGTCTTCCAGGTTTTTTTGAATTTCGCTTTGGTATTTATCCAATGCGTTGATTTTCCCCTTTTCAATATTGGCCAGTAGTGTCTTGTAACTATCCTTGACATCAGCACCTAAAAAATCGTTTTCATCACCTGAGAGTGCTTTTTTGATGGCTATTTCCGCTTTTGTTTCAAAAGAAAAGTTACTTTGTTGTACATAGTTCTTGAACGCGTTAAAATCAGCATCGGTAAATTTAAAGTCGGTTACCTTATCAAACGTGTTCTGATAATGAAAATTAGTGGCATAATCAAAAATTACATTGTTTTGAAGCAAGGCCATGGTAAGGTCATTGGTTTTGACCGTAGCTATTTCAATATCAGGTAAGATACCTCCACCATCCTGTACTTTTCTACCGTTTCTGGTAAAGAAATCATTAAACTGTGTATTTCTAACTGCATTTCCGCCCTCGTCCCTGTTCCAATAGTCAAGTGCCTGTATACAACGGCCGGATGCGGTATAGTATCTAGAGATGGTAACCTTAAGTTGCGTACCGTATGTTAATTTTAATGGGCGCTGAACCAAGCCTTTTCCAAAACTACGTGCTCCCATGACCACGGCCCTATCCAAATCTTGGAGACTTCCAGATACAATTTCGCTTGCAGATGCACTACTGCCGTTTACCAAAACCACCAATGGTATATTTTCGTCAACAGGTTGGTTTTTGGTATGGTACTCCCTGTTGAATTTTTTGACCTTGGATTTTGTGGTCACGACCAGTTCCCCTTTAGGAACAAATAAATTGGTTACGTTTATAGCTTCGGAAAGTAAACCGCCTGGATTGTCCCTTAGGTCCAAAATAATTTTTTTTGCCCCTTTTTCCTTTAAGTCCAACAAAGCGGCCTTGGTCTGTTCACTTGCTTTTGCATTAAATTTTGATAGAACAATATAACCGGTCTCGTCATTGATAAGTTTAAAGAAGGGAACGGCATCTACTTCTATTCCCTCTCGTGTAATGGTGGTCGTTTTTATAGCTCCTTGTCTTTTATATGTAACGTCAATAGAAGACCCGTTAGCCCCTTTTAAAAGCTCACTTGCATTATCTTCAAAATCCGCCACTTTGATATCTCCGATCTGTATTATCTCGTCACCGGCCTTTAAACCGGCTTTATCCGCAGGATAACCTTCATGTGGCTCTATGATCAACAATTTATCTTTGTAGGTACGTACCAAGGCACCAATACCGGAATATTCCCCCGCATTGTTTATTCTATAAGTTTCAACATCCTGTTCATTTAGGAATTTGGTATAGGGGTCCAACTCTTCCAGCATATTTTTAATGGCGGTATCCATTAATTCTGCAGGGTTGGTCTCATCTACATAGTTCATGTTCAATTCTTTGAACAGTGTGGTAAAAATTTCTATTTGCTTGGCTATTTCAAAAAAATCACTTTTATAACTACTACCTATAAAAAGAAAGGCAACAGCAATAATGGGAACAAGTATTTTTTTACTGAGTATTTTTTTCATTGATCTGTAGCTTAAACTTATTTAAAACGAGCTTCATTTTATGATCTAATTGCTCAAAGGATGGCATTTCCTTACCAAGGTATAAAAATAGAAACGCATAGTTACCCTCCGTATTGTTAAAAACCAGCGCTTTATTACGCCTATAGGCCTCTCTAAGCAAACGCTTAATCCTATTTCTATCTACCGCACTTTTAAAGTTTCGTTTAGAAACGGTAACGCCAGTTTTAAAGGAAACGGTGTGGTTGGTAACGGGCAAATAAATCAACTTTAACGGAAAACTGGAAATACCCTTGCCCTTATCAAACAGTTTGGTGATAAGCACTTTACTTTTAAGTTTTTCCTTTTTACCGAAAGTTTGGTCCATTTATATAAATTAAAATCAAAGAATCGCCCCTAAATTCAGGGGCGTTCTTTATCTATGCTTATTATTCTGCTTGCCAAACGTTGTTTTCAAGGTCAACATCTGCCATGAGCTGAGAAGGATCTATAACAATGGCTTTAATGGACGACATTGGTTTCTCAATAACAAAGGTATAAGTAGGATATGCCCAAGGCCAATCTTCCAGCACTGTTCGTTCAATACCGGAATAAGGATTGTCTTTTTCCCCACGCATCATTCTTAAAGGAGCATAGAATGTTTCTTTCGTATTATCCTCATATACCACTAGAATATCTAAAGGCATTGGCATAAGTCCTATTCTCTCTAAAGTAATTTGGGTACTCTTTTCCTTGTCCGCTACATTTTTGATACTATAATCTATAGTATTCGTTGTCTGGGTCCAATCTGTTAAATACCAGTCCAGTTCCATGTTGGATATTTTTTCTGCAACTCTTTTAAAATCATTTGGGACCGGATGTTTAAATTTAAAAGTGGTATAATATTTACGAATGGTTTCCATTAATTTATCCTGACCAATGATATAACCCAATTGGGACAGAAATATGGAACCTTTACTATAGGCAGAAATACCATAGGCAAAATTAAGTGCATAGCGATCAGCATAGGTACTTTGGGGTTGTTCCTTACCTGAAAGCGCTAAGTTCCTGTATCCTTTGTACGTGCCCTCAAAAGGATTTTCCTTGTCAAGGTCCATTATCTCACCCATACAAAGTTTAGAGATAAAAGAGGTAAAGCCTTCATCCATCCATTCATGTTTGGCCTCATTAGTGGCAAGAATGTGCTGAAACCAGGAATGGGCCAATTCATGGGCCATAACGCCTACAAGACTACCAAATTTACGGTCACCGGTAATTAATGTGGACATGGCATATTCCATACCACCGTCACCACCTTGAATCACGGAATATTGGTCATACGGGTACTCACCTATGTTTTTACTAAAAAACTCCATAGCCTCAACCGTTTTGGGTTGAAGTTTTTTCCAGTTTTCCAATAATTTTGGATCGTCCTTATATAAAAAATGTAATGTTGGCCCATTAGGTACTTGTTGCACATCATGTATATATTCTGGATCGGCAGCCCACATAAAATCATGTACCATTGGGGCTTTAAAATGCCAAGTAAGTGTTTTCCCTTTTTGCTTTTTTATTTTTGTGCCCGGAGATTCATAACCATGACCGATCTCATCTGCATTTTGAAGATAACCGGTACCGCCAACAGTGTAATTTTTATCTAAAGTCAATTTTACGTCATAATCTCCCCAGACACCATGAAATTCCCTTGCAATATATGGGTCAGCGTGCCACCCCTCAAAATCGTATTCCGCAAGTTTTGGATACCATTGGCTCATGGATAGGGCAATGTTTTCTTCACTATTTCTACCTGACCTTCTGATCTGTAAAGGCACCTGGCCTTTAAATTCCATATTAAAGGTAGTTTGTTTCCCCGGCGCAATAGGAGTAGCAAGGTTAACGACCAATACGGTACCTTCTTCTGAATAGTTTAATTGTTTGCCATCTTGGGTCAAAGACGTGGCATGAAGATATCCCATTTCGGAATCTGTAAGTGTGGATATTCTACTAACCTTTTCCTCGGTGATCATTCTACTATCTGGATCTGGAATGGTCTGTAACCTAATATCCATTTCACTACCGGGTTGAAAGGCATTGAAATACAAATGAAAATATACCCGGTTCAATTCATCTGGAGAATTATTGGTGTAGACCAATTTTTGGGTTCCGTTATATTGAAAGGTGTCTACGTCCATATTGACATCCATAGTATAATCTACATGTTGTTGCCAATAGTCGGTCTTGTTTTGAGCTGTTGCAAAAGCGAAACCAAAAACGGTCAATAAGGTAAAAAGTGATTTTATCATAACGTTGTATTCGTATTATAATTTAAGCTTTCCAGAAGCAACTTGTCCTGCCATTACCAATGCATTATAGGCATTGGCAATTTTTCCAGAAGTTGATATTTCCTTTAGAGAAGCATTTTTACTATTGTCTCCACCTAAAATTACTTTTGATTTTATAGGCAGGCCAGACTCTAATATAATTTGTTTTACCTGTGCCGCTGTCAATGACGGATATTGAGACATAACAAGAGCTGCGATACCTGCCACTGCCGGAGCTGCCATAGAGGTACCTGGTGAAAACTCGTATGAATTGTTGGGATAGGTTGAATAGATATCAGTGCCCGGAGCAAAAACATCTACATTGATAGCGCCATAATTAGAGTATGAGGCTACCAGCTCGGAACCGTATTTTGGATTTAGGGCACCAACTGTCAATACATTATCCGCAATTTCTGGACCGTTGTTTATTTGGTCATTAGGATAATTTCCATTGTTTGGATCATCTAAATTAGCGCCATCATTACCTGCCGCATGTACGAAAAGCACATTGTTTTTCGCCGCATATTTGATAGCCTCATATACCCATTCTGCCTTGGGCGAAAATGATTTACCAAAACTACCGTTAATGATTCTGGCACCGTTGTCTACCGCATAGCGTATTCCACGTGCAATATCCTTATCATATTCATCCCCATTGGGAACCGCCCTAATACTCATAATAGCCACATTGTTGGCCACACCGTTGACACCAATGCCGTTGTTTCGTTCTGCAGCGATTATACCAGCAACATGCGTTCCATGGCTCTCGTCATCTACCCTATTTTGTGGGTTGCCGTTGCCATAATCTGTATCTGTAATATCATAAGCATCATCACCAACGACGGCTCTACCGTCAAAATCTTTGTTTAAATTATAATTAAGTTGTTCCGTATAATGCTTTATACCATTTTGCAATTCCTTTAATACCTCTGGTATGGAATCCTTAATACTGAACATTTGGTTTAGGATAGCCAAATTTCTTTGCATTGATTCGCTGTTTGCTTCAATACCCGCAAGGTCTTCCTTGGTATAGACATCTTTTTTTAAATATGCCCTGACCTCAGCATCCGCATTTTTTACGGCCTGATAGATTTGCTCATATTGTTGCTTGCCCTGTAGGGCTTCGTTATATTTTTTATCCAATTCTGCTTTTGCCTTGGACAAGGTTGCGGCGTCTCCAATATTTAAGCGGAGCATACGTACATACTCCAATTGTTCATTGTAAGATTCGCCCAGAAAATTATATCCATGAATATCATCTATATAACCATTACCGTCATCATCAATGTTATTTCCTGCCTTTTCTTTGGTATTGGTCCATAAAACACCATCCAAATCCTCATGGTTTAAATCAATTCCAGAATCAAGCACCGCAACAATTGTCTTGGTCCCTTTTCTATTTTTAATGATTTCATCGTAAGCCTTGTTGACGCTCATACCCGGTATGGTATCGGTTACAAGGTCTAAGTGTCCCCAATTTTTCTTTTCATCATCGGTTAGATCAGAAATTTTTAGAGGTGTAGCATCAATGTTTTCAACAGGGGTAAGAATTAATCCGCCACTGGAAGCAGGGCTGGTACTGCCACAACTTGTTAATAGGGCAACCAAGGAAGTAATTATCAAGGGTTTTAAATATGTATTTGTCATATATGGGTATTGAATTAGTTTTAAGATTTACAGTTAATTTTGACCAAATACTTCATTAAAAGTAAAAAGCTGGTCTAGGCGTATACCTCTTTCGGTATGTTTTAAAGTACATAATTGGTTGTGGGCATCGTGTTCAAAGAAAAGGTAATAATGATTTTCCGCAGCTTCGTTTAAAAAACGTTCTTTTTCTTGCATGGTTAACAGCGGCCTGGTGTCATAACCCATTACATAAGGCAATGGAATATGTCCTACGGTGGGTATAAGATCAGCCATGAAGACCATGGTCTTTTCCTTATACGTAAATTGTGGCAACATTTGTTTTTCCGTATGCCCATTTACAAAGCGAATATCAAAATCCAACGAGTTGTTAGATGAAAAAGCGGTTTCCGTTTCTTTTATAAAATGTAATTGACCACTTTCTTGCAAAGGCATAAGATTTTCCGTTAAAAAAGAAGCTTTTTCCCTAGGGTTTGGCTGTGTTGCCCACTTCCAATGCTTTTCATTGGACCAAAACCTTGCATTTTTAAAGGCGGGCTCATAACCTGTTCTATCTTTGTTCCATTGTATGGCTCCTCCACAATGATCAAAATGCAAGTGGGTCAAAAAGACATCCGTAATATCATCTCTGTGAAAACCAAGGTTGTTAAGTGACTTGTCCAGGGTAAAATCTCCCCAACGGTTATAATAGCTAAAAAATTTATCGGACTGCTTGTTTCCCATACCTGTATCTACCAAAATCAGTTGGCCGCCATTTTCTATCAAAAGGCTTCGGGCGGCAATATCGATAAGGTTATTGGCATCGGCAGGATTTGTTTTCTGCCAAATAGTCTTGGGAACAACTCCGAACATGGCCCCTCCGTCCAATTTAAAGTTGCCGGTTTCTACAGGATAAATTTTCATAAAGGGCAAAATAATAAAAGCACATGAAATGATAGGATTATTAAGAATATATTATCATTTATGTATTTGGGCCAAAATTAAATTTGACATTGAAATGGCCGGGTTTATAAGTCCAAAATGTTTGCTATGCCTCCTTTAGTAAAAGTTCGGTAAGGTTATGATGTGCCAATGGTTTGGATAGATGGCCTTTTATAAAATCATATTTTTCCGCGTTTTCACTATCTACGGGATCCAATGAAGAACTTAAAATAAATATTTGTGGATGTTTTTTTAATTCTTCGGGCAGTTTTATATACTCGTCCAAGAATTCAAAGCCGTTCATTCTAGGCATTCTAATATCTAAAAATATAACATCCGGATGCGTATCTGGATTATCGGCAACACTGTTCAAATAAGCTAGGGCATCCATTCCAGAAGATTTGATTATTATAGAGTCCACACATTTTTCTTTTGAAATGATCGCCTTATTGATGAAGTTGTCGACATCAGAGTCATCAATTAACAATACCGAAAGTGCTTTGTTAGATTGTTCTTGATTCATTTGGTAATTTTAAAGTAAAAGTTGATCCTTCTCCCAAGGATGATGTAACATTGATCGTACCGTTTAGTTTCGTCATAATTTCCTTTACGATAAATAAGCCTATACCCGTACCCATGATTTGGGATGATATTCTATAGAACATATCAAAAATACGTTCTATTTGTGCTTCTTCCATTCCAAGGCCATTATCCTTGATCACGATCACCGCTTCTTTTTTAGAGGTGGTGATATCTATCCATATCATTGGATGCTTTTTGGATAGGTCATGGTATTTAATGGCATTAGAAATAAAATTGTTCAATAAGATTGAAATTCTCTTTGTATCCGACACAAATGGGATTTCATCTTTAACACTAACGTTTATTTTTATGTTTTTCGTGTTTTCAAGGTACCAAAAAGTATCTATGGCACTTTCAATTAGTTGCTGGAAAGATATAGGTTCCTTGCTGATCTGTAAGTGTTTGTTTCTTGAGTATTCAATGATATCCCTTATGAAATCGTCCAATCTTTTAATTGATTTTTCCATCATTTGAAGATTGATCATCAAATCTTGATCAATATTTTCGGACATGCTAAGGTCAATTAGCCCTAAAACGGAAGTTAATGGAGCCCTTAGTTCATGAGAGGCACTGTACACGAAACTATCCAGTTCAGAATTCGTTTTTTTTAGTTGTACGTTTTGCAGGGCCAAAGCGTCTTCTGCATCTTTTCGTTTGGTATCGTCTATTAGTGTAACCAGATAATTTTCCTTGTGGTTATAAAATAGTGGTTCTATGGAAACAAGCAAGGTTATTCGTTGACCGTTGGCCAAGCTTACTTTAAACTCATAGTTCTTTAATCTACCCTCTTCTGTAAACTTTGACCATAATTTTGCTCTTTTATTATCGTCATAATCGTTCATAACAACAGCGCCGCTCTCCAATATAGTATTACCTAAAAGATCATTTTTATTAAGGTTTAAGAGTGTAAGCACTGTTGAGTTTACCTCTAGAACCCTTCTGTTGGAATCTATGATGAGCATACCCATTAGGTTTGTCTGAAAGGCCTTTTCAAACTTCTCTTGGCTTTCCTTTAATGCTCTTTCGGCCAAGACACTATTTGTTATATCCATAGCAGTACCATGGTACCGTATTGGTTTACCGTTTTTATCATAAATTAATTCAGAAAATGCCAGAATGTACTTAAACGTTTTATCCTCTAGTAAAATTCTATAAACACTTGGTGAATCTGTTTTTTCACCCATTTTTACATTTAACCTATTTTCTAGAATAGACCTATCATCTTCATATATGACGTTTTTGACCATATCAACAGTCATAGGGGTGTTGGGTTCAATATGATGAATGCTGTACATTTCTTGTGACCATTCTACAATATCACAGTCCATATTCCAATTCCAGTACCCAAATTTTCCTATTCTAATGGCGGCGTTCATTTTTGCCTGTAGGTCAATTATCTTATTATCTGATTCTTTCTGTTTTGTGATATCTATTACAGTTCCCCTATATCGTATGGGGTTGTTGTTTTCATCCTCTTCCACTTCCATCTCTACCAGCACATATTTAATTTTTCCGGCAGCATTTATGGTTTTGTAGGTAAAAGAACTACCTTCATTTTTTGGGCTTAACTGCTCCAAGATATTTTTATGGAGGTCAAGGTCATCTGGGTGAACTAATTTTTCAACCATGTCTGCCGTAATTAAGGTTCCGGGGGTAACGTCATAAATTTCATACATCCTTGGCGACCAATCAATGATCCCGGTATCAAGGTTCCAATCCCAATAACCTATTTTGGCAATACGTATTGCCGTGTCCATTTTACTTTTAAGGTCAAGTATTTCATTTTGTGCTTTTTTATGCTCTGTAAGATCAAATGCAATACAGCCTATTGCTATAGGATTATTGGCGCTATCATGGATTAAAAAACTGGATAGTTCTAAGGGTATAGGTTCATTGGTTTTAAAATTTCTAAAATCAATCTCACCGGTCCAAATACCGTTTTCAAGAACAGAGGGTAAATGACTGGAAGCAACAATATCCCTATATTCTATAGGAAAATAATCTAAAATATTTATTTGGGAAAGATCATCATCGGGGGAAATACTCACTAATTGTTTGCCGGCCTTGTTCACATAGATAGATTTCCCTTCTAAGGTTGCCAATCCAATAAAACCGGGACTGTTCTCAACCAAGGCTATTAATTGCTGTTTTTCAAGTTCTGCCTGTTTCTTTTTGGTGATATCCCTAAAATATATGGATAGCCCATCTTCTGATGGATACAAATGGTTTTCGATCCAACTATCATGTGTGGCATGATATTGTATAAAATGGGTGTACTCTTGAGTTTCCATTGCGCCTGTAAAAACGGCATAGGCTTCTGAGTTCTTAAAAGTAGGATAGACCTCCCATAAATTTTTACCAACCATTTTTTCGACATTCATACCTACAATTTTTGCCGCCTTGGCATTGATGCTCTTAAACTTCCATTCCCTATCAAAAGAAACAAAGGCATCGGATATTCGCTCGGTCAACTGTCTATACTCCTTTTCCCGTTGACGCAGGTTTATATGTGCTTTTTTGGTCTCTGTCCGATCTATAAAGGTAGAAAGACATAAGTTTCTGCCTTCAAACTCAAAAGGTTCCACAGAAGCCAGCACATGCAAAGTTTTGCCTGATTTATCTATAATATCGACCTCCATTTTGTCGATTTTATCTGCACTGGTCAAGGAATGGGCAGCAGAATTTTCCCTGTTCAAGTCTCTAGTGTTGACCAGTCCCAGTTCAGATATGGATTTCCCTTTGATTTCATCTAGGCTATACCCTGTTAGTGTTAAAAAGCACGTATTGGCGTCCACTAAAAGATTGTTTTCGTCCCTTATGGTCATACCAATGGTACTATTGTTAAACGCCTTGCTGAAAATTTTTAGGTTGTTCTGCGCAATCTTTTCCAAGTTTTTTCTTTCCGTAACGTCCCTTACTATGCCTTGTACGGTGTTGTCCGGTAAAACCTTGGAACTTATTTCGCCAGAAAATGTACTGCCATCTTTACGGATCATGTTCCGCTCGGACACAAAGGGCTTTTCCTTTATAATTTTATGATAGCGTAGCGGTAGTTTCGCCAAATCTTCAGGGGACACCAGTTCATTAAAGTTTTTTTCTAATATTTCTTTTTTGGTATACCCGAACATTGCGGTACCAGTTTCATTGATATCCAAAATTTCTCCCGCTTTGTTAGAAACAATAATACCGTCTGAAGCTTGTTCCACCAAGGTTTCATATTTGTGTTGGTTTTCTTTTAACAAGAGCACCTTTTCTTGGACCATTTGGTTCAATTTTATAGGTTGGCGGGTAATAAACAAGATAAAAGCGCCACAGATAAAAGAAAAAACAAAACCAAGCATTGATATGGGCCAAAAAGCAGCAAAGGAATGGGGGTCGGTAGATATTACATATAACTTCCATTCTCCCTGTTGGGTAGTTATGGGAACATTAACTGCATTGTCCAGAGCAATATTTTTTGAAGAATAGAAGACCTCTTCTGTTTGATCTTCGTTTATTTTTGCTAGTTGGTACGAAAAAGCGGTTAGGTCTTCTGAAGCGGACTCCACTAGTTCCACTATAGTGGATAACCGTATAATAGCTGCGGCAAAACCTGCAAATTGGTTTTCTTTATATAACGGTTTTCTAGATAAAAAACCTACTCCGCCTTGTTTTAATTTAATTGGTCCAATGGTAAAGTGGTCATTTTTTTCCTTACTGTACAGGGCCCCTTTTTTGGCAACGGAATCCTTAAAGATATTGAACCCTAAAATTTCATTTCCCGCTAAAGGATAAATATGGGTTATGGTCCCCTCGCCATTAACCAATTCCAGTGCATCTACATAGGCATTGTTGTTGAGCAATAGTTTGGAAATACTATCAAAGTTTTGGGGTATTCCATAATTTTCTACGATATAGGACAACGTTTGGGTGGTCAAATAACTTTGTCCCATGGCAAAATAAAGGTCGTCCTTTAATTTCAATGCCCTATTATGAACCCTTTGCTGCTCTTCTTTTAGTTGTAACTGAACCCTTTGATATATAAATGCTTGAATAATAATGAAGGAAAGCAGAAATACCAAGAACCCAATTAAGAGGGGTTTTTTAAATATGGAAAAAATTTTTTTTTCAAACATTTAAGAATGTTTTGAAATATAATTTGGGTTCTGCCAACATATTAGTTCATAAATATTAATTTTTATTATGTTGGGGAGAACATAAGTAAAGTTAAAAAATGATTTTTAACTACAGGTAATTTCTGCGATAATTGTAAGACAAAGCGTATTATAAAATTAAAAACGAGTTGGGTGTTTTATCGGTGGTCTATAGGGGTTTAAATATTATTGTTAAGGAATAATTGTATTAAAATCTACGGGTAATTAGCTGAATATCCCTTTTAATTAACGCTATTTTGAAAATCAAGTATTACGGTTGTAAGCTCGGGTATTGCCTCTAACAAATACGGTTTCTGGCTTCGTTATCTTCAATAGCCAATATTCTAATCGCAGTTTCCAAAAAAGTTGACCTTATGTGAAGGTGAAGAGAAAAACCCGAATGGAAATGAATTATAAAGTTTTGTAAGTAAGGAGAGAAATGATTTAGCGTCCTGTGATTCTTTTAAATTAGCAGACAAAATTGCTCCATTTTTTCAAAGCGTCAAAAATGCTAGGTTTAGGATAAGACTTTATGGTGTTTAATACCGTTAAATTGTTATTTTTAACCAAAATACAGAATATGCTAGAACTGGCAGGAATCATTATTTTGGGAATACTTGCACAATGGGTGGCATGGCGTTTAAAGCTTCCTGCAATTTTACCGCTCATTCTTATAGGTCTTCTGGTAGGGCCTTTATCTACACTATATACGGAAGATGGTTCAAAAATCATAGCACCTATTTGGAATGGGGAAAAAGGATTGTTTCCCGGAGAAAGTCTGTATTATTTTGTCTCTTTGGCCATAAGTATAATATTATTTGAGGGTGGACTCACCTTAAAGCGCTCAGAAATTAGAAGCATAGGTCCTGTAATTACGAAACTGATAACACTGGGTAGTGTAACAACCTTTTTTGGTGCAGCTTTGGCCGCCTATTTTCTTTTTGGCCTTTCATGGCAATTATGTTTTTTGTTCTCCGCCTTGATTATCGTGACCGGCCCAACGGTAATTACTCCCATATTAAGGAATATACCCCTTAAAAAGGATGTTTCCGCTATATTAAAATGGGAAGGTATTCTTATAGACCCAATAGGCGCTTTGGCCGCGGTACTGGTGTATGAATTCATAAGTGTTGGCGAAGGGCAGGCCTATACTATGACGGCGTTAATAGAATTTGGTAAAATACTGTTGTTCGGTTTTACGTTTGGTTTCACTTTTGCACATGCGTTGACTTTTTTAATCAAGAAGAATGCTATTCCTCATTACCTGTTAAACGTTGCCACCCTATCCGTTGTTCTTGGGGTATTTGTCATGTCAGATTTATTTGCCCATGAATCCGGTTTATTGGCCGTTGTGGTCATGGGTATGGTTATGGGCAATACGGAACTGCCCAATATAAAGGAATTGCTTTACTTTAAGGAATCGTTGAGCATCCTGTTGATTTCCATACTTTTTATATTACTATCAGCCAATATAAATATTACGGACCTTCAATTAATATTTACATGGAAGACCATTGCCCTGTTCCTAAGTATTGTGTTGATTATTAGGCCGCTAGGGGTATTTTTAAGTTCCATAGGCTCTAACTTAAAGTTCAATGAAAAAATGTTCATTAGTTGGGTAGGACCGCGTGGTATCGTTGCAGCAGGTATTGCTTCTTTGTTCGGCTCCAAACTTTTGTCCAGAGGAGAGCCCGGTGCCGAGTACATTACCCCTCTGGTATTTATGATTGTTTTGGGAACGGTGCTTTTAAATGCAACCACTGCCCGTATTTTTGCCAAAATGGTTGGAGTGTTCTTAAACAAATCAGAAGGGATTTTGATATTAGGAGCTTCTAAGGCATCAAGGTTAATTGGGGAATATTTACACAAGAACGATAGGCACGTAGTGTTGATCGACAATAACCAGACAAACATTGACAAGGCCAGCAAGCTCGGTCTAGAAGCCTTTTCTGCAAACGTATATTCCGATAATTTGACGGACAATATTGAACTGAACGATATTGGATATTTAATGGCATTGACTGGAAATTCAGACATTAACAAATATGCCATCAATAAATTTCAGGATGCTTTTGGGGAAAATGGTTCTTTTAGACTGGTAGATGCAGATGAAATGAACGATCCCGAGAAAAACCCTAAGGAAGGATTGTTCTCCCATACAGATGATTTTATAAAACTTGCCGAGGCGGCCAGGAAATTTCCTGCCATTCATGAGATAGAGCTTCATGATACGGAACACTATGAAGGCTTGATCGAGATTACCAAGGCGGATAACGACATTATTCCATTGTTCCTAAAGGATTTAGAGGGAGATATACAAATCATTACGGCTTTCAGCAAGGATTTTACCGATATTCAAAAAGGGTACAAATTGGCCTATTTAGGCAAAATGTTCCCTACAGATGATTCGGAAAAAAAGGACGATAACAAAGAAAAGCCTTAATCGTTAAGTTTTAAAACGGCCATAAAAGCTTCTTGTGGAATTTCCACATTACCCACTTGGCGCATACGTTTTTTACCTTTTTTCTGTTTTTCCAAAAGCTTTCTCTTACGTGAAATATCACCACCATAACATTTGGCGGTAACATCTTTACGAAGGGCCTTAATGGTTTCCCTGGAAATGATTTTAGATCCTATAGCCGCCTGTATAGGAATATCAAACTGCTGTCTTGGTATCAATTCTTTCAACTTTTCACACATCTTTTTACCAATAGTGGTAGCACTATCAAAATGAATCAGCGCAGAGAGGGCATCCACGGTCTGGGCATTTAACAGGATATCCACACGTACCAATTTAGATTGGCGCATACCTATAGGGGTATAATCAAATGAGGCGTAACCTTTGGAAACCGTTTTTAGACGATCATAGAAATCAAAAACAATTTCGGCCAAGGGCATATCAAAATTAAGTTCCACCCGTTCTGTGGTCAAATAGGTCTGATTGGTAATTTGCCCACGCTTTTCAATACAAAGGGACATGACGTTGCCCACAAAATCAGACTTTGTTATTATGGTTGCCTTTATATAAGGCTCCTCTACACGATCAATGGTTGAAGGGTCTGGCAGGTCGCTGGGGTTGTTTACGATCAAAGGCACCGTAGGGTCTTTGCGGGTAAACGCATGATAACTTACGTTGGGTACCGTTGTAATAACGGTCATATCAAATTCACGCTCCAAGCGCTCCTGTATAATTTCCATGTGCAGCATTCCCAAGAATCCGCAACGAAATCCAAAACCTAGGGCAGCACTACTTTCTGCAGTAAATACCAAAGAGGCATCGTTCAGCTGTAGTTTTTCCATGGAGGACCTCAATTCTTCAAAATCTTCGGTATCCACTGGGTATATACCTGCAAATACCATAGGTTTTACATCTTCAAAACCACCAATGGGATTTTTTGTAGGATTGGCGGAATCCGTAATCGTATCACCCACCTTTACCTCCCTGGCATCCTTGATACCGGTAATCAAATAACCTACGTCACCAGCTTTAATTTCTTTTTTAGGGTGTTGTGTTAATTTTAGGGTACCTACCTCATCGGCAAAGTAGCTTTTATCCGTAGCTACGAATTTTATCTTTTGCCCTTTTTTAATAGAACCGTTTACTACCCTAAAGTAAGTTTCCACTCCCCTGAACGGATTGTAAACACTATCGAACACCAACGCTTGTAGTGCTTCGTCAGGATTGCCTTTTGGAGCGGGAATACGTTCAATAATAGCGCTCAAAATTTCCTCTATACCTATACCGGTCTTGGCGCTGGCAGGTATGACCTCCTCTGCCTTACAACCTAACAGGTCAACGATATCGTCCGTAACTTCTTCTGGGTTGGCACTGGGTAAATCAACCTTGTTCAAAACCGGTATGATCTCCAGGTCGTTCTCCAACGCCAGATATAGGTTAGAAATGGTCTGTGCTTGTATACTCTGTGCCGCATCTACCACCAACAAAGCCCCTTCACAGGCAGCAATGGAGCGCGAAACTTCATAGGAAAAATCCACATGGCCCGGGGTATCTATCAGGTTCAATACGTATTGTTCACCTTTAAAGATATAGTCCATTTGTATGGCATGGCTCTTAATGGTAATACCACGTTCCCTTTCAAGATCCATACTATCCAATAATTGCTCTTTCTTTTCACGGTCCGTAACAGAACCGGTAAACTCCAAAAGACGATCGGCCAAGGTGCTTTTACCATGGTCAATATGGGCAATTATGCAGAAATTTCTAATGTTTTTCATAGCGATTACGATAATAAAAAGGCCAAAACAACAACGGTACGATCGCTGTTGATATTGAGCGACTGCAAATATAATCTAAATTAAAGCGCTAAACTTTGCCGTATTGGTCTATTTAATGTATTTAAGTTTCTTTTTGGATTACAGTATTTGTAATTGAAAACATCAATTTTTTAATTAGATTTGATATATAACCCCAAGTTAGCATTGAAAATACTATTGACCACCTTGTTGTTTGTATTGGGTATAACCCAAAGTATTCTTGCACAAACCTATGAATTAAAGGGTAGTATCAAGGATCAAAACCAAGAACCCATTCCTTTTGCTTCAGTATTTCTATTACAAGTTTCTGACTCTACTATGGTCAAGGGAACTTCTGCAGATGAAGATGGAGCTTTTATAATGGACCATATCAATGAAGGCCTTTACTTTTTACAGGCCTCTTATATTGGTCAAACTTCAGAATATTTGGCATTGGAGATTTTTATGGACACCAGAATAGGTGCCATCCTTATACACCAGCGTGCAGAAGAGTTAAATGAAGTTACGGTGGTAGGCAATAGACCAGCCGTTGAACGTAAGGTAGACCGTATAGTTTTTAACGTGGAAAACACGGCGTTGTCCCAAAACAGTTCTTGGGATATATTGCGCCAGACTCCAGGTGTAATCGTGAACAATGATGAATTAAAGGTTCGTAACCAAGCCACTACTGTATATATTAACAATAGAAAAGTACAACTATCGGCAGAAGAAGTACGTAGTCTCTTGGAAAACTATCAAGGGGAGCATATAAAATCGGTAGAGGTCATTCATAATCCGCCCGCAAGTTATGATGCGGAAGGGGGCTCAGTGCTGAACATCATTACCAGTAAAAATGTTTCCTTGGGGTATAAAGGCAATGTTAGTGCAGGGTATACCCAAGGAGTATTTCCAAAGTATAATTTTGGCACATCGCACTTTTATAAGACCAATAAACTGAATGTTAATGCCAATTATAATTATGTACCAAAAAAGGAATATAAGGGTTTGTTGAATACCATTAATTTTAAGGATGAGAGGGGTGTTTTTTCCATTTGGGACACTGATTTTGACCAAATAATACGTACCCAGGCACATATTGCCGCACTGAACATTGATTATGAGATAGATGACAGAAATGTCTTAAGCCTTACGACCAATACCCAATTAGAGCCCAAGCGGGATGCCGAGTATTTTCAAGAAACCATAATAAGGAACGGTGCCGGTATTATAGATTCCACATTTACCACAAACAGTTATTTGGACGAGAAAAAAACTAACCTTTCCGGTGATTTAACCTTTAAGCACACCTTTAAAGACCAGGGCAGTTTAAACGCAAATGCCCATTACACGTATTTTGATTTTAACCGTGGCCAGGATGTGGGTTCGGACTATTTTTTACCTGACGGGTCGTTTGTACGCGAGTATAATTTTTTTACGATTGCGGACCAGCAAATAGATATAAAAACCGCACAATTGGATTATAGCAATTATTTTGGCAGTATTTCATTTGAAACCGGGGTCAAGGGATCGTTTATAGATTCAAAAAGTACCCTTGATTATTTTTTACAGAATAATGGCTCCCAGTTCATAGCCAATCTGTCAGATGATTACACGTATGATGAAAATGTGTATTCCGCTTATGTTAGTCTGTCCAAGGATTGGGAGAAATGGAGTATTAAATCTGGGTTTCGTGCAGAGCAAACTAAAAGTACTGGGGTATCTGCAAGTGTTACCACAATTAATGATCTGGAATACCTGGAGTTTTTCCCTTCCGTGTTCGTATTACATACCATAAATGATGACCATAGTATTTCATTGGACTATTCCAGGAAGTTGAAACGGCCAAGATATGATGATTTAAACCCGTTCAGAACATATATTAACGAACGTACTTTTGAGGAGGGCAATCCTAACCTGACTCCAAATTTTAGCCATAATTTTAATCTTAACTATACCTTACAACAAGAATACTTTTTTGATTTTTATTACCGGGATAATGGTAGGTACATTTCAACATTGACCTTTCAGGACAATACCAATTTGGTGGTACGGGACGTAACCCAGAATGTGTTGAAAAGCACCTCTTACGGCATTGACTTCACCTATGGAAAGTCTATCAGCAACAATTGGTACTTGTACAGTTACATATCTCTCTTTCATGAGGACGAAACATTCTTGGCCGTACAGAGCAATGAAAATTCGTTCGCTCTTGATTATCAAGGAGCTTATGTAGACCTGACCAATTACCTAACGCTGTCCAAGGACGGCACCTTTAAGGGAGAATTGGGCTTTGTGTACTTATCGGGCTATTTGCAAGGGTCCTATATTCAAGATGAATTAATGAATTTGACCTTGGGACTTAGAAAATCCTTTAACAAAAATAGAATGGTTTTAAGTCTAAGCGCCAATGATCTTTTAAACAAGTACAATACCTACTTTACTTCCACTTACCTCAACCAGGACAATAGGTTTCTGTCTACCCCGGAAACCCAGTACGTTAAATTTGGGTTCACTTATAATTTTGGTAATTTCCGTTTAGAGGATAATCAAAGGGATATCGATAAAATAGAGCGTGATCGCCTGGATAATTGAGTACAGATTCAATTTTAAGAATTTAGTAATTTTTCCTGTTAATTTTTTAACATTTCTGTCAGACATTTCCGATTTACTTTCCTATTTTAGTGGTAAGAACCAACATAAATGAGGAGGGATTTAATTACCACACTATTACTACTTTTTACAACATCCCTAGCCTTTTCGCAAGATTTTACGATTACCGGTTTGGTCATGGATTCCGAGGAGCAACCGGTTGTCTTGGCCAATATTATTCTATTGACCAATGATGGTGATTTCATTAAGGGTACCGTAACCGATGATAAGGGGTTTTACATGTTTAAATCTGTAACCGAAGGCGAGTATAGCATAGCGGCCAGTTACATAGAAAATACGGTTGAAAGCCCTGTGTTTAAATTGACCAAAGACATGAAAATGCTTACGCTGAGGTTGAACAATGCCCAATTGTTGGATGAGGTAGTGGTAACCCATCAAAAACCTAAGATTGAACATTTGGCTGACCGGCATATTTTTAATATTGAAAACACCGCTTTGGCAGAGGGAGATATTTGGGACGTTTTAAAACGTACTCCCGGTGTAATGGTCATGAACAACAAACTGTATATTAACGGTAGTTCCAAAGTAAACATCATGATCAATGGCAAAAGGATCAATTTGCCGGAAGAGGATATTATTAATCTACTGACGGGCAATTCTGCAAGTAACGTAGAATCCATAGAGGTAATTACGAGTCCACCCGCCAAGTACAGTGCAGAAGGCGGATTGGTGCTTGATATTAAAATGAAAAAGAATTTGGTCTCGGGATATAACGGTGCCGTTTTTAATAGGTACACCCAAGGAGTCCTGCCAAAACATACAATAGGTATGGACCATTTCTTTAAGGGCAGAAAAATAGATTTTTCTACGAATTATAGTTTTAGTCATAACCGCAATTGGGCACGATATACGGATATCACCAATTTTTTTGAAGATGGGCAGGAAAGTGAACAATGGACCGCCGAGCAAAAATCGGTCACTAAAGAAAAGAAACATAACCTTAATGTATTTTTAGATATTCAGCTAGATGAAAAAAACACCCTCAGCGTTACTTCAAATGGCAGCTTTACCCCCAATAGGGCAAGGCGTTTTTTTTCCCAGACCGCTATTGAGAACCTTGATGGGGAGTTGACCGCGCAATTGCAAGGATTGAATACATTGGACAATGATATGTTCAATAGTGCTAATTATATAGATTGGGTTCATAAAATAAACGATAAAGGAGCCACACTATCCACCAATGCACACTTTACGTACTATGATAATAAAAGGGAGCAGGTTATAACGAATGACATTGTTCAGGGCGCATCAGTCTATACTTCAGAAAACACCTTAGAAGTGTCATCTGACCAGATCATTAATCTATACAGTTTGCAGACAGATTTAACGTACCCTTTTAACGACCACACAACCTTAGAGACAGGTTTAAGGCTGGCCACCATAAATTCTGAAGCAGGTATTGAACAAATAGGGTTTGATACTGCAGTAGAGGGTGTACAGCCAACGGAGTTTGGGGTTTTCAATTACGACGAACAGATTTATGCCGGTTATATAAGCCTAAATAACAACTGGGAAAATTGGAAAATGAACGTAGGTCTTAGAGGGGAATATACAGATTCTAAAGGTGAGTTGAATACTGGGGTCAATACAACTACAAGGTCATACTTTAACGTTTTCCCTTCATTGTCCGTGTCATACACAATAGATAAAAATGCCTTTTACCTAAAATCTTTTAGGCGCATTACCAGACCAAGATATGGGGATATAAACCCCTTTCAATTTTATTATTCGGCCAATTCCATTGAAGAGGGCAACCCAGAACTTAAACCGGCATATAGTGATTATCTCCAGTTAGATTATGTGTATGACAAAACCTATAAGCTAGTGTTGTTTGCCAGTAAAAAATCAAATGAGCAATCCCAACAAGTGTTTCAGGATAATACCGCCAATATATTACGTACCCAATACATTAATCTGGAAACCAATTATTATTATGGCCTGGATGCCAGTATTTCCAAAAACCTGACTTCTTATTGGAACTTGTTCTTCCTCATTAGTCATTATTATGACAAGGATAGTTTCAAAGATCCGGAAACGGGTCTCATCGTTGAAAATGATATATGGACCACCCATACCCGTGCAACGAACAGTTTTACCTTGTTGAGTGATAAATCATTGTATGCAGATTTAACGTTTACCCATTTTACGCCTCGTATTAGTGGTAACGCCAAATTTGAGTCCTTTAGTAAATTGGGGCTTGCCTTTAGAAAGACATTATGGAACAAGGCGGCCAGTTTATCTCTGGCCGTGGAGGATATATTTAACAACGGTAATTATAATTCAACCAGAAATTATCTCGACCAACGAAACAGTATCAGTACCAGGTGGGAAAACAGGCTATTTGTATTTGGTTTTAGATATAAATTTGGCAATACCAAGATTCGTGATAATTACAAGCGCAAGAATACTGATGAGGGAAAACGATTATAAAGATCTAGGAGGACATCAATATACCACAGTATCCAATACTGATCAACAGATAGACCCCTGCTAAGATCATAAAAACCTTGCCGGCCTTTTTCTTTTTTTTGGCAAATAATATACTTCCAATGAGTATGAATAATAGGGCAGGACCAAACATGATCAAGAAGATCAGTATAAAGATGCCATCAAGGTTACCAACTTCCAATATCATAACACTTCTGTTTGTAGTTCTTTTAAACGCGCCACCTTTTCATCCCTGTAAAAAAGGTTCATGGTTTCAAAAGGAATGATTTTGTAATCTTTGTTTACAATGTGCACGCATGACTTTTTAATGGCCCTAACGTCAAAGTTATGGGCATCTATAAATTGCATAATGATAATTCTGAACAGGTTGTCATATCCCAGTTCTGGGGCATCGATTTCCGGCAGGCAGCACATAATGCTTTTTAGGTTTTCAGATGCTGTTTCTACGGAATTGCCGGTACTGAACAGTTCGATCATTTTTCCGTGCAATTGTTCGTCCTGTTCATATATAATGGTGTTTTTTCCTTCGTTCAACAAATCATCTGGATTAATATAACGTGTTAGCGGACTAATTTCATTTCCCAGCTTTAAAGCATAGGCCATGACCAAGGCATCTGGATTACAGGGTACCGGGATAAGATCGTCTGCACTAAATAAAGGGGACTGTTCTAAAATTTTTCTTCGAACCTCGGTTAGGGTTATCCTATTTTCATCCACTTCAAAATTTTCCAACCTACCTGCAATCTGTGTGGGTTGAAAAGTGACCCCCCGAACACATTGTTGTTTTAAGGCGAAGTCTATGGTGCTGCCCATTTCATGGTCGTTAAGGCCTTTCTGCAGGGTAACCACCAAAGTAGTGGAAAGGTTTAACCGGTTTAAATGTTCCAGGGCCTGTAACCTTATATTCGCCAAATCTGCACCCCTTAAGGTTTGTAAAATAGTATCGTTCAAGGAATCGAACTGAAGGTAAACCTCAAAGTCAGGGGCATAGGTTGCCAATTTTTTGGCAAATTCAAAATCCTTGGAAATCTTTATTCCGTTGGTGTTCAACATTAAATGACGAATGGGCAATGTTTTTGCATAGTCCATGATTTCAAAGAAATGGGGATGCATTGTAGGTTCGCCACCACTTAATTGAACCACATCCGGTTCGCCTTCATTTTTCACGATAACGTCAAGCATTTGTTTTACCTCCTCCACGGTCCTGTGACGGCCATAGGTGGGAGACGAACCTGCATAACACGTAGGGCAGGTTAAATTACAACGATCTGTAAGTTCAACGACCGTTAGGCATGAATGCTGTTCATGGTCAGGGCAGAGCCCGCAGTCATACGGACAACCAAAGTGGGTTTGGGTATTAAACGTTTTTGGGTATTCAGAAGCTTTGTTATAGTTTCTTATGTTCTTATAATATTCAATATCATCAGCAATTAAAACTTTGGACCTGCCGTGTTCTTTGCAGTGTTTAAACATATATACCTTCTCGTTTTCAAAAACGATTTTGGCATCTACCCTTCTAAGACATTCTGGGCATAGGCTTATAGTAAAATCATAATACGTGTAACTTTTTTCGGGCATAGACAATTCCTTGAACAATGAACTTGTGGTAGTACAGGAAACAAATTAAACATAATATTTGAATGCTGCTTAGGCCAAGGATATAAAACTGGTTGGGTTTTAAGAATTCCACGGCAAAACGAAATACAAAATAGCTAACCATAAATAGTTTAAAATAGTCGCCGTTAGTAGGTAATGCGTTGTTTTTTTGTAGTTTTTTGATGACTATCAGAAGGACGGACAAAAAAAGAATTTCGTACAATGCTATAGGGTGCCTTGTAACCCCGTCACCCAAATCCATCCCCATAAAAAAAGACGTTTCTTTACCATAGGTAAACTCTTTTACACCGGCCAGAAAACATCCTAACCGACCTATGATAATTCCAAGAAGTATAGGCAAGGTAAAAAGGTCCCCAGAAGAACGTTGTTCTCCAATTATCTTTTTAGCCAGTTCTACCCCCAACAATCCACCAAAAAGGCCGCCCATAATGGTTTTGTTGTTCAGGTTAAAAAGTAGACCTTGCTCAAAATGTAAGGTAGGGTTTTCTAAAAAGGCTACCAGTCTTGATAGGAGCAAGGCCCCAAACACAGCACCGATTATTATGGAAAGCCTGTTTTCCGAAGAAATGGCATCACCCTTTTTTTTGCGTAAGATGATATAATACCTAAAGGCGATAAAAAAGGCCAAATATTCCAAAATCAAATGCATGTTCAACGTAACGCCAAAAACGGTAGGCTCAAAAGGGATAGGGACAACAAGCAAGGAATTATTCATAGGGGAATTGTCCAATAAAAGTGGATTCTAATAGTTGTACGCCCGGTTATGAGCAATTTGGAGTACTAATTTACACGCTTTCTTTTAAATTGAGCGTGCATGCTGCTCAAGTAGGGTTCTAGCAATTAGGGTAGTGTACAAATCCTTTCTAAGGTGCATCTCGTAATTTTATATAACTTTGCATCCTTAAAATATAAGGTACCGTGCCAAAGATTGGAGACATACAATTACCAGAGTTCCCGTTGCTTTTAGCTCCTATGGAAGATGTAAGCGACCCCCCGTTTCGTGCCCTTTGCAAGGAGCAGGGAGCAGATGTCGTATATACGGAGTTCATATCGTCAGAAGGGTTGATACGTGATGCGGCAAAGAGCGTTATGAAGCTTGATATTTATGAAAAGGAACGTCCGGTAGGTATTCAAATTTTTGGCGCCAATTTGGATAGTATGCTACAGTCCGTGGAAATTGTTGAAAAATCCAACCCGGACATTATAGACATTAATTTTGGTTGTCCTGTAAAGAAAGTAGTAAGTAGGGGCGCAGGAGCAGGTATTCTAAAGGATATTGATTTAATGGTATCCTTGACAAAGGCCATGGTAGAGCATAGCAATTTACCCATTACCGTGAAGACACGTTTGGGCTGGGACGATGATTCTATAAAAATCGTTGAGGTTGCAGAACGATTACAAGATGTAGGTTGTGCGGCAATTTCAATACATGGTAGAACCCGTGCGCAGATGTATAAGGGTAATGCGGATTGGAACCCCATTAGAGAGGTGAAGAACAACCCAAGAATGCATATTCCCGTTTTTGGCAATGGTGATGTAGATTCTCCGGAAGCGGCAATGAAAATGCGTGATGAATTTGGTCTGGACGGCGCTATGATTGGTCGCGCTAGTATTGGATATCCTTGGATATTTAGGGAAATTAAGCACTTTTTTGAAACGGGCACACATTTGGCCCCGCCAACCATGGAAGAACGTGTAGATGCCGCGCGCCGTCATTTACAGATGTCCATTGATTGGAAAGGAGAGACATTGGGTGTGTTCGAGACCAGAAGGCATTATACCAATTATTTCAAAGGAATTCCCAATTTTAAGGAGTATCGTATGAAAATGGTCACTAGTGATGATTCTGCTTCGGTATTTGAGGCCTTTGATGAGGTATTGGAAAAATTTGGAGACCACGAATTTACCCTTTCCTAGCTTTCAATTAGTTTTTTGTTGATGCGACTACTTGCCACCTTGGATGCAATGATGCCTAATACCACTATTGTAGTCAGTACAATGACGATGTTAATAAACTCAAATTTAACCGGGTAGGCAAGAGAAGGTGTAATCATAAGCCAGCTAAAGGTTAGTTGGGACCATATTAGGAGCACTCCAATTAAAACTCCTATCAACCCTCCAAAACAGGTTACCAATATTCCCTGGACAAAATAAATGTGTCGCAATTCCTTTATCGTTGTTCCTAGACTGTATAATGTTTTAGAATTCTGTTGTTTGTCCAAGATCATCATGATAATGGCACCCACCACATTGAACAGGGCAATGATCAGCACAAGGGTGAAAATAAGGTAGGTGGCAACATTTTCGGTATTCAGCATTTTATACAGCGTACTATTAAGTTCCTGTCTATCCTTCAATACCACATTTGGGCCTAAAACGGCACGTAACGCAGGGCGCACGGTATTGGGGTCAATACCCTCGTCCATTTTAAAATTTACCCCAGATACCTGTAGCGAATCTTTCTCCAATAAGGCCTGTGTAAGGCGTAAATCGGCAAAAACATATTTATTGTCCAGATCTGCCTCCACCGCATATACCCCACCAATTACCATTGGTAGTTGATTATAGAGCGATGAAATGCGTTGTTGAGAAATAGAGCCCTTACCCGGTTTAAAGGCATAAATCTGTAATGGGCTTCTAAACTGGTTTATGGTTACCCCCAGGATATTGGCGATACCCAACCCAGATACCACTTGGGTGTCGTTAATTGTCCAGTCACCAATGTACAAGGTACTATCTACGCCCGTTACTTTGGTATAATTGCTGTCTATTCCTTTTATGTACGCAATATGGTTCTTCCCTTTATGTTCCAAGGAAACTTTTTCCTCCAGTTCTTTGGAATAGTGTGCCAGGCCATCTATTGCCAGCAATTTTTGTTCCTGTTCCGGGGTCAATGAAAATGTCTTTCCCGTTATTGGTAAGGCTTTTAGTTGTGGGTCAAAGGATTCCGTAAATGAAAGGCTAAAAGTTTTTAATCCGGCAAATGCGGACAGTACAATGAACAGTGCGGCAGAACCGATAACGATTACCAAAAAAGTAATAAAATTAATAATGTTGACCGCGTTCTGTGAGCTTTTGGAACGCACATATCGTTTGGCGATATATAAGGGAAAATTCAAACGATCAGGACTTTTTTCGCTTGGGCAATAAATCCCTGTTTTCAATAGGGTTTTCCTCGCGTTTCAACGATTTTTCAATATTTTCTATATAGTCCAAAGAATCATCAAGGTAGAACAATAGTTCTGGAACCCTGCGTAATTGATTTCGGGTACGCTGTGATAGTTCGTGCTTAATTAAAGGCTGGTTAGATTTTATGCCCTCCATAAGTTCACCGGCCTTATCATTGGGAAAAATGCTCAGGTAAATTTTTGCGATGGACAAATCTGTCGTAACGGAAACCTTGGAAACCGAAATAAGCGTATTTCGTAGTCCCCCATCTATGGCGGCCTTCTGTAGAATATCGACAATATCCTTTTGAATGACCCCAGCTATTTTACGTTGTCTTTGCGTCTCCATACTGCAAAAGTACATAGAAAAATGTATCTTAAGCCCTATAGAATGTACTCTGAAGCAATTTAGGCATGAAAAAGATTGAACATTTGGGAATTGCAGTGAACAATATGGACGATTCCAATGCACTTTTTGAGAAATTGTTGGGTGTAGCCCCTTATAAACAAGAAGAAGTAGCATCAGAAGGTGTATTGACCTCTTTTTTTAAAACCGGACCCAATAAAATAGAATTATTAGCCGCCACTGCACCAGACGGGCCAATTGCTAAATTCTTAGAAAAGAAAGGAGAAGGCATACACCACGTAGCGTTTGAGGTAGAGGATATCGTTGCGGAAATGGAACGCTTAAAAAAAGAAGGTTTTACATTACTTAGTGAAAAACCGAAAAAAGGAGCAGATAACAAACTCGTTGCCTTTGTTCATCCTAAGAGTGCCAATGGGGTGCTGGTAGAGTTGTGCCAAGAAATTAAAGAGTAACCCTTATTTTGTTTGTGACAGTTAAAAATAAGTAGTAATATTGCATCCGCATTTCGCGGGTCCTATAGCTCAGCTGGTTAGAGCACCTGACTCATAATCAGGGGGTCCCTGGTTCGAGCCCAGGTGGGACCACTTCCTTCGAGGACAGCCCTTCAAGCAATTGAAGGGTTTTTTTGTTTTACATCCAGGCTTTTATATATCATCAACCCTATAAATTTAATGTGTTATTTAAGGGGTTTTTAAAATGTAGTAGTGGTTTAGTGGGTATGGCTCTTATAATGTTCCTTTAGCATATCCCTCCCAAAATCACCATCAAAATCGCGCCATACGGTATGTATGTGGTTGGCATTGTTTTGACTATTATCAAACTCGATCATAAAGGTATTTCCCTGAATACGGTAATAATGTGCCTTACCAAGTTCGGTGGCACCAGCCCATGCAAACCGTAGGTTTTCAAGCTCCTCTTTGCGGATACTGCCCATTCGTTGCATGGCCTGATCTGCAGGTATGGTAGAGGCATATTCGTAAATAATATCCATCAATAATTTTTTCTGTTTCTCTGTCATGTCTTGGACCAACATACCTTCTAAATCCGGTTTTTTGGCCACAGGGGCGTTAAAGCTAATAATGTCATTATAGGTCTTGTCGCTCACAATAGCTACCTTTTGCTGTTCATCGGTAAGCATATGTATCAGTTGCAGGCCCATATCCTCTTCATTGATCAACGGACTAAAACCTTTGCGATCACCTTCCATGATCCTACCGGGGTTTGAACCAAAAAACCTTGGGGTATAGGAAACGGTATCACCAACGGTAGTGAATTGTAGCGCTACATGGTGGCCTTCAAAACTCCACATCCAAACATCTTCTTGGGCTGGATCTCCATAAATGGCAATATAGTACTGCTCGGGGTCCCTATAAACAGGGTCACCGGAACTTGCGGCCAATACATGCTCCAACGCAATAATTTCCGTTGTCTGTTGATAGCCGGTATCGCTAAGCGAAGATTGTAAAAGCTGATGCACCAAATCCTTCTGCGCCGTATTCAGTTCTTTTAGGGGGATGCCCTGGCGTTTATAGGAACTCCACGGTAAAAAATGCCAATCATCCCGATCTTCGGCCTTGAAATGATATACGGTTTGTTCTTTTTGAGAATGGGTCAAGGTGGATATAAACCTACTGGCGATGGATGCATCTTGGCCAACCACCAAACTGGGGACCATGGCCAATACGATCCATACTAGGGTTTTGTTCATTAATTGATTCATGTTTTTGTTTTTTAGTTGGTGCTTAATAAGTGATTTTAAATATGCTACCGCCAAAATCGTCACAGACATAAAGGGCGCCGTCGGGACCTTGAGCCAGTCCACAAGGTCTATGTAGCAAAGTTCCTCCCTCAGGGTTTTTTAGGTCATATCCTGCAAAATTATCCAGGAATATTTCCCATTTTCCGCTGGGTTTACCGTCTTTAAAGGGCACAAAAGCAACCAAAAAACCAATTTTAAGCTCTGGAGATTGGTTGTGGAAGGCTATAAAGGCGCCGTTCCTGTATTTTTCCGGAAACATGTTCCCGGTGTAGAACAGCAAATCATTGGGACCTAGGTGAGCTGGAAAGGCCATTAAGGGTTCAATTGCGTCAATTTCTCCCTCTTTATCACCGTCCCCGCCATATTCCGGTGCCAGTACGCGTTTATTTTTTATTGGATCAAAGTAGGTAGAAGGCCATCCGGCATTATCACCTTCCTTTATTTCGTACAAAGTTTCCGCCGGTAGTTCCCCATCTTGTTTTTTGGAATAGAGGTCCGGATAAAAATTGTGCAGGCCACCACGGCCGTGATCAGTGGCGAACAAAGAATTTGTGCTTTGGTTCCATGTAATACCCACCGCATTTTTTAGTCCCGTTGCATACCGTTCCCCATCTGTAAAGGTTTGGTCAGGAACATTGGCCTGAAATTTCCAAATACCTCCGGCGGTTTCTAAAATGGGGCAAGGGATCATTCCCTCCTGTGTTTCGTTATCCCTACAGGCATCGTTCCAAGAACCAATGGTCACATAAAGGGTATTGTCCTTGTCTATGGTAAAAGGCTTAGCATTGTCCGCGCCCATATCAATAAGGCCGTCCACTATCTTTTCAGGATTATCGGTATCCATTAATTCTTGATCATCATTGAACGCATATCGGAATATGGCAGCATTTGAAGAAGCGTAGAGATATTGATCCGTAGCCAGTATTCCGGTACCGGGCAGGTCTGCGAATTCATGCTGTGTGTCCACGGTACCATCATCATCGGTATCCTTAAGAACAATAATGGCCTTGCCCTCGTTGAGCACGGATCTATTGGCATAGATATCCCCGTTGCTGGCCACGGTCAAGTGGCGTACCGCTCCCAAATCTTTCCCTATCTCTTCTACTGAAAATCCGCTCGGAGCTTTAAGAATTGTGTTATTGGTTGCCTTTTTTTCAGGGGTTTTGGTTTCGTCCTTGCATCCTGTAAAGAATACCAGTATTGCAAAAGCACCAACATGAAGCAGGCTTTTGGTTTTGGTCTTTGTTGTCATTGGTTGGTTTTATGGTTGATGGTACCGTTAAAAGTAAGATTTTATTTTAGGGTTGGTATAGGTTTTAACAATCTAGGACATATTAAAAGCTCAGGTATATGCAGTGGCAAGTCCTCTATTACCAGTTTTATTAGGCCTTTAAAAAGATAAAATTACGTCTAAAGGGTGTATGGGCTTTGGTTGACAAAATGTTAATGAGGGGGGTTGACCTTTCAAATCGGCAATTAAACGCCCTTCAAATTACGCAGATGGAAATTAACAGTTCTTTTAACATTTTCTTGCTGAGTAATATTTAATTTCCTCTGTGGTAATGCTTAATTTACTAGTCCAAACAAACTACTCAAAGAAATGATTTCAAAAATTACAAGTTGCAAAGTCGAACTGTTGGCTGTTGTAATGGCCTTGTTTTGTGTATCCTTAGCGGTGGCGCAAAATGTCCCTGCTCCAAAAGATGTGTATGGTTTTAACGTAGGCGATGATTATAAGCTTGCGGATTATTCACAGATCGAAGATTATTTGACCCAGCTCGATGCGGCATCCAATAGGGTGCAAAAGATAGAGATCGGCACAACCGTTTTGGGCAGAAAAATGTACGTTCTTTTTATATCTAGCGAAGAGAATCTCCAACAGTTGGATAAATGGAAGGATATCAGCACCAAACTGGCACGGGTACAGGTAGATGAACAGGAAGCCTTACGTTTGTCCGAAGAGGGCAAGGCCATTGTCTGGATAGATGGTGGTATGCATTCTACCGAGTTGGCACACGGGCAAATGACCTCGGAACTGGCCTATACTTTGGCCACTTCGGAGTCTACCGAAATGAAAAAAATCAGGGAAAATGTCATTACTTTGCTAATGCCGGTCATGAACCCAGATGGGTTGGATATTGTGGTGGACTGGTACAAAAAGAATCTGGGTACCGCCTATGAAACCTCTCGTCCACCCATTTTGTACCATTATTATATGGGCCATGACAATAATAGGGATTGGTTCATGAACACCATGCCGGAAACCTATAATGTAACCAAGATATTGTACAATGAATGGTATCCACAAATAGTATACAACCACCACCAGTCCTCGCCATCGTGGACCAAGATTTCCTTACCGCCCTATGCAGATCCCGTAAACCCAAAGATCCACCCGGCCATAACCGCTGCGGTAAGTGAGGTGGGTTCTGCCATGACCAAGCGTTTTTCATTGGTAAACATGCCGGGTGCCATAGCGGATAATTTCTATACCATGTTCTGGAACGGCGGTGGGCGTACCGTGCCTTACTACCATAATATGATCGGTATTTTGACCGAAACCGGACACACTACCCCAACCCCACGGTTCTACGACCCAAAGAAATTGCCTAAGACCGTAGCGGGGGGTACACCTACGGACGGTACGGATATCATGTATCCCGACCCATGGAAAGGTGGCGAATCTCATTTTAGGGATGCGGTAGATTATATGTTGACCGCCACCTGGGCCACATTGGACCTGGCTGCGGACCGCAAGAGCAATTATCTACATAATATTTACAAAATGGGAGCTTCGGCCATTGAAAAGGCAAAGACGGAAGGTCCCTATGCCTATGTCATCGGTAAGGACCAATGGGATGCTTTTGAGTCCGTTAATTTGGTGAACGTATTGTTGCGGGGCGGTATAGAGATTGAAAAAGCTACCAAACCTTTTGAAGTGGACGGCACCAAATATGAGGCAGAGTCCTATGTAATCTATGGCGGACAGGCATTTAGACCCTATTTAATGGATCTGTTGGAAAAACAGAATTACCCTACCCGTTTTCAATATCCCGGTGGCCCACCGGATACCCCTTATGATTTGGCAGGGTGGACATTGCCCTTACAAATGGGCGTGTCTGTAGATAGAATTGCTACGGCCATGGATATTGCTACGGAGAAAGTGGACGGGTTGGTACCGTATTATGCACCTGACGGTCCTAAAAAGGCTGATTTTGGATATCTATTGAGCGCCAATTCCAATGCATCGGTCATTGCTACCAACAAAATTTTAAAAGGAGGAGGAACGGCATATAGGACCAAGGCAGCATTAAAGCTGGGCAAGACCACTCATCCGGCAGGTTCCTATGTAGTTTCTGGAGGTACGGCCTCTGTAGATGAATTGGCAAATACATACGGATTGGAGTTTACGGCCCTGTCATCGAAACCTAAGGTAGATATGGTCAAGATACACACCCCTAAAGTGGGACTGTATAAATCTTGGGTGTCCAATATGGATGAAGGGTGGACCCGCTTTGTAATGGATGAATATGCCTTTGAGACGGATACCCTACATGACCGGGATATACAAACGGCGGACCTATCCAAATATGATGTGCTGATATTACCGTCACAACGTGTAAAATCATTGCTACATGGGCATACGACCCTTTCCATGCCAGAAAAGTTTACCGGAGGCTTGGGTCTTGAAGGTTCCTTGGCACTGAGCAATTATGTAAAAAATGGCGGTACCCTTATGGCGTTCGATGAGGCCAGTAATTTTGTGATTGAGCAATTTGGACTGCCTTTAAAGGATGCTACGGAAGGCGCCGGCAGTAAGCAATTCTTTATACCGGGATCGTTGATCAAGACAGGTTTTGATACTTCGCACCCCTTGGCATTTGGTATGCAGGATACCGTTGCGGTATCGTTCAATAAAAGCCGTGCCTTTGAGATTATCAAGCAAAGGAAAAAGGGAGAAGGCGGCACCGAAGAAATAGCCGATGCTCCTGCTCCGGAAATTGAAGTAATTGCCAATTATGCGGAAAAAGACCTGCTTATGAGCGGTTGGGCCATGGGCGAAAAGAAATATATTGCCAAGAAACCGGCTATGGTAAAGGCAAAATATGGCAAGGGCTCTGTAGTATTGTTTGCCTTCAGGCCCCAGTTTAGGGCACAACCACGCGGTACGTATAAATTGATCTTCAACACCATTTACGAAGGAGCAGCGGAATAAATGTTGATACGAATAATACAAAGCCCTATCAGTTAATGATAGGGCTTTTTTTGTGTTTATAGTCGGCTCTTTTGGGGGTAATACCCTTTGCAAACACAAATGGTTGCAAATCAATGGAATACTTTATGTGCTGTTGTGATATTTCCCCAGAAAACATTAAATTGTTAAAGCGTATTAGAGCATTGGTCGTTCATCCTTCCCCCTGCTTGATAGCCACCTTGTAGTGATGCCGTCTTTTTCATATTGATGAATAATAAGTACCGCGGTTTTAAAATACCCACTTATAGGGATGCTATACCATCCTAATTTATTTCAATTTTAACCAAACCAAAAAACTAAAAATTATGAGTTCAAACGAAATTAATACTGAAGGTTTAATAAACATTACTTGTAACATTAACAAACAGGATATTGAGAATAATCAATTAATATATTGTAGTCAATTGTACGGTACTTTTTTTGCAGTTTCTGCAAAACTAAATGTAAAAAAGGGCTTACTAAAAAGTATGACATTGACTTTATTGAACTACAAAGGACTATTTAATATAGGAATGCTTAAGGAAACTAAAAATACTTTTAAATTAACAGGAGACAAAGCCGAATTGACATTGTATTTAAAAGCAAACGCGGGAAGTCATGGTAACAATAAACAGTTAGTTGTAAAATGCTCTAATGTCCCAATAATTAATTTAAAAGGTTTAATAGTAACTAGAGAGCTACAAAAGATGTCGAATAAAATCAAATCTGATCATTTAAATGAAGGCGTTTTTGATTCAGAATTTTATCAGCGAGATGGGGCTTTAGTTGTAGACTTGGAGAGACTTGATGAAATGCCACCATTGACAAGGCAAGATAGATGTAAAACCACATATTCAAATTTTGTATAAGCTTGCGCCATTTATTTTATTAATTGTAATGAATGTTTCATATACAATGGAAATTTCTTTTTCAAAATCAATTAATTCAATTTTGAATTTAAAATTTGAAGAGGCTAAGATTCACGCAATAAATATTAATAATCCTAAACTACAAGAGTATTCGCTTGCATTAATTAAAATAATGATTAATAAAAATACTAATTCCGATATATTATTTAAATCTGAATCAGATACAAAAGAATTGGAAATAATGAAATCAATTATTAATGGTTATTTATATCAATATCAAAAAAGTCCAAAAATTCTTCAGGCATATAATAGTTTTTCAAAAGCGAAAAGTATTGCTGACGAAACAGGTAATAAATTGTTGGTAAAGTTGGCCTTAACTTCTATTTTAAATTTAATAAAAGCTGAAATATTTATAGGAAGTAAGCAATATGAGCCATATTTAAATCATTTAAAAGAGATTAATGATGATAATGTCGATGCTTTTAGAATTCTATTATTAGAAACAATTTTTAAGTCTAAAGCTAATGATCAATTAGAAATTGATTTTAACTATGGAAAAACTGTTAAGAAAATGGATTCTATGGTTTCATTATTGCCAATTAAACATCCATTTTTGAATTACTACCATTTTGAGAAAGGAATTCAATTTAAACTTTCAGGAGAATTTACTAAAGCTGAGCTTTATTTTAAAAAAGTCGATTCGGCAACAAAGGGTAAACTATTTTGGCAGGATTATAATAGTACAAATCTTTGGCAATTGGCCAGTTTAAAGTTGGATCAAAAAAATTTTGTTCAAGCAAAAAATTATTTACAACGTTATAATAAGACAGCAAAAACATTAAAGGATAAATTTTTTTATAATCGATTGAATTCTTGGATCTTAGAAGAAGAAGGCAGATATGATTCCGCATACTATTATTTAAATCTTTCAATTGAAAATGAGTATAAAATTGGTGCTAAAAATAATTCCTTGGAAACGGCATTACTTTCAATTGAAAATCAAACAGATAAATTAAAACTTGATAAGGTTGTTAGTGAAAATAAGCAAAAAACCACACAGAACTGGCTTATAGCGGCTAGTTTTACTTTGCTATTTGGTTTAGGATTTGCCATATTACTTCAGAAGAACACCACCAAAAAACGGTTATTGGCAGAACAGGAAACCCAACTAAAACAAGAACGCGTAGACAACCTATTAAAGCAGCAGGAACTCGTTAGTATAGATGCCATGATAGAGGGGCAGGAAAAGGAACGGCAACGTGTGGCCAATGAACTACATGATGATTTGGGTAGTCTAATGGCAACGATAAAACTGCATTTCAATACGGTAAACAATAAATACGAAGACCCGGCCTTGCACAAGGCGGAAACCTTACTGGAAGAGGCCTACCAAAAAGTAAGGGGTATGGCCCATAGTAAAAACTCCGGCGTAATGAGTGATCAAGGGCTTTTGCCCGCCATAAGGAAAATGGCACAGGTAATTTCGGAAACCAATGCGTTACAGGTTAGCGTAGAGGATTTTGGCATGGGTGACCGACTTGAAAATTCATTGGAGCTAAGTCTTTTTAGAACGGTACAGGAATTGGTGGCCAATGCCATTAAACATGCCGAAGCCACAACGTTAAATATACAATTGACCCAACATGAGGACACCTTGAACATCATTGTGGAAGACAATGGCAAAGGTTTTGACCGTACCAACGCCGTAAAGGGCAAAAACGGTATGGGATTGACCAATATTGAAAAACGAATAGAACATTTAGAGGGCCATTTTACCATAGATAGTGTATTGGGCAAAGGCACATCCATTTTAATAGACATACCCATATGATTACCGTAGCCATAGCCGAAGATCACCAAGCCCTTATAGACGGCATTACATCCTTTGTAAAATATGAGGATGATATAACCATCATTGGCCATGCCAATAACGGGGAGGCATTATTAAAACTGGTACGGGCAAGACGCCCAAAGCTGGTGCTGTGCGATATTCGTATGCCCAAACTAGACGGTATTGAAGCCACCAAGATTATCTTGGAGGAGCACCCCAATACCAAGGTAGTGGCCTTTACCATGTTTGACCAAGATGATGCTGTTAAACAAATGCTGGCGGCAGGGGCGCAAGGCTATATTTTAAAGAACAGTAGTTTAGAGGTGGTATTGGAAGCCATACGGACCGTTGCCGATGGCAGAACCTATTACGACAAAAAGATTCACTTGCCGGATGCGGAAAGGAACAGCTCTAAAAGTGTGCTTTCCTCCCGTGAGCGCGAAATTTTACAATTGGTTGCCAAAGGCCATACCAGCCATCAAATTGCGGACGAACTCTTTATTGGCAAAAGTACCGTAGACACCCACCGTAAGAACATGATCCGTAAATTGGGTTTGAGTGGCGCAGGGGAATTGTTGAGGTATGCAGTAGAGAAGAAGTATGAGTTTTAAAAAGTTAGCGTAAATAGTAATCGTAATTAAACAGTTTATGAGAATCAATAAGCAAGTGTATAACGTTCTTAGTGTAGTGGGTCTTTTGTTCATGTTCTCTTGTGCCAAAGATGAAGTAGCGGATATTGAAGAGCCTGTTCCGGTTAATGCTAGTCCTATAATGGCGGATCAACAGTTTACTATTTATGAAAACCCTTTTGAGTTAACTTCCATTGGAAGCATTACTGCGCAGGATCCTGAAGGGGATAAAATTACATATGCATTGGAATCGGATATTGAACTGACCGTCAGTGCAAACACAGGTGAGATTTGGACAAAAAGAACGCCCATTTTTGATTATGAAACCACACAATCCATATCGTTTGATGTAAGCGCTAAGGACATAAAAGGCAATAAGACTATTGCGACTGTTACCATAGACATATTGGACAAAGATGACGGACCATTGACCAACTTTCAAAAAAGTTTTGTAAACGAATATATTTATTTAACGTATAAATTATCACCCACGGCAAGTGGTGGCAATCTCAGTGAAAAATGGCAAGGAGCGGTACAATTATATATTGAAGGAGATTTGCCAAGTGATTATGCCGCTACTGTTGAGAACTATTTGGATGAATTTAGAGCATTGATGACAGATGGCACTACAATTGAACTGGTGGCTACACCAGAAGAATCCAATGTACATCTAATTATGGGTCCAACTAGCGCTGTTGTGACCATTTGGCCCGATATGTACGACTTGATCAGTGATGGAAATTTTGGAGGCTACGCACTTTATAACACGGATAGTGATTACCAAATTTATAAAGGTAGAATATGGATGCGTGGTCCAGATGAAGGCCTCTTTAAACATGAGTTTGGCCATATAATTGGTTTGGGACATACCTCGGACCAATACTGCGACACTGAGGCAACCAGTGTCATGTGTTCCGGGCCGGCGGATCAATTTAGCACCTTTGACCAAGAGATCATTAAGACCCTCTATCGGTCCGAAACTCCGGTAGGCTTGGACCAGAACGCCATGCGCTCCTTGCTGACCGACTACCTGATACAAGGGGACATTGTTTTTTAATAAGCGGACAACCTAAAATAAGGACAGAACGTCATTTTATTAAACACATCCGTTTTTTACCCAGAGGGAGTTTCAGCGGCCTCTTTACAAAGACATTGTCCTTTGGTTGTGCTCAGCAGGACTAAGTATAAAATTTGGAATTGTAAAATACTTCCCACCTTCCTTTTAATTCTATGATCAATTACTCAAAATTGATACGGTCGCGTATAGTACCATCCTCTCTATGGATAATGACATCTGCCTTGTATTTACGGGCCAATCGCTTGGCTTTGTTGATAGCTGTAAGCTGTAGCCTGTGCTTGGAGGTAATACGTTTGTTCCCTTCGCGCCGTACGGCCCAAGCATTTTTATAAGGCACTACATGTTGGTGCCACGTTCTACCGCTTTTACTTTGGCGAAAACTGGTAAAAAAGACTTCCACCAGTTCAATTAACGTAGCAACCCAAGATTGCTGTGTAGGGTTTTTGGGCATAATGTATTTGGTCTTGCTCCCGAAGATAGCATTTTCAAGGGAAAGGGGTGGTGGTGGCATTTGGGTAGGTACGCAAGTGGATGTGACTTAGGAAAATTGTGTTAGTGCTTTCAACACTGTGCTAGAGGTCTTTATTAAGAAGAAATTTAAAATAGAAAAACAGCTTGTTGATTTGGTGTTCAAAGTATAGAATATATTGTAATCATCTTGTTTACAGTGTTTTATTCTGAAAATACCCATTTGTAGGGATGGTAATTAAATAGAACCTAGAGTACATTGGAGGAACTATAAAAACAAAAATCATGAATAAAGGACGTACACAAATTATAACATTTGTATTGTTGATTTTTATACCCGGAATAATCAATGCACAGGAAGCTTATTTAATTGATTTAGGAAAGAATCAAAATGATATTATTAAGAACACCATAAACTATTCGGAAGATATCGAAATTATTATTTCCAATAAATTAATTTCTGCTGGTATAAGTTATAATATTACGATTACAAGGGAGTTTCAAATGAATGAAATTTTAGAAATACCGGCCCATAAAGAGGGTGAAATTGTTAATATCAAAACTATTGGTTGTAGTGTTTTAAATAATAATATTGAAAACATAAAGGAAGCCACGCGAGAGGAAAAAGTAGCAGAGTATGTTAAAGAACTTGAAACCGATTTACAAAAAGCTCAGCAGACTGATCCAAACGAAGAATTTAAAAGTTGCCAGTATGAACAAATTCAATTAGCAAAAAAGATTATTGGTGATACCAGAGAAAGTAGAAAAATAAATCAACTTAAGCCTAATGAACAAATTATCATTACCATAAGCCGAGTTGAGGATGGTAAAAAGAAAGAATGGAAACATATTTTACAGACACAGAAAAAAGGAAAATGGTTAACCACTTACGGCTTCACATATGTAGCTAATGTGCTTAAAAAAGGTGAGCCATATTTTGCCAAACAAAGTGATACCGCTTTTTCAATTACTCCTCTAGAACAACGTTCAAGGTTAAGTTTTATTCCTTCCGTATTTTTTACTTGGTTTCCTTATAAGGATATCAACAGATCTTGGTCACCAAGTGTTACTGCAGGGGTAGGCTATGACTTGGAAGCTCCAACGGCTTTTTTGGGCGGTTCTTTTTTGTACCATCAAAATATAGCAATATCTATAGGCTTTGCTGCCCATCAGCAAGATTTTTTAAATGGACGCTATAACTCTGGGGATATTATAAATGACAATTTAACAGAAGCCCAATTGAATGAACAACGTTATGTAATAAATCCATATATCTCGATTAATTTTAGATTAGGGACGTCGCCTTTCAAAGGCCCAAAACAAGAAACGGATACAGAAGAATAAAATATATAAATATGACAAATTCAGCTAAATTCATGTTCACATTTGGAGTTATTACTTTTTTTATAGTTTCCATTTTTGCTTATAAATTAAACCTAGGTATGAATACCGGGGAAGCGACCGATACCTTTATGTCATGGTTGTTTCGATTAATAGCAGCCATAGCAGCTTCTGCAATTAGCATTTCCTTGCCGGGCCTTTTAGAAATACGGTTTAATAAAAAGAAGGATGGTACCATGGAAATTATTCAAAACAATGCCACGAAAAAAGAAGATCCATCAACATTAGCAGATAAGGAACCAACGATTACCGCATCTGGTGCAATTGCGGTTTTTATTCTTGTATATCTTTTTAATCCAATAGTATAAATAATGAAACAGCAGTATATAGAGGAAGCGGCAAAAAACAAGAGGATAAGGGTTAAATATAGTTGGGTAATGCAATTTTTGTTGGTTTTAGACCAGTTTGGCAATGTTTTAGCCGGAGGTAACTCAGATGTAACTATTTCGGGGCGTGTTGGTTATAATGTTCATATTGAAAAGACCCGCGGATTATTCTGGAAAAAAATGGAAAGTGTTATCAACTTCACATTTTATCCGTTAGATGGTCCAAATCATTGTCTTTTGGCTTATTGTAGCGATAGACATGAAGAATATAGAGGAGCTAAAATGTTTTTTAAAATCATTTTGGCGGTTTTGATAGTCTTATTTTGTATTTTATTAATAATTCCAATTCGTCTAATTGCATTGATTAAAGCGGCTAGAACACATTACATCATGCCGTCAGGTGAAAATATTCCGTATAAAGATTTAATGATAACTACTGAATATGCTGCTAGTCAGGGAGACCCTTGTGAAATATTATCAGGGTTAACAAAATAATTACTATCTAGTTGGGATGAAATTTTTACCCCAACAATGGCCATTCGCCATATTGGCCGTATTAATTGATGCTATTTGCTAAAAAGTTTGATAAGTAAGAATATTTAATCACATCATTTAAGAGATAAATTACCTCAAGATATTTCTCATAAGTTCTGAAAGACTTGCTGTGAAAGGAATTGCAGACTGTCTACCAGATTTGTAATTTTTCAAATCTTTAAAAAACCATTTTACATCTTTAAATTCTGTGGAATTTACCTTTTCAATTTCTAAAATAAGATAGTTTTCTTGAGATGGTGAGGGATAACCTTTTCTAATTAAATCTTCTTTAGAAAACACTTTTGGACCATCACTAGTGATTTTCCATAAATCTCCCGAATACAAATCACCTGTAGTATGTAGAAGCAAATATTTAGCACTAACTGTGCCGGTATTTAAAACAATTGAACCTCTGCCGGAGCCTATTCTAAAATTATATAGTTGGTTTTTTGAAATCCAATTATATTGCTCTTTAGAACTATAAAACCCAACCAAAACGAAGGTTTCATCTGGAATTAAACCTCTGTTTAGGTTATATGTTTCAGGCAAAGCCTCTTTTAATTCATCACTAGAATTAGGTGGCTTTTTATAAATGTCAAATGTTCTAAAAGCTAGCTTTTCTCTTTGTGAAGCTCTATTGATAAAATGCTCAACGGTATCTAAAATAAAAGATTTTAATTCACCTATACCGCTATCCATTTTGGATGGACGCACTGGGAACGCTCCAAGACCCGGAATTATTTCGTGAAAACCTCTTCGTTCAATTGACATATCTCCAGGATATAAAACGTAGGCACCGCCAGTTCTTCTAATGGCATCTTTATAAGCATGCATTTTTAGAAGATCGGCATTTTTATAAACCCCTTTTCGGTTTTCGGTTTTTTCTAGTTTTAAATCTTTGTCTGAATCTTTTTCAAGAAAATCCGTAAAATTTGCAACCTTGTATTTAGCATCAAAATGGATATGAACAATTAGTTCTTGAATTTCTGCTTCTTCCTCCTTAATACCAAAAGGCCAAAAAGACAGCGTATAATCTGGACGCAAAGTTGTTGTCCAACTACCCGATTCTGGATAATTCTTTTTACCACTAAATGAACGATTATAGTTGAAACGGACATTCAATTTTCTCGTCCCTGAATTATATACCCCACTAAGCGCAGTAACTTTTCCCTGTTTTAAGGAAAGGTTCAGACCATCAGGGGTTTTTTTTATCAGGTTTGAAATATCCTTTGGTTCAATATCAAAAATAGACTGTATTAAATCTAATAATTTAAAAAAGAGCCAGTATTCATAGAGTGTTGCAATATCTTTTTTTCCTCCACTATATACATCGTCACCTCCCTTCCAGATAAGTTTAGCAGCTAAGTCAAACATTAGCCAAACTCGAAGAACTTCTCGGTATCCTTCTTTCCTTTGTAAAACAGGGCTATTCAATTTTAAGGTAGTTGGTCTAGAAATATCTTTGAATAAAGAATGATGAAGCTGTGATTCTAGTTCTCGAATGAGAACCAACGATTCTTTATCTAGTTTACTTTTCTTAGTAGCAAAACCATTGATAACGGTGCAAAATTTTAAAAATGTTTCTAACGCATGTTTTATAAAGCGATTTTCAGGCGTGTCAACAGAATCAATTTTACGAATCGATGTCATTCTTTCCGGAAGAGAACTTAGCCCATATTCTCGTAGGTAATGATGTTTTGGAAAATTAGCACGGTTTCCACTTTTTTGAAACTCTTTTATATTGGCATTAGTGAACCTTCTTGTTTTACGTATATCTTTACTTTCTGTGATTTCCGACCATTTTGTAACTGGTGCCAAAACTATGCGATGCACTGATTCAGCAAATTCATCTGTACCGATTACCGATTTAATAAATGCAAATTTTTGATATAGTGTTGTCTCACTATTTTTTGAGTAATCAATATCAAAAAAATGTGAAACAGGCGAATTGGCCTGAAGCAATAGTGCAGTACATTTTTCAGTTATAAGGGCCAACATATCCCGATAGTCGTCTCGATAGCCTGACTTAATAGATTGAACTTCAAGCTCTATAGTTGTTAAATGTTCCTCTTTATCTTTATGAACTATAGGTAGTGATAACGTTCCTACGAAAATATTTGGACACAATGTCCCAATATGTTTGTGCCTAGTATGAGGTTGTATAATGTTTTCAAAATTTGCATCGAACAAAAAATCACTATCGCTAAAAGTGTAGTCATAATAACAACCCTCTACTAGCTGAAACCGTGCCTCGTTATTTTCAATAGCACTTTCTTTTTTATCAAAAAGAGTGTCCGCCCTACGCGCATCAATAATGAGTTGGAGTTTTTCTTGAACAAAATCAAGATTAATTGTTATGCTATTTTTAGAACTCATGGATTAGGCTTCGGCAAAACTTGTAAACCCATTATCAATTGCACCCTTATACATTCGCTTTATTTTTTCTAATGATAAGGGATATAAAACCTTGTCATCCTCTAAATTGAAGTCTTCTTTTTCAAAAACATCTTTTTCGATTTTCACATTACCCTCGATACAGAATGAGCCAAGGGTTATTAAAACGGGGCAAAGTTTTCTGCGGGAACCGTGCAGTTTTGGCAATAGTTTTTGCATAATAGCAATATCTATTTTTTCATTAGTTGAAAAGGTATCGTCTATTATAGAAAGTTGACCAATTAACCTAAGAATTTCTGTGGCACTTCGGTAACCGAATTCTGCTCCAGTTTTTTTCAATTCACTAAAAAATTGGAGCAAAGTCTTATTGATGTTATCAATGTCTTTGGTTACAAAGGATTTATTAGCTGCCAAGTTTAGAAAGCTTTTAGCCATACCAGCACCTTTGGTGTCTAAAGCTTTCATATCAACTTTTTTGATGTTGTTAAGGAAGCCTTTCATTTCTTTAGCCGTAACCCTAAATTCAATGGTATTGGCCCTATCCAAAACCTTTGGGCTGAACATATTGGTAGTCTCATCAATATTTACGGTTCCTATAATAAATAAATTCGAAGGAATTTCAAGTACTGCTGGGGCACCAATTCTTTCAGAACCTTCGTCGTATAATAAAATTCCTTCTTTTGACTCCATTACACTTAAGAAGTCGGCAAAATAGCGCTCAACATGACTCAAGTTCATTTCATCCAGAATCAAAAAATAGGGTAATTCAGGATGATTCTTAGCCTGTACTATTAAATCTAAGGCGTTATTATCTGGCAAAACATATTCTTCAGGATTAAGCGCATTCGGATAACCTAGTAAAGGCTCTCTATTGGTCCAATCTGCTCCTACGGGTATAATACTATATTGGCTTTCATCTTGACAAACCCATTGCGCAAAGGCTTGGGATAATTTAGTTTTTCCGGAGCCAGAAAGACCAGTAAGTATTACAAATGGTTTTGTTACTAGAGAAGCAATAAATCTTGTAATTAATTTATCACTATATGTTAAACCTGCGCCTTTACAGCCCTCTTTAAATTCTGATTTTATTGAAGACATAGGTTTCGAAGTTTGAAACTTTTTATTTTTTCTAATGGAGCTTTCTTTAAATTTATTTGAAAGGAAGTTTATAAAGTTTTTCTCTCCTAAAAATGATTTATAAAGACCATTTCCGTTATCAGGAAATCCAACCAAATCATTTAGCTCATCATGTCGTTTTAGTAAATCTTCATTATTTTTTTTTAGATGAGATCTGGATGCACTCCATATGTTAAAATCATTATATTTTCCAGATTTTATTTTATGAATTGAATTTATTGTTGAAATTACATCTTGATAATTATCAGGCCCAATCATTTGAAGTTTGTTCTTAAAGAACATTTTATCAAGAACTTTAAGATTGTTCTCAAAATTATCTTTTTCAATTAATTTGTTAATGGAATTGGCCGCTTTTATATCACCTAATCTTAATTTTGAAATATATTCTGTAATCACTTTATAATTATCCATCAAACTCACTTTGCTTATTTATATTCTTTACCGTTCATCAAATTTTGATATTTCTTGGTACTCTTATAATTCAAACGTTATTTTAATTTATATGCTCATTATAAAAAACCGATGAATCCAATTTTCACTTTTTTAATAAAAATCAGAAAAAAGATATTAGCTTAAGGGAGAATAGGGTTTTTCATACTTGTTTTCCCTTCTGAAGATTTCCCTGTTTTATGGCAAAATTTCTCAGGGAAAGTATCATTTGCATATTCCTTCCAAATTTTCCATGCTTTTTTTGACATTGGTTGTTTTGGGTTAAAAGGTATTTTCTCACCCGTTCTTATACAATAGCCATATTTAGAAGGATTGTCAACCAACTTTTTTGAAGAATTTTTAGTTTTAAATATATCTGTCAGCGAATCTATTTCTGTTTCTGAACCAATAAATTTTTTTGTTAATCCTAAATTTTTGTTTTCAAACATTGGTGTTCGAAGAAACTTTAAGGGACTTTGTTCTAAAACATTGTTAAAATATTGAAAAGCGTCTTCATCTATTGAATTCCCGATTCCTAGAAGTGATTGAGCAAAATCACCAATCAATGTAGATGTTTCTGTAAGTATGCCAAATTCTATATTGTTATTTTGAGAATAATCATATAGATTCATGGAGCTAAGTAAGGCATGCTCTTGGTTTGCATAATACTTAGCATGCAATCTTTCATTATATCTAATTTCAATATTAGGAAATGTTTTTAGATAATTGAATTCTTCTTCCCCTAAGCTTTTGTATTCTTTACCCTCATTTTTGCCAAAAACAATCTGAATTTTTAAGTTGTAATCTTCTTTCCTTAAATTAAGTATATCTTTAAATCTTGGGTGTAGTTTTATAAACGGGGAGATTAGAATTAAATTTTTTTCTGCATTTTCAAAAATATCTTCTAAAACACTATTTAATTTAGTTCCCTGAAAGAATTCTGCCATTGGTATTATAAGTTTTGTTAGGAAGGTTATTAATCTAACCACCAAATTAATCAATCCATCTGTAAAAAGCAGGGAAACCAGCCATGCACCCCCCTTTTTTAACCTTTGAAAAATACCATTATTTTTAAACAATACGTTACGGAAAGCCGTAACGTTTTCCAGGAAAAGATGCTTAAAGACTAATTAATGTTTTCTTAGGGGATAAATTTCACCTTACGGCCGTATTATTAGGCTAGGGTAGTGCAAAAAAACCAGTAACTTTGGCGATCAAAAAAAAGAGGCCTTAGCGCCCTATGAAAGACTATTGAGAGAAAATTACATTTTTAGCGTAAAAACACGAGTACGTACCCATGGCAAAAATTGAAATTAAAGGTTCCCCCGAAGAGTTGGAAAGAGTAGCTACGTTCTTGGCCAACAACAATGTAAAATTTAACGTGGTCAAGGATTATGGCAACCACTCCCTGGAAGATATTGACAAGTATGCCCTGCTTATGAGCAAATATGCATAGATTATTTTGTAACTTTCTTGTTTACACATTTAACGTATGAAAGGGCTACAGGAAATAAAAACAGCTATTGACCACTATGTGGAAACGAACAACAAGACGGCATTGGAGGTGGTTGCCGCACTTGAAAAACACTATTTTAACAAGGCGGTAACGGCAGAGATAAAACTGTACAAGAAGAAAAAGAAAAAGGTAGCACAGATCACCAAGGACCTTAAAATAAGTCACCGTCGTTTTTACAGGATTCTAGAAGAAAAAAAGGTGGAGTTTACCAAGTATAACAAGTCCAAGGAAGACGCTGGTGAATAGTAAAGGCGTACTGTATCACTATGCATTGCAACCCCAGAAAAGAAGGTTTAGAACCAAATGCTACGTATTCCGTGGTAGTGTAATTAAAATAATATGAGGAAGATAACATCTATAATAGGTATGGGTATTGCATTGGTTGAAATTGGCTACAGTTTTTATACCATGAACGATACAGGGAGGTTTTTTGGTTTTGAACTGAATATTTGGGTCTTCCGCTTAATTTGGGCGGCCCTCTTTGGCATCATGTTAAACAGCTACCTTAAAGCACGAAAAACAGTTTAAATAGCTCATTATTTGAACAATATTGATGGTAGTGTAATTATTTTAGGTACAAAAAGGGGAATAAGGTACTATGTTGAGTTTTGTGGTTTTTAAACCTCCAGTGCGAATTACCTTCCATAATGTACAGAAACTGTAAAGGCTGAAATATATTTTCCCAGTAATTTTCCCCGAACTTTCCGACCAAGACCGTATATGAAAAAGCGAAAATTCAAGATCAGTGATATCATATTTGCGGTGTTCATTGTTCTACTGCTAATACCCCAGACCAGAACACCTATTCAAGTGGCCGTAAACAAGCTAAAGGTCGTCATTTGGTCGCCCAGTATTGAGGACCAAGAGGATCAGCAACAGATTGCGGCGTTTGACTATGCCGTTACGGATCTGCAAGGAGCATCCCAACACATTCCGGTTGCTCGGGACAAAGTGGTTTTTTTGAGTTATTGGGCCACTTGGTGTCCGCCCTGTATTGCAGAACTGCCCGGCATTCAAGAATTGTACAAGGACTATGGGGACAAGATAACGTTTGTATTGCTGACCCAGGAGGAACCAGCTAAGGTGTTAAACTTTGTAGCCAGAAAGGAATACCAACTTCCCATTTATTTTCCGCAAATGCAGGCCCCGGAAATACTTAACGAAAACAGTTTGCCCACTAATTATGTCATAGATGCCCAAGGAAGGATCATGGTTAAGGAAACAGGTGCGGCTGATTGGAACAGTACAAAAATACGTTCCCTGTTAGATGAATTGATCGCAGAACCTATGAAATAGTTTGTATAGCATCGGGCATTGAAAATAGGTACAAAAAAAGCCGGAAACATAGTTCCCGGCCTCTTCCACATTTCCCAATCAAAGAAACATCAATCATTCTTTTTCACGAAGTACGGTTCCATCGGCATTAAAAATCACATCCTTTTCATTCATCCACCCTTTTTGTAATTCAACTTCATAGGTGGTACTACCGTTTTCCGTGGTCTTTTCGACCTCATCGACCTTAAAACCGGAATAGGAATCCGTAATGGTGTTGCGTATGGCCTGTGGTAAATCTGCTTCGCTAAGTTCTTGTTCCGTTTTTGTGGTGTTACCATCTGGGGCATACCAAATTTCATGCTCTTGGGCATTCATTTCAAATTCAACCTTATAGGTATTATCTTCCATTTCCCACTCCACATCACTGGCGGCAGGGTAACGTTGTTCAAAATTGTTCTTTAAGTTTACCGGCACCGTATTGGGATCCATATCTTGGGCAGTACCAATTAAGATTCCCAAAGTGGCCAAGGCTCCTGTAAGTATATATTTATTTTTCATCGTGTTATGTTTTTTTAAGTTCACTACAAATAAAAGGGACAATTCTAGAAGGAATTGGGAATGGGATCTTATTGATGTTAACGGCGGTAACTTCCCTCCCCTTTTTATTCCCATTTCTTTCTAGAATGTTGCTATATTGTTGTAAGAAACCATAGCTCATGAAGATTCTGATTATAGAGGATGAACCGCAAATGTTGGAGAATATGCGCCAAACCTTAGAGCGCCAAGAGTATATTGTAGAAACGGCAACGGACTATTTGGCGGCAAACGATAAGATCGGGGCCTATGATTATGATTGTATTTTGTTGGATATTACCCTGCCCGGGGGTAACGGCCTGGAGCTGTTAAAAGAGATCAAGGCCATGGGTAAGGAAGATGGCGTAATCATTGTATCTGCCAAGGATTCATTGGATGACCGTATAAAGGGGTTAAACCTAGGTGCGGACGATTATTTGCCCAAACCTTTTCATATGGCAGAACTGCATGCACGGGTAAAGGCCATTGTGCGTAGGCGTAATTTTGAGGGCAACAACCAAATAGACATTGGCAATGTAAGCATAGACCCTGAAAGCAGAAGCGTAATCATTGATGGTAAGGAAGTGGTTTTCAACAGAAAGGAGTTTGATGTGCTAACCTATATGATTTCCAATAAGACCCGTTTGGTCACCAAGACCGCCTTGGCAGAACATGTATGGGGCGATCATATTGATCAGGCCGATAGTTTTGATTTTATTTATTCCCAAATTAAGAATGTGCGCAAAAAATTGGCAGATGCCAAAGCAAGCATAGAAATAGAGGCGGTTTATGGGGTAGGCTATAAATTGCAGACCATTTAAGGAAACACAAGGTGCCAAGTCCTCTCCGTTATATGTATTTTTAGTTTTAAATCGATGTATGAAACTACTTAACCATACCACAAAATATTTTGCCATATTACTGATCGTACTCATATCGGTCTGGGCGGTGATATTCTATGTGGCCATGATCGATGAGGTCTATGACAGTTTGGACGACGGATTGGAAAACCAAAAAGAAATTATCATACAAGCCGTTAATGATAACCCTGAGTTATTGAACGATACTGAATTTGGGGTCAATAATTATACCATTAAAAAGACGCAAGTCCATAAGGAAACCAAGTTCAAGGACAGCTATAGAGATACCTTGATGTACATGCAAAACGAGGAAGATTATGAACCCGTGCGTATTCTTGAAAGCGTTTTTGAACAGGATGGTTCCCATTATAAACTAAAGTTGATTACCTCCATGGTAGAGGAAGATGACCAAATACAAAATCTCTTCATCTATTTGGTGGGCCTTTACCTGGCATTGATCTTAAGCATTTTGGTCTTGAACAATTTTGTGATGAAAAGGATATGGAAACCTTTTTATAAATTGATCGGCAGGCTAAAAACGTTCCGTATTGAAAAAGACGACCCCATTACCTCTGAACCCACCAACATAGACGAGTTTAACTTGCTTAATTTAAGCGTAGAGCGATTGACAGAAAAATCTAGGGACAGTTATCTTGCCCAAAAAGAGTTTATAGAAAATGCGGCCCATGAACTACAGACCCCTTTGGCCATAGCCATTAACAAATTGGAGCTGTTATTGGAAAAGAACGGGTTGACCATAGCACAATCTCAAGAAGTGGGGAGCGTTTTGGATAACCTTACGCGACTTACCCGTTTAAACAAATCCTTACTGCTGCTCTCCAAAATTGATAACAAGCAGTATATAGAAGAAGAACGGATAGATTTCAGTGCCTTGATGCAAACCCTGGTACAGGATTTTACTGATTTTGCCACCCATAAGGACATTGATCTTAAGGTAGATGCCCATCAAAAACTGACCTATGCCATGAACCCGGACCTGGCCGTGGTGCTCATGACCAATCTAATTAAAAATGCCATTGTACATGGGCAAGGTGGAAAACCCATACATATTGAGATTGTGGAGAACCAAATCCGTATTCAGAACTATGGGGAGAATTCCGCATTGCAGTCCGGCGGACTCTTTGAACGCTTTCGTAAAGCTTCTGCAGATAGTCGCTCTACAGGATTGGGTCTTTCCATTGCCAAGGCCATTGCAGATAAGTATGATGTTGCGTTGACCTATTCCTTTACGGACAGGCATGAGTTTACGCTTACCTTTCCTTAAGCGTTAAGGTTCTCCTAAAGTTGTTAAACACAAGCAAATTCCTGTTTCTTTCCAGTTTTGGAGCTTATTTTTATAAGTGCTTTCAAAAAGGAATTGAGGATATGATATTATTTTGAGCGAAAAAACAAAGGTTTGGGCAAATTTGTTCAACTAATATAAGATTAGCATCCGGTTCATATTCCTTTTGGATTGCCGGTTAATAACCCTTTAAAAGTATGGGAACAATGAAAACAAATACGAACACTTTCAGCATGGCAAGAATAAAATTCTGGACCGTGGCGGCATTGATCATCAGTATAGGGTTTCTATTTATGAACTTTAGGGACTGGTTACCGTATGATAGTGCCAAAAAAGTAACATATGAAATTGCAGGGCGTTGGGAGCTGCCAATTGAATTGCGTGAAGTTTCTGGAATTGCGTGGTTAAGGGATAATACCATAGCCGCTGTTCAAGATGAGGACGGAATTATTTTTCTATACGATCTTCAACGGCAAAAGGTAACCCAAGAAATTAAATTTGGCCATGCCGGTGATTATGAAGGATTGGCCGTACATGATAAGGATGCCTATGTGTTGGAAAGTAACGGAACCATAACGATCGTTAAGAATTTTCAAGACCATGATAGAACCGTTACTTCTTTTGATACCGGTTTTGATATTGAAAATAATATGGAAAGTTTGGAGTATGATGCCCAAAACAACCGCTTGCTTATTATTCCAAAGGATAAGGATGCAGCTACGGATAAGGTAAAAAGTATATATGCCTTTTCTTTAAGGACGAATACCCTTGACCCAAAGCCTATTTATACGATTGATATGGGCGATGAGGTGTTAAAGAATTTTAGGGAAAAAAAACTGTACAAAACCTTTAGGCCTTCTGATATGGCCATACATCCACAAACCGGGGAAATGTATGTGTTGGAAGGCTCCAAGCCTAAATTATTGATTTTGGACAAGCAGGGTACCGCACAACACGCCTATAAATTTGATAAACAAATATTTCCACAACCAGAAGGAATTACCTTTGATCCCGATGGAACACTTTATATTGCGAGTGAAGGTAAAAAGGACGGAATAGGTACCATCACCGAATTAAAATTATTACCCTAACGATGTCAGACGATTCCCCTAGCAAAAAGAGCAGGTTGCCCCTCTATAGTTCCATTGCTCTGTTGGTGGCAATTATAGCCGCCTATTTTTTGGTTCCTTCCGTACAGGAGTTTTTAGATGAAGCTTGGCGGGTACTTACCAGTGACGATGAGGAACAGATCAAGAATTGGGTTGCCGGCTTTGGTTGGTTTGGGCCCATTGTATTGGTCTTGGCCATGATCGTGCAAATGTTCCTTTTGGTAATCCCATCCATTCTGCTCATGGTGGTATCCATATTGGCCTATGGTCCTATTTGGGGGAGTGTCATTATTTTTGCTTCGGTATTTGCGGCGTCATCCGTAGGATATTTTATAGGGAATTATTTTGGGGACAGTATCGTAACCAAGATTATTGGCAAAAAATCTGAGGATAAGGTGGAATCTTTTTTAGAGGACTACGGATTTTGGGCCGTTATCATTACCCGTTTTAATCCGTTTTTGTCCAATGACGCCATTAGCTTTGTGGGCGGACTGTTGCATATGGGCTATTGGAAATTTATAGGTGCAACCATGGTGGGGATAGCTCCCTTAACCCTGTTCATTGCCATATTCGGCAAAAGTACAGATGACCTTAAAATGGGTTTGCTATGGGGGTCTCTGATCAGTTTATTAGCCTTTGGCGGATATGTTTGGTATGATAAGCGACATAAAAACAAAACGTAATCTGCGTGTATTATAGTTTATTAAGAATATAGTCGGTCATTTTGTTTTTGTGCTCTAATGCTTTTTCCGCAAAGCTGAACAAGCTTAGGCAGCGGTCCAGATTTTGGTTTTCATAGGTTACTTTATAATATATATTGTTGTTCAGATAATCGGTCAATGCGCGTAAGCCATGTAAAAAGGGCATAAAAACCGCTCCAAGCGCTAAACTTTCCTTTTCCGCCTTGGTCAACAAATGTGGTTGGGTTGCCAGTCCGTCTATAAATGCGGTGAACAAATTTTCATTGAAAACGATGTTGTCATGTTCTTTCTCATCTTCTGGAGCGGTATTGACCACCGTTCTTATAGCATCACCAAAGTCATAATAAAAATAGCCTTTCATTATGGTATCCAGGTCAATGAGGCACAGCGCCTTGTCCGAAGTTTTTGAAAATAGAATGTTGTTCAATTTGGTGTCGTTATGACAGATACGCACAGGTAACTCCTGGTCGTTGAGATGATTTAGCTCCTTTAATAAAATAGTTGCTTGCTGAATGGCATATTTGGCTATAGCCACTTTGCCGGGTTCAGCGGCATCAAGGGCTTGTTTAAACGCTTTGGTCCTATGGTCAAGGTTGTGGAATTTAGGTAAGGTGTCCTTGAACAAATTTTTGGGGACAGGGGCCAATAGGCTGTGAAATTTTCCTATGATGCGCCCCGCTTCAAAAGCAATGGTGGTATGGGTGGTAGTGTTATAGGTGGTACTATTGGGGATAAAGGTCATCATCCGCCAAAAAGCACCATTATGTTTAATATAATTTTCCCCGTTATTATTGTTTATAAAAGTAATCGTTGCATAGTCCGGAGCAGATAAATGGGGCAGGGCAAGACCAATATTGCGCATGAGGACATCAACGTTCTTAAATACCTTTTCATTTATTTTCTGAAGGATGAATTGACGGTTTTCCACATCCGTTACTAAAAAGGTATCATTGATTAGTCCCGCGGTTAAAGGAGTGTACTGAAACTCGTCACCGGTAAGGTCAAAGGCTTTAAGAATAGAGGTAATTTGATGTTGGGTCATAGGTTGTGTGGTGCGTACATGATCAATAAAGAATCTATGATGTTAACCTGTAAATGGTGGTTATAGATACTGTTCTAGGTGGCTAGTCACTAAGTTTTGGGTAATTTTTTCCTTAAAGTTAAATCGTTTCGCTTCTTCTATCAACGCTTTTATCTCGCCCCTATACTTCGCATTTCCTACTATTACGGTGTTGTTTTCCTGGGCCTTATAGATTAAGATCATCACTTTGGAAAAGTAATAAAAAGCAGCATATTGGTCATCCATGGACATTAACGGCTTAACATGGTCGCCTATCTCACCGAACAACCTATATATCGTGGAGAATTTTTTTTCGTTTGCATGAATTCCAGCCTCTGCAGCCACAACGGAATAGTAAACAGAGAAATCATCGATATTTTCATAACTGCCTTTATCATAAAAATGTTGTTTTAACCCTCTTAACAGACTAAGGCCTCTTCTGGGATTCTCCGGGCCAACTTTGGAGGCTTCTGTAATAATGGTATAGGAATCATCGGGCATATTGTTTTGCGCCCAAAGAAAAGAGGTCGTAAAGAACATAAGGCTTAGAGAAAGCAACAGGACCAATTTTACTGTTCCGGGATTCTTGCGGTACAAAGTCATATACGTGGTGTTTGGTTGTGAAACACTAAAATAAGCAATTAGCATTACTGGGCAGTATTGAATCTTTTTAGTGCAGTACATCCAAAAAATATACTTTTTGCGAATTTTAACAGTTAGTAGCATAGTTAAAATAAAGTTTCCCCAAATATGAAGCATAACAAAACCTACTTGGCTACAGCCCTGTTCATGGGTATGGCCTTTTTTTCCCAAGCACAATGTGAAGTTTTTAAAAGTGAGATTTCCGATGTACAGAAGTATATGGTACAGTTTGGTAAATTGTCGGACTCCCTAAAGACTTCCGCGGAAATAGCAGCATTTGATGCGCGTTATGGCACCGCAAAAAACCATAGTAAAACGGTCATGTTGTTATTGGGTCAGGCGGTAACCGCTGCCGATGAAGCTGTAATATTGGCTTCTGACGCACAGTACGACTCGGAAAGTTGCGGTCTGGACGAGGCAATGAGCTACACGATCGATGCGGAAAGCCATGCAATAGATGCACGGGACTATGCCGCAGAGGCTTTTGAAAATGCCAAGAGTGCCGCAAAGGCCAATAATTTGGGCAACTTACAATTTCATATAAGAAAGGCACAGCGTTTAATGCGTGATGCACAAGAGGCTGCGGATGCTTCTGCGTATGCTGCGGAAATTGCGCATTATAGTTGTAGTCATGATAAAGACCATGCTAGTAAAGACAGGTAACGGCAACCGTTTCCTATTTTAGGAATGCTATTTTGCGGTGAGCACGCACAGCGATTTTTCCAAAATGGCGATGTCCAGGATATTGGTTGCCAATTCGTGGTGTTCCCCGTCTATTTGGGTATCAAAATAGGACTCGTGATTACGGGTAAGTTGTAGTTTGGTGGTCTGGAAACTGGTAGACTCCTTGAGCCAGTGCACTTTTCTGATAATAATCAAAAAACCTAGCCAAAGCATTTTTAAACGGTTGATTTTTTTAATGACCAAAACATCCAACTTACCATCCTGTAATGATGCTTTTGGGGTTAAACTTAGTTTGTAGCCCATTTCATTGGAGTTGGAAATAAGAATGATAAACGGATTGATCATGGGGTGTTCCCCATTTACCGTAATGGACAATGGTTGGTTCTTTTTAATATCCCTGAAAGTAGTTACACATGCACTAATATAACCAAGGATGGTCCTTTTTTCGGAAGACTCATAATTCTTGATCAAACTGGCATCAAAGCCAACTCCCGTATTGCTGAAAAAATAACGACCGTTTATGGTGCCTACATCCATGCATTCCTCATGCCTTTCGCGTATGATCGTGAGTGCCTTTCTACGATTTTTCGGAATCTTTAAATTAGAGGCCAATCCGTTGCCGGACCCCATGGGTAAAATACCTAAGGCAACGTTGGTGCCTATAAGGCAAGCGGCAACTTCATTGATCGTACCATCTCCTCCGCAGGCCACAATAATATCTGCCTGTTCCGCAATAGACTCCTGTGCCAATTGGGTAGCATGGGCCTTATATTCCGATATTTTGACCGTAAGGTCATGGACATTGGTAATGAAATAAGGCTGTAATTCCTCTTTCGTCAATGGAGCGTTACCATGACCGGCAATAGGGTTTACTATAAAATGAATACGGATCACCTAATACATTGTGTTTATTATTAAGCCCGACCGATAGACGGCTTGGCTTTCGCATAAAGCTATACAGTTAAACGATGTAAAAAAACAATACGTATACTTAAAACAGGTTTACATCAAAAATTTAACGCATTTTGACATTTGATTTCGTGGAAGATCATTACTCCTTTTTGTTGACCAATCCTTTGGTAAACTCGTTCAAGGTCTCCACTTTTTCTTCAAAATCACCTTTGATCGTTTTTCTGAATTCGTTGAGGTTCTTAACAAGGTCGTCTATATTTTCCGGGATAACATCTTCAAAAAATTGGCGCAATCTTTTGGCCGTTGTCGGAGATTTGCCATTGGTGGAAATAGCCACTTTTACATTGCCCTTGGTTACGATGCCACCCATATAAAAATCGCAAAACGGCGGATTGTCCGCTACGTTAACCAGTATTTGCCGTTCTCTACAATCATGATAAACCTGTTCGTTTACAGGCACATTGTCCGTTGTGGCAATGGCAATATGCTTCCCCTTCAAATAGGAAGGGTCGTAGGGCGCAACATGCATTTTAATATTAAACTCATTGGCCAAGGCAATGGTTTCTTCCCTGAACATGGGCGACACCATTTCCACTTGTGCATTAGGGCTGGATTTTAACAAAAAAGTCAATTTCTCCAAGGCCACATTACCACCGCCTACGATAAGGATGTGTAGGTTGGATACCTTTAAGAAAACCGGGTAAAGTTCATTGCGTTCCATGTGTAATATATTATTCCGTTTTGTAGTTTATGGTGACCCTTGTACCTTTTCCCGGCTCGGAATTGATAAAGAGTCGGCCATTGATATAGTCAATACGTTCTTTCATAAAGAAAAGGCCCATACCCCCTTCACTGTTATTTTTGGGCAATTGGCCAAGAATACTATCATCAAAGCCGTTACCATCATCATCGATAACAACGCTTAGAACGGGGTGGGTATAGTTCAAGGTAACCAAAATGTAATTGGCATCGGCATATTTTATGGCATTGTTGACCGCTTCTTGGGTTACCCTGTAAATATTGGTCTCTGCCAATGAATCAAACCGGATATTACTATCGGTCTTGTTCTTAAAGAGGATATTCTTACCCGTAAGCTTGGATAATTCGGCAGTCATTTTATGAAGGGCCGGAAATATGCCATGATCACTTAGCTCAGGGGGTGTAAGGTTAAATGTAGCCGTTCTTACCCCTTTAATAAGGTCTGATGCTAGTGCCTTTAAATATGCGATTTTCTCCCCTGTTTTTTCCTTGTTTTCCAAGTCTATGGATTCAATATTGAACTTTAGGGCAGTCAACATTTGTCCTATACCATCATGAATATCCTTGGCAATACGCTTGCGTTCCTCTTCTTGCCCTTCTACAATTTGGCTGGCCTGCGCTTTTTTCTGTTTTATGCGCTCCTCAAAGTTTTGCTTGGTCAGTTCGGCTACCTTTAACTGGTTTTCCTTACGTTCCGTAATATCCGAACATAAGATCAAAATGTCCTGCTCTAACGATGAGTGGTGCATGGGTACAATGGACATGTCTAACCATACCGTAGATCCGTTAACGGTACGCACCTGTAGCTCTTCTTTACGGATTATATTTTTTCGGTTTACCTTCAGCACCTCTTTAAGATAGGCTTGTTGGCCCTCATCTATGGTAAGAATCTCTGAAAATGGCTTGTTGAGGGTAGAGCGGGTATGGCCAAGCAATGCCAGGAATTTTTTACTGATGAACACTACGCTGCCATCTTTGCGTATACTTGCAAACAAGGCCGCATTGTCTATAACAAAATTAAGTTCTTGCAATTCCTTTAGCGAACGCTCCTTTTCATCATATAGGCTTTGAATTTTAGCAAGTTGATTTTTGGATTCTTCTTGGCTGCCAACAAGGTGCCCAATGGTCTTTTTAATCTGGATGGACAGCGGTCTAAAAATAAAATAGATTTCCAACAGCAGAATCAAGAGCGAAAAAGCAAGCAACCAATATTCCTTTTGTTTTAATTTCTGTAATTGCTCATTGCTTCTATAGTCGTATTCATTGACAATTTGATCCATTAAATTCAAAAAAGTCCGCTCATTGTGCAGTAAAATTTCCACATTGGATTTAAACAATTGGGTATTGTCCCCATGTAAATCGTATCGGTCTAGGATTTCTTGCAGGGCCTTTACCATTTTAGTATGGTGTGGATCTAGCTTGGAAAAAAGTTCCTGTACCTTTTCATCGTCCTCATAGGGTAGATTAAAGGATTTGTCACCTAAATGAAGTCCGGAATGTGAAGTTTTCCAAACGGTTAGGGTCTTGTCAATTTCGGCCAACAGCATTTGTTTGTCATCAATATCTGTAGCCCTGTTCAAAAGCAAGACCTCCTTGACCAGTTTTTGGCTAAAAGCACGTTGTCTACCGGCAACATTGATAACTTCAGAATCCCCGGATTGTGCCTTTAGGTGCAACTGAATTAATATTTGGGCGATTATAATTGTCAATGCAATTGCGGCAAAAGCCAAGAGGTACCATTTTCTTATGCGTAAAAATGTAGCAGTGTCTAATGGTATCTCGTGTCCTGCATTGGCCATAAAATTAAATTTAGTATTAGGCGCTCAAGGCCTTGGTAATCAAATTGGTGGAATATGATGATAAAGGCAGGGCCAATGCCGCCTCATGTCCCTTTGCGGACATTTTACGCCATGTTTTCTGAAGAATATCGATAGTTTTGTCCTCAGGATGTTTTAAGGCGAACGGTTCAAAATAATATTCCAGGAATACCAGGCATATTACATCTTCCAAACATTGGGTTTCCTCATTTTTCTTTAGTTGCTTTTTTTCCAGAAGAAACCGTACCTTATCTATGGTTTCTTGGTCATATCCCACTTCATGTAATAGGGTTGCCGCTTTATTGGCATGGAATTTTTTTAACTCTTGCCTCCATCTTAAATAACCTTCACGGTTCATTTCATAGGATTCTCTTGGAATTTCCCACCTGCAAATATGTTGGCAGCGGGCCGTTAGGCGCAACGCTTCAGATGCGTTAGGATTAAATTCATTTAAGCGTTTGGTCATCCTTTGGCCATAAAGTACTTCTTTTGGGTAAGTAGTGCCTTCAAAAACTTCTGTATTGGGATCTTGTTCATTGGCGGTGTCAAAAAGCTGAAAGGCAAGTTCTAATTTATTGGTGGTCGCCATACGTTTTGTGTTTCCTCAAAGCTATTCAGAAAAGCCAACATACACAAAGCCATTTTCGGTTTTTACCGGGTAGGTGGCAATAGCGTCCAAACTGCCGTTTAAATTCTCTCCGGTTTTCAAGGAGAACGTATTCTTGTGCAATGGACAAGCAACCTTTGGTTCCATATGCTCTTCTCCTATCATCCCTCTGGACAGGACCATTTCCATCTTATGGGGGCATAGGTTTTGACACGCATACCAAGAACCTTCACGGGTAAAATTAAAGACCGCTATCTGTTTGTCCTTGTATTTGATGCATGCGCCTCCATTTTTGGGAAATTTGGAAATAGGAGCAGCTTTGAACCAAACCTTTACTTCATTTGGGGAAACTGTTTCGTAAACATTAAGGTGAGCTATCATAATTTTATATGTTATTTAGGTCATTTTACCTTAGACCTATATTATACGTTAACCAAATACCAGCATTTTATACTTAGTACTTCATATTTTTAGCCTTGCATTATTTTATACCCATTCCTTAGGCATCTTCTGGTCTCTAAGTGCTACAAACTCTATAGTATTGTCCGTATCATCAGAATTGACAAAATGGGTGTATCGTTCCCTAATCTCAGGAGTTTCTACGGCTTCTTTCCATTCACACACGTAAGAATCTACCAGTGCTTGCATGGCCTCGTCCAACTCTTTGACAATACCTAATGAATCATTAATGACTACATTTTGCAAGTAGGTAATGCCACCTTCCAATTTTTCCAACCATGGAGCGGTCCTCTGTAGGGGTTGTGCCGTTTTTATATAGAACATGATAAAGCGATCTACGTATTTAATGGCAGTTTCCTTGTCTACTTTTTCAGCCAGTAGTAGGGCATGTTTTGGATTTGCACCACCATTACCGCCAACATACACGTTCCACCCCCCTTCAACGGCTATAAAGCCAAAATCTTTCCCCCGTGCCTCTGCACATTCGCGAATACATCCAGATACGCCACCTTTAAATTTATGTGGGGAGCGTATGCCCTTATATCTATTTTCTATCTCAATGGCAAAGCTTACACTTTCATCCATACCGTACCGGCACCATGTAGAGCCCACACAGCTTTTTACGGTACGTAACGATTTGCCGTATGCTTGTCCGGTTTCAAAACCTTCCTTTATAAGTTCTTCCCAGATCAAGGGCAGTTCGTACAATTGTGCCCCGAACATATCTATACGTTGCCCACCGGTAATTTTGGTATACAGGTCATATTTTTGGGCAATACGGCCTATAGCCATAAGTTGTTTAGGGGTTATTTCACCACCGGCGACCCTTGGTACTACGGAGTACGTACCATTTCTTTGAATATTGGCAAGAAACCGGTCATTGCTATCCTGAATGGACTCTTGCCTGTTGGCCGTTTCATTATATAGACTTGCAAAAATAGAGGCTACAGCAGGTTTACAGACCTCACAACCGTTACCGTTACCTACTTCGTCCAATAAGCGGTCATAATCCGTAATGCCTTTTAATTTGATAAGGTCATACAGTTCCTGTCTAGAATAATTGAAATGTTCACAGATGCGCTCTTTAACTGTTTTGCCCAAGGTTTTGAGGCTTTCCTTAATAAGGTCGGTTACCATAGGTTTGCATCCTCCGCAACCTGTAGTCGCTTTTGTGGCCTTGGCCACATCCTTTACGGATTCAAGTCCGTCTTCAAGTACCGATCTACATACCGCACCTTTCGTCACTGCCTCACAGGAACAGATTACGGCGGTATCGGGCAAATCCATTGCGCTTCCAAATGCAGAACCGCCCTCTCCCCTAGAGCCTACGATAAGTTCTTCCGCATTATCGGGAAGGGGCATGTTATTGAGGTACATTTGATGAAGTATACTGTAATCTTCGGCATCGCCCACCATAATACCGCCAAGTAGGGTTTTACCATCATGGCTAACGTTAATCCTTTTGTAAATACCTTTTGTTTTGTTTTCATAGATGATGGACAAGCCTTTATCTGCAGGCATGTAAGGAGTTCCAAAACTGGCTACATCCACACCAATAAGCTTTAATTTGGTAGACATATCTATTTCCTGTTTCATGACGACATCAGATGCCCGTAATATTTGATTTACCGCTACTTCTGCCATTTCATACCCAGGAGCTACCAATCCATATATCATTTGGTTGTACAGGGCCACTTCCCCAATAGCATAGATGTAGGGGTCAGAGGTCTGCATTTTATCATTAACGACGATACCGCCCCTAATCCCCAACTCTAGGTTACATGTTTTGGCCAACTCATCCCTTGGACGTATACCGGCCGAAATAACCAACATATCTACTTCCAGTGTGTCATCTTCACCAAAGTCCATACCTGTAATGGCGCCATTTCCAAGAATGCTATTGGTGGCTTTGCCCGTATGAATGGAAATACCCATAGATTCCAAGGTAAGTTGTAGCACATTACTACTTCTTGCATCTAACTGCCTAGGCATTAATTTTGGCGCAAATTCTACTACATGGGGTTCCAAGCCCATGTCCATGACCGCTTTACCGGCTTCCAGGCCTAATAACCCACCTCCTAGCACGGCCGCTTTGCCATTGGGTTTTCTTTGTTTTATTTCTTCTGCATAATCCAGCATGGCTTCCAAGTCCTCAATGGTCCTATATACAAAAACCCCTTTTTTTTCGACCCCTTTAATGGGCGGTACAAAGGGAGCGGAACCTGTAGCCAACACCAAGTAATCATAAGCAAATTCCTTATCGTTGGCGGTAGTTATGGTTTTTTTTGTTTTATGAATATCCGTAACCCTTTCGTTAATAATAAGCTCAATGCCATTTTGTGCATACCATTCCATAGGAGCCATTTCCAATGCTTTGGCATCCCTATTGCCAAAAAAAGCACTTAAATGAACGCGATCATAGGCGGCACGGGGTTCTTCCCCAAAAACAAGGACCTTAAACGCTTTGCCTTTAATACGGTCCGCGATTTTTTCACAGAATTTATATCCGACCATTCCATTACCCACAACAATTATAGTTTTCATAGGATTATAATTTAGCTACGTAACAATATTACGTATAAATACGTATAAATATATTAATTTTATCGAAATAATTACGTACTATTGTTAGTAAATTGATAATTATTAATACTTAAAACTAAGGGAATGGAGGTTGAAAAAGAAGCAAAAATAAGTTTGGTAGGTGCCGGACCGGGAGCAAAAGACTTGATAACATTAAGGGGAATGAAGGTTTTGAAATCAGCCGATGTAATTTTATACGATGCATTGGTAAGTAATGACCTGTTGCAAGAACTACGTAGTGATATCCCTAAAATATACATAGGTAAACGTTGTGGAAAACATTCCCACACCCAAGAAGAGATCAATGAACTTTTGGTGGCATATGCATTACAATATGGTCATGTTGTGCGTTTAAAAGGGGGAGATCCCTTTGTTTTTGGACGGGCAAATGAAGAAATAGCCTATGCGGAAGCATTTGGTATTTCTATTCATGTGGTACCCGGTATTTCAAGTTCGCTTGCGGTGCCTACCGGGCAAGGTATACCTATGACCAAAAGAGGTGTAAGTAGTAGCTTTTGGGTGATGACGGCTACAATGAAAGATGGTTCGTTTTCCCAAGATCTTGAATATGCTTCCCGGTCATCTACCACAATGGTCGTCTTAATGGGCATTAGGAAATTAGTTCAAATAGTAGATGAGGTCAATCAATACAGGGGGTCGTTAACGCCAATAGCAGTTATTCAAAATGGCACCCTGGGCAACGAGCAATGTATAGTGGCAACCTTGGGTACCATTAAGGATTATGTAGGCCGTATATCGATAGACAAGCCGGGTATTATTGTAATTGGGGATGTGGTAGCGGAACATCCAGCTTTTTTTGAGGAAGAGGTGCAACGGGTATTATATTCTGGGTATTAGGTTATTTTCCCTGAATTATCTTTTGTGTTTACAAGGATTTTTATGAAAAACATTGGCATGTATTAACAGAGCACAGGAAAATTGATATCACTATTGATAAAACCATAATATGTGCCTACGTGAATTTTGAAATACACAAAAGTACGTAGTATTTAGTAAAATTAACAAAAAACTACGTATAATTACGTATAAATAATTGTAGGTTTGCGTATAACGTAAAATTAGCATCTTATGGACAACAATTCTAACAAATCAACAACCATGGATTTATCCAATATAAAAAGTATGCCAATACGTACGTTTTGGATAACATCAATTGCATTTTTTATATGTTTTTTTGCTTGGTTTGGCATTGTACCTTTTATGCCAGACGTGGTCAGGGATTTGGGATTGACTCCAAATCAGAAATGGAATTCCATAATTCTGGCCGTATCGGGAACGGTATTTGCCAGATTGCTAATCGGAAAATTATGTGATAAGTATGGTCCAAGAATATGCTATACCTATTTATTGATTTTAGGGGCCATACCTGTAATACTTATTGGCTTTGTACAAACGCCAGCACAGTTTTTGATCTGTAGATTGTTTATAGGTTTTATAGGAGCATCCTTTGTAATCACTCAATTTCATACATCAATTATGTTTGCCTCTAATATTGTAGGCACGGCAAATGCTACTTCTGCAGGCTGGGGAAATCTTGGCGGAGGTGCCAACCGGTTGGGAATGCCTTTGATTGCTGCGGCCGTAGTTAGCTTTGGGGTTGCAGATGAGGTCGCTTGGCGTTATGCCATGGTCATCGCAGGAATCATTGCCATGGCTATGGGGGTCATATATTATTATTTTACCCAAGATACTCCCGAAGGGAATTTTAGTGAATTGAAAAAATTGGGCAAAATGCCTACCCTAAAGAAAGATGAGGAATCCTTTAAAAATGTGTTGAAGGATTACAGGGTCTGGATTCTTTTTATTGTATATGCAGCATCTTTTGGTATGGAACTGACCGTCTACGGTACTATGGACGATTATTTGCAGAATACATTTGGCCTCACTAGAAGTATGGCAGGTAATTTGGTTTTATCATTTGCCTTGATGAATATTTTTGCTCGTACTCTAGGAGGCTTTTTTGGCGACCGATTTGGCCGACTAAAAGGGTTACGGGGCAGGGTTGTTTTTTTGACCATAATACTAGCATTGGAAGGACTTATGTTATCCATTTTTTCATTGACCACCAGTTTTACTATGGGTATCATCTTTCTTATAGCCTTTAGCCTCTCCGTTCAAATGGCAGAAGGGGCAACGTTTTCAGTAGTACCGTTTATCAACAAAAAGGCCATTGGCTCTATATCCGGAATTGTTGGTGCGGGTGGAAATGTAGGAGCCTTTCTTGCAGCGTTATTGTTAAAATCAAAATCTGCCATGGCAGAAACAAAAGCATTGGCCTCAAGCACAGGTCTTGGAGAAGAAGCCATGCGCGCAGCCCAAGCCGCTGCGGCATCCAATGCGGTTTCCAGCGGATATTTCATGATCGGGGGCTTTGTTGTTGTAGCCGCATTGGCTAGCCTGGCCATAAAATTTTCAACCATAGATGAAAAAAGCGTACAGACAGAGACGGCCACTTCAGCATCTGCCCCCTACAAATTTTTGGGCACTAAGGTTTAAAAGGATACGTCATGCATTTACCTGTTCACCACATACATAATAAAAGAAGTAGCCCTATAGCGGGTAACTTGTGTACAAGATGCACAAATACTAATTGTCTTGTACAGAAACATGTATCTAATCCGGCAATAAGTGAGCTGATAAAATCGCGAAAAGAGATAAAATGTAAAAAAGGTCAACAGTTTATAATGGAAGGCGCTTCAGTAACCGGTCTGTTTTTTCTTTTGAACGGCAAGGTAAAAGTAGTAAGAACGGGTTTGTTGGGCAGGGAACAGATTGTTCGTTTTGCCACACCGGGAGAAATTATAGGGCACCGCGGTTTTGGTACTGAAGAGACATATCCAATAAGCGCCATGGCATTGGTAGATAGTTCTTTGTGTTATTTTTCTAAAGACTTATTGCAAGAGATATTGAAGATTAGTCCGGAGCTTACCTATGATCTTATGTTGTTTTATGCCAATGAGCTTAATAGAAGTGAGATAAGGGTAAAATCGCTCTCACAGATGACCGTAAGGGAGCGGGTCATAGATACCTTATTATATATCAACAGAAAGTTTGGTCAAAACAATGGGTATACCGCTATAGTATTAAGTAGGAGGGAATATGCCAATTATGCCGGAACTACGGAAGAGCAGGTTATTAGAACCTTGTCCGCCCTTAAGAAAGAAGGGTTGGTGGCCACTAAAGGAAAAAGAATCGGCTTATTCGACATTCCTATGCTACAAAATGAAATTTCTGAGCACAACTTCTATTTGGATAGTTAGTACTACGTATTAATTTTTAGTCCATCACATTTCCTAAGTAATTATTCTTAATTCCAAATCAAGACACATAAATCGTTATAAATTAATGATTTGTAATAATAACCTGTGAATTATCAGTTTTGTTCATGGTTATTTGCCATGCAAAAGTATGGTGTAAAAAGAGGTTCAAACCTAAGTAATCCCATAGGCTACAATTAGCGATACGTATATATTTGTCATGTATAAGTATAAATACGTAGAATTAAATTTTTGTACACTATGAGGAACATTGTAAAAAGAGCATCATTACTGGCAAGTGCGGCATTAGTGCTAATGGCTTGCGGAGGGAAGGAAGCAAAGAAGAATGCTGTAGAAGCCAAGGAAGTTTCACCAGTATCAAAGACCAAAATGCTGGATATTGAAAAACCACAATTGACCTTTGGATTTATAAAATTGACAGACATGGCACCTTTGGCCATTGCCAAGGAAAAAGGGTTTTTTGAGGATGAAGGATTATTTGTATCGGTAGAGGCGCAGTCCAACTGGAAAAATGTATTGGACCGTGTCATAGATGGTCAGTTAGATGGTTCCCATATGTTGGCAGGGCAACCTATTGCTGCCGGTGCTGGTTTTGGGAGACAGGCGGAGTTGGTAACACCATTTTCAATGGACCTGAACGGAAACGGCATTACGGTATCCAATGATGTCTGGTCCAAAATGAAACCAAATGTTCCTGCGGATAATGAAGGAAAGCCTATTCATCCTATTAAGGCAGATGCACTCAAACCCGTTATTGCCGAATATAAAAATAGTGGTAAACCCTTTAAAATGGGTATGGTATTCCCGGTTTCTACCCATAACTATGAAATCCGTTATTGGTTGGCTGCAGCAGGCATTCACCCAGGTATGTATACCGCGGACAATGTCCAGGGACAAATAGATGCAGAGGTATTGCTATCCGTTACACCACCGCCACAAATGCCCGCAACCTTAGAGTCTGGAACCATTTATGGATACTGTGTAGGCGAACCTTGGAACCAGCAAGCGGTCTTTAAAGGTATAGGGGTGCCGGTTACTACCAATTATGATATCTGGAAGAACAATCCTGAAAAGGTATTTGTAATGACCAAGCAATTTGTTGAGCAAAACCCCAATACCGCCATTGCGGTTACCAAAGCATTGATCAGGGCGGGAAAATGGTTAGATGAACCTTCTAATAGGGCAGAAGCGGTAAAAATCCTTGCTATGTCGCAATATGTGGGTGCACCGGAAGAGGTTCTTGCGAATTCAATGACCGGTACATTTGAATTTGAAAAAGGAGATAAAAGGGAAATGCCGGATTTCAATGTATTCTATAAATACAATGCCACATATCCTTTCTATTCAGATGGTATTTGGTTCTTGACACAAATGCGTAGATGGGGTCAAATTCCGGAAACCAAACCAGCAGATTGGTACGGTGAAACCATCAAGGACATCTATCGTCCGGATATATGGAAAAAAGCGGCGGATTTATTGGTTGCGGAAGGGCAAATACCGGCTAGCGATATCCCTAACACCGATGGGTATAAGCCTGCTACAACAGATTTTATAGATGGCACATCTTACGATGCAAAAGACCCAATAGGGTATATCAATAGTTTTTCCATTGGTAACAAAGATTAAAAGCACACAAATAGAATTAAAATTATAGTAATATGGAGCAGGAAATCGTATTAAAAAAAGAAGGACAGGGAGTTGCGTTTTTACGATCCTTCATTGCAAAAATAACCCCGAGTTTTAATAAGACCAAGGTGCTTTCATCATTGAAACAAACGGGGATTACCATAGTTTCCATACTATTGTTCTTGGCGCTTTGGCAATTAGGGTCAAAAGCGCTCTACAATAAAGAGGCCAATTATAAAATTGAAAAGGCCCTGAAGGAAAGAGGTGAGGAAGCGGCCGCTGCAGAACGTGCCTGTATAGAATCTGGGGACAGTAGTTGCCAGCCCAATACGCTGCCTTCGCCATTACAGGTATGGGGCTCCTTGCAATCGTTGATCGCCGATCACAAAGTAATTACGGCAGATAAGGCAGCTTTTGTGGAGAAAATGGCAGATACCAATGCAAAGTTGATTGCCCAAGGCAAAGATGCTATAGTATATACAGGTAGGGCATCATTTATTGATATTGTCCTTACAAGTATAAAAACGGTTTTTGCAGGATTTTTATTAGCACTACTTATTGCCGTACCTATTGGCATTATCATTGGTTTAAGTCCATCGTTGCGTAGTGCGTTCAATTGGTTTATTCAAGTGTTCAAACCGGTATCACCCGTAGTATGGTACCTATTGGTTTTCATGATCGTTAAGACACTATATATTGGGGATAGTTCTGACAATGCCTTTGTCATTTCCTTTATCAGTGTAGGGTTATGTGCCATGTGGGCCACATTGGTCAATACGGCCATGGGGGTATCGTCAGTGGACAAGGATTATATCAATGTGGCCAAAGTACTGAAATTGGGTACGTTTCAAAAAGTCTTTAAAGTAATCTTGCCGTCTTCCCTCCCATTAATATTTACCGGTTTGCGTATTACCCTATCGGTAGCTTGGATGGTATTGATAGCTATTGAGCTTTTGGCACAGAGTCAAGGATTGGGTCTTTTTGTATGGGAGGAGTTTCAAAATGGCGCCAATGATTCCAATGCTAAGATTATCGTGGCCATGTTCGTCATAGGTATCATTGGTTTTCTGTTGGATAGAATAATGTTATCGGTACAAAATATAGTGTCGTTCAACAAGAATGAAATGGCCTAACCAAAAAAATTCAAAGCAAATGGCATATTTAGAATTAAATAATATCTATAAGAGTTACGGTTATGGCGACAATGTTACGAACGTACTTTCTAACATTAACCTTACTATAGAAGAGGGTGAGTTCGTTGCTATAGTAGGTTTTACCGGTAGTGGCAAAACAACATTGGTAAATCTTATCAATGGGCTTTTAAAGCCAACTAGCGGTGAGGTACTTTTTAAGGGGGCCCCTGTTGTAGGCACCAGCCATGAGCGAGGTGTAATTTTTCAGAACTACTCGCTTTTGCCTTGGCTGACCGTGGGCCAAAATATTTATATGGCCGTGAAGGAAGCATTTCCTCAGGAGAATAAGATGGCTTTGAGGCAACGGGTAAAAGATTATGTCGCCATGGTAAGTCTAAGTCCGGCGATCAATAAAAGGCCCAAAGAGTTATCAGGGGGTATGAGGCAACGTGTTGCCGTGGCCAGGGCCTTGGCCATGAAACCGGAGATGATTATCATGGACGAACCATTAGGGGCGCTGGATGCTTTGACCCGTGGAAACCTACAGGATGAAATCCTGAACATTTGGAGTCAGGACAAACGTACCGCACTATTGATTACCAATGATGTGGATGAGGGTATTTATATGGCAGATCGTATAATTCCGCTTAAGCCGGGTCCAAATGCAACACTTGGTCCGGAATTTAAGATAGACATTGAGCGGCCACGCGATAAAACAGCGATGAACGACAATCCCAATTACAAGAAAACCAGGAATGAAATCATAGCATATCTTATGGATATTGGAAATCAAAGGAAAACGGTTTCACAAGAGGAATATGTATTACCGGATATACTTCCCAAAAGCTTTGTAGCCTAAAAATCAAAAAAATGAATACACTAATAGAACAAAATAAAACCTATACTGAAAACGGTATTGTGTATCCGTCCAAGGTTATGTTGGACCTATCTGAGCTTAAAAAGGTATATCCTACGCCAAAAGGCGATTATGTGGTTTTAGAGGATTTGAACCTTCAGATATTAAAGGAGGAATTTGTCACTATAATTGGGCATTCCGGCTGCGGAAAAACTACAATGTTGTCCATGATAGCTGGGTTGAACCCTATTTCCGGAGGAAATATATCCGTGCTGGGAAAACCTGTTACCGGACCGGGGCCTGACCGTGGGGTAATATTTCAGGCACCAAGTTTAATGCCATGGATGACCGCATTGCAAAATGTGCTTTTGGGCGTTGATCAGGTATTTCCACACGCCACAAAAAATCAACGACATGATATTGCAAAATACTATTTGCAAAAGGTAGGCCTTGAAAAGGATTTTCACAAAAAGGCATCTGAACTCTCTCAAGGTATGCAGCAAAGGGTAGGTATTGCCCGCGCATTTGCCATAAAACCAAAAGTATTGTTATTGGACGAACCCTTTGGAATGCTAGATTCCTTGACCCGCGGAGAACTTCAGGATATCCTCATTGAAATCTGGAATAAAGAAAAAATTACTGCCGTTATGATCACACATGATGTTGACGAAGCCATATTTCTTGCGGACCGTGTCGTTATGATGACCAGTGGGCCAAGGGCCAAAATTGGCGACATACTCGCTATAGATTTTGATAGGCCACGAACAAGGAAATCTGTTTTGGATCATGAGGATTACTACACCTATCGTAAACATTTAATAGACTTTTTAGAACACTAACCAGCAACACTTTTTATTATTTAAAGAATTAGAATATGAAAAAACAATACGTAATTATTGCCTTTTTGGTTATAGCCATCAATACAATTAATGCACAATTTACATTAGATGGGCAGTTTAGGCCAAGAACGGAATACAGACATGGTTTCGGCACATTAATAGCAGATGAGGCAGATGCCGGGTTTGCCATTTCTACACGCGCTAGGTTAAACGCCGCTTATGCACTTGATGCCTACCAGTTTTATTTGAGTATACAAGATGTAATGGTATGGGGGGAGAACAGGCAAATTTTACCAGATGACCAAAATGATTCCTTTGCGGTTTTTGAAGCTTGGGCCAATATTAACTTGGGAAAAGGCTGGTCCACTAAACTGGGAAGGCAAATCATTTCATATGATGACCAACGCATATTTGGCGGGTTAGATTGGGCACAGCAAGGTAGAAACCATGATGCCGCATTGTTGAAATATAAGAAAGATAAATTTTTACTTGATGTAGGTTTGGCATTTAGTCAGGATTTTGATAACCCTACAGGCTTTCAATCGGTTGGTACGGCATATAATACAGCAGGGTTCTTTACGTATAAAACCATGCAATATCTTTATGCCAAACAACAATGGACAGGTTTTTCGGCTAGTTTTCTGGCGCTCAATAACGGGTTTCAAAATTTTGATGGCCAAGGTGTGGCAGACGGGATAAGTAGCCTACAGACCTTAGGCACTCATTTGGCCTTTAAGGAAGGGAAGTTCAATGCCAGTGCCAATTTGTTTTTACAGACCGGGGAAAGGCAGAACAGTGTAAAAGTAGGCGGAGCTTATTTACTGGGGCTGGAACTGGGCTACAAAGCCAGTGACAAGATTATGTTAGGATTGGGAACTGAAATAATCAGTGGTAACAAAACCGATACTACTGATAAGACCGAAGCTTTTTTCCCCCTTTATGGCACGAATCATAAATTTAATGGATTTATGGATTACTTCTATGTGGGCAACCATGCAAATAGTGTAGGTTTAACCGATATCCACGCCAGTGCCAAGTTTAATTTAGGGAACAAATCTAGTTTATTGGTAAAGGCATTGAATTTTAGTGGGCAACAGGATTTGCCCAGCGGCGAAAAATCTTTGGGAACGGAAATAGATGTGGTATTCTCAAAAGGATTCAACGGCTATGGTTTGGCCATAGGATATTCACAGCTTTTTGCAGCGGACGGTATGTATGAACTTAAGGGCATTTCTGAAGACCTTGCGGCAAGTAGTCAAAATTGGGCATGGGTACAATTGACGATAAAGCCACAATTTTTGAACACCTCTAAGGAATAGTATTTTCAATACAGAATGAATAAAAAGCAAATGGTCCATGCAACAAAGAGTGTATGGACCATATTTTCATATGTAAAAATATATGTAATTTAGCGTATTACGTATAATTACCTATATTTTAAGTGAAATGACGAGAATTGTTTTGGTTGATGATCATGCTTTGGTGAGAGATGGTATACGCTCTTTATTGGAGTCTGAAAGTGATTTAAAGGTTATAGGAGAGGCATCAAACGGTAAGGAAGCCATAGAAATGGTTGGTCAACTAACCCCAGATTTATTGATTATAGATATACGAATGCCTGTTATGAACGGTATAGATGCGGTAGAGGAACTCACAAAAACCAATACCGATGTAAAATGCATTATATTGAGCATGCATGATTCTGAAGAATATATTTTAAAGTCCATCAGTGCCGGGGCCAATGGCTATTTGCTTAAGGATACGGACAAAACGGAATTTATAAAAGCCATACATACGGTAAGGGATGGCGGAAAGTATTTTAGTGGAGATATAAGTAATGTACTGGTCAATAATTTATTGGGAGCCAACAAGCCGTTGGTCAAAGAGGAATCGCCAAAGTCCAAAGGGGAAAATGTGTTTGATCTTACCAATAAAGAGCTTAAAGTTCTAGAACTTGTTCTCTCAGGTCTGACCAATCAACAGATTTCGGAAAAACTTCAAAATAGCAAGCGAACCATTGAAACCCACCGTTTTAATTTAATGCGTAAAATGGATGTGAAAAACCTGATAGACCTTTCTAAAAAATCACAGAAATATAATTTGATCTAATAAAGCTGTTACCAACATATTGTCTTACTATACCATTTGCATAGTAGTGCAACAATAAAAGTTCAACGAGCCATTTTATGGACAGCGAATTGTTTAAATCTCAACAATTGATCATTTTAATTGCGAAATAAACGATTTAATGCCGAACAATTATGATAAAAAAGTACGTATTTATACGTACTTTTTTTAATTTGCATAAGAATTATCTACTGCATCTCATTTCATGTACCATGAGTATAAAAAAGACACATAAGACAATTTGTTCCTATTGCGGGGTTGGCTGCGGTATGTTGGTCAATGTGGACAATAAGGGTACAATTTCCGTAGACGGAAATCCGGACTATCCTTCAAATAAGGGTATGCTTTGTACAAAAGGGCGTAACCTTAATTATGTAGCTCAGGATACGACAGATCGTATTATGTATCCAGAAATGAAATGGAGTCGCAATCATCCTTTACAACGAATAAATTGGGACACGGCTTTTGAGCGTGCTGCTGCGGTATTTAAAAGTATCATTGCCAAACATGGTCCGGATAGTGTTGGGTTTTATGTCTCCGGGCAATGCCTTACAGAGGAATATTATCTAGTGAATAAGTTAACGAAAGGGTTTATAGGTACCAATAATATCGACACCAATTCCAGGCTGTGCATGAGTTCGGCCGTGGTGGGCTATAAAAAGACCTTAGGGGAGGATTCTGTACCTATTTCATATGAGGATATAGAATTGGCGGACTGTTTTTTAATTGCCGGTGCAAATCCTGCCTGGTGCCATCCCATCTTGTATCGAAGGCTTGAAAAGCATAAGGAAGAAAATCCAAATGTAAAGATCATTGTAGTGGATCCCAGAAAAACGCAAACTTGCGCGGGCGCCGATCTTCATTTACAAATTTTACCCGGTACGGATGTAATATTATTCAATGCCATTGCACGGAGGCTAATAGAAAAGCGTAAAATAGATACGGCATTTATTAAAAAGCATACCGTTAACTATAACGCGGTGAAGGAGATGGCATTTGCGCTTAGTATTAAAGAGGCCGCAAAAAAGTGTGGCATTGGCGCATCAGATATCCGTAAGGCTGCCGAATATATAGGCAATGCCAAAAAGTTCATTAGTATGTGGACCATGGGACTAAACCAAAGTGTGATCGGTGTGGCAAAAAATGTATCGTTATTGAACCTATCGCTATTGACCGGACAAATTGGAAAACCCGGTTGTGGTCCTTTTTCCCTAACGGGACAGCCAAATGCAATGGGTGGCAGGGAAGTGGGCGGTATGGCCAGTTTATTGGCCGCACACAAGGATTTGGCGAATGCGGCACACAGAAAGGAAGTTGCGGAGTTTTGGGGTGGTGGAGAGATACAACCAGAGCCAGGCTATACCGCTACGGAAATGTTCGATGCCCTTGAGAGTGGAAAAATGAAGGCCGTATGGATTATTTGTACCAATCCTGTTGTTAGTATGCCCAACGTAAAAAAGGTAGAAAAGGCTCTTAAAAAAGCAAAATTTGTAGTGGTACAGGATATTTCGCATAATTCCGAGACCACTAAATATGCAGATCTATTGCTACCGGCCGCTGGATGGTTGGAAAAAGAAGGTACCATGACCAATTCGGAAAGAAGAATCAGTTATTTGCCTAAAGTAATAGATGCCCCGGGCGAAGCCCTTCCGGACGCGGAAATTTTATGGCGATTTGCACAGGCAATGGGTTACCATGGTTTTGATTATAAAAACAGTAGTGAAGTCTATGATGAACATTGCCTGTTGACAAAAGGAACGGAAATAGATATTTCTGGATTATCATATGAACGCCTGATCAACGAAGGAAGCTTTCAATGGCCTGTTCCGCACAAAACACACAAGGGTACACCAAGACTATTTACGGACCTTAAGTTTTTTACAAACGATAAAAAGGCCCATTTCAACGCGCCTTCAACACTATATAATAAATCTGAAGAGACCAATGGGGACTACCCATTGATATTAAATTCCGGCAGGGTAAGGGATCAATGGCATACCAGGACAAAAACGGGCAAGGTAAAACGTCTGTTGACCCATATTCCCCACCCTTATTTGGAAATGAACGCGGTAGATGCTTACCTAAGAAAGATCAAGGAAGGAGACATTGCAGTGGTTAGGAGCAGAAGGGGCAGTGTACAGGTAAAGGTTCAATTAAACTATGATATAAAGGAATCGGTGGTATTCTTGCCCATGCACTGGGGCAAAGTATTGAACAATGATTTTGGCAGGGCCAACAACCTTACCAATGATTTGGTAGATCCGGTTTCCAAGGAGCCAGATTTTAAGTATTGTGCAGTAGAGGTCACCAAATTTGAAAAAGTAAGACAGAACATCATCGTCATTGGTGCAGGAGCCGCTGCGTATAGATTTATACAATCCTATAGGGAAAAGAACTCAATTGATTCCCTTCATGTCTTTTCCAAGGAAAAAGACCCATTCTATAACCGGGTACTATTGCCGGAATATGTAAGTGATGAACTGTCTTGGGAGGCTTTGGAAAAATTAAAGGAAGGAGAATTGCAAAAACTTGATGTGGAACTGCACCCGGGTATAGGTATAGATAGTATCGATAGTACCAATAAGAAGGTTACGGATAGTATGGGAGTTCAGCATTCCTATGACCTATTGATCATGGCAACGGGTAGTAGGGCGTTTATACCAAGTGATGTGCAGATACAGCTACCAGGTCGTTTTACGATGCGCGAACGGGGAGATGCGGATAAATTGAGAAAATACCTTTTAGAAACTGGCTTGCCTGCAAAAGAACAAAATGTGGTGATCGTGGGCGGTGGACTATTGGGCCTGGAACTTGCCGCGGCACTCAAAAAAATAGACATCAACATCAGTATCATTCAGCGTGCACCAAGATTAATGGAACGGCAATTGGATAGTGTGGCAAGTCGGTTATTGGCAGAAGATGTTTCTGAAAGGGGCATCAATCTATATTTTGATAATGAGGTTAGTACCGTTTTTGAGGATAAAGGGCTAAAGCATACCCTTTTGGTAAACTTAAAGACAGGGCGTACCATTCAATGCAATGCCATTGTTTATGCCATTGGTACCCGGCCAAATATAGAATTGGCCAAACAGACCGGTATAAAAACACGTAGAGGTGTGGTGGTAAATTCGTATTTACAGAGCACAGACCCATCTATCTTTGCCTTGGGGGAAATTGCGGAATACAACAATTCTCTTTTTGGGATAACATCCGCTGCAGAGCAACAGGCAGATATAGCCGCCAATTTTATCCTAGGGGATTTTAGCAGTATATACAATGGGTCGGTATTAATGAATATTTTAAAATTTGAAAACCTTGATCTCTGTAGTATAGGTATGGTAAATGCTCCCATAGGAGATACCACTTATGAGGAAATTATATTGATGGATGTAAGCAAACGTTTTTATAAAAAATGCATCGTTAAGGACGATACCTTGAAAGGGGCTATTTTAATGGGGGACAAAAATGAATTTGCGGAGTTCAAGAGACTTATAGAAGAAGAAATTGAACTATCCGAAAAAAGGGGCGAATTATTAAGGGGAGCCTCTACGTCCACTCCTTTAAAAGGTAAACTGGTCTGCTCTTGTAGTCAGGTAGGAGAAGGTAATATTAACGACGCCATTCACGGCGGCTGTACCGATTTCAACAAATTATGTTCAGAAACGGGCGCCGGTCTTGGGTGCGGTAGTTGTAAACCTGAAATAAAGGAATTATTAAAGGGTCAACTTGTACTGGCAAATTAAGCAATAATGTTATGAACGATGATCTTCATAGAATATTGATCAAAGGTGGCGTAACCTCACCGGGAGAATTAAAGGACATTATTACCATGCTGGAGTCCGCTGGGCTGACCCATGTTAATTTTGGTTCAAGACAGGATATTTTATTTCCGTTAAAGGACGCCAAGGAAGAGCAACTGGAAAGCATTTCAAAATTCAATACGGATATTATTGGGGAGCGGTCATTTCAAAACATTGTAAGTTCTTATGTTTCTGCAGATATTTTTGATATGACCCACTGGTTAAAAGGCTCTACCTACCTGTATATTTTGGAAGGTTTTGATTTTCAGCCCAAACTCAAGATCAACATCACGGATCCCAAACAGCGCTTGGTTCCCATATTCAATGGCAATCTTAATTTTATTGCTTCGGAAAGTGAAGATTATTGGTATTTAAATATAAAGCTTCCCCATTGGAAGTCCGCCGCCTTTTATCCTGTATTGATCTATAGTTGGGATATTAATTCGGTTTCAAGGCAAATAGAGGAGTTTCAGGAAGATATAGCAGATGTGGACGAGTTGTTTTATATCATGAACAAAAATCTTGAAACCAATAACAAAACCATGGAGAAAGAGCTTAAGGTGCCTTTTCAAACTTTTCCATATTACGAGGGAATGAACAGAATGGGGCTGGACTCTTATTGGCTAGGGCTTTATTGGCGAAACAACAAATATGACCTCTCCTTTCTAAAAGAGTTCTGTGGGTTTTGCTTGGACAACAGCATTGGTAAAATATGCATTACCCCTTGGAAGTCCTTTGTTGTAAAAGGAATCAAAAAATCCAGTAGACCGGAACTGGAACGGTTTTTAGGTAAAAGGGGAATCAATGTAAGGCATTCACAGCTAGAGATGAACTGGCATGTTCCTATAGATGATGGGGAGGCGCTGGAGCTGAAGAAATATTTGGTACGTAGTTTTGACCAAAATGACATTAGTACTTATGGTCTTACCTTTGGTATTAGTAATGAAGTTGGTAAACGATCTCATTTTGCATCGGTAATTATAGAAAAGAATAATTTGCCGACATTGGTACAGGAATTTGAGGTAAGACCAACCTACAATGTGCTACATTTTGAGCATTTTGATCCCAATAGCCAGCATTATCTTACCTACGCCCAGGATATTGATAAAATTGAGCTCCCCGGTCTTTTAATGGAGTTGAGTAAAATGTATTTTGAACAATTGGGTACGGTGGTCAATGAAGAAGAAACTGCCCAAGTTGAAGTACAGGATAAGGAACGGAGCATTTTTCAATGTACGGACTGTTTTACCGTATATGATGAAACATTGGGTGATGAAATTAATGGAATACCGGCAGGAACACAATTTTTGGATATTAAGGAAACTTATTCTTGCCCGGTGTGCGATGCTCCTAAAAGTAGATTCAAGGAATCCATGATACAGTTTATATAAGCGAAAAAGGCTTTAATAGTGTTTTATATAGCCTAACTATATACCATTGATAGGAGGTATCCAAAGAATCTAGAAGTACAATATTCACAACCATTCTTACAATAAATAGGATTTATCTTACATTATGTCAATAAGTTAACGTATATTTAATACAGGCAACAATTTACTTTGTACAGTCAAAAAGTCTAAATGGTTGACTATAATTTTGTTACATATCAACCGTAAAATAACCACCTATGACCAGAGTAAATATAGACGAATCCAAGAAAGTTACCGCTCTTGAAAAAGCCATAAAATTCACCATAGTTATTGCTGCTATAGGCATTATCTTATGTTTTGTGTTTTTGGCACTTGATAAATAGATTTGCATACTACAGTATAAAAAATGAACGATAACGCGAACCGTTTTATGCAAAGGGCCATTGAACTGGCCAAACTTGGCAAGGAAAACGGAGGTAGTTCTTTTGGTGCGGTCATTGTAAGGAATGGTACCGTTGTGGCCGAAGGGTTCAATAAGGTCAAAGCATTATCCGACTGTACTCAGCATGCGGAGCTTTTAGTGATTCAAGAAGCATGTAGAAAATTGAATTCAACAACACTTAAGGATTGTAGGTTGTATACCAGCTGTGAACCTTGCATGATGTGCCTTGGAGCAATCTATTGGGCCAAATTCAAAAAAGTATATTATGGCAGTTCTGCACAAGATGCCAAAGAACATGGATTCATATACTCCAATATGTTTTATGACTCCAATACAGAAGCACGGCACAAAGAATTTAATCTGGAACAATTGATGGCGGAAGAGGCTGTTAAAGTATGGCAATAACCATAATGGATGGTTACGGTTGCATGACCGGTAGCTCCAATACCCTTTCTGGACCGTAGAATTTTAGTGCAATTCCAAAAACGATTACTGACAGTACCATGCCGATCATGAATACGGTATATGTCCACCGTAAAATTCTATACTTACGTTCTAAGACAATACCTAGAAAATAGAGGTCCTTGGTCAGGGAACTATAAATATAATCCTTGTCCTTTATCAGTTGGGACATTGCCCAATCATACTGTTCCAACTTCATTTTATGAAAATTCCCAAAGAATAAAAGGTTGACCTTTTTTAGGTTAACCTCTTCTTCTGTAAACTGACCTGAAGTAACATTTGGTTTAGTGGCCAAGATGGACATGACCATAGATACGATACTGAACGTTATGAATACGCATGTTGGATAAATGAGATAATCATTGGACGGGTTATCCAGTTTAGGTATTAGGTTGGATAATGCCATAGAAATGATAATTGCGTTGACGGATAATAGGATATTGGCCTTGGTATCTGCAATATCACTTAATTTTAAATGATTTCTTAAGGTTACCCTATACAATGTTTGTATGCCCCTATCGGGTAATTCTCCTTTATATTTAGCTTTTAATCGCTCTTTCTTGGCTAGTTTACTGTTCTTTTTTTTGTCCTTTATCAGTTTCTTGATATTCTTATCCTTGCCCTGTTGCCAGTTTTCCAAGGCATAATCTGTATAAAACCTATGCTTGGTACGTAATAGCCTAATATTCTCCTCTCGCCAATCTACCAAGGAATATTGGGCAATACCTAAAGACTCAAGCTCTTCGCGCAAAAGTTCTGAGGTAGCCAAAAAATCTTTCTCGGCAAAATGGGAAGAATCTGCGTCGCGCATTATCTGCTCAAGTATTGTTTTAGGCTCGTATTCCTTTTCCGTGGCCATGATCAGGCTACAAACCTGGGATAGTATTTCTTTTCTACACCCATGTTCGGTTAAGAAATCCCTGGCCATATCACAACTGTTTTCCTCATGGTTACTGTATGAAATAGTATACCCCAAATCGTGAAACCACGCTGCCAATAATAGAACTTCCTCTTCCACTTCGCCAATATGCTCCCCTTCAATTAGCTCTTTGGTACTATTGACTACACGTTGGGTATGGCGTAAATTATGGTACAGGTAATTAGGATTGGTGTCCGACGCCAATTTATCGCTAACAAAACGTGCTGCCTTTGAAACTATTGAGGACATGGATAGGTTTTTATCATAATGAGGTTTTTAAGGTATGAATTTAAAATCTATTTGTTAGAATGATAGACCAAATCCTACTTGAATCAAATTACTTTCCTTTGAATTAAAGTAACCCAAATTGAATGTCAATGCCTTTAAGCTACTGACCCAAAGCCCACCACCTTGAGAGGTATGCCAAACATTGGAATCTTCATCCGGTTGCCATACCCTACCATAATCAAAACCTCCATAAACACCGATTGTTACCGGGGAAACAGCCGTAACATATCGTTTAACCTTTAGCTTAAGGTCAGAGGATTGATAAAAATAGGATTTGCCGGTAAACCGTTCGTCCCTAAATCCTCGTAAGCCGTTACGGCCTCCTAGGGAAGGGGTGTGGTAGAAAAATACCGTATCATAATCAAACAATCCTTTATATTCTGCCATGGTACTGTAAACCAAATGACCGGAGGGTTCCAATTTCTGGTCAAAACCTACTTTTAAAGAAGCATATCCAAATTTATTGGCACTAAGATCAAGGTTCATTTTATAACCTGCGGCAAAGCCAAAATAAATGGCCTTGGTAGGAAAATCTCCAGCATCATCACGATCATACTCACCTGTAAGTTCCACACCACCATATTTTTGGCTATCAAAGAGCGCATTGTTCAAATTGGCGGGATTAAACAATCTGTTTTCATTGTCCGCTACTTTAAACGATTCATATAATGCCTTAAACCGTAAACTGTAATAGGCCAAACCTGCACTGGCCTTAAACTGTTGTATCCTGGCCCTGTAGAAGTCCCTACCTAGATTGTCCTCGTCGTTTAAGGTTTCATTACCATAACCAAAAAAGTTGCTTACGTAGCGATCATTGGTAAAATAGGCATCCACTTCCAAGTTCCAACCAGGAAAGATACTGCCATATGTACCGGAATATGCAACTTCCGCTGCTTGGAAATTAAAGAAATAATTGGCGCTTACCCTATGTTTTTGTCTAAAGGAATTTCCATTGATGCCATTCTTGGTATACGTGTTCGCAATACCTACAAAAGCACCATCATCCGTTCTAAATCCTGCATTGGGTACTAAAATATTGGAATTAGGTTCAAAGAATCTAAAATGAAAGGTATTGGTCTTGTAATTATCCGAAAGTAAATTTTTTGGAGTTTCTTCTTCAAAGGATATTTTTTCATGTTCCCAATCGTACACATGAACTTGCTTTTTGTTTTTTATATTATATATATCCTCACCATAACCACCAATTATTTTTAACTTGATACGGGTTTTTTCCGTACCCTCAACAACAAAGATATCATCGTCCCCAAGGCCGTATATCCATAATTCCTTGGTAATGTCCGGGTCAAAGGTCCTAGAATACATTAATTCATTCTTTTCATCGGATAGAAGTCGTTTTACCACAACTTTGGTTTCTCCGTTCTGCATTCTGGTTATGGTAAAAATATCATCTTTCTCGGTACCCCTAACCGCAACGATTTTGTTGAGGTAGGTGGCATATTCCCTTGCAACTTCCGGCAAGGTTTGTAAACGTTTTAGCAAACTCTTTTTGATATATTCAGAAGTCTCGTCCCGTACCTCTACAGGAAGACGTTTAAATGCATTTTCAACGACCTCTGCCGTCATACCTTTTTGAATGGCCTTGGCCTCCTCTACCCATGCCTCTGGACCATAAGAAGTAAGTAAGGTTCTATCTAGCCTATTTCCAGATAGGTTTAGCCATTTTACGTTGTCCACATCCTCATCATAGGTTTCCCAGTTTCTTGAATTGGGCAAGAACCAATTTATAAATGGTATGACCTTGCCATCAAATCTTGGAAATACATTGTCTCGATCACGGGGTACGGGCATAAATTCCTTTTCTCCGTCCGGACTTTCATATTCGATCCAACGCCATTGATCTTGGTGCCTGTCCCAATCACCAATGAGCATATCAAAAATTCGTGCACGGATCAAGTTTTTTTCATCGACCGTATAGGATTCGTCACTTTTTATTTTTTCGAGCATATCCGTAGTACTTTCATAATCGGTCACCTTGCCCGATTCATCAATAGTCCTTCTATACCCTTTATAATTGGCCTGTTCTTCTGATGGACGCCTTTCTATATAATAAAGTTCATCTCCAAAATCCTCATTGTACTCTTTGAGCGCCTCTTGTTTGGGCACATAGAACAGATCGGTGTCCGAGTGGTTGATGGCTATGGAATTGGCCAAAGGATCTACCACTAATTGCATATATGGATGTGCAGTGGTAAAAAAATCCGAGATCGCTTTTTCTGCCCAAGTATCTTGATAATCTGCGGTATTGTATGAAATACCGGGTAGCTTAAATTTTAAAAATTTGAGCGCACTTTTACGTAGGGAGCGCATAGCGTATTGTTTGCCGTTGGAGTCTTCCAAGCGTAAGGAGAAAGACTGGTGGCCGCCACCTTCCTTAACTACTTTTAACCCTCCGTACAATGTGTCTAGTTCAACTACCGGGGCATTGACCGGTTGACCGTAATAGGAACGATAACGCTTGCCCCATAAAAATTCATAAAATCCACTTTTGGAATAATCCGCTGGGTCCTCCAGTATGTTGGTAGAAACATTGGTATCCGATGGTTCTGCAAAATCCGTAAACTGTTTTTTGGTTTTAAATTGTGGTAGAACGGCAAATGTTTTTTTCTCCTTTAGGTTATTTTCGGATATAAAAGTAACCTTGGAACTGCCATCCTCAAAATAATCCAAACGGGCAAAACCACGGTCTCCATACGCATATTTGCCATTGAAATCTATGGACCCGCCTATTGCGGTAATTTTACCAGGACCTAATTTTGTAGCACTTTTGGAACCTAGGGAACCACTAATAATTTGATGTAAACCACCTCCTTCAAGCAATTGAAGGCTTTCCTCATGGCCTGAAACCAAGGTTATACGATTATTGGCCTGTGCCAAAGCACTTACTGCAATCCTTAGATAATTATACCTTCTGGAATTCACATGTTCAGGATTAAAAGCCCCAAGGTCCATAACCGCATTTTTAACCGTACCTACCAGAGGTAGTGGTTTCATATGGTCCTTAATGGTAGTTTTGCCGGCATAGATACCATTGGTAAAAACCGGATGGTGCATGGCAATTACGATATTTTTGCCCTGTCCGTCACCAATATACCCTTCAAGCTCTTCCATAAAGCGTCTACGGGTAATAATGTCCGTACATTTACTATTAATATCCTCTATCCTGGACCAATTGGAAACAAACCATTTGGAATCTATGAGGATAAGGTCTAAATCATCATTAATGACCTTGTGTTCTATAGGACAACCATTGTTGGGGTCTACCTTTGTGCCTTCCCTATTGACTTCTTTCAGTAAGTTTTCAACTTTTTCAATTTTATCCAACTCATAACTCTTCCATTCATTATTTCCCGGCAAGAAAACCGTTTCTCCCTTAAAGCTGGCGGACAATAGCAATTGTTGTTGAATAAGAAGACTATCAGTATTCCAATTCTCAATTTCTGGACTAATATTATCCCCCGTAAAAATTAGCGTACTGTTTTTTGGGGCATTAGTTAGCTCCTCATTAAATTGCTTTAAAAGATTGTCATTTGGGGTAGCGGAAAAATTGCCCAACCCACCAGCAATATAGAACGAATGCGTAATCTTTTTATCCGCTCGGATATCGTCCAAATCAGCGACCTGATGCTCTTTAAAAGTTGCACATGATGCAAGCAATAGCAAGGAGCCAAGAACAAAAGAGAATTTATAATTTTGCCACTGAATTGAATATGGTCGTTTGGTCATAAAATGATTTTAGTGAATACTTTGGTCGTAGGTATATTTAATTCGTAAAAAATACATTGGATACAATAATCCCGATTATAAGAAGAACAAGGAATGCAATGACAATAGTTGCCCCTAGTTTAGTTTTTTTATTTTTCTGTAAGATGAATTCCCTTGTTTCCTCTTCCGGTTCTTTTACAAATTTTGTTTCTTCAGTTTCTTTTTTCATAGCTTTTATTTGTTAATGTATACTGTTTTTTTATTGACGAACTCCAATATTCCTTCTCTTGATAACTCCCTACCATAACCCGATGCCTTTGTGCCCCCAAAAGGTAATCTAGGGTCAGATTTTACCATATCGTTTACAAAGAATGCACCGTCCGGAATATTGGAAATAACGGAATATGCAGCATCTATATCTTGTGTAAACAACATGCTGCCCAAACCAAATCTTGAATCTGTAGCCAACGCCAATGTTTCTGCTCTATCCTTGGCTTTTATAATGGCGGCAACGGGTCCAAAGGTCTCTTCTTTGAAAACGGGCATGTCTGGCGTAACTTCGGTAATGATGGTAGGTGAAAAATATGCCCCGCTCCTTTCGTTGCCAAGTACGATCTTTGCTCCCATGGCAATGGAGTCATTTATTTGTTGTTGTAATGTTTCTGCGAGATCCTCACGGGCCATGACCCCTATATAGGTATCGTCCTTCATGGGGTCACCAGATTTTAAATCCTTTACTTTTGCGATAAATTGCTCCATGAATGTATCGTAGATGTCTTCACATACGATGAATCGTTTTGCGGCGATGCAACTTTGACCCGTATTTTGCATACGTGCCATTACCATGGTGTCTAAATGAGTTTCTAAGTCGGCATCTTCCCATATAATACAGGCATTGTTGCCACCCAATTCCAAAACTGATTTTTTAAGGTGCTCACCTGCCAGTTTAGCTATGGATTTACCCGCTTTTTCGCTCCCGGTCAAGGTAACCGCCTTAACGTGATCATTGGTGATTAATCGTTCAATTTCCTCATGACCTGCGATAATACTTTGAAAGCATCCTTCAGGATAACCTGCATCAAGAAACAATTGTTCAATAGCCTTGGAACAGCCGGAAACATTGGCCGCATGTTTTAAGAGTGCGGTGTTGCCTGCCGTAAGTGTAGGTGCCGCAAAACGTATTACTTGCCAAAAAGGATAATTCCATGGCATAACGGCCAAAATACATCCTAAAGGGTCATAGCTTATGAAGCTTTCACTTGCATCGGTTTCAATAAGTTCATCTGCCAATAGATCCTCTGCATTGGTAGCATAGAAATCACAGGCCCAAGCACATTTTTCTATCTCTGATATACTTTGGGCAATAGGCTTTCCCATTTCTTGTGTAATAAGTTTGCCATAGACCTCCTTGCGTTCAACCAATAACGAAGAAACTTTGGAAAGTAATTTAGACCTTGATTTAATGGAAGTTTCTTGCCATTGGTTTTCAACGGATAAGGAACTTTGCAGCTTTATGTCCAAACTCTCCTGGGTATCCCTATTATAGGAATTAATTGATTCACCGTTATATGGGTTTGTTGAAGTATTCTTTTTCATGGTTACAAAATTAGATGTTCCAGTAAAAAGGGTTTAATGCGTTTCATTTAAATGTTAACCCTTTTAACCCTTTTAATCATTTGGTTACCGTTAATATTTAAAGGTTTTGAGTCAAGGTTATCTCCCTGATTTAATGACCTTTGTAAGGAACGATGTCGATTGTTCAAAATCAAAAAAATAGATAAATAAAAAACAATATCATGAATAACAGCGGAAATACATTATTGGCCATTATTGCAGGATCTGCCATAGGGGCCGCATTAGGAATTCTTTATGCGCCGGACAAAGGTGAGAACACCAGAAAAATGATTGCGGACCAAGCTGCCGCAACCAAAAATAATTTGACCGAAAGTGCAGTGGAACTTAAAAATAGGGTAGCCTCCAAAGTTTTGGATGAGAAACAATCCTTGGACACACGAGTAGAATCTCTGGTAACGGATTTAAGTTATAAGACGGAAGACGTTATATCTACGCTAGAAAAGAAATTGGCAGAGCTAAAGTCAAAGAATAAGAAACTGCAGAAAACATCATAACTAATGGGAATTATTGAATCACTTAACGATACATCTAATAAAGCAATTGATGTAGGCGAAATTTACTATAAGAAAACTCAAGAGTATTATAGACTTAAAGTGTTTCAACAATTGACCATGACCACTGGTATGCTGCTTAAAATGGCTGTGATCGGTGGTCTTGGCTTTTTGGCTCTTATTTTTTTGAGCGTAGCCGGCATTATCTATTTAGGAAATGTATTGGGCAGCATGGTAATTTCATGTTTGATCGCTACCGCGATATTTATAATCTTGGTAATTCTTGCATATATGTTGCGAAGAAAATTGGATAACCTGCTCGTAAGAAAACTTTCGGTCAAATTTTTTAATTAGAATAGACTTATGTACAAAAATTTTGATGAGATAGAATATAACCTTAAACGACTTAAACTGGAGCGACAAATTGCTTTGGAGGAAATAAAAGGCTTAAAACATGACGTTCAGGAAGATTTAAGTCCCTACAACTGGATTTCTACGATTTTGTCCGGGGTAAAAAAGTTTGGGTTTTTATATTTAATGAAGAAGATCGTAAAGTAGGTTGTTTAAAGCGTTGGTGTTTTTGTCTTAAGTAACTTGCAACTGACGCTCATTTATACATTATATTGTTGTAATGTTCAAAATGCAAGTTTGTAGAGTGTAATACATATTTAAAACATTTTGTAGCTAGAAAACAAATAGGATAACACTATAATAAAACATAAAAAAACACCCCATTTAGGGGTGTTTTTAATTTGGTATATATTGTTTTAGTCTCTAGAATCTTTGGTCCAGGCATCTAGCATCCAACTTACTTTTTCTATTTCACCAATATACCCGCCGATCATATCAATGGTCCCTTCATCACCGGCAGCTTCCGCTTTTTTGACCACTTTGCTCATTTGTTTTAAAATGGCTTCATGTTGTACAAGTATATTTTGGACCATTTCATGATCAGGGATCAATGAGGAGGTCTCTTTAATGGAAGACATTTTAAAGTATTTTGAAAATTCACTGGTAGGATGATGCCTTAAGGTTAGAATACGTTCCGCAATCTCATCAATTTTAATTCTGGCATCAGTGTATAATTCCTCAAATTTTATATGAAGATCAAAGAAGTTTTTGCCCAAAACGTTCCAATGATATCCTCTTAAATTTTGATAATATATGTTGTAATCTGCAAGTAAGGTGTTCAATTCCTCTACTATAGGTTCTATATCCTTAGATTTTATGTCTAAATAGCTCATGATTTTTGTTTAAAGTTTAACGGTACAAAGTTAACTATAGGCGGTGTTGCAACTTAACTCATTACCACTATTGATCAACGCAATTAAAACCTTATAAACTATCAATGGCGCCTATGGGTTTACCAAAGGTTTTAAATCAATATAGTAGTAATTTACTTCTCCAACATGATCGTAAAATGTTGACTTTTGTTTTAATGAAGCCCAATCAAAATGATCATCTAAGTTGTTTTCTTTATAGTGGTTCGCCAAGCCTTCCGTCAGTAGTAAATAATCGTTTATCTTAACCTTGTTCTTTAAAAGTTTATGGGCAACTATAAGGTCTTCGCCAAAAAGTTTAATACTGTTGCCAACTTTGGTAAGGGCAATTTCCTTACCATAATGTAAAATGATCTTAAGTCCTAAAATATCTGGAATAGAGGCCGCATCCGCGTTATCGTTGTGCTTCTTTCTTAAGGCGTCCAATTCCTTGTAAAACTCCGTATAGAATACCCTACATTGATGAATTAGCTTTTCTAGGGAAGGCATTTTGCCGGTTTTAAAAAAGAGAACGGCATCGCCCTCAATTTCTGAAACCTTTAAGCCAATTTCGTTGGTATAAATTATCTGATTTAAAAGTGCGGGAATAATTTTGGAACTAAGTTCAAAATCCGTCTCGCTCATAAATTCGGTAAAACCGCTTATATCCGGTATACAAATCAACATTGGGGACCCTTTCATAAATAGGTTTGTTTTAGGAGGTTAAGGTATGATAATGAAATTTTTAAAATAGGTCCGTTCCACTAAAATTGTACTCCTATAAAAATAAATGGGTATTGCTTAATTATTAAGGAGTCAATGGGGTTAGTTTTCCATTGGATTGAAGTATTCTTGAAAAGACGATGTTGTTATTTTTGTTTATATTTTATTCTTAAATATTAAACATAAATTGATTTTTTAAATCAATTTTTTTAGAACAATGGTGTAACTAAGGATTGAGCAAATGGACTATACACAACTTATAGAAGGTGACCCCCAAGAAATTGCGGAACACATGCAACTAAAATATATAGAGCGTAATAAATTGTCCATTTTAAGAATTAAGGAAAAAGAAAAATTTCAGTACATATACAAGAATAAGCCTCTAAAGAAAAAGAAGGAAATTAACCGAATAGAAAAACTGGTAATACCGCCAGCGTGGCAGGAGGTCAGAATAGCATCAATTTCCAACGCACATTTGCAGGCGGTGGGCTATGACCTTAAAAAAAGATTACAATACAGGTATCATGATTTATGGTTAAAGGTCAGAAACAGGACAAAATTCTCCAGGATGGCCCAATTTGGTGAAGCGCTACCCGCCATAAGAAAGAAAGTGGACGAAGATTTACAATTAACTGGCTGGCCCAAGGATAAGGTATTGGCGTTGATCATACGATTAATGGAAGAAACCCATATACGCATTGGAAATGAGCAATATGCCAAAAGAAACAAGACGTATGGCCTTTCTACGCTAAGGACACGACATTTAAAGACGACCAAGAACAAGCTTAAATTTGAGTTTACGGGCAAAAAAGGTAAAAAACACAGCATAACCTTAAATAACAAAAGGTTACGAAGGTTGGTGTTACAATGTGAAGAGATACCTGGCTGGGAGCTATTTCAATTTTATGATGAAGATGGAATAAAAACCGGTGTGGAAAGTGGAATGGTCAATGAATATCTACAGCGAATAAGTGGGCAAATGTTCACAGCAAAAGATTTTAGGACTTGGGCCGGTACCATTATTTTCTTTGAATCCTTGGCAGAAAACGAACCTACAGATGATGAGGCTATTCTCAAAAAAAATATAATTAGTGCGTTTGACAGAACTGCGGATGCATTGGGCAATACCAGAAACGTTTGTAGAAAATATTACGTACATCCTTTTATTGTTAAGGAGTATGAGGAAAAACGGCTGTTTAAGACCTTGAGGACAATTGATTCTGAAGTACAAAAAGAATACCAAACAGCAGCGGAGCAGGTATTATTGGGTTGTATTCAACGTTATGATCCGTTCACGGATTTAAAGAAGACGTTCTAATTACAGAACTATATTTAGGAAGACATTTTAAAAAAGGTGGTTTTACGAACGTTCAACCTCATCTTCCAACTTCAATACGTGGTCCCCATCGTTTTGTTTAATATATAAGGCCTTGTTGCCGTCTTCTCCGTTTCGGGTGACTTTATTACCTTTTATGGTCTTCGTAATTTTAGATGTATAGGTTTCCTGGACCTTGCCTTCTGCAGTACCATTTCCCCATGACCATTTAACTGTTGTACCTTTTCGTATCATTGGTTTATATTATAAGGTTTGCGCATTCCATCACCGCTATAGTTTGGAGAACCGGTGATGGAATTTTATCCTGTTTAAGGAGCACAAACTAGAGAACTATTCTGTGGTATAAAGATCTTTAATTTGTTAAAAAACATCACGCTAAACCACGTTGTTTTTTTGATCCATTTACAAGAAAACTTAACCCAATTGAAAGGAGTTAAGCCTTGAATGAATCAAGGCAATAATTCATTTAAAAGAGAGGTAGTTTAGCTATGAAAATATGACATATATACCATGGTAGAATTAATTTCAGGTGTTTCTATATTATTAGCTTCAGGATGTATAGCCGTAGTAGTCAAGGATTATTACATGGCGGACAAACAAGAAGTTACACGAGTGCAAGAAAGGGATGATGAGGGTTTTTGCGATATTGATATGGAATATATAATGATGCAATCCAATAAAGGAGATGCAAAAAATATCAATGAATTAAAGAAGAAGTTACAGGATTTTAAGGACAGGAATAGATTTTACAGGATGTAATTGTGATTGACATCTTTAAACAAATAATCACGTCATTTAAAAATAAAACAATGAGTACATATACAGAAGAAGTAGGAGAAAAATTAAATGCATTATTAGAAAAAACATATGATGCGGAAAAAGGATTTAAAAAAGCGGCCGAGAATACTGAGCACATGCAATTGAAGTCATTCTTTCAAAGCAAGGCCCAACAACGCTATGATTTTGGACATGAGCTAAAATCTGAAATTAAATCTTTTGGTCAGGAAATTGACAAAGGAGATAGTTTTACCGGAAAGGCCCATAGGGCTTGGATGGACGTAAAGGCATTGTTTTCATTAGATGATGAGGAGTCTATGCTTGAAGAGGCCATTAGAGGAGAAAAGGCTGCATTGGAGGAATATGAGGAAGTTTTGAAGGATACTTCATTACCTTCTACCACTTCCACAGTGCTTAGAAGTCAAAAGCAGGCCATTGAAAATGGTTTGGCCAATATAAGGATGTTGGAAGATTTGAAATAAGAGGATGGTTAGGAGTTGAAAAGGAGGCACTTTGCCTCCTTTTTTTTTGCTCATTTTCAAGAAGACCCGCTAATTGTCAATAGGAATATCATTCTATAATAGGGGGTGGTCAAACACACGGATTTTATTGTAAAAAGTTAAATTAACCAACTTATTTTTAATGGATTAGCTTTTAGTTCTTATGAACAAAGAGTCAAGTATTTTCTTATCTACCTTGCCCATAAAAAAAAGCTATTTCCATGTATTATAAACTTTCCAATACAGCTAAAATAGAGCAATTGGAACACGAGGCCGGTGCGCTGTTCAAATATCCAATTCTTTATGAACCACAAGTCGTTGTCAGCGGTTTGTCCGAAGTTTCCATACCTATAATTACAATGGAGCAACGAACTACCATTTCCCTGGCCATTTGGGGAATGTTACCCGGTGATTTTCAAGAAGATTGGGAGCTGTTTCAAAAATTGACCAATACCCTTAATGTTCATATAAATACACTACAATCAAATTTGTGGTTTAAGGATTCATTACTAGAGAAAAGATGTTTAATACCGGTAACAGGTTATTTTACATCATTATTAAGAGACGGAGAAATATATCCTTATTTTATCAAGACAGAGGATGATAGTATTTTATTTCTTGCTGGGATTTATACGGTATTGGAAGATGGGTTTAAAACCTGTGCAATCATTACAGGCCCCAGTAATGATTATGTAAAGAAATATCAAAATCTGGTAGATTTTATGCCGTTGACCATAGATAAAATGGAGAAAGATAGTTGGTTGGATCCAGAAATATCAAAGGAACAGGTTTTGGACTTATTAAAAACAGATGATGTTAAGAAATTAACTGCAAACCCTATTGCAAAAGGGTTGTTTGATCAAGATATATCCTATGACAGTATGCTTATGCCCAACGAACATCCGGATATCTAATTGAGTGAGGTATTTTTATTTTTTAATTGTTTTCTATACTCGGTAGGAAGAATTTCATAAGCTTCAAAGAAAATTTTTGAAAAATAGCTTCTACTCTTAATACCAATGGCGTAAACAATTTCGGAAACGGACAAATCCGTGTTTTTAAGATAGTCCCTAGATATTTCCAATTTAAGCTGCCTTATGTATTCATTTACGGTCTTGGAATAAAGTATCTTAAAACCTAACTGTAATTTTTTAGGGCTTAGGCCAGACACTGAACTTAAGGTTGTAATTGTAGTATTGTCCGCTAAGTGTTCTATGATATAATCTGTTAAGCGATGTATTTTAATGATCTCATTTTTAGAGATGGCTTCGGGCATATTCATGTTTTCTATAAAATTATGATGTTCAACTAATTGCATGGACAATATCATGTACAGCCTACCCTCCAATGCCAAGGTTCTAAGAATGCCGTAATCCGGTATGTTGGACAACTGTTTTATTTCGTCCGCCAATTGCAAACTAAAGTTCCCAAGGTGTAGATAGGGCTGTGTTTCTTTGCAGCAAGTAAACAATGGCATTAAGGATTCATTGAGATAGGTGAGGTTGTTGTGTTTCTTCTTTTGATATTCTGCAGGCAAAACCTTTATTAAATTGATTTTTAATTTTTGGTCCTTAGGGTAGATAAATGCGGGTTGAGAGCTGCCAATAGGCGAAAAGATGATATTTTGAAACTGTTCTAATGAGATAAGCTCCCCAGAATTGTCCTTGCTATATTTTAAACAACCTTGGGAAATAAAGATAAAATCAATAAAAGGGGTATGGCATTGATTAAAAACAATTTTAATGTCTTTATGCAATGTTATATCAAGGTCCAATAGGGTAATTCCCCAATCAAACCCTATGGTTCTAACAGCTCCATGGCCCAAATCATTGCTAAAATCAAATTGACGTTCTCCCCAAGCTTCGGTCAGGTCACCATTAAAAAAATAAAGCAGTTGGGAGAAAAAATCATTTGAACTACATATGGTTAACTCGTTCATGATGAAAATTTATAACACGGTACGGGGGTGTTACAAATGAACGGGAATCTCTATAATTACCTTAACAATTATGAAATGTTAATTAACAATATAGGGCGCATTTGGATAAATGATAAGTTGTTATTAGGGTAGTATTACAACAAGATATTGGCAGAACGTTTTAAATGGTCTTCTTGTTCTCCAGGTTCATTGTACGAAGTTTTTGCATATACTGTTTGGGTGTCATGGCATAGCGCTGTTTAAATAATTTAGAAAAGTAACTTCTAGAGTTTATGCCGATCCTATATGTTATTTCAGTGCAATTTAATGTTGTGGTTTCCATTAAATGTTGAGCCATTTCCAAACGTTTGTTTTGGGCGTACTCTTTTACGGAAAGTTTAAAAAGACTTTGAAATCCATTTTGCAAGGTATTCTGATTAAGACCTACCTTTTTGGCCAGTGCTATAATACTTATGGTATGTTCCAAGTTCTGGCTTATAATATTGGCAGCTTCTTCAATCTTCACCACTGTAGATTGCCTTAAAATGGTACGTTTTTGATCTGGGGAGGTATCATCTACATATTGTCTTAAATGGTGGGCAAGTATTTCGTAGCATTTACCTTCTATGAACACACTTTTTGTAAAACCAGTATCTTCCGTTTCGTTGATTTCCTCTATGCATTTTGCTATATCCAAAGAAAAATGGCCTTTGTGAAAAAATAGATTAATTCCATTTACATCCCTAAAAAGTCCTTCTAGGTCCTCGTTCATTTCCGGTAAGAATGATTCAATTTTCTCCTCGAACAATTTTCTGTTGATTTCCAGATTAATAAAGCATACCGGTTCGTTTGCCTTTATGGTCAATACATTTCCATATTTGCTATTGCAGGAAAAAATAGCGCTTTCCAACCGCATGATTTCCGTCTGTTTATCCTGGCCGTTAAATTCATGAAAAATTGAACTTTCCCTGTTAAAAATAATCTCTAAGGGTTGTACCAAGGATTTGTTGAGGTCAAACCTTACCTCTTTTTTTAACCGTATATCAACTTCCATTAAACCTACACCGTGAGAAAAGCTAATGGCCCTTATGTGTCCTGTGCCGGCTTCATCTGGTATATCCAGGCAAATTTCATTGTTCTCTTCTTGATACTCTATGCGCAACCTAGCGGCAATATCCTTAACGACATCAACAATATTCAGTTCCTTAAGTTCTTTTTTACTGCTCATGAATTGTCCCCTGATTTTATGCGCACAATATAAGATTAAAAAACATAGCTTTTAAGGCATAGTGTTTCGTTCGGCCAATTGGAATAAAGTATAGTTTATTGTAAATCAATCTAATAACCTTAAAATTCAGATGAGTCAATATTTGTTTTTTTACCATTAAGCTATGCTTGTCAATTGTTGCAACTTTGCTGGGAGCGATAGCTATATTGATAATTGTTTTTATTGATGTATCGTTTAAGAGTATTAACCTAATTAAAATCACTATTATGAGAAAATCGATATTAATGTTTGTCTTTGCACTTATGACTATTAGCGTTGCAATGAGTTGTAGGGAAGAAAAAACAGCAGGAGAAAAAATGGAAGAAGGAATAGAGGATGTTGGTGATGGCATTGAAGAAGGTGCGGAAGAAGTTGAAGATGCTGTTGAGGATGCAACTGATGACAACTAATACGTAGTATAGCGCATATAAGAGCCAGGCAAGTTAATTGTCTGGCTTTTTTAATTATGATAGTTACTCTTTTTTACCACTTCCGGTAAGAACGTCCAACAATCCGTCCTGTAGGCTTATCCACAAATAATTGAAGAATGATTTATGTTGTATGCGTTCTGTAGAAATTGTGCCATAACGAAAACCATCTTCATCTGCTTTGGAGCCATCGTTGATAAATAGGTTGCCAATAAAGGAAAGAATTTTTTTGACCCCTTTACGCTCCTTGTCCAATACCTGGAACTTAAAATCCTCATAGTTCATTTTAATATCTCCATTGGCCGTATAATCATCACCGGATATTGTAAAATACATTTGATCTATGGTTCCTGTTGTTTGGGTTCTAAGGTTTGGGGTAAGAAATTCATTTAATCTTTCGGTCTTAAAATTGGACAAGCCTCCACTAATTACAAATCTGTTGTGTTCGTCATGTACATTGAATTTCCAATTTAAGTTAAACTTGCCTGCGCCCATTAGGTCAGATTCAATTTTTATATCCACGTTATCTCCAGAATTCTTTATGTTGGATAGGTGGTCTATAGATGCATTTAATTGTTCAAAGCTCAAGGCACCGGCTTTTACTTCGTTGGGAATGTTTTCTTCATAAATAATGGTAGCCTCGGTAATGGTCGTTGCATCTATATTAATATGAAAGGGTAAATTGCGCAGCATTTCCGCGTATAAAGGTTTTCTGGTAAAATCCTCTAATTTGGATTTATCACGGTATACTTCTAAAATGGGGGTATTTAAGGACATGGTGGCAAAATTTACCTGTAGGGTATCATTTTGCCGTTTATAGGTATGATCGGTAATTTTAATACCAGGAATCTGTAAATCAATATGGTCCCGTTGAACTCTTATTTTTTGGCTCAAGGCTTTTTTTGACAAGGTGGTATTCAATACAATATCAGCAACCTCTATGGTTGAACTGTTCAGAGTTATTGAGCCCATATGCAACTGTTCAAAGTTACCCAAAGGTGCATTTAGCTCATTTACGGTTATATGGTAATCCGAAAATCTAAAAGGTATATATTCCGTAATTATTTCTGGATTCGTAGTAATTTCATTTAGCTGAACGTCTATGGCCGCTACGGATAACAGTTCTTTGTCCTCTTTGGCATTTAGAATGGATACCTTGCCAGATTTAAGAACTACCTCGTCAATATATATTTCCTTCAACAGTTTTATAGGATTGGCTTGGTTAGTATTACCATCGCCATTATCCTTGGAACATGTTTTGAACTTCAGGTCGGGTTGTAATAGATGTAAGGATTTTACGTGTATTGATTTATTTATAAATAGGTTCCAATAGCTAAACCCGCTAATGGATAATTGTTGGGCGCTAACCATTATTTCACAAGATGAAGTCTGTTTACCAAGGCTTACCACTTCAATTTCATTGAAATGTAGATTTCCTTTGAGTAGGTTGACCGTTAGGTTGTCATAAGCAAAATCTATATGGTTTGGAATTTTTTTATTGAGAAAGTCAATGACCTGCACTTTCATTTGCCATTGAGCGATCAAGTATCCCCCAATAATCAAAAAGCCTAACGCTATGGACCATTTTAAAAATTTGTTCATGCAAATTGCCAGTTATTTTAACGTTAGGAATTTTTGGGCACTATAGGTTAAAATTAGCAATGCAATTTACGCCTAGGTAAGATGTCTACTCTTTTTTATATGGTTTCTCTAACCCGGCACTATCAGGTTTCATGTATTGCTTAAAGTCCGATGCACTTTCTAATTCAATAAACTTTTTGCCTTGTATCACTATAGGATATTTTAAAAGACTTGGATTCTTGTCCAGTACTTTTAACCATCCGTCATTGTCGAGATTGACCTCTTTCTCACCGTATATTTTTTTAAAGTCGGCATGATCTTGGTCTATCAATTCGGAAATATTCTTGTTCAGTCCATCGGCCAGTTCGGCCCATTGGGTGCCGGTAACGTTGGTTTTGGCAATATCTATGGTCAAATGTTCCATTTCAGAAGATTCAACATATGCATTTACCTGTTTCCCTAAAGAATTCAATGAGCTATAATATAGCGTTATCTGTTTTTTGTCCATAGCAATTGTTCCCATCACTTTTTTATAAAATTAGTCACAACTAAGTTTTATAATTAACTCGTATCAAATGAAAAGTATCTTAAACGATTATAGAGGTTTAGCTACACCTTAAAATACACTATCTTGTTGTAGAACAAAATTGTACTGATGACGACTCTTTTTTGGCTTGCATATATTACGGTTACTTTATGGAGTATTATCAATATCATTTTTAATGGTTCTAGGGCCACCAAGATGATCAGTTGGTCATTATCGGTCATAATATTACCATTCTTGGGACCTCTTTTCTATTATCTTTTTGGTATCAATCGCCGAAAATTTAAACTGTTCAAATTAAAACAGACTGAAAAACGAAGGCTATATTCAGAAACTTACAAAGAATTAAAAGGGGGAAAGCAAAGTGTTCATGAATTTAAGGATTACAAGCAGAATAAACTTGCCTCGCTTATTAGGAAGAACAGCTATTTTGCACCTTATGAGGGCAATAAAATTACCTTGTTGAACAGTGGGGAAGAAACTTTTGGCGCCATATTTAAGGCCATAGAAGAAGCCAAGGAGTTTATACATATGCAGTATTATATTTTAGAGGACGGCATGCTCCTTGACCGGTTTTATGAACTTTTTCAACAAAAGGTAAAGGAAGGCGTGGAAATAAGAATGTTGTACGATTCATTAGGCAGTAATTCCATGCGGGGCAAGGTCGTTAAACGGTTTAGGAAGATAGGTGTTAAGGCGCATTCTACCCTGCCCATAAGATTTGGGAACCTGTTGTTTACCCTAAATTATAGAAACCACAGAAAGATTGTCATTGTGGACGGCAAAATTGGGTTCACCGGAGGGTTCAATGTATCCGATAAATATATGAAGCCGGTTTCTGAACTAGGTATATGGCAGGATTTGCATATACAGATTAACGGTCCGGCAGTAAACAGTTTACAACGCATATTTGTAAAGGATTATCATTTTGCAGGTAAGGAAGAACTGTTGCTACAGGATAAATATTTTCCAAAGATAGCACCCCAAGGAGAGACAGTTGCACAGGTAATCTCAAGCGGTCCTGATTCAAGATACCCCGCAATAATGCAACAATATTTGGCCATGATCAATATTGCCAAGGAAAGTATTTGTATAGCCAACCCTTATTTTATACCAGGTGAACCTGTCTTGGAGGCGTTAAGGATTGCAGCACTTAGTGGGGTTAAGGTAACATTGCTTACCCCAAGAAAATCTGATTCGCTTTTGGCACAATACAGCATGTTTTCAACCTTTGAAAATTTATTGGAAGTAGGAACGCATATTTATTTAAGACCTGATTTCTCTCATAGTAAAGTTATTATTATAGATAGTGAAATCGTATCCGTGGGGTCAGGAAATTTTGACTATAGAAGTTTTGAGCATAATTTTGAGACCAACGCCATTTTATATGATGATAAAAAGGCAGGGGAGATAGAAAAATTTTTTATGTCTCATTGCAAGGCAGAGGTAAAATTGGAATTGGATTCCTTTAAAAAAAGATCTGCATTCAGTAAATTTTTGGAAGGTCTTGCCAAATTCTTCAGTCCCTTATTATAACAAAGCAAATTATACAACTTGAAAATTTTATTCCTTTTAATATTAAGCATACCTATGGCGGCAAACGCACAGCACAAAATACCCAATGAAATACTAGAAGAAGCAAAAATTGCCTTGGCACATTATCCGGAATTGGAAGATACAGCAATAGAATTCAAGTTCAAGAAGAACATTAAAAAATCTACCATGCAGGCGCAACCTAAATTCTCCAGCATTTTCAAATCAAAAAAAAATAGGTCCTATAAAATATTGATCAGCGAAAAAATAAACATTGCCGATTCTGTGTATTATACCAAAGACATGCCGGCCAAGATAATGATCGGTTGGCTAGGCCATGAATTAGGACATATCATGGATTTTCAAAAGCGTAGTGGATTTAATTTAATAGGTTTTGGATTTAGTTACCTCACCTCAAAAAAGTACATTAGGGAAGCGGAACGTAGGGCAGATTCGTTTGCGGTAAACCACGGTATGGAAACCTATATATTGGCCACTAAGGAGTTTATTCTTGAAAAAGCAGGGTTAGCACCAAAATATGTAGAGCGTATTAAAAACTTTTATCTTTCGCCAGAAGAGATAATGCTCTTGGTGGAAGAGCGCGATAAGGATGAAATAGATGAATAAGGTTTAATTAGCTTTGCTTGTCCACAAAATCTTCCCATGCGGCAAATTTCTCCTCATTCATTACTCGCTCCATTTTTACCTGTCCGCCCTTCTTTTTATTAGCATCGTTCCATTCATAGAAAATTTCTGGTTCTACCATAAATACTTTCACTCCTTTCAATGCCTTTGATCGGGCTACTGTATAGTTTTTATTCGCTTCTTTTAAGGAGTCATCCAGTTTTTTGGCCACTTTCTTGGGGTCTATGGTTGCGGTTGTCCCCAGATACCATGTATGATAAAAACCATCCTTATATTTTTTTGCGCATAACGTATATTCTGGTATTTCAATATCAAAGGTATGCATAACCTCCTGTAGGGCGTCATCCAATTTATTGACGGATAGTTGGGAACCTACGGTATTAAGAAAAAACTTGGTACGGCCGGTAATTTTGATTTCTGCACGTTCCACATCTGTAAATTCAATGGTATCACCAATTAAGTAGCGCCATGCGCCGCTTACGGTACTAATGATCAGTACATAGTTTTGTCCAGTGCGTACTTCTGAAAGGGATAATGACGGGGCATCTTGTGCCAACGAACCATCTTCCAAAATATAATCGGGATCAAAAGGAACAAATTCAAAATAAATTCCATTGTCCGTCACCAATTTCATGGCATCAGTTTCGGGTCTGGCTTGAAAAGCAATAAAACCTTCAGAAGCCAAATAGGTATCAATTACGGTAACAGGTTTGCCCATTAAAGCATTAAAACTCTTTTCGTAAGGTCCAAATGCAACTCCGCCAGAGGTGTATACCTTTAGGTTGGGCCATATTTCATGAATGTTATTAAGCTTGTGTTTTTTTATGACTTCTTTCAACATCAATTCTATCCAGGAAGGAATTCCGCTTAACGCTCCTATATCCCAATCGGCAGCCTTTTCCGCAATCTTTGCAACACGTTCGTCCCAATCGTCTATTTGTGCAATTTCCTTTCCCGGCTTATAATATCCGCTGAACCAAGAGGGAATATTGCTTGCGCTGATACCGCTAATTTCACCTTCTAAATGGTCATTGTGCTCAACCAGATCAGTGGAACTGCCCAACATTAAGATACCTGTTTCAAAAAAATCTGCCGGAAGGTCAAAGTTGGATAATGCCAACACCTGTTTTATTCCTGCCTGTCTAATAGCATCGATCATTTCATTGGTTACCGGTATTCGTTTGCTGCTTTTGCCAGTGGTGCCTGAACTTAGCGCAAAATAATCTGGGCTACCGGGCCATGTAACATCGGTCTGGCCTTCGTGTAGTTTTTGCCACCATTGGTCATTAATTTGGTTGTAATCAAAATAAGGAACGCGATTTTTAAAGGTTTGCTGCATGTGCTCATCGTTCAGCATTTCATCGAACTTATATGCTTTGCCAAATGCGGTATCCTTAGCCGTTTCCAGTAATGTTTTCAGGATTTCCTGTTGATCTTGTACCGGGTTATCCTCACCGGTAATCTTGTCGGTTACGTTAATGACCCCCTTAATAAAATTACCTATAATATTCATAGCATATATATGGCTGGATTATGCTATAAAATTAAGGGTTCTATAGGGTAGGGAATGACTCGTTTCTCAAATAAACAGACGTTATTCAATTTTGTTTGTAATAAAAAAGGAAAGTTTAGCTCAACATTATTAAAATAGCCCCAACAGCGGTCAGGACCAAGATCATTTTTCTAAAGAATGCTTCTTTAATAACCTTAATAAATCGCACTCCCGCAAAAAAACCAAAAAGTATTCCGGGCAAGAGCATGAGGTTCAAGGAAAGGGATTGGAACGAAATTGTTTCCCACACGAAAAAATGAAAGGGCAATTTCATAATATTAATAATAAGGAACAACCAGGCCGCTGTGCCTATAAAATGGTTTTTGGGTAAGCGCATGGCCAAAAAATAAATGTTGGAGAATGCCCCGGCCAGATTGCCAACCATGGTGGTTATACCAGCAACGGTACCTATAGAGCTGGCAAATGCCCAGTGTGTAGGTACGGATTTTGTTTTTTTACGGTCCCACCAATACATCATGAAAACGGTAATGATAATAATAATGGACATGCCTATCTTAAAGAATTTCTCGGGAAGGTCCTTGCCGATGAACACACCGATCAAAAGGCCCAGTACCATCCAAGGAAGCACTTTAAAAACATAGTTCCATTGGGTATATCTATTATAATAAATGACTGCGAAAATATCTGCCAATATCAATAGCGGAACTACCATACCGGTAGATTCCTTGGCTCCAAAAGCCAAAGCCATAAAAGTTACGTTCAATACTGCAATTCCCTTTATGCCAGCTTTGGATAATCCTATGATAAATGTAGCCCCATAAGCAAGAATCCATGCGGTTGGGGTAATTTCAGAAGTCATTGATAGTAGCACGTAGTACGTTTAGCGTATTAGCGACAAAAATATCCTAAAAAAACATATCTTTAACAATCAACCAAAAACCATTTTATGGAACTCAGTACCTTGGACTATGCCTTTATCATAGTTTTTTTCTCACTTGTCTTGGGCATAGGCGTTTACGTATCTAAAAAATCAGGCAAAAATTCCTCTGAATTTTTTCTTTCCGGACGTACAATGCCATGGTGGTTATTGGGGCTATCCATGGTAGCAACGACATTTTCTACGGATACACCCAATTTGGTAACGGATATTGTCCGTACCAATGGTGTTTCTGGAAATTGGGTATGGTGGTGTTTTTTGATTACCGGAATGTTAACCGTATTCGTATATGCCAAACTTTGGCGTAAGTCCAATGTAAATACTGATTTAGAATTTTATGAAATGCGATATGGTGGTAAACCTGCAAGTTTCTTAAGAAAATTCAGGGCGGTATACCTTGGAGTAATCTTTAATGTCATTACCATGTCTGCAGTTACCTTGGCAGCAATTAAGATCGGGAGTATTATGTTAGGGCTTGAGCCGTGGCAGACGGTCGTAAGTGCAGGGTTGATTACGGTAACTTTTAGTGCCCTTGGGGGGTTTAAAGGAGTGGTATATACGGATTTTCTGTTGTTCTTTGTGGCTATGGCAGGAGCAATAGGAGCTGCTTATTATTTGGTTAATATTCCGGAAGTAGGCGGTATAGAAGCTTTGATGGCAAATGAAAATGTTACCGAGAAATTGAACATACTCCCCGATTTTAGTAACAAAAAAGCATTGATTACCTTATTTATCATCCCATTGGCGGTGCAGTGGTGGAGTTCCTGGTATCCTGGGGCAGAACCAGGTGGCGGGGGTTACATAGCCCAGCGTATGTTAGCTGCAAAAGATGAGAACCATGCTATTGGGGCAACATTCTTTTTTAATATTATGCATTATGCGTTAAGGCCATGGCCTTGGATTTTAGTTGCATTGGCCTCCATAGTCGTGTATCCGGATTTGGCGAGTATACAGGAAGCTTTTCCAAATGTAACTGCAGATAAATTAGGTCATGATTTAGCCTATTCGGCTATGTTGACAAAACTACCAAGCGGATTATTGGGAGTAGTTTTGGCTTCTTTGGTGGCAGCGTACATGAGTACCATTAGTACCCAGTTGAACTGGGGCTCTTCATACATTGTATATGATTTTTATAAACAACAGATCAATCCCAACGCTTCGGAAAAAAGGTTGGTAGCCGTAGGTAGAATTTCTACTGTGGTCTTAATGATATTTAGTGCGGTATTGGCCTTGTTGTTGCAAAATGCACTTCAATTATTTGATGTATTGTTGGCTTTTGGTGCGGGAACCGGATTAATTTTCATCCTTAGATGGTTTTGGTGGCGTATAAACGCTTGGAGTGAAATTACAGCGATGTTTGCATCAGGTATAATTTCCATTATATTGAAACTTACACCGGTAGGGGCTTTTCTATTTGCTGCGGACACCGGGGTATTGCCAGATTGGTCAGAATATATCTTTATTGTAGTAGTGACCACTATTATTTGGCTAATAGCCACGTTTATGACACAACCGGAATCAAATGAAACCTTACGTGGATTTTATAAAAAGATTCAGCCGGGCGGACCAGGTTGGGCCAAAGTGGTAACCGAAGCCAATGATGCATCTGTAGAAATCGTAAGAACAAAGGAAAAATGGAGTGTGCCAGCAGGCATCTCTGCTATGCTTCTGGGAGTGGTCCTTATTTATGCCATAATGTTTGCTACGGGGTATTGGATTTACGGTAGAACAACACAGGCAATGGTATTGACCGTAATATCAATTGTTGCCGGTCTGTTATTGGTCAAGGCATGGAACAAACTAAAAGGAAACATACTATAATGGAGGTATAATGCGCAATAGAATTTTATCGGTAGATATATTTAGGGGCGCAACCATTTTGCTCATGGTGTTGGTAAATACCCCGGGTACATGGTCAAATGTATATGCCCCCCTCCTTCATGCAGATTGGCATGGGTATACCCCTACAGATTTGGTATTTCCTTTCTTTCTCTTCATTGTAGGAACATCTACTGCCTTTTCTTATAAAAACAGAACCGTTGATGCCAAAGCTTACAGAAAAATTGCGATAAGGGCCTTTAAGTTAATAGCGTTGGGGCTTTTCTTGGGAGCATTTTTAATTCACTATCCATTTTTTAAAAATTTTAGTGACATTAGGTTTCCCGGCGTGTTGCAGCGTATAGGTGTGGTATTCTTCTTTACCGCGATTTTGTTCATTAACTTAAATTGGAAAAAGTTAATTTGGGTTACCGGAATATTGCTGATCGGGTATTGGTTATTAATGACCTTTGTTCCCGTAGAAGGTATTGCTTCAACTTTAGATAGAGCACCCAATAATTTGGCAAATTGGATAGATGTAAAAGTATTTGGTTCCCATAACTATAAGGCGGATTATGACCCGGAAGGTTTTCTAAGTACCATACCTGCTATGGCCAGTGCATTATTAGGAGTATTTACGGGATTGATCCTTACCTCCGATCAAGAAAAGAAGGCTACAATATTAATGGGTCTAGGGGGCAGTTTTTTGATATTAGGTCATTTGTGGGATATTGTATTTCCAATAAACAAGGCTTTATGGACCAGTAGCTTTGTATTGGTCACCGCAGGTTGGGCTAACCTTATTCTTGCTCTTATTTACTATTTGACCGATGTAAAAAAATTAGAATTTGGGTCTATTTTTAGATATGGAGGTGCCAATGCCATCGTAATTTATTTTCTTTCTAGCTTTATCAGTAAGGTAATGGGCCAAATAAAAATAGGAGAGACCTCATTGCATGGTTGGTTGTTCCAGAATATTTTTGTCCATGATTTCCTTGCCCTAAAAACCTCCTCGTTATTATATGGGTTAAGTGTGGTCCTATTCTATAGTTTAATAGGGTATATTCTATATCAAAGAAAAATTTTCATCAAGGTGTAATTACTTGAGCATCAATTTTACCACATATTTTCCAATTACGTCAAACTCCAAATTAACGATAGTTCCTTCTTTATAGGTATTGAATCGGGTATGTTCATAGGTATACGGTATTATAGCAACATCAAAAGTATTTGTTCCTGAATTAACGACCGTTAAACTTGTTCCGTCTATAGTGATGGATCCTTTTTCTATGGTAGGGTTGCCGGTTGCGGCATCATAGCTAAAGGAAAATATCCAACTACCGTTTTCTTCCTTAACACCGGTACATTTACCGGTTTGGTCCACATGGCCTTGTACTATATGGCCATCTAATCTTGACCCCAGGATCATAGCGCGTTCCAGATTAACGAGGTCGTTTACCTTAAGAAATTCTAAATTTGTTTTTTTAAGGGTCTCCGCAATTGCGGTAACCGTATAGGTAGTATCCGTTAGGCTTACCACCGTAAGGCATACGCCGTTATGAGCAACACTTTGGTCAATTTTTAAGTCTTGGGCAAGGGTAGATTCTATGGTGATATCTAAATTGCCGCCTTTGGGATCAAGAGCGGTAACCTTACCTAATGTTTCAATAATACCAGTAAACATGTGTCGTTTAATTTAAGTAATTTTGGATATTCAAAATTCAGTACAAAGGTACAGATTATCATGGAGGAAAATAGTAAAATCAAGTTAGGGATTTCAATAGGAGACTTAAATGGAATAGGCTGTGAAGTGGCTTTGAAAACCTTTGAGGATAATAGAATGTTAGACTTCTGCACCCCGGTTATTTTTGCATCGAACAAAACCGTTTCCCATCAGATGAAGGTGTTGGGGCTTAACATTGTATTTAATGGGGTGCCCTCCGCATCCAAGGCAATTGATAATAAGTTGAATATTGTAAATGTATGGAAAGAAGTACCGAGAATTAATTTTGGACAAGCCACCGAAGACGGGGGCAAATATGCCTTAAAATCGTTGTTCGCTGCCGTAGATGCGCTGAAAAAAGGTGAAATAGATGTGCTGGTCACTGCCCCCATCAACAAGAACAATATACAATCAGATGATTTCAAATTTCCCGGTCATACAGATTATCTGGCTCAGGAGCTTGAAGGGGAAAGTTTAATGTTCATGGTTACCGATACTTTAAAAATTGGGCTACTTACAGACCACGTAGCGGTCAAGGATGTCTCCTCCGCGATTATACCAAGATTGATAAGGGATAAGGTGAACACCATTGAAAAATCGCTCATGGTAGATTTTGGTGTTCGCAAACCTAAAATTGCATTGCTGGGCATAAATCCGCATAGTGGGGATAATGGGGTAATTGGCAAGGAAGATGATGAGGTGTTGAAACCGGTAATTAAGGAAATGGCCAATATGGGGCATCTGGTTTACGGGCCTTATTCTGCAGATAGCTTTTTTGGTTCTGACGGATATAAAAAATTTGATGCTATATTAGCTGCTTACCATGATCAAGGATTAATACCTTTTAAGACCATATCTTTTGGACAGGGGGTTAATTTTACGGCAGGACTAAATAAGGTTAGGACGTCTCCGGATCATGGTACCGCTTATGAAATTGCCGGTAAAGGCGTGGCAGATGCCAGTTCCTTCAAAGAAGCGGTATTTATGGCGTTAAAGATTTTCAAGAACAGGACGGAATATCAAGAGCTTACCAAGGATGTATTAAAAAAACAACGATTAAAGAGAGAGCGGTAATTTTGAGGGTAAAAAGTTATAAAGATAAATAGTTGATAACTATTGCCTTTTATTAAAATAATAGTATCTTTGCACCCGCCTTTTATGGGCCAATATTGTTAAATTAAGTGTGTACGTGATGAAGCAAAAGGAGTTTAATATTCCTTTCTCAGGATTGAAGCAGGGAAAACACCACTTTAATTACCAGATTGATAATACGTTCTTTGATTCTTTTGGATACGATGAGTTCAATGCTGCAAATGTCAATTTAGACGTTGTACTTTATAAATCTAGTACAATGTTAGAGCTTGATTTAGAGGCATCTGGAACGGTAAATGTAAATTGTGATATTACTAGTGAGCCTTATGAGCAACCTATAGATGGAGAGTTACATCTGGTTGTAAAATTTGGGGAGGAGTTCAATGATGAGGATGATGAAATTTTGATACTTCCCCATGGGGAACACCAATTGAACATTGCGCAGTATGTGTATGAAATGCTAGTATTGGCAGTTCCGCAGAAAAGAATTCATCCTGGTATAGAAGATGGCACGTTACAGTCAGGGGTTTTAGACAGGTTAAATGAGCTTCGGCCAAAAGAGAAAAGAACAGATAAAGAAGAGAACGATCCCCGGTGGGATGAATTAAAAAAACTATTAACGGATAAATAAGGTTTAAATGGCACATCCTAAAAGAAAAATTTCCAAAACAAGGAGAGACAAGAGAAGAACACATTATAAGGCGGTAGCCCCAACATTGGCGCAAGACTCCACAACAGGAGAAATGCACTTGTATCATAGAGCTCACTGGCATGAAGGTAAACTTCACTACAGAGGTCAGGTTTTGGTAGATAAAACTGAAGAAGCAGAGGCTTAAGACCTTTTATAAAAATATAAAGCTCCCATTTCGTATGAAGTAGGGAGCTTTTTTTATCCTTTATTTGTTCTTTTGTGCTTTGTATTTCAAATGTTTAAGGTTTTAAGGCCAATTTCAATTAAGGGTGTAAATTTTCAAAAACAAGACAACTTTGGGCAAAAAGTCGTTGAAAATCATTAATTTTCATGACTTTTGTTTCGTTTTTTAAGTTTTTTTATAAGAAAGAAAATTAAGTATGACCAAAATAACAGCAGCTATTACCGCTGTAGGAGGCTATGTTCCCCAATTTGTAATGACAAACCAAAAACTCGAAGAGTTGGTAGATACCAATGACGAGTGGATTACCACGCGTACAGGTATTAAGGAGAGACGGGTTTTAAAGAAGGAAGAAGGAGAAGGCACATCATATTTAGCGATCAAGGCGGCAGAGGACCTAATAAGAAAAAAGAATATTGACCCTGCAGAGATAGATTTGGTAATCGTAGGAACGGCAACTCCAGATAGTTTGGTATCGTCAACAGCGGCGTTCGTTGCCTCTGAAATAGGTGCCGTAAATGCATTTGCCTATGATCTATTAGCGGCTTGTTCCAGTTTTTTGTTCGGGATGTCAACCGCTGCGGGCCACATTGAAACGGGGCGATATAAAAAGGTATTGTTGATCGGTGCGGATAAAATGTCCTCGATCATAGATTATACGGACCGTACCACATGTATTATTTTTGGGGATGGGGCCGGTGCGGCACTTTTTGAACCCAACATGGAAGGTTTGGGCCTACAGGACGAGTATTTGCGTGCAGACGGAAAAGGAAGAAAGTTCTTGGGAATGGAAGGCGGAGGTTCACTAATGCCTGCTACCATAGAAAGTGTAAAGAATAGAAAGCATTATATTTTTCAGGACGGAAAAACCGTATTCAAGTTTGCAGTATCCAATATGGCAGATGTTGCCGCCAAGATAATGGAGCGAAATAATTTGACCGAAACAGATGTAAAATGGTTGGTACCGCACCAAGCTAATAAACGAATTATTGATGCAACGGCCAAAAGAATGGGCTTGGACGACTCTAAGGTCATGATGAACATTCAACATTACGGCAACACTACATCGGCTACGTTGCCTTTATTGCTAAACGATTACGAAAGTCAGATTAAAAAAGGAGATAATTTAGTGTTCGCCGCCTTTGGAGGAGGCTTCACTTGGGGATCTATTTATTTAAAATGGGCTTACAACTAACATATAACTACCAATATAACTTAATTTACTATGGATATTAAAGAAATTCAAAGCCTTATCAAGTTCGTGGCCAAATCTGGTGCAAGCGAGGTAAAATTGGAAACGGACGATATTAAGATTACCATACGTACCGGTAGCCTTGGCAATGGCAGCTCAGAGCCTACTTACGTTCATACTATGCCTATGGCCCAGCCTGCCATGCAGGCAGCACCTGTACAGGCAGAACAGCCAAAACCGGTTGCAGATAGTACTGCGGAAGCCGATAAGAAGAAGGCAGAAGATGATAAATATATTACAATAAAATCGCCAATTATTGGAACCTTCTATAGGAAACCATCTCCGGACAAACCAGTTTTTGTTGAAGTTGGTGATACTATTGGGGCCGGTGATGTGCTTTGTGTTATAGAGGCTATGAAATTGTTCAACGATATCGAATCAGAGGTATCGGGAACCATTGTCAAGATTTTGGTTGATGATTCATCACCAGTTGAGTTTGATCAGCCATTGTTTTTGGTAGACCCTTCTTAACTAAATTTTGAGTAATAATTGTTAGATATCATTGTATTTAATGGTATGTAAGAATCATGTGGAACCTAGAACTTAAAATTTAAAAGATGTTTAAAAAAATACTGATTGCAAATAGGGGAGAAATTGCATTACGTGTTATACGTACCTGTAAGGAAATGGGTATAAAGACGGTAGCGGTGTATAGTAAGGCAGATGAAGAAAGCTTACACGTGCGTTTTGCTGATGAAGCCGTTTGTATAGGACCTGCCGCAAGTAGCGAATCTTATTTGAAAATACCCAATATAATTGCTGCAGCGGAAATTACCAATGCAGATGCCATACACCCTGGATATGGTTTTCTTTCTGAAAACTCAAAATTTTCCCGTATTTGTGCCGAGCATGATATAAAATTTATTGGAGCTTCCGGCGATCAAATCGATAAAATGGGAGACAAGGCTACGGCCAAGGAAACCATGAAACAAGCCGGTGTACCATGTGTTCCCGGATCGGACGGACTATTAAAGGATGTTGCGCACGCAAAGAAGGTAGCCAAAAAAATGGGTTACCCGGTAATGATAAAAGCTACTGCCGGTGGTGGTGGTAAAGGAATGCGTGCCGTCTTGTCAGAGGACAAAATGGAAGAGCTGTTCAACAGTGCCGTAACAGAGGCTACAGCGGCCTTTGGTAACGGGGGTATGTATATGGAAAAGCTTATTGAGGAGCCAAGACATATTGAAATTCAAATCGTAGGTGACCAATTCGGCAAGGCATGTCATTTATCTGAAAGGGATTGTTCCATACAACGTCGTCATCAGAAATTAACGGAAGAAACTCCATCACCCTTCATGACCGATAAGCTACGGGAAGCAATGGGCGAAGCTGCGGTTAGAGCTGCTGAATATATTAAATACGAAGGTGCAGGTACTATAGAATTTTTGGTGGACAAACACCGTAAGTTTTATTTTATGGAGATGAACACACGTATTCAAGTAGAGCACCCTATTACAGAACAGGTCATAGATTATGATTTAATTCGTGAGCAAATTTTGGTTGCGGCAGGAGTGCCAATTTCCGGAAAAAACTATCTTCCAAAATTACATTCTATTGAATGTAGGATCAATGCGGAAGATCCATATAATAACTTTAGGCCATCGCCAGGTAAGATTACCACATTGCATACACCGGGAGGTCATGGGGTGCGTATGGATACCCATGTCTATAGTGGGTATAGCATTCCGCCAAACTATGATTCTATGATCGCAAAACTAATTACAACGGCCCAGACAAGGGAAGAAGCGATCAATAAAATGAAACGTGCCTTGGATGAATTTGTAATTGAGGGTATTAAGACCACTATTCCTTTTCATAGGCAGTTGATGGATCACCCGGATTATTTGGCCGGGAATTATACAACGGCATTTATGAACGACTGGAAAATGAATCCGCCAAAAGAAGATTAACAAAAAACTCCAACAGCAATGTTGGAGTTTTTTTATGGTTTATTTTACTGATCTTTGGTTGCATCAATAAAATACAGAGAATATGAACCTTAGTTACTGGGAGCGTAAATCTTGGTTTTCAAATATAGATTTTACCATTATTGGAAGTGGTATTGTAGGGTTAAATTGTGCCTTGGCCTTAAAAAATCGCTATCCCAAGGCTCGGATTCTGGTTTTGGAGAAAGGAAGTCTGCCACAAGGTGCCAGTACAAAAAATGCTGGTTTCGCCTGCTTTGGCAGTATTTCGGAAATTCTATCGGATTTAAAAAACCATACAGAACAAGAGGTGCAGGAATTGGTGTTCAATAGATGGCAAGGAATACAACTTTTACGCAGCCTTTTGGGAGATACCGCATTAGGATTCCAGAATTATGGCGGTCATGAACTTTTCTTGGAAGATAGGGATGACTTGTTCCAAACTTGTAAGGAGCAGATAAAACGGGTCAATGAGTTGTTACATCCTGTATTTCAAGATAGTGCATTCAAAATTACTTCCAATCTTTTTAATTTTGGGGGAGTAAAGGACCATTATATCACTCATGCGCATGAAGGGCAAATAGATACGGGGGGCATGATGAAATCCTTGGTGCATTTGGTATTAAAAAAGAATATAACGATAATCAATTCGGTTACTGTGCGCTCTTTTGAGGATCTAGGCACTAACGTGTTGGTACGTACAAGTGATATAGAATTCAACACTAAAAAACTTATTATAGCTACCAACGGATTCGCAAAACAATTGATACAAGAAGAGGTGCAACCTGCCCGTGCCCAAATAGTATTAACAAAACCTATACCCGGACTAACAATAAAAGGTACTTTTCATTTAGACGAAGGGTTTTACTATTTTAGAAATATTGAAAATAGAATTCTTTTGGGCGGCGGTAGAAATTTAGATTTTAAAGCTGAGGAAACTACCAATTTTGGAATGACTAATTTGGTTGAACGTAAATTAATTCACTTATTGAAAACGGTCATATTGCCCAATACTTCTGTTGAAATTGATATGAAATGGAGCGGTATTATGGGCGTTGGTGCGCAAAAGAAACCAATTGTTAAAAAAATGACCGATAATGTAGCCTGTGGAGTACGTTTGGGAGGTATGGGAATTGCCATTGGAACAAGTATTGGGCATCAATTGGCAGACTTGTTTAAATAGGCGTTTATCCGTTCATCCCGTTTTTTTTGATCTTGTCCAAAAGAGCGTTGTACTCTATAAATTATATCTAAATTGTAGCGCTCCACAGCTTATCCAAGCGGATTATGATAGTTTATATGGAACAATAGGCTATGTATTGTGGAAAGCACAGGAAACTATATGAAAAAATTACTTGTAAGGTTTAATCTTGGTGTATTGTTGGCTGCCATTTTAAGTAGTGGTCTTTGGGGCTGTGGAGCGTCCAAGACACACTATCAAAGAGAATATGCCAAAGTCTGGAAAGAATTGATAAAATCACAGGCATGGAAAGAATCATTGATGACCAACGCTAGCAATGGTGCTACTGATTTTTATACTAGCGCGGAGGAAACTATTTCTTTGGCAGAAGATAATAGAGCTGCCCTTGATTTTGATAATAGATATCAAGAACTGGTTTCAAAAGCCTATTTTAAGATTATAACAGAGGCGGAAAAAGCTGATGCAATTATTACTGCCGAATATAAATTAATACAGTCAGAAGATTTGGCCAATGGCCATGATAAAAAAAGGGCACAGGAAATTACCAAGAAATATAATGCCCATAAAGCCATGTTGAGCGGATTAAAATCTTGGAATATCTTTAGTGAAGATCGCTCTGGAGATTTGAAGTATTTTAAGGCGGAGAACGAAAGGGCAATTCTTAAAATGATGCGTTCAGGTGAGCAGGACCACCAAATGGTCAATTATCTGATTTATAAATTGGCAGATTTATACCACGTTGAAGAAAACTAACGATTTCCAGGAACTAAAAGACAATGCATATCAATTTTGTGGTCAATTTGTGGCTGATAAATTTGATAAAATTCATTTGCAGATAACAGAATTAGAAACGGCTTTAACTACAGAGACCAAGAGTAGTGCGGGAGATAAACATGAAACGGGTAGGGCCATGATTCAATTGGAACGCGAAAAATTGGGCCAACGCTTGGCAGAATTGGAAAAAACAAAACAGGTACTTTCTAAAATTCCAAGAGACTCGGGGATCACAAATATTGGTCTAGGTAATTTGGTGGTTACCGATGCGGCCCTGTATTATATAGGAATTTCTGCCGGAGTGTATAAGCAAGGTACATCGTTGGTCTATTGTATCTCTGCCGGAACACCTATTGGACAATTACTTTTTGGGAAATCTGTTGGTGAACACTTCAGTTTTAACGGTAAAACCATTACGATACTAACAATTCACTAATTTTTCGTATAAATTATTTCGCTATCTTAATCCCGGCATTCGTTTCATTGCCTAAATGATAATATGGATAAGAAGCAGAAATTACGTAGTAGCGAGTGGTTTGGTGGTAATGATAAAATGGGTTTTGTGCATAGATCTTGGTTAAGAAACCAAGGCTACCCAGATGATTATTTTGAAGGAAAACCCGTAATAGGTATCTGTAATACCTGGTCAGAATTGACACCGTGCAATGGTCATCTACGTGATTTTGCTGAAGTTGTAAAAAGGGGGGTGTTAGAAGCAGGGGGCTTTCCTTTGGAGTTTCCGGTGATGTCTTTGGGCGAAACCATAATGAAACCCACCACCATGTTATTTCGCAATTTGGCAAGTATGGATACGGAAGAGTCCATACGTGCCAATCCTTTGGATGGTATCGTCTTATTGACGGGATGTGACAAAACAACTCCTTCTACAATCATGGGTGCCTGTAGCGTTGACCTGCCTACCATTGTGGTTCCAGGAGGGCCAATGTTGAGCGGTAGGTTTAGAGGGGAAAAAATAGGTTCCGGTTCCATGAACTGGATGATAAAGGAACGCCAGGAAATTGGGGGTTATACCACCAAGGATATACGCGAAGCCGAGGTTTGTGTTGCCAGAAGTATTGGGCATTGCAATACTATGGGCACTGCCTCTACCATGGCTACAATGTGTGAAGCCCTTGGACTGACCTTGCCAGGGTTTTCATCGATACCCGCTGTAGATTCCAGAAAAAAGCTACACGCACAATTATCCGGAAGAAGAATTGTGGAAATGGTTAAGGAAGACCTCACACTTTCTAAAATATTGACAAGAGAGGCATTTGAAAATGCTATTATTACCAATGCAGCGGTAGGGGGTTCTACCAACCTTATCATTCATCTTATAGCCATAGCGGGTAGAATTGGGGTACAATTAAACTTAGAAGATTTTGATCAAGTGGGCAGTAAGGTTCCTTTGTTGGTGAACTTAAAACCTTCGGGAACATATTTAATGGAAGATTTTTTCTACGCGGGAGGATTGCCGGTTGTTATGAAAGAATTACGTCCCTTATTACATCAAAGGGCCATTACGGTGAACGGAAAGAAAATTTCTGATAATTACGATGATGTAACTTGTTATGAGAGAGATGTAATTGCCACCTTGGACAAACCTTTTCAAGAAAAGGCCGGTATAGCTGTATTAAAAGGAAATCTTTGTGAAAACGGGGCCGTTATAAAACCATCTGCGGCTACGCCAAGGTTAATGCAACATCGTGGAGAAGCGGTAGTTTTTGAAAGCATGGAAGATTACCATGAGCGAATAGACGACCCTAATCTAGAAATAGATGAGAACAGTGTTATTGTTCTAAAAGGAGTTGGACCAAAAGGATATCCGGGAATGCCGGAAGTAGGTAATGTGGACCTTCCCAAAAAATTATTGGCAAAGGGAATAACGGATCTTGTTCGTATATCAGATGGCAGAATGAGCGGAACTGCTGCAGGCACGGTCATTTTACATGTTTCACCGGAATCTACCATAGGGGGTACCTTGGCATTGGTTAAAAATGGCGATATGATAGAGCTGAACGTTGCCAACCGTACCTTACATCTAGATGTAGAATTGGAAGAGCTGATCAAACGTAAAAAGGACTGGGTGGCTACGGAACCTTTGGCAAAAAGAGGATACGTTAAAATGTATATAGACCACGTGGAACAAGCGGATAAAGGAGCAGATTTGGATTTTCTTGTGGGTGGTTCTGGGTCTAAAGTAGAACGAGATTTACACTAGACTATGGAAATATTTTATCTCATTATTGCTGTCGTTGCCATTATTATACTAACGACCAAATTAAAGATTCATGCTTTTTTGGCCTTGTTCGTCATTTCTATATTATACGGGGTTTTTGCCGGTATGCCGTATGCAGATATCATAGTTTCCATAAATGACGGATTTGGGGGAACGTTAGGTAAAATAGGCTTGATCATAGTCCTTGGCGTTATTATAGGTGCATTTTTGGAAAATACGGGTGGAGCATATGCCATTGCAGAAAAAGTACTAAAGGTTATTGGTAGTAAAAGAGTACCAACCGCCATGGGCATAATTGGGTATATCGTTTCTATACCGGTATTTGCTGATAGTGGTTTTATGTTGTTACATCCATTGAACAAAAGCCTTTCTAAAAAAGCAAAAATTTCAATAGCCGGACCGGCAATTGCCTTGGGCTTAGGTCTTATGGCCTCACATACTATGGTGCCCCCAACTCCAGGTCCTATTGCAGCAGCTGGTATTTTGGAAGCAGATTTAGGATTGGTAATTGCCTTTGGTTTTCCAACAAGTATAATTGCATTGGTCGTAGGAATTATTTTTGCCAGGAAGTATGCCTCCAAAACCTATATAGAACCAGGAGTAGAAATCGCAGAGGAAACCATAGCGGCATCAAAGGACACCCCAAGCGCATTTAAGGCCTCTATTCCTATTTTGGTCCCCATTGCACTAATTGTATTGAAGTCTGTCCTAAATCCTGTAAAAACTGGATTAAACAACGGTTTTGTTGAACTAATAAATTTTGTGGGAGAACCGGTAATTTCCCTATTGATCGGAATCCTGTTATGCCTGCTATTGCCTAAAAAATTAAATCAGGATATGTTGTCTTCTTCGGGTTGGGTAGGTAAGGCCATCAAAGATGCTGCATCTATTATTCTCATTACGGGCGCGGGAGGAATTTTTGGTAAAATTTTACAGAATTCCGGCATAGCGGATATTTTGGGACAGACCTTGACAGATTATAATATGGGTATTTTTCTGCCATTTGTTTTGGCAGCGGCCATAAAAACCGCCCAGGGTTCCTCAACGGTTGCTTTGGTAACAACAGCATCTATTATTATGCCTATGATGGGTTCGCTTGGTTTTGATTCTGAAATACAAAAGGCCCTAGTGGTTATTGTAATTGGTGCGGGATCGGCGGTCGTGTCCCACGCCAATGATAGTTTTTTTTGGGTAGTGACCCAAATGAGCGGCATGAATGTAAACACCGGGTATAGGCTATTTAGTTTAGGTAGTGGTCTACTTGGACTTACAGGAGCGATTGCCGTATTTATTTTCTATACAATTTTTGCATAATCTTAGTTAAATGAAGGTATATCATACACAAAAAGGAATATTGGTCGAGGAAAATGCCATATTTCATTTACTTGAACAAGAAAATTGGGATTCGTTTATAAACGATGATCATATAGTTGCCAATACCCGTTCAAAACTGAACGAAGGCAATAAGATTAACGAGGTGGATGCTATCCTGCTCAACCAATTGAAAGCACCGGTTAAAAGTCAAGAAATATGGGCAAGTGGAGTAACCTATTATAACAGTAAACTAGGTAGGGAAGAAGAATCCAAGGAGTCTGGTGGAAGTAGTTTTTATGCCCGGGTATATGAAGCGGACCGGCCAGAATTGTTCTTTAAGGCAACGGCCCACCGTACCGTAGGTAATGGGGGTACTGTGAGAATAAGGAAAGATTCAACTTGGAATGTGCCAGAACCGGAATTGAGTTTGGTCATTACATCCACAGGCAAAGTAATTGGATATACTATAGGTAATGATATGAGCTCTAGAAGTATTGAGGGCGAAAATCCTTTGTACCTGCCCCAAGCAAAAACGTATGATGGGTGTGCTGCATTAGGTCCTTGTGTATTGTTAAGCTATGACCCGCTACCTAAAAACACCCAAATTGGATTAATAATCAAAAGGGCAGGTACAATCGTATTCAAAAAGGAAATTGGAATAGATCAGATAAAGCGAGAATTAGGTGATATCGTAGCATATCTATATAGGGAATGTTCATTTCCAAACGGAAGTATATTGATGACCGGTACGGGTATTATTCCCCCAAACGAATTTACGCTGGCTATCGGTGATGAGGTAATTATTTCAATTGATGGTATAGGAAGTTTGGTAAATACGGTAGGTTAATATGTGGGCTTGCTCCTTTGTTCTTTTTTGAGCGAAGCTATTTTTTTGCTTTTTAGTCTTTTTTCAATTGAAGATCTTGTGGGTTTACTTTTTTTCCGGGGTTTTGGAATGGTTAAAGTACTGTTCATCAATTTAAAAAAACGCTTTAAAACCAATTCCTTGTTCTTATGCTGACTTCTAGTTTCATCGCATTGTAAAATTAACAAGCCATCATTGGTTAATCTACTCTTTAGTTTAAGTAAAATTCTTTTTTTCTCCTTATCCGTTAATCCGGCGGAAGCGTTTAAATTAAATGTAAGTTCAATTTTTGAAGAAACTTTGTTGGCATGTTGTCCACCCGGACCACCACTTCTTATAGCCTTGTATTGTATTTCGGTAAGAATTTGATTTTGGTCCACAATTTAATTTTCACAAAAGTACATAAAAACAAATGTTCCTAAATTCATTGAAAAATAGGAACAGTAGTATATCTCAAAGACTTTTTATGGTCTATAACAGTGGTAAAAGCAGCATTGCAAAAACAACCAAGGCCAATACAAAGTGTAATTTTTTCATGGGATAAATTTAATATTCAGGACACTAACGCATTGCATTGAAAAATAGTGCATTACAACAACAAAAAGTATTAAATAGTAGATGTGGTCTTAAATATTATATCGTTGTGGCTTCTTGAATTCGCTGGTTTATGGTTTCAATGGCAACATTTAAATAGACCACTTTGCCTTTGGGTAGTAATTGTTCTGCATTGAAGAAAACGGTTTCTCCATCTTCGTTCTTGCTTTCGGTTAAATAATGGCTTCCCATGGGGTATGCTTTTTCTACGGTAACCTGTAACCCTGAAGATGGTGATACCCTAAATTCATGGGCATATACAATAATTTTTCTTTTTGTGTTTGCATAGGTTTTCAGCACGTCTATAGCGATCATACTGGCCTCACCAAATAAAGAAGCTACATAGAGAGACTTTGGATTGCGGTAAAGTTCCATAGGTCTGGACCTAGCTATAATTTCTTTATTACGAAGTACAACGGCGCGGTCTGCAAACGGCAAAACGTCGTGTACATCATGGGTAGCAACGATAGTTGTAATCCTATTTTCCTTTAAGTAATTGAAAATATTCCGTCGTAAGCTGTTTTTTAGAAAATTGTCAATATGTCCAAAAGGTTCATCCAATAACAAAACTTCTGGCTTTTGTGCCAATACCCTTGCCAAGGCTACACGTTGTTGTTGCCCACCGCTTAAGGTCTTTACTTTTTTATTCGCAAAATCCGTAAGCTCTATCAATTCCAAAAGTTCCTGTGTTCTTTGTTTAAGCTCATAAGGATAAAAAACGGATAAATATTGACTAATATTTTCTGCCACAGTAATGAAGGGCATCAGATCAAAGTCCTGGGAAAGATATTTCATAAAAGGTGCGCCTGGCACCAAATTATAGGCAGGTCCAAGAATCTGCTCATCTTCCCAAAATATTTCACCATGTTCCAGATCCATTAGACCATATATAAGTTTGAGCAATGTGCTCTTACCACAACCACTCTCCCCAATAATGGCAACATGTTCTCCACGTTGTATACGGATATCTATGGATGAAAGGACCTCTAATTCATCATAGGAAAAGGAAAGATTTTCTACTCGTAGCATGTATTTGATCTTTGATGTGCAAAATTGAAAAATCCGCTTCTATTTGAAACGGATTTTTCAATATTTTATTGATTCCTAGAAAAAAAACTTACTCTTTAAAATCTTTAAGTACACTTTTGTTCGGCAGTTCGGTGTATCCCATATTGAACAAGGTAAAGCCATAAATATCGGCATATTGTTCAATGGTTTTGCTAACCGGAGTGCCTGCTCCGTGACCAGCATTGGTTTCAATACGGATCAAGGTAGGGTTTGTGCCTGTTTGTTTTTCCTGTAATTCTGCCGCAAATTTAAAACTATGGGCGGGTACTACCCTATCATCATGATCACCTGTGGTTACCAATGTAGCAGGATATTCAGTACCGGCGTTTACATTGTGTACGGGTGAATATCCCTTTAGATATTCAAACATTTCTTTATTGTCTTCTGCCGTACCATAGTCATAGGCCCAGCCTGCCCCAGCGGTAAATGTGTGGTAGCGTAACATATCCATAACACCAACAGCAGGCAATGCCACTTGCATTAAATCCGGTCTTTGTGTCATGGTTGCACCGACCAACAAACCACCATTGGATCCGCCCCTTATGGCCAAGTAATCCTTTGATGTATACTTGTTGGCAATAAGGTATTCCGCTGCGGCAATGAAGTCGTTGAATACATTCTGTTTTTTAGTCTTGATACCCGCATTATGCCATTTTTTACCGTATTCTCCACCGCCTCGTAAATTAGGAACCGCATAAACACCTCCTTGCTCCATCCAGACGGCATTTGTAATGCTGAAAGAGGGGGTTAAACTTACATTGAATCCGCCATAACCATATAATATCGTTGGGTTTTTACCATTAAGTTCCAGACCTTTTTTATAGGTGATCATCATAGGAATCTTGGTGCCGTCCTTAGAATCATAGAACACTTGTTTAGACTCATAGTCCTCTGGATTAAAATCTATTTCAGGTTTCCAATAAAGTTCATAGGAACCGCTTTCAACATCATACTTATAGGTTGATCCGGGCGTATTGTAGTTCGTAAACGAAAAATAGAACTCCTTATCTTCTTTTTCTCCGCCAAAACCACTTGCGGAACCTAATCCCGGCAACTTTACCTCCCGTATAAGTTTACCGTCATAATCATATTGAAAAACTTTAGAAATTGCATCTACCATATATTCTGCAAAGAAGTAGCCACCTCCCGTACTGGGACTAAGTACGTTTTCTGTTTCAGGGATAAAATCTTCCCAATGCTCCTCCTGTGGATTATTGGCATCTACGGTGACAATTTTTTTATTGGGTGCATTTCTATCGGTTACGATATAAAGCTTTGAGCCCACATTGTCAATAACATAGTTGTCAGAAGAGGTATCCTCTACAATAGGAATCAATAGTGCATTAGGGTCTTCCAAGTCTTGGATGAACAGCTTGTTGCCAGAAGTGGATACAGATGCGCTAATAATCAAATATTTATTGTCATCTGTAACGCTTGCCCCTATATATCTGTGTTTTTCCAAAGGTGTTCCACCAAATATTAATTTATCCGTCTGTTGTGAAGTGCCTAGTTTATGGTAATAAACCTTGTGCTGGTCAGTTTTTGCGGAAAGTTCACTTCCTTTGGGCTTATCATAGCTGGAATAATAGAAACCGTCGTTACCACTCCAGGAAATACCGCTGAATTTGATATCTACAAGAGTATCCTCAATAATTTCCTTAGTTATGGCATTCATAACGATTGCCTTGCGCCAATCGCTTCCTCCTTCTGAAATTAAATAGGTTGCCAAAGTGCCATCCTTTGTAAAGGTCAACCCTGCCAGTGAAGTGGTCCCATCTTCTGAAAATGTATTGGGATCAAGAAAAACTTCTGGCTCCTCGTCATCTTTTTCCCTGTAGACTACATATTGGTTCTGCAATCCGTCATTTTTATAAAAATAGGTATAATCTCCCCTTTTTCTAGGAGAACCTAACTTCTCATAGTTCCATAATTTTTCCAGTCTTTTTTTTAAATCTTCCCTAAATGGAATTTGTTCCAAATAACCAAAAGTTGTTTTGTTCTGGTCTTTTACCCAAGACTCTGTCTCTGGGCTTCTATCATCTTCTAACCAACGATAAGGGTCTTTTACTTCAGTTCCAAAATAGGTGTCCGTAGTATCTACTTTTGCAGTGGTGGGATAATTCACGATAATAGGTTGTGGTTTGGCTTCATTTTTACATGAAGAAATTAAAATAAGGGTCAAAAGACCGGGTAGTATTATTTTCATTAGTAGTTGAGTTTCTACTAAATTAAGATAAAAAAACCTCCAAAACATATATGTTTTGAAGGTTTTAACGTTCTGTTAATAAGGTTTAGACCAAATCTTTTTCTACTAAATATTCTGAAATTTGTACGGCATTTGTTGCGGCACCTTTTCTTAGGTTGTCTGCAACTATCCACATATTCAATGTATTACGTTGTGTCTCATCTCTACGTATGCGTCCTACGAACACCTCGTCCTTATCATGCGCATAGATAGGCATTGGGTAGGTGTTTGTGTCTGGATTATCCTGTACCGTTACACCGGGCATATCATTTAAAAGTTGACGTACTTCATTTAGGTCAAAATCATTTTCAAACTCTACGTTGACAGACTCTGAATGTCCTCCTGCGGTAGGAATACGTACTGCAGTTGCACTTACTGAAAACGTGCGGTCATCTAATATCTTTTGCGGTTCCCTGGCCAATTTCATTTCTTCTTTTGTATAACCGTTCTCTAAAAAGACATCGCAATGAGGGAGGGCATTTCTTCCAATAGGATAAGGATAGGCCATTTCCCCTTGTACACCGGCAACCTCATTTTCTAACTGTTTTACGGCTTTGACACCCGTACCGGAAACGGATTGGTATGTGGAAACGATTACACGCTTCATATGGTATTTTTGGTGTAATGGATGAAGGCACATAACCAATTGAATGGTAGAGCAATTAGGATTGGCTATAATCTTATCTTGTGCCGTTAATTCATGAGCATTGATTTCTGGTACGATCAACTTTTTTGTAGGGTCCATTCTCCAGGCAGAAGAATTGTCTACCACTGTTGTACCTACTTCCGCAAATTTTGGAGCCCATTCTAAAGAGGTGTCTCCACCTGCTGAAAATATGGCGATATTTGGTTTTTCAGCTACTGCATCCGCTAGCCCGATAACGGTATATTCCTTACCTTGAAAGTTCATTTTTTTACCTACGGAACGTTCAGACGCTACCAACAACAATTCGGTCAACGGAAAATTACGTTCTGCCAAGACTTTAAGCATTACTTCGCCAACCATACCTGTGGCACCGATTACAGCTACTTTCATTTTTTATACATTATAAATTATGCGGCAAAAATAACTAATACTTCTACCTCTACAAGCAAAAACACAAAGATTAATCAAAATATAACAAAATGTTTATTTTATAACATTTTCATTATATTGTAAATATGGTATTGATTTAAAAAAAGAACCGTCAACGTTATTAGCGAAACAGCGTTGACGGTTTAAGTTAAAATTTGTTGCAGTGCAACGGTTCCCTTAGAAAGGGTATGTTTTAAATTACTTTTTTAAAGCATCTCTAATCTCTGCCAATAATTCTTCGGCAGTAGGACCAGCTGGAGCCTCTTCTACTGGAGCAGGAGGAGTTTTAGTCTTGTTGTAAGCTTTTACAATTATGAACAATACAAAACCAACGATAACCAAGTTGATGATCGCATTGATCCATTTTCCGTAAAGAATGGCATTTTCTGGTTTAGTAACCGTACCATCGGCAGCAACAACTGCTTCGTCCAATACAACTTTCATATCGGCAAAATCAAGACCACCGCTAAAATGACCAACAATTGGCATCATAACGTCGCTAACGAACCCGCTAACAACTAATCCCATAGCGCCGGCAAGTAATACGGCTACGGCTAAATCTATGACGTTACCCGTCATAATAAACTCCTTAAATTCTTTTAACATGTTTCTAGTGTTTTATTAATGGTTAATATTAAACTACGGCAAGGTACTAAAAATTTTCAATCCTTAAAATAATGTTAAATTAATTCTTGTATATAACGCGTGGTATACGTTGGGATATACCGGTCAATAGTTCATAGGAAATAGTATCCGCGGTACCAGAAAATTCCGTGGCCGGCAGTTGCTTCCCAAAAATTATAACTTCATCGCCTTCCTCACATTCAATTTCCGTAACATCTACCATAATCATGTCCATACAAACATTTCCCACTATTGGCGCTAATTGGCCATTAATACGAACAAAAGTATTGCCTTGGCCGTATTGCCTACCTATACCATCCGCATGGCCTAGGGGCAAGGTGGCGGTGACAGTTGGTTTTTTGGATACATACTTTCGATTATAACCTACGGACTCTCCTGCCGGAATAGTATGTTTCTGGGCTATTATGGTCTTTAATGTTACCACGGGTATTAAATCCGCATCTATAGTTGCATCGTTTCCGTATCCGTAAAGGCCAATACCGCTACGTACCATATCCAATTGCGCGTTTGGGTAATTGATAATGCCAGAGGTATTTAGTACATGTTTGATAAGTTTATAGCCGAATAATGTTTCGGCCTTATTGCAAATGGCTTCAAATCGATTTAATTGTAATTGGGTAAACTCGGTTTCATTACGGTCTTCCGTTGCGGCCAAATGAGATAAAATAGCCTTGACCTTTATAGCATGTTGTGCCTCTGTAGCGGTATAAATTTTTGGTAAATCCGCATAAGTAAAACCTAACCTGTTTAAACCGGTATTAAATTTCAAATGAATTGGATAAGCTAATTTGCCCAGTTCTTGTGCCGTTCTAATAAATTGTTCTAAAATGGCGTGGGAGTAAATGCTGGGTTCCATATTATGTTCGATCAGCGTTTTAAAGTGTACTTTTTGGGGGTGAAGCACCAAAATAGGAATGGTTATACCTGCTTTTCTAAGTGCTATACCTTCATTTACATAAGCTACTGCAAAATAGTCCACTTGAGCCTGTTGTAGGCACATGGCTATTTCTTGGGCATCGCTCCCATAACCGTAGGCCTTGACGACAGCCATGAATTTGGTTTCTGGCCTTATGCGTGAGCTTAGATAACGGTAATTGTGCACTAATGCGTTCAAATCGATCTCTAAAACCGTTTCTGTTGCTTTAGCCATTTTTATGCTGTTTTGGGACTTTGATTTCTTGCGATTTGACCTCTAACGACTTTACACTTTCCTTAAGTTTTGCCTTATAGAATGCCCCACGGCTTAAAGGTTCATATTCATCTACTTCACCCAGCATAACCAAGTTGTCATTGCTGGATTTTCTAAAACTATAATTGGCCAAATTACCGGTACGCGTGCATATGGCATGTACTTTGGTAACATATTCTGCAGTTGCCATTAAAGCGGGCATTGGACCAAAAGGTTTTCCTTTAAAGTCCATATCCAGTCCGGCCACGATAACTCTGACCCCTTTATTGGCCAGGTCATTGCAAACCGTAACGATTTCGTCATCGAAGAACTGAGCCTCATCTATTCCGATAACATCACAGGTATCTGCAAGAATCCTAATATTTGCGGCAGCTGGTACCGGTGTAGAACGAATTTCGTTTGCATCATGGGAGACAACCATTTCGTCATCATAACGTGTATCTACCATAGGCTTAAAGATTTCAACCTTTAACTTGGCAAATTGGGCACGCTTTAGCCTTCTGATCAATTCTTCTGTCTTTCCAGAAAACATGGACCCGGCAATGACTTCTATCCATCCGAATTGTTCTTTCGGATTCACTGTGTTTTCAAGAAACATTTTGTAATTTTAGACGAAAATAAGGGGTTTTTCGTTTATTAGTTAAACGAGGATAAAGTTATTAAAAAAAGCCGCCTTCTTGGTCTTGACATAAAAAATTGTGAGATGAAAAATAAGTTGAAAAAGGAGTTAAGGAAATTATCTACCGATATTCTTACGGCAGATGATCTCGATGATATTGCAGGGCTTTATGAAAAGTCCCGATCACTTTATGAAAAATTGGCCGTCCTTAAGTTTATAGAAGTGGAACTTAATGACATGGAAGTAAATGTCTCCAAAAACGCCATTGCCGCCAAGTTTGAAGAATTGGCCAATGCCGTATTGGATTCCAACAAATCGGTTCCTGAAAACAATCCACATGAGGAAGATATCATGATTCCCGGCATGGATACCATAAAGGATATGGTGTCAGAAATGCCCAGTAATGGGGAGTTAGAGGATGTTTTGGCAGATTTTATGTCAAAGCCCAATTATATGAAAAACGATAAGGAGCTTTTTATGCCTTCAAATGAAGACTTGCAGAAAAAAGAGTTAGCACCTAAGTCACTGAACGATCGTTTGGGAAAAAGCAATGTCAAGGTAGATCTTAATGACCGTTTGGCATTTGTAAAACATTTGTTCAATAATAATATGGAAGACTACAACCGTGTACTATCCCAATTAAATACCATAGATACTGAAGAGCGATCTATTGCTTTTATACAAAATATGGTAAAACCCGATTATAACAATTGGGAGGGCAAGGAACCTTTTGAAGAGCGATTTTTAGAATTGGTATCACGTAGATTTGCTTAAAAATATTTTTGAATCACTGTACACACCCGGCACTTGTGTTGGGTGTTTTACTTTAAAGTAGATGGGAAAACTGTATTTAGTGCCTACACCAATAGGCAATTTGGAAGATATGACCCTAAGGGCCATACGTGTTCTTAAGGAGGTGGATCTTATTCTTGCAGAAGATACCCGTACCAGTGGAAAGCTCTTGCAACATTTTGAAATTGCTACACCAATGAAAAGTCACCATATGCACAATGAGCATAAAATGGTCGATTATTTAGTGGGAAAATTGAAAGGTGGTGAGCATATTGCATTGATTTCCGATGCTGGCACGCCGGCAATTTCAGACCCCGGATTCTTATTGACCCGTGCCTGTGTTGAAGCAGGTGTTGAGGTAGAATGCTTGCCAGGAGCCACGGCTTTTGTACCCGCATTGGTCAACAGTGGTTTGCCAAATGATAAATTTGTTTTTGAAGGATTTCTTCCGGTAAAGAAGGGAAGGCAAACACGTTTAAAGTTATTGGCAGATGAACCGCGCACTATTATCTTTTATGAATCTCCACATAAACTTTTAAAGACATTAGGAAATTTTGTTGAATTTTTTGGGGCGGAAAGACCGGTTTCCGTATCAAGGGAATTAACTAAGTTGTACGAAGAAACCGTTCGCGGTACTGCGGAAGAAGTTTTAAAACATTTTACGGAAAAACCGCCAAAAGGTGAAATTGTTATTATTGTTGGGGGGAATAAATAGGAATGATTCAGATCATTCAAAATCAATAGCCCTAAGTGTTAATTTGGAGAAATAAATAAGAAATTTTCAAAATGAGAATTACCTTTACTCCAGTTTAGCATGAAAAAAATTCTCACATATACCTTTATCCTTCTTTACCTCACTGCAATGGTAAAGCCGGTATTGCCTGTGTTAGAGTATGTGTTAAATCAAGATTATATTGCTGAAGTACTGTGTATCAATAAAGACAAGCCCATGCTTAATTGTGATGGTAAATGTTACTTGGCACAAATGATCAAAGAACAACAAGAAAAAGATCAACAAGATATACCATCTGCCGATCTTCGCGAATATCCTATTGGCTTTGTAAATATTCTTGATGTTGATTTTGAAAGTGTATTGATCAAAACAGCTTTGGTTTCAATGCATCCTAACTTGAACGAACAACAGTTTATATCACCTGTTTTTCGTCCACCCAATTTCATCTCCTAAATAGCATTGTAGATTAGGCAAGCTTATTTGAAGTGATGCCCAGCTATGTGCTTTTACCACGGCTCAAATTCGGAAGTCGGGGGTAACTGATCAATTATTTTATTTAAAAACAACTTATGCCTGTGCATAAGGTGAAACCATTACAATGACAAGAATGTAACAAGCCAATTTTATATGGCTTCTGCATTCATAATAATATATCAACAGATGAAATCTATATATAAAATTTTAGCACTAACCTTAGTATTAACCGTATTTGTTAGTTGTAGCAGCGATGATGATACTGCTACGGAGTTAATTGGCGAGAACAGTGTAACACTTGAGTTTGATAACAGTGTGGGATCGGACGATCTTTTACTGGCGACATCTAGCTATACCAATTCCCAAAATGAAACATTGACAATTACAAGGCTCAATTATATTGTCAGTAATTTTCGTTTAACCAATGATCAAGGTGAAACCTTTACTTATGAAAAAGATGACAGCTACTTTGTTACCAGTGAAGAAACCGGTAATACAGAGGTAGTGTTAGAGAATATACCTGCGGGAACCTATGTATCTATCACTTTTGGTGTGGGTGTAGATCAAGAAAAGTACCTTCAAGGTGCTGAAGGCCAGGGCGATTTTTTAACCGAAGCCGAAGAGACCAATATGATGTGGTCATGGCAGGCAGGCTATAAGTTTTTGAATTTCGAAGGAACGTTTACTTCGGAAACCGTGACCGAAACAACAGATTTTAAGGTGCATATGGGTAGTCATGGTTCAAGCTTGGATAATTATAAGGAAGTTACCCTAAGCCTGGGTACAGATGCTTTGGTAAGTGATGAAATGTCTCCCATTGTTCACCTAGTGGCAGATGCCAATGCTATTTTAGACGGAGCGCATAAATTATCACTTTCTGAACAGTCGGTAATTATGGTTAGCGAAGAAAAGTCGCCATTGGTGGCCTTAAATACGGCAAGTATGTTTACGGTAGACCACGTTCATAACGGTACAGGACATTCACATTAAACACATAGGGGTCGCTTAATTTTAGCGGCCCTGTTTAAAAATTAAAAAAGATGAAATATCTATTTTGGGTATTACTGTCGGTGTGTTTGGTGTCCTGTAATAATGAGGAATATCTACCATTGGAGAATACCTTGTTGACCGTAGAAGTTCCTGAGAATTTTCCTGATTTGGTATATGATATAGAAGCCAACCCGCCAACACAATTAGGTTTTGAGTTGGGCAAGAAATTATTCTATGATGGTAATCTATCTTCTAACGGGTTTATCTCGTGCGGGTTCTGCCATGAGCAAAATTTTGCATTTACCCACCACGGTCATCAATTCAGTCACGGTGTAGATGATTTGGAAGGCACAAGAAATACGCCTACCATTTCTAACATGGCATTTTTTAATGAATTTGCTTGGGATGGCGCTACATCGCATTTAGACCTTTTTCCAATCATACCTATAACCAATGAGGTAGAAATGGGGGAGACCATGACGGGAGTCATCAATAAACTCATAGCGGACAGTGAATATCAGCAACAGTTTGAAAATGCTTTTGAAGAAGGTGGTGTAAACGCCGAGAATTTTTTAAAGGCCTTATCCCAGTTTATGGTCATGATGATTTCCTCAAATTCTAAGTATGACAAATTTGTACGGAATGAAGAGGGCGGCGAATTAACCGAAGTTGAAGCATATGGTTTATCGGTTTTTCAACAAAAGTGTGCCACTTGCCATGCCACTGATCTATTTACCGATGGTAGTTTTAGAAACAATGGCTTGCCACCCAATCCTCAATTGAATGATGTTGGTAGGGCTGAGGTTAGCGGTAGTGTTAATGATAATTACCAGTTTAAAGTGCCCAGTTTACGTAATGTAGCGCTAACGGCTCCTTACATGCACGATGGTAGGTTCGGTAGCCTAGAATCCGTACTGAATTTTTATGCCAATGGCGTGGTAGATTCAGAAACATTGGATGATTCTTTAAGAACTGATAACGGACTTGGAATAGCATTAAGCGATGCGGAAAAAGAAGGGCTATTGGCTTTCTTTGAACTATTGACAGATGAGACTTTTATAAATGACGAACGATTTTCAGAATATTAAAAATGAACAAGATTATAATATATATGTGTTTGCTTGGCGGACTATTTAGTGCCAAAGCAAATGATTTGCTAGAAGTAGAATCTGATTGTATTTGGAAAAATACCGAATTTGAATATTTCTGCGACACTTGTGGCTGCGGGGGTAACGGTGGTAGCATGGGTTTTGGCACAGGGTTGAACAATAATTTCGTAGGGTTGAGATATATAGGTCAGAAGTATCGTTCAAGAGATGGTATTTTTGATAATTCGCCTTGGGTCAACGAAAACTTCAATACGGTACAGGCCTGGGGTAAATTCCCGGTGAGTAAACGGGTATTGTTAAATGCTCTTTTACCTTATCATTTTCATAATAGGACCTTTGCGGATAATACCGAACAACGTATTGAAGGTGTTGGTGATGCTACGGTATTGGCGTATTATCTATTACTTAGCCAAACTCCGGATAGTTTGGTCTCCATAGGAGCGGAACACACTTTACAGATTGGTGGCGGAGTTAAGGTGCCCACGGGAAGTTTTGATGCTGCAAATATTGAAGGCACCGTAAACCCAAGTTTTCAATTAGGCACGGGTAGTTGGGATTATCTTTTTGCCACAAATTATGGGGTGGTACATAGAAATTGGGGTCTGTCCGCATCAGTAAATTATACGCTCAAGACAGAAAATAGTACAAATTATCAATTTGGAAATCAATGGAATTTAACACTAAACACCTATAAGACCTACTATGTGTCCAATACAATTTCACTTACACCGCAAGTAGGACTGGGAAGCGAAATTTTTTCCGAGAACAAGGAATTTGGTTTAAAGGTATCAGATACAGGTGGCGAAGTTTATTTTGCCCGATTGGGTTTTGAAACGAATTACAAGAGGTATTCATTTGGTATCTCAAGCATGTTGCCAATATCCCAAAACTTAAATAACGGAAAGGTGGAAGTAAAAAATAGGGTTTCCTTATATTTAAACATTAATATATGAAAAAGCATAATTAGATTAAATATAGAATTAATGACAATAGAAGAGTACAAGATAAAATTGGCAATACGGCCCAAGGAGATATCTTTTTCGGAAACCATGGATGTAATTGATGCCAATTATCAATTTACTTCAACATCATTTACCAATGGGGAATTAGATAACGAGGCCGGCCAAAATTCCGGTTCGTGCAAGGTTTTTGCTTTTGCCAAGAAAGCGGGGTTGTCCAAAGACGAAACTTTAGCCTGTTTCGGCTCTTATTATTTCGATAAAGTTTTAAAGGAACCTAATGGTGAGGGGCATCAAAATATTAGAAATTTCATGAAAACAGGATTTGAAGGATTGCATTTTAATGGTGAGCCTTTAAGGCCACTTTAGAAGTCAAGCGTAATTGTGACCCAATTAGTATCAAGGTTTTAAATCCGTATGACTTCAGTAATTAAAAGTCAGGTTCTTGGGGTTTTGGTACGAATTACAAGAGAACGATATGCAAGATTTATTAACTGAAATAAGAGGATGTCAAGTGTGTAAGGCCCATTTGCCTTTAGAACCACGACCAATTGTTGCAGGATCTATAAATTCTAAGATTATATTGGTAAGTCAGGCACCAGGTAGAAAAGCCCATGTCGAAAATAAAGCTTGGGATGACCCTAGTGGTAGAAAGTTACGGGAATGGCTAGGTGTTACGGACGATGAGTTCTATAATCCAGGTAATTTCGGAATATTACCAATGGGATTTTGTTATCCTGGAAAAGGAAAAACAGGCGATTTACCACCAAGAAAAGAATGTGCACCCTTGTGGCATTCTAAAGTGTGGGAACAATTTGAGAATGTAAAATTGATTTTGTTGATAGGTAAATATGCTCAAGACCAGTATTTAGGTAAACAATCAAAAAAGAACCTGACAGATAATGTACTTCATTATGAAGAATATTTACCCAAGTTTTTTCTTTTACCGCATCCTTCGCCCGTAAATCGTTTTTGGCGCAGTAAAAATCCTTGGTTTGAAGATGAGGTGGTTGGAGAATTGCAGAAATTGGTTGCTGGTATTTTGCAGAAAAGGTGACGTAACTGCTTTTCTATAAAAAATATCAAGAACCTTACATATTCCAAAAGGTTCTAGATACATTTTTTCTTTTTGTTCTACTGTAAGCAAAACCACTCGAACTAACCTTAGTAAAAGTTAAGGGTTTTTACTCAGAATTAAACACATTGCGTCGTGCCTTGCAATGACGAATTTTTTAATTTCCATCAACCATCAACCATCAACCATCAACCATCAACCATCAACCATCAACCATCAACCATCAACCATCAACCATCAACCATCAACCATCAACCATCAACCATCAACCATCAACCATCAACTAATAAACCGACCCATCATGCTTTCCTTTTTCCCAGCCATGTTTACCTAGGTATTGGTCGGCACTTTCAACAGCTCCTGTTTCAATAGATGTCCCCATAGAGTCGTTCCAGCGGTTAAGATATCCAAAGAGGGAGATTACGCCTAGCATTTCAACAATTTCACCTTCGTTCCAGTGTTGGTATAAACGTTCTTTTATTTCCGCATCAACACCGTTGGGTACTTGTGAGGCCTGTAAGGAGAAATCTAAAGCGGCACGTTCCGCTTCGGAAAACGAAGGGTGTGTTCTGTATTCCCAAATATTATTTAGCTGTTCTTGTTCCGCACCATAGCGTTCTGCAGCACGTATAGCATGAGCTTGGCAATATCTACAACCCGTAGCGTTGCTACTTACCCACGCAATCATTCTTTTTAGAGCAGAGGTAACCCTACCTTCATTGGCCATAACGGCTTTGTTAAGATTAATGAAAGCTTTGGATATTGCGGGTCTGTGCTGCATGGTCAAGACTGAATTAGGGCAAAACCCAAGTGTTTCGTTGAAAAATGCAGCCAGTTCTTTGGTCTCGGGATCATGATTTGGGTCAAGTGGTGTTACTAATGCCATAGTTGAATTTTAAGGAATTGTTTTTTAGTGATATCTCTAAATTGATGGGGCAACCCATATTTTGGTGCTCAGAATAACCGCTTAGATTATCGTATTTTTGTATTCTACAAGAAACAAAAAATTATGAGCACAACAAATCATATTACCACGAAATGGTTAGGCAATATGGCCTTTGAAAGTAATAATCCGTCCGGACATTCTTTAAAAATTGATATCGCCAAAAAAGATGGTGGTGACAGTAGTGGGTTAAGACCAAAAGCACTCATGCTTTCTTCATTGGCCGGTTGTTCAGGACTGGATGTTGCGGCTATGTTTAAAAAGATGAAGTTAGAGGTAGATGAGTTTCATATTGAAACCATTGCAAATTTAACAGATGAGCATCCAAAGTTTTATGATAAGGTCGTGATAGAATATCATTTTCATGGAAGTAATTTAAATGAGAAAAAACTTCAAAGAGCGGTAGATTTATCCATTGAGAAGTATTGCGGAGTAATGGAAATGTTCAGACAATTTGCTGAACTGGAGATTAAGACTGTATTTCATAAGAAGTAAAGTTCAAATACAAGTTTCAAGCTCAAGCTCAAAGATTAACTGATGGATAAAAAATTTGATTTAGAAGATAGATTAGTCGAATTTGCTGCCACTGTTGTTATTTTCTGTAAAGACTTACCTTCAGATTTAACGGGTCAATATTACGGAAATCAATTATTACGTTCTGCCGGTAGCTCAGCTCTAAATTTTGGCGAAGCACAAGGAACAAATACAGATAGGGATTATATCAATAAGGCTTCCATCTCTTTAAAAGAGTTGAAGGAGTCGAGAGTCAATCTTAAGATACTATCCAAAGTTAATTATGGTAATGCTGTAAGAAGGGGTGAACTCCTAGATGAATTGGAACAATTAATTAGAATTATAGCAACAATTATTAAAAACAAAAAGTAAAGGTTTAAGTTGATATTTTTTGAACTTGAACTTGATTTTTGAATTTGAACTTTAAAGAATGCGCTGGACAATTAAACCGAAACCAAAACAAGAAGATATCGACGCTTTAGCCGATGCGTTAAAGGTCGATGATTTGGTGGCGCAATTGTTGTTGCAAAGAGGTATATCTACCTATGATGAGGCAAAGCATTTTTTTCGACCACAGTTAAGTGATCTTCATGATCCTTTTTTAATGAAGGATATGGATATTGCCGTTCATAGAATTGAAGAAGCCATTGCCAATGGTGAGAATATTTTAGTGTATGGAGATTATGATGTTGATGGTACCACGGCCGTGGCTTTAATGTCATCCTATCTGTTAAGTTATTACCCAAATGTGGCAACCTATATTCCCGATCGCTATGATGAAGGGTATGGGGTTTCCTTTAAAGGTATCGACTTTGCCGAGGACAACGGTTTTTCACTGATCATTGCATTGGATTGTGGGGTAAAGGCAATAGATAAAGTAGCCTATGCTCAAAAAAAAGGAATTGATTTTATTATTTGTGACCATCATAGACCTGGTACGATATTACCAAGTGCTGTAGCTGTCTTAGACCCTAAAAGAGAAGATTGTTCATATCCGTATGATGAATTATGTGGTTGTGGTGTTGGTTTTAAGCTGATTCAGGCATTGGGTACCCGTAGAGGTGAAACTATAGATGATGTTATCTATTACCTTGATTTAGTGGCAACTGCAATTGGAGCGGACATTGTACCGATAACCGGGGAGAATCGAATATTGGCTTTTTATGGTCTACAGGTTATCAACCAGCAGCCTAGAATTGGTTTTAAAGCTATAATTGACCAAATTAATAAAAAGGAACTTACTATTACAGATGTTGTGTTCATTATTGCTCCTAGAATAAATGCTGCCGGCAGAATGAAACATGGGCAACATGCCGTAAATCTGTTGACAGAAACCGATATGGGACAGGCCTTAAAATTTGCTGCGGAAATAGAGAAATTCAATGCGGATAGAAAAGGTCTGGATAAATCCATAACTGAAGAAGCATTGGTCCAGATCAAGGAAAACGGAGAAATAGAGGGTTTTACATCTGTGGTATATCATGATTCGTGGCATAAGGGCGTAATTGGCATTGTTGCTTCGCGCTTAATAGAAACCTATTACAGGCCTACATTGGTATTTACAAAAAGCGGGGACAAATTGGCGGCTTCCGCAAGATCTGTAAAAGGGTTTGATGTGTACAACGCGTTGGAGGGGTGTGCAGATTATATAGAACAATTTGGAGGACATAAATACGCAGCGGGTCTCACTTTATTGGAAGAGCAGTACCATAATTTTAAACATCAGTTTGAGAAGGTGGTCAAGGAAACTATAGAGCCGCATTTACTTACCCCGGAAATAACTATTGATTCCAAAATTACCCTTAAGCAGATAACACCAAAATTAATGCGCATATTAAAGCAATTTGCTCCTTTTGGCCCGGGGAATATGTCACCTGTATTTATGGCGGAAAATGTGGCCGATACGGGTTATGCAAAAGGAGTGGGGGCCAATGGTGCACATTTAAAGGTAGCGGTAGTACAGCAGGACAGTTATAAAATTGACGGTATTGGTTTTAATTTAGGAGATAAATTACCGCTGGTTACGGGCAGAAAACCTTTTGATGTTGTTTTCTCCATTGATGAAAATGAGTGGCAAGGTACGGTAAGTCTACAATTAAAAATAAGGGATATTAAATAAGTCTGGCGCATTATAATTTTAAGAATACGCATAGTTTTACCATTAGCTATGGGTTATTTGCTGTTATTAATTCAAAAATTCATCAATAAATTGCTGTTTATAGTCTATTAAGTAGGTCGATTATGGGAAATAAATCCCACTATTTATATTGAGTCTAAATAAATTTAATATATTTATATGAAATATGTAGAAAATGATGAACGATATAACGCCCATTTACCAAAATGAATACGGTATTGCTTTTAAATGGAAACCGGAAAAACCCAGCAAAACCAATAAGGTCCAAATAATCTTTAGGGATACGGGTTTATTGCTAACCAAAAAGGAAATACACTATTTTTCAAAATGTATACATGATACGTTGCAGAGCGGTAACGGTAATTTGTGTAATGACTGCCAAATTAAAGGCGAATGCAGGTCGTTATTGCTGAACTCGCCGGCACATCAAGTGTCGTTTGCCGTAAGTTATACCGAAGCATTAAAAATAAAGGATTTAATAGACGGCACATTGTTCAAAATACAACTAGATGCCTACTTCAACGATATAGGAATAAGCTAATTTCATTTGTATTTTTAGAAAGCAAAATTGCATTAAATAAGTTTTAACTTCCTTAAACTGCACATTATTTATTAAATATCTTTGATGTTTAATTAGCGCTTACTTTATGAATGTAAATGACCCGTATGCTGCCTTAAGGTTTAGGGAATTCAATATTTTTCTTCTGGTTCGTTTTGCAATGGTTTTTGCATGGTCTATGCAATTCATTGTTATAGAATGGCAGGTCTATACCATTACCAAAGACCCCTTGTCCTTGGGGATTATAGGTTTAATGGAGGTAATACCTGCGGTGGGTATGGCACTTTTTGCAGGTCATATAGTAGATCAAAAAGAAAAGCGAAATCTACTGATGAAATGTATATTTGGTTTCTCCGTAATTAGTTTTGGGTTATTTATATTAAGCCTGCCTTCCGTCTTGGAAACTTATGAAACCAAGACCATTTTATATGGCATTTATACTTTAGTTTTTTTTGGTGGTTTGGTACGTGCTTTTTTAGGTCCCACCATATTTTCATTGATTGCCTTAATTGTTCCCAAAAAGATATATCCCAATGCCGCTACCTGGAGTAGTACCACATGGCAAATGGCTGCGGTATTAGGCCCGGCCTTGGCAGGTTTTTCAATAAGTTTAATAGGTGTACATTGGTCTATGTGTGTCATATTCGGGTTTTCACTTTTGGCATTGACCGCATTGTTCAATATATCCAGGAAACCAATTTTAAATCCTAAAATTGGTGAGCCCGTCCTTGAAAGTTTAAAGGAAGGGTTGAGCTTTGTTTTTAAGACCAGGGCGGTATTGGGAGCTTTGACCTTGGATATGATCGCGGTTTTATTTGGTGGCGCGGTAGCCTTGTTACCAATTTTCGCCCAAGATATATTGCATGTAGGTTCAGAAGGTTTTGGGGTATTGAGGGCGGCACCTGCCGTAGGGGCGGCCATTACTATGCTTGGTTCCACACGTTTTCCTTTACACAAAAATGCGGGTAAAAAATTGCTATTGGCCGTATTTGGTTTTGGGGTATGTATGATCGTTTTTGGCTTATCTACCTATTTTTGGTTATCCGTTATTGCCTTGTTCATTAGTGGAGCGGTAGATGGGGTTTCCATGATTATTAGGCAAACGATCTTACAATTAAAAACACCTGACAATATGCGCGGTCGTGTAGCATCTGTAAATTCAATGTTTGTGGGTTCGTCCAATGAATTAGGTGCGTTTGAAAGTGGTGTTACAGCTAAATTAATGGGTACGGTTACCGCAGTTGTATTTGGAGGAACCATGACACTTTTGACCGTTGGTCTTACGGCAATTGTATCTCCAGGTTTTCGTAAACTGGACCTTCAAAAAGATATAGATGAGCATGAAAAATAAAAACTGAATTGTTAGTTATAAAAAAAGCCCTTTTTTACAGGGCTTTTTTTATTGTAGGTAGTGCTCAAGATTTGGGTACTTAAGCGGGGGAACTTGTAGGTAATTGAAGATTTGGGAATCAACCATTAAACTAACAACAAAGTAAAGATATAGGGTTGTGCCAATTTTATAAAACTATTGTTGTGAACACCTTAAATTATGTTGTAAGAAAAGGATTACACATTGTTTAGTGCTTTTGAAATGGACAGTAGGTTATTTTTTGTAAGAATACATATTTAAATAACTGTTGTATTTTATATAGTTTTCATATCGCTAGTTTGGGGTAAATATTTATAGGCATACCCGCAGGTTAACAATTCTGTGCCTCCTTTTTTTTGTAGTATTTGTCAAATTATTGAACAAAGAAAAGCCCCTATTTTAGGGACTTTTCTTTACTGTAGGTAATTTTTAAGATTTGGAATCTTAAACGGGGGAATTTGTAGGTAATAATTAGATTTGGAACATAAATATTTAAATAACAACACTGTAAATTTATGGAATGGATGTTTTTTTATAAAACTATTGTTGTAAACACGTAAGAATAAGTTATAAGAAAAGTATTACATGTTGTATGAACAAATTTTCTGTGGGCAATATACTTATTCCGTAAACTTTTTTAAAGACAGGTGTATACCGTCAAACTCGGCATACGTATAAAAATTGACCCAATCACCAAGGTTGGTGTATGTAGCATTTTCATTTAAAGGTATCTCTAAAGGAAGGTGCCTGTGACCAAATATAAAATGATCAAAATGTTGGTTCTCCAGTTTTCTGTGGGCGTATTGTACCAGCCATTCTTTATCATCGCCCAAATACGTGGCATCATCATCACCGGAAATCAATTTATTCTTTACGGAAAAATATTGGGCCAATCGCACACCAATATCAGGATGTAGCCATTTAAAGAACCATTTTGCCAAGGGGTTGGTAAAAAGTTTTTTCATTCTTTTATAGCCTTTATCGTGTGGTCCCAGACCATCTCCATGCCCTATAAAAAATGAAGTATTATTGATTAGATATTGTTGGGGTGAATGATAGACCGGTATATTTAGTTCCTCCTCAAAATACCCGTTCATCCATAAATCATGGTTGCCAACAAAATAATGAATGGCTATGCCTGCATCGGATAATTCTGCCAATTTGCCCAAGGTTCTCGTAAAGCCTTTAGGGATAACGGTATTGTACTCAAACCAAAAATCGAATAAATCTCCCATTAGGAAAATTACTCCGGCATCAGCTTTAATGGTCTCCAGCCAATGAACAAATTTCAACTCCCTAACCTTGCTCTGCTCCATAGTAGGGGCACCAAGGTGGTTGTCACTGGCAAAATATACTTTTTTCCCTTTTGGAAGTTCAATGTTCGTCATGCGGATGTAAATATATAAAAACTGTTTTGCGTATAAATCAGGTATTTGTTTTTATATGCTACCAAGTTGACCAAAGCTGTCTTGCTACTAGGTTAAAGCTTTTTCACTGAGAACGATTTTTATGGGCAAGTGATCGCTATATCCATTTAGATTAAATTTTGAGGCATTGGGTCTGCCAAACTTAACGGGTTTATTGTAAGAGCCGGATGTAAGTTCCGGAAAATCTACTATAGCTGCGGAACTTAATTTAAATGGTAACGTCGGTTTTTCGGAAAGGATACTTTTTGAAACCATAAATTGGTCCAAAAGGTTATATTCATTACCAAAAACAAAAGTGCCTATTTGGTCATCCATAAACCTATGCATTACGTTATAAAAGTATTTAAGTCGCACACGGTTACTTTTGACCAAGGCCTTATTGTTAATTGCCATTAAGTAATTGGTAATAGATTTGTTAAAAGGATTATCGTTAAAGTCTCCCATTAAGAGAATTGCGGCATCATCTCCTTGTTCCTCATAGATGCGCTCTATCCAATAGGATAAATTTTCTGCAACCATGATCCTAAAGGGCTCACTGGTAAGTTCACCACCGGACCGTGATGGCCAATGGTTCAAAATACAGATTAACTTATTTCCGTTAGCAGTATTTATATGCACCTGAAATAAATCCCTGGTACTATTTCTTTTAATAATGCGTAGGCTGAAAGTAAGTTGTTCAGGACCGTATTTTTCGGTATCATAGATCAGGGCCGTATCTATTCCACGCTTGTCCTCACTTTCCGAAATAACAAAAGCGTATTGCCTGTTAAGGGCAACGTTCATTGCGGTGATCAACAATTCAATTACAAATTCGTTCTCTACCTCGCAGACACCCAAAATATCAGGGCCTTGGTTATCATTAAACTGGGAAATAATAGAGGTGAGATTAGTAATTTTTTTGTTTAGGATATTGGTATTCCACCCATGGAGCTCAGACCCTAAATGATCGTTTAAAAATTGGCTTCTACGGGGTGAATTTTCAATGTCGAACAAATTTTCAAGATTCCACCAGTAAATATGATGTTTGACCATGTTATTGTAAATTAAGGGATTACCCTTAAAATAACACATTATTGAAAGATGAAAACAGTGTTTTGGATTAAATTTTGATAAATTTAATTATCACTGGCAAACCATTCTGCGAATGAAGAATCGGTTTCCTGTAATTTCAATGAGAACAATGTGATGTTTTCTGGAAGTCTTGATTTAATTTTTGCGGCAAAATCAATGACCATATTCTCACTGGTAGGTTGATAGTCTGCCAAGATAACGTTGTGCCCGCGATCCGTTAATTCCTTGGCCAACTCTACATGGGGTGTATTCTTATTGAAAACGGTTGCATGGTCAAATTTATCCACAATTTCCTCCTTTACGATTTTTTTCAGGTCGCCAAAATCAATGACCATTCCTAATTTAACGTGCGAAGTATCCGTAATTGGCGTACCTATAACGGTTACGGATAGTTTATAACTATGGCCATGTACATTTCTGCATTTACCATCATAACCAAAAAGCGCATGACCTGTTTCAAAATTAAACTGTTTGGTAATACGTATGTTGCTCATAGCCTATAATTAAATGGCAAAGGTAGGGAATCTTTAAAAGCAATTATAGTTTGGGATCAGTCAATGATAATATCCGTATTGCCCGAAATTAGAAGTACATGGCAGCAGTCCGCGCCTACTGTAAATTCTTCGTTTACAATTTCTTTATCAGCGTTATACCCTATAAAGGCAATGGTAGTGGTCTGGTTTTGGTAATCAAGTCTGTAGGCATCATTGAAAATAGGGTAATACCCGTCTTTGGCATAATTCTCAAATTCTTCTTGGTTTTGCACCAGGGTAATATCTTCATCTGTCTTTGTATCCACAACCTTAAAACGATTAAGCGGTACGTTTACGCCAGACGCACCTTTTACGGTAACCCCTATCGTAACAAAATTTTGGGTACAAACTGTATTTTCACTACAATCCTCTTTTACAGTATCATCGGTATTGGAGCATGATGCAATGAAAATGAAAAAAGCAAAACTTAAGAATTTATAAACCATTGTCAAATTTTTATAAAAGATGCAATTTCTTATAAACGTTGCGTGTCGTTATCTTTTAAATTTTCTATTGGCACGTATTTTATTCACAAAATAGATAACCACTACTAGAAGTGCCAAAATTGGAAAAACTAGATTTCCGTTTAATAATTGAAAAATTTCCATAAGAACTATTTTAGGGAAAGAACGAATGCGCGTGGCGCTTATTGTTTATTTTTTAAATTTTGATAATGCGTTTCTGGTAAATTCCGAAAGTGCCAACTTACCGGTTATAGCAGCTCTCTCCTTCAATAGAACGTCCCAATGGTCCGTTCCTTCCCATAACACGGTCTTCCACTCCGTTAATGCATCAGGATGATAGCTGGCCAATTTATGGATGTAAAATTCTAGTTCCTTATCCATTTCCTGTGCCGTTTCATATACTTTGGAAAACAATCCTTTTTCTTGGGCCCAATAAGCATTTTTCCAATCTGTAGGAGCCAAGGACAATTCTGCCAAGGCTGCTTTGCCTATTTTTCGTTCTACTGCTGGGGCAATTACCAAGGGCGCAATACCAATACTTAATTCCGATAGTTTTATGGATGAATCTACATTGGCAAAAACATAATCGCACGCTGCGGCCAGACCTACACCGCCGCCTACGGTCTTACCGTGAACACGGCCTATAATAATCTTTTTGCACTTGCGCATGGCGTTTATAACATGGGCAAAACCGCTAAAAAAAGCCTTTCCTTCCTCTAGGGTGGTCACTTCCAATAATTCATCAAAAGACGCACCTGCACAGAACGCTTTCTCACCTTCGGACTTTAAAAGAATTACGGAAATACCATCATTTTCAGATAGTTCGTCGATAGTATTCGTAAGTCGTTCCAACAACTCGGATACAAATGAATTACTAGCCGGATGACCAAATTCCACTTCGGCGACCTTACCGTTTATACGCGTATATAAGCTTCCATTCTTTCGTGTAGTGACCATAGCATTTTCTTTGTGATAAAATTACGGATTTTGCAATAAAGGTTTAAACTTGTTTCTAAACTTCCATACCAAGGCGCCGCCCCTTATCAGCATCCAAACGGTGAATGCAAGCCATATTCCGGTAAGTCCCCAATTAAGATACTTTCCTAAGAAGAGCATAGGTAAAAAACCTAAAAAGGTTGCCACCAATAGGGTATTTCGTAAATATTTCATTTCACCCAATCCTTTAAAAACGCCATCCAATACAAAGGCAACGGTATTAATGGGCAATCCTAAAATAATGATATAAAATATACTATAGAACGTAGTGAGCACTAAGGTTTCATTTGTAAACAAACTTCCCAAGGGCCTATAAAACATACTGGCAAGCCCCATAATCAATACACTGACCCAAAGTCCGTACTTAATGATTTTTTTTGCCAAGGTCCAAAGTCCATCATAGTTTCGTTCCCCTAGAAGCCTACCGCCCATAATATTTCCTGCAGCACCATAACCATCTATAAAGAATGCCGAAAACAGCCATAGGTTTATGGCAATGGTGTGCGCACCTATAAACTGACCTCCAAGTGCCGTAGCCTCACGTGCTGCAAGAACAATGGCCGTGTTCAAAGCAATTGCACGTACAAATAAATTTAGGCTCATGACCACCAACCTCCCCAGTTCAGGATGTATGGGCAACCTTAATTTTAGGCTGATATCTGTCTTTGTCCATAGTAGGTAAAATGCCAATATGGCCATAACGGCCTGTGCCAATAAACTAGCCCAAGCGGCACCTTCCAGAAACATAGGATCAATGAAACCCTCTATGCCGTACACAAAGGCAAAATCAAAAATTACGTTCAACACGGCACCTGTAATGGCAATTACCATGGGCCAATATGTATTTTGAAGACCCCTAAAGATTCCCATAACGGCAAATACAAAAAGAGTCAACGGAAAACCCCATACACGTATGGCGTAATAGCTAATACAGTATTCCAATATTTTGCCCGATGCATTTAATAGTTCAAAAATATCCCTGATAACAAAAACGGTGGATAACAATATGAGGACACTTAAACCAATGTTCAAGAAAATGGCCTGTGCCGGTAAGGTTTTGACTTCCGCTAATTTTCCAGCTCCCAAATATTGAGAAATTATGGCCGATATGGCGCTACGGGTCTGTCCCAAAATCCAGATAAGTGCAGAAAGAAAGGATCCCACAATTCCTGCCGCTGCCAAGGATTCAAGTCCATCTACGGGAATATTGCCTACAATTGCGGTATCCGTAATAGACAAAAGGGGCTCTGCTATACCTGCAATGGTAGCGGGTATGGCCAATTTATTGATTGCTTTGAAATTAACTGAAGTTTTCAAAAAAAGGGATTCTATAAGACGAGTTCATAGCAATGAAAAGGGTATGGGCTTTGTTGGGGAAAAAAGATATCTTCTAACCTTTTATAGCCACGCTGTTCGTAAAATTTCTGGTTACGTTTATTTTGGCTAAAGGTATCCAACCTAATGGAAAGGGCCTTGTTTTTTTTGGCAAAATCCTCTCCAAAATCCATAAGGCGCTGGGCAAAACCCTTACCTTGAAAGTTAGGATGTACCGCTAATCTGTGGATGTAGTAATTTAATCCATTAGGGGTCAACCATGACACGGGTGAATATTCGGTATCCATGTAGGTTGATATTACAATGCATCCTATAATGGTTTGTTGGTTTTTTAGAGTAAAAAGTTCATTACGGTCTAGATCGTTCAAAAAAGCTTTTCGTGAGGGGTAATCAGTGGTCCATTGATAAATGCCTTTGTTTTCCATTGCAATTCTACAGGCATCCGTTAAATGTAAAATTTCATTTAATTCCGATATCTTTGCCAGCTCAATCATAAAACCGATTTATATAAATCGTAAATTTAGGGTAATAAACAACAATTCTTAATATGATGAACATTCTTGTGCCAATTGGAACCTCTACGGACGCCCACGAAACATTGCAATATGCAGTAGATTTTGCAGCTGATTTTAACGCCCAGATTTATGTAATGGAGGTTTTTAACGTTACTGGAAAGACAGGCACCTTAACCAACATAACCCAAAAAATTGCGGAAAATAGCAGGGAGCGACTTAAGGATATTGTGGGGCAAGTCAAAGTTGACGGTAATGAAATCAAGATCGTTAATTTCAATGGCGAATTGGCGGACGGGTTAAGGGAATTGGACAAAGAATTGGGAATAGACCTTATTATCTTGGCCCCAAGAAGTAATGACGTACAGGAAGAATTTTATTTGGGCCAGACCTCAGGAGCTATTATTAAAAGAACCAATATACCTACCCTTATCGTGCCAAAGGGAACAACCTATAAAAAATTCAAGACCATTCTTGTGGCATTTAAATCTGGCATACTAAAAAGAAAACGTATTCTTGATCCTTTGATCGACATCAAGAAAAAACATAGTTCTGAGGTAAATCTATTATTGGTAAAAACCCCCGGTTATTCTGATGATGACCTCAAGGTCAATACCGCATTAATGGACATTAGTTCTCAAATGACGTTTACCCAGAACCAAACCACTTATTTAGGTGTGTTGGAACATTTTCAAGCTCAACATCCAGATTTGTTATGCGTTTTTAGAAGAAAAAGGGGATTCTTTAAAAAGTTATGGGAGAAAAGTACGATTTCCAAGGCCGAGTTTTATGCTCCGGTACCGGTATTGGTCCTTAGCGTAAAGAAAGATTAGATAGTATTTTGATACTTTGCCAAAAAGTATTTCCTTTGAGCCGTTCTAAAAATTGGGGGATTAGCTCAGTTGGCTAGAGCGCTTGCCTGGCAGGCAAGAGGTCACCGGTTCGAATCCGGTATTCTCCACAAAAAAGGCTTCCAAATTTGGAAGCCTTTTTTTATGCGTAGAGGTTTGGACTTTAACCTTATGGTATAATAATAGATGATTTTATCTTGGACAAAAGTGCACAATTGCTTCTTACAACGAAATTTCTTTTACAGTATCATTTTGGTTGCTGTCCAGTGTTGAAGATAAAAAGAGATCAATAAGAGGCTATACTTAAAAAATGGGTATATATCATTTTGTCAATTTCAATTTTCATGATAGCCTTGCCTTAAGGTTTTATAATATCTAATAGCTTGTAAAATTGACCTGAACGAGATTCATACAAGCGGTAAATTTGGTTTTATATACAGCTAGATTATTTCTTTGGCGTAGCCATAACAAGTACAGGTTGTATGAAGCATAATAAATAAATGTATAAAATGCACTTATTTGTTTTTTATAAAGCCACCAAGAATAATCTAGAATAAAACTATTGATATTCTTGCGCCTTTTAATAATCCATATTAACAGATACTGATACTATATTATCCTTAAACTGGAAATGTCAAATAAAAAAGTGAATTTTGAATAGAATTCAATTTTATGGATCCATATTTGATCTGTGTAGGGGAGTATTATGGATTATGAGGGTATTGGTATGATAACATATCTAAAATATACCTGTAGCGTATACCATTGGTAGTGTTTACATGATGATGTTGACGATAAGATTGGAATCTATCTAGAGTTGATTAACTTAAAATTTAAATCTTGAAAGTTTTACCGTTTAAAATTCCTAAACCTAGAAATGAAGCCCTTGTTTACCAAGTGGATAGGGAGGAGGCATTTTATGACCAACTGCATCAACATGGAGAAATACAGATAAGTTATATTCCCCAAGGCGAAGGTACGTTGATAGTCGGAGATTCAATAAATGAATACAAAGCACACGATATTCTAGTCATTGGGGGCTTTGTACCCCACGTTTTTAAGAGCGATACGGTTGCTTCTCCCAGATCGGAAATGCATACGCTCTTTTTTGACTTACATTCCTTTGGGAAGGATTTTTTTGAAATTGCGGACCTTTCGCTGACCAAAGAATTTTTTAAAAAATCTGAGTTGGGCATGAGGGTGCTTAGCAATACACAACAGATTATAGGAGAATTCCATAAACTAGCTTCCCAGAACAAAGTGGAACAGATAGCTACGTTGCTAACGATTATCAGTCTTGTAACAAAATCGAAAACGGCCCCCTTATCATCTTTTGTCTATAAAAAATCTTTTTCCGATGATGAGGGAAAACGAATGAACAATGTGTACAAATATGCAATGGAACAGTATAGCGAGCCTATTAGTCTGGAAGAAATTTCAAGTGTGGCCAACATGAGTCGCAATGCATTTTGTCGCTATTTTAAGAAGCGAACCAATAAAACATTTTTTCAATTTTTAATTGAAATACGGATAGAGAATGCTTGTAAGCTAATTGTAAACAAACCAGAACTATCCATCTCATTGGTTTCCGAAGAATGCGGTTTCAATAATATTACCAATTTCAACAGAAAGTTCAAGGAACTAAAGGGGTGTTCCCCAACACAGTACCGGTCACGGTTTTAAGAGCACAACCTTGGTATGAATCATATCTTTTATCTTAAGGGTGCAAAGTTCTTTTTTTAGGATGAATTAGGTAATAGTATATAATCTTTGCGTTATTGCTAGGGTATTATTATATAAAGCAAAAGCCTGTTAACTTATGTTTACAGGCTTTTTATAAAATAATGTGTAATGGAAAAGACAAAACTGGTCCTTGCAGTTTAAACTACGGAATTTTTTAATACTCCAATACCTTCAATTTCTAATTCAACGACATCTCCGGGTTGTAGAGGTCTGTGAACTGAAAAGTTATTTTCTATTAAACTTCCCCAACCTACAGTACCACTGCCTAATATATCACCAGGCATAAGATTTACATTGTTTTCAGAAGCACGCTCTATCATTTGTGGAAAAGTCCAATGCACGGTTTTATAATTACCCTCACACATAGTTTCTCCATTAATGCGCGCAGTCATTTTTAAGTCAAATCGCCCATTTGTGGTTAAAGGCATTGTTAAATGTTCCGGATGGGTATCCCTGGAAATGGTGCAACGATATTTTTCGAACTCGTCTTTGGTTACTATACAGGGGCCAATTGCATTGGCAAAATCCTTTCCTTTATGCGGTCCTAGTGGCACGGTCATCTCTTGTCTTTGTATTGCCCTCGCGGTCCAATCATTAAATACGGTATAACCAAAAATATGGTCATCGGCATTTTCGGCTTTAATATCCGCGCCTTTTTTACCCATGACGACGGCCATTTCTAGTTCAATGTCAAATTTGGTTTCTTTTTCAGGTCTCTTTATCTCATCTTCTGGGCCGTAAATGGCTTGGTGATTGGTGAAATAGAAAATGGGAATGTTATACCATTCTGGACTAACGGTATGTCCGAAAGAATTGGATGCATTCAACATATGCTGTTCAAAGGCAACATAGTCTCTAAAGCTCCTCGGGTTGGGTAGTGGCGCTAATAATTTTATTTCGTCTAAATTATAGTGTGGGTCAACTTCCTCTAGATTATTATCCTTTATTATTTTGAAACAGTTTTCATGGTCATCTATAAAACTAAGCATATCATTAGGAAGGCGGTCATCTGCCTTTTGCATACCGACAACGCCATCTGCTTTTAACCATCCGGTCTGTATAGACCCTTCTTTATTTTGGAATGTTACTAATTTCATTTGTGATTTATTAAAATGGAGCCATTAAAGTACCTACTGCTTGGCCTATTACTTTACCTAAATTAGCTCCTTCTGGTAACGGTTTTCCTTCAAATTCCATTAACTCCCATTCGGCCAATGTCTCAGAAGCATTTACAATGGCCATACAACGGTCGTAGCGTCTTTTCATAAAGGCTCTAAAAGCTTCGTCAACTGTAGAAGCTTGTTCTAATTCTTCTGCTAAAACAACCCCATCTTCAAGAGCCAAAGCGGCACCTGAACCTAGTTGTGGAACAGTTGCATGTGCACCATCGCCTATAACAATCGCCCTATTTTTAAACCAAGGGTCTGGTAAGTGGCTTGCTTCGATTGGGCGATAATTTACCAGGTTTGGATCTGTAATCTGTTCTCTTGCATCTTGGGCAATTTTAACCGGGAACTCAGCTAAATAATCTTTCAACATAGGTATATAGGCCGATTTTTCTATCCAAGGATTGTCGGCACCTTCTGCTGAAACCAAGAACATATACATAGTTTTTTCGCACATAGGGACAAACCCAATTTTACTGCGCTTTCCGTAATACATGTAAGAGGTGTCCAAGTCCGCATGTTTAATAAAAGGATATCTCCACACCGATACACCCATATAACGAGGTTTAAATTCACCAAAAATTAAAGCACGCATATCAGAGTTTATTCCATCCGATGCTACTAAAATATCATAGGAACCTTGTGTATTGTCTGTAAAGGTTACCGTTACATCATTTTCATTGTTATCTATTTTTGTAACTGTAGTTCCCATTTTGTAAGTCACTCCGATTTTTATGGCCTCTTCATACATGATTTCATGAAGTGTTCTACGAGAAATACCATTATGGCTAGGATATTTTTCTACAGGAGGTGCACCGGCAAGTCCTAAAAAATGTCCACCTGCAGTGAACATTTTCAACTGTCCGTATGGGTAGCCTTCTTCCATGGTCTTATCAGCAAGACCAATTCTATCTAATGCCCTAAGGGCATTAGATTGTTGGATAATACCAACACCATACACATTAAATGCATCCAAGCGTTCTGCAATTTCAACCTCTACACCTTTTTTTGCCAATGCTATCGCTACAGATTGACCTCCTATTCCTCCACCGACTACAAGTACCTTTTTAACTGCTGACATATTGAGAATTTTATGAATTAAACAAAAATGAACGTTAGGCGTGAATTTTCTCTGCAATCCAATCGTACATGTCCAATGTAGGCATCATATTATCTACCTGACAGTGCTGTGAACCACTCTCACCTTCTGGTACGATTTTCATTTTGTGTTCGCATGTTAAATGTTTTTCCAAAGTAATAGCGTGCTCTACAAAGTTCTGTTTATCACCACCGCCATGCATTATAAATGTGGGCATTGAAATTTTCTCGGCAACACCATTTTCTAAAGTAAAACCTTCTAATTTTTTAAGTACACCTTCATAGGTGTCCTCATCCATAATATGTTGTACAATTTCTGCTAAAGGATGTTTTTCGTTTCTACCGGCCCAAACCGAATAGTAAGACCAAACCGCACCATAAATCATACAAACTTTAAAACGTGGCTCAAACGCCGCACAACGAGCGGCCATGTAACCTCCCATGGATACCCCTGCAATACCAACGCTAGTGGTATCAACTTCGTCTTTCAGGTTTTCTAAGACCCAATCCAAAACTGCGGTACCAGCAACATTATAATCATGTCTAGAGTGAATATGGTTTAACCGTAAAGCGGCTCCTTGGCCTGGACCGTCCATAGCTAACAAGGCAACACCCCTTTCCATTAAGTGGTCACCAATTCCAAAATAAAGTTCTTCAGCCAAACTATCCAATCCGCCAAACATCACCATTACTGGTGGATTTTTCACACCTTTTGGCTTAAATAGATATCCCGGTAAAAAGGAACCTTCAAAAGGAACTTCTACCTGAATTGGCTTTTCTTCAAAATATTTGGTCGCCTTTATAAAAGCCTCTCTTGCTTTAAGGTAAGTTGGTATTTTTCGATCATCTTGTAGATTCATGAAAAATTCCGCCGTGCGTAAATAATTGAATGCTCTTAAATAGGTTCGTCTAGCAGATACAAAAGCATTTTTGTTTTCATAATCTTCTGCCCAACCATAAACCTCATTTCCTTTATTTAGCCAAGCTATATTAAAGGTTTCTCGATTGTCTGGGTCAATATTACCCGCTGCTTCTAATATTTCTGCAAATTCGCCACCACCGTAATGGGCTTGACTTAATGCTCGATTAACTTGATAAGAAGGCATGTATTTGCCTGGAAAAAAATGCCACATAATATGTGTGTGTTTTAAAAATTTGTTATCTCTACTTAAATAAAGTAGCTTAAATATCTACAGGTTTCACTGTACCATCATCAGATAGTCCAAGTTTTTTACCTTTTGCCATTTCTGCAAACGGATTTACAGAACCCCATGCATCATTTGGATTATCTTTTAAATAATGAACGTCTAAATGATCTGGTGCAAAAACTAATCTTGCACAAGCATAGTATTCAAATAAGATTCCACTTCCTGGGTCAACAATGTAGATAAAGAAACCTTCATCTGCTTTGTGTCTTGTTGGTGCCCCCATAACACTTTTATACCCCTTTTCAATGAAATAGTCCAAAGCTAAAAGTACTTCTTCACGGCTGTCAACGTTCCAGCAAATATGGTTTAAAACTGCTTGGTTAGGTTCTATATTCGGGTCTGTAAAGATGGCTATGTCATGAGATAGGTTCGCAAGGGTATGTAAACCTCCAATTGGGGGTATTTCATCTGAAATACGAATCTCATCTGGATTTTTAAACCCTAAAGCTTTCCAAAATGCTTTTTCAGCAGGGTAAGCGCCTTTTGATACCATATATGTTACGTGGTCAAATCTTCTTGGATTTGCCCCTTGTAGTCGGTTGCTGGAATAGCGGTCTGCATACACGCTACCACGTTCCCCTTCTTCTCGAAGCCATTGCACATCCCAAAAAACTTCATGCATATGCCCTTCAGGAGATTGAAATTTAAAAGCTTTACCATGGCCTTGGTCACCATCATACCAACCCCTACCGGCACCAATACTTTCCAAATATTCAACGGCTTCTTCTAAAGCCTCTGGACTATCCGCTCTCCACCCAATATGTCCAAGTCCAGACTTGTCGCTTTGTGTCAATTTTAAGGTATGATGAAAATAATCTCCCCAAGCTCTTAAATAAACAGAACCTTCTTCTCTTCCTGTAATATCCATTCCAACAATATCACCAAAAAAATGTACCGATTTTTCAAGGTCTTTAGTTAAGACCTCAACATGGGCCATTTGTGAAAAATAATGTGGGTTTTTTGCCATTTCTATAAATATTTATATTCTTTATTACGAATCTATAATTACAAATTTAATTTTATTCTTTCTGTGCAATGAATCATATGGAAGACATTGATATTCAAAATCAATACTTTTAAAAATATCAATGAATTAAAATCCTTATTTACTATTCATTATTATTAAACATTTTAATTTTTATAGGTTAGAATAGTTACTTTTATTCCTTTGATTTTAATTTTTTCATCATAGCACCAAAAGCTGGTCTAAAGTCTTCAAATAGTGGATTGTCTTTATTCCTTAACATTACCTCGCTAAACAGTTTTAAGCCGATAGCAAATTCAATCGAATCTTGTTCCGTTTTAAATCGGTCTCGTTGTTTCATGCGTTCGATAATTGCGAATATGTTGTCGTGATTGACAAACTCAAATTCAATAGGCTCATAAACTTTGTCATCTGGTCTCAGTAATTCCAAAAGCTCTAGTTTTAATTTATATTTATTGGCTTTTTTATCCATATTCTTGAGCATTAAAAATTATTTTGATCGAAGTCAAAATTGATGAATCTTTAATTGTATTATTTATTACTTGCTCTTACCAATTTTTTTAGTAGTCTGCGCGCTCTATTTGGTCCTACATCAACATGTATATCAACAGTAGGTTGTTCACCAAATTTTTTCATGTTTCTGAACTGTTCCTCAACAACTACCTTATCTTCATCAAAAGTAAACCTTGTTTGTTCTACTACCTTTTTCTTGACTTCTTCAACATTATTTTCTGGATTTGTAGCAATTGTCCAAAAATAATGAGCGGTTTCTGTAGTTTCTGGAGTTAAACCATGCAAACCGCGCATATGAAATCCTTTTCTATTTGGGTCATCTAAAGAATCTGTATTTACATCAACAGCACCCGTCCAAATACGTATATGTGAAGGATAAAATTCTAGCTCTTGCCATCTGTCTACTTTTCCTTCAAAAGGGTATGCGGCAATATAGGTTGGGGGTGGAGTAGAATTTGGTAAATAACGTTTTATAAAAACACTTTCACCTCTGGTTTCCGAAACCAATTTTGCATTCATATGGGTATGCGCATCGCCACCAATCGTATGTACATGTACATAGCCTAAATGACTTAGATCTAATAAATTATCGTGAATTAATTGATATGGAGCTTGGTATTGGTATACATCACCATCAAAAACATAATTGGGGTCTGTATGAAATTTATATTTCGGAGGCTCTACCGTGGGTGTCTCATTATCCTTCGTGCCAAACCATATCCATACTATTGCATCTTGTTCTACTACATGATACTTTTTAACACATGCATTTGGAGGAAGATGGTCTTGCCCTGGTACATCAATAACCTTTCCTTCCTCATCAAATAAAAGACCATGATAACCACACCGTAATCCTTTATCTTCTATCAGCCCCATTGACAAGGGTAAGTGTCTATGGCAACAACGGTCTTCTAATGCATTTACTTTACCATCTTTTGTTCTATAAAGTACTATAGGGTTATTTAATAATGTTCTTGCTAAAGGTTTGTCTGTTAGTTCTTTTCCTAAAGCAGCTATATACCATATATTTAGTGGGAACTCAACTTTATTTTCTTCTTCCATTTTATTTATAATCTAATTGCTAGTTATTCAATAATTTCTTTTCCTTTCGTTTCTTCCAATTTGGATAAGAAAAATAAGGATAGGACAGCCAATACTGTGGCTACCCATAAAAACGCAGATTCGTTTATAACGTCTGATAATCCACCCGCAATTGCAGGTATTAAAACGCCTCCGACAATTTCCGCTACTGCAGTAACAAAACCAACGGCCTTGGCCTTTAAACGATTTGGCACTGCTTCTGAAGGTACTATGGCTGCAACGAGGGGAATAGTCCCCACCATAGCATAGGTAATAAACATGGCTGGTAAATGAATACCTGTGCCGTTTAAGAAGTAGACTGCAAAGGGATAAACAATTCCTAAGCATAAAGCGATTAATAAAGCTTTTTTTCTGCCTATTTTATCTGAGATCCCTGGAAAAAACAAAGATGATAAGAGCATAGAAAGTCCTAGTAATCCCATGGTTTTCTGCATAGTACCAGCATCCATTCCCTGAACATCGGTAAAGTATTTGGTGATAAAAGGTATTGTAGCAAACCACCAACCAAAAACACAGCAAGCAAGTGGAGTACCCCATTTAATATTATTATATTGCCATAATTCCTTTATGTTAAACCCATTTTTTTCTTTGATGCCTCTACTTTCTGTTGTAGAATTTTTAAGATAAATAGCAGCTAACACCCCCATGAAAAGTCCTGGTACACCGGCAATATAAAATGCCGTTCGCCAACCCATATTTTCGGCTATCTGTATCAGTATGACCGGAGCCAGTATAGAACCGAACAGAGCACCGCCCACAGCCTGTACAATACCAACATTAATACCTAGCCTGCTTGGAGAAGATTCCCGTTCTACAAATATCTGAGCCAAAGGAATAACCGGGCCTTCCGCCAAACCCATCACTAAGCGGGCCACCAATAAGGTGCCAAAACCAATCGCCATACCTGAACCAAAGGAGCATACCGAAAAAATTACGATAGATAAAATAAAGGTAATCTTGTTCTTGTTTTTAGCCTCTGACCAAGCTGTAGTAAAATAACTGGAAAAGGCCCAGGCCAATGACAAACCTGCAGCTAACAAGCCAATTTGGGTGTTGTTTAAGTTGAGGTCTTTTGCGACGTAGGGCACCAAATAGTTAAGTGCTAACCGGTCAAAAAACAGGACGCCAAACGTCAAGGCCATAAGGCCAACGATACCATTCTCGTAGGAGAAGAATTTTTTCATAGCTCTAATTATTTAATGTGGAGATTTTCTAAACTGTGTTTTTTTACCCATCTCATCTGACCATTCGACAACTCCATTTGTATTTGCCCAAACGTTATAAATCGAATCCATTTCAGCAATGACTTCTGGTTTGGAAGCAGCAATATCATTAGATTCTGTTCTATCGGTAGAAAGGTCATACAGTTCCCACTCTTTTTGGTACTGATGAACACCCTTTAAATCGCCCAACCAAACTGCACGGTCTCCAAACCATTCAAAACAAATGGGTTGTTCCCTGTTCCAATCTTCACCTTGTAATAAAGGCAGAAAACTTTCACCGGCTAGGGCGTTAGCTTTAATGCCATTGTAGGTTTCAGGATATTCAATACCGGCGATATCTAATAAAGTGGGCATGATATCTACCACGTGGCTACCACCTTTCATTACCTTTCCCGTTTCTTTTTGATTTGGATAACGTATAATAAAGGGTGTTGCTAGGCCCCCTTCATAAGGAGATGATTTATAACTTCTTAATGGACTGTTAGATACCTGAGCCCATTTTTTGGAATACGATTCCATTGAACCCGCAGTACCCACAGGGCCTTCATTTCGTTTAACCGTAAAAGGCATTTTACCAACATCCATATTTTCAGCGCCATTGTCAGAAAGAAAAACAACTACCGTATTATCCAATTGACCAGTTGTACCTAAATAATTCAGTAGTTTTCCTATATTTTGGTCCAAATTGTCTACCATAGCGGCATAAACTTCCATTTTCAAAGTCCATTCGCTTTTTTCTTTTTCAGTTAAACTGTCCCAAGGTGGTAACAATTTATCTTTAAAGAGATTCCAGTCTTCATTAGCAAGTCCTAGTTTTTTGATGTTCTCAAAACGGAGTTTACGTAGTTCATCCCAACCTGCATCATATTTTCCTTTATACTTGGCAATATCTTCCGGTTTTGCATGTAAAGGCCAATGCGGAGAATTATAGGCCATATAAAGTAGAAATGGTTTTTCTGCTGGATTGTTCTTTACAAAATCAATGGCTCTTGTAGTGAGTTCATCGGTTAAGTAAAAATCGTCCTTTTCTATAGTATAAACCTCATTGCCTTCATACAAGAATGCTGTTGATGGTGGGCCTTTTAGCAAAGGCTTAGTATCAAAATAACTGGCGCCACCATCCAAAAACCCAAAGAAATTATCAAAACCACGCTGTAATGGCCAATGTGGTCTCTCATTACCTACGTGCCATTTACCGGCCATATAGGTGGAATAGCCACCTTCTTTAAATACCTCGCCCAGGGTCAATGATTCTTTATTAATATAACCTTCATAACCTTTTACCCCAAAATCTTCATTAAAGAAACCCATACCTGCTTTGTGTGGATATTGTCCAGTAAGTAAACTAGTACGTGAAGGCGCGCAAATGGTATTGGTGTAAAAGCGCGTTAACCGTGTTCCTTCAGAGGCAAGACGGTCAAGACTTGGCGTATTTATTTCTGATCCATAGTTTCCCAAATCAGAAAAGCCCATATCATCTGCCAAGATTAAAACAATGTTCGGTTTTTTTTCTGGCTGGTGATCCTCTTTTTTGTTTATAGCGGCGTCTTTGCAACTAAGACAGAAAAGGGTAAAAACTCCTAAAATCAGTATTCTCATAAAACAATTTTTAAAATTATAAAGCACTCATTTTTAGTTAGTAAAATATAAAATGGGGTTTGTCTTTTGAAAGAAACTAAGGATATAGAATTTGAAATTCAATATCCTTAGCGTTAAACACTTATTCAATAAACAAAAACAAAAATTAGAATCTATAAGTGGCCGTTAAGAAATAAGCTCTTGGCATGCTACCCTGTGTTGAGAATGTGGCATTGGGATTGTTGGCAATAAAGTCTTGCGAAAAACCATCACGATTTAAGGCTTGCGGAAAACCACCTGGTCCTTGCCATCCTAAAATTCCGTATTTATCTAACACATTATTAATGTTCAGCTGTAGACCGAAGCTTTTTGAAAAATCATAACCGAAGGCTAAATCTACAGTGCCAAAAGCAGGTAATACAAAGGCATTGGGCACATTTGCCTGTCTTTCGCCCATATAGCTGTAATTTAATGATCCGTAAAATTTTTCGGCATTGTAAATGGGGTTAATATTAAATATGAGGTTAGCACTATTATCTGCCTCATTTCCTGAAAAATCAATAATAGTGTCATCACCAGCTCCATCCTCACCCTCTGCCCAAGCGGTATACTTGTCCGCTTTAGCATTTTGTATTACGGCATTACTTCTGATCATCCATTTATCTGTAAGATTAATGGTGGTTTCCAATTCAAAACCTATTGTAGAATACTCGTTAAACTGATATGGCGGAGAGTAATTGGTTCTTGTTTCCGTAGAAAATGTTTGAATGTTAGGCACATTTTTCATGTTGCTATAAAAGGGTGTAGCCACTAATTTCAATTTTTCCGTATTTACTTTATAACCGATTTCAAATTGGGTGATTTCTTCCAAAAGGGTTTCACTTTCATTTAGTGTGTTTACCAAATCATTATTGTTCAAGTCTAAGTAGAATGAGGTTGCCGGTGCCTTATTACCACGTGCAAAACGTGTGTATATAGCTTGTTGATCACTGAATTTGTAGTTAAGTCCAGCCGTGTATGAAAAGCTACTTAAGTCATAATCATAGTTAATTGGAGGACCTTCGGTTCCACCACCATTATCCCAAATCGTTAAAGGGTTGCCATCTCGTCCACCAAAAGATGGGTCGTTATATCGTGGATTTGCAACCCCAATGGTATTAAACCCTTCAGAGCTAATATTTTCGTAACGCATACCATAGTCCAAGGTAAGCTCTGGCGTTATTTTCCAATTGTGACCAAAGAAAAGTGCAAACACCCCTTGAGTGGTTTCACTATCGTTAGAACCAGTCCATCCTACATTCATAAATCCTTCAGGGCTTGTTATTTCATAGGTATTGCCATCATTGGCATCTAAAGTAATCTGTGCTGGCACAGGACGATCTTGGATTAATCCACCACTTAGACCCATACCTTTATTGTAATTGGTAATATCTAGCGTGGAACGACTATAAAAGCTACCTAAGTTGAACGTACTTTTTTCAGTTTTCTTAGTAAGTGTGAATTGATTTGCAATTTCATTTCTATCAATGTCTGTATAGAAAAATGGCATGAACAATAGTGAATTTGGTTGTATATTGGATCCAGGGAAATTATTATTTTCGCCTGGCACAAGAAATACCGGCGGTCCAGGTACGGATCCAGGTCCTACATTAGGTATCATTTCTACGGTACCAAACTCTTGACCTGTTCTTGGGTCTGCAAAACGATATGTTCCAGTTCTATGTGGTGCACCTGGGGCAAAGTGGCCGGGGATGGCATAAAACAAAATTTCAGTGGTGCTAATAGGCGTAACTACAGCAGTTGCATTTCGTTCATCATCTTTTCTGGAATATTTAAAATCATTTTTGAAAGAAAAACCATTACCTAAATCTTGAACCCAGTTAAAACCAATAGAGGCGTCTCTATTATGTAATAAATCTGTTGAATTAAGGGTTCTTGTACCTTCTTCATTGAATGGAATGTCCATAGAGAAGTCATAAAGCCCATAGGAATCATATTTAGAAAACCCATTTGCTATTTGTGGATCTTCCCAATTTGTAGAAGGTATAAATGCCATTCTATCATTTTTATCATTTAGATATTTAAGGTTTAATTTAAAAGAGCCTGTATTATATTTTTTTACAAGATTTGCTCTAATCTGGCCACCTTTATTAATAGGGTAACCACGGTCTCTAGCTCCGTCCGACTGGCGGAAGAAACCACCCACATTATACGTCCACCCATTACTCATGGGTCCGCCAATATTAAAATCCGCTCTGTAATATGGGTTTTTTCCATTGCCTTCAAGACCATATTTGGCACGTACTTCACCAGCAAATTCATTACCTCCTGTTTTAGATACGTAATTAAAAATGCCACCTGGAGCATTAGCGCCCAAAATAGATGCGGTACCACCTCTAACAGCCTCTACACGTGCCGTCATTGCATCAGCCCTTAAAAATAAATCAGGGTATAATTCAACATTTGTTACGGGTAAACCATCTTCTTGTAAGGACACATATCTATACCCATTAATATTATCTATAGAATTTGCAGAAAGACCTCTGGAGTATACCGAGTTCCAAATTTCTCCCCTTGCTTGGTTTACAAATACCCCCGGTATATTTTTCAATAAATCCGCTGAACTTGTAGGTGCAACTCTTGCCAATTGTTTGGCACCGATAGTTGTAATCGCCACAGAGGCTTCCATCTTGCTTCGGGCATCAAAAACCCCAGTAACGACCACATCATCCAATTGCGTGGCATCTTCACTTAACGTAACGGACAATGGTTGGGATTGAGGTACGGATACCGTAATTTTTTGTCTTGAAAATCCAACGTAGGAAACAATTAATTGATATTCTCCAGAATCCAAACCACTAAGGGTGAATTTTCCGTCAAAATCTGTCATTGTGCCATTTTTTGTGCCTTCAATCAAAACAGAGGCGCCGGGTAAAACGGCACCAGCTTCGTCCTGTACTTGACCAGAAATTTCACCCGTTTGTGCTTGGGTAAAACCAATCAATAAGAATCCTAAACAAGTTAAAAATAGTCTAGCGTGATTTTTCATTTAAGTTAGTTTAAGTTGGATAAAAAATGATATTTATCATTTTAATATTTATATTTTATTAATATATCAAAAATGATGTCTCCAAATTTCCAATATAATAATGGTAATTGTGAATCAAAAAAAGAACTATACTATTCAAAATCAATTCTTTTTGATGTTTTTTTAATTTAGGGCTTAATTAAACACAATCCAAATAGATATAATTTTTCTACAAAATCATTTAGCAGAATCGATACCGGAAAGTGGCAAAAATTAAAATGGGAATAAAGGGCAATTTAAAATGGAATACACTAGTTGGTTTGTGCGTATTCTTTTGGTGAAAGGCCGGTTTGTTTTTTAAAAAAACGGGCGAAGTTACTTGGGGTTTGATTACAAAGTTTTACAGCAATTTCCGAAACATTAAGCTCCGAATGCTTGATTAATGTTTTTGCTTCTAGAATAAGCATTTCTTTTAGTAGGTCTTGTGCCGTTTTGTCAATTGCGGTTTTAACACACTTATTAAGGTAGTTTGGTGTAACATTCAATAAATCTGCATAGTCGGTTATATTTTGATAATCATAAATATGTTTTGCAAGTGCATGTTTGTACCGTTTTGTAATTTCAAAATTAGATTTTCTATTTTTGGTTCTTACCTCTGGCATTTCAGATTTAAGTTCCTCAAAAATTGTCATTAAGTATAAGGAAATCAAGTTTTTACTAGAACTCTCTCCTCTATAAATAGTGAATAACCGCTCTAAAATAGTGGCAATAATTTCCTGTGTTCTTGTATTTAATTGGACTATAGGATTAGACTGGTATTGAAAAAACACAAAGCGTTCGGTCAAAATTCCTTTTGGGAATATATCAAGGATACGTTCATGAAAATGGCAGTAAAAACCTTGGGCATCTTCACTGATCATATCATGCTCCGTAATTTGGTATGCGGGTAAAAAGAAAATAGCAGGAGCCTTAATTTCATAACTATTTAAACCCTTACTTCTTCTAGAGGTTCCTTTGGTTAAAAAAAAGAAATCGTGAAAAGTTTTACGATGCGGTAGTACATGAAAACGTTTCTTGTCACTTATATCATCAATCCTATTAATATGGAAATCATCATGTCTTGTGTTGGAAATTATGGGCAACCAATCAATAGAATGCATATGAAAATTAGATATTTCATATGAACTTAACGTTGGTATGTTCTTTTCGTTTCCCATGAATACTAACAAATAAATACTACAGATTACTCTTCTAAAATAGCAACAGCTCTGGTCCATCCTGCGCTGGCTTTTTCAATTTTTGCCGGAAAACAGGCCACTTTAAATCCAAAAGGGGGAAGTTTATCCAAGTTAGCCAATTTTTCTATTTGGCAGTATTCTTTTTCAATACCTACGTAATGTGCTTGCCAAATGATTCCTGGTCTAGGATTTGATCTGTAATCCTTAGCTTGTAGGTGTAGAGGAATGTCCCAACTCCATCCGTCTGTACCCATTACCTTAATACCTTGGTCTATTAGCCAATGGGTTGCTTTTGCAGAAGCACCAACATGCCTGCTGGTAAAATCTTCTTCATGTAAATGTTTAGAAGCATCACAACGTATTAAAACAATATCGTAAGGTTTTAAGGTGTATTTAATGGCGGCTAATTTCTCTTTTAAATCGTTTGGTTCAAACATATAACCGGCGGGCTTATCCGTAAAGTCCAACACAACTCCATCTCTAAAAAACCAATCCAGGGGCATTTCATCAATTGTTCTTGATGGTTCGCCATTACAGGTTGGGTAATAATGGTAGGGAGCATCAACATGAGTCCCCGCATGACTATTTACCGTTAAAAATTCTCCGGCAGGGCCATTTCCATCTGGGAATACATTACCTAAACCGTCGAATAAAATTTTACCCATGGTTTTGGCCCCTTCTTTGTGGTCTTCATAATTAATGGCGGTAGGGAAAGGCTCTTTTACTTTGTCTGAAATGGTTACGGATAAGTCAATTATCTTCATATTCTATTGGTAATAATACATTTTTAGTATGAGCTTTATAAATAAATCCTATTTTTTGTAGGATACTTTTGTAAAGTTGATAAAAAGAATTAATAAAATTGAATCATTTGTACGCTAAATATATTCAATATCAATCCTTTATTGTGAAATTTATTTAAAATGTGTCAAATTGTATTCTAAATCATAAGGTTTAGCTGATAATCCTATAAAATAACATCATGTCTACACATACTTTTACCATGAACGAATCTTTCCCCATGAACGCTTGGTATGCCGTTGCTTGGGATGTAGAACTAAAGTATAAATTACTACCACGTACAATTTGTAATAAGCCTTTGGTATTATATCGAAAAAAAGATGGAACGCCAATAGCTTTGGAGGATGCTTGCTGGCATAGACTATTGCCCTTGTCCAAAGGTAGTTTAAGGGATGATACGGTTGTTTGTGGCTATCACGGTTTGGAATATAACAGTGATGGGCGTTGTTCGTATATGCCATCGCAAGAAACCATAAACCCATCTGCCTGTGTACGCTCATATCCTGTAATTCAGAAATATCGTTTTATTTGGGTATGGATGGGCAACCCGGCATTGGCCGATGAATCAAAAATTCCGGATATGCACTGGAACGATGATCCGGACTGGGCAGGTGACGGACAAATGATCAAAGTGTACTGTAATTACAGGTTGGTGGTAGATAATTTGATGGATCTAACCCATGAAACCTTTGTACATTCAGAAACTATTGGCGATCGTAATGTAGCCGAAGCACCGTTTGATGTGCACTATGATGAGAAAACAGCGACCGTTACCCGTTGGATGAAAGATATACAGCCACCACCATTTTGGAAAGGGCAATTGAATAAAGTATTTGACCATGATGGTACCGTAGATCGCTGGCAGATCATAAAATTTGAAGCTCCCTGTACCGTAAATATAGATGTTGGCGTAGCTATAGCCAATACAGGTGCTCAAGAAGGTGATAGGTCTAAAGGGGTCAATGGCTACGTATTAAATACCATAACACCATCTACGAACCAGACCTGTCTTTATTTCTGGGCCTTTAGCAGAAATTATAACTTAAAGGATCAAAGTAATACCACAGAACTTAAAAATGGGGTCGCCCATATTTTTTCTCAGGATGAGGATATTTTAGAGGCACAACAAAAGGCAATCAACGAAAACCCGGATCGTGAATTTTATAATTTGAATATTGATGCAGGTGCTATGTGGGCAAGAAGAATTACGGATAATATGGTAGCAAAAGAAAAGAAGGACTAATGAGATATAGGAATACTTGGGAAGATGCCGTGGTGGGTAAAGTGGAAAAAGTTGCGGAAAATGTAATGCAAATTCAAATTATCCCTGCAGGTGATACAGCGGCCTTTACAGTGGGCTCACATTTAGATATTGCTGTTTTGATCAATGACTTGCCAGAAATCAGGAGCTACTCTTTGGTTGGGCGGTACGTTCCAAATAAACCCTATACCATAGCGGTAAAACGTTTGACCGCAAGCCGTGGCGGGTCCAAATATATGTGGGGATTAAAAGAAGGTAGCAAGTTGCGCATTTCACAACCCACCAATCATTTTGAACTTGGTTTTAATACGTCAAATTATCTACTTATTGCAGGAGGTATTGGAATTACGCCCATTCTAGGGATGGCAGAAGAGTTGATAGCAAAAACTGACAAGAATGTACGCATGTTGTATTTGGGCAGGTCTGCCCAAGAAATGCCTTATATAGAAGTATTACAAAAGGTATTGGGACAACGGTTAACGGTGCATTATAGTGATATTGATGGTTTTTTTGATACGTCAAAAATTTTAAATCTTTGCGATATTGAAACGCAAGTATACTTATGTGGACCCATTGGCTTAATGAATGCAGTTCGAAAGACGTGGGAAAATGGACCGTTCAACTATCAAAATTTACGGTTCGAGACTTTTGGGGCTTCGGGTTTGTTTGCTCCCCAGGCATACACCGTAAAGATACCGAGGTTTAATAGAGAAGTACAGGTAAATGAAAATCAAACCTTATTGTCTGCTTTGCTTGATGCAAAAATTGATGTTATGTATGATTGTAAAAAAGGGGAGTGCGGACTTTGTCAATTAGATATTCTCGATTATTCTGGCGATATTGATCATCGCGATTTCTTTTTCAGCGACGAAGAAAAAGGTGAAAATAAAAAAATGTGTGCCTGTGTAAGCAGGGTTGCCAATGGTAATATTACCATAGACACTGCTTATAGGGGATAGTTACAACGTCTAATACCTAATAAAATGTCTAAACCAATTTCCCTGCAGTTAGATGAGCGTGCCATTTCTAAGTTACAATACGCTACTATTTTCATATGTTTTTTAATGAACATTTTAGATGGTATGGATGTGCTGGTCATTTCATATTGTGCCCCTGCAATTGCTAAATCTTGGGCCATTGGTCCAGAAGCCTTAGGTATGGTATTTAGTGCGGGTCTTGCAGGAATGGCATTGGGGGCATTGCTATTGGCGCCATATGCGGATAAAATAGGCCGCAAGAAAATGATTTTAATCAGTGCTTTTTTAATAAGCATAAGTATCTATTTAACTAGCTTTACGAATACGGTTCCACAATTAATTTTTCTTCGTTTTGTTAGTGGTTTAGGTATTGGAAGTATGCTTGCCAGTACTGCAGCATTAACGGCAGAGTATACGCCTAACAGGTCAAAGGACTTTTGGGTGAGTTTCGTATTGGCCGGTTATCCTATTGGAGCGGTAATAGCTGGATATGTTGCTGCATCCGTTGTGCCATCAAGTGGGTGGCAAATGATGTTTAAACTTGCCGGTTTTGCTTCGTTCATAACCATTCCCTTAATATTTTTATTTCTGTCGGAATCCATTGAATATTATCTTAAAAAACAACCTAAGCGGGCACTTGAAAAAGTAAATCGTATTTTAAGGAAATTAGCTATCCAAGAAATTTCAACTCTTCCGGAAAAACGTATAAAATCTTTAGGTATTCCGGTAAATCAATTATTATCAAAACACTATAAACTATCTACGATTCAACTATGGATAGCCTTGTTTTTTGCATTTGGTTGTCTCTATTTTCTCATCAGTTGGATTCCCAAATTGGCCTCTAACGCGGGTCTTTCAATGGAATTAGCCATCTATTCTGGCACGGTATTTAATGTAGGTGCGTTTTTTGGTTGTGTTATTCAAGGGTACATTTCATCTAAAATTGGACTAAAAAAAACCATTGCCATATTCTTGGTCGTTACTGCTGTCTTGATGGCTATATTCAGTGTGTTTATAGGGTCAGATTTTGTGCTTATAGTTTTTGGTTTGCTAGGTTTTGCCCTTCAAGGTGGTTTTGTTGGGCTGTATGCCGTAGCTGCCCGTATGTATCCCACAGAATTTAGAACTACAGGAGTGGGTTGGGCCATTGGTGCCGGTAGGTTAGGTGGTGTATTAGGTCCTGCACTAGGTGGTGTACTCGTAGGTATGGGGCTTTCTATGTCCGCCAATTTTATGATTTTTGCCGTTCCTGCGCTTTTGGCAGGGGTAGTTACTTATTTTATTTCATCAAAGGAAATTTCTTAGAAAAACAGAGCATAAACAAGTATTACTCAAAACGATCAACAATGAACAATTTGAAATCACTTCTCACAGGAAAATATATGCTTTGGCTTCTATTGGCCATACCGGGTGTTATGATGACCTTGAATTACGCAAAAGGACAATTTAAGTATGAAGACATCATGCATATTACCGGAGAATTTGCTGCGCGTATGTTGATTATAAGTCTTATTGCAACGCCAATACGTTTAATGTTCCCTAAAACGAAAGTAGCGCAATGGTTATTAAGAAATAGACGCTTTTTTGGTGTTGCGGCATTTGCCTATACCTTACTCCATACCATTCTTTATGTACTTGAATTTCCAATTTCTAAAATAGTAAATGAATCAATAGAGCTATCAATACTTACGGGGTGGATTGCTTTTTTCGTGTTTATTCCTTTAGCTATGACGAGTACCAATGCAGCAGTCAAACGAATGGGGCACAATTGGAAAAAATTACAACAATGGGTGTATTTGGCTGCTGTTATGGCTTTCGCTCATTGGGCACTTCTTGGGCTACAAGGAGAAGAAGGTAGTATGGCCGGAGCTTTGGCTCATTTTGTACCTGTAATGCTTTTACAGTTGTACAGGGTTTATAAGCAGAAGTTTTCAAAGTAATCAGCAAACTTTTTAGGTTTCTGTCTCTGTTGAATTATGCTTTAATTTTCATTTTAAAATCTGTAAAATTGAACTTCCAAATTTTGCTAGTCAAGGGGAATACTCTTATCCTTGAATTAAAACTCCAGTGAATGGTAAACCTGATGACTGAATACTCTCTTTGGTGTATTGTATTTACACTGCCCTAAATACCAATTCCGGAACAATAATTTTAGCTGTAGTAAACCCACCACGACAGCAATCATTTCTTTACATAATTTCAATAGCCTTTTCTATGCGCTGGGTTTTAATGCAGAAAACAACATTATATAAATCGTATCGTTACTTTTTAGTAGCGGTATGTAACCAAAAGTGCTACATAGGGTTATAACATTATGTGGCGTATATAGAAAAAACTAAAAAAGGACAGGTGTAATATGGTAACGAAGAGTGTAGTATCCAATTTTAAGCATATCATGAGTGGAAAAATGTATTTCTTCTTTAAAAAAAGTGTGTGGAGCTACCTTTTGGCAACCCTAATGATTGCTGTTGTGGTACCCATAAAACAGTATAATTTCATCACCTCATTTCTGATCTATTTTTTTGGTTTGATGCTGATCGTATTTCCAATAATGATTATGGCCGCTAAAGTTCAAGGGGAAAAAATGGAATTTGATGCAGAGGTAACATTTTCTGAAGAAAAGATAGCAATTAGGCATAGGAATAAAGACTTGGTAGAAACCAAGGATTGGAATTGGATCAAGAAAATAAGTGCTACAAAAGATAGGTTTGTTTTGGTGGTAAACCAACGACAGCAATTTGTAATTGCTTTAGCAAAAGATGAGCTAACACAAGAGGAAATAGCGTTTTTTGAAACCAAAATATAAAAGACTCCCAATTACCCCATAGAATCTAACAACAAACAACAAACAACAAACAACCAACAACCAACTTTTACGGAAAACCGTACTACTCTTCTTGTAAGAATTTTTATCTTTCGAGGGAATACTAATGCGTAACCACTGCTACTGCTTTAAAATTGGAATTGCCTGTAACGTGGTTTATGTATTATTACATATATCCGTACGTTAGCAACAACCAAAAAATTGAAATGAAAGAAATTATTGAAAATAGAAAATCTGCATTTAAAGCAGAACTCAATAATGACCTCATATCAGATACTGTTATAATAAGAAAGAACCTTCTTCACGGAAATCCAATAATTTATCATGAAGACGAAGAGAAGTATTTTTTTCTGAAGCAAAAGGTCGCGAATTTCTTTAATGTCAGTACCACAAAAGTGGTTATGGTTGGTTCTGCAAAACTTGGATTTAGCATTGCACCAAAAAAAATATGGAATGACTTTAACGAAGAGTCCGACATTGATATCGTAGTTATCAGTGAAACCGTATTTGATGAATACTGGCAAGAGCTACTCAACTTCAATATTAATGTTAAAGCAAGAAGTCAGCAGGAAGATAAGAACTATAGGGAATTCTTAGAATACTTTTTAAAAGGTTGGATTAGACCAGATTTATTTCCTTTCAACTATACTAAGAAAAATGAATGGTTCGAATTCTTCAAAAGCATTTCATACGGCAAGTATGGTAATTATAAAATTGCAGGTGCTATTTTTCGAAATGAGTACTTTTTCGAACAATATCATTCACGTAATATCAGCAGACTAAGACTAGAAAATTATGAATAATATAGGAACAGCAGACAACGAGAAATTACTCGACTTATACAACGATTTAAAGAATGGAACTCTCGTTTTACGTCCATCTTTTCAGCGTAATTTAGTTTGGAATAACTCTCATAAACAAAAGTTTATTGACACGATACTAAGAGGGTTTCCTTTTCCTGAAATTTACCTTGCAGACGGGGATATAGACTTAGAATCGCAAACTTCCACTCGGCTTGTAGTTGATGGTCAACAAAGGTTGGACACCATTTTTTCCTATATCAACGGAGAAATTCCAACACGAGAAATTCCACTTTTCAAAGACTTATCGGCCAAGCAGCAAACAGATTTTTATGATTATAAAATAGTTGTGCGTGATTTAGGAAGGTTAGATGAAAATCAAATAATTGAGATTTTCCAAAGAATCAATTCTGTGAGTTACGCATTGAATGCAATGGAAATAAATAACGCTTTGTATGAGGGAGTTTTTATATCTACAGCCCAAGCTATTCAAGATTCAGATGAATTCGAAGCATTAGATATTTTTAGCCAAAATCAATATGCAAGGATGAAAGACACTGAATATATTCTCTTAATAATGGCAACAATAGAAGAAAGCGGATATTTTACCGGTAATTCAGAAATCGAAAGGTATATTAAACTCTATAATGATGAGTACCCTGCCTCAGAAAAGATTAAATCAGATATCACTGAGACCTGTAAGATGATTATGGATTTACATTTAGAACCTGATTCACTTTGGTTTAGAAAAACTAGCTTGTTCACGTTGCTCGTTGAATTAGTTAAATTAAAAAGAGTTGGGACTGACTTCGATAAGATTAATTTAAAGACTGTATTGACCGATTTAGAAAATCAGATCTTAGAAAACAAATCGACTGACCCAGAAACTAATGGGTACGCAAAATTCTATAAGTATGTATTCCAAGGTACTAGTGGTCGTGCAGGACGAATTGCTAGAGGGACATTAGTCGAAAATGAAATAAAAAAGGCAGTTGCTAACAATGGCTAAAAAATCATAGCTGCCCTGCGGGACAGCAAAGCTTTTTAGCCGGAACGTCAGGAATAATTATGAAGAATGGTAACAAGCAATAAATATTTATTGAGATTTTTAGTCCTATTCGTGGGACTGATAACAATACCATTTCCTTTCAATGTTATCCCGAAACTAGAATTCATTGAAAAAGCTATATTCGGAATTTACCAGAAACTGGTTCCGTGGGTTGGGCAAAAGATTTTAAACCTTGAGAAACCTATCACAATTTTTCAAAACGGTAGCGGGGATAAAACATACGACTACGTATTACTATTTTTATTTTTAGTAATTGCAGTTTTTGGAACTATTATTTGGTCTATTCTAGACAAAAAAAATAGAAACTATGAAAAATTAAATTATTGGTTTTTAGCTATTTCAAGATACTATTTGGGCTACTTTATGATTTATTATGGCCTTTTTAAAATAATGCCACTACAGTTCGGAGAAATTGCTTTTTGGAGAATGTTGCAACCATATGGAGAATCTTCACCAATGGGTTTGGCTTGGACTTTTCTTGGATACTCCAAGGGTTACAATTTGTTTATTGGGTTATCAGAATTTCTTGGTGGAATTTTCCTTTTTCATAAAAGAACAAGATTATTAGGTGGTCTACTATTAATTCCTGTTACGGCAAACATAGTTGCTATAAATTTCTTTTACGACGTACCTGTAAAACTGTTTTCCTCCCAATTACTATTAATCGCAATTATAATCATTGCGCCTGATTTAAAAAGACTTCTAAACCTTATAATTCATAACAAACCGACGAATAAATTAGACTCTATTGCCCCATTTTCATCAAAGAAATGGAAAGTAGGAGCCAATATTTTAAAATGGGCTTTTGTAGCTTTAGTTTTATACAATTCCATAGCTTATACAACTAATCTTTACAAGACTAGACAAAATAAACCCGCATTGTATGGTCTTTATGAAGTCATAAATTTTGTAATCAATCAAGATACTGTTCCAGCACTTTTATCAGACAAAACAAGGTGGAGAAATATTTTCATTGAACGCCCTAATGACATTCAAATCTCAAGAATGGACAGATCAAGGTATGGTTTATATTCTAAAATAGATACCGTAAATAATAAGATTAGATTAACAGAATTTAATGATTCGACATTGGTGTACACTTTAGACTTTAAGAAAACGTATTCAACGCTAATTTTCAGCGGTATTTTCCGAAAGGACACGATAATTTGTGAAACAAAGCGACTGGACAAAAAGGACTTTAGACTTACCTCCAGAGGGTTTCATTGGATAAACGAATACCCCTATAACCGATAGAATAACTATGACTATCATAGCCTAAACGTAATGCGGACTTTAGGGCTAAAATGAATGGTCTGTATATATTTATGAAGTCGCTAAATCTTATGGATTTAGCTTTGGACAAAAAATAAAAAAGCAAAACCAAAAGCTTTAGCTTCGTACGCAGACGGAAACGAAAAGTTTCCTTACAACCGCACTACGTTTAGCCGAGACCGTCATCCAAAACCAAACACCAACCAAAATTCACCCCTTCCTAAACTCCCCAGGTGCTACGCCCACTCGCTTTTTAAACAAGCGACTAAAATAGGCAGGGTCGTTAAAATTTAAGAAGTAGGCTACTTCTGCAATGGAGTATGAGGTATTAAGCAGGTACTTTTTAGCCTCGTTCATGGTAAAATCTTGTACCACTTTAAGGGCAGATTTTCCGGTTACGGTATGGCAAACACGGTTAAGGTGAGTTTGGGTTATCCCCAAGGCATCGGCAAATTTCTTTATGCTCATCAGGTTCTGTGCATGTAGTCGTATCAATTCTTGAAATTGCTGATAATACGCCAAGTTTTTATTGTTGGAAAGTAAGGCATCTGCCGTATTTCTGAATTTTTCACGAAAAAGCGCTAGGTACACCAATTCAAAATACCTTCTTAAAGCTAAAAGTTTTTCTGGAGCATCATCAAAAATTTCGGTTTGTATTTTGTCTTTAAGGTACCGCACATCAGAAAAGGTAGTGGTGTTCTCTAAAAAGGAAAAACAGTTCAATTGGTTGCTCTGCTTTTTAATACTGGCTTTATCCTGTAAAAGTGTGTCATAAAAAGATATGGAGAGGGTAATGACCTCCCCGATAATAGAAGGCTCAAAATGAAACCCATGTAATACGTTGGCAGGTACCGTAACCACGCAGGGAGCAGCAAGTTCAATACGGTTACCTTCAGAAAGTAAAACACCGCTACCTACCTCTATGACAAACAACTGCACCAAATCTGTATGAATATGCTCGGCAATCTCCCACTCATAAATTTTACTACGATCCTCTAAGGGTTCAATATGTATAAAGTCGGTCACCAAAGGCTGTTGATGCTCGCCATACAATCCCTTATAACGTAATAAATCGTTCATTATGTTTATTTATAACTAATGTTATTATGTTTTAAATATAGTATAAAGTAATGTATTACAGTATTTTAATTAAAAAAATTGCCTTATTTGAACATTTTAAGGTATTGATTATGTTTATTTTGTCCTACTATTATTCAAAATTGTCCTAAGGATTAAAAATTGCTTGTACTAGCTTTGGAAGACAGTAGTTTAATACATTGAACATGAGCATTACAACGGACTCCAAATTTGATATCGAAGTACAACCGCCCTATTTAGACGAAGCCTATAAATCGACTATTTTAAGAGCGCCATTGCAACCTTTGGTCGTCCCTAAAAAGAAGGACATTACCTTATCAGGTCCGCTTTTTAAAGATTTTAAATTAGGGGCTTTAGACCATGATCTTACCAAGAATTCTGTAAAAGATGGAGAACCTATTGGCGAGCGTATTGTAGTGCATGGCAAAGTCACCAATGAATATGGGCACCCTTTGCCACATACGTTAATTGAGTTGTGGCAGGCAAATGCTGCTGGGCGCTATGTACATAAGGTAGATCAACATGACGCTCCCTTGGACCCTAATTTTTTAGGTACGGGACGTTGTATGACAGATGCACATGGCTATTATAAATTCTACACCATAAAACCGGGTGCTTACCCTTGGGGAAACCACCCCAATGCATGGCGGCCAAATCATATACATTTTTCGTTGTTTGGCGGTGATATTGCCAGTAGGTTGATTACCCAAATGTACTTTCCTGGCGATCCACTCTTTGAGCATGACCCTATTTTTAAGGCTGTTCCCCCAAAAGGCAGGGAGCTGTTAGTATCAGCTTTTGACCTATCGGTTACCGAGGCCAATTTTGCATTGGGCTATCGGTTCGATATTGTTTTACGTGGCAAAAATGCAACCCCATTTGAAAATTTGTAAATAAGTATGAAGACATCAGCAGTTAAAAAACAAACTCCTTCACAAACTATAGGGCCTTATTTTGCCTACGGGTTAACGCCACAACAATATGGCTATGATTTTGATAGTTGGGTAGACCATGATATGGTAAAAGGGTTGAATGATGTGGAAACCATTACCATAACGGGTACCGTTTACGATGGCAATGCACAGCCCGTAGATGATGCCATGATAGAACTTTGGCAAGATGATGGAGTACACAAATTGTTTGGACGCTACGGCTCGGGTACGGATGAAGGAAATACATTTACCTTTAAGACAATAAAACCAAAATCGGTTAATGGTGAGGCACCATTTATTCATGTAATACTGTTTATGCGTGGTCAATTATTGCATTCATATACACGTATTTATTTTGCCGATGAACAGCAACTTAATGAAACTGATGCTAATTTAAATGCTGTTGACGCCGATAGAAAGTACACGTTGATCGCGGAGAAGAAAGGCGATTCTTATGTATTCAATATTCACATGCAGGGCCCCAATGAAACCGTTTTTTTTGAAATTTAATACATAGCAGTACATGTCGCTCTACACTGAGACTTTTTACGCCAATGAACTCACTGAACTTTTTTCCGATCGCGAGTCCGTCACCAAACTTTTAAACGTAGAAGCTGCCTTGGCACAGGCACAAGCTGAGGTAGGGTTGATCCCAACAACCGCATCAAAAATAATTTCAGAATGTTGTGTGGTAGATGCTATTGATATTAATGCTTTAAAATCTGATATTGTTTTAGGGGGTAATGTTGCCATTCCTTTAGTAAAGCAATTAACAAAGGCCATTAAAAATCGTGATTTTGAAGCTTCTAAATATGTGCATTTAGGAGCTACCAGTCAAGATATTATAGACACTGCAACGATACTAACGATTAAGGAATACGTTGTTTGGTTAGAGGGTAAATTAGAAGTTTTACAGCATGCATTGGTACAACTTACCAAAGACCATGTGCACACGATAATGATGGGTCGAACCTTGTTACAGCAAGCAAAACCCATGACGTTCGGTATGAAATCTGCCGGATGGCTAGAAGGTATTTCGCGCACTAGAACAAGATTGAACGAACTAAAAAGTCGTTTGTTTTGCATTCAGTTAGGTGGCGCCGTAGGTACTGGTAATGCCAATATCACAACCGAGGTTCAAATGGCCTTCGCTAAAAACCTAGACTTGAATGCATCTTTTCCATGGCAGTCACAGCGAGATTCCTTAGTAGAATTTGCTTCTGTTTTAGGAGTTCTGTCAGGGTCTTTGGGTAAAATAGCAAAGGATATTTCCTTACTCATGCAAACAGAAGTTGGGGAGGTTTTTGAAGGTGCTGAAGAAGGCAAAGGTGGTTCCAGTACCATGCCACATAAACGCAATCCTGTTGGATGCACGCTTATTTTGAGCAACGCCACCCGCACACCCGGTTTAGTGGCTACAATGCTTACCGCTATGCCCCAAGAACATGAACGTTCTGCTGGATTATGGCATGCGGAATGGGAAACATTAACGCAACTCATGAATTTAACTGGTGGTTCTTTAGAAAAGTCCGTCGATTTAATAACGCATCTAGAGGTAGATAAAGACCGGATGCTCCAGAATATAGAGCTTACGAACGGACTCATTTATGCCGAAAAGGTGTCATTGTATTTATCCAAATCCTTAGGAAAGATGCAAGCGCACGAATCGGTAAAAAAGGCGTGTACCTTGGCATTGCAACAACAAAAGCATTTAAAAGAGGTAGTGCAAGAAATGCACCCTCAAATAGAGTCTATAGAAGATTTGTTCAAACCTGATAATGCCATAGGCAATAGTGTGGTCTGGACAGAAAACATATTAAAAAAGTATTCATAAGGTTATGAAAACAAACTATAAATTACAGGGAACACCCAACAGTCCCGTACTGATGTTCTCCAATTCCTTAGGGGCAGATTTAACCATGTGGGATGAATTGGTGCCGTATTTACTACCTTATTTTAGGGTTTTACAATATGATACAAGGGGGCATGGGCAAAGCGAACTTACGGACGGACCCTACACTATAGAACTATTGGGCCAAGATGTAATTGACCTATTGGATACATTAAAAATAGATAAAGTGTATTTCTGCGGCTTGTCCATGGGTGGGTTGATCGGCCAGTACTTGGGCATCAACCATCCAGACCGTTTGTACAAACTCATTATCAGTAATACAGATGCTAAGATTGGTACTGTGGAACGATGGAACGACCGTATTGAAACCATCAATGAACAAGGCATGCAAGCTATCGTAGATGCCACAATGGAAAAATGGTTTACCGAAAGCTATCACCAAACGCATCCATCCCGCGTAGCGGAAATGAAAAAAATATTCTTGGCGAACAGACCAGAAGGATATACCGCCTGTTGTGCTGCAATAGGTAATGCCGATTTTAGGGCGGATATTAAACAAATTCAGCTAGAGACTTTAATCATTACAGGTGATGAAGATGCCGTTACCAATGTGGCGCAAGCCGAAAACATGCAAAAAGAAATAGCAGGTGCTGAGCTAAAGGTGTTTCATGCCAGACATTTACCAAGCACCGAATTACCGGCATATTACGCTGAAACACTTATCAATTTTATAGTCGGCGAAGATACTTTTGACAGGGGCATGCATGTGCGTAGAACCGTTTTAGGTGATGTCCATGTAGATAGAGCCAACGGAAACAAGAATGAATTCAACACCGATTTTCAAGAATTTATTTCGCACTATGCATGGGGAGAAATTTGGACCCGACCGGGTTTGCCCAAACACAGCAGAAGCTTAATTACACTGGCTATGTTGATACCGCTCAATAAAAAAGCGGAGTTTAAAATGCATGTAAAAGCGGCATTCAACAATGGTGTAACCATAGATGAAATAAAAGAAGTGATTCTACAATCAGGAATTTATTGTGGTTTACCAGCCGCAAACGATGCCATGCATTCGGCAGAAGAAGTATTTACAGATTTAGGAATAGAATACTAGCCGGATGATACATATTAAAACACAAGTAGGAATTATAGGTGCCGGACCTTCGGGGATGGTCTTGGCAAATTGGTTAAAAAAACACGATATAGATGCCGTAGTCATAGAACTGCGTTCACGGGAATATGTTGAAGGTAGGGTTCGTGCCGGTTTGGTAGAACAGAACACCAAAGATATCTTGAAGCAATTGGGGCTTGATGCCCGAATGAAAAAAGAAGGAATTGTTCATGATGGCGTATACCTTAGCTTTGATGAGGAACGTGTTCATATCCCTTTTGGCGAATTGACCGGCGGCAGAACCATAACTATTTACGGTCAGCAGGAAATTACCAAAGACCTTACGGATGCTTGGTTGCAAGAGGGCGGAGAACTGCATTTTGAAACCAAGGCGACCAAAATAGTAGATTTTGATACGAAGCGTCCTAAAATACATTTTGAAAAAGACGGCGAAGAAGGAATTCTGGAATGCGATTTTGTGGCGGCCTGTGATGGTTTTCATGGCATTGGAAGAAAGACCTTGCCAAAGAAAAGTTTCCAGTCCTATGATATTACCTATCCGTTCAGCTGGTTGGGAATATTGGCAAATGTAGCACCTTCAACAGATGAATTAATATATGCATATCACCAGAATGGTTTTGCATTACACAGTTTACGTTCAGAGACCGTAAGTAGATTATATGTTCAGGTAGACAATGATGAATCTGTTGATAATTGGTCAGACGACCATATTTGGAGCGAACTTTCCCAACGTCTTGCGGCCCCTGGTTTTGACTTGGAAGAAGGTCCTATTTTTGAAAAAGGAATAACGCCAATGCGCAGCCATATGATTGATAGTTTACGAAGTGGCAGATTATTATTGGCTGGCGATGCTGCACATATAGTTCCACCAACAGGGGGTAAAGGCATGAACTTGGCCATTGCCGATGTTAAGCATATGGTTGACGCCTTTGTGACCTATTATAAAACGAATTCTGAAACGTTACTGGACACTTATACCAATGATGCCCTTCGTAGAATATGGAGAGCGCAGGACTTCTCTAATTTTATGACCAAATTATTTCACAAACAAGACGCTCATGGGTCATTTACCTATCGCTTACAAAAAGCAAAATTTGATTATCTAAAAGTATCTAGAGCATATAAAACCACCATAGCAGAGAACTATGTAGGGCTACCGTTTGAATCGTTTAAAAATTAAATTCCAATGAAAACAGTTCCAATAATAAGTGCTGAAAAAGCAGCAAGTTTAGTAAAAGATGGCGACATCATTTTAGGGGGTGGCTTTGGTATGACGGGTAACCCCGTGAATATCATTCATGAATTGGCAAAGACCAAGACCAAAGACCTCACCTTTATTGCAAACAATGTAGGCGAACCTAATATGGGCGGTGGTCGCTTGTTGAACAATGGTCAATTAAAGAAAATGATCGGCTCTTTTTTCACTTCGAATAGAGAAGCCGTTTTAGCGGCACAAGAAGGTCGTGTGGAATATGAATTATTGCCTCAAGGAACTTTGGCAGAAGCCATACGGGCAGGTGGTGCAGGTATTGGCGGATTTTATACGCCCACATCAGCAGGAACCTTAATCGCTGAAGGACGAGAAACAAAAATGCTTAATGGAAAAGAGCAAGTTTTTATAGAAGGTATTAGAGGAAATGTAGCCATCATAAGAGCTTGGAAAGCAGATACGGCAGGAAATCTGCAATACCGAATGACCGAACAAAATTTCAATAGAGCAATGGCAACAGCTGCTGATATTGTAATTGCCGAAGTGCAAGAAATTGTTCCTAATGGGGATATTGACCCCAATGAAATTCATACTCCAGGTTGTTTTGTGGACTATTTGGTGGAGCGTAAACTAACAGAAGAAGATTTGGGTTCATCAGCATCGGTAGGTTCGTCAAAAGTAATTGATGAAAAACGGATGAATATGGCCAAACGAGCGTTTGCGGAATTAGAAAAAGGCGATGTGGTGAATCTTGGAATTGGCATCCCAACTTTAGTAGCCGATTTGATAAAACCAGAAGACGGCATCATTCTACATACCGAAAACGGAATGCTAGGTGTAGGCCCCGAACCAAAAGATGGTGGCGGCGCTATGAATTATCCTGTAAATGCAGGTAAAGTACCCGTTACGGCGTTGCCTGGAAGCAGTTATTTTGATAGTGCCGATAGTTTTGCCATGATTCGTGGCGGGCATATTGATGTGGCCATTATGGGCGGATTGGAAGTAGATGCGCAAGGAAATCTGGCCAACTGGTCCGTACCCGGAAAACCTTTATTAGGTGTAGGCGGTGCGATGGATTTAGCATCAGGCGCTAAGAAATTAATTATTACATTACGTCATACGGATAGAGACGGCGGTTCAAAAGTAGTTGAAAATTGCACGTTGCCCATTACCGATTTTAACTGTGTAGATATGTTAATTACGGAATTGGCCGTGTTCAAATTTATTGAAGGACAGTTGACCCTTATAGAGATTTTACCAGGTAGCACCTTGGAAGAAGTCCGTGAAAAAACCGAAGCCAAATTTGTAGAACAGTTACTGTAGAAAAATCAAGTTCAAGTTCTCTGGGCTTACGGTAAGGAACTAAAAGAAAAAATTAATCTAAAAAATCCAACAACGAACAACTAACAACGACTTAAGAATGAAAGAAGCATATATAGTTGACGCGATAAGAACCCCAATAGGAAGTTTTAGAGGTGCTTTGGCACAAGTGAGAGCAGATGATTTGGCGGCAATTCCCATCAAGGCCTTACTCGAAAAATATTCGAATCTACCCAAAGATGCGATTGATGATGTTATACTAGGATGCCATAATCAAGCCGGGGAAGACAATAGAAATGTGGCTCGTATGGCGCTACTCTTGGCAGGATTACCCTATACCGTTCCCGGTGAAACGATCAATAGATTATGCTCATCAGGTATGTCTGCCGTGGTGCAAGCAAATCGTGCTATTAAAGCTGGAGATGGCGATGTATTTATTGCCGGAGGAATGGAACACATGTCTAGAGGGCCTTTGGTGATTTCAAAACCATCAACGGCGTTTGGTAACGATTCCAAAATGGAAGACTCTAGCTTTGGATGGCGTTTTGTGAATAAAAAGTTACACGAAATGTATGGTACGGATGCCATGGGAATTACCGCAGAGAATCTAGCTGAGATGTTTAGCATAAGTAGGGAAGACCAAGATTTATTCGCGTATAATTCTCAAATGAAAGCTGCAAAAGCACAGCAAAACGGAATTTTAGGGGAAGAGATTTGTCCGGTTGAAATTCCGCAACGAAAAGGAGACCCCATTATCGTGAGTCAAGATGAATTCATAAGACCGAGTACAACGGTAGAAAAATTAGCCACTTTAAGAACCGTCTTCAAAAAAGATGGAACGGTAACCGCAGGTAATGCATCAGGATTAAATGACGGTGCGGCAGCCATGTTAGTTGTTTCAGAAGATGCCTTGAAAAAATACAATCTCACGCCAAAAGCTAGAATAGTAGCTTCAGCTGTAGTGGGTGTAGAACCAAAAATAATGGGTATTGGTCCTGTCTACGCCACTAGAAAAGTCTTGGCAAAAGCAGGCTTGGAATTAAAGGACATGGATGTACTGGAATTCAACGAAGCCTTTTCCGCTCAAGCGTTAGCCTGTACACGCGAGTTAGGATTAAAAGATGATGACCCAAGAATAAACCCTAACGGCGGAGCGATTGCTATTGGTCATCCTTTAGGAATGTCCGGTACACGAATACTTCAAGCGGCAACGAACGAATTAGTTCGGTCCGGAGGAAAATATGGTTTGGCTACCATGTGTGTTGGTGTAGGCATGGGGTATGCTACTATTATTGAACGTATATAATACAGCATATAAAAGCGCATATTCATTACTTTTTTTAACTGAATATGCGCTTTTTTTGAATTACTTTTCGGTAAGTTTTTTACTCAGTTCTTCTAAAGATACCCCTTTTGTCTCCGGCATCATAAAATGTACCCAAAGCAATTGTAAAACCATCATAAAGGCAAAGAAAAGGAATACGGTACCTGCGCCAATGGTTGAGAACAGGAACGGTACTGCCGCCGGAATGGCCGCAGCCAATATCCAGTGTACGGAACTACCGAACGCTTGTCCGCTACCCCGTAAGTGGTTAGGGAATATTTCGGAAATAAAGACCCAAATAACACTTCCCTGGCCAATAGCGTGCGAGGCTATGAACACGAACAAAAATATAGGAACGGCCATACCCTGCCATTCAAAGAAAAATGCACAGGCTACAAGGGATAACGAAACAATATAGCCAAGAGAACCAATATACATTAACTGTTTACGTCCTAACCTATCTATTAAATTGATGCCCAATAAGGTAAAAAGCATGTTGGTTACCCCAATACCCACACTGCTTAATAAAGCTGTACTTGCACCAAGACCGGCCTCCTCAAATATTCTTGGGGCGTAGTATAAAAACGCGTTTATACCGGACACCTGGTTGAAAAATGCAATAAGAAAAGCCAATATCAACGGAAAACGATATTTCTTCATAAAAATGGATTCCCCAACTTCCGTATCATTGTCATCTTGCTGTATTAGGTTGATTGCTTCATCAACATCTTGATCTGGATTGATCATTTTCAATACCTTACGTGCCTCATCAATTCGTCCTTGGGTAATCAACCAACGGGGACTCTTGGGTACGGTCAAAACAAACAAGGTATAGATTATGGCCGGAATGCCTTCTACACCAACCATCCATCTCCAAGAATTTTCGCCCAAGCCGCTAAGCATATAATTGGAAAGAAAGGCAATAAGAATACCGAATACCAAACTGAATTGATAAAACCCTACTAGTTTACCACGGCTATTGGCAGGAGAAATTTCAGAAATATAAGCAGGTGCTGCAATGGTTGAAACCCCAACACCAATACCTCCAATAAACCTAAAAATGGCAAATGTTATGGGGTCATTGGCCAAGGCAGAGCCAATGGCGGAAACACTGAATAAGACACCTATCCAAATCAATGTATTTTTTCTTCCAAATTTGTTGGTAGGTATTCCTGCAAACAATGCACCAAGAACAGTACCCCATAATGCACCAGAAATGACTACCCAACCATGAAATGAATCAGAACTGTCCCATAACGCTTGTAATTGTTTATCTGCACCTGAAATAACAACGGTATCAAATCCAAATAAAAAACCTGCTAAAGCTACGGTAATAGACCAAACGAGTATCCTGTTCATTTTAATGTTTTTTTAAGATTTGCTAAATATAATAAATCAAAATCGTTAATTCTTGTTCTTTATCAGCTACATTAATTTCATATAAGCAGTAACTTGTTATAATTTTTAAAATGATATAATGAAAGATTTGAAAAATAAGGTAGTGTATATTACCGGTGGAACAAAAGGAATAGGGTTGGGTGTAGCCAAGTCGCTTTTGGCAGAAGGCATGAAGGTGGCAATTAGTGGCAGAACGCAACAAAGTGTGGACCAAGCGTTAAAAGAGTTTAATAACGATGCGGTATTGGGTGTGGTATCTAATGTTGCAAAAATGGAAGATGAAAAAAATGCCGTTTCCAAGATTTTGGATAAATGGGGACAATTAGATGCAGTTTTGGCCAATGCAGGTGTAGGTAATTTTGCACCCATAGATGAAATTACGGACGAAGCGTGGCACCAAATGATAGATACCAATTTAAATGGGGTTTTTCATACCCTTAAGTCTTCTGTAGAGGCATTGAAAAAATCCAAGGGTTATTATATTACATTGGCAAGTTTGGCGGGAACCAATTTCTTTGCTCAAGGTGCGGGTTACAATGCGTCTAAATTTGGGGTAGTTGGTTTTACCCAGGCCGCAATGCTTGATCTACGTAAATATGATATAAAGGTATCTACAATAATGCCGGGATCGGTAGCTTCACAGTTTAACAATAACGAACCAAGTGAAAAAGATGCATGGAAAATTCAACCAGAGGATATTGGGGAACTGGTGTTGGATCTATTAAAAATGAATCCAAGGACCCTACCAAGTAAAATAGAGGTTAGACCAACCAGACCTGATAAAAAATAGGTTATACTTCTTTTTCTGTGAACGGAATTTCAGGATTACATATTTCTGTAATTAATTGACCAAGAATCTGCTCGAAATCTGAAATTACATCATTGGTAATGATGTGGTTTTTTGCTCCTCTAGCAGATTCTTTTTGTGCAAAAAGCAAGGTGCCATCGGTAAAGTTTTTTAATGAAATGATTCCTGCTTGTACCGCTAAATTTGGTGTAGGGTTGGTCTTAAAATACATAAGGCCATAACAAAGTAACTGAAATGCTTTGCTGTACTGATAATCTTGTGTCAGTACATCCCAATCCATTAGTTCAACATTTCTGCGGTCCACCCGGCCTGTTTTGTAATCTATAATTCTTGTTACCCCATCAAATTCATCAATACGATCTAATTTTCCCTTTAAGATAATAGGGAAGTCCAAACCATCTATATGAAGGGGAACCTGTAAATCTTGCTCCAAACCTATAATCTTAATGGTATGATGGGCTAGTTGGTCAATTTCAACATCAATAAATGTTTGAATATATTTAAGGATGACGTGAAAGGTAATGTAGTTTTTCCCTGATTCTATATTACCTTCCTTAAAGGTCTTTTTAAAATTAAAGAGCACCGTTTTATGGATATCTTTTTTTATAGCGGTTAATCCCTCCTTGGTAAGGTTGGTGTTGATCAAAGGGGTGTATAGCGCTTCTAAGGAATCATGTACAATAGTTCCAAAAGTATTAGGGGCCAAAGTCTCTTCTACCTCTAGAACATCGTTAATGTTCAATAGGTTTTGTTTATAAAAATCTATGGGGTTCCTAATATAATTACTAAGTGAACTTGGCGAAAATCCTTTTGCTGCTTTAGAATGTATAAGCGTCAGTAGACTTTCGGTTTTAGGAATGGTCTCTTTGGTATTAGGATACGACTGTATCTGGGGAGTAGCAATATATTCGGTAATACCGGTTCTTTGTTCATCCGTTAATAACTGGGTTATCAACCTACTTTTTTCTCCCCCTTTCAAAGCGTCCGGTTCCGTATTATATAGGATATACACATTTTTGGCTCGTTGCAACAATCTATAAAAGTGATAGGTATATACCGCATCTTTTTCTTTATAGGTTGGTAGATCGTTTTTGGTTTTAAGGTCAAAGGGGATAAAGGAATTATTTGATTTACCTGAAGGTAAAATTCCTTCGTTCACTGAAGTAAGTATAACGGTCTCAAAATCTAACAACCTACTTTCCAGCATTCCCATAATTTGAATACCTTCTGTAGGATTACCTTGAAAATCCAACGTTTCCGTGCTTAATAATTGTCTAAATAGTTGTTTTAAACTCTTAAGGCTATTTATATAGGTAAACGTATTGCATAGGTCCTTAAGTTGGTTAAAGAGCGTATAAAACTTATATAATTGCTCAAGTATTAGAACATCATTGCTCAAGGAATCTATAGCTCTTAAGGCTTGCACCAGGGATAAAAAATGATCAATTAAAATTTTTGGGTCGTTCTGTACATCCTTAAAAAGTAAATCTATGGTATTATGTTGGCCAATAAGGGATGCAATTTGGGCCATGGTAATATAGGACCAGTTATTGGTCTTAATTTTGGTGATAAGCTCCTGTGCGGAGATGTTTTCTGCATTTAATAGTGTAACGGTATAGGAATGGGTTAGTAGGTTTAAGAGGTGTTTGTAAAACCATCCTTTTTCTGTTCGTTGCTCATGAAATTCAATTACATGTAAAAAGAAACTAGCCAATGTGGTCAATTCCAATTTTTGACCCATGGTAATATTGGTAGCCGTTATTTCTTTGGGTATAAAATGTAATAACGGATTCAATAATTCTTCATTGCCCAGAACTATAGCTGCATTTTTAAGTTGTTCCGGATTTTTAGTCTTGATGCTTTTCAGTAAATGACCCACATAATTTACCTGTGATATATTTTTGGGAACACCTATAATTTCAATGTTCTTTTGGGATAGATAATTATTGGAAACGCCCTGCAAATCCTTGTTTTTTAATACGGGCCATGTGTTTTGATAAGTTCTAATAAAGTATCCTGCATCGTGAATGGGATCCTTTAAAAAATAGGTATCAATATCCCAATATGCAGATGCATTGGTTTGCTGCAGAATGGACTGTATTAGCAGGCTTTCTGCTTTATTTAAGGCGTTGAATCCTAAAAAGACATGTTTTTTGGTATTGTTTTCTAAATACTGTGGTAGTTTTTCAACAGATGTCTTGTAGATTAGTCCTTGGTGGCCTAAACCTTGTTGAATTAAATTTTTATTAAAGTGTTGGTATATATCCTCTAAATGTCTCCAGAAATGTAGGTAATTTTCTATCATTTCAGACTTATCCGCATTTAATGACCAATGATTTACTTCTTGAATGGCGGCTACATTTTGGTATAATGTTTTGGCATTGACAAGGTAACGGTCAATTTCATTAAAATCCTGTAGTAGTATCTGACCCCATTTTAAAAAAGAATCAAAGGATTCCTTTTCATATTCCCCAACTTGTAGATAGGCTTTATAAAGTTCAAAAAGTTGTGTCGTGGCATTTGCGGTTACCAGACCAGAAATATGCGCTATGAAATCTTCTATGCTATAAATTTCCGGAGCTAAAACGGTTTGGTTAATGTTCTTGCTTAATTCCCTTTTTAGAAAAACTCCAGCACGTTTACTGGGTAAAACAAATATGATTTCCTGAATACGTTGTTCCGTATTCAATACCTCTTTGACCACATCCTTTATGAAACTTTGCATAGGGTAAAAATAAAAAAGCTCCGCATTATATGCGGAGCTTTTATTAAAACACTTAAGGTTTGTGTAAACTTATTTTACTAAGTTAATTTCTACCCTTCTGTTTTGAGTTCTACCAGCTCTTGTGTTGTTAGTAGCGATAGGCTTAGACTCACCGTAACCAACTGCAGATAATCTGAACTCTTCAATTCCTTTGTCAACTAAGAATTCTTTTACAGAAAGAGCTCTTGACTCAGAAAGACTCTGATTTAATTTTTCACTACCTACGCTATCAGTATGACCTTCAACGGTAAACTTAGCGTTAGGATATTCTTTAAGGATTGTAATAATATCAACCATTACAGAAGTAGACTCAGCTTTGATAGAAGATTTACCAGTATCGAACAAGATAGTTCTAGCGTAATCGTTCAATTGCTTTTGTACTTCAGCAGTTACTTCAGGACAACCAGCGTTAGCTACTGTACCGGCAACATCTGGACATTGATCATCTTTGTCAAGAACACCGTCACCATCAGTATCTGGCCATGGGCAACCTTTGTTTTCAGCAGGACCAGCTTCAGAAGGACAAGAATCATCCTTATCTGCAACACCATCGCTATCAGCATCAGGACAACCAGCTAAAGCAGGAAGACCAGCTTCGTTAGGACAAGCATCATCTTTATCTGCAACACCGTCACCGTCAGCATCTGGACATCCGTTCATTTCTTTAGAACCAGCTTCGTTAGGACAGCTATCTTTGCTATCTTCTATACCGTCACCGTCAGCATCTGGACAACCGTTGAAAGCTTCAAGACCAGCAACTTCTGGACAAGCATCATCTTTGTCATAGATACCATCACCATCAGTATCAGTACCACCAAATTTAACTGAAATACCAGCTAAGTGTTGGAAATGCTTAACACCGTAATCTTCAAAAGCATGCTTGTAATTAGATTGTAATGTAAGACCTAAGTTGTCAGAGAACCAAATGTTCAAACCAAGACCACCATTTACAGTACCAGCACCAATTTCATCAACCCAGGTATAACCACCACCTATCTCTACGAAAGGATCAATTACGGTTTCTCTTTTGATGAAATCATATTTTATTGTACCATCTATAGCATAGTGAGAAAGATCGTCAACACTAACGTCACCTAATTTGCTAATTTTATTAAGAGAACCTCTTGCTCCAATAGAGAAGCCGTCACCAACGTGCTTAGATACGCCTACGTAAGAAATAGAAGGTAAAATGTTCCAGTGGTCGTTCACATTAAAGAATTCGTTACCAAAAGAACTTACATCCCCTGTAGGATATACGTCAATGGCATTAACCCCGAACTGTACTTGCCAAGGATTATTCTCGTCTTGCGCTTGTATGCTGTTAATACCTACAACAAGTAGGGCAGCAACCAATAATTTGCTAAGATGTTTCATGTATTAATTTTTAAGTTTAAGTGTTTATTAGCTGCAAATGTAACTTGTTAAATATTATTAACAAAATCAATTTCCTATTTTTTTTAACGCATTTAATAGATTAAAAGGCGCATTTAAACGATTTTTAGCTCTTTTCCGACTTCGGTAAATGCGTTAATGGCAGCATCTAGATGTTCCTTTGAATGTGCTGCCGATAGTTGAACCCGTATACGTGCTTTTCCTTTTGGTACTACCGGATAGAAAAAACCAATGACGTAAATACCTTTTTCCAAAAGTTTGTTCGCCATATCTTGGGAGAGCTTTGCATCATATAGCATAACGGGTACAATGGCGGAATCTCCATCTACGATATCAAAACCAGCCTGTTTGATGCCTTTTTTAAAGTATGCCGTATTTTCCTGCAATTTATCCCTTAGGGAGGTATCGTTCTTCAACATATCGAACACCTTAATGGAAGCCCCCACAATGGCCGGTGCCAACGAGTTAGAAAAAAGGTAAGGTCTGGACCGTTGTCTAAGCAAGGTGATAATTTCTTTTTTTCCTGTAGTATAACCACCCATTGCACCGCCCAAGGCTTTACCCAATGTTCCTGTTATGATGTCTATTCTGCCCATAACACCTTTTTCCTCTAACGTACCCTTTCCTTTTTCACCTATAAATCCGGTGGCATGGCATTCATCTATCATCACTAGGGCATCATATTTATCGGCCAGGTCACATATTTTATCCAGGGGAGCAACCAGTCCATCCATGGAGAACACACCGTCCGTAACAATTATTTTAAACCGGGCCTTGTCTTCATTGGCCTTGATCAACTGAGCCTCTAAGTCTGCCATATCGCTGTTGGCATACCGATAGCGCTTTGCTTTGCACAACCGTACGCCATCGATGATAGAGGCATGGTTCAATGAATCTGATATAATGGCATCTTCGGCAGTGAACAAAGGCTCAAACACACCACCATTGGCATCAAATGCCGCGGCATACAGTATGGTGTCTTCGGTTTCATAGAAATCGGCTATTTTTTTTTCCAGCTCTTTATGGATGTCCTGCGTACCACAGATAAACCTTACCGATGACATTCCAAAGCCATGGGTGTCCATTGCATCTTTGGCAGCTTGTATGACATCTGGGTGGGAAGAAAGACCTAAATAATTATTGGCACAAAAATTTATTACCTCTTGACCTGTATCTATCTTGATAACGGCATCTTGCGGAGAAACGATTATCCGTTCTTCTTTAAAAAGTCCGTCATTCTTAATGGATTGAATTTCCTGTTCTAAATATTCCTTTATTTTTCCGTACATATGATTAGATATATTCTAGTTCTATTTTGGTATTAATATACACAATGATTTTTTGTTCAATGGTATAGCCCATGCTTGCAAATCCTTGTCCGTAGCTAGTTATTTGGTTGTGGTATGCAGTACTGCGCTCACCGGTTTTGTAATCTATTATAACAGCACCTTTATTTTTGATGACAACACGATCGGGCCTTAGTGCCGTACCATCAGGTAATAGGAGGTCTCTTTCGTTAAGTACTTCCCAGTCCTCCTCATAAAAATGTTTGAGGTCCTTATGAAAAATTACTTGTTGTACCTTTTTTTTATAATCGTCCCGCTCTATTTCTTTGATCAATCCTTTTTGTACGGCCAGTTGCATGGCACGGTCAAGATCAGAGGCTTTGTGAATCATGCTTAAAATAAAATGAACAACATTTCCTTGGTCAATAGCCGTATTCATACCCTCGTTCCAAAGAATTCCGGATGTGGCTAAAATTTTAAATTCTGGTCGGTCTTTAAACGTATATATATAAGGTATGGTTTTTTGCCCAGGATTTACGGTGTCAATTTTAGTACAATCTTGCAATGAGCCAAAGGCATAGGTAAATTGATTTGGTTGCCAAATTCCGGCATTCTTAAGAAAATGCATGAATAATCCTGAATAATAATTGACGTTATGGTCCCCTTTCCTGTCGATCATATGGGCACTTATAACAAATAAGGCATTAACCGCTCTGGTCAATACCACATATAAAAGATTGTACGCATCTAATTGTAGTTTTTGGTGGTCGGTATCATATAGCATGGATTCTAACAGACCATAATGCCTTACTTCCTGTTTTTTATTGATCAATAGTTCATTGAAACCTAAAAATTCATTGCTATCTACCGGAAGCCATAATTTAGGGTCAATTTCCTCATAAATGTTGGAATTGGCATAGGGAAAAATGACTACGGGAAACTCCAAACCTTTTGATTTGTGAATGGTCATGATCTGAACTGATTCCAGATTTTCCGGAGTACTAATGCTCGTAGAGTTTCCTTTCTTGTCCCAATAATCTAAAAAGGATTGCATATCTGACCCATATTTTTGTTCAATATCAAAAACCAGGTCCATGAATGCGGAAAGATGCGCATCTGAATCAGCATTTAAATTAAACACCTTAATGGCATAGGCCAGCCCGTCAAAAACCGAAACTTGGCGTAGTTTTCCACTATCAAAACCGTAGGCCTCCAATAAGTGGGCATCTAAATGGTTAAGGTTTTGATAGATGTAGGTATGTTTGTCCTGTTTGCCTTGTGACAGAAAATCTAAGAGTCCATATTGGATATCCAATTCTGCAGGTTGAACCATATAGCGTACCAGTTGGACCAAAAATATGGTTTTGGGGCTACCGCTCAATAATAGGGAGTCTGATGAAACAACGGGAATGTTATGTTCCATGAGGTAATTGGCAAGTATTAACCCATGTTTCTTTTTTCTGATAATGATACAAATATCACTATAGGTATAGCCCTTAGATAGAGACGTGGCAATGGTTTGCAAGGTTTGCTCTGCATACGCCTCGTCCTCTTCTTCTTCTAGAAAGGAAATGTTTACATATCCGCCATCTTTGCCTGAAGTTTCCTGTTGGTTTCCTAGCTTAAAAAAATCTTGATAAAGTGTATTTTCCAAGAACGGGCTAATACTTTGAAAGAATGTATTGTTGAAATTGATGATTTCTGCGCAACTTCTATAATTTTTAGGAAGGGTGACCAAGGTTGATGCTATGGTAAAGGGGTGTGTTTGCTGTGTTGCCAAATCTAAAAATTGCTCCGCCTTTCCACCTCTCCACCTATATATGGCCTGTTTTGGGTCACCGACCAAAAATAGGGAACCGGTACCTCCCAGTTCATCTTGGCCTTCCATGGCATTTCCTATTAAAGGGATTAGGTTTTCCCATTGCATTTGGGAAGTGTCCTGAAATTCATCTATAAAATAATGACGGTATTTTTCACCAAGACGCTCATATATAAATGGTGCCGGCTGATCTTTTACCTCATTGGCAATTAAAGTATTGAATTCAGAAATTGATAATTGATCCTTTTCTTCCTGTATTATTTTTAGTTCTTTTTGTATGGCATTCAATAGGGCAAAAGGTATAATGTTTCTGTTGACATTACTATATAGGCCCATTTTATAAATACTGTCCTTTATTTGAAGATAGTCTTGAAGTATTTGGGCGGACAGCTCTTGCGGAACATTTTTAATGGATGCTTTTAAAATCTTACCCTCCACTAAGTTCTCTTCAAGCTTATTGTTATATAATTGGCTTGGCTTAAAATTACCATCTATAATTTTTTTGAAATGATTGGGCAATGTCTCTCTTGGAAAATCCTTATGATCCAAACCTTGGTTTATGATATAATCCAAAACTTTGGCCGCAATCTCTTTTACTTGTTTTTCAAGTGTATTGACTTTGGTTTTTAATAAGTCTTGTAGCTTAAGAAAATCACCAATGTCATGGTCTTTCAGGTTTTTAAGATGTTCGGCATTATTTTCGTCAAAAAGAAGTTTGCCAATTTTTAATAGGTCAAACGCAATATCCCAGCTGCGGTCATCGTCTATTTTTTCCAGGGCAAAGTCCAACAACACTTTGGTAAACTCGGCATTTTCACCAGCTTTGTCTATTACGCGTTCAACCGCTTCTTGTAAGAGCAGGTCCACATCCAGCACAACTTCAAAGTTTTGGGGAATTTTCAAATCCTTGGCAAATGTTCTAATAAGCCTGTGCGTAAATTTATCTATGGTAGAGATGTCGAAAAAAGCATAATTGTGCAATATTTGCTTTAGACGCAGAGAACTTAATTTTGTAAGTTCTTCAAAGGTATAGTCCGTTTCATTCAGAATATCCTTTAATAACGGATTGGCCTGATCAATAGAGGACGTTCTGGAAAATTCATAAAGGCTGTTTAATATACGATGCTTCATTTCATTTACCGCTTTGTTGGTAAATGTTATGGCCAATATTTTTCTGAAGTTTTGAGGAGATGCCAGAATAATTTTCAAATATACTTTAGCAAGGGCATAGGTTTTGCCGGAACCTGCTGAAGCATTATATATGGTAAAAGAATTACTGGGCACGGATTTTTACCGCAAATTAAGGATTCCTGTACAGTTCTTAACAAATTATTTAGTGAATATAAATGTTAAAATTCGTAGCTTTGATAGACAATTAATATTAACATAAAAATAAATAAATTATGGCTTTTCAATTACCGAAATTGCCTTACGCCTATGATGCTTTAGAGCCTCATATAGATGCTAGGACAATGGAAATACATCATACAAAACATCATAATGGATATACTTCTAAATTAAACGCTGCCATAGAAGGTACTGATTTGGAAAAAAAATCTATTGAGGATATTTTAACTGGGTTGGACATGGATAACGGTGCTGTTAGAAATAACGGTGGTGGTTTTTACAACCATTCTTTGTTCTGGACCATTTTATCTCCTAACGGAGGAGGTAAACCAAGTGGGGAACTTGCAGGGGCCATAGATAGTGCTTTTGGCTCTTTTGATGCGTTTAAGGATAAATTTTCAAGTGCCGCTGGTACCAGATTTGGTTCAGGTTGGGCGTGGCTATGTGTTCATAAAGGGGGTAAATTAGAAATTTGCTCAACTCCTAATCAAGACAATCCAATTATGCCAGGCGTAGGTTGTGGCGGTTTTCCAATCTTGGGCTTAGATGTTTGGGAACACGCTTATTACCTAAATTATCAAAATAAAAGACCGGAATATATTGAGGCCTTTTTTAACCTGATCAACTGGGAAGAAGTTTCTAACTTATATGCGGCAAATAAATAAATGCTGTAAAAGTTTATTGTAATACTTTAAAGACCACCTAAAAATTACTTAGGTGGTTTTTTTGTGGATGTAAAATAGAAAAGGGCGGAGAAATCTCCACCCTTTTCGTCCCAAATCTTACCATAAACTTAACCTACTTATGCTATGGCAATACTAAATTACTGGTATTGAGTAAATAAAAAAAGAAAATTTAAGAAAAATAATTGCATTTATTGCTTTGCACTTTTTCAATAAATGCCGTTCATCTAAGGTAATATAAGGGTTTAGCGCAAAAATAGGTGCAAAATAAAAAGACGGAGCATAGCCCCGCCTTTTCCCCAAATCTTACCATGAACTTAACCTACTTATGCTATGGTCCTCCAAATATATTGTTGGTTTGGTTTGTTATAAAAGTTTTGCGTTGAACTCCCCAAACATTGGTCAAACGGTAAGTTTACTTTATAATTCGTGCTATAATCGTCCAGTGGAAATACAAAAGGGTGTAAAATAAAAAGACGGAGCATAGCCCCGTCTTTTCCCCAAATCTTACCATGAACTTAACCTACTTATGCTATGGTCCTTCAAAGATATAATCCTTGACCAAACTGGTAAAAGGTATTTGTTAAACGCCCCTTAAAGACGTTAAAAGGTCATCTTTAATAAAAATAGTAGTTGAACGTTATTTTAAAATAGAGCAGAAAATAAAAAAGGCGGAGAGTTCTCCACCTTTTTTGCCCCAAATCTTACCATGAACTTAACCTACTTATGCTATGGTAAGTTTAAATGTAAAGCCATGGAGTTCATTCTGACTATTCAGTCGATGAAATACACTTTTTGTCGATGAAATACACAATTAGAGTGCATTTCATCGAAAATTTTATTAATACGCCCTTTCGTTATTTCCTTCGTAAAAATTAATAAAGGCTCTATTTACAACTCTATTTCCACCAGGGGTAGGATAATTGCCGGTAAAATACCAATCCCCAAGATTTTTAGGGCAGGCTTGGTGTAAACTAGAAATGGTTTGGTATATAATAGAGACTTCTGCATTAATACCTTCCGGACTTAATAACTCTCCAATTTTAGCGGATATTTGATTAGCGCTAAAGGGTTTGTAAAAATCTTTTACATAATTGATGACATCCTTATCCTTGCTTTTAACCTGAGTTAAACATTTTTGATAAATTTCCTCTACAATATGTAGGGTATTGTGTTCTTCATGGAGGGCCAAAGCAGCTTTAAATGCGATAAAATCTTCCAATTTGGCCATATCTATACCATAACAATCAGGATATCTAATCTGGGGTGCAGATGAAACAACAATTATTTTTTTGGGTGAAAGACGATCTAAAATCCTTAAAATACTCTTCTTTAAAGTGGTACCCCTAACAATACTATCATCTATGATCACAAGATTATCTCCTTTTTTAACTGAACCGTAGGAAATATCGTAGACGTGCGCCACTAAATCGTCCCTACTACTATCTTGGGTTATAAACGTACGCAGTTTGGCATCTTTAATGGCCACTTTTTCAATCCTTGGCCTTACTTCCAGTATTTCGTGTAATTGTTCACCTGTAATTTTAGGTCCTAAGGCTAAGATCTGTTCTTCTTTTTTCTTGTTCAGATAGTTTTGGGCCTCTTTGACCATGCCGTAGAAAGAGGTTTCTGCCGTGTTTGGTATATAAGAAAAAACAGTGTTCTTGATATCTTCTTGAATGGCATCCAGAATTTGGGGAAACACAAGCTTGCCCAATGCTTTACGTTCTTGATAAATTTCCTTATCGCTTCCTCTTGAAAAATAGATACGTTCAAAAGAACAAGCTTTACGCTCTTTGGGTTCCTGTATTTGTTTTATGGCACTTGTACCGTTCTTTTTAATGATTATAGCGGCACCGGGATCTAATTCTTTTACCTCATCATAAGGTACGTTGAATACAGTCTGTATTGCCGGTCGTTCAGACGCGACCACCACGACCTCATCATCTTTGTAATAATAAGCAGGTCTTATTCCGCTTGGATCCCTAAGAACAAAAGCATCTCCATGGCCCAGTAAACCGGCCATAGCATAACCGCCATCAAAATTTTTAGCGGCCCTTTTAAGTATTTTGGAAATTTTTAAGCGTTCTGCAATTATAGGTGAAGCCTGCTGTTTGGTATAGCCTTCTTTTTTGATTTGTTTATAGAGTTTGGCAACGGCATCATCAAGAAAATGGCCTATTTTCTCCATAACGGTAACGGTATCTGCCATTTCCTTGGGGTGTTGGCCTAACTGCACCAAATTGTCAAAAAGTTCATGGACATTGGTCATGTTGAAGTTACCTGCAACAATAAGGTTACGGTGCATCCAGTTATTCTGTCTTAAAAATGGATGAACACTTTCTATACTGTTCTTGCCAAAAGTACCATAGCGAACATGGCCCAATAACAATTCACCTATATAGGGAATATTCTTTTTCTGCAATGCAACATCATGTTCATACTCAGGATGTTCTTTCAGCTCAGAATTGATACGATCGTTTATTTGGGCAAAAATATCCTGTATTGGCTGTTGCTGGCATGACCTTACACGGCTCATATAACGTTCCCCGGCTTTTACATCTAATTTAATACTGGCAAAACCTGCACCATCTTGTCCACGATTGTGCTGCTTTTCCATCATCAGGTACATTTTGTTTACACCGTAGAAAGCCGTTCCGTATTTTTCCTTGTAATATTCCAAGGGTTTTAACAACCGTATTACGGAAATACCACATTCATGCTTAATTGCGTCACTCATTGCGTATTGGTATTAAAAAAACCCCAAAAAATTGGGGCTAGGGGTTTATTGTAATTCTATATCAAACTGCGTTAATTTTTTAAATTGATGCAGTCTTTCTCTTATTTCCTTTCGATCAAGTTTCAGCATTCTTTCTGCGCCAAACTTTTCAACACTAAATGATGCTAGATTAGACCCATGGATAACAGCCTTCTTCATATTTTCAAAAGAACTATCGTTGCTAGCTGCCAAGTATCCTGCAAAACCACCGGCAAAAGTATCACCTGCACCAGTTGGATCAAAAACTTCCTCTAGGGGCAAAGCAGGGGCAAAAAATATTTGACTTTCATTGAACAGCAAGGCACCATGTTCGCCTTTTTTGATTACCACAAATTTAGGGCCCATAGTAAATATTTTCTGTGCTGCCCTTACCAATGAATATTCTCCTGTAAGCTGTCTTGCCTCTTCATCATTAATGGTAAGTACATCAATGTGTTTGATCACTTCCATTAAATCCTCCAAAGCATTGTCCATCCAAAAGTTCATGGTATCCAATATGATCAACTTTGGTCGTTTTTTCATTTGGTTAATTACACCTAATTGAACTATAGGGTGAAGATTTCCTAGCATAACAACATCTGCATCATTATAATCTTGGTGCACTACCGGGTTAAAATCCTCTAATGTATTTAATTCGGTCACCAGTGTATCCCTTGTATTCAGGTCATTATGATATTTTCCTTTCCAATAAAAGGTCTTGCCACCTTTTACGATCTCTAGGGCAGAGATATCAATATCCCTATCGGTCAAAAGATCTAAATATTCTTGGGGCAAATCATCACCTACAATAGAAACAATGGCAGAATCTACTTCAAATTGAGATGCAGCAAGTGCAATATAGGTAGCTGCGCCGCCCAAAATTTTATCCGTTTTGCCGAACGGAGTTTCTATAGCATCAAAAGCGACAGTACCAACAATTAAAAGTTTGCCCATAAAGTTTAAAAAATTTAAGCTGCAAATATACGGTTTTGGTAAGCTAATTAAAATGGTTTTACGATTACTCCTTACATTAATTATCAAACAAAGGTTGATAAAATTTTTTGCAAATTATTTCCTACCAAAATCAGCAGGAATTTCACCCCACGCCTTTGTTTCCCATTTTACGATTACGGTAGTGTACTGATTGTTCTTCAACCACTCCTCAGCTCTTTTGATCAGATTAAATAGCGATGCGTTTTTAGCGGATGCGGCCAGTTTTGTATTGCATTTTTTTTTGCGGACCCAGCTCATGGCCGTTCTGGAATCGGTATAAATCATCCGGTCACTTTTGCGTTCTTTTAAGAATGCTAGTCCGTGGACAATGGCCAAAAACTCCCCAATATTGTTAGTGCCTTGGGGAAAAGGGCCTTGTTTGAACAATTTTTTGCCGGTTTTGGTATCTACGCCTTGGTATTCCATAACCCCGGGATTTCCACTAGATGCGGCATCTACGGAAATAGAATTGTAATTTGGCTGTCCTATTCTAAGCAATTCTTCTTTAGACAAGGTAGTTGTTGCCTTCTTTTTTCCTTTAAAATCTGCATAAGTGCTATTATACGCTTTTTTGGCGACCTCAAAAGATTCAAATGATTTGTATTCGGCACCTGCATAACCATCAATAGATTTTTTACAATCTTTCCATGACTCGTATATACCTGGCTTTTTTCCTTTCCAGACCACATAAAACTTTTTCTTTGCCATTATAACGATGATAGTAAATTATCGATGACTTTTGGAAAATATTCGTATTCCAATTGGTGAACTTTAGCGGCAATGTCTTCTGGGCTATCATTGGGCAAAAGTTCAACGTTTACCTGCTTTATGATTGCACCTTCATCATAGTTGGCATTGACATAATGTATGGTAATACCGGTTTCCTGTTCGTTGTGTTCCTTTACGGCATTATGAACGTTCATGCCATACATTCCCTTACCGCCGTATTTGGGTAATAGGGCAGGGTGAATATTAATGATCTTATTGGGAAATGATTGGGTAATAGCTTCCGGTATTTTCCATAGAAATCCGGCCAATACAATTAAATCAGGTTCTAACGAACGTAACATATTAAGAATGAAATCGCTTTTAGAAAAGGCTTGTCGGTTAAAATAAAGGGCGTTTAATCCTAATCTATTGCAACGGTCAATGACTTTGGCATCGCTTTTGTTAGTAAGTACACAGCATATAGTAACATCATTGCGGAGTTTAAAATAATTGGCAATGTTCTCTACATTAGATCCGGAACCGGAGGCAAAAAGAATAATTTTTTTGGTTTTCAATAGTTGTGGTCTTTATAAGGGGGCTAACGGTTAAATTAAATTCGGCAAAAAAAAGCAAATAAAAAGCTTGTCAGCGATTAGAAAAAAACGATTATCAATTTATAGTTCTATTACCTCACTACTTTTCACTACCTTTTTTAATGGTTACCGAAACAAAATATTAATATGGTAAAATTACAGCACATGTCCTTAATTTTATTAAATTACAATACATTTTAACGACAATTAGTGGTTTTAATCCAAAGTTTTTTATTTTTGCCTTCAATTTAAATTTTTAAAACAAATATTATTATGTCAGACATTGCATCAAGAGTTAAAGCTATCATCGTTGATAAATTAGGAGTTGATGAGAACGAAGTGGTAACCGAAGCTAGCTTTACTAACGATTTAGGCGCAGATTCATTGGACACGGTAGAGTTGATAATGGAGTTCGAAAAAGAATTTGATATTCAGATTCCAGACGACCAAGCCGAAAATATCGCAACTGTTGGTCAAGCCATCAGCTATATAGAAGAAGCGAAGTAAAACATGTTTTCTTAAATAGAATCCAAATTATCCATGTGGTAAATGCTCCGCATGGATAATTTTTTTTAATTTACGCTTGGTTTAGATTTAAACAAATAAGAAGTTAAATGCAGTTAAAGCGAGTTGTAGTTACAGGTTTGGGGGCACTTACCCCAATTGGTAATAATATAGAGGAGTATTGGGATGCATTGGTTAGCGGTAAAAGCGGCTCTGCACCAATAACTTATTACGATACGGAAAAATTTAAGGTAAAGTTCGCTTGCGAGCTCAAGAATTATAACACAGAAGATCATTTCGATAGAAAGGAAGGGCGTAAGCTGGATAGATTTGCACAATATGCATTGGTATCTTCAGATGAGGCTATTCGCGATTCTAAATTAGATTTGGACAAACTGGATAAGTTTCGAGTAGGTGTTATTTGGGGAGCAGGTATTGGCGGGTTGGAAACTTTCCAGAACGAAGTGATGAATTTTGCCAATGGTGATGGTACTCCCAGGTTCAATCCATTCTTTATTCCAAAGATGATCGCTGATATTGCACCGGGCAATATTTCCATAAAGCATGGTTTTATGGGTCCAAATTATACTACGGTTTCCGCTTGTGCATCATCTGCCAATGCAATGATAGATGCCCTGAACTATATTAGGTTGGGACATTGTGATGTCATTGTCACAGGAGGTAGCGAGGCAGCCGTAACCATAGCAGGTATGGGCGGTTTTGGAGCAATGCATGCATTATCTACAAGAAATGAAAGTCCGGAAACGGCATCTAGACCATTTGATGCGACCAGGGACGGTTTTGTGCTTGGAGAAGGAGCAGGTGCCTTGGTTCTAGAGGAATATGAACATGCAGTTGCAAGAGGAGCAAAGATTTATGCAGAAGTTGCTGGTGGCGGTATGTCAAGTGATGCATACCATATGACCGCACCACATCCAGACGGAATTGGGGTGGTAAGGGTAATGGAGAATTGTCTTAGGGATGCCCAAATGTCCATAGAGGATGTAGATACCATAAATACACATGGTACATCTACACCTTTAGGAGATGTGGCAGAGCTAAAGGCAATTACCAAGGTATTTGGAGAACATGCCAAAACAATAAACATCAATTCTACAAAATCCATGACCGGTCATTTACTGGGTGCTGCCGGGGCTATTGAGGCCATTGCATCCATTTTATCAATGGAGCATGGTATAGTACCCCCTACGATTAATCATACCACTGTAGATGAAAATATAGACCCAAGCCTCAACCTTACGTTGAACAAGGCTCAAAAACGGGATGTAAAGGTTGCCATGAGCAATACGTTCGGTTTTGGAGGTCACAATGCTTGTGTGGTTTTTAAAAAATTAGATTAATTTAATTTTTATGACCTTTCCAAAAAATTTATTTAATTCCCATTCTAAAGAGGATGGGGATTTTTTTTTGGGAATAACCAAAATACTGGGGTTTAAGCCTAAAACATTGTCCGTATATAAAAAGGCATTCTTACATAGGTCCATGAACAAGAAGGACGCTAATGGTAATGCAATGAATTATGAGCGGTTAGAGTTTTTGGGAGATTCTATGCTGGGAACCATTATATCCAAACATCTTTACAGTGAAGTCCCGGATGGGGATGAAGGGTATCTTACTAAAATGCGATCAAAGATCGTAAGCAGGGAACATCTTAATGAATTGGGGAAAGACCTTGGACTTATTAATTTTGTGGAAAGCAGAATTCCTAAATCGCATTTTGGACAAAATATTCATGGTAATGTCTTTGAGGCATTGGTAGGTGCCATTTATTTGGACAGGGGGTATAAGTATTGCGAAAAGTTCATTCAACATAGGGTTATTGGACCTTATGTGGATATTGAACAATTGGAAGGTAGGGTTATCAGCTATAAAAGTTTGGTCATTGAATGGTGTCAAAAAAAGAAAAAATCGTTTGATTTTGATGTTTACGAGGACACGGGCAATGACCCATTGAAACATTTTGCGGTAAAACTTTCAATAGGGGACAGCGTGGTGGCCAAAGCAAGGGCAACATCAAAAAAAAAGGCAGAGGAAAGAGCCGCAAAAAGAGCATTTTTTGCGCTACAGGATAAGATGGAAAATTAAAATGGTTACAGCGGTAACAAATGCTAACATTTTAATAACTTTTATACTATTTATATCAAAAAGGTACGCTAGGCTTTAAAGCTTTTAAGTTCTATATTTACCCCTTTTCCAAAAGTATGGCAGCTATTTATAAAATAAACGATGATTTCTATGATGAATCCTTTATTTTAATAGCTTTGCATACTACATTAGATGATTATGCCTTGGTATACGATTTAAATCAAAGTATAAAATCAAAATTTAAAAGAGCTAAAAAAAATTTTAACCTTGCTGAAAACAAATCGTTTCCAATTTTTGAATGGGAAGATGAATTTCATGACATGTATTGGGTGCTTGTTGCAAACCACAGTAGTGAACAAGAGGTAATTAGCAACAACGATTTATTTCAGAACGAATCAACATTTACAAAGCCAAGGCTAATACCGGAATATAAGGATGTGGATTATCTATTAAAGATAGAGACAGAGAAAGATTTCGATACCAATTCGTTGATTAAGAATATACTTATGCTGCCTAGGGTTATGGCCGCATATGAAATAAGTACAGAAAAACTAAAGTCAAAGAACAATTTAATATTTTAAAAATGCCAACTGTAAAAAAGACGAAAATTGTAGCCACATTAGGGCCTGCAACTAGCAAGAAAGAGGTACTCAGGAGCATGATCAATGCAGGAGTAGATGTCTTTAGAATAAATTTTTCCCATGCGGATTATGAAGATGTAAAGGAACGTGTAAAGATGATTCGTGAACTGAATGCGGAATTGGATACAAATACATCGATTTTGGCCGATTTACAAGGTCCAAAATTGCGTGTAGGAGTAATGGCCGGTGATGTAGTGGTAAGCCCAGGTGATGAAATTACCTTTGTTACGGGAACACCTTTTGAAGGTACTGCCAAACGTGTTTACATGAACTATAAGGAATTTCCTAGGGATGTTAAGGCTGGGGAGCGTATTCTTTTGGATGATGGTAAATTAATGTTTGAAGTGGTAAACACCAATGGTGAGGACGAAGTTTTGGCCAAAGTTATCCAAGGTGGCCCCCTAAAATCCAAAAAAGGTGTAAATCTACCTAACACCAATATTTCCTTACCGGCACTTACCAAAAAGGATATTAAGGATGCAGAATTTGCTATTGGTCTTGAAGTAGATTGGTTGGCTTTATCATTTGTACGTTTTAGTCAGGATTTAATTGATCTTCAGAATATCATTAACAAACATTCCGATCATAAAATTCCTATTATTGCCAAAATAGAAAAGCCAGAAGCCGTAGAAAATATAGACAAGATTGTTGCCTATTGTGACGGCTTAATGGTGGCCCGTGGAGATTTAGGTGTTGAGGTACCTGCACATGAAGTACCGCTAATTCAAAAGCAGTTGGTATTACGTGCCAAAAAAGCTAGAATACCGGTTATCATTGCCACGCAAATGATGGAAACCATGATTACCAGTCTAACACCTACTAGGGCAGAGGTCAATGATGTTGCCAATTCCGTTATGGATGGTGCAGATGCCGTTATGCTATCCGGGGAAACTTCCGTAGGTAATTATCCGGTACAGGTAATTGAGAAAATGTCAAGTATTTTACAGAGTGTAGAGGGATCGGAACTTATACATGTACCGCATGACCCACCGCACATTCGCACCAAAAGATTTATTACAAAATCCATTTGTTACCATGCGGCCTTAATGGCCAATGAAATTAAGGCAAAGGCTATTTCTACCTTGACCAATAGTGGGTATACCGCATTTCAAATTTCGGCATGGAGGCCAAGTGCGCACATTTTGGTGTTTACATCAAATAAAAGAATACTTTCCCAATTAAACTTACTTTGGGGGGTTAAAGCGTTTTACTATGATCGCTTTGTTTCTACGGATGATACTATTGATGACGTAAACAGAATTGCATTCAATAAAGGATTTTTGGAAGTAGGAGATATGTTGGTTAGTTTAGCTGCAATGCCAATAAAGGATAAGGGCATGGTAAATACCTTAAGGGTTACGGAAATAGAATCTGAAGATATTTAGTATTTAGAATATTGTATAAAAAAAAAGGGACCGTTGAAGAACGGTCCCTTTTTTATGTAGCTTACCCCTTGTTAAGCTACTTCTTTTTCAAAAGCAATAAAATTAACGACCTTTCCTTTGATGTTGAATATAGGAGCACCCTTAATACAACAATTATAGATAGAACCGTCTTTTCTGTAATTGACCACCGTAACCTCAAATGGTTGTTGCTCCTTAACAGCCTTTGATATTACCTTAAGAGGTGCCGTAGTGGTCAGTTTACCTTGAAACATTTTAGGAGATTTTCCAATAATTTCATCAGGATGATATTGGCTCATATCCCACATATTCCTAGTGGCAAAAACGATATTTAAATTAGTATCGGTAATAACAATTATATTCTTGTCCGTTTTTAGCTTTTTGTCAAGTACCTTGGTGTCAATAGACCAGGAATTTATTGAACTTAAGGACAATAGGGAATTCATGTCATCTTCAGCATTATTAATGGCTTCATAGTTTTTGCCATAAAAATCCCAAGAGATTACCGGCAAAATAGATTGTCTTAAACTTTTTCTGAATTTGACAATGGCATCATCATAATCTTTCAACTCGTTCATAAATGATATTTATGGTGATACATTAAATTTCTTTTCATAGCAATTTTTGTTAAAACTATAAAAACCGAAGGGCGATTAAAAATTTTGCCAATGGATTAACAAAAGTGTTTAACAATTGGAGTGTATTTTAGTTGCTTAACTGTTAAAAGTATCAACATAAAATTGTGTAAAGTGCTGAAAAATAGGTGTGTTTGCCGGTCTTAAATATACTTATCACCAAAGTTTTTTCTTTTTAGTATATATAAATAACGAAACAACTCCTTTAAAAAAAGGAGTTGTAATGTTCTTTTAATGTATGGACTAAAACCAACCACCTCCCAAAGCTTGGTACATTTGAACCCTTGCCATAAGTTGTTCTTTCTTGGTCTCAACAAGCTCCATTCTAGATTCCAATGCCTCACGTTGAGTAAACAATACTTCCGTATATTCAATTCTAGCAGATTGAAACAGCCGTGTAGACAAATCGATTGAAGCGGTTAAAGCTTCTACTTGGTTCTCTTTCAACATATAACGCTGCTTAAGATTTTCAATTTTTGAAAGCATATTTACAACTTCAATATATCCGCCTAAAACAGCTTTTTCATATTCATAGACTGCTTGTATTTGTTTAGAATTTGCGGTATTGTAATTTGCTTTAATGGCATTTCTATTGATCAATGGTCCTACAATATCTCCAACGGCGCTATAAATCAAAGATTCTGGGGTATGTGTCAGATATTTTGGTTTAAATGCCTGTAGCCCAACGCCGGCCTTTAATGTTATTGAAGGATAAAAATTTGCTCTAGCAACCTTTATATTCAATTTTGCCGCTTCCAGTTCAAATTCCGCTTGCCTAATATCCGGCCTATTTAAAAGCAACTGTGATGGTATACCGGCATCAATAGTATTTATTACTGTTGCTGTAAAATCATCGGAATTACGGGTAATATGCTGTGGTTGTCTACCTACCAAAAAATTCAGCTTATTTTCCATTTCAACAATTTCTTGTTGAACTTCAAATTTGTGACTTTTATTCTTGGCTACCTCGGCCTCAAATCTTTTTACCGCTAATTCGGTAGCTCTAGCTGCTTGCTTTTGTAGCCGGACCATAGTTAGGGCATTACCTTGTAATTCTAGATTTTGCTCAATGATTGCCAATTGATTATCCAATGCGATCAATTCGTAATAGGATTGGGCTATTTCCGCAATTAACCTGGTAACCATAAAGTTTTTGCCTTCAATAGTAGATAGGTATTCTAAGGTGGCGGCCTTTTTGGAATTGCGTAGTTTTTTCCAAACATCCAATTCCCAGGTAGCAAATAGACCGGCGGAGTAATCTGTTAAAGGCTCAGGAAATTCTTCGCCTTCCCTGATATCCAGGTTTTTTTCAACAGCACCGTTACGGGTATATTCGCCAACTTTTTCTACTTCAGCTCCGGCACCATAATTTATAAAAGGCAAATATTCTCCTTTTCTTGCTTTCACTTCGTTCTGGGCAACATCAATTTGTTGCATCATAATGCGCAACTCTTGGTTATTTGCCAAGGCGGTATCTATCAATGCAATAAGATGCTCATCTTCAAAGAAATGGCTCCATTTTAATTGAGCACTATTTAATGTATCTACGGGCAAACCATCAAAACTTGCAGGTAAATTTGTATTTGCCGATTTTAATTGCTTTGTGGGCGCACAAGAATAGAAGAGACCCATTAGTATTAAAAATAGCAATAGGATCTTACCATGCTTCATGGTATTGTTTATCTTAATCATTATCTTCTTTTTTGGTTAGTTTTTTAATCATTTGCTTTAGTTCGCGAAGCTTTTGGCGTGTTTTACTTTCACCTTCGCTTAGTCTCATAAACTCTTCCGATACGGGTTCGTCCGACTCCCCTTTAATAAGTCCACGACCATCTGCCATTTTTGCGAAAATGTAATACAGGCCAGGGATAATAAGTACACCTATTAATGTACCCATAAGCATACCGCCCATTGCCGACCCACCAATGGTTCTATTACCTATTGCCCCTGCGCCATGTGCAATAACCAAGGGAATTAGTCCAGCTATAAAAGCAAAGGAAGTCATTAGAATAGGTCTAAAACGCACCTTTGCACCTTCAATGGCGGCTTCTAGAATAGTGCTCCCCTGTCTTCTTTTTTGAACTGCGAATTCAACGATAAGCACGGCATTTTTGCCCAATAGGCCAACAAGCATAATGAGTCCGATTTGTGCATAAACATCATTTGCGAGTCCCATTGCCTTTAGCATAAAGAAAGACCCAAGAACACCTACCGGTAGTGATAGAATGATGGCGAACGGAAGTAGGAAGCTTTCATACTGGGCCGCCAAAACAAAGTATACGAAGATCAATACCACCATAAAAATGTAGAGCGATTCATTTCCTCTTTGCGCCTCATCATATGACAGACCTTCCCAAGCCACATCAAAGCCTCTAGGTAAGGTTTGCTCTGCAACTTCGTTAATAGCTTGTATAGCATCACCACTGGTATAACCGCTAGCAGGAAGCCCTCTTATAGAAGCGGAATTGTATAAATTATATCTGGTGATCTCATTTGGTCCCAGTCTCTTTTCCATGGACATAAAGGCGGAATATGGAACCATTTCTCCCTCTTCGTTCTTTACGAACAGTTTTTCTAGGTCAGATGGTAACGCCCTGTATTCAGGAGCAGCTTGGGTATACACCTTAAAAAATCTACCAAAACGAATAAAACCTTGTTCATAGGTACTACCAATTAATATATTCAGGTTTTCCATAGCTTTATCAATGGAAACCCCTTTTTGCATGGCAATCTTATTGTTGATTTTTAATTCATATTGGGGGTAATTGGCAGAGTAAAACGTAAAGAGTCCGGTAAGCTCATCCCGTTTAGACAACGCTTCCATAAAATCATTATTGATTTTTTCAAATTCGTGATAATCGGTTCCGTCCGTTTTATCTAAAAGACGCATGGAGAATCCGCCAGAAGATCCAAAACCGGGTACCGCAGGTGGTTCAAAGTATTCAATAACTGCACCTAGATCTTTGGTTTCTTCCTCTAGCTCTTCCATGATTTCATGAACGGAATGATGACGCTGGCTCCAGGGTTTAAGGTTGATCAATACCGTACCGGCATTTGATCCACGCCCTTCGGTCATGATTTCATAACCAGCCAATGAAGAGGCGGACTCCACACCTTCGGTCTCTTCGCAGATTTGCTGTAATTTATGGGCTACATCATTGGTACGTTCTAAGGTAGAACCCGGTGGTGTTTGTATAATGGCATAGATCATACCTTGATCCTCGTTTGGTATAAAACCAGCAGGTAAACTTTTGTTGGTGAAAAATATGGCGACACAAAAAGCACCCAGAATACCAAAGGTCAATACTCTTCTTGCAACAATTTTACTTAGGATGTTACCATACCTACCCGTAAGTTTTTCAAAACCTCTATTAAACCAATCAATGAATTTATCTACAATTGTTTTTTTACGTTGTTTGCCATGGTTGTTTTTAAGAATCATGGCACAGAGCACAGGTGTTAAGGTTAGGGCTACAATAGCCGATAGAATTATTGAGCCGGCCATGGTTATAGAAAACTGACGGTAGAAAACCCCAACAGGTCCCGTCATAAAAGCAATAGGAATGAACACCGAAACCATTACCAAAGTAATGGCTATTATGGCACCCCCTATTTCGTTAACTACTAATTTTACGGCTTCATAAGGTCCCACATGGGTTTCTTCCATTTTAGCATGTACGGCTTCAACCACTACTATAGCATCATCAACCACAATACCAATGGCCAGTACCAATGCAAAAAGGGTAATTAGGTTAATGGAGAGTCCAAATAACTGCATAATAAAAAATGCCCCGATCAAGGAAACGGGTACGGCAATAATGGGAATTAAGGTAGAGCGCCAATCGCCCAAAAAGAGAAATACAACTATGGCCACCAGAATAAAGGCATCTCGTAGTGTGTGTATTACTTGTTCTACGGATGCATTTAAAAAGTTGGAAACGTCATAACTAATTTTGTAATCCAGACCTGTGGGAAGGTCTTTTTTAAGCTCGTTCAACTTGGATTTTACTTCATCGATAACATCACTGGCATTACTACCAAAAGTTTGTTTCAATACTATAGATGCTGATGGTTTTCCATCTAGGTTAGAGTAGATATCAAAAAATTCGCTACCAAGCTCCACGTCTGCTACATCACCAAGCGTTAAGATTTCGCCTTCGGCATTTGCCTTAAGAATAATGTCTTTGTATTGTTGAGGTTCATCATACCTATCTTGGTACATGAGAACATATTCCAGGGACTGTGAGGTTTTGCCGGAACTTTGCCCAATTCTACCGGGGCGTGCCAAAATACTTTGCTCTTCCATAGCCTCAAGAATTTCTTCGGCAGAAATATTATAGGCACGCATACGATCAGGCTTTAACCATACGCGCATGGCAAACTTACGGCTACCTAAGATCTGTGCACTTGCAATACCATCTATTCGTTGAATTTCAGGAATCATTTTGGTGTATGCATAGTTGTATAGAAACAGCTCATGATCATCTGCATTGTCACTATACAGGTTTACGTACATAAGCATACTTGGCTGTACAGGAGTAATGATAACACCTTCACGTTGTACCAGTTCTGGTAATAATGGCATTACTTGATCCACCCTTGTTTTGACCCTCACAACTGCTTGGTCAGGGTCTGTGCCAGGCTCAAAGATGATACGGATGGTGCCTTCACCGGCACTTGTAGCATCAGAAGCAATATAGCGCATATCTTGTACACCATTAATTGCGGTTTCTAATGGAATAAGCGTTGATTTTACCAGTACGTCTGCACTAGAGCCCGGGTAGGCTATAAAGATATTGACCGTGGTGGGCGCAATATCCGGGAACTGTGAAATAGGTAATTGCTTTATGGAGAGCAACCCTACGAATACTATGATTACCGATATGACAATAGCCAATACCGGTCTTTTTATAAACTTACTGAACATGTTCTTTGTTTTTTGGTTATTCGGCGTAAACGGCCAATTTTGACATTACCTCGGTAGGTTCGGCAAATAGGGTTTCAATCTTTTCATTGTTTTTAACCATTCTGATACCGTCTACCAAAATTCTGTCTTTAAGTTGAAGACCTTTGTTGACTACAAATAGGTGAGGCAATTCAGCGGCAACCGAAATTTCGGTTTGGTGAACAACATTATCATTATCAAGAACAAAAACATAGCGTTTGTCCAATATCTCAAAAGTTGCTTTTTGTGGTATGATCAAAGCGTCATTGAAAGGAATGGTCATGAGTACGCTACCGGTTTCACCGTGTCTTAGAATCTGATCTGGGTTAGGGAAGGTGGCCCTAAAGGCAATGTTACCGGTTTCATTATTGAATTCACCTTCAATAGTTTCAACAATTCCCTTTTGGTTGAACCTTTTATTGTTGGCCATTAACAGTTGAACCTCTTTTTTAGAGTCTTTGTCCGTACTCATGATATAGTCTAGATACTCCGCCTCGGGTACATTGAAATAGACCCACATTTTAGAATTATCGGATAAGGTGGTAAGTAGTTCGCCCTCGTCTAAAAGGCTACCTTCCCTAACATGTAAATGGTCCATGATACCATCAAAAGGAGCTCGAATATTGGTAAAGCCTAAATGGGTCTGTGCAAGCGAAACTTCTGCGTTGGCCTTATCAAAATTAGCTTTTGCCATGGATAATTCGTTTTCAGAAACCACATTTCCATCAGCTAAAAGTTGGGTATTTTGTAGTTCTATTTCGGCAACTTTAGCCTCTGCCTTTGCTTTTTGTAAATCTGCTTCATAAATGTTGGGCATTATATTGAACATTTTTTGCCCTTTTTTCACTAACTGTCCTTCGTCTACATGAATTTCGTTCAAATATCCTTTTTCAAGGGCCCTAAGTTCAATGTGTTTAAATGAATGTATTTGACATACATAATCTTTGGTAATAGAAGTGTCTTTTTTAATTGGACTGGTTATTAAGAATTTGGTGTGCTCTTCTTTTTTTTCTTTTTTAGAATTACAGCTTGCCACAATGAACAAAGTGCATGCGGTAGCGATCAGGAGTACGCTCTTGGTCATAAGTATAATATTTAATTGATTGGAAAATAAAATGTGAATATGTGGAGACACGCACAATTCTTAAAGCAGAAGATGATTACATCTTAAAATTGGCTGCTGCTAAAAAAATGTAGACGTGTTTTGTGTCAAATAGAGATTTGACCTGGAGAAATTTTAAATACGAAATACCTGATATAGGACAAAGCGCCTATTTGCTATGGGTAGAAAAGTAAATAGCTTTTTTTGTGTGCTGCTATTTGTAAAATAGCTGAATAAGAATAAAACAGCTAATAAATAAAATGACGCAGAAGCTTGTTGGTGCGCTACATCTTTTTGATAGTGAGATTGTTTGCTCTCTTCTTCTTCAATTTCTATAGCCTCAATAGCCATTGCCTTATCTAGGTCGCCAAATGAGTTTTTAAGAACATTTTTGTGTAAAGCAACCGTTTCTTGGGTATTGGCTATCGCATTTTGAAATTGCTGAATGTGATGAAAAGAGGTATGCTCTATATTGTAGTTACCGTATAGAGGGCTGTATATACCGGTTAGTAGTATACAGATGGAAAGAAGGAATTTTAATAAACTCTTTTTCATTTAAGGAGCCAAAATTATTCTAGCCATAATTGCTGCACAACTAAAAGCCGTTAATTTTTGTTAACATTTACAATTATTGATCAAAAGGCTAAAAACGGGTGTAAATAATTAAAAATCAAACTTTAATTGCACTAAAATTGATTTATCGTCAGTTTTTTTCACCTTTTTATCATCTGTATTTAAGTTAGATAAAGAAATACCCAACAGTCTAACCGAATTCTGAAGCTCTTCTTGATAAAGTAACTCTTTGGCAGTCTCCAGGATCAAGGCTTTATCAGAAATAAAATAAGGTATGGTCTTGCTTCTGGTATTCAGGGTAAAATCACTGTATTTTATTTTGAGTGTTATGGTTTTTCCGGCAATGGTAGATTTTTTTAATCTTCGCTCCAATTCTTGCGCAATATGCTCTAACCTTTCCAGCATAAAAATTTCACTGCTGAGGTTTTCGTTGAATGTACGTTCCGCTCCAACAGATTTTGGTATGCGGTGCGGTTTAACTTCACTATTATGAATACCACGAACTACATGATAATAGTATGGTCCGCTTTTGCCAAAATTTTCGGCAAGAAATTCAATGGATTTTGATTTTAAGTCCTTGCCAATAAAAATGCCCAGCTTATACATTTTTTCTGCAGTAACCTTACCAACGCCATAAAACTTACGGATATCTAAATTTTCTAAAAACGGAATTACCTCTTCTGGATTAACCGTTTTTTGTCCGTTAGGTTTATTGATATCACTTGCTACTTTGGCTATAAATTTATTGATCGAAATTCCTGCGGATGCATTTAAACCTGTTTTTTCTAGAATACGTTGCCGAATTTCTGTGGCAAGCATAGTGGCAGAAGGGTTTCCTTTTTTATTTACGGTTACATCTAGGTATGCTTCATCAAGCGACAATGGTTCTACCAAATCTGTGTATTCAAAGAAAATGGCCCGTATTTGTTTTGAGATTTCCTTATAACGGTCAAACCGTGGTTTTACAAAAGTAAGGTGAGGGCAGTTTTTTCTAGCTTGAAATCCGCTCATCGCACTACGCACACCAAACTTACGGGCTTCATAATTAGCTGCCGATACCACGCCTCTTTTCTCACTGCCACCAACGGCCAAGGGTTTGCCCTTTAATTCTGGGTTGTCCAACTCTTCTACGGACGCATAAAATGCATCCATATCCACATGGATAATTTTTCGAAGAGGCATTTCATTGGGCATAAGCAAATTTAAGACTTATCTTAGTTTATGAATAGAAGAATTACCCATTCATATGATAGAAATAGAACGTAAGTTTTTGGTCAGTTCAGAAGATTATAAATCTGAAGCAAGATCTAAAACTAGAATAGTACAAGGCTTTTTAAATACAGACCCCAGCAGAACGGTTAGAATTAGAATAAAGGGAGATTTAGGCTTTATTACCGTAAAGGGGAAATCCAATGCTTCGGGCACATCCAGATTTGAATGGGAAAAGGAAATTTCTGTAGTAGATGCTGAAGAGTTATTGAAATTGTGTGAAAAAGGAGTACTTGAAAAATGCCGATATGACGTTCCTTTAGGTAATCATATATTTGAAGTGGATGAGTTTTTTGGGGATAATGAGGGTTTAACCATTGCAGAGGTAGAACTGGAATCGGAAAACGAATCATTTAAAAAACCCAGTTGGTTGGGTGAAGAGGTAACGGGCATGATTAAATATTATAATTCCCAATTGAGTAAAAACCCTTTTAAGAAATGGGATTAAAGGTTATTTAACAACACTTATCTTTTCAAAACCATTGTCCATTTGTATTATGTTTTTCTGTTTTTGATTATAACTAACCTTCTCTATAATAGGAAGGGCGGTACAACATTGATTTATGTTTGTTGTAGGTTCAACCGTTGTCAAGACCAAGGTATCGGTTTCGTTTGGGTGTAGCTTTATGGAATAGCTGGTTTCCCCAATAGCACCAACGATTATGAAAGTTACTAGTTTGGTAGAATCCAGCGGAATTAACTCTAAACGAGTTCCATCAGTTGTAATTTCAATTGTATCTAGTTTATAGGTTTCGTTGGTAATTAAATTAGTTCCTTCTTCATCCAGAAATTCAATGGAAAATAATTGTTCGGTAGCACAATCAATTACGGTACAATCTAATCCGTCATCAATTTTACAGTTATATAGGAAAGCTAAAAGAAATAGGGAAACGAATAATTTAAAGCTCATATTCTTTTTCTCTAAGACGTGTAAACAAAAAATGGTTGCTTTGGAAAAGTACTATTTTGCAAGAACTCCCTCTTTTTCAATAAGGGGTATGGTTACCAAATTTTGAATGTTTACGGTATTCTTCTCAAAAATGAACTTTCTTTCAAATAATTTTTGGTCAGCAAAATAGGTTACATAAAACTCGTTGTGCAAGCCTAGTACGTCTTCCTGCACTACTTCTATTTTTTTATAGGATTTGGCATGGACCACATCTACGGCATGTCTCATGATAGAAGTTTTACGATCACCATCATATCCTTTAGAAACGACCATTGTCATTTCTATGGCATTGGGGCGGTCATTAATAATGTAGGCATTCCAATCCTTATCCAAAAATTCATCGTTCCATTCATGGACAATGGCTATATATACATCTTTGGAAATAGGTATTTCAATATCTTTTTTCACCAAGGAATTTTATAGGGTACTTTTAAACTGCTCTAGAAAACGAAGGTCGTTCTCGCTCAATAAACGTATATCTGAAATTTGATGCAGTAAAAGTGCAATACGGTCAATACCCATCCCAAAGGCAAATCCGGAATATATATCTGGGTCTATACCACAGTTCTTAAGCACGTTGGGGTCTACCATACCACAGCCCATAATCTCTAACCAACCGGTACCTTTTGTCATTTTATAATCCGTTTCAGTTTCCAGTCCCCAATAAACATCTACTTCTGCACTTGGTTCGGTAAAAGGAAAATAAGAAGGTCTAAGTCTAATTTTGGATTTCCCAAAAAGTTCTGTCGTAAAATATTGTAGTGTTTGTTTTAAATCTGCAAAAGAAACATCCTTGTCAATATAAAGCCCTTCTACTTGATGAAAGAAACAGTGAGATCTAGCGGAAATAGCCTCGTTCCTATAAACTCTACCAGGTGATATGGTTCTTATGGGAGGTTGGTTGTTTTCCATGTAGCGTACTTGTACCGATGAGGTATGGGTACGCAACAATATATCTGGATCTGTTTGAACAAAGAAAGTATCCTGCATATCTCTTGCCGGATGGTATTCTGGTAGGTTTAATGCGGTAAAATTATGCCAGTCGTCCTCTATTTCCGGACCTTCTGATACATTGAAACCTATTCTGGAAAAAACATCTATGATTTTATTTTTTACAATAGAAATAGGGTGGCGAGAACCAAGTTCAATAGGATTACCCGGTCTGGTTAAATCCCCATACACTTGCTCGTTAATAGTTACACTTTCTAAAACCTCTTTTAAAGATTCAAATTTTTCTGTAGCAGCTTGCTTTAATTCGTTTATCGTTTGGCCAAATTCTTTTTTTTGTTCGTTCGGCACATTTTTGAACTCAGCAAAGAAGTCATTTAAAATTCCTTTTTTACCTAAATATTTAATTCTAAACGTTTCTACAGCTTCTAAATTATCGGCTGTAAACGAGTTAACTTCAGCAATCTGTTCCTTTATCTTATCAATCATACATGTTGATTAAAGACGCAAATTTAAAACTTTTAAAAAAGGTAGAATATGTTTTTCTGCCTTTTGATGGTTACATTGACGGTATTTTGTCCTTAACGTTCTCTTTGACCCAAACCAGACATTCCTTAAAATTATCAAATATATGTTCCTCTGGAATTAAATCAGGAATGACGCCAACACGTTCCATCATATACCTTGGTTGTTTTAGGACATCAACAAATAATATGGTAATCCCAGACTTTTTAAGGCTGATAAGTACATCTTCCAAAGTATAAAGCCCGGATTGATCCATATATTGCATTCTTCCCATCCTAATGATTACTGTAGATGCCGTTCGTGGAATTTGATCTGCCATTTGCTGGAAATCACTGGTAGACCCAAAGAATAGTGGTCCTTTTAAATGTTTAATAAAAACCTCTTCCTGTAAATTTTTGGGAAACCCTGCTTCGTCTGGCCAATTCACTTCCTTTTCCAACGTTTTGACATCTGACCGTTCCGCGGTCAAATCTCCCATTTTTTTCATGAACATTAAAGATGCGATCACTAAACCAATACCGACTGCATAAACCAAGTTCCATACTGATGAAAGTACCAATACCACTAACATGATCACCACTTCTGAACTAAATTTAAAAGGACCCAAACTCATATCTTTGGGAAGGCTGGGTATGGCCTTTAAGCCTTTATAATCCATTACACCTATACCAACTGTTACCAATATTCCCGCTAGTACGGCCGCAGGAATCTGTGAAGCAACCGGACCTAAAGCTAGAAGAATTATCAACAGTAGAACTCCGGCTACCATTCCGGATAATTTGGTTTTTCCGCCTGCATTGATATTGACTACGGTTCTAATGGTTGCACCGGCACCTGGTATACCACCAAAAACTGCGGCAATACTGTTCCCTATACCTTGACCCACAAGTTCTTTGTTTGGTTGGTGCTTTGTCTTTGTCATATTATCCGCAACTACAGAAGTTAAAAGGGAATCTATGGCACCTAAAAGTGCTAGGGTCAATGCCGTAAATATGTATGGTGTAACAGATGAAAGTTCAAATTGGGTAAATATACCAAGGTTTGGAATCGGGAAACCACTGGGTATCTGCTCTATGGGCCTATAGTCCAGGCCCAAACCATAGGCCACCCCAGAAACTACCACCAAAGCCACTAGTGCACTTGGTATAGTTGTCGTAATGCGTTTAAATCCATAAATGATGATAATGGTAGAAAGTGCCAAGATCAATTCTAACCAATTTATATTTTTCAAGGCCCTTGGCATTACTTTAATTGCACCGATTACTCCAGAAGCTTCGGATTTTGCCAAAGTTTGGGCTTCTTTGAGCATGTCCTCATCGGTAATATGCTCGGCACGTGCTATGGTTTCCTTAAAATTTTCAAGAACCAAAATACCTTCGCCCGCTTCTTCCTTTAAAATATTGTCAAGGATGATTTCTTCGGCAATGGGTTTGTATTGTGCTACAAATTCGGAATCTTCCTTAGGGTAGTACCCTATGGCAGGTAAAATTTGGGTAACCAAGATTATGACACCAATTGCCGTCATAAAGCCGGATACTACAGGATAGGGTATGTAACGTATATATTTACCAATTCCCAATAGTCCCAGACCTATTTGCATAAGTCCGGCAAGTAGAAAGACAATTAATATGGCGGGCAGGGCTTTTTCTAAGCTACCATCGTTAATGGCAACGATACCGGCAATGACGACCATACTAACTGCTGTCATGGGAGCGGTAGGTCCTGAAATTTGGGTATTGGTACCTCCAAATAGTGCAGCAAAAAAGCTAATGAAAATTGCTCCGTACAGACCGGCACTGGGACCCATTCCGGAACTTACACCAAATGCCAATGCCAATGGCAATGCTACGATTCCAGCGGTGATACCGCCAAATAAATCTCCCTTAAAATTTGAAAACAGATTCTTCATATATTTTAATTACATTTTAATGAAATAGCATCAAATTTGTTAGAAGTGATTCTTGCTTCTTAGTGAAAGTTAAATTACAAAATTCCAGTAGTAAACAGTGGTGTATTGGTTCTTTAACATACTGGTTTAAAAAAACCGATGAAGTATTCATCGGTTTTCACAATCGATTAAACCAAGGATTATTACTGTTCGAAAAATTCCACGGCACCTGTAGAAATATCATACATGGCGCCCACGATCAAAACTTCTCCGTTTTTCTCCATTTCTGCCAATACCGGACTGTACTTTTTTATATTGGCAATGGTCATTTCTACATTTTTAGCGGCAACTTTATCAACGAAATCAAGATTCTTAGAATTTCTAAGGCTTTCGTCCTTTGGTTCTGTAACGGCATCTACTGCAGGTTCTATCTTGTTGATCAATGCAGTTAGGTTACCCAACCTTGCGTGATCACACGCCCCTTTTATTGCGCCACAACTTGTATGTCCCAAAACTACTACAAGTTTGGTGCCTGCAAGTTTACAGCCAAATTCCATACTGCCCAAGATATCCTCGTTCACAAAGTTACCTGCAATCCTTACACTGAAAATATCTCCCAAGCCTTGGTCAAACACCAACTCAGCAGAGACCCTAGAGTCTATACAGCTCAATATCGTAGCAAAAGGAAATTGTCCTTCACTAGTATCATTTACTTGTTCTAAAAGATTTCTATTGGCCTTAAGGTTATTTTGAAACCTTAAATTTCCTTCCTTAAGAAAGTCCAATGACTTTTGCGGGGTCATTGTGGCTTGTGTTTCCTTAGTATGTGCTTTCATATGTTTTTAATTTTTAGTTATTTGTCCTGTTAATAATAAAGGAATATTAAGGTTATCTAAAATATCGGTAATATTGGTGGTCGTTGAAAAAGATTTTCCCTTTTTATCGGTGTTTAATTCACCTCTATCCACACATAGTAGATTTACCTTGTTGAAGGTTATATAGTTGGAAATGGTTTTTGAGGTATTGTCGTTTTTATCAAATACAAATTCAATATTTTTAGTGCCAATTTCCTCTTTTTCACTACTTTTTGGTTTACTGTTTTTGGAAATTTTAAACGATTTCAATGGTTTTTGAGTATGTGTTACCAACCGTGTTACCAATTCTGTCAATGAATTTTCCTCAGAATCGCTTAACATACCCAAAGAAAGGTCTCCATTTAATTCCAGAACATTTTTTTGATCGGTGAAAAATACCGGTCCATGATGTTTTTTCAGGACAAAAGGTATGATGTGGTCACCTAATAGATTAAATAGTTTAGGCTTTCTTTTGCCCAGGACTATAAAATCCGGTTTCTCATTATCTATATAATGTTCAATTTCATGTTTTACGTTACCTATGGCACAGGAATAGGATAATGGAACACCAAATTTTTTAGAATAGGTGTTTACTATGGCATTTATTTGCTTTTCCATTTCCATATACCCTGCATTTAGATTGCGCATGGCAGATAACTGACTTTCTTTTTTTACAACATCGGTTGCTTTTTTTACATGAAACAAGGCAATTTCACCTTTAAATACCTTTGCCAAGCTTAATGTGCTTTTAAGGGTATTTTCCAAGGAATCCTTTAATTCTGTAAAAATGACAATTTTATATTTTTTAGTTTTCATAATTACAAGTTTATAGACCGTAAGAAACGGTCATTTTAATTAACTGAGGCTCAATTTTGACTTGGGCCTTTCTTCAAAGAATCCTATGTAGCTTGGAGGGTTTTCTACCACCCCACGTTTAGAAACCAATTTTATATCTATGTTTCTTTCCTTAGCCTTTAGGCTAAAGTCTTCTAGAATTTCAACGATATCATGATCTAAATATCTCGTTTTCATAATATCTATTTCTAAATAGGTATCTCGTGGTAAACTATCCAATTCGTTCAAAATAGCACCTTTGTTAAAAAAGGTCACTTCTTCTGCCAAGGTCATCTTAATCTTGTGTTTACCATTACTATTGTCCTCAATATGTAAGAAATGCGAGTTTTGGTAACTCTTTAAAAGAATAACTACAATACCAACCGCTAATCCTAAACTTATACCTATTAGAAGATCGGTAAATACAATACCAAGTACAGTTACGAAAAATGGCACGGATTGTTTCCACCCTAGTTTGTACATCTTTTTGAAAAGGGCAGGTTTTGCCAATTTGTACCCTACTATGAACAGAATTGCTGCCAAGACCGATAATGGAATCATGTTCAACAATCTTGGAATAAGAATTACCGAAATCAATAAAAGGAAACCATGTATTATGGCAGATAATTTAGTTCTACCCCCAGACTGTATATTGGCAGAACTCCTAACGATTACCTGTGTAATTGGTAAACCACCGATCAAACCAGATATAATGTTACCTGTACCTTGCGCCAAAAGTTCCCTATTGGTTGGGGTGACATTTTTGTGGGGATCCAATTTATCCGTAGCCTCAACACAAAGCAAGGTTTCAAGACTGGCCACCAAAGCTATAGTAAACGCAGTAACCCATACTTGTGGGTTAGTTATGGCGCTGAAATTAGGAAAGCTAAATTGTCCCAAAAACGATGCGGCATCTTCTGGCACAGGTACACTTACTAAATGGTCAGAGGATATTGCCAGTACATCACTGTCCTTGGTCAGCAAATAAAACAAAATACCTACGGCCACGGCCACCAATGGTCCTTGGATCAGTTGAAATATTTTGCCTTTTTTAGATAAAACCTTGTCCCATAATAGCAAAATTGAGAACCCTATAATTGCAATTAGTGTAGCTCCTGGACTTATATTGTTAACGGTATTAATTATTTCTGAAAAAGTGTTTTCACCATCAACCTGGAAAAAGGCCCAATCTCCTTCCGGATCAGGGTCATAACCAAAAAAATGAGGTATTTGTTTCAAAATAATGATAATACCAATACCGGTAAGCATTCCTTTAATAACGGAAGAAGGAAAATAATATCCAATGACACCGGCCTTTAAAACACCAAAAATAATTTGGATTATACCACCTAAAACAACGGCAACCAAAAAATTCTGGTAACCGCCCAAGGCTCCAATTGCTGTTAAAACAATTGCCGCCAAACCTGCTGCTGGTCCACTGACCCCAATTTTAGAGCCACTTAAACCTCCTACTACTATACCGCCAATAATACCGGCGATTAATCCTGAAAACAATGGGGCCCCACTGGCCAATGCAATACCTAAACATAAAGGTAGTGCTACGAAAAATACTACGATACTCGATGGAATATCGCTCTTAATATGCTTAAACATACAATAATGAAATTATATCCTAGCGCTCTGCTTAGGATTGATTAGTTACTTAAAAAAAATTAAAATGGTAAACTAACCTAGGTATTCCGGTGGGGGAGAGATAACTTCTAAAGCAAAATCAAAACAGCCTAGTAAATAATGCTTACGGCTGTTGGTGTTTTGGGTAAGCGCAATTAAGGAAAAATCAATAGCATTTTCCTTTACATATTTTTCTTCGCCCATTGACTTTTTACCGGTCTCTTGTTGTTCCTCTTCATTAAGATTGGTAACCACAATAGGGTTTTCAGTATCGCACAAGGTTATTATGCTAGGTGCAGTAATTGCAAAAAGCCATAATAATAACAAAGTAATGCGCGCTATATGTTTCATTTTTTTGAATCGATGACAAAGATAAGCCCGAGTCTTTAAATATCTGTTAAATTATATCTAAAAATCTTTCAACAGCCTTAAATCTTCCTTATTGGCCCACCCTGTCTTACCATCGGTCAATTGTATTTTGTTCCATTGCTCCAATTCATCCAACACATTCACTTTGGTTCCCGAATGGAGAATAAATAATTGTTGGCCGGCAGTATTGGGTTCGGACTTTATGACGCTTTCTTCAGCAAAAATGATGGCAGGTTGCCAAGCATTGAAATCGCTTTGTTGAATATAGGCGAATACAATGGCCACCAAACTAACGAACAATGCTAAAAGGCTACCAATAAAGGTCCACCTTTTTCGTGTGGAATAATTTGAAAAATAAAATAGGATGTACAGAATTACAAATGCCAACATAGCGGCAATTGCTAGGTATGCCCATTGATCAAAGGTTAGCTTGCCGGTTATATTCTTATATAATTTGGATAGTCCGGTTTCTGGCAGGGTATCTATAGCGTCCAAGGTCATATTTTGGGCATAACTGAGATTGGTCTTTATTTCTTGGTCATTTGGCGCCAGCAACAAAGCTTTTTCGTAGTAATATATGCTTTCGGCAATTTTATTAAGTTTATAATAGGCGTTGCCCATATTAAAATAAACCGCGGCAGAATGCTTGCCGTTATCCAATATTTGGGTATAATACTCTATGGCACTATCATATTCACCGGCATTATAGGCTGTGGTAGCTTGATCGAACAATTTATTGTTCTGGGCGCTACAGCAAATAACCGTAAAAAGACCAATGATGAATGCTATCTTTTTAAACATGATTATAATTGTTTATCCATTAATGAAATTACCTCACTGGCCTTTTCATAATCGGCCTGCATTTGAACATCGGAAAATGGACTATATCTTGCGGCTTCGCAACTTTGCAATAAGGATATGAAATTGGTAATGGTGCTTTCTTCAATGCCTTTTTTGTCCAATAACACGGCAATTTTATCTTTACTGAATTCTGAGGTCTCAATTTTAAGCTTGGCCTTTAAATAATTATGCAATGCCCTTTCCAATGCCACATAAAAGGAATCTTTGTTACCCAATTCCTTTTTAGCCGCCGACAAATATTTACGAGCCAATTTATTGGCCTTTCTGACCTTGTTTCCGGCAACGTCTCCTGCTATGGCGTCTCTCTTTTTCCTAAAAATGATTGCCAAGGGTATTAATAACAAAGGTAGTAGCAACCAAAGATAAAATTTGGTGGACCTAAAAAAGTATGAAACTGTTTTGTCGGATAGGTTTGGGGTCAGTTTTATAAAATTGAACTTTGTACCACTGGCGATCACGGCCTGTTTGCTATTCGCTACATTTGGAGATGGGGTATTCAATCCATTTAAAGGACCTTCTATGACATTGATGATAATTTCATCAGAGGTTAAGGTAGTGTACTTTTCTGTTGAAGGGTTGAAATAGCTAAAACTCATTGGGGCAATTGGGTATTTTCCCCTAAAGGCCGGTACAATGGTATATTGGTTACTGATTTTTCCCTGCATGCCGCTCAACGTAGTTCTTACCCCTTCCGTAAATTCAGGTTCGTATACTTCTAAAGCACTAGGTAATTCAGGTTCTGGAAGTTTAAAAAGTTTAAGGTTTCCCTTACCGCTGACCTCTACGGTAGCCTGTAATGATTCCGTAGCGTTTAAACTTGTTTTACTGGTAGACACGTTAAAATTGAATTCCCCTACGGCACCGTTAAAATTTGCCGGTTGGTTTTCAACCGGTAACGGCTTTACATTTATGGTCCTACTGCCTGCGGAAACCGTTTTATTAGTTTGGGCATACATACGGCTACCAAAAAAATCGCGTCTTCCTGTGGGAACGTCCACGGTTACATCCAAGGATAAGGGTTCAATGTCTAGCTTACCGGATTTTTGGGGATACAGCACTACACGTTTTAAAGTTACGTATCTGTAAGGTTTGCCCTTATAAGTTCCATTTTGGGCACTTAACGCGGATACCTTAATATCTTGGCTCCAGAAATTATTATAGGTAGGATTGTCCAAGGGTTGATAATTGGATACACTAATATTTGGACTTACATATAATTTGTAGACCACTGTAATGGCCTCGTTCAAATAGGGGTTAGTTTTGGAAATCTCAGCAACTAAATGTAAGTTTTCATCGGCAATGTCATCTGCCGTCATTTGATCACTTGGTTTATCCACCGCAGCGGTCACTTCAACTTCTTTTGCCAAGGATTTGTAGGTTTCTCCCCCAATTGATATGGATGCCTGCTTAATGGTAAATTTTCCCTTTGCTGTAGGGGCCAATGTGTAGGAATAGGATTTGGAGTAACTCCTTACCCCATTGATCCATGAAGAACTTATGGATTGTGACGGACCCATGATGACCCTAAATCCTTCAAAATCAGGGGGATTAAAATTATCGCCGTCACGGTTCATGACAAAATCTACCCGCAAACGTTCATTTAAGCCTAATTTGGGTTTGCTTAATTTCATTTCAAACGTTACTCCACTATTGTCCTGTGCCATCACCATAGAGGACGATAGCAAAAACAATAGTGCCAATGAGTATTTTAAAATGCCCTTAATCTTTACCAATCTTTTTCGTTTTTAATCTTAACACCTTTAACTTTTTTGGCGTCAATTTTATCTTGAACTTTTTTCTCAGCGTTTTGCATTGCCCTTAATAAATTTTCAACTTGCTGTTTGGAAAGTTGATTTGGCCTAGGTTGCTGTTGTTGCTCCTTATCCCCTTGTTCAGGTTGTTTCTTTTGATTTTTTTTATCGCGTTCACCATCTTTGTTCTCGTCTTTTTGCTCTTCATTTTTATCGCCTTCCTCACCTTTGTCCCCTTCATCTCCTTGGTCTTTCTTGTCCTCGTTTTCCCCTTCGTCTTTTTTGTCCTGGTCCTTGTTTTCGTCCTTGTCCTTTTTGTCCTCGTCCTTATCGTCTTGGTTCTGTTGTTTGTTTTCCTCGTCTTTTTTAAGTAGTTCTTTTGCTAGAGCAAGGTTGTACCTTGTCTCTTCGTCCGTAGGATCATTTCTTAAAGCTTCCTTATAAGCTTCAACAGCTTTTTCATATTCTTTACGTTTCATAAAAACGTTGCCCATATTATGGTAAGCGCTGTGCTTGTCTTTTTTGGAGGTCGATGTTTCTCCTGCTTCCTTAAATCTACTGAAAGCTTCGTTATAGGTCTCGTTCAAATAATAGGCATTGCCCAAATTATAAGGAGCGGCACTATTTTCCGGGCTTTCTGATATGGCTTTTCTATAATTGACCTCTGCGGCAATAAAATCATCTTCGGATAAGGATTTATTGCCTTCCCATGTAAGATTGGTAGAGGTTTTCAATGCCTTTTCCTTTTCTTGCTCGTTCATTTCCTGAGCAATACAATTAGCAGACAAAGAAACAAAAACCGATAGGGTGATAATTCTGATTTTATTCATGTCTTTTTTCGTTGAACAGGTTTAATTTCTTTAACCAGCTTGTTTTACGGTCCAATATAAAAATATCTAAAAAGAGAAGCAAAAGGGCCGCCCCAATGAACCATTGAAACTGATCTTTGTATTCTGCAAATTGTTTGGCCTCAAACTCTTTTTTGTCCATTTTCAACAATTCCTCCTTAATGAATTCCACAGCTGCATCTGTGTTGGAACCATCTATATATTGTCCTTTACCTTCATTGGCAATATCAACCAATACAGCTTCATTTAACCTGGTTATTACGGTTTCCCCTTGATTATCTTTCTTTAAGCTCTCTAAAATTCCGTTTCTTTTGATAGGAATTGGTGCACCTTTTGCTTTTCCGACACCAATGGTATAAATGGTTATGCCCTCATCTACGGCGTCCTCTACGGCATCTATAGTAGAACCCTCGGAATGGTCTTCTCCATCAGAAATAATGAACAGTACCCTGTTTGTTTGCTCCGCATCATCGTAATACGTGCTGGCAAGTTCAATGGCTTGGTCTATAGCAGTACCTTGTGAGGTCAACATATCTGTGTTCATACCTTGCAAGAACATTTTTGCCGCTCCGTAATCCGTAGTTATGGGCAGTTGTGGATATGCTTGTCCGGCATATGCAATAATCCCTATACGATCACTGGCCAATTGATTGATTATTTCCGAAACCAGTCTTTTTGCTTTTTCCAATCGGTTAGGGGCAATATCTTCGGCCAACATACTTTTAGAAACATCAACAGCAAATACAATATCTACCCCTTCACGTTTAACGGTCTCTAATTTTGTACCAATTTTGGGATTGACCAAACCTACGACCAATAATCCTAAGCTTAAGATGAAGAGTATTAGCTTTAAAGCACTTTTATTTGTGGAGTAGCTTGGGGTAAGTCTTTTAAGCAGTGCGGTATCCGCAAATTTTCTTTGGGTTCTTTTTTTCCAAATCAAGACCATTAGGTACAGTACCACAATTACCGGAATGATAATGAGCAAGTAGAAATATATTTTTTCGTCTAACTGTACCATATTATACAAAACTTCTAAAAAGAGTGTTCCTTAAAATCCATTCAAATAATAGAAGCGCCCCCGCAATTAAGATCCAAGGTCTAAATTTCTCTTCATAACGGTAATATTTGAATTCTTCAACTTCTGTTTTTTCCAATTTGTTGATCTCATCATAGATTTCTTCTAGAGACTCATTATCCGTAGCCCTAAAATATCTTCCGCCTGTGGCCTGTGCAATTTCCTTTAAAAGAGCTTCATCTATTTCTACTTGTCTCATACCGTATCTAAACGAACCGTCTGCGTTATAGGATACCGGGGACAATGCATTGCCATTGGTGCCAAGGCCAATTGTATACGTCTTAATTCCGAATTCAATGGCCAAATCCGCTGCGGTCTGTGGTTCTATGAACCCAGAGTTGTTTACACCGTCCGTAAGTAAAATGATTATTTTACTCTTTGCCTTGCTTTCCTTTAGTCTATTGACAGAAGTTGCCAGTCCCATACCAATAGCCGTACCATCTTCCAATTGACCATAACTAATTTCTGAAAGTGCATTGATGACAATAGCTTTATCCGTAGTAATTGGCGTCTTGGTATATCCTTCACCAGCATAGGCTACCAGTCCTATACGGTCATTTGGTCTTTTCTTTATAAAATCTGCGGCTACTTCTTTTAAAGCTGATAATCTGTTTGGCTTAAGATCACGGGCCAACATACTTGAAGACACATCTATTGCCATAACGATATCTATACCCTTGGTCGTTTTGGTACGTGTTGATATGTCTTCTGTCTGGGGTCTTGCCATTGCTACGATAATAGCACTCAAAGCCATAAGACGCAAGAAGAACAACAAGGGTTTAAGTTTTGGCAATAAGCTAATTTGATCGAACCCTTTTAAACTTGATATACGAAGAGACGCAGTCTGTTCTTTTTGCTTAAAGATATACCATGCAATGGCTAATGGCAGTAGTAGAAACAGCCAAAAGAATCCTGGATTTGCAAAAGATATATTTTCTAACATTTATACTTCTGTTTTAACTTCTACCGATGCTAAAATTCGGTCAACTATTTCTTGTGCGTAATCATCATCTTCTAACCAAGTTAAGATTACATACTGTTGAAAACCCTTGCCGCCAAATAATAAAACAGTGTATTTGCCGTCTAGCGATTCGGTTACTTTTGGCGTAGAAAATTTGCCGCTACCAAAAACCTTAACACCCGTGACACCACTTATCGTAGAGAATTCTTCTTGTTTGGTAATAATGTTTTTTGCCCCTTGGGCCTCAAAATTGGATAAAATCTGCTCAATGGTCTTATCAAAATCGGGCTCTGCATTGGGATCGTTCAATGTAATGGAAGTAGCGGCAACACTAAACAGACCAATTTGGCTTGAGTAGGTAAAAGCTTGTATGTCCGCTATGGCAGCTTTGGCTTCTGGCGGTAATTTTACCTCTTGCCTGACCATTACTTCAGGCGTTTCCAGTTCAATAGGTGGAAAACCATATGAACTACGTACCCAATCCCCTTCAAGCAATTCCATGGTAGGATGTCCAAGAACGGTATCCTTTACATATCCAAATCCAAACTTTATACCGGCAATTGTAGTAGCAACGAGTAATAATGCCACTAGCGATGCAATACCAAGGATGATTTTTTTCTTTTTCTGTTTTCTTTCCAGCTCTTCTTGGTATTCCGCTTGCTCCAGTAATTCCTCTTCAGTAGGTTCAGGTAGGGCTTCATGTGTTTTCTCCACAATTTGCTCTACTAATTTGCGATCTTGTTCCGCTACTTGGGTAGATGGTTTGTTTCTTGCAAATTTCACCAAATCTGCCGTTTGCAATATCTGTTGAAACTGTTTTATGGTATCGTCATCCAAATTTAGCTCACCGGCATCCTTTAAAAGTTCCAGTTTTTCAATCAGTTGGCCAGTTGTACTTTCCAGTGCCGTAACATGGACATCTTCTTCTAAATAAGAACGTACTATAGTCGTTAGTTCAGAGTAATATTCCTTGTATTCATCCTGTATTAAGTATTTGGAATTCTCCAATCGCTTAAGTTCCAAAATAGCTCTATCATATGGGGGCAAAAGCGCTACTTTTTCTTCCTCTGTCAATGGTTTTTTTCTAAGAACGAACCAATAAAACATACCGCCCAAAAGAAGTAAAATCAGTATACCGTAAAGTATAAATTTTAAAATTTCCGTATTGCTCTTTTCGACATTAATAATGGGTTTAATGTCGTACATTTTTTGATTTAAGGTGTCTACGGGCACAGTTGCAACATTGATCAACATTGAATCCGTCATATAGCCGGTACCATTAATTTCAATTCGTTGTGAAGGCAATTTATATGCACCGGAATCAAACTGGGTAAGGGCATAAATTTTTTGCAAGGTCAGGCGGTCTTTTTTTCTAGTAGTATCGGTAGCAAATGCCTCAACGGTCTCTAGTGGTGAAAATGTTTGTCCTTCAGGAAAAATGACTTGTGCAGTGGTATCCACCTCAACGGTAACGGTCCATTGAACCTGCTCGCCAATTTTTATGGAAGTCGTATCTACTGAAGTTTGTAAAATTGGTTTTTCCTGTGCGGACAGCTGAAGTAAACAGCTTAAAAAAACTAATACCGGCACATATCGTTTATAGAACGAAAAGCTTATTTTAAGTAAGTACTTATCATTAATCATTCGAATCAACCTCTTCTTTTAAAATAGCCCAATAATTTCTTTACATAACTTTCATCTACCCTACAGTCCAATGTGCCACAACCGGCCTTTGTAAAAGCCTCTTTGAAGTAGGCAACACGTTCCTTGTTGAATTGGGCGTACGCATTACGTACTTTTTTAGACTGTGTATTAACCAATTGTAATTTACCTGTTTCTACATCTTCTAGTTGAACCATTCCCAAATTAGGAATAGTCTGCTCCCTTTCATCATAAATCCTTATTCCGGTAACGTCGTGCTTGTTTCCGGTAATTTTTAATGTTTTTTCGTAATCATCGCCAATAAAATCAGAAAGGACGAAGACAATGGCCTTTTTTTTCATGACACTGCTCAAAAATTTTAGTGCCTGGCCAATATCCGTTTTGTTACTTTTTGGTTTAAATTCCAACAGTTCCCTAATTATGCGTAGTGCATGGGTCTTTCCTTTTTTTGGAGGTATGAACAGTTCAACTTGGTCAGAGAACAGGATCAAACCTACCTTATCGTTGTTTTGTAATGCACTGAATGCCAATGTTGCCGTAATTTCAGTTATGATCTCATTTTTGAACTGGTTGGTGGTACCGAACAGTTCAGAACCGCTTATATCTACAAGAAGCATCATGGTCAGTTCCCGTTCTTCCTCAAACACCTTTATGAACGGTTCATTGTACCGGGCCGTTACGTTCCAATCTATATTTCTGACATCATCCCCAAATTGGTACTGGCGTACTTCACTAAACGTCATGCCCCTACCTTTAAAGGTAGAGTGGTATTCCCCACCAAATATATGGTCGGAAAGACGCCTGGTCTTTATCTCTATCTTTCGTACTTTTTTGAGTAGTTCTTTGGTATCCATTTTGTTATTGAAACAGCCGTTATTTCTAAAATTGTCAGCATAAAATAAATGCAATTGGGTTTACATACGCCAATTGTACGCTGAACGCCAACGAATAACGTTATGGTACTTCTATCTCGTTTACGATTTTATTGATAATATCTACAGAAGTGATATTTTCTGCTTCCGCTTCATAGGTAATACCAATTCTATGCCTTAATACATCGTGTACAACGGCCCTTACATCCTCGGGTACCACATAGCCTCTTCTTTTAATGAACGCATAACACTTGGCGGCAACACCTAAGTTTATACTACCCCTTGGAGAAGCACCAAAACTTATCAACGGTTTTAAACTTTCAAGGTTGTATTTTTCTGGATACCTGGTAGCAAATACGATATCTAGAATATACTTTTCTATTTTTTCGTCCATATATACTTCTCTAACTGCTTTTTGGGCACTAAGAATCTGATCTATGGATACTACGGCGTTGACCGCTTCATAATTACCAAGTAAATTTTGGCGCATTATGAGTTGCTCCTCATTGATTTTTGGATAATCAATAACCGTTTTCAACATAAAACGATCTACCTGTGCTTCAGGTAAAGGGTAAGTACCTTCCTGTTCTACCGGGTTTTGGGTAGCCATTACCAAAAAAGGCTTGTCCAAGGTAAACGTTTCATCACCAATGGTTACCTGTTTTTCCTGCATGGCCTCCAAAAGGGCGGACTGTACTTTTGCCGGGGCACGGTTAATTTCATCTGCCAAAACAAAATTGGCGAAAATGGGACCTTTCTTAATAGAAAAATCGTTCACTTTCATATTGTATATCATAGTACCTACAACATCCGCTGGAAGCAGGTCTGGGGTAAACTGTATTCTGCTAAAACTTCCTTTAACGGCTTTGGAGAGGGTGTTTATTGCTAATGTTTTTGCCAGCCCGGGTACACCTTCCAATAAAATATGTCCCTGGCCCAGAAGACCTATCAATAACCGTTCTACCATATATTTTTGGCCCACGATTACCTTGTTCATTTCAAGCATCAATAAATCGATAAAAGCACTTTCACGAGTAATTTTCTCATTTACGGCACTAATGTCAACTGAAGTATTTTCTTCCATTTAAATCGTTATATAATTGGTTATTAGCCTTCTGAATTTTAACAGTCATGCAAATTGAAAATTAAATCACTCAGTAGCTGTTAATGATAGGTTAAAAATAACGAAAACCCTATATTTTTATGAAGCCTTTAAGGGATTTCTTTTTAAATTCATCGACCTATGAACAACACGACCACGTATTCTAGAATTATAGCAGGTACCATGACATGGGGTAATTGGGGCAAACAACTTTCTATTACGGAAATGGTTTCTTTAATGAACCAATGTATGGAGAATAAAATTACCTCTTTTGACCATGCCGATATTTATGGGGATTATACGAACGAGGACCAATTTGGTAAAGCCTTTGCACAAAGCGGTATTGCCAGGGAGAATGTACAATTGATCAGCAAGTGTGGTATACAGTTTAATGTAAAGGATAGAACCAATAGGGTAAAACACTATGAGTATGGAAAGGATTATATCATAGCATCTGTGGAAAGGTCCTTAAAACTCTTACGAACAGATTTTTTGGACCTATTGTTATTGCACAGGCCAAGTCCGCTCATGGATCCGTTTGAGATTGCAGAGGCTATTGGTCATTTAAAGCAGCAAGGAAAGATCAAACAATTTGGGGTCTCAAATTTTACACCGTCCCAAATAAAGCTTATTGAAAAGAAGGTTCCGGTAGAGGCCAATCAGATAGAGTATTCATTGACTTCCAATGAAGCAATGAACAATGGTGTTTTAGATGATTGTATCGTTCATGATAGGCTTGCCATGTCATGGAGTCCCTTAGGTTCTTATTTTAGAAATGATACCCCTGTAAACCAAAGAATTGGTAAATTGTTAAAAGAATTTACCAAGAAATATAATGCTACTGAAGATCAGTTGTTATTGGCATGGATACTTAAACACCCTTCTAAAATACATCCTGTGGTAGGTACGGCAACTCCGGAGCGATTAAAATTAGCTATGGAAGCAGTACGCATAGAGATGGATTTACAAGATTGGTTTATCTTACTTGAAGCCAACGAAGGTCATGAAGTCGCATAAAAAAGTTGAAGATGAAAAAAACAGCATTTATAACGGGAGCTACCAGTGGTATAGGTAAAGCAACCGCCGTACTTTTTGCCAAAAATGGAATAAACTTGGTAATCTGCGGTAGGCGTCAAGAGCGGTTGGACCAACTTAAAAATGAATTGGAAAAAGAAGTTGATATCCATACCTTAAATTTTGATATAAGGGATAAAACCATGGTTAACAAGGCAATAGATGGCTTGCCGGAAGAATTTTCCCAAATAGATATTCTTATCAATAATGCGGGAAATGCGCATGGGTTAGACCCCGTTCATGAAGGGAATCTAGAAGATTGGGACGCCATGTTGGATATAAACGTAAAAGGCTTATTGTATGTTTCCAAGGCACTTATACCACAGATGGTACAGAGAAAATCCGGGCACATTATCAACATAGGGTCCACCGCCGGAAAGGAAGTATACCCTAAAGGAAATGTTTATTGTGCAAGCAAACATGCCGTAGACGCCATAAACCAAGGCATGAGAATAGACCTTAACCCATTTGGAATTAGGGTTGGGGCCATAAACCCTGGTTTGGTGCAAACGGAGTTCAGTAATGTGCGCTTTAAGGGAGATGATGATCGTGCGGATAATGTATATAAAGGTTTTCAGCCACTAAATCCTGAAGATATTGCGGACATTATCCATTTTGTGGTAACAAGACCCTATCATGTAAATATTGCAGATTTAATTGTCATGCCCACGGCACAGGCATCCAGTACCATTGTAAATAAATCTTAGGTATTGAAAACATTATAACAAATGATTAATAAACGCCTACTGGTTAAAAACTTGCTCGCCCATAACGACGAGAATAGTTTTTACGATAAAAAGCGTTTTATATCCATTGGGGAAAAAGAGGGAAAGGCAAAATTTTTAAAGCATGTCTGTGCTTTGGCCAATAGCAATCCTTCCAATAATTCCTTTATAGTAATAGGTGTAGAGGATGAGGACAATAAAATTGTTGGGGTAGATTTTTTTGATGATAGTAAAATCCAAAATCTGGTCAATGCATATTTAAACAACCCTCCCTTGATCTCATATGAGAATATACCGTTTCCGCATTTGCCTGACGGCAAGGTTGTAGGGTTGGTCACCATAAAATCCATAGGTAAGGTATGTTCCCTAAGAAAGACCATCTGGAAATATTACGCAGGTTCTGTATTTTTTAGGGAAGGGAGCATAAGTTTGCCAAAAGCGTATGATATAGAACTTAAGGAAATAAATAATGAGGCTGTCGCTACCATAGAGCAGCATGCAAAGAACAATATAAAATTAACCTTAGACGGAGTAATTGATTTTTTAAACAATAGGCATAAAGATTTAGAAAGTGATTATAAGGTTTTTAAAGAGCAATTTGTAGTTTGTTGGGCCGGCAATAAAAAAGTAGTGAACGGGGAAACCTTTTATTATAGGGTAGATATTGAATTGATTAACGAACAGGTGAAATTGTTCTACTCTAATTTAGATGAGGTAAAAATCAGTATTGATGAAAATTCATTTACAACAATAGAATTTGTGCAATTGGGACTAGGGGCCAAACAAAAATATTATCCATTAGAAAAAGTGGTAATTAATTTTAATGAAAATGGCATTTATCAAATTAACAGTGATTTGCTTTTTAATCCGCCTAAATACAACCAAAAGAAACTGGGGGAAATTTATAAAAACAATAATTTAATTATAGAGAAGGCCAAAGCTAACATTGCATTTAGTCCTATGGAGGTCAAAAGTTTAAAATATTTGGCAGATACTTATCTTATTTGTTATTTAAATGGATTTGAACAGGCCAAGGAACAGATGGAAATAGCAAGGGGGCTTTTAAAACATGCCTACCCCAAGGTAAATACCTCAATAAAAGAGGCACTGAGAATACTTAGGAAGGTTAGGTACAATTAAAGTTCCATGATATAAAAACCACGTTTTGGTCTATAGGTTAGAATTTTATTTGTGGTATACTGATGTTTTAATATGGCTTCATCAAAACCATAGTTACCAAACAATTTACAAATAGTAAGGTTACCCAAATGCATTTTTTTAATGAATAGGTATTCGTTATTATTTAACGACCATTAACTATTTTTAATCCACAGTTGTTGAAAAGGTTTTAAGGGCAGCTCGTTATTTATAAGCTCAAGAGGATGATCGGTTAGAAGATCAATAGTCGTCTTACCGGTTTGAATGCCAATGGAATGCAGCCAGCCAATATCTAATTTTTCCGTTACCTCGTTAAAATTTGAAAGGATATAGATGTTGCGTTCACCCTCTGTACGTTTGTAAACGAATATATGCGGATTGGGACATCCATATATTTTAAGGTTATTGGTGTCTTTGAAGACAGTATGATCTTTTCTTATACGGATCATATTTTTTAATCCTTTAAATATAATTGTTGGGGGGCTATCTGGTGTTTTGTTCAATTTGGAAATAGTATTCCAATCTTGAAGTGGCCTATTCACCCAACGGTTATCGTTTACATGATCGGCATCTTGCTCAAAAGTATAGTCGTTCAAGGTACCTATTTCATCTCCGGCGTAGATCATAGGTATGCCGCCAATCGTTAAGATGATACCGTGCATCATTAATATTTTGGCAATGGCGTATTCGATTATGTTTTTGTTATTTTGTGCCAATGCGGTTTCTAGGCCCAAAAGGGATGCGGCACTACCGGTAATTCTTCCGTCTCCATTTTTAGGATTGTACATAAACATTAATCCTTTGGCCGGTGACCATGCCAATTTACCACAATAGTAATTTAATAAAAACTCTTTGTGTGCCCTTGGGTCCCAACCCATAGAGGCTATAAAATTATCGTCATATCCAAGACCGATATCATCATGGCACCTAATATAATTTATCCAAGTAGCGTCTTTGGGTTTGGTTGGTATCTCGGTTAAGCTCTTTAGCATGAGAGATGCCTGTTTGGTTGCAATGGAGTTCCACAGTAACGCCATCAAAGAAGCATTATAGGCAATTTCACATTCATTGCCCTCTAACATTCCTTCGCCAAAATACTTGAGAATGTTTCTTGGGGCTACAATGGCCTCGGCCAAAAGTATTACTCCTGGCGCAATAACCTGAAGGCACATTCTAAAAAGGGAGATTAAGGCGTGGGCCTCCGGTAAGTTCTGTGATTGGGTGCCGAGCTTTTTCCATAGAAAGGCCAAGGCATCAAAACGGATTACGTCAACGCCCAAATTGGCCAAGGACATTAAGTTGGCCAACATTTCTATAAAAACTTCGGGGTTTCTATAGTTTAGATCCCATTGGTAATGATTAAAACAGGTCATCACCCATTTTTCCATTTCTTTGTTATAGGTAAAATTGCCCGGTGCGGACTGTGGAAAGATTTCGGGGAGCGTTTTTTCAAATTCATCTGGTATATGGCGTGTTGGGTATGTGTAATAATACCCTTGATACTTAGCATTGCCCGCTTTTGCTTTTTTGGCCCATTCAAACTCATCGCTCGTATGGTTGACCACAAAATCCAGCATTAGGAAAATTCCTTTTTTACGGGCATTTTTGGTCAAGGCAACAAACTCGTCCTTAGTGCCATATCTGGGGTCTATTTCATGATAGCTGTTTACTGCATACCCACCGTCATTTTCCCCGGCTGGCCTGTTGGTTACAGGCATTAGGTGTAAAAAATTGATTCCTAAATCTTTGAAATAGGGCAATTTTTCATTTAGACCGCTAATGTTTTTGTTAAAACGGTCCACATAAAGTTGCATACCGACCATTTGTTCGCTCTGATACCAGTTACCCGCCCTTAAGCGTTCAATATCTTGTTGTTGTAACGCCAAGGAACGTTGACCGTAAAGAGTTTCAATCTGATCAATGAGTACATAGAACTGATCTACATATTCCTTTTCATTATAAAGTGAAAAAAACAAAGATTTTATTAATGAGAGATTGGTTGCCAGCCTCAGGTCAAAATAGGTTTTGAGCTGTTGTGCATCATCTATCTTTGGTTCTTTGGATACCAAATAACGATGTAGTTCCGCTTGGTTCATATTAAGCGTCTAGTTGTTGCATAGTTGGCAAAGATTCTATGGCTCCAAAATTGGTCGTGGTAATAGCACCCGCTTTATTGGCTTTGGTTACCATATTGGTAAGTACCTCTTCATTATCCAATAATGCTTCAATAGTAGGATATTTGGCTATTTGATACAATAGGCAGCCAATGAAGGCATCACCTGCGCCCGTAGTATCTTTAGGGGTTACAGGAATACTCGCTATATTTTTTTGAAATTTTTTAGTACTTAACCAGGTCCCTTCACTTCCTAAGGTCACTACTATGATTTCCGTTCCCATTTCATGTAAAACTTCACAGGCTTCCTCTACGTTCTCTTTACCGGAAAGCAATAGTGCTTCTTCCAAACTAAATTTACATAATTGTGATTTTTCTATGAAAGTTTTGCACTTACGTTTGAATACATCCACCTTGTTTTTCCATAGGTCAACCCTATAATTGGGGTCAAAACTTATAAATGCGTTTTTGGTAAGGCCGTCAAATAAATATCTGCTATATGCTTCTTCTAAAGGGCCGCCCAATAATGCGGTAGCGGCTCCAAAATGTACAATGTTGTGTTCAAAATAAGTTTTATGGGAGGAGTCATAAACCAATTCCCTGTCTGCCCCTCTACTGAATACAAAATCCCTTTCACCATCCTCGTCCAATGAAACAAAGGCCAAGGTCGTAAAGATGTCAGATTCTTGGGCCATGGATATATCTACCTTTTCATCCTCTAATATCCTTAACAGAAATTTTCCAAAAGGGTCGTTTCCTACACAGCCTATAAAGAAGCTGTCCCCTCCTAATTTACTGATGGCACAAGCCACATTTGCCGGTGCTCCCCCTGCTTTTTTGGAGAATTCATTTGCTTTAGATAAATCGTTCCCCTGATTTTCGGCAACAAAATCAATCAATAATTCCCCAATACAAAATATCTTTTTCATAAATCTAAACCGTAATTAGAAATTCTAAGTTAATTAGAAAATATACCTATTTCCTAAAAATTCTTAATGAAATATTAAAATACCACTATGGGCCGCATTATTAACGATTATTATTCCGTGATATTTTGGCTCTGCTCTTGAAATGCATATCTTGAATTGCACAAAACAAAATTAGCTGACCATGAGCATATTCGATGAAATTAAAAAGAAACTTAGCCACGAATTTATAGATATAATAGAGTGGCTAGATGTTAACAATGAAACAATAGTCCATCGTTTTGAGCGCTATCAGAACGAAATTAAAAATAACGCACAATTAATTGTTCGTGAAGGGCAAGTGGCGGTATTTATTAATGAGGGGCAATTGGCAGATGTGTTTAAACCTGGCACCTATACATTGAACACTAAAAACCTGCCTATTCTTACCACACTAAAAGGTTGGAAATATGGTTTTGATAGTCCGTTCAAGGCTGAGGTATACTTTGTAAATACAAGACTTTTTACTGATGAGAAGTGGGGAACCAAAAACCCTTTCATGCTAAGCGATGACAGGTTTGGGTTGGTAGAGATCCGGGCTTTTGGTACCTATAGCTTTAGAATAAATGACCCAGGAAAATTTGTGATCGATGTGGTAGGTACAGATGGTAATTTTACCAACTATGAAGTCAATGAGCACTTAAAAAGTTTGATCGTAACCCGTTTTACCGATACCGTAGGCGAGGCAAACCTTCCTATAGAACTATATGCTGCAAATACTAGTGAATTGTCTGAAACTTGCCAAGAGGTCATGCAACCGGAATTTAATAGGGTAGGTATAGAATTGGAAAAATTCTATATTGAAAATGTTTCCATGCCGGAAGAACTTAAAAAGGAAATATTTGAATATAGTAGGTTAGATAAGTTGGATATGGGCAAGTTGGCTCAGTTCAAGGCGGCCAAAGCAATGGAGCTCGCTGCAAAGAATGAAGGTGGTACCGCCGGTGCGGGTATGGGCATGGGTATGGGTTTTGTGTTGGCGCAACAGATGGGCGGTATGATGGGGCAACCTAGTGGACAACCTTTTGGTGGGCAACAGGTCCAACCGCCAAGTCCACCACCAATACCGGTTGCCGTAGGATATTTTTATGCCGTTGGTGGGCAGCAATCCGGTCCGGTACCTATAGATAAATTAAAGGAATTGTTTGCTAGCAGGAGTATCAATAGAGATTCTCTTATTTGGAAACAGGGAATGGAACAATGGGCACCATTAAAGGAAATAGAGGAGCTTAAATCATTTTTAGGAGGAAATACCCCGCCACCTTTACCCTCCGCCTAAACAAGATTATAAGTAGGTCACTACCCTTTAACCACAAGGGAATTTACTATGGACGAAATTCAAAAGTCAGAATACAAAAAGGCATGTGCCAATTGTGGGGCAGAGTTAAAGTTTAAACCTGGTTCGCATCAGTTAACTTGTGATTATTGTGGGTACGAGGAGTTTATAGAACAATCCAAAAGCAGTTTTGAGGAGCTTGAACTGGAACACTATTTACGGATAGTTGGGGAAAATGCATATACCCAGACGATTGAACTGCTACATTGTAAAAATTGTGGTGCAAATCAACATGTAGAAGAAAATTACAAATCGTTACAATGTGTGTATTGTAGTGAACCTTTAATACGTGAAGATGTAGAAAAAGAAGGATGGATATTGCCCGGAGCACTGGTACCTTTTCAATTAGATGCAAGAAAAGCCCAGGCAGTGTTCAGGAATTGGGTAGCAAAACTTTGGTTTGCCCCCAATAAATTAAAAAGGGCCGCTCTGGATCCAGAAGGGTTACATGGCCTTTATGTGCCCTATTGGACTTTTGATGCCAATTTAAAAGCATCCTATCAAGGGCAGCGTGGAGATTATTATTATGAAACGCAAACCTATAACAGTAATAAAGGTAAAAGGACAAGGCAGGTAAGAAAAACCAAATGGACATATGTTTCCGGAAATATCAGTGGCTTTGTAGATGATATTCTTATAAACGCATCAGAAAAAAAACAAAGGGAAATTCCACCAAAAATAGGCCATTGGAATTTAAAGGAATTAGTTGCATTCAATTCAAAATATTTATCTGGATTTATAACTGAAAAATATTCCGTTTCATTAAAGGAAGGTCATCATCGTTCTTTTCAAGAAGCCAAAAACAGGGCTTATAACTGGATTAGAAGGGATATAGGTGGAGATACCCAAAGAATTTCCAATGCGGACATTAAATTGTTCAACGAAACCTTTAAACATATTTTGGTACCGGTGTATATAAGCTCTTATAGATATGACGGTAAGGAGTATAGTTTTTATATAAACGGGCAAACCGGTGTGTTAAGTGGTAGAAGGCCATATTCTTTCTGGAAAATTTTCTTTTTAGTGGTTTTTATCATTGTTGTAATTGCGGTATTTGCGATTTTTGCTAAATGAGTACAAAACGAACATTGGTTGTAGGGGATATCCACTCAGGATTAAAAGGTTTAGAGCAGGTATTAGATAGGGCCGCTGTAACAACAAACGATACCCTTGTATTTTTAGGGGATTATATTGACGGATGGAGCCAGGCGGTAGAAACCATTAATTTCCTTTTGTCGTTAAGGGAACAGTACCACTGCATATTTTTACGGGGAAATCATGACGAGCTTTGTTACGAATGGCTAAGGGGTGCCGCAGACAATCCTACTTGGTTTATGCACGGTGGTGAAGCAACCGTTAATTCATATAACAAGATAACGGAGACCGCTAAGGAAATTCATATGAATTTCTATGAAGGGCTAAACAATTATCATTTGGATAATAACAACAGGTTGTTCCTGCATGCAGGTTTTACCAATTTAAAAGGTATTGAGCATGAGTATTTCCAAAAAACATTTTATTGGGACCGTACCCTATGGGAACTTGCCCTGTCCTTGGACCGTAAATTGGATGAGGAACATATTCATTATCCAAAAAGGCTTAAGAACTATAATGAGATTTATATAGGCCATACCCCAGTTACAAGAATTGGTAAGACTACACCACAAAATGCGGCCAATGTTTGGAACATAGATACTGGGGCCGCCTTTAAGGGGCCGTTGACCATTATGGATATAGATACCAAGGAATATTGGCAAAGTGAGCCGGTTTATACGTTTTATCCCAATGAAATGGGTAGGAATTGATAAAACCTGTAACTTTACCTTAAAAGAGAGGGTTTTATTGACGAACTTTGAAAAAAAAGATACTATGCCGATTAAAAATATAAGATTGGAAGTGATGCAGGCATTGGAGCCTAAGGTTGAGGGATTTATGGATTCTTTCCTTATAAAACCTGAAGATATATGGCAGCCAACGGATTTTCTTCCAAATTCAGAAAAAGATACGTTTTTGCAAGAAGTAAAGGAATTGCGTGAGGAGTCCAAGGATTTGGGATATGACTTTTGGGTGACCATGGTTGCAGATACAATTACTGAAGAAGCTTTACCAACCTATGAATCTTGGTTAATGGATGTTGTAGGTATTGACCAACATGGTGATTATAAGACCAATGGTTGGGCCAAGTGGGTACGTGCATGGACTGCAGAGGAAAACAGGCATGGTGATGTATTGAACAAATATTTATACCTGTCCGGTAGGGTAAATATGAGAGAGGTTGAACTTACGACCCAACACTTAATTTCAGATGGTTTTGATATTGGAACCGATCGCGATCCCTATAAGAACTTTGTATATACTTCTTTTCAGGAATTGGCTACCAATATTTCGCACAAACGTGTTGGTCAATTGGCCAAGAAAAAAGGAAATGCACTATTAGGAAAAATGTGTACTATTATTGCAGGTGATGAAATGAGGCATCATTTGGCCTATAGGGAATTTGTGAAAACTATTTTTGGTGAAGACCCATCAGGTATGATGATCGCATTTGCCGATATGATGAAGAAAAAAATTGTAATGCCCGCCCATTTCTTAAGGGAGTCTGGCGGTACCATTGGTTCTGCATTTGAGAATTTTTCAAATTGTGCCCAACGTTTAGGAGTATATACGGCACAGGATTATGTAGATATTTTGGCTAAGCTAAATGCATTTTGGGAGCTGGAAAGCATGCGTTCCTTGAACGAGGAAGCAGAAAAGGCCAGGGATTATCTATTGAAGTTGCCAGCAAGGTTGGAACGAATTGCGGAACGCATGAAGTTTCCGGAAGACCAATACCATTTTAAATGGGTAGAGGCCAATGGTGCACTATAGGATATAAAAAATCCCGATTCAATGAATCGGGATTTTTTTATTATCGCTATTGAACATTGGTTACAGTTTGCCATGTTTATGTTCTTCTTGCCATTTGGCAAGTTCTTTCCATTTACCTTCATAACACATTTTTGCCTGCATAGGCCAAGAGGCAGGGTCATGAATTTTATATCTTTTACCGCCGGTGTCCAATACTTTCTGGCAGTCCGCTACGGTAGATTCAGATAGTGCTTTCCATGTTTTAATACCATGGTCCTTGAACATGCCTTCAATTTTAGGACCAATACCCTCAACAATTTTTAAATCGTCCTGTTTAATGGTTTTTCCATATACAGCCTTGGCCGCAGCAGCATCAAAAGCAATGGAACTTGTTGCTGCCCCAGCTGCAAAAGAAGCTGCAGTGGCACCTAAATTGGTGCTTGGAGCACTTTTGGCCACCGGTGACGGTTCTACTGTTTTACTGGCGGCAATGACTTTTTTGTTGCACGCATCCAAGTCTGCTTGTAATTTGCTGTTACTTGCTTTTAGCGTTGAGATTTCTGCAGAATTATCAATTTCGTTGTTTGAACCTTTGCCGATCAAATAGCCCAGGATACCACAGATGATTCCAACTAAAGCTGGAATGATCCAGCACCAAATATTCATAGTTTCAAAATTCATTTTTAATTTAATTTAGGAGATTAGTGTATGTTTATTTTAAAGTAATAACGGTTCTTCTGTTTTTGTCCCTGCCCTCTTCAGTGGCATTATCGGCAATTGGATCAGTTTGACCTTTTGAGGATGTTATGATCTTATCTTCAGATATACCATTTTTTAATAGGTAGTCTTTGGCAAAATTTGCGCGGTCCAAACCTAATCTCATATTGGTGCTGGCTTTTCCGGTGTTATCGGTATGGCCTACAATGTCAACTTGTGCTCCCTTTACTCTATCAAGATATTTAGAGATATCGGCAATTTTTTGACGCTGTGCCGCATCTAGCGTAATTGATGCTTGAGCGGTGTTGAAATATAGGATAAGGGGATCGGCCTGGATAGCATCATAAAGAGCTTTAAGTTCATCATCCGCCGTTTCTGATTTAGTGTCAAGACCAAATGAAACCGGACCATAATATATACCGTCTTTAGCGACCATATCATCCATAAGTTTGCCCAAAGTATTGATTTGGCTTGTTGAGACGCCTTTAGAAGCCAAGTCATTTTTAACGGAATTGGCCCTTGCAAGTCCTAAATTTGGAAAAGCTGTATTGTTTTCTTCATCACTGGTATAATACCCGGTGATATTAAGAATTTGATTTTCGTTACCGTCCAAATATGATTTTAGTTCTGAAATTCCCGTGTTAACTTCAGCACTTAAAGGTTGAACAAAATCATTGGATGAAAGGTTGAAGTTATAATTATCGTTCGAGGAAAAATTGAGACCTTCTCCCTGAATGGCAAAGGGAAAAGAAGTGGCTTTAGGAGTTACCACAGTTGCCGGTGTTTCCGTAACGGTTTTGGCTGGCTCTTTGGTAAATGAACCACATTCGCTGCAAAAATAAATATACAGGAACGTACCGGCTACAATGGTAATCAACATCAATAATAAATTGGTGGTTGTTTTAGACATTATATATAGTGTTTAGTGTTTGATGTACAATGTATTAAAAAAAACTTAACAATGTTAAAATTTTAAAAGCTAATTGCCTTATAGTCAATCTGTAGGTTATTTTCCAGATATACTTAAAAGATGACTATTTGTACAATCTTGGGGTTTATACATGAAAAGTTGAAATGTATACACCTTTAATTATTGCATTTTTGCAATATAGTTTTCAGGTATATATCTCCCCACAAAGATTGGGCATTGATATGACCTTTAAAGTTTTGAGTTAGTTGGTTAAAAAATCTTGTCTTCTATCATGTCGACAAGATTTTTTTATGCTAAATATTCAGGTAGCAAAAATCCAATTATACAATTTTTACGGTGAGTTGTACAGATTTTATAACACTATAAAATATAAAATGCTAGCTTTCTAAAGCACTATAAATGAAGGAGTGGAATGAAAAAAAGGATAAGAAATATATTTAATTTCCTCTGCATGTTCTTCCTACTTGGGCTTCAAACCCTGCTACAAGGAAGCTGGTCCAATGAGCCAGCAAACGGTAAGACCGCTTAAAACATTCAAAGGAATTAATCTACTATTTTAAAGGTCGAACTTTATACCTTGGGCCAATGGCAGTTCCGTGGTATAATTAATGGTATTGGTTTGTCTTCTCATATACACTTTCCATGCATCTGAGCCACTTTCCCTACCGCCACCTGTTTCTTTTTCTCCACCAAAAGCACCACCAATTTCAGCACCTGAAGTACCTATATTTACATTGGCAATTCCACAATCACTTCCCCAAGCGGAAAGAAATTGTTCCGCTTCACGAAGGTTATTGGTCATTATTGCTGAAGATAGTCCCTGTACCACACCATTTTGTATGGCAATGGCATTTTCCACATCACCGGAATATTTTATTAGATATAGAACTGGAGCAAATGTTTCATGCTGCACAATTTTAAAATGGTTTTCTGCCTCTGCTATGGCCGGACGTACATAGCAACCGCTTTCATACCCTTGTCCTTCCAATACTCCACCTTCTACAATGAGGTTGCCGCCCTCGTTGACCACTTGTTGCAATGCTTTATTATATTGTAATACGGCATCCGTATCAATCAATGGCCCCACATGATTATTTTCATCTAAGGGATTTCCTATTCTTAATTGGTTATAGGCAGCGACTATGGCATTCTTTACTTTATCATACATAGATTCATGTATAATCAATCTTCTGGTAGATGTACAACGTTGCCCCGCTGTTCCTACTGCACCAAAAACTGCTCCGATTACCGTCATTTTAATATCGGCATCTGGAGTTACTATAATGGCATTGTTGCCACCTAACTCCAATAACGATTTGCCTAACCGCGCCGCGACGGCCTGGGCAACAATTTTGCCCATTCGTATAGATCCCGTTGCTGATACCAATGGAATACGGGCATCACCGGTCATTAATTCACCTACGGTATAATCCCCGTTGATCAAACATGAAATTCCTTCCGGTAAATTATTCTCTTTGAAGACAGTCGCCGCTATATGTTGACAAGCAATGCCGCACAGGGGTGTTTTTTCTGAAGGTTTCCAAATACAAACATCTCCACAGATCCATGCCAAAGCAGTATTCCAGGCCCAAACGGCTACTGGAAAATTAAATGCGGATATTATGCCCACCACACCTAGGGGGTGATATTGTTCATACATTCTATGTCCCGGTCTTTCCGAATGCATGGTCAAACCATGCAATTGCCTGGATAGACCAACCGCAAAATCGCAGATGTCTATCATTTCCTGTACTTCTCCCAAACCTTCTTGGTAGCTTTTACCCATTTCATAAGAGACCAATTTCCCTAGCGGTTCCTTGAGTTCACGAAGTTTATCGCCAAATTGCCTAACAATTTCACCTCTTTGTGGTGCAGGTTTGGTCCTCCATTCCTTAAAAGCGGCAGTTGCGGTGCCCATTACTTGTTCATAATCTTCTTTAGTAGTGGTTTTAACCTTGGCGATCAAGGAACCGTCTACGGGTGAAAATGACGCTATAGTTTCACCGGATGAAAAATTGTTGGTACCTGTAGAGGAACCTTCGTTGATCTCCTTTATTCCTAAAACTTTTAGGGCATCGTAAATACCGAAATCTGAGGCTGTTTTTGACATTTTATAACTTTTAAAGCAATTAATGTTAGATATATTACAAAAATACAAAGAATATCATGTAATATAGGCGGGCAGAATTTATAAAAAATATTTTATGACTGCCCATAGAACAAAACCTATCAATGCGGGCATACCTTGAACAATAAATATTTTTTTAGCAACGGAATATGCCCCATATACCCCTGCAACAACTACACAGCCCAAAAAGAACAACGCTATATTTGCCGACCATTTTGGGTCGTTAATTATTAAGGACCATAGTAGGCCGGCCGCCAAAAATCCATTATAGAGGCCTTGATTTGCGGCCATTTGTTTAGTGGGTTCAAAAAGGTCACTAGGAAAATTTCTAAAAACCTTTTTGCCTTTTGTTGTCCAAGCAAACATTTCCAGATATAAAAAATAGATATGCATAGTGGCTACCACAAGCGTTATGACCTTAGCTAGGAAAATCATTCTTCTTTTGCAATAAAACGTTCATCTACAGGCATTACCGTACCACAATTATCACATGTTCGCAATGCTTTAGAGCTATAGAAGTGTTTAAAATGGGATAAAAAATCCTTTTCAATATCGGTCAGGGTAAAGTACGCTTCATATAATTTGTGGTTGCAATTATCACAGAACCAGAGCAAGCCGTCATCAACATTCATATCTGCTCTTTTTCGTTCTATCACTAAGCCAATGGATCCTTCCTTACGCACCGGGGAATGAGGTATTTTTGCAGGATGTAGATACATATCTCCCGGCCCTAGGTGCATGGTTCTTTTTTTACCATCTTCTTGAATATGCACTTCAATATTTCCTTCTAATTGATAAAAAAGCTCTTCCGTTTCGTTATAGTGGTAATCTTTTCTTGCGTTGGGTCCCGCTACGATCATGACAATATAATCTCCGGCATCTTTGTAAAGGTTTTTATTGCCTACGGGAGGTTTTAAGGAAGCTCTATTTTCTTCAATCCATTTATTAAGATTAAAGGGTGCTCTGATACTCATAGTTATAATTTTAATTGAAAGTTATAAAAACGGATGGCGCTTACCTAAAACTTGGACATAAAAAAAGCCTTTGTTCAACAAAGGCTTTTTAAAAACTATATTATTTGACTATCTAAAGAACAATTGGGTAAAATATAGGTCTCCATTGTTGTTTTCCTTAATACTTATGGCAGAGTAATCATAATCTCCTTCTATATTGACTCTATGTCCCGGGCTATCGATCCAAGCTTCAAAAGCTTCTTGTACCGTATCATAATTTCTTGCTACATTCTCCGCAACGTATACGGCTCCTGTTCTTTTTGAGATTTTTTCTGCACGTTCCCCAAATTTAGCATGGCTTGTGTTTCCTTTTTGTATCATATAGTCTGTATGAAGGCCCGCATAATAATAGGTAGTACCTTCAAAAGTCATCTCGTTTAGGCCAATACTTACTCTATAGGTATTGATTATATCAAACAGTTCAGCTTCCAAAGCATTGTGTTTATCAGAACTGACTAAGGTAACCTTTGTTGCCGGCTCTTCGTTTACTTCTTCATAACCTGCAAAATTTTCATATTTGGAACATGAGGACATTAAGATGATGAACAATGCTAAAGTAGATAAGGATAATTTCATTTTTGGGAAACTTTAATTTTAATTACAATTCAAAAGTACTCCCAAGAATCATGTTAGGAAGAAATATATCCATAGAGGTGCCAAAAAACTCGATAAGCTGTAAATTTAGCATTAATGGGCGCTTATCGACCAAGTGCATGGGTGTTTCATCGTAAAAAAGTGTATTTTGTATGGTTTTTCGCACTTCATCCGCTAAATAAAACGGATGAACGGAAATATCTATATGTAAGAAATCTCTTAAGGTACATTTTATCCCAAAAAGTGTATAAATTATCTGCAATTAGGTTATTGCTTATAAAAAAGCTGCGTAAAATAATAATTCCCTAAATCATCCTTTTTGACGCTAACACCGGTATGGGTAAAATCTCCTTCCATTGTTTTTTTGTGATTACTGCTTAAATACCACCCTTCAAAGGCCTCTATGGCAGACTTATAATCCTTGGCCACGTTCTCTGCCACCATTTTCACTTCTATCTCAGAATTGATCTTAGCGGCCCTGGAACTAAAATTATCATGGCTTATGCTGCCTTTTGCAATCATATAGTCAGTGTGAACATTGGCGTATTTATAGGCCACTTCACTAAATTCAAGCGCATTGATGTTTAAACCAATTCTGTGCTTGTTTACAATTTCCAATAGGTCGAGTTCTATATCAAGTACATTCTCTGTTTCTACATAGGGCAAACCTTCTACAGGGTCACTGGTGCAAGAACCAAGAATTACTACAAATAGGACAGCGACCGCATAATGCAATCTCATTTTCATATAGTGTCATTTTGTAATAAAGCCTTTTTGGCGTAGCGAAGTAGGTTTGTAAGATGAGAATGTTCTAAGTTCTCTATCGATAGGGGATATCGATAAGTAATATTAAAGAAATCTTGGCATTGTAGGGTATACTTGGTTCTTTATTCGTTAAAAGGTCAGAATTAAGGGAATAAGTGCTTTAATTACACTAAATGACAACAGGCTCGTTAGTAGATTCTTTGGGATGTTCGTTATTGTTGAGGACTTGATCGAACAATAAGGCGCCAATTTCCTTTATGGGCTGGTACAGTATGGAATTTTTTTTTGTTTGTTCATCAAGTAGGTTAAGGGTGTTGTCCACACGGTCAAAAAAAATGAATGCAGCACCTAATATGATGGCTATTTTTAAGGAGCCAAAAATAGCTCCTGCTATTTTATTCAAAAGGCCCAACATGGCCAAGTTGGCCACTTTGGTCAGTAATTTACCCGCTAGGTTTACTAAAATGATGATTAGGATAAATGTAATGATGAACGCCAAAATACTCATGTTGCGTTCATTCCATTCTAAATGGGTAGATAAATAGTTTCCGGTAATATATGAAAAGTGTATGGCCCCAAATATGCCTGCTACTAGTGCTACTATGGAAGCCAATTCCATAAAAAGTCCATTTTTAAAGCCTTTGTAAAGACCCCAGACCAATGGTAATAGTAGTAAAATATCTAAAAGGCCCATTTGCAATGTGTTTTCACAAATATAGAACTTTGAGTTGTACCTTTGAAATGTCCAAAAAGTACGATAGAAATTAAATATTATGGCCAGGGATATACAATTAAAGGAACGTTGGGAGAATTTGGTAGAAAAGCTTTCCGTAAAATTTTCTGATGGGGACCCATTGGAACTGGATGCCATTATTTATTTAGTTGGTGTCCAAGAGTTGGGCCAATACCATAGAAAGTATAAGAAAGATGATAAATTAGATTTAATGCATATTGCCATCTGTAGGCTGTTGGAACCTTATGGATTTTATGAATTTAGTTTTTTTGATGAGGATGGTTGGCCCCATTATACCATTAATGAAGAGTTGCCCCCTCTAAAAGCAGGTGAACAAACCGTATTGATGAAGGAGGCGATTGTAAATTATTTTTTGGAAAAAGAGTTTATTAAGTAAGGGACTTCAAAAACTTTTTAAAGTTAAAAGTATAGAAAATTGTACGCTAATTTGGTATTATATAGGTGTAGAATATTTACTGTAGCATAGAATAGCATAAGTTACTTTTTATCTTCTTTGAAATCGATATTAAATCTGCTATATTTAAAAAAATATCGTAAAAAATGTCAAGGAAATTTATTATATCATTAGATCAAGGTACCACAAGCTCTAGAGCTTTATTGGTTGACCATGCAGGTACCATTAAGGGAATGGTCCAAAAAGAGTTCAAGCAAATATTTCCACATTCTGGTTGGGTAGAACATGATGCAGAGGAAATTTTGACCACGCAAATGGGTGTGTTAAAGGAACTTTTGGACAATGAAAATGTATTGCCATCTGAAATAGTGGGTATAGGTATTACCAATCAGCGTGAAACTACGGTGGTTTGGGACAAAAATACCGGCAAACCTGTATATAATGCCATTGTTTGGCAAGACAAGCGTACAGCGGATATCTGTGAACATTTAAAGAAGACAGGCTTAACGGAACATGTAAGGAAAACTACCGGTCTGGTAATAGATTCTTATTTTTCAGGTACTAAGGTAAAATGGATATTGGACAATGTTGAGGGAGCCAAGAAAAAAGCAGAAGCAGGGGACCTGTTAATGGGGACCATAGATACGTGGCTGGTGTGGAATATGACCAAGGACCATAAGCATTGTACCGATTATACAAATGCATCACGTACCATGATATATGATATCGTAAATTTAAAATGGGACGATAAAATGTTGAAAGCTCTGGGTATTCCAAAAAGTATGTTGCCAGAAGTAAAGCCTTCTTCTGCCCATTTTGGAGACTATGAAATGGATGGTGTTAAGATACCTATAGCCGGTATAGCCGGTGATCAGCAGGCGGCTTTGTTCGGTCAGGCTTGTTTTAAGAAAGGTTCGGCAAAAAACACCTATGGGACAGGGTGCTTTATGCTAATGAACACAGGCGAAGAACCGCAATTCTCAAAAAATGGATTATTGACTACAATTGCCTATGGTTTAAACGGTAAGGTAAATTATGCCTTGGAAGGTAGTATTTTCATTGCCGGGGCAGCGGTACAATGGTTAAGAGATGGCTTAGAGCTTATAGCGCATGCTAAGGAGACAGAGGAATTGGCCAATTCAATTGAAGGTGAAAATTCTGTGTATGTAGTACCGGCTTTTGCAGGTTTAGGTGCCCCTTATTGGGATATGTATGCCAGAGGTGCCATATTTGGATTAACACGTGATACCGGTAAGGCACATATAGCCAAGGCCACTTTAGAGGCCCTTGCCTATCAGACCAAGGATATTCTAAAGGCCATGGAAGATGATTCCGGTATTCAACTTAAAAATCTTAGGGTAGACGGCGGCGCATGTGCCAATAACCATTTAATGCAATTTCAGGCCGATATTTTGGATTCGGAGGTGCATAGGCCGGAAATTATTGAATCTACCGCAATGGGAGCCGCTTTTTTGGCGGGCATACAAGTTGGCTTTTGGGAGCAATCTGATATTGATGAGAACAGACCCATGGACCGTATTTTTAAACCCACATTTGATCGCGTAAAGAGAAAGCGTCTCTATAAGAAATGGCAGAAGGCGGTTGAACGTACAAAAGGTTGGGAAGACGAAGAATAGTTTTAAAACATCAATTTTACAATTAAATAATTTTATCGAGCATATTTAAAAGTGGTCCTAACCATATCTTTGGGCTGCTTAGGGTTGTAACAGTACAAAATTGGAAATCAACTTTTTAATAGCAAAAAACATCTTTGATGAAAAATATAAAATTTACCAATTTAGAACGTCAAAAAACAATAGCATCACTGCAGGGAGAAGAATTTGATCTTGTGGTCATAGGTGGCGGTATAACAGGCGGTGGTATTGCATTGGATGCGGCATCACGTGGACTAAAGGTTGCCCTTTTGGAAAAAGGTGATTTTGCCTCGGGCACCAGCAGTAAATCGACCAAATTGATACATGGCGGATTACGATACTTGAAACAATTTGATTTTTGGTTGGTAAAGGAAGTAGGCTCGGAAAGGGCCATTGTGCATAAATTGGCTCCACATTTGGTCCTACCGGAAAAGATGTTGCTTCCGTTAATAGAAAATGGATCGTATGGTAAGTGGCTAACTTCTATTGGACTTAAAGTCTATGATATACTTGCACAGGTAACGGGTGATGATAAACGAAAAATGCTTGAAAAGAAGGAAGCCCTTAAATTGGAACCTTTATTACCTAAAAAGATATTGAACGGGGCGGGCTACTATGCGGAATATAGAACGGATGATGCAAGGCTTACCATTGAAAATATAAAGACCAGTCTCCTTTTTGGTGCTCAAGCCTTGAACTATGCCAAGGTGAACGACTTTCTATATGAAAATGATAAAGTTGCGGGGGTAAAGGCTGTAGATATGATTTCAGGCAGTGAATTTACCATTAATTCTAAATATGTAATCAGTGCTGCGGGACCTTGGGTAGATGAGTTAAGGAGCCTGAACAATTCCAAGAAGGGAAAACAATTACATTTGACCAAAGGTGTCCATTTAGTTTTTCCATATGAGAAACTTCCCGTAAAGCAATCAGTATATTTTGATATACCCGATGGGCGAATGATGTTCGCTATTCCAAGAGGTAAAATTACTTATGTAGGCACTACGGATACCAATTATAATGATAGTAAAGATGAGGTAAGGACAGATATTGCCGATGCGATCTATTTAATATCGGCCGTAAATAATATGTTTCCTGATATTAATTTGGAACTGGAGGATATAGTTTCTTCTTGGGCAGGTCTACGCCCACTGATACATGAGGAAGGTAAGTCCGCTTCTGAACTTTCCAGGAAAGATGAAATCTTTGTTTCCGCAACGGGGTTGATCAGTATCGCCGGCGGTAAGTTGACGGGTTATCGCAAAATGGCCGAAAGGGTAGTTGATCGTATTGCAAAAAAAATGGATGAGGAATATAATATTGAACTCAAGGAATGTTATACGGAAAAAATATATCTGTGCGGAAATGATGATTTTAAAAAATTCAAGCATGTAAAAAAATATATTGCCCAAGTGTATGATAAGATAAAAGACGACGGTTTTACACAGCATGACGCTTGGTTTTTGGTAACCAACTATGGCAAACAGACAGAAGTTATTTTAGATACCTACACAAAATTGGTAGAAGAAGATAAATATATTAGGTTGGCCAAAGCGGAACTTACCTTTGGTATTGATTATGAAATGGTACAAAACCCAATGGATTTCTTTATAAGAAGAACCGGTAGGTTATATTTTGATATTGACAGCATCAGAACGCTTATGGAGCCCATCTTAAAGGAATTCCAGAACAAATTTGGGGTGTCAGATGAGGTCGTTCAAGAATGGAGAACAACCTTAGAGGCAGAATTAAAGGAACATTCAGATTTTTCCCTTACCAGAAACTAGTCCAGCTTATCCGTTAGGGCAAGAAACACCTTTTTAGGGTTTTTATTTTCGTAAAGAACTTGGTAAACGGCGTCTATGATCGGCGTCTTTACTTTTTTCTTGAATTTTTCTTTTATGACATATGCACTTTTGGCGGCATAATATCCTTCTGCCACCATGTTCATTTCCATTTGGGCACTCTTTACCGTATAACCTTTACCGATCATATTGCCGAACATGCGGTTACGGCTAAAAATGGAATATCCTGTGACCAACAGGTCACCTAAATAAGCAGATTTGTTAATGTTGCGGTCAATGTTGTGTATTCTTTTGGTATAGCGTTTCATTTCCCTTATGGCATTGCTCATCAAAACACTTTGAAAATTATCCCCATAGCCCAGTCCGTGAGCAATACCCGCTGCAATGGCATAAATATTTTTTAACATTGCCGCATATTCCGTACCTATAATATCCTTGCTGATATTCGTTTTTATATAATTGCCGGACAGGTTTTTGGCTACGTACTCCGCTTTTTGCTTATCGGCACAGGCAATGGTCAAATAGGATAAACGTTCCATGGCAACTTCCTCTGCATGGCATGGTCCGGTAATTACACCAATATGGTCAAAAGGTATGTTGTATACCTCATGAAAATGCTCACCTACGATTAATCCGGATTCTGGTACAATCCCTTTTATGGCAGAAAAAATAATTTTATCCTTAATGGATTCATTTAATTTTTCCAACTCGGATACCAAAAAGGCAGAGGGTATGGCAAAAATTAATATATCGGCATTATTTACCGCATCGTTAATATCGTTAGTTAACAGTAATTCTTCTGTTTTAAATTCAACTGAAGTGAGGTAATTGGGATTATGCTTTTGTATTTTAATATAACCAATAGCATCGGAATTTCGCATATACCATCCTACTCGTTCTTGGTTTTCGGTCAACATCTTCACTATGGCGGTAGCCCAGCTACCACCTCCCAATACTGCAAATTTAGCGTCCTTTTTCATGCCTTTGTTTATGGTACAAATTTACTATTTATTTAGATGGTTGTAATACGTTGGTTTATAGGGTTATGATGATTTTGGCATAGAGATTGTTTATCAGTACATAACCTTTAAATAAAATTGTATGAAAACATTAAAACTACTTACAGGATATGTTCTTTTGGCCACGCTTATGGTTTCTTGTTATGCAGATGTAATCATAGAAGATAATTTTATTGAGGAATCTGCCTATAATACCGATCAAGTATTGCAAGACTATGATTTGTGGTATGTAGATATCAATGAAACGCGTGGATATGGGGAAGTGCCATTTTTGCAACGTGCCTTTACCATTTCCTTTGACCGTGGCATCGTTTATGCCAACAATAACATTGTAGGCATTGGTAAAACCGGTGGCGGCTACGGTATTGATGTAGGTACGTATAGTACGTTAAGGGGCATAGTAGAAATTGATCATGATATCGATGGGCGTTGGGCCTTGGAAGTCTATGCGGTTAATAGAAATACTATTGAGCTTTATGATGCAAGTACGGATACATCCTATTTTTTAAAAGGATACCAGACCAATTCATTTGATTATGATATGGTATTCTATGACAACATCAATTATTTTATACAGGAATATGATGCTTGGGAGAAAATTTATACAAGTCAGGCAGGTGCTATAAATGATTTTGACAATGAAAATTATATACAGTTTCTACCCGATTTTTTCAGGTCTTCCTTAGATGCTCCTAATACAAGAGTTTCAAATCTGCAATGGGATTATGAAGGAAATTATGTGGTATATGATGTACAGGGAGATAATACCTTAAAGGCCTTGACGCTGGATTATGATTTTTTTGGTGATGATTATTTTGAGTTATATGTCATTAACGATAGCACTATTGAGCTTTATCACCCTAGTAGTGGAACTACTTATGAATTTAGTGGCAGAGGATATCAGCAATATTTAAAAACCGGTAAGGATATCCAAACCAAGAAAAGAATAAAGACTTCTAACCCTATCATGAAAGTGGAGAGAAAGAAGGTAAAATAGTTTTTAGGTTGATTGTCTTAAGAATGCCCTGGTCTTTTAGAACGGGGTATTTTTATATAGTGGCAGCTACATCGGTCATTATAATATCATCAATTTCTATAGGAGAATCTGTATGTAATACGGAAATATCTCCAGTGGTTTCAAAAACTACCGCTTTTACTTGGGAAAGCTGCAATACGTTCGCCTCTCTTAATTTACCCATAAGGTCGGCTTGGCTTACCAGAGCCTTATTTAGGTTCTCCTTGAAAATTTCTCCGTCTTTCATCAATAAAATAGGTGTGTTCGTGACTATTTTTTGAGTTTTGTCAGAAGAAGATAGTATTTTGGCGAACAGCGCTTGTAACCCTGCAAGCAAGGCCAGGGAAACAATTGCGGGCATAAGGCTTGACACTGGTTTGTTTACCGCATCCGCTAAAATGGAGCCCATTGCAATAGTTACGGCAAAATCAAAGCTGGTCATTTTTGCAAAGGTTCGTTTGCCTGTAACCCGGGTAATGAGCATGATATAAAGATAAATACAAATTGCGGCAATGCACATTTGCAATACGGTCTGTAGTGTTAATGGTTCAAAAATTTCCATGTGTTCTAGGTTATGAGGTATGTTTTACAATGCCTGTATCTTGGCATAATAAAGGTAATCCGTTAGTACACAATTACTTTCCTCTATTACCTATAATACTACTTCATTTAAACGGTAAGCAATCTTTTTTTAAATGCCGAAGGATTTTCTCCCGTAACTTTTTTAAACGTTCTATTAAAGTATGATAGGCTTTCAAAGCCACATTCAAAACAGGTTTCACTAACGTTCTTACCGCTTAAGAGCAAACGTTTAGACTGGCTTATGCGGTACTGGTTCAGGAATTCTATAAAAGTACTACCTGTAGCTTTTTTGAAGTATCGGCAAAATGCAGGTTTGGTCAAATTACAAAATTGTGCCACTTCATCTACAGAAATCTTACCTTGGTAGCGTTCATCGATCAAGGCATAAATTTCACGAATTCTACTTTGTTCTTTTTTACTGTACCTGTTTTTGTACGGCTTTTTATGCAGTAATTGAAATTCATTACTTTGAGAAAGTCTTTTTAGAATATTCATTATAGCCATAAAATATTCAAAAGGTTTTAAGGTATGAAGTTCCTTAAGCAATTTACCTACCGTTTTTTTTGTCTCGCCATGAAATGCTATGCCATAACGGGACAAATCAAGTAACCTGTTAAGGCTCTGTAATTCTGGCATTGGTTCAACAAAGGTATTTTTGAACGAAGGTTTAATATGTAATACTTCTTCCCTATAGGTCGTCTTTACGCCATAGTCAAAATTTAAGTGGGGTATATTAGAGCCAATTAGCACCAAATCTGTCTCTTCATATTCAGAAATATGATCACCAACATGTCTTGTTCCATTGGCACCTTCAATGTAGACCAATTCATATTCTGGATGAAAGTGCCAATAAAAAAGATGACTTAATTTTGGGTCATGTAGCAATCTAAAAAGACTTTTAGATTCAGGTTCTATAGTTTCCAGTTCAATTTTCATAGGGATAAATGTAACAAAATTGCACATATATTTAAATGTAGCAGGCTTAAAAATCAATATTGTTCAAATTGTGGTTAATATCAAGGTGGTGTAAGGGCTTAAAGGTCAGTAGATTTATATCATAGATTCAACTTAAATTTTAAGAACATGAAACATCTAAACAAGGTAGAGCTTGGAAATAAAGGCCATAAGGATATACCGGGAAATCCGTCTACGGCAACTAGTAGCAAACAGCAATTAAATGATCGATCTAACGGTGTTCCACTTCGTGTACTCAGCGAAGATGATTGGCAATTTTGGATAGAGAACGGGTATATTGTAATTAAGAATGCCGTGCCTTTGGAGCAGGCAAAAGCAACCGCTGATTTTCTTTGGGAGTTCGATGAAAAAGACCCAAATGATAAATCATCTTGGTATGCTGCACCGAGAGCGGAAATGAAAATGAAAGAACTTACAGGAACTGGAATGGTTGAGGTATATAATCATCAGCACTTATGGAATAACAGACAAACACAAAAAGTCTATGATGCCTTTGTAGATGTGTGGGGAACTGAAAAATTATGGGTAACCATTGACCGTGCCAATTTAAATTTTCCATTGCCGGAAGGAGTGGATAAGAAAGGATTTATTCATTGGGATTATGATCCGGAAACTAAGCCACAGAATGTTCAAGGTGTACTGGCCCTTGCAGATCAAGATGATGAGCAAATGGGCGGTTTTCAATGTATTCCATGGTTATATAGAAATTATGATTCTTGGAAATTGACCCAACCTAATGACCGTGACCGTTTTCAACCAAGCTTAAAAGGTTTAGAAGATAAAATTGTTAAGGTAAAAATGAAAGCGGGTGATCTTTTAATTTTTAATAGTACAGAACCCCATGGTATAAGACCTAATAAATCTAAGGACAAAGTAAGAATTGCACAATATATTTCCATGATGCCTGCAGAGCCTGAGAATACTCCGTTAAAAAAATGGAGAATCAATTCTTGGAAAAATAGGATTGCACCGGAAGGCTATGCTTTTCCTGGTGATCCCCGTAATTGGGAACAAACCAAATACGATACTGCCAAATTATCTCCATTGGGAGAGAAGTTATTGGGATTAAAGGACTGGTAAACAGATAATTTGGTAATAATCTACATGTTTGTGGCAGGGCCGGTAAATATTACTATTTTTGCGCCCTTTAAAGGTTTTGATACATGGCGAAGATTTTCAATTTATTTGATTTTAAGCAAAAGGTAGATTATAAGACAGAAATTTTATCTGGACTTACCGTAGCGTTGGCCTTGGTGCCAGAAGCAATAGCATTTGCATTAATACCAGGGTTTTCTCCCTTAACCGGTTTATATGCCGCTTTTGTTCTGGCATTGATTACCTCAATTTTTGGTGGTAGGCCGGGTATGATTTCGGGTGCAACGGGAGCAGTTGCTGTCGTATTCATTGGTTTAATACTTGAATTAAAGAGAAACTTTCCGGGTATAGCGCCAGAAACTATTTTAAACTATGTGTTCGCAACCGTAATTATTGCGGGGATATTACAAATACTGGCCGGAGTTTTAAAATTAGGAAAGTTTATCAGATTGGTGCCTCACCCGGTTATGTTCGGCTTTGTCAATGGTTTGGCAATCATCATTTTTATGGCGCAGTTCCCAAATTTTTATCAGAAAGGGACCGATCAGTTGTTGACGGGAACAAATATGGCAATGATGTTGGGACTTACCTTATTGACCATGTTGATCATATGGGGCTTACCCAAATTGACCAAAGCGGTGCCTTCATCATTGGTGGCCATTGTAGTGGTTTCTGCAATTGTATTGGGTTTTGGAATAGATACTCTTACCGTTGCGGATACAATGCGTGAAGGTGAATCTATTAAAGGAGGTTTTCCACCATTGTCCATACCACAGATACCCCTAACTTTTGAATCTTTTAAAATAATTTTTCCATATGCAGCCATTGTTGCCGGTGTAGGACTTATAGAAAGTTTGCTTACCCTAAATATTATTGATGAAATAACTGAAACCAGGGGTAACAGTAATAGGGAATGTGTTGCGCAAGGTTCGGCGAACATACTTTCTGGATTTTTATCGGGCATGGGGGGTTGTGCAATGATCGGTCAGAGTTTAATTAATACCTCTTCTGGTGCAAGGGCTAGGTTATCCGGTATTACTGCGGCCGTAATGTTATTGGTATTTATTATGTTTGGATCTAGTGTTATAGAGCGTTTGCCTATGGCGGCTTTGGTAGGACTTATGTTCATGGTTGCAATTGGGACTTTTGAATGGGCAAGTTTTAAGACCTTTCGGAAAATGCCAAATTCAGATGTTGTGGTTATGATTTTGGTGACATTGATTACCGCTATTACCCATAATTTGGCCATTGCTGTGCTTTTAGGAGTTGTCATTTCTGCATTGGCCTATTCATGGGAAAATGCCAAAAGAATCCGTGCAAGAAAGCATATAGATGAAAACGGAGTTAAGCATTATGAAATCTATGGTCCGTTATTTTTTGGTTCTACTACGTTATTTAGTGAAAAATTTGATGTACCTGGAGATCCAGAACAAGTTATTATAGACTTTAAAGAGAGTAGGGTAGCAGATATGAGTGGTATTGAAGCTTTGAACAAAATTACGGAACGGTATGCCAAGCTTGGTAAAAAAGTTCATTTGCGCCATTTAAGTAAAGACTGTATTCGCTTATTGGAAAATGCCGAGGAAATAATAGATGTGAACGTAATGGAAGATCCCACATACAAGGTTATGATAGACAAGCCCATAAAAAATAACGATTCAGCAAACAACCCTTTTAAACTCTGGGGCTTATAAGGCTAGATAGTTAGGACCGGGCAAAATAGTAAATGGCATATAGTAAACAGATGGTCCCTATCAGTGCCATGATATAATAAATTATTTCTTGAGTACGGTTTTTTCTTGCCTGTGAAATAATAGCTGCCCTTATTTTTTTACGTTCACCCTCAGTAAGCTCCTTGAATTGAAGTTTTGTTTTATGGGTATGGTCCATATAGTCTTTGCGTAGATCCCTAAAGCTTCTACTTTTTTTAAGTAACGCCCTATTGGCCTTGATTACCTTCATTGGTTGTCCACCATAACCGCCCATATCATCACTTTATATATTAGTACCATAAAAGTGTAAATGTTACATTCCTGTGCAAATTCATACGAATAGACGAATACTTTCCTATTTTTAATAGAAGTAATTATATAGGTATATGAACCATGTTTAATTATAGTATTCTGATAAATTTATTTCAACATGAAAAGTAAAATATTTTTGTTACCAATGTTTTTTGGTTTCATTTTTTTGATTGGCTGTGATATGGATAAAAATACAAATGATGCAATACTTTTTGTAGGCACGTACACAAAGAATGGAAGTGAGGGAATTTATAGGTTTAACTTTAATGTGGATACGGGAAGGCTTAGTGACCAAACTTTGGCTGCCCAAATAGAAAATCCTTCCTTTATAACGTTTTCACCGGATAAAAAAACGTTGTATGCAGTTGGTGAGGTAGATAATTATAAGGATGGTAGTGGAGTAATTACCACTTTTGATGTCAAGGATACGGTACTTACCAAATTGGATATGATGTCCACATTTGGGGCAAATCCTTGCTATGTTGGTGTTAGTAGCAATGGTCGTCATGTTGCAGTGGCAAATTATACAGGAGGTAATTTTACAATTTATAATGCCCAAGAAAATGGAGCTTTGCTTCTATCTCCACAAGTAATTGACCATAAAGTATTAGATACAAGTAAGACGGCCCATGCCCATATGGCCAAGTTTTTGGACGATGAACTGTTCGTTGCCGATCTAGGTTTGGACCGTATTAAAAAATATTGTAAACAGGAGAATGTTTTTGTTCCCAGCGAACAGAAAGAACTTGTATTGGCAAGCGGTGCAGGCCCAAGGCATTTTGTGGCTTCTGCCAATGGAATTTTTTTATATGTCATTAATGAGCTGAACTCTACGATTACCTTGTTTAAAAAAATAGGGGGGAGTTATGAAACCGTAGCGGTTTATAATACCCTGTCTGATAATTTTAAAGGCGAGAGTTTCTGTGCCGATATTCATTTGTCCCCAGACGGTAAATATCTTTATGGGACTAATCGTGGAGAAAATACCATAGTAATTTTCAAGGTAAATGAAACTAGTGGAAAATTAGCTTTGGTGGGAAGAGAACCTGTAAAGGGTGATTGGCCTAGGAATTTTACTATTGATCCCAGTGGGTCATACGTACTTGTGGCAAATCAACGCAGTAATAATATTGTGGTTTTCAAAAGGGATATTGAAAAAGGCACCTTAAGTTTTATCAACGAGGTTGATTTGCCAAGTCCTGTATGTTTAAAATTTTATTAATGGGATTTTATGATTTCAACCAAATCCCGTTTCTGTATTACACCAGATTGTCTCCAAACTTGTTTTCCGTTCTTGTACAATATCATGGTAGGCACCCCTCTTACCTGATAGGTAGTGGCAAGGGATTGATTTTTATCGACATCGATTTTTACTATTTTTATTGCATCGCCCAGTTCATCCTTGACATCTTTAAGGATAGGGGCCAATGTTTTACAAGGGCCGCACCAGTCGGCAAAAAAGTCTACCAGTACCGGAGTATCACCGGCTATAATGTTTGAAAATGATGTTTTCATAATAGCTTACTTTTTATAGGTTTATAGCTTAACAAATACCTGTTGTGGAATCACAATGGTCACCTTCGCTCAAAATGGTTAATGGTGCCACTTGCTCAAATGCCTCTAAAAAAGCAGTGGCAGGTTGTGCTCCGCTAATTCCATATTTATCATTTATAATAAAAAATGGTACACTGTTTACGCCACGTTGCTGATAATGTGCAATTTCTTGTTTTACACTATAGGCAATGTCTTCGTTATTTAAAATTTCTTTTGTTTTTTCCTCTGGCCAGCCGTATTCTTCCATAATGGTAGTGAGTACTTCCGGTTTGTTCAAATGGAGATTTTCATCAAAATATGCCTTCATCAATCGCTCTTTCAATACATCCTTGAATCCATCTTCACCGGCAACATGCAGTAATTGGTGAAGCGGTAGCGTATTTACTGCGCGCCATTCTGGTCCAAAGTTAAAGGTAATTCCTTCCTCTTTGCCGTTTTCTACCAAACGCTTGGTCATTTCCAAAGGGCCTTCCAAATTGCCGAACTTATTTATAAGATAGGTGTCTCTGTCCAAGCCTTCCTTAGGCATATTGGCATCTAATTGAAAAGGGTGCCATTCTATATCTATTGGAGCTCCTTTCCATTGTGCAATGGCTTTTTCCAATCTTTTTTTTCCGACATAGCACCAAGGGCAGGCGACATCAGAAACTATATCTATTTTTATTTTATCATTTTGCATAGTAATGTTCATTATCTTAGGTTACATTGGTCGTAGGGCAATACCCTTTCATTACATTTTTCTCTTATACTTGACCCAATTGGGGGAGTACTAGATTACAAAAAAAGCATAAAAAAACCCTTTCAAGACTGTTGAAAGGGTTTGCGTATAATTTCAATGGAAGTTATAGAGTACGTAAATACTCCGCTAGGTTGCGAGCTTCTTCCTCATTTAGGTTTTGATTCAGCATAATGGCATTGTTGTATTCTTTCAACAAAGCTTTGGCAATTGGGTCTTCTTTCAACATTTTGTCTGGATTAATGATCATGTTCATTACCCATTCTGGACTTCTTCTTTCATAAACACCTTTTAACGCAGGTCCTATCATACGTTGTTCTGCCATATGGCAAGCGGTACAAATAGCTTGGAATTTTTCTTTTCCTGCAGCGGCCATTTCCTCGTTTATAGTATCATCGAACTTTACACTGGTTATTGGACCAACACCTTTATTGTCCAAATCAACCGGAACACCTTCAGTTGCAGTTTCTGTTTTAGCTTCCTTCTTGGTTCTGTTCATTTCAAAACCTTCCTTCTTCTCTTCCTTTTTCTCACCACAACCTATAATCATTGTGCCAAGAGCTAATAAGGTTAATAATTTGCGCATACGTTTACGATATTTTAAAAGTTGTCTCTCAATTTAGGGTCTAAGATATGAATTTTTAATGGTGACCCTAGCTTTTAAACGCAATGTACGTATAGATTTAGGGAATATATTTAGACGGTTAACATTTTTGTAAAAATTTATGAAAAATTGCACTTATAAATGTTCATGTTCAGGAAAGATTCTCGAAAAATTCTAATGTGCGTCTTTCGGCATACGTTTGGTTTTTTGCACCATGAAAACCAACATGACCACCATATTTTGGAGTCTCCAAAAACAAGTGTGTATGGTTTTTTGCAATTTCTATAGGGTAACATTCAGGACCTAAAAAGGAATCGTTCAAGGCATTGATGATTAAAGTAGGAACATTAATATGTTTTAAAAATTGTAGACTGCTGCTCTTTGCATAATAGTCCATAGCATCTTTGAAACCATGGGCCCTACTGGTATAGATATCATCAAAATCCTTAAGATTTTTTATGTTTTTAATGTCATCATTAGAGATCAGGTCAGGAAATACTTGTTGCTTTTGTTTTAATTTTTCTAAAAGGTTTCCTTTAAACCTTCTTGCATAAAGTACGTTCTTATATTGCAATAGTTGATAAAGGGAGTCTGCTAGTTGACAGGGTACAGAAATGGCGGATGCTCCTTTTATTTGGGCCGGAACGCTTCTTTTTTCTCCTAAATATTTTAGTAAAAGATTGCCTCCAAGGCTAAAACCATGGAGGAATATTTGCTGGTATACTTTTAAGTTCAGGATATGGTCCATTACATATTGTAAGTCCTCCGTAGCACCAGAATGGTAGGATCTAAAAAGATTGTTGGCCGTTCCGCTACAGCCTCTTAGATTTATGGCGCAGACATCAAAACCTTTTTGTGAGAGTAATTTGGCACTGCCTTTTACATAGGCCCTTTGGGAGCTTCCTTCCAGTCCATGGATGATAATGACCAATTTTTTGGAGGTTTCAGCGGCATAGCTCCAATCCGTATCCAAAAAATCTTCATCGGGCAGGTTAATTCTAATACGTTTCTGTTCTAAATCATCAACCTTTCTAAATAGACCGTTATATATGGTAGAGAAATGTCCGTTCCTAAATATTGGGGAAGGATGGTATGATGAATCTATTATGGGCATTTATGAGGTAAACTTTTAAATACAAATTTATTTAGGATAGGTTTCCAAAACTTTTATTTGTTCCTGGATAGCCTCCTTAAATTCCGTTTTTAAATTTGATACTAAGGTGGTAACAGGTACGGTATCATTTATAAGAGCGGAACCTTGTCCTGCAGACCAAATGGTTTTCCATGCCTTTGCTTCGGTATCCAATTCTTTTCCAAAATCTATCTTTACATCTTTTTTTAAATCCTCCTCGGTAATACCTGCGGCTTTAAGGCTTGCTCCTAGAAAGTTGGCGTGAACTCCAGAGATTGCTGCGGTATATACAACATCGCTAGCTCCAGCTTCAATAATCATTTTTCTATACTCCGGTGTAGCCTTACTTTCGTCCGTATTTATAAATCGGGTTCCCATGTAGGCAAGGTCGGCTCCCATTTGAAGTGCAGATGCAACATCTCTACCGGTACTGATACAGCCGGAAAGTAAGATGGTCTTGTGAAAGAACTTTTTTATTTCTGCTACCAATGGCATGGGATTAATAGTACCCGCATGACCCCCTGCACCCGCAGCAACAAGAATTAATCCGTCAACCCCGGCCTCTGCCGCTTTTTCCGCATGTCTTTTCTTAATGATATCATGGAATACGAGTCCGCCATAACTATGAATGGCATCTACTACTTGCGACACTGCCCCTAAAGAAGTAATTATCAATGGTACTTGATGTTTTACGCACAGTTTAATATCCGCCTCTAATCTAGGATTGGTAGGATGTACTATTAAATTTACGCCGAAGGGTGCTGCTTTTTTGCCGGTTTCCGCTTCATATTTCTTCAATGCGGTCTTTATTTCTATCAGCCATTCTTCAAAACCTTCGCTAGTTCGTTGGTTTAGCGCAGGAAAAGTACCTACGATACCATTTTTACAACATTCTATGACCAATTTAGGCCCCGATATTAAAAACATGGGTGCAGCAACGATCGGTAATGCCAATTCATTAATGAAAGCAGGTTTGTTAGACATAATATGTAATTTTTTAACTAGAATTAAAATTAAGGATAAAAAACCGTGTTCTTTATTCCATACGAATCAAAACTATGTTATTTTTAGGGAGTATTATGCATGCATAGCAAAAAAATAATTTTATGCACTTAAAAGAATTTGAAGTTAGGTGGAGTGATGTTGATGCAAACCGGCATTTGGCTAATTCGGCCTATGTGAATTTTATGAGTCATACCAGAATGGCATTTTTAATGGAATTGGGGTTTGACCATAGGGCAATGGCAATTCATGAAATAGGGCCAGTGGTATTCTATGAGCATATTTATTATTTCAAGGAAGTGTTTCCTGGAAAGCCAGTGAAGGTTTCGTTGGAAATTGTTGGGATGAGCGAAGATGCCAAGTTTTTTGAATTTGAACATAATTTTTATAATCATAAAGGAGAAAATGTAGCCCGTTGTGAAATGATGGGCGCTTGGATGGATTTGAAAACTAGAAAATTGACCGGCTTGACCAATGATTTGTTGAAAACATTCAGCGAAGTAGAAAAAGGGGCCAATTTTAAAGTGCTTACCAAAGAGGATTCAAGAAAGTTTGCACGTGTACCCAATAAAGGGTTATAAAATTACAGAAAGGATATTTTTTTAAACAAATTATGCAACCCATTGATTTGTATTGTGTTCTATTATATTTGATAACCCTATTTTAGTATATTTACTTTATGGCCAACCTCCCAGAAGATATTTTTCAAGACACATATGGAAAGGTGAAAAAATTGATCGTAACCAAGAAATTATCTCCTGGACAGTTAATAACCGATCAACGTTTGACCCATACCTTGAATATTAACGATGGCTCCATTGCTATTGTGTTGCAACAATTAAGGGAAGAGTCCTTATTGGTTGGTGAACCGGATAGTGGTCTTACCGTGAGGGAGTTGAGTGAAATAGAAATTTCTGATTTGTTTGATTGTAGAATGGCCATTGAAACCATGACGGTACAACTTTTTACCAAAAATGCGCCGCAATCTAAAATAGATGATTTAAGGCAATTGCTGGTACCTTTTGAAAAAGGTCCTCAAAGCCTCTATGTATTTCATAAGATAGATTGTTATTTCCATGAATTTATTGCTAAAAATTGTGGAAATAGTATGTTATACAACCTTTTTAAAACTGCTAAGATTACATCACTTATGGATCTTGTTGGTATTTCAAGGCCTTTGAATATGGTCATGCAGGAACATTTGAATATAATATCTGCCATGCACCATAGAGATGAGGACGTGGCCGTGAATGCCATAAAGGTGCACCTGGAAAACACCAGGAAATCTCATTTAAGTTAATACATCATTTCCTTAGTTGTCTCCATTGCTGACCCTGGTACCGGATAATTTGGGTTTTCTGCTAGCCAAATAAACCCCAATTAGAACAAGACATGCTGCTATAATTTTAATAAAAGTAAGATGGTCTTGTCCGCTGATAATGGCGTAGGCAATACCAACTAGAGGTTGTACATATACAAATGCACTTAAGGTAGATGCCTTTAGTTGGGAAAGGGCAAATATGTTAAATAGATAGGTACAAAAAGTTGTGCCCAATATTACAAAAGCAATAGCTCCATATGCATTTATTGGAAGAGTGGACCATGATATGTCCATAAATTCTTCATATCCAAAGGGTAGACATATAAGTACCCCTAAACTAAAAAGCCATTTCATAAAGGTAAAGGGGTGATATTTTGTAATAAGTACTTTTACTACAACTAGGTATGAGCCGTAGAACATGGAATTCATAAAGATTAAAAAATTTCCCAACGGTATATTTGGAGCATCCATACGTATCTCGGTTCCAAAGAGTATAAGGCCCAGTGCACCAATTAAACCAATACTTATACCAAGAATTTTTCTACCGGAAATCTTTTCCTTGAGAATAACTGCGGATAAAATCAATACAATGATCGGCGTGGTTGTAATCAATACCGCACTGTTGATCGGAGTAGATAAGGATAAGCCTTTAAAAAAGACCAACATATTAAGGGCCATGCCCAAAAGGGCACAAACAAGCATTCTAAGGTAATCTCTTGGGTCTATACGTTCTTTGGGTCCAAGGAAGGAAATGGCCCAAAACAAAATGGCCGCACCCAACACCCTTAAGATAATAAAACCAAAGGGCTGCACATAATGGGGCATAACGCCTTTGGCTATAGTGTGGTTAATACCATAGATAGTAGTTGCCCCTACGGCCGCAAGTATTGCAAGTAGTCTTTTGCTCAATGGTGTATAGCCTTTTTTGCGGCTTCTACCACTTTTTTGCTATTGCCAATAAAAATATCATTCTCATTAATGATTACAGGTCTTTTTAAGAAGGTATATTGTTCCAAGATGAAATTTTTAAAATCTTCCTCTGTAAGGTTCTGTTCCTTTAAATTGCGTTCCCTATATAGTATGGCCCTTTTGCTGAACAATGTTTCATAACTATTGGATAAGGTATGCATGTGTTCTAATTGCTTTTTGGTAATAGGAGTTGCTTTAATATCCTGTAGTTCAAAATTGGCAAGTGGTTGCAGTTCTTTGATAATTCGCTGGCACGTAGAGCAAGAACTTAGATGGTATATTTTTTTCATGATAGGTTAAACGTTTGTTTTGCTTTTCTTTGCTTAATCGTTTGCAAAGAAACCCATTTCCCTTTAATTGTACTATTTTTACACCCTATTAAACAGGAAATAATGGTCGAGAATTTATTGGAAATCACACTTCAAAATCGAAAAAATCTACATAAAGTTTTAACGAATACCCCCAAAGAAAAACTATTGGCAATACCAGAAGGGTTCAACAATAATATTTTTTGGAATATTGCGCATACGGTAGTGACCCAACAGCTTTTATGTTATAAATTCAGTGGGCTTCAAATGAGAGTGCCAAAAGAATTAGTGGATAAATTTATGAAGGGCACCGTTCCTGATGGAACTGCTTCGGATGAGGAAATAATAATGGTTGCGGATTTTTTGATTTCTACCGTAGAATGGATCAAAGAGGATTATGATACCCAACTTTTTAAAGAGTACAAAGAGTATACTACCAGCGCAAAATTTACCTTAAGAAAAGTAGAGGACGCCATAGGGTTTAATTTATTTCATGAAGGCTTGCATGCTAATACCATAACCTTGCTTTTAAAACATTTAGGTTAAGGAGTTACGGCAAGTTTTAAATAGCTGTTTACTTCTTTATAGGGTAGTAACAAGGTAATGGGCCCATCAGCATAGGATGCAATTTCATATGGTTCATAATAAAGTAGGAGCCCGTCATCAGTGTATCCAATATTTTCAGGTAAATAAAAAGTTTCTGTTTCAAACATAAAACCAGTACTATTAATATTCGCTTCTGCAGGTATATGTTCCTGTGTTCTAAAAACTTCTTCGGCATGGGAGGTAATAGTTTCTATGGATGTAAATAATTCTTCTCTATAGAGTTCCGTTGCGTTTAACTTGTCAAAATTCAAAAATCGTACAGAATTAATGCCGTGTGCCCCTCCTGTAAAAAGGTAAGATTCTAATTGTATGGTCAATATCTGCCCATTGTCAAATACAATATCTCCATTTATAGTAGCCTCCCATGGCATGGATTCCTCTGGATATTTATTTTTAAGTTCGTTATAGTCCGTTATAAATGCATCTATACCTTCTTTGATATTATTGGCTTTCCCGGTCTCGTTAAAGCTTAACCATGAAATAATTTCCTCACTAATGGCAATGTTAATTGCGTTTGCCAATTTAGAATTTCCTATGGCCTTAGGAACGTTAATGGTTACAAAGGAACAATCTTGGCACTCTTTTCTTGAAATGGATAAAGGTTCAAAGGTCAGTTCTTCTTTGGTTTCACAACTAAAGATAAAGAATAGTGTAAGTAGGCAAAAGAATCTATTGTTCATGTAAGGTCAAGTTTTATGTAAAAATACACCTTCATTGTATTCGTCAGAAGATAACGATACATTTGTGTAAAATATTTGTTAGCTATGGGTGGTAAGGATTTAAAGTTCAACACAAAGGCAATTCATGGAGGTCAAATACCGGAAAAGGCATATGGTGCTGTAATGCCTCCTATCTATCAAACCTCTACCTATGCGCAAACTACACCTGGAGGGCATAAGGGATATGAATATTCTAGAAGTGCAAATCCTACTAGGACAGCTTTGGAAAATGCTTTGGCCAGTATTGAGAACGGCACCCATGGTTTGGCTTTTGGAAGTGGTTTGGCAGCCATAGATGCCGTAATAAAATTATTGGAACCGGGAGACGAGGTAATTTCTACGCATGATCTTTATGGGGGTACCTATAGAATTTTCAAGAAAATTTTTGAAAAGTATGGTATTGTTTTTCATTTTGTGGGGATGAGAAGTACAGCTGCCATACAGTCCAAAATCAATAAAAATACCAAACTTATCTGGGTAGAAACACCTACCAATCCTATGATGGGTATCATTGATATTAAGGCTGTAGCAACTTTGGCACAAGGAAAAAATATACTTTTGGGCGTTGATAATACCTTTGCAACCCCCTATTTACAAACTCCATTAGATTTGGGTGCTGATATCGTAATGCATTCCGCTACCAAATATTTAGGGGGACATAGTGATACGGTCGTGGGGGCATTGGTTGTTAAGGATAAGGTTTTGGCAGATAGGTTGTATTTTATCCAGAATGCCAGCGGCGCCGTATGTGGTCCAATGGATAGTTTTTTGGTATTGCGGGGTATCAAGACCCTTCATGTAAGAATGCAGCGCCATTGTGAAAACGGTAAGGCCATAGCCCATTTTTTACGGAACAGTCCAAACGTTGAAAAAGTATATTGGCCAGGTTTTGATGATCATCCCAACCACGACATTGCCAAGACACAAATGAAGGATTTTGGAGGTATGATATCATTTATACCAAAAGGCGGCAGTTATGAAGATGCCATAAAAATTGTAGAAAGCTTGCGAGTATTTACGTTGGCGGAATCATTGGGAGGGGTAGAAAGTCTTGCTGGGCACCCTGCAAGTATGACCCATGCCAGTATTCCTAAAGAAGAGCGGGAAAAAAGTGGTGTAGTAGATGCACTGATTCGCTTAAGTGTTGGTATTGAGGATTCTGAGGATTTAATTGCGGATTTAAAGCAAGCGTTAACTTAAATTGTAATTTTATTGAACTTTAGAATCTAAAATCGATTATTTGTTGTTAAAACAACAAAAATTATCAACTTTTAAAAAAAGTACGCAATAAATTACATGAATAACATAATTTTGCCGTTATATTTTGAAATCAATAAATTAATACAATTGTAAATAGCTTTATGGAAGATAAAATAAAAGCATTTATGGATGAGGTTATTGCCAGGAATGGGCACGAACCAGAATTCATACAGGCGGTGCAAGAAGTTGCAGAAACTGTTATACCATATATTGCAAAGCATGAAATATATAATGGCAAGAACATTCTTTTGAGAATGGTTGAGCCAGAGCGTTTAGTGTCGTTTAGGGTAGCATGGGTAGATGATGATGGGGAAATTCATGTAAACCGCGGATATAGAATTCAGATGAACTCAGCCATTGGGCCTTATAAGGGAGGGTTGCGTTTTCACCCAACCGTAAATGCAAGTATCTTAAAGTTTTTGGCTTTTGAGCAAGTATTTAAGAACAGTCTAACTACCCTACCTATGGGTGGTGGTAAAGGGGGGTCTGATTTTGACCCAAAAGGTAAGTCAGATGATGAGGTCATGCGTTTTTGCCATGCCTTTATGTTGGAGCTTAATAGACACATAGGGCCCAATACAGATGTCCCTGCCGGAGATATTGGAGTGGGTGCGCGTGAAATAGGATTCCTTTTTGGCATGTACAAAAAAATTAGAAATGAGTTTACGGGTGTATTGACCGGTAAGGGACTTTCTTGGGGAGGGTCTAAGATTAGACCAGAGGCTACTGGCTATGGTACCGTATATTTTGCTGAGAGTATGTTAAAGACCAGAAACGAAAGTTTTAATGGTAAAACCGTGGTGATTTCCGGTTCTGGAAATGTTGCCCAGTATGCAGCAGAAAAGGCCATTGTCCTAGGTGCCAAAGTGGTAACTCTTTCGGATTCTAGTGGATTTATTTATGACAAAGACGGATTAAATGATGAAAAACTTGCCTTTGTGATGGATTTGAAAAATAACAAACGCGGTAGAATATCAGAATACGTCAACAAATATCCAACGGCAGAATTCCATGGAGGCCAGACGCCTTGGAACGTAAAGTGTGATATTGCCTTGCCCTGTGCCACCCAAAACGAACTAGACCAGAATGATGCCAAAAATTTATTAAGTAATGGCTGTATGTGTGTTGCGGAAGGAGCTAATATGCCTTGTAATGCGGATGCCGTTCATGAGTTCAATAACGCAAAAATTTTGTTTGCTCCCGGGAAGGCATCAAATGCCGGTGGTGTGGCCACATCAGGACTTGAAATGTCCCAAAATTCCCTTCGTATTAGTTGGACTAGGGAAGAAGTAGATGAAAGATTAAGGGATATCATGGAAGATATACATGATTCTTGTATTCAATATGGTAAGGAAGAAGATGGGTTCTGTAACTACGTAAAAGGTGCTAATATTGCAGGTTTTGTGAAAGTTGCCGATGCTATGTTGGCCCAAGGGGTGATTTAAAATTCTGGTCCATAACCAAAAGGTTAAAGTGTTTATTTGCGAGGTCTTTCTAAAGACCTCGCTTTTTTTTGTACAAAGGCCAATATACAAACCGCTATCTTTGTGGTCTTACAGCACGTTCCAATGCAAGTTACGACCAAGGCAATAGTTTTTACGGCACTTAAATATGGCGATACCAGTCTCATCGTTAAGGCATTTACAGCTACGGACGGAGTTAAGTCCTATTTATTGCGCGGGGTACTAGCTTCTAAAAAAGGAAAATTAAAGTCGGCCTATTTTCAACCCCTTACCCAATTGGAAATTGTGGCCAACCATAAGAACAAGGGTTCATTGGAATCTATAAGGGAGGCCAAGGTATATTACCACTACCAAACGTTATACGCCAATATGGCCAAGAATGCCATGGCCCTATTTCTGGCGGAATTATTGGGTAACAGTATTCGTGAAGAAGAAAGAAACGAAGAGTTGTTTCAGTTTTTAGAGGCTTCGCTACAATGGTTGGACGTACATGATGATATTGCAAATTTTCATCTGTATTTTATGCTGTCCCTTACAAAGTTCCTTGGTTTCTATCCAGATGTCTATCAACAAGATAGACCGTATTTTGACCTTTTGGAAGGTGAATTTGTGGGCAAGGAAACCTTGAATCCAATGTTGAGGGGAGAAAATTTTTATTATTTCAAGACGTTCTTAGGCACAAATTTTGATGCAATTCACACCATAAAGATGAAAAAAACTAATAGACAAGAGTTGCTTAAATCTTTGGTGTTATATTTTGAATTGCATTTACAGGGATTTAGAAAACCAAAATCTCTTGCCGTATTAAACGAAGTCTTTAACACTTATGTATAAATTTTTTTTAGGCATATGGTTTTTCATGGCCTTTATTGGCAATGCGCAGTATATATCTGTTCTAGATGAGGACAGTGGCGAGGCCATATCCAATGTGGCCATATTTAACAAGGATAAATCCAAGATAGCCCTTTCAGATTTTGATGGCAGGTTCAATGCATCCCTATTTTTGGATAGGGAACGCATTACCTTGCGGCATATTGGTTATGAAGAATATAAGACCACCAAACAGCAATTGCTACGACAAGGAAATAAGGTGTACTTATTTATGAAGGCCCAACAATTGGATGAAGTGGTAATGTCGGTTTCCAAATGGGAGCAACAGAAAAAGGATATACCCAATAAAATTATATCCATAGATGCCAAGTCTATTTCATTTACTGCCCCCCAGACTTCCGCAGATTTACTTGAAAGCAGTGGAAAGGTCTTTGTGCAAAAAAGTCAATTAGGTGGTGGTAGTCCTATGATAAGGGGCTTTGCCACTAATAGGTTGCTATTGTCCGTAGACGGTGTACGTATGAATAATGCTATTTTTAGGGGCGGTAATATTCAAAACATAATTTCAATAGATCCGTATACAATTAAGAATACTGAAATAATATTTGGTCCGGGTTCGGTAATTTATGGGAGTGATGCCATTGGGGGCGTTATGAACTTTTACACGAAAAAACCAGTACTCGCAGAAAATGATAGCCTGTTGGTAGCGGGAAATACCAATTATAGGTTTTCATCGGCCAACAATGAAAATACGGTGCATGCAAATATAAATATCGGTAAAAAAAAGTGGGCATCGCTAACAAGTGTGACCTACAACGATTTTCAAGATCTAAAAATGGGTTCCCATGGACCGGATTCTTATTTAAGGAATTCATACGTAACGCGTAATAACGGTGAGGATGTATTAATGGAAAATGGGTCACCTAGAACACAGGTTACAACAGGGTATGATCAAATAAATCTAATGCAAAAAGTATTGTTCAGGCCCAATGCAAAATGGAATTTAAATCTGGGAGCATATTTTTCAGAAACATCGGATTATTCTAGATATGATAGATTAATACGTCCTTCAAGTGATGGGCAAGGGTTGAGATCGGCAGAATGGTATTATGGTCCTCAAAAATGGTTTATGGCCAATGCCCAGGTTTTAAAAAAAGGTGATGGTAAAGTATATGATGGGTTAAAGCTTGGTTTGGCATATCAACATTTTGAAGAAAGTAGGCATAATAGGGATTTTCAGGATGATGTGTTGAATTCCACCAAGGAACAGATCAATGCATTGAATGTAAATATAGATTTGGAGAATAAGAAAATAGGTAATTTTAAAACTTATTACGGTGGGGAGTATATTTTTAATACGGTTGGTTCTTTAGGTATAGATAGAAATATCGTGACCAATGAGGAATATCCGTCGGCATCACGTTATCCAGATGGATCTACTTGGCAGAGTTTGGCGGGTTATATCAATGGTGAGTATAGGGCCAAACCTAATTTAACATTAATGTCCGGCCTTCGTTATAGTCATGTATGGGTAAATGCGGATTTTGATGATACGTTTTACGACTTTCCATTTCAAAAGGCAGATTTAAGTACAGGGGCGTTGACGGGTAGTTTAGGTTTAAGTTGGTTTCCCAAGGCTAATTTACAAATAACCTTGAACGGTTCAACAGGATTTAGGGCGCCCAATATTGATGATGTAGGTAAAATATTCGATTCTGAACCAGGATCCGTAGTAGTTCCCAACCCAGACCTGGAGCCTGAATATGCGTATAATGTAGAATTTGGTATACATCGTAATATTAAGGACAAGGTAATTATAAAGGGTACGGCCTATTATACGTATTTGGTTGATGCATTGGTGCGCAGGGATTTTAGTTATAATGGGGTTTCTGAAATAGAATATGGCGGTGAGCTAAGTAACGTACAAGCAATACAAAATGCGGCCAAGGCTTTCGTTTACGGATTTGAATTTGGTTTGGAAGCCTATTTGACCGAGCAATGGTCCATGAGATCCAACCTTACTTTTACCCAAGGTGTGGAAGAGGAAGAAGATGGTACGGAGACTCCTGCAAGACATGCCGCACCTACATTTGGGGATTTCCATATTATGTGGAAAAACCAAAGGTTTAAGACAGATCTTTATGTCAACTATAATGGAGAGATAGTTTATGATGATCTTTCAATGTCTGAGCGATCAAAGGAGTATATCTATGCTGTTGATGAAAATGGAAATCCGTTTGCACCGTCATGGTATACGTTGAATTTTCGTTCGCAGTTTGATATTTCGCAGAGTTTAAAGGCATCCGCTAGTATGGAAAATATAACGGACCAACGTTACAAGACTTATTCCTCAGGTATTGTTGCACCAGGGCGTAATGTCATCTTAGGACTTGGCTACTATTTTTAAACAAAAAAAAGACCCGCAATAACGGGTCTTTAAGAATTTAAAAGAGAGGTTAATTTAGTTTTTAACCGCTTTTTCTATTTCATTGGCTTTTTTTGCAGCCTTGTCAGCAGCTTCATTGGCCGCATCCTTAACGTCGTTACCTGCTTCTTTTGCGGCATCCATGGTTTTTTCACCGGCTTCCTTTACGGTTTCGGCCGCATCTTCAGCAGCTTTCATAGCATCCTCACTGGCTTCCTTGGCGGCATCCATAGCACCTTCACCAGCTTCTTCAAGCTCTTCACCAGCTTCTTTCAAGCTTTCTCCAGCTTCCTCTAAAGCGGCACCAGCTTCTTCTGTAGCGGATTTTGCCTTGTCTGCAGTTTCTCTACAGGAAATAGACATACTTAATGCTAAAATTGCTAATGATCCTAAAATTACTTTTTTCATTGTGTTATGTTAAATGGTTATTGTTTAGAGTTATATACGGGTCATTTTACATTTTGGACGTAAAACATGTTAATATTTTTCACATTAGCATATAACCTACTATTTCAGTGAGGACAAAACCCATAATTTAAATCTAAATTTTATAATTTTGCAGCCTTTAAATTCCAGTGCCATAAGCATTTTCGTATGAAGTTCGCAGAATACCAAGGATTAGATTTACCAAAGGTTGCAGAAGAAATTTTGGACTATTGGGCCACCCATGCCATTTTTGAGAAAAGTATCTCTACCCGTGAGGGAAAGGAGAGCTATGTGTTTTACGAAGGTCCTCCATCGGCCAATGGTATGCCCGGTATCCATCACGTAATGGCACGTACCATTAAGGATATTTTTCCTAGGTATAAGACCATGAAAGGATTTCAGGTAAAAAGAAAAGCGGGTTGGGATACCCATGGACTACCAATAGAATTGGGAGTGGAAAAAGAGCTGGGCATTACCAAAGAGGATATTGGGGTAAAGATATCCGTTGAGGAATACAATGCGGCTTGTAAGAAAGCGGTAATGCGCTATACGGATGTATGGAACGCCATGACCCAACAGGTTGGTTATTGGGTTGATATGGATGACCCGTATATTACCTACAAGTCCAAATACATGGAGACCGTATGGTGGTTGTTAAAACAAATATATTCCAAGGACCTTATTTACAAGGGGTACACCATTCAACCATACTCGCCAAAAGCCGGTACGGGATTAAGCTCACATGAACTAAATCAGCCGGGTACCTATCAAGATGTGACGGATACTACGGTTACCGCACAATTTAAAGCGGTAGAAGAAACCTTACCGGATTTTTTACAAAACGAAGGTACTGTCTACTTTTTAGCTTGGACGACGACACCTTGGACATTGCCGTCTAACACTGCGTTAACTGTAGGGCCAAAAATTGATTACGTGTTAGTAGAAACGTATAACCAATATACGTTTGAACCCATGAACGTTATACTTGCCAAGAATTTGGTAGGAAAACAATTCTCGGGTAAATACAATCAGGTGTCGGAGAAATCGGATTTGTTGTCTTATGCGTCTGGTGATAAAAAAATTCCTTTTTATGTCGTAAAAGAATTTAAGGGTAAAGACTTGTTGAACATTAAATATGAGCAACTGTTAGATTATGTATTGCCTTATGAAAATGCAGAAAATGCATTTAGGATAATTGCTGGTGATTTTGTTACAACAGAAGATGGTACAGGTATAGTGCATACAGCTCCAACTTTTGGGGCAGATGATGCTATGGTGGCCAAACAGGCCGTACCGGAAATTCCGCCAATGTTGGTATTGGACGAGAATGGAAACTTGGTGCCTTTGGTAGATCTACAGGGTAAATTTAGACCGGAATTAAAGGAGCTAGGCGGTAAATATGTGAAAAACGAGTATTACGAAGATGGTAAGGCTCCGGAACGATCGGTAGATGTAGAGATTGCCATAAAGCTCAAGGAAGAGAACAAAGCCTTTAAGGTTGAAAAATACGTACATAGTTATCCTAATTGTTGGCGTACGGATAAGCCTATTTTGTATTATCCATTGGATTCATGGTTCATAAAAGTGGCAGATGTCAAGGAACGAATGTTTGAATTGAACCAGACCATAAATTGGAAACCAAAAGCCACAGGTGAAGGCAGGTTTGGAAACTGGTTGGCAAATGCCAATGATTGGAATTTATCAAGATCACGTTACTGGGGTATTCCTTTACCTATTTGGAGAACCGAGGATGGTAAGGAAGAATTAATTGTTGGTTCCGTTGCCGAACTGAAATCTGAAATGGCAAAAGCCATTGAGGCCGGTGTATTGCAAGAAGATATCTATGCAGATTTCGTTGTGGGAGACATGTCAGAGGAAAATTATGATAAAATAGATTTACATAAGAATATCGTAGATCAAATTACATTGGTATCGGCTTCTGGAAAGCCTATGAAGCGTGAGAGCGATCTTATAGATGTTTGGTTTGATAGTGGGTCTATGCCTTACGCACAATGGCATTATCCATTTGAGAATAAGGATTTGATAGATGAAGGAAAAACGTTTCCTGCAGATTTTATCGCCGAAGGTGTTGACCAAACACGTGGTTGGTTCTACACCCTACATGCAATAGCTACTATGGTTTTTGATTCCGTTGCCTATAAGAATGTGGTATCCAACGGTTTAGTGTTGGATAAGGAAGGCAAAAAAATGTCAAAACGTTTGGGCAATGCCGTTGATCCCTTTGAAACCATGAACGAACATGGTGCAGATGCAACCAGGTGGTATATGATCAGTAATGCAAATCCATGGGATAATTTAAAGTTTGACACGGAAGGCATCATTGAAGTCAAAAGAAAGTTCTTTGGTACCATTTATAATACGTATTCTTTCTTTGGGTTATATGCCAATCTAGATGCGTTCTCTTATAAAGAGCCAGATGTACCGGTGCAAGAACGTCCAGAGATAGACCGTTGGATTTTGTCAGAATTAAATTCCCTGATCAAGCTAGTAGATACGTCGTATGGCGAATATGAACCCACAAGGGCGGCAAGGTCAATTTCTGACTTTGTTCAAGAAAATTTAAGCAACTGGTATGTACGATTGTGCAGGAGACGTTTTTGGAAAGGTGAATACGCACAGGATAAAATTGCGGCCTATCAGACATTATATACATGTTTGGATGTAGTGGCAAGATTATCTGCTCCTATAGCACCATTTTTTATGGATCGTTTGTATTTGGACCTGAACAAGGCAACCATAAAGGGCGGTTTTGAAAGTGTACATTTATCGGATTTTCCGGTAGCCGATGAATCTTTGATAGATAAAGGTTTGGAAGTTAGAATGCAAAAAGCGCAGACCATATCCTCTTTGGTACTCTCCATACGTCAAAAAGAAAAGATCAAGGTACGCCAGCCATTGCAGAAAATTATGATTCCCGTACTGGATGAGCAGGACAAGAAAGATATCAAGGCGGTTTCAGAATTAATTAAGTCAGAAGTTAACGTTAAGGATATTCAGTTGCTAGATGATGCCTCGGGTATATTGGTAAAGCGTATAAAGCCTAATTTCAAGACGTTAGGGCCAAAATTCGGAAAGGATATGAAAGCCATTGCACAAGTGGTCAATGCATTTTCGCAGACTGATATCCAGAAAATTGAACAGAATGGCGAATTAACAATTAAATTAGAGAATAAAAGTATTAATTTACAGTTACAAGATGTAGAAATTAGTTCTCAGGATATAGAAGGTTGGATGGTGGCCACTTCAGGAAAATTAACTGTTGCCTTAGATGTTACCATAAATGAGGATTTGCGCAATGAGGGCATAGCTAGGGAATTGGTTAACAGGATTCAGAATATTAGAAAAGATTCCGGTTATGAAGTAACTGATAAAATTGCAATTAAAATCTTGAAAGATGGTTTTGTCGAGAAGGCGGTTGAGAAAAATATTGACTATATTAAAACCGAGACATTAACGGCAGTATTTAATTTTGAGGATAAATTGGAAAAAGGTACGGATATTGCATTTGATGAAGTAAACACAAAATTATTTATTGAAAAATATTAAAAGATGGCAGAAGATTTAAAAGTAAGGTATTCTGACAAGGACTTGGCAGAATTCAAAGATTTAATAGAAGACAAGATAGAAAAGGCTAAAAGTCATTTAGAGCTATTAAAAAGTGCCTACATGAACGATGGTAATAATGGTACGGATGATACTTCTCCAACTTTTAAGGCCTTTGAGGAAGGATCGGAAACAATGAGTAAGGAAGCCAACACCCAATTGGCCATTAGGCAAGAGAAATTTATTCGAGACCTTAAGAACGCTTTGTTGCGTATAGAGAACAAGACTTACGGTATTTGCCGTGTAACCGGTAAACTTATTAATAAGGAGCGTTTAAAACTTGTACCGCACGCCACTCTTAGTATAGAGGCTAAAAATATGCAGTCTTAAATAAAACGCCTTAAGGGGCGTTTTTTAATACCATTATTTTGGGTAGATTTTTATTTTTACTGGTCCTATGTCCTTTGGGTCTTTTTGCCCAAAAACATGTTCAGAGAATTCTGCTTACGGAAGATATAGATTTGATTCTAGTCAATACGGCAAACTGTTTTGAGGTTCAAGTTAATACTGTAGATGAGCAGGTGGTCAATGCCGAGGCAAATATTGAAGGTGAATATGTTGATAATTTAAATCTACAAGTAGTTTCCAGAGGTTCAACTATATTCATTGACGCCGGTTTTTCACCTAATTTCAGTAACCCTAATGATAAATTAAGCGCCCATAAAGTGGTTTCCATCGTATTGAATTTATCACTACCAAAAAACAGAAATGTTGAAGTTTACGGTACCAGTTCAAGAGTAGTTGTAAATGGCGCCTATAAGAAATTGAACATTATCTTGTCCGATGGGGTATGCGAGGTAAACAATGCAGTTGGAGTTATAAAGGTCAAAACACAAAGTGGTGCAATTAAGGTATTGTCCAATGCCGCAAATATATCTGCAACGACCAAATATGGTGAGGTCAGTCCAAATATAATCCCAAATGGTTTCTCCACATATGACCTGCAAACCGTTACAGGTAATATTGAACTCATTAAAACCGAATAATATTTATATTTTTGCCCACATTGATTTGAACCCATGAATATTAAAAAATCCATTTTATTTATTGTATTGATCCTAGTAATAGATCAATGGAGTAAAATATATATTAAGACCCACTTTGTACTGGGTGAATCCGTTGAGGTGTTTAGTTGGTTTAAGATTCTCTTTATAGAAAATGAAGGTGCGGCATGGGGAGCTAAATTAAGCGACATTTTACCCATTTCAGATGAAATAGGTAAATTGGTATTGACCATTTTTAGGTTATTTGCCATTTTTGGAATTGGGTATTGGCTTTTTGACGTAATTAGAAAGAAAGCGTCTAATACACTTATTTGGGCGGTATCCTTAATTTTTGCCGGTGCATTGGGTAACATTTTAGATTCTGTTTTTTATGGAATAATTTTTAATGATAGCTATAATGAAGTAGCTACTCTCTTTTCAAATGAGCCCTATGGAAAGTTATTTTATGGCAAGGTGGTAGACATGTTGTATTTTCCAATGGTAGACACTACCTGGCCTAATTGGGTGCCTGGTTTTGGTGGAAAGAATTTTAGGTTTTTTGAGCCTGTATTCAATATAGCGGATACCGCAATTAGCACCGGAGTGGGTATTTTATTAGTATTCAACAAAAAAGCATTTGGTAAGGATCTGGATAGAAAAAATCTGGACAATGAAGATTATAGCACATTGAACGAGTAGGTTTTGTTGGGTGTAATACAATAATCCAATGGTATATCGGTAGGTAGAACATCATCAAATGGTTCTTTTTCAGCTTCAAAAAAGGAAAGGCCTATTTTTACGACATCTCTTCTGCATTCCTTTAAAAAGCGATCATAATAACCTTTACCATAGCCAATTCTATTTCCTTTAATGTCAAAAGCAAGGAGAGGTATAAATACTACTTCTAATTTTAATGGATCTATGGTTATACCATCTACGGGTTCAGGTATATGTAAGGAATTATATGAAAATTTGGTACTGTCTGTAAGAAGGTAATGTTCTAACTGGTTGTTGGAAACTATTTTGGGCACCACTACATGTTTATCGTAACCTAATAATATGGAAATTAGGCCTTCTGTATCTATTTCTAATTTATTTTTAATGGATAAAAAAATATGGAAATAATGGTAGTTCCATATAGGTAGACTTAATGCGGAATTCGCAATAGCAATACTATTATCGGTAATCTGTGATTGAGATAGGGAACTTCTAAGTTTGGAATATTTATAGCGTATATCTTTCTTCAGCATCGTGAAGTGATTAGTATGCTGAAAATTCTTAGGTTATTCTTTACCTGCAACAGCAAAAAATACCTTAAAAAATAACATTAATATAAGATATGTTCCAAGAGTGATGATATAGCTTTCCATAATTATAATGTTCTTATAGTGGTAAAATGATTCGTAATTACGTTAAAAATAGGTAAAATAATTAATAAGATATCTATGAACTGCACTTTTTTATCGTTAAACAGCGCTTTTTTATTAAAAAATTAACGTTGTGGTAAATACTTAAAAGAAGTTGATATTGTAAATAATTGAAAATCAAAAGATTACAAAAGTACAAAATTTTTATATTACGCACTATGTAATTTAGCTATTGTTTTTTTAAACACTTGATAATTAAATTCATTCTAATTATCAAATACGCAATTAGAAGCGTTAGCGAGTTAAACTACTTTTTTGTATCATTATATATAAGGTATAGTGTTATTTAAATTAGTATTATAGACTAAATTCGTAGTGTAGAACTATGTCAGGGATTCCATTAAATATACAATTAAGCGCATTGCCCTCCAGTCCTGGGGTATATCAATTTTATGATGCAAATGGAGGTATTCTATATGTAGGTAAGGCAAAAAATCTAAAAAAAAGGGTTTCCTCATATTTTAATAAAAACCATGAATATGGTAAAACCCGTGTTCTGGTCAAAAAGATAAAGGAGATAAGACATATAGTAGTACCTACAGAATCAGATGCCCTATTATTGGAAAATAACCTGATCAAGGAACTTAGACCGCGGTATAACGTATTGCTAAAAGATGACAAATCCTACCCATGGTTATGCTTAAAAAATGAACGTTTTCCAAGGTTGTTTCCTACAAGAAGGGTTATTAAGGATGGTTCAGAATATTACGGTCCTTATACCAGTATGAAAACGGTACGTACATTGTTGGACTTGATTAAGAGTGTTTATCCGTTGAGGACATGCAATTATGACCTTTCTGCGGAGAAGATCAACGCGGGTAAATATAAGGTTTGTTTAGAATATCATTTGGGCAATTGTAAAGGACCATGTGAAGGGTATCAATCTATAGTGGAATATGACCGTCAAATAGATGATATAAGGGAAATAGTAAAGGGGAATTTTAAATCGTCTATTACTTACTTTAAAGGTCAGATGAAGGCGCTGGCCGCTGAAATGAAGTTTGAAGAAGCGCAGGTTATTAAGGACAAGATAGATGTATTGGAAAATTATCAGGTAAAATCTACCATTGTAAATCCTAAAATCAGTAATGTTGATGTATTTAGTATAATTTCTGACAATGCTTTTGCATATGTTAATTTTTTACAATTATCCCATGGGTCTATTATTAGGTCGCACACTATGGAAATCAAGAAAAAGCTTGAGGAGAAGGACGAAGAATTACTGGAATTGGCAATAGTGGAAATAAGGGAAAGGTTCCAGTCAAATTCCAAGGAACTGTATGTGCCATTTAAGGTTGCCCTTACTCCCGATTTAAAGATTACCGTACCCAAATTAGGAGATAAAAAACGCATACTTGACCTTTCTGAACGTAATGCTAAATTTTTTAGACAGGAACGTTTTAACCAAATTAAGATAATTGACCCGGACCGCCATACCAATAGGATCATGGCGCAAATGAAAAAAGATTTGCATTTGTCCGTAGAACCTAGGCATATAGAGTGTTTTGATAATAGTAACATACAGGGGAGCAATCCGGTAGCTGCGTGTGTAGTATTCAAGGACGGCAAACCATCCAAAAAAGATTACCGGCATTACAATATTAAAACAGTCGTTGGTCCAGATGATTTTGCCTCTATGGAAGAAGTTGTCTTTAGACGGTATAAACGATTATTGGAGGAAATGGAACCTTTGCCCCAACTTATTGTAATAGATGGTGGTAAGGGTCAGTTGTCTTCAGCGCTTAAAAGTATAGATGCATTAGGATTAAGGGGTAAAATTGCCATAGTAGGTATAGCCAAACGGCTAGAGGAAATTTATTTTCCCGAGGACCCTGTACCGTTATATTTGGATAAAAAGAGCGAAAGTTTAAAAATCATTCAAAATGCAAGAAATGAAGCGCACAGGTTTGGCATTACCCTACATAGAAATAAAAGGAGTAAGGGTGCTATAAATTCGGAATTAATAGGTATTGAAGGTGTGGGTGAAAAAACCGCGCAACAATTGTTAAAGCAATTTAAATCCGTTAAACGTATTAAAGAGGCGTCTAAAGAAAGTTTGGCAGAAATAGTTGGTGCATCAAAAGCAAATAAAATTTATGAATCATTTCATACCACATAGCGCCGGTCTTAAAAGCATTTTATTTGGCCTAGCATTTAGTTTGCTCAACGTATCATTGTTGATCGGACAAGAAGGTCAAGAGAATGAAAGGCCTAAGATAGGTCTGGTACTCAGTGGTGGAGGGGCAAAGGGCATGGCACATATTGGGGCCTTAAAGGTGATTGAGCAGGCAGGTATCAAGATAGATTATATTGGCGGTTCTAGTATGGGTGCTATCGTTGGTGCGTTATATGCCTCTGGATATACGGCCATGGAACTTGACTCAATGTTCAATGCAACAAATTTTGGATCGTTGATTCAAGATAATCTTCCAAGAAGTGCAAAAACGTTTTATGAGAAGGAAGATTCTGAAAGGTATGCTTTGTCATTACCGTTTGATAATTTTAAGGTGTCCGTTCCACCTGCATATTCTGGAGGTCAGAATATCTATAATGAACTGGTAAAATTATTATATCATGTAAAAGATGTCAAGGATTTCAATAAGCTACCTACGCCGTTTGTTTGTGTGGCCACTGATATTGAAACCGGCAAACAGGTAATCTTGAACAAAGGATATCTGCCAGAGGCCGTTTTGGCAAGTGGAACCTTGCCATCGTTATTTGAGCCAACGATTATAGATGATAAGGTTTTAATAGATGGTGGTGTGGTGAACAATTATCCCATAGATGAAGTTTTGGCAATGGGCGCTGATATTATTATTGGCGTTGATGTGCAGCATGACCTGTCAGACAGGGAATCGCTCTTGTCCGCAACAGAAATTTTACTACAGATCAATAATTATAGAACGGTAGCGGATATGAAACAAAAATCCGCAAAGACGGACATTTATATTAAACCTCAAATAGAACAGTATTCGGTTATAGAATTCAATAAGCTAAAGGCTATAATCAAGACCGGGGAAGATGCCGCATTTTTAAAATTCGAAGAATTAAAAGCGCTGTCCAACGGCTCTGGAAAGGAAAAGACGGTTAATTATAAAACCGATGAAAATATTGTTTTGAATAGATTGATGATCGAGGGCAATACAAGTCATACCCGCGGATATGTAAAAGGTAAATTAAGATTTAATCTAAACGAACCTATAACCTTTCATAAACTACAACAAGGTATAGGCAACCTTGCTGCAACCGGAAATTTTAAGACAATTAGATACAAATTATTGACCAATGTTGATGATGGTGAGGATTTGGTTTTACCGCTAGATGAAACACCTACCACTTCTTTTTTGAGACTTGGGGCCCATTATGATGACTTGTACAAAAGTGGGGCAATTATCAACTTGACCAAGCGTAAAGTTTTGTCAAGGGACGATGTGGCTTCTTTTGATCTTATTCTAGGGGATAATATTCGGTATAACTTTGAATATTATATGGATAAAGGCACCTATTGGAGTTTTGGTATTAACTCTAGGTTCAATGATTTTGAACAGGAAATAGATTTTGACCTTATTGGCGATAATTTTGATGTTACACAAAATACCAGGATTAATTCCATTAATCTATCGGTATCGGATTTTACCAATCAAATATATGTGCAAACCGTGGTCAAAGAGGAATTTGCTTTTACTTTAGGTGCAGAATATAAGGATCTAAAGTACAGTACCAGGACCTTTGGGGAAATAACCGATCCCAATGTGCCAATAAATACCCAAACTGAAAATGGTAGGACCTATTTTGAAAAGAGTAATTATATAAGTGTCTTTGGTGCATTAAAACTAGATACCTATGATGATAAATATTTTCCTAAACGCGGACTATTTTTTAATGGGGACATGCATTATTACCTTTTGTCATCTGATTTCAATGATAATTTCAAGGATTTCTCGGTTTCAAAGGCAAGAATGGGTATGGCATTTCCCTTGTTTAAAAACCTGTCCTTAAATTTGGAAACAGAAGGTGGGTTTAAGTTGGGTACCTCCAAGGTTACCAGTTTTGATTTTTTATTAGGGGGGTTCGGTACGGACTATATTAACAATTTTGCCCCATTTATAGGATATGATTTTATTAGTTTGTTCGGAAATAGTTATGTGAAGGCCTATGGAAGGTTAGATTATGAATTCGCACAAAAGCACCATGCACTTTTCTCGGCCAATTTTGCCAATGTAGATGATGATTTATTTAGGACAGGAGATTGGTTCAAGGCCCCTATGTATTCCGGTTTTGGTGTAGGCTATGGCTGGCAATCTTTTTTAGGTCCGATCAATCTGTTGTATTCTTGGTCACCAGAAACGGATAATTCCCAATTTTTTGTCAGCTTAGGGTATTGGTTTTAGGCTTTATCGAGTAAGAATTTAACGCAATAAATTTACCTCTTGCGCCTTTGTTCTTAATACTTTCATAAATATTAACCTTAAGTGTGAATAACTGTTAAGTTTATCGTTAAAGTAAGTTAAACCGTATTACAGGAAGAAAATAGTGCTGTAAATTTACACCAGCTAAGGGGTGGTTCCCTTACAACTTTAAGTAGTGGTTTTTCATAATTTAAAGTTTGGTTGGTTATTTAGGAAAAGCCCAGTTTTAAGACTGGGCTTTTTTTGTGCAATACTTTGGAACAAATTTTGTTTAAGTTATTGTAACGATAGCAATCGAGAAACTTCAATTGCTACTTTTGCCTTAAAGTAAGGACTATGAGAAAATTAATATTGCTTTCCCTTCTAAGTATAAGTTTAGGTGTTTTTGGTCAAAATGAGCAAACTGCATTTAGTACGGGCGAGTGGTTAAAATTTAGGTTGCACTATGGGTTTTTAAACGCCAGTTATGCAACGTTACAAGTCAAAAATGCCACTATTGATGATAAATCCGTATACCATGTTGTAGGTCATGGTGAGACCACGGGTGTTGCCAGTTGGTTTTTTAAGGTAGATGACACATATGAAAGTTACTTTGATAAGGAGGATGGTAAGCCCTATAGGTTTATTAGAAAAATCAACGAGGGCGGATATACTAAAGATGTTGAAATAAACTTTGATTATGAGGAAGCGAAAGCTGAGTTAAATGATAAGAAAAACAAGAAAAAGCTTAATTTTACACTACAAGAGAATATCCAAGATCTTATTTCTGCTTTTTATTATTTAAGAAACAATTATAAGACAGATGATCTTGAGGAAGGTAAGGCCATTACCTTAAAAATGCTTTATGATGATGATGGGGTTTTCAATTTTAAGCTTAAATATTTAGGTTTGGAAGTAGTTAATACCAAATACGGTAAGGTAGAATGTTTAAAGTTTAGGCCCTTGGTACAATCTGGACGTGTTTTTAAAGAGCAGGAAAGTTTGTCCTTATGGGTTTCAAATGATCAAAATAGAATACCTATACGTATAAAGGCAGATTTGGCGGTAGGTGCCATTAAAGCAGATTTGGATGGATACAATGGTCTTAAACATCAGTTTAAAATTATAATGGATTAACATTTAAATGAAAGATAGAGAGCAGATCAATTCCCAAATTTCTAAACTTGAAGAAAAATATAAGGATTCAGGCCAAGATCTCAGCTCATATTTGGACGGTTTGCTTCATCAGCGTTACCTAACGTATTGGGATTATATTCATTTAGACACCTTATTAAGTTTACAGGTTCCAAGAACCCATTTCCCAGATGAAGAGATTTTCATCATGTACCACCAGATTACGGAATTATATTTTAAGCTTATTCTCCACGAGCAAAAACAGTTGGTAGATGACAAAAGTGACGATGTTAATTTTTTTGTAGAAAAATTAAGACGAATCAATAGTTATTATACGGTGCTCATTTCTTCTTTTGGCATTATGATTAAAGGAATGGAAAGGGAGCAATTTCTTCAATACCGTATGGCTTTACTGCCTGCCAGTGGATTTCAGTCCGCACAGTTTAGAATGATCGAGATTTACGCCACCGGTCTGGAGAATTTGGTACATGTAAGTGAAAGAAACCAATTTTCCCAAGCAGATTCCATTGAACAGCTGTATGAGCATATCTATTGGAAAAAAGGGGCCACTGATTTAAGTACCGGGGAAAAAACATTGACCTTGAAACAGTTTGAATATAGGTATACGCCAAGGTTGATCAGGATTGCTAAGCAAGTAAAGGAGGCTACCATTTATCATAAATATTTAGGATTGTCCAAATCTCAAAAGAAGGACACGGATCTTATAGAGGCGCTAAAGGCACTTGATGTAAATGCAAATGTAAACTGGCAATTGATGCATATGGGCTCAGCTCATAGATATTTGCGCAGGGAAACGGGAGATATAGATGCTACCGGTGGAACCAATTGGAAAGAATACCTTCCGCCCAGTTTTCAGAAAATAGTTTTTTTTCCAGAGATTTACACAGAAGATGAATTAAATAATTGGGGGAAACAATGGGTAGACCATATGTTTAATCCAGATAAATCAAAACATTAGAATGCATAGATATTGGGGCATAATATTGGCATTGACGATTGCGGTCTCCTGTAAGGACGATAATGGGCAAGCAAAAGAATTGGCACAACAGGTGCAACAGGTAAATGAACTGCCAAAGATAAATGAGCAGTACGGTTTTAATCTAGATGAATTTGCGGTACATCTAGATACGGTCAGAAATGGCGACAGTTTTGGTGAGTTAATGCAAAAGAATAAGGTTGCATACCCAAAGGTTGCAGCTATTTCAGAACGATATAGAGATACCTTCGATGTGAGAAAAATTAGGGTCGGCAAACCTTATGTAATCCTAAAATCCAAAGATACGGTTGGGCAGGCGCAGGTGTTTATTTATCAAAATGACCCTATAAATTATACGGTGGTAGATTTGCGGGATAGCGCACACGCATATAGAAGTAAAAGAAAGGTTAAATACGTGCAGCGAGAAGTATCCGGGGTTATTGAAACCAGTTTATCAGAAGCAATTTTGGACCAGGGCATAGATTATAATGTTACCCATAATCTGGCAAATGTGTATGCTTGGACCATAGATTTTTCAAGGCTTCAGAAAAAAGATAAATTTAAGGTCATCTATAAGGAAAAATACATCAATGATACTATTTACGCTGGAGCAGAACCGGTAGAAGCTGCATATTTTGAACATAATGGCAAACCGATCTATGCTTTTGCCTATGAAAATGATTCCTTGAAAAATATTGTAGATTATTTTGATCAAGATGCCAATAATCTTCGCAGGACATTTTTAAGAATGCCGGTTGAATTTGGCAGGTTATCATCAAGGTATAATCTAAATAGACGAATAAAATATTACGGGTATAAAGTACGGCCACATAAAGGTACGGACTATGCAGCGCCAATAGGCACACCAATTATGGCAACGGCAGATGGTACAGTTATAGAATCTACCAGAAGGGGCGGTAATGGTAAATACGTAAAAATCAGGCACAATGGTACTTTTGCAACCCAATACTTACATATGAAAGCCCAAAAAGTGAAAAAAGGCCAATTTGTTCGCCAAGGTGATGTTATCGGTTGGGTAGGTATGACAGGTAATACAGGTGGCCCACATGTGTGTTATCGTTTTTGGAAGAATGGTAAACAGGTAGATCCTCTAAAGGAGGAACTGCCCCAGGCAGAACCTTTGAACGATTCGTTAAAACCGGACTATTTCGCTTATATAACACCAATTAAGGAACAATTGGATTGTATTATTTATCCAAAGGTTTTATTGGAAGATGAAGATGATTTAATAACGCTTAATCAATAATATGTCATTAAATAGAATTAACCCAACGCAAACTCCTGCTTGGATCAAGCTTAATAACCATTACAATAATATTAAAAATGAGCATTTAAGAAGTATGTTCGCTTCAGATGCCAAAAGAGCGGAAAAGTTTACGCTGCAATGGAACGATTTCTTATTTGATTATTCCAAAAATAGAATAGATGAATCTACTATGGAATTGTTAATGCAATTGGCCAATGAAGTAAGTTTGGAAGATTCAATCAAGAAATACTTTAACGGTGATGCAATAAATGAGACTGAAGGTAGAGCGGTATTGCACACTGCGTTGAGGTCAAAAGAAACCGATAATGTACGCGTAGATGGTGTTAATGTAATGCCAGAGGTCTATGAGGTCAAAGCGCATATAAAAGAATTTACGAACGCGGTAATAAATGGGGAATTAAAAGGGTATACCGGCAAACCTTTTACCGATGTTGTCAATATAGGAATTGGAGGTTCTGATTTGGGTCCGGCTATGGTTACGGAAGCCCTTAAATATTATAAAAATCATCTTTCCGTTCATTTTGTAAGTAATGTGGATGGGGATCATGTGAACGAAGTATTAAAGACATTGGATCCTGAAACTACATTGTTTGTGGTAGTGTCCAAAACGTTTACGACCCAAGAGACCTTAAGTAATGCCACGACGATAAAGAAGTGGTTCTTACGTCATGCCACCCAACAGGATATTGCAAAACATTTTGCTGCGGTATCTACAAATTCGGAAAAAATAGCGGAATTTGGTATTGATGCTGCCAATGTTTTTCCAATGTGGGATTGGGTAGGAGGCCGGTTTTCATTATGGAGTGCAGTTGGGCTAACCATTGCACTGGCGGTTGGTTATGACAATTTCAATGATATGTTGAAAGGAGCCAATGAAGCCGATATTCATTTCAAGGAAACGGATTTTTCAGAAAACATCCCGGTGATTATGGCATTGTTAAGTATTTGGTACAACAACTTTTATGGTGCCGAGACAGAAGCAATTATACCGTATACCCAATATTTGAGCAGATTTTCTGCTTACCTGCAACAGGGTATTATGGAAAGTAATGGAAAAAGTGTTGACCGTAGCGGTCATGTCGTCGGTTATGAAACGGGAACGATTATTTGGGGAGAACCAGGAACAAACTCGCAACATGCATTCTTTCAATTAATACACCAGGGTACAAAATTGATTCCAACGGATTTTATTGGTTATAAACATTCGTTACATGGGGATAAAGGGCACCATAATAAACTTATGGCCAATTTTTTTGCCCAAACCGAGGCATTGATGAACGGAAAAACCAAGGAAGAGGTTGTTTTTGAACTACAGGCTAAAAACACTGACCAAGAAGAAATAGATGCTTTAACTCCTTTTAAGGTTTTTGCAGGAAACAAACCAACAAATACAATATTAATAGACAAATTAACTCCAAAAAGTTTGGGTGCCCTTATTGCACTTTATGAACACAAAATTTTTGTCCAGGGGGTTATTTGGAATATATATAGTTACGATCAATGGGGAGTAGAACTAGGTAAACAATTGGCAGGTACCATATTGAAGGATATAGAAAGTTCGGAATTGTCAAATCATGATAGCTCTACATTGCGACTTTTGCAATATTTTAAGAAATAATCTAGAATTCCATTAAGTTCTTCAAAAAAGTATAACTTATTCATTTACAGTTCATTTTTATCATTATTTCCGGTATTTTTGCATGGCTGATTTAACGTTACCTTAACGTTAGAGGACAAAAATTAAAAGACTTTTGCAGCGAGTTAAAAACTAACAAAAAACTTGAAAAAAATGAAAAAAATGTATTTTGCATTAGCGGCATTTTTAATGACCGTAACTGCTTTTTCACAAGGAACTATTACAGGTACCGTACTAGATGGGGACACCAATTCTCCATTGCCGGGAGCTACGGTAATGGTTAAAGGTACCTCCAATGGTACATCAACGGATTTTGACGGTAACTTTACGATCAATGTAAATGCTGCTACCGGTACACTTGTAGTTTCGTACATTGGCTTTGATTCCAAGCAAGTAGCTTTTACTGCTACAGGAAGTATAGGTTCTATTGTATTGGTACCAAATGCACAGGAATTGGAAGGTGTTGTCGTAGTAGGTGTCCAAGATATTGCTAAGGACCGTAAAACACCTGTTGCCGTTTCTACAATTAAGGCGGAAGAAATTCAATTGAAATTAGGTTCTCAGGAATTTCCGGAGTTGTTAAACACTACTCCTTCTATATATGCTACCAAGTCTGGTGGTGGTTTTGGTGATGCACGTGTTAACATTCGTGGTTTTGATACCAATAATTCTGCTGTGATGATTAATGGTGTTCCTGTAAATGATATGGAAAATGGTCAAGTATACTGGAGTAACTGGGCAGGTCTTTCAGATGTTACATCTGCAATTCAGGTACAAAGAGGTCTTGGTTCTTCAAAACTTGCGGTATCTTCTGTTGGTGGAACAATTAATGTAGTCACTAAAACTTCTTTAAATGCGGAAGGCGGGGCAATTGGTGCAACAGTAGGTAATGACGGTTATGTTAAAACATTGGCGTCATATTCTTCAGGTCTTTTGGACAATGGTTTTTCTGCTTCTATGTTAATTAGTAGAACCGGTGGTAATATGTATGCTGACGGAACAAATTTTGAAGGTTATAATTTCTTTATGGGATTAGGATATACCGCAGGTGATCATAATCTAGAGTTCATGGTTACCGGAGCACCACAATGGCACCACCAGAGAAGTAGGGCTACATCAATAGAAACTCAAATTCTTTATGGTGATGGCGATGGTGAGCCAAATAGAAAATATAATGAAGATTGGGGATATAGAAACGGTGAAGAGTATAGCTTTCGTCGTAATTTCTACCATAAACCGGTTATTAGTTTAAACTGGAGCTGGAATTTAAGTGATAAAACTACATTGGAGACTTCTACTTATGCTTCTTTTGGCCGTGGTGGTGGTACTGGTGAAATTGGTGAGATTAATGGAAGAAGACAATTTGCGCTACCTAGAACTGCTGACGGTTTAATTAGGGTTGATGACATTGTTGCATATAATAGTGGTCAATTAGTTCCGGATTTCAGTGATACACCAAGAGAACAGATTAACGGTCAATATGTAAACAACAGTGACCAAAATCCAAATGAGAATAATACAAATGGTATCACTAGAAGGGCATCTGTAAATTCTCATAACTGGTATGGAATTTTGGCAAATTTCAATAATCGAATTTCCAACGATTTAACCATTGATTTTGGTGTTGATTTAAGAAAATACACAGGGTATCATTATAGAAGGGTAGATGACCGTTTAGGAGGTGATGTTTACCAAGAGACGGATAATAGGAATGACCCTAACCAATTATTTTCTGAAACATATAAGTCAAACCAACCATGGTGGGTATTTGGTAATATTGATGATGAAGAAAAAATTGATTACTACAATACTGGTTTAGTAAACTGGTTAGGAGTATTTGGTCAAGTTGAATATAACTTTACTGAAGATATAACAGGATTTGTCCAAGGTGCATTGTCTAATCAAGGTTTTGCTAGGGAAGAATTCTTTAATGAAGTACCTGCAGAAAAGACAGACTATGAAAATATTCTTGGCGGAAACGTTAAAGGTGGTTTAAACTGGAATGTTGATGCTAAAAATAACTTCTTCGCGAATGCAGGATATTATTCTAAGCAGCCTTTATTTGATGCAGTTTATATCAATTTTGGCAATAATTTAAATCCAAATTTAACTAATGAAAAAATCACAGGTTTTGAATTAGGATATGGTTACAGAAGTTCTAAGTTTAGAGGAAATGTAAATTTATATTACACAAGTTGGAAAGATAGGTTTGAATCTGTTGGAGCAACTTTTAATGCAGGTCAACCTGATGAAATTCGTGGAACTGCTAACATTTTAGGAATTACTCAGGTTCATACCGGTATTGAGCTTGACGGTAGATATCTTGTTAATGACAAATTTACATTAACAGGTATGATGTCCATTGGTAATTGGGAGTATAAGGATGATGTTACCGCAACGTATTTTGACAACGACCAAGCACCAATTGTTATAGGAGGTGTTGAGCAAGTTGAGACATTGGAATTAGGTGGTGTTAAAGTTGGTGATGCTGCACAGTTTACAGCATTTATTGGCGCAGATTACAACGTAGTTGAGAATTTAAATGTTGATTTTGGTTACCGTTTTGCTGGTAATCTATATGCTCAATTTGATGCTACAAGTGTTGGTCCTGACGGAGCTTTAAAATTACCTTCTTTTGGTCTTGCTGATGCAGGTGCTACTTACAACATTCCATTCGATGATAAAATGTTAAGTTTTAGATTGAACGTGAACAACCTTTTTGATACTACGTATATAGCGGAGTCAGATACTAATATATTTGCACAGCCAGGTGATGATACTTATGATGGTATAAATACTAGTAACCGTGTATTCTTTGGTTTTGGTACAACTTGGAACTTAAGTGCAAGATTTAATTTCTAAAATAATTCTTAGAAAAAATATAGACCCTGGCTGCAAAGTCAGGGTTTTTTTATGCTTAAATTTCAGTACTTTTAAATTTGAAAACTAAACAACTATGTACGAAACTATTCAAATGCTTCATTCTTATTTGGCCTATGTTGCATTGGCGGTGTTAATTTTGGCGGTTGCCAATGCCATAACCGGTCTTATTGGAAAACGGATCTTTAACATGAACAAAGATTTAAGGCTCAGTCTTTTTGCCCTAATTCTTTGTCATATACAACTATTGGTAGGCCTTGTGCTATACTTTGTGTCACCAAGTGGGCTTAGTGCCTTACAGGAATTTGGCATGGGCGGTTTGTCTTCCGCTGCACGTTTACTGGCCGTAGAGCACCCATTTATCAATATTGCTGCAATTGTGTTTATAACCATAGGATGGTCCAGGCACAAGAAATTTGTGGAAGGTGATAAAAAATTTAAGAGTATTGCTATTTTCTATGGTATTGGCCTACTACTTATATTAAGTAGAATTCCTTGGGGACAATGGTTCAATTAACCCAATAAGAGTTATATGGGTAAAATTACATCGTTATTATTGATGGTGCTTTGTACTGTTGCCATGAATGCACAAAGTAGAGCGCTGTTTAATGGTGTGGACTTGGAAGGCTGGTCCGTTTTTGGAACCGAAAAATGGTATGTAGAAAATGGAGAACTGGTTTGCGAAAGCGGCAAGGATAAAGGTTATGGATATTTATCTACAGACCAACATTATAAAAATTTCGTGTTGACCCTAGATTTTAAACAAGAGGCCAATGGAAATAGTGGAGTCTTTATAAGGTCTACCGTAGAAGGTACAACGGTAAGTGGTTGGCAAATAGAAGTTGCACCACCAGGTTATTTCACTGGGGGCATTTATGAATCTTATGGTAGAAAATGGTTGGTAAAACCAGAACTTGAAAAGGACAATGCCTTAAAATTCGGTGAATGGAACCATATGAAAATTAAAGTAGACGACAATACTGTGACCTCTTGGGTCAATGGTATTGAGATGGTATCGTTACAGGATGAGATAATCGGTGCTGGGGAAGGTTCTATTTTATTGCAAATACACGATGGTGGCGGTATTAAAGTACGGTGGAAGAATATAGAGATCCAGGAGTTGGATTGATTTTTTGCGGACCTAAGGAGCGGCCTTTTTTATCAAATAAAGGAAAACGGGAAAATGGTCGCTGTATCCACCAATATATGTTCCGCCTGCATAGGTGCGTAAAGGGTATCCTTTATATTTTCCCTTCTGGTCTATTAGATAGTCTGGGGTATGAATACCTGCTTTCCAAAAGCTATACGTTTTTTTGGATTTATCGATTAGGTTAGCGGTCATATAAAGTTGGTCAAATAAATTCCATTTATCCCTATAGGCCAACGAGCCATTTCCTTTCCTATACAATTTTTCCATAGGACCGTATAAGTCTAGACTATCCAATTTTTTGGCATTTTTTCGTACCTCAAGAACTTTTTTGAAACTAGGGTCTATTGGGTCGTCGTTAAAGTCTCCCATACTAATTATTTTGGCATTGATATCCTCTCTTCTAACCGAGTCTATTATGCGTTTGTTCAATTTGGCCGCTTCTAATCGGTAAGGCCTACTTCTGGCTTCACCACCACTTCTGGAGGGCCAATGGTTAACCATAAAATATATGGTTTCATTATCCAGTAAGCCCTCTACGATCAACTGATCGCGGGTATAATTACGGTTTCCGTCGTCTGTGAACAATAATAATCTATGGCTATTAAAATTAACAGGAATAAATGCATCTCTTTTGTATAATAGGGCTACATCTATACCACGCTCATCTGGGGAATCAAAATGAATAATACCAAAATTATAAGGTTTTAGATTTTGGTGGTCAACTAGGTCTTGTAAAACATCTAAATTCTCTACTTCGCAAACTCCAATAATGTCAGGAACCGATGTATGGGCAGAAGAGCCTATTTCCGAAAGTACCTTAGACATGTTCTCAATCTTTCCAAGATAACGCTCCTTGGTCCATTGGTCTTTGCCGGAAGGTGTGCGGTCATCATCAAATATTAAGCTATCATTCTCTGTGTCAAATAGATTTTCCAAGTTGTAAAAAGCTATAGTTCTAATTTGATACATATTGGAATCTTGACTAAAAACTCCTGAATAAAGAAAAATTAATAACAAAAAATGATAATGCCTCACGAATGGTATTTTGACTTAAAAATATACTAGTATACGGAAAATTTATGGTAATTATTTAGTAATTGATATCTTAATGACCTGATGGTAAGGTCTTAAGCTGTAGCATGAATAGAAAAATAATAGTCTTTTTAATTTTCATTTTTGGTATCTCATGGTCTCAGGCACAAACCAATTTATATATAAAGGGAGTTATAAAAGATGCACAAAATGAGAAGGTCCTACAGAATGCTGAAATTTTTTTAGAAGGAAATTCTAATAAAGTTCTTTCTAATCATAAAGGAGAATTTTATTTAACTGATAATGGTAGTGGGTCCTACATTCTTCAAATATCTATTAAGGATTATGTTAGTAAACGTATACCAGTTTTTTTAGAGGGCAAAGATTTGGAACTGGGAGTTATTTTAATAGAGAAGGATATAACGTTAGAGAAGAGTTTACATTTAATCAATATTTCTGAAGATGAGTTGTTGGATGACGAAATGAATTCCAATTCCTTGGCCTTGCTCCAGGCCACAAAAGATGTTTTTTTAAATAGGGCCGCGTTTGATTTTGGCCAGGCATTTTTCAGGGTTAGGGGATATGATTCTCAATATGGTGAAGTTCGGTTAAATGGGTTGCCCATGAATAAATTGTTAGACGGTAGGCCGCAATGGAATAACTGGGGAGGTCTTAATGATGTAATAAGAAACCAGTTATATGCCAATGGACTGGAAGTTTCGGATTTTACTTTTGGGAGTATTTTGGGCAACACCAATATAGATTTACGCCCATCTAGATTAAGACCGGGTACTAGGCTGTCTTCCTCTATATCTAACAGGACTTATTCCGGTAGATTAATGGCGACTTATAATTCCGGATTGAAAAATGAAAAGTTTGCCTTCATGTTATCGGCGTCTAGAAGATGGGCAAAAGAGGGTTATATTGATGGAACTTTATATGACGCTTATTCTTTATACGGTAATTTGGAATATCAGTTTAATAAAAAACATACCTTAAATTTTGCAGGAATTTTAGGTTCCAATAGAAGAGGTCGCTCTTCGGCATTAACTGAGGAGGTATTTGAAATTCAAGGCAGAAAATATAATCCGTATTGGGGCAAACAGAATGGTAAAATCAGAAATTCCAGGGAAAGACATATTAAGGAACCATTGTTCTTATTGAATTACATTTTTGAATCCAATAGGGTAAAGGTAGATGCCGGGTTAAGTTATCAAACCGGATTTTATAAAAGAAGTAGATTAGGATATTACAATGCGCCTAATCCAGACCCAACATATTATAGGTATCTGCCAAGTTTTTATATCAATAGTCCAATAGGTGCTAATTTTGAAAGTGCCATAATCGCTAAGGATGGCTTTTTAAAAAACCCAGAATTAAATTGGGGTTCTTTTTATAAGGCCAATACTAGTTTAGGTCAAAATGGAAAAGCTGCGTATGTTCTCTATGACGACACTATTGCTGATGATCAATTAACCTTGAACCTAAATTCAAATATAAATTTAAGCGATAGTATAAGGATAGATTTTGGAACAACCTTTCAAGAATTGCACTCTAAAAACTATGCACTGATCAACGATTTATTGGGTGCTGAATATCATAATGATATTGATATATTTTCAGAAACGCGCAATGATTTAGCAACGGATGTAAATAAGAAGAAAGGAGACATATTCAATTATCATTATAAATTGTTAGGTAATAGTAATAGTGCATATACCCAATTGAACTTACGTCTTCATAAATTATCTTGGTTTATATCTGGAAAATATGAACTAGTAAAATATCAACGTAGCGGTTTGTACCAAAATGAGAGATTTTTGAACAACTCCTTAGGGAAAAGTGAAAGGGTCAAATTTTCCAATTGGTCTCTAAAATCTGGGGTAAATTATAAGGTAACGGGTAGGCATTGGGTTTCTGGAAATATTGGCTTAATCCAAAAAGCACCTATACTCCAAAATGTTTTTGTAAATCCCAGGGAATCCAATACCGTTGTGCCAAATATAAATAATGAAAAAATTACCACTGTAGATGCAACCTATTTTTTAAGATTGCCTAAGCTTACCGGTAGGTTAACAGGCTATTACACCCGTTTTCAAAATACCACCGATATAAATTTTTTCTTTGTGGATTCAGGAATTGGGTCAGATTTCGTACAAGAGGTGTTAACGGATATGGATAAGTTACATATGGGTACGGAACTAGGATTGGAATACCAATTGTCAAGTGCCGTTAAATTATCCTTTGTATCATCCATTGCCAAACATATATATGCCAGTGATCCTTCCGTAACCATAAATTTTGATACGGCCGGTTCCAACGAGGATGTCATTGACGTTACCGGTTCAAAATCTCTAGGTATTGCGGCCATAAAAGGATACAAACTGGCCCAAGGTCCCCAAAAAGCTATTGCAATAGGGTTAGAGTATAGAGATCCAAAATATTGGTGGGTTGGTACAACCGCAAATTATTTGGCAAATAATTATGCCAACATCTCTACGATTATTAGAACGGAAAGTTTTCTGACCGACCCGGAAACAGGTGAGAAGTTTCCAGAAGCCACAACTCAAAATGTCCAAAATTTATTAAAACAGCGTCCATTGGACAATTTTTACTTGCTCAATCTTATAGGTGGCAAGTCATGGTTAAGGAACGGGAAATATTTGAGTGTGTTCGCAAGTGTTAATAATGTATTTGATACGACCTTTAGAACAGGAGGTTATGAGCAAAGTAGAAATGGTAATTATGGCCAGTTAAATCAGGATAATTTAAGTGGTACACCTTCATTTGCCCCTAAATATTGGTATGGATTTGGTAGAACTTATTTTTTGAATTTGGCATTTAGCTTTTAAAACCACGGTATATGTGCGCAACGAAAAATAAAATATTGAATTTGCTGATGGCCAGCTTGGTCTTATTAATAACGGGTTGTGTTGATGACAGGGATTTTGACAAATTGGAAACCTTTTGTAACGACGAACAATATGATACGATTACAATTGGTGAGCTTAAAGCGATGTTTACTGGTGATACTGCTCAAATACAGGAAGATTTGATTATTGAAGGCTATGTGACCTCTTCCGATCAATCGGGAAATTTTTATAACGTACTACATATTCAGGACAGTCGCAGTAATCCAACCCATGGATTACAGATAGAACTGGAACTTAGGGATTCCCATCTATTTTTTAATGTTGGCCAACATATCAAGGTTAAATTAAAAGGACTTTATTTAGGTGAATCTAACGACCTTTTTAAAATAGGTGGCGTATTTACCTCATTTGGGAATCGTAGTGTTGGCAGACTGCCTAAAACTGTGGTTTTTGACCATATTTTTACTTCATGTAAGGATAATGTTGGGGTTGAACCCACATTGGTGTCCCTGACCAATTTAAGTGACAATATGTTAAGTACTTTGGTTAAGCTGGAAAATGTGGAATTTGCTGAAAATTTGATCGGCGAACCCTTTGCAATTTCCAATGAAGAAACTACTAGGACCGTAATGGATTGTGAGGACAATGAGTTTGGACTACTTAATAGCGGTTATTCAACTTTTCATGAACAATTGATTCCGGCGCAATCTGGGACCATTACAGGAATATTGACTAAAAAGGGGAATTCTTTTCTTTTAACGGTAAGGAATGTGGAGGACATAAATTTAATGAATGATAGATGTAAGGATGTAATTGATGAATACAGCTCTAACAATGTCTTTATTTCGGAACTAGCGGACCCTAACAATAATGCCGGCGCAAGGTTTGTTGAACTATATCATTCATCGGATAATATATTATCCTTAAAAGGATGGAGTTTGGTAAGGTATACCAATGCTAATTTGACCGTAAGTTCCTCCATAGATTTATCAAACTATACTATTGGGGCAAAGTCCCTTTTGGTAATATCGCCCAATGCTGAGGAATTTGAACGTGTGTATGGTTTTACACCGGACATTATCGTAGGAACAAATTCACCTGCGGATTCTAACGGTGATGATAATATAGCGTTGGTTGATCCTTTTGGTACGATTATAGATCTTTATGGGGTCATTGGTGAAGATGGTAGCGGAACCGATCATGAGTTTGAAGATGGTAGGGCTTTACGCAAACCGGAAATTAACATTGCCAATGCCCAGTTCAATCCCCAAGAATGGATAATCATTAATGATAGTGGAGGTAGCGGTACGTTAAATGACCCGCAAATTGCACCTGAAGATTTTACGCCCGGGGTTAGGTAGCATCAAATAACTTTATGGGATGAAATTATTTTCTGCAACGCATTCTCCGTTAAGGGTTTTACAATATAATCTTTGACCAATTTGTACTTTTTTGATTTTTCGATTAGTGACGGACTAATAAAGGAACTGGTAATATAAATTTGAATGTGTTTAATTTTATCTTCTGGAAATTCCTCAAATTCTTCTAGAAAAGACCATCCATCCCTTTTTGGCATATTTAGATCAAGAAAGATAATGGTAGGTAGTTTAATATTCTCAACAATAAGGCCTACTAGTCCATCCAAAGCTTTCTGGCCATTGGTATAATATAAAATGTTTGTGCTAAAATCTACTTGCTTTAAGATATTCTTGCTGCTTAAAATAAAAAAGTCATCATCATCAATAATACAGCAACTGGTAAATACGCCCATTAATTTAATCTTTTATTTTATTTTTTAATCTGGCTAGTGACAATATATATTTTTGAACAAAATAAATAAAACTGATAGAAAGATAAGATTTATTTATAGTAGAATAATTAAATGTGACCAATTTTAGATAAAATGAACCTAATAATATCTAGGTTTTTTTTGTGGACTAAGCCTTGGTTGCTTTTAAGATAGTGGATAGATCATCTGGTGTAATGGGTTTTAGTATATAGTTATTAACCTGCTCATAATTCTTTACCCGTTCAAGGTCTCTTGGGTCAACAGATGAACTAATAATGTAGATAATGGTCTTTTCCGTATTATTATTTGGTAAATTTTTGTATTCGTCCAAAAATTCCCAACCGTTCATAATAGGCATGTTTAAATCCAGGAAAATAACTTCTGGCATTAATCCTTCGGCTTGGCTAATTTCCATCAATCCTTCTACTGCTTCTTGGCCATTATTATAGACCAAGATGTCTTCGGCAAAATCCACTTCTTTCATAATCCTTTTAGTACCATAAATGAAAATAGGGTCATCATCGATTATACAGCAAATTTGTACGTTTTTCATGCTTATTATGCTTTTTTTAATTCAATAAAAATTGTTGTACCTACATCTACGGTACTTTCAAGTTTAATTTTTCCGCCCATTGCTTCAATTTGGTTTTTGGTTATGAAAAGGCCAATGCCCTTGGCATCCTTATGCTTATGAAACGTCTTGTACATTCCAAATATTTTATCGCCATGTCTTTTTAAATCTATGCCTTGACCATTGTCTGAAAATGTGATCAGTACATAGTCTCCTTTTATTTTTGAGGAGATTTCGATAATAGGAATTCTATCCTGAGATCTGTATTTTAAAGCATTTGTAATTACGTTCAAAAAGATACTTTCCAAGTAGGCCGGTACTGCATTTACAAAATGGGTTTTAGATACATTAATGTTCAATACGGCCTCCTGTTCCTCTAAAAGTCCGCCAATACTTTTTTTAATGTGATGTATTGTATTCAGTACGCCAATACTTTTTAAGTTTTCTAACGTACCTGTTTTTACTTGTACGACATCGTTTAAGTGGGCAATGGTTTCTGCCAAGCTTTCTGCAGCATTGGATATCATCTCATGTAGGTTTTTACGCTCTTCCTCGTCTTCTTCTTTAGTGAGAAATTTGGTCAGCATAGTCATGTTGGTAGAGTGCGACCTTAGATTATGTGATACGATATGGGCAAAGTTCATAAGGCTATCGTTTTGGCTTTTGGTGACTTCGACCAAGGTTTGCAATCTTTTTTCAGACTCTATCCTGTCCGTAATATCCAAAAATTGAGCAATGGTATGGCTAGGGTTGCCGTTCATGTCCTTTACTACCGTTACCCCTAATACAACATGTACCAGATGGCCATCTTTATGAAAATACCTTTTTTCTAATTGATATGTATCATTTATTCCATCATATGCACTGGTATGAAAGGACTTGCTGACAAGAATGTCCTCTGGGTGGGTTATATCCAAAGTTTTCATGCTCAGCAGTTCTTTTTCCGTATAACCTAAACTGTTCAATAAACTTTTATTGACCTTTAACCATTTAAAATCCGGGCTTACCAATGCCATACCAATAGATGCGTTGTCAAAGGTTTCCGTAAAAGATTCCGTACTCCTTATTAATTTTAGCTCTGTACTTCTTAAATCTGTAATGTCCCAGTTGGCTCCGGTAAGTTTAATAGGTTTACCGTTATAATCCTTTATGGTTTTGGAAGTTCCTTTTACATGTCTAATACTACCGTCTTTTAAGATAATTCTAAACTCTTCGTCAAAATCCTTAACACCGGTTATAGCATTTTCTGTGGCTTTTAAAGCTTTTTCCTTGTCCTCCGGATGAATGGTTGATTCCCATGCTTCAAAAACTCCTGAAAAATCATCTTTTTCTACACCAAAAATTTGGTACATTTCATTGTCCCATTCCAGTTCGTTGGTTTCCAGGTTAAAATCCCAAATTCCTATTTGTGCGGTTTGGGTAGTAATTTTTAATCGTTCTGAAATTTCTTCATGGGCCAATTGCATTTTTTTGGTTTGGTCTATATCCTGAAAAGTTCCAATAATACGTACAGGTTGTCCTTTGGCCATCTCAACCTCACCTTTTGCCCTAACCCAAACCTCGTTTCCCTTCGCAGTAATGATGATTAGTTCTGTATCCCAAGATTTTCCTTGTTCAATGGCTGTGCCCACTAATTCCGTAATTTTATCCCTATGGGAACCCTCTTTGTAAAAATTTATGCCTTGGGCCAGATCGGGAACAAAATCTTCACTTACTTCGTGAATATCCTTGGTAGTTTTGGTCCAATACAGGGAATTATTGATCAAATCAACTTCCCAGCATCCAATTCTGGCAACTGCCTCGGCTTTATGTAATAATTCTATCTCTTTTTTATCTTCCGTTACGTCTTCTAAAAAGATAAGCAGACCATCCAAATTATTTGTATCGTCTATTTTAACAGGAGAAATTTTCCATTTTAGCCATTGTAATTTGCCACTGGGTAAAATATATTTTTGACCAAGATTTTCAATTTCCTCCCCTTTTAATCCTTTTTTTAAATCTTTATCAAATTGCTCAGGAGTTTCACCAATAACCTCAAATAAATTCTTACCGATATAATCGGAATTATTCAAAGTAAAATCCTTACGCCATTGGTTTGAATAGTTAATAAAGTTTAACTTAGTATCTACCATAGCGATCGCGATGGGAGCTTTCTTTAAAAGAAAGTCAATAGCTAATGTTTTCAAAAGAAATTAGTTTTTTATTTAAAGGTACAATTATTGGCATTGTAGGAAAGAATGAAATTAGTAGGAAAAAACTTGGAAAACAACCTTTTTATAACTTAATAACCGTAACATTTTCAATTATGAACGAATTTTTTTTTAAAGCAATAAGGGAAGGTAATTATAATGAGGTGAAGGCAATGTTAGATAAAAATGCCGTTTTGGTCAACAGTAAGGATTCTAGAGGCTCTACCCCATTAATTTTGGCAACGTATTATGATGAAACAGAAATAGCCCGCTTGTTACTTGAAAAAGGAGCAAAGATAGATGCTGTGGACGCCTCCGGAAATACAGCGTTAATGGGGGTTTGTTTTAAAGGGTTTACGGATATTGCCAAACTTTTGATAGACAAGGGTGCGGCCCTTAACGAAAGGAATGCAATGGGGGCTACATGCCTTATCTATGCAGCACAGTTCAATAGACTGGAGATTGCAAAATTATTGATTGCCAATGGTGCGGACAAGTCCATAAAGGACAACAGGGGCAATAGCGCTTTGGACCATGCCAAGACCCAGGGTTTAAGTGCGTTGATAGATTTATTTGAATAAATTGATAATGTCCAATAAAGATAACTTACATCTGCAGGTAGCATTGGTACAATCTCCTATCAAATGGGAAGATCCCCAAGGCAACAGGTCATTTTTTGGCCAAAAAATAGATCAGGTAAAGGAGAAGGTAGATTTGATCATTCTACCTGAAATGTTTAGCACCGGTTTTACGATGTCGCCAGAAAATATTCATGAAAAGGAAGGCGATATTACCTTGCAGTGGATGCAGAAAATGGCGCAAAAAAGAGATTGTGCCGTTACCGGAAGTATGGTCTACAAAGAGGAAAACCATTATTATAATCGTCTTTTTTTTGTGTTCCCTAACGGCCATTATGAATCGTATGATAAAAGGCATACGTTTACCTTGGCAGGCGAGCATAAGAAATATACAAAAGGTACCAAAAAATGTATTGTGGAATATAAAGGGTTTAAAATATGCCCTTTGATATGCTATGACCTTAGATTCCCTGTTTGGAGCAGAAATACTAAAGATGTTGACCTTTTGCTTTATGTAGCCAATTGGCCGGCTCCAAGAGTTAACGCTTGGGATGCACTCTTAAAGGCAAGGGCTATAGAAAATATGGTGTATTGTATTGGTGTTAACCGTGTAGGAAAGGATAATGAAGGTCATTTATATACAGGCCATTCCGGAATTTATGATCCATTAGGGGAACGCATAGGTTTTTCTGAAAAAGATGAAACTTTAGTTAGGACTCTGGATAAAGCAATTCTTAACAAGTACCGTGAAAAATTAAGGTTTTTGGAGGATAGGGATATTTTTACAATTCATTAATCACCATAAGCTATACAAGGTGTTTACTCAATAAGGTTAAAAGTTTCAATCTTCTCCCAATTGGCACGTAACTCAATAGTTGTTGGGTAATAGCTTACCCGTTCTGGCTGTATTTTTTTAAGGTAATTTCCGGTATCCCATTTTCCGTTTCCGTTCAAGTCATAAATTACCCTGGCCATATATTTACCCGGATTTAAGTTGATGAATTCAAATGATTGTGATTCTTTAGCATAAATTTCACGTTGAACCTCTCCTTTTTCATTGGTTAATTGCACTATGATTGGATATTGAATGGTATTGGAATTAAGGTTTAAAGTTAAGTTTCCATAATCGGCAGGACTTTTGGTCCTTAAGTTATATGAAACGGTATCGTTAGTTTGTTCAAAAAAATCGGTAATGGCACCGGGGAAAAGATCAAGCTGATAATTTTGACCGGTTGCTATGGTAAAGTCGAAATTTAATTGATTTTCCAGCGTGTCCAACGTAATGGTATGAACAATCGGTACAGAATCTTTGTCCATTAATTTTATCTTGGTGGTATCAAAACTAATCAAGGGCGTATTGATTTGTAAATTAATAGGTTGATCAAATTCAATATTTCCCCTTTGGTTCATTGAAATTTTCAGGGAATCAAAAGCAACTTTTCTGTTTTTAACGTTAAACGTATCCTTTAACTTGAGTTGTTCGTTGGTAATTGAAAATAGGATAGAATCCATCTCAAAAGGGGTGAACCAAAAATTTAAGGTGTCCTTGTCCCTTTCTTTTACCACAATGGATTTTACAGTATCCGGAAGCGCATTTACTGGTTCTATGCTAATGGCGGAGCCATCGCCATAATAACCGAAGCTTATTTTGTTACTAGCAACCATACTGGGCACGGCTACCCCATAATCGGGAATTTCCTTGAACAGATTCAATAGGTAAATAGAATCTGTAGGTAAGTTAATGGTGTCTTCCACAAAACCTATTTTGTCCGTTTTTTGATCAAATACATTATTGTTAGCGGCATCTTTAATACCAAATAGCGCGTATTTGCCTTCTTTTAAATTTTTAAGTTTAAAAATTACGGCGCTATCCAAGGTATTTGTAATGTAATTTGGAGGGCGTTTATATATGGTAGAATCAGTATAGCTAGTGTCAATTTTATATAGCATTACACTAATAAACTGATCCACTTTTTTATTGAAGGCATCTGTGACCACACCTGATAATTCAAGGGAATCTATATAATCCCCGGTAGAAAATATGTAGGTAAAAAACGGAATGGCATTTTCTTCATTGTTGTCCACAATACCTCGCCCAAAATTAAGAGTGTAGGTAGTATTGGGCTCCAAAGTATCCTTTAAGGTAATTTCTACAAATTTATTGGCACCTCCAAGTGGTGATAGGATAGGGGCGTACTTTAGGGGTGGGGATATAATAAGTTGTTTTTGTATATCTTTTAATTTCACCAGCTCGTCAAAATACAGGCGAATCTTTTTTTCGCTGAAATTAGTAGATAAATTGGCGGGTTCCGCCTTTAGCAGTTTTGGTGGCGTAATGTCCTTTGGTCCTCCTGTAGGTGTGCCTCTTTGAGCACATTGATAGGATACCAACAAAATGATAAATAAAAATATAAAACCTAGAATTTTTCTACCCATACGTGCTATAATCGACCACAAAGAAACAACATATTTTGTACAATTGTAAGCCTATTGTACAAAGGCCATGCTGGCAATATAAATACCAACACCGTCTATTTTTTTTAAACTACTTGCGCAAATTTCCATAGTTGCACCCGTGGTAATAACATCATCCAAAAGCAAGATGTTCTTATGTTTAAGTATGTCACTATTCCTAATTTCAAACAGGGAACGGTTGTCATACCATCTTCCCAATCTATTTTTTTTGGTCTGTGTTTTTGTATTGGCGGTTTTAATGAGCAAATCATCTGCGTATGTTGCGTTGATATGAAAAGCAATACGTTGGGCAAATAAGGAAACTTGATTGTATCCACGTTTTCTAAATTTTTTTTGATGTAAGGGCACGGGTATAACATAATCAATACAATTAAGATGCCCATTTTTTTTCAATATTTGTCCAAACCAGTCGCCTAAAAACTCGCCAATTTTTTCCTGATTTTTGTATTTTAAATTGTGAATAAGGTTTTTAACTATTCCAATATCGGTGAAGAAAAGGAAAGAATTTGCCTTTTTGATGTTAATTCGACCATAAAAAATACGGTCAACGGCATTTTCTTCGTTAAAATTATACTCGGTGAGTGGTAATTGATGTCGGCAAAGTGTGCAAAGCATAACCTCTCCTCCGTATAATCGTGCATTACATCCAAAACATGATATGGGCAGGAGAATGTTAGTAACATCCTTTAGTATATTTGAAATTCTGTTTTGCATCAAATTTTACAGATTAAATTAACCTACAGGCCGTGTTTTAAATGGACAATCAAGATAACAAATTCAATTATAAAATTCTGCTCGCTGCATTTGTGGCTGTAATCATTGCGTTATTGATCGCATTTTATTACAGTTATGCGCAGTCTAGTGCCCAAATAGACTTTTTGGAGCAGGAAAAAGCTATATTGGTAAGGGACCTTACCATTATGAAGGCAGATGTAGATCGCCTTGCCGCCAAAAATGAAATGAACGAGATAGAATTGCAAGATTCCAAATTTAGGGTACAGGAACTTTTGGATTCTGTGGGCAGGTTAAACTTTACCGTAGAAAAACTAAGGGAATTTAAAAGTGAACTTAGAAGATTGGAGTCTAAAAACGACAGTTTAATATTAAAGAATAATTTCCTTCGCTATAACAACATGCTGTTGACCGATAAGTATGACGAATCGCGTAAGCAGGTAGAACAATTACGTGCCAATAGTAATTCATTGGCAGAGGCAGAAGCCTTACAGCGCAGGAAAATTCTGGAATTGAATCAAAAACTAAAGACAAAGAGCTATTTAAAAATGGCCAATGCCGAAGGGAGCGGTTTCAGGATCGTAAGAAATACCAGGCCTACCAAAACCAATAAAGCATCGATTATTGAAAAATTAAGGGGCTGTGTAACCATATTGGCGGACGAGAGCGAAGCGGATAGCGAAAAAATTATCTATTTACAGTTTTTGGACCCCAATAAACAGATCATAGAGGATAATGCCAATACTATTACGGTTAATGGTAATGTGTATAGTAAAAGGGTTGAGTTTGTATTTACTGGATTGGAGTCTTATATATGCGAGGCCATTACGATACCAGAAGGTTCTCTGATCCCTGGTAATTATACCTTAAATGTCTTTGAGGATGAACGGTTGATCACTTCTTCAGAATTTCAATTAAAATAATTATTCTTTTTTTGGGCTATTGTTCTATTTTTGCCGCATGGCAAAGCAAGAAGATGATTTTAAGCGTGTAATATCCCACGCAAAGGAATACGGATACGTATTTCAATCTAGTGAAATTTATGATGGGTTAAGTGCCGTTTACGACTATGGTCAAAATGGTGTAGAACTCAAAAAGAACATACGCGACTATTGGTGGAAGGCAATGGTGCAGCTCAACGATAATATTGTTGGCTTGGATGCGGCAATTTTTATGCATCCTACAACCTGGAAAGCATCTGGACATATAGATGCTTTCAACGATCCATTAATAGATAATAAGGATTCCAAAAAGAGATATAGGGCAGATGTCTTGGTAGAGGACTATGTGGCCAAGATCGATGCTAAAATTGAAAAGGAGGTCAATAAGGCGGCCAAGAGATTTGGTGATGCCTTTGATAAACAAACTTTTTTGGAAACCAACCAAAGGGTAGTTGATTACCAATTGCAAGGAAAAACAATTTTGTCAAGATTGGGAAAATCATTGCAGAATGAGGATTTGGCAGATGTAAAGGCCTTGATCGAGGAATTGGATATTGCATGTCCTATGTCCGGTTCTAAAAATTGGACTGATGTAAAGCAGTTTAATCTCATGTTCGGCACCAAACTAGGTGCCAATGCAGATACTGCTATGGATCTTTACCTTAGGCCAGAAACTGCCCAAGGTATCTTTGTGAACTTTTTAAATGTTCAAAAATCTGGCCGAATGAAAATTCCGTTTGGGATTGCACAGACCGGTAAGGCTTTTAGAAATGAAATTGTCGCTAGACAGTTTATATTCAGGATGCGCGAGTTTGAGCAAATGGAAATGCAATTTTTCATTCAGCCGGGTACCCAAAAAGAGTGGTATGAGGTTTGGAAGGAAAAGCGTATGAAATGGCATTTGTCCTTAGGTTTGGGCGAAGAAAACTATCGCTTTCATGATCATGAAAAATTAGCCCATTACGCAGATGCGGCCGCAGATATTGAATTTCGTTTTCCGTTTGGCTTCAAAGAGCTTGAAGGTATCCATTCCAGAACGGATTTTGACCTAGGTAGTCATGAGAAATATTCCGGTAAAAAACTACAATATTTTGATCATGAGGTGAACAAGAACTATGTGCCTTATGTCCTTGAAACCTCTATTGGCTTGGACAGAATGTTCTTGGCTGTATTCTCAAACTCCCTTAAGGAAGAGGAATTGGAGAATAATACAACTAGAACTGTACTTAAATTACCACCGGTTTTAGCACCGGTTAAAGCGGCAATTTTGCCATTGCTGAAAAAGGATGGTCTCCCCGAAATAGCCCATGGTATTATAGATGACCTTAAGTGGGATTTTAATGTGGTCTATGACGAAAAAGATGCGGTCGGTAGAAGGTATAGAAGACAAGATGCCAATGGTACGCCTTTTTGTATTACCGTGGATCACCAAACCAAGGAAGATCAAACGGTAACCATTAGACATAGAGATTCTATGGACCAAGAACGCGTAGCAATATCCTCATTGAACCAAATCATTCATGATGCGGTTGATATGAGGACCTGGTTAAAGAAGATGGAATAGGTAGTTATAAACTATATTTTAACTGTACACCACCATATAGGTTGGTATTGTTCCCAGGATAGAAATATCTTGGGGCACTACCTCCAAAACTACTTGCGTTTATCAATACGGATTGCGCATATTTTGTATCCGTAATATTATTGACTCCCAACTGAACACTTAGATGTAAATGGTCGTTGATCGGGCTGCCATAACCCAGTTTTGTATTTAATAAATGAAAGGAGTTGCTGTATATACTATTTGCATCGGTCAATGGAATCCTATCTACGAACTGATGAGTTAAATTAGCAAAGAAACCATTTCCAAAACTAGTTTGTAATCCAAAATTTATTCTGTGTTTAGGAACCCCTGTCAATGAATTGCCGGCATAATCCTGTTCAGCTTCCTCGTCTTCAAATTCCACAAACCTATGGGCGCTAAACGAATAATTTAAAAAAGGAGCAATGGATATACGGGGAGAAATGTTAAAGACATAATTCCAGTCAATGTCAAGACCTTTGTGTTCTGTCTTTCCTGCATTTCTGCCTATATATTGGTCTTCACCTATTCTTTTTGCCACTAAGAGATTGTTAATGGGCATCAAATAAATTGCAATGTTTAAATGCATCTTTTTCTCCCTGTCTGTAAGTTTGGTGCCCACTTCGTAATTCATGCCAATTTCTTGCTTAATGTCCGGATTAATAACTCCTTCGGGAGTAAGTGTTTCTTCAAGACTAGGGTTAGAATATCCCCTGCTGATATTGACATATATTTGGCTTAGGGCCGTAGGCGTATAATTTAAGTCTAAACTTGGTAACAGGAGCGTTTTAAAATTCCGTTGGGCGCTTTTATTAAATTCTCCGGTAGTAAAACGGTCTCTAAAATCATATTGTGTTTTATTTATATTTAGTCCGATCTGGGCGGCAAGATTCTTTAACGGGGAGTATCCTAAAGTGGCAAAACCGTTAATTTGTGTTCTAAACTCTTTGTTGTCATTAAGTCTATCTCCTTGAAAACTGCCATTGCCGTTATTCTGCTCATATAAATTTTCAAAAATTGCCCATGTATACTCATCCTTATAGAGTTCTCCTCCAATGGTATAGGAAAGGGTTTTTTGAAATGCATTAAAGTTGCCGGAAAATAAACTCCTAAAACCAAATCCATTGGTGTATTCATCCAATATATTAAATGGTCTGGGTTCATAATGGTCCAGGTAGGTGTAGAAAACACTACTTGTGTTAGTTAAATTGGTAGTAGGACTATAGGTGTGGCTTACGCCAATAAGACTGTAGTTGTTGTCCTCGTAACCTTGGGCGTTTTTCCATGTAAATGCCGCTTGTGTTGGGTCTTCATCAAAGTCGGATTGATTGATGGAACTGGCAATTTGGGCAGAATAGTCTATGTGGTTTATAAGCAAACCTATTTCACTTTTGTTGGAAATGCTATAGATTGAATTCAGCAAATATCCATCACGTTCAAACCTATTATTCTCCCTATAGCCATCAATTTCCATATGTCCGTATTGAAAAGAGAGATATAAATCTTTTTGATGATGGGAAAAACCAAGATTATTTTTGAATAGGCCGTAAGAACCTAGTGTGGTCTTGTTGGTAAAAGTTGTAGGTCTGTTGCTCGGTTGTTTTGTGTTCAAGATAATGGCTCCTCCCAAGTTGGTTCCAAAACCAGTACCTTTAGGTCCTTTGATAATTTCTACGGAAGTTAGGTTTTCTAGATCATAGGCCTCTATGGTAGAGAACCCTGTACCATTTGTTACCGGTATATCATTGTAATATAATCTTAATTTATCTGTACCGAAAGGGGTTCTTGACCCAACGCCCCTTATAGTAATTCTATTGGTGTTCAAGGCTCCGGATAATGCATATACACCAGAAACTTGGTTTATAGCGCCAATAAAATCTACAGGGCTATAGTTATTGAATACAGATGCACCTATAATTTTGGAAGGAATGATTCCTATAGCGTTTTTGGCAGTAAGGGTGTCTATTACTATGACTTCCTTAAGTTGTGTAACGCTATCTTTTAAGATTGTGTTTTGGGCAAGAAGGTTAATGTAGAAAATAACCGAAAAAACAAGGGTAAGTGTAGTTTTCATAGGGATTTAAACCTCAAAAATACCTATTAAAATCGAAAACCTAGTGACAGTCCCGCTTTGAACATAAAATCGCTCTGAAAATCTTCTGGGTTTATATTTCTGCCTAGCCCACCATTTATTTCAATAATGAAACGTTGGCTTCTTGTAGTCCATTTTGAACCCGCTCCAAGACCTATGGCGGTAGTGGCATAGTCATAATCCCTTCCGCCTAAATTTTGGGAAACTTCATCATCTTCACCAGTATAGTACAACCCAAAAACTTCTGCAAAAAAACCGCTTTGCGGTGCGTAACCAAAATAGGCCCTAACATTTGGACCTATACCAAAATTTCCATTATAAGCGGTAGCATCTCCACTAAAATAAAGGGTGCCACCAACACTGGTATCCTCGTTTAAATAATATTCATATGAACTTTCTATTACGGAAGTAACAAGAAACTGACCAACATTGAATTTTATTTCATGCCGGTTAGAGTCATTATAATAGGCTTGGCCGGCCATTGATATCGAAAAAAGTACTGCTGTAAGGGATACTAAAAACTTCATCATATTTCTATTTTGGTAGTACATAATGGTTTAAATGATGTTCCAAAACCGTGAAATTAGGGTTTTTTAATGGGTTTTTTATTCCTAAAATCTACGATCCTTTTCTATTTTTGAAACAAAACATAGAAATGAAAATTATATCCTATAATGTAAACGGAATTAGGGCCGCTTTAAAAAAAGGATTTTTAGAATGGTTGACGACCGTTTCGCCAGATGTAGTTTGTCTACAAGAGATCAAGGCGCATGAAGAGCAGTTGGATCTATCCTTGTTCGAGCAAGCGGGTTATTCATATAATTATTGGTATAGCGCGCAAAAGAAAGGATACAGTGGTGTGGCCATACTTTCGAAGACCAAACCGGATTCAGTGGTTTATGGTACAGGTGTAGAATATATGGATTTTGAAGGGAGAAATATTAGGGCTGATTTTGGTGATATTTCTATTATGAGTATGTATTTACCCTCGGGGACCAATATCCAACGCTTAGATTTAAAACTTACCTATATGGATGATTTTCAGGAATATGTAAATAAATTAAGGAAATCCCATCCAAATTTAATTGTTTTGGGGGATTACAATATTTGTCACGAAGCTAGGGATATCCATAACCCAATAGGATTAAAGAACGTTTCCGGTTTTTTACCCGTTGAGCGTGAATGGATAGGTAATTTTATTGCTAGCGGATTTGTAGATAGTTTTAGGGAGTTTAATGAGGAGCCGGAACATTATACCTGGTGGAGCTATAGGGCTAATGCTAGGAACAATAATAAAGGGTGGCGCCTTGATTATGCTATGGTCGCCAATTCGTTAAAAGATCGTTTGTCCAGGTCCGTAATTCTGTCCGAAGCAAGGCATAGCGATCATTGTCCTATTTTAATAGAGCTAGATAGATAAGGGAAATTAGGTAAGTACCCTCAATATAATTGCTAGCTTTGCATTAAAATGATAAATTTTTAAGTTGAATGATCTACACCAATTTACCACACACAGATATTGAAGTAAGTAAAATTTGTTTGGGAACCATGACATGGGGCAATCAAAATACAGAGGCCGAAGGACATGAACAAATGGATTTTGCTGTAGAACAAGGAGTCAATTTTTTTGATACTGCTGAGCTTTACCCCATTCCGGCCCATAAAGATAGATATGCGGTTACCGAGAAAATTATTGGGAGCTGGTTTAAGAAAAGAGGTAATAGAGAAGATATAGTTCTTGCAAGTAAGATTGCCGGAAGGGCAGAAATGTCAAAATTTATAAGAACTACGGGGTTCACAAGAGATTCTATTATAGAAGCGGTCGAAGGAAGTCTGCAGCGATTAGGAACTGATTATATTGATTTATATCAGTTACACTGGCCTGAACGTACGACCAATTATTTTGGAAAAAGAGGGTATAAGCATGATATTACCGATCATTGGGAAGATAACATACACCAGATATTGGAGACCTTAAGGGACTTGGTTCGTGAAGGTAAGGTCAGGCACGTGGGGGTTTCCAATGAAACGCCATGGGGAATCATGCGCTATTTAGAGGAAAGCAAGGTTCATGGTACTTTACCTAGAATGATTACGGTGCAAAATCCTTATAGCTTGTTGAACAGATTGTATGAAGTGGGTATGGCAGAAATATCCGCACGGGAACAAATAGGTTTGTTGGCATATTCCCCATTGGGTTTTGGAGCTTTAAGTGGAAAATATTTAGGGGACCGTCTGCCCAAAGGGTCACGATTGGAACGTTTTCCTCAGTACAATAGATATGTTGGTGAAACCGCATCTAAAGCAACGAAGAAATATTACGAACTAGCCCAGTCCAACGGACTTACACTGGCTCAAATGTCATTGGCTTTCGTGAATTCAAGGCGTTTTGTCACCAGTACTATTATTGGAGCTACAACAATGCGTCAATTAGAAGAAAATATTGGAAGTATAGAAGTAGCGCTATCCAATGAAATAATAGATGAAATTGAAGCTATTCATGAAAGTATTCCAAATCCGGCACCATAGATGATTGAGCATATTTTTTTAAAAGTAGGATTCTGGCAGATTATAGTTATTGCCGCCGTTATTATAGTTATTATGGTCTTTGCCAGGATAATGCGTGATAAACGTTAACCGAACAAATGACGTACCACCTCTTCGATTTTTGAGGCCATAAGTACCTTGATCGTTGTTGACTTAAGTCCAATTTTATTGTTTTTGGAAACTATAATAGTGGTGTAACCTAGTTTTTCTGCCTCTGTTATACGTTGTTCCACACGTTGAACAGGTCTAATTTCCCCGGCCAGACCAACTTCTGCGGCAAAACATACGCCCTTTGCAATTGGGATATCTTCGTTACTTGAAAGTATGGCTGCAACAACAGCGAGGTCTATAGCCGGATCATCTACGGAAATACCTCCGGTAATATTAAGGAATACATCTTTAGCCCCAAGCCTAAAGCCGGCACGTTTTTCCAATACGGCCAAAAGCATATTTAAGCGTTTAGCATTGTATCCAGTGGTAGAACGTTGTGGTGTGCCATAAACTGCGGTGCTCACCAATGCCTGGATTTCTATCAACAAAGGTCGCATGCCCTCAACGGTTGATGCAATTGCCGTTCCGCTAAGTCCTTCTTCGTTTTTAGATATCAAGACCTCAGAAGGATTATTGACCTCTCTTAAACCACTGCCCTGCATTTCATAAATTCCAAGTTCAGCGGTAGAACCAAATCTATTTTTTAAAGATCTAAGTATTCTGTAGACATAGTTACGGTCTCCCTCAAACTGTAAGACGGTATCTACCATATGTTCCAAAATTTTTGGACCGGCAATGGAACCATCCTTCGTAATATGCCCGATAAGGATTACAGGAGTGTTCGTTTCTTTGGCAAATTTTATAAGTTCAGCAGTACATTCACGTATTTGGGATATGCTACCGGCGGCAGATTCAATATAGTCCGTATGTAGGGTCTGTATGGAATCTATGACTACAATATCAGGTGCAGTGGCTTCAATTTGCTTAAAAATGTTCTGCGTCTTGGTTTCGGTAAGGATTAGGCATGTTTCACTATTGGGAAAAATCCTATCTGCTCGCATTTTAATTTGCTTTTGACTTTCTTCGCCAGAGACATATAAAGTTTTGTACGGTAATTTTAAGGCAATTTGTAGAAGTAAAGTGCTTTTTCCTACACCGGGTTCCCCGCCTAATAGTACTAATGCACCAGGTACCAGACCACCTCCAAGAACCCTGTTGAACTCTAGGTCAAAAGTGTTTAAACGCACTTCTTTTTCAATACTTATTTCATTGACCAATAATGGTTTCGAAACTCTTTTATTAGCAGGAGTATTGGTTTTCCATGTGGTTTTTTCCTCTTTTTGGACCACTTCTTCTACAACTGTGTTCCATTGTTTACAAGCAGAACATTGACCTACCCATTTTGCATATTGAGTTCCGCAATTTTGACAAAAAAATGCAGTTTTTACTTTTGCCATCTTTAATATTTACCGTGCGGGTTAAAGGTAGCAAGAAGTTTATAAAGTGCTAAAGTTTTAAAATTGGTTTTGAATTAATTATTACCGGAACGTTCTTTTTTATGGGCGCTAAATGCTAAAAAGAAAGAGGCCCAGGCCATAAATAGGGCAATTCCGTTATAGGGTAAAACAAATTCTCCTTTTAATCCAAAATAAGTAAAAAGTACTCCTGAGAATACAAAATACATTGCATTGGTTTTAATCATAATAAGTAGGTTTGGCTAATTTGGGAACTAGCTTTTTAATTTATTAAAATCCGAAATCGGCTTTTAAGGCATCCATTTTTTCAAGGGCCATTTCTTTAGTTAAAAAATCTATTTCTTTCATTTGAAAAGCTTTTTCAAATGTTCTTAATGCTTTTTTGGGTTCACCTAACTGCTCATAATATTCCCCTTCAAAATAAAATCCGAGCATGGTTTCAGGATATTCTTTTTTACAAAGTTCCGATAAGGGTTTTAGGGACTCAAAATCCTCTTTTTTTCTTGAGGCCGCATATATGGCCATAATATCATTTAATTCTACGGGTTTGCTAAAGCCGAATATATCCACAATGTTTTGATACTTTTTTTCTAGATAATTATAAACCGGTTCTTCACTGGTAAGTATTTGGGTTTTATATTCTTGTGGGCTAATGGGCTTGAACATGCCAAATATATTGTCAAAAGATTTTCCTATTCCGTAAGTGGCTACGGAAATATGGTCTGCGTTTTTATATTCATCAAAATAATAGTGCAAGGTTTCTTTTTCCAAAGCCTTAATGCCCTGGTTCATTGCCATTATTTTTTTGGTATCCTTGTTCTGTTCCCCTTCAACGATCAATTGATAAAATATTTGGTTGTCAAATGTATTCAGTCTCATAGGCACCCTTGTTTCCATTTCAGGGGCAAGGGTAGGTGAAATACAGATATAAGCATCAAAAATGGAATTCTCCTTAAAAAGCCAATAGTTTTCAAAATTGGCGGTAATATCATAACCAACGATCATTTTAAAAGGAGCGGTACTGTAGTTTAGGTCCAAATATGGAATTAGTTCCATGCCAATGAATTCATAAAAACTTTTGCCTTTTTCAGACGGGAGCCCACTATCCGGGTCAAAGGCACAATCCTCAAACCTAAGCTCGTTTTCGCTTTGGTTTATTCCAACAACGATACTTTGGGGCATACCGTGGAATTGACTATAAAATTTAGATGATGCCACAACTTGTTCAAACAGATATTCACCATCCAAGACTATAATAAGCGGATATTTTTTGGTGTCATCCAAGTTTTTCGGAAAATAGTAATGTACGTCCCTTCTTTCCTGTAGTTTAAAGGATTCAAAGATTTCCTGGGAGACTTGGGAGTAAGATATCACACTTAAAAAAAGCGCGTATACAACAATGAGATTACGCATATAAGGCAAGTTCTAAATAGTTGGTACTATTTGTTTCTGTTTAATAACGGTAATAGAAGAAAAGATATTGCACCGAAAACAACTATCATCATTGTCTGGGCAATCCAGATGATCCACCCAAATGCATCTCCGGAAACAGCACTTATGCCATAAATGGCCAAAGCACTACTTACTGCAATAGGATAAAGACCTATTCCGCCATTGGTGGTTGCCATGGCAAATGAACCTGCAATAAATGCAACCAATAATTGCCCAAGGGAGAGGTGCAGGGTTTCAGGAAGCGTAAATTTAATGACCCAGAACATGCCAATATAACAAGCCCAAATAAATAATGTATGAAAGATGAACAACCATTTATGTTTCATCTTAAAAATGCTGAAAACACCATCCAAAAGGCCTTTTACGAACATTTTTATTTTTTTGGCAATGGAAGATGAGCTTTTTTTAATAAATAAGATAAATATTCCAAAGGACAATATGCCTGCCCCAAGTAATAAAAGGATGCCGGTAAAATTAATGCCTCGCTCAATGAGCATGGACATTATTATATCTGTCTGTAATAAAAAAGTAATTAAAACTATGGCCAACAGCATGATTACATCTATGACTCTTTCCGTGACTATGGTCCCAAATCCTTTTTCAAAGGGTACGTTTTCATATGTAGTAAGTGCTGTAGCTCTTAGCACCTCACCAGTTCTAGGTATTCCAAGATTGGCAAAATAAGAGGTGAGTATGATCAGTATATTGTTCTTTATGCGTGGTTTATATCCAAGAGGCTCCAAAAGATAGTTCCATCTAACAGCTCTTGAAACATGGCCTAAAATACCCATGAGCACGGAAAGAAAGACATAAAGGGGGTCGGCTTCCTTAATATAGAATACTATTTGCGATCTATTTTCGGGAGTAGTATTGGTATAGGAATACCAAACTAAAAAAACTCCCAATGCAATTGGGAGTATAATCTTTAATTTATGTTTTAGACCGGTCGTCAAATTTAATTCAATAAGTTGTTTGTTTCGTTAGGGAACACCAATGAAGGATTAAATTTTTTGGCAGCTTCTATGTCCATCCAAGCGTAAGTAATGAGAATTAGGATGTCTCCTACGGCAACTTTCCTTGCTGCCGCACCGTTCAATGTTATTTCACCACTAGATCTAGGACCTGGTATTGCATAGGTCTCAAGGCGTTCACCATTGTTATTGTTAACAATTTGTACTTTTTCCCCCCTAATTATGTTAGCGGCATCCATTAAGTCCTCATCAATGGTAATGCTGCCTATATAATTAAGGTCGGCACCAGTGACTTTTACTCTATGTATCTTTGATTTTACAACTTGTACTTGCATCTTACGAAATTAGTTAATTAAGGGCTAAATTGTCTATAAGCCTAACATTTTCGGCATAGGCTGCAATAAACGCCCTGTATTTAATATTATTGCTTTTTTGTTTGATCGGGGTCAAGGTTTCGCTATCGGTAATTTCAAAATATTCTAACTGAAAATCAGCGTTTTGCTCAAAGGCCTTATGAACCCAATCCTTAATACTTATAACATTTTCTGTGCCAAATTTTTGTTTAGCGGTTTTTAGCGTCTCGTAAATGAACGCCGCTTTTAGTCGTATTGTATCGCTTAACCTTTCATTTCGGGAGCTCATTGCCAAACCGTTTTTTTCACGTACAATTTCACAGCCTAATATTTCAACGGGTAAATGCTGTAATTCTTTCATTTTTTGAATGATCCTTAGTTGTTGAAAATCTTTTTCTCCAAAATAAGCTTTGTTGGGAGACACTAGCCTAAGAAATTTTTCAACTATGGTACCTACTCCATTAAAATGGTTGTCTCTAAATTCACCTTCCATTACTTTATCCAATCCGTCAAAATCATATAGGTTATGGATGACATTTTTCTCGTAGATTTCACTAACGGAAGGTGCAAACACAATAGCTTCATCTGCTACCGAAGCAATAAGGTTAATGTCATTTTCCAAAGTTTTAGGATATTTCTCCAAATCCTCACTATTATTAAATTGTGTAGGGTTTACAAAAATACTTACAACAATATAATTGTTTTCTTCTGCCGCTCTTTCGATTAAGGAAACATGCCCTTCATGAAGTGCGCCCATTGTAGGTACAAAGCCCAGACTCTGCTCTTTGTCAATTTTATCCAGTTCTGCCCTCAGGTCATTTTTGGTCTTGATTACCAACATGTAAAATGTAATTTAGCGAGCAAACTTACTATAATTACTGCTAATCTCTATATTTTTTGTAATTTTGCACTTGCGTTCTTGTGAAAAATAAAATATAACCTTTATGAATGGTAAAAAGATATTATTTGTATCTTCTGAATTAGTTCCTTACTTACCCGAAAACGAAGTTTCCCTAATGTCTTATGAAGCACCTAGAATGGTCAACAGCAATGGTGGCCAGATAAGGATATTCATGCCACGTTATGGGAATATCAATGAAAGGAGGCATCAACTGCACGAAGTAATACGTCTTTCCGGTATGAATTTGGTAATTAATGATATGGATATGCCATTGATCATTAAGGTTGCATCAATACCAAAAGAACGTATTCAGGTTTATTTTATTGATAACGAAGAATATTTTAAGAGAAAGGCTACGTTTACCGATAAGCAAGGAGTATTGTTTCCTGACAATGACCAAAGAGCGATCTTCTTTGCTAAAGGGGTCATGGAAACGGTTAAGAAATTAAATTGGTCTCCGGATATTATTCACGTACATGGTTGGATGGCTAGTCTTTTGCCATTATATCTTAAAAAATACTACGCGGATGAGCCTTTGTTTGGGGACAGTAAGATCGTGTTGTCTGTATACGGTAAAACTTTTGATGGCACTTTAGATCCTGAAATGATCAAAAAAATTGCATTTGATGGTATTCCTGAAGAAGCTATTTCTTCTTTGGCAGAGCCTACTTATAATAATTTGTTAAAGGTGGCCGTAGATTACGCGGATGCAATTATTTTAGCTTCGGAAGAAATTCCGGAAGAATTAGAGAACCATATATCCAACCAAGAAAAACCAGTGTTACCATACGTACCTGTGCAGGAATTTGAAGAGGCGTATGCTAATTTTTATAACACAGAAGTTTTAAAATAATCTGAATGAATTTTTTTGATAAGTCCGCCACTCCCAGGTTTGTGGGATTGTTTTTGATATTGGCTTTTTTGGTTTCTTGTGAGCAAGATTTGACTACGGTAGGCGCAGGAGTTGTTGGTAACGAACCTTTTACTACAGGACAGGAAGTCTATGATGTATTTGTGTATAACAAGAATATAGAGGCGGTACAGTCCAATAAGTTGCCAATATATCAAATTGGGACTTATAATGACCCTGTATATGGTAAAACAAGGGCTTCTGTAACTTCTCAAGTATTATTGTCCTTGCAAAACCCAACTTTCGGTAATTTTTCTCAAGAAAAGGAAAATAATGCAGGCAGTGCAGATGAGGCAATTACGGTTATTCAGGAAAATGAAACTGTAGAGGAGGTATATCTATATATCCCCTTTTTGTCAAAGTCCATAACTCCGGATAGTGATAATGATGGGGTGAATGATGAATTTGATAATGAACCCTTGAATCCGGACAATGATAACGATTTGGATGGTGTATCCAATATTTTGGAAACGGCTGCAGGAACCGATCCATTGGATAGTGGTAGTGTAGATGCTGATGGTGACGGTTTATATGATGATAATGGAGAAGCGATCATATCAAATAATTTTGCGGAGCGTATAGAATTGGACAGTATTTATATCAACGGAAAAAAGTTTGATAACAGTCTGTATTATGATGCCATAACAGATGAGAATCTACCTACATTTAATTTAAAGGTAGAAAGGTCTACGTATTATTTAAGGGACCTTGATCCAGATGCTAATTTTCAAGAATCACAGGAATATTTTACTTCTCAAGAGATTTCACCTTCATTTGTTTCAGATGTATTGTTTGACGGTGAAGTAAAAATTGATAATAAAGAAAAATTGATACTTAATGAGGATGATGAGACAACTACGGAGGTAGATGAATCATTGACCAATATAAAATTGAATCCGGGAATTCGCGTGAAATTGGATAATGAATTTTTTCAAACCAATCTTTTGGACAAGGAAGGAAGTTCGGAATTATTGAGCCAAGCTAATTTTAAGGAGTTTTTAAGGGGGCTACACTTTTCAATTACGGACGAAGTTGGTAATGAGGTTTACTTTATGTTCGACCTTAAAACAGCCAATATTACCGTGACTTATAGTTACGATAGTTATGATACCAATGGAACAGCAGATGATACAAGTGATGATATTGTCAACGTAAAAAAAGAGAAAGATTTTGTTCTTAACTTTTTGACCCAAATATCAAGTGGATCCGTAAGCGGTAATGCCGTAAATACCATTACAGCTGAAAGTTATTCGCCGGAAATTGCACAATCTTTGGATAATGAGGAAAATGCATCAAGAATATATTTAAAAGGAGGACCAGGTACCTATGCCGAAATTAATTTGTTCGAGGAGAATGGAGGGGAAAGTATTGTTGAACAAATACGTGCTGAAAACTGGGTAATCAATGAAGCCAATCTGGTATTCTATGTAGATAGGGAGATGTTGGATGTTAACGGTAGTGCTTTGGAGCCAATAAGGCTATATCTTTATAATTCAGAAAACAACTTTCCTTTGATCAATCAAAATACAGAACAAAATAACCTTGAGGCCAATCCAATAACGGGGCTTTTTCTGAATTACGATGGTATTTTGCAAAAAACGGATGGAAAAGGGGTGAAATATTCTGTTAAGATAACAGACCATATCAACAATTTGGTTGTGAGGGACTCTGCTAATGCCACTCTGTCATTGACCTTGTCTACCAATATCCAAAATTGGAATGTAGCACCGGCCAAAGTAACGGGAGAAGAAAAATCTATAGCTACAACTTCTAATTTAACTCCTTTAGGAACAGTATTGTATGGTAGTAATGTGCCAAGTACCGATCCTAATTTTGATAAGCGTTTAAGGCTTGAGATTTTTTATACAAAGGCCGACTAGGTAAACCTATTTCTATTTCCTATAATTAATTTGGTATTCGTATATCATTTTATAGATTATTCACGTTGTATACCCTAAATGGTATAAAATTTGGTCACGATGGTATATTTTCGTGTAGGATAATTAAAAAATAAGTCAGCAAATAATAGTTATATGTGTGGAATTGTAGGTTATATAGGTCATAGGGATGCTTTTCCCATAGTAATTAAAGGTCTTCAGCGATTAGAATATCGTGGTTATGACAGTGCAGGTATTGCGTTGTATGACGGGAACAAAATCAACCTCTCTAAAACTAAGGGAAAGGTAGAGGATTTAAAAAACAAGGCCAAGGAGATTTCTTTGGAAGGAAGTATAGGAATTGGTCATACCCGCTGGGCTACCCATGGTGTTCCAAATGATGTTAATTCCCACCCGCACTATTCAAATTCAGGAAATCTGGTGATCATTCACAATGGTATCATTGAAAATTATGAGGCCATTAAGCAGGAGTTGACCAAAAGGGGTTATGTATTTAAGTCGGATACGGACACTGAAGTATTGGTCAATTTAATAGAGGAAGTTAAGAAAACGGAAGATGTGAAGTTGGGTAAGGCTGTGCAAATAGCGCTTAACCAAGTTGTTGGTGCCTACGCAATTGCCGTATTTGATGTTGAAAAGCCAGATGAAATTGTAGTTGCAAAATTAGGTAGCCCATTGGCTATTGGTATTGGCGACAATGAATTTTTTATTGCTTCAGATGCTTCGCCTTTTATCGAATTTACCAATAATGCCGTCTATCTTGAAGATGAGGAAATGGCTATCATTAGATTGGGCAAGGAGATTAAATTAAGAAAGATTAAAGATGATTCAGTTGCGTATCCAAGGATTTTGGAATTGCAAATGAATTTGGAGGAAATAGAAAAAGGTGGATATGACCACTTTATGTTAAAGGAAATTTACGAACAACCTAGGGCTATAAAGGACACCTACAGAGGTAGATTATTGGCAGATCAAGGATTGGTAAAAATGTCCGGTATTGAGCAAAATATGGAGAAATTCATCAATGCCAATAGAATCATCATAGTGGCTTGTGGAACTTCATGGCATGCAGGTCTGGTGGCGGAATATATTTTTGAAGATTTGGCAAGAATACCTGTTGAGGTTGAATATGCGTCTGAGTTCAGGTATAGAAATCCGGTTATTACGGATAAGGATGTTTTAATTGCGATATCCCAATCTGGAGAAACAGCGGATACCTTGGCGGCAATTAAACTTGCAAAAGAGAAAGGTGCATTTGTTTTTGGTGTTTGTAACGTTGTAGGGTCCTCTATTGCTAGAGAGACAGATGCAGGTGCATATACGCATGCGGGTCCTGAAATAGGTGTTGCTTCTACGAAGGCCTTTACTACACAAATTACAGTACTAACGTTAATGGCCTTAAGGTTGGCCAAGGCAAAAGGTGAATTTTCCGAAACCAAATACCGTGAATATTTAACGGAATTGGAAACAATACCTTCCAAGGTTGAAAAATCGTTGGAGTCCAATGCTTTAATAGAAATTATTGCTGATGTATACAAGGATTCTACCAATTGTCTATACTTGGGTAGAGGATATAATTTCCCAGTCGCCTTAGAAGGGGCGTTAAAATTAAAAGAGATAAGTTATATTCATGCAGAAGGATATCCTGCCGCGGAAATGAAGCACGGACCTATAGCCTTAATTGATGAACATATGCCCGTTTTCGTTATTGCCACTAAAAAAGGGCATTATGAAAAGGTAGTAAGTAATATTCAGGAGATTAAATCAAGGAAGGGTAAGATTATCGCTATTGTTACCGAAGGTGATGAACAAGTGAGAGATTTGGCCGACCATGTGATTGAGGTCCCGGAAACGTTGGAAAGTTTGACTCCACTTTTGACTACCATTCCTTTGCAACTACTTTCTTATCATATTGCGGTAATGAGAGGCTGTAATGTGGATCAACCCAGAAATTTAGCCAAATCGGTAACGGTGGAATAGAAGTAAGATAAATTATATTATAGCGGTGTGGAGCAATCCATACCGCTTTTTTTTGCGCAATACACAATATTTATAGGGTATAATTATCAAAATAATACTATGCATGCATAATTTTTTTCAAATTACTATTTTCGAGATAAAATAATCTGTATCTTGAGCCCGAACTAATTTTAAACTTAAATTAAGAATGAGAGCAATACTACTTATAGCATTGTTTGGTTTTGGAACCTTAGGGTTTGCACAGACCAATATCAATGGTACGGTTGTTGATCAGAACAACCAGCCTATCCCCGGGGCCAATATTGTTATTGTTGGTAAAACTATTGGGACTGTATCGGATTTTGACGGTAATTTCAATTTAGAAACTTCTGAGGTTCCACCTTTTAAAATAGAAGTCTCAAGTATTGGGTATACAAATGCCACCGAAACGATTACAAGTAATAATCAGACGGTAAATATTATTTTGACAGAATCCCAAACATTTTTGGATGAGGTCGTTATTTCGGCATCAAGAACCCCTGAACGAATTTTTGAATCCCCCGTTACAGTAGAAAGAATTGGTATTTCCGAAATAAAAAGTACCACGGCTGCAGATTTTTATGGCGGTTTGGAAAATTTAAAGGGAGTAGATGTAAATACGAACAGTTTAACATTTAAATCGGTAAATACCAGAGGATTTGCCTCCTTTGCCAATACTCGATTTATGCAGTTGGTAGATGGTATGGACAATTCTACGCCCGCACTTAATTTTCCTATTGGAAACTTGGTAGGTATGATAGAAACCGATGTTTCCAGTGTGGAGTTATTACCAGGGGCATCATCGGCATTGTATGGTGCTAATGCATTTAACGGAATATTGTTTATGCGCAGTAAGAGTCCGTTTGACCATGAAGGAATAAGTGTTTCTATAAAAAGAGGTATTACTTCTCAAAAATCTGCAGGGGATAACGCCTATACGGATGTTGGGATTAGGGCTGCTCATAAATTCAGCGATAAATTTGCGGGAAAGGTCAATTTTGGTTATTTGAAAGGTACGGATTGGGCCGCTACAAGTGAAGTGGATAAGACTAGGCCCGGAGGTACTAGGGCAGATTTAAATTATGACGGTATCAATGTCTATGGTGATGAGGTTGCAACAGATATTAAGGATGTGGCGCTTACATTAGAAGGATTAGGTATTTTACCTGCCGGTGCAAATGCATTGGTTCCTTCGCAAATTGTAAGTAGAACCGGTTATAATGAAAATGTATTGACCAATTACAATGCGGAAAGTATTAAAGCGGATTGGGGTCTATATTATAGGCCAATTGAAGATAATAGTTTGGAATTGTCCTATGTAGGTAAGGTAGGTACGGGTAATACGATTTACCAAGGAACCAACAGGTACAATATAGCTGGGTTTTTTCAGGAACAGCACAAGTTGGAAGTAAAGAACGACAACTTCTTTGTAAGGGGCTATGTAGTAGCTGATAAAGCCGGTGATTCTTATGACATGGTATTTACAGGTATTAATATTAACAGGGCTTGGAAAGATGACAACACTTGGTTTGGTGAATACACCGGTACATATGTACAGGCCACCTTGGCAGGAGCAACCGATGAGCAAGCACATGCTGCGGCTAGGGCTCAAGCGGAGACAGGTAGGTTTTTGCCTGGAACCCCGGAGTTTCAAGCTGCTTTTGATAGAAGTATCAACGATCCGGATTTGACAACGGGATCAAAATTTCAGGATGCATCCAAATACTATCATGCAGATGCCAATTACAATTTCAGCCATTTAATAGATTGGGCAGAAATTCAGGTTGGGGGTTCTTTTAGGGAATACAGTTTAAATTCTTCCGGTACTATATATACTGATTTTGATGGACCCATAAATTACTCTGAATTTGGTATTTATTCACAAGTACAAAAGACATTGCCTTTTCAAAATGAAAAGAGCTTAAAACTTACCGGATCTATTCGTTATGATAAGTCAGAATTTTTTGACGGATTTATATCGCCTAGGTTATCTGCAGGTTTTACCCTGAACAGAGATCATAATATAAGGGCCTCTGCGCAAACTGGTTTTAGAAACCCAACTACCCAAGATCTTTTTATTGGGTTAGATGCAGGTAGGGCAATCTTGGTTGGGTCCGCACCAAACAATTTGGATCGTTATTCCAGGGATTTTGAAGTCAGTGGAGGTGGTCAGCTTTTAGGGCAGCCAAGTACAATAAACCAAACCGGGGCGGCGGCATATAACAATTCTTATTCCGCAGCATCCGTAACTCGTTTGTCGGAAACGGGAAATCCTGCCGATTTGGAAGTAGCCAACCCTGATATTATAAAGCCCGAAAAAGTAACTTCCTTTGAAGTAGGTTATAGGGGAAAGGTTGATAAATTGGTAATTGATTTTAGTACTTATTTTAATTCTTATCAAGACTTTATTTCCCAGGAAGTGGTTGTTGCCCCATATTACGGTACTGTTGGTGATGGAGGTTTATCCATTGCGGCAATTTCAAACGGGGATTTCCAAGCTTATAGTGCATATACAAATACAGATGCAGATGTAAATTCCTATGGTGCCTCATTAGGGTTAAGTATGAAAGTACTTGGTAATTTTGATCTGGAAGGAAGTTACACTTTTACTAAACTTGATTTTGACCGCGATGCAAACCCAGATGTAATGTTGAATTTCAACACTCCAGAGCATAAATTCAAGGCTTCTTTTGGGAACAAGGAACTGTTCAATAATTTTGGTTTCAACGTATCCTATAGATTTAGCGATGATTATTTCTGGGAAGCTACTTTCGGTAATGGTGTAGTACCTGAATTTCATGTAGTGGATGCGCAGATTAATTATGATGTGCCCAGTATTAAGTCCACGTTCAAACTAGGAGGTACCAACCTTACTAATAAGGAATATTTTACTGCATTCGGTACTGGATTTATAGGGTCTATGTACTACTTATCTTGGACTATTAACAACTAATTTTTAAATAAGGAGTTGAAATGAAAAATTTAAAATTTATATATATTTCTATAGGGATCTTGGCTTTTACGGCTTGTAATGATCCAGAAGATGTTGATCTTTCACCAGAAGTGATTGTGGAAGATCCTGTTGAATTGACCGCTGGCTCTGCTGATTTTTCAAATTATGTGGCCTTGGGCAATTCATTGACTGCAGGTTTTACGGACGGAGCTTTGTTCCAAGCTAGTCAAAGTATGTCGTTGCCAAATTTATTGTCCCAGAAATTTAGTTTAGCGGGTGGCGGAAGTTTTGTACAACCGCTTACCAATGATAATTTTGGTGGACTTGCTGCCGGTGGAGAAAGAATTCAAGACCCTAGATTGGTTTTTGGAGGTGCTGGTCCTGTACCGTTAGAAGCCGCTTTGGGCGCATCGGTTACTGTTTCGACGGATATAGTATTGAACAACCCTACCGGTCCATTTAATAATCTGGGCGTACCAGGAGCTAAAAGCTTTCATCTACTGGCGCCAGGATATGGTAATTTGGCAAATGTATCTTTAGGTTTGGCAAACCCTTATTTCGTAAGGATGACAGGAAATACACCTAATATTAGCGTATTAGAAATGGCTGTAAGTCAAGCTCCTAGCTTTTTCTCTCTTTGGATAGGTAATAATGATGTACTGGGCTATGCAACTACAGGTGGTGACGGTACTAACCCAATAACTCCGGTTTCCGGAGTGCCAGGTGTTGGTTTTGATGGTAGTTACGGAGCTTTGATCGCAACCTTGACCGCAGGAGGTGCAAAAGGAGTGGTTGCCAATATTCCTAATGTGGTAGATATTCCGCATTTTACTACAGTTCCCCATAATCCGGTACCTCTGGATGCTGCTACTGCAGCTGCGGTGAACGGGGCTTATGCACAATATAATGGTGGTTTGCAAGCTGCCTTTGGCGCTTTGGCAGGTACAGGATTGTTTACACAGGAAGAATTAGAGGCTAGAACGATAAATTTTGTCGAAGGACCTAATAATGCGGTAGTCATAGAGGATGAATCATTGACGGATTTAGGAGCTATTAATCCGGCATTTGCTGCATTGCCAAAAATTAGACAGGCCACGGCTAATGATTTATTGGTATTAACGGCATCAAATTTTATTGGTACACTTGCAGTACCGGGCAATCCTTTATCGGTAAATGGAGTTGCCGTACCACTTGCGGACAAGTGGGTATTAATTCCTAGTGAACAAGAAGAAATTGCAGTGGCTATTGAGGCGTTCAACCAAATTATTGAAGCAACGGCCGCCCAAGCCGGTCTTGCCTTGGTGGATGCAAATTCCTTATTGAACCAGTTGGCCAATGGTGGTATTACCAGTGGTGATTTTACGTTAACCTCTAGTTTGGTGACGGGAAGTGCATTTTCTTTGGACGGTGTACATCCTACTGCACGCGGGTATGCGTTGTTGGCAAATGAGTTCATGAAAGCGATTGATGCTACTTATGGTTCAAACTTTGAGGCATCGGGCAATTTGCTTGATGTAGGTGATTATCCTACAAATTATTCTCCCACGTTACAGTAATGGAATATATAATTATCAATAAATAAAGGTGCTCTCAGGGCACCTTTTTAGTTTTGTAAAAAAGCTAAAAAACAGTTTTCGTTTAAAATTGAATAGCATATCTTTGCAGCCTGAAAATGAGAGCATTTTTAAGGTTATATTAAACGTAATACATAAACATAAAAGTAATGTCAAAAGTTACAGGTAAAGTTTCGCAAATCATTGGGCCAGTGGTTGATGTAGAATTTCAATCAGGTGCTGATCTACCTAGAATCTATGATTCCTTGGAAATTGTAAACAAGGATAAGTCAATTTTGGTTTTAGAGGTGCAATCCCATGTTGGCGAAAATACGGTTAGAACCATATCTATGGATTCTACCGATGGTCTAAGTAGAGGTGTTGAAGTAGTGGCTACGGGAAGTGCGATCCAAATGCCTGTTGGGGATGATGTTTATGGCCGTTTGTTCAATGTAATCGGTGATGCTATTGATGGTTTGGGCAATTTACCTAAATCTGGAGATAATGGTCTGCCAATACACAGGGAGGCTCCAAAATTTGAGGATCTTTCGACTTCAACAGAGGTTTTATATACAGGTATTAAGGTAATTGATTTGATCGAGCCTTATGCAAAAGGTGGTAAAATTGGTTTATTTGGTGGTGCAGGTGTTGGTAAGACGGTTCTTATTCAGGAGTTGATCAATAACATTGCAAAAGGACATGGTGGACTTTCTGTTTTTGCCGGTGTAGGTGAAAGAACACGAGAGGGAAATGATTTACTTCGTGAGATGTTGGAGTCCGGTATTATCAAATATGGTGATGATTTCATGCATTCTATGGAAGAAGGCGGTTGGGATTTGAACAAGGTTGATAAAAATATAATGAAAGAATCAAAGGCAACTTTTGTTTTTGGTCAAATGAACGAACCACCTGGAGCCCGTGCAAGGGTTGCTCTTTCTGGGTTGACCATAGCGGAATATTTCCGTGATGGAGCTGGTGAAGGTCAAGGTAAAGATGTTCTTTTCTTCGTTGATAATATCTTCCGTTTTACGCAAGCAGGTTCAGAGGTATCGGCATTATTGGGTCGTATGCCATCTGCGGTAGGTTACCAACCAACTTTGGCAACGGAGATGGGTGCCATGCAAGAACGTATTACGTCAACCAAAAGAGGATCTATTACCTCTGTACAAGCGGTATATGTACCAGCGGATGATTTAACGGATCCAGCTCCGGCAACTACATTTGCCCACCTGGATGCTACAACCGTATTATCACGTAAAATTGCAGAGCTTGGAATTTATCCTGCTGTGGATCCATTGGATTCTACATCAAGAATATTAACTGCTGAAATTTTAGGAAAAGATCACTATGCTTGTGCGCAAAGAGTTAAGGAGCTTTTACAACGATATAAAGAGCTACAAGATATTATTGCCATTTTAGGTATGGAAGAATTATCTGAAGAAGATAAATTAGCAGTTGGTAGGGCACGTCGTGTACAACGTTTCCTTTCTCAACCTTTCCACGTAGCGGAGCAGTTTACTGGGCTTAAAGGTGTATTGGTAGATATCAAGGATACCATTAAAGGATTTAATATGATTATGGATGGTGAATTGGATCACTTACCCGAATCTGCTTTTAACTTGAAAGGTACTATAGAAGAGGCGATCGAGGCTGGTGAGAAAATGTTGACTGAAGCTTAGAACTAGTAAGCAGTTAGCAGTAACAGTTTGCACTTTGTTTGCTACTGTATGCTGAATACTGAGTACTGAATACTTAAAAAATATGTATTTAGAAATTGTATCACCAGAAGCAACCTTATTTGCTGGCGAAGTAACATCAGTTACGGTACCTGGTATAAATGGTGAGTTTCAGATGTTTAAAGATCACGCTCCAATAGTTTCTTTGTTACAGGAAGGGAAGGTTAAAATTGCCGGAAATGTGACTTTGGAAAAGGCTCACGCATCAAAATTCAGTAAAGATTCTGATGGAAACACTGTGTTACCAATTACTAGTGGTACCATTGAATTAAAGAATAATAAGGTTATTGTACTAGCGGATTAAGGCTTACAATTGTTATAAATTATAAAGGCTACACCTTAAAGTGTAGCCTTTTTTATTCAATTTCATATGCGAGTATATCAGCAGGTTGACAATCTAATGCTTTGCAAATAGCATCCAGTGTAGAAAAGCGAATGGCTTTTGCTTTACCTGATTTAAGTATGGATAGATTAGCTTCGGTAATACCAATCATTTCTGCCAGTTCTTTACTTTTTAAATTACGGTCTGTTAATACGGTATTTAAGTTAACGACAATGCTCATAATTATATGGTTAGGTCGTTTTCATTCTTAAAGTAATAACCTTGATCAATTATTTTTGATATAATTAAAAGGAATAAAGAAGTAATTAATAACGTTACAACACCTTCAATGACTCCTTTAGTATTATATTCTATTAATTTCTGGTAATTTTCACCTAGCGAAATTTCAATTATGTTGATAAATAATCTTATAAAAGAATAGTACAAAAATACTCTTCCAATAGTTTTAAAAGATTTTCCGTTTTTCTTGGATAGAAAATTTTCAAGGTTTAGTTTATTTATGACTCTACTAAATTTCAATAAATAAAAGGTTAAAATACTGCTGATACTAATTTTTGCTATTAAAATGCAAATAGGAATTGTTAAGTTACCGTAGACGTTTTCTATTAAAATCAAGTTGTAAAGATCTGAACTTGATTTAAAAATTGCAACTAATCCTCCTATAATCCAAAGACAAATTAATAGGTATAGAAAAAAAATAAGATTCTTCATATTACAATTATTATTGTTTAACGATAACAAATATATAAAAATTATCGAAAAACAATAATAAAATTTTAATTTATTGGATTATGATGTCCTCAAAGATATCAATTCCCAATCTTGACCTAAGGAATTATAGGTGCATATTTTTGTAAAACCAATAGCATAATGGGCGCTCAAAGAGCGGCTATTCGTGGCATCCACTTCAGTTATGATGCTGGTATAAGTAGGAAAGGCTATTTTTTTCATTGCCTCGTACAATCCTCTAAAAACACCTTGTTTTCTATGGGTCTTTGCAACGCAGATTTGACCCATGGTAATATAATTCTGTAGATAATTTTTTTCTATTTCCGTAAACATAGGTCTTAGGACGGAAATATCATCCTTAAAATCTTGTGTCATGGATAGTGCATAACCAACTATCTTACCCTTGTGTTTGGCAATAGTATGCGGAAAAGCATTGTTCATTTTAGTAAGAAGTTCCAAACTATGTTCAACGGTGACAAATCCTTCCCTTGCCATCTCCGTAGCGGTAACGGAAGATCTTAAATTCATTTGTTGTATGGAAAGAATTTGCATTAATTCTTCCGTAGTACTTGCACTGGTGTAATTGATTTCCATTATTACAGTTTTAACCAAGTATTACGAGCTTTAAGCATTTGCTTAGAAGGTAAATCTTCTGTTTTTTCCATCAATTGAATGGAATAGTGTGGATCCGGCTCAAGCGTTAACACGGTATTTTTTTTATTGCCATCTCTTATAAAGTCAATAGAAAGCTTATCTGTTGGCCTAAATTGTTTCAATAAAGCATTGAATGCAATATCTTCTTGCAATGGCCTACCGTTTATGTGGGTAATTAAATCACCTTTGTCCAAACCAGCGGTATAAGCAGGACTTCCTATAGTTGGATTACTTTTAATTATACCATTTTGCTCATTGGAAATTGATACGGCAGCACCAAAATATACAGTATTGGAATCTTGAGAAATAAAAACACCAACACTTTCTAAAAGCTGCTTGTATTTGGGCATACCACTCTTATATATGTAATTATTGAAAAATTGGTTACCAAATTCCTCGCCGGCATAACTGTTCAAGGTTTGGTGTAAATTTTCTAGTGTATAAGGTATTTCAGTTTTACCATATTGAGACCAAACAAGCTTCATAAAATCATCTAAGTTCAATTTTTGTTCCCTTAGGGAAAGGTCTAGCGCCAAACCTAAAACACTACCGTAGGAATAGTAAGATATAAATGTATTTTCCCTATTAACGGGATCTACGGATGTGGCAGCGTCTACAAAAGGAGCTTGATAGCTCATTTCAATAGGATTAAAAAATTGTAGGGCCGGTGAATTCCAAACATAATTAAATGTACCCGTCAATCCCTCAATATATTTTTCTGGTGATATAAGTACAGCTCTACATAATATAAGATTGGTGTAATAACTTGTAAAACCTTCAGCAAACCATAGGGCTCCGCTCATATTTGCCTCTTCAAAGTTAAAAGGTTCCAAAGACTTTGGTCGTATACGTTCCACGTTCCAACTATGGAAAAACTCATGGGAAACCGTACCTATATTACCATCCATACCACCATTTGCCAATGTTCTTGAGCTTGTTAGTATTGTTGAATTTCTATGTTCCATGCCATCACCGGATGCGTTTGGTATATAGCAGGCTAAAAAAGTGTAGGTACTATAATCGAATTGTGGCAACTCACCGAACACCTCTTTTTCGGCAATTACTACTTTTTTTACTTTCTCAAAATACTTGTCTGCTTCTTCTTCAGTTCCTGGGTCATGAAGAGCAAGTTTTACGGTTTGATCATCAATATTGAATTCCCTTACCTTGTGGTTACTTAGTTCTGTGGGGCTATCCATAAAATAATAAAGGTTTGGAGCGCTATAAGTATTGTTTTTAACCTTTACTAATTGAGTGGCAATTTTCCATTCTAAATCTTCCCTATTTACAAAATCAACTTCAATGGGTCTGTCGCTTAAAGAAGGAGCATAAATAAATGTGGCCGGTATATTTAAATGCGCATGGGATTCATCTATTTGTGAATAGGTGCCGTCCCCTCTATCTGCAAATAAGATGTATTCAATTATTACATTTCCGTTATGTCCGGTAATTTGCCATTCATATGGGTTGGGCCTATGGATTTTAAGTATATTACCTTGGGCATCTTTGGCCTTAAAAGCATAAACGTTCTTGGCAAATTCATGTAGGGCATATCTTCCCGGAGATGTTCTGCTCATTCTTACGGACAATGTATCTTGATCAATATCTGGAAAGTTTACCGTAACCACGGCCTCATGGTGTATGGCATTATCAAAAGATATGGAATAATTTATCGTTTGCGCACTAAGAGATAGTGCTGCAAAAAAGAGAAAAATTAGGTACAAATAACGCATACAATGTTTTTAGCTAATATAATGAAGCTAATGCATGTTTGTAAAATTTGATTCTAATTATTAAGCGTGAAGAAAGAATTATTCTCCAAATTTAGATTGAATGGCATTTTTAATTTTTTTGAAAACAATATCATTTATGGGTTTTATGACAAAATCCGTCACTAATGGGCTAGCCATAAGATTATCGATATCTAGCTTATTGCCTGAGGAGGTCAATACAAAAACCATACAATTTGAAGGGTTGGCAAGGACTTCAAAATGTTCCATAAATTTCCAACCGTTCATTACGGGCATATTCAAATCTAAAAACACAACATAGTTGTTGTCGTTGTTATAATCTTCCTTTAAAAAGTTGATAGCCGTTAATCCGTTAGTGAACAAAGTTATGTCACCTGTAATATCAGTTGCCTTTAAACCTTTTTCCAGCAAAAAGGTAAATATTGGATCATCTTCTATAACAATTATTTTATAACTCATTCGGTTTCTTCTATATTCATTCGTTGTACGGTACTGTCTACAATTTTCTTTATGACCACATCTATTTCATCTGCAGAATCTATAATATATTGTAGCATACGGTTTTTTTCTTCAAAATCAAGATCTTGATTTTCGTCCCTAATAAGATTAACCAAACCCATTAATCTTGCAACAGGAGCTCTTAGTTCATGGGACTGTGTCCATGCAATTTCCTTTAATTTTGCATTTTGTTTTTCAATGGCCTTTAAGTAGTTGACACGGTTACTTACATCTCGTGAATTTACGACAATACCGTTTATGGAAGGTTCGTCCAATTTATTGGTAACCGTTGTCTCCATCCAAATATATTGGTTGTTTTTGATTCTGAACCTAAATGGCCTAATCTTGGTTTGGGGTACTTCCAAGATATTATAAAATTGTTTTAGGACTTCATCATAATCTTCAGGATGTACATAATCAAATGCATTGGTGCCTAAATATTCCTCTGGAGTTGTTTGCAAAATTCTGGTAGAAGTAGGACTTACATATAGGAAATTGGCTTCTGTATTTAATATGGCGATTAAATCACTACCATCTTGTACCAAAGATTTAAATCGGCGTTCTGATTGTGAAAGCTGTACGTCAGCTTTTTTCTTCTCGGTTATATCACGGGCTATACAGTATACCACCCTTTCTTTATCGTCCCAATTTGCAGACCAAAGCATGGGTACTATAGTATTGTTCTTGTGGATGTATCTATTTTCAAATCCCGTGACCTTTTCACCTTCTAAAATTGCGAATGCTTCGTTCAAGGTCAATTCTTTGTCCTCTTCATGTACAAAATCTATATATTGCTTACCGATCAAGTCCTTTGGTTCATATCCCCAAATTTTTTGACAGGCCTTGTTAATGCTCAAGAAATATCCTTCTTCATCTATGGTGCAAATGATATCCAAGGATGCATCCATTATTTTTTGCATTTCCTCTTTGGCACTTATCAATACCTGCTGTGACAAAACCTCTGATGTTATGTCTTTAGAATAGCAGGTAAGACCTAATAATTTACCATTGTTGTCATAAAGGGGGTTAAATGAGGTCAACCCATAGGTAGTTCTAAGTTTTGCGGGGTTGTGAAATTTAGCTTTAATAGAAAACTGTTCTCCCTTTAATGCCCTTGCATAATAATTTTTCCATTTATTATTAATATCGATATCAAAATTTTCTGAAAACACGACGTCCCCAACTTTAAACTGATAGCCAATATTGTCCCTGATCAATTCATGATAGGCGTTGTTTGCCATTATTAATCTGTATTCGGTATCAACAGACCATAAAAGATCCTTGGTGTTATTGATAATGGCTTCCTGGTTATTTTTAAGTTTTACCAGTTCAAAATCATCATTTACTTTTTGCGTGATATTCTGGATGGTACCGTACATCAAAAGCGGTTGATCGTCATCCCAAGACAAAACTTTACCGTTATCATGAACCCAATTTGTTTGCCCGCTTAAGTTTATAATTCGGTATTTAATATCATAAATTTCAGTCTTATGCTCAAAACATCGTTTTAGTTTTGCCTTGACCAATTTTAGGTCTTCCGGATGTATAAAATTTTCCCAATCAGAATATTGCAAGGTTTTTTTGGCTTCGGCGGAATAACCTAGAATTTTTAGACATTCATAATTTAATTTCATTAAATTATTCTTGATATCCCGTTCCCAAATACCAATACCAGTTGCAGAAACGATGTTGTCAAGAAGAATACCTTTTTGTTCTAATTTATTTTTTTGGTGCCGTGATAATTTTTTTGACTTTCTTAATTCAAATAATTGTATGACCTGCTTGGCAAGTGTTTTTAAGCCATTTATTTGCAGCTCATTGAGTTGTTTTGTTTTTTGGTCCATGACACATAATGAACCTAATTTATATCCATCATCGTTAGTTAAGGAAACCCCAGCGTAGAAACCAATTTTCAAATCTCCTTTGACAGAAGCATATTCTGAAAATCGTTTATCCTGGATTGGGTTTTCTACGATTAAAACATCTAAATCATCAAGAATTAAATATTTGCAAAAAGAATGATCTAGTGTAGTACTAGTTAAATCCAATCCATGATGAGATTTAAAAAATTGTCGATTATCGTCCACTAAAGAAATGAGGCTTATAGGGGTGTTGCATATAGCTGCTGCCAAAGCCGTGATATCATTGTATAGGGATTCCTCTTCAGAATCCATAATAGTATAAGAACCTAAAGCTTCTAATCTTTCTTTGTCTGCAATTTTATCTCTTTTCATAGCCAATCAATCAGAAAAAAAATATAGCGCTAATAGCAATATACAATATTAATAGTAGGAAAATTCCTTAAAAATTGTGCAAAAATATGTTTATTCTTTAACATTTAAACATTATTTCACGTTTATTTTTGATTAAAAAGAGAGGTAAACTCCTATTTATCAACGTTCTAAATGATGATAAATGGTAATTTAAAACCGGTTTTCTTAAAAAATAGTTTTTTTCTCAAACTTAGAAGTAAATAATTCTTCATTTCATTAAAAACTTCCGTTTCAATTCATAGAAAAGTTATTTTTGCTCAATGAGTAAAACACCCGCTAGGTTAGTAAAATTATTGGCAGGCCGTAAGGAAGAGGACACCTTTAGGCAGTTGACTTCAATGAGTGGTCTAATAGATTTTTTGTCCAACGATTATTTGGGATTTGCCAATAATGAAACACTGTTTTCCAAAACCTTTCAGGTGCTTTTAAATGAAGGGATAGCTTCCAATGGTTCAGGAGGGTCGCGTCTTCTGTCCGGAAATCACAAACTTTATGGCCAATTGGAACCTTTGTTGGCTAATTTTTATAAAGCGGGGGAAGCATTGGTCTTCAATTCTGGTTATGATGCCAACCTTGGCTTGTTCAGCGCTGTACCACAACGTGGTGATATTATATTTTATGATGAGTGTGTTCATGCAAGTATTCGTGAGGGAATACGAATGAGCAATGCAAAATCATATAGTTTCTTACACAATGATTTGTCTAGCCTAAAAGACCGAATTGCTTTGAATTTGGCGAGAAATGATCAAAAAGATAGTATGGTCTATGTGGCTACCGAAAGTGTTTTTTCAATGGATGGAGATTCTCCCGACTTAAAAGCTTTTGCGGATTATACCAAAACTAACGGCTATCATTTAATTGTTGATGAGGCCCATGCCGGTGGCGTATTGGGTAAAAATGGAGAAGGTCTAGTGGCAAAATTGGGGTTGCAGGAAGATGTTTTCGCAAGGACCATAACCTTTGGAAAAGCATTTGGGTGTCATGGTGCAGCGGTTTTGGGCAGTAATGAACTTAAGGTGTTTTTGGTCAATTTTGCAAAACCGTTAATATACACCACAGGCTTAACGCCACATACTTTGGCCACTATTCTTACGGCCCATACATTTTTTAATGAATTAAGTAAAGAGCCAAAAGTAAGGTTAGCGGAAAATATTGCATATTTTAAAGATCAGGTCAAAGCATATAAATTAAATGATTATTTTATTGCTAGCGATACAGCTATACAATGTTGTGTGGTCCCTGGCGCAAAAAAGGTAAAGACGGTATCCAAAAAACTATTGGATAAAGGATTTCATATTAAGGCCATTGTATCACCAACGGTGGCCGAAGGTCAAGAGCGACTTAGAATTTGTTTGCATAGCTTTAATTCCAAGGAAGAAATAGGACTATTGCTTAAATTGTTATCCAGTTTTATTTAGTATGGGCATGGAAGATAAATTTTATCAATTGGCTAGTTTTGAATATGTTGCCGATGTACAGATTGTAAAGGGTAAACTGGAGTCAGAGGGTATTCCGGTTTTTTTAAGGGATGAGAATACCTTAAATTCCGATCCTCTTATTAGCAATGCCATTGGGGGCGTAAAATTGCAGGTATACTCAAAGGATAAGGAAAGGGCAATTGCTATTTATGATGAAATAAGGGCCTATGCCGTAGATGAACAAGGTGATCCTATTGTATGTCCAAATTGTAAGGCAAAACGATCAGAACCATATTATAACAGTAAGGGGGTATTTTATAAACTTTTTCCATTTTTTGAAAAAAGAAAGTATAAGTGCCTAAATTGTAAAATGATTACGAACTCAAAGTAAGAATATAATGCAAAAGATATTTGTGACCGGAATTTCAACAGAAGTAGGCAAAACAATTGCTTCTGCTATTTTTACCGAAGCTTTAACAGCAGATTATTGGAAACCTGTGCAAGCAGGAGATTTGGACAATACAGATGTAGATAAGGTGAAAAGGTTGATTTCCAATGATAAATCTAAGTTTCATCCGTGCAGCTATGAGTTAAAGGCAGCTATGAGTCCGCATGCCGCGGCAGAGTTGGAAGGTATTAGAATAGATAGGTTCCATATTAATGAACCGGAAACCGATAATAATTTGATCATTGAGGGTTCTGGGGGAATATTGGTACCCTTAAATGATGAGGATACCATGTTTGATATTATTATGCCAGACTACAAGGTGGTAGTAGTTTCCAGAAATTATCTGGGCAGTATTAATCATTCTTTATTGACGATCAATTGGCTTTTACATAAAGGTTATGATGTATCCGTACTGTTCAGTGGAGAAGCAAATCCGCAGACCGAAAATATCATATTGCATAAAACTGGTGTATCCTTGATTGGTAGAATAGATGAGGAAAAGGAGTTTACCAAGGAAGTGATCAAAAAATATGCCGTTAAATTTGAGGGTATATTAAGGTCGCTCTAGTCGTTGTAATACTTCTGCATTTTCAACATCGGCCAGTTTTACATAATGCGTAGAAAGGTAATCATCTATATAGGTATTTACTTCTATCAATTTCTTGTCGAATATCCGTTTGCTTTTTCTTGTTATTACCGTTTTGGGCCGTATGACCTCCATAATGTATTGTAATTCTTCAATAGCAATTTTTCTTGGGTTGTTGAAAAATGGGAACAGTTCATCCCTGCAAATATTACTGGGATGTGTAGCCGCAATGGTGGGCGGTAGCGTATTTAAATTCCAATAACCAATATGGTATTCAAAAAAAAGTATGTTTTTGGTCTCTAAATTGTGATCTGTAATATATTGTGGTACAGAGAAACCCTCGCCATTATAAAGTGTATTTTTTTCATAATAGTTTTTGGCGACATTGATATATTCCAAATAACTTTCTGCAGGTATCAGCATTCCTACAAATGCAAGGAAAACCGGTATTCTTGGTTTATAACGTAATAAAATATTTGAAATCACTATGCCCAAAAGGATTAGAAATAGAGGGTGTAATTGTATGAGGTAATGGCCGTTTATCCTTCCGCCTTTTATAAACGATATCAATATCCCAAAAATAGAGACCAGCAGTAACTGGTTGGTTCTGTTTTTAAAATCAATGTATTTGTTTTTATAGGCATAGATGAGAAACAAACCTATAATAACGAATATAGGAGCAAGTTTAAGGAATGAGTATCTTCTAGCCTCGGTATATTCCAAAGGGGCGAGAATTACTGATTTCCACCATACTAAGGTTTGCCCGGTTATATAATAAGGGACTATGGTAGCGAGAATCACGGTAAGTATTCCTATACCAAATAAAATGACTTTTAAAAAACCCTTCTTTTTTTTAGTAAGCAATGCTTCGTACAAAAGGAACAAGCCAATAAAGCATATGGGGAATGCCATATTCAGTTTGACCATTACCGTAATTCCCATGAGCAGTCCGGCAAAAAAGATGGCAAACGCAGATTTTTTTTTCAGTATCAGGTAGATTGCGGGAACAAAGAAAGCAACGCAGATATGTTCTGACATTACACCTTGCAAACTGCCAAACAAGCTGAGCAATACAATACAGGACACGGCAACAATTATAGATGATGTTTTGGCCAATATGGTACGTGCAATTTTAAAGGTAAAGAATGCTGTAATCAAAACGGTGAACACTCCTGCTAATCTAATGGCGATAAAGCTTTTGCCGAATAGGGTGATTATGGAGGCAAAGAAAGCAAAGGTTAACGGGGGCTTTAAGTCCCATAATTGGGTATAGGGCAAAAAACCGTTGGCCCAAGATTGCCCAAGTAATATAAACGTACTTTCGTCCCTGTCAATATAGTCCCTGAAGAAAAAAGGGAACCGTATAAAAAAGGTGATGCAAAAAAAGAATAAAAGAATGGTGGAATTTTTCCATTTGGAAATGGTATAAAATACATTTTCGTTTCTTTTCAAGGACATCTTAAATTTGCGGTTTATTTCCCGATCTTTGCAAGATAGATAAAATGAGGAATTATAAATTTTATGGCCGTGGAAAATCTATCAACTAGAGATAAAAAGTATTTGTGGCATCCTTTAACTCAACATAAGTTAAACAAGCCCCAATTACCTATTGTAAAGGCAAAAGGGGCACTTTTGTTTGATGAGGGCGGTAATGAATATATAGATGGTATTGCATCTTGGTACACCACAATGTATGGCCATGGCAATGACCAGATAATTGCCGCAATGACCAAACAGATGCAAAAGTTGGATTTTGTAATGTTCAGTGGCTTAACACATGAACCGGCTATTGAACTTTCAGAACAGCTTATCAATATTTTACCTGACAATCAAGCAAAACTTTTTTTTAATGATAATGGTTCTACGGCAATTGATGCGGCCATAAAAATGGCGTTTCAATATTTTCATAATGATGGAAAAAAAAGAGATACGTTAATAGCATTTGAAGACGGATTTCATGGAGATACCTTTGGGGCAATGAGTGCTTCTGGACTTTCTTCGTATAATGGACCGTTTGAAGATTTTCTATTAAAGGTTGTGCGCATTCCTGTACCGCAAGAAAACAATCTGGAATTGGTCAAAAAACAATTGACGAATATTTTAAGTGAAAACAGCTGTGCGGCCTTTATTTTTGAACCGCTGGTACAAGGTGCCGCAGGAATGAAATTTCATTCCGCAAAAGGGCTTGATGAGTTGATTCAACTATGTCAAACTCATGATGTGCTTTGTATTGCCGATGAAATAATGACTGGATTTGGAAAAACTGGAACGGATTTCGCTTCTGACATCCTTATGAACAAACCAGATATTATCTGTCTGAGCAAAGCGCTTACGGCAGGTATGTTCCCCTTAAGTATTACCAGTTGTTCAAAAAAGCTGTATGATAGGTTTTTAAGTGATGAGGTACACAAAGGTTTTTTTCATGCGCACACTTTCAGTGCACATCCTATTGGATGTGCTGCGGCTTTGGCCGGAATTAGCCTTTTAAATTCTTCTGAAATTATGGAAAGAAGGCAGTATATAGAAAAGGAACACAATGTATTTGCTGCAGAAGTTAAAAACCATGAAAAGATAGCTGAGGTAAGGGTCAAGGGGGTGATTTTGGCTATAGACCTACAACTGAAAATGGAACGGTATGGCAACTTGCGTGATGAGCTGTATCAATTTTTCTTAAACAGGGGCGTTCTGCTTAGGCCATTGGGCAATACCGTTTATGTGTTACCCCCTTATGTAATTACCAACAAACAACTTCAAAAAATATATGCCGCCATTAAAGAGGCATTAGATACTTTTTAGATTAATATATTGAAAGAAAAAATATCCATAACGGCCCTAGCCTCCCTTTCACCTTTGGGAGATACATTGAATGAAACCTGGAATGCTTATTTAAGCGACAATCATTATTTTTCTTTAAAGGATTACAATGGACAACAAGTATGGGTAGCCCCATTGTCCCAAGCCTCAAAGCTTAAAGTAGATGAATTAAGGTTTTCTGATAATAAATATAAAAAGTTGGACGATAGTGTTCTCTTTGCAATTTTAGCATCGAGAAAGGCAGTTGATCAAGCAGGATGGAAAAATACCTCAATTTTTGGTGTTAATATGGGCTCATCAAGGGGCGCTACAAAACTTTTTGAGGAATACCACCAAGAATATTTGGAAACGGGAGTAACGTCAACCTTAAGCTCACCTACAACAACGTTGGGCAATATATCATCATGGGTATCTCATGACCTTGGGGCGACAGGTCCGGATATCTCCCATTCCATTACTTGTTCCACGGGCTTACATTCCGTATTGAACGGGGTGGCATGGCTTAATAGCGGCATGGCGGACAAATTTTTGGTAGGAGCTAGTGAAGCGCCATTGACCAATTTTACCATTGCCCAGATGAAAGCATTAAAAATTTATGCTAGAACTACGGCTGTTCATGAGCCTCTGGTAGATGAACTTGGAAAGGAGTACCCCTGCCAGGCTTTATATCTTGAAAAGGAGACCAATTCCATGATTTTGGGTGAAGCTGCCACTGTAGCATGTTTGGAAACCGGTACGGTGAACAATGCCCTTGCGCTAATAGAAGGGGTTGGGTATGCAACTGAAATTTTAAAACATAATACCTCCATATCGGCAAATGCGGAATGTTTTCAAAAATCGATGAAAATGGCCATGGGGAACTTATCCCTTTCCGATATTGATGTCATAGTTATGCATGCACCTGGCACCATTAAAGGAGATTTGTCTGAATTTAATGCGGTGCAACAGGTGTTTGGAAGTACAATGCCACTTTTAACGACCAATAAGTGGAAATTTGGGCATACGTTTGCGTCTTCTGGTATGCTAAACCTAGAGTTGGCAATTTTAATGATTCAACATAATAAATTCATACCATCACCTTTTTTTAAGAACAAAGTGAATAATAAGCAGATCAAAAGGGTCTTGGTCAATGCCGTAGGTTTTGGTGGTAATGCTGTAAGTATATTAGTATCTAAAAATGAATAGGTTATGAAAAGGACTCTAGTGTAGTCTTCATTTTAAAACCAACCAATTATATTTTCAATTTAAATTCAGTTATTTTTGAACTTGGTAACAACCCATGATGATATGAGCGACGCAAGACATAATTGGACAAAAGACGAAATCTTAGCAATATATAATAAGCCTTTAATGGAGCTTCTATATGAGGCTGCAACCGTACACAGGCAACATCACGATCCCAACACGGTGCAGGTTTCAACCCTACTTTCAATTAAAACGGGCGGTTGTCCGGAGGATTGTGGGTACTGTCCGCAAGCGGCACGTTACCATACGGATATAGAAGGTAACGACCTTATGGCCGTATCTCAGGTAAAAGCTCAAGCGTTAAGGGCAAAGGCATCTGGTAGTTCACGTGTTTGTATGGGGGCTGCATGGAGAAATGTTAAGGATGGTCCGGAATTTGAGCAAGTATTGGAAATGGTGCGTACCATTAATAAGCTGGATATGGAAGTATGCTGTACACTGGGGATGATAACGGAAAACCAGGCCAAACGTTTGGCAGAAGCAGGTTTGTACGCTTATAACCACAACTTGGATACCTCAGAGGATTATTATAAAGATGTAATTTCTACGCGCGCTTTTGAGGACCGTTTGGATACGATAGAAAATGTGCGCAAAAGTAATGTTACCGTCTGTAGTGGTGGTATCATTGGTATGGGAGAGGCATTGGAAGATAGGGCAGGGATGTTGGTCGCTTTGACCTCACTTAATCCGCAACCGGAATCTGTTCCCATTAATGCTTTGGTTGCCGTAGAGGGTACTCCTATGGAAGATATAGAGCCGGTTTCTATTTGGGACATGATCAGAATGGTGGCCACTACCAGGATTGTAATGCCAGAGACTCAAGTACGTTTATCCGCAGGCCGCACGGAAATGAGTAGGGAAGGTCAGGCAATGTGCTTTTTTGCGGGTGCAAATTCCATTTTTGCGGGAGATAAATTGTTGACGACCCCAAATCCAGATGTAAATGAGGACATGGCTATGTTCAAAATGTTGGGGTTAAATCCTCAAAAACCATTTACCAAAGTGGCCCAGCCCAAAACTGTGGAAGCTGCGGATTCACAACTACAACCTTTAGGCGAAAAGCCAAAGTGGTCAAGACCCGGGCATACCATAGAGCGTAATGAAAATGCCAAGCAAAAGGCAAAAATTGTTGAATAATACTACATTAATACATTTTTAAGAAATTATTTTCTAATCGTTAATTACCTTTGGGTTCCCTAAAAACCATGTGTAATTGAAGTTAGCCGATATTCCAAGGGTAAGTAATATTACCAAGGACATTTTTATTAACGATTATTTTAAACCGCAGCAACCTGTAGTTCTTGAAAATGCAATTACGGATTGGCCTGCCTTTCGTAAGTGGAATCTTGACTACATGAAGGAAGTAGCCGGTTCAATTACCGTACCCTTGTATGATGATAGGCCGGTACAACATAAGGATGGTTTTAATGAACCACATGCCAAAATGAAAATGGCGGATTATGTTGATTTGCTGAAAAAGGAACCCACTAGGTTTAGAATATTTCTTTGGAATATTTTAAAGGAGGTGCCTGCGTTGCAGAACGATTATAGTTTTCCGGATTTTGGTCTAAAGTTGATGAAAGGTTTGCCAATGTTGTTTTTTGGTGGCCGGGATTCCTATACATTCATGCATTATGATATTGATTTGGCCAATATCTTTCATTTTCATTTTGATGGAGAAAAAGAGGTCATACTCTTTCCACAGTCCGAAACGAAAAAATTGTATAAAGTACCACATTCCTTGATTACCCATGAAAGCATAGATTTCTCGGACCCGGACTATGATAAGTGGCCGGCGTTAAAGCAAGCCAATGGTTTTAAGGCTACACTTTCCCATGGTGATGTATTATATATGCCAGAAGGTTATTGGCATTATATGAAATATAAAACACCTGGCTTTTCCATGAGTTTAAGGGCAATTGCCCGTAATCCTAAAAATTTGGCCAAAGCCACGTACAATATCTTGATTATGCGTTACTATGATGTTCTAATGCGTAAATTAAAGGGGCAAGATTGGATAGACTTAAAAAATGAAAAAGCCGTATCTAGAACACATAAAAGAATAGGTGAATTGGTTAGGGATTAAATTTTGTTGACCAGCTCTTGAACTTTTTCATAGACCAAATGGCTTTCCCAACCTCTGTATAATAAGTAGTCCGCCAGTTTTTTTCTGCGCTTTTGTATATCCGTATCGGTAATTTGAAGTAGTCTTTTTTGGGCCAATTCGTCCAATGCCTTCATATATGCAGTAGGGTCAATTTCTTTCAGGGCCGTGGTAATATTGTATTTGGAAATATTTCGTTGTTTTAATTCCCTTACAATTCTGTTTTTACCCCATTTTTTAATGTTGAATTTACCTCTTGCAAAACTTTTGGCAAATCGTTCTTCATTTAAAAATCGATCTTCAATTAGTTGCCCTATTATAGTATCTATGGCAATAGGTATCATACCCATTTCCTTTAATTTGGAAACCACTTCTTTATGGCAGCGATCTTGGTATGCGCAATAGCTTTCTATTTTTTTAGTGGCTTCTAGAATAGTGTAGCCTTTGGTTTTTGAAGTAGTCAAAAGTATATTTATTATAATTGAGAATAAACGTTAGGTAAATTTACCATAACTTATCTATAAGTTGAAATTTTATAATATTTTGGGCGATTGCGAGTTTTATAATAAAATATTAAAAATGAGAAAATTGTTATTGCTAGTATTTGTTTTTTCGATGTTAACTGCTTGTGACGAAGAAGAAATAATAGTTAATGAAATAGAGTTAAAAGATATTACAAGTAACAATTTAATAAATAACCCTATTATTTATGAGTCAACTGATGTCAATATCACAGTTGAAAATAATAGTGGGGCAATAGAATCTATAGTGGTTTATTTTAATGATGAAATTCTTTTGAATTTAGAGAATGATTCAAATGTCAACTTTAGTTTTAATCCTGAACTATACCCAACTGGATCAGCAAATATTAAGATTGAAATAATTGAAAAATCTGGTGGGCTTATTTCAAAAATTTATCCAATTACAATACATAGAAAGTTATTAGATGTTGAATTAGACAATTACTTTTTTCGCAAAGGAAATAAAGATTTTATGATTTTTGCATCAGCATATGATGGTTCATTGTTAGCTACTAGGTTGATTGATTCTACCCCAACATCTTTTGTTTTATCTACTGAAGTAGATATAGATTTAGAAACACCTTATATGTTCACTATTGCCTCAAGAAATGAATTTGTAGATATAGAATATGCAAATTTATATACTGTAATGGATGTAACAAGGTCAAGTTTTAATGAATTTAGACCAAAATCTCCACGAAGAAGTGAGTATTCTAAACAATATAAATTAAACACTATTGGTTTTTCGGAGGATGTAATAATTGAAGGATCAATCAACCCAGGGTATTCCACAGGTTATGATCATTTGGATTTTTCTTTTTCACTTATTAAGTATGAATATTTAAACGAGGAAAATACAATAGATAGTTATTATATCAACGCTTATAATCGAAATACTCGACAAGTAAGTCATATGTGGATTAACGATGATACTTTATTAAACAATCAAGAATTAAATGCGAATGAACTATCTACAGAAGATCAGATTGAAGGTTTTGTAGATACAACTTATTCTGATGGTTTAGAGAATGATCATACTAGAGGACTTCAGATAAGAGGATACCAAAATGAAAAAGATTTTAAAAATAATAATTATCATGAAATTTGGCGTAGTGGTCATACTACGATACAATCTTCTGATATGTACATTCAGTCTATAGAAGATTATGTATTAAATACTTCATTTTATAAATATTCACATTTCTTACGTTTAGAGGATTATATAACAAATAGGGTTGGTATCCCTCTTGAAAAATATAATATACCAAATTGGGATTTAGATTTTCAAATTATTGATAGGCAAATAAATCTAACAGTAAATGGAAGTGGTCACAACGTAGGTAAATTATTAATTTCTTCGGGAAATTCGGTTGATGAAATCCCCACTGTTGAAGGAAAATTAAACTATTATACTTGGAACATTAATTTTGATAGTAATAAAACATCAATAATTACACTTCCTGAGGTTCCTCAAGAAATTAAAAATTGGAGTTTTGGAAAATTTTATAATTCATCTAATCTAAATGTTAAATGGTTTAGAGTAGAGAGGTATGAAAATATAGAAGATTATGATAATTATTTAAATCAAATTATAAGGGAGAATAAAATTTTATTTCAAGTAAGCCCTTTGTTTGAGGCAAAATTTATATCTAACGACAAGTATAGTAATTTTATGTTAGATTCAGATACATTTTTTGATTAACAATTAAAAAAACCTAAAACAAAAAAAGCGACTCTGTTATAGAGTCGCTTTTTTATTAATATATTGTTTTACCGTCCTTGTTCTTAAAACGGTATTCAAGATACGTATACGCATCACGTGGTTGAATTTTTATCCATCGTTTGTATTCCAAGAACCATTTTGTTCTTAACGAAGGAAATCCTTTTGTAATATAGGCTGCAATAAAGGGGTGTATATTTAGTGTTATACTATTGTCCTTTGCAGGTCCTTTAAGGAGTTTTTCAAGATCCACAGTAATTTTGTCTATTAAAACAATAGGTGCTTCCACCTCTTTTCCGGTTTGGTTAGGATCCTCTTCGGTTGTTTTAATATTCATTTCAGGTCGTACCCTTTGTCGGGTAATCTGAATCAAACCAAATTTACTTGGGGGTAGTATTTTGTGTTTGGCGCGATCATCTTTCATCTCATCCCTAAGATGTTCAAAAAGCTTTTTTCTATGCTGTGATTTTACCATATCGATAAAATCCACTACAATAATGCCTCCCATATCACGAAGGCGTAATTGCCTGGCAATTTCCGAAGCCGCCAATAAGTTGACCTCTAGGGCCGTATCTTCTTGGTTTTTGGCCTTATTGGACCTATTGCCGCTGTTTACATCTACCACGTGTAGGGCTTCGGTATGCTCTATAATTAAATAGGCTCCTTTGCTCATGGTGGCGGTACGTCCAAAAGACGTTTTAATTTGTCTCTCGATACCAAATTTTTCAAAAATTGGCACATTGGAGTCATAGTGCTTTACGATACTCTCCTTTGCAGGAGCAATTTCGGCCACATATTCTTTTATTTCATTATAAAGAGTGGCGTCATCTACGTGTATACCCGTAAAACTATCATTAAAAACATCTCTTAATATAGAGGATGCCCTATTAAGTTCTACGAATACTTTTGAAGGTGTTTGAGCACGATATAATTTTTTACACATTGCTGTCCATTTTGCCAGCAAGTTTTCTAGATCTTTGTCAAGTTCCGCAACTTTTTGCCCTTCTGCAACTGTTCTGATTATTACACCAAATCCTTTTGGCTTAATACTCTTAACAAGTCTTTTTAACCGGTCTTTCTCTTCTTTACTTCCTATTTTTTGGGAAACGGAAACACGTTCCGAGAAAGGAACCATGACCAAATAACGTCCTGCTATTGAAAGCTCTGAGCTAATTCTTGGTCCTTTAGTAGATATAGGTTCTTTTACAATCTGCACCAATAAGGATTGGTTTGCTTTAATGACATCGGTTATTACCCCGTTCTTGTCAATATCGGTTTCGAACGGAAAGTTTTTTAAGGAGTAATCCTTTAGTTTTCCGGTACTCACCTGTTTAATGAACTTTAGCATGGAGGATAACTGTGGTCCAAGGTCATGATAGTGCAAAAATGCATCTTTTTCATATCCTACGTTCACAAAGGCAGCGTTTAGGCCTGTAACCGGCTTCCTGATCTTGGCAAGAAAAATATCGCCTACAGAAAAGTCGTTACTGTTTTCCTCTTTATGCAGTTCAGTGAGTTTTCCGTCCTTTAGCAAGGCAAAGTCTACGGCTTGGGAACTAGATCTTACGATTAATTCTCTATTCACCTGAATATATTTTTAGTCGTTCCACTATATAGTATAGGAAACGAGCTGATTAAACAATACCAAAAGCAAACACAATTTGTATTTGCCGAGATCCAATACAGGGATCTCTATGTCAATGAACGTAAAAAGAAAAAGTAGTTAAAAAACTACTTTTTCTTGTGTCGGTTAGCTCTTCTACGCTTTTTGCGCTTGTGTGTAGCTACCTTATGTCTCTTTCTTTTTTTACCGCTTGGCATAAAGTTCTTTTTTTAAGATTAATTATTTTACGTGTACGTTGCTCTTAACTCCTTCAACAAAAACCTTGGCAGGTTTAAATGCCGGAATGTTATGGGCGGGTATTTTAATAGTTGTATTCTTGGAAATATTTCTACCGGTCTTTTCGGCTCTGGTTTTGATTATGAAACTTCCAAAACCTCTAAGGTAAACATTGTCACCACTTTCCAATGATGTTTTTACCTCTTCCATAAAGGATTCAACTGTAGCTTGTACATCTCCTTTTTCAATTCCCAGTTTATCTGAGATTTTCGATACAATTTCCGCTTTCGTCATCTTTCAATATTAGATTTTCTGTATGTTTTTTCGGGTTGCAAATATATAAATTAAATTCAATCTTTCTTTCTAATGGGTTAATTTTAAGTAGATAAACTGCTACTTTTATCCCTTAGCATTGATGAGTATGTCGTTTTCGAGTAAAATTTTAAAGTGGTATGGACAAAATAAACGGTCCTTGCCTTGGCGAAATAGCATTGATCCTTATAGGATATGGCTGTCGGAAATCATATTGCAACAAACCCGTGTAGCCCAAGGTACACCGTATTATTTAAGGTTTTTGGAAGCTTTTCCAACGGTAGACGATATGGCCAAAGCTAAGGAAGAAGAAGTGCTTAAATTATGGCAGGGATTAGGGTATTATTCCAGGGCAAGAAATTTACATGCTACCGCAAAAATAATTGTCAATGAGTATAATTCTGTGTTTCCGGACAGTTATAATGAACTGTTAAAATTAAAAGGTGTAGGTGATTATACCGCAAGTGCAATCTCTTCTATTTGTTTTAATGAGGCTAAAGCGGTAGTTGATGGTAACGTCTACAGGGTTCTGGCACGTTATTTTGGAGTGGATATTCCCATTAATAGTAGTAAGGGTATTCAATATTTTAAATCATTGGCCCAAAAGGTCATGGATGTTGAACATATTAGGGACTATAATCAAGCTATAATGGAATTTGGTGCAATACAATGCTCTCCTAAAAAGCCACTATGCCTGCATTGTCCTTTAAGTGAAAGTTGTGTAGCCCTGCAAAAAGGACTTGTAGGTCAATTACCGGTCAAGATTAGAAAGGCTAAAGTCCGCGATAGGTATTTTAATTATTTAGTACCTATATATAAGGATGAAAAAGGTGATGTGTTCACCAGTCTACAAAAAAGAAACGCGAAGGGCATTTGGCAAAATTTATGGGAGTTTCCTTTATTGGAAACCAGTGCTAATATGAATCTTCAAGAAATACACACAAAGTACCATGACATATTTGGTGATTTAGGCAAGGTAGAAATCCTTTCGTATCATGACCGTCCGATCGTGCATAAGCTTTCCCATCAAAATTTACATACTTCTTTTTGGATATTGAATACTACGGTAGATATCCCATTTAAGGTAAAGGTCCAAAATATTGAACAATATCCGGTACCAGTTTTAATTGCAGATTTTATGAAAGCATTTAAATTTTAGTACTTTTGATTTTTATACATTTATACTATGAGCGGGACATTAAATAAGGTAATGCTGATCGGGCATTTAGGAGACGAGGTGAAAATGCATTATTTTGAAGGTGGCGGTAGTATAGGTAGGTTTCCTATAGCCACTAATGAGACATATACCAATAAGTCTACGGGTGAGCGTGTAACCAATACGGATTGGCACAATTGTGTGGTAAGGAACAAGGCTGCGGAAATATGTGAAAAGTATTTGAGCAAAGGAGATAAGGTGTATGTGGAGGGCAGATTAAAAAATCGCCAATGGCAGGGAGAAGATGGTAATACCAGATATTCTACTGAGGTACATGTGCAGGAATTTACATTTTTGACCACTAAGAAAGAAAGTATGCAGAGTGGTGGTGGGTCTGCTCCTAGTCCGCAAAGGGCAAATACAGAGGATAGGACTCCCCCTAAATCACCTGCGCCTTTAAGTCAAGAGGCGGATGACGATTTGCCATTCTAATTAATATTAAACAATAACTATTGGACCCAGACCCCTTACCGTTAGCAATGATATCTTTAGTAGTAAGCGGTGTATTTGCGATAAATATAGTCGTGCTATGTATATTGCTTATCTGTTCTGCACTGATCTCTGGTGCAGAGGTGGCCTTGTTTGGACTTTCTTCTACGGAAATAAAGGAATTACAGGATAAAAAAACGGCAAAGGGTACCATCCTTATAAAACTCTTAGAGCGGCCCAAAAAACTATTGGCCACTATATTGATTGCCAATAATGCCATTAATATTGGGGTGGTCCTATTGTTCAGCATAATTGGGGATACCTTGTTCGCCAATGTAACCAAAGTATGGTTTGGTATTGTTTCTGCCCGTTTTCTATTAGAGGTTGTGGTAGCAACATTTCTTATTTTAATGTTTGGGGAGATATTGCCCAAAGTATATGCCAATAGAAATAGAATGAGCTTTTCCCATTTTATGGCATTTCCATTAAGGGTCTTGGATTTTGTTTTTTCCCCTTTAAGCTTGCCTATGCGATCGGGAACATTGTTTTTATACAATAAATTGGGAAAACAAAAATCTAATTTGAGTGTGGATCATTTATCCCAAGCCTTGGATTTAACCTCACAGGGCGATACAACCAAAGAAGAGAAAAAGATTTTAGAAGGTATCGTGACCTTTGGCAACACGGATACCAAGCAGGTTATGAGGCCGCGTATAGATATATTTGCCTTAAACGAACAAATGAAATTCCCAGAAGTTTTGGGGGAGATAAAAAAGAACGGATATTCCAGGATTCCGGTTTTTGGTGAAAATATTGATACGGTCAAAGGGGTTTTATATGTAAAGGACCTATTGCCATATCTGGATAGAAAGACATTTAATTGGATGACGTTGATAAGGGAACCATATTTTGTTCCTGAAAATAAAAAATTAGATGATCTTTTGGCGGAATTTCAAGATAAGAAAAATCATTTGGCCATTGTGGTTGATGAATACGGCGGCACCTCTGGTCTGGTGACCTTGGAAGATATTATAGAGGAAATAGTTGGAGATATAAGTGATGAATTTGATGATGAAGATCTTATTTATTCCAAATTGGATGATTTCAATTATGTTTTTGAAGGCAAAACCCCACTTAAGGATTTTTACAGGGTAATTCGTCTAGAGGATACCGAAATTTTTGAAGAAAACAAGGGCGAGTCCGAAACCCTTGCCGGTTTTGTATTGGAAAAAGCGGGAAGTTTTCCCAAACGTGGAGAAAAAATACATTTTGAAGCTTATACCTTTGTTGTTGAAGCTATGGATAAAAAAAGACTGAAACAGATAAAAGTTACTTTACCTCATGAAGAATAGTGTATTGATAGGTTTAATAGTATCCTTGTTGTTTGTAGCCGGTTGCCAAGATGACCCCATTCCTAAGCCAAAGGCAAAAATGCGCCTGGAATATCCACAGGGAAAATTGGCGGAATTGGAAACCGAGAATTTTAGTTTTAAATATAATGAACTAGCCATTGCGGAACTTAATGATGACAAGGCTTTTACGATTTCATATCCAGATATGAAGGGGGCAATATTCCTTAGTTATATGAAGATTGATGGAAATTTGGAAAAATTGATCCATGATTCCAAACGTTTAAGCTATGAACATGCCGCAAAAGCGGATAATATTGTAGAGCAACCATATGTTAATCCCAACAAAAGGGTGTATGGTGCTTTGTTTGAAGTGCAGGGCAATGCCGCTTCACAGTCACAATTTTTCGTTACGGACAGTACGTCGCACTTTCTTACGGGATCGGTATATTTTTATACAAAGCCCAACTATGATTCTATTCTCCCTGCAGCGGCCTATCTGCAAAATGATATAAGAGGTATAATTGAAACCTTAGAATGGAAACATTAAAAAAGTAGGTATGGTGACAGCTAATCAATTATCGGAATGTCATGCACGAATAAAGCCCTACATACATAACACCCCGGTTTTTACTTCACGGTTGGTAAATAAGGAATTAGGCGCCAATCTGTTTTTTAAGTGTGAAAATTTTCAACGTGCCGGTGCTTATAAAATGAGGGGTGCAACCAACGCCATTTTACTATTATCCAAGGATCAAAAGAAAAACGGTGTGGTAACCCATTCTTCCGGTAATTTTGCACAGGCATTGTCATTGGCGGCACAAAGTATAGGTGTTGTAGCCCATATTGTCATGCCCAGTACGGCACCGGAGGTTAAAAAAATTGGTGTAAGGGAATATGGTGGAATAATTCACGAATGTACTCCTACGGTAGAGGCTAGACAGGCAATGGCAAACAACATTGCAAATGAGACCGGGGCTACATTTATTCATCCTTCTAATGATGAGCATGTTATAATAGGGCAAGGTACAGCCGCCATGGAACTACTAGGGGAACAGCCCCATTTAGAATATTTGTTCTGTCCTGTAGGAGGAGGGGGATTAATTGCCGGATCTTCGTTGGCGGTCAAATATTTTGGTTCAAAATGCAGTGTATTGGGTGGGGAACCTTTTGAAGCAGATGATGCATACCGCTCATTGATCAGTGGAAAAATTGAGGGAAATACCAGTGTAAATACTATTGCAGATGGATTAAAAACAACTTTAGGAGATATTAATTTTCCAATTATTCAAAACAATGTTGAAGGTATCATAAGGGTAGATGAAGAAGAAATAGTTAGGGCTATGCAAATGATTTGGGAACGAATGAAGCTTATTATTGAACCCTCCAGTGCTGTAGCCGTAGCTGCCGCAATTAACTATTCAAAGAATAATTACAAAGTATTTAAAAATAAAAAAGTGGGCATAATCATATCCGGCGGTAACGTAGATTTACAGAAATTACCCTTTTAATTGCTATAGACCATCCATAAAATGTATGTTAAACCTAAAAAAATTAGTTAAGAAAATGGCATTGGTAATCTTAGTGATTGTAGGTTTAATTGTGTTAAGCGTATTTTTGTTCGTAACCAACAGTCCACAATTTGGGGGTAAAATGACCAAGGAACAAAAGGAACGTTACGTGGTTTCACCTAATTATAAGGACGGAAAATTTGTTAATATCAACGGGGCGGATGTCAATTTGGGTTTTGGCGATATGATGAAATCATTAAAAGGTTATTTTTTTCCTTTGCCCAAAACCATACCTGAACACAATATTTCCGTAGAGGCTATAGATTCTGTCGCAATTGCTGATTACGTTGGTCCTACGCGGTTAATTTGGTTTGGCCATTCAACGTTTCTTTTGCAAAGTGCCACCAAAAATATATTAATTGATCCCATGTTCGGCGAAGTGCCTGCACCAAACTCAATGTTGGGTACTTCTAGGTTCAGTAAAAAATTACCAATAGAAATTGACCAATTGCCACGCATAGATGCCGTAGTGTTTTCTCATGACCATTATGATCACTTGGATTATGGGTCGGTTTTACTATTAAAGGACAAAGTAAACAAATTTATAACCCCCTTGGGTTTGGGAGTACATTTGACAGAATGGGGGGTAGAACAAAAAGATATTCTAGAGCTGGATTGGTGGAATACAACCAATTATTTAGGAATGGAATTTATTTGCACACCTGCTCAGCATTTTTCTGGAAGGGGCATATCAGATAGGGGAAATACTTTATGGAGTTCATGGGTAATTAATCTTGGAAATGAAAAAATATTCTTCAGTGGAGATAGTGGCTATGGTCCCCATTTTCAGAAAATAGGAGATAAATTTGGTCCGTTTGATTTTGCAATGATGGAGTGTGGTCAATACAATGAACTATGGAAAGCAATTCATATGATGCCAGAAGAAACCGCCCAGGCAAGTATAGATGTTAGGGCAAAACGTATGATGCCTATACATTGGGGCGCATTTAAATTAGCTATGCATCCTTGGACGGAACCTATAGAGCGGGTTTCGGTAAAGGCCAAGGAATTAGGGGTAGATATGATAGCTCCAAAAATAGGACAGCCAATATATTTAGACAAACCATTGACCAATAATGAGCAATGGTGGTTAAAATTTTAAAGCTTTTATTGTTGGCTTAAAAGTTCTTGGGCCTTTTTAATACTGGTATTGATATCGTTCTTTACTTGAATAACTTTTTCTTCCTCTTCCAATAACCATTTCTTTTTTTCATCGGAAAGTTCCTTTCCTTTCATAATTTCTTCTGCATCAAAACGGTTTCCAAAACCTTGCATCCAATCCATCATGGCTTTATTGGCATCCTGAAGATCTTTCATGGCTTTGGCTTCTGCAGAATTTATTCCTAGAGAGTCGGCTAGTGGTTTTAATTGTCCGACCAATTTTCCTAAAGTGCCCATTTTGGGCATAACCTCATCATGAATTTTCATTACATGCTCCATTTTTGTAGGCTCCTCTAGATTTACCTTCTCCTTTGAATCTGCCTCTGCTCTCTTTGTTTCTTTGCAAGAAAAGGCACTGAACATTCCTAATAGAGCTAAAATGACGACTAAATTTTTCATGTAATTATTCTTTATTGATTTGAATTGATTTTATTGTGTACACGTAATTATTGAACTTGGTATTTGTAATAATATGTTCAATTTCCTCTAAACCAATAACTGTTGGGTCAAAAACTATTATCCCATTTTTATTCTCAAAACTAATGTCTGCGGAAAGAACACCTTTGGCCTCTTTTAAATTAGCTCCAATTTTATTTGCACAGCCCTCTTGGCAAGCCATACCATCTATGGCTATGGTTGCATGGGTAATATTGTTAGGGGTCTGCATGACAATTTTAGATGTAGATTCTTGTGCAGAAATATCACTAAACGACAATGCAGAAAGAAAAAAGAACGATATAAATAGCTTAATGCCCATAATCAGAATGTTTGTACCAATAGGTCTTAAAAATGAACCTTAATGTAAAGATACCAAATATGTAAAATGATAACATGTTCATATAAATAAAAGAAGTGATAAATCAACTTTCTGCAAAAAACCTCACATTTGTCATAAATAAAAGACTTTGAAAAATATTGAACAAAAGTGGTTATACCTCGTTGTTTTGGCTTTGATTTGGGGTTCCTCATTTATTTTAATTAAAAAATCCTTACTTGGATTTACCCCTTTACAAGTTGGCGGATTACGAATAGTATTTGCATCAATCTTGTTGTTTTTGTTGGGATTTAAATCTTTGAGGACATTATCCGGTAAGGATTGGAAGTATATTGGGATAGCAGGATTGTGCAGTTCTTTTTTTCCTCCTTTTTTCTTTGCAATTGCGCAAATGCAAATTAGTAGTGGTGTTACGTCAATTTTAAATTCGGTAGCTCCATTGTTTACAACATTGGTGGGTATTACATTATTTGGTCTGGCATTTAAGCAAAGGCAAATATGGGGTGTTTTTGTTGGGCTTTTGGGTACTGTAATATTAATTGTAGCGGGTATGGATTTTAATCCGGATCAAAATTATTGGTATTCCTTTTTTATTATAGCCTCTGCATTGGGCTACGCATTCAATATCAATATCATTAAAAAACATTTGGCGCATTTAAGTCCGTTGTCGGTAACTACTGCAAGTTTTGGGGTCGCTTTTTTTCCAGCCCTTGCAGTACTTTTGTATACTGATGTTTTGGTGACGTTTTCAGAAAATGGGGCAATGCATAACGCAGTATGGTATGTATTGATATTGGCCTTGTTGGGTACAGCTTTGGCAAATATTATGTTCAATAAACTTATAAAATTGTCCAGCCCGGTATTTGCGGCTTCGGTAACCTATTTAATTCCACTTGTTGCAGTATTATGGGGATGGTTGGATGGCGAGTCAATAAGCATTTTCCAACTTTTTGGTGGATTGGTTATCTTGTTTGGGGTGTGGTTGGTAAACCGAAAAAGGAAAGTTTAAGGCGTTTATTGTAGAAGCAACTGTAACAAGTTAAAACAATGATTGTCTTTACTTTGAAAATATAACTTATAAGGTATGGTACATATGAAAAAAATTATTCTTTCCGTTTTTATGATTATAGGTGTGGTTTGTGGTCTATGGGCACAAGACAGCTCATTTGCGGTAACATCTTTCAATAAAATAATTGTAAGTCCGCATATAGAGGTAAACTTAGTGGAAGGTGATCAAGAAGGTGTTGTTATCAATAATGCCAAAGTTCCCATGGATAAAATAAATGTTGAAGTAGAAGGTAATGTGTTAAGGCTTTATTTGGATGGTGCAAAGGTGGTCACCAAGTCAGAACGTGTTTCCAGTGACCATTGGAGAGGTAGCAAACCATTATATAACGGCACCATGGTAACTGCAACGATTACTTATAGGGAATTAAGGAACTTATCGGTTAGGGGAGAAGAAATAGTAAGGAGCGAAGGTCCTTTGAAAGCCAATGATTTTAAAATGTCTTTATACGGTGAAGCTAAGGTTTATTTAAGTGACGTGGATTTTGATGCGTTTACGGTTGCAATCTATGGAAGTAGCTATTTGGAAATCAGTAAGGGAAATATAAATAGACAGGTATATAGGGCCTATGGTGAAAGTGAGGTAAATACTTTGGGAATGCATGCGGATGAAACAAAGATAACCGCCTATGGGGAAAGTAATTTTAGGGTAAATGTAGCAGAACGTTTAAAAGTAACCTGTTATGGTGAGACGAATGTTAGTTATATTGGTGATCCAAGTGTGGACAAAGGTATAATCATTGGAGAGGCAAAGGTTCATAAAATTGGATAATTTCAATATATAGAAAATAAAAAACCCGCTTTTTAGCGGGTTTTTTTATGAATACAATTAATAATTATTTAAAATCTTCTTCAGATACACCTTCGTTAACCTTGATTTCGGATACTATAAATTCAAAAGATTGTGGGCCCATGGTCTGTGTAAGTTTAAAAGGAAACAATATTCCGTTCACTTCCCTGTAATCTTCATAGGTAAAGGTGGACTGTATTTGCTGACCTTGCATTTCTGCAATATTTACCTCTTGTAGTTTAAGGCCTGTTTCTACATCATAGAAAATAGTTTTATCATCGGAAACTTTTACTTTAAATGCACTTTTGTCACCGACCATTTCTGCTCCGTCCAAGGAAATATCTGAATTGGTCAAATATTGGAGTTCAACAAATGGGGCGGATTCCGCTTTAATTTTCAGAAGTTCTTCACCGGAGAGTTCCATTCGTTGACCTTGGTTTACCATATAGCCAGTATCACCGTCCAATACTTGTTTGCTCACTGAATTCCCCATCATCTTTACATCTTGCATAAATTGGTTGGCTGCTGTTTTTTTAATCTCAAGGTCTAGTTGCATTCCTTGCATCTCAGCTGCAGCGGTCATTAAAAAAGTATCTACATCCTCTAATTTTTCTTTGCCACCAATAGCGGTAATATAAGAACTGATAACCTCGTTTGCGGTCAAGTTTTCGGGAACTGAACTTTCGTAGTTAGGGGCTTCTGTCCGTTCTGCATTCTTGGTATAGTGTAAAACGGGTATTTTTTTGCCATTCAGGTCAATTTGCTCCAAATTGGATAGTATTTCGCTTCCTTTTCCTGCTACCACAATTCTGGCATTATCCACATTGAAAAATTTTTGCGCGGCCATTTGCACTTCCTCTGTACTTATGTTATCAAGTCTTTCCAAATAGGTCTTGTAAAAATCCTTGGGCAAGTCCTCGGTTTCTATATTTAGGGCATATTGGGCAACTGTTTGTGGATTTTCAAGTGCAAGAACAAATCTACCGGCATATTTGGCCTTTGTATTTTTCAGTTCTTTTTCACTAACAGGTTCTACGGTTATGCGTTTAATTTCCTTTAGTAATTCTACAATGGCACTATCTGTCACCATATTTCTCACGCTTGCTCCCGCAGTAAATCTCGTAGGCACAAATTTGTTGTTCCTAATGGCAGATGAGGAGCTATAAGTATACCCTTTATCTTCTCTTAAGTTTAAGAACAGACGACCTTCTGCACCGCCTCCTAAAATTTGATTTGCTACCAGGGCGGCTAAATAATCACTGTCTTTCATCTTTAGATTAACGATATTCTGTACCGTAATTTCAGATTGGACGGCATTGGGCAAATCAACAAAATTAATCTGTGTGTTTGGAACGTTTATGGGCTGTGAATATGAAAATGAAGGAGGAACGGCTTTTGTCCAAGAAGTAAAATATTCTTCGGTCAATTGTTTTACCTGATCTATGGTTATATCTCCAATGATGATCAAGTATGCATTGGCAGGTACAAAATAGTCTCTGTAAAATGCTTCTACATCCGTCAAGGAAATGTTTTTTACCGTTTCTTCGGATGTTATTTCCCCGTAAGGATGATCTTTGCCGTAAGCCAATGCCAATTGCACCCTGTTGGCAATTGCCGATACATCTTTCTCTTCGGTCTTAAGGCCTGTAATCAGTTTATTTTTTTCTTTTTCAAATTCTTCTTGTGTAAAATTAGGATTAATGGCGGCATCTGCCATCAGTTCCATCATACGTGGAAAATATTTGGAAAGAGAACTGGCATATGCACCTTGGGAACCAAAATTTAAACGGGCGCCTAAGAAATCTATCTCTTCGTTAAACTCATCTTTTGGAATATTGGTAGACCCGTTACCAAGAAGGCTCCCGGTAAGACTACTTACTCCCGCCTTATTTCCTTCCAAAATAGGTGGGTTGTCTATAGTTAATTGAATGCTGACCCTGGGTAGTTTATGGTTTTCCACGACCATTACCTTTAACCCGTTGTTCAGTTTAAAACTGGTAGGAGTCTTTAAGTTAATTTCCGGAGCTGGCCCGGGCTTAGGCATTACTGTGCGGTCTACTTGTGCTTGAGCGGCTATACTTATAAAAAATGCCGCAATTAATATCGTTATTCTTTTCATCATTGTGTTAGTTTGCAGGGTTTTCCTCAGGTAGGTATTCTAATAAAAGTCTTTGGTTGGTGTTTAAACATTTGCTGGCTACATTCTTTATCTCTTCGCGGGTAATTGATCTATAAACTTCAATTTCCTTGTTGATCAAAGAAGTATCCCCGTATAACAAATAGTATCTGGCCAAAGAATTCGCGATTCCCTCAACACTTGAATTGGAGTTGACAAATTGATTTTCAAATTTATTTTGGATTTTTTGATAGTCTTTTTCAGAAATCAATGTTGTCCTTACTTTTTCAATTTCTTCCTCCATTTCGGTATATAGAACTTCTAGAGTGGTTTCTCCTACAGGTAGCCCAAAGACTACGTACATACCGTAATCTTCTTGGGAAATATTAAATGCTCCAACTTGTAACGCTTGTTTTTGGTCATCCACCATTTTTTTATATAATTTGGATGATGGCCCATCGCTTAAATATGTGGAAATAACATCCAGTACATAAGCATCCCTTTCTGTGAATCCTGGGGTTCTATATGCAACCATGGCAGCCGGTATCTGAATATTGGGGTCATTGAAAGTTGCTTTTTTCTGTGTTGTAATAGGGGTTTCCTCTGGGTAATTACGAGTGATGGCGTTACCCTTTGGTATTGGTCCAAAATAGTCTTTGACCAATTTTTTGGTTTCGGTAAGGTCTATATCTCCAGCAACCACTAAAACGGCATTGTTAGGTACATAATATTTTTGGTTGTAGACAAGAACATCATCCAATGTTGCTGCATCCAAGTCTTTCATATAACCAATGTTTGGATCTTTATAAGGGTGTACATCAAATAGGTTTTTTCCTAAAACCGGTAAGAACTGTCCGTAAGGCGAGTTGTCATAGCTAAGTCTTTTTTCTTCTTTGACTACCTCTTTTTGGGTATCTATACCGCTTTGGTCTATAATGGGATGTAGCATCCGTTCTGATTCTAACCAAAGACCTAATTTTAAGTTGTTGGAAGGAAAAACTTCATAATAATAGGTACGGTCTTGGGTGGTATTGGCGTTATTGGTGCCGCCATTAGAGGAAACGATTTCAAACCATTTACCTTTTTCTATATTCTTGGTTCCTTCAAACAACAGGTGTTCAAACAAATGAGCAAAGCCGGTTCTTCCTTCAGTTCTATCCTTGCCCCCAACATGGTACATAACAGAAGTCGTTACAATAGGTGTGGTTTTATCTTGATGTAATATTACGTGGAGGCCGTTGTCCAGATCGTATTCTTCATAATTTACCTCTTGGGCAAATGTTGTAATTCCACATAACAAGATCGCCGATGATCGGAGTAATAGTTTTTTCATTTAAATAGTGTTTAGTATAAAGGTTGTATATGTTTAGTGGTTAAAATATTAATAGTGTTACACTAAAAATAAAGAATTGTAGGTAAATTTTTATTAATGTTAATTCTTTAACACCAATTTTTTAAAAATTTAAAGTTTATTGATTACCTTAAAGGAGTTAATAATCAAGGTTTTAAGGTATGAAAAATTATGCGTTACCTATTCGTTTCGGAGTTGCGGCAAGTGGTTGTTTAATAGCTTACTTTTTAATTTTGTCTCTTCTTGGGCTCCATGTCAATGTTTTCTACAGTTTGTTTAATGTGGTTATTACCGGTTTTGCCATTTATGAGGCCATAAAATATTATAAAGTCCAAAAGGGTAGGGACTTTACGTATGGAGAAGGGTTTGTGGCCGGTTTGGTAACCGGTGGGGTGGCAACATTCATATTCACCTTATTTTTTGCGTTGTATTCCACAGAATTACAGCCAGGATTTTTAGAGGAATTATCTACAAAATGGGCAAGTACTTACCGCAGTTTTGAGGCTATAGTTTTTCTTGTTGTAGCGGTTATGGGCTTTACTACAAGCTTGGTTTTGACCTTGGCCTATATGCAACTGTTTAAGGCTACGAACACTACAAAAATAAAACAGGTGCAAAATTCCTAAAAAACACTTGTAAATTCACGATTAAGAAGTATATTTGCACCCGCCTATGGAAAAAATCCATTAGGTTTAATTTTTACATTTAACAATATGTACGCAATTGTAGAGATGGCAGGGCAGCAATTTAAAGTTGCAAAAGACCAAAAAGTGTACGTTCACCGTTTACAGACAGAAGAAGGGAAAAAGGTTACTTTTGACAATGTTCTTCTTTTGGCAGATGGATCGAATGTTACCGTTGGCGCCCCGGCTATAGACGGAGCCGCAGTAGAGGCTAAAGTCGTTAAACACCTTAGAGGAGATAAGGTAATCGTTTTTCATAAGAAAAGACGTAAAGGTTACAAAAAGAAAAATGGACATCGTCAATCCTTGACTGAGATTGTTATTGAGTCCATAATTTCAAAAGGAGCAAAGAAGACAGAAACCAAAAAAGCTGAGCCCAAGGCAAAGAAAGCTGATGGTAAGGCAGCTCCAGTAGATGTTTCCGTAGCATCCAAGCCAAAAGCAAAAAAGGCAACGGCAAAGGGTGATGATTTAAAAAAGATTGAAGGTATTGGGCCAAAAATAGCCGAAACCTTAAACGCTGCAGGAATTTCGACTTTTGCAGAGTTGGCAAAAACAGACGCGGCCAAGATTTCTGAAATCATTGCTGACGTTCGTGGAAACCATGTAACTGATACTTGGCCAAAGCAAGCACAATTAGCAGCTGACGGTAAATGGGAAGAGTTACAAAAATGGCAAGATGAATTAGATGGTGGTGTAGCTAAATAAGCTTACCATTAAGTATAATATATAAAACCTTAGACAATGGCACATAAGAAAGGTGTAGGTAGTTCAAAAAACGGTAGGGAATCAGAATCGAAACGATTAGGAGTTAAGATTTTTGGTGGTCAGGCCGCTGTTGCTGGTAACATTATTGTTAGACAGCGAGGAACAAGACACAATCCTGGTGAAAATGTTTACGCAGGAAAAGATCATACATTACACGCACGTGTAGATGGTTTGGTAAAGTTTACGAAAAAAGCAGGTGGAAAATCTTTTGTTTCCATTGAGCCTTTCGAAGCTTAATCATTAGAAAAATTAAGTTAAAAAACCCCTCTTCTTATTGAAGAGGGGTTTTTTGTTAGGCTAGGGTTAAGTAATGGTAAACTGGCCTGTAAATTGAAATAAGCTTAAAATATCCTTAAGGTTTACACAACATTGTTTTGTTTGCACTTTAATTTCTTTGTGGCCAAATAACAACCACTTAGAAAATGAAAAATGCTGTTTTTTTTTACTTAGTATTACTTGTGCCTATGATTGCCATGGCACAATCAGGAAATGTTCAGGGTACCGTAACAGATGAGAACGGCCTTTATTTGCCCGGGGCAAATGCAATTATTACTTCGCTCTCCAAAGGAGCAATTACGGATTTTGATGGTAGGTTCGCTATAGTAGATGTACCGGTAGGAACATACACTATAGAAATCTCTTATTTAGGTTATGCGGAACTTTACAAGGAAATTACGGTAGAGGAAAATACCACGATCAGTGTTAATTTTTCCATTGAGCCCAAAACTATGGAGCTTGATGGTGTTGAGGTTTCTGCCTATGGCTTAAGTGGCCAATCTAAAGCCTTGAATACCCAAAGGACAAACCTTAATATTACCAATGTGGTATCTACCGATCAGATCGGCAAGTTTCCTGATGCCAATATTGGTGATGCCGTTAAAAGAATACCGGGAATAACCATGCAGGTTGATCAAGGTGAGGCAAGAAACGTTATTGTGCGTGGACTTTCGCCTCAACTAAATTCCGTGACCCTTAATGGAAGTAGGGTGCCCTCTGCCGAAGGGGATAATAGAAACGTACAGATGGATTTAATTCCGGCAGATATGATCCAGTCCATAGAAGTTAGTAAGGCGGTTACCCCAGATATGGATGCAGATGCCCTTGGTGGTTCCGTAAACCTTATCACAAGAACGTCTCCACAAGGCTTTAGACTTTCTGCCACTCTAGGGTCGGGAATTAATTTTATAACAGACAAGCCAATTCTGAATGGTTCCGTGCTATTGGGTGACCGTAGTAAAAACGATAAGTTTGGATGGATGCTTGCAGTATCTGGAAACGATAATGATTTTGGATCGGACAACGTTGAGGCGGAATGGACCAATGAATTTGAATATAATACAGGAGTAGAGGATGATGAAGGGGAGCCAATTTTGGAAGAGGTAAATGTAGCTCCTTACGTAAACGTGTATGAGCAGCGGGAATATTTAGTACAGCGTATTAGAAGAAGCTTTTCCGCGAACTTGGATTATAAGCTTGATGTAAATAATACGGTATTTTTAAAAACCATGTACAATTGGCGTGACGATAGGGAAAACCGTTTTAGATTGGAACATGAGATTTTAGATGCCGAAGATATTGAATTGGGAGATTTTACGATCACGGACGGGATGCCTACAAGTTTTCCCGTGGAGGTGAAAAGGCAGTCTAAAGGAGGTATTGATAGTAAAAGGAATAAAAACCGACGCCTAGAGGACCAAAGAATGCAAAATTATAGTTTGGGGGGAAATCATCTTTGGGGCAATGTCAAGGTAGATTGGATGACATCCTATGCCAAAGCCAGTGAGGAAAGACTTAATGAGCGTTACGCGGAGTTTGAATCTGAATATATCGTTAATAATGATGTGTTGAATTCCAGATATCCAAGATTTTCAGTGGCAAATGCCGAGGATGCCGCCTTAACCAATTTTGAGTACAGTGAGATTACCGAAGAAAACCAATATACCGAAGAAGAAGATATAAACGTATTTATTAATTTTCAGCTGCCGCTTGATATTTTTGGTCAAGGGGACGGTACGTTAAAATTTGGTGCAAGGGGCAGGTTCAAATCCAAGTTAAGGGAAAACAATTTTTATGAATTTGACCTAGAGGATGACTTTCCTACCTTGGCAGATGTGCCGGTCAAGGAGTACAGTGATACTAATTTTTTGGCCGGAAGTCAATATCAAATAGGTTCATTTGCAAGTGAAGATTGGTTGGGGGCTTTAAATTTAGTTCCTAATAATGGTGAGTTGATCGTAGATGAATTTGCACCCGCTAATTTTAACGTTAATGAGGATGTGTTTGCCGGTTATGTAATGGTCAATCAAAAACTTAGTGAAAAATTTAGCGTCTTAGCCGGATTGCGTATAGAAAACACAAATTTAGAATCTAAGGGTAATAGGGTCATTTATATAGAAGAGGACGAAGATGCGGGTATTGAGGAAGCTATAGTCGTAGAAGAAGTAAATGGCGAAAACTCATATTCAAATATACTGCCCGGAGTACATTTTAAATACAATCTTACGAATAATACCATATTGCGGTTTGCGTGGACAAACACCTTGGCACGACCAAACTATCAAGATTTAATACCAAGGGCAGAGGTTATCAATGAAGATAAGGAGTTGGTTTTGGGTAATGCCGATTTAAGTCCTACGACATCCATGAATTTTGATATCATGGCAGAGCATTATTTTCAAAGTGTTGGGTTGCTATCCGGCGGCTTATTTTACAAAAATATAGATGATTTTATCTATACTTTTATCTATGAGGCCCCAGATGATAGTTTAGGTGCTGGTACAGAAGGGTATGATGTATTTCAACCTTTAAATGGGGACAGTGCAACCATATTTGGTATGGAACTTGCTTTTCAGCGTCAATTGGATTTTCTCCCGGGTTTTGCAAGAAATTTTAGTATCTATTTAAATTATACCTATTTATCCTCTACCGCAGAGGGTATTAGAAATGAGGATGGAGATGAGCGGAACGATTTGGATTTGCCAAATACCTCGCCCAATATGTTCAACGGTTCTTTGGCCTATGCGGATAAAAAATTCAGTGCACGTTTATCTGCCAATTTTTCGGATAGTTATATAGATGAAATTGGGGGGAACAATTTTGAGGATAGGTACTATGATACCCAGTTATTTATAGATATGAACGCATCGTATCAAATTAATGGTAATCTAAGTATTTATGCGGACTTAAATAATGTCACCAATCAGCCTTTACGATATTTTCAAGGTGTTAAGGAGCGTACGCAGCAAATGGAATTTTATGGTCAGCGCTTTACAGTGGGCCTAAAATATGACCTATTTAAAAAATAATGTTGATAACAGTAAGTAATATATACAACAGCGGCCATTTATTTGGTCGCTGTTTTTTTGGCAACATTTTTACATGGTGTTACATCAATTTATTTGCAATTTCAAACCAGGTGTCAACACGTTCAAATCCTGATGTATTGATATTATGTGGTGAGGTAAATTGCAACGCACGCCCATTAAATTTTTCAAGATTGTAATTTCTGTCATCGATCAGGACATCACCCTTTAAAATATGCTTATGTCCGCATAGAATTCTATTCTGCCATGGAATAAAAGGAAAATGTTCATCTAGCCAATCGCTCTTTTCCTCTAATGAATTAGGAAACTGCATAGCTGCCGAGGCTATATAGACATCATGTTTGTTAGATAATTGTGCAAGTATTTCCTGGCTACCTGGTATAGGTTTTAAGTTTCTGAAAAAACCACGTCTGGTAGCATGTTTTTTAACACTCTCTTGGTGGGCTTCCGGTACCATACGCCATACTTCAGAGCCCGCACATAATTCTGTAGTCAATTCCCCTTTAAATTCTTGGTTGTAAAGCTCAATGTGCGCCCCGTAGGTATCCGCTATGACCTCGTCCATATCCACAAATATGATCATGTTGTTCAATTTTATGACGAAGTACGGAAAATTACACCTTATAATAAAATGGGATATTGAACCAGTTGTAATTTTATAAAAGTCAAAATAATTGGGATTTTGTTGATTCATTTAAAGCTTTCAAAGAGCATTAAAGGCAATAAAATTTGTAAACAAGCATAGGTTTTCAATTTAAAATCATCTAATTTGATAGTTAATTCTAAACAATCTTAATTATGAAAAAATCAATTATCTGTGTTGCAATGGCCAGTACGCTATTATTTTCTAGCTGTCTAGGTTCTTTTAGTGCCTTTAATAATCTAAAGGATTGGAACCAAGGAGTGTCTGACAGTAAATTTGTAAACAACCTTGTATTTTGGGGTCTAAATATAATACCGGTTTATGGTCTGTTCTTTTTGGGAGATACCATAATTTTCAATGTTATTGAATTTTGGAGCGGTTCTAATCCAATTGCCATGAAAGAAGGAGAACAAGAAACGCAAATGGTAGAAAGAGACGGAAATACTTTTGAAATGACCGCTACTAAAAACAGAATGCAGATTACCGTTGTTGAGGGACCTAAAAAAGGAAAAAAGATAGATTTGGTTTATAAGCCAAGCGAAAAATCTTGGAACGCAGTAAGACCAAATGGAGAAATTATTAAATTATCTTCCTTTGAAGAAGGATTTTATATTGTTTATATGCCCAATGGACAGGAAATAAAAATTAATCCGTTAAGTTCAAAAGAGGAAGGTTTGGCCCAAATAAAGGAACAGACAGATTGTTATTATTTAGAAGGAATGTTAGCTTCAAATAATTAATAAATAACATAGTGGTCAACAAATAAAAAAGGTCCTGATTTTCGTCAGGACCTTTTTTGTATAATGAACTTATTAGTATCTATAGTATTCCGGTTTAAACGGACCTTCTACGGTTACCCCAATATATTCAGCTTGATCTTGCTTTAATTCGGTAAGTTCCGCTCCTAAGCGAGATAAGTGTAATTTGGCAACCTTTTCATCTAAATGTTTAGGTAGCATGTATACCTTGTTCTCATAAGAATCGCTATTTTTCCAAAGCTCTATCTGTGCCAAGGTCTGGTTGGTAAAAGAATTGCTCATTACAAAACTAGGATGTCCTGTGGCGCAACCTAAGTTTACCAATCTTCCTTCTGCCAATACAATTACATCCTTGCCGTTAATGGTATATTTATCTACCTGTGGCTTGATTTCATCCTTGGTATGGCCATGGTTTTTGTTTAACCAGCCCATATCTATTTCATTGTCAAAGTGGCCTATGTTACAAACAATGGCCTTATCCTTTAGTGCTTCAAAATGCTCAGCTCTGATAATATCCTTATTACCTGTGGTGGTAATAACGATATCCGCATTGCCTATTACCGTTTCCAATTTTTTGACTTCAAATCCGTCCATACAAGCCTGTAGAGCGCAAATTGGGTCAATTTCGGTAACCGTAACTATAGATCCGGCACCTTTGAACGAAGCCGCCGTACCTTTGCCAACATCTCCATAACCAGCAACAACTACGCGTTTACCTGCTAACATGGTATCCGTGGCCCTACGTATGGCATCTACCGCACTTTCCCTACATCCATATTTATTATCAAATTTCGATTTAGTAACAGAATCGTTCACATTAATGGCGGGCATAGGTAGTGTACCATTTTTTACACGCTCATATAAACGGTGTACTCCTGTAGTAGTTTCTTCTGAAAGTCCTTTAATACCTGCGGCCATTTCGGGATATTTATCCAGCACCATATTGGTAAGGTCGCCGCCATCATCAAGGATCATGTTCAACGGTTTTCTGTCCTCTCCAAAAAATAAGGTTTGTTCAATGCACCAATCAAACTCTTCTTCGTTCATACCCTTCCAGGCATAAACAGGTACACCGGTTGCGGCAATTGCGGCAGCAGCCTGATCTTGGGTAGAAAATATATTACATGAGCTCCAAGTTACCTCTGCGCCCAATGCGGTCAATGTTTCGATCAACACAGCTGTCTGTATGGTCATATGAAGACATCCGGCAATACGCGCGCCCTTTAAAGGTTGTTCATTTTTGTACTCTTCTCTTAACGACATTAGTCCCGGCATTTCAGCTTCTGCCAGTTCAATTTCTTTCCTTCCCCAATCGGCAAGTGTAATATCCTTAACCTTATAAGGCACATACGGTATAGTTTTCGTGCTCATATCTATATTATTTTATACTTTCGTTTATCTGTGATCAGCAATTTTTATGAAGTCACAAAGGTACGAATAACCCTAAGAATCCCATGCCGCTTTACAAAACAATAACAATTGATAATGATACCTCCCTTGCTATTTGGAAGGTTGAGGAAACTGAGGAAATGTTGTGGGATAATGTTGAGCTCAGTCCACATTGCCAATCACGGTTCAATGGTATGAAATCAACTTTGCACAGAAGGGCCTTTTTAAGTATTAGGCACTTGTTGGCCCAGTATGGGTATACGGATTTTGATCTGGTGTATGATGATAATGGTAAACCACATTTAAAAGATGGGAAGTATATTTCTATAACCCATTCCCATAATTTTACGGGAATCATTGTTAGCAGTACGCTAGAGGTTGGCATTGATATTGAGATGCAACGAGATAAAATATTGCGCATTGCGCATAAGTTTACCCCGTTTGAGGAATACCGTACCTTGGCAAATACTGCTGCCATTATTAGGAAACTTACCATTGTTTGGGGCGCTAAAGAATCCTTATATAAAATTTATGGGGAGCGCGGATTAAGCTTTCTGCAGCACATAAATGTACAGGATTTTTTATTTGAAGATTGTAGCACAACAGCTGAAATAATTTACAACGGTACCCTTTCTCATTATCAAATACATTTTTTGGAATTTGAGGATTTCACTTGTGTGTATGCGGCAAAGAATAGAATATAACTAATCATTTTTCAATAAATTTTTATGGAAATTTCAGTAGAATTAACTTTTTCACCCCTACAGGACGATTTTGAGGAACATATCATTCAATTCATACAGAAGTTAAGGCAATCTGGATTGACCATTTTGGAAAACCCGCTGAGCACACAGGTCTATGGATCTTATGAAAAAGTTATGGAAGTATTGAACCAAGAAATTAAAATTGCATTCAATTTAATGGACCGTGGACTTCTGTTCATGAAAATTGTAAAATCTGATAGAAGTAACTATGAGCCCCATTTTTGATTATTTTTTTGGGCAGTACAGTACGTATGACACTATAGATATAATACTTGAAATCACTGCCGTAATTTTTGGCTTACTGTCAGTTTGGTTTTCCAAACAAAACAACATTTGGGTATATCCTACCGGATTGTTAAGCACATCAATTTTCGTCTATTTATTATTAAAATGGGGGTTATTGGGAGATATGCTTATCAATGTCTATTACTTTATAATGAGTTTATATGGTTGGTATATATGGACTAGAAAGATAGATGAGACCCATGTTACCCCTATTACTACCGTTACCAAAAGAGAGCATATAATCTCATTACTTATTTTCCTGACAACCATTGTATTTGTTTATATGGTGTATCAAGTTTTTGATAAATGGAATAGTTGGACCGCTTATGTAGATACGATAACAACAGCAATCTTTTTTGTGGGAATGTGGTTAATGGCAAAGAGAAAAGTAGAAAATTGGATATATTGGATTATTGGAGATATAATATCCGTACCATTATATTTTTATAAAGGTTTTACATTCACTAGTTTTCAGTATTTAATCTTTACAATACTGGCCATATATGGTTATAATGCATGGAAGAAAAATATAAACAGCAGCCGTCCAATATCTTAAAGGTTGTTCTTTTTGGGCCCGAGTCTACGGGAAAAACAACATTATCAGAGCAGTTGGCCAGGCATTACCATACGGTATGGGTCCCGGAATATGCCAGGGAATATTTACAGGATAAATGGAACAATGAACGCAAGACCTGTGAGCCTCATGATTTGCTACCTATAGCAGCAGGCCAAATGAGGCTGGAAAACGAACTGACCAAAAAAGCAACTAATATTTTGATTTGCGACACTGATCTTTTGGAAACAAAAGTATATTCGGAGGCATATTATATTGGTGATTGTGACCCTATCCTTGAAAAGTACGCCTTGGAGAATTCCTATGACCTGTATCTGCTGACCTATATTGATATACCATGGGAGGCGGACGATCTACGGGACAAACCAAATGAACGCACAGAAATGTTTTCCTATTTTAAGGAAACCTTGGAAAAATACGGTAAAAATTTTATTACCTTGAAGGGTGACAAGAAAACCAGATTGGAAAAAGCCATTAACCATATAGACCAGTTATTAAATACATGATACAATTTACAGAGAACGACGAAAAACAATTGAAGGAAAAAGGTATTGCCAAGGAAAAGGTAATGGAACAGATCAATACCTTTAAAGAGGGTATCCCCTTTGTTAATCTTCGCAATGCGGCCATAATTGGAAATGGAATCTTAAAATTCAGCCCATCCGAAGAGAATGAGCTGATCAAGTTATACGAGCACAAATTGACCAATTTGGAGGTTTTGAAATTTGTACCGGCTTCTGGGGCTGCTTCTAGAATGTTCAAGGCTTTGTTCAATTTTTTGGATGTTTACGATCCAGCTAAGGAAACGCTTAAAGATTATCTGGGGAGAACAGGTGATAAGGATATCAAGATTTTTTCTGAAGGCATGGAACGCTTGCCTTTTTATGATTTGGTAATCAGCAGATTGCCCAATAAAAATGGAACAGAAGGTGAAGTTGTTTATCATTTTGTAACAGAGCTTTTAGGTGAAAATGCATTGAATTATGGTTTTTATCCTAAAGGTTTATTGCCTTTTCATAATTACAACGGTACTACGGCCACTCCTTTTGAAGAGCATTTAAAGGAAGGCGCTCTTTATGCAGGTGCCAATGGTAAGGCAAAATTACATTTTACGGTATCTGGCCAACATGAGGAAATGTTTAAGGAAGAGTTTGCAAAAGTAGGTCCTAGAGTATCTAACGATACCGGATTACAATATGAGATTGACTATTCATTTCAAAAATCGTCTACGGATACGTTGGCCGTTGATATGGAGAACAAACCTTTTAGAAATCCAGATGGCACGGTACTTTTTAGGCCGGGCGGTCACGGTGCATTGATAGAAAATTTAAATGATCAGGATGCGGATATTATTTTTATTAAAAACATAGATAATGTAACCGTTATGAAAGATGCCAAAGAAGTGGCCGATAGTAAAAAGGTTTTGGCCGGAACGTTATTGAAAGTACAGGAAAAGGCGTTTGAATATGCCAAACAAATAGAAGAAAGGCAACTAACGGAAAATGAAATTGAGGAAATCAGTTCTTTTTTAAGGGATGAACTTAATGTTAGGTTCAATGAAGATTTTTCAACAATTTCCATGAATGAACAGATTGCAGTATTGAGAGACAAGATCAATAGGCCAATACGTATAGCCGGTATGGTTAAAAATGAAGGCGAACCTGGTGGTGGGCCTTTTTGGGTGACCAATGCCAATGGTGAAGTTTCATTACAGATTATAGAATCCGCACAGATAAATATGGACGATAATCAACAAGCGGATATTATGAAGAACTCAACACATTTTAATCCTGTGGATTTAGTGTGCGGAGTAAGAAATTTTAAAGGGGAAAAGTATAATTTGCTCAAATTCGTTGATGATAAACAGGGTTTTATTACGAGGAAGACCAAAGACGGTAAGGAGCTGAAAGCTTTGGAATTACCAGGATTATGGAACGGAGCAATGGCATTTTGGAATACTATTTTTGTTGAGGTTCCTTTGGTGACCTTTAATCCTGTTAAGAGTGTTGTAGATTTATTAAAGGAGTCGCATCAGGTTTAACACTAACTTATTATGAAATTTGAAAAGTGTGTAGTTTCTACACACTTTTTTATTTGGATACAATTTTACACAGTATTGATTTTGATTTATTGTTCGGTAACCATATAATAATCAATTAATTAAGCAACTTATCTGGTCATGTTCTTTTTTGGCATAATTATTCTAAGTAGGTATAGTAAGAATGTTTAATTTAAAAGCAATACAGATGAGAAAAATAGTTTTGGCCACAGCATTGGCAATAGGTAGTATATCAATAGGAACGGCGGCAACACCCATAATTTTTCATGATGGTATCATGGAAGAAGTCATGCAACAGGATTTTCAGGAGATAGCGGTATCAGAAGTTCCGTCTCCGGTTATCCAGGCATTGAAAGAAGATTATGCGGGAGCAGTCGTAAATAAGGCTTATGTAGATGAAAACAAGACATATAAGTTAGAGGTAACCAATGAAGATGGTACCATGGTAGAATTATTTGCCGATGAAGATGGAAATTGGTTGAATATGTAAATTCCCCCAAATATTAAGTTGTTTATGTAAAAGCTGCCTAGGCAGCTTTTATTAGTTGTAATAAGTAAAAAAACTAGAGCTGTAATCCATTCCTACATTTAGACCGTAGATAAGTAGAGAGATAAATTTTTTAATGATTAAAATATTTAGGATGAAAAAGAGTGTGTTACTTTCTTTAATGGCAATAGGCATTATGTGTAATGTTTCTGCCATGAACGTTTCTGAAATAGCAAATAATAAAATTGTCATCAATAATACTGATGAATATGTCAAAATTAAGTCAAGTGAACTTACTCCTCCGGTAATAGAGGAAATTTTAAAACAATATCCAACATCAAAACTTGGTGCCGCCTATAAAAATAATAGTGGTGAATTTAAATTGGTCATGGTTTTGAAGAGCGGTACAAGAAGGACTGTTTATATTGACCAATATGGCAATTGGATAAATAAAAAATAAACTTGTTTGGTCATTAAGATCAAAAAAAAACTGCAATCTGCAGTTTTTTTTATTTTAAATGTGACCTGTTTAAAAAAGTGGTGTCTAAATAAGTGTAGCAGAATTATGAACAAATGGTCACTATAATTTTTATTTCGATAACAATGGCGATTACGATATTAACAGTAGCGGTAATTTCAAAAATATGTTGGGAACGGTAAAAATTAAAAAAATCACTTTCGCGTAAACACTAACCGTTAACTATGAAGGTGCCACCAGAATTAATTGAATTTTAAAATATTCCCCGAGGTTGACTAAGTCTTGTTTGATTTGATGCAAAATTAATAAAGGAGTTGATTTAAAATTTTAAAAGTAAAGTTTGATAGGTGGTTTTAAGGAGTTGCATTTGCAACTCCTTTTTTTTTAATAGGTATACGTCTCTCCAATTTCTTCATTAAGGGTGTGTAAAGTTTACCCACTCTATACTTGGTTTACCAATATTACCCAACTTATAAAATCTATGTATAACCATAAACACCTAATTTTCAGTGCTTTATCGGATGTATGATTCTTTGGCATATTTATTACTTAAGTATAGATAACAGAATGATTATTAATTTAAAATAGATTAAGATGAAGACATTATTTTTATTAGGAGCAATAACTCTAGGAGGGTTTACGGCAAATGCACAAGATGCTTTATTTTCTCAATCAGGAATCGTACATAATGAAGTAAAGGAAATAATGGTTACGGCCAATGATTTCACGGAAATTTCAGTTTCACAGGTTCCCCAAGCCGTAATGGATGCCATTTCCACAAATTTTCCAACGGCAAATTTGGATAAGGCATTTACCAATGAGGAAAAGCAGTATAAATTAGTCCTTTCATTAGAGGATGGTACTCAAGGAACAGTATATGCAGATGAGGATGGTAATTGGCTGGACATGTAAATTTTAAGTGTAATTTAAGTGTAACTTGTATATACAAGTTGGTTTGGTCGGGTAAGAGTAGGTCATATACTACTCTTACCTTTTTTTATGGAAAATAGAATTAAAATGTTTAAGATAATTTTAAAATACAAATAGCTGGCATATGGTATTTTTACGTAGATACTTTAGAACACGTAAACAACTATGGCCAGAATCCTTATAAATGAAGATGATGCTGCTTTTGCCCAAATGCTTCAAAAGTTTTTGATCAGAAACAATTTTGAGGTTTTGGTTAGTCATACAGGTGCCGATGCCGAGAATAAAATAAAAGAAGGAAATTTACAATTGGTCATTACTGACCTTAGGTTGCCCAATTATGATGGCTTGGATTTGGTATCGGCATTACAGGGAAAGATACCTATAATTGTCATGACCGGTTATGCAGAAGTGGCCTCTGCGGTCAAGGCTATGAAAATGGGTGCTTATGACTATATCTCCAAACCCTTTACGCCCGATCAAATGTTGGCCGTTATCGATGGAGCTTTACATGTCAAGCCTTTAGAACCTAAGGTAAAAAGTGCTGATAAGAATCAGGAAAAAGAATTACAAGTGCAACGGGCACAACAAGGGGTATCATCAGATAAAACTACGGGGCTATTACTTGTGAGTGATGCCACGCAGAAACTGGAAGAATATATTTCGTTGGTAGCGCCAACGGATATGTCCGTTCTCATCATTGGAGAAAGCGGTACAGGTAAGGAGGTGACCGCCAAGGCCATTCATGAAAAAAGCTTGCGAAAAGAGCAGCCATTTGTTGCTTTGGATTGTGGAGCCATACCCAAGGAATTGGCATCCAGTGAATTTTTTGGTCATTTAAAAGGTAGTTTTACAGGAGCCATAGCAGATAAAATAGGAAGTTTTGAAGCGGCCAATGGTGGAACCCTCTTTTTAGATGAGGTAGGTAATCTTTCTTACGAAAACCAAATGCAATTGCTAAGGGCTTTGCAGGAGCGTAAAATCAAAAGAATTGGTAGTAACAAGGAAATTAATGTAGATGTTAGAATTCTCTCTGCCACCAATGAAGATTTAAAGGCTGCGGTAGAGAAGGGTACATTTAGGGAAGATCTATATCATAGGCTAAATGAATTTTCTTTGCAAATACCCGCACTTAAGGATAGACATGGAGATTTAAAGGCTTTTGCAACTTATTTTTTAGAAAAGTTCAATGGAAAATTAGGCAAGCAAGTGGCCGATTTTTCCCCTGAGGTTTGGAATGTTTTCAATACATACACTTGGCCAGGTAATATACGTGAATTGCAAAATGTAATTCAACGGGCCGTTTTATTATCAACGGAAAACACAATAGAAATACATACTTTGCCTGCGGAGTTACTTGAAAAAAAGGATGTTCCCAAAGATTTTGGAGCATTATCAAAAGCAGATTTTGAAAAGGAACAGATAATAAATGCCTTAAAAAAAACAAATTACAACAAGTCCAAGGCGGCCAAATTATTGCAGGTTACCCGAAAAACATTGTACAACCGTATAAATTATTATGATTTGGATGTGCTTTAATCCAAGCGTAATGTTACAACAAATAGCTCCAAAAATGAAACCGAAAGTGAATTGAATTCAAAATTGGATTGTTAAAAATTAGGAGTTCTAATAAACGATAGGTTTTAACTATAATAATAGATTATGAGAACAACAATTCTATTAATTTTTGTTTGTTTAACCGGCAAATCATTTTCACAAGAATTTCTTAATCTTGGATTTGAATTTGAATTGCGAGGCTCTGAAACACCTAAGAAGTGGTGGTATACTACAAGTTCTGGTTATATTTTTAATTGGGATGGCAACGAAAAACATGAGTCTAATAGAAGTTTAAAAATAATAAGCAATAATCCTAAGGAAAATCAATCTGGAGTTTTTACCGCAAGTTTTCCTGTCGCTTATGCAAAAGGCAGAAAGATAGAGCTTAGAGGTCATGTAAAAACCGAATCAATAAATAACGGATATGCCGGTCTTTGGTGGAAAGTAGATGGACAGGATGGGGTTCTGGCATTTGATAATATGGAGAACAATGGATTAAAAGGTACGAATGAATGGCAGGAAGTCTCGCTAATGATGAGTGTTGACGAGAAGGCTAAAGAAATCACCTTTGGGGGCTTATTGCTGGGTAACGGAGTAGCTTGGTTTGATAATTTTAAAATTCTGATCGACGGAAAAACATTTAACGATTTACAACCTAGATCAACCGAACTCACAACTGACGAACTGGCATGGCTAAAAAAAAATGTTTACCCATTATCAACTTATGACCCTAGTACGAAATCCGATGTAGATCTTGAAGTTTTCGGTTCTCTAATAGGAGATGCCCAGGTTGTAGCGCTCGGAGAGGTTACCCATGGATCGAGTGAAATATTCCAGATAAAGCATCGATTGGTCAAATACTTAGCTGAGAAAAAAGATTTCGAAATTTTTTCCATGGAGGCCAATATGCCTGAAGCATATAAGCTCAATGACTACACTATGCATGGAAAGGGAAACCCAACGGAATTGATTAAAGGCATGCATTTTTGGACTTGGAGCACCCAGGAAGTATTGAATATGGTGAAATGGATGAAGTTGCACAACGCTACCACACAAAAAATTCAATTCACGGGATTTGATATACAATATTATAATTTATCGGTAGAGGAGTTGGAAAAAGCATTTAAAGATCATAATACTATATTGGAAGATTTGACATCCATTAAACGGATATTGGATAAAACTTCAGCAAAACATCAAGGTTCAAGGATGGGTGCTGTTTCCCAAGACGATAAAGATACTATCGTGAAAAAATTAGAACATGTGAGGAATGTAATTGAAAAATTAGGTCTTACCAAGGATAGGACGGCATGGCTATACCAAAATATTAGGGTCATTGAGCAATATATAGATAAAACTGTATTCTCACGGGATAAATTTATGGCAGAAAATCTATTATGGATAAAATCCCAAAATCAAGATTCGAAAATAGCAATATGGGCACATAATGCTCATATACAGAGAACGATGCACGGCATGGGAAATTATCTATCCGATAGTTTGACGAATGATTATGTGGCGGTAGGTTTTGCATTTAGTAGGGGTACCTATACTGCAATGGGGGAAAATGGACTAACCACTTATCAGGCACAGGCACCTTATAATGGTACTTTTGAAAAATTTTTCGAATCTATTGATGTTCCAATATTTATTATTGATCTCCGTAGAATTAAAGAAGAAAAACCAATGCATGCCAAATGGCTTTTGGAAAAAATGGACTTTAGGCAAGTAGGATCTATGAAGATGAAAAGTGAATTTTACGAGACAGATATAAGCGGAGATTATGATTTGATACTCTATATCAATAACTCATCGGGCTCAAAACTTTTGGATTGACCTTTACCTTTAGAATAGGAAATCTGAATGGACTTCCGAGCAAGTTTGTTCAGTCGGAATTGAATCAGAACGTGCTTACTCGAATCCGTTGCAACTTGTTGTAACAAAACCTAAACGTAATGCGGACTTTAGGGCTGAAACTAATGGGCTGTGTATATTTATAAAGTCGTTAAATCTTATGGTTTTAGCTTCGTGCGCAGACGGAAACGAAAAGTTTCATTGCCTCCGCACTACGCTTAGCTAAACCGATATGGCCTTAATAATAACGTTGATATTTTGTTTTACCGCAAGATGTTTTTCCTTTATTTGTTGAGCAGTAAGTTCCTTGCGTTTTAAGCGCTCAAATTGTTCTAGAACATCTACTACTTTTTTGGCATTCAATTGGCGGAACATAGGAAGCATTTTATGGGCCGTTTTGTTAATTTCAGTAATATTCAAAGCGTCAACGGCAGCAGTCAGATTTTTAGAATTCTCTTCTGTATCTTTTAAAAAAGTTGAAAGAATTTCGTTAAGCGCCGCTTCATCGTTTCCAATGAACATTTTTAGGGTATCAAAGGTAAATGGACCTTCTTTGACCTTAGTTTGTATAGGAGCTGTGGTATTCACTTTTTCTGTAAAGGTTATGGGGCCAAATAGCTTTAGTTTTTGCAGCAATTCTGTTTTAGAGAATGGTTTGCGCAACAGTTCATCAAATCCTTTATTCTTAAAATGTTCAACGCTTAGGTCGTTCCTTCCGGTCATTGCAATAATGGGCTGATCGGTATGGTTAGGAAATAATGGTGATCGCAGTTTAGTGACTACATCATAACCTGTGGCGTTGGGCATTTCAATATCGGTCAAGACAACATCATAATGAAAATTGACGGCTGTGTCGTATGTATTAAAATTGGTATATAAACGGGTGTTAATGTGTGCGGATTTCATCATCTCTCCAATTAGTTGTAAAAATGAAGGGTCATCATCGATTACTAGAGCACTATTAATACGTTTCTTTTTATTGCTGCCAGACTGTGGTACGGTATTTAATACACCAAGTTGTGTAGGTATTTTTAAAGTAAACTTGCTGCCACTCCCAATTTCACTTTCCAAAATAATTTTTCCGTTCAGTAGTTCCGTAAGTTTTTTGGTAATGGTAAGGCCCAATCCATAGCCTTCATGTTTTTTATTGGTAGTAGTGCCGGCCTGTGTAAATTCCTTAAAAATAAGCTTTTGCTGTTCTTTGGATATCCCAATACCCGTATCTTCTATGATAATGTACAATACGGGTTCATTTTTTATCTGTTTAATGAAAGCAGATAAGGTTATTTTACCCTGTTCCGTAAATTTGAAGGCATTTCCCAATAGGTTAGATAGAATCTGCCTTAACCTAAAATCATCTAAAACTATTGGTTTCGCTAAAGATGAGTCCAGGTTGAGAATGAGATCAATGTTTTTTTGAGAATACTGTGTAGCAATGTTGGTAGCACTTTCCCGCAGCAGTTGGTCCACGAGAAAAGTATTGTTTTTGGCAACCATTTTTCCGGCCTCCAATTGTGAGAAATCCAATAGGTCGTTCACAAGATTGTTGACATATCCGGTGGCAGATTTAATATGGTTCAAATGTTCTTTGTCTATGGTTTTAGATGTTTCAATGAGTTGGGTATACCCAGAAATGGTATTAAGGGGTGTTCTTAGATCATGGCTTACGGTCGCTATAAGTTGTTCCCTACTTTTTAACAAGGATTCTGAAAGCTGTTTTTCCTTCTCCAGTTTTTCCCTTAGCAAGTTCACTTTCCAAAAATCGCGGTTCAGGATAAAGATGAATACGCCAACCACCAAAAAACCTAGTATCGCCGCAATAACGGCCAATTTTATACTTCTGTTCAATAACGTTTCCTTTTTAATGGAATTGGCCAAACTGTTCATAGTAATTTCATGCTCAAAGGAGGACAGTATGCTTCGCAATTGCTGGGTAAGTTCCATATCGGTCCTATTAATGGAGTTTTCTCGCATTGCCAAGGAATTTTCGGTATTGTTGTTTTCCTGCTGAACGTCTTTTAGAAGATTTTTGGACATAGTAAGTACACTATCCATACGTTGAGCTTTTAATTGGGGGTTTTCTTTCTGTGGTATATTGGCGTTAAGATAGTCCGCTACTTTTTTAATGGCGCTTTGGGCTTTTGGGGATAGTTCATCTATGTTGGGTGCCAAACTTTCTGGTTTTATAATTCCTAAGGATTCCTCAAGTTTATCGAACTCCTTTAATGCGGAGTCAATGGCTGAACTCGTTTGATCATTAATTTTTAGGGTTCTAAGGGCATTGATGTTGGTTGCTTTTTTTCGTAACAATGAATGTAGACTATCCAATAGACCTTTTTGATATGTGTTTTCGGTCAAAAGTTTAAGCGCCTCAATATCCGTGTATATGGAATCTATTTTGTTTTGGTATGCCGTAAAGTTAGATTTGCTTCTGGTCTGTATGGCAAGTTTTGACAAGCTTTCTGCTTCATATAGTTGGGCTAGAAAAGAGTTGGTCCTTAAGAGTTTGTTGTCCTTTTCTGTGGTAGTTTCAGTAGCAATATATGCGTTGACCTCATTATATATATAATATGATGCTATAATGGCCAATAGGACAAGCAATAAATAACTTAAAGTGATTTTTATGGTGAAATTATTTTTCTTGGTGTCCATGTAAATAAATTAAATCCTCCTTGAATGTACGTTTAAACGCTCATCCGTAGTTTTAAATTGGTGTTAATTATGAAGGCATTATTTTTCATGATTATGTTATGAGAGATGAAATTATGGTACTACATTTGTATCATCTCAAAGGGGTGCCCAAAGCTGACAAATGTTGGCCCAAAGCTGAGATTATACCCAAAGAACCTGGGCTGGTAATGCTGCCAAGGGAGGCGATGATCGCCATTAGGTGCAAACGTTGTCAAAAACTAAAATTTAGACAACAAAAATCAATAGGAACTTTAGAATAATAGCCCCTTTTATTCGTAGAATATATACGGATGAAACCAGTTATTTTTACAATTGTCGCATTTTTTACTTTTAACTCGGGCTTACTGGCTCAAGAGCAGGAAATAGATTCTTTACAAGGTAGTAAGGTTGTTTTAGATGAGGTCTTTGTATCTGCCCTAAGGGTAACCAAATCGTCTCCGGTAACTTTTTCAAATTTGACCAAGGAAGAAATTAAACCTAGGAATTTAGGGCAGGATATTCCTGTACTAATGAATTTTTTACCCTCAGTGGTTACTACAACAGATGCAGGTGCCGGTGTAGGTTATACCGGTATACGTGTTAGGGGTAGTGATGCCACCAGGGTCAATGTTACCATTAACGGCGTTCCTTATAATGATGCAGAATCTCAAGGGACCTTTTGGGTTAATATGCCAGATTTTGCCTCTTCTACGGAAAGTTTGCAATTACAGCGTGGTGTTGGTACTTCTACCAACGGTGCCGGCGCTTTTGGGGCAAGTTTAAATGTATTGACCGATGGCTTTTCTCAAGAAGCCTATGGTCAAATCTCTACATCTGTCGGGAGCTACAATACACTTAGGAACAACTTGAAGTTTAGTACAGGTATGTTGAATGACCAGGTTGAAATTTCAGGACGACTATCAAAAATTAACTCGGACGGTTATATCGATAGGGCCAGATCAGATTTAGACTCCTATTTTTTGCAGGGAGCCTATAAGGATGATAATACCTTGGTCAAAGCACTGCTTTTTGGTGGTCATGAAATTACGTACCAAGCTTGGTACGGTATAGATGCCGAAACCTTAAAGGAAGATAGAACCTTTAATCCTTCAGGTATATATACCGATGAAAACGGAAACACTCAATTTCATGATAATGAAGTAGATAATTACAAACAAGACCATGCGCAATTATTATGGAACGAGCAGATTTCCAATGAGTGGAGTACTAATTTAGCATTGCACTATACAAGGGGTAGGGGTTACTTTGAACAATATAAGGAAGATGATGATTTTGCAACCTATGGTTTTGAGCCTATAACCGTCAATGGCGAGGAAATCACCGAAACGGATATCATAAGAAGACGTTGGTTGGATAATGATTTCTATGGAACGGTTTTTTCTGCGAATTACAAGAAAGAAAAGTTAGATTTAATAATAGGTGGTGGTCTAAATAAATACGAAGGCGATCATTTTGGTGAGGTTATCTGGGCTAGATATGCCAGTAATAGTAATTACCAAGACCGTTATTATGATGATAGTTCCGCTAAAACAGATTTTAATCTATATACAAAGGCAAATTATCAATTAAACGAGCAATGGTCACTATATGGAGATGTGCAATATAGAACTGTTGGTTATGAGGCTAATGGTGAGGATACCGGTTTGGTTGACGATACCTTCAACTTTTTTAATCCAAAGGCAGGGATAATCTTTGATCTTAATAAGAACAATAATTTTTATTTATCATATGCAGTGGCCAATAGGGAGCCTAATAGAAATGATTATGAGAGTGGAAATCCAAAACCGGAACGTTTAAATGATTTTGAATTGGGGTGGCGTTATATATCTGAAGATGTTCAATTCAACACTAACGTTTATTATATGAATTATAGGGACCAATTGGTTTTGACCGGTGAGTTAAACGATGTTGGCGCCCCATTACGTGAAAATGTAGGGGAGAGTTATCGTTTAGGATTAGAAATAGATGCCAATATAGGATTAGGGGAAAAACTGTTAGTAAAACCCAATGTGGCAATAAGTACTAATAAGAACCAAGATTTTGTATTTGAAAGGGATGGAGTACTGCAAGAACTTGGAAAGACCAACATTGCCTTTTCTCCTAACTTCATTTTTGGAAATATTATTTCATATAACCCTGTCAATGAATTGAACATTTCATTTTTGTCCAAATATGTAGGAAAGCAGTATATGGGGAATATTGATTCTGATAATTCTATATTGGATGCCTATTCGCAAAGCGATTTGAATTTACAGTATACCATAACATGTAATGGATTCTTAAAAAGTATTGTTTTATCTGGTTTGGTCAATAATGTATTCAATGCCAAATACGTGTCTAATGGTTATTTCTATACCTATGACGATACGTTTAGCGTTCCTGGCACTACAACTACCATAGAAGGTGCAGGTTATTATCCTCAAGCAGGTACTAATTTCCTTCTTGGTGCCACAATAAATTTCTAGGAATATTATGAAGAAAACAGCATTGTAAATTTGTCTTAAATATTTAATGTAAATCAATTAGGTAAGAAAGAATACTCTAATTTAGGACCCTAATATTCAGGGGTTATGGAGGGTAATGTTCCGGTATTTGGAAGTAAGCTCAGAAACAATATTGTTATTGTTCCGGAAGTCATTTCCCAATGCTCTGGTATACGGGTTTTTGGACAGTCCATTAAATCATTCCTCTTTAGTACAGATGTGGCCATTATAAGGAATACGAATGCCAATGCTATAATAGCGGTATATCCTTTTACCCCACAGCCAGTAATTTCAAATGCTTTGATCTTGGCCGCGGACAAGCCTATTTTCTGTGGTGTGGGTGGCGGTATTACCACAGGTGTACGTTCTTTGGAGTTGGCCATCCATGCAGAATTCCAAGGCGCTTTGGGAGTAGTACTCAATAAACCAACGCCAAATAGTCTAATAACAAAATTAAAGGAGAAAATAGATATTCCGGTTACGGTCACCGTGGTATCCGGAAAAGAGGATATAAAAGGTAGGATAAAAGCGGGAGTAGATATTTTTAATGTGTCAGGGGCAGGCAATACGGTTGATATTATTAAAAAGATACGGGACATAGATACCAATGTGGCTATAATTGCAACAGGAGGTAAAACCAATGAAACAATATTGGAAGCCATAGAGGCAGGGGCCAATGCCATAAGTTATACCCCACCCAGTACTGGTGAATTGTTCAAAGGTATTATGGAAAAATATAGGTTAGAGGAATAATCAATTGGAGATCACAACGGTATTCCCGGTTAAAGAGGCGCGGTATTCCAACAAGTCATAATACCGTTTTCCGTCTTCCGGCCGGTTTAAAAGTTGACCGGTAAATAAACTATATTCATAGTCTTCGCAGGAACACGTAACTACTTGGCCGTTTAAGCTCATGGTAGAACAATCATTTGGTGCATGATTGGGACAACTGGCTTCAAACGCCCTAAACTGATCAAAACCTGTATTTATGACAAAAACACCCCTTGTTCCGGCCAAATTACTTGATATAGGTACAGCAGTTCCAATATTTGTTAGTGGGTTATATTCTGGTAGGTTCAAATTGGCATCGAACCTAAAACTTACCTCCAATAAATAAGGATTTCTATTGGTGCCATCATTACTACATGAGATGAAAATTAGTAGAAATAGAATACTTAAATAACGGATCATGGTGTAATTTTGTTTTGAAAAACTTCAGCAAATGTGCGTAAAAAATATGTATATTTGTGTTAAATCCTCTCTTAAAAAGCCGTTATAAAAGGCATTTGCAGAGGATTTGTCTATTTATAAAACGAGGATGTTATGAGTAACGTATCTTATTATACTGCCGAAGGGTTAAAAAGGCTAAAAGCGGAACTAAACCATTTAAGGGACGTAGAACGCCCAAAGGCATCTCAGGCTATTGCGGAGGCTAGGGACAAGGGAGACCTATCCGAGAACGCAGAATATGACGCGGCAAAAGAGGCCCAAGGACTTTTGGAAATGAAAATCTCAAAATTGGAGAATACGGTAGCCAATGCACGTTTAATAGACGAGTCGCAACTAGATACTTCTAAGGTATTGGTGCTGTCTACCGTAAAACTTAAAAACCAAAATAACGGAATGGAGATGACCTATAAACTGGTGGCGGAAAGCGAAGCGGACCTAAAAGCGGGCAAGATTTCGGTAAGTTCACCGATCGGTAAGGGTCTTTTGGGAAAAAAAGTGGGCGATACTGCAGAAATTGTTGTGCCCAGTGGAGCTATCAAATTTGAAATTCTTGAAATTTCTAGAACATAGAAATTGTAATTTGCTATATTTAATCCTATCCCATTCTGGATAGGATTTTTTTGTGCCATTTAATATTAAAAAAAGATGCCAACTATTTTTACAAAGATCATCAATGGTGAAATACCATGTTTTAAGGTAGCCGAAGATGAAAATTTTTTAGCTTTTTTGGACATTAATCCTAATGCCAAAGGGCATACGCTTTGCATACCCAAAAAAGAGGTGGATAAAATTTTGGACTTGGATGAAGAGACATATATAGGCCTAATGGCTTTTTCTAGGAAAGTGGGCAAGGCATTGCAGCAAACCGTAGCGTGCAAAAGAGTGGGTATGTCCGTAATAGGTTTAGAGGTTCCCCATGTACATGTTCATTTAATTCCCTTGAACAATATGAAGGATATTACATTTCAGCACAAGGTATCTCTTAGTGATAAGGAATTTACAGAACTTGCCAAGGCCATAGGTGCTAAAGTTGAATAGCGCCTGTGATATAAAGATAGATTACCCCTGCTATGAGTGCTATGATAACCAAAAAGAGACTGTAAAATAATAGTGTAGGTTTAGAGGATTTTTTGGCAGGCACAGCAGTTTTTTGATAGTAATTGTACATACGTTCAATATCCTCTGTCCAACTAATAGGGTAAATAGTGGTCTTACAGGTATTGCATACCAATTTGTGACTTAGTTCTCCCGTAATTTTATGAAAAAAACGGCCATAGGTGTGTTTTTGAAAAAAGGTAAGGTTCAAATCTTGGTTGAAGCACTCGGGACAGTTATTGTTAAGATTTGCCTCCTTTATGATGTTCAGTTTTTCCTTTGCCATAGATCAATGTAATACTTTAAGCGATATTTGCATTATAGTACCTTCTTTGCCAGATGACAATACTTTTATTTTGCCATCATGATATTCTTCCACAATACGTTTTACCAAAGAAAGGCCAAGGCCCCATCCTCTTTTTTTAGAAGTGAAACCAGGTGTAAAGATACTATTATAGTTGCTTTTTGAAATACCGTGACCGGTATCGGCAATCAATATATTCACAAATTTACCTTCAGGGACAATTTCTATGGCAATACTGCCCTTGCCGCGCATAGCGTCTATTCCGTTCTTGACTAAATTCTCTATGGTCCAATTATAAAGGGAACTATTGAGCATAACGGGTAACTTTTCCACTTTGGTCTGCAAGCTAAAATGAATGAGTTTGGAGCTTCTTCTCTTTAAATAATCATAAGCATCCTTTGTTTCCTTTACAATATCACTTTCAACAAGTTTAGGTAAAGATCCTATTTGTGAAAAGCGTTCTGTAATGGTTTGTAACCGATCTATATCCTTGTCTATTTCCTTGGTGATACTCGGGTTAATGTCTTCTGTTTTCAATAGCTCGTTCCATCCTAGCAATGATGAAAGGGGCGTACCTATTTGATGGGCAGTTTCCTTGGCCATACCTGCCCATAGTTTATTTTGCTCCGCGGCCTTGTTGGTTTTGAAAAGAAAATAGATAACGGCGGCAAAAAGAAATATGATTAAAAGAAGGGCAATAGGGTAAAATTTTAACTTGTTGAGTACCTCAGAATTTCCGTAATACAAAGTAGCTAAATGTTCGCCTTGTTGGTCTATTGAAATTGGGGTGTTCTCGTTCTTGAACTTGTTTAACTGTCGTTGAATATATAGGGAGTCATCAACCTTTGATGGAGGGAAATTATTGACCCTAATGGATTTATCCTTGTTAATAAGGATCATTGGGGTAGAGGTGTTGTTTTGAAATACCTTTAAATGTAAACTACCTAGATCAACAGTTTCGGAAGATTGTAGAAATTCTGATTGCGCAGTGGCCCAAATTTCCATTTTTAAGCGTTCCTCTTCCTTAAATTGTTTAAAAAAACTGTTTGTATTCCATAAGATAAGGCTCACCACTACAAAAGAACCTATCAATAGAAAAATGTTGGAAATCTTGTTTTTAGGAATAAAGTTCATCCACGTGTATTCTAATATTAAGGATAACACCAAATGTAAATAATTGTTGTGTTGTTATTGTCCTTGCTTGTTTTAATACCGCATCATTTTATGTATTTTTGGACTTTATTGTAAAAAGAGTTCAACATGGAAATAGAAGGTAAAGTAAAATTGATCGGAGAAACCCAAACATTTGGTAATAATGGGTTTAGAAAAAGAGAATTGGTCGTCACTACGGATGAACAGTACCCGCAACATATAATGATTGAGTTTGTACAGGATAAATGTGACATGTTGAATAGCTATGCGGTTGGACAAGATGTTAAGGTCAGTATTAATTTAAGAGGAAGGGAATGGACCAACCCTCAGGGCCAGGTTAAGTATTTCAATTCTATACAGGGTTGGAGAATAGAGAACGTATCACAATCCCAACCAGAAGGAATGCCACCGGTACCTCCAATGGAAGCTTTTGAGCCGGCAGACAATTTAAACGAAGAAGACCATGACGATCTACCTTTTTAAAAAGGTAATTGTTATAAATAGTTTAAGTATAAAACTTGTTCAGCTATAAGTTGGGCAAGTTTTTTATTTTAGGACAATAAATTTTAGATAAGTGAAAAGTCCACATAGATTGTTCTATTTAACGGATAGGTTAGAATTTCCACCTGTTGAAACTGCAAATAGCGAAGGTCTTTTGGCCGTTGGTGGTGATTTGTCCGTGGAGCGGTTGGTATTGGCCTATACAAACGGAATATTTCCGTGGTTCAATGAAGAATCGCCCATATTGTGGTGGAGTCCCGACCCTAGAATGGTCTTGTATCCGGATAAAGTAAAAATTTCCAAAAGTATGCGTAAGGTACTTAGGGACAATCGTTTTAGGTTGACCAAGAATACCTGTTTTCAACAAGTTTTGGAGCATTGTTCTAGTATTGAAAGAGAAGGGCAAGATGGTACTTGGATAACGCAAAATATGAAAAAGGCCTACTGTGCAATGCATGAAAAGGGCTATGCAACATCCTATGAGGTGTGGGAGCAAAATGAACTGGTTGGTGGTCTGTACGGTATTGATCTAGGTCATATTTTTTGTGGGGAGAGTATGTTCAGTTTAACATCCAATGCATCCAAATTTGCCTTTATCAAATTGGCGGAAGATTTACGTGCCAAGGGATATAAAGCCATAGATTGCCAATTATATACTGCACATTTGGCCAGTTTGGGTGCACAGGAAATGCCTAGGGATAAATTTATGGAGTTGTTGAAATAATCATGATAATACCTTAATAGAGGACATGGTCATAATTCTGCGGTAGTGCTATGCGTTCTTGCCTTAAATTTCCATCTGCATCAAATAACAATTCATACTGATCGTGGCGCTTATTCTTTTTGCCAGCAACAATAAATTTATAGTTTACCGTAGGTAATAGTAGATTTTGAAAGGCGTTTTTAAAAGTTACGTCTAAAGCTTCGTTATTTGAATGATATTGCTGTTGTATACTTTTTATTTTGTATTTGGAGAACATATTGTCTAAATATGAATCTATTTGGGAATATGAATCATTGGGGATATCCATACGCTTTATCTTAATCTGTATCAACTCTAAATCACCATTTTCTTGAAATTGTACGCCATACCAAAGTTTGTCTTTTTTAAATTTTGCAAGATAAACGGGTATAGAACTGTCTATTTCCTGGTAAAACTTTAGTCGTTTAATTTCTTGCACATGTTCATGAATCAATGAAAGGGAACGTGCCGGAAATTGGCTTTTTAATATTCTAAATTCTCGTTCAAATATCTCTTGAGCGCTAAGTACGGAACAGCAAGTAATAAATAAGACGAATATAAGGACTAATGATCTGCTCAAAGGAATTTGCATTAAGAGTTAAACTTGGTGATATCTAAAACAATTGATTTCATGATCGTTTACCATACCCGTTGCTTGCATAAAGGCATAAATAATTGTACTGCCAACAAATTTAAACCCTCTTTTTTTAAGGTCTTTACTTATCTTATCAGATAAGGGAGTAGTAGCTGGGGCTTCTTTATAATTCACCACCTTATTTTTTATTGGTTTGTCATTCAAAAACCCCCAAATGTACATGCTAAAACTTCCAAATTCATTTTGAATATTTATAAAGGCCTGGGCATTGGTTTTGGCAGAATTCACCTTTAACCTATTGCGTATAATACCCTTGTTTTGTAATAAGGATTGGATTTTGGAGTCATCATATAATACGATTTTTTTATAATCAAAATCATCAAATGCTTTCCTGAAATTTTCGCGTTTACGCAAAATTGTTATCCAGCTAAGTCCGGCTTGAAAAGTTTCCAGTATCAAAAATTCAAATAAAGTATCATCATCCTTAACGGGTACGCCCCATTCTTTATCATGATAGTTTTCGTATAAGGTGTCACCTTCGCACCAACCACATCTCTTTTTTTCCATAGCAGAATTATGGATTTAAAGATATGGGAATTAATTAAAAATATTGAACGATACAAAGATAAAGCGGCATACCTAAAGTAATATTAAAAGGAAAAGTAATGGCCAAAGCCATGGGCAAGTACAAACTAGGATTTGCTTTTGGGGCGGCCAAACGCATTGCAGCAGGTACGGCAATATAGGATGCACTGGCTGCTAGAATGGCGAACAAGAGTCTATTGCCATCACTCTGCGTAATAACGGAACTTATAATCGCTACGGCACTACCATTAATTAAAGGAATAATTATAGCGAATAATAAGGCAAACCAGCCCTTTTTCATAAAATCATTAAGTTTTTTACCGCTACTAATACCCATGTCTAAAAGAAACACTGCCAAGAATCCTTTAAAGATATCTGTGGTAAAGGGCTTAATGCCCATTGCCTGATGGTCACTCGCTAGAAAACCAATACAAAGGCTACCAATTATGAGTAAGACACTACCATTGGTAAGGGAGTGCTTTAGGACGGTCGAGAGGTTAATTTTGTTCTTCTTATTTTTTTGGAAATAAGACATTAATAGGACACCAATAATTATTGATGGTGCTTCCATTAAGGCCATTACTGCCACCATATGCCCACCAAAATTTATTTGTTCAATTTCCAAGAAGGATATGGCGGTTACAAAGGTAACGGCGCTTACAGAACCGTAAGCCGCTGCTATAGCTCCAGAATTGGCTGCATTGAATTTTTTTCGAAGAATAAAATAAGAATAAATGGGTATAAATAGCGCTAAAAAAACACCAAATAAAAGTGACCAAAGTATTTCCAAATCCAAATTACTATGAGATAGCTCTACACCCCCTTTAAAACCAATTGAAAACATTAAATAAAGAGAGATAAACTTGGATGAATTTGGTGGTATTTCCAAATCACTTTTCAATTGAACTGCAAGTATACCCAAGAAGAAAAATAGTAGGGCTGGGTTCGTTAGATTGTCAACAAGTAAATTTAAATCCATTGATGGTAATAAGGTTATTTTGTTTTTTGGACAAAACAAAGCCTTCAATCCTTATTATATTTTATGGAGTGAAGGCTTTTGTATTGTTTTTAGTATGATTTATCTTATCGTAGTTTAGATTAATCTTCAATTTCTAGGACAATAGAACTATTTATTTTTAAATTTTTACCATCCCTCCTCGCAAGAGATATAAAATCCTTTACAATGCTCTTATCATATTCCAATTCATTTATTCTATCCGAAGGTTCCGCTGTATCACCATTTGGATGTACTGCGTAGACTGCCAAACGTTCCAATTTGTGAAAATTTATTTTATGATCTAAAAATGCGATTAATAAATCTGAAGCTTCTGTTGGGGTAAAGTTGCCTTTGATAAGGTCTACTGATTGTTTTGAATTTTTCATGCTTTGTTTTAGGGTTAATTAATTTTTCTTTTATCTAAATTTTTCTCTTTGTCATAAAGATTTACAACTCTTGAAAATCCTGTCTTGGTATTTTTTTCCTTAACTACTACAGCAATAGTTATTGTGGCAATTGCTATCGATAACTCTTTTAGGAACAATTTGTCATTTACATAGGAGAATGATAAAATGAAAGTCGCAAATGCCACAATAAAAATTATTTTTAGTAATTGATTTCGGGGCTTTTTGTTCCGCTTATTTAATTGTATTACCTCTTTCATATTGATTTGTTTTTTAGTTCTCGAGGCAAAGGTGTGAATCTTATTTGATAAAATATTATTTATATTTATTATGAAAAACATAAAAAATATTTATGAATTATACGTTGCATCAACTTCAAGTGTTTCTTAAAGTAACAGAGAAAGAGAGTATTACGCTTGCGGCAGAAGAGATGTTTTTAACGCAGCCAGCCGTCTCAATTCAACTAAAAAATTTTCAAGATCAATTTCCAATTCCACTTACGGAGGTGGTGGGTAGAAAGCTCTTTGTAACGGATTTTGGCCAAGAAATTGCCAAAGCGGCAGAAAAAATATTAAATGAGGTACACGCCATAAACTATAAGACATTGACTTACCAAGGCAATCTCTCTGGTCGGTTAAAATTATCAGTTGTATCCACTGGTAAATATGTGATGCCCTTTTTTTTAAATGGTTTTATGAGGGAAAACAATGGACTTGAGCTAATTATGGATGTAACAAATAAGTTAAAGGTAGTTAGGGCCTTGGAACTAAATAAAATTGATTTTGCGTTAGTTTCGGTTTTGCCTGATAATTTAAAAATAGAAGCTGTGCCACTTTTGGAGAATAAATTGTTTTTTGTGGGTAGTGGGAATGAGGTGTTATATAAAAAATTGACTAAAAGACAACTTTTTGAAACGCGACCGCTAATCTTTAGGGAACCTGGTTCGGCTACCAGAAACGCTATGGAAGATTTTATAGCAAAGAACAAATACAGGTCTATTAAAAAAATGGAACTTACCTCTAATGAAGCCGTTAAACAAGCTGTAATAGCCGGTCTAGGATATTCTGTTATGCCTCTCATTGGAATAAAACATGAGCTAAAGAATAAAGACTTAAGAATAGTAGACGTGAAAGGCTTGCCAATTAACACTACTTGGAATTTGGTTTGGTTAAGTTCAAAAAAACTATCGCCCGCCGCTCACGCTTTTTTAAACTATATAAAACAAGAAAAGGAACGTATTATTGAAGATAGTTTTAGTTGGATTAAAGAATACTAAAGCGGGTAATACTGTAAAAAATTGACGTTTATTTTTAGGTAATAACACTAATCTGTTTAGAGACTAATCTAAGTTTGCTTTTCGTTGGATTAATAAGGTGTATATAATACGGCCCAGAGCCCAATATTATAGGTAAGCATGGGATTTCTAGGCCGTATCGGAGAACAAAAATTAATATTAATTATTTGCTAATGATTCTTTAGATAAATTAGGTCGCACTAGCTCATTACTTTCAATAGCTTTACTCAGGTTTGCCGAAACCAAGGTAAAGCGATTAAAGAATTTACCGCCCGCTAAAGGGACTAGTTTGGCCATTTGATCACCCTTTGAATTAACATGTGATGATTTAACCCTTACCGCCATTCCATTTAAACTTTTAAAATTAGCTATTGCACCTCGTTTAATTATAAAATTGGCTCTTGGGAAATCAATATGGTCAAAAGGCATATTATGGTTTTTGTTAATAATCAAAACATCGCCATCGGTAACCATTATGTTATGATCTTGCCCAAATAGTTTTGGTGTTATAAATAACAAAACAAAAACAAACATTAAATTTCTCATAATAATCTATTATTTAGGGTTGTACTTCGTTTTTAAATATTCTTTACGCTTATTAAAGCTTTGTAATCAGTCTATCAGAACCTCTAAATTATCTAGCTTCTTATTTATTTGACAACTGGCAAAATGATAATATATCCCTCCTGTAATTGTTAGATTACAATTTTAAACACAAAATAATAAGAATATTATAAAAAATAGGAATACTGTCGTTAAAAGAAAGTTAAGCTATCACTATATGATAGTGATACTATTATATTTGTATTGCAATATTATTAAAATATGGAACATTTACTTAGATCAGTAAAAATTGTCATAAACGATAAAATATTTGTGAAAGACCCTGAATCATCTGATTTGGGCAAGAGAATCATTAAACATAGTATTATAATGATCAATGAGATGGGATTTGAGAGCTTTACATTTAAAAAATTGGGAAGGGAAATAGGATCCAATGAAAGTTCTATATACCGCTATTTTGAAAATAAACATAAGCTGTTGTTATACCTGACGTCATGGTATTGGGGTTGGATGGAGTATCATTTGGTCTTTGCTACCCATAGTATTCAAGATCCTAAGGAAAAGCTACAAAAGGGAATAAAAATTCTAACCAGTGAAGTTAAAATTGATTCGTCCTTTTCACATATTAACGAAGTTGTTTTAAATGAAATAGTGATCAATGAATATTCCAAATCCTATTTGACCAAAGAGGTAGATCAGGAGAATAAGGAAGGATATTTTACAGTATATAAAAGAATGGTGGGTAGAATTGGTGAAATGATCAAAGATGTCAACGACTCTTATAAGTTTCCTTCCAGTTTGGCAAGCACCCTTTTGGAAAGTGCTTTACATCAACATTTTTTAAAGGACCATTTCTCTACATTAACAGATTGCAACGACAAGGTAACTATTGCCGAGTACCTTACACATCTAGTTTTTAATACACTAAATAGACCAATAAATGAGTAAGAAACTTCTAACCTCATGGCAACGTTTTCTAGGACTTTTAAAACTGGATAAACGAGATATATTCCAAGTATTTTATTATGCCGTCTTTGCCGGTGTCGTTAACCTTTCCTTACCATTGGGTATACAGGCTATAATAAATTTGTTGCAAGGGGCGCAAGTCAGTACTTCCTGGATTGTTTTGGTAATATTGGTTACTCTAGGGGTGGCATTTGTGGGAATATTGCAATTAATGCAGATACGAATTATTGAAAATGTACAACAAAAAATCTTCACCCGTTCTTCATTTGAATTTGCTTACAGATTTCCTAAAATTAAAATGAGTGAGCTGCACAACTACTATCCACCGGAATTGGCAAATAGGTTTTTTGATACATTGACCATTCAAAAGTCGTTGTCCAAAGTTTTAATAGATTTCCCGGCTGCCTTACTGCAGATTGTTTTTGGGTTGTTGCTACTATCCTTTTACCATCCATTTTTTATAGCCTATGGTTTGCTTTTGTTGCTGCTTATTTATATCGTGTTCAAGTTTACCGCACAAAGAGGGCTGGACACAAGTTTAGATGAGTCAAAAAGCAAATACCAGGTAGTGCATTGGTTGCAGGAAGTCGCAAGGTGTATTGTTAGTTTTAAGCTATCCGGTAAAACATCCCATGCATTGGAAAAGAATGATACCTTGGTTGTGGGGTATCTCAATGCTAGGGAAAGCCATTTTAGGATATTGGTGCTCCAGTTTATACAGATGATCGGTTTTAAAGTCTTGGTAACGGCCGGACTTTTATTGATCGGGGGGCTTTTGGTTTTAAACCAAGAAATGAATATTGGACAATTTGTAGCGGCGGAAATTATTATCCTTTTGGTGATAACCTCGGTGGAAAAATTGATTTTGGGTCTGGAAACTTTTTATGACCTATTAACCTCCTTGGAAAAAATGGGCCAGGTGGTAGATAAGGAGCTAGAGCCTCAAGATGGTGAAAAACCCTTTACCGATGATGAATCGTTGACCATAGAATTAAATGATATAACCTATAGTGTTCCGCATGACAAACGGGTAATCATTTCAAACCTTAACTTGACCATTACCCCAAATTGTACCATCTTATTAAGGGGTAACAGCGGTTCGGGAAAAAATACGTTGTTGAGGATCATAGCAGGAATTTTAGAACCGGATAGCGGTGGAGTGTATGTAAACGGCGTTTCCTTAAGGGGTATGAACTTAAATTACTACCGCTCCAAGCTAGGCCAATCATTGTTGGAAGAATCTCCTTTTGAAGGGACCATTTTGAATAACATAACTTTTGGGGACAAGGATATCACTAATGAGCAGGTATATTGGGCTTTGGACAAAGTTGGCTTGACCGATTTTGTTAAGAGCCAGGCAAAAGGATTGAATACCATAATTTATCCTGAGGGCAAACAGATACCCCATACGGTATCCAAAAAAATAGTTTTGGCAAGAAGTATCGTGAGAAAACCCAAACTATTGCTATTAAAAGATCCTTTGGAACAATTCAATATTGATGAAGCTGATAAAATCTTGAAATTTTTAAGCGATCCTGTCAATGGTTGGGCATTAGTGGTGGTCAGTGAAAATGATAAATGGATCAATACATGTTCTCGTGTAATTACGATGGAAAAAGGAAAAATAATTAACGAATTGTAAGCACATATGTTGAATATATCTCATAAAAAACTTAATAAAAAGGTTTCTTTGGACCATTTTAAATCTGCCCAAAAAGTCTTTCATTATAGGCATTACAAGCATTTTAATCGTTTTTTGTTCGCATTTGCGGTCATAGGTATCATTGTACTGTTCTTGCCTTGGACACAGACCATTAATGCCAGAGGATATCTAACCACCTTAGAGCCTGGGCAAAGGCCGCAGACCATACAGTCCCCTATACCGGGCAGAATAGAAAAATGGTTTGTAAGGGAAGGAGATTATGTAAGCAAGGGAGATACTATACTTTTTATCTCTGAAATTAAATCGGAGTATTTTGATCCTGATTTGGTGGAACGTACCGGGCAACAGCTAAAGTCCAAAGCGTCCTCCGTAACTTCTTATGGGGATAAGGTTAAGGCATTGGACAACCAAGTTGCTGCCCTGTATAACGAAAGAAAGTTAAAATTGGAGCAGGCTAAAAACAAATTATTGCAGGCAAGGTTAAAAGCACAGAGCGATAGTATAGAATTTGAGGCCGCTAAAACCAATATCAAGATTGCGGAGCGCCAATATGAAAGGACGGAGCAATTGCAGAGCGAAGGGTTGAAAGCGGTTACGGATGTGGAAGAAAAAAGGCTGAAATTACAGGAAACCCAAGCAAAGCTAATTTCACAACAGAACAAATTACTGGCCGCTAAGAATGAAATTTTGAACGCAGAGGTTGAGATTAACAGGGTACAGGCCTCCTATACCGATAAGATATCCAAGGCCCAAAGTGATAAGTATACAGCCATGTCCAATCAATTTGACTCTGAAGCACAGGTTAGCAAGTTGGAAAATGACTTTACCAATTACCAAATGAGAAATGACCTGCGTTATATAAGGGCCCCGCAGAACGGGTATATTAACCAGGTGATTAAAGCGGGTATTGGTGAGGCATTTAAGGAAGGAGCACCATTGGTTGGCATTATGCCTGCCGATTATGACATGGCCGTAGAGACATTTATAAACCCCATAGACCTGCCGTTGATTCATTTGGGAGAAAAAGTAAGGATACAATTTGATGGTTGGCCCGCTATCGTATTCAGTGGTTGGCCCAATGCCTCTTACGGTACGTACGCCGGAGAGGTAGTAGCTATAGAAACCTTTATAAACCCCAATGGAAAGTATAGGGTGCTGTTATCACCGGATAAGAGCGATCAACCTTGGCCCGACGCCCTTAGGGTAGGTTCCGGAGCCAATACCATTGCCTTATTGGAAGATGTTCCAATTTGGTATGAACTATGGAGGCAGTTAAATGGCTTCCCGCCAAACTATTATCAGCCCAATGGTGCCCAGGACAAACCTGTAAAAAAATAAAGATGAGATTATCTATCCTTATAATTTGTTTTTGTGCCGGTTGTTTTGCAAATGCTCAAAACGTGGATTCCCTACAGTTAAATTTCAGGGAGTATTTAGGCTATGTCAAAAAATACCATCCTATAGCAAGACAAGCAAATATGGCCTTGGATATTGGGCAGGCCAATTTAATGAAGGCCAGAGGAGGGTTCGATCCAAAAATCGAGGTCGATTATTCAGGAAAGGAGTTCAAGGGTACGGAGTATTATGATTTGCTAAATGCCACTTTCAAGGTGCCTACATGGTACGGTATAGAGCTCAAGGGAGATTTTGAACAGTATACAGGTGAATACGTTAATGCGGAACGTAATGTGCCGGAAGATGGTTTGTACAGCGCTGGGGTAGCCTTGTCCTTGGGCCGTGGTTCTTGGATCAATGAGAGAATGGCCACCTTAAAAAAAGCAAAGTTCTTTAGGGAACAATCCAAAGCGGATAGGGATATTTTGGTCAATCAAATCTTATATGATGCTTCCTTGGCCTATTTTAACTGGCTTCAGGCCTATAGAAATAGTTTGTTGTTCAATGATTTTTTGGATAATGCTAAGGTTAGGCTAAAAGGCATCAATCAAAGCGCATTGGCAGGCGAAATTGCCGCAATAGACACCGTTGAGGCCAAAATTGCCGTTCAGAATAGGGCGTTAGAACTTGAACAGGCTAAGGTTACTTTACGTAATGCCAAGTTGGAACTCTCAAATTTTCTTTGGATGGGAGAGAATATTCCCATGGAACTTCAGGAAAAAGTCTTACCAGATCTCTCTTTGGATGTAGAAATAGATCAGGCATTGGAAATTTTAGGAAAGCCGTTGGACAGTTTTGTGCTGGAGAACCATCCCAAGTTAAAATCATTAGGTTATAAAATAGACGGGTTGACCGTAGATAAACGGTTAAAGACCAATAAGCTGCTGCCTAGGATAGATGTAGAGTATAAATTTATTACGGATACGCCCAATTATCTAAATTCATTGGAGCCACAGAATTATAAAGGCGGGTTAAATTTTGAACTTCCCTTGTTCCTAAGAAAGGAGCGGGGAGATTTAAAATTGGCAAAACTGAAACTAAGGGATGCCCAGTTTGAGTTTGATAATGCCCAAGTACAAATACAAAACAAAATAGTGGCAATTTATAATGAACTGGAATCTTTTGAGAAACAAAACAGCTTAATAGAGGATATTGTGGCAAGTTATCAGGCACTTTTGGCCGCGGAGGAACGTAAGTTCAGTTTTGGTGAAAGTTCATTGTTCTTGATTAATTCAAGAGAGACAAAATTGATTGATGCCGTCTTAAAACAAAATCTAGTTGAGAATAAATATTTTACGGCAAAGGCCAAATTGTTCAATAGCTTGGCGGTGAATCCGGAAAATTTGTAAGTATTGGGTGGTGTTGGCTACTAATGGTTACGATTAATGTATTGAACAAGGATAATATGGAGCTTGCCGTAGAGGATTTAATTGAAAAAAGTTTGATTAACGGGTACACGTATGGTGCATACAGGGCCTTGGTGGCCGGCTTGGCGGAAAAGGGTGCTACTACGGGCCCGGAGCAAACGGAAGCTTTTGTACAGTATACCCGGTTGAACGATAGCCGAATGAGGAGGTGGGACAAAACCTTAAGGTTCAGTGATGAAGATATTGCCAAAATCAAATCTGTAGATCAACCTGTTTCTTGGTTGGTATTGACGGAAAGTTGGTGCGGAGATGCTTCCCCCGCACTGCCGGTAATGCATAAGATAACGGAAATCAACCCTAAAGTTTCGTTGACTATAATTTTACGTGATATGAATTTGGCGATCATGGACCGTTTTTTGACAAATGGAACAAGGTCTATTCCTAAATTAGTTGCTATTAATCAAAATAGTGGTGTCCCAGTGGCAACATGGGGGCCACGATCTATGAAGGCTACGGTAATGGTAGAAAAGTATAAGAATACGCATGGCAAGCTTACGCCCGAGTTCAAGCAAGATCTACAGCTATTTTATAATAAGGATAAAGGGCAGAGTATTCTAGAGGATTTATTAAGGTTACTTCCCTTGAAATAAATAGGTAATAGAACCTTTTTGAGATTTCTTATCAGATGAGTTGAAACGGGATTTTAAAGCATAGGCTATTGCATTTTCCACAAGGCAACCATTAGAGGTGCCGGAACTACGTTCGTTAAAGTCCGCATCTGTAACATAACCCAATTCGTTTACCACTATATTGATGACTACTTTACCACCTTCTATACATGTATAGATTGGGGGAGGCAACCTATAATTAGTCCTGTTAAGCAATGAATAGGAAACGGAAGTCCTACGCGCGGCGAGGTTATTGGTAAATTCCTTTTTTTGGGCTTCCTTTTCACCAAGAAGTTGTCGTTTTTCTTCCCTTTTTTTGGCCAAAGCCTTTATTCGTTCAGCATAACCTTCATCGTCAGTTGCATTGTCCGTTGTAGCGCTTTCTTCCATTTCACTGCGCTCCTGTAAAATTTCGTCCAATGTTTTTAAGGGCTCGGGATTACCATAACTAGGTTTGGCAGTTTCGTTATAGGCCAAATGACTTTTAATTGGATCTAGATTGGCCTGCTCTTCCTTGGTTTCTTCTTCCTCCAGTAATTTTTCAATAATTTCCTCGTCCATCACCATTTCAACAACATATTCATCATGCCTTTCTTCCTTGCCTCCTAAGTGAATACTGAACAATACCAGGACCACTATAGCCATGCTAAGAAACGTAATAAGCAATGATAGTTGTTGTCTGTTTAAATTCATGGTATTATAACCTCAATTATACCAAAATATTTTAAAACCCGTATGCCTAATCCTTAAAAGTCGTTCAAGAACCATGTTCGGTACCCAATAATACATTGGCAAATATCATAGGGTCTTGGGCTATATCTACGTTAAAATCACCTATTTTGGTTCTCCTTAGGGCAGATAAATGTGCCCCTGAACCTAGTGCAAGGCCAAAATCATTGGCTATGGAACGGATATAAGTGCCTTTGCTACATGTAATTCTAAAGTGAACGTTAAGGTCATCAATTTTGGTTATTTCAAATTCCCTAATCGTAACAATACGTTTGGAAATTTCTACGGTCTTACCCTCCCTTGCCAGTTCATACAGGCGCTTACCATCCTTTTTTAATGCGGAGAATACAGGGGGTGCTTGCGCTATTTCCCCAATAAATTGGTGGGTGGTCTCCTTAATCAACGCCGGTGTAATATGGTCTGTGGGGTAAGTGTTATCAATAACGGTCTCCAAGTCATAGGAAGGTGTTGTAGCACCTAGGGTGAAAATGCCAGTATATTCTTTTTCCTGACCTTGAAACTCGGTAATTTTTTTGGTGAACTTACCTGTACAGATAATTAAAAGTCCGGTTGCCAATGGATCTAATGTACCGGCATGGCCAATTTTAAATTTCTTAAGGCTGAATTTTTTTCTAATGGCCCATTTTAATTTATTTACGGCCTGGAAAGAGGACCATCCCAAAGGCTTATCGATCAATAACACCTTACCGTTTAGGAAATCTTCTTTCGTTAAATTTTCCATGTAGGTTTTGGGTTTGTTTATGGTTGGTGTTATGAGTTGGTAAAACCGTAAATCACGGCAATTAATCCTACTATAAGGCAGTAGATGGCAAAATAGGAAAGTTTGCTTTTACGTACCAGTTTGATCATCCAGGTACATGCGGCCAAACCTGCTATAAAGGCGGCGATAAACCCTGCACCCATGGCAACATTGTTTTCTCCGGTAAAGTTGAGATCCCCGCTCATTAGGTCTTTGGCAATCTTGCCAAAAATTAGAGGAACTACCATCAAGAATGAAAATCTTGCCGCTTTGGATTTGTCTACCCCTAATAGAACGGACGTTGAAATTGTAGCGCCACTTCTTGAAATACCCGGTAGCATGGCAATTGCTTGAGATATGCCTACAATAAAGGCGTTTCCAAAACTTACTTTTTTTTGGGTATCCTTGGCTTTATCTGCAAAATAAAGTAATACGGCGGTTATGATCAACATAAAGCCTACAAATCTAATATTGCCGCCAAAAAATGCTTCTAGTTGCTCCTCGAAAAAGAGGCCTACAATGACGGCCGGTATCATGGAAATGATAATCTTTACGGAAAACTGACTTTCCTCGTTCCATTTAAATTGAAACAATCCACTTAAAATTTCCCAAATATCCTTTCTGAACACAACTATGGTACTAAGCGCAGTTGCAAAATGTAGGACAACGGTGAACAATAAACTCTCTTCCTGTAAGGAATTATCACCAAGTATTGCTTTGCCCAATTCCAAATGACCGCTTGATGATACGGGTAAGAACTCGGTCAATCCTTGAATGATCCCGAGCAGTATAGCATCTAAAGTATCCAATTATGCTTTCTTTTTGTGTGGGTTCAGTAAGATTGCGTAGATTTCAATACCTAGGCCGATCAACACTAAAGTAGGGGCCAAACGAATTCTCCTAAAATTATATATTTCCGGATTGAATACATTGGGGTCGTCACTTCCTCCTCCGCTCATTAATATAAAACCTAATGCGATACAAGCAATGCCTATGAACATAAACGTGTAATTCTTCTTTTGAAAGATAAACTCCTGTTTAGGCGGTTGTTCTACTTTGTTCTTTTTACTCATGGCGCAAATTTAATAATATAATTCGTCGGTTCTAAGGTTTAGGAAACGTTGGGTCGCAAAATACGTGCTGATGAACGAAATAAGGATACCCAAAAGAAATACACTGACAAAAAGGATGATTAAAATATATGGTTCGTCAAAAAGCCCAAAATCCTGAAAATTGGTATTTAAATAATAGACGACTCCGGCAATGGCCAATAAAGCTATTGCAGCACCGATCATACCCAATTTAATGTTTTGCCAAATAAAAGGTCTTCTGATAAAAGTCTTTGTGGCCCCTACCATTTGCATGGTCTTAATGATGAACCTTTTGGAATAGATGGACAATCTTATGGAGCTGTTGATCAATAGTACGGCAATAAAAGTAAATATGGCACTGGCTACCAAGATCCAAAAACCAATTTGCTCTACACTTTTAGCTACCATACTGACCAAAACACGGTCATAACTGACTTCGTCCACAAAACTTTTTTCCGCAAGCGTAGCAGCAATTTCCTCCACTTTTTCTGCGGTAACAAAATCTGCCTTCAATTTTACATCAATTGAATTTTTTAGAGGGTTGTATCCAAGATAGTCCACAAAATCCTCTCCAATATCTTCACTATGTTGTTTTGCGGCCTCTTCCTTGGAGACATAGGTAGACGATTTGGTATATTCTGACATGGCCAAGGTTTTTTGAAGTTGTTCTACTTCAATCTCCTTGGTGTTCTCTTTTAGGAAGACGGAAATAGTAATCTGTTCCTTTGAGCGATCGGCCAATTTTTTGGTATTTAATACCAAAAGGCCCAGGATACCTAATAAAAACAGTACCAAAGCAATACTTAGCACTACGGAAAAGTATGATGAGATTAGTTTACGTCGTTGATAATTTTCAAAAGAGTTCGCCATATAGCACTTAAAAGTGCAGTAAAAATAGCAAAGTAAAGTTAAATGCAGCTTGAAATTTTCAACCTGTTAACGTTTCAGTGTAAAGTGTCCGTCAATTTGCATACTTCCTGCAATGATCTTATACCAATAATCATCTGATGGCATTTGTTTTCCTTGAAAAGTCCCATCCCAATAAGCGGCATCGGAATTGGCGAATTTCAATAATTTGCCATAACGGTCAAAAATGGATATGGTTAGGTTGGGGAAGGCATTTGTTCCTTCAAGCTCAAATACATCATTTACGTTATCTCCATTTGGTGTAAAAAAAGAAGGGATTACCAAATGGTCGAAAATTTGTGTAACCACTCCGCAGTTAAATGTATCCCTAACATATACGGTATAATTTCCCCCATTTACAGCTTCAAAAACCGGACTGTTTTGATAATTAAATCCGTCTAGGGAGTACTCAAACTCTCCTTCATTTTCTATAGTGATTTCAATAGATGGTCCGTTGGATCTAATAGTGCTTATTATAGGCAGGTCTATCTGTTCTGCGGTAATCGTTTTGGTTGCGGAGCAACCGTTACTGTCAGTTATTAGGACCGTATATATCCCTGGGGTGTCTGTTGTAATTTCCTGGGTAGTTGCCCCTGTGTTCCATTCATAGTTGGCATTGTCCATATTGGCGGTTAAGATGGCCATGGTTCCCTCGCAAAAAGTAACGGTTTCATCCTGTACATTAGGAGGTTGGTTTACGATTAACGAAATGGCCGTTCTAGAAGTTGAGGAACAAGTTATAGTTGTTGATACGGCTTCGGCATAATAGGTGCCTGCAAGTTCTGTTTCAAAATTCATGGAGTCCTCCAATAATAAGGAACCACCGGTAGGCTGGTCATACCAGTTCACGGTATATCCATTAACGGTAGTGGCGGTAAGAAGACCGGTTTCACCTTGGCAAATAGTAACATTCCCATTACTAATAGGGGCATTGGGTATAGTTTGCACTATAATATCAAATACATTGGACACAATATTGCAAAGGTCATTGTTGACATTTATGGGGTCTTCCGCAATTTTTACTCTGTAATACGTGGTTTCCGTTATGGGTGGGGTTGACAACGTATTGCTGGTTTCACTAGGGATATCCGTCCATAGTTGTTGATCGTTACTTTGTTGCCATTGATAGGCATGGGTAGAGAAAATAGAATTATCCGGTGTGGCAATAATGGTACTTGTTACGCTGCCTTGGTCTTCACATATGGTTAAACTTTCTTCGGCGGAATTGGTGCTTACGGTAACGTTGTCCCCACAAGATTTAAAGACAATATCATCAATGGCCAGGTCGTTACCACAACCTCCGTTGCTATTGTTCCTCATCTTAAGAATAACCGAGGTTTGTCCGGGTTCAGTGGTAAAAACCAAGGCATATTGTTGCCATTCCGTATTGGAATTTGCTGTTATACTTCCGGTATCTCCCTGCGCCAATAAATTGGTATCCGTTTCATCCCAAATCTGAAATCTTACGTTAACTGGTATGCTATTGCCTTCACAACTTCCTATAGATTGTAAATTGATAAGCCATGATGAAAATTCATAGGTGGTATTTTCGCATAGACCCATGACCTGCCTTTGGTAAAACTCCCCGGCGGTAAAACTTGCGTTGACAATGAATGACTTTCCATTGGTGTCTCCCGGCGTATGGTCCTGTACGGAAATCCAATCAAAATAATTGGTGGTGCTAGATATGGTATAATCTCCGTCATTAGGTGTTCCCGTGGTAAAATTATAGGATGTTGTACCTGCAGGAAGCGCCGGTCCGACTGTGGTTCCGGATCCAAAATCCTCAGTAAATATTGGGTCTCCGGAGCTACCTCCGCAAAAGCCAAGTTGTGCTTGGAGTACCGTGTTAGAAAGGCAAAGTAGCGTTATGAAGGAAAAAAATATTTTGGGACATTTTGTTTTCACGATCCTAAGATACCAAATTTACATCACTGCCATAGCCTAGTTTGGAAATCATGAGTGCACTGTTATTTCCAATATCTTTTTAACTCTCGTTGATTCCACCTATTTTTGCGACTTACAGCAAAGAAGTTAAAATCATGCAATACAATTTCAACGAAATTGAGGCCAAGTGGCAAAAATATTGGGCAGAAAACCAAACCTTTAGGGCGGAGAACAATTCTGATAAGAAAAAATTCTATGTGTTGGATATGTTCCCTTATCCATCAGGTGCAGGTCTGCACGTTGGACACCCATTGGGGTATATAGCCAGTGATATTTATGCACGTTATAAAAGGCACCAAGGTTTTAACGTATTGCACCCACAAGGATATGATTCTTTTGGGTTGCCAGCTGAGCAGTATGCCATACAGACCGGGCAGCATCCTGCCATAACTACGGCGGCGAACATTAAAACCTATAGGAGGCAATTAGATCAGTTAGGCTTTTCTTTTGATTGGAGCAGGGAGGTGCGTACGTCCAGTCCTGAATATTATAAATGGACCCAGTGGATCTTTATCCAGATCTTTAATTCTTGGTATAATAAGGATACGGATAAGGCAGAAGATATAGATACCTTGATCGCTATATTTGAGGCAGAAGGTAATGCCAATGTAAATGCTGTCTGCGATGATGATATTACTGTTTTTTCAGCGGAAGATTGGACCGCTTTTTCAGAGGTGGAAAAGCAAGAAATATTATTAAAATATAGGTTGACATACTTGGCGGATACCGAGGTAAACTGGTGTCCGGCATTGGGAACGGTATTGGCAAATGACGAAATTGTAAACGGAGTATCGGAACGTGGCGGTCACCCGGTAGTTCGTAAAAAGATGACCCAGTGGAGTATGCGTATTTCTGCCTATGCCCAGCGGTTGTTAGATGGTTTGGATACCATAGATTGGCCACAGCCGCTAAAGGATTCCCAGACCAATTGGATCGGTAGGAGTGAAGGAGCTTCGGCAATTTTCAATGTCAATGGGCACGATGAAACCATAGAAGTGTTTACGACTAGACCCGATACTATTTTCGGAGTTTCTTTTATGACCTTGGCTCCGGAACATGAATTGGTGGGCAAAATTACAACAGCAGAGTATAAGGACGAGGTAGAGGCATATATAGAAGCTACGGCAAAACGTTCTGAGCGCGACCGTATGGCCGATGTAAAAACCATATCCGGTGCATTTACGGGTGCCTATGCGGAGCATCCATTTACAAAAGAACCTATTCCGATCTGGATCGGGGATTACGTATTGGCTGGTTATGGTACCGGTGCCGTAATGTCTGTACCTTGTGGAGATCAAAGGGATTATGATTTTGCCAAACATTTTAACCTGCCAATTCCCAATATTTTTGAAGGAATTGATATTTCTGAAGAAGCATTTGCGGATAAGGATAAAACCATAATTGCCAATTCTGATTTTTTAAACGGCTTGCCCTATAAGAAAGCGGTAAAGCGTGCCATATTTGAATTGGAAAAATTAGGTCAAGGAAAAGGCAAGGTAAATTATAGGCTTCGCGATGCCGTATTTAGTCGCCAAAGATATTGGGGGGAACCTTTCCCGGTGTATTATGTAGATGGTATGCCACAGATGATTGCAAAAGAACATCTGCCCATTGAGTTGCCCGAAGTTGAAAAGTACTTGCCCACCGAAACCGGAGAGCCCCCTTTGGGCAATGCCGAGGTTTGGGCGTGGGATACCGTAGCGAATAGGGTAGTGGCAAATAGTAAGATTGATCATACAACAGTTTTTCCGCTGGAGTTAAATACCATGCCAGGTTGGGCGGGTAGTTCCCAATACTTTAATAGGTATATGGACCCAAATAATAATGATGAGATTTTTTCAAAGAAAACCATTGGTTATTGGGAGGATGTAGACTTGTATATTGGAGGAAGCGAGCACGCAACCGGGCATTTGTTGTATAGCCGGTTCTGGCAAAAATTCATGTTCGATAAAGGTTTGGTACCCAAAGATGAGTTCGCGAAAAAGCTGATCAACCAAGGAATGATTACGGGGACAAGTGCTTTTGTGTATAGGGCAGAAAATGGTAAAACTATGATTTCCAAAGGGCTTATAGCTGATAAAAATGTAGTCCCCATACACGCAGATGTATCATTGGTAAACGCATCGGATGAATTGGATATTGATGGTTTCAAAAAGTGGAGAGAGGAATATGCGGATGCGGAATTTATTACTGAGGATGACGGAACATTTAAAGTAGGTCGTGAGGTTGAAAAAATGTCCAAATCCAAATTTAATGTTGTAAACCCCGATGCCATATGTGAAGAATATGGGGCAGACAGTCTACGCTTGTATGAAATGTTCTTGGGTCCTTTGGAACAATCCAAACCTTGGAATACTGCAGGGATAACAGGTACCCATGGTTTCTTGAAAAAATTATGGAAGTTATATGCGCCGTTTATAGATGGTTCACAGGATAATGGTCAGGAAGAATCCTCAAAAGAGGCGTTGAAGACTTTGCATAAAACCATTAAAAAGGTTCAGGAAGATATTGAGAACTTTTCCTTCAACACTTCAGTATCTACATTCATGATTGCCGTTAATGAACTGTCTGCGCAAAAATGCGCAAATAAGGAAGTGTTAGAAGCATTGATCATATTGGTATCACCTTATGCTCCCCATATAGCAGAAGAACTTTGGAGTAAATTGGGCCATACGGAGTCCATTGCAACGGCACCCTTTCCAAAATTCGAGGAAAAATACTTAAAGGAAAGTAGCAAGGAGTATCCTATCTCGTTTAACGGTAAAATGAAATTTACCATGGAGCTTTCCTTGGATTTGTCCAAAGATGAAATTGAGGCAGCGGTCATGGCCAACGAAAAAACACAACAGCAATTACAAGGTCGTGAACCTAAGAAAGTAATTGTAGTACCCGGTAAGATTGTAAATATCGTAGGGTAATATTTATTTGTAAAACGTCATTTCGGCGAAAAGATGTGGTCGGTAAGTCCTCTACTGGGATTTAGCAGATTGCTTCGTAATCCCGTAATGACGTTTTTGTTTTTTTCATAGTTCCGCTAAACGAAAAGACGGCCCATATAACGTTAAGCGTAGAGTTTTTATTCCGTGAAAGTGCCGTTTGTTTTAGGGGGTTTAATGATTGTGGTTTGTTACAATAGTTACATTTATACTTATCATCAATTCATCAGGAATTTTTTAAAATTTAGGGGGTACAGCATAATTTATTTCATTTTAGTTAAGTTTACCCCCTAAAAATTTAGGGGTTATATTCAATATAATTACTTATTTAAACATATAACCCCTACATTTTATCGATTTTATGTTTGATATGTGTATAATTAGTTTCAATTTTGTGACATAACATAAAATGATAACATCATGATCGTTGGTATTCCAAAAGAAATTAAGAACAATGAAAGCAGGGTAGGCATGACGCCGGCCGGTGTTTTTGAATTGGTAAAGAACAATCACAAAGTCTATGTGCAATCTGGCGCTGGGGAAGGAAGCGGATTCTTTAATCAAGACTATCAACAAGCAGGTGCTATTATTTTGGATACTATAGGCCAGGTATATGCCATGAGTGAAATGATCGTTAAGGTAAAAGAGCCTATAGAAGAGGAATATGATTTAATACAAAAGGGTCAAATACTGTTTACATATTTTCATTTTGCCTCAAGTGAAGAGTTGACAAAGGCCATGATAAGACAAAAAGCGGTATGTATAGCATATGAGACCGTGGAAGATGAAGAAGGTACATTACCTTTATTAACGCCAATGTCCGAAGTAGCGGGAAGAATGGCCATACAGCAAGGTGCCAAATATTTGGAGAAACCGGTAAAGGGCCGTGGGGTATTGTTAGGCGGTGTACCAGGTGTGGCACCGGGCAAAGTGTTGGTACTTGGTGCAGGTGTAGTAGGTATCCAAGCTGCAAAAATGGCAGCAGGTTTGGGTGCACATGTTACTATATTGGATATTAACATGAAACGTCTGCGCTATGTTAATGATGTGATGCCACCACATGTAGTAACTGAATTTTCAAATGAATTTAATATTAGAAGACTTATAAAGACCCATGATCTAATTATAGGGGGTGTATTATTAAAAGGTGCCAAGGCACCAAATTTAATAACCAGGGATATGCTTAAAGAAATGAGACCGGGTACAGTAATCGTAGATGTGGCCGTAGACCAAGGCGGATGTGTGGAAACCACAAGGCCTACAACTCATGAAGATCCTATTTATATCATAGACGATGTTGTACATTATTCGGTGGCGAATATGCCAGGGGCCGTACCGTATACCTCTACAATGGCATTGACCAATGTAACTTTGCCCTATGCCTTAAAATTGGCCAATTTAGGATGGGAGACAGCGTGTGATAAGGATGCTTCCTTAAGGAGAGGCTTAAATATTGTAGATGGTAATGTAGTATACCAAGAGATAATAGAAGCTTTTGGCTGGGAAGGCATTGTAGCATAACAAGTACATTTTGTCAGTAAAATAGACCTCGTCAAGATCAAAAGGATTTTGGCGGGGTTTTTGCTTTTAAATGGTTGGATTCTAATTTAAGTATGAATCTTTAGTATATTTAATTGATTTAAAAATTGAAACGTTATGATGGGATATTATATATTGATCGGAGCCATAGCATTGGTAAGCTGGTTGGTAAGCAGTAAATTAAAGAGTAAGTTTAAGTTTTATTCCAAGGTGCATTTGCAAAATGGAATGAGTGGTGCAGAAATTGCAGAGAAAATGTTGGCGGATCACGGCATTAGAGATGTTAAGGTGGTATCTACCCCTGGTATGTTAACGGATCACTACAATCCAAAGAACAAAACCGTAAATTTAAGTGAAGGGGTGTATAACCAAAGAAATGCAGCCGCTGCGGCAGTTTCTGCCCATGAGGTGGGTCATGCCGTACAACATGCCCAAGCTTATGAATGGTTGGGTATGCGTTCCAAATTGGTGCCAATTGTCAGCGTAACCTCAAGCATGTCCATGTGGGTCGTATTCGGTGGATTGGCATTGGGTGCCGCTGCAGGTGTAGGTTTGGGATATTGGGTAGCCATTGCAGGTTTGGTAATGATGGGACTGGCAACGTTGTTCAGTTTTGTAACCTTACCTGTTGAATATGATGCCAGTAACCGTGCCTTGGCTTGGTTAAAGAATAAAAACGTAGTTACTCCAGAAGAGTACAAAGGTTCTGAAGATGCTTTAAAATGGGCGGCTCGTACCTATTTGGTTGCTGCAATAGGTTCACTGGCTACTTTGGTTTACTGGGGGTTACAAGTATTTGGCGGTAGAGATTAAAACGAAAAAAATAATCATAAGAAAACCCGTCTCAAAGACGGGTTTTTTGTTTTATATGGGTTTTTATGGTACGGATAAATACCAAAAGGTTGCGTTTAGAACCCATTAGCTTGGAAGATGCCACGTTTATATATGAACTATTGAACAGTGAAGGATGGCTACAGTTTATAGGAGACAAGCAGATATCTACCGTAAAAAAAGCGGAAGATTATATCGTGAACAATTTTATGGCAGGATATCAAAAGCATGGCTTTGGATTGTTAAAGGTTTGTTTGGGCAATGGTTTACCCATCGGCATTTGCGGACTTTTGAAAAGGGATTATTTAGATAATATAGATTTGGGCTTTGCCTTCTTACCTGCTTACGAAGGTTTTGGATATGCCTATGAAGCAACTATGGCTATGATGGAATTTAGTAAGAATCAATTACAAAGCTCACGTATTCTAGCCATATGTATGGAAACCAATACCCGATCGTTGGCATTGTTGCGTAAATTGGGTTTTACAAAAAAAAGATAGGATACAACTAGGTTCTGGTTCAGAAGAACTATTGTTGCTCTCTACTTAAATTGATATTTGCCGGTCTATTTGTTGTGCAAGCGAAATAAAGGTTTCTGTTCTGGAAACACCTTCAATTTGCTGAATTTCCTTGTTCAATACCTGCATTAAATGTTCATTGTCCCTACATAACACTTTTATAAGAATAGACCAGTTGCCCGTGGTATAGTGACATTCAAGTATTTCCGGAATTTTTTCCAATTGCTTTACGGCCACAGGATTACTCATGGCTTTGTCCAAATATATACCAATATAGGCCATAGTGGTATATCCAAGCGATTTTGGATTGATTACGAATTTTGAACCTGCCAATAGGCCAGATGCTTCAAGTTTACGTAAGCGCTGATGTATGGCAGCTCCAGATATTCCAATGCTTCGCGCAATTTCCAGAACCGGTTTTCTGGCATCTTTCATTAAAAATCTTAGGATTTTCTTGTCAATACCATCAATTTTAGCCAAACTAGTAGGTGTTTTCATTCAGTAGTTTCAAATTAAAATATAAAAATACCTAATTGCTTTTAAATTGATACTGGTATTTGCTCAATTTACTACGGCATTAGGGTTGTAGCCCAAGTAGGGTACATCGTATTCCTTAAAATTGATACCATAGGTTTTCAACTCTTCCAGAATGGGCTCGTAAACCTCTTTGGTAATAGGTATTTGCACTCCTGGGGTAGTAATATTGCCATTTAAAATCTTTAATGCTGCAATGGCCACGGGAAGTCCTACGGTTTTGGCCATTGCGGTATAGGTTTGGTTTTCACCGGTGACCACTAGTTTGGAATCTATTTGTTTTTCTTGACCATTTAATCTATATCCAAATTTATGGTACATAACGATCATATCTTTTTCGTCTGCTTTTAAGGTCCAACTATCCTCAAGGATTTTTTGCAGAGCTTGTGCGGGTGTGGCATTGGGTATTCCTATTATTTTTTTATGATCAAAAATATTCAGTTCCAAGAGTTTGTCCCACCTAATATCATCTTGGTCAAGTTTCAGATAATGTCTTAATTTTAGTTCTACGGAATCTGTGGGCGAATAAGGCAGAAATAGGTTAATGAATTCCCTATAGCTCATATTTTCGGAATTTTCAATGGTGTAGGAATCGTCCGTTACCCCTAATTCAATAAACATATTCCAAGCTTTGGAAAACCCAACACGGCGCATGGTTCCCCTATAAATAGTGAGGGCATCCTGTAATTTATAGGCTTCCCTATAATTAAGGGAATCCCTATTGGCATACCCTTCAAAACGGCCATATCCTTCAATTTCAAAAAATTCCGTTCTTCTAAAAAGTCTATGGTAAGGGATATATTTATAGGTGCCTTCTTGAATGAATTTAGCCGTACCGCCCTGTCCGGCAAGTACCACATTTCTTGGGTTCCAGGTAAACTTATAGTTCCAGAGGTTATTATCGTTTTCGGGAGCTACCAAACCTCCACAAAAAGATTCGAACAGAATGATTTCTCCCCCGTTTTCACGAATACGGTCAATGACTTGCATTGCGCTCATGTGGTCCAAGCCGGGGTCTAGCCCGATCTCGTTCATAAAAACCAAGTTATTTTTCTTTACGCTTTCGTTTAGGGCCAACAGTTCCGGACTAATATATGAGGCGGTTACCAAGTGTTTTTTAAGTTTAACGCAATCTTGGGCCACTTTGATATGAAATCGTGCCGGTAACATAGATATGACAAGATCAGCATTGGCAATAGCAAGCTTACGTTCGGTTTCTACAAAAATATCTAGCGTTATTACGGTGCAATGGGCATGGTCTGTAATTTGAGCGGGTATGATACTGGGATTTATATCGCCAATGGTTATTTCTAATTGTTCTGCATCACCCTTTTTTAAAAGATAATCCAATAAAAATGAAGTGGATTTTCCTGCCCCTATAACTAGAATTTTGCGCATCATACGATTTCAGTATTTTTGATTGGTATTTATTCACTAAGGTATCAAAATGTTACATTTATAAGAAAACAATAGAATAAAGTTATGAAAAAAACAATTTTAAGTACAGCATGCGTATTTGGTTTGTTGGCGGTAGTTTTTGGAGCTTTTGGTGCCCATGGCTTAAAAAATTTGGTAGGTACAGAAGCGGTAACAACTTTTGAAACCGGTGTTCGGTATCAAATGTACCATGCTTTTTTCTTATTTGTGTTGGGTTTGTTGCCAGAAAATATCCTGTTCAAAAAATCAATATATATAAGTACGTTAATAGGGGTGGTGCTGTTTTCATTTTCAATTTACCTTTTGTCTCTCAATGATGTGGTGGACTATGATTTTAGGTCCATTGGTTTTTTAACACCAATAGGCGGAGTTTTCTTAATTGCTGGTTGGGGATTATTGGGTTATAGTATTTTACGATCAAATACTGGCAAAAAGCAATATGGCGTTGAATAGCATTGGATAAAACCGTAAATTCAATCTACAATGTAAGATGTATGCATAAAATTAAATGGTTGGGCTTGGTCCTAGGTCCGCTATCCTTTATACTAATTATCTCCTTTTTTCATCCGGAAGGACTTTCTAAAGAAGCGAACGCCGTACTTGCATCTACATTATGGATAGCCATTTGGTGGATTACGGAGGTAATTCCCATAGCGGTCACCGCATTGTTGCCTTTGGTCTTGTTTCCACTATCCGGTGGATTGGATTTGGCGGCTACATCCGGGTCATTTGGTCATAAATATGTATTTCTTTACATGGGTGGCTTTGTAATTGCCATTGCCATTGAAAAATGGAACCTGCATAGACGTATTGCCCTCCATATCATTAATTTAATAGGTTCAGATGTTCGTAAGATAATTTTAGGGTTTATGGTGGCAACCGCATTTTTATCGATGTGGATTTCCAATACGGCCACTTCAGTAATGATGTTGCCCATAGGACTAGCTATTATAAAGCAATTAAGGGACAACCCAGATACTATAGAGGATGAAAACCAAATATTTGGCAAGGCATTGATGTTGGCCATTGCATATAGTGCCTCTATTGGAGGTTTGGCAACCTTGATCGGCACACCCCCTAATCTAGTATTGGCAGGTGTTGTATTAGATACCTACGGGTATGAAATAACATTTATGCAGTGGTTTATGTTTGGGCTGCCAATATCCGTATTGTTATTGTTCATATGCTGGAAATACTTGACCAGATTTGCTTTTTCGTTTAAGCAAAAATCATTTCCGGGGGGCAAACAGGAGATAAAACGTTTATTGTCCACTTTAGGTAAAATCAGTTATGAAGAAAAGATTATTGCCTTTGTGTTTGCATTAACGGCATTTTGCTGGATAACCCGCTCTTTTTTGTTACAGCGGATATTGCCAAATTTAGATGATACAATTATTGCTATATTTTTTGCTATTTTGTTATTTCTGATTCCGTCCAAAAAGAAGGGGCACCAATTGATCAATTGGGAGGAGGCGGTAAAAATGCCTTGGGGTATTATATTATTATTTGGCGGGGGTATGGCTTTGGCCAAAGGATTTGAAGTAAGTGGGCTGGCCGTCTTTATTGGCAACCAAATGACATCATTGGCAGGATTGCCTATATTTTTATTGATTGTGGTGCTCATTACCGCGGTAAATTTTTTAACCGAAATCACATCAAATTTGGCAACTACCGCTATGCTCTTACCTGTTTTGGCACCAATGGCCTTATCAATAGATGTGCATCCATTTATCCTTATGGTAGGTGCTGCGGTAGCCGCTTCCTGTGCCTTTATGTTACCGGTAGCCACGCCACCAAATGCTGTAGTTTTTGGATCGGGATATTTAAGAATTCCTGATATGGTCAGCAAAGGATTTTTTATGAATATCATATCAATCATTATATTAACCTTTTTCGTATATTTTATACTCCCAGAATTATGGGACATTTCCATAGATAGTTTCCCCCTAAAAAATATTACTAAATGAAACTACTACTCATACCAGATAAGTTTAAAGGCTCCTTAACCAGTGAAGAAGTTTCAAAAGCCTTTATAGATGGAGTGCAAAAAGCAGGGGTGGATTTTACCTATAAATTCATAAAGGCATCTGATGGTGGCGATGGTTTTATGGATGCCGTAGCCAGTTATAAGCCCTGTATTTCCGTTGAGGTTGTCACTGAAAATCCCTTAGGAAAACCATTACGCTCCCATTACCTGTACAATAAAAAGGATAATGCTGCATATATTGAGCTGGCCAATGCTTCTGGGATGGAACTATTAAAGCCCGAAGAAAGAAATCCTATGTTGACCAGTACGTACGGTACCGGGCTACAGATAAAGGATGCCGTACAAAAAGGAATTAAGAATATATACATAGGCCTAGGGGGCAGTGCTACCAATGATGGGGGTATGGGAATTGCCCGTGCATTGGGTTATGTGTTCCTGGATGCCAAAGGGAAAAAATTGCCGGCCATTGGCAATAGTTTAGAGCAGATTAGAAGTATAGATGACAGTTGGGTGGGTAATGATTTAAAAGAGGTATCCTTTTATGCTGTCAATGATGTTAGCAATCCGTTATTTGGCATTAAGGGTGCAGCTTATGTATATGCAGGCCAAAAGGGGGCTACTTATGAAATTATAAAAGTACTTGACCAAGGATTGGAAAATTTAGATCGGGTAGTGGCGGAAACGTACGGCCTTTTAAATGCCCATTTGCCAGGATCAGGTGCAGCAGGTGGAGCTGCATATGGTCTAAAAACCTTTCTTGGCGCAAATTTCTTAAGTGGTATTGATTTTATCCTTGGTCTGTCTGGAGTAGAAAAGTTGTTGGCGGCCAAGGCCTTTGATTTTATTGTTACTGGCGAGGGTAAAATAGATGATCAGACAATGAACGGTAAATTACTTCAGGGTGTAATGAGGATTGGTGAAAAATACAATACTAGGGTAATAGCAATTTGTGGTAAGTTGGATATTTCCAAAAACCAATTAATGGACCATGGTATTTATGATGTATTTGAAATTCAAAACCCATCTAAGGATCTTGCGTATAATTTGCAAAATGCAAAGGAATTATTATCACAAAAAGCGAAAGAATTCTTTCTGTTAAGACAGGAAAATAGCCCTTTAAAAAAGTGATAAAAATTGCTTATTTCTTAAAATTTTTAATCAAAATCACTAATTATTTATTCAAAATCAATATTTGATTCATATAATGCAATATTTTGAATAAATGATCTGTGAATATTTTTCCTTTTCTTCCAATCTTTCATAGAATTCGTATTTCGACGAGTATAAAGGCTAATTAAGCTCTGAATTTCAAGGGTTCATGTTTAAATTTTTTAGTTTTACGTGAACTAATTCTTTAAAACATGAAAAGCTCAGCAACAAATGCGAATACCATTTCTTTAAAACAATATGGGATTTTACACGCCAATTTTCATTATCAAGAAGAGCCGGAACAACTTCAAAAGGCAACCATAGATAAAAATATGGGTGTTGAAACCAGTAATGGAACATTAGCGGTAAATACTGGAGAGTTTACGGGCAGGTCTCCCATGGACCGGTTCATCGTAAAAGATAATATTACGAAAGATAAGGTATGGTGGGGACCGGTTAATATTCCGTTTGAGAGTGAAAAATTTGATGCTTTATATGCTAAAGTCATTGATTACTTAAACGAAAAAGAGCTTTTTGTGCGTGACAGTTATGCGTGTGCAGATCAAGATTACAGGCTAAATATTAGGGTAATCAATGAATACCCTTGGTCCAATATGTTTGCATATAATATGTTTTTGAGACCAACTGCCTCTGAACTAGATGATTTTACACCGGAATGGACGGTTATAAATGCTCCGGGGTTTATGGCAGATGAAGCAGCAGATGGAACTAGACAACATAACTTCGCTATTTTAAATTTTACTAGAAAAATCGCCTTGATAGGTGGGACAGGTTATACGGGTGAAATTAAGAAAGGAATTTTCTCGGCATTGAATTTTATTCTTCCCGTTTATAAGGAAACGTTGCCCATGCACTGTTCAGCGAATGTGGGCAAGGAGGGTGATACCGCTATATTTTTTGGATTATCGGGTACTGGAAAAACAACTTTGTCAACCGATCCAAACAGAAAATTAATTGGTGATGATGAACATGGATGGACCAGCAGAAATACCGTATTCAATTTTGAAGGAGGGTGTTATGCAAAGGTCATCAACCTTTCCCAAGAACAGGAGCCTGAAATTTTTGGGGCAATTAAACCAGGTGCTATACTTGAGAACGTGGTTTTGGATGAAAAGGGCAATGTAGATTTTACCGATACATCCATAACCCAGAACACCAGGGTCAGTTATCCTATTCACCATATTGATAATATACAGTTGCCTTCTATTGGTAAAAACGTCAAAAATATATTCTTTTTAACAGCGGATGCTTTTGGGGTATTGCCTCCTATATCAAAACTTACCCCCAGCCAAGCTGCATACCATTTTATTTCTGGTTATACGGCCAAGGTTGCAGGTACTGAGGCCGGTGTGGTAGAGCCGGTACCTTCTTTTTCTGCCTGTTTTGGTGCACCTTTTATGCCGTTGCACCCCACTAAGTATGCAGAAATGTTAAGTAAGAAAATGAAAGAATCAGGTGTGGACGTTTGGTTGGTCAATACGGGGTGGACAGGAGGCCCTTACGGGGTTGGTACCCGAATGAAGTTAAAATATACGCGAGCAATGATTACGGCGGCGCTAAATGGTGAGCTTGGTCTTTACTCGTATGATAAATATCACATACACTCCGTGTTTGGTGTTGCGCAACCTAGGGAATGTCCTGGTGTGCCTACTTCAGTTTTAAGTCCTAGGGCAACTTGGAACAATGATGAAAAATATTACACTACAGCATTTAAGCTTACCAATGCTTTTAGGGAAAACTTTAAAAAATATGAAAGTTATGCCAGTGAGGAGATACGGCGTGGAGGTCCACAACGATATGCTTTCTAAAATAAAAAGCCTTGCTAATGCAAGGCTTTTTTTCTGAATTCGATGGGAATTTTATTTATTTACGCTGGTAATATATTTCTGTAATGCCATTGTCATGGACGGTGTCTCAGGCGTTGGTGCCTTTATATCAATACGTAAACCTGCACCTGTAGCGGCCTCTACTGTAGAATTACCAAATACGGCGATTCTAGTATCCTTTTGGTCAAAATCAGGGAAGTTTTGAAGTAAGGATTCTATACCGGACGGACTAAAGAAAACCAGAATATCATAATAAACGTTTCTTAGATCAGAAAGGTCGCTTATGACCGTTTTATAAAAAATAGCTCTTTTCCAATGTATACCTAATGATTCTAGAGTTTCCGGTACTTCTGGCTTTAGGGCATCAGAAGAGGGCAGAAGGAATTTTTCATCCTTATACTTTTTGATCAAGGGTACAAGATCTGTAAATAAACGCTTGCCTACGTAAATCTTTCGCTTTCTGTAAACTACATATTTCTGTAAATAATAGGCGACAGCTTCGGACTGGCAGAAATACTTCATGGAATCCGGAACCTTAAAACGCATTTCATCGGCAATTCTAAAAAAATGATCTACCGCATTTCTGCTGGTCAGTATCATTGCGGTAAAATCGTTTAAATCTATCTTTTGTTGACGCACATTTTTTGCATCTACCGCTTCTACATGGATGAATGGCCTAAAATCTACCTTTACTTTCTCCTTTTCAATAAGTTTGGAATAGGGAGAATTATCCATTTTCGGCTCTGGTTGAGAGACTAAAATCGTTTTTACTTTCATACGGTGCACTATTTAAGAAAGCTTCCCATTATAACTAAGGGTGCAATTTCGAGTGCGCAAAGGTACAAAATAAAATAGAAGAAATAGGAGCTAATAAAATTTTGATAATTCCTGAGTACTGTCAACCAGCCTATTATATTGATTGCTATAAATAAAACTGAGCCAATTATAATGATGATTTTATGATCTATTGCAACGTAGGTCAAAAATATATTGGCGATACATAGCACAATGCCGGAATAATTTAAGTATGTCAATTTCTTGAATATCAATTCATTGAATGTTTTGTAGGAATTGAACACAAAGCCATTGGCCAATTGTACTACAGTCTTTAAGGTGATGAACAAAAAAACAACGACCAACAGAATGGGAAATAAGAATGGGTTTTTTACGACCCCGGTATTTAAAAATTCGCGCCAAATAAAATAAATAAAAAGCGTAGTATTAATAATTTGAAAGAGACTTATTAGGATATGAAACCAATTGAACAGTTTTTCTTTCTTGGTGTATATGGTAATATACTTGTTGTTGAACGGCAGGATAATAAAATTGACAAAGCGTGTATAATCAAAACTTTTTGCGATCAGAACGCAGATAAAACTAGTGAACAACGTAATTGTAATCCAATCTGTCTGTAAAATTGTTCTGTTGATCGGTTCCATTAGTTTATGGGGATAGGTTTTCCGTTCAATCCAAATAGTAGATTGTTTTCTGAAATGACGACCCTAAAATAACCAATGTTTTCATTTTTGGTTGTAGGCAGGCTAAATTTAAATTTTGTAGTGTCCTTTGCTTGCAATTGTGTGGTATTTGGGGTATTGGCAGTGGGTGTAATACCCAATGTCTGTATAGGGGTTTTATACGCATCCATATAAGTTATGCCAAACTTTAAATCTTGCAATGAAATGTTTTGTTCATAGGGATTGTAAACAGATAGTTCAATTGATTTTTCTGTAGTAAGTGTTAACTCTTGTTCTTCAACAATACACTCCACTTTTCTAAAAGACTGAAAATTAGGAATAAATATTCCTTTATAAAGTCTGCCATCTTCTCTTTGGTAGGAAAATGAAAAGTCATTTAGGTATTTGGATATATAGGCCACATCTTTTCCCCGTACGTTTTCTTCAGAATTGTCTATACTAAACTGATTTTTTCGGTACATATAGTTATTTAGTGAAAATGTGGGGCTACCATTGGTATAGAAGGAATACATGGGGGCATTTCGATAAGAATTTTCAAAGACCACGGGCCTGTTGCCTGCTTCCTTCTTAATGGCGGCAGCCCATTCGATGTTGCCATGACTTTCGTAATAAAAGTTAAATAAAAGAGGTTGATGTACAAGTCCTATTCTTAAATAGGCAATTAAGATAACATTGATTAATCCCAATCGAAATATCCATGTCAATGCCTGTTTGTTGTTCAACATATAATTAAACGCTATAACAACCATGGGAATGCAGATAATTATAATCCATTGGGTCTGTATTCTTCTGTTGAAGCTAGAGATAAAAAAGAACAGAATAACCCCATAAGTAAGATATATCAATGCCTTGTTGAACAAATTGGTGTTTTTGGTCTTTAAAAGGGCCTTATAGATAAAGGGAAAGGTAAGGCCGAAAATGGCCACCAGGTTTACAAAAAAGCCCAATGTGTATTTCTCAAAGCTATACGCTCCGTTGGGCCTTTCGTACAAATGATATTTTATGGAAACAAAATCATTGTCGTACAACCAATAAAAATGGGGTGCATAACAACATAAAGCAATAAGGACCGCCAGCCAAGCATAGGGTTTGGCAACTAGTTTTATATTGGAAAGCAATACAAAAAAAATGACCAGTACGGCGTGGTACTTACTGTACATCAGTGCTGCCATAAATATGCCCAATAGTATGGCTAAGGGTAAGCTCTCATTTTTAATAAAATGCTTGTACGTCAATAAAAAACAACTGGTAAAAAAAAGTAGCGGAGTATCCGGCAAGGTAAAAAATCCGTAGGCGTTGAGCAGTGTCATGGAAAAGACCAAAACAAAGAAATGAACAATGTATTGGTTTTTTTTTGGGTTGTCTATCATTAACCATAGCAAAATAATGTTCAGTGCCGATAATAGGCAACTAACCAGCCTAACACCCAGTTCCCCATCAAAGAAATAACTACTTATTTTAATCATTAATGCCACCATTGGTGGGTGGTCAAAATATCCCCAAGCCATATTTTGGCTATAATACCAATAGTAGGCTTCGTCAAATATAAGCTGCGTAAAATTGGATTGTATAAGATTGAGTACAAATAGGACAGCGAGAAAAAAATAGAAATGCTTTGGAATTTTTGTTAACATTCGCATAGGATACTTGTGCGTAAAATTACAAATTTAAGGTCATGTGCCCGGTCTAAAAAAATCATAAAGGTAGTATTGCCCGTTTTAATACGACTATTAAAACCTTACTTTTGTGAAAATATATTGCGCAACATATGGCTAAAAGTCTTGTAATTATACCCACCTATAATGAAATTGAAAATGTTGAGGCCATCATTAGGGCGGTATTTGATTTGCAAAAAGATTTTCATGTGTTGATCGTTGATGATAATTCTCCCGATCAGACGGGAAAACGCGTTAAAGAGCTACAAGCAGAATTCTTGGGCAATCTATTTCTGGAAACTAGGTTAGAAAAATCAGGGTTGGGTACGGCATATATCCACGGTTTTAAATGGGCAATAAACAAGGGATATGATTACATATTTGAAATGGATGCCGATTTTTCCCATACCCCTTCAGATTTGATCAGGTTGCAAAGGGCATGTATGAACGGGGCGGATGTTGCTGTGGGTTCAAGGTATAAAAAAGGGGTCAACGTTGTAGATTGGCCACTGTATAGGGTGCTGCTCTCTTACGGGGCGTCCTTTTACGTTAAATTGATCACCGGTATGCGGGTGCATGATCCCACGGCCGGTTTTGTATGTTATAAACGAGAGGTCTTGGAGGCTATAGATTTGGATTCTGTCCGTTTTGTTGGGTATGCCTTTCAAATAGAAATGAAATTCAGGGCCTACTTAAAAAAATTCAAGATAGAAGAAGTTTCCATAATTTTTAGAGATCGAGTTTTGGGCAAGTCCAAAATGAGCTCATCGATAATTAGTGAAGCTATTTGGGGGGTGTTTGTGATGAAAATGAGAAGTCTTTTTCTTAAAAATAAATTTTAATATGGGTAAAATACTTTTAAAAAATGGCATTACGGTAAATGAGGGTATCATTGCCGAAAATGACATTCTGATCGAAAATGACATTATCATAAAAATTGCAAAAGATATTACCGATGCCAACGCAGAGGTGGTCAATGTACAGGGGTTGCATATTTTACCTGGTGTCATAGATGATCAGGTGCATTTTAGGGAGCCGGGTTTAACCCATAAGGGAACAATTGCTACAGAGAGTAGAGCGGCACTGGCAGGTGGTATCACTACTTATATGGAGCAGCCCAACACTACGCCACAGACCACCACCATAGAAAAGCTTGAGGAAAAATTTCAAATTGCGGCGAACTCATCTTTTGCCAATTATTCATTTTTATTTGGTGGTACAAATGATAATCTAGAGGAGTTAAAACGATTGGATAAAAATGCCTGTTCCGGAATTAAATTGTTTTTGGGGTCCTCTACAGGTAATATGTTGGTAGATGATGAAAAGGTAATAGAAAATATTTTCCGTAATACGGAAATGGTTATTTCTGCACATTGTGAGGATGAAACTACTATTAAAGAAAATCTGGCCAAGTACAACGCAGAATTTGGGGATGATATCCCAATGAAATACCATCCTATTATTAGAAGTGAGGAAGCCTGTTACCTATCATCGTCCAGGGCCATTGCCTTGGCAAAGAAAACTGGAGCACGCTTACATGTTTTCCACTTATCCACCGGTAAGGAAACTGAGTTGTTCCGAAATGATATTCCGTTAGAGGAAAAGAAGATTACTGCAGAGGTATGCATTCATCATTTGTGGTTTTCTAATGAAGATTATCATGAAAAAGGGTCATTGATCAAATGGAACCCGGCAGTGAAAACGGCCAATGATCGTAATTTGTTATGGAAAGCACTTTTAGACGATAGATTGGATGTCATTGCTACCGATCATGCACCTCATTTATTGGAGGAAAAGGACAATGTGTATACCAAGGCACCTTCTGGCGGTCCTTTGGTACAACATGCCTTGCCCGCAATGCTGGAGAAGGTTTCGCAAGGTGTTATTTCATTAGAAAAAGTTGTACAGAAAATGTGCCATAATCCAGCAATATTGTTCCAGATAAAAAAGCGTGGTTATATCCGTGAAGGGTATTACGCAGATTTGGTGGTTGCAAATTTAAATGACACCTGGAAGGTGACCAAGGATAATATAGCCTACAAATGTCAATGGTCTCCGTTTGAAGGGGTTGAGTTTTCATCAAAAGTGGTCCATACTTTTATTAACGGCCATTTAGGATATAGCAACGGAAAGTTTTCAGAAATGAGGAATGCCAAAAGATTAACCTATAATAGGCCATGAAAAAATACCTAGGAATAGTTTTATTGATGCTGGTTTTTGTATCCTGTGCCGAAAGTTTAATAGAAAAGCCAGATAATTTAATACCTAAGGAAAAAATGGTATTGATCCTTAAGGACATGGCTATAGTAAATGCGGCAAAGGGAACCAATTTAGGTAAGTTAAAGGATAATGGAATTGAACCTACGGAGTTTATTTTTGAAAAGTATGAAATAGATAGCGCACAATTTGTGGATAGTGACCGTTATTACGCTTCGTTACCGTTGGTTTATGAATCGCTCTATAAACAGGTAGAGACTAGTTTGGAACAACAACGAGAACAGGTGGAAACCGCAAAAAAAGTAAAGGACAGTTTAAATTTGTTGAAAAACGCACCTAAAAAGAAGGAAGCTGTTGATAAGTAGAACTTATTCTGCATGTTCCTTCATGAAAATTCTGGAGGAAAATGTAATTGAATTTTCCAAGGGTTCAAATGTATAATCCAACGTTTTAATAATTTTAGAACTATCAAAAGTGGTAGGGTGCAAAAGTCCGTGTATAGTGCTGTGGGTTATGGTTCTAGGCTTTCCTGTTAGTAAATGTCTTAAACGGTCCAGATATTTACCTATTTGAAGTTGCCAAGGCTGCAATTTCTTATAAGGAGCCTTTTTGTTCATTGCTCTTGAAATCATTTCCAATACTTCCTTATAAGTGTTATTGGAAGCTACTACAATATATCGCTCGCCGTGAATATCTGTATTCATTAGCTGCACCATAATAGCGGTCACATCTGCAACCGCAACAAATCCTGAACCACCTGGTGGATAATATGAATAATTTTTATGGGCGGTTTTAAAAAACGAACCACTACCATTTTCCCAATAGCCAGGTCCAAGGATAACACCGGGATTTATGATTACAACTTGTATTTGTTCCTGAGCACCGCGCCACACTTCCATTTCCGCCAAATGTTTGGTAATGGCGTAAGGGTTGGCAAATTGTCGGTTAAATTCCGTTTCTTCATCTGCTGCCAAGCTGGTGGGGGTCCTTCCTATAGTTCCAATAGTACTTACATAACAAAGTTTTTGTACGTTTTTGGCAATGCACATGTTAACGATATTGGCAGTACCTTCTCTATTGACACGGTCCAATATGTTAAAATCGGAAGGACTAAAGGAAATTAATGCCGCACAGTGATATACATGGGAAACGTTTTGGAACGCGTCATCTAGGGAAGGTATATCCAAAATATCCCCTTGTACCCAATCTATTTTGTCATACAGGGCCGTAACGTTGGTGGTGTAGTAAGAAAAGGTCTTTTTGACCTGTTCCAGTTTTTCCACTGATCTATAAATTGCACGTACAGGTACATTTTGCATAGCCAATTTCAATAGCAAATGCGATCCAACAAGACCTGTGCCTCCCGTTACTAAAACCATATTTCAAAGTTAGGGAATACAAGCCGATAAATTCATGCTTTGTTCTACTGTGTACTGGCAAGAATTCCATTTATATTTGCATTTCAATTAAAATTTAGAATACGATGACAACAAATTTTGTCAAGGAGTTACAATGGCGTGGAATGTTGCATGATGCAATGCCGGGAACAGAAGAACATCTTATGGAAGGAATGCAGGCTGCATACGTTGGTATTGATCCAACCGCAGATTCGTTGCATATTGGTCATTTGGTCGGTGTCATGATGTTGCGCCACTTTCAATTGGCGGGCCACAAGCCCTATGCATTGATAGGAGGTGCCACAGGAATGATCGGTGATCCATCGGGAAAATCTGCCGAGCGTAATTTGCTTGATGAAAAAACTTTGCGTCATAACGAAAATGCGCTTAAGGAACAATTGTCCCGCTTTTTGGATTTTTCGGTAGATGGAGATAATGCGGCGGTCTTGGTCAACAATTACGACTGGATGAAGAATTTTTCTTTTTTAGAGTTCATAAGGGATGTAGGCAAGCATATTACCGTTAACTACATGATGTCCAAGGATTCGGTTAAAAAAAGGTTGTCCGCGGAAGCCAAGGAGGGCATGTCCTTTACGGAATTTACCTACCAATTGGTACAAGGTTATGATTTTCTTCACCTATATCGTGAGCATAACTGTAGCCTTCAAATGGGTGGTAGTGATCAATGGGGCAATATAACCACGGGAACGGAACTGATTAGAAGAATAGCCGGTGGAAAGGGCTATGCGCTTACATGTCCGCTGATCACCAAAGCAGATGGCACAAAATTCGGTAAGACAGAAGGGGGAAATATTTGGTTGGATGCAGAGCGTACTTCACCGTATAAATTTTATCAATATTGGTTGAATACCTCAGATACCGATGCGGAAAAATATATAAAGATTTTTACCTTCCTGGGCCAACAGGAAATTGAAACATTGATAGAGAAACATCAAGAATCCCCCCATTTACGATTACTGCAGAAACGTTTGGCAGATGAGGTCACCGTTATGGTTCATTCACAGGACGATTTGGACAATGCCGTTCGCGCCAGTGAAATATTGTTTGGAAAATCTACTGGGTCCGATTTAAAAGGCTTGAACGAAAAAACGTTTTTGGAAATTTTTGAAGGGGTCCCCCAAGCGGAACTTTCAAAATCCGAGCTGACTGATGGTTTGGATATGATCGGTGCCTTGTCCGCAAAAACCAGTTTCTTGGGATCCAACGGGGAAGCAAGGAGAGAACTGAAACAAAATTCCATTTCGGTAAATAAAGAGAAAGTAAAGGAAGATTATCTCATTACGCCCAATGACTTGATCAATAATAAGTTTGTACTCTTGCAAAGAGGTAAAAAAAATTATTTTGTACTGGTATTCAATGATTAGCAAATAGTTCTTTTTTATATCGTATATGTATCCCCTTAATTTTTAAAATAATTAAGGGGATACTTCGTTATAAAGGATAAAACCCCTGAACTATGATCAAAAAATATATCTCAATTATATGTCTACTCGCTCTTTTTTCTTCTTGTGATAAACTAGACGAATTAACAAAATTTGATATGGAATATAGCCAACGTGCTACCATACCATCTTCTGCGGGTATAGATTTACCTTTTGATGTATTTACTCCGGAGACCGAAACAAACTCAGAATCTAAATTTGCGGTAAACGATACCAGAAAAGACCTTATTGAGGAAATCGTATTGACAGAATTGGAAATGGTCATTCTTTCTCCCGATGATTCTGATTTTAGTTTTTTAAATTCCATTGAGGTATTCATTTCTGCAGAAGGCTTGGAAGAAATACAAATTGCTTATTTGAACGAAGTTCCGGAAAACGCAGGTAATACCATTAGCTTATTGACTTCTGATGCCGATTTAAAGGAATACATAAAAAAAGACGAGTTTTCCTTACGTCTTAATACGGTTACAGATGAATTAATGAGTTCCGATCACGAGCTGGAAATCAATTCTACCTTTTTTGTGGATGCTAAGATTTTAGGATTATAATTTATTGGCGAATTTTACGCAACGTTTTTGTTTTAAGGCATCTACTTAATAGGTTGAAACTGTCATCATATGGGAAAATTTGCTGCTTTTACATTAGTATTATTACTATTGATTTCATGTTCCAGTGAGGATGACTTTGGGTTGGAATCAACACAATTTGTTTTCTCTGAGCAAAAATGGGAGCTGGTCAAAATGACGGAAAGTTGGGCAAATACTGAAACTACTGGTAGTGATATGGCTTGGCAAGAGTACTATATATTTACCCCAGAAGGTACTTTTTTGAAATCGCGTACGGTTGATGAAGTCAATACTATAGCCGAGGGAACTTTTGAGGTTATGGAGTTTGAAGATGATGATGCACATTATTTGGAACTTACCTTTACTACAGGAAATGTTCTTGCGGCAAATTGTACAGGTGATGATAAGGAACTGTTAATGTATAGAACTTCTAGCATGATTTCCAGTTTATGGATGGCTTGTGATGGTCCAGGTCTGGATTATGTGCTGAGTAAGAATTAAAGCACCATTAAGTTGCAGCCTCTTATATCAGAGTTGTCAAATCTGCCAATTACTTCAAAAGAGCCATCATTGTTGACTTTTCCAAGGTCTTGGGTAGCAATAAAGGAACAAGAATTTATGTTGGCCAGGTCAATAATATTGATGCCTCCGTTTTTTCCTATTTTTTGATAGCTTAACGGATCTTCAGTATCACGAATCAGTACCTGCATCCAAGGAGGGCAATGGAATATACCTTCACCTTTGGAATACGCCTGTGACAATAACTCCGTCATGCCATATTCGGAATGAATTTCAGATACTCCAAAACCACCTTTTAATAGATGATGCAACTCTTGGCGAACAAGCTCCTTACGTCTGCCTTTCATACCACCGGTTTCCATAATAATGGTATTTTGGAGGGATAACTGATATTTTTCGGTAAACTCCAAAAGAGCAAAAGAAACACCAATGATAAGTAGCTTGGTATTGGTTCTTTGCAGTTCTAAAATCAACTGGTGCAAACGATCATATTCATTTAGGAAAAAACCACTTTTTGAGTGTTGGGATTTTGTGATCAGGTCCTCAACCATATAAATTAGCGAAGAGCCTGTGCGCTCTAAATACGATGGCAAGAGAGCCAGTACACAATAGTCCTCAATAGCGCCGTAAAAATGCGTAAAAGCCCTTAAATAACTATGTTCATATACTTGTAGGTCGGTAACAAAATGTTTGCTTGTTTGGCTGCCCGTTGTACCGCTACTGGTAAAAATAATTTCTTCGTGGCCGGTAGAACTTACTACTTTTTTAGAATTGAAAAATTCTATGGGTAAAAACGGAATCTGTTCCAATTTCGTCACGGTACCTGTATCAACGCCCAAATGATTGCAAAAGGAACGGTATATAACGTTATTGTGGTATTGAAATGAAAATATGCGCAGGGCGTGGGCTAAAAAATCCTCGCGGTTGCGTATAGTAAATATAGAATTTTGCTCCATGGAATATATCCGCTTAAAGCAAAGGTACTGAACCAATTTATTTTATTGGTTCGTTGGGGGCATATTGTAAGGGGCGTTATTTAACGATCAACTTTCGGGTAATGGTTTTTTCGTCCTCGGTAACCTGAACAACATAGACACCGGCAGAAAGTCTGGAAATGTTCAAGGCCTTGGTGTGCAATCTATCCGTAAGCACCAATTCACCGAAAACGTCATAGATTTTCACTTCCTTTAAATTGTTTTTTTCTGTAGTTACGTAGACCACATCTGCTATTACAGGATTTGGATAGAGTTTAAATCCAGCAATTTCGTCATTGTGTAATTGATTTATATCAATGGTTTCTTGGGCGTAAACACCAAAGGAAAGTACCATAAGTAGCAAAAAGTAGATTTTCTTCATTTTAATTGATTTGGGATCAACAATATAAAGGTACTTATATGCTAAACTATGGGTTTGAAAATGTTGTGAAAGCTAAGATTATGTAGGTCAATTAGATACGGAATGTTCTTTATCGGAATTTTATGTATTTAATCGATTGTAGTAATTGGGGTATGGCTTAATAAATAGAGATAGATTACCTATTTATTTTACGATCAGTTTTCTAGTGGCCATTTTATCTTTTTCAAAAACACGCAACACATATACACCGGCATCAAGGTCGGAAAGATTAAGTTCTTTTCCCAATATGGTTGTTTTTAACAATACCGTTCCAAAAACATCGTAGATAAAAATTTCCTTGGGAGCATTTAGGTCGGTTGAAATAAAAACTTTACCTGTAGTAACCGGATTTGGGTACATGCTAAAACCATCAATATCCCCATTGCTTTGGGTACTTTGCCCATAGCTGAAGGATACAAATAGGAAAAAGATAACGAGGTAAAGATGCTTCATACGCATTTACATACAAAATGTATACCACAAATATAGGAATATTGATTCCTGAATGTCAAGGGACTAGCACGTTTCTTTTAAATTTTTCGATGAAATGCAAAAAAGCCCGCAATTTGCGGGCTTATTATTAAAAAATATGCGATAATTTAGTTTCCAGTTGCCCAAGCGAAAATAGCCACATCAACAGCAGTACCGTTAAAAACATCATCATCTACGGTAGTAAGAGCTGTACCGTCTACGATGACATTCTCTAATGGTCCGTTGTCTTTCATGTCAACATTGGTATCATAACCAGAAAGACTAACGTTTGTTAGCGTAGCTCCAGAAGTAGCTTTGAATTGTAAAGCTGTACCACCAACTGTAGAAACAGCAGTGAAATCTATTAACTTAGGATTTCCGTTTGCTTTATCGGCTTCAACAGCAGTAGAGAAACCTTCTTGATTATGCAAAACGTAAGCCGTAGTTACAGATCCGTTCCAACCTTCTGTCCAGTCAATAGAATCATCTTGGTTGTTTTCGAAGTATAAGTTTGAAGCAGAAACTGTACCGCCAAAGAACTCAACACCATCATCTTCACCATCGATCATTGCTACGTTGTCAATAGTAGTTTCAGAACCTACAGCATAAAGAGTAAGACCGTTATACTGAGACTCGGCATTAATCTGGGCACCTGCATTTTTTATGATCAAGTAGCTTATAGAACCTGAGTTGTCTGTATCATTAGTGCCACCGTATTTGAAATCGCCTACTTCAGCAGTAGCATCAATACCTTCTGTAGTGGTTGCATCTCCTAAAATCACCAATCCGCCCCAATCGCCAGGATTGTCGTTCGTAGAGGTCATTACAACAGGATCGGTTTCTGTTCCTTCTATTACAATTTTACCTCCTCTTTGAACAACGATGTAAGTTTCGGTTTCATCACCTGACTCCACTTGAGCACTAATGGTGGTACCTGCAGGAATAGTAAGTGTAGCACCATCTTCAACGCTATAGTTTTTAGACAATAAGTAGTTGATGTTGGCATCTAAGGTAAGGTCACTGGTCAAGTTCCCTGTTAAAATACTGCTTCCAACAGTGGTATCTGTATTTACCCAATCAAAAATAGCGATATCTACAGTTGCATTGGCATTATAGCTGTTTTCTGGGTCGCCAGCTACACCATCTATGATTACGTTGGCCAAAGGACCATTGTCCTTCATGTCTATTGAAGTAGCATAACCACTTAAAGAAAGTCCGGTAATTGTAGCCCCGGAAGTTGCTTTAAATTGTAAAGCGGTACCACCTACCGTTGAAACTGCCGTAAAGTTTATTAGCTTAGGATTTCCGTTTGCTTTATCGGCTTCAACTGCAGTTGAAAAACCTTCTTTTGTATGCAGTACATACGCATTGGTAACGGTTCCATTCCAACCTTCTGTCCAATCGATAGAATCGTCTTGGTTGTTTTCAAAATATAAGTTGGTAGCAGAAACTGTTCCGCCAAAAAACTCAACACCATCATCGTCCCCATCGATCATAGCTACGTTATCTATAGTAGTTTCAGAACCTACTGCGTAGAGTGTAAGTCCGTTGTACTGCGATTCCGCATTAATTTGCGCACCGGCATGTTTTATGATCAAATAGCTAATGGATCCGGAATTATCGGCATCGTTAGACCCCCCGTATTTAAAGTTGCCAACTTCTGCTGTTGCGTCAACACCTTCAGTAGTAGTAGCGTCTCCTAATAAGACCAAACCACCCCATTGACCGGCTTCTCCACCTGTAGATTGCATAATCACGGGAGCCGCGGCAGTACCTTGGATATCTATTTCCCCACCTCTTTGAACAACGATATACGTTTCGGTTTCATCACCGGACTCCACCGTTGCATTGATTACCGTACCTGCAGGGATAATTAATTTACCACCGGCTTCAATACTGTAGTTTTTCTCTAAAGTGTAGGTTTTAGAGGCATCCAGCGTTCTTTCTTCGGATAATTGTCCGGTTAAAGTAGTGCTTTCTTCTGGGTTGGTATCTTCGCAAGCGGTACAAGAACCACCACAGTCAACCCCTGTTTCATCACCGTTTTTTATACCATCGGTACAAGTTGGTGTTACGGCATCTGGACCATCGTCCGGATCGTTGTCATCATTGCTACAGCTCACAAATGTCATTGCTGCCATTAGGACAAAAACTTTTACAAAATTTCTCGTTTTCAATTTCATAATAAAAATCGTTAAGGTTACTAATTATTAATTGGTTTGCATTAAAACTTGTAATTAAGACCTAGGCTAATGCCCATGCCGGTTGAGTATGAACTTACAGTTTGTTCCTGCTCTATTTCTGTAACAGGATTGCGAACGAGTTGAGTTTGTTTTATTTCTGGATTCAATAAATTATTTCCTAAAAGGCTTACTTTAAGATGCTCGCCAAATTCTTTGCTGATTTGTGCATTTAGTACTACAAATCCCTTTTCTACAATAGCGTCATCATAGAATATGTCTCTATTGGTTTGATCCGTTGGTACGCCTAAAGAATAAATTTTATCTGATGCATAATTGGCGTTCAAGGATATGGCAAAAGGATTGTCACCTGCCGTATCATAATTTAGGCTGGTGTTAAAAATCCAGTCAGAGGCCCCTTGTAAATCGGTCTCGGTAATTCCTTTGTATTGGAAGCTTCTTAGTAGACCGCCTTGCTCATTATATATTTCCTTTAGATCTTGTTGGTGCCACATACGGGTTACGTTAAGAACCATGTTCAGATTATAACCAGATGCATCGCCATCATCGTTAAAGGTCGGTTTTACAAGGTCTAATTTGGTCTCTGCTTCCAGACCCAATATCTCTGCTTTTTCACCAGAATTGAAATATGAGAAAATACCGGCGGAACCTCTTTCCCTAACCCTGTTGATAGGATCCGAGATATCTTTATAGAAAGCGGCTACTGAAATTAATTCTCCCGCAGATGGGAAATATTCCCATTTTAAATCTAGGTTGATATCCTTGGAAGCGATCAAATCTGGATTACCGCGTGTAATCTGCCCTGTTGGGGAAACATAACTGAAAGGTGCGATCTCCTTGAATTCTGGAAGGGTAATAGTACGGCTAACCGCCAAACGCAATGCATGAAGGTCATTGATCGTATATTTTACATTTAAGCTAGGGTAAAAATTGCTGTAATCTTGATTACTTTCACCTGTTCTTGGAGATAGGTTACCTATGTCATAGGTTACTTCTATTTCATCTCTCTGGTATCTTAATCCTGCATCAAAATTCCATTGGTCCAGGCCTACGTTAAAGGAGAAGAACGCCGCTTTTGAATCTAGGGTTCCTAAATAAATATCCTTTCTTTCACCATTTGCATTGGAACCTAAAAGATTAATTTCCAAAAGTCCGGCATCAAAATATGATTGGCGAAAAATTGCACCTAAATTGTCAATAGAGGTAGGGTTGACCGCATTGGTATTTATTTCTTCTACCCCAACAAACTCAGAGCTGAAATCACGCTCCTTGTTCCTGTAGGAAACTCCAAAGTTGAGTTTAAAGTTTCTATTTTCCTCATCAATAACCTTAAGTTCATCCTTTAAGTAGGCACTGAATTCGTTGTCCTTTATTTTCTGGTTTGATTTTCGTTGTTGAAAACCGCCATTTCTACCAAGTTGCACCAATGTGCCATCTGGGTCAAAATTGACTTCGTTCCTAATTCTGTTTGGTTCATCCGCATTTAGAAGGTTATACCCACCTGCCCATTGCAAAGTATTTTTTTCACCAATTTGGTGTCTACCTATTAACTGGGTGATCAACAATCTTGTCTGCTTTGTATTTTGGTCCCTGATAAATTGGAACAAACCTTCACTTGGACTGGTTTCCTCAAAAATAGTGGCTTCCCCGTTGCGCCCGCCTTCAAAAACATTTTCGTCTAGCTTGTTTACAAAAAATGTACTAGATTTTATCTTGTTCTTGGCATTGGCCAAGTACGTTATGTCCAATAGGCCACTATTAACAATTTTCTTTTGATACGTAGTTGCATCGGTAATGGTATCATCTATAAAGTTGGAACGAAATTGTCTAAATAAACCTTCCCTATGTTCAAAAGATCGTGAATGGGAAGCGGTAAAGAAAACAGAAAGTTGTTCCGCTATCTTTTTACCTGCGGTTATGGACATGGAATAATCCATTGGGTTTTCCTGCTGCAAAGTATTCCAGCCTTGATTTGTGATTAACTGTTGGGTGGTAAGGCTTTGGTCATAAAATCCAAATGTGGTATTTTTTGAATTTTGCGAGATTTTGAAATTATCGAATACACCGCTTTTGGCCACATTTGAATTTACACCGCCGGATACTCCTACGGCCAATTCGCTTGACCCGGCCAATTCCCTAGAGGTAATATTGATGTTACCTGAAGCTTGGTCTGCGGACCCGTCTACCCCGTATGTTTTACTGATGCTCACATTCTGGAGCACACGCGTAGGAAATAAGGATAGGTTTATGTTCTTTTTGTCGATGTCGTCAGATGGTACGGGCAAACCATTTAAGGTAGAGGACAGATATCTATCGCCCAAACCTCTTACGAAAACATCCCCGGTAGCTTCACTACTGGTAACTCCAGAGATTTTAGTAGTTGCCGTTGCGGCATCGGAAACTCCAATTTTCGCAAGTTCTACGGCGCCAATACTTTCCTTTATCTCAACGGCTCTCTTCTGATCCAATAACAAAGCGGTTTCAGAGTCCTTTCTTGCCACGGTCGTAACGGTTACTTCGTCAAGGGAAACTCCTTGAGATGCACTTAAGGGTACATCTATAGTGGTAACTTTACCCGCAATTACCTCAACATTGGGTATTTCTACCGTTTCATATCCTAAATAGCTATAGGAAATTGTGTATATACCAGGCTCAACACCGGATATTTCATATAATCCATCAAAATCAGAGGTTGTACCTTTTGTAGTGCCTTTGATCAAAACATTGGCAAATGCCAAGGGTTCGTCATTAACTTCTTTGTCCGTTAATGTACCAACAATGCTTCCGGTATCCTGTGCAGTCACATTTACCAGCGTAAATAGGAATGTAAAAATTAATAATTTGTTCATCAGTTATTTCTATTCTTTAATCAGCGGCAAAGGACGTCAGTAGTTGTAAAGGTCGGGTTACCCCCATGTTAAACCTTTATTTTTTTAGTGTTACCTAAATGTTACTACATTAAATCAATGTTAAGAGACGTTTCTGTAATAGTATTATCTTTACTTTTGAGCGAATCAATCCAATTAGAAAACCATGAAAAAGAAGGATATTAGGATACTTTTAGTTGATGATGAGCCGGATATTCTTGAAATCGTAGCTTATAATCTTTCTGCCGAGGGGTATGATGTATATACTGCCAAAAACGGGGCGGACGGAGTATCCAAGGCAAAGAAAAAATTACCACACTTGATCATTTTAGATGTAATGATGCCAGAGATGGATGGTATTGAAGCTTGTGAAATTTTAAGAAAGACACCTGGTATGGAAAATACCATCATAACCTTTTTGACCGCAAGGGGAGAGGATTATTCCCAAGTGGCCGGTTTTGATGCTGGTGCAGATGATTATATTACCAAGCCCATAAAACCAAAAGTATTGGTAAGTAAGGTCAATGCACTTTTAAGACGTCTTAAGAACGAGGAAAACGCCCAAGAGGATATTGTTAAGGTAGGTGATATCGTTATCAATAGGGAAGAGTATAAGATCATAAAGAAAGGAGTTGAGATTATTCTGCCCAGAAAGGAATTTGAACTCCTTGCATTGTTGACCTCCAAGCCCAGTAAAGTATTTAAAAGAGATGTAATTCTGGACAAGGTTTGGGGTAATGAGGTGGTCGTAGGAGGCCGTACCATAGACGTCCATATTAGAAAACTTAGGGAAAAAATTGGTGAAGACCATTTTAAGACGGTAAAAGGGGTAGGATATAAGTTTGTACTATAAATGGCAGCGCCGGTACGTTCCAAAAAATCATATCGATTTGCATTTCGCTCATCTGTTTATATCGCTTTGATCAGTACAATGGTCATGGCCTTTTTGCTGTGGTCGTTCAATGAGTTGAACTGGGTAGTGGTTATAGTTACCGCGCTTACACTTTTTGTGACCTCCTTCGTGACCCTACAGATAAGAATAGATAAGTTTATTTACAAAAAGATCAAAAAGATCTATGATGATGTGGAGTTGTTGGAGTCTTCCACTTTGCCCTCATATCCGGTAACCACGGATATGCGCACATTGACCGCGGAAATTGAAAAATTTGCCAAGGACAAGAAAATAGAAATCGATACTTTAAAAATACGGGAAGAGTACCGTAAGGATTTTTTGGGCAACGTATCCCATGAGCTCAAGACGCCGCTGTTTACCGTACAAGGATATTTGGAAACGTTATTGGATGGTGCGATCGATGATAAAAACGTCAGAAAAAAATATATTTATAGGGCGAACAAGGCGGTTGATAGATTGATCTATATTGTTAAAGACCTGGACCTTATTACCAAATTGGAAGTTGGGGACCTTAGGTTGGAAAAACAATCATTCAATATCATAGAGTTGATACAGAGCGTTTTTGACCTGTTGGAAATGAAGGCCGATAAGAAAAATATAACCCTCACCTTTGATATTCCTTACCCGAAGACCATTATGGTTTATGCTGATAAAGAAAAAATACAGCAGGTATTGACCAATCTTTTGGTCAATTCCATTAAATACGGAAATGAAAAAGGTACCACGGAAATTAGCGTTGAAAATCTAGTGAAGAATAAAGTAATTGTAAGGGTCACGGACAATGGTGAGGGAATACCGGCAGTACATATTCCAAGGCTTTTTGAACGTTTTTATAGGGTAGACCAAAGTGGTAGTAGGCGTGAGGGTGGTTCTGGTCTGGGCCTTGCCATTGTAAAACATGTCATTGAGGCACACGGGGAGAAAATTTTCGTGGAAAGTGCAGTTGAGGTAGGTTCTGAGTTTTCCTTTACCCTAGAGAAAAGTTCTTCCCAAATAGAGGATAATCAGTAAGCGCTAAGCTTCTGTTTTTTCTTAGCTTTGCCCTTGTATTGATAAGAAAATTGTGGGAAGCAAAAATAAATTAAAGAGATTTCAGGAAAACGAAACGTTTTCAAACGTTATTCAGCCAACTAGGGAAGAGGTTGTGGGCGGATTTTCGCTTAAAGGAAAATGGCAGGCACACTTTAAAAATGATAATCCCATAGTTTTGGAACTGGGCTGTGGAAAAGGGGAATATACCATTGGTCTGGCTAAGAAATTTCCGGATAGGAATTTTATAGGAATTGATATTAAGGGCGCCCGTTTTTGGAAAGGTGCCAAGATGGCCATTGAGCAAAACTTGTCCAATGTTGCTTTTGTACGTACCCAAATAGAATTGATCGACCATATTTTTGGGGCCCAGGAAGTTACCGAGATATGGATTACCTTTCCCGATCCACAGATTAAATATAAGCGCACTAAACATCGTATGACCAATAAGGCGTTTTTGGAACGGTATAGGCAAATTTTAAAGTCCAACGGTACTGTTAATCTTAAGACCGATAGTGAATTTATGCACGGTTATACCTTAGGACTGCTACATGGACTAGGATTGGAAGTCCTGTATGCCAACCATGATGTGTATAAGAATGAAGGAAGCCCCAAAGAGGTTTTGGAAATACAGACTTTCTATGAAAATCAGTATCTTGAAAAGGGAAAACCTATTACCTTTATTAGGTTCAAGGTAAACTGATCAAATGCAACAATTGCCAACCTTATTTGTATTTACCTTCGCAGCCGCTTTTTTAGCATCGTTGCCACCGGGGCTGCTTAATTTAAATGCAGCCAAGACCAGTGTTGAAAAAGGAAAGGCAAACGGATTGATTTTTGCTTTGGGCGTGGCCATTGCGGTTATGCTGCAAACCTATATTGCGGTGCGTATAGCAAAACTGATTTCCCGAAACCAACATGTGGTGGAATTATTGTTGCAAACAGCGCTTTTGGTATTTTTTATATTGGCCATTTTCTTTTTTATAAAAGGAAGAAAACAAGTGAATAGGCCATTTATCATTACCGATGCCAAAAAGCGTAACAGTTTCTCTAAAGGAATTTTTCTGGCCCTTATCAATCTTTTGGCAATTCCTTATTATAGTGGGTTGAATACCGTTTTTCATTCCCAAGGTTTTATGACCTATATGATTATGGACGAGGTCCTGTTCATTCTTGCGGCGGGTAGCGGAACGTTTTGGGCCATGTACTTGTACGTCATCTACTTTAAAAAATGGGAGCATAAAACAACCGCCTTTACCAAGAACAGTAATTACATTTTAAGTGGATTAATGGTACTATTGTTCATTATTACTTGCTTAAGATTGTTTAACTAAACCTTTGTCATCCTATGAAACCTGAAAATGAAAACTTTTTTGAAAGGGTGTACCAAGTGGTTAGGTTAATACCAGAGGGTCGCGTGACCTCCTATGGTGCAGTGGCAAAATATTTGGGTGCGGCGCGTAGTGCAAGAATGGTAGGTTGGGCAATGAACGCATCTCATAACATGGAAGATATTCCTGCCCATAGGGTGGTCAATAAAGCAGGATTGTTAACGGGCAAACATCATTTTGATGGTACAAACCTCATGCAACAATTGTTAGAGGTAGAAGGTGTTCAAATTAAAGATTTGCAAATAGTGAATTTAGATAAACATTTCTGGGACCCGTACATAGAATTACGTGCAGAGCTATAGTCTTATTGAAACGTTAAGGTAAATGTCGTTGTTTCATTGGATGCAACACGTATAGAGCCACCGTGCATGCGCATGATTTGCTTGCTAAGGCTTAGTCCTATTCCGGTTCCGTTGCTTTTTGTGGTAAAAAAAGGAACAAATACTTCATCTAACATTTCAGGAGAAATTCCTGGTCCGTTATCGGTTACGGTAATAAATTGTTTGCCGTTTACATCCTCTCCTGCCTTAATCGTGATTACCCCATTTTCATGACCTATTAAAGCCTGTTGTGCGTTTTTGCCCAGGTTTAAAAGAATTTGGGTCAGTTGTTTTTCATCAATATAAAGTTCCAGATTTTCCGGGTGCGCAGATACCTCTAAAACAATGTCATGGCCATTGGTATATTCTTGGAGCAACATTCTAACTTTTTCTAGGAGTTTAGAGGCGGGTATAAGTTCCCGATCAGGTTCCGGTACACTCAAGAAGGTTCTATAGGATTGTACAAAACTCATAAGGTCATTACCTTGTTCCTTAATGACTTCCAGACCTTTGGCCGAATTTTTTATCTGTAGTTCCCCAAATTCTTCTGGGGTAGAAAGTTGATTTCCTTTTTTAAAATATTTTAATATTGATTCTGAAATAGAGGTTATAGGGGTAATGGTATTCATGATTTCATGTGTTAATACCCTAATTAGTTTAACCCAGGAATCTGTTTCCTTATCATCCAGTTCTTTTTGAATATCATGGACAATGACCAATAATAGTTGTTTGTTCTCTATGGATATTGGGGTGCATTTTAAGGTCAATTCTTTTTTGCCCCGTTCATTGCCTAGTGCATAGATGGTACTTTCAAAAGGTTTCAAGTTTTCAAACAATCCGTATAGGTTGGGGTCTATTTGTTTTAATTGCTTAACATGGTTAAGGGGTCTGTAGTTGAGCAGGTTTTGTACTGTTGGGTTGGCATATAAAATGTGGCCCTTGTCGTTTATGGTAAATATTCCAATATCGGCCTGTTTTAAAATTTCCTCGTAATACTGTTCTTGGGCTTGCTTTTTAAGATGAATTTCTTGAATCATATTGTTCAACATATTCAAACTATGGTTCAGCTCTTCTATTGATTTTACACTAAGTTTTTCTGGAAAACGTAAGGTGAAATCCTCATTCTTGATCGCATCGAAAAAGTAGGCAATTTTTCGGTTGGTCTGGTTTACATAGTGTACAAGTCCGTAAGCTTGTGCAATAAATACAAACCCGAACAATATGGAAAGTAGATAGTGTTCCTTAAAGGATAGGAAAGCGATCAACAAAGCGCAGGCTGCTATGAGAAAAATTCTTAGAACAAGTTGATAGTAAATACTTTTGCTGACCATTATTTACTGAATTTTTTAAGTTTGTTATATAAGGTCTGTCTAGATATACCTAGTTGATCTGCTGCAGCACTATAGTTTCCGTCATGATCGTCCAACGCTTTGTTAATCATGACCAATTCCATTTCTTCAAGAGTTTTAGGTCCGTTTTCAACGGTCATGTTCGTCTTTGTTTCCAAAAGAAAATCGGTCGGTTTCAAGACATTTCCTTCAGATAAAATAACCGCACGTTCCATAGTATGTAACAACTCCCTTACGTTCCCCGGCCAGGCATAATTTTTTAATTTTTCTTGGGCAGACTGGTTGATTTTTAAACTTGGTTTTCCATATTTATGGGCGAATTTTTTAAGAAAGAAATCAGATAGGACCAGCACATCATTGTCGCGTTCCCTTAATGCAGGTACTTGAACCTGTATGGTATTAATCCTATACAAAAGGTCTTCGCGAAATAAGCCATCGGCTACCATTTGATCAAGGTTACAATTGGTTGCACAAATTAATCTAATATCTACCGGTATGGGTTTGTTTGATCCCACACGTACCACTACCCGGTTCTGAATTACGGACAATAATTTGGCCTGCATCTGTAGGGAAAGATTACCTATTTCATCAAGGAACAAGGTGCCGCCATTGGCAGCTTCAAACTTACCTGCACGGTCATCTTTGGCATCGGTAAAAGAACCTTTTACGTGGCCAAAAAGTTCGCTCTCAAATAAATTTTCGGAAATAGAACCCATATCCACAGAAATAAAAACCTCATTGTTTCGTGCAGATGACTTATGAAGTTCCCTTGCAATCAATTCCTTTCCCGTTCCGTTTTCTCCGGTCACTAATATATTGACGTCGGTTTTGGCAACTTTCTGCACAAGGCTCATTACACTATTAAGTGCTTTTGAATTACCAATGATGTAATTGGAATTCTGATTGATAACCTGTTTTAGGTTACTCTCTTTCTGTTTTAAGTGTTGTACTTCTTTCTGTGATTTTCTAAGTTCATAGGCAGATTTGACCGTTGTAAGCAGGCGTTCATTATTCCATGGTTTCAGCACAAAATCCGTTGCTCCTTCTTTTAGGGCTTCAACAGCCAATTCTACCGCTCCATAGGCAGTCATCATAATCACCGAGATATGGGGAGCCTTCTTTTTTATTTCGCGCAACCAGTATAGACCCTCGTTTCCTGTATTTACCCCGGCAGAAAAATTCATATCCAATAATATGATATCTATTTCCTTAAGGTTGGGAAAAGATGAAAGTAAATTTGGGTTAGAAATGGTTTGTACACTTTTATATTCAAACTGTAGCAAAATCTCAAGAGCGCTGAGCACGCTTTTGGTATCATCTATTACAAGAATCTTTGCATCGATCATGGTTACATTCTTTTTAACTCATTTAAATCTACACATAGAAGTTTGTATTTTCATATCACTGTAAAAAATTTTGACAATATCTGTACAACATTTTTACACTGATAAATTAATAGTAAATTTAATTATGATGTAAATAACTGTAAATCAATAATTTAAAATTATGGCACGCATATAGTATAGAGAATGGCATACCAATAGAGAAATGATCAAAAGATTTAAAATAACGACACTTTTGCTGCTGACCATTTGGGCATCTGTATTTGCCCAAGAAAGTTGGACATTAGATGAATGTGTTTCATATGCCTTAGCGCATAATTTACAGTTGAATGATTTTAAGTATACCAATCAATCTAATAAAGAAACCTATAGACAATCGGTTCGTAACTTGTTGCCTTCGGTAAATGCATCATCTAGTTATCTTGTTAATTATGGTAGGGCAGAAGATCCCAATACGGGAACATTTGTAAATCAGGATTTCTACTCTAATAATTATTCGTTGGAGTCCTCCATTGATTTGTTTCGGGGATTTCAAAAAATAAATGCCATTAAAGCATCTAAATTATTGTTCAAGGCAACCAAAGAAGATGTGCTGCAACAAAAATATTTACTGGCATTTAGGGTAATGCAAGCCTTTTATGATATTCAGTTTTTTGAAGGATTGGTAGAAATCTCAAAAGAACAATTAACGGTATCGCAAACCAATTACAGTTTGGTAGAAAAGCAGGTAGAATTAGGTTTAAAAGCCGGTGCCGATCTTTATGAGGCAGAGTCGTTACTATTGACCGATAAATTGAACGTAACACAAAGTGCCAATCAATTGGCGACGGCAAAATTAACCTTGATTCAAGAAATGAACTTGGAGAACACCTCTGAAATTGAAATAACAAAAGAACTGCCGCAAGTAGTGGCAGATGCAGCTTTTAACGAAATAACATCTGATTCTGTTTACAACGAAGCTCGCGAGTTTTTACCATTGATAAAAGCACAGGAATTAAGAGCCAAGGCAGCAAAAAAGCAAGTTGCGGTCTCCAGGGGAAGATTGTACCCGTCACTTTCTTTCTTTGCAGGTATTGGTACTGGGTATTTTGAAACTACAAGAGATACATTGGGGAATACCTTGCCTTTTAGGCAGCAATTTAGAGACAATACCTCGCAATATTTAGGGGTAAACTTAAGTGTGCCCATTAGTAACGGTTGGTCTGCACGATCACAGGTGAAGCAATCTAAAATAGAAAAGCTTCGTGCAGAGAATAATTTAAAGACACAAGAGCAAGAGCTGTTTCAAACCATTCAGCAATTAGTGCAAGATTATAATTCATTAGTAGTAGAATTGGTGCAGAGCAACCAAAAAATGGAGGCGCAGAATTTAGCCTTTACCATTGCTCAAAAAAGATATGAAAAAGGACTGATAAATGCTCTAGAGCTTTTTACCGCCAAAAATTTATATGCGAGTGCACAAAATGAGAATTTACAGGTGAAACTACGTTCAGAGATCAATAAAAGCACATTGGACTTTTACCGAGGACTACCAGTATTTAATATCGAAGCCAACTAAATTTTTATTTGGAACGAACAAACGAATAACGAAGAACGAAGAACGAACAAACGATTACCATGGATATAAAATTAGAAAAGAAAAAAGGATTGAAGCCAAAACACTACGGTTACATTGCATTGGGGCTATTACTTCTATTTGTAGGCTATCAATTGTTATTTGCCAGTTCGGTATCCACATTTAGAACCGAGAAAGATAAACTATCGGTGGCTGAGGTGTCTGCAGGAAAGTTCGATGATTATATTACCATTAACGGTAACGTTGCGCCTATTGCAACTATTTATATGGATGCCTATGAAGGTGGTCGTGTAAGCGAAAAGTTAATAGAAGAAGGTGCTATGGTCAAAAAAGGCGATATCATCTTAAAGCTGGAAAACATGAATCTGTACGAACAGATTTTGGCGAGTGAAAGTAACCTGGCATTAAAGCAAAACGATCTGCGTTCCACAAAATTGAATTTCGATTCTAGACAGGTAGAAGGTAGAAAGTCATTGGCAACGGCAAGTACAGATCTGCAGCGGTTAAAGAGAAATTACGAACAGAACAAAGCGTTGTTCGATGAGGAATTAATATCTAGGGAAGCCTATCAACTATCAAAAGAAAATTATGAACTGTCTCAAAAGCAGTATGAAATTGTAAAGCTACAGACAGAGCAAGATGATGAATTAAGGGAAACTTCATTAAGAGGTCTGGATACAGATTTGGCACGTATGCAAAAAACATTGGGTATGGTGTACCAAAGGCTGGATCATTTAAATGTACGGGCTCCTGCAGATGGTCAATTAGGGTTTTTAGATGCCGAAATTGGTCAGAGTATTGCTCAAGGGCAACGCATAGGGCAAATCAATGTATTAACAGATTATAAAATAGAGGCAGATATAGACGAGCATTATATTGATCGTGTAAAAAGAGACCTTACTGCGGTTTTAGAGCGTAATGGCGCAGAATTTCCGTTGCGTTTACGTAAAGTATATCCAGAGGTTAGAAACGGTAGGTTCAAGGTAGATTTGGTATTTACGGATAATAAGCCAGAGACCATACGTTCAGGACAGAGTTACAATATTAAATTACAATTGGGTGAATCTAACGATGCGCTGTTATTACCAAAAGGAAGCTTTTTTCAGAGTACCGGCGGGCAATGGATATTTGTAGTAAATCCAGATGGGGGAGAAGCCATTAAAAGAAATATTAGAATAGGGAAACAGAATTCTAGATACTATGAAGTATTGGAAGGCTTGGAACCAGGGGAAAAAGTAATAACTAGTAACTACGATAATTTCGGGGAAGCGGAAAGAATCGTCTTAAAATAAAAACTGTCACATCAGAGAATTTTCGATGTCATTATAACAATCAAAAAGAAGGAAAAATGATAACCATTACAAACCTAAAAAAGAGTTTTAGAACAGAAGAAGTAGAAACCTTGGCGTTGAACAATGTCAACCTAAAAGTAGAGGACGGGGAGTTCGTCGCAATTATGGGTCCGTCCGGTTGTGGCAAGTCTACTTTGTTGAATATTATTGGTATGCTGGATAACCCAACGGAGGGTAGCTACAATTTTGCCGGCAATGAAGTTGGTGGTTTAAAGGAAAGTCAACGTACCCAACTGCGTAAGGGTAATTTAGGTTTTGTCTTTCAAAGCTTTAATTTGATAGATGAGCTTACCGTTTTTGAAAACGTAGAGCTACCATTGATCTATTTGAAAATGGGAAAGGCAGAACGTAAGGAGAAAGTAATGAAAGTGTTGGAGCGTATGAAAATAGCGCATAGGGAAAAACATTTTCCTCAGCAATTATCAGGTGGTCAGCAGCAACGTGTGGCCATATCTCGGGCGGTGGTTACCAATCCGAAATTGATACTTGCCGATGAGCCAACGGGGAACTTGGATTCTAAAAACGGAATTGAAGTAATGAACTTGTTGACAGAATTAAACCAAGAAGGAACCACAATAGTAATGGTAACACACTCGGACAGAGACTCACATTACGCGCATAGAGTTGTAAATCTATTCGACGGTCAAATCGTAACTGAAAGTCAGAATAGGGCTATAGGTGCCATGATGTAAGGGAGTTTATTTATCAATCAATCATTTTGTCCGTCATTGAACAATGTTCAGGTGGGGACAGGCAATAAGTAATCAACCAAATCAAACCAACCAAACTTATCCCTTAATCACGGATAATAATTAAATCATCGATCAATAAAAACGAGAGCCATGTTCAGAAACCATCTTAAAATAGCCTGGAGAAGTATTAAGAAGGATACGCTATTTGCCACCATTAAAATTGGTGGCTTTTCTGTTGGTATAGCGGCCTGTCTTTTAATAGCCTTATACATTCACAATGAAGTGGGTTATGATCAGCACTATACCAAAAAAAATCAGTTATATAGAGTAGTGTTAGAAGGCATGTACAAAGGTGAAGTCATGAAAAGCACTCACTTTCAATTACCCTTTTCAGAAGCCTTGCAAAATGATTTTCCAGAAATAAAAAAGGCAGGGAAAATAAATACAATTGAAATTTTTGGTGCAGGTAAACGCGGTATTCGCTTAGCTGGGGCAGCTCAAAATAACTTGGAAACCGGCTTTATGCTTGCGGATCAAGAAGCATTTGAACTTTTGGAAGTGAAGTTGCAACAAGGTAATCCTAAAACCGCATTGGCAAATCCAAAAAGTATTGTCATATCGGAAACCAAAGCGGCAAAGTATTTTAATGGGGATAAAATTTTGGGCGAAACCATCATTTTAGATAATGATGAGAGTACTCCGTATACGGTAACCGGGGTCATGGAAGATGCTCCAAAAAACTCACATCTGGCCTATGATTTTCTTCTACCTATAGAAGATACCAATGCAAACTGGACCAACCAGAATTATTTTACCTATGTGTTGGTAGATGACCATACGAACGTGCAGGAATTGGAGCAAAAAATGGTTTCTATTGTTGAAGACTATATTATACCTGCACAGCGCGAACGAGGGCGTGCTCCAGACTTTATTGAGGTGCTTAGAACCATGAAGTACAAACTACAGCCCATAACCGATATTCATCTGTATTCAGACACTAAAATGGCAGATGGTCTAAAGCATGGCGATATACGTTTTGTTTGGCTTTTTGCCGCTGTTGCCGGTTTTGTGTTATTATTGGCGGTAATCAACTTTATTAATCTTTCTACCGCAAAGTCAGCCAATAGGGCTAAAGAAGTTGGCTTAAGAAAAACCATTGGTGCTTATAAAAGCAATTTGATAACGCAATTCTTGACCGAATCTATGGTGTTTAGTTTTGTGTCTTTTCTATTGGGCGTGCTATTGACTTGGGCATTACTTCCAACATTTAACAACATGGCATCAAAAGCGATAGAAATGCCTTGGTCTGCTTGGTGGTTTGTTCCGGTAATAGTAGTTGCTGCTCTTTTGGTAGGAGCTTTGGCGGGCTTATATCCGGCATTTTATTTATCGGCATTTAAACCGGTAAATGTTTTAAAGGGAAGTCTTAGTATTGGCAGTAAAAGTGGCAAATTAAGGAGCGGACTCGTTGTCTTTCAATTTACTACATCGGTAGTGCTGATCATTGCCACCTTGATTATTTACAAACAAATGGACTTTATTCTTCAAAAAGAATTGGGGTATGATAAGGAACAGGTTGTTGTTCTAGAAGGTACCGGAATCTTAGGGGAAAGTGCTGAAAATTTTAAAGAACAACTACTTCAATTGCCACAAGTGAAATCGGCTACCATTTCTAATTATTTGCCGGTAGATGGTGGTAGTAGAAACGGTAATACATTTAGAAGGGAAGATGAAGGAAATGAAGGTAGAGGTATACCTGCCCAAATCTGGAGAGTAGATTATGATTACATTAAAACGCTTGGTATTACGGTTAAAACAGGAAGAGATTTTTCTAAGCAATTTGCGTCTGATGCTTTGAACTCAATTATTATAAATGCAAATATGCAACGTGAATTGGGCTTAGAAAATGCAATTGGCAAAGAAATAAACAATAACGGTCAACAGTTTAAGGTCATAGGTGTAATAGATGATTTTCATTTTAAGTCCTTAAAAGAAGATATTTCTTCGCTATCGCTCGTAATCGGTAAAGATTTAGGGTCTATATCGCTAAAGTTGGAAAAAGGAAATGTGAATGAAGCCTTGGCTTCAATTACTTCGGTTTGGGATAAAAATGTGCCCAGTCAGTCCATTAATTATAGTTTTTTAGATCAAGAGTTCAGCCATATGCACGATGATGTGAAACGCATGGGTAAAATATTCAACAGCTTTGCCTTATTCGCCATTTTAGTTGCTTGTTTAGGTTTGTTTGCACTATCTGCCTTTATGGTAGAACAACGTAAAAAAGAAATCAGCATCCGTTTGGTTTTAGGGGCTCCGTTTAAAAGCATCTATAAATTGCTTACCGTAGATTTTATGAAACTGATTATAATTTCTATCGCCATTGCCGTACCTGTAGGGTGGTATTTAATGAGCCGTTGGTTAGAAGATTTCGCCTATCACATCACTATTGGTTGGGGAATATTCTTTACCGCAGGATTCATTGCACTGACCATAGCTATTTTGACCATAAGCTATCAATCTATTGGTGCCGCATTGATTCAGCCATTAAAAAGCTTAAGGAAAGAATAATTGTCCCATATACAGCCCTTCCCGAAGAGAAGGGAGTAAATAATAATCTCCAATCCGTTACCCCTCCTTTGAAGGGGCTAGGGGGAGGACTAAAAACGAGAGTCATGTTCAAAAACTATTTAAAAATCGCTTGGAGAAACCTAACTAAGAATAAAGGCTATTCAATTATTAATATTGGCGGACTAGCAATTGGCATGGCTTGTTTTTTAATGATCTTAATGTTCATTAACAATGAGCTTTCCTATGATAAGTATCATACAAAAGGCGATCAAATTTATAGAGTGGTACACCATATGGGATCGAGCGATGTAAAAGACAAGTGGATTTGGGGAAATGCACCTATAGGACCGGCTCTAAAAGAAGATTTTTCTGAGGTAATTGAAAAAGTACAGTTTTCGGGTAGGTCGGATGTTTTGTTGGAATACAACTCTAATTCTTTTCAAGAGAGTGATTGCTTCTATGTGGATGCTTCGGTCTTTAGTGTTTTTACTTGGCCATTACTTTCGGGAAATCCTAGAACAGCTCTAGAAGCACCATATTCTGTGGTGTTGACAGAAAGTACGGCAAATAAGTATTTTGGTGATGAAGATCCAATGGGTAAGGTGATGGAAGGTGTTGGCGGCAGAGCCAATGATGGGCAATATACCGTAACCGGTGTCATGAAAGATGTGCCCAAAAACTCGCATTTTAATTTTGATGTTTTACTCTCTATGAGTTCGTTTTATCAAACAAGACCAAATATTTTTGAGTCTTGGGGATATGTGGATTTTTATACGTATTTCTTGGTAAACGATAATTTTAATGTTGAAGATTTTCAATCAAAAATGCCTGTGTTTTTAGATAAACATAGGTCAGAGGAAGAAAAGGAATATTACTATAATGTAGCATTTGAACCGTTAAAGGACGCCTATTTGAATTCAGATGCTGTTCGCCAACCTGGTATAGTTGGCAGCCTGCCCAATATCTATATTTTTGGTGTTATAGGCTTATTTATACTTGTCATTGCCAGCATCAATTTTATGAATTTGGCGACTGCAAGGTCTATGGAACGCGCCAGAGAAGTAGGAGTTAGAAAAGTTATTGGTGCCGATAAGAAAGGATTGGTCTATCAATTTTTGGGTGAATCCTTAGTAATGGTTTTGATATCTGCTTCCATAGGGTTATTACTTGTTTTTGTGTGCATGCCGTGGTTATCGAATATTACAGGTAAGCAGTTTATAATAGGTGATATCTTTAGCTCTTATATGTTGCCATTATATTTTGGTACGGCAATTATTACCGGTTTATTTGCGGGAAGCTACCCTGCATTTATTTTGTCGGGATTCAAACCCGCCAGTGTTTTAAAAGGACTGATAAGTTCCTCTCCGCAAGGGGTGAACTTACGTAAAGGTTTGGTAATTTTTCAATTCAGTTTATCTATTGCATTGATAGCAAGTACGGTTATCGTTTATTTTCAACTAAGTTTTATGTTGAACAAAAATCTTGGGTTTGACAATGAGCAACAATTGGTCATCGATTATAATTGGGACGGTGAAGTTTTGGATAAGATAGAAACCGTAAAAAATGAACTTAAAAATTTGCCAGAAGTAACATCTGTAGCTAGTTCACGCACAGTGCCAGGAGGTCATTTTCCGGCTGCCGGAACAGAGATAGAAACATTTGAAGGCAATATGGAACATTTTGAGCCATTTTTGTATGAAATAGATTTTGATTTTATACCACATTATAATATTGAAGTAGTAGCAGGCAGAGCGTACTCAAGGGAATTTGTTTCAGATTCGTTAAGTGCTATGGTCGTAAATGAAGCTGCAGTAAAATCATTTGGTTATGCAGACCCTTCTGAAATTATTGGTAAAAAATTTCAGCAATGGGGTCGTGAAGGAACCATTGTAGGGGTCGTTAAAGATTTTAATTACATATCCCTACATCAAGAAGTAGCTCCGCTATCCATGCGTTACTCTCAATATGGAAGGTATATTTCCTTAAAGGTAAAGACAGATGATATGCAGCGGTCAATAGCCAATATTGAGGAAAAATGGGCAACTTTAGCACCACACAGACCATTCTTGTACAGCTTTTTAGATGATAGTTTTAATGAACAGTACCAAGCGGATTTTAGATTTAAAAAGCTGTTTACCCTATTTTCTTTTTTAGCCATATTCATAGCATGTTTGGGCTTATTTGGCTTGGCAACGTATAGTGCCATGTTGCGAACCAAAGAAATAGGGATACGAAAAGTATTGGGAGCAGAAGTTTCTAGTATTGTCACATTATTGTCAAAAGACTTTATAAAGTTGGTCATCATTGCAATTGTAATTGCAACGCCATTTGCATGGTACGCTATGGATAATTGGTTGAATGTTTATGCTTACAAGGTCGAAATCAACTGGTGGGTGTTTGCCTTGGCAGGTATTATGGCGGTAGCCGTTGCTATTTTAACAGTAAGCTATCATGCCATTAAATCAGCACGGGCGAATCCTATCAAAAGTTTACGTACGGAATAAAACTTTACTGTACATTATTTAGACACATTTTGTCCAAATATTTGACACTTAGTATTTATATTTAAACATAAATGACTGATAATCAATAGTTTGAATTAATGGCATGAAATTAGAATTTGATGAGTTTTAATCAAGCACCAAAAAACGAGAACCATGTTTAAGAACTATCTAAAAATTGCCTGGAGGAGTTTAAAGAAGCAAGCCTTTTTCACTTTTCTAAATACATTCGGACTAGCCATAGGTATGGCAGGGGCATTGATTATATCGCTATATATCTACGACGAACTTAGCTACGATAAAATGTTTGCCGATGCAGATAGGATTTATCGTATAGATTCTGATATCAAATTTGGTGGAGCGGAAATTAAGGCTGGGGAAGCTGCCGCACCAATGGCGGAAACTTTAAAAAGGGACTATCCGCAGGTAGATGCTTCAGTGCGCTTTAGAACTATAGGTAGTGCTTATGTTAAGAAAGTTGGAGGAAATAAAAGTGCCAAAGAAAACTATATTACCTATGCCGATTCCACTGTTTTTGAATTCTTTGGGATAGACTTACTTGCGGGTAATGCAAAAACAGCATTAACGGGTACCAACTCGTTAGTATTGACCAAAACCGCAGCCGAAAAACATTTTGGTGCTACAGATGTCATTGGTCAGAATTTATTATTGGATAATACAGATACGTATACGGTAACCGGTGTCATTGAAGATATGCCCAAAAATTCCTATTTCAATGATTATAGTGTGTTTTTAGCAATGGCGGGCAACGTAGCATCTAGAGAAGACAATTGGGGCGGAAATAATTATTTTACGTTTATAAAACTACTACCGGGAGCATCGGTAGAAGATTTTCAAGGACCCTTGCAAGACATGTTAGAGCGCTACATGTTACCATGGGCACAAAAATATTTTCCAGGTATGACGGCAGAGTCGTTTGCGGCATCTGGTAATTATATTCGATACCACACCATGCCCTTGACCGATATTCATTTGCATTCAGATAAAAGCTCGGAAATGAGTGCAACGAGCAGTATTCAGAATATCTACATTCTTTCTTTTATAGGGCTGTTTTTGATCATTTTGGCAAGTGTTAATTTTATGAATTTGTCTACGGCTCATTCGTTAAAGAGAGCCAAAGAAGTAGGGGTGCGAAAAACCTTGGGCTCAAATAAACTGAATTTGGTCTTTCAATTTTTAACCGAATCAGGATTAATTGCATTTGTGTCCTTATTAGTGGCACTTTTGATGACCCTGGTAGCATTGCCCTTTTTCAATAGCTTTACGGGTAAATCAATTGCAATACCGTTTACGCAGCCCTTATTCTGGCTGGCATTAATAGGGGCAACTATGTTACTTGGGCTGTTGTCAGGAAGTTATCCTGCATTTTTTATGTCGAGGTTTACACCCGTTAAAACGTTAAAAGGTAATAGTACTGAAAGTGTGGGCAATGGTAGGGTACGTAATGCCTTGGTAATTTTTCAATTTTCAATTTCGGTATTTCTTATTATCAGCACCTTGGTAGTATTTCAGCAATTGAATTACATACAGAATAAAGATTTGGGCTTCACCAAGGACCAAGTATTGCTAATAAACGAAATGGGTGCATTAGGGTCCAAAACCAAGACTTTTAAAGAACAGATTGCGAATATGGGTTTTGTAGAGAGTGCTACGTTAAGCAATTATTATCCAACGCCATCTTGGCGGTCAGATACTTCGTTCTTTGAAGAAGGTTCTAGAGATCAAGAAAGTGCCATTCAAATGCAAGAGTGGGATGTAGATACAGACTATCTAAAAACTATGGAAATGGAACTGGTTGCCGGTCGTGATTTTAACCCGACGTATGCATCGGATTCTACAGCCATAATAATCAATGAATCTACGCTGCCTATTTTAAATGTAACGGCAGAAGAAGCATTAGGCTTACGTATATCAGAAGAAATAGAACAAGAAAACCCTACCTACTATACCATAATTGGAGTGGTTAAAGACTTTCATTATAGAACGCTGCGTACAAATATTAGTGCCTTGGGTATGCATTTAAATTCAAATGCCCAAAACATGGCGGTAAGAATGAGTGGAGGAAATTATGCAGATAATATTAAAGCCATTGAAAATACGTGGAACACCATGGCACCAGGTCAACCTTTCGATTTCCGGTTTATGGATGAGGCCTTTAATACCACTTATGAAGCAGAACAAAAACTGAGTCAGATATTTTTCATTTTTACTATTCTATCCATTTTCATTGCTTGTTTGGGATTATTTGGATTAGCTGCCTTTAATGCTGAGAAGCGCACTAAAGAAATTGGCGTTAGAAAAGTATTGGGGGCTACTGTAAGTCAGATTTCATATCGGCTTACGGTAGATTTCCTAAAATTGGTAGGCGTAGCCATATTGATTTCTTTGCCCATAGGCTGGTTTGTCATGAATAAATGGCTTGAAGATTTCTCATACAGAATTGAGATTGGTGTTGGGGTATTCCTGTTGGCAGCTGTGCTTGCCATTATCGTAGCAATACTAACGGTAAGCTACCAAAGTATAAAAGCGGCAATCGTTAATCCCGTGAAGAGTTTACGGTCAGAGTAAGCAAAGCATCAAACTTCATCAATCAAAAAGAACATCATGTTAAAGAATTATATCAAAATAGCTTGGCGTAATTTAATAAAGAACAAGCAGCAAACTATTATAAACTTTTTGGGTCTTACGCTTGGTACCGTAAGCTGTTTAGTAATATTGTTATATGTATTTGCGCAGTTGGGTTATGATCAGCACCATAACCAGGCGTCATCAATTTATAGGGTGGAGACAATTATAGATCGTGATGGTCAAGAATCTTTTGATTCCGCCACCTCGTCGCCACCAATAGCATTTGCATTAAAAGAAGATTTTGCCGAGGTAGAAGAAGCAACCAGAGTTGTATTGACCGATGCATTTTACAGTCCACTAATAAGAGCGACAAATAGCAAAGATGCTTACTATGAACCAAGGGTCTATTTAGCAGATTCAACTTTTTTCAAAGTATTCAATTTTAAAATACTTGAAGGTGATGAAAAAACGGCTTTAGATGAACCCAATACCGTAATGCTGTCATCATATTTGTCCGATAAGTTATTCGGCAAAACCAGTCCTTTGGACAAAACTGTGGTTTGGGGCAGTGGAGAAAGTGCATTAACCCTTACCGTAAAAGGAGTTTATGATGAAAAGGCTTATAAAACGCATTTTAATCCTAGTTACATTGTAAGCATGAGTACCCCGGGAATGGGAACCTTTGTGCAGAACTTCCAGAGCTTTGCAACCAATAATTTTGCGTATAGTTATGTAAAATTGACTTCAAATGGTAGTGGTTTAGGTCTACAACGAAAATTGCCCCAGTTTATGGAAGATAGAGGAGCACAAGATTTAAAAGATGCCGGTATGAGCAGTAAGACGCTAGAGCTTACAAAAGTTACTGATATTCACTTATACTCCAACGGTAGAAAAAATCAGCTGGATCGCGTATCTAATAGTACCTACCTTTATTTTTTACTGAGTTTGGCATTTTTTATACAATTGGTGGCATGTATTAATTTTATAAATCTAAGTACGGCTAGGGCAAGTAAAAGGGCGCGTGAAATTGGGGTTAGAAAGGTAGTTGGTGCAGGTAAAAATGCATTAATGCGGCAATTTTTGGGCGAGTCGTTGTTACTGTCCATATTCGCCATGTTGATCAGTATACCTATAGTTATATTGCTTTTGCCATTTGTAAATGAAGTTACACAAGAATCATTGACCTATACAAGCTTATATCAATGGCAGATTGTGGTATTATTATTGGCTATAGGGGTAGTTACAGGGTTGGCTTCCGGTGTTTATCCGGCTATTGTCCTATCTTCTATAAAGCCGGTAAGAGCGTTAAAGAGTTCGGCTATTTTGCAATCTGGTAGTGGTACGTTTAGAAAAGCTTTGGTGGTATTTCAATTTGTAATTTCTATATGTTTAATAAGCACGGTAATTATTATAGGTCAACAATTTAAATATGCCCAAACCAAAGACTTAGGGTATAAAAAAGATAATCTTCTAGCATTGCGGGTAGGGACCGAAGAATCATCTAATAAGATTGAATCTTTAAAAGCATCATTTTTAAAAGTACCGGGCGTATTGCAAGTGTCAAGTGGAAATTATTCGCCATCGGAAATTATATTAGCAGATAACGGATTTTACTTGCCTGGCGGAAATAAGGAAAATAAAACAGTGGTAAAACGTAATGGTGTTAGCGATGGCTATTTTAACACCATGGGTATAGAATTGTTGAAAGGTAGGGATTTTAATACTGCCGATACCGTAGACCAAATCATAGTGAACGAGGCTACGCTAAAAGCTTTTAATATTGATATTGAAAACGCGTTAAGTGCCACCTTGATGCAAAGTTATGGCGATGAAATTGAAGAATTACGAATTATAGGTGTGGTAAAAAATTATCATTTTGCTTCCTTAAAAGAAGAGATTCAGCCTCTGTTCTTGCATAAGGAAATGGAACCTAATTGGCTGTTTATTAAGGCAAACACCGATAACTATGGTCAGTTGCTACAAGGTTTGGAACAACAATGGAAATCTACCTTAAGTAATATTCCTTTTGATTATCGATTTGTAGATAAAGAAGTAGAAAAGTTATACGAAGAAGAAAAGCGTTTAGGGTTTATCTCTGTAGGATTTACCATTTTGGCAATATTCATAAGCTGTTTGGGCTTATTTGGACTTATCTCATATGTAGCAGAGCAAAAGAAAAAAGAAATAGGTGTACGCAAAGTGCTGGGCGCAAGTGTACAGTCTGTAGTTAAATTACTAACGAAGGACTTTATTAAACTGGTACTCATTGCTTTTGTACTGGCATCACCAATAGCCTATTACTTTGCTTCTAGATGGTTAGAAGGTTTTACGTATCGTATTGAAATTAAGTGGTGGGTCTTTTTAGCAAGTGGTGTACTTGTTATGGTGATTACATTTTTGACCGTGGGACTGCAATCATTAAAATCTGCAGCAGCAAACCCGGTAAAAAGTTTACGATCGGAGTAGTACATGAAAATAACATACTAAATCTCGTTTTCCATTGATTAGAATGGTGTAACATTCTCATTTTTAAGCAGTCTTTGTAAATATATTGTACAACTGTTGTCAAATTATTTTACATATAAATTTATGTGTTTTATTGTAAGCAATTGATAAACAATGTATTAGTAGTGTGGCACGAATTTAGGTTTAAATTTATGGTCATCAATCAACAATCACTGTTTAGAACCAAATAAGCATCAATCAAAAAACGAACAATCATGTTTAAAAACTATCTAAAAATAGCCTGGCGAAATCTTCTTAAGAACAAAGGATATACCATTATCAATGTTGGAGGTCTAGCCCTAGGGATGGCAGTAACATTAATCATTGGGCTATGGATTCAAGATGAACTTACCTATAACGACTATTTTAAAAATAAAGATCGTATTGCCCAAGTTTTTCAATCGCAAACCTTTAATGGTGAAACAAGTACCGGCCCTGCCATTCCAAGACCTTTGGAGAAAGCCTTAAAAGATGGTTATGGCGATAGTTTTAAACACGTGATCATGTGTTCTTGGACCAATGACCATTACTTAAAATATGATGAAAAGAACATATCCAGACCGGGTAATTATATGCAGCCAAATGGACCGGAACTTTTTGGCCTAGAAATTATAAAAGGCGAAAAGGATGGGTTACGCGAAATCAATTCTATTATGTTATCCGCATCCACCGCAGGTGCCTTGTTCGGTAATGAAGATCCAATAGGTAAAACGGTCACGGTAAGCAATGAGCACAAGTTGAATGTCAGCGCGGTATATAAGGATATACCGGTCAATAACTCCTTTAACGACACCGATTATATTATTCCTTGGGAGAAGTATTTAGCAGTAAACGAATGGATTCGTAATGCAGAGGATTCTTGGGGAAACAACTCCTTTCAATTGTTTGTACAGTTAGCGGATAATACTACAATGGAGCAAGTATCCAACTCCATTAAAATGGTGAAACAGGACCTTAATGAAAATTCTAGGGAATTTGATGCTCGGATTTTTTTGTTTCCTATGAAGGATTGGTACTTGAGAAGTAATTTTGAAAATGGTGAACAAGTAGGTGGTCGTATAAAATATGTATGGCTATTTGGTATCATTGGTGCTTTTGTATTGTTATTGGCGTGTATCAATTTTATGAATTTGAGTACGGCTCGTTCAGAGAAAAGGGGCAAGGAAGTAGGTATACGTAAATCTATTGGATCACAGAGAGGACAATTGATCTATCAATTCTTGAGTGAATCCTTTATTGTGGTTTTGTTTGCTTTTGTCGTGGCCTTGTTAATGGTACTGTTATCCTTGAACGGTTTTAACGAACTCTCCAGAAAGGAGATTTCCTTTCCTTGGGGAAATATTAAGTTTTGGGGGGCATCTTTGATATTTATATTGTTCACGGCAATAGTGGCTGGGAGTTATCCGGCCTTGTATCTTTCTTCCTTTAGGCCCGTAGATGTGCTTAAGGGCACTTTTAAAACGGGTAAATATGCAGGTTTGCCCAGAAAGATACTGGTCGTGTTGCAATTTACGGTCTCCGTTGCATTTATTATAGGTACCGTTATTGTTATGCAACAGATAAATTTTGCAAAGGACCGTCCTGTTGGGTATGATAAGGAAGGGTTAATACAGATACCCACTTTTAGTCAGGACTTTAATGGAAAATATGATTTAATGCGGGCGGAATTCATTGGCTCAGGTGCTGTGGTGGAAATGTCAACATCTAGTAGCCCAACCACCAGAATATGGTCCAATAGAAGTGGTTTTATTTGGGAGGGGAAACCAGAAGGTTTTCAAGAAGATTTGGCATGGACCGAGGTTTCTCCGGAATATGCAAAATCCCTTAATATGAAAATTGTAGAAGGAAGGGATTTTTCAAGGGATTTTGCAACGGATTCCTTGGGCGTTCTTATCAATGAAACGGCCAAAAAATATTTGGGAATGGAAAATCCTGTAGGGCAGTTGTTACGAGACGATGATGATGAAGATCCAAATCCACCATTAAAAATAATAGGGGTGGTTCAGGATATGATTACGCAATCTCCTTATGAACCGGTAAAGCAAGGAATGTACGTATATGACCGGTTCAATAATGCAAGTTATTATAACCTGAGATTAAATCCAGATAAAAGTGCATCACAAAATATTGCAACGATAGAACGAGTGTTTAAGGAGCATTTTCCTGACATTCCTTTTGAATATGATTTTGTTGATAGTGAATATGGCGAAAAATTTGCATCCGAGGAACGCATAGGAACCCTGTCCGGAGTATTTACGGCACTTGCCATTTTAATTAGTTGCTTGGGGCTATTTGGATTGACATCATTTGTGGCGGAACAACGTAAAAAGGAAATAGGTGTACGTAAAGTATTGGGCGCTTCTATTTTTAATGTATGGAACATGCTTTCCAAGGACTTTTTAAAATTGGTGGTCATCTCTTGTTTTATTGCAGTACCTATAGCTTATTTCATTATGAACGGTTGGTTGCAGGAATATCCGTATCGGGTAATTCTTAAATGGTGGATTTTTGCCTTGGCCATGATGGGAGCTATGTTGGTAACCATTGCTACCGTAAGTTTTCAGGCAATCAAGGCAGCAAGGGCAAACCCTGTAAAAAGTTTGCGGACGGAATAAGGGAAAGGTCACAACGTATCAATCAAACCAAAAAAATAAATCATGTTCAATAACAACTTAAAAATAGCTTGGAGAAGTCTAAGGACAAATAGATTGTTCTCAGGAATAAATATTTTAGGGCTTTCCCTTGGCTTGGCCATTACCATTGTCCTATTCTTATTTATAAGTTATGAACGGAGTTTTGATACAGAATATGAGCAAAAGAAAGATATTTTTAGGGTTTTGGTCCATACCGATGAAAGTTATGATAAGCAAGTACTATGCACGGCACCCGCAGCAGTAGCTCCAGCGCTTAAGACTGATATACCAACCGTAAAAAAGGCGGCCCGCATCTTAAGACATGGTTTTGGCGAAACAGCTTTTGTTAAGGTTGGCAACACCAATTTTTTAGAAAAAGAACTTTACTGGTGCGACCCGGAACTGTTTGAGATTTTTAATATACAGATCGTAGAGGGCAAATCATACAAGGCTTTGGAAAGACCCAATACGGTAGCCTTGTCCCAGAGTACGGCAAAAAAATATTTTGGCGGTGAAAACCCTATTGGGAAAACTATTTTAGTGGACAATGAAGATCATTTAGAGGTTATAGGTGTTTTTAAGGATTTTGCGTCCAACAGTTCGATCTCATATAATGCCATAGGTTCATTTAGTTCCACTTTTGCGTATAAGGAGCCAAGTTGGGGAAATTCCAGTTTTGAGACCTATGTCCAGTTAGAACCTAATGCATCTGTTGCTACCACAGAGATGCAAATGCAAACGGTTTTGGATAAAAATGTAGATAAGGCAGGGCAATGGTTCTCGTTTTCATTGCAGCCTTTGGAAAAAGTACATTTATTTTCTGCAGGGTATGTCAATTCCTATTCAAACAATATTGGGGACATTGCTGAAATACGCAACTTGACATTTCTTGCACTATTGATTTTATTGATCGCTTGTGTCAACTACATGAACTTGATGACGGCAAAATCGCAAAAGCGTACCAAAGATGTTGGTATAAATAAAACTTTAGGGGCATCCTCAAAAAGTTTGGTTGTGCGTTTTTATGCGGAAACAGGCTTGGTAACATTTATTTCTCTGCTTATTGGTATAGGTATTTCGGCTTTATTGATTCCGGCATTTAATGCTATATCAGGTCAGGAATTGCAAATTTCATTGTTGTTACGCGTAGAAATGTTATTAGGATTGGCTTTGTTCTGGTTAATTACCAGCTTGGTTGCCGGTTCCTATCCTGCTTTTTATCTTTCCAGGTCCTCACCAAAAGCTGTTTTAAATACAGGTACCAACAGTGGTAAAGGGGTTATAACTTTAAGGAAAGGATTGGTGGTTCTGCAATTTGCGGCATCGGTGGTTTTAATAGTTGCCGTAACGGTTATTTACCAGCAATTACAATTTATGCAGCAACAGAAACTGGGTTATGAACCTGAAAATACAATTGCTGTAACCACGGGAGGAATACGTGGAGCAGCTATTAAACAAACATTGGTAGAGGAGTTTAAATCACTAAGTTCGGTATCTGATGTAGCCATGGCCCAAGGTTTTCCGGGCATTTCCGTTAGCGGTCGTACGTTGTTCAAAAATGAGAACGATGAAAGTGGTCTCCAATTAAGTACTAATCATTCAGACGCCGAGGTTATTGAGCTATTAAAATTAAAACTGTTGGCAGGTAAAACATTGCCATTGGTAAAACAGGAAGGAGATACGCTTATAGAAGTTGTTCTGAACAAAAAGGCCATAGACTATTTGGGGTATACACCGGAAGAAGCAATAGGTAAAAATGTTTTGATAGGAGGTTTTGGTAATAAAGCTAGAATAACCGGAATAGTGGATGACTTTAATTACGAATCTCTTCATAGGCCAATAGGGGCCTATGCGTTTCATAATTATAGAAGTGAGGCTAAATCCTTTGTTCTTATGCGGGTTAAAAGTGCAGACCTAACGGAAACATTGAACCAATTGAAATCAACCTTTGAATCCATTATTTCAGATGCCGCCTTTGAATATGTCTTTTTGGACAAAAATATGGAACGCCTTTATGCACAAGAACGTAAAACAGCGTTCATGGGGCTTATATTTTGCGTATTGGCAATTTTTGTAGCCTGTTTGGGTCTTTTTGGCTTGGCCGCTTATACGGCAGAACAACGTAAAAAGGAAATTGGTGTCAGGAAGGTATTGGGCGCTTCTGTATTAGGTATTGCGCAAATGTTGTCCAAGGATTTCCTAAAATTGGTTTTGGTTGCTGTTACCATAGCGTTCCCAATGGCATATTGGCTAATGACCAAATGGCTGCAAGATTTTGCATATAGGGTTGACTTGGGTTGGACCGTGTTTGCATTAGCAGGAATACTGGCCCTTTTTATAGCGCTGTTTACGGTAAGTTTTCAGGCCATAAGTGCGGCTTTGGCAAACCCTGTAAAAAGTTTACGGACGGAGTGATAGATACGTCATCAATCAATCAAAAACGAGAATCATGTTTAAAAATTATTTAAAAGTAGCTTGGCGAAATTTAGTAAAGGACAAAACAAATACCGGCTTAAATGTAACGGGATTGTCGGTAGCTTTTGCCGTTGCAATATTGTTGGCTATGGCCGCTGTTTTTCAACTTTCCTATGATGGTTTTCATACCAATGGAGATGCTATTTACAAAGTTGTACGTACGGAACAAACACCCAAAGGACCTAAGGTGGGTGCCGTTCAACCAGCACCTTTAGCCCCTGCATTATATTCAGAAGTTCCAGGGGTAAAGCGTTTTGCCCGCTGTGTTGAGGACGGCACGCTTGCCCTTTATAAGGGAAAAGAGGTAAGTATGGATGTTATTTGGGTAGACCAGGAATTCTTTTCCATGTTCAGCTTCCCTGTTCGTAATGGCAATGGCAAGAATCCTTTAGAAAATTTAAATTCTGTTGTAATGACCAAAGATGGGGCAGATAAATTATTTGGGTCAACAGAGGTTATAGGTAAAACAGTTAATCTTTTGGTCAATGGGGAAGAAAAACCGTTCACGGTAAGTGCTATCGCGGATAATATTCTTCCACAGAGCAATTTAGATTTTCAAATAGCTGCTAGATTTGAAAGTCATAATGAATATGGGGCAAGTAAAGAAGCATGGGATAGACAATATCATGCGGTATATGTAGAACTTGAGGAAGGTTTGGCGGCATCGGACTTTGAAAAAAGCAGTGAGGCATTTATTGATCTTCATTATGGGGAAGGAATAGAACGGTTAAAAAGAGACGGTGCCACGGCAGATGAAAATGGCCGTTTTATAAATCTTAAACTAGTACCACTTAAAGATGTGCATTTTGCAAGTTTTAAAAACGGATTTGTTGAGGTGAGTAGAAGTGGGCCGTACCTCATCTTTGGTATTGCCTTGTTAATAGTGTTCATTGCCTGTATAAATTATATAAATATGAGTATTGCCAAAACGGCAAAGCGCTTAAAGGAAATAGGTATGCGTAAAACCTTAGGGGCACAAAGGCAGCAACTATTTTTTCAATTTTGGAGTGAAAGTTTGTTTGTCTTTTTACTATCCATAACTATAGGTGTAGTATTGAGTGCCGTGTTTTTAAGTGATTTTAAATCAATATTCAATACACAGATTTCTTCAGAACTACTTATGTCACCTGTGTTTTTAATAGGACTTTTACTTACGGTTTTTGCTATTACCATGTTGGTAGGTGGTTATCCGGCCCTATTGATGAGTCGTTTGGGAACCATACAGTCTTTAAAAGGAAAGTTGGAATCTTCCGGTAATAATAAGGTGAGGAACGTACTTATGGTATTTCAATTTGGCATAGCTATACTTATGATTATTGGGACATTGGTGTTATGGGGTCAAATTGATTATATGCGAAATAAGGATTTAGGGTTTGATAAGGAACAGGTGGTCTCCTTTCCAATAAACGGCAAGCGTAATAGTCATGATTTGGTAGAATTGTTACGTGATGAGTTGAACGGTAATCCGGATATAGTTTCGGTAAGCGGTTCTGACAGTAATTTGGGACTTGGAAAAGATGGTAGTAGGTCTTCTAGTGGTATCGGTTTTGAATATAAAGGCCGTATAGTAATGACGAATTTTTTGGTGGTGGACAATGAATATGTTCAGACCTTAGGATTAAACTTGGTAGCCGGAAGAAATTTTGAGAGTGCCGGTGATAGCTTGGGGGTGGTGATCAATGAGGCAATGGCCAAAGAATTGGGTGAGCAAGATCCGTTAGTTTCACAATTAGAGATTGATGATGGTGTATTCTATCCCGTTTACGGGGTTGTTAAAGATTACAACTTCAGGGATTTAGATCAGGAAATTGCACCCATGACTTTTTTTATGAGCAGGCAACAAAACCTTACCTATGGCTTTGTAAAAGTATCACCGGCAAATATGGCCAATTCTTTTGCAGCCATAGAAAATGCTTGGAAAAAACTGGAGCCTAATGCAGAATTCTTAGGGTCTTTTTTAGATGAAAATATAGATAGGACTTTTAGAAGGGAAAAGACAACGGCTAAAATGATAACAAGTGGTTCTATACTTGCAATTATATTAAGTTGTATGGGGCTATTTGCAATGTCTTTGTTAATCGTTTCACAGCGCACCAAGGAAATAGGCATTAGAAAAGTTGTAGGGGCAAGTGTTTCTTCAATTACCTATATATTGACCAAGGATTTTTTAAAATTGGTATTGATTGCCTTTGTAATTGCTTCACCAATTGCATGGTGGGCCATGCGTTCATGGTTACAGAACTATGCCTACAAAATTAATTTAAGTATATGGTATTTTGTAGCAGCTGGGGCTTTAGCTTTGGTAATAGCCTTTCTTACCATAGGTACACGTACGGTTAGGGCAGCTAGGGCCAACCCGGTGAAAAGTTTACGAACGGAATAAATTTAAACCAATATGCTACGTAATTATTTAAAAATCGCATTTCGTAATGTTTGGAAAAATAAAGTGTTTTCCTTGATAAACATTTTAGGGCTTTCTATTGGTCTTAGCGCTGCTTTTGTAATTGGGGCAATGGTATTTTATGATCTTACTTTTGATAAGTTTCATCCAGATGGGGATAAAATATATAGGGTTACTACGTCCTTTAAAAGTCCGGATGGAGATTTTTACAATGCAGGCGTAACCGTGCCATTGGCGCAAGCGTTGGTGGACCTTAAAATGAACGAGTTGAATGCTGTTGCCCCAATATTCACAGCATTCCCGTTACATGTACAAAATAAGGTGACGGGTCACTTGTTCAAAGATCCTGAATTTGTGGCCTATGCCTCCCCCTCTTATTTTGAGGTGTTTGATTATCAATGGTTGGTGGGTAATAGCGATAATGCTTTAACGGAGCCAAATAGGGTAGTTTTGAGCCGGCAACGGGCAAAAAAATACTTTCCCGATCAGGAACTGCAAAATATTATAGGAAATTCCGTAGTCTATAATGATACTATTTTGGCAACAGTATCGGGCATTGTGGAAAATTTTAAAGGAAGAACGGATATTGTTTTTGAAGAATTCATCTCTTTAAAAACCGCTGCTACCCAAGATATGACCAATGCCGTGAACGAAGCAAATTGGAACAATACCAACTCGGCCTCTCAATTGTTCGTGAAATTATCCCAAGGGGCAGACCCTGTAAAGGTTCAAGAAATCCTTTCACGTATAGCAAAAGAGCATGATGAACCGGAAATGGTGGCCATAGGCAGAACCAGTGCGTACCATTTGCAACCATTGGCGGATATTCACTTAAATCCAAATTATCATACATTTGATTTTGATGATAGTCGCACTTCGTTATCGGCATTAAAAAGTTTATTGACATTGGCGGTGATTCTTGTCCTTTTGGGATGTATAAACTTTATCAACTTAAATACGGCCCAAGCCATACAACGAGCAAAGGAAATAGGAATCAGAAAAACCTTGGGAAGTTCAAGGAAGCAGTTGGTACTCCAATTCTTGGGAGAAACGTTCATTTTGAGTTTGGCCGCTGCAACACTTTCTTTTTTCCTGTCAAAGTGGCTGCTTGCCCAATTTTCGGATTTCATACCTAAGGGACTCACTTTTGAACTTTTCTATAATCCTTGGATAATTATGGGTATAATCCTCATGTTGTTCTTGGTAACGGTCTTATCGGGTTTTTATCCTGCTATTGTTATGTCCAAGTACAAACCGGTTTCTGTGTTGAAACAGCGGGTCCTGCCCAGTTCGGATAAGGGTTCGTTACGAAAATATTTAACCGTATTTCAATTTGTTATTGCACAGGTATTTATCATTGCTACATTAATGGTGGGTAAGCAATTGAACTATATCATGAAAAAGGATATGGGCTTTAAAACAGAGGCTATTGCGTATTTCCGAACACCATGGCGAGATACCTCTGCCGTAAAACGAACAAGGTTCGTTCGCCAGATGGAGGAATTGCCGGGAGTTGATCAGGTGGTACTTTCTGGAAATCCGCCGGCATCATTTTCTACAATGAGCATGGGTGTTAAGTTCGTTGAAGGGGATAAGGAAGTAAACTCTAATTTACAATTGATGTACGGTAATGCCCGCTATTTTCAACTTTATGATTTAAAGTTGGTGGCCGGTAGAATGCCATTGAACGATTCCATTCGGGAATTTGTGGTCAACAGATCGTATTTAAAAGTGTTGGGAATAACGGAACCAGAAGATATTGTGGGTAAAAATCTAAAGGTGGATGATGAAAACTTGCCCATTGTTGGAGTAATGGATGATTTTAACCAACATTCCTTAAAATATGGTGTGGCCCCAATGGCGTTCACAGGAGGTTCCTACAGGGGTAGGTGGACACAGTTCAAAACCATTCATTTTAAATTGAATAGTAAAAACACGGGTGATTGGCCTGCTACTTTTTCTAAAATTGAAACGATTTGGAACAAGCTGTACCCGTCATCTGATTTTGAATACACATTTATGGATGATACCGTAAAACGTTTTTACGGAAGTGAGCAAAAAACCTCAATCTTGTTACAATGGGCTACCGGTCTTGCAATTCTGATCAGCTGTTTAGGGCTGTTTGGTCTGGTCATACACACCACGGAACGTAGAACCAAGGAAATAGGAATACGTAAGGTACTTGGTGCCAATTTAATACAGCTTAATTTCTTACTGTCAAAAGACTTTTTAAAACTGGTTTTAATAGCATTTGTCATTGCGGCACCCCTTGCATGGTACGGATTATATATCTGGCTTCAGGAATTTGCCAATAAGACAGAAATCAGTTGGTGGATTTTTGCCATCAGCGGATTGGCAATGGTATTGGTCTCATTGATGATTATGATGGTAAAAACGGTAAATTCCGCTAATATAAATCCTGTTAAAAGTTTAAGAGCGGAATAATAAATATGATTTTAACCATCAATCACTTATACACTATATCACTAATCAACTAATTCACTATATATAAGATGTTATTACAATTAAGAAATATTTTTAAATGGGTTCAACAAGGTGGGCAACGTGTATTCTTGCTTAAGGATATAAACTTAGAGGTTGCAGAAGGGGAGTTCATTTCTATTATGGGGCCATCAGGTTCAGGTAAATCTACATTACTTAACGTAATTGGTATGTTAGATACTTTTGACGAAGGAGAGTATGATTTTTTAAGCGAATCCGTGCATACCCTAAAAGAAAAATATCGTTCAAATCTTTATAAGGAATATATAGGTTTTGTGTTTCAATCTTACCATTTATTGGACGACCTAACGGTAGAGGAAAATTTGGAAATGCCCTTGCTGTATAAAAAAGTAAAGGGTTCTGAACGTAAGGCATTGGTTGCGGATATGTTGGATAGATTTAATATTGTGGGCAAGAAAGATTTGTTTCCGACCCAGCTTAGTGGAGGGCAACAACAATTGGTAGGTATAGCCCGTGCATTGATCGGCAATCCAAAATTGATATTGGCCGACGAGCCTACCGGAAATTTAAACTCGCAACAAAGTGAGGAAATTATGGAGCTGTTCAAAAAACTGAACAAGGAAGATGGTGTAACCATTATTCAAGTAACCCATTCAGAAAAAAATGCCGGCTTTGGTTCAAGAATTATCAACCTTTTGGACGGTAGAAAGATTTAACTGTGTTGAAAATTGGATTTTCACGGAATGTCATTTTGATCGTAGTTGAGAACCTTAGGGTAAGACAGTTATTTTCGAATATCAGTTAGTATATCCATTTGCAATTTTTTAATTGAATAATGAGGTTATTATAATCCATTTAAAAACAAATAGTTCTGGACTTAACTTGGAATTTCAATCATCTAACAACCAACAACCAACAACCAACAACTAATCTGTATACCCTTCCGGGTGCATTTTATCGAACGTAGTTTGGTCTTGGAATGCTTTGGCAAGTAAGAGTATACTTGCTTCGTCATATAGGTTGCCCACCAAGGTAATACTAGTTGGGTGTTTCTCCTTGTCCAGTCCTGTTGGTATGGCTATGGCAGGATGGCCGGTAAGGTTGGTAATGATCAATTGTCTATTGCCAAATGACGGCGAGATAAGTACATCGAAGTTTTTCATGATTGTCTGCATTTTCTCTATCAATATCTGTCTATGCCTATTGGCCTGTAAATATTCTACCGCTGGTATAAAACGCGCCTGGCGTAAAGAATTGGCCCTTGAGCGTTGATCTTGTTCCACCATTTTGTCCACATTTTTAGAACGGACCAAGTCGTCAAAAAATGCACCGGCTTCTGCTCTTAGGATAACATCAAAGCTAGAGTAGGGTATATCCTTTGGCAATTCCACTTCATGTAGGTCTATTCCCATCTCTATAAAGGTCTTAATGGCTTTTTCTACATTGGCCTTGCTAAGCGAGGAATCTTTTTCTATATCTTTCTTTAGATAGGCAACTTTAAGATCCCTATAATTTCGTGTAGGGTCAAATCCGTCAGGAAAATCCATGGTCATAGCGTCCAGGGAATCCTTGCCGGTTATTACACTATACACAATGGCACAGTCTTCTGCACTTCTGGCCATAGGTCCCACTTTGTCCATTGACCAGCTTAAGCTCATTACGCCATGCCTACTTACCCTACCGTACGTGGGGCGTAAACCTGTTATTCCGTTTCGGGTACTGGGTGAGGTTATGGAGCCCAATGTTTCCGTTCCCAATGCAAAAGGAACCAATCCGGCCGAAGTTGCTGAGCCGGAACCTGCAGAGGAGCCAGAGGCCCCTTGATCCGTATCCCATGGGTTTTTGGTCTTGCCATTGAACCATACATCACCACGAGCCAAGGAGCCGGAGACCAATTTTGCTGCCAAAACCCCACCCGCAGCCTGTAATTTCTTGACCACCGTGGCCGTCATATTAATTTCCTGGTCTCTGTACGGCGCGGCGCCCCAAGTGGTTCTATAACCCTCTACTGCCATCAAGTCCTTTACTCCATAGGGAATACCGTGTAAGATACCCCTGTAAAGGCCTGCGGCAAGCTCTTCATCTAGTAGTTTCGCCTGTTTTAGTGCCATTTCTTCGGTAATGGTTATGGTGCATTGAAGTATGGGGTTGTATTTTTTTAATCGGTCAATAAAGAACTGCGTAAGTTTTACGGAACTTATTTTTTTGTTTTTAATAAGGGATGCTAGTTCTGGAATGGTAAAAAAGGCCAGATCGGCTTCTTTTGCAGGAAGAGCAACATCTGCAGGAATTTCCCAATCAGGAAAACCTTTGTGTGCACGCGGAATAAAATTCAAGGGTAGCGGGTTAAACTGTACGGCAGGAATGGTGTTGGCATTCAAAGTGTATTTTCTTAAACTGTCAAACCCTTCTTTATTTCGCTGTAGGTAGGGGTAAAGGGTATCTATATATTTTTTGTCAAAATTGAGCCCTACAAGTTTTTGGGAGCGTTGAACATCTTTTTTTGAAAATTGATTTTTGGTGCTTGAACAGGCTAAAATAAAGCAGAGTGTTATAAATGTAAAAAGTGATCTTATGCGTATCATGGTTGGGGCGTACTATTATTTAAATTGTGCTGGAATTCTAAGGTACAGATTTTGCTAGGTTCCGCTTATTGAAAAAGCCAGAATTCCGTAAGAATTTAACTTATGGCAATAACAGATTCTATTTATAATGGCATCTTCATTTTCAATACGCTAACTTCATAATCTAACATCTAAGGATTATCTTTGTAGCCTGTTTGCAAACGGGCAGGTCAAGAATGAATTTATATAATGAAGATAGAGAAAAAAGATGTCCTTAAAGCTTTAGAGCATATTACAGTGCCTGGTGAAGGTCAGAATATGGTAGAGAGCGGTTCGGTAACCAATGTTCAAATTTTTGGTGATGAGGTTGAGGTAGATATAACGATTAAGAACCCAAGTTTACAGGCGCGAAAGAAAACGGAGGTCGAGATTCTAAAGGTTATACATAGGGAAGTCTATGAAAAAGCTAAGATCAAGATCAATGTAAAGGTGGAAGCCCCGGCGGCAAAGCCCAATAAGGTCAATGAAATAAAGGGGAAACCAATTCCAGGTATTACCAATATAATTGCTGTTGCCTCCGGTAAAGGGGGAGTGGGCAAGTCTACCGTAACCGCTAATTTGGCGGTAACCCTTGCAAAAATGGGATTTAAGGTTGGCCTATTGGATGCTGATATTTATGGACCCTCCATGCCCATTATGTTTGATGTTGCCAATGAAAAACCATTGGCGGTAAATGTAGCGGGTAAATCTAAAATGAAACCTGTAGAAAACTATGGGGTTAAATTGTTATCGATAGGGTTTTTTACCCAAAGAGATCAAGCGGTAATTTGGAGAGGGCCAATGGCCAGTAAGGCTTTGAACCAAATGATTTTTGATGCACATTGGGGCGAATTGGATTTTATGCTGATCGATCTTCCACCGGGTACGGGAGATATTCATTTAAGTATAATGCAGTCGCTACCGGTTACGGGAGCCGTTGTAGTTAGTACCCCACAGGAAGTGGCCCTTGCGGATGCAAGAAAGGGGGTGGCTATGTTCCAACAAGAGTCCATTAATGTTCCGGTATTGGGAATTATTGAGAATATGGCCTATTTTACACCTGCGGAATTACCGGAGAATAAATACTATATTTTCGGTAAGGAAGGTGCCAAGCATCTATCAGAAGATTTAAACGTACCTTTCTTGGGAGAAATACCTTTGGTGCAAAGTATACGTGAAGCGGGTGATGTAGGAAGACCGGCCGCTTTACAGACGCAAACACCTGTAGAATCTGCATTTGAGGAAATTACCAAGCAGGTAGTACAGGAAGTTGTAGGTAGAAATAAGACTTTACCACCTACGGAAGCAATAAAGATTATAACAATGGCAGGTTGTGCTGCAGTTAAGAAATAGTAGATATGACGTTTGAAGAACTAACATTGAATGTTGAAAAAGCATTGGCTGAAATTAGACCTTTTTTACAGAGTGATGGGGGTGACATAAGCCTAATCTCTGTTGAGGAAGAGTCGGTAACCGTAAGGTTAGAAGGCGCTTGTGTTGGTTGCAGCGTCAATCAAATGACCCTTAAAAGCGGTGTGGAAATGACCATTAAGAAATATGCGCCACAAATACAGAACGTAATTAATATAGGTGGTTAAATCCTGATGAAAATCATAATTTATGAATCAATGGATTTATAATTTTGAAAGGCGTAAACGATTTCTTCAATGATTAAGACCGATATATTGATAATTGGCGCAGGACCTACGGGTCTTTTTGCCGTTTTTGAAGCAGGACTATTAAAATTAAAATGTCATCTGATCGATGCCTTGCCACAGGCAGGTGGTCAATGTGCTGAAATCTACCCCAAAAAGCCCATATATGATATTCCTGGATTTCCAGAGATCTTGGCCGGGGATTTAGTAAATAACTTAATGGAACAGATAAAATCCTTTCAGCCCGGATTTACGTTGGGTGAAAGAGCGGAAACCATTAAGAAATTAGACGACGGTACTTTTGTGGTCACCACAAATAAGGAAACGGAACACCATGCCCCTATTGTGGCAATCGCCGGTGGGTTGGGCAGTTTTGAGCCTAGAAAACCCCTGTTGGATAACCTGTCCAAATATGAGGACAACGGTGTTGCTTACATGATCAAGGACCCTGAAGTGTACCGTAATAAAAGGGTGGTCATTGCCGGGGGTGGCGATTCTGCACTGGATTGGAGTATTTTTTTGGCAGATATGGCCTCTGAGGTAACCTTGATACATAGAAGAAATGAATTTAGGGGAGTACTGGATTCTGTTGAAAAAGTTCAGGAACTAAAAAACCAAGGAAAATTAAATTTAATTACACCAGCGGAAATCATAGATTTAAATGGGGAAAATGAGTTAGAATCCATACTGGTCAGAAAAATTTCCGAAGCAAAGGAAGAAATGCTTTTGGAGGTTGATTATTTTATACCCTTGTTTGGACTATCCCCAAAACTGGGACCTATTGGCGACTGGGGACTAGAAATAGAAAAGAATGCAATTAAGGTAGATACATTTGATTATCAGACCAATATTCCCGGTATTTATGCCATTGGTGATGTAAATACATATCCTGGAAAATTAAAACTCATTCTTTGCGGTTTTCATGAGGCTACACTAATGTGCCAAAGTGCTTTCCAGAAAATTCATCCAGATAAAAAGTACGTTATGAAATATACCACGGTAGGTGGCGTAAGCGGTTTTGACGGAACTAAAAAAGAAGCGCCTAAAGCGGTGGTGAAAAAGATTGAGTAAAGTTGTGAATTGGTGTGTTGGTGAAATAGTGAATTAGTAAAGATGACTATACAACGATTTGAAGACCTAAAGGTTTGGCAGAAATCTCAAGATTTAGCGGTTCTTATCTATAAACAATTTAGGGATTTAAAAGATTTTGGTTTTCGGGATCAGATTACTAGAGCTTCAGTATCTATTTCTAATAACATAGCAGAAGGTTTTGAAAGAAGTTCTAATGCGGATTTTAAACGCTTTTTATATTTTTCTTTAGCTTCCAACAGTGAACTAAGATCCATGCTTTATCTTGCGCAAAGATTAGCGTATGTAGAAAAAGAAATGGCACTAGAATTGATAAATGAAACTAATCAAGTATCAAAAATGTTATATGCCTTTATTAAATCAATGAAGTAATATTTTTCACTAACCCACTAACCCACTAACCCACTAACCCACTAACCCACTAACCCACTGATTTATGACCGATATAAAAATTACAATAATAGACCGCGACGGAGTAACCCATGAAATAGATGCTCCTACGGATATGAATATGAACCTTATGGAAGTGGTACGTTCGTATGAACTGGCACCAGAAGGAACCATAGGTATTTGTGGAGGTATGGCAATGTGTGCATCTTGTCAGTGTTATGTGGAATCTGACCACGAATTGCCGGAAATGAGCGATGACGAAGAAGCTATGTTGTCAGAAGCTTTTAATGTTAAGGAAAATTCGCGTTTAGGTTGTCAATTGCATATTTCTGAAGAAATGGACGGACTCAAAGTAGAGCTAGCTCCAGAGGATGTATAACTGTTTCTTATCAACAAAACAATACAATGGTTTTTCAGAACTATAGTCATTTCGCGTGATTGTAGTTTACAGTAAAGCATACATATAAAAGTGTATCGAGAATATCTGAGATATAAATGAGTGTTCTCGATACAAATCTTCTTATACTTGGACAATTCACTCGAATTGACATATTTTTATTTTCCAACAACCAACAACCAACAACCAACAACCAACAACCAACAACCAACAACAACAATCTTATATCCTTGCCTGATAGGTGAACAAGTTATGGTATCTGCCTTCTTTGGCAATCAGTTCTTCATGGGTGCCCTGTTCTGCAATACGTCCGTTTTCAATGACCAAAATTTGATTGGCCTTTCTAATGGTGCTCAAGCGGTGGGCTATGACAAAGGTTGTTCTTCCCTTGGTAAGTTCGGCCAAACTTTTTTGTATTAATGATTCACTTTCGGTATCCAGATTTGAGGTTGCCTCGTCCAAAATCAAGATTCTTGGGTTGGCCAGTACGGCCCTTGCAATGGCTATGCGTTGCCGTTGCCCACCAGATAGTTTTACACCACGCTCTCCTATTACGGTATCCAAACCATCCTCAAAGCGATCTGTAAATTCATTAACATAAGCCGCTTTGATTGCATCCTGTAATTCTTGCTCAGAAGCATCGGGTCTTGGAAAAAGAATGTTTTCCTTAATACTTCCTTCAAATAAAAAATCATCCTGCAGAACCACTCCCAAGTATTTTCTAAAACTTGTCAGGTCCACTTTGGCCATATCGACCCCATCAATGGTAATCTCTCCTGAGTCTGGATTTAAAAAACTGGCGGCCAAGCCAGCAATAGTAGATTTTCCAGACCCTGAACTACCCACCAAGGCAATGACGTCACCAGATTTCGCTTCAAAACTTATGTTGTGCAAAACCTCCTTGTCCTCCTCGTATGCAAAGGACACATCATTGAAAACCATGTCTCCTTTTATATTGCTCAGGTTGATCGTACGGTTCTTTTCATCAGATTCAGATACTTTGTTCATCAATTCTTCGGTACGGTCCAATCCGGCCAAGGCTTCGGTCAATTGACTCCCAATATTGCTCATTTGAACAATAGGGGCCACCATGAGCGCAAGTAAAAATGTAAATTCAAAATACTCGCCGGTGGTCAATTCTCCTTGCATCATCTTATACCCTCCAAACCCCATCATAATGCCCGTAGTAGCAAGGCCTAGTAAAAATGTGGATGAACTGGTCATAATTGCGGTCGCGGTCAAACTTTTCTTCACATTTTGATACAAACGGTCAACACCTTCCTCAAAAACCTTACTCTCTTGTTCTTCAGCATTAAAACCTTTAATGACACGTATACCTCCAAGAGTTTCGGTCAACCTACCCTTTACTTCCGCATTAATTTTTCCACGTTCCCTAAAAACAGGTCGTATAATTTTAAATGCTTTTAGCGCTATAAGGGCAAAAAGAATAAGTGGTATAAAGGTCAGCAAGGTCATGGTTGGGCTAATTCTCAATAATAAAATGAGTGAAACCACCGCCGTAATGGTACCTCCTACCAATTGTACGAGTCCGGTACCGATCAAATTACGTACACCTTCCACATCGCTCATTATCCTGGATACCAACGCACCTGATTTTGTATTGTCAAAAAAACGTATGGGCAAGGAAAGAACTTGTTTTTGAACCTGTGCTCGTAGTTCGGAAATCATATATTGGGCCTGTATACTAAGAACTTTGGTCAATAAAAAGGACATGACTGCCTGAACCAAAAAGGATAGGATAACCACGGCCACCAAAACTTTTAACAGATCATAATCTTTATTGGGAACAATATCATCCAGAAAATAACGCAAGGATACCGGAGCCACAAAACTGGCCGCTTTACTGATAACGATCAATAATAAACCCAATAACACAAGTTTTCTTCTGGGCCAAATTATAGTTTTAAATGCGGTTAGTATACTTACTTTTTTTTCTGCCATTGGGGTAATTAGTTTTGTTTTTAATGTCCGGTCAAGACCTACCGGTAATGAATCGCAAGTTACTTCAATTCTAAAGTTTAACCGAATCTAGAATAGATTTTGATATTGATGTAAGGAATCGATAAAGGTTTTTATATTTGAGTAACCAGACTACCGCTCAATGTTTAAAAAAACGATCTTCTTTTTTCTTCTAATTGGTTTGTGTGCCAATGCTCAAGAACAATATTATGAGCTGCGTGATTTTGTAACCGATAGTGCCTACATTTTTACGCCAGAACAAGAAATGGATTTAAATCAGCGTTTGGTAGATTTTGAAACCGCTACTACCAATCAATTGGTCATTGTAACTATAGAGCAACTAGGTTATGAAACCATTGAGACTTATGCCAATGGGCTGTTCAACCAAAACGGAATTGGTCAAGAAGGAAAGGATAACGGACTACTGATTCTATTTTCAGAATTGGACCGAGAAGTAAGAATAGAGGTAGGTTATGGGTTAGAGCCTTATATTACCGATGCCGTTGCATCAAGAATCATCAGAAATACCATGATTCCTAATTTTAAGGAAGAGGCATATTTTAATGGTATTGATCATGCGACGAATCAGCTTATTGAATTTCTTAATGACCCCAAAGCATTAGAAGAATTTAAACAAGAAATAGCTGATGAACATGATAAGGATAAACTTTACATGAACATCTTCCTTGGTGTTTTTCTTTCCATATTCATGGGTGTAGGTGGTTTTTTCTTCTTTAGGAGTTATCAAAACGTAATAGAGGTGTTTAGAGGAATGTTCATTGGTAAGTTAGGTGTACTGCCCGGTATTTTTATGTTATTAGGAGGCTCTATATCAACTTTGTTTGGTATGGTGTTCATGGTAATTCCTTTATTCATTGCGTATAGTATTTATACGTCTGACCAAGATATGGTCATGCAAATTTTTGATGAACCAAAGCTTTTATTATGGCTGTTGTTACCCTTTTTTGGTATAGCGGCTATCATTGCATTTATAAAACTAAAAATAACGGGCAAGGACAAACTAAGTATTTCATGGTTAAAAAATGACAAGACTTATTATAGAAAAACATTCTCCTCATCAGGAAGCCATTCATTTGGTTCGGGCAGTCGTTCTTCTGGTGGTAGTTCTAGTTCATTTTCTGGCGGGGGCGGCAGTTCTGGCGGTGGTGGTGCAAGTGGCAGCTGGTAAAAATAAAGTACATTTATAAGCCTTAATGATCTAAAAGTATAGTGGTTATGAATAAAATAGTTTATGTGTTGGTCTTCATCCTATTTTTATCTTGTAATACGGAGAAAGCCGGTAACCCCAAAGTGGATAAGTGGGAAGCACAAGCGGCAAATGTTGAGATTATAAGGGATGGTTATGGTGTGCCGCATATTTATGGTAAGACAGATGCAGATGCCGTTTTTGGATTGTTGTATGCACAGTGCGAGGATGATTTTAACCGTGTAGAGCAAAACTACATATGGGCAACGGGTAGATTGGCAGAAGTAGATGGCGAAGAAGCCTTGTACAGCGATTTGCGCGCAAAACTGTTTATGACCGAAGAAGAGGCTAAAGCGAATTATGAAAAGAGTCCTACTTGGTTAAAAGAATTATGTGATGCTTTTGCAGACGGAATAAATTACTACCTCTATACGCACCCAGAAGTAAAACCGAAATTGCTGACGCATTTTGAACCATGGATGCCCATGTATTTTAGTGAAGGCTCTATTGGTGGGGATATTGAGCGCATTTCTACTAGGAAGATCGCCGCTTTTTATGAGAGTGATATGGAGCTGCCCAAGATGGAAATGTTGCAATTAGATAAAGAGAAGGAAGTGGAGGAGCCTCAAGGTTCTAACGGAATTGCAATTTCTGGTAAGCTGACACGGTCCGGTAATCCTTTATTATTGATCAATCCGCATACCTCGTTTTATTTTAGGGGAGAAGTTCATGTAGTTTCTGAAGAGGGATTAAATGCCTATGGTGCGGTAACTTGGGGCCAGTTTTTCGTTTACCAAGGATTTAACGAAAAAACCGGATGGATGCATACATCAACCTATACTGATGTTATGGATGAATTCAAGGAAACGATTATAAAAAACGATGACGAATTGATGTATCAATACGGAGAAGAATTACGTCCTGTAGCATCGTCTGAAATAATATTAAAGTATCTGGATGGAGAAGTATTGAAAGAGAAAAAATTTCCTGCATACAGAACGCACCACGGACCCATAACCCATGTTGCCGATGGGCAATGGACGGCATCTGCCATGATGTGGGAACCTGTAAAAGCTTTGGAACAATCATTTATTCGTACAAAACAAAGTGGATACAAAGGTTTTAGGACTATGATGGATATCCGAACCAACTCAAGCAACAATACGGTTTATGCAGATGCGGAAGGCAACATTGCATACTTTCATGGAAATTTTGTTCCAAAAAGAGAAGTTCAGTTCAACTATTCTCAACCTGTAGATGGTAATGACCCTAAGACAGATTGGCAAGGATTGCATACGGTAGATGAAAATATTCTAATAAAGAATCCTGAAAATGGTTGGATCCAGAATTGTAATTCCACTCCGTATACTGCAGCGTTGGAATTTAGTCCTAGCAAAGAAGATTACCCCTATTATATGTCCAGGGATCAAGAGAATTTTAGGGGAGTACATGCTATTGACTTATTGAAAGATCGTAAAGGATATACCATAGATAGTTTAATTCAATTGGCACATGATCCATTTTTACCAGCCTTTAAGGCGCTCATTCCTGGATTGGTAAAGGCTTATAATTCGCATGACGATAAAAATCCAAAATTAAGGGAACCAATAAAAATTTTAGAAGATTGGGATTACACTACTGGAGAAGATCAAGTAGCTATGACCTTGGCCCACTTTTATGGAACGGCAATGGGCAGTAGGGCAGCGCATCCGGAAGGGTTGAGTGACATGGAACGTATGATTTATTTTGGTACACATACAGAAGAAGCATTAAAGATATTTGAAGAGGTGATTGATGAACTATCGGTAGATTTTGGTACGTGGAAAATGCCGTGGGGAGCGGTAAATAGATATCAGCGAACTACAGGAGATATCGTACAACATTTTGATGATGCACAACCAAGCATTCCTATAGGCTTTGCATCCGGTAGGTGGGGGGCATTGGCCGCTTATGGCGCTCGGTATACAACGGATGGTGCTAAAAAATTATATGGTACAAGGGGCAACAGTTTTGCCGCAGTTGTTGAATTTGGGGATACGGTAAAGGCTAAAAGTATTCTGGCAGGCGGACAAAGTGGTAATCCCGGTTCGCCACATTTTAACGATCAGATTGATAGTTACAGGAATGTAAATTGGAAAGAAGTACTTTATTATCGTAATGATGTTCTAAAAAACGCAAAACGCACGTATGTTCCTGGTAAGTAAAAGAACTAAGTAAAAATTAGGACTACATTGATTCTTTGGTAACGATCAAAGTAGCCTTGGAACCTGCGGATAATAACCATTTGTTAGAGTAGATCAGCTCTCCTTTATCATTGTACACATCTACCTGTGCGGTGTTAGGTGCAGAGGAACCGTGGTTCAAAGCTTCAAAGTCCAAACGGTTAAAGCCATCTTGTAGGTCTACATTAATTCCTTTAAAAGCTCCGGTCAGTAATAGATTTTGTTCAATGACCATATCGTTCATATAAATCTTAACACGGTCACCGTCTACATATTCATGATCTCTACAAACAATACCAATATATTTTCCGTTACTTTTAATATCTCCTAAATACTGGTCTGCAAAAAATTGTCCAGATCCATTTAGGCGCTCTCCAGGACCAACCCTTGGATCAATCTTCATGCCCGTGCCTGCCTGTACCAATTCTTCATCGGGCAACATTTTTACCGGATTTCTGGAATTCATATCAATATTGGGCTGTTCCTTGATCAGAGAAGGCATATTTAAAGCATTGCCCGTACTTGTCTTGCCTTGCGGCTCAATAGGTTTTGCCGCCTCAATTTTTAAGGGTTTTGGAGTAGGAAATTCGGACTGTGCGGAAACCTTGGTTAATGCACAACAAACCATAACTATTAAAAGAAAAAAAGAATTTCTCATTTATTACTCAATATGATGAAATAAAGATAACAAATACCCTGCCATGGGCACTTAAGGCTTCGTTAAAAATTAATTCATTGTCATATAATTCGTTGAAATGTAGCTGTTAGCAGTGTTAGTCGCTGTCTTTTTCTTGTTTTTGCTCCGAAAGCCCGAGTAATAATATGAGTGAGACTAAATATGCGTATAATTTTTTCAATACATTATTTTAAGTTTTCCCTTAAGAATGAAATGAAATTTCCGCTCATTATTTTCTCAATGTCTTGAGGTGCATACCCTCTGTTTTCTAATAAATGAACACATTTTTGCAAATCTGCAATAGTATCTACATCGGCAGGACCTTGTTCTTTTCCAAATCCGCCATCTAGGTCAGAACCAATGCCTACATGATTGGCATTACCGGCAAGTTGACAAATGTGATCGATATTATCGAGCATTTGCTGTAGACTTACCCCTGCAGATTGCGGTCTAGAAACCCCTCTTTCCCAATTTGGAGCCATCATCCAAGCATCAAGTACAACACCAGTAATACCTTTACGTGATATAATTTCCTTGATCTGTTCATCTGTAAATTGCCTATGGTGGTTAACCAAGGCCCTGCAATTGTTGTGGCTGGCCCAAAGAGGACCGTCATAGTTCACCATAGTTTCCCAAAAACTGATATCGCATAGATGGGTTACGTCTAAAATTATTCCTAAACGTTGAATTTCCTTTAATAGCGCTCTTCCTTTGGTACCGATACCACCAGATGAGTTGGTACCATGGGCATATGTGCCAGGACCATAATGTGCGGGGCCAATGGCGCGTAACCCTTGATCATATGAACGTTTTAAGTATGAGATGTCGATAATAGAATCTGCACCTTCTAAACTTAATATATAGCCAATAGGTTTCTTTTCATTATCGGTTTTCCAAAGTTCCAGGTGCGCATCAAGTTGAATTTTGTTGGTGATTTGAACCATTTCTTTAGCATCTTCCATGCTTCTGTACCATGCCAGTTGCCCTTGTGTCTGTGCCCAGGCCTGTTGGGGTGATTTCCACCCCGGTAGTGTATTGTCCTTATGGACATAACGGGCAATTTGCGTTGCCATACAGAGCCCTATATTACCTTTTCGCATAGCATCTAACGATACTGTATTGTTACCTCTATCCGGTTTATCGGTCATACCTTGCTCACCTTTTCTAATATCTTCAACAGACCAAGTAAGGTCGCGGTTCCACTCCATGGCATTCATGGATAGGTCTAAATGGGCATCGAATATAAACATGTTTAAATAGTAGATTTTTGGGTTCTTGCAGTTACCGGCCAATGATCGATAACCTCATTATCTTTAACAACGGTAAGGGTATCGTATTTAGCTACGGTAGGACAAATATGTTTAGGAACTGCGTAGTGCACATCACCTATCTCAGGTATGGTAAGGTCGTCATATTCAACTACCAAATGCTCTTCTGACTGACTAATTTGCTTACTGTGTTCAAGGTCTAAAAATTCTATTCGGGGAAAAGGCATTTCTGGTGCTATGGATTTATGACCTAGATCAAAACAAAGAATACCAGTAGTGGGTTTGCTGAGTATACGTGTTATTAAAACTGCCGCAGGTAAAAAATTCATCTCTGGAAAAAGATTTCCATAGCCGGAGTCCCAAAGTAATGTGGTACCTGGGCTGGCCTCCACATCTTTCCGCTTGCAGTGAAATGGAAATGTTGGTGAACCACCAGCCACTATTTTTGGACTTGGTATCCGTAGTTGCTCAATAGCGGCTTTTAATTTTAATACTGGTTCAAAAGCGGTATTGCAATCTGCTTGGCGTATAGTGGGATTCGTATTTCGTAAATGACCATCGTACACATGTAAACCTTCGGCAATTAAATGCTCATGTTCATTTAATGCTCTATATAGGGCCAATGCTTTTTGGTCAGGAGCTATACCTGTTCGGTTCATACCGTTATTGATATCTATCCACAGCGGAATTTTAATATTATTCGCTTTAGCTAGATCACCTAGCAGATTTACAGTTTTGGCGTTGTCTACTAGGGTAGAGAATTTGGTGTTGCCATATTTTTTTATGAGTTCAACAAAGCGTTTAGTATTTGGGCCAATAGGTTGCATGGCCAATAGGACATCATTAGCGTTGCAATCTCCAAGCAATTCCGCTTCGGGAATCGTAGCACATTTAAATTTGTGGATTCCAGATAACATTTGCATACCAATGATGTTGGCATTTTTGTAGGTTTTTACATGGGGCCTTAATCTATTTACATCACCTACCATAGAAATCATGGTATTGATATTATGCTGTATTCTATCTGGATAGACAAGCAGTGAGGGCGAAATAACCTCTTCAGGATAGTGTAAGGAATACCAGTGGTCGTCTTTCATGAGATTTAATGATGTAATTCAAAATGAGCCTCAATTTCAACAGGTATTCCGCCAGGTAGTATCATACCAACTGCACTACGAACACCAACACCGTTATCGGGACCAAAAATAGCTGCCATAAGTTCGCTGAAACCATTAATGACCAAAGGTTGCTGCCCAAAATCTGGAGTGGAATTTACCATTCCCAAGGTCTTTACAATATGTTTAATTTTATCGATATCGCCAAAATGGGTCTGTATAGTGGATAGCATGGTCAAGGCCACTTGCCTTGCGGCTAATTTTGCCTCTTCCATGGTCATATCATCGCCTGCTCTGCCAATAATCAAAGAACCGTCATTCTGCATGGGTCCTTGTCCGGATATATAAAGAAAATGGTCCACGACAAGAACCGGTTTGTACAATCCTGCAGGTGGCGGTGCGGGTGGAAGTACCAACCCTAATTCCTTAATTCTTTCAGAAGGTTTCTTTTGCATATTAATTTTTTTAAATGAACATATTTATTACCAGAACACCGATCAACCCCATAACCCCTACTGTTGTTTCCATAACGGTCCAACTTTTAAGGGTATCGTTTACGGATAAGTTGAAGTATTCTTTAAAGAGCCAAAAGCCGCTATCGTTTACGTGGGATAACATTAAACTTCCGGAACCAATGGCTAGCACCATTAATTCTGGACTAACTCCGGTGCCTTGTACCAATGGCAGTACAATACCCGCTGCCGTTAAACCGGCTACGGTTGCGGAACCTACGCACACACGGATGACCGTAGCGATCAGCCAAGCTAAAATTAAAGGAGATATTGAAGATTGTTCCAATATACCACCAATATACTCGCTTACTCCACTATCAATCAATACCTGTTTTAAAGCTCCGGATCCCGCAATGATTAGAAGTACCATGGTAATTCCGGTAATGGCACTACTTACCGAACCCATAACTTCCGCCATACTTTTGCCTCGGCCCAATCCCAAAGTATAAATAGCCACCAATACCGAAATCAACATGGCTATGGCAGGATTACCCATAAACACTAAAATTTTTGTTAGAAAGAAATCTGTAGGCATAAAGAGCTGGGCAAGAGCGGCAATTGCTATAAGAATTACGGGTAAAAGTGCACTGATGATACTATTGGCCATACTGGGCATTTCATCTTCCTTTAAAATTTCAGGATTTATAAATTCCTTTAAAGGGGTAGCATTTATATTCTTTAAAGTTCTTGAAAATAAGGGGCCTGCCACGATAATTGCTGGAATGGCCACTAAAATACCGTATATTAATGTCTTGCCAATATCGGCATTGAACATAGATGCCAATGCAGTAGGGGCTGGGTGTGGCGGCAGATATCCATGGGTTACCGAGAGGGAGGCCAACATTGGAAGTCCAACATATAATAAGGGCAGCCCGGTAGCTGCGGCAATGGTAAATACCAAGGGCACTAAAATTACGAACCCAACGGAATAGAACATGGGAATACCTACTATAAAACCTGTTAGGACAACGGCCCATTGAATATTATTTTTACCGAATTTTTCTACCAGTTTTGTAGTTATACGTTGGGCGGCGCCACTATCTGCCACCAATTTGCCCAACATGGCTCCCAAACCTAAAATAATGACGAGAAAACCTAATATATTGCCTATACCTTTCTGAATGGAGTCCACAACGCTTAAGGGGTCCATGCCTTCTGCGATACCAACGAACAAGGATACGATGATAAAGGTGATAAAAGCATTTAATTTAAAACGGGCAATAAGTACAAAGAGTAGAAGTATTCCTAAAATTACAATGAATAATGGCATGTTAAAGTTGAGTTGATTGGTTGATACTTTAAATATACCATAAAATAAAAGCGCATCATATTTTATATAAATATGATGCGCTTTCTTAATGTGAGAATAACTTAATCCGTAGTTTCAGGGGAGATAACTTTATATACAATTCCTGCTAGAATAGCACCGATAATTGGGGCCAACCAGAACAACCATAGTTGCCCTAGTGCCCAATCGTTTACAAAAAGTGCTTGACTGGTACTACGGGCAGGGTTTACAGAAGTATTAGTGACCGGTATGCTAATTAGGTGTATAAGTGTAAGGCAAAGTCCAATGGCCAAGCCGGCAAATCCTCTTGGGGCCTTTGTATATGTAGAACCTAAAATCACAAAAAGAAAAATAAAGGTCATAACTACTTCAATGAAGAATGCAGAAGTCATACTGTATCCTCCCGGGGAATGCTCTCCATAACCGTTGGCGGCAAAATTGCCCAATACAAAATCTGATTTACCCGATGCAATAAGAAAAAGTATGGCAGCACCCGCAATAGCCCCCATACATTGGGCAATGATATAAGGAAATAGATCTTTACCGTCAAAACGTCCCCCTACCCAGAGACCAATGGATACTGCCGGATTTAAATGACATCCGGAAATATGGCCTATGCCGTACGCCATGGTAACCACGGTGAGTCCAAAGGCCAAGGATACCCCAACAAAGCCAATACCCATTTCTGGAAATCCTGCTGCAAGGACGGCACTACCGCAACCACCTAAGACCAACCATAGCGTCCCGATAAATTCTGCAATAAATTTTTTCATTTTAATAAGGTTTAATTGATTCTATATATTTAGAAACCAAAACCTTAAGTAAGTCACATAATTGTTGAAGTTTTAGGGCGTATTTTTAAACTACTTTTTCATGATCAATGAGATGTTAAACCATTTTTTTCAATCCAAATAGGGGATGTAAAATTTTTATTTTTAAGATTATAAAATGATAGATTAACCAGCAAATTAGGAATGTACCTATTATAAGAACAAATAACTTGGTAAGCAGCCCCCAGTTTAAATCCTTTACATAATAGGCCAATGCAATTATGACTGTTTGGTGCAGGATGTAAAATGGGTACACTCCTCTATTGGCATAACTTAGGTATTTGCTTGGTTTGTTCTTATAGGTTGCTGCATAGCCCAATAGTACAAGAATCCATGACCAAAAATTAAAGACTTTTAAAAATGCTTCGGTAAAATGTACCACGTAACCATCTTCCAATTGCCAGATTAAGAGTAGACCTATAAATCCTAAAATACCAAATCTCAGTGCTTTTTGTCTGATTTTTGATAGAGCTATCCAGAAAACCTCTTCATTGGCAACAAGGACAAAGCCAAAGAAAAACAAGGTCATGGAAGAAGTGAAGTTAAACCAATCATTAAGGAGGTCATGGGTAATATCAAAAAAAGGTTCCATAAATGCTTCTAGCAAATACAATGGTATTATAAAAATGTAAAGTCCCAGTGGTTTTTGAAGTATTCCCTTGGTCCAACTGATCAGTTTATTTTTTCTATGTTTTAAAAAAATGAAAACGGGGGATAGAAGAATGGAAAATATTAATAGGTAAGGCAAAAACCATAAATGGTGCCAGCTAATGTTACCTTCTGGGTAAACACCCTTATATGCAATAGTACCAAGATATTCCAGGTAGGATCCGTGAAATTGATTTTCCGCCAAACGTTCAAAATAGATTTGAGGGGGTACAATGGCCAACATACCAAAGAGCAGGGGCACACCTAATCGTAGAAAACGTTCTTTGTTAAATTCCAACAGGGTGCGTTTAGAAAAAGCGTAGTAGGTTCCCATGCCAGAAATAAGGAATAGAATGGGCAATCTCCATTGGTTTAAAAAAAGCATAGGCCAGGTTAGCCATTCATAAATGATATTGTTTTTTAAATGCCACCCCCAAGGAACAAAGAACATTCCCACGTGATAGAATATTAATAGCGAAAAGACAAATACACGCAACCAATCCAAATCGTATCTTCTAAACCTTTTATCCATGACCGTTAAGTTTTGGTCAAATTTGAAGATTCTAGATGTCTTTGTGGTTTTAATGGACCGCCAATCTCTCCACAATTACAATTTTGGATAAATTGTTTTTTGAAATTTTGAAGGGGAAGACCCTATTTCTTTCTTAAAAGCATTGTAAAAGGCAGATTTGGATTTAAAACCAACAGATGCTCCTATAGCTTCAATGGTGAGATGGTTATATTGCGCATCTATCAGTCTATGTTTTGCAAGGGCTATTCGTTTAGAATTGATGTAGGAATTAAAGTTTGAGCCAAACCCTAGATTAATTGCCTTTGAAATTTGGTTGGGGTGCATCTGTAAGCGTCCGGCCAGATCATTTAAACTTGCATTTATGGATAGCACATACTCTTCTGTATCAACAAATGTTTCTATTTCCTTAAATGAAATTTGTTTGGTAGGTTTTCCTAAAGTTTCATATTTGTCCGCTACCCAAGATTTATCAAAAAAGCGTGATTCCGAAACTATAATATAGGTGGTTGCAAATGCCACTACGGTTTCAAAAATTGCAATATATTGATCACCCTTATCATCATCATATATATAAAATACGCAAAAGACAAGTAAGAAAAAGAAACACAGTATAAGCGCGGAGTTTCTTGTAAATATATATTTGGCATAGTTGCCGGTAGACGCATTTTGAGTAATTCTAGCATGTTCTTCCCTAACCAAGATCATTGATAGGATGGTATAGGTTAAAAGACTTATCAGAATAAGCCAATCAAAAATATCCTTGAAAAAATGATAGCTGTAATTAAAGTTTTCTGTTACGTTAGCAGTGGGAAAATCATTAAAATATGCGCCTAGATAAGCATTAAGTTTGACTGATAGTGGTGCAAGGTAAAAAGGAATTTGAGACATAAAATAGCCCACTGGAAGCACAAAATGCCACCAACCTTGTTTTAGGGATATGTGCCTCCGCTTTAAGAAACCATAAATGGAAAAATAAATCATGGGTCCTAATAAAAGGACCAAAGGTTCCGTAGAATCGTTTAAAAAAAGTACATGCTTCATTAGCCCGGTGTAACAGACATATACATCTAAAAATATTATGGCACCGAACAAAATTGCTAGGGCCAAATATTTTAAGGGCGGGTTTCCCTTACTTTTTAACAACATTATAAGACTTATAAAGATGTTTTGTACCACCCCCAACAACATAATGCCCGATGTTAGATTATGCCTAACAGGAATTTGGTCTATAAGTTCGTTTATTGTAACCATTACATTACTTTTCTCTATAGTCCTCTAGTTTTTGGGGACCTTCAAGTAAAATACGTACAACACGTAAAGTACCATCATCGGTTGTGTTGATCTGCCATTTGATCAATGAGATCTTTCCGTTTTCTATCTCAATTCCTGTTATACTCCTAGGGTGCACACAACTACCATCGTTAAAAAGGGGGATGTCACCAGGTTCTGGAAAACGGGGCCTGTGGGTATGCCCTATGACCGTAACCAAAAGGTTGTGCTTTAAAATCCATTTTTTTATACGCCGTTCTACTTTTATAAGTTCCGTGTAGTTCTTTGCGGGAGAGGTAGGATCGGCAATGCCCCATACCTGTAAAGGTTTCCAAAGGACCCTGACTAAAAATCGGCCCCATCTCCAGAAAGTATAGTTCCACCAATCTGCTTGGTGGCCATGGGTAAGAAAAATTTCTTGTTGGGTATCCTTATGCCTTAATATAATGGCCTCATGGTATTTTATGCCCTCAAAGAGCGATTTGTCCTTATCGTCAATAGGCTCAAAATAACTTGAAAGGTGTTTTTTAACATAAGCTTCATCCTTGTAGACCATATCATGATTGCCCCAGATCATGTGCAATCTATGTTCTAGATGAAACTGTTTTAATAATTTAAATACATTTTTATGTGCTTCAAAAATAGATTCAAAGTGAATATTTTCCCATAGTTCATCACCATCACCAAGCTCGCAATATTGAAATCCTTCTGAATAATAGAATTTTAGGGCGTGATAGTAAATGTTTCTATTATTGGCAAAATCATCGGCAAAACTATTGTCGCCTCTATGACAGTCACTAAACAGAATGAATTTGGAAGTATCGTCAAAGGAAAGGACTTTGGCATTTTTAAGGGCTTTATTAAGTCTGGTTTCCGATGACATAGTCTATTTTTCGTTAAATATCCGAAAATCCCGCCAACCATATGGGAGTAGTTCCCAAAAAACTTGTGGTGTTTTGTAACTTTACAGCATAAATGTAGACTAAGAATTACATGAACCATCCGTACAATAGTGTTATGCCTTTAAAGCATCTGGTCAGTTTTGACAAACTTCTGCGGAAGTATGAGGAACAATTGACCGGAGATGACCCTTTTTTGGCTGCAACGGCCAAACGCATTTTGGATGCCCAAAGCCAATATCCGGAACTGCGTGACGGATTTACGGATTTTGCTCTATTGGAAAAATACAAGGAGGTTATTGATAGAATTTTACAGGATACCTTTACCGAGGCATTGAGTACCAACGAAATTAAGGTTGCCACGCTGCCGTACAGGGATGTTATCATTAAGTCAACAAAACGCTTTCAAAAGATAATCAGTGAAGCTGGTAGGGAATATCAGCCAGAAATGAGAAGCCTTGGCGAAGATATGGACTATATCATGAGCTGTGTTGTAATCTTGAATTTCCACTATGGATTTGAATTTGATTTCAGCAGACCTTATTTTTATGATATACCAGATGCGCAGGGGGTTATGCGCCACTACAGAATTTTATACAATGCAGATTTTATAGAGATTATTGCTACTGAAAAAGCAAAAGACATTACCCAGGACGATGTAGATGAATTGTTGGAAAACCCATATGACGTAGCATTGTGGATGGAGAAGATTCCGCCAGAAAGTTTTATTAGCAAGGGTTTTGTTATAGCAAACTTGTTTGACGTTACGGCAGAGCAGGCCATATCCGATATAAAATCAAAATTGATTTCCAAGAATAATTTACGTCCCGTAAATTTTATGGAGGAATTGCAGGAGACCTTCAAATCCTTCTTTAAACTGCCCAATATAAAGGTGGGTTTTGCCTCATATGATGCCAAGAGCGATAGGTTTGAGGAGATTATAGGCATGAGCTTCAATAGTTTTCTTTTACATGGTCAAGATCATTTAAGCTGCAAGACCGCTTTGTGCATGGAGTCGTATGACAAGTTGATCAATGACAATGCTTATTTCATCATAACCGATATTGACCGTTTTGTGGAGACAAATGAGGGTGTGGAGCCTTATGCTGCATTAAAGGAGCAGCAAATAAAGAGTGCAATTTTTGCTCCCATTGCCTTTGAAGGAAAATTATTGGGCGTTCTAGAAGTAGTTTCTGAACGAAAAGGAGTGCTGAATGGTGTAAATGCGCAAAAGCTGGACGATGTAATGCCCTTTATCGTTTCTGCTGTGGTACGCGCCAAAAATGAGGAAAATAATAGGATAGATGCAATTATACAGAATGAGTGTACCTCTGTGCATTCCTCTGTATATTGGAAATTTCAGGAAGAGGCCAAAAGGTTTATGGGAGATGAGTTGGAAGGAAGACCAACTGCGTTCAGGGAAATTATCTTTAAGGATGTGTATCCATTATTTGGTCAAATTGATATTAAGGATTCTTCCAAGGCCAGAAACCTTGCCATTCAGCGAGATTTAATGATACAGCTTTCCGAAATAGCCAATGTTCTTACTTTGGCTATGGAAAAGTGGCACCTGCCCATTTATGAAGAATTGATATTCAGGGTGAACAATCACCTTGAAAGTATAAAGGAAATGTTGTACACCAATAGTGAGCAGGCCATATTTGATTTTGTACACGATGAAATTACACCGGTTTTTGAGCATTTAAAAAAATCCGATAGTACCATTGAAAAACATATTCTTGCCTATGAGGCAAAGATTGATATGGGTACGGGTTCATATTACGATCATAGAAAAAACTATGATGAAAGTGTAACCCTGATCAATAAAAAATTATCTGCCGTTATTGATAAGAAGCAAGAAAGTGCACAAAACATGTACCCACATTATTATGAGCGCTTTAAGACGGATGGAGTAGAACATAATATGTACATTGGTGAATCTATATCAGAAGATTTGGAATATAACCAGCTATATCTTAATAATCTTCGACTTTGGCAATTACAGGTAATGTGTGAAATGGAAAATGTGCACTATGCCCTAAAACCTGAGTTGCCCGTTCCGTTAGACGCCACCTCATTAATACTGGTGTACAATACCTCATTATCCATTCGATTTAGAATGGATGAAAAACAATTTGATGTTGATGGAACCTATAACGCCCGTTATGAGGTAATAAAGAAAAGGATAGACAAATCATATATTAAGGGAACCGAGGAAAGATTGACCAAGAAAGGCATGCTTTCAATCGTGTATTCACAGAAAAAAGATGAACTGGAGTATTTAAGATATATTAAGTTCTTAAAATCTAAAGGTTATTTTACCAACAAAATAGAGATTGTTGAGTTAGAGGGGTTGCAGGGCGTATCGGGTCTTAAGGCCATACGTGCGGAAATCCTATACAAAACGGAGAAAGCTCCGGATAAAACCTATACTTACAACGATTTGATCAATACCTTAAAGGAATAGTACTTGGCTCAATAATTCTAGTTTTCTGTCCGGGCCATAGAACTTGAACGAGATTGCAAATGCAATAACGGAGAGGATCATGCCTATCATAAATATAGTGTAGGTCCAACGCAACAAGGTGTATTTTCTATTGAGCACTATTCCTAAAAAATAAAGGTCTTTGGTCAAGGAAGAATATATGTAATCCTTATCCTTTAGCATTTCTTGTATGGCCCACTCGTATTCACCTAATTTCATTTTATGAAAATTACCAAAAAACAATAAATTCACATTTTTGTTGGCCACATCTTCTTTGGTAAAAGAACCACTGGTTACATTGGGTCTAGTTGCCAAAACCGCTAATATCATTGATACTATAGCAAAGAGAACAAAGATTACGGTTGGGTAAATGAGATAATCGTTGGACGGGTTGTCCAATTTTGGAATTAAATTGGATAATGCCAACGATATAATGATGGCATTCACAGAAAGAAGAATATTGGCCTTGGTATCCGCAATATCACTTAGGGTAATATGATTTTTAAGCGTAACCCTATATAAGGTCTGTATGCCCCGATCTGGACTTTCGCCCTTAAATTTGGCTTTGAGCCGTTCTTTTTTTGCAATTTTTTTCTCGGATTTTTTATCCTTGATCAGCTTTCTTAAATTCTTGTCTTTTTTTTCTGACCAATGTTCCTTGGCATAGTCCGTGTAATATTGGTGGTCTGTTCTAAATACTTGAATGTTGCCTTGCAACCATTCCTTTTGGCTAAAATTTTTAACACCCAGTAATTTTAGCTCCTCACGTAGTAATTCAGATGTTTCAATATAACTACTTTGGGCAAAATGTGAGGAATCCGCATCCCTAATGATTTCCTCCATTAAATTAGATGGCTTTGCATTCCATTTTGTGGCCAGTATACACGTTTTTATCTGTTCTATTTTATTGGGTTCATAACCTTCCTTTGTTAGGAAAGTCTCGGCTATGGCACAGCTGTTCTCCTCATGATCTTTTATCCCTTTGGTGTATCCTGTATCATGCAGCCAGGCAACAAGTAGTAATAATTCCCTTTCTTGATCGGATAGAGAACATGCGTCCAATAATTCTTTAGTACTTTTAACGACACGTTGAGTGTGCCTGAGGTTATGATATAGAAAATTCTTATCCAACTTGCTAGAAAGTAGATCGGTCACAAAATCTTGTGCCTTGGCTAAGATATTCGACATAGGAAATTTTGGTTAGAAATACCCAAATTACAAAAATTTAAAGAGGGTTACATTACTATGAGAAAATATTATGCTTACCTATTAATAGTATCCGTAATTGTCAGTTGCGCCACCATTGATACTAAATATGTAGATGAAAAATATGCGTTGGACGTTCAAGAGAACAAAGAAGTGGTCCATACGTTTTATCTTATAGGTGATGCGGGCCTGTCCCCAATGGGAGACATGAACGCTGCCTTGAAAATATTCAAGAAAAGACTGGACAAAGCGGATAAGAACAGTACTGCTATTTTTTTGGGAGACAATATATATCCTGCTGGTTTGCCAGACCCCAAGGATTCTACAGCCGCATATTTTAATGCCAAAAATGATCTTGATGCCCAGTTGAAGACCCTTGATAATTTTAAGGGTAGACCATTGTTCATACCAGGAAATCATGATTGGTACACAGAAGGTTTAATAGGTCTGGAGCGGGAAGAAAACTATATCAAGGATGCATTGAAAAAGAAAGAAAAAGACCCGTTTTTACCAGAAAATGGATGTCCCTTGGATGTTATAGAGGTATCGGATGATGTTGCTATTATTACGATAGATACGGAATGGTACTTGACGAATTGGGACAAGCGACCGGATATGAACGATAAATGCGATATAAAAAGCAGGGAGAAATTTTTTCTGGAATTGGAAGACGCTATAAAGGATTATAGGGATAGAACTACGATTATTGCCATGCATCACCCTACTACAAGCTATGGTCCCCATGGTGGTCAATTTTCATTACGTAAACAATTTTATCCCAAAGAACTTCCTGTGCCGGTACCCGTATTGGGAACATTTATTAATGTACTTAGAAATACTTCCGGTGCATCTGTTGAGGATCTGAACAACAAGCGATACAATGAATTGATGAAAAGGGTAACTACTTTGGCCCAATTTTCCGATCGTGTAATATTCGCTTCCGGTCACGAACATACTTTACAATACATTGTTGAAAACAATACACCGCAAATTGTAAGCGGATCTGGGGCCAAGGAAGGTACCACTAGATTATTGAACGGGTCGCAGTTCAATACCGGAAAAATGGGCTATGCCACACTAGAAGTATACAAAGACGGTTCTTCAAGGGTTAGGTTCTATGGTGTTGGGGCTAATGGCAATGAAGAGTTTTTGTTTACCAATACCGTATTGCCACCTACTCAAGAAGAGTATACGGGTGAGTATACGGATTCATTTCCTAAAACCATAAAAGCGTCGGTATATACGCAAGAGGATATTGATAAGAGTAAATTTTTTAGGACTATTTGGGGAGAACGTTACCGCAAGTATTATGGCACCAAAATTACAGCACCAACCGTTAATTTGGATACATTAATGGGAGGTCTTATACCCGTAAAGAAAGGGGGCGGTCATCAATCCAAATCATTGCGGTTACAACGAAAGGATGGTAGGGAATATGTAATGAGGGCATTGAAAAAAAGTGCTGAACTTTACCTGCAGTCCATGGCATTTCAAGACCAGTATGTATTGGAAGACTTAAAGGAAACCTATACTCAAGAGCTATTACAGGATTTTTACACAGGGTCGCATCCTTATGGGCCTTTTACCATTGCGGCACTTTCTGATGCTGTGGGACTTTACCATACCAATCCCGTATTGTATTATGTTCCCAAACAACCTGCTCTAAAGGAATACAACGATACTTTTGGTGACGAACTTTATATGATAGAGGAACATGCCGGTGATGGCCATGGAAATTTGGCAAGTTTTGGATATTCCAATGAGCTTAAGAGTACAGATAGTATGTTGGAAGATTTACGGGATGATGAAAAATATGAGGTGGACAAAGATTTATACCTACGGGCAAGATTGTTTGATATGGCTTTGGGAGACTGGGATAGACATGTAGACCAATGGAGGTGGGCAGAATTTAAGGACAAGGAGAGAGATAAAATAATCTATAGACCTGTACCCAGAGACCGTGATCAGGTGTTTTCCAAAATGGGCGATGGTGCCTTAATGAACATTGCTACCCGTATTATACCGGGGTTACGTTTAATGGAAGGTTTTACGGAAGAGATAAGAAGTGTCAAAGGCTTTAATTCATCTCCAAAAACTTATGTATTGGACTTGGCTTTATTGGGCGAAACGGAAAAAGACCAATGGTTGGCGCAAGCGGATTATTTGCAAAAAAATTTAACTCCGGAAGTAATAGATAACGCGTTTACCGCTTTTCCGGAAGAGGTTAGGGATGAAACCATAGATGAAATAAAGAAAGTTTTGTTGGCACGGCTGAGTCATATACGGGAAACGGCCCAAGAATATTATGGTGTCCTTAATAAGTATGCAGTGGTTGCAGGTACTGATAAAGACGATTGGTTTGAAATTCATAGGCTAAACGAAAGGCAAACGGAAATAAAGGTGTATAGGAATATAGATGATAAAAAGGAAAAACTTTTTTATCATAAAATATTTACAAAAACGGATACCAAAGAAATTTGGGTATATGGTTTAGATGACGATGATATTTTTGAGATTGAGAATCCTTCAAATTTTGAGGGAATAAAAGTTAGGGTCATTGGTGGTCAAAATAATGATATATATAAAGTTGGCAATGGTAGAAATGTGGCACTCTATGATTTTAAGAGCAAGAAAAATACATTTGAAGAAACGTCCGGGGCAAAAGTAAAGCGCTCAGATGATTATGAGTTAAATACTTACCAGCCTTTAAATGTTAGAAATAGCTTTAACCAAATTATACCTACCATAGGTTTTAATCCGGATGATGGGGTGCGTATCGGATTTTTAAATACATATACTTATAATGGTTTTAGACAAAATCCATTTACTCAACAACATACGTTTGCAGCATCTTATTATTTTGCTACAAGTGGTTTTGATTTTAAATATCAGGGAGAATTTGCACATATTTTAGAGAATTGGAACGCTGAATTACATGCAAGATTTACCAGTCCTAATTTTGCCGTCAACTTTTTTGGTTTCGGTAACAACACCGTAAACCTTGATGATGATTTGGAATTGGATTACAATAGGGTCAAATTAAGACAAATAGAATTTTCCCCATCCTTGGTGTGGCGCGGGCAATTGGGGGCAAAAGTTAAATTTGGGGTTTCCTATCAAAATATTAGTGTAGAAGAAACGGCGGATAGGTTTATAAATACGTTCTATCAACAAAATGGAGAAGAAACAAACAGTGATTTTTTAGGGGTTCATGCAGGTTATTCCTATGAAAATAAGGACAATGAAGCTTTTCCTACCATGGGCATGTCTACCAGTTTAAATGTTGGGTTTAAGGACAATATTTCCAATGGTGGTGGAGATTTTGGGTATATTATTCCTTCATTAGGCTTCGATTATAGGCTGGTGCCAAATGGAAGATTGGTGTTGGCCACCAAATGGAAGGCACATTTTAATGTAGGTAACGGTTATGAATTTTATCAAGCGGCAAGTATTGGGGGTACGGACGGACTTCGTGGTTTTAGAAACCAGCGGTTCACCGGGAAAACCAGCTTTTACCAAAATACGGATATACGCTTTAGCCTAAAAAAGAAACGTACTTCTCTTTTGCCAATGGCCATGGGTATTTTTGGTGGTTTTGATTATGGTAGGGTGTGGTATCCGGAAATAAGTTCCAAGCGTTGGCATACTTCTTATGGAGGTGGTTTTTTCTTGAATGCCTCAGACGTTATTTCTATTAATACGGCATTGTTTGCAAGTGATGATGGGGCAAGGTTTAGTTTTGGTCTGGGATTTGGATTTTAAGGTTTAAGGAAGTGTGTAGGTGTACAGATTGCCACCCGTACCATGGCTTCTTTCATCAGCAAGTAAAATGGTTTTATTATCTATAAAACAAATGGATTCTAATTGGGTTCTTGCACCTAAATCTATTTCTTCCATTTTTCCATTGGAAAAATCATCCCAGGTAAAATTTGTAAAAACAAATAGTTTACCATAGCTGAGAGCTACAATTTTCTCCCCGTTTGGAGAGATATCTATTGCGGTAATCTGGCATAATTTCCAATCTTTACAAGGGGTAAAAGTCCCAATTAGCGATGCTTCATAAGTTCCTTTGCTATCTGGTACGGTATAAATGAATGCCTCACCTGTAAATGGGTTAGATCTATTTTTCGTTACAATAAATAATTTGTTGTTCTTGTGGAATATAGCTTCTGCATCATAAAATAGGGCGTTTCTATTTGGGGGGAATTTTTTTTGTTCGGGATAGTAAAATGCAATTTGTTCGGCATCTATTTTTTCTCCTGGTTCTTGGGAGGGGTTGGGAACTTTATAGATAACTAGATTTTTTCTTGTATTGGCGTTATTCCCAATGTCGGCAATATAAAGATTGCCGTCTTTGTCCTTGGTCAGGTCTTCCCAATCCGTATTGTCCCCATTTTTAACCTTCAGGCTTTTTAGAATTTTACCTTTTTGGTCCACTTGATAGATTTCATCTTTATTGCCGTTATCCTCAATGGCCCAAATTGTAGAATCATTATAGGTGACCATTCCAGAAATTTCTTCTAGGCTAGAGGGTAGGTCCGTAACCACTTTCAGTTGACCATAATTGGTACATGAAATTAGTACAGATGCCGCTATGATTAAAACAGGAAGAAATTTATTCATCGGTCTCTTTTATGGGCAAGAATATTTCGGCCTTCCATCGCAACGCATCTCCGCCCATATTAGGGTTGTTGAAAAAATATTCTATTGGGGTTTGTTCTACGGAAATATTTTCTGCTTTGGCATAATCCAACAAAGAATACCAAGCCCTGTCAGAGGTCATATAGTTACCGTTATATGTAGCTTTCAATGATTTTTTGCCTATGAATTCCTTAAAAACAACATCCTTTATCGTAGGTAAGGAATCTGTTCGGATAATTGGATAACAAAAATTGAACGAAATACTGTCCGTTTGCATATTCCATTCAGTGGTTTCTATGAATGGAATACCGTTCATTTGTATTTCATTATTGATAATGACCGAGTTTAAAAACGGATAACTTTTCATCATGGCAAATGCCTTATTACTTTGTATGGTGGTGTGTTCAACACAAGCGCAATAGGTAGACGGCAATTCTTCTATACCTTCAAATGTAATTTTGATTTCCTTTAAATGTTGGTTTAGGCTCTCCATAAATTCGGTTACCGTTTTACGTGATCTTTTTTCAAAATCGGTATCGGTGAACGGAACATAAAGTTTATTGAAAAAACTATGGTCCACATCTTTAATATCAACCTTTAATTTGGAGGTTGAATCCGTTATTGGTGTAATTTCCCAGTTATAGATACTGGTAGAATCTCCAAAAGTTATTTTTTGCTCAAGATGGTTTAGGTCGTTTAGTTGCTGAATGGTAGCGTTTGGCAAAGTGTTGTTCCATGCCTTCAATGATTGGTTAATGGTTCCTGGAAATGATTTTGCCAATACCCTTACTTGGTAATCTTGTGGTTTTATAAAAAAGTACCAAAGTAAGCCAATGACAATAATGGTAGTTGCAATGGTAATTCCTTTTTTCATGTTTAGTTCTGGGCTATTGAATATGTGTTTTTCATTTTAATTTTTGAGTTCAATAATGCACCGATCTTTCTTCCTTGTCCTACGCCAACCTCTACGGCGGCACGGTAGTGAATACCTCCATACATTCTACTAATGGCCGCTTCATCTGCAGCTTCATTAAAGGAATTGAATGAACGGACCGGAAGTCCATAAGGTATTTCAGTATCGTCCTCAAAAGAAAAATCCTCTCCAAAAATACTGGTCAGGGCAGTAGCGGCCGCACCAGAAACCACACTATGCCCGCTGGTGTATTCAGGAAACGGAGGGGTCTGTAAAATGGGTTTCCAGTTTTCATCAATGTGCTGGTTGATCAAGGTTTCCGGTCTTATCAGATTACTTCTGTATTTTTCATCCCAACAACTTATGAATCCATCTGCAATGGCCAAGGAGGTTTTGGTATAGGCATATACCGTATCATTAAAATTAGATTCTGTAGTTCTACAGGCAATTTTGGTTATTCCTATCCAATGTGCACCGGGTGTAATTTTTTTGGTAGCGAACATTAAATGCCCCCTGGTAACGGAGACATAAGGGTTACAGTCCCAAAATTTGGCTATGGCCACTTCTTCGGACTCATCACCATTTTTGGTGATTTCATTACTTATATCATATACTTCCTTTAGCTCTTTATAAAAATGGGAGTCTTTATCCAATGAAAATTCCGGTGGCGGAATGGGTTTGAACTGGGCTGCGGAATCCAATACAAAAGGACGTATTTTGTTCCAATGGGGTTCAATACCATCCATATAGGCCGGTGGGGTAGGTTGCCACCTTGCCGCTTCGTCTGTATTAACGGTAAATTTTGGCATGGTACGGGTTTGGCTATATTGATCTTTTCCCATCCAGTCCTTGATATGCTCGGCGACCTTTAGTCCATAGGCTTTGGAAACCTCAAATTCTGTCACATTTTGATTTTTCCATTGGGTAAACAAACTATCCTGAAGAACATCAAATTTATCCTCTGAAAATATTAATTGCCTACTTATGTTCATGTGGGCGATCAATGCTGCCAGTTGAGGATTTATGCCTTGTACAGTGTCTATTTCAGGTATTGGTTTTAAATCTGTTACCTGTCCTGCCAATGAATTGTATTCAGGGTTTACCTGGGCAATAATTTCATATGCTGCAATATTTGGGTAGGCAAAAATTCTACTTGCGACCGGGGGAGAAAAAATATCATGGATCATGATATCCACCACTAAATCTATAGAATTGTGTAGTTCTTCTGGGGTAATTTGTATTGGCTCTTCCTTCTTTTTACAATTTAAAAAGAGAAAACCAAAACATAGTAAAGCAAGATACTTTTTCATGTTCTATTGTTTAAGTATTTGATATACCTGTGCCGCTTCATTGTTGAATGTTAGCAGTAGGTACGTATGTCCTTTAAATGTGATAGTTTGCATGTTCCTAATTGATTTTCCCGTAAGATCAAGGCCCAGACCACTTGTTAGCGATACCGCTGGGCCTTGGGCAATCATTGCACCGGGAAACGAGTCAAAACGCCCATGGTAGGGTTTAACCCCAAAATAATTTCCGGCGGCCAAAACTTCGGTCTTGGTATCACCATCAAAATCATATTCCAAAAAGTCCATGATCGGAGCTGTTTGTAATTCAAAATTAAAAGGAATAAACGAGAATTTACCGTTATCATTTCTTAAAAATCCTGAGTTTAATGTATGAACTTCCAAAATCTCGGTATTTTTAATGGCTTCTTTGCCCAGAACTTCTTCTATTGATTTTCCGGCAAATGAAATATAATTGGTGAATTTTTTACGTAAGAATACCAATTGGCTGGACAATTCCTTAAGTCCGTCAATGGGATAATTTTTGCCACTTTTATATGTGCTGATGACTGTTTCTGTAGACCCGTTTAGGTCCAAATCTCCATAATACATACGCATTGGGTGCTCTTGCGTAGCCGAAAATTTGGTGTTTGTGCCCCAATTCCCTAAAAGAAAATCTAAATCTCCGTCTGCATCGATATCAAAACTTGTAATTGCTTGCCATAATCCGTTTATTTTGTCATTGTCCAATACATTGACCTCGGTATAAATGCCATTATTGTTCTGAAAAAATTTAGGGGACATCCATTCACCTATAACAATGATGTCTTCCCAGCCGTCATTATTGAAATCGGCAATAAGGGCATCTGTAACAAGTCCTAAATTCTTAAAGACGTTTTGGTTGGAAATTGAAAATGACCCATTAGTGTTCTCCAATAAATAACTGTTGGGTTTGTTTCCATAATCTGCGGTAATGGACTGGTTTCCTACCCACACATCTATATCATTATCATGGTCAAAATCTAATTTTAACAGAACTGCCGTGTTTTCATAAAGTTGGGGTAATTCTGCTTCCACCATAGTTTGTCCGCTATTGGTGTAGTAAGAATTTGTCAATGGTTTCATTTGTCCAAAGAAATCCGCTCCACCGGTACCTATCATGAGGTCATTGTTGCCATCCGCATTGAAATCGGCAATCAAGGAAGAAATATCTTCCTTGATACTATCATTTTTAACTTTTGGAAACTGCTTTTGTTGAAATAACGTATCTCCTTGAATGTATATTTGTGATGCAACGTATTTAGCCCCGCCAAAAAATATATCATCCTTTCCATCACCATTCAGATCTCCAATGCTAACGGCAGGGCCTCTATCAGAAATCTGATATGGAATCAGTTTCTGGCGTAAATAGTCACTATATGAGTCTTCTATATGTACAAAATCAATCCCTAGATTATTGGTTGTTTTTTTAAAGAGCAAGGATGCACCGTTTTTAGCCTTAACCGGAACAGTTTTGGTATTTTCTGGATGAATATATAATGTTTGGTTGACAGGAATATTCTTGAGTGTCTGATATTTTTTGTTTGGCCATACAATTTTAATGGAATCTATTTTTTCTGCGGTATTGAAACCAAAATGTACCACGGGTTCTGATGATGCTTGAAACCCCCTTACAGTATAAAGCTCTTTAAATTGCTGTACACCATTGGTATATGCATATATTTTTGTCCCTATGCCAAAATTGTTACCTTTTTGATAGGACAACTTAATTTTGAGCCAATTACGCTGTGCATTGGTAGTGTTTTCCAAAATTAATGAAGGATGGTTGAGATTGTTCGTCACAAGGTCAAGGTCCCCGTCGTTATCCAAGTCCCCATAGGCCGTGGCACCGGAAATAATGGAATCTTTTTCTAACCAATTTTGTGATTCATCAATAAATTTAAGGTTTGCTGCTCCTTTGAACACCATATTGCCCACATAGCCAGAAGGCATTAGTGTCAATGCCTTTTGATCAACAAGGTTGGTATTATTGATTTTTTGTTTAATGTTTTCGTTGGAAATGTAATTGATGTAGTCCAGATTATTGGGCCTTTTTGGGATACCGTTACTAATGTACAGATCTTGCTCACCATCTTGGTCATAATCTCCAAACAACGCGCTCCAGCTCCAATCCGTTGCTGCAACACCGCTCAACAATGCGGTTTCCAAGAATGTACCATTTGGTTGGTTGATGAACAGCATGTTTCTTGTGTATTGGTTATAGTACCCAAATTTGCCGGTCTTAAGTTTATGGATTTGAATATCATCATCCCCATCTGATGATTTTAGGACTTTCTCATCTCCCGCTAACATATCTAATGAAATAAGATCAGTAAGCCCGTCATGGTTAATGTCCGCTACATCACTTCCCATAGAAAACCTAGTGGTATGTCCAAAATACTCCCTTAAGCTTTCCTTAAAAGTGCCATCGCCATTATTAAGGTAATAATAATCATCTTCATGAAAATCATTTCCTATATAAAGGTCCGGGTAGCCATCTTGATTAAAATCAGAAACCGCAATACCCAATCCATATCCATTGATGCCACCGTAAATACCTGCCTCTTCACTAACATCCGTAAACTTGCCATTGTCATTGCGCAATAGCTTATCACCGGTTTCGTATGTACGCTTTGTTCGTAAGGAAGCTGTGCCATAAGAATCTTGTGAATGCACGGCATGGTTCAATAGGTAGATGTCCAAATCGCCATCAAGGTCATAATCTAAAAAAGCGGCCGAAGAGCTATAGGATTCAAAGTCCAACCCATATTGGGCAGCGCTCTCCATAAATGTGTTGTTGCCTTGGTTGATATATAGTTCATTGTAACCATTAAATCCGTTAAGGCCAACCACGGCACATACATAAATATCCAACAAACCGTCTCCGTTGATATCTCCCATTACGGCACCTGTATTCCATGAACTGTTGCCTTCAACTCCGGCACTTTTGGAGATATCCTCAAATTCTAAATTACCTTTATTAAGGTACAGCTTGTTCTTGACCTGATTGCCGGAAAAAAAAATATCGGGCAGGCTGTCGTTGTTGATGTCCCCAATGGCCACACCGCCGCCATTGTAATAATAAAGATAATCCAGTATGCTCAGGTCTTTTGAATCTGTAAGCGTGTTTTCAAACGTAATACCAGAATCTTTAGGTGTACGTTTGGTAAAGACTTCGCCACCTTTGTTGGTGCAGCTTGCAATGACCAAGAGCAAGAAAAGTATTGATAATCTATTTTTCATTTAAGCTGTACAGTTTGGGCAGTTCATTGTTAATGGCCGCTATTATGAATTCATTGCCCTTATTGTCCTTAACTATTTTCAATTGTTTGACCTCGTCTCTAATAAAAAATCCACTGTCCAAGTAATTTTGCCATGTAAAGTTAAGTGCTCCATCCCCTAAAAGGACATTGCCATAATTGGCATCTAATCTAGAGTATTGAGGTTTAAATTCAAAGTTGTTGCCCGACATGACCAAGTCTAGATTACCATCCTTATCCACATCCAGGCATTGAATTCCACAAATACAGGAAAACTGTACTTGGGAAGGTAAAATTTGTATTGTGAAATTACCGTTACCATTATTGATTGCTATAATGGATTCTGAGATACGTGCTTCTTTTATAATAGTATTATCGAGTATATCCTTATCAAAAAGCTGATGAATGGTTTTGTTCGCATATTCAGAAGCTTTGATGTTTTTCTTTTTTAGGGCTAGAATCTGTGAGGTCAATTCCTTTTTTTGATGTAACGGGTAATCTCCATTATCATAGTGTTGTGTAGTAATCTGTTCAATGGTACCGTCATTGTCAAAATCATTGACCCACATTCTCATAGGTTGCCCGGTGGTAGGTTTATAATGTAGATTGCTGCCCATGTTCCCTAAGATCAAATCTTGGTCACCATCATTGTCAAGGTCGTATCCTTCAACAGCGCCCCACCATCCACTTAAACTATCTAAAGAACTTTTAAAGTTGCTTAATCTTCTGCCGGAATTTTTATAAATTTTTGGACTGCCCCAATCAGAGACCGTGACCAAATCTTTTTTGCCGTCACCGTCCATATCCAGCCATTTGGCATCGGTGATCATGCCGGCATCCTTTAGGTCATATGCCCTGCGTTCCGAGACATCCGTGAAAGTGCCATCGCCATTATTCAATAATAATAAATGGTCCGGATCTATACCATAGGTACCTACTACACTTCTTGAACCAACAAAAATGTCCATGTCCCCGTCATCGTCAAAATCCGAAGGGGCAATGACAGCAACATTTTTATTGGTAGAGGGTAATTTTTCCGTGCTTAAGGTAAAGTTACCTTTACCATCATTAAGATATAGGCGTATGCCATATGTGGCCTGCATTCTCAGTTCATTGCCACCAGACCCTACAAGTAAATCTAAATCACCATCTGCATCTGCATCAAGAAAAGCGGCAGAAGTGTCCTCGTAAGAAGCCTCATCTTTAAAATGGTTTAAAATGGGCTTGGATAGCTTTCCGTTACCTTTATGCAAGTACAATGCGCCAGATTGGTTTTTGCCACCACCAATAAATATATCTTCATTGCCATCATTGTCCACATCGCCAATGGCCATTCCAGGTCCTTCTTCAGATAATGATCTTGATATTAATCCTTCATTGTCAAAATCTACATAATTGTTTTCTTCATGCTGTAAAAGCGTACTATTTTGTATTTCGCTCAACAAGGTTGCCTTGGGTTTTTTTGCGACTTTAAATATTTCCTTTGCATTGTCTTGAACGAATGTAAGGTTCTGGTTGGCTTTTACGTTCACCAATTTTTCTGTAGCATCGTTTGGCCAAATAATTCTAATAGAGTCTAATGTTGAGGTAGTGCCCAAACCTATGGTCATAGCGTATTCTACAGAAGATTGAAATCCTCTTGAGGGCATTAATGTTTGGTCAATTATATTATCTGGGTAATATAAACGTGCAATAGTTCCTATACCAAATTTATTGCCATCCGCACCTTTAAAATTCAATTTAATATAATTGTTGTCGGTTTTAGATTCTGCATTGTTTCTATATACAAAGGTTTCCATATTAACATTATTGACGATCAGATCTAAATCACCGTCATTGTCCAGGTCTCCATAGGCGGTCCCATTGGAACGACTTGGAATTTCAAAACCCCATTCCTTGTTGTATTTACTGAAGGTTAAATCGCCATTGTTACGGTAGGCATAATTAGGAAGTGGTGTAACCGGCATTTTCTGGATAATGGAATCAATGGATTCTTTCTTTCCGGTCAATGCCATTTTTTGAATGATTTCATTGGCAAAGAAATCTACAAAATCCAAATCTGTCAAGTCATGGTTAATACCATTGGTAATATATATATCCTTTAACCCGTCATTATCCATGTCGAACAATAAACCGGCCCAACTCCAATCAGTTGCTTCAATACCGCTGTAATAGGCAATTTCAGAAAAAGAGCCGTTCCCGTTATTTAGTTGCAAGGTATTTTGAATATACTGCTGATGGAAATCTTTACTTTGTTTGAGCTTAAAGACATTATATCCTTCAAACTCCATTACAGATTTTACACGTTGGTCCGGTTCCGGAAGCATATCTGTAATAAAAATATCTGTCAGCCCATCGTTATTTATATCTGCCATATCAATACCCATTGCCGACAGGCTTAAATGGTTTGTCCATTCCTGAATTTCCTCACTGAATGTTCCATCTTGGTTGTTGATATATAGATAGTCCCGTTCATAAAAATCATTGGAAATGTAAATGTCCGGGTATAGATCATTGTTAATGTCGGTAACCATTACTCCCAGTCCAAAACCAATAAGACTGCCATAAATACCCGCTTGTTCACTAACATCAACAAATTTTCCGTTGTCGTTTCTCAGAAGCATATCGCCAACACCCCTAAAAATTTTAGGAACGCCTTCCCAATCCTGAGCCCTTACATCTCGTTGTTCGGCATAACCTAAACTACTTACGGGAATATTACTGTTGTTCAGGATATAGGCATCAAGATCACCATCCTTGTCATAATCAAAAAAAGAGGCATGGGTGGAAAAGCCCGTTTCTGCCAAATTATATTCATGCGCTTTTTCTGTAAATGTACCGTCCCCGTTATTTATGTAGAGGTCGTTATCATGGTTGTTACCTTCCATATTGCCCGCATTACTTACATATATATCTAGTAAGCCGTCATTATTAATGTCTGCCATTACTACCCCGGTAGACCATGGTTTGCTACCTTGAATTCCTGCTTTTTCCGATATATCCTCAAATTTTAACCCGCCTTTGTTCAAATACAATTTGTTGGGTTCCATGTTTCCGGTAAGAAAAACATCTGATAATCCGTCATTATTAATATCACCTATTGCAACTCCTCCGCCATTGTAAAAGTTCCTGTACTTGAATATGTTGAATTCTTTGGAGTTTTCCACTTTGTTTACAAATTCAATACCTGATTCTTTTGGGTCTAAAAGGGTAAATAAAGTAGATTCTGGAGCATTGGTATCGATAGCATCTTTTTGTTCTTTTGGGTCGCAAGAAATACATAAAAGTGTGAGCAAACTTAAGCAGAGGAGTTTAAGCGACTGCGGACCCATTTTAACGAATGTTTGAAATATCAATTTGTATTGGGGTATGGACAAGGAAAATGTCATATTGTTAAATGAACTTTATAAGTAAATAATCAGCGTTGCAAGATGCCTTTTTTTTGCAGATGGTCAACTCTAATTTCATCTCGTTAAATATGATGTTGTAAAACTATTAAAATCGGTTTCAAACTCCATATTCATTATACGGAAAATTAAATTGCAAGATAGCCAAATACCTACTATTTGTTGCGTTTTATTGAAAAAACTGTATGTTAATATTTGTCGAAATCGTTATAGATTAGGCGTTTAATTGTGATAAAAATGTTTTTCATGGTCCTATTTTAGAAGTAATGAAAATAATCCAATATATTTAGCATTGACTTAATAACAAACAACATACCAAATGATAGGGATTTTATCTTTTTTAGGCTTTACTTTATTGGTGGCCATAGTATCATATTTTGCGACAAGAAGTACAGATGAACAATCCTCTGACGGCTATTTTTTAGGAGGCAGAAGTTTAACGGCTGGGGTAATTGCAGGATCATTGTTGCTGACCAATCTTTCTACGGAACAAATTGTTGGACTTAACGGTAGTGCCTATACGGACGGATTGTCCGTAATGGCATGGGAAACCTTGGCTGCCATTGCCATCGTAGTTGCCGCTATATTCTTATTGCCCAGATATTTAAAGGGCGGTTTGACCACAGTGCCTCAATTTTTGGCCAAACGGTTTGATGTTGCTACAAAAACATTGACCTCTGGTCTTTTCCTTACCGGTTATGTAGTGGTTTTGCTTCCGGTAATTTTATATTCAGGGTCAGTGGCCATTAGCGGTATGTTCAATGTACCGCAATTGTTGAACGTAACGGATAGTACGGCCTTGGTAATATGTATATGGGGAATAGGTATCATCGGTTCCGTTTATGCGGTGTTTGGGGGTTTAAAGGCGGTTGCCGTTTCTGACTCCATTAACGCCATAGGGCTATTGGTGGGGGGGCTTTTAATACCCATTTTTGGATTGATGGCTATTGGTGACGGTAGTGTGTTTGGTGGTTTGGATACGCTAATGAGCACAAACCCAGAACGATTTGATTCTACCGGTAATACAGGTCAAGAAGTACCTTTTAGCACCATATTTACCGGAATGATGTTAGTGCAATTGTTTTATTGGGGTACCAACCAACAAATTATACAAAGAGCCTTAGGCGCCAAAAACCTTGCAGAAGGGCAAAAGGGCTTATTATTGGCATCGTTCTTAAAGATATTGGGGCCATTAATTTTGGTTTTGCCGGGAATGATCGCCTATCATTATTTTGACGGTAATTTAGATTCAAGTGACCTGGCCTATCCAGAACTTGTAAGGGCCGTATTGCCCAAACCTTTGGTTGGTTTTTTTGCCGCGGTACTTTTTGGTGCAATATTGAGTTCATTTAATAGTGTGTTAAATAGTTCCGTAACCCTTTTTGGTATCGATATCTATAAACAACATATCAATAAGAATGCTTCTGAAACTACTGTAGTTAAATATGGTAAGATATTTGGAATATGTTTGGCGCTCGCATCAATGTTCATAGCTCCGTTAATTGCCAATGCAGGTAGTTTGTTCAATTATTTGCAAGAAATAAACGGAATCTACAGTATCCCAATTTTCACTATAATAGTTGTAGGCTATTTAACAAAGAGAGTTCCTGCTTTGGCTGCAAAAATTGGAATACTTTCTGGTTCCGCATTATATATCATTAGCCAATTTTGGCTTAAAAATAAATTTGTTGATGATGCCTTGGCGCAGGCCAATGCAAATGGAATTACGGATGCCGGTGCACTAAAGCTAATTGAGGCTGAAGCATATCCCCATTATTTGCATATAATGGCAATTCTGTTTATCACCAACATAGTAATCATGCTGATTATTGGAGCATTAAAGCCTAGGAAGGAACCTTTTGTGTTAGAGTATACCAATCAGGTATCCATTACACCCTACAAATATGTAAATCAAGTTGGTATTGCAATCTGCTGTATTGTAGTGGGTATCTATATATACTTTGCCAAATAATATCTATTTATATTCATTGTAAAATTAATTTGTATTAATCACCTTAGGTAACTTTTAAAAGTTGCTTAAGGTGTTTTTTTTATGCATGGATAGCATGGTATTTGTATTGAATGGATATCATATTGGCATTGCAGGTTTATTTTTTGTTTAAATGGTTTGTAGATGTACCTTGTAGGGCAGAATGTAATTAAATACATGTATTGTGAAACTTAAGTACTATTAGATATCAGGAATTTCTGAATAGATTTGGCTGTAAGGAATGACAAATCCTTTCTATAATTGAAGATTGGTAAATGGATTTAGAATAACAGCTGACATGTAATAAAAGTGGTTTTATCCTTAAACCCAATGACATAAGTACAAAAAAAAGACCTCCAAAAATGGAGGTCCTTTTTACTTACACTTAACTTAACTTATTAATAACCTGGGTTCTGTACCAAGTTTGGATTTGCCAATAATTGTGCAGGTGGAATAGGGAAAACGTTGTAATCATCGTTATCAACTGTTCCAGGTGCTTTGAACAACCAATCTCTACCAAACTGACCAAAACGAATTAAATCATTTCGTCTCCAAGCCTCTTGATACAATTCTCTTCCTCTTTCATCTAAGATATCCTGTGCGGTAACTGTACCTAGCAACTCCTCCGTATTACGAATTGTTCTTAGGTCGTTGATCATAGATGTTGGGTCACCACCACTTCTAAATATAGCTTCAGCTTTCATTAAATGGGCATCTGCATATCTAAATACAATTTGATGACTTATAGAAGCTTCGCCATTCCTAGCGGCATACTTTTGGATTCTTATACCTGTAGTTTCATCATTGTTAATGAAATTAACGGCACCTGTACCATCTTTAAATTCTCTTTTGAAAGTTAAGGGGGCACCTTGCCTGTCTTTTAAAGGAGTACCATCCAAAGCATATTGTTGGTTGATTAGGAAACCATATCCAACATTGGAACCATTTACATATCCATCCAATTCTGATGCATAAGGTTGGTTGTCAAAAGGAACACCAATTGTTGGTACACCACCTCTACGCTCTTCCTGTCCGTTTGCAGGTTCTTGGTTAGCATCCAGTTCGTTGAATTCGGCATCACCTTCAAAAAGATCATAGAATTCAGCAAGGGTACTAAACCCGTTCCAACCACCACCTTGAATACTAGTGTTGTTATAGTGAAGTCCCATTACCACTTTGTTAATGGTATTGGCTTCTAAAGCCCAAATAGTTTCAGTATCTGCATCTGGTAAGAATAAATCAAAATAACCTTCTTGCAATGCATAACCATCTGCGGCAATGGCATCAACCAAAGAAATAACTTCGGCCATATCTGCACCATTTGGTTCACCACCAACATAGATATGCTTATTTAAAAGAACCTTAGCTTTTAAATATCTAGCCGCTGCCTTACTGGCTCTTAAGTTAGCATCACCACTAGCTGCTTGTGTTGCAGGAGCATTGGCAATGGCAGTCTCAATATCCGCTAGGATAAAATCTACTGCAGCTTGCCCTGTCAATACTTCAGGAACTGAAGTGGAAGGTAATGAAGTATCCCTAAAAGGTACTTGTCCATAATTGTCCAAAATAACCCACATACTATATGCCCTTATAAAGCTTGCATCCCCTATGTTTGTTGCGGAAGGGTTACTTCTTGAGTCTAAAACCTGAGAAGCTTGCAATTGATTACCGTTCCACAACTGAAATACATTTGTGATAAATGCATGTTGTCCGTTCCAGTCATGGGTATGCAAAACTCTCCATAAACCATTATCACCCCAGTCACCACCACGGGTAGGAATTAAATGTTCATCTGAAGTTACTTCCTGTAAGGCGAAGTAATTGTCCTGCCCTGCATATTGTCCGGCAAGAGAACCGTATAAATTGGTTACGGTAGATGAAGGGTCGGCCAAGCCTTGAAACCCATCAGATATAATTGAATCTGTTTCTTCTATTTCTAGGTCGGTACAAGAGGAGACCCCTACCAACGATAGAATAGAAAGTGTTAAGATTTTAAAATGATTATTTTTCATGATATACAATTTTTTTTAATTAAAATGATGCGTTAATACCAAAAGTGATTGTTCTAGGTCTTGGGTATGATCCATAATCCAATCCTCTTGATGGTACACCTGAACCTAAATCACCGGTATTTGCGGTTACTTCAGGATCTAAACCACTATAGTCAGTAATTAAGAATAGGTTTTGACCAGTAATTGACAGTCGTAATGAGTTTAAGGCACCTTCTCCGGATAAAGGAACATTGTAGCCAATACTAGCATTTTGGAAACGTACGAAATCTCCTTTTTCCAAGAATCTTGTAGATGCATCTGCAGAAGCTCCAGGGTCTTCTCCACTAGTCAATACATTTTGTGTAACGTTTCTAGAGTTAGAAAGTGCACCGGCTGTAAAGTAAGCGTTTTCTGTATTATTGTATACAGAGAATCCAAACTGTCCTTGGAAGAATACGGACGCATCAAAATCCTTCACTTTTAAATTTAAGCTTAGACCCGTAGTAACATCAGGTAAGGCATCCTCTCCAACAAAAGTCTTGTCTTGGAACGGGTCACCCGTCCCATTTCCATCAACATCTTGATAAGTTGGTGAACCATTACTGTCAAAACCAGTAAATATTGGTAGGTAGTAAGAATATAAGGATTGGCCAGAAGCAAATCGTTGTGCGAAGGCACCGGTTAAACCAGGACCATTAACTTCACCCGTATCTATTAAACCGGCAAAATTCTGTACTTCGTTGTTGTTGTATGCAATATTGAAATCAGCGGAGAATGTAGCATCCTCAGATTGAATAAAATCATACGCCAATGCAAGTTCAATACCTTGGTTGATAATGCTGGCATCCACATTTTGGAATTGGAACGGGTCAACTGCAGGAGCTGCAGGAGGTGTTTGTAACAATACATCTGTCGTTTCTGTTCTATAGACATCAAGACTACCGCTAAAGCGATCGTTGTTAAAACCAAAATCGATACCTGCATTTAAGTTGAAAGAAGATTCCCATTTAAGGTCAGGTCTATCGGTAGCAACAATTTCAGTACCGTTGTTGTTAATTTCAAGGTTTTGCTGTATAACTAAATCGGAAAAACGCTGTCTTGCCACAAAGTTACCATAACCTAAACCATCTTGGTTACCAGTAATACCCGCACTTAAACGTAATTTAAGGGTAGATACATTTTCTCCTACGAAATCTTCTTCGTTCATTTTCCATGCAAATGCACCTGAAGGGAAGTATCCGTATTGGTTTTCAGGTCCAAATCTTGAAGAACCATCCGCTCTCATTGTACCTGTAAATAAATATTTGTTATTTAGGGTATAGTTAACCCTGGCAAAGAATGACTGTAACTCGTCAGTATTGTCAAAAGCATTTGTAAATACTGAAGTTACGGCACTGTTTAGGCTTCTGCCCAATGCTTCCTGAGGAGCAACAGTTGGAAGAAGTCTGTTCACCAATACACCACCTGTATTGGGTGCATAGTAAGCTTGTTGATATGAGCCTGTTACTGCATTCTGTAAATCTGATACAGCACTTCTTAGGTCAGCACCCATTTGGTTTAGGTCGCCAGTAGTATATCCTCTACCACCTCCATTAAAACCAAACGTTCTGAAATCTTGGTATCCAAAACCTACTAAGGCCTCAAGGTTAGAATTTTCAAACTCCTTGTTATAGTTGACCGTAGCTTCTATCGTTTTGTTATTTCTTTCCAAAACGCCATAGTTTCCACGACCTACACCAGATACACCGTTAATATTGTTGATATCCCTAGAGATTACGGAAGTATTAGATGCTTCTGCAATATCAAGGCCTGCATTTAATTTTGCGGAAATTTCTGAGGTAAAGTTATACTGAACAGAACCATTCAATAAATATCTGTTTGTATTTGTAATGTTCTGGGTTTCGTCCAAAGCATTTTGTGGGTTAACGTTAAGTCCGCCTGCATTAAAACTAGAACTGGCTGGCCATGTTGGGTTGGCGGCATAAGCACCACCTAATACATCACCGGCTGCACCTGCCTGTGCACTAATGGGTGCTTGGGAATCGTTTATTCTAGCGATGGATGTCTGAAGTCCAAGTACCAATTTATCATCCAAAAATCTATGGTTCAAATTAATTCTACCTGTAATTCTTTCAAGATCGGAATTTTCAACGATACCAAATTGCTTTCCATAGCCAAAAGTAGCTCTAACATTTCCGTTTCCATAATTTTTGGAATAGGATAAGTTTTGGTTTTGAGAAGCAGTAGAACGTAATACTACTTGTTGCCAATCTGTATTGGATCCAAAATTTACGGCGCTGGCATCTCCACCAACAGAAGTAACCCCGGAAAGAAACTCAGAGGCATCCAATAAATCAAAAGTATTTGCTGCTGTAGCTATACTTAAAGAACTAGAAAAGTCAAAAACGCCTTGGCTGCTACCTTTACCACTTTTTGTTGTAATGATAACAACACCGTTTGCACCACGAGAACCGTAGATAGCGGTTGCGGAAGCATCTTTTAATATACTAATGCTTTCAATATCGTTAGGGTTGATAAAGTTCAACGGGTTTTTAACGGCACTTTGACCAAAACCGGTTTCACCTTGTGGAGAAGTGTCTCCACCACCTAATGGAACACCGTCAACAACAAACAATGGGTTGTTATTGGCACGAACCGAGTTAGAACCTCTAATGTTGATTTGGATACCTGCTCCTGGTTCACCACTGGTTTCCTGAATATTGACACCTGCAGTTTTACCTTGGATCAATTGTTCTGGAGAAGCAATGTTACCTCCGTTAAAGTCCTCTGCAGTAACCGCGGTTACCGAGCCTGTTGCATCTTTAACCGTCGTTGTACCATAACCAATGATAACAACTTCTTCAAGAGCTTCGGCATCTTCTTCAAGAGAAAAGTTTATAGTGCTTCTACCATTTACGGCAACTTCCTGTGTTTTGTATCCGATATAACTAACAATAAGTACTGCTCCATCTTCAACAGTTAAGGTATAGTTACCATCAAAATCGGTCTGTGTACCGTTCGTAGTGCCTTTTTCAAGAACACTAGCTCCGGGTAAAGGTCCACTGGCGTCCGATACGGTACCAGATACTTCTTGAGCTTGCGTTAAACTAAAGCACAAAAATGTACTTAGTACCAACAAGCTTTTAACTAATGTAATCTTCATAAATTGTTAATTTAAGTTGAGTTAATATAATTTCAAGTGTTAAAAATATGTAAAATGTAGACTTCGGTATATATGTAGGCTAAGATAAAATACTACGAAAACGGTTTCGTGTTGATAACTTTAAATAATTATGAGGTTAATGGTTCAAACCCCTTTAATTTATACAATTGATAATTTAGATAAATGGTAATTGAGAATATAGGATAATAATTTATGATATAAAAATACTTATTTTATTTAAAATGGCAATTTTTGACCAAAAATGTCCTTTTAATTTTTAGAAAGACTTTAAGTTCTTATCTTAAAAATTATTTAATTTAAACTACCTGTTTTGAAGCCAAAAATTACACTTAAGGATATTGCCAAAGAACTTGATGTTTCTATTTCTACCGTGTCCAAGGCATTGAAAAATAGTCCTGAAATTAGTAAGGATACCAAGGATAAGATCAAGGCATTCGCCAAATTTTATAATTACCGGCCCAATAATATTGCCCTTAGCCTAAAAAATAAAAGAACCAAGAATATAGGTGTCGTCATACCGGATATTGTTCACCATTTTTTTACAACGGTATTTAGGGGTATTGAAAAATATGCCAATCAAAAAGGATATAATGTTATAGTATGTATATCCGACGAATCGTTTGATAAGGAGGTAATCAATATGGAAATGCTTGCCAACGGCAGTATAGATGGGTTTATTCTCTCGTTAAGTGCGGAGACCCAGCTTAAAAATGATTTCACTCATTTGCGGGAGCTTATAGATCAAGGTATACCTGTGGTGCTTTTTGATCGGGTAACATCAGAGATCGATTGTGATAAAGTTATATTGAACGACAAGGAAATTGCGTTTGAGGCAACACAACACTTTATTAATAGTGGTGCTAGCAAAATAGCCCTGGTAACCACCGAGAACTATTTTAATGTAAGTGAATATAGAAGGGACGGATATTTATCGGCTTTGTCCAAGAACAATATTGAGGTTGACGATAATTTGATACTGACCCTACCTTACAATATGGAGAACGACAGCTTGATCAGGGATTTTTTCAAAACGCGTAAAATAGATGCTGTTTTGTGCGTAAACGAAATTTTTGCCGTGCAATGTATGAATATTATCAAGGAGCTGGGATTTGAGGTTCCGGATGATATTTCAATAATAGGTTTCACAAACGGCATGCTGTCCAGATATTCCCATCCTAGCCTGAGCACCGTGGCCCAACATGGGGACATCATGGGAGAAAGGGCGGCCCAAATGCTGATAAGTAGAATGGAATCTACGGAAGAAGAGGGGCCGTTTAAGACCGAAATCATAAATGCTACATTAATTAAACGCGGATCCACCATCAATTGATACTTTTGCAGTTATGAAAAAAGTAGGATTTATTTTTGATTTGGACGGAGTTATCGTAGACACCGCCAAGTATCATTATTTGGCTTGGAAGAAATTGGCCAATGAACTGGGATTTGAATTTACGGTTGAGCAAAATGAACTTTTTAAGGGAGTAAGTAGAAAAAGATGTTTGGAAATATTGCTGGATATTGGTCAAATCAAAGCAACCCAAGAACAGTTTGATACTTGGATGGTTGAAAAGAACCTAGATTATCTAGCTTATATTGAAAACATGGACTCCAGTGAAATTCTACCGGATGTACCGCGTGTATTAGATTATTTAAAGGAAAAGAACATTCCAATTGCATTGGGCTCTGCAAGTAAAAATGCCAGGCCTATATTAAAGAAGGTAGGCCTTTTGTCGTATTTTGACAGTATTGTGGACGGGAACCAGGTAACGAAGGCCAAGCCTGATCCAGAAGTATTTTTAATTGCGGCGCGTAATTTACGGGTTGATCCAAAAGGCTGTGTAGTTTTTGAGGATGCGGTTGCGGGTATTGAAGCGGCAAATCGTGCCAATATGACCAGTATAGGTATAGGAGAGGAAAATGTGCTCAGCGAAGCACACTATAATTTTAAGGATTTCACGGAGATGGGTACGGATTTCATTGCATCTCTGGTGCAAAAAAATCTTGCAAAGTAGATAGGGATATCTGCATAAAGTTCACTTAATTTTACGGACTAATCAATTTAAATGTATGAATCAGAATTATATAAAGGCAGATAAATGGTGCATTGTTGAAGAGGGTTTTGATAAGGAAAATGTCAAATCTTCAGAAAGCATTTTCAGTATAGGAAATGGGGCAATGGGTCAAAGGGCCAATTTTGAGGAAAGCTATTCCGGTGCTACATTCCAAGGTAGTTATATCGCCGGGGTGTATTATCCTGATAAAACACGTGTAGGCTGGTGGAAAAACGGATATCCGGAATATTTTGCAAAAGTGCTCAATGCACCAAATTGGATAGGAATCAGGGTCTACATTAATGAACAGGAGCTAGATCTCTCTACCTGTAAAAAGATTTCGGCTTTTAGAAGGGAGCTGAACATGAAAGAGGGTTGTTATACCAGAAGCTTTGAAGCTGTTACTTCAAATAATATTGAGATTGAAGTAACTGTAACGCGCTTTTTAAGTTTGGATATAGACGAAGTAGGTGCAATTTCATATTCAATAAAGGTTCTAAAGGCCAATGCGGAAGTTGTTTTTGAACCTTATTTGGATAGTGGTATAACCAATGAGGATAGTAACTGGGACGATAAATTTTGGAATACCACCAACACTTCCATTATAGGTGACCGGGCCTTTATAGAGGCGCATACCATGAAAACTAATTTTCAGACCTGTACATTTATGCAGGCTACTTTGCAATATGACGGTAAGCAGATCACCGGAGAGGTCGCTAAGCGCAACGAAACCTATGCCTCCTTGGAGTTTAAGCAAAAGGTACTTGCGGGCACAACCATTACATTAACAAAATTTGGCGGGTATACCGTCTCCAGAAATCATAAGGCAAACGAGCTTGTGACCGCTGCCAATACAGTTCTTGATAAAGCCATCTCTTTAGGATTTGAAGGTTTGTTGGAGCTACAGAAAAAAGCATGGGCATCTATTTGGGAAATGAGCGATATCGTCATAGAAGGAGATGTAAAGGCGCAGCAGGGTATTCGTTTCAATATTTTTCAACTTAACCAAACCTATTTAGGAACAGATTCTAGATTGAATATTGGTCCAAAAGGGTTTACGGGAGAAAAATATGGAGGTAGTACTTACTGGGATACAGAAGCATATTGCATTCCGTTTTACATGGCTACAAAAGATGATAAGGTAGCCAAAAAACTGTTGAAATATAGATATAACCATTTGGAGAAGGCAATAGAGAATGCTACAAAATTAGGGTTTAGCAATGGTGCGGCTCTTTATCCTATGGTGACCATGAATGGTGAAGAATGCCATAATGAGTGGGAAATAACCTTTGAGGAAATCCATAGAAATGGGGCAATAGCCTTTGCTATATACAATTATTACAGGTATACCGGTGATTATAGCTACATTCCGGAAATGGGTCTGGAGGTCTTGATAGGTATAGCCAGGTTCTGGCATCAGCGGGTCAATTTTTCCGAGGATAAAAATAAGTATGTCATGCTGGGTGTTACCGGCCCTAATGAATACGAGAATAATGTGAACAACAATTGGTATACAAATTACTTGGCCAAATGGTGTATTGATTATACGTTGGAACAATTGGATAAAGTAAAGAATGGATATCCGGATGATTACCATCGTATTATTGGAAAGACCAAACTCACGGATAGGGAATGCGAGTCTTGGAAAAAGGTAGCTGACAACATGTACTTTCCATACGATAAAAAATATGGAGTATTCTTACAGCAGGATGGTTTTTTGGACAAACACCTGGTAAAAGTGAACGATTTGCCCAAAACCGATAGGCCCATAAACCAGAAATGGAGCTGGGACAGAATTTTAAGGTCGCCCTATATTAAACAGGCAGATGTCCTACAGGGATTTTATTTTTTTGAAGAAGATTTCTCCTTGGAACAATTACAAAAGCATTTTGATTTTTATGAGCCGTTTACCGTACATGAATCTTCCTTGTCTCCTTGCGTGCATAGTATACAAGCTGCAAAGTTGGGTAGAATGGAACAGGCTTATAATTTTTACTTGAGAACTTCTAGGTTAGATTTGGACGATTATAATAAGGAAGTCGAGGAAGGGTTACATATAACATCAATGGCAGGTACCTGGATGAGCATTGTTGAAGGTTTTGGCGGTATGCGGGTAATCAATGATAAATTATCCTTTCAGCCACAAATACCGGAACAATGGAATGCATATTCCTTTAAGGTGAACTTTAGAAACAGGATTATTAAGGTTCATGTTAGTGCCAAGGCCGTAACCTTTCAATTGTCAGGTTCTAAGGAAGTTTCAATAAGGGTCAATGGTGAAAAGGTGGTGCTTTATCCAGATGAGATTATTACTGTTTAAAAAAGGTAGGTCTATACTTTATAATTAGAAAGGACAAGAAATATGATATTGTGTCAATGAATAGGAAGATCGTTATTTACCATGTTTTTACAAGACTTTTTGGAAACACTGAAACCGCTAATAAGCCTTGGGGTACCATTGAGGAAAATGGCGTTGGTAAATTTGCGGATTTTACCAAAAAGGCATTGAAAGAGATTAAAAATTTGGGTGTAACACATATTTGGTATACTGGGGTTCCACATCACGCAGTAATTAATGATTATACCGAATATGGTATTTCTAATGATGATCCCAATGTGGTAAAGGGGAGAGCTGGTTCACCATATGCAGTAAAGGATTATTATAATGTTAACCCAGATTTGGCAATTGACCCATCCAATAGGTTAAAAGAGTTCAAGTCTTTGATTGAGCGTACCCATAATGCGGGCATGAAGGTGATTATTGATATTGTGCCCAATCATGTTGCAAGAAGGTATGAAGGTATAACGAACCCAAATGGTGTAACCGATTTTGGTTTTGGTGACGATACATCTGTTCAATACCAGAAGGATAACAATTTCTATTATATACCGGGTTCAACCTTTCAACATCCCGTATGGAGGGATGGGTATAGACCTTTGGGCGGCGATACCCTAAACATATCTAATGCCACTTTGGTTGAGGTACCCGCAAAATGGACAGGGAACGGATCAAGAAGTCCACAACCGGACATGAACGATTGGTATGAAACTGTACGTATAAATTACGGGGTAAGTCCAGATGGAGCTTTGGATTTTGATATGTTGCCCAATGATTATGGGGAAAAGGATTATAAAGAGCATTTTAATTACTGGAAAAAGAAAACCGTACCCAGTTCATGGAGGAAATTTAGGGATATAGCACTCTACTGGTTAAAAATGGGTGTAGATGGTTTTAGGTATGATATGGCAGAAATGGTACCTGTTGAATTTTGGAGTTTTATGAATTCATCCATTAAAATGAAAAATCCAGATGCATTTTTAATGGCAGAAGTCTATAATCCGGATTTGTACAGGACATACATCCATAAGGGTAATATGGATTATTTGTATGACAAGGTGGACTTTTACGATGGCTTAAAGCATATTATGAAAGGTTACGGGTGGTCCGATCACCTGCCGGTGGTTCAAAACGGCCTTCAGGATATAGAACACCATATGCTTCATTTTTTGGAAAATCACGATGAACAACGAATAGCAAGTCCGGAATTCGTAGGCAATGCCGAAATTGGGAAACCTGCAATGGTCGTATCTGCAACAATAGGGACATCGCCAACAATGATCTATTTTGGACAGGAAGTTGGGGAACCTGCGGCCGAACATGCTGGTTTTGGTAGTCCGTCACGAACATCTATTTTTGATTATATTGGTGTTCCTCACCATCAAAGGTGGGTAAACAATAAAAAATTTGACGGTGGACAGCTCAATAAAAATGAAGCGGATTTGCGCGATTTTTATAAGAGGTTGTTAAACTTCACCATACAGAGTGATGCCTTAATGGGGTATTACCGTGAAATTCATTTTTATAATAAGGAACTTACTGAAAATTATAACCATAGAGTTCTTTCCTATGTGCGCTGGTCTTCCAATCAAAAACTTATTGTGGTCGTTAATTTTGATGTTAACGAACATTTTTCCTTTGATTTAAAACTTCCCGTAGATGTTGTAAACCAGTGGCAGTTGACGGGAGAATCCTATGATTTGATAGATACATTATATGGAAGTAAGCATCAATTGGAGATTAGAAGCGGCGAGGGTCATATAGCTGTCAATTTAAATCCGTTGGAATCCTTTATTTTTGAATTAAAATAAGACGTTATGTTAAATAAGATTTTAATCTTTTTGTTGATTTGCACATCATTAATATCCTGTAATATGAAAGAACCGCTGGTCATAGGGCATAGAGGAGCCATGGGGCATGAAACTGAAAACACACTGCCATCCATACAAAAAGCATTGGATCTTGGGGTAGATATGATAGAAATAGACGTCTTTAAGATAAAAAGTGGAGAAATTGTAGTATTTCATGATGATACGGTAGATAGATTGACCAATGGCCCTGGCAATATTGAGGAATATAACATTATACAGCTTCATCAATTGATCGTGGATGGTGGACATAAGATTCCTACGCTGCAAGATGTATTAAAACTTATAGATAACAAAGTTGCGTTGAACATAGAATTAAAAGGGGCCGGCACTGCGGATAAGGTTAACTTCATTACTAATTTTTATATTGAACAACGAAACTGGTCACCGGATAATTTTTTGATTTCAAGTTTTAATTGGGATGAATTAAGGGAAATGAGAAAACACAATCCAACAATAGACATTGCTGTTCTTACAGAGGATAATCCAGAGGATGCCATAGAGGTTGCAAAAGAATTGAATGCAGTGGCCATAAATCCCTTTTTTGAAAAACTAGATCAAGAAATGGCCAATAAAATTCATGATGCGGGACTAAAGATCTATACCTGGACCGTAAACGAACCTGAAGATATTTCTGCTATGAAAAAAATTGGTGTTGATGGTATTATCACCAATTTTCCTGAAAGGGTTCGCTAATGTACGATGTACTGATCGTAGGGGGAGGCGCGGCCGGTTTTTACACGGCCATTCATATTGCAGAGGCCTTGCCAGCAGCGAAAATAGCAATTTTGGAACGAGGCAAGGAAGTGTTGACCAAAGTGCGGATATCCGGTGGGGGTAGATGCAATGTAACCCATGCGGAGTTTAACCCTAGCGAGCTAAGTAAGAATTATCCCAGAGGGGAAAAAGAATTGTTAGGTCCGTTTCATCAATATGCCAGTGGTGATACCGTAGGTTTTTTTGAATCACGAGGGGTGGCCTTAAAGATTGAGGAAGATGGTAGAATGTTTCCGCAGTCAGATAGTTCCCAAACCATAATAAATTGTTTTCTTTCCGAAGCTGAACGCCTGGGGATTGAAGTCAAGACACTATGCTCGGTTACTGGGCTGGTACAAGAAGAAAGTGATGAAGGTGCATATTGGAAAGTATTGGTAACTAGCGGAAATTTGAAAGCCAAGCAGCTGGTATTGGCTACGGGTAGCAACCCTAAAATTTGGAAGCTGATCAAAGATTTAGGGCATACCATAATACCACCGGTGCCGTCCCTGTTTACTTTCAATATAAAGGATGAACGGATTGCCAATATACCAGGTGTTTCTACCTATGCTGAGGTAGAGGTTTTGCCCAAAAGAAAACAGGGGAAAATTGTAGCCAAGGATAAATTGAATACGTTACTTTCTACGGATGGTCCTTTGCTGATTACCCATTGGGGGATGAGTGGCCCCGCTATTTTAAAATTGTCCGCATGGGGAGCCAGGGTTCTTGAGCAATATGGATATCAATTCAAGATACAGGTAAATTGGGTTCCGGAATATCATCAAAATGGACTTTTGGAATTGTTTATGCAAGTAAAACAAGTAGAGAAGAAAACTGTTGTAAGGACCAAAGTATTGGAAATACCCAAACGGTTATGGGTGAATTTAGTGAGAGCTGCGCATATTGCAGATGAGATTACTTGGCCAGAAGTTTCTAAACAACAATTGATGGCCCTTGCCGAGCAATTGACAAAAGGGGTATACCAGGTTAATGGTAAAAGTACCTTCAAGGAAGAATTTGTGACCGCAGGTGGTTTGGATTTAAAAGAGGTCAATTTTAAAAATTTTCAAAGTAAGCTATTACCTAATTTATTTTTTGCTGGAGAAATCATTAATGTGGATGCCATTACGGGTGGATTTAATTTTCAAAATGCTTGGACCGGGGGTTATCTGGCCGCAAAAGGGGTAGTGAACAATATGGGACATAAAAAATAGGAATGAATACTTATTTAGCTTTTTTAAGGGGCATTAATGTAAGTGGCACAAAGAAAGTGGCTATGCAATCATTAAGGGAGTTATGTTCAGGTTTGGAATTCCAGGATGTAAGGACATATATTCAAAGCGGTAATATGGTCTTTAAATGTCAAGAAACCAATATTAATTTTTTAAATATTCAGTTAGCAAAGGCCATTGCGGACAAATTTGGTTTTGATGTGCCTGTTTTAGTAAAAACGGTAAACGAAGTAACGGAAATACTACAGCAAAATCCATATGTAGATGAAAAGGAGATTTTGGGGAATAAGGTATATTTTGTTTTGCCATTTCAAAAACCCGCTATTGAGAGGGTAAATGAGCTCAAATTAGAATCATTTCAAAATGAAACATTTCAAGTAGAGGAAAACTGTATCTATCTTAAGTGTAACCAAGGTTATGGAAAGGCTAAATTGAACAACAATTTAATTGAAAAACGGTTGAACATTACGGCGACCACAAGAAATTATAAGACTATGCATAAATTATTGGCAATGGCCAAAGAACAATAGGTAGTGGGTGCAGTCAATCTAATTTAATATCCAAATACTATAGTTTAAATAGGTGGCAAAACAAACCCATAGCACATAAGGCACCAACAATATAGCGGCAAGTTTACTTACCAATTTAAACCATTTAATAGTCAATAGTAATACTATTAAAAGTGTTATGATGATCAAAAGACCTAAAAATGGTTGTCTTAGACCAAAGAAGATAATGCTCCATAAGGCATTCAATAATAATTGAAAGCCAAAATGATAGAGGCCGGTTTTCACCCATTTGTGGTAAAATCCTTTGGCCCAAACCCAACCAGCTGAAATACCCATAAATATATAAAGAACGGTCCATACAGGGGCAAATACCCAGTTTGGAGGGTTCAATGCGGGTTTGTTCAATGTAGTGTACCACGTATTTACAGAACTTTGGGTGGCTACACTAGCAAGAAAGCCAATGGTTAAGCATACTAATATGCCAATGGTTACATAGGTAAGTTTGCTTTTCAATCTGTAGGTGTTTAGCTCTAAAATAAGGATTTATTTTAATTGACGGTCCTAAAAACTATCTTTGCGCAAAGAGAATATTCAATGATTGAAACAGATTTTATTCCCGATACGTTTAATTTAGATAAAGATCATGGTATTGTTCAGTATACTTCACCTAGCAATATTGCCTTGATCAAATATTGGGGCAAGCTGGAAAATCAAATTCCGGCAAATCCATCAATCAGTTTTACGCTCAATGCTTGCTCTACCACAACAAAAATTGAATATGTAAAGTTAGGGAAAAGGGCTTCGGATTTTTCTTTCGATCTTTATTTTGAAGGGTTGCCCAAAGAGGAATTTAAGCCGAAGATAACTACCTTTTTTAAGCGGATAATTACCTATATGCCCTTTTTGTTGGAGTATAGGCTTTCAATACATACCAGCAACACTTTTCCGCATAGTAGCGGTATTGCGTCCTCTGCAAGTGGAATGTCTGCCTTGGCCTTGTGCGTCATGGAGATGGAACGAAGTTTTACTAAAAATATGACAGATGATTATTTTGACAGAAAAGCATCTTTTTTATCCAGATTGGGTTCTGGTAGTGCATGTAGAAGCATAAACGGACCTTTGGTGCAATGGGGTAAAAGTAATTTTATAGAAAGTAGTTCCGATCTTTATGGAATTCCTTTTCCCTATGACGTACACCCCATTTTTAATAATTTTCACGATACCATATTATTGGTTGATAAAGGTGAAAAACAGGTTAGCAGTACAGTGGGTCATGATTTAATGCACGGTCATCCTTTTGCTGCAAATAGATTTAAGCAGGCAGATGATAATTTAGGAAAAATTATAGGAGTGTTGGAAAGTGGTAATATAAAGGAATTTATAAACATTGTAGAAAGTGAGGCGCTTACCCTACATGCCATGATGATGACCAGTAACCCGTATTTTATATTAATGAAACCCAATACACTTTCTATTATTAATGCAATTTGGGAATTTAGGGAAACCTCCAAGACACATGTTTGTTTTACATTGGATGCAGGAGCTAATGTGCATGTATTATACCCTGAAAATGAAAAAGATAAGGTGTTTTCTTTCATTAAGGAGAAATTAGTTCCTTTTTGTCAAAACGGACAGTATATTTGCGACCAAATAGGTCAAGGAGCAAAAAAAAAGTAATATACGTTTAAGGTTGTACAGACGTTATGTATAATATATCATATATATTTTGTTTAACCTTTTTAAGTAAAAGGTTAAACTTTAACTGAATCTTTGATCATATTTGGTTAGTTTTTTAGATATTTGCCAAGACTTTACATATGAAAGGACCATTATTTTATTCAAAAATTCTTCTTTTTGGGGAGTATGGAATCATTAAAGACTCCAAAGGATTATCTATACCTTATAATTTTTATAATGGCGCTTTAAAATCTGATTCCGTTCTATCACCAGAAGCAGAGAAATCAAATAAAAGTTTAGCTGCCTTTGCAGATTATTTGGAAGAACTATCAGAAAATGATGATGATTTTGTGACATTTGATTTGCAACTGCTTAAAAACGACATTTCATCCGGAATGTATTTTGATAGTTCTATACCACAAGGGTATGGGGTAGGTAGTAGCGGTGCTTTGGTGGCCGCAATCTATGATAAATATGCCAAGGATAAGATTACGGTGCTGGAAAATCTTACCAGGGAAAAGCTTTTAAAACTAAAATCTATTTTTGGGGCTATGGAGTCGTTTTTCCATGGAAAATCATCTGGACTAGACCCATTGAATAGTTATTTAAGTTTACCTATACTTATAAATTCCAAGGATAATATAGAATCTACCAGTATACCTTCCCAAAACAGTGAAGGTAAGGGTGCCGTATTCTTACTGGATAGCGGTACTGTTGGTGAAACTGCACCTATGGTACAGATATTCATGGAGCAAATGAAGAATGATGGTTTCCGTAATATGCTCAAAAATCAATTTATTAAGCATACAGATGCCTGTGTAGAGGATTTTGTGAGTGGCAACATTAAGTCATTGTTCGGTAATTTAAAACAATTGTCCCATGTTGTTTTGGATAACTTTAAACCTATGATTCCAGTAAAATTTCATGAACTGTGGAAAAAAGGGATAGAGACCAATGAATATTATCTAAAATTATGCGGATCTGGAGGCGGAGGATATATTTTAGGCTTTACGGAAGATTTTGAAAAAGCACAAACTGCACTTAAGGACTACAAACTAGAGGTCGTTTATAATTTTTAGGACGTACCAAAATGCTCAATAGAAAAAACAAACTCTTACTTTTAAAGGTACTGAGTCTTTTTTCGGTAGTAAGGGGCTATAATATTTTGGTGATTGCCTTGGCGCAATATCTAGCCTCTATTTATATTTTGGCGCCAGATTTACCTTTAAGACAAGTGGTTTTTGATGTAAATTTATTGGTTATAGTCATGGCATCTGCCATGGTCATTGCGGCAGGTTATATCATTAATAATTTTTATGACGCAGAAAAAGACCTCATCAACAAACCAAGAAAAAGTATGTTGGATCGTTTGGTGAGCCAACGCTTTAAATTGACTACTTATTTCGTATTGAACTTTTTGGCGGTTATTGCGGCAAGTTATGTTTCGTTCAGGGCCGTATTCTTTTTTTCATCCTATATTTTTGGAATCTGGTTATACTCCCATAAACTTAAGAGAGTTCCCCTATTGGGAAATTTTATTTCCGCTACGTTGGCCATAACACCGTTCTTCGTGGTATTTGTATATTATAAAAATTTTGAGAATGTAATTTTTGTCCATGCCATATTTCTTTTTTTACTGATTTTGGCACGTGAAATGGTAAAAGATCTAGAAAATATTTCTGGAGATGTTGCGCAAAATTATAGTACTATACCCATAATTTATGGGGCTAACATTTCTAAAACGCTCATTACATGTTTAATTTTATTTACCCTATTGCCATCATTATTATTGATATTTAAGTTTGATATTGGTTATATGAACTTTTACTTTATCGGGTGTATAGGATTACTTCTTTTGTTCATTTTTTTGTTGTTGAAATCAAAGAACAAGAAAGATTATGTATGGTTGCATAATATTCTAAAACTTATCATTGTAGCGGGGGTCTTTAGTATATTGTTAATAGATATTGACTTGGTACTCAATAGAATTTTGTAGTTCCTAGGATTATGTTGAAGATAAAAATTTGAACGGCAGTGCAATTTGCTACCTTTGCATAAAATTGGTACAGTTATGAGTAGGGATGATTCAAGTAGGGGAAAAAAGGCTTCAGGTAGACAGGGTGGTAATTTCAAGAAAAAAAGCTACGCCCGTGGCAATGCGCCAATTAAAAAGAATGTTACACCAAACAAGCCCTCCGATCCAAATTCTATACGTCTAAATAAATATGTGGCCAACTCTGGTGTTTGTTCACGTAGAGACGCGGACATATACATTGCTGCAGGTAATGTAACGGTCAATGGTAAGCCAATTACCGAAATGGGCTATAAAGTAAAACTGACAGATGAGGTAAAGTTTGATGGTCAATTACTGAACCCTGTAAAAAAGGAATATGTGCTGCTTAACAAACCAAAGGACTTTGTTACTACAATTAGGGATGAAAAGGGCAAAAGGCATGTTTCTGGATTAATTTCAAGTGCTTCGAAATCAAAATTGTTACCGGTAGATAAATTGGAAAAGGAAGATACCGGCTTATTACTGTTTACCAATGATGGTAGTATGACCAAAATTTTGAAAAGTCCAATAAACGGAATGCGCAAAATTTATCATGTAGTGCTGGATGTTGAACTACGTATGGCAGATTTAAAGAAGATACAGGAAGGTGTTGTAGTCGATGAAAAACCCGTACGCGTGCAGGACATTAGTTATATCGCAGATGCGCCCAAGAGAGAGGTAGGTATTGAAATCTATAGTTCTAGGAATAAAATTGTAAAGCGTCTATTTGAGACCTTGGGTTACAATATTCAAAGATTGGATCGGGTCGTTTATGGCGGGTTGACCAAAAAGGATTTACCTAGAGGGCATTGGAGGTATTTGACCCAACAAGAAATCATTAATCTAAAAATGATAAAATAACCCTATATTTTCTTAATTAATCTGTAGGGAACCCTTCGCCAAATCTATAAGTAGCAATTATTCCGTGGGAATTGCCCAGAGGAGAATTGTTCGTGGCAATATTGTAACTGTAAATGGCCCTTATATTTTTAAACAGATAAATTCCTGCCAATAAATTTATTGAGGAGTTTGTCCTATACCCTGTGCCAAGTTCAAATTTATTTTTAAAACTTACGGCTACATTCATATCCACTTGAAATGGAGATCCTTTTTCATATTTTAAAAGTAAGTTGGGCTTGACCATCAGTTCCTCAAATTTATTGGAGAAAAACCGGTATCCCAAATATCCATAATAAGGGACGTTGATTTCAACATTATCATCAGAAACCAATAAATCACCAATTACATTGGGTGTGGACAAGCCAACATAAACGTCCGCTAGATTTAAAAGAAAACCAAGGCCCACCGTAGGTATGGTCGCATTAATGTTCATAGCAAAATTAGGATCGTTCATTATGCCCAATTCCAATAGATTGTCCTGGTATTGTTGTACACCAGGAGAGATGGAAAAAGATAGTGAGTTAGGCGTATATATTTGCCAATAGGGCCTATTTTTTTTCGTATCAAAGAAAATCTTATAGGAATAGGTTGCAAAAGCACTCGTTGACGTGGTTACCCCGATCTCATCCCTTATGAGTCCGGCACCAAGTCCTATCTTGCCTCTGTTGAACGGACTATGAAAACTAAGTGCAAAACTTGTGGGACTTCCTTCTATTTGATTAAAAAAACCTGTATTGCTTATCCCTATTTCCGCGCTTGGGGCCAATCCGGCAAAAGCAGAATTTACCAGATACGGATTATAATTGTATTCAGGAAAACTAGGTGACTGCTGCGCTAAAATGCTATGTATGGCAAATATGAAAAGTAGTGCCGCAAAAGCGATGTTTTTATATAAATGTTTCATGTGACTATCGCTTTAATACAAGGAAACCTTGAGTTTTGTTTAAAATAGTTTCACCCTCTATTTGTATATTGAAGAAGTAAGTACCAGATGGAAGTATATCCGCTCCCATTTTGGTTTTCATATTGGCGGTTCCCGAGAAAATGTGGGATGCATTATCATAATTTTCAATTTGAAAAACCATATCGCCCCAACGGTTATAAATGGTGACAATATTTTGCGGATAATATTCTATATGTTCAATATGCCAATAGTCATTTATACCATCTCCATTTGGTGAGAATCCGTATTTTGTATCATCTTCCGGTACTAAAGTGGTAAAGGTAAATTGATTACAATCCATTGCGTCTCCAACAGTATTATAGGCCGTTATGGTTACATGGATTTCAGTGCCAAAAGGGAATTCTTCAGGGTGGGTATAGCTTGTTTCCGTACCCATATCCAAATTGTCCACCAAGTCATTATTTTGTGGTGAAGTACCAATAGATATACGATAACCATCTGTTTTTTCTACTTCGTTCCATGTTATAACACTTTCCAACGGAACATCGCGTTCCCCATTTGCAGGGGATACTATTGTGGCACAATCCGGAGCTATCCTGCCGGTTTCAAAGCTATCATACGAGCAATTTTGAGCATCTCCCGATGTATTGTATGGAATTATACTTACATAGATCATTGTTTCCGATGGAAGATTTTCTGCGAACGTGTAGCTCGTCAAAGATGCAACATCTTCGTTTTCAACAATATCCGTACCGTTGGGTGTTGTACCTACGGATATTCTATAACCATCGGCATCAAGCACATTGTTCCATTCTATATCTGTAGTAACGGGGATATTTATTCCATTTTGCAATGGTGCAATTAGATCGGTACATACAGGTAAAGGGCGTATGGTAAAACTTTCGGGAGAGCATCCCGCTGCAATTCCAAGTTCATTGTAGGGAACTATGGTAACCGTTACAGTTTCTCCCTCATTAAAATTCTGAGGAAATGTGTACGACGTATCTGTAATGTCCAAATTGTCAACATTGTTGATCGTGCTAGAATCTGCCGTTACTGTTAGCCTATAACCGTTTGCATAGGGGTCCGCATTCCAGGATATTTCATTTACCTGTGCCAACACTTGGCCATTTTCCGGAGAATTAAGATTGGTACAGTTAGGAATTGGTTTTATCGTGAAGCTTTCTGCTGGGCAGTTTATAGCTTCACCGGCATCGTTGTAGGGAGTAATGGAAACGGTAACCGTTTCCTCTTGCTCAAATTCGTTAGGGAACGTATAGGTGTTGCCAGAAGTTATGTCAAGATCTATAACATTGTTTACTGTACTACTGCTCGCCGTTACTGAAAGTCTATACCCCACAGCTGTATCAATGGGCATCCATTCCAAGGTTGGGTCAACAGGTAGGTCAATTGCACCATTTACAGGTGATATTAAGTTGGTACATACCGGTACGGACTCTATGGTAAAACGTTCCGTAGCACAGCCAATGGCGTTTCCTGATTCATTATAAGGAACAATTTGTACGGATACCGTTTCACCTTGGTCAAAACTGGAATTAAAAGTATACGAGGTATCCGTAGTTTTAAGTTGGGTTATATTATTTGCAGTACTGGCACCTGCGGTTACTGATACAAAATATCCGATCGCATCGCTCACTGCATTCCATGAAATTGAAGTATTCAAATCTACATTTGTAGCTTCATTTAGCGGTGCGCTTAAGGTTGTACAACTAGGTACAGGTTTAATGGTAAAAGATTCTGAATTACACCCTATGGCATCACCTGAAGTATTATAAGGTATTACGGTTACCGTTACGTTTTCCCCTTGTTCAAAATCATTGAGGAAATTATAGGAATTACCTGTGGTAACATTGGTATCCGTTAAATTATTTGCCGTACTGTTACTGGCCGTTACTGTTAATTTGTAACCTTCGGCACCTATAACGGGTGCCCATTCTATATTGGTGTCCGTGTTAACATCTACCGCATTGGAAAGAGGTTCTGTTAACGTTGTACAATTTGGTCTAGGTGGTGGAACAATGGTAAAGCTTTCTGGGGTACAAGGGCCTACCGCATCACCAAAACTATTGTAAGGAACAATGGTCACGGTAACCGTTTCCCCTTGTTCAAAGTTATTGGGAAAGTTATAGGTAGTTCCTGAAGATATGTCTAGCCCCATAACATTGTTTGCTGTAGTAATACTAGCGTTTACCGTTAACTTATAACCAACTGCACCGGCAGTAGCATTCCATTCAATACCTGTATCTACGGGTACATTGACCGCTAAATTTGCAGGGCTTGATAGGCTTGTGCACTGGGGAGGACCGTTGGTGGTAAAACGTTCTTCGCTACATGTTGGATTGCCGTTGTCGTTATAAGGAGTTATAGTAACAAAAATTGTAGTATTCTCTGGCAAGTCTGTTGCTAGGTCATAGGTAATGACGTTACCTACGTCTCCGGAAAAAATATCCGAACCACCCGATGAAGTTCCTACGGTCAGTAAATACCCTGTAGCCGAGGTCTGTTCTACCCAGGTTAGATTGGTGCTTGGATCAACACCGATAGCATTGTTACTTGGTGAGGTCAACATGGTACATGGAGGGGGAATACTGGAATCTCCCGTAGTAAAAGTCTCTTCCGTACAGTTAGCGGCATCACCTTCCAAATTATACGGTGTAATCGTTACATAATGTAATCTTCCTTCCTGCAGGTCTACAGGAATATCATAGGTAGTAACATTGCCTACATCTATATTGTTCACAACTTCATTTCCTCCGGCAGTGGTACCAACTTTGACCAAATATCCTGTAGCATTATTTATGGCGTTCCAAGTCAAATGAGTGTCTTTAGCAACATCAACGGCACCATTAAGGGGCAGTGTTAGATTGGTACAGGTAGGAGGTACGGGAATTATTTCTGTGTGGAATACTTCTTCTGTACAAGTGGCGTTGCCCTCATCATTATATGGGGTAATAGTAACATAAATATCACTGTCCTCCGGTAGATCTGTGGTAAATTCGTAATGTATGGTATTGCCCACATCCAATCCGTTCAAGATATCAGTAGCTCCGGACGATGTACCCACATTTAATAGGTAGCCATCTGCATTGGAAATAGGGTTCCAACTTAAATCTGTGCCTACGGAAATGTCATTGGCTCCGTTTAAGGGAGCTGTCATGGAAGTACATTCAGGTATAGTTGCGGGATCATTGGATATGGTAAAGCTTTCTTCTGTACACGGACCAACGGCTTCCCCTTCATCGTTAAAAGGAATTAAAGTTACAAATATGATATCCCCTGTATTGAAATTGGTTGCAAATTCATAGGATGTTTCGTTGATAATAGTTTCATTGTCCACGATATCATTACCTCCTGCAGAGGTGCCTACGGTTAATCGATATCCTTGGGCAAACAAAGTGGGTTCCCAGGTAATGTTCGTATTTACCGGTACATCTGTATCGCCATTTAATGGGGACGCCAGTAATGTACACTCGGGTATAGGGCAATCGCGAACATCCAAATCAAATGTCCAACCAAAGTTGGTCATGATGGACAATCTTTCTTCTTGGGCATCACAATAGGGTAATCCTTGCGCACCTAACGTAATTCCATTGGTAAGGGTTTGATCAGACCAAGCAATTAAAGTGTTGTCGTAATTTTCCCTGGTTAGCGCCGTATTGTCCAACATATCGGTCATGTTGTTGACTCCACTAATATCCCAATCTCCCAGATATTGGTTAAAAGTAGTTGCATTATAAAAAGCGGAGCGCATACTTACATCACCTAAATTCCATAAATCCATAGCTTGATTATAAGCGGTAGCGTCCCTAAACATATAATCCATGTTACTCACACCGGAAACACGCCAATTATTGAGATTTTGGTTAAAAGAGCTAGCTCCATTGAACATATTTTGCATGGTAGTGACCCCACGAACGTTCCAACCCGCTATATTTTCATTAAAACTTGTTGCGTTTTGGAACATGCTGCTCATTGTATTTACAGATGCCACGTTCCAACTGTTCAAGGACCTGTTGAACGCATATGCCTCCCTAAACATATTTGCCATGGTGGTTACATAAGTTACGTTCCAGGAATCAATATCTTGGTCGAAAGTATTTGCCCCATAAAACATAGAGGCCATATTTTTGGCTTTTTCGGTATTCCAATTATTTAAGGGTTGGTTGAACACTGCAGCATTTTGGAACATTGATTCAAAATTGGTAACCACAAAAACATTCCAATTGTTCATAGGTTGATTATATGCCTCGGCATCTTCAAACATGGACTCCATTAATGTTACGGAACTTACGTTCCAGTTGTCAAGAGGTTGGTTAAAAATAATAGCATCTTCAAACATAGCGCTCATATTGGCCACTGCACTTACATCCCAATTGTTTAAGGGCTGGTTAAAACTTTGGGTGCCCCTGAACATGCCACTCATATTCACTACTGAATTTACATCCCAATTATTTAGTGCTTGGTTGTATGAGGTGGCGTAATTGAACATATAGGACATGCTGATAACATTGGTTACGTTCCAGCTTTCAATATTTTGATTAAAGGAAGTTGCAGAGCTGAACATTGAGGACATATTGGTAACATTGTCTACGGTCCAATCGTTAAGCGGTTGGTCAAATACACTGGCACCATAAAACATAGATGACATATTGGTTACTTTAGAAACATCCCATGAGTTTAAAGGTTGGTTAAATGCTTTAGCACTATAGAACATACCACTGGTAAGGGTAACATTGCCTACGTCCCAATTATCAATATTTTGATTAAATAGTTCTGCATCATAGAACATTTCATGCATATTGGTTACCGATGAAACATCCCAATTATCCAAAGGTTGGTTAAAGACATCTGCTCTTTGGAACATTTGGCGCATAGAGGTTACGGAGGATACATTCCAATTGTTCAATGGTTGGTTATAATTGTCCGTATTGGAGAACATGTTATACATACTGGTAACGTTTGATACATCCCAACCATTAATATTTTGATTGAATTCATTTGCGGTATCAAACATATTGTCCATTCTGGTAACATTACTTACATTCCAGGTATCCATGGGCTGGTTGTAAATGTATGCTTGGTAAAACATAGCGCTCATGTCCGTAACATTGCTTACATCCCAATTATTGATGTTGGTATTGAACAAAGTTGCTCTTCTGAACATACTTCGCATGTCTGTTACCATAGACAAGTTAGGGGTATCCGTAGCATTATACTCCATATTCTCACAGAAGTAAAATGTTTGTCGCATACTTTCCCATACCTGCGATCCCCATTGGTCCATTGAAATTAATTTAAGGTTGTCCCTGTTGGAGGAGGCATGGTAAAATGATGGAAAATCTCCTATAATAGATATGGTATATATATCTGGGGCCAAATAGGTATGGGTAATATCACTACTTACATTATTGTTATATTGTCCATCTCCCCAATCTATATTAAAATCATAATCCAAGCTGCTTAACAATTGTAATCTATATTGATTAGTGGCCGTAGACTGGGTATCTAAATTTCTGGTATCGATCGTGAATTTAAACGCATTGGGATTATTGACCCAACTTTCAACAACGGTAAAACTAATCTCCTGGCATCCTGTGGCAGGGCCTTCGCTGTTATACGGAACTACGGTTACAAATACCGTATCCCCAGCCAAAAACTCATTGGTGAAACTTACGCCCACTACATTTCCAATATCATAATTGTTTGCAGGGTTGCCGTTAATACTTACATAACTTCTTGTACCACCTCTTTCAACTTCTATGGTAACCCTATAACCATTTGCATTTGGGGCAGGGTCCCAACGTATATCACTATTAGCAGGAGTAGCGGTATCACTGGCATGTGGCATGGTAATATCCGTACAAAGTACGTAAGAGCAGTTTACGGCATCTCCTAAAATGTTCCATCCATCATCATCGATCAAACTCTGCCGTTGTGGTAAGGCATCACAATATTGTAGATTGGTTGCGCCTAAGGTTAATCCTGAACGTACCGTTTGGTTGGACCAAGCGGTAAGGATGGCATCATAATTTTCTTGGGAGATACCACTGTTAGATAGCATATTACCCAAATTGGTAACGGAACTTATATCCCAAACCCCAAGGTTTTGATTAAACGCGGAAGCATTGTTAAATGCGCTTCCCATGTTGGTTACCTTACTTACGTCCCAGTTGTTGAGAGGGTGGTTATATATAGAATTACCGGAAAAAATAAATGAAATATTGGTAAGGCTGCTCGTTGTCCAATCATTTAAGGGTTGGTCAAAACCATCATTTTGTTGAAACATGTATTGCATGTTGCTTACATTGCTAACGTCCCAATTGTTCAAGGGTTGGTTAAAGGCGTCTGCATTGCGGAACATTTGTGACATGTTGGTCACTGATGAAACGTTCCAGTTATTGATATTTTGGTTGAACGTAGTGCTATTGTAGAACATAGAGCTCATATCCGTTACGTTGCTAACGTCCCAATTGTTCAAAGGCTGGTTAAATGACGTAGAGGTAGGGGATGAAGTTCCTGCAAACATAGATTGCATGGTCGTTACTGCAGATACGTCCCAATCATTCAACGGTTGGTCAAAAAGTCTTGCATTACGGAACATTTGGGCCATGTTGGTAACATTGCTTACATCCCAATTGCTCAAAGGTTGATTAAAATTTGGGGTATCGGCAAACATTTGCTGCATAGAGGTTACCTTGGCAACATCCCAGTCGTTCATAGGATAACTAATGGCAGATTCGTGAAACATACGGGTCATATCTGTAACATTGCCTACCTGCCATGAGCTAAGGTCCTGGTTAAAGTCGTTGGTCCTGAAGAACATTAAGTTCATATCTGTAACTTGGCTTACGTCCCAATTGCCCAAAGGTTGATTGAATTTTCTACAGGCAACGAACATACCGGCCATGTCCGTAACTTGACTAACGTTCCAGTTACTGATGTTTTGGTTAAAGTTCACACAGGAATAGAACATATCTTTCATGGTGGAAACTGCAGATGTATTCCAATTGTCCAATGGTTCGTTGAACGATGAACAGTTTTTAAATGTTTCAGACATATCGGTAACCAAGTTCGTCGTCCAGTTGTCCAATGGCCTATTAAATACGGAGCAACTTGCAAACATTCCTGATATATCCGTTACGTTGTTCACATCCCAAGAATTAACAATTCCGTTAAATGAATAACATTCCCTAAACATATTTTTTAAACTGCTTACTTGGGATAGGTCGGGAGCGGCTATAGCATCAAAATTTAGGTTTTCACATCCAAAAAAGGCGTTTTCCATACTTTGCCATTGAATATTTCCCCAATCTAAAATTTCTATGATTTTATTTCTATCTCCGGTATCATTAAAATATATAGCGGGAAAACTACCGCTGATTTTTATGGTATAGGTTCCAGAGGTGGCATACGTGTGTAATATATTGCCGGTTACATTGGCATCTGAAGTACCATCTCCCCAATCTACATTATAATTATATGTGGTATATGCAGGGTTGGTAGGAATGCTGACTTCATTGTTCCCCGAAGAGCCCGAACTACTATTAGTGGTAGTCCAAATGGTCGTAAATTCTTGGGAGGATAGGTTTATGCTTATGAATAAAAGTAAGAGGGATATAACTTTCGTTAAGTTAGGCATGTTGTTGGTTTTGTACGATGTATTATCATCAAATATGATAATGAACGCTAAGTGTTAAAATTATTTGTTGTGTAAGGGCAAATAATAAGTGTGAACCTTAACAATACTGTTGAACTTGGTCAAAATCAAAATATTATATGAGGTTCGTTATTGCTTAAGGGATAGAATTTTACGCAATAGAATCAGTATGGGTTTTGAACATGGTATATTTTAGGGTCAGCTAAAATAATTTTAATGTCTAATACCCAAGATTTAAATACACCTACATTTAATTTTAGACATCTACCAAGGTTAATGGTAGATACCTTTAAGGCATGGATGGCTAAAGAACCATTTCAAATAAGTGCCGTAATCGCTTATTACGCTATACTTTCATTACCGGGTCTTTTAATATTGATTTTGGAACTGGTAGGAGGTATATGGGGAAAAGAAATTGTGCGAGGAGAATTATTCGCCGAGATTTCATCTGCTATGGGGCCGGAAACCGCACAATCTATCCAAGAAATGATTGCAGATAGAGGTAGCGAAAATACCTCCGTAATTGCCACGATTTTAGGGGTTGGGGTTCTCATTTATGGTGCGACCGGAGTATTTTATCAATTACAAAATGCGTTGAACGATATTTGGAATGCAAAACCAAAATATACCAATGAAGTACTTTCTACACTTTTCATGCGGTTGAAAGGATTTGGTTTCATACTTATATTTGGTTTTTTATTGCTTATAAGTTTTGTACTTACTTCATTTTTATCCGCTTTTTCAGCTCATTTGTCCAGATTGTTGCCAGAAGGCATGTTAGCTTTGGGTTTTGTTTTGGATATTCTATTGTCACTCACATTTATCTACTTGTTGTTTGGCGCAATGTTCAAGTATTTGCCCAGTACCCATGTACGTTGGAAGGCGGTTAAAGTAGGGGCCGCATTGACCACTTTTTCATTTTTAATTGGAAAATATGCTTTGGCTTTCTATTTTGGAAAGGCAGAGCCTGGGTCAACCTATGGAGCCGCCGGAAGCATAATTTTGGTCATGCTCTGGGTTTCGTACTCTAGCTTGATCGTTACATTTGGTGCACAATTCACCAAAATATATTCGGACAAATATGTGAAAAGGGACTAGACCTTTTTCATCTTTTCCGCAATTTCTTTTAGGCACAAGTTACCTAAACTTCCTTCATGGGTATGATGTATATCCCTTTTTGGTGAAAATGTACCTTCCTGAATTTCCATACCCATTTTTTTATAGGCATCCCTAAACGGCATACCATTTTGCACATGCTCGTTAAGGGTGTCCACACTAAATAGATAGTCATATTTAGGGTCTTCCAAAATAGCAGTGTTAACTTGTATTTCCTTAAGGCTGAAAGTAAGTATTTCAATACAGGCTTTCATATCTTGAATGGCAGGTACAATAATTTCCTTTACCAATTGTAGGTCCCTATGATAACCGCTGGGAAGATTGTTGATGACTAATGTCAATTGATTGGGAATGGATTGGAGTTTGTTGCATTTACCCCTTATCAATTCAAATACATCCGGATTTTTTTTGTGCGGCATTATACTTGAGCCTGTGGTCAACTCGTCCGGAAAAGAAATAAAATTAAAGTTCTGACTCATGTAAAGACATATGTCCATAGCCATTTTAGAGAGGGTTGCGGCAATATTTGCCAAACCAAAGGCTGCAGCTTTTTCTGCTTTTCCACGGCTCATTTGAGCTGCTACAACATTATATTTCATTGTTTCAAAGCCCATTTCCTTAGTGGTGAAACTACGGTCTATATCAAAAGAGCTGCCATATCCTGCGGCACTTCCCAACGGGTTTTGGTCCGCTACTTTAAAAGCGGCCTCTATAAAATATAGGTCGTCTATTAAACTTTCAGCATAGGCAGAGAACCAAAGCCCAAAAGAGGATGGCATGGCTATTTGTAGGTGGGTATAACCAGGCAATAGTACCTCCTTGTGTTCTTCCGCCTTTACTATCAAAAGGTTGAACAAGGACTTTGTCATTGACTTAATTTCTTTCAGTTCATCTTTTAAATAAAGATGCATGGCCACTAAAACCTGATCGTTTCTTGATCGTGCGGTATGTATTTTTTTACCGGTATCCCCTAGGCTCAAAGTAAGCATGTATTCAATTTTTGAATGCATGTCCTCAAAGGATTTTTCTATGGAAAACGTACCTTTTTCAATTCTGGCAGCAATTAAATCTAGCTCATCTACCAATTCCTTGGTTTCTTTAGTGGTCAACAAACCAATTTTGCCTAGCATTTTAGCATGGGCTTTTGAGGCTATGACATCATATTTTGCCAAGTGAAGGTCTAACTCCCTATCATTGCCCACTGTAAAATGGTCTATTTTTTTATCCGTGCTAAATCCTTTATCCCAAAGTTTCATAATTCAATTTCAATTAGTAGTTCAAATATCATATTTAAATATGCTATCCGTACAGTATGGTATGTTAATTCTAAGAGAACTGCCTATTGCAAAAATCCTTTTAATAATTTAATATACAAATCTATGCCTTCCTCAATTTCATGAACATAAATAAATTCATTGGCAGAATGGGAACGTGTACTATCACCTGGTCCTAATTTTAAGGATTGACAACTTAATGCCGCCTGATCGGACAGGGTGGGAGAGCCGTAAGTGGACCTTCCCAACGCAATACCGGATTGTACCAAAGGATGGTCCTTGTCTATTTTAGAAGAGTTTAAACGTAAAGACCGTTCCTTGATAGAACAAGGGGCCTCTTTCTTCAAAATATCTGCTATTTCCTTATTGGAATATGCATCGTTAACCCGTACGTCTATGACTAAATCTACATGTGCAGGCACCACGTTGTGCTGGGTACCGGCATTAATTTGGGTAACGGTCAATTTTACATCTCCAAGTGCCTCTGACGTTTTTTTGAATTTATAATTCTTGAACCAATTGAGTGCATCAATTGTATTATAGATTGCATTGTCCGTATTAGGATGTGCGGCATGTGATGGGGTACCTTTTACCACAGCATCAAAAACTACCAAACCTTTTTCCGCTATGGCTAACTGCATAAGGGTAGGTTCTCCAACAATGGCCACGTCAATTGGTGGAAGTTTGGGCAATAGCCCCCTAAGACTATTTTCCCCGGCATTTTCCTCTTCTGCGGAAGCCACCATTAAAATGTTATGGTTGAGGTTTTCGGCCTCGTAAAAATTAATGAATGTAGCCAAAAGTGATACCAATGGTCCGCCGGCATCATTACTTCCAAGTCCAAATAACTTACCATCCTCTATATGAGGGTCAAACGGATTTTTGGTATAGGCCGTATTTGGTTTTACCGTATCATGGTGAGAGTTTAGGAGCAGTGTTGGTTTACTATCATCCCAATATTTATTTTTGGCAATAACGTTGTTTATATCTCTCTCGGTTGGGATATTATAACTGGCCAACCAAGCCTGTATGGCAGCTGCGGTCTTATCCTCTTCTTTGGAGAAAGATTCTATTGCAATTAAATTTTTAAGTAATTCAAGTGCGCTTTTCGTAAGTTGTTCTTGATTCATTTTAAAGCGTTATGGTAGTGAACAGTTCTGCGTTTTTTTGGAGCATGCCCACATCTCCCAAGCATACCTTTGCAACATTGTGTTCTAATGCATGAAAGCAGTTATGTAGCTTGGGCAACATGCCATCGGCAATGATACCTTTGTCCAAAAGTTCCTTATAGGTTGTTGTGTTTATATGTTCTATGACCGAATTTTCGTCCTCTATATGCATTAAAACCCCTTTTTTCTCAAAACAATAATATAGTATAACTTCATAATAAGATGCCATTGCAATGGAAATTTCAGCGGCTATGGTATCTGCGTTGGTATTTAGTAACTGACCTTTTCCATCATGGGAAATAGCACAGAAAACAGGTGTGATTCCTGTACCCAATAAATTAGCGATCATTTTGGAATTTATCCCGTCAATATCGCCAACAAAACCATAATCTATCTCTTTGACAGGTCTTTTATGAGCTTGAATGCTATTGCCGTCCGCGCCGCTCATACCTAAGGCATTAATACCTTTGGACTGAAGTTGGGCTACAATTTTTTTATTGGCTAAACCAGCATACACCATGGTAATGACATCTACGGTTTCTTTGTCCGTAATACGTCTGCCATCTACCATATTAGATGGTATGCCCAATCTAGTGGCCAATTTGGTGGCTAATTTTCCACCTCCATGAATCAATACTTTTGGTCCTTTTAATTTAGAAAAGGAATTCAAAAATTGGTCTAGGGCATGGTCATCCTCAATAACGTTACCACCAATTTTAACTATGGAAACTACTTCTTTCATGTTATGTGTTTATTTTACCTCCATCAATGGTCATTGCAGAACCTGTAATCCAAGACGCATCTTCAGAAACCAGGAACAACGCTAGGTTGGCAACATCACTAGCTTTTCCAAGCCTATTTAAAAGTGTACTCTTGCCGGCATTTTCCACGGCCTTGGAAGGATCGTTGAACGCTTTGGCGGAATCATGTAGCAATGGGGTGTCTACAGGTCCTGGACACATGGCATTTACCCTTATGGTTGGGGCGTACTCTACCGCCATTTGGCGCATTAAGGCAAGAGAACCTGCCTTTGAGGCACAATATGCCGGATGTTGCGGAAAACTTTTATAGGCGGCTATAGAGGCATTGATAAGTATTGAACTTACCGGTTGCTTTTGCAATTCTGGAATAGCATATTTTGAAAGGAGAAATATAGAGGAAAGGTTGGTATGTAACGTGGTATTCCATACGTGTTCCTCTAAATCTGTGACACTACCTATACCTAAAATTCCGGCATTCAAGGAAAGGATATCCAATCTTCCAAATCGTTCCACGGCCAACCGCACAAGTTGTTCGTTATAGGCACCAATGCTTACATCACCACTTAAAAACAGGGCCCGATTTCCTAGTTCCTTTGCCAACTTTTTACCACGTTCAATATTCCTGCCGGATAATACAACGCTGGCGCCATTGGCAACAAAGGATCTTGCAATGGCTTTGCCCATGCCGCTGGTTGCCCCTGTTACTATCGCTACCTTATGTTCAAGTTTATGGCCCACGTTAGTCTTTTAAATTCTCCAGTATTTTTTTTAGTACCAACTGCGCCGCATAGGTCCTATTGTTTGCCTGCTCAATGACCAAAGATTGGTCACTGTCCAAAACTTCATCTGCTACCACTACATTTCTACGTACGGGTAGGCAATGCATAAATTTTGCCTTGCCTAATTTCTTAAGCGTCATTTGCCAGTTTGGGTCTTGCGATTTTATTTGACCATAATCGTTATAGCTGCTCCAGTTTTTTACATAAACAAAATCGGCGTTTTCTAAAGCTTTTTCTTGGTCGTGCTCAATAGTACAATCTTTTGTGATGTTTGGGTCTAGTTCATATCCTTTTGGGTGGGTGATTACAAATTCCGCATGTTGTTTCTGCATCATTTGCACAAAGGAATTGGCTACGGCGTGCGGTAAGGATCTAGGGTGGGGAGCCCAAGATAAGACCACTTTAGGATTGTTTTTAAAATTATGTTCTTCCATGGTAATGGCATCGGTAAGGGCCTGTAACGGATGCCCAACGGAACTTTCCATGTTAACGATGGGAACATTGGCATATTTTTTAAATCCGTTCAATACTTCTTCCGCTTCATCTAGTTTCTTATCTACCAAACCGGCAAATGCACGTATGGCAATGATATCACAATATTGGGAAATTACTTGCGCCGCCTCTTTTATATGTTCAGATGTGCCTTGGTCCATAATAGTGCCATCGGCATATTCCAACGCCCACCCTTCGCTTCCAAAATTCATTACAATCACGTCCATACCCAAATTCATTGCGGCCTTTTGTGTGCTTAATCGTGTACGTAGAGAATTGTTGAAAAATAGGAGTCCGATCGTCTTATCGCTACCAAGTTTCTTAAATTTTTTAGGGTCTTTTTTTAATGATATGGCTTCTTTTACCCAATTGGACAAAACATCTATATCATTTATGGAAAGGTAATTCTTCATGCTTTTATTTTTGTAAATACACTTTTGTTTTCAATAGCATCTATTATGAAATTATCCGTAAGGCCATTGGTGATCCAAGTTTCTATGCCTGCGTTTCTGGCAATTGTTGCGGCATCTATCTTAGACTGCATACCCCCGGTACCGTGTGTGGATTTAGAGTCGCCAATTTCTTGGCTCAACTCATCAAGATCGGATACACTCGTAATGGTTTTGGGAGTATTGCTGGCCAACGAGACCTTAGTGTAAATACCATCCGTATTGGTCGCGATTATTAAAATATCTGCTGCAAGAAGGGCAGCGGTTAGACCGGCCAATTTATCATTGTCCCCAAACTTGATTTCATCTGTGGCAACGGTATCGTTCTCGTTGATTATGGGGATAAAGTTATTGGCGACCAAAACGTTAATAGTGTTCTTAATATTTATTTTTGAACCTTCTTTTTCAAAGTCAGAATAGGATAAAAGGCATTGGGAGGTAAATAAGCCCAATTCACGGAAATTTTCCTGGAAAATCCTCATAAGATGTGGTTGTCCTATGGATGCAAGAGCTTGCTTGACATTAATTTCCTCGCCATTATGTTCTAGTTTTACAAATTGCTTTGCTGCGGCTATAGCTCCGGAACTCACAATGATGAATTCATATTGGTCCTTTAATGCCGCAATTTGCCTTCCTATATCCTCAATTTTACCACGAGAAATATGGTCAGTATCCTTGGTTAGGGTATTGGAACCAATTTTTAATAAAATTCTCTTTTTCAACATGCTTCTTTGCTTTTAGTCTTAACTATTAGCCCTTTTTTAGGTTTCGATTGCGCATAACCCGATACTATTATTATTTATTTTACGAACAACGAACAACGAACAACGAACAACGAACAACGAACAACGAACAACGAACAACGAACAACGAACAACGAACAACGAACAACGAATCACTTATCTAACCTGTCCGTTTCCTTTTACATACCATTTATTAGTCACCAAATGCTGCAAGCCTATAGGGCCGCGTTGGTGTAACTTATCCGTACTGATAGCAAGCTCACCACCTAGTCCAAATTGCCCACCGTCCGTAAATCTGGTAGATGCATTGTGGTATACTGCGGCACTATCCACAGATTGCATAAAAACCGATGCTTCTTCTTCATTTACGGTTATTATGGCAGCCGAATGGCCACCTCCATACGTATTGATGTGTTGTATGGCCTCATCTACATCAGGTACTTGTCCTATTACAATTTTGTAATCTAAAAATTCCTCATGCCAAATTGATTCATTGTCCATTTTGGTCGTTCCTTCCAAGCCTGCCAATTTTGCGTCGGTAATGATATCCACGTTATATTTTCTTAGGGTCTGTACCAAATGATTTAAGAATTCCATTTTTCGAGGTAAATCTCTGGAAATAATCACTTTATCCACGGCGTTGCAAGCGGAAATTTTAGTGGTCTTGGCATTTACAATGACATCGAGTGCCATTTGCAGGTCTGCCTCATGTGAGACATAGACAAAATTATTGCCCCGTCCGCTCACAATAACTGGACATTGTGCATGTGTCTTAACAAAAGCAATGAGTTTTTCACCACCCCTTGGTACGATCAAATCTAGTTTTTGGGAAGGGTTTTCCAAAAACCGCTGTGTTTCTTCCCTAGAATAATTTAAATATGTTACCCATTCCTTGGAACAGTCACAGGCCTCTAAGGCCTTATGCCAAAGGTTGACCAGTACCAAATTGGAATTCAACGATTCCTTACCTCCTTTTAATAGTATTTTATTTCCTGATTTGAACGCAATTCCTGCAGCCTCAATAGTAACATCTGGCCGAGATTCGTAAATAATCATTATGGTTCCAAAAGGAGCCGTTCTATTGCTTATCTCCAATCCGTTATCATGGGTAAACTGAAAACGCTCTACATGTAGCGGATCATCCTGTGCGGCCAATTGCTTTAGGGAAAGTATCATTTCCCCCACCTTTTTTTTATTGACCTTTAAACGGTCTGTCATTGCAATGTCCCCAGATTCAAAAGAAGTTAAATCTTTGTCGTTGGCGGATAATAAAATGGATTCTTCTTGCCTTACCAATTCTGCCATGCGCAACAATACCGCATTTCGTTTTTCAAGGCTTAGGATCTTACTCATGATAATGCGGTTTTGAGGGCCACAAAGAATGCATCTAGATGTTGCTCCGTGATATTCAGGGCCGGTAATATTCTTAAAACGGTTTTGTCCTTGGCACCACCAGTAAAGAGATGATGTTCATGTATCAATTTCTTGCGTAATTCCGCTACTTGAAAATCGAACTCCAAACCAAGCATTAAACCTCTTCCTTTTACTCGTTTTACATGTGGTATTTCTGTTGCCTTTTGCCTAAAATAATGTCCAAGCTTTTCTGCATTGGCAATTATATTTTCCTTTTCAATGACTTCCAATACGGCCAAGGTTGCGGTACATGCCAAATGGTTACCTCCAAACGTTGTACCTAACATACCGTATTTAGCTTTAATGCTCTCATGAATTAAAATTCCGCCAACGGGGAAACCGTTGCCCATACCTTTTGCAATGCTGATAATATCCGGCTTAATGTTATGATGTTGAAAACCAAAGAATTTACCGCTTCTGCCAAATCCACATTGTACTTCATCTGCAATTAACATGACATTGTTCTCTTTGCACAAAACGGCCACGTTTTGGTAAAATTCCGTAGTAGGTTCGTCCAGACCGCCAACACCTTGTATAGATTCAATTATAACTGCACAGATATTTTTTTTGACAATTTCATTCTCAAAACTTTTAATATCGTTGAGTGTTAAAAAAGTAACTTTTTGTTGTTGGTTAATAGGAGCGTTGATTGAGGGGTTATCCGTTGCGGCCACCGCGGCCGAGGTACGTCCATGAAAACCATTGTTAAAAGCAATGACCTTGGATTTACCGGTAACAAATGATGCCATTTTTAGGGCATTCTCATTTGCCTCTGCCCCAGAATTGCACATAAATAAGTTATAATCCTCGCAATTGGATACCGCACCCAATTTTTCCGCTAACTCTTCTTGTAATGGATTTTGAACGGCGTTACTGTAAAATCCTATTTTATCCAACTGATCTTTTAGCCGTTTTACATAGTGTGGGTGCGTGTGGCCAATGGAGATTACGGCATGACCGCCATAAAAATCCAAATATTCCTGTCCTTTTTCATCCGTCACTACAATACCTTGAGCAGAGACCGGGGTTACATTATATAAAGGGTAAACGTCAAATAATTTCATATGTTATCACTTTTCGCTAATAGCGCATATTTAATTTTAAGCAGGCATGTTTGTTACGCTCAGCTATTCTTAAACTCGGTAATTTTGTCAAAAGATGCCACTATTCCCCTTATTAGGGATGAGCTTAGTCCTTGGTGCTCCATTTCGTTCAGGCCTTTTATGGTACATCCCATGGGCGTGGTAACCCTATCGATTTCCTCTTCCGGATGATTGCCTGATTCAATAAGAAGGCTTGCAGCTCCGTTACAGGTGTGCATAGCTAATTCCTGTGCTTCATGGGCATCAAACCCTAATTGTATGGCCCCTTGGGTAGTGGCACGTATCAAGCGCATCCAAAAAGCGATCCCACTTGCACAGATAACGGTTGCCGCCTGCATTTGATTTTCAGGAATTTCCATGGAATGTCCCATTCTATTGAAAATTGCCTTTGCAAGCTCTACCCTTTTCTTACCTTTTTCATTACTACAGATGCAGGTCATGGATTTGCCGACCGAAATAGCCGTGTTGGGCATACTCCTAATAATATAATGGTCCTTTCCTATGACGGCCTCGATTTTTGCAATTCCAAAACCGGTAATGGTAGAAATCAACACATGGTTGTCCGTCAATAGATCCTTTACGCTTTCCAAAATTTCAGCAAAATGTACGGGTTGTACGGCAAATATTAAGATATCAGATCGTTGTACGGCCAGTTTATTGTCATCCGTTACGGTAACCTTATCGTATTTTTCAAAATCGGCAATGGACTTTATATCCCGTTTGGTCAAATACATACTGGTGGCGCCATTGCTGTTCAAAATACCCGTGGCTATTGAAAGTCCTAAGTTTCCAGCTCCTATAATTGCTATTTTCATGTTAGTGTCGTTGTTTTATCAAGGGCAGATTAATCGGTACAAAACGGTTACAATATGATGTATTTGGCTTTGTACAAAATGCCCAATGCTTAATTATGTTAAAATACGCCCGCTTTTAAATTAAGGCCCAAGTTCTCTTCCAATCCAAAAATTAAGTTCAAGTTCTGTATCGCTTGCCCAGATGCACCTTTTAATAAGTTATCTATGGCAGAAGTAATCAATAGCACATCATCATGTTTATGTAAATGGATGTGACACTGATTCGTATTAACTACTTGTTTTAAATTGATGGGCTCATCTGATATTTGGGTGAACACCGCATTCTTATAAAATTCCTGATAGATTTTTTTAGCATCCTCTAAACTGCCCTCATATTTGGTATAAGAAGTTGCCAAAATACCACGGGTAAAATTCCCTCTATTGGGCATAAAATACAAATTGCCAGTATCTTTTTGAAATGAATGTAAGCTCTCGTTGATTTCCCCTAAATGCTGATGTGTAAAAGGCTTGTACCAGCTTACATTATTGTTTCTCCATGAAAAGTGCGAAGTGGCAGACGGACTAACACCCGCACCGGTACTACCGGTTACAGCATTTATATGTACTTCGTTGTCCAATAACTTAGCTTTTGCCAATGGAAGCAATGCCAATTGGATAGCAGTTGCAAAACAACCTGGATTAGCAATATATTTTGCATTTTCAATTTCGGATTTGAATAATTCCGGTAAACCATAAACAAACTCCTTACCATTGAAATTGGCATCGGCGTGTAATCTAAAATCATTGCTCAAATCTATGATAACGGTATCTTTTGAAAAATGATGCTCGTTTAAAAATGCGGTAGAATTACCATGGCCTAAACATAGAAAAACAACGTTTACATTTAGATTTACATTACCCGTAAACGCTATATCAGTAACTCCCAATAGATCTGGATGAGCCGTTGTCACCTTTTTGCCAGCTCTAGTAGTACTGAATACAAAATCGATTTCCGTTGCCGGATGATTTAATAAGATGCGAATAAGCTCACCTCCCGTATAACCAGAACCACCAATAATACCTGCTTTAATCATAATTTTATTTTCTGAATAAGTATTAAGTAAAAAGTATCAAGTAATAAGTATTAAGTACGAAGTACTTTATCCAATATTTTAAATTTTCACTTAATACTTTGTACTCATTACTTAATACTATTTTTTCCTAACTCCTAACTCCTAACTCCTAACTCCTAACTCCTAACTCCTAACTCCTAACTCCTAACTCCTAACTCCTAACTCCTAACTCCTAGCTATTTATTCCCATTTACATGGTTGTAGATTTTACCGGAATTTGAAAGAATCTTAATAAATCCTTTAGCGTCATCTGCTGTCCATCCTTTATTGACCTCGCCATATTTGCCAAAAGCATCGGTCATTAAATCATGTTTAGATGAAATACCGTGTAACCTAAATTGAAATGGATATAAGCCTACAAAAACATCTCCAGAAACCGTTTTTTGGGTGTCTGTCAAGAAGGTTTCTATGTTGCGCATTACAGCATCTAGGTAATTACCTTCATGCAATAACATACCATAAAAATTCCCTTGTTGTTCCTTTTGATATTGTTGCCATTTTGTAAGCGTATGTTTCTCTAATAAGTGGTGTGCTTTTATGATAATTAAGGAAGCAGGAGCCTCAAAACCAACCCTACCTTTAGTGCCTATAATAGTATCACCAACGTGAATATCCCTGCCAATGGCATATTTAGATGCCAAAGCCTCTAGTTTTTCAATATTTGCAACGGGGTTGTCTTTTGCGCCATCTAGAGCAACCAATTCACCATTTTCAAAAGTAAGTTTCACCTCTGTAGGGTTCTTTTCCTGTAATTGGCTTGGGTAGGCACTATCTGGTAAAGGTTTTTCTGAAGTTAATGTCTCTTCACCACCAACAGAAGTACCCCAAAGTCCTCTATTGATAGAGTATTTTGCTTTTTCCCAAGGATAATCTACACCGTTTTCTTTTAGGTATGCTATCTCTTCTTCCCTAGCTAGTTTATTATCTCTGATTGGAGTGATGATTTCAATTTCTGGGGCAATGATCTGGAAAATCATATCAAAACGTACTTGGTCATTACCGGCGCCTGTACTACCGTGGGCAATATAACCTGCGCCTATTTTTTTAGCGTAGTTAACAATTTCTATGGCCTGTACAATTCGTTCTGCACTTACAGATAGGGGGTAGGTATTGTTTTTAAGTACATTCCCAAAAATAAGATACTTCACCACTTTATCATAAAAGGTCTGTACGGCATCGATGGAGGTGTAAGAAGAAGCGCCCAGTTCAATAGCTTTCTTCTCAATTTCCTTTATTTCCTCTACAGAAAAACCTCCTGTGTTCACGCTTACTGCATGAACTTCAAATCCTTTGTCTTTTGATAAATGCTTGGCGCAATAAGAAGTATCCAATCCGCCGCTGTATGCTAGTACTAATTTTTTCATTGTATGATGTTCAATTCCGGCAAGCCGGATAATTATTTATTTTGGTTCTATAGGTTTAGCGTTGAAAGGTTAGAAGAAAGAAACTAGACTTTAATCATTAAATCTGTAATGGTAAAAGTCATTTTAAGCTCCATAACTTCTATTCTCTTATTTCTTTTTCAAGAACAGACTTTCCTTTATACTCTTTAACCTGGTAAATGCCTTTCCGTTCATTTGCTTTCCTTCTTCCGGTTTTTTCTTATGTGCAGGATCGTAAAGCATACCGGTGCATAGGCACATTTTTTGTTCCGTACGTGTAAGAATATCAAAATTCTTGCATGTTTGACAGCCTTTCCAGAATTCTGGATCATCAGTAAGTTCAGAAAAGGTTACCGGTTTATAGCCAAGCTCATAGTTGATTTTCATAACGGCCAAACCTGTGGTAATGCCAAAGATTTTGGCATCTGGGAATTTCTTTCTGCTAAGTTCAAATACCTTGGCCTTTATTTTTTTGGCAAGTCCTTGACCACGATAGTCCGGGTGTACTATAAGGCCGGAATTTGCTACAAATTTTTCGTGTCCCCAGACTTCTATATAGCAGAAACCTGCAAATTTTTCTCCGTCCAAGGCTAATATAGCATTGCCGTTGGAAAGTTTTTTTTGAATATATTCCGGGGTACGTTTAGCAATTCCGGTACCACGGATCTTTGCAGATTCTGCAATGGTATCGCAAATGTCTTGTGCGTATTTAAAATGTGATTCGTTAGCAACAATTAAGTTCATTGCCAATTGGATTTAAAGTGTAAAAAAAAGTTTTGATGTTCTGTGCGGAAATGGACTCACCTAATTCCATAAATATATCTTACCCTTACGGGCGACGACGGCGAGATGTGAACGGACGCGCAAGAGCAACTGGGCTCATGGTACTGTATAAAAAGTAGATTTCTTCGTTCATTACGGGGTAAATGTACAAATTATATTTAATTGACATCAACGATGGTTATTTTTTTACAAAAACTTTACTTTTTGTTACGTTGTGCAACAATTTCATAGCTTAAAAAGCCAAATACTGAAATATATTCAATGGCCAACAACCATAAATTTTCCTTGTAATCTAATTGGGAATAGGCAAAATAGCTCAGGACTATGGCCGCAGACCAAACCAAGGCGTATCTAAAGGAAGTAAACAGTGCTAGCAGCACCAAAAAGATTATGTACCACGGGTGTACCGTAGTGGACATAAAATAATAAAGGGTCAATACCCACATCATTGATGCTAGTACTGCATTTAAATTGCGTTTTTTCTGTATAAAAGTAAATAGGAGTACTATCGTAATTGTAGCCCAAGGTGTTATTTTTCCATATTCTTTTATGAATTCCCATGGTTTGGCATCAAAATGCATGGCAGTATATTTTACTATATTATATAAGCTGGCATTGAACTCAAAATTGGAGAACCAAAGCCTAAGGGTACTCATATAATGGTCTATAAATAACGGGGTATAAAAAGGTAAAAACAGGAGCAGACATGTAAGTCCCGTTATGGCATAGAATAATAAACTTTTCTTCCAGCCCAAATAGGTGAAAAATAGGGGGAGAAACAATAATGGCACCAGTTTTATTGAGATGGAACATGCCATGACTACGGCTGCCAAATGCCACTTTTTCATTGATAATAAGTACATGGCAGTTATAAAGAAGAATAGCATGACTCCTTCAAAATGAAGATTACCCGTTAATTCAATAATAACCAGTGGATTAAGGAAATACCAAAAAATCAACTGAGGTGATCTATTCAGGTTTTTCAGCAACTTTCTTCCAAAATAAAGGATGCCAATATCAGCCATGATTATGTTACCGCGCATTATAACAAGTGAGCCTAAAATGCTGTTTCCGCCAATTAAAGAGGAAAGTGCAAATATAAACTGGTTCAAAGGTGGATAATTACTATAGTGCTTTGCGCTAAGGCTGCCCATACCATTAAAAAGTTGCTGTGCATTGGGGATGCTATTATTGGGTGCCAAAATCAGTTCTTGGGGTACGTGTAAATACGGATTAATAGCGTTGGCCACTAAATGCCCATCCCAAATAAAGCGATAAAAATCTTGTGATAGATTGGGTTCTGCAATGGTAAATAATAGCCTAAAGAAAATACCAATTGCCAAAAGAAATTTAAAATTCCATTTTTCAAACTGTATTAATTTGTAACACAGAAAAAACAGGGCTACAAATAAAGTCAACAATTTTATAAAATCCGTACGGGGAAGATAATAGGCAAAAGTGATATAAAACACTGAACCCATCACTGCCAAAAGTATTGAAACCTTATGTAGCTTCAAAAATGTACTTAGGGAATTGGGCATTATTGGTCAGGTTTTGTATTAAGGCAATATAAGGTTTTAACATATATTTTGTTTAGGGCTGTAGCATTTTACCTAAAAGTTCCTTCATCATTTTGGCGGCTAGGTAAGCGGTCATATCTTGAAAATCCCTATCTGGATTGTATTCCACAATATCTGCCCCTACAATTTTTGTATTAATACTATGAATTAAATCTATGACTTGCCTAGACGTAAGTCCTCCTGGTTCATGGTGTGAAACCCCTGGGGCAAAGGCAGGGTCAAATCCGTCCATATCCAAGGAAATATATACCGGGTTTTCAAATTTGGATATTGAATTGATGTCCAAATTGCGCATCTCGTGCAATTCTACATTAAATTTTTTTGCCTGTTCTGCCTGATGTGGGTTTAAGGTTCGGATACCTACCTGTACTAGTTTTACCGCATAACCGTTTTCCATAATCCGGGCAAACGGACATGCATGGGAGTAAGGGTCTCCGTCATATGCATGGTACAGATCGGCATGTGCATCAATATGTAGTATGTCCAATTTAGGATAAAAACCGTGAAACGCTTTTATAATTGGAAAGGTGACCGAGTGGTCGCCACCTAGAGTAAGTATTTTGGGCAGGTTTTTTGAAAGGTTATTTTTTGTGATGGATTCTATGTCAAAATAGTCGGTTATTGCATAGTCTCCAGCATCAATAATTGTTTGGTGTTCTATGGATGTGCCCAATTCTGAATATAGATTCATGGAGTCACTGTATAAAGCCTTTCTTATTTGTTTTGGGGCTTTTGCAGGACCTTTTTGAAAAGAGGATTTTGAGTCCCAATTTATACCTTGAATAATAATATTTTGCATAAGTTAAAAGGGCATTTACAATTCAATATTTATAATGCTAAAAACGTTGTTCACAAAGAAATATGTTCAACTAAACTTTTCTATTTATTGGCCCTTCTTCTTTAAAAGTTCAATTTTTTCCTGAACATTTTTACGCAAGGTAGTGTCAATAGTTGTGCTAAAACTTTCAGTACCTACAATAATAGGATTGGTGTCATTAGGATTTCTAGTTCTTAGTGCCGTCATTTTGTCAAGAAGATCGTTGGAAAAAGGGTGGTTTGAAATTTGTGCATCTACGTTTTGCGTAACCGCTTGAGAGGCAAAATAGTTCAATGAATTTAAATATGTTTTATTTTCTTCCAACGTATCCGGTAGACCTGTTCCGCCCCAAATTGCCACCACATGGGGTTCGCCATGGTCAGTTGTTGGGATAATCATGGAAATGGCGCCCTGTGTATGCCCAGGGGTCAATAAAATTTGGATCGACGTATTGCCCAAGGTCACTAGTTGTTTATCCATTAATTCCATGTAATTTTTTGGCACAGATAAATCACTGGATTTATTCCCAAAAGGATCTACGAGTACTCTGGCATTGGGGTCGTGCAATCCCTCCCAAGCAACTTTACTCATCATTACCTTGGCATTATAGTTTTTTTCCAGATAACGAGCACCTCCATAATGGTCTGCATGTTCATGGGTGACAATAAGTTTTTTTATGGAATTGGGGTCCAAACCAAGTTCTTTAATACTGGGAACGATGACGGTTTCTGCATCATTTGAGGTCCACATTGCATCTATAAGGATAATGCCTTCCGAAGTGGTGACCACAAAAGATCCAACCCCTTTATATCCTACATAATAAATATTATCAAATAATTGGGTTGGCGTTACCACAGTGGTATCGAATAAGGGGGAATTGCGCATACCTTCAGGTATTTCGTCTTTGTTGCCCTTAAGTTTACTTGAAGTATTAGGGGGATTATCTGCTTGCTGTTTTTTTGAATTACAACCAAATATGAATACAATACTTAATAGGAATATAATTTGTTTCATTTTATGTGATTTATTTTTACAATAAGATTCATGCAACCACTATAATTAGAGGTCCGTTTTAAAATAATCAATTTTAAAAAAGTTGTAAAACGATACCGTTAATCAAGCAAGAAATAGATTGGTATAAAGTTAAAAAAAGGGTTGGGTGGCAAGGTTACTCACCTAATTCCGTTATTTTTTTTTCATATAACTTTTTACTTTCAACTACGGCTACATTAAGTTCTTGCATAATACCGTCTACCCTACCTTCAATACTTTTCATTTGGTCGTTGATATTATCAAAAGAATTCAGTGCCGCTGCAACTTCCAAAGCCTTGACCACTTCTACGGCGTCTCCATGAAGTAATTTTAATTTATCTATTGCTTTGGAGGTATTGGCCAAAGTGCCATTATATTTGTCACGGGCCTTTTCTATAGCGCCTAATAGAGTTTTTTTACTGGTCTCGTCACTAAGGCTGTTTGTTTGCTTTTCCATGGCAGCAAAAAGATTGGATGCCTTTTCCTTTAAATCTTCATATTCCTTGTTTAGGTTTTGAACACGACGATCTACTTTTTCCCAATCCCCATAAACCTTGGCGAATTCCTTGTCCTCGTTTTTAGTTTCTTCCAAAGCACTTTTTAAAGCGTTCAAAGATGCCAAGCCCTTATTTACATTTTTATTAGCGGTCTCTTTTTTGTTTTCAAATGCATTGACCTGTGATTTAAATTTATCTTTTAAGCGTATAAGGTCTTCTGGACTTTTATCTTTCCAGCAGGAGGTAAGTAATAGAGTAGTCAATACTACGAATAGCGTTTTTTTGTACATGAAATTAAGCTTTAGTTAATGGTGCGCTAAAGATACATATTCTTAAAATCTAATTTTCATCAAGAGCTATGGTATAGGAATCTATGCAACGGAATAAAATGTTTATTGGCGCAATAGTATTTCTTAGGCATAGCTAACATTGAAGGACTTGAATTTTGATAAAAGAACAATGTCATGGTTGGCGTGAGTGAATGCACGGATCAATATATAAGTAGTTTGAAACAAAAAAACCTTCTACCTATACGGTAGAAGGTTTGCCTAGTTGTTTTTAAGGGCTATACGCCTACATTATCCTTGGACCATGCAAACTTTTGAAAAGGGGCATCTACCGGTGTGTTGGCAATATGGTTGGTGTAATTGCTGATCACTTTTTGAGATACACCCAAAATAATGTCCAATACGTGTTGTTCACCATAACCTGCGGCGTAGAACGCCTCTAAATCCTCAGAGGTTACATGGCCTCTATTTCTTACAACGGTCAAGGTCATTTTACGTAAAGCCTCAAGCTTGGTATTTTCCAATGGTGTTTCATTGCGTAGGGCATTGGTTATGCTATCATCAACCTTCATCATTTTTGCAATTCCAGTATGCGCGGGCACGCAATAATGACAGGCGTGCTCTACATTGATCGTTTGCCAAACTACGGTCAACTCATCATTGTTGAACGATGAGTTTGAAAATAGTTCATGTAATGATTTGTATGCCTGTAACAATTGGGGTGATCCGGCAAGAACACCATGTAGCCCGGGAAGCATTCCAAAGCTTTTTACGGATTCCTCTAATTGCGTTTTACTTCCTTCAGGAGCAGATGCAATGTTATGTACTTTTAATGTTGTCATAATATAAAATTTAAATAAATTAATAACTAAACAGTCGTTTAGTTTTAGGTTAAAAAAAAGGGTTAAATGTTATTGAATGTCATTTCAATATAATCTTCAATTTCTTTGTTGGAATTTACTTTTGTTGCCGCCGCCAAGCCATGTTTGGCAAGTAATAAATAATTGGCCTGTTGCTCTATAATATCAAGGTCCTTTTCAGTGTTTATTTTAAGTTTTTCTATAAAAAGTTGTTTAAGATTCTTCATAAAACTTTCCATTTCCTCTTTCACCAATTGATCATCACTATGGGCAAATTCATAGTATGTATTAGTGACTAGGCAACCTTTTTGATTTCCGTTCATATTTCCTATTGCAACGGAGTCGTAAAAAAATGCCTTGATATCCTCAACGCCATTTTTGGCCTTTTTAAATTTTTCAAAAATGGCATGAACACGTTTTTTGTAAGATTTTAAGCATTCCAAAAAAACACCATGCTTATTGCCAAAACTGGAATAAATTGAAAATTTATTAATGCCCATTTCACGCTCCAACATATGCATAGAAGTACTTTCATATCCGTTACGCCAGAACAATTGCATTGCCCTGTCAATAACCTCACTTTCTATATATTGTTTTTTACGCGCCATATGCTATAAATCCATTACAAAACTAACCATTCGTTTAGTTATATAAAAACCTTTTAACAAATGTTTGTATAAAGCATGTTTAAATTTTGGTGTCAATCCGTTTTCATGACCGGTGTAAAGGGTTGTTTTAATTTAGATTCAATGAAGGTTGAAATCTGATTATGTGGGCCTTTAGGGTAGAATCCAAAAACACATATGGCCTCGTTACCTGTATAAGCGCGCTTGTCCTCATCCCTTCCAAAACTGAAGATTACCATATTATCGCCTTGGCGCCAACCTTCATCTCCCGCAGCAGTTGGACCTGTGTCTTTTACTCCAACATAAAAAACCTGGGTATCCTTAGGGTCACTATCGGCCAAATAGAAGTACGGGGAAGGAAATTTGTTGCCGAACTCAGGATTTAAATAACCTAAACCGCCTTCTACAAATGTTCTATGTACGCCATCCTTCAATACATAATAATCTTTTTCTATCGGTGCTTCTTGTTCGCCACCCACAGGACCTTCATATAAAAATGCGTAGTTGTCTTTCGCCTTTATTATTTTAATAATGGCATGTGTGGGGTAAAAGTGATATTCCAGATCATACGTTTCGTTTGAAGTTCGCATGATTAAATGATCGCCCTCTAGGACGTGATTAAATGCTATTGGATTTCCTTTTGCATCCGTCCAATAAGATATAGCATTGCTTTTGCGCTGTGGATGGTTGAAATTACCTTCTCCAAAGTTTGGCCAGCCCCGGTATTCATGTTTACCTCCATTGGATGATGAGGTATTATAGCCTTTATCCGCATCGTTCCCGATCCAATCATTGCCAGCTTGATCAAAGGCGCTGCTAAAGCCAGTTTTACCATCTGTTTCCCCATTTTCAAAATACCAGGTACCACCAGCGGCGGCAATTTTCCAACACATATTATCAAAATGTTTTACCTTGGTTACCCTTACGTTTTTAGGAAATGGGTGATATCCTATACCTGCTGTGGGTTCACTGTTATTATGTTGATAAAAGTGTGCAGATGCTTGCCATGCTTGGTACATTTGGTCAACGAACGCATTGGCATTGCCGTTAAATTGGATTACGCAACTATTGCCTACCTCAAAATTGCCCATGGTAGGTGCGTTATAAGTAGATAGGTAATAGCCAAGACCTTGCTTGTGAGTTATGGTCGGAAATTTATTCCATTCTTCAACAGAATTTTTTTCTATAAAAAATGATTTGTCTTCACGTACCCCATAAAGGTCTTTAATGACCATTTGCTGTTTGTCCATTGTTCCCCAAGTGACCGTTAGGTCCAGTTCCGGTATTACAGATTGGTACCATGCACCGTGATATGCTACTTTTTGTGAGGGGTAGATGTTGTTTATGTAATCTTTGACCCAATACATAAAATCATGCTCGGAAACCGAAGATGTCCGGGAAAAGGCTTTAACCAACTCATCTATGAAATTTTTAGAATCTCCATCAAACTGTAGTATGGTCAAAGGCCTAACTTTAAAACTGCCCATGGTGGCCTCTTTATATTGGGTAATATAATAGCCCATTTCAGGGTAGTATTCAATACCTGGCAGATCCGTCCAATTTTCCTCTTTTTGTCTACCTATAAAAAGTGACTCGTTTTCTGTTAACCCTTCAACTTCCCTAAGTTCAGATTGTGTAGAGGTTACTTTTCCCCAACTAATGGTAAGCTTATGTTCTGGCAAATTAACCTGAAACCAATCGTTATGATGGTCAAAAGTGGCATTTTTATAGTTTTCCGGAATATATTTTTTTAACCAGTAGGCAAATGCCGTGTTGTTTTCTGGTAAGGCATTCTGCTGGTGTTGTGAAAAAGATATATGACCATTCAAAAAAATGAGCACTACAATAGTGAGTATACAGGTTTTCATAATAGCATCGGTATATTTCGTTTATTTTCGATAATTGAAGATAATATTTAAATAACGAAAATAATCGAAAATATAAAAAAATCGGTTTTGCACTATAATTGCACATAATAGGCTAATTGATAGGTGATTGAATTGTTATTGGAGGTAATAGATTAAACTTTCAATCCCTATTGATCGGTCAAGAATTTTAATTCATTACCAAGAAACCCTTCTTCAGAATTTGGTCCCTTATCTTTTATGACCATAATATTTCCAGTTTGTTCGTCGTAAGACTTCCAAGTGGGTAGACCGTCGTTATTTGGGTTTCCGGTTTTTGCAAAGTTCACCCAGTAAGAAGAAAGTGCGTCTTCTATCATCTTGTCATTTGGTTGCCAATTCCGTTTCCATGTATGCAAGGTGTGCAATGTATAGGGAACGTCACTTGTATGAAAAGCTCCATAATTGGGAAAACCCTGTTTATCCGGTGGTACGTGACCAAACTGGTATAGGTAGGTGGGTTGTGTATTATATGTTGCCAAGAGATGTGATGGCACGCCCGCAAAGTGCAGCATACCCAATTTGCTTTTTACTTTTTTGACATCCTCTTTTGTTTCGGCAGGAAAAATAGTTAGAAAATCCGATGCTTTAGCGCCGTATTCTTCTTGGGCCTCGTTATAATAAGCCTCAACGGTCATTTCATTATCTCCTGAAAAATTTCCGTCCCCGGTTACCCAGCCGCTAATTATAGGTATTTGATGCTGTCTGCCATTTTTAAAATGGTCCTTTATATCCTTTGGAACTACGTAGCCTTCTGTTGTAATGCCAAACCGCCCTACATTGGTGTCATTACTGATAAGATGCACATCTTTCGCAGGTAAATTTCGTAATTCGTTGATAGTGGTTGCCTTGACCTTTTCCATAAAGCGTATTCCGGTAGCTTCGGCATCGGCTAGGGATTGTGTCCTTGTGCTTCCCAATAGACCTCCGCTTTGTAATATGGCTTTATGGAACAACTCATCGGAAAGGGGAGAGGCAATTAGGGTATTCACGCTAAACGCCCCTGCCGACTGTCCGGCGATGGTTACATTGTTAGGATCGCCACCAAATGCGGCAATATTATTCTTTACCCATTTTAAGGCGGCTATTTGGTCCATTAGTCCATAATTTCCCGATGCATTTTTCCCGGATTCAGCAGTCAACTCTGGGTGAGCCATAAAACCAAGTATACCTACGCGATAGTTAAAACTTACGAATACAACGCCTTTCTTGGCCAATTCCTCACCATCATAAATAGCACAATTGGCAGAACCACTTGAGAGTCCGCCACCATAAATCCATACAAAAACCGGTTGTTTTTCTGTTTTGGTCTTTGCAGTCGTCCATACGTTCAAGTATAGGCAATCCTCATTTAAAGGTTCGGGTAAGGCAATAAACTCTTCTGTCCAACAATAGAAAGGTTCCGGGGTATTTTGAATGGGGCTTGGCCCAAATTCGGTACATTGTAGAGTTCCATTCCATGATAAAACCGGTTGCGGAGCTTTCCATCTTAAATTACCTACTGGAGGTGAGGCAAAGGGAATACCTTTAAATATACGCACCGTTTTATCCGTGTTATAACTCCCTTCTATTTTACCCTTGTCCGTATCAACAATGGTTTCACTGGGGAAATTACAGCCAAAGGTTAGGCAACAAAGTAGCAGATGCAAATATTTCATGGATTTGTTTTATAGGTCATTTACTTTTGGTTGTTAGTCTTGATTTTTATGGAGGACATCTCAAGGTACTAAATATCTCTTTGTTATTTTCTTTTTGATAGGTACTGATGAAGCTGGTATAAACAATTTACTATATCTTTAAATTACCTCCGTAATCATATCTTATGAGCATTTAACTAACTAAATATAAACTGATCAAACATGAAACAAATACTAACCCAAGTAACTCAAGGCGTGTTCTTAACGGCATTACTAATGGTATCCTCCTGTAAGGAAGAAGAAAAGCCCATTATTGACCAAACAGCGGAATTGAACCAATGGTTTGATGACAAATATGAAGAACGGTTGCAAATGAGTCCGTTGGCACTTACCGCCCAAGGAAGAAAGGACCAATATGATAAAATCGATGACCTTAGCAAAGCGGCAGAGGAAAACGAATTGGCGTGGATGGCGGCAAGTACAAAGGAGCTGCATGAAAAGTTTGATTATGATATTTTAAGCGATGCGGACCGCACATCCTATGATCTATGGACGTACCAATATGAAATCATGAAAGAAGGTGAGACCTATAGCCATATGGATTATGTGTTTGACCAAATGCGTGGCATGCATACACGGTTGCCCAGTTACTTGATCAACTTTCATAAAGTGGACAGTATTGCGGATATGAATGCCTATATCTCCAGAATCAAGGAAACAGGTAGGGCAATGGATCAACTGGTAGTGCGTGCAAAGGAGCAGGCTGCAGCGGGTATATTGCCGCCAAGGTTTGCCTTTGAAACCGTAATTGTCCAAACAAAGGCATTAAAGGACGGTACACCTGTTTTTAATGATATGAAAAGTAAGATAAACGCGCTTTTGACCGGGGATAAGATTACGGAAGAAGAGGCGACGGAACTAATCGGGAAATCGGAAAAAGCGATCAATGACTATTTTAAGCCGGCATATGCCGATCTGTTGAGTTGGTTGGAGAGCGAAGTGGATAATGCAGAAGAAAAGCCCACTGGGGTTAGTAGGCATGAAAATGGCAAAGATTTTTATAACTATCGTTTAAAGGTATTTACGACCACCGGTATGACCGCGGATGAGGTTCATGAAATAGGCTTAAAGGAGGTAGCTAGAATAAAGAGTGAAATGTTGGCGATAAAGGAGAACGTAGGATTTGAGGGCGATTTAAACGCATTTTTTAAGTTCGTAAATTCTGATGAGCAGTTTTTCTTTCCAAATACGGATGAAGGAAGACAAGGATACTTGGATGAATCCACAAAATATTTGGACGATTTGACCAAGAAGCTACCGGACTATTTTGGCATTTTGCCCAAAGCGGAATTACAGGTAAAACGAGTGGAAGCATTTCGTGAGCAGGACGGTGCGCCACAACATTACTCTGCAGGTACCCCGGATGGTTCCAGAAAAGGGACCTACTATGTGCATTTATCGGATATGAACGCTATGCCAAAATCAACAATGGAAGGCGTAGCCTATCATGAAGGTAATCCTGGGCACCACATGCAAATCTCCATTGCACAGGAATTGGAATCCGTACCTAAGTTTAGAACGCAGGCCGGTTTTAGTGTGTACAGTGAAGGCTGGGGCTTATATTCAGAAGCATTGGCCAAGGAAATGGGCGGATATCAAAATCCATACTATGATTTTGGACGTTTGGTGAACGAAATTTGGCGGGCCATTAGATTAGTGGTCGATACGGGCTTACATGCCAAGGGATGGACGGAAGCTGACGGTATAAAGTACTTTACTGAAAATTCATCTATTGCCCAGGGCGCCATGAAAGCGGAAGTACAGCGGTATATGGTGATGCCAGGGCAGGCAACATCTTATAAAATAGGGATGCTCAAGATTCAAGAATTACGTAAAATGGCAGAAACTGAATTGGGCGATAGCTTTGATATCAAAGGATTTCATGATACCATACTTGGTGGCGGAGCCTTACCATTAGAATTATTAGAACGTAGGGTAAGAACATGGATAGCCACACAAAAGTAAATGCTTTACTATATTGTAAAATGCTGTAAGGGTGAATACCTTCTGGCATTTCTATATCAGTAAGGACAATAGTTGTACGGCATCGTGAAAGGGAATACATCTAAAAAAGTAAAAAGACCATGGCCCACCAAGGCGGCTATGGAACAGGTTTATGCCATGCAACTTTGGGGAGAAAACGGAACAGCATTTTATTCCGGAGAAGGGTCTCACTTACCAAATATCGTAACCCCTTATATAGAGGTAGTCTCCTCGTTCCTAGGTTCTTTTGAACGCCCTTTACGAGTGTGCGATCTTGGTTGTGGTGATTTTAATATAGGTAGTACCTTAGTAGCCTACACAGTACATTATATAGCTATTGATATAGTTGAAAGCCTTATAGTTCACAATCAAAAAACATTTCTCCAGGAAAATTTGGAATTTCATTGTTTGGATATTGCCGTAGACCCCTTGCCCAAAGCGGATTGTGCAGTGGTACGGCAAGTTTTACAACATCTTAGCAATCAGGAAATACAACAGATCGTGGAAAAATTGGCCCAATATAGATATGTGCTGCTTACCGAACATTTACCTGATCAAGAATTTGAACCCAACAAGGATATCATATCGGGGCAGGGCATACGTTTAAAAAACCATAGCGGGGTAGATTTGTTGGCCCCACCGTTCAATTTCAAGGTAAAAAAGGAGACTCAATTATTGAGTCTGCCGGTTGCCAAGGGGAAAATCGTAACCAAATTATACCAAGTTTTTTAAGGATTGGTTGGTTTTTGGAGTTAAAGTAAATGCTTAAGCTTTACCTTTTTTATGTTTAGGTAATCTTGGTTGTGTACGTTAGTTTTGGTGATGAGCGGAACTCTTTTTGTAATAATGATTCCGGCATTTTCCAATACTTCAATCTTTTCCGGGTTGTTGGATAACAGTTCTATAGATTTTACTTTTAAATGTTCAAGAACCTTGGCCGCAATGGTAAAATCCCTCAAATCCGTATCAAACCCCAAGGAATGGTTGGCTTGTATGGTATCTTGTCCCTCATCCTGTAATGCATAGGCGTTAATTTTGTTGAAAAGTCCTATACCTCTACCTTCCTGTCTTAAGTACAGCACAATACCGCTACCTTTTTCGGCAATGGCCCGTAAGCTTTCCTCAAGCTGTTCTCCGCAATCGCACTTTTTTGAAGCGAACACATCTCCGGTAAGACACTCTGAATGCAACCTTGTCAACACATTTTCCTTAGCCTCTAGTTCCCCTTTGTAAAGTACACAATGCTCAAAATCAACACCCTCTTCCTTAAAGGAAATGATGTTAAATTTTCCATATGCCGTTGGTAATTGTGCGGTATTCGAATATTGAATGTTCATGATAAAATCTACTAATTTCAAATAAAATGGAACAAAACGGTTCTTTTCCATCTACTTTGTCGTACAGAACAAAACTAATTACATTTCAACTGATAAATATTAAAGTAGTATAAGAAATTTCAAATTTCATGGAAAACATCGTTGAACAACCAAAACGGAGACCTATCTTATTTTTTGCACCAAAAAACTTAAGCATTAATAGTAATTTTCATTTTTTTGGAAGCGATGCCTTTTCCGCCCGCCATTACACTTTTAATACTGTGCTGTTGTAATTTTAAGTGCACAATGATCAAACTGGGAGAAGGTTTTGACATATATTTTCCTTGTTGAATATGAAACGCTTCCTTTGTTATACCTAGCTTGTCATACAAATAACATGCTAAGGGTCCTGCTGCCATACCAGTTCCCGATTCTTCCAGTATGCCATAACTAGGGGCAAACATTCTGGCCGTGGCATCATACTGGGTGCTGGGAGCAAATACATAATAGCCAATTAGATTTAGCGCGTTACTGAGTTCGGTAATCAATTGAAATTGTGGGATTAGTTTTGCAAGTACATTTTCATCCTTTACGGGTATCATTAAAAAAGAATTGCCCGTATGTACTACAACAATAGGGGCATTGGGTAATAAGTCCGTTTGTTGAATTCCCAATGACTTCAAAATGACATGGGTTTGGTCATTTACTTGGGTATAGGTCGGCGCCAGTTGTTCCATAAAAGCTAAATCTCCTTTAAGTTCTATGGATCTCTTACCATCTATGGTTTCCTTGGAAGATATATTTTTTTTCAGTTTACCTAGTTGTTTAAGGTAGGAGAAGGTTGCTACGGTAGCATGGCCACAATGGGCAATTTGTCTGGTAGGCGTAAAAAAATCCAATTTAAAATCTTCGGTCTTTGATGTTGAAACAAAAGCGGTCTCTGACAACCCCACCTGTTTTGAAATTTGAAGCTTGTCCTGAACCGATAAGTCATCTGCATCTAATACCACTCCGGCAGGGTTGCCACCCTGGCCATTTTCTGCAAATGCGTTCAAAATCTGTACGGTAACTGTTTTTTTAGACTTGTCCATAGGATACAATTTTTATGTTATATAATAGGGACGTAGAGGAGAGGAAAAAGACGGAGTTAAAAATCATTTTTTTTAAAATCCAATATTTTACCGGTTTTGTCAGATGTTACATTAGGGCAATCCAAAATCGTTTCCTTTAAAATTTTCTTGGCTGTTTGCACTCTGGATTTTGTACCGGAATAGGAGATTTTTAAATGGGCGGCCAATTCTATTTGGGAGTAATTTTGAAAAGTAGTCAGCACAATGGCTTCTTTATGCTTTTGGGATAGGGCATTGATTTTTTGGTTGATACAGTGACTGAGTCTTGAATAGTCAAAATTGTTGGACTCTAAAACGGGCAATTCAATTTCGGCTACTGAAATGTCCTGCTTTTTCTGAATACCTCTAAAATGATCAATGATACTATTTCTGGTAATTTGATAAATCCATGAAGTAAGTCTGGAAAGTTGCTTTAATTGATGGATGTTGGTCATTACTTTAATAAAAACCTCCTGGTGTATATCCTTTGCGGATTGCTCATCTTTAACTTTGTTTAAAATAAACATAAAGAGTTCTTCGCTAAGGTCTTTCCAAATAATCGTTATTTCCTTTTCCATACCTTAAATCTACAAACTTTTGTACACCACTGTCAGTTATGAACAGTGAGTTTATCAATATAGTCCTAAATTAAGCATGTTCGTTTTCCTGACAAGATGCCAAATCATAGTTTTTCTGGAAACAGGAAATTAATTATGCATTAAATAACATGATAATAATTGGCTTGGCAGATAGTAACGTTCAGCTTTTTACAGGTGTTTATTTATTTGTCAGTAACTACCACAGAGTTTGCAATATAGTCGTGTACGGCCTTTTTCTTTTTATTTCCGGTTACCGTTAAAAGAGATACCCAGCCTAAGCTGAATTTGAAAATAAACCGCGCAAGGGCGGAGGGAAAGCCAATATAATTTTCCCTTTCAGTATCTTTTCTTACCGCAATATTACTAAAGGAGTGGCCAATTGTACCGCCAAATTGACTCGTAAAAAGAGGGTCGTATAAAATAAACAATAGTACGGCTATGACAATACGAACATAATTGGGGACATTGTCAAATAAATTCAATAGTTCTGAGGCTGCGTACATTGCAGCTATTAAAAGCAATGCATCAATAATTGCTGCTTTTATACGATCTGGCAATATTGCGTAATCGGTTTTTGTAAGGGCTTGCATAGTGTTATTTTTAGTATGATTGGCGCAATGGCCTTGGTAAAATTCAGTACTTTTTTAAACTGATTTAGAATAAGTTAACTAAAGCTTTGCTTACCGCGTTCCTAGTTTGATTTTTGTTGAAATGGCATTGAAATGGCATGTGGTTTGTGTATTACTGACGCTTTAATAGGTGTTAGGTTGTTACCTGAATCATTTAAGGTGTTTTTGTTTTGTTCTTGACCTTTTCCCCCTTAATAGGAGAGTATTCTTTTTTAAGTTCCCCGTTCACAAGAATATTGGTAAAATAGCTTTTTGCTCCTGTGGCTTTGTTCATATCCTCTATATTTTGCAAATGAAAATGCAAATGGGCCTCTGATGAATTACCTGAATTTCCGCAAAGTCCTAATAAATCTCCTTGTTTTACGTGCTGACCTTGCTTTACTACAATAGAATTTTGTTTAAAGTGGGCAAAAAATAGAAATTCATTCAGGTCTGTTTTTAAGATGACCGTATTGCCAGGAACATAGATAGGATTCATCTCTCCGGGAATATTGTCCTTTATACCGTCCACGACCAGAACAACTTCCGCATTGCAGGGGGCAATAAGTTCTTTGCCAAAGGCGTAATAGTCTTCGTTTGTTTTCCCGTCGGTTTTATAGGATTTTCCAGTATGGTCCGTAATGACGATATCAAATGCATTTTTTTGGGCCTCGTTAATTACATGATAGTTTAATTCCTTGGTGTCTCCTCCCCAAAAAATGGTCCATTCGTCATTAAAGGGTAGTATAAAATTTGTAGTGTTCCTTACAAGCTTAGGCAGATTGGGGTCTTTGAATGGCTTAACGAACAACCCGTTTATTTTTCCTGTTTTATCAAGCGAAATGTTTACGGCCAAAAGTGCCCGCTCAAAATTTGTTCTGTACGAAGCGTAAGTGCCATTTTCATAAGTAATGAATGTTCTGTTCACCATTTTACCAGCTTGGCTCTTAAGACCTTTTAGAAAATCAGTGGTTTGTTCCAAGGGTAGGGCTGTCTTCATATCCGGGGCAAAAAGCTCAAATATGTCCTTGTACTGCTCTGCATTATATAATTCCTGAAATACGTTGGCTACTTTTTTTATGGTTTCTTTTTCTTCTTGACCAAAGAATAATAATGGCATTAGAAGTAGCATTGGTATTATTGATTTCATCATGTGTTAGGTTGTTTAAAATATAAAATACTGCGTTGTGTATACAGGCTGTACGTATAAGGTTTTTTTAGACTCATTAGGAAAATATATTCATCAATATGCCCTTAACAAGTTATGTACTTTGCCTAGCCATTATTTTTTCACTGCCAAATCCTCCCTAGTGACTAGTTTGCCTCCAATTATTACATGTTCAATAGCGTTGTAAGCTTCAATATCCAACAATGGATTTTTGGTTAAAATGAGCATATTGGCCTTTTTACCTGTTTTTATGGAACCTATATTAGCATCTAAATGAAATGCTTTGGCATTATTGATCGTAGCTGAAGATAAAATTTTATCCAATGGTACACCGGCCTCTTTCATCAATTGCAGTTCCCAATACCCATTATGGCCCGGTTGGTTGCCATATGTTGGAGCAGAGGGGGTATCCGTACCAAATAACAGTAATGCATTGCGATCGGAAAGGTATTTTAGCGCAAGCATGGCATGTGCCTGGATGTTGCCATATATCTTATGAACCTCACCGGTTTCAAGCTCGCTGAAAAGTTCTTTGGCAAACCACTGTCCTTCTTCGGTTTTATACCAATCTAACAATTTTTTGGGTACTACCTTTTGTAATTCGGGTTGGTCAAGAAAGGCTAGGTCCGCTAGTGCCTCTTCACCGGAAAGGACGGTTAGAGTGGGGGTGTAGCCTATTTGTTTTTCTATTATTTTATCCAAGGTTTGTTTTACTTCTAAGGGTAGTGAATCTAATGGTACATCCCTATAGGTTTCCCAATTCCATAACCCATGTGCAATGACATCTACCCCTACATCTGCCAAAAAGGAATGAGCTTCTAGGGAATTGCCATGCACGGTCAATACCAAATCGTTGGCGTGCGATTCTGATATTAATTCGTTCATGATTTCCTTTGTGGGCACGGGTAATTTTGGCATGCCCCTAAATCCTGATTCGTAATAGGATTTTACGGCAATGGCTCCTGTATTTTTTATACGTTGCACTACCGCTTTAGGTGTGTGGTCCGCAGGATCGTATGTATCAGGGATATGTGCTGCCTGGCTTTCCATGTAAATAAAATTGGGGGTAGTTTCAAACCGGTATTGTTCCGGTGCAAAATTCATTGGATAACCATTTGCAACGGATGCCCCAGAGCGACCTGTATGGTAAATATCCGGATGAATAGTCCGGGTATTGATAGCGGTTAATTGCTCATTGGATATGCCACCAAGATTAATGAGTGAGGTAAAGCCATAATACAGATAACTGTTGGGCATTTGCGAAGTAAATTGTTTGGCGAGTTCTGGGTTGGCTTCCATATGATGGGGCAACATTCCTTGAACTTCCGTAATATGAACGTGACTGTCTATTAGGCCGGGAATAATATATTTACCCGTGCCGTCTATTTGTTCAAAAGTACCACTAAGGGTAGGTTTTTTTTTATCGACATAAACAATAGAATCGTTATTGATTACCAAATGGCCATTATACGGATGGTAGTTGCCGTCTTCTGAGGTAATGATGGTAATATTTGAAATATATACCCCGTGTGTCAGGTTTAGTGGCTCTTGGGTTTCTTGGCATGATAATGCCATTATTGTGATAAATAGTACTATGGCCTTTTTCATAAAGCTTTGTTTTAATGTTTGCCATGGGGTAGTACAAGTATAAGAAATGTAATTGATTTTGAAGTGTTTACTGTTGCCAAGGTACATGTGGTATGGTAGGCAATTCTAAATTATTTAGGGTTATAGCAACCGCGATTATCAAATTGTAATTCAAATTTTCACAAGTTTCGTTTGAAGGATAAGTGCTTGTTTTGCCCTTATTCTTTTAAAGTGTATGAATAAATGATATCGTTGTTTTTAATATCCCAAATGGACTACATATTTATTATAAGACCCTTAAACCGGTTGATTAGTTTTTTTTCTTCGGCCCTAAAAAAAATTAAGAGCATTACATAAACTAAAGGAAAAACAAAACAAAAGGCTAACGGAATTCCCAAGTCTAGCGTTAGTTCCAAAGCCAACATAATAATAGGAATTAACAGTATAAACAATAGACCATATTTAAACGTTGTATATAGTTTAATTTGTGATCTTGTTTTAGACAAAGTTGGAAAAGGTTGCATATACAATGATTGCGCTTTTTGCATCATTGTTTAAATCAAGGGCATAGTTTGTGCCAATTGAAAAAGGTAGGCTTAGGATACAATCCGTTTGCGAAATCCATTTGACAAAAATGTGCTTTTCATGGAGGATCGATTTTTTTAGTTCCTCGATACCCTTATCTACCACCAAAATTTCCTGGTAGTTAGTTAGAATGGACATTGATCGGTATCTGTATTAACATACTACAACAAATTAGGTTTTTGATTTCAGTTGAAAAATTGAATTGTATAGTTCTTTTTAGTTTAGATTGAATTTTTTGAAATCCTATGCTTTTCATGTATCCTAAACTTGACATTCTCATGTCCTGTTTCTTATTTCAGGCTCAAGTTTTTAAGTTTGGATAGTAGTAGGCAGTAATCTAATATTCTAAAAATTGGTATAGATAGGAGTAGTTACTATTCTTGGGAAATTTAGTAAAAAACTTAATGTGCCGGGACAGTGTTGAAAATGATTTTTTTCCTGCTCTAGAATGTAAAACAGCGGTTATTGTTGACCAGTTGTACATGTTTGCACTTAAGGATTATGGCCATTTTGAGCAAGTGCTGTTTTTTTCTTGTCGACATTTTTCAAAATAAAACTGGTGTCGTTAAGTTTTAGTATTTTAAAATTATGACCCTGAAGGTTAATAGGAACTGTACTTGATATGTACTTTGAATTTTTGGCAATATTCCAAGTACCTTCAGAGTAGAATTTTGATTTGCCCGTTCCAAATAAACAATTCATGACGTACGAATCAATGATGGTGCTGTCCTCTGCTATTTTTAAGATAGATCCATTATGTTCTTTGGTCTCATCAATTTTTACATATTTTAAATTCTTTTCATTATCCGTAAGCAACCATGATCCTTCAAGATGGTTTAGGGCTACCCTATTACTCTTGCAGGAAAGAAAACCTAAGACTAAAACTAAACCGATAATAAATTTGAAATTTGTGTTCATCATTTATTGTTTCCTTTAAAAAATGAGTATTAGGATAAAATTTGGACCAAAAATTTCTTGTTCTTTAAATTTAACAAATCTGTGTGAATTTTCCCATAGAAATGTTTATAACTTATTGATATGTAGCTATAACGAATAAAGTTCGTTTAGGGTTTTTCCAGGTGTTTAACCGTACTTGATCGAAGATAAGTATACCCATGATATATAAAATATTTGTAACGGAATTCTGAACCATAAATAGTACAATCCATGTCCGTTAAACGTGGCTTTTTGATACTCTATATGTTCAATTGCAGCTTTTATGTTTGCTGGTATTATCAAAATAAAAAACAAAATTAGAAGATAGGTTGTCAACGTTCTATATTGTGGAATATGTAACCCAATTGCACCAAAAACTTCAATTACCGCGGTAATGTAGACTATTTCTTTTTTGTACGGTATGAAATTGGGAATCATCATGGCCATTCCTTCGGTGAACATAAAATGACCTAGTGCGGTGAAGAGTAGCATTACGGACATGCCAATTCTAGCGTATAAGGAAATCTCGTACGTTCCATGTATGGATTTAAAGGCTATTCCTGTAATTAATGTGGCAACTAGTAAAACAATTAAGGGTTTCATTTTTTATTGTAAAGTTGAAGACTATTGGCGCTTCAAACAATGAACCCAGGTTAAGAAATTCGCTTTCTAATTCTACTTAAAGCTTGTGGGGTTATGCCAATATAGGAAGCAATATATTTCAATGGTATGTCCTTGAAAAGATTTGGTCTATTTTTAAAGAGCGACAAATAACGTTCTTGCGCAGTTTGGTTTAAAAGTGATTGTTCCCTTTCTGATTTTATTAAATATAGGTTTTCAGCGGTCAATCTACCAATGGTATTGCCTATTGCTGTCCGTGCATATATTTCTTGTAAATCTGTATGGGAGATACGCCATAAGATCGTCTTGGACAATGTTTCTAGCTGATACGTACTAGGAGATTGCCTTATGAACGAATCGTATGCACAAACAAATTGGTTTTCAAAGCAGAAACCAAATGTAAGATCGTTTTCCAAATATGGAATATAAAGCCTCACCGCTCCTTTTTCAATGAACGAAAGATACGTTTCTGTCTGTCCCGTTTTTAGTAGTATGGTTTTTTTGGAATATTCGGTTTTTTCAAGTTTAGAGGAGAACAGTTTCCAATCTTCATCGTTAATTGTCACAATTTCCTCAAAAAAAGCTCTAATCCTATACATTGACCGTTGTTTAGTTCTTCTTGTTGCTGGCCGTTTAAATTCAGGACACTACCTGAACCGCTAATTCCTATTATAAGATAGGTTTTATTTTTTGATGTAGTTTTTTAAATCTACCAATTTCAATGCTGTATGGTAGGCTTCAATTCTTGAATATGCCGTTCCGTCAACCAATATGATAACGGTCAACATCGCAATTGTTGTAATGCTTATGGCTCTCCACGTGGGAGTTTGAATAAAGAGGATTAGCAATGCAGCAATAATGATTAAGATAGGAATGACCTTAAACACAACGGTGTACTCTTTTAAGGTACTTTCGGTACGTTCTATTTCTGATTGATAAAAGGCAGGTGCATCTGCATTGAACGCTTTTTCAAATTGTTTGATTCTAGATTTGTTGGTATAAAAAAGACTTTAGTTTTTGGTATTTTGATCGTTAAATTCATCCAATTTGTCAATCGATTTTTTAAGCCTTGCGGTCAAATTATCCAAGTCAGCTAGTTTCCCGGTAAATTCCATTTCAAAATTATCAATTCTAACTTTTGATTTATCAACTTCAGACGTATTTTCATATGTAATGGCAAGGGTAATTTCTTGATCGGTATTGTTTTCTTGAAAAATTTCCTTGACCATGTTCCAATCAAAATTCTTTAATTCATCAAAATTTTCCGTTTTCAATTTCAGTTCGGTTACGGCAGTTGCTAATTCCATATGGTCACTTTTTTCATGCTGTGCAAATGCAGTAAACGTGATAAGAGAAAAAACACCTATTAAAATATTGTTGATTTTCATGGTTTTGAAATTTTGGATTATAGAAGCAAACTACCCGTAAACCGGGTGTAAGCCATTAAGGTAATAATTTTTTTTGATACGGCATGTGCCTTTGCAAATTCTAAGGAATAGAATAGTATTATGTTTTAGCGTATTCGCATTTACGGTTCCTTTTTATGGTAATAGGGTAAGAATGGGGATAGACTTGACCAGAAAAATAGCTGATTAACACACCTTTTAAATTTCAACCATAAGGCCAACATCCTGGTTAAGATTGTTTATTTTTTTATTCCGGCCGTAATGTGATGAATGGGTTCTAACTATGTCTACCTATTTTCTTGGTAATCATTATAATTTTTATATCTGTTTTTCATTTTAAGTTCCTTTCCTTCAATATAGCTTCTAAGGCTTTGTCCTTTTCGGATTTTTTGCTTATTCGATAAATAAAGTAAATTGGAAAAAGCATGGGAAGGAGTAATGCTATTGGATTTTTTTTAGAACCTAATATCCAAGAGATTAATGCTACTGTAACTATTGCTGCTAAAAAACCAATTAGCAAGGCATTGGTAACTTTTCTTTTTTCTAGTTTCTTTTTCTCAATTTTAAGCTCCGCTTCGGTAAGTTCAGAAAAATTGACTTTATTCATTTCAAATACTATTAAAACTAAAATAGTGCATTACTAATTAATTTATCCGTCAATCAAGTTACAATGATTTATTTATAATTAGCCTAACCTAAAGATAGAGTTTTGAACTGAATGTTATTTATGGAAAAAACTGAAAATTTATCTTCAGGTTTGTAATAATTATAGTTTTATCTTTTTAGCGTAAAATGTGCAGAAAAAATGGTGCCATTTTGTAAATTGATTTTAAACCAATAATCATTGGTTGGCATCTCTTTTCCATTGAACAAACCATCCCAACCTAAATCATTTGGAGTTAGTTGGGCCAGTAGTTTTCCATATTGGTCATAAATATGTACATAAGCATCCGGATATTGATCAATTCCAAAAATCTGCCAGTAATCATTATTGCCATCATTGTTCGGTGTAAAAAACTTTGGATAATCTATTAGTGTTACATCTGCACTATCCTGGCCGCAACCCTCCTTATCCCTTACCATTACGGTATAGGTGCCACCGATAACATTGGAAAAGTAATTACTATCTTGAAAATTCACTCCATCCAAAGAATATTCAAAATCACCATCTCCGGAAGCTAATATTTCAATAAAATCATTATCGGACAGATCTTTGTACCTCACCTCTGTTATTGTGGGTGGCGTAGAACGTATCAATTCAAATTCAAAGCTGTTTTCACAATATTCATCATTGGTTCTCTTGCCAATGGTGAGGGTGTAATTACCGGCATGCACCAAGTCTACTTCATGGGTGTTAGAAATGGCGCCTTCATTTTCATGGCTCCAACTGTAATAATCAAAACCACTTTCTACTTCAATAGATAGCGATGGCTCTAAATGACATAAATAATAACTTTTTTCAAGAGTCGTTGTAGGTAGTTCGTTTACTATTAAATTAAAACTAGTTTCCGCATAACACGAAGCATTCAATACGTTTTCGGCACGTACAGTTATCGTTTCATTCCATGGTATACTGTTTTTATAAGAAGCAGTTAGCGGACTACCTAATTCTACTCCATTGGCATCAAAATAAAAAAGGTTCAATCCTGTTTGGGATGCTATAATTTCCTCCTCTATATGAGAAAGGTCAAAATTGGCGAAACCGTTCCCCAAATCACAGGCATATACCGTAGACGGCATGTTCAATTGTGGCCGGGTAGATGTTCTTAAGACCAAAGGAGTCTCGTCATAACAACTGGTCTGCGTATTGGTAACCCTCACGGTTATGGTTTCTTCACCGGCAATAGTATTTGTATACGGATTGTTCAATGGGCTTGGCAACGAATTACCATTGGCATCAAAATAAGAAACTGTTAGGTTCATTTGGTTATTCAACACTTGTGATTCTACCATTGATGTGTCAAAATACTCCGAGATACCATCATCATTGTCATCACAACCAATTAGAATATCCAAATCGTGTGCTATGGGTAACGGATTGACCATTAGTTTAAACGTTGTTTCATTATAACAGTTGTTCACATTTTCATATGCTCTAACTTTTATTACCTCCTCGTTTATGGTCTGGTTTTCAACCAAGTCTAAAGGAGCCTGTATTTGATTTCCATTTTCGCGATAAAAAGCAACTGAATTTATATTGTTGACACCTAGAATAGCTTGCTGCACTTGTTCCAAATCAAAAGTGGCGAAACCATCTGTTTCATTACTACAAACAATAAGGTCTGTAACGGAGGAAAGGTCTGGAATAGGGTTTACGATCAAATCGAAACTGGTTTCAGAATAGCAACATGGGGCATTGTTATGTGCCACCCTTACAGTAATTGTTTCCTTGTTACTAACGGAATTTGTAAACGGATTGGGTAGTGAGGTATAGGTATTGCCACTGCCATCAATAAAAGTGACCGTCATATTATTTTGTCCGCCGAGAACTTGTTGGGTTACTTGCCCAACATTAAACGATGATGAAACACCGGTATTATAACTATCTTCACAAGCGTGGATATCATCAATACCATACGCATTTGGAGGTTCTTTTACCTTAATGGTTTCCGTTAGTATTTCAATACTGCCATCAGTTGCGGTGACCGTTGCGGTAATGCTATACGTTCCATCAACAGAAAAATCATGGAATGGCGAAATATCCGTTGAACTATTCTCAACACCCGAGGCCAGATCACCAAAATCCCAGGCTATGGAGGCTATATTATCCGTAGGAGTCACACTAAACTCCTTTAAAAATTCTGAACAGATATTTGAAATGTTCATGGAGAAGTCATTGGTAACATGATTTACATTTCCGGTTACATTAATGTAAAATTTTGCATCAGGATACCCCCCAGGTTTTCTAAAAGCAGGATCCACCATACTTACATAATCCTCCATACTATAACCAGGTGACCCAGAACCACAACCCCTATACCAGGAATCACCAACGTCTTGTTCTGTTCCAGCAACAAAAAACACTCCACTTCCCCAAGAAATGACATTCGTAACTTCTACTAAAATTCTAGTCACATTATTTGGAACGGTTATGGGGGTTTCAAAGTTGACGGTTATTATCTGTGGGTAATAATCAGAAACATAAGGGAGTCTTTGTACTTGACTACTACCTATCAAATTCGTTTCTGAAAATGAGTCAGGAAAGTTTTCATCCACTTCGTAAATATTGAACTGGATACCAGTACCACCATCCGAGCTGGTAATTCCTATTTGACCTAAATTAATGGTCAATTCTTCATTTGTTGAAATTCCAAAATCTTCAAGATTGAATAATCTTGCCCAAAAGAGTTTACTATAAGAACAAGAGAACATAGAAGTTTTTATTGGGTCTCCACATGGATTATTCGTTAAGGTTGTTATGGAACCTAAGTTGGACGGCGTAATCTTATAACCTGTTACATTTATAAAAAAGTTGGCATCGGGAACTGCGGGAGTCAAATTTTCGGTAGCTATATGGGTGTAATATAGCCTACACCCTCTATACCAAGAGGTGTCATTATCAAACTCTGTCCCTGCAATTAAAACTTTTTTATACGCATCATTGTAAATATCATCCATTTGAGTTACCTCTACTAAAATTCTTTCCACCCCTGCAGGAATTGTTATAGGGCTAGCAAAGTCTATCTGAACAATTTCTGGGGTATCCCCAATTTCAGGAGCAAGCACTAAATTTCCGTAACTAATACGTTGGGGGTTATATTCAGGTGCTTCGGAATTTAGGCTATAAAAATTAAAAATCAATCTTGCACCTTCATAAGAATTACTAATGGCAACCTGTCCGGAGGTAATGATAAATTGATCTGCAGTAGAAATGCCAAAATCAGAAAGCGTAAAAGCCCTAGACCATGATTCTTCATATTGGCAAGAAGTCATGTTGGTTTTAATAGGGGTGTTTCCAATGTTATGCGTTAAGGTAATTTGTGCTGAAATGACATTGTAAAATAAGATAAATACAATGATAGGGAAGCTTTTAAGCATAAGTAACGTATGTTGTACTAGGAGATAACATCCTAATGCCAATATTTATTGGACAAGTACTTTTATTTTTTTATTCCGGCCGTAATGTGGATGTCTAAATCATTCTCTTTTGGCGGAATGGGGCAGGAATAATTGGAACTATAGGCGCAATAAGGGTTGTATGCCTTATTGAAATCAATAACAATTGTTTCTTCTTCGGGAATTTCCAAGTCAATAAACCGACCACCACCGTAGGTCTGATCGCCATTGGTTAAATCCGTAAACGGAAGAAATAAATAATTTTTATATTCTTCAGTTTCCCTAAGTTTATGATTTTGATAAACGTTAAGTTGATATTCTTTACCATCTAACTCAAAATTAGCGACCCCGTAGACCTCGTACATAGAAAGTCTGCTTGTTGTGGTTTTCATTAAAAATGGGGTAGGGTTCATAATCTTAGTAAATTTTGCAACTACCCTATATTTCTCATTGATCGGAAAGAAATCATGACCTTTAAACCATTTTAAATCTTTTTTATCAAGAGGTGATTCATCTGGGTTTTTGTATTCCTCGTTTAAATGTTGTTGAAAATCCAAGACCGATTGGTTGTAAGATTGGGCATTTGCTATACATAATTGCAAAATGATAAGCAGGGTTAACGTTTTTGTCATGGTAATAAGATTGTTGTAATACTAACTCTAAACTATCCATTTTAAGTATATCACACTTAATTTAGTTTAAATTTTCTGCCAAAATGAAGGCTGGAGGGTAATTTAAACTGTTAACAAAACAGACTTAACAATAAGCCCTTAAGGTTTTTGTTCATGGATTTAATTTGTGGCGACCTTAATGGTTTTACCTACGGTAACTTTTTTATTTGTATGATAACTATAAAGGGCAATTCACGATTTTACTTCCTGTATATTTAGGTGCTAATTTACACGGTTTAGTTCCCCAAAAAAGCCTTAATATAAGCGCTCGTTTCATTTGGATATTGAAAGTGTGGGGCATGACCGGATTCTGGTAAAACAATGAGCCTTAATGTGGGTGCTTTACCCAGCATTGGATACCAGTTTTCTAGTGCAAAAGAAATGTCATGATCTCCGGATATTACCAAAATAGGAATAGTTGTGGTTTGATATGCTGTTCTAAAATTATCCTTGTCTTCTGCAATTGCGGTTTTTGAAGCAAAGTACCTATTGAATATCTCTTGAGTTGAGGGTACTTTATTAAGATTAAATCTTTTTGCTATTCTATTTGTAGAAGATTCTGCCGCAGCTTTGCTGTTTTCTGAACCAGGTTCAAAAAATAGAACTTGGATATCGTCCTTATCGTTTATTGGTTTTAAAGCTCTTTCAAAGAATTCTTTTTTAAAGGGTAATTCGTTTTTACCAATAGGATTACTGCCAATAATAACGGTATTCAATATTCTTGAAGAATATAGAAAAGTAGCATATTGTGCTACCCAACCTCCGTAAGACCAGCCTAAAAGAATAAATTTTTCAATATCTAAATGATTGGCAAATTTTATAACATTAGACGCTACGTCCTTAATATCTAGCGGTAATTCTCCTGTAGAATAGCCTATGCCGCAGTAATCAATTGTAATTACCGTATTGTGCCTAGCCATTTCATCTAAAAATAACGGGTCCCAAGTATCTAATGTGCCTCTAAACCTATTTAATAAAATTATTGGTATTCCGGTACCGTACTTGCGATAGGCAATTGCATTTCCCTCAATGTTTGCAATTTTTGTTTGTACGTTAAGAGCGCTTTCTTTCATAGCTTTTCTTTTATATTTGTATTTTACTTGCATTTTGCAAGTGTAAATATAAATTAATTTACTTGCAAAATGCAAGTGATTTTACAATAGATTTTATGAAAGCACTAAAAAGAAGGTCTCAATGTCCAATAAGTTCATCACTTGAAATTTGGGGCGACAAGTGGTCTTTATTGATAATTAGGGATTTAATGTTCAATAAAAAGCTAACTTATGGGGATTTGTTAAAGACAGAGGAAAAAATTTCAACAAATATTTTGGCAAATAGATTGGTAATGTTAGAAAATCATGGATTGATCCAAAAATTAGTCCATCCAGAAAGTAAAGCAAAAGTTTTATACCAGCTTACTCCCAAGGGTATTGATTTAATTCCTGTAATTGTAGAGATTAATTTATGGGCAGAAAAATATTTTACCCTTACGGAGGAAAAGAAATCTCTTATAAAGGAAATTAAAATGGATAAGGAGAAATTTATTTTAGATTCAATGAACAGCTTGCTACAACCCTAAATTACTATATTTCAATTATTTAAATAAAGCAGCCATAGACGAAAACAAATTCATCAATGACTTATGTACACCCTTGGAGTAGTAATTTAACGAATTGCTTCGTCTACGGATTTACTGTCTACAAACTGCTCAAAACTAATAATCTTACCATCGTTTAATTTCCAAATATGCGCAACGCGTGCTTCAAAATATGTGTTCGTTTTTTTATAGGTGCCGGAATATGTACCATAAGCAACTACTTTGTCTTCATTTGCAATATAATCTTCGGGAGTAAACTTATAATCGGTCCACTCGCTACCTAAGCGCTTAAAAACATTTTCGGTAATACTTTTTAAACCAATATAAGTTCCTCCGTAAGGAAAACCTTTGGCTTCTGTCCAACTAATATTTTCAGCTACATGTTTGGCCAAGTTTTTACCGTTTTCTTCTGAAGTTTTACCTTCATACGTACTTTTTATGATTTCTAAATTTGTCATTGCTCCTTGTTTAAATGAACAACCTGACATTACTAAAAGCAATGCCAGGTTGATGATTATTAAAAATCTTACCATTTCATTTCTCCTGTGTTCACTTTTGCTCCTAGCACTAAAGCTGTTTCAAAAGTTAATTTTGGATATTTTGATTTTATCGTTGCTATCAATGCTTCAGAAGTGGTATTGCTATTTAAAGCTTCTTCATAAAATTGAATGTAATTTTTGGTATGATTTACAGCATCAATTGTGAAATCTGAATTTGTATTTGCATGTGCCGGAATTACTATTTCAGGTTTTAAATCACTTATGCTATTTAAGATTGATAACCAGTTTTGGCGTGCTTCTGTTGTTTGTGCATCTGCCATCCATACATTAAATGTTGTGCCAAAAACATTAATACCACCTAAAGCTGTTTTAATTGATGGAATCCAGACAAAAGTTCTTTTTGGGAAATTGTCTAATCCAATGATTTCCAATTTTTCACCTTCTAACTCAATAGTGTTTCCTTTTAGAACTTGCGGTAAAATAACATTGGATGTAATTTTATCACCTAATCTTTCGCCCCAAACTTCCAATTTCTTTTGGGCTGTTGCTTTTATATGTTCTACTGTTGCATGCGTTGCATAAGCCGTTACCTCAGGGAAATATTTTTTAAACACTTCTAATCCGAAATAATAATCCGGGTCACCGTGAGACACATAAATAGTTGTTAAGGTTTTACCTGAGTTTTTAATTTCTTGGGCTACTTGTTCGGCCTCTGCCAATGTAAATTGTGTATCTATTAATACGGCATCGTTTTTCCCTGAGATAATTACAGATGCCACACCAAAACTATTTTCTGATGCGTTGTAAATTTGAAGTTTAAATTTGCTTGTTTCTATTGTTTTAAAACTTTGTTCTTGTGCATTCATTTTGAATAAAATTAAAATTGTAAATAATGTTGTTGAAATAATCGATTTCATTTTTTTGTCCTGTTTTTAATGATGGTACAAAGGTGCAACGCTTACCCACCTCAAAACATTGAACAAGTTCAATAAATGATTGGGCAACGATTATTTACTAGCTATTTTTCGTCTAATTTTACTCAAAAACTCATGGCTTATGCCCAAATAAGCGGCAATCTGCAGGTTGGTTAGTCGTTGAAAAAGATTGGGGTATTTTCCAATAAAGTCCAAATAACGCTGGTCGGCTGTTTTACTCAAATTGTCTATCATTCTTTGTTGTAAAGCGATATGCGTTTTTTGAGTCATGATTCTAAAGAGTTTTTCTATTTTAGGAATATTGTTATAAGCAAACTCTTTATCTTTCTTTGAGATTAATAATACTTCACTGTCCTCTAAGGCTTGTATGTAAAGTTGTGAGGGCGTTTCATTGGTAAAACTGTCAATATCTGTAATCCACCAATTTTCCTGTGCAAAATAGAGTACTTGTTCAAAGCCATTACTGTCTATGTGATAAACTCTAAAAAGGCCTTTGGTAACAAAACCTTCAAACTTGCAAACCTCTCCTTCACGCATAAGGAAATACTTTTTTTTAACGTCTTTTTGGTTGAATAAGTTGCAAAAGTCCTCTAGCTCTTCTTTTGAGAGTGTTATATGTTTTAAGATATAATTGATCAGTGACGTTTTCATATTTGTGCGTAAGATTATTCTAGAGAACTATTGAGTTACTAATATCGGTAATTTAAGGTACGGATAGAAGTTATGGGTAAAGACTATTCTGTATAGTTTTGATTGTTAATCAATTACTTGAAGTTTAGGAAGGTTTATCTTGGATAGGTATATTAATTTGGGTTTATTGTTTAGATTTTGGAAAACGATAAAGAGGTCAATAATTTTAGTAGTTTTCTTGTGCTGAATTATTTGTTAAGTGAATAGTGCTTTTACTTTTTTTACATTTAATTAAGTACATGGGTTGATTTTCCTCTACTTCTAATATTTCTAAAAGGCCGTACTTTTCAAACTCTTCTTTAACGGATTCTTGGTCGTAGTAGAATATTTTTGCGCCTTTATGAATTTCGTAGCGGTCTTTACTGATCCTTGTTCCTTTTCCAAATTGAGAAGCATTTTTGTTTACAGCGGTAAAAACCATATATCCGTTTTCGGCCAGTTGATGGTAACAGTCTTTTATCAGCTTTGTTCTTTCCTCGTTATCCAACAAATGAATTAGGGCAAAGCAAAAAATTCCGTCATAGTTTTGGTCGTCAAAAGGCATTTCGGTTACGGAGCCGTGAAAGATATTCAGATCAGCACCGAAATGCTTGTTGGCAAGTTTAATTGCAGTTTCTGAAATCTCAATTCCTGTAACTGCAATTTCATGTTCAATAAATGGTTGTGCATTTCGTCCATATCCAATTCCTGGTATTAGCACGTTCTTTATTTCATTTTCCACAAAAAAATCTTTTGTTAGCTCAGCGGATTTTGCAGGGTTCATTCCCCACAACTCTTTCTTGTTTTTAAAAGCAGTTTCCCAAAATGCAGTCATACTACACACAGATTTTATCATCTAATAAATCACATTCAATTCCTTTGCTTCTAAGTTGCCGTATTATGGCAACAGTATCTAAACATCCTCCTTCTATCCTTAAAATAGAATGTCCACAAGGATATGGTCTGTTGAAATCCTCCAAATCAAAATTTATTTTTAATGTTGGATAGCCGTTTTTCAGGAAATGTAGAATTTCTTCTGAGTGACCTTCTAATTTTACGTTTGTTATAAGTACTTCAACCATATTAAAAATGCTCTTGTGTGAGTTCATTATTGATAACAGCACCTGAAATGTTACCACTGGAAACTGCCATTGCAACGGAACGCATTAATGTACTATTATCGCCACAGGCAAAAATTCCATCTTCTGTGGTTTTTTGCATTGCAGTGACCTGTATATGTCCATGTTCGGTGAGTTTACAGCCTAATTCCTCAGGTATGGTAGAATTTTGTATAAACGGAACTGCAGCATAGGCACAGTCATAATTTTCTTTACTTCCATCCTTGAAAACAATAAGTTCTAACTGGCCATTTTTATGTTCAATCGTTGCAATTTCTTTTTCTACAATATGAATAGCGTTCCTTTGTAATTTTATGAGCTGATCTTCTTCAAGGTCTTTTATATTGGAGGTAATGATGGTTATTTCCTTGGTTAGGTTGTGCACTAAGGATGCTAGGTGAAATGCTCTTTCCCCATTGGCAATTATAGCGGTTTTTTTATTGCGTATTTCATACCCGTGGCAATAGGGGCAATGTACTACAGATATTCCCCAACATTGTTCAAAGCCATTTATGTCAGGCATTATGTCTTTGATTCCTGTGGCAAAAACCAGTTTTTTTGCAGTAAAAATAGTTTCATCTGATGTGGTGATCTCAAAGCCTTTATGAATTCTTTTTCCACTTACGGCAAATCCTTTATAGAAATTAATATGGTCATATTTAGATAATTGATTCTTGGCAATTTCAGCCATTTTTTGAGGCGTGCTCCCATCTTGGGTCAGAAAATTATGGGAATGCGGTGTTTGGCGGTTACACGGTTTACCAGCATCTATAATCAATGTATTTATCAATGAACGGCCTAAACTCATTGCTGTGGAAAGTCCAGCATAACTGCCGCCAATAATGATGACTTCAAACTCTTTTTTTTTCATTTTGTTGGTGTAATGTGAAAAGAGCGATAAAGGTTTTGACAGTATAGTTACTATACCAGTTACTCCAAAAAGTCTTATAACCTCTCTTCTTATCATAAATGATCTTTAACGCGAAATTGTCGCAATAGTAATTGTTGTCAAATATACAGTTTTTCCGTATTATTGCAACTTATTCGCAATAAAACATGAATAGAAGAAATACGCCAACAAAAGAAGCCGTGTTGAACTTACTTTTAAGTTCCAGAAAAGCATTAAGTCAAGATGCTATTGAGAGGCAGTTGGATATTGAAATCAATAGGGCAACAATTTATAGGGTCTTAAATAGATTTTGTGAGGATGATATAGTCCATAAAATTGTAGCGGAAGATGGCAAACAATATTTTGCCATTTGCAAAAAATGTGAGGATCAACCAGAAGTTGTTCAACATCACTTTCATTTTAGATGTTTGTCGTGTGATTCAATAGAATGTCTGCAAGTACCTGTAGAATATTCGGTTCCTAATGGGTATGAAGTTCAAAACGCAAATTGTGTTCTTACGGGGACCTGTAATGACTGTTCGTAAGTTTTTTAACTGCTCTAAAAAGGCTATTTATCCATATACTTAACCCCAAATATCGTTCGATTCTGTTAAGATAGCAGGATATTTATCAGTTACTAGTATGGTTTGTTCGTGCTGGGTAACATATCCACCTTTGTTTCCGACTAAGGTCCAACCGTCGTTCAATTCTACGGCAATAGTTGACCTTGTTGAAATAAAAGTTTCTATTGCTACCGTTGTATTTTTCTTAAATCGTTCCCTGTTACTTTTAACCCTGTAGTTTAGTATATTTTCAGGCTCTTCATGTAAACTTCTACCCACGCCGTGACCAGCCAAGTTTTTAATGACTTTAAATCCAGATTTTTTTGCTTCGGTTTCTATTATATATCCAATTTCTGAAATTTTCACTCCACCTTTTATATTGTTTATTGCTTTGCGTAAAATATTCTTAGAAGCATCTACAAGAGGTTGGTGATTATGAATGTCTTTTCCAAGAACAAAAGAACCACCATTGTCAGACCAAAAACCATTTAGTTCTGCTGATACATCAATATTAATTAAATCTCCTTCTTTTAATATTTTTTTCTTTGATGGTATTCCGTGTGCTGCTTCTTTATTTACACTTATACATGTGTAAACAGGGAATCCATAGGTTTCGTATGGTGCAGATTTAGCTCCGTAACCCTTTAAAATTTCACCTCCATATTCATCAAGCTCTTTAGTTGACATCCCAACTTTAGCATATTCTCTCATTAATTTTAGTGTAGTTCCAACAACATCACTAATTTTTTGCATTCCTATTAATTCAGATTCTTTCGTTATTGACATATCATTTTTTTAATGGGGTAACGGTTTTGTAATGAACAATTCGGCAGTAAATTACCTTTTGGTTTCTGCCATACACTTGGCAAAATCTTTTGGTTTTGTATGATTACTATAAAGAGTACTATAAAAACCTTGGTATCACGATTAAAGCTATAATAATTATAGGGGTTGTTCTTGTATTGATTTGTCCGTTAAATATATTTAACAATATCGGAATTTTCTAAATATCGTTATCTGTATCAGTACGTCAAAGTATTGTACCCATTTGCTTGTAATTGAAGCATCCGTACAGAAGCAGTTGGGGTGATAGTAAGACCGTCAAAAAGCGTATCTTCCGCTACGCCTAATTTTTCCATGGCAACACTGCAGACGCTTACCTTGACCTTTCCCTTATATTTTTGAAAAAGCTTTTCCAGTTCAGAATTTTTCACCAATTGGGTAACCACTTTACCTTTAACAACAATCTCGTAATTTTCTATTGAAACACCGTTTTCAATGAGCAAATCATACATGCTTAGTACCCCTTTAAAATGCCTTTCCGTAGTTAGTATAAAGCCATATTTAGGTGTTTTTTGTAAATCTGTAACGGTTTGCTGGTCTAATTTTTTTTGACCATGAACTACTGTCACGGTAGTAGCCATTACTATAACTATTAATACGATTTTGAAAATATTGCTCATGAATTCTATATTTAAGTACATATTGGTTTATTTAAAAATACAGAATAAATAGCCATTCCTCGGCAATTGGAAAACCAAACAATGTATTTACTTTTATTGGACCGGAGTTGTACTTTTGGTTTGGTACAATTAACTGAAATTAATTCTTGTGTAAGGGGATAATGTTTAAACACTCTAGTATCGGCACCAAAACCACTAATGCTATATGTTTTCATTCCGTTCTAAAGTGGATAGTACTTGCACTACCATGACTCGGCTATATTAAATGTGTGGTTAGCAGCTTTTATACATATAAACAGACCTTAGCTTTACACCCTAAAGTTACTATTTGCGATTTTACATAATGGATGTTCTATAACAACTTGAATAATCTATTTGTTCATTTTTTTTATGAAATAGGGTGAATGTTGCCGTGTGCAGCTTTAATGATTCTGTAAAGTTTCAAATACTATTTTCCAAGAATCATCTGGTTGTCTCTTCCAATTAACAATATAGGTTCCTACATTTTTAATGGTGTCCGTACTTTCCTTATTGATGAATATTTCATTAAAAGTGTTGTATGAAATAGCCATATCTTCAGACGGAATGATAGTTGGTCTTCCACGATGAATAAGCTGTACATCATATTTAGCGTAAATTTTTTGCCATTGTGCTATTAAGGAATCTTTGGTTAAATGTTGAATTGGTGAATCTGGGTAAATAGCAGTGTAGTTGTCAGCGTAAAATTCAATCCAATCATAGTCAAATCGTTCATAAACGGAATAAAGACTGTCTACCTGCTCAGTTATAAGGGCTGTTAATTCAGCATCTGTTGGTTTTGTTGCACTATCTTTTATCTTCTCATTTTTACATCCAATGAAAAACCCTGCCATAAGTATCATTAGATAAAATTTTAATCTTTTCATATTAGTTCGTTTTTTAGTTTACAACTTACTAGTATATAATTAGTTGCGCCGTTCGTGCATTTAAATTAGGAAATATATTCCTAATAGATAAACGTTAGAATTTTCCTGAAATAGGTAAGGACTTTTAGTCAACTGTCATTGTCCAATATTTCTGAAGAATATTACTATTGGTAAATAGTTGGTTTTAATGTAGTGTAATGGCAATGGTATTTTCTAGTAATCATAAACTGCGATAAAACAGGATATAATTATCAGTAGCGAAACAGCACATAAAATTTTATATTATATTGAAGCTGGGGTAATATTTTTAGTTCAAAATATATTAAGTGGTGCCTATTTTTGGTTACTCTTCTTTCAAATTTTTATACATGATGTAAGTGTCAACCAGTCCTAATTCAGAATGTCTAAAACCTTTAGGAGTGGTACCAATAATTTCAAATCCGTATTTTTTCCATAATGCTACTGCTCCTTTATTTGTGCTAACCACAATGTTAAACTGGATAGCTTCGAAATTATGGTGCTTTGCCATTTTAAGTGAGTGTTCACAAAGTTTTTTTCCAACGCCTTTTCCTTGCATATCAGGATTTACCATATAACTACAGTTTGCAATATGATTTCCTAAATCAATTTGGTTGGGTTTAAGAATGTATGTTCCTAGTATTCGTTCGTTCTCTTCCATTACATAAGTTTCCATATATTCAGCGAACCAATGCTTTTTCAAGTCTTTTTTAGGAGTATTTGGATTAAATACATAGGTGTCCCCGGTTTTAATGACTTCAGAGAATATTTGCCAAACCTGGTCAAAATCGGATTCTTTTGCTTTTCTAATAATCATTTTTATAGGTTCTTGATTACCTATGACAATTTAGCTTTAACCAAGTTGGGAACTAACAACTTTTTGCCTTATGCCATTTAAATAGTGAAATTCTAAAGATTTTACGGACATCATACAACAAAAAGAGATTAATTATCCCAAAATGCCGCAATGCTTATAAGTGGTATTAATTGGCACCGGTTTTACTTTTTTTCAACACGTAATATTTTTTCCATTTTACGACCTCTTGCGAGTTCATCATACAACTTATCCAAATATCTACAGTTTCTATACAATTCAAATTCATCTGGTATTTCCTCAATTCTATAGCCACAAACCACGCCTTTAATAAGGTGTGCATTAGGATTTAATTTAGCTTTCTGAAAGAATGTTTTAAAAGTGGCTTTTTCATCTATCAATTCCTGAATCGTTTTATCATCAAATCCAGTTAGCCATGTTATTACTTTATGGAATTCAGCTTTAGTTCTTCCGTTTTTTTCTAACCTGTTTAAGTAATGAGGATAAACAGATGCAAAGGTCATTGCACCTATTTTTTCGTTTTTTTCAGCTGTAACTTTCATTATAGTTAGATTTTAAGTTTAACGTTACCAACGTTTAGGTATAGTTCTGTATGAAGTTTTGTGCTATTTTATTTCAAATTTATAAAAAATCGTATCATATCATCAGCCAACAATTTAGGCTGTTCCAGAGCCGCAAAATGTCCTCCTTTAGGCATTTTAGTCCAATGAACAATATTAAACCCTTTTTCAATATAATCTCTGGGCGGTACGGGAATCTCTTTTGGAAACATTGCGAAACCAACTGGAGTTTTTACAAAATCATCTTTTCCAAATTTTAGTGGATTATTACTGATTTCGTGATACATTCTAATTGATGAATGTATAGTTTGAGTTAACCAATACAATGTAACGTTTGCCAATAATTCTTTTTTTGTGAAACTATTTTCAATATTCCCATCGTTATCGCTCCAAGCCTTAAATTTTTCTATTATCCACCCACAAAGTCCAATAGGGGAGTCATTTAATCCATATGCCAATGACAAAGGTTTTGTGCTATGGACCAAAGCATAAGCACCTTCCCGTTCGTTCCACAACCGGGTAGATTTTTGGTACTTTAAGATGTGGGGATCCATAGGTTCATTTTCTCTAAAATATGGCACATAAGAACCTGATATGTAGTTCAAATGTAACCCGATAATGCTTTCAGGATATTTTTGTGCAATTTTTATGCTAATACCCGCACCAATATCTCCCCCTTGAAGGCCATATTTATGATACCCAAGTTTAAGCATTAATTTATGCCATAAATCTGCGTTAAACCCGTAATCACTACCATTCTCGGTAAGCTTTTCTGAAAATCCGAAACCTATAATTGAAGGTATCACCAAATGAAATGGTATATTTTCTGATTCTGATAGATACGGTATTATTTTGAGCATTTCAAGAAATGAACCTGGCCAACCATGGGTTATAATTATTGGTATGGCATTTTTACTTTTGCTCTTTATGTGAAGAAAATGGATTTTAATACCGTCAAAGGTTGCAATAAAATTGGGAAAGGAATTGATTTCTTTTTCTATTGTTCTCCAGTTAAAATCGTTTAGCCAGTAATCTGCAAGTTCTTTGATATAGGAAAGACTTGTACCATACTTCCAATCTGAGTTTTTAATTTCATCTGGCCACCTAACATTTTTGATTCTATGTTTTAAATCATCAAGATCGGATGGTGGTATGTTCACTTTAAATTTTTCTATCATCTAAACTGGTCATTATGCAAACCATTTATACGGTATGGTAATACTTTTATATATTGTAAAGCATAGTTTTGGTGTAAAATCGGATAAGATTTCGACCGATGGACTAAACCTACCTAATATGCATTGTATTCTCCGAAAGAAGATCTTTCCGTAATAAATTTATACTGTTATTAAACTTAATAATTTAGTGAGCCAGATTGCAAGCTTCTTCATACCCTTTGTCAAAATTTGCATAAAGAGCCTCTAACAGTTTGGCATTATTTGCATAATAATTTGAATGATTGTTTTTCAATAATATGCAATATTTTAAAAGCTCATTACGGTTTCTTTCAAAAAAGGCCAAAGTACCTTTATGGTACCACCAAAATTGTTCATCTAAACTTTGGGCATTTTCCTCAATAGACTTTTTCCAATAAAAACTCGCCTTTTCATAGTCATTTAAGTAACCATAAGCTCTAGCTATATGCAAGTACTCGGCGTGTTTATTTCGTGTGGAATCCGATTGTACTTTATAGAGTAAATAACTTGCCACTTCTAGATGATTTCCTTTTCTATCCATTTCCCACCAGACAGGCTCATTACTCCCTTGTGAAAAGGTTTTGATAGAAAAAATAAAAAAAGTTACCCAAATTATCTTATTCATAATTAAATATAACGATTTGGATAAGCATAGAGTAGTTGCAGAATACCTTTTCTTTTTCATCTGCGCACAAAACTTAAGCTTTTTTTCATGTCTGCCGGCTACTCAGGTTTAGGTTTTTTTAGTCAGAGCAAAATCCTTAAGATTTTAAAAAGACTTATAAAAATAAGTAAACAATACGGTAAACCCCAAAGCCTAGTATCTTCTAAAAGCTTTGTTGTCTTTAGTGAATATCTATTGAGTTTGCAATCACCCTAAAAGGTTCCTTAGGAAATCCGAAAAGAACTGCTTTCTCCTTGTCAATTTCCTTAATACCAATAAGCGTTCTTCTTTCTCCTTGATTGTATATTGATGCAAAATATGTTCCTTGCAGATTTTCCAGCAATAGTTTTTGGCCTTCTATTTTTAGTTTTTTATTGATTTTCTGAATAAATGGACTGTCTAAATCGGTATTGAAAACTATTGGAATTATCTCTCCATTCCAATCCGCTTTAAATTCCAATTTTTGAATTTCAATATTCGTCAAATTTGTTTTGGTAGGTTCTATTCTTTCGTAATCCGTTGCAAATTCTGTTTCTTCAGAAATGGATTCTTCTTCACTAAAAATTTTTAGGGTATTTCCCATTCTAAATATTCTTATGCGGTTGTCATTTACGAATTCATATTTTGATTCGAAAAGTTTCTCGCTCCATTCAGTTCGGACTTTAGATAATTCAGTTCCACTTTTCAATTCAAGTTCAAAATGGATGATTTGGTCGTCATTAAATTCTATAAACTCAGGTGGGGAATTATCAATCCCTGTTTTAATCATCATCCAAGTTCCATTAAGATTTTGCATAGACGTGCCGTAATTTTATATAACGTTTTAGCTAAGCGCCGTGCTTGTGGTACGAAATCTGCAAAAGCAGTGGTCCAGTTGGCGCGTTGGCCGGTTTCTGTCTGCGCACGAAGCTAAAGCTTATTGCCTGCCTACCGACAGGCAGGTTTAGTTTTATTTATATTTGTCCAAATCTAAATCTATTCCCGATACCTATCGGGATTAGCAATATCATAAAAATACACAAACCTTGACATTTAAATTTTAACCAATATTATTTATAGGTGTTGTTGTTGTACCATATTTTTTCAGTATTACTTGCTTATTTGATGCTTACATGAGTTTCTTTTAGGCCTTTTTCTTTTAAGTAATCACTTAATTCTTTAGCATCTCCAATATTGGCATGATGAAGTAACGTAAAACCATGTGGACCTTTAGCAAATAATAATTCAGGGTATACCTCCAATGTAGCTTTTACTAACTCAATTTTCCCTAACATGGTAAGTGTAAATAAATTGACTCTAGCTCCTTTAGAAATAAGGTAATTGGCAATTTCCTTATTTCCTAGATGCGCGGCTCCTTCAATTGCCTCTTCATAATCTGAATTACCCCAGTCATAACTAGCATATATTAAGTTTGGATATTCATCTAGCATTTCCTTAACCAAAGGCAAATTTTTATGTCCGGCAACTACAAATTCTTTAACCAATTTTATATCTAAAGGTTCGGGTTCTTGAGCGTCTTGAGCAAATGTAAAGGTTGGCGCAACGCCTGCTAAAACAATTCCTCCTAATGAATTCTTAATAAATGTTTTTCTATTCATGATTTTGATTTTAATTATATATGCTAAAATCAGTACTTTAAGCTTAAAACGCTTTAAGAAACATGTTTCTTAAGATGAAAAGCTAAATTTAAAACATGTTATCCTCTATATGCAGATGGAGTTATTCCGGTAATTTTCTTAAAAGCTACATTAAATGCAGTAACAGTTCCGAATCCGGAATCATAAGCAACAACAGCCATTTTTCTTTCTTTGTTTTCTAAATTATTTAAAAGTGATTTGGCTTTCTCGATTCTGTAGTGATTTATAAATTCCCTGAAATTTTGTTGAGCATTTTCGTTTATAGATTGAGAAACCTCTCTGGAGTTTTTTGATAATTTATCTGAAACGGTTTTTAAGCTAATTGTTGGTTGTAAAAAAAGATTTTCCTTTTCAATAAGATTCTTAATTTTTTCAAATAAAATTTCAGAATTATTTCTATCTAGGGTTGAACTATCATACTTCTCTAAACCAAAATTATTACGGTTCAAAATAAGATAGGTAAAGGCATAAATTAGGAACGAATAAAATATAGGTCCCCAGATATAATGAAGCTCATAATTTAGAAAATTACCTAGGTAGTATACCCATACCGATGTTACGCCAATTAATATACTTCTATACCATTTCGACTTTTTTAAAGTAATTTTTGAACCGTTTTTTAATAAAGTAACCCAAGAGATAACTAGGTAAATAGCTAGATGTAAAACTACCAACCCGTAGTTCCAAAATGTATCGAAATCACCTTTACTAGGTATAATTGTTACAAATGAAATAAAAAGTATGAATGGCAATAAATGAAGATAAAAACTATGTCTTAAAGTTTTATTTTCTTTTAATAACGTAATGCCGTATAACCACAGAAAAGGTCCTACAATAAAAATACCTGAAATACCAATGTTCATCTGCCAAGCTTCCAATGGCATATAATAGCTAAGTATTGTTTTCCCAATTCTTATGGTTAAACCTAATAAAATAAGGCTCAAATATACATTCAGTTTTTTATTCCCGGTTTTATGTGTAAAAAGATAAATAGAAAGAAAAATACCTTGAAACAAACCTAATGAAGCAAGAATAAGTATGATATTATTTGTAAGCATTAATCTTAGGAATAAAAGCTAATTATTAAATATGTTACAACGGTTTGTGTATGATGTCGTTATATGTTTCAGCAACCAATTTAATAAACAATTACCTGCGAAAGCAATTAATTATTCCCGGTGTTGGCATTCCGTTATGTTTTAGGGACCAAATACTTTTATCCATTTCGTTTTATTTTTTCTAAAAAGAATTGCCCCAACAAGTAATATTAATACAGTAGCTAGACCTACCATTCCAAAAAAAGAAGCTTTAGGAATTCTTGTTAAAATTTCAGCACCAAATGCTGAATAAAGCCCAATTACAGACCAATACATAAATGAAAAATGCCGAAATTTCCATGTGTTTGTTGGCTTTTTGGTCCAAATAGGAATCATACCAAGTAATATTGTCAATAAACTGAAAAGAGTCGCATAATGAAAAATCCCCCATGCATTGAATAATCTATAAATCATGAGGGCGGTTAAAATCAGAACCCCATACTAATTAAATATAGGTACCCCATTTTCACGTGCAGTTTTGTTCCTTTTTTTAGCATTAAAACAAGAGTTCCGAATAAAAGAGCACTGCAAGATGAAATTAAATGAATTAATCCTGTAGAATCGCCAACTAAATTTTCCATCTATTGGTTACGTTAACTATTTTAAATTCAAAAGTCCAATTATTTTTAAGAATCAAATATTTTTTAAAACTGAAATGTAGTTTATTAAGGATGAACGGTTTTTTTAATGAATGCCAAAGGTTGGTGTTAGAATAGTACCGGATTAAAATGCATGCCTTTTGGTGTATGAACGATTGTGAATATAAAAAGCACATTGTTTAAGCACCATAGCCGCTGTTATTTTTTATACATTGTTACCTGCTGCCATTTTTTTGAAAGTTTCTTTATTTTATTTTATAAATGTGGTTTTTGTCAGTTCGAGGCTACCATTCCACAGGCTTTTTTGAAAAACTTTGTTGTAAGAATCAACTGAAGTTTTAACCACTTTTCCATCCGAGAAATAAATTCCTTTTAAGTCTCCGTATTTTTCAGAATATGCAAGATTTGCCAAGTTTTTTCCAGCTTGTGCTGGTGTATGTATGTTGCTTTTTAATAGGGTCAAAACAGGGAATACGTTTTTCCATAAAAATCGCATAACAGGTGAATAAGTTTTGGCAAGTCCTGTTCCTGGTGTCATTCCTGGGTCATAGGCATTTACCCTAATGTTTGTTTTTTTTAGTCGCTCTTGTAATTCATAAGTGGTCATTATGTTACACAATTTTGATGTAGAATACCTTCTTTGTCCAACTATGTTAGGTTTTTCTGAAGTTTTTTTTGGGAAAGCAAGCTCTTGAACACTTGTGTAAATAGGTGGTTCTATTGGTGTTTTGAGTGCTGGGTCGTGAGTTTCGCTAGATGTGAATGTTATGTGTCCGTTATTTTTCACAAAGGGTAGCAATTGCATAGTCAAGGCAAACGAACCAAGATGATTTACACCAAACGTTTGTTCAAATCCATCTGCCGTAAATTGTGTTTCGCCAATATTCTGTACTCCTGCATTATTTATCAAGATAGAAATGGAATTATTTTTTTCTTTGGCAAATGATTCAGAAAACTTTCCTATAGATTCTAAAGAAGCTAAATCTAATTCCAAGCATTTTAGGTTTTTGTGACCCGTTTTGGTTTTTATTTTTTCTATTACTTCTTCTCCTGCTTTAATATTTCTGGCAGGAATAATAATTTGTTCATTCTTGGCAATTTGAGCCATTTGTAAGGCACACTCAAAACCAATTCCACTGGTTGCTCCGGTTACTATTATTGAATCCATATTTTTTTGCTTTTTATTTAAATGATGAAGCAAAGTTCAGCACTTCAATAGCAAAAAATTTTGCCATTTGGCAAATAATGAATTCAGATGCTTTTTCGAATTCTGCTTAATGATGATTGCGTGATTCCTAAATAAGAAGCGAGATAGGAAAGGGGAATTCTGTTGGCTAAATTCGGAAACTTTTCTAAAAAATTTAGATACCTTGTAGTGGCATTTTCGGCTAACATTGGACTTAGTTTATTTACCTTTTCAACCAATGCTTTTTCTGTTATTTTATTGATAATGCCGTCCCACTGAATGATTGTGGCTGACAAATCGTTGAGTGATTCTGTAGAAAATACAAGCAGGGTACATTCTGTAACAGCCTGTACATATTCCGAAGAGGGGATTTTTTGATTGAAGCTGTTTATGTCCACAGCAAAATTGTTTTCATCAACAAAGTATTTGGTGATTTCATCACCTTCGCTGTTATAGTAACATACCCGTAAAACACCTTCTTCAATAAAAGCTACTTGTTTTGGTATTTTTCCTGCTTCGGAAAAGTAATCGCATTTTTTCAACTCCAATACCTGTGCTTTTCTCTTTATCAAGTCAATTTGCTGTTGATTTAGCTGCCCAAATTCCAACAGATAGTTTATTAATTTGTCCATAGTCACAAAGATTGTCATTGCATATTATTCGGAATTTGTCAAATGGCAAAAAGGGTTAATTGATTTTGGTGTTGCTCCATTTGGACGGGGTTTCTGGTTGCAGGTAACGGTGAGTATAACCGTCAGTTACGGGTTTATATGCGTTAATTTTCGGTTTGGCACAGACCTTAGCAATTCCGAGTGGATTCGGACGTAGTCGAATCCGCCGTAATTGCGGTTATACATTGTTGTAACACGTTTTTATTTCGTTTAGTACTATTTCCGCTTTCTTACTCAATTCAGTTGCTCCATTTAACCTTAAAACTTTACAATCCAGCATTTCCATCCAATTGTTATGAATTTTTAAAGAACGACCTTTAAAATTTGGATTTTCATATTGGTTTGCCCATTCCAAAAATTCATTTGAGTTTTTTCGGATTTTTTTGTCGTTCAGAAGTTTTTCTCCATAACGTTGATTTTCACGTTTTTTCAATCGTTCCATTCTTTCAGTATTTTCCAATCGTATGAAAATAGCCAAATCAAATGCTGTTTCCCATTCTTTTCCCCAACTTACCATTGAACCGCTTACAACAACATTCTCAAATTTTTTAAAGTCAATTTTGAGATTTTCATTTCGTTTATTTAAAGGTATTTTTATTTGGTAAGGTGGATTGGTTTTTTTCCAGTAATAATCATCAACGTCCAAGTGCTTAAAATCAGTTCTTTTTTTAATTTCATTTGCTAAAGTCGTGGTTCCAGAACCAGAAGCGCCAAATATTAAAATCTTCATTGTTAATTACTGTTTTCTCGGGTTGGTTAAAATGTGTTACAACGGTTTAGCTATGAACATTACGGGAGCAAACTAGCGTTTGCTTTTCGCCACACACAAAGCGAAATCTTTTGGTTTTATTTTTTCTTTTTTTTGTCAAAGCGAAATCCCAAAGATTTTGCGACCTCATAAAAATACGCAAACCTTTCGTTTAAAACCTAAGCCCGTATTGTTTATAGGTTTTGTTAGCTGCTGTGGTTTCGTCCGAGTAATTACGAAGCATTGAGTTTTTTTGCGAGCTAATTCCGTAACAAGTCCATTTACGAAACGATTGCGCGAGAGTTAAATCCATTTATGCAAACAAGTAAAAAATCTATCTGTTCAAAGTTATCGCTTGGTTTAGTTATACCAAACCAAAGTAAAAACTCAATATACCTAGTGTGTTAAAAAAGCCATGTATCATAATCATAAACCACAAATCGTATTTGCGTATGTAGAAAATTATAGATAAGAGTGCTCCGATAATTACTACAACAAGTTGCCCTGTGATTCCTTGCTGCATGTGCATATATCCGAAAAAACCACAAATTATTAGAATATTAATAGCAAGGCTGATTTTACTGTCTCCAAAGAATTTGACGAACTGTCGCATAAGATAACCTCGAAAAATGATTTCTTCTCCAAATCCCGCAGTAGCCCAAACTATCAATAACCAGACGAGGGTGGTCTCAAGGTTTCCTTCCAATTGACTCATGCTTGAATAGTCAATAGGAACTCCTGTTAACATCTGGATTCCAGGTACCACAACAAAGACATAAAAAATAAAGAATCCCAGAGCGACTAACGGAGCATGTACAAGGAGATTTTTCGCATTGAATTTTGCTCGTTTAAACCCAAGAGCTGAAAATGGTTTCCCTTTGAATTCTATATAATTAGCAATAATGATAATAATAGAGATAATTATATTTTCAAAAGGTGTTCTTGTGATTGGCCCAAAGTACATGAAACAGATAATGGCAAGGGTCACTAATGGAATTACTATTTGTCGTAAGGTCATTTTTTTCATCTTTTTTGATTTTAAATTCTGAGACGAAGAAATGAACTGAATGCCCAAAAACCCCTTTAAATATTAAAGTTTTTACTGAATGGTAGTAAATTGATAACTGGATGGTCGATAGCTTTTAATTTATTGAAACCAATTCATAAATTCTTTTCGCTTATATCGACTGATGTTGATTTCGGTAATCGCATCATTTTCAATAGAAGTTTTTAACGTAATCCGCAACTTGCCATTTTCAATCTTTTCAATTTGATCTACCGCATCTTTATGAATGATAATTTTACGATTAACTCTAAAAAACAATTGGTCGTTTATTTTTTCTTCGAGTTCATTCAATGTAAAATCGGTGGTGATTGAGGCGCCATTATTTTGAACGGTATAGACAATTTTGTTTTCGCTATAGAAACACGCAATATTTTCGTAAGTAAGCTTAGTTATTTTCGCACCGCTTTCAATAGTAATTTCATTATCTTTTATAGATAGCTTGTATAAATTATAGATATCTAGGGAATATGCTAACCCTATGAGAATGAAACTTAACAACAAGGTAACAAGCAGTCCAATTAATAAGTAGTAGAATTCAGTTTCTCCACCCGCAATTTTATTTAAGACAATACCTAATGGAATATACATGATGGTAATATAGCCAAGAGTAGAGACCATATACCATGAGATAGAAGTGATTTCTACTTTTTTAGAGAAATACTTTTTCTTGTAATATTTAAAATTAAGCTCTGCTATGATTCCAATAAGAATACACAAAACAATGGTGGATAGAAAACCTTCTACAGGGAATCTATACGATTTACCATCTGGGAAACTCTCCGGAGTTGATAAATGATTTACGACTAAAGAGAAAATTATAAAGACAATTAATTTCTGAAACCAACTCCATAGAGAACTATGGTCAAACTTTAGCGATACTATTTTTAACGCAGTTTTGGTTGGTTTTGTAGCACTCATTAATTAGAAGATTTTTTTGAGTTAATCTAGAAGAACGATGGTTTTTTACCATTGCAGCTAACGGTTGGGCTATGATCTCGTTGCGGACATTTCCAACGGAAATCGTCCGCCTAGATCCAAGCCATTGTATAAAATTAAGGATTTTCCATATGGAAAATCCACCGCAATGGATTATAGGTATTGTTATGTGCTGGTTTTTTTCTTTTTTGGTGTTTTATTTATTATCTCCTTAACTATTCCTTTTCCGACAACAATGTGGCCTTCTCTGAAATCAAATTCCATTCCGATTTCAAGTCGATTTTCGAAAAACTCTGGAGAAATGACAGTTATTTCTGCTAATGCAGTTTCACCCGGATAAACTTTTTCGGTACCAATGAAGTTTTGATGTCCAGAGGTTTGTCTTTTTTCAAAGCCAAATTTTACTTGAGGACGATATCCTGACACCACGGGTGAATTCCGACCACCTTGCTCTTTGGTCAAATAGGTTAATTCAGCAATGAAGTCAATCTTTTTTTTCATTCCGTGAGTATCTGTTAATTGTCCAAAAATTGAAAAGAAGAAAAATTGAACAATATATAGCTCCTCCTACGATACCATTAAATAAACTGTAAAGAAGAAACCCGCATCCTGCGACAAATGTAATTTTCCATCCGATAATAATAAAGTAGGGAAGGGAGTATTTCTTTCTTTTTGTCATTTTTTAGCTTGCACATAACGTCTCGGCTAAGCGTAGTGCGGTAGTAAGGAAACTTTTCGTTTCCGTCTGCGCACGAAGCTAAAGCTTTTGGTTTAGTTTTATTTTTTCTTGTTCAAAGCTAAATCCATAAGATTTAGCGACTATATAAATATACACAGACCTTGTGGTTTTGCCTTAAAGTCCGCATTACGTTTAGGTTTTGTTGTAATCAGTAGCGACACTTTTGAGTAAGCACGAATCTTTGCGTTCTGGTTTTTATTCCATCCGAGTGAAGTCCATCTGCGCAACGGTTACGTCAGAGTAAGGTCCATCTAGAGTATTTATTTTTATTCCAATTCTCTATCTAGAAAATTAAATTTCAATTCATCTGGTACACCAAGATTTTTTCTACCTTCTTTAAAGTCCGATTCAGTGGTGTATTTATATACTCTCTCTTTACTATTCCACGTGTTTTTTTTACTATCGCTAATATCGATAATATAATAGTTTGTTTTTTTCTTATATGGGAACAAACTGTCTGGTGGATTCCAGCCGTTACTTATGTGGTACCAATGTCCATTTTTTCTAAAAATACTATCGCCACTCCAAATGTACACGGTGTCTGCGGGATTACTCAAACGATAATATCCAGTACTATCTCTATTAAAAAGTCGAGCCGAAATTTCTTCTTGCTTATTTGGATGTTGTTTTGCAATAATTATATTGTCATTAAAACCTACGGCAAAAACCGTTTCAGGTATTAGAACAGCACCTCCATATTTAGTACTATCCGGATTTTTAAAAAGAGCTCTATATCTGGGCTCTGACCACCAACCTAAATTGAAATCCTTAGTCAAGTGTTTGGTTTGTGTTTCTTCGTCCCATAAACAACTTGACAAAAGAAACACGGTAAAAATGCCGACTACTATTTTCTTCATTTAGATGTTTGTCTTTTTTTTTGAGCTATTGATTACAACGTTCAGGCTATGATTAGTACGGGAATTTAAATTACTGAATTTCCGATTAAGCACTTAGCCAAAACTTTTTATTTTGTTTTATCTTTTTCTCTGTAAAGCCAAATCAAAAGATTTGGTGGACTTTATAAATATGCCCAAAATTTGGGTTAAGCACCAAAACCCGTATTAATTATAGCCCTTGTTAGCTGTTGTTTTTTATTTTTCAAATGCAAATAAAATTCCTTTTGTTATAAAACTTGGATAAACAGTAAGGTGGTCTTCATCTGGGATTATTGATGATTTTATTTTTAAATCTGAGTAGTTCCTTGATAGTAACCTTTGTTCAAAAGTCAACATTTCAGACACCATATCTGAATTGTTATTTTTCTCTTTTCCTCCAATGCTAAAAAAAACATTTGCTCTCAAGTTAGTATTGGCTTTTGAATACTTTTCTTCAAAGTTATTTATACAGTAATTATCATACCAAAATGAAGGGCTTCCGATTAAGTAATACTCAAATAAGTTAGGGGTTGTTACCAAAATATAACTTGCAAGTAACCCGCCAAAAGAATGTCCAGAAAACACTTTTTTCGACATATTTGTCCTGTACGTATTTTCTAAAAATGAGAATACATCTTTCTTGATAAATGCAATAAAATCATCTGCTTTTCCTGAAGCTAATCTAGATTCTTTAGAATGACCTCTCTCTTCATTAGGGGAATTTGTTGGCATATAATCTCTAGTCCTACTAACTCCAGGCGAATCTCCTTTGGAATAGGATATTCCAACTATTATGAATTCTTCTGTTTTAACCCGTCTGCTTATACTAGTAACTAATGGAAAAGCGTAATCTGAATCTGTAAGTACCAATATTGGATATTTTTTATCTGAACTTGATACATACGATTTAGGTAGCTTAACGTATAATTCATAATGTTTTTGATTTATTGTTGATTGAATTTGATGAACTTCTGTACCTTTTATTTCAAATGATGTTAATTTCTTTATTTCGTTATCAGAAATCACTTCATTATTACTATTTATTTTATCACCTATTGCCTTATTTTTTTGGTTTCCGTTACTACAAGACATTGCTATTATAACAATGATGAGTATTGATGAAAATTTATTCATTATTTATGATTAGTTTATTTTAGTAATTACAGCTAACGCAGCGCTATGTGTAGTCCGGGTTATTTTATGGAAATATAATGAAAACCTTTTTCGGTTTTCGATTGTATTGGGAATAAAATGACCCGGTCCAGATTACATATAGTGACTTGATATGTTGGGTTGTTTTCTTCCGTTAAGCGTCGTATTTTATAAATAACCTCTTATCCTACGGATTTATGTAATCTGTCATAGCGCTGCGATGATGTTGCATTTCCCTTTGTGCGGGAATCGAGGTACGAGATGTAGCACATAGGGTCGACGTAGGAGAATGCAACATCATCGTCTAGGCTATGGCAAGTAGGGCAGGCAAGGAAACTTTTCGTTTCGGTTTGGTCTACGAGCCAGAGCTTTTTGTTTTGTAATTATCTTTCTTCTTTTAATTGCCAAATCCAAAAGATTTGGCGGACTTAGTAAATAAACCCAAGCCATTAAATTTAACACTTTATGCCCTATTTGCTATAGGTATTGTTGGCAAATCGTTTTTATTTTTCCTTTACGATTTCTCTTTTATTCAGCCACTTTATTTTTACTTCCGGAAATAATTCTTTTAAATTTTCCGTAATCTCTTTTTCCAATGTGCTTTCATCTTTGACATAAGTCGCACTATAAAAAGAACGACTAGTGGTCTTTTTTGGGTCGACAAACGGTTTTAGAACTTCAAGAGATTGATGTATAATCCATGGGTAAGGTCTTAAATGTCTATGCATATGATGATTTAGCCAAATATTAACCCATTCTATTTCAGTCCAATCTGTGTCACTAGAGTACCTAACCGTTTTAAGATTTTTCGAAATTTTTATCAAAGTAGACAATCCGATATTTCCCCTTTTACTTGTTGCATAATCTATACCCAAAAGTCCACGTACCCTGCTTTCTAGTGACAGCCTTATTGCATACAGAGTTAATAAATCTGTAGAGTAATTATTTTTATTTTGTTCTCTAATTTGGTGAGTGTAAAATAATCGACTTGCACTGTCAAATTGTATAGCCGAAGGTTGTGTATTTGTACTTAATATAATAAATGAAGTGTCTTCTTTTGAGTCCAAGAATTGAACATAGTCTGCTATATCAGCGACAACTATTCTTAATTGAGATTTCGTAATATTATTCCGAATACATGATAAATATTCCGCAGCATTTTGAACATGACACCTTGCCAATAGTTTATTTTCTTTATCTGTCCATGATACTTTAAATGCATTTTGTCTTTTGCATTTTGAAGTCAAAGATTTACCTCCAACTTCTTTTAAATAGTTAATTATAGAATCGATACTTTCATTAGTAAATTCGGTGTAAGCAGATTTTAAGAAATAAGTTTTTTCCAATTTTACTGATGATTTTTTAAATGTTTGCCAACGGTTTGTGTATGAAAAGTAGCGTGTAAAAAGACACTAACTTTTCGGATTAACACATAGCCGAATTTTTATGTTTTGTTTTAAATTTTATATTCTAAAAGCCAAATTTAAAAATTTGGCGGTCTTTGTAAATAAGCATAAATCTTTCGGTTTAGCACTTTTTAGCTATGTTTTATACACCGTGTTAGCGTTTGTTGTTTCCGTCCGATGATGCCAATTTCTGGCTTATTTTTTAAATTCATTAGAGTTCTAACTCCATAAGTAGTCTAGCTCAAAAGTCCGATTTCCAGTCCTCGCTAGCCAGAACTATTGAAGTCTCGACTTGCCTTTCAGGGATTGACCAATAAATCTTCAGTAACTTATTTTTTTCATCATCTGATAACTGTCGGAACCCGTGTTTTTTATAAAAGCTTATCGCCCACGAAGCATCTCGCCAAGTTCCAATTAAAATGGGTGTTTCCGCCATATCAGTTAATTGTGCTAATAGTTTTCCTCCAATACCTTTCTGCCTAGCAGCAGTTCTAACATAAGCATGTCTGATTAACGTTGCATCGTTTTTGAATTGAATTCCCATTACGCCTAGAATTTTGTTATTTTCTTCGTAGTTCCAAAATTCAACTCCTTCGTTTATTTGAGTAGTCAATTCTTCTATTGGCATGTATGGTTCTTTCCATCTATCGGCTGGTATAATTCCCTTATAGGCAATTGAGGCATCATTAATTATCTCATAAATAGAGTTTAAATCTTTTTTTACATCACTTTTGGTAATCATGTTCTATACTTTATACTTAATATTCAAAATGCTTTTTGTACAATAAACGCTAACGGTTTGTGTATGAAAAGTAGCGTGTAAAAAGACACTAACTTTTCGGATTAACACATAGCCGAATTTTTATAATTTGTTTTTAATTTTTCTATTCTAAAAGCCAAATTTAAAAATTTGGCGGTCTTTGTAAATAAGCACAAGCCTTTCGATTTAGCACGTATTAGCTATGTTTTATACACGTTGTTAGCAAAAGTTTATGTTAAAATTTTGAATAAGATTTTTTCTTATCCATAAATAGCAACCATAGCTAATGATATATAAATAATTGACATGACTATTGGTAAAGCAAAGAGTACCGTCCTCATATTAACATAATTATTTCCAGATTTTAATTTTTCATGCCATTCATGAGAAAAAGGCTTTAAAGGCAAATAAGTTTCCATTTCTTCCAGTGTTTCATGTTTTGCAGTTGTTAGCTTATAATGAGATTTTGAAATCAGTAGCCAAATAGCACAAATAAATATTCCAGACACCATGAGCATTATAATTCCAAATATTCCAATTTCAACTTCTTTTTTTATAATAATTAAAAAGCCAGAGAGAAATATAAATTGGATTGAAATAAAAAATTTAATGGTATTCATAAACCTGTTATGATGTTCATCTAGTATCTCTGCGTATAGTTTGTATTGTTCCATGATTGAAGAATGATATGACTCACTACTATAATCACTTTTCAGATTAGATTCTAGTTTATTTCTATTATCAATATCATCATTTTTTGGCATAGTTTATTTAATTTTTGCTAACGTCTAGGCTATGAGTAGTTGCGTGGTTTAGCACTTAACTTTGCAAGTACACACCAATCTGAAAATCCGCTAGGATTTTCAGAAGTAGGCGAGAACAAGCAATTACTTATAGCCATCCTAAGTTTGTCTTTGAATAATTTATATTAGTTATAACCAAAGAACAAAAGAGCAGAGTAAGGTTACTATAGCCGTAGGAACTTCCGATTCCGTCAACAATGAAAATCCCTGCTCTTTTACCAATACAATACGTTCAGTTCGTTAGGTCTTTTGAACCTGTTTTTAGGATGCTGTATGTATTTGGTATTGTTCTTTATAAACTCAAGATATGGATAAAATTACAATTTTTGTAGGGATCGACATCTCTAAGGATACCATAGATGTCTATGATTCCGATGCGGGTCATTTTCAATTTGAAAATAACCCAAAGGGTTTTTCCTTGTTAAGGAAAAGACTTTCTGCGGACCATTGGTGTGCCATGGAAGCTACGGGCTGTTACCATCAGCGATTGGCCATTTACCTGTACGAACATGGAATACGTTTAAGTGTTCTGAACCCGTTGGTTGTCAAGCGTTTTATACAGATGAAGTTGAACCACGTTAAGACGGATAAGAGCGATGCCAGGATGATATTCAGATATGCGTCGGAACAACCCTTGTCTTTATGGGTTCCTGAGGCCGGGTATGTCGTAGAATGTAAAAGATATCAAAGTGCGATCAGACTATACTTCAAACAGCGAACGGCTCTTAAGAACATGTTACATTCGTTATTGGCAGGTGGTCAAGCAAGGGATAAACTTGTAAGATCTATAAAGAGACAGATAAAAAACTTGGACAAGGAAATAGGTCTGCTCGAAATTGAAATGGAACAGTTGATAAAATCGAACGAACAAGGCTTGTATTCAAGGTTGAACACCATACCGGGAATAGGAAGGAAGACGGCAATGATCTTGATAGTTTCTACCAATGGCTTTCGTGACTTCGAGAGTGCATCCCAGGTAACTTCCTTTTTTGGACTTGCTCCCAATGAAAGGAGTTCGGGCAGCAGCGTGAAAGGCAGAACCAGAATCAGTAAGATTGGAGATCCATTGCTACGAAATCATCTTTTTCTATGCAGTTTTACGGCAAGTGTACATAACCCACAATGTAAGGCATTATTTGACCGAATAGTTGGAAAGGGTAAAAGCAAAAAACTTGCGCTAATAGCTGTGTGTAATAAACTTATAAAACAGGCCTACGGAATATCAAAATCAGGTTTGGATTATGATAGGAATTTTGTGGGTAGATTGAGCTAAATTTTATTTGTTTTTTAGCTCAGTTCTTTGTTACCAGCTGGCTTATAATTTAGTTTCATATTCTTCTAATTTTTTCCATATGTCTATAAATTCCTTTATTCCTTCTTTTTCAAGGTCGGTATTGACAATCAAAAGTTTTCCGATTTTAGTTTCAGTGTTGAAAAACATATGGGTTGCGACTCCTGGGTCTCCACCAGTATGACCTATTTGTCCTTGCGCTGAAATACCCATAAAAACACCCATATTATATTCGTCATTATAAGCACTTTCATTTCTTTCATTATAATTTTTATCAGTCAGTTGTGGTCTAAATAGTTCCTCATAACTTTGCTTATTTAAGATGCTACCATTACCATTATTACCTGCAATTAGTTCGGTTAAGTATTTCCCTAAATCAGTAGGAGAAGTAATTAAACCACCATCAGGATAATTAACCAATTGATAAAAAGCTAATTCGGTTTCTTTGTCTTTGTATAATTTAGAATGTTTTGAAAAATCTACTTCAGTAAATGACCAACCAGAATTGGACATTCCTAAAGGTGTAAGAATATGCTCGTTGGTAAATTCGTTAAATGATTGATTGGTTGCCTTTTCTATTACCAAGGCGGCTAATCCTGCGGCAACATTTGAATACTCAAATATTGCTCCCGGCTTTGACTTTAAAAAATTATTTTTCTTATGCCATTTTCCATCTTCACTTAAAATATTCTTTAAAAATTCATCTAGGACCATTTTTTCATTAGGTAAACGAAAATTGCTATTTACTTTAGCTTCCTTATTCTCTGCTTCTTTTAAAATATATCCATTCTTCTCATATCTAGAAGGGTCTTTAATACTAGATGTGTGAGTTGCCAATTGTCGTATTGTAATTTGTTCATTAGGGAAATGTGGATTACTTACTTCGAATGGCAAGTGTTTGTTAATAGGGTCGTCTAAGTTAAGTTTTCCAAGCTCTTGAGCTTTAAGTAATGCAATGCCAATAAAAGTTTTGGAAATAGAAGCAATGTTTTGAACTGTATTATTAGTGTATTTCTTGTTTGTTTTAATGTTAGAATATCCAAACCCTTTTTCATATAGAATGCCATCTTGATTTACAATAGCCACAGAGAATCCATTAATATATTCTCTTGCGTATATTTTTTCAAGTTCTTCAGTCAATTTTATTGAGGTAGAATCATTAGTCTGACAATAAATTGTATTAACAAAAATATTTAAGATTAACGTTATAATTATTTTTATCATTTCTATATACGGATTGTCTTGCTTGCTGGTAACGGTTTAGCTATGCTTAGTAAGGGAAAAATAAGCGATAACATTCCGCCACGCAATAAGCAAAAACTTTTTGTTTTGAATTAAATTTTAACAATGCAAAATTCTAAAGATTTTGCGACAATATAAATATACAATTACTATGAATAAATTACTGAAACCCTTATTAAGTATAGGTTTTGTTACCAAATGTTTTATTTACCGTTCTGCTGATTCAATCGTGCGTTTTCTTGTTCCAAAATCTGCACTTGGTTTTGAAGGTCGAGTAAATTCAATGACATACGTGATACTGATTCAGATTGTTTTGATTGCGTGTCAACTATTTTGGTTAGGCTACTCTGTATGGAGTTCGATTCAGAATTAGTCCACACAGCGTAACCAATTTGAAAAATCATTATTAATATGGTAGCTAAAATTAAATTCCTAGAAGTTTTAAACTGTCTTTCTGCAATATTGCTTTGGTCAGTCAGAAAACTTAAAACTTCATTTACGGCACTTACTTGTTGGTCGTTTAATTCTTTTAACGCTTCCAATTTTCCGTCCATTACATTGAATTTAGGTTCAACACCTTTGAAACTTGGAATATTTGGTATTCCACTTATATTTTTGAAATCCATTTTTTTAATATTTGCTAACGCAGCGCTATGTGTAGTCCGGGTTATTTTATGGAAATATAATGAAAACCTTTTTCGGTTTTCGATTGTATTGGGAATAAAATGACCCGGTCCAGATTACATATAGTGACTTGATATGTTGGGTTGTTTTCTTCCGTTAAGCGTCGTATTTTATAAATAACCTCTTATCCTACGGATTTATGTAATCTGTCATAGCGCTGCGATGATGTTGCATTTCCCTTTGTGCGGGAATCGAGGTACGAGATGTAGCACATAGGGTCGACGTAGGAGAATGCAACATCATCGGTTCATGTATGAGTAGTAGCGGATTTCTATTCACCAACCTTTCTGCTTTGCACTAACCTTTGTTTTGTATTTTGTCGTTCGTTTTATCACTTAGACCGCTATTACTTATACATATTGTTAGTTGCTGTTTATATTTTCAAGGATTTCTTTTTTTAACTTAATAAAATCCACCCAATAGGTCTTTGATACCCAATAAGTGCTCCCATCTTCCCTTACTTTTTCTTCACCTCTGGAGAAAAATAGATATTTCCCATCAGGTGAGACAGTGGCAGTACCTTCACTTATCTTAGTGTTTATTTTGGGGCCTAAACTATAAGATTCCGTCCAAGAACCATTCTGATTAAAACTGATGAATAAATCGCCATTATTAGGTTCTGTAGCCTTTTCAGAATCGTAAATAAGATAGCTTTCGTCAGGAGCAATGTAGGGATGAGCAATCGATTTGCCGTTTGTATTGATTACATCGCCCATTCTTTCAATAGAAGCATACTGACCATTCTGATTGATGGCATAATAAATGCCCTCATCTTCAGCTCCAGGTCCCTTGCCCGAAGCAAAAAAATATAAATTACCTTTTTCCGAAGGTACCGCACCCATGATATAGTTATCTATAAACGGTTGCCCCATCAAAATAGGCTCACTCCAAAAACCATTTTCATTTTTTTCAATATACCATTGATGCAATCTTCTGCGAGTATTTGATGTCATAAGAGAATCGGTGACTGGTCTTGTGCTTCCAAAGTAAAGGCGGTTGCCTTTTGGGGTAAATCGGGAATGAAAATCCAGATTCTTTTTATTGGTTGAAAAGGATGCTGGTTTCGGTTTGGTCCATTTGCCATCAGTCAATTTCATGGTATAAAGATTATGACTCTCATCTGGTTTTCTACGGTTGAAAAACAGTTCGGTCATATCAGGACTAAATGTTATCGAACCGGAAACGTGATTGTCAATTGAAATAATGTCTGGCGCAAAAACCAATGGAATATCTGTTGGAATTTGACTGCTAAGTAAAGCCAGATTTGATTTTTTACTATTCTGACAAGCGACAATGAAAAGAAGTAGGAAACTCGAAATAGTTAAGGTTTTTATGAACCTAATGTTTTTAAAATAGTATGGTGTTGTTTTCATGTTTGGTAAAATTGCAACTAACGCCTGAGCTAAGCGTAGTGCGGAGGCAAGGAAACTTTTCGTTTCCGTCTGCGCACGAAGCTAAAGCTTATTGTTTAGATTTATTTTTCTTGTCCAAAGCTAAATCCATAAGATTTAGCGACTTTATAAATATACACAGACCTTTCGGTTTAGCCCTACAGTCCGCATTACGTTTAGGTATTGTTACCTGCCGTATTTTTTCCGTACTGTTTTGAATCGTTTTTCTGATGTAATTAAAAGAATAACACCATTAATAGCCCTTGAGCCATAAATACTTAAGGACTGTTCTTTTGTCAAATATTTGATTGCTGAAGTTTCAACAAGTAAAAGCTTTTTTAAAATATCTCTATTTTCTATCGGGTAGCCATTCACAACAATTAGTGGCTCTGGATTTTTATCGATAAAATCTCTGACTATAATTTTTACATTTGGATTTGAGTCAGCGATGGTAATTCCAGAATTTCCATTGTGGTCAATCTCTGGTTTGGATTTAAGAACTTTAAAAATAAGCGAGTCCACATATTTATATAGTTTTTCGTCCTTAAGCTCGTCGAAGCGCATTAAGTCCAACTGTTTAATATCGTAGGGGTATTTTTCGATTCTTTTTTCTTTATAAGAGATAACTCGAAACTTGTCAATCGATTCTTTATCCCTAAAAATTTCTAATGTTTTTCCAAAATCTGTTTTCTTTAATTTAAGTTTTTCTCTGGCATTATATTCTTTAACTCGGCCAGGTTCAGTACAATTATTTACTTCACTTATTTTAAAACTGCTCTTAGCCAAAGTCCATTTAATTTGGTGACAGCTTTTTTCATTCTGATAGAAATGATTTATGTTTTGATGATGTTGCATTTCCCTTTGTGCGGGCGACATCAGCGAAAGCTGTGGGCGAGTAGTAGCGTTGGCAAAACGAGATGTAGCACATAGGGTCGACGAAGGAGAATGCAACATCATCGGCTAGGCTAAGCGTAGTGCGGAGGCAAGGAAACTTTTCGTTTCCGTCTGCGCACCAAGCTAAAGCTTTTGGTTTAGTTTTATTTTTTCTTGTATTAAGCTAAATCCCAAAGATTTAGCGACATTATAAATATACACAGACCTTTCGATTTTGCCCTGAAGTCCGCATTACGTTTAGCCATTGTTAGCATACGTACTTTTTTCACGCCACTATTTCTTTCCATTTGTCCGTCTCCGCAAAGTCCTTAACGATTCTATTCCGCTCAGTTAATAAGTCCATCATGTATTTTTTCAAGAATAGCTTGTCCGCTATCTTACCGAAGATACCTAGCGGAGATTTATACTCAAAATAGTCCGTCATTAAAGTCCCGCCATTAGATTCCGTAAAGTGGTGTTCGTGTCTGAAGCTTTTAAATGCACCTTTTACCATTTCATCCACAAACATATTTGGACGCTCAAATTCCGTAATCCTTGAAGTGAGCTTTTGGTAAATTCCGAAGTGTTTTGCTCTCCACGTGACAGATTCGTCCATTCCAATCAATCCGCTCGTTTTTCCGGCGATTGCAGTTTCGTTTGTGTGTTCAGTTGAGATTTTATGCAAGTCAATACTCCGTGATAAGTCGAATACGATTTCTCTACTAGCTTTAATTTCAGTTCGTAATTCGATTCTTGGCATTTGTTTTTCAGTATGTATGCTAACGGTCTCGGCTATGGCAAGTAGGGCAGGCAAGGAAACTTTTCGTTTCCGTCTGGTCTGCTAGCCAGAGCTTTTTGTTTTGTAATTATTTTATTTTTTTAATTGCCAAATCCAAAAGATTTGGCGGACTCAGTAAACAAGCCCAAGCCTTTAAATATAGTACTTTTCACCCTATTTGTTATAGCCATTGTTCTACGCAGTTTTTCTTTTTTTAACTAGCTCAGTTAATTTGTCCAGTTTAGAATCTTCAATTTTTTTCCAGTCGGAAGGACCATATTCCAATGTTGTCCATTTTTTTAGTCCACGATAGATTGGCATTATCAAGTCCTCAAATCCACCATTTTCGCGAAATATTTCAGTCCTATTTTGTCCATGTCTATCGGTCTCGTCAATTGTGAAACAGTAAGTTTTTTCCGTTTGTATAAACTTGAAAAAATAACAAATCGGTTGTTCTGTCCAGCACATTTCCGACTCCACTCCGCTCGCTATTAGAATAAGTGCTTCACAAAGTTTATCCGTCGGATTTTCAGGTATTTTTGAAGAAGTGAATTCGAGTATGAAGTCCCTCGATTTAAAGTATACAGGCACCCAACCTGAAATAGGTTGTCCCAAATTAAATTCGATTTTCTCTTCTTTTTTCAAATTGCGTAGAACGGTTTGTATAAGATTAGTTGCGTGGTTTAAGCACCGAATTTAGCAGATACAAACCGAATAGAAAATCCGTAAGGATTTTCGTAAGTAGGCTTGCACTAACAATTAATTTTATACGGTGTTGTACAACGTTTTTTATCATTTTAGAAAATCAATAAATAAACAAAATAGCCAAAAACACTTGATGTAGAGATGATTGCAAGTGAAGAAAATAAGGTTGGTCTTGTTTCTTTGTTTTCAGCGAATTTTATAAATTCATCTAGTCCAAGCTCATCAACAGAAGCTTCTTTTCGGCTTTTTTCCATCATTAGGTATTCCAAAAATATGAGGAAAATAAGATTAATTAATGGAATCATAATTATCTTTATGTTTATGTCATCATAGATTCTGGAAATCGCAAAATATCCACCTATTAGAATATTATTAAAAGTGAATAATTTGTCATTTATTCTATTGAAGTGACTCAAAATATTTTTGACAGCATCTTCCTTTATTTTGTCGATTTTCTTTTCAAATTCTTCTACTTCCATAATTTTAAGTAAGATTTAGTTATCCAATCCAAATTCGTAGTTGTTCACTCGGAATTTCTTTTTCGAATATTCTTGTTATTAATAAATTCGAAGGTCTTACTTTTAAATCCTTTTGGTTTTTGAATTCAATAAAATAAACTCCTCGTTTTGGTATGTCAAGTGACATTATCTTTTTAGCCCTTTCTCCAAATTCATAAGATTGAATTCTCCAATTCGTGACTTTCGGTGTAATTACTTTCCCGTTTTCTTTATTCTTTAATTCAATTGAAAACTCACCTACAGAAACACTCCAACCTCCAAGAACTTTTATACTGTAAATTCCGACTGGTAATTCAATTGCGTTGTTAGTATCATAAATGCCAATTGGGAATCTCATTTCTGCATACCTCAAATCATTTTTTATTATTTCGATTTCTTTCGGGACTTCACTTCTACGAAGAAAACCTAAAATCTTTTTGTCAGGTGTTAGTTGGTCATAACTACTTTTGATATATGGTCTTGCTCCATCAGACGGTTCAAATTCAGTTTGCAAATAATCGATTTCTTCTTTATCTAATTCACGTACTGTTCCGTCATTCTCAACATAAACAAATTCAAATTTTTCTTTTTCTGACTTCAATTTTCGGTGGTGAGTTAAATGTTGTACAACGTTCAGGCTATGATTAGTACGGGAATTTAAATTACTGAATTTCCGATTAAGCACTTAGCCAAAACTTTTTATTTTGTTTTATCTTTTTCTCTGTAAAGCCAAATCAAAAGATTTGGCGGACTTTATAAATATGCCCAAAATTTGGGTTAAGCACCAAAACCCGTATTAATTATAGCCCTTGTTAGCTGTTGTTTTTTATTTTTCAAATGCAAATAAAATTCCTTTTGTTATAAAACTTGGATAAACAGTAAGGTGGTCTTCATCTGGGATTATTGATGATTTTATTTTTAAATCTGAGTAGTTCCTTGATAGTAACCTTTGTTCAAAAGTCAACATTTCAGACACCATATCTGAATTGTTATTTTTCTCTTTTTCTCCGATGCTTAAAAAAACATTTGCTCTCAAGTTAGTATTGGCTTTTGAATACTTTTCTTCAAAGTTATTTATACAGTAATTATCATACCAAAATGAAGGGCTTCCGATTAAGTAATACTCAAATAAGTTAGGGGTTGTTACCAAAATATAACTTGCAAGTAACCCGCCAAAAGAATGTCCAGAAAACACTTTTTTCGACATATTTGTCCTGTACGTATTTTCTAAAAATGAGAATACATCTTTCTTGATAAATGCAATAAAATCATCTGCTTTTCCTGAAGCTAATCTAGATTCTTTAGAATGACCTCTCTCTTCATTAGGGGAATTTGTTGGCATATAATCTCTAGTCCTACTAACTCCAGGCGAATCTCCTTTGGAATAGGATATTCCAACTATTATGAATTCTTCTGTTTTAACCCGTCTGCTTATACTAGTAACTAATGGAAAAGCGTAATCTGAATCTGTAAGTACCAATATTGGATATTTTTTATCTGAACTTGATACATACGATTTAGGTAGCTTAACGTATAATTCATAATGTTTTTGATTTATTGTTGATTGAATTTGATGAACTTCTGTACCTTTTATTTCAAATGATGTTAATTTCTTTGTTTCGTTATCAGAAATCACTTCATTATTACTATTTATTTTATCACCTATTGCCTTATTTTTTTGGTTTCCGTTACTACAAGACATTGCTATTATAACAATGATGAGTATTGATGAAAATTTATTCATTATTTATGATTAGTTTATTTTAGTAATTACAGCTAACGCAGCGCTATGTGTAGTCCGGGTTATTTTATGGAAATATAATGAAAACCTTTTTCGGTTTTCGATTGTATTGGGAATAAAATGACCCGGTCCAGATTACATATAGTGACTTGATATGTTGGGTTGTTTTCTTCCGTTAAGCGTCGTATTTTATAAATAACCTCTTATCCTACGGATTTATGTAATCTGTCATAGCGCTGCGATGATGTTGCATTTCCCTTTGTGCGGGAATCGAGGTACGAGATGTAGCACATAGGGTCGACGTAGGAGAATGCAACATCATCGTTTATGTATAAGATTAGTGGCGTTGTTAAGCTACTAATTTAGTAAACAAAAACTTGCCAGCGGAAAATTCCGCAGGAATTTTCCAAGTAGGCTAAAACCAGCCATTAATTTTATACTTTGTTCTACGCAGTTTTTAATTCCGTGTTATAAATTTCAATTCCGATTTCTCAATTTTTTTTAATAATTCAGAGTATTTAATTCCAACTAATTCAGTTTCGCTTTTTGGTCGATAAACTTCAGATTTAGTTTCAACTCCGTTTTTATAAATCCAAAAATATAAATCGGTCGAGTCTTTCTCTTTTGTTCTAATATTCGTTCTTTTCCACGTTTTTTCAATAATTCCAAATTCAGATGTTGATTTGTTTATTATTAAATCTCCAGTTTTTGATTCAAAGTGTATGTTTTGAAAATCGCCATATTGGTCTTCAATTTCCATTAAATACATTCCGTAACCTAAAAAACCGACGATAAAAATAAGTCCGATTGTTAAAGTCAGAAATATGATTTTTATTTTACTTTTCATTTGGTTTGGTTTTAAAAATTCCGAACCATTTTAGATTTAGAAAAATCATTATCACTAATATTATTCCAATAATCACATATTGATTCATTGGTAAGTTTTTGAAAGTCGGTCGCTGAATTTTGTCAGTTAATGCAGGAATGTATAAAAAAACTAAAAATATTGTAAACAATAGAAAAATCCATTTTCCAATAGATTTAATTGTATTCAAAATTTGAAGTTTATTCATTCGTTTGTTGGTTTGGTCAAATTGCGTAGAACGTGTTTGTGTATGATTTCGTTGCGTGTTTCAGCAACTAAATTAGTAAATACAAACCGAATAGAAAATCCGCGAGGATTTTCGTAAGTAGGCGAGTACTAGCAATGAATTATACACGGTGTTGTACCACGTTATTTTTTTGATACTAAATCTTCGGCTTCTTTGCTATAATTCCAAAATTCGACACCTTTTTTTCTTAAATTTTCTCTCTGCTCGTTATTAACTCGAAGCCATATACTTGTGGACTTTATCGTTTTGGATTCCATAACAATTTGATACGCTTGTTCAGTTAATTTTTTTCTTACTGAAGCCTTAAAGTTTTCGGGGAAAAACAATAAAAATTCTTCAAGATTTGGAATTTGGGAAATTGAAGAAATATCGTTAAGCCTGCTGTTGTTATCAACTTGGATTCTTTTTAATGATTTTAGTCCACTTAAATCTGGTAAAATGGGCATTTCGGACATACCCTCAAAGCAAAGTTTCTCAAGATTCACAAGATTTCTCAAAAATTGGTAGTCAGGAATTTGTCTTACTCGGCTTATTTCTAATTCTTTTAAACCATTTAGTTTTGAAACTGCATTTAGGTCTTTGTAACTACCATAAAGCAAGTTTAATTCTTGAAGTTTTGTCAATTCTGTCAAAAAGTTAAGGTTATCCATTTTCACGCCACGAAACGTCAAAGTTTGTAGATTCGACAAATGTTTAACGTTCTCCAATCCTTTTTTCATTCCGTCAACATACAATGATTCTAAATCCGTAAACTCTTTTATGAATGATAAATCGACAGCTTTGGATTTAGTTTCCTCTATTCCAAAGTGTTTAAGTTTTGTATTCGTTTTCAGTATGGAATAGTCTTTTATATTGTAAGTGGCGATTGTAAATTTTCTAATATTCGGAATAAGTTTATAAAAGGATAAATCTTGACATTCATACCAAAGAACTCTTAATCCAATATCTGGATACTTGCTGAAGAATTCATTAAGTGTTTCCCACGTTTGCCTTTTCGGATTTGGAAATTGGAATAGTTGTAAAGAGTGAATATTCTTTTCCGCTATGATTTTTGGGATATCAGATTTTTTAATGTCAGAATGGATATTTATGTTTCCACTATAATTTCCCCATTTCTTTTTTCTGTTAAATATTCCCATTAATTATCTCGGTTCTTTAATGTGGTACAACGGTCTCGGCTATGAGTAGTTGCGTGGTTTAGCGATTAACTTTGCAAGTACACACCAAGTTGGAAATTCCGAAGGAATTTCCAAAGTAGGCGAGAACAAGCAATTACTTATAGCCATTGTTGTACACTGTTTTTTTATTCTTTTGATATTATTATAACTTGTTCATCAATCTTGTCTTCATAAATATATTTAGCTTGATGGTTCCAAGATTCATTTTCAAGTTTTAAATCAACACCTTTGATTTCTCCATTCCTAAAAAAAAGTGATTGTCCGTTTATGACAACTTTCTTCCCGTTATTCGTTTCAAGAACGGTTGGGTAAAATCCCATTCGTCTTTCTTCCGCATTTTTTGCTTTCTCTCTTATTTCTTTAGATAAACCAAATTCACTTTTTTCTATCGACTCTACCTTGTCAATAAATATCACTTTTTTAAAATGGTCAAAATAATAGCCGATTGGTGGATTTTTAGAAATTCGAATTGTCGCAAAATCATAGGTCTCTCCATTTTTAAGTTGAACTTTCGCTGGTGCTATTTTATTCATATTCCAATCATCTGTTAACCCAATCGAGTTTAATTCAGCTTTTAGGTTATCACTCAATTCTAGATTAAGAGAGTTGAATTCTTTTAATGTTTTTATTTGTCCACTTGCAAACTTTTGAAACATTTCTCCTTCTTTGTAAAAGTCAGATTTACAAACAGAACACTTGTAGGTTTGAATGTTGCCTATTTTTTCCTCTAATTCAATCCGTGAATCAAATTTGGATTCTAAATAGTCAGTTCCGAATCCAACTGTATTTTTTTCGTGACAGACTGGACATCCAATTTTCTTCTTTTTTCTAAATAGTTTAAACATTCTGTCAAATAGTGTACAACGCAGCGCTATGTGTAGTCCGGGTTATTTTATGGAAATATAATGAAAACCTTTTTCGGTTTTCGATTGTATTGGGAATAAAATGACCCGGTCCAGATTACATATAGTGACTTGATATGTTGGGTTGTTTTCTTCCGTTAAGCGTCGTATTTTATAAATAACCTCTTATCCTACGGATTTATGTAATCTGTCATAGCGCTGCGATGATGTTGCATTTCCCTTTGTGCGGGAATCGAGGTACGAGATGTAGCACATAGGGTCGACGTAGGAGAATGCAACATCATCGTCTAGGCTATGATTAGTGTGGGGCGGTGATTTACAATTCCCATTGCGCCACAGCTCGTAGCCAAATCTTTTTGTTTTGTTTTAATTTTTCTTGTCTAAACCAAAATCCCAAAGATTTTGCGACCTCATAAATATACACAGACCTTGGCGTAAAAACCCAAACCCCACATTAATTATAGCCATCCTAAGTTTGTCTTTGAATAATTTATATTAGTTATAACCAAAGAACAAAAGAGCAGAGTAAGGTTACTATAGCCGTAGGAACTTCCGATTCCGTCAACAATGAAAATCCCTGCTCTTTTACCAATACAATACGTTCAGTTCGTTAGGTCTTTTGAACCTGTTTTTAGGATGCTGTATGTATTTGGTATTGTTCTTTATAAACTCAAGATATGGATAAAATTACAATTTTTGTAGGGATCGACATCTCTAAGGATACCATAGATGTCTATGATTCCGATGCGGGTCATTTTCAATTTGAAAATAACCCAAAGGGTTTTTCCTTGTTAAGGAAAAGACTTTCTGCGGACCATTGGTGTGCCATGGAAGCTACGGGCTGTTACCATCAGCGATTGGCCATTTACCTGTACGAACATGGAATACGTTTAAGTGTTCTGAACCCGTTGGTTGTCAAGCGTTTTATACAGATGAAGTTGAACCACGTTAAGACGGATAAGAGCGATGCCAGGATGATATTCAGATATGCGTCGGAACAACCCTTGTCTTTATGGGTTCCTGAGGCCGGGTATGTCGTAGAATGTAAAAGATATCAAAGTGCGATCAGACTATACTTCAAACAGCGAACGGCTCTTAAGAACATGTTACATTCGTTATTGGCAGGTGGTCAAGCAAGGGATAAACTTGTAAGATCTATAAAGAGACAGATAAAAAACTTGGACAAGGAAATAGGTCTGCTCGAAATTGAAATGGAACAGTTGATAAAATCGAACGAACAAGGCTTGTATTCAAGGTTGAACACCATACCGGGAATAGGAAGGAAGACGGCAATGATCTTGATAGTTTCTACCAATGGCTTTCGTGACTTCGAGAGTGCATCCCAGGTAACTTCCTTTTTTGGACTTGCTCCCAATGAAAGGAGTTCGGGCAGCAGCGTGAAAGGCAGAACCAGAATCAGTAAGATTGGAGATCCATTGCTACGAAATCATCTTTTTCTATGCAGTTTTACGGCAAGTGTACATAACCCACAATGTAAGGCATTATTTGACCGAATAGTTGGAAAGGGTAAAAGCAAAAAACTTGCGCTAATAGCTGTGTGTAATAAACTTATAAAACAGGCCTACGGAATATCAAAATCAGGTTTGGATTATGATAGGAATTTTGTGGGTAGATTGAGCTAAATTTTATTTGTTTTTTAGCTCAGTTCTTTGTTGGCAAATCGTTTTTTATTTTCAGACTACTTTCATTCCAATTAATAGAGCTACAACAACTATTATTAAAAGTCCGAACGAAAATAGTTTGTCGGATTCTTTTACGTGTGGATTTTTAGCTCCAAATCCATCATTAATTTCGTCTGAATATCTCATGAAAAGTATAAAATCTCTATTATGTATATTTTCACTTATTCGTTTAAAAAGGCGGTCAAAAATCCAGTAAATTATTGGGACACAAAATCCGAAATACATAATTCGGTCATTTCTAAATTCAATTTTAGAATCTAACAATCCGAAAATTCCAATAGCTAAAAGTCCGGCACAAGTCAACCATATTATTCTCGAATTCATCCAGGTCTTTTTCCTTGTGTAAAGAATAAAGATGCTAACTCCGAGCGCAATTCCAATTCCGATTATACTATTATCCAATTCTGTTGATTTCCCTTTAAGTTAACTTGCTTTCAAAATGTTTGCCAACGGTGAGTATAACCGTCAGTTACGGGTTTATATGCGTTAATTTTCGGTTTGGCACAGACCTTAGCAATTCCGAGTGGATTCGGACGTAGTCGAATCCGCCGTAATTGCGGTTATACATTGTTGTAACACGTTTTTATTTCGTTTAGTACTATTTCCGCTTTCTTACTCAATTCAGTTGCTCCATTTAACCTTAAAACTTTACAATCCAGCATTTCCATCCAATTGTTATGAATTTTTAAAGAACGACCTTTAAAATTTGGATTTTCATATTGGTTTGCCCATTCCAAAAATTCATTTGAGTTTTTTCGGATTTTTTTGTCGTTCAGAAGTTTTTCTCCATAACGTTGATTTTCACGTTTTTTCAATCGTTCCATTCTTTCAGTATTTTCCAATCGTATGAAAATAGCCAAATCAAATGCTGTTTCCCATTCTTTTCCCCAACTTACCATTGAACCGCTTACAACAACATTCTCAAATTTTTTAAAGTCAATTTTGAGATTTTCATTTCGTTTATTTAAAGGTATTTTTATTTGGTAAGGTGGATTGGTTTTTTTCCAGTAATAATCATCAACGTCCAAGTGCTTAAAATCAGTTCTTTTTTTAATTTCATTTGCTAAAGTCGTGGTTCCAGAACCAGAAGCGCCAAATATTAAAATCTTCATTGTTAATTACTGTTTTCTCGGGTTGGTTAAAATGTGTTACAACGCAGCGCTATGTGTAGTCCGGGTTATTTTATGGAAATATAATGAAAACCTTTTTCGGTTTTCGATTGTATTGGGAATAAAATGACCCGGTCCAGATTACATATAGTGACTTGATATGTTGGGTTGTTTTCTTCCGTTAAGCGTCGTATTTTATAAATAACCTCTTATCCTACGGATTTATGTAATCTGTCATAGCGCTGCGATGATGTTGCATTTCCCTTTGTGCGGGAATCGAGGTACGAGATGTAGCACATAGGGTCGACGTAGGAGAATGCAACATCATCGTCTCGGCTAAGCGTAGTGCGGTAGTAAGGAAACTTTTCGTTTCCGTCTGCGCACGAAGCTAAAGCTTTTGGTTTAGTTTTATTTTTTCTTGTTCAAAGCTAAATCCATAAGATTTAGCGACTATATAAATATACACAGACCTTGTGGTTTTGCCTTAAAGTCCGCATTACGTTTAGGTTTTGTTGTAATCAGTAGCGACACTTTTGAGTAAGCACGAATCTTTGCGTTCTGGTTTTTATTCCATCCGAGTGAAGTCCATCTGCGCAACGGTTACGTCAGAGTAAGGTCCATCTAGAGTATTTATTTTTATTCCAATTCTCTATCTAGAAAATTAAATTTCAATTCATCTGGTACACCAAGATTTTTTCTACCTTCTTTAAAGTCCGATTCAGTGGTGTATTTATATACTCTCTCTTTACTATTCCACGTGTTTTTTTTACTATCGCTAATATCGATAATATAATAGTTTGTTTTTTTCTTATATGGGAACAAACTGTCTGGTGGATTCCAGCCGTTACTTATGTGGTACCAATGTCCATTTTTTCTAAAAATACTATCGCCACTCCAAATGTACACGGTGTCTGCGGGATTACTCAAACGATAATATCCAGTACTATCTCTATTAAAAAGTCGAGCCGAAATTTCTTCTTGCTTATTTGGATGTTGTTTTGCAATAATTATATTGTCATTAAAACCTACGGCAAAAACCGTTTCAGGTATTAGAACAGCACCTCCATATTTAGTACTATCCGGATTTTTAAAAAGAGCTCTATATCTGGGCTCTGACCACCAACCTAAATTGAAATCCTTAGTCAAGTGTTTGGTTTGTGTTTCTTCGTCCCATAAACAACTTGACAAAAGAAACACGGTAAAAATGCCGACTACTATTTTCTTCATTTAGATGTTTGTCTTTTTTTTTGAGCTATTGATTACAACGTTTTAGCTATGAACAGTACGGGAGCAAACTAGCGTTTACTTTCCGCCATGCACATAGCAAAATCTTTTTGTTTTGTTTTTTTTTCCTTGTTTAAAGCAAAATCCCAAAGATTTTGCGGACATCATAAAAATACGCAAACCTTTCGTTTGAGCCCGAAGCCCGTATTGTTTATAGGTTTTGTTGTGCAACGTTAATTTTTTGCTCAATCGTGTCCGTTTCTGATTTTACTAACGGTTTTAAATCTATTTTTCTTACTTCTTTAATGTATTCAGTCGCTTTGTCATAGTTCTTCTTTTCAAACTCAACATTAGCCAAATTCAATAGAACTATTGATTTATCATTTTCTGTTCTCAATCCGATTTTTAACGCTTTTAACAATTCAGATAAGCTATAGTCCCATTCTTCTTTTTCTGAAGCAATGATTCCGTTAGTAAAATGGAAATAACCTTTTTGACTTTTACTAAGCTGTTCTGGATTTTTGATTTTAGAAATTAATTTTTCTGCTTTATCGTAATTTTCTTTTTTTAATTGTTGAAAAGCAGCGTAAACGGTTCCATACTTAAAATATCCATACACAAAAAGTACTGCTCCGAATAAACTGAGAGCCATATTCCAAAAGTCATTTCTTCCATAAAAGACAATCGCTAACCCAATACTTGTAATTACTAAGATTATTCTAACAACAGGGGTAAACATGAATCACATAGGTTTTTAATGTTGCACAACACATAAATATGTGTGATCATGGTTAATGATAAGAAAGATACAATATTCTAATAAATGTAATAACCATGGTAGCGTAAAATGGTTAAGCCAATTGCGCAAAAAATATATCATTGTTGTATTTTTAGATTTGATATATTTTTTGCGCAACTATAATCTTATACCGTTTTCTATGAATAATGAAATTTACACGTTCTCGACAGATACCCACAGGGGTAAAAATGTTATCTTGATTTCATTTAAATACACTCAAAAAAATAAAGAGGCATTGCGTAAAAGGTTTCCATCCGTTAGGTGGAGCCAGACTAAAAAATCATGGTATTTACCTGACCTTCCGGTAGTACGCCAACAATTGGGTATGGAACCTAAATCCATGATTCAAGGGAAAATGATGTCGCTTTCCGCTACCAATCAAAAAGCATATGCCCAAATGTATGACCAGTTGCAACTAAAAGGCTATAGTGACAATACCAAGAGAATTTACATGGCAGAATTCTATCACCTTTTAAAGCTTTTGAAGTCATACCCTGTAGATCGTTTGGATTCCGCTAGGCTTAAGGACTATTTTTTGCATTGTGTAAAGAAAGAGGGTATGGGAGAGAGAAAGCTTAACGGTAAAATCAATGCGGTAAAATTTTACTTTGAGCAGGTATTGCATAGGCCAAAGATGTTCTTTGACATTCCCAGGCCAAAAAAACCATTGGTCTTGCCTAAGTTGCTCAGCAAAGAACAAGTGGCCAAGGTGTTTAATGCTACGGATAATTTAAAGCACCTAGTAGCACTTAAATTGTGTTATGGCGCAGGTTTACGAGTGTCAGAAGTGGTCAATATTAAACTTAATGATGTGGATAGCGCCAGAATGGTAATTCATGTAGTAGGTGCCAAGGGTAAAAAAGACCGGTATGTACCCTTACCAGAAAAATTGTTGCCATTACTAAGGGAATATTTTAAGAAATATAGGCCAAAGGAATATTTGTTTGAAGGAAAATATGGTGGCGCTTACTCCAAAAGTTCTGTACAGCAGGTGTTCAAAAAAGCAATGAAAATTGCAGGTATCAGGAAAAAAATTGGAATTCACGGGCTGCGCCATAGCTATGCCACCCATTTATTGGAATCCGGTGCGGATATGCGTTTCATTCAGGAACTATTGGGGCATAACTCCATTACGACCACCCAGGTGTATACCAAGGTTACGCCACAACGGTTGTCCATGGTAAAAAGCCCGTTGGATAGTATGTAGAACCATGCGGTGCAAATGCCGTACTGGGCGTTCAGATATTATGCTCTTGAGGTCAATGATTTGAAGAAAACAAAGCCAAACCCAAGGAACAACATAAAGTGAAAAGGGAACAGTCCAAAATCGTTTAAAGGTATGGCGCTGTACATGCCAAACATAAAATAGACCATAAGGGCAAATTCCAGAATCATATTGGGAGATAATTTTTTGGCAAGGTATTTATTGCCCTTCCAACTTTGTTTCAACGTGCTGATGTTGAATTTTGGGGTACGCACAAATTCGCTCCTCTTCCCCATATGTCCCTCAAGAACTGCAATGGTATTATGAAGGGAAAAACCTAGGGCAACGGAGAAAAAGGTAAAGAAAATACGTATGTAGTCCACAAAGTTATCAAAACCACTGCCCTGAATACTTTTATAGGTAAACCAATAGCAAATAAACAGAATAATGGTACTAATGGTAAACAGGCTCAATAGCGAAAACACCCAGTCTAAATGGCCATAAGTATTTTTGATGTATAAGGATGGAATACTCAGTAGGGCCACCAGGAACACACAAAGGAACATGGAACTGTTCAGTAAATGCATTACACCGTGAAATTTGGTTTTAAAGGGAATGTTCTTGGCACTGATAACGCTCCATACGGTCTTTCTAAAATTTTCAGCCCCGCCTTTGTTCCATCTAAACTGTTGCGATCGTGCGGCACTGATGACCACCGGAAGCTCTGCAGGGGTTTCCACATCTTCCAGGTATTTAAACTTCCAGTTCTTTAATTGCGCACGGTAGCTTAGATCCAAATCTTCGGTCAAGGTATCGCCCTCCCAGTTACCGGCATCAATAATACATTCCTTGCGCCATATACCAGCGGTACCGTTAAAGTTGATAAAATGTCCTTTGCTGTTACGACCAACCTGTTCTAACGTAAAATGGGCATCTAGGGCAAAGGCCTGTATTTTGGTAAGGGTAGAGTAATCACGGTTCAAATGTCCCCAACGGGTCTGTACCACCCCAATTTCCTCATCTTTAAAATAGATGACGGTTTTCTTCAACCAATCCGGCGCAGGTAAAAAGTCCGCATCAAAAATAGCAATGAACTCTCCCTTGGCTATTTTAAGGCCTTCCTTGAGGGCTCCTGCCTTGAAACCAGATCTGTCCGTTCTGCGTATATGTTGAATATCCAGTCCGGTTTCCTGTAGTTTGGCAATACTTGCAGCAGTACTGATGACGGTATCATCGGTAGAATCGTCCAACACCTGTATTTCCAGCTTGCTCTTTGGGTATTCTATCTTCGCGATATTTTCCAAAAGACGGTCCATTACATATTCCTCGTTGAAAACGGGTAGTTGTATGGTTACGAACGGAATTTCCTTTGGGTCCAGTAAATTGAACTTTGGAGCTGTTTGATGCTGTCTCTTTTGGGATAGGTAATTAAATAAAAGGTTAAGCTGCGCCAGGCTATAGAAAAATATCAATAGCAATGAAATACTATAAACGATTATTATAAGGTACGCTAGTGCTAATGCCATATTATTTAATACTGTATTTGAAGATCCACCCCAATATTTTTATGCCAGCAAATATACTACCTTTTACGGTTCCTGAAACTTTTGAGATACCAATTCTTCGTTTGTAACGTACTGGTACTTCGGTATATGTCATTTTTTTCTTCAAAATTTTCAATTGCATTTCCACGGTCCATCCATAGGTTTTGTCCTCCATGTGCAATTCTTTGAGTTTTTCGTATTTAATGGCCCTAAAAGGACCTAAATCCGTAAACTTTGCGCCAAAAAACAAGCGCATTAAAAATGTGGCCAACCAGTTGCCAAAAACCTGTTGCGGGGTCATGGAACCTTCTTCGCGCAGGCTTTTTTTTCGCGCGCCCACAACAAAATCTATGTCCTTTTGTAAAATTGGGGCCACTAGCTTGTCCAGTTCCTCAGGATAATCGGAATAGTCTCCGTCTATGAATACAATGATTTCAGGCGAACGGTCAAGTGCGGCCACATAGTCCAGACCCTTTAAACAGGCATAGCCATAGCCTTTTCTAGGTTCTGTCAACACGGTGGCCCCGGCGGCCTTGGCATTTTTAACCGTATGGTCAGATGAATTGTTGTTCACCACAATAACCTCGGATACGGTCTTGGGGAGCTCCCTTATAACATGGGCTATGGAATCTGCTTCGTTAAAAGCCGGTATGATAACTTTTATGTCTGGCATTACTTTAGATCGGATAAACTGTTGGTGTCGGTAAAGGCATCAAAACTTTGCCATTCCCTAATTTTGTTTCCCTTATTGTATTGTTCCGCGGATATCATTTGGGCATCTTCATACTTAAGGCAGTAGCCATTTTTTAGCCCTTGCGAAAGTTGGCACTTATGGGCTACCCTCCCTTTTTTATCATAGTACAGCCACCATCCTTCCTGTTGGTCGTTGTGGTAACGGCCTTCCTTGCTTCTAACACGGTGCTCGTCATAATAGTACCAATACTGTTCCTTTTTACCGTACGCATAATATCCTTTCATGGAGATTTTTCCGTTGGGATGGTAAAATATCCAATAATCGGTCTTTACATTATATCGTTTCCAGCCTTCACTGGCCAAAGTGCCATCCTCATAATAGGTGCGTTCATAACGCTTGTCCTCTCCTTTGGTAAAGGCAATGGTTAGCAGGCTGCAAACCGCAAGAAGTATAACAATAGGCATATATGTTTTCAAGTGCGTTACCATGTGCTTTTTCCTTTTGGACATAATGCCAAAGATCGGTTAAAAAATATTGACAGTACAAGCATACCGTTAAAACAGATAGGGCTATAGGGGCGCATTATTGGTTTTTTGGTTTTAAGGTATACGTATGTGCCCCGTGCTTTAAATCAATAACGGTGCCTTGCCAAATAAGGTTGCCGGTTATGTTTTTTGGCAAGGTTATTTGTGCTGTGAGTTGGCTGTCTTTTTTGCTCAAACTAAATGCAATGGCCCCTTTTGGCGTTGGTAAAAGTCCGTCTATAGTGTTAAGTACCCCAAAAACAGGGGCAATACGCACTTCTTCAAAATTATTTTTTACGGATTTAATACCCCCCAAATAATTGAAATAAAAGTATGCCGGAGACGCACTCCAGGGGTGTACCTCTGACCGCGTAGGTTTTTCGGCACTTTCAAAACGTTCCAAGGTTGTGGTCATATGATCGTAGACCATTTGTTCCCAAGGACGTTGTGCAAGGTGAAACAGTTCTGGTGCATTAATCTTTTCAATGGCTTTGAACAGGTAAAACCGGTAGTAATAGGTAGCCTGTAATAGGTCTTTGTCGTTCAGGATTCGTACAAGTAATGCTTGCTGTTTATCTGGGGCAATGGCATCGGTAAGGATGGCCATGATATTGGTGTGTTGGTCATAAACGGTTTTGTCCGGCCGTTCCGCAAAAAGCTTTCTTTCCGTATCGTAGCACAGGTCGTAAACCGCTTTTTTAATGGTAGTGGCTCTTTGGGTATAGGTTGTAGCGGTTTGGGTATCCCCAATTTCGCTGAACAATTGTGCTGCAAGCTGTAGGGCATGAACATAGTGCAAGCTTACCACGGCAGAATTTTCCCCATCATTGTTCGTGGCCGTACCACTGCCATTGTTGGGCCCCGTATACCAGTCTATAAAATAGCGGTAAGGAGTCTTTTTTACCAGGTGCTTTGGGTTCATGTTCCTTTCAAAACCGGCAAGGGTGTGGACAATACCGTCTTTATAGGTGTGTATAAAATTCTTGTCACCGGTTGTTTTGTAATGATCCGCGATCATACTTATCCAGACCAAGGAATAGGTGGGGTAGATAAAGGTGGACCGTAGGGGGTAGGCCCCCAGAATATTTCCGTCCGCATCCCTAGAATGATGAAATTGCCTAATGGCGTTCCTGGTATGGTCGGCATTACCGCTCATGGCCTCCCAGATTAGGGCGTGTATTTTGGTATCGCCTACGTATTGCATGGTTTCATAGTAGGCATCGCTCAAAAAATAATCTTGTGTGCAGATATCCACGGTACGTTTACAGATTTCAAAAATTTCGTTGTAAAGTTCATTGTCAGATATAAATTGCGCGTAGGATGGCAGTGTAGTTCGCGATCTGTGGTTAATGAACCTGTTCAGGGTAAGGGCTTCTTCCTTGGTGGTAATTTCAAGTTCAATGAACCTGTAGGTACGCATCCAATTGGGAATGAATTTTTGTTGTTCTTTTCCGTTGGATGTGATAAGGTCGTAGTAGCCTAAAAGTGTTTTGCCCTCAATATCGTTGCGGTCTGCTTTTTCCTGGTTTGGGCCAAAAAGGTTTTCGGCATAGTTAATACGGATAGATGCCCACCTGCCTTTACTGAACACCAACTCCGGAAAACCGTTGGTAACATATTTCTGGTCTATTAATAGGGTAGATGTTGAATGTGGTTCAATGGTCAACGTACCACTTACGGGAAAATTGGTGGTGCCCTTTTCTGTTGATCTAACAATAGAGCCCATGGCCTCGGTATCCCAGGACAATAAGGGCAGATTTCTGGGCTCCAACAGATAGGCGATGGAGCCGCCCATGCTACTGGCATTTTCAAAAAATTCCGTGTGTTGCCATTCGGCATCGTCATATCCGGGCATTTCCCACCCTGTAGGATAGGCATTAAAATCGACTATATCGGTGGGGTTATTGGCATAGAATCCGCCAACTATGGCCTTTTCGCCCGTGCCCCTCCATACCACTTCGTTGGCGGTATAACTGTCATCCAACATGCAGCGCCATGAATCTTCCGCCCCAGTGGTGTTTAGCGCTTTGGCATTTTCCGTAACGCCGTTCACCATAACGCTCGTAAAGATAGATTGCATACCTAAAAAGCGTCTTTTGCCAAAGTTCACCACTTTAAGGGCCAGTACATTGCTGCCGTTCCGTATAAAGTCTTTTAGGTTTAGGGTTTCATATTTGTAATGTTGAATATCGCTCAATTGTGGGCCATGGGTAATGAACCTACCGTTAACATATAAAAAGTAATGGTTGTCCGCACTTATGTTGATGATCAGGTCTTGGGTACTGTCCTTTACCATAAATGTGTTTCTGAACAAAACGGCCCGGTCCTCACCACCCGCTATATCCGGATGGCTTACCCAACTGGCAGTAATCGTTTCAGGCCCGTAGCGCACCACCGGGTAATTGAGTTCCTCTTGTGCCAAACCCACCATGGGGAGGAGCAGTAAACAGCTTAGGATGATTACATGAATGCTAGGGGTCCTTAAGGCAAATGAATGGTTCCGCACAATTAATATCTGGTTATTTAGTGAATTAGGCTTTAGGTTGTTTTTTGTTTACCAATTCCATCAGGTCAACATCATTGCCCAATAAAACTTCGGTGGGGTTAATGCGCCCTTCTTCTGGCCCGTTTTCCAATTTTAGTACGCCACGTGGGCAGACCGCGGAGCAAATACCACAGCCCACACAACTGGACCGCACTATGTTCTCACCTTTTTGGGCATAGGCCCGCACATCAATACCTTGCTCACAGTAAGTGGAACAGTTGCCACATGAAATGCACTGTCCGCCATTGGTGGTAATTCTAAAGCGAGATTTAAAACGTTGTACAAAACCAAGGTAAGCGGCCAGAGGGCAACCAAAACGGCACCACACCCTATTTCCAAAAATGGGGTAGAACCCCGTACCTATGACGCCGGCAAAAATAGAACCTATGGCCAAACTGTAAACATTTTGTACGCTTTGGGTCTTGATACCCAGGACTGTGCCCGTTTCGCTAAAAAAACTGTATAGCGTCATACCGGTCATTACCAATGCAAAAAGTAAAACCCCATGGATCAACCATCGTTCTACCTTCCAGGCAAACAAAGACTTATCGGAGTGTTGCCTATAAGGGTCCCCAAGGGTTTCGGCCAAACCGCCACACCCGCACACCCACGAACAATACCATCTTTTTCCAAAAAAATAGACCATTACGGGCACAATGACCAAAGTGAGGATAATTCCCCAGAAAAGGATAAAAATACCAATGCCGCCACTGTTCAATAACGATTTCAGGTTCCACTGGAAAAAGAAATCATAGTCCAACGGAAAAGCATTTTTAAAATCATAGTAGGGCATTTGAAGGCGCACCATAATTTCAGGAATCAAAAAGGCAAAGACAATTTGGAAGAACAGCACAGAGGTGGTGCGCACTGTTTGGTATACGTTATGCCGGTATTTAATATACATGCGCACGGCCATAACGGTCATGACAACGCAATACATAAACCCATATACAAACCAATGTCCGGCAGGGTTTCCACTTAAAGATTCACTGATGGGGTCTACCAAATACGTCCAATTGGTGGCATACTCAGGTCTAAAATAAAGGACAAGATAGAAAGAGACCAAAAACAGGAATACCAGCCATGCGATCCAGCCCCTATTGGTAGAACTTTGATGATAGATACCATCGTTCTTAATACCTTTGGGACCTAACAGGACCACTTGGGGAACAATAAAAAGCAATGCGCCTATAATACCCAGGCCAAAGGTTAGAAACCACATTAGAACTTTATTCCCGGCAATAAATCCCGAACCTGATTTTTTGGCGATGGTAGCTGCCAGGTCCCTGCCCTTTACGTAAACAATTTTCTTATACTCCTTATTTTTTCTATGTGTGGCATTTGCGTTTTCCAAGGAGGTAACCACAATGCCGGATAGGTGGTGTACCCCATTAAACTCATTGCCGGCCACTTGCGTCTGTAGATAATTGATAAGCAAATCGCTTTTTATGGAACTATCGGCAATTACTTGGTTTAAAATGGTTTGGTCCGCCTTGAACGTACCTATGAACGGTAGTACGGTAAAAATACCTAGGCCTATTAAAAATAAAGTGATTCCTATATTTTGTAGTGTTTTCATTCTTTATTGATTAAGCCTTGCTAAAAATACGTTTCCAACTCTTTTTCTTGGGGTCAATATTTTTTTGGTGTTCCGCATTGTATTTAGCAACAATGGCATCTTCATATTGGGTATAGAACTCTGGGTCAAAATTGGCATCTTTCAAATAGGTCAAGACATGGTCAACCTCCTTATTTTGGTTTAGCCATCTGTCAAAAATTTCGTGCCTCATACGAATACCAAACGTATTAATCCCTAAAAACCTATTGGTTTCCTTATGGTAGGCAATGGTAATGCAGATATTTTCCTTGGGATGTCTCCAATGAAAATGCTGCTCATGGTCCTCTTTGTTCCGCTCACTGAACACCCATCCATAGGTTTGATATTCAATATCCAAGAATTTTGCGGAATTGAACCAATGTCCGGGGTTGTACGCACGACGCTTTCCGCAAAGGGTTTGGGCAAGGGTTTCCCCCATCATTCTACCGGTGTACCACACAGCCTCTACAGGTCTTCTTTGGTCAAGGGCCTCATGCTGTTCTGCACAATCGCCAATGGCATAAACATCTGGCACACTGGTCTCCAAAAAACGATTGACTTTAACGCCTTTGCCCAATGTTATACCGCTACCTTTCAGAAAATCTATATTGGGGGTGACCCCGGCGGTGAGTCCAACAACGTTACATGGTATGGTTTCTCCTTTGTCCGTAATCACTGCCTTGACCCTTCCTTGTTCATCTGGGATAATCTCCTTTAAATTAGTGTCTAGCCGTAAATCAATATGGTGTGCTAAAATATGTTGGTTGATCATGGCAGATTCCCCATTTGGCAATACCCCGTTCCAGAAGCTTTTTTCGCGGACCAAAAAGGTAACGGGAATTTTTCGGGAACGTAACATTTCTGCCATTTCTATTCCTATAAGTCCGCCGCCGACAATTACGGCCCGTTGGCATACCGTATTATTGGGGGCGTTTTTTTCAAGTGTTTCCAAATCTTGTTTGGAATAGAGGCCTTGTACCCCCGGTAAATCTTGTCCCGGCCATCCAAATCTGTTTGGTTTTGAACCCGTGGCGATCACCAGTTTGTCATAGGATAGGGTAGTGTTATTGGCCAAGTGAATTATTTTGGATGCCGGATCTACTTTTTCCACATAGCCCTTCACCAGTTCAATACGGTTCTTCTTCCAAAACCAATCTTCATAAGGTTGGGTATGCTTAAATTTCATATGGCCCATATATACGTACATTAATGCGGTACGGGAAAAAAAATAGTCGGACTCTGCAGAAATGATCGTAATTTTTTTATCGGAAAGCTTACGTACATGCCTGGCCAAGGTAACACCAGATATTCCATTTCCAATAATGATGATATGCTCCATATGGCAGTAAATTTAAAAGTTAGTCGCAAGAAAAGTCAGATGCTTTACAGGCGTATATTGAAACCGGGTTATTTAGAATTAATCTAAGGCTACCGGTGCAATTAAAACCAAGGTAACATTAATTGCGTAGATAGGTAAACGCACCCTTGCAAGAATAGTAATGTGTTGGTTTCTATGTTAAGTTGCGACAAAAGGGTTACAGTGAATATTTAATTGGTATGAAATACTCTTGGGTAATTTTGGTTTTTTTCTTTGGGATAAATGGTGGAAAGGCCCAGTATACCGAGTTTTTTAGTGCTGCGGATACATTTTTGAAAACCCATGTAGAGAACGGAAAGGTAGATTATGCCTCCATTGTCAAACAACCTTTGGCATTGAATAACGTGCTTAAATTGGCGGAAAAAGCGGCCATTGATCTTCAAGATCCTAATGTGTATCAGGCCTTTTGGATAAATACCTATAATCTGTTGGTAATTAAGGGTGTTGTGGATAATTATCCCCTACGGTCCCCTTTGGACGTGGACGGTTTTTTTGATAAGCTGAGGTATAATGTGGGGGGGAGGTATATAACGTTGAACGCCATAGAAAATGAGTTACTTAGAGCAAGGTTTCCAAATGAACCCCGTTTTCATTTTGTATTGGTCTGTGCAGGCCTAGGGTGTCCGCCAATTATTGGGGAGGCCTACATGCCAAACAGGTTGAACCAACAGCTTCATCAACAAACAGCCAAAGCATTGAACGACCCTATGTTCATTAGGAATAAGGGTGATAAGGTCTTTGTTTCGCAATTGTTTGATTGGTATAAGGTAGATTTTGATAGGGCCGGTGGTATATTAGCATTTATCAATAGGTATAGAACTACTAAGTTTTCCAAGGATATTCTTTTGGATTACTATCCGTATGATTGGCGCTTAAATGTGAAATAGCCACATACGCAATACATTACTTGTTACCGTTTACCTTTAGTTCATTTCTTAACAAATTGTTGGGTATATCTGCTATTGGGAACATGCCGTAAATAGTATAATTTTGAACCTAAGATTGGGGAAATGAAAAAATTGGCAATTCTATTTCTGTGCAGTATGCAACTAGCATGCATTGGAAAGGGCAACGGAAAAATAAATGGGGTAAGTTTTGTGGCCTCCAGGCAAGCCGTGGTGCAGGGTCAAGTAGATGAAATCTTAAATATCTATGCCAACAGCGCCGCCGTAATGCCTTTTGGTTTTATAAGGGAGGTAAATAATCCACAGATCACGTTTAATACAGATCGTCAGTGGTTTGGTGAAACTAAGAAGGGTGCAGCGCAATACATTCATATGTTGCATGAAAATGGGGTGTCTGTTATGATGAAGCCGCAAATATGGATATCCAAGGGAATATTCACGGGAAAGCTGAAGATGGACAATGAGCAACACTGGCAACAATTAGAGGAATCATATCGTCATTTTATGATGACCTATGCCCGTTTAGCGGCAGAGCGTAAGGTAGATATCTTGTGTATTGGTACGGAATTGGAACAGTTTGTACAGGCGCGGCCAGAATTTTGGAACATGCTTATTGCTGAAATTAGGGAAACTTATAAAGGTAAGCTTACCTATGCGGCAAATTGGGATGAATTTGAGCGTGTACCTTTTTGGGAACAGTTAGATTATATTGGGGTAGATGCCTATTTTCCGTTATCGGAAGCAAAAACACCTACGGTTAATGAGCTTATAGCTGGTTGGCAGCCTTGGAAAAGTAAATTGGCCGCGCTAAGTACTGAAAAGCAAAAGCCTATACTGTTTACGGAATATGGGTATAGAAGTATGGACTATACCGCAAAAAAGCCGTGGTTGGTAGACCGTACGGAAGAAAAACCGAATATGGTATCACAAGTAAACTGTAAGAAGGCCATATATGCCGAATTTTGGAACGAAAAATGGTTTGCGGGCGGTTATGTATGGAAATGGTTCACCGACCATAAAAATGCAGGTGGTGAGAATGATAACAGGTTTACCCCACAAAACAAACCCTCGTTAAAAGTAGTAAGTGAAAATTATAAAAAGTATAGTGAGTATTAGTAAGGTAGGACATGAACGGGTAGAACATGTATGGCATAACCTTTGTTTTCCATATGTTATGGTAAAATATATGGTTGTATGCATATGTGCGGTGCAATTTGTTGTGGCGCAGGATTCATTGAATACCGTAACGGCAGAACCTGGTGACGGCATTCTTTCGCTGTTGCGCAAACAGGGAGTTGACCCGTACGAGGTTATGGATGAATTTATCTATATAAATAGTGAGCGCTTAAAGGATAGCGTACATTTGGTAGCAGGGCGAACGTATGTTATGCCCAGAACGGTTTTGGATACCGTAGCCATTGTAGACTCTATACAGAAACAGTCCACGGATATAAAAAAATTGGAAAGTTCTAAATATGACCTGTTTGGGGAGAAACATAAAAATGTAATAGCAAAAAGCAAACGGTTAAAAGGAACTATTTACTATTTGGTATCCGGTCATGGGGGGCCCGATCCCGGGGCAATGGGTACCTATGCGGGGAAAGCTATTGCAGAGGATGAATATGCCTATGATATTACCCTACGCTTGGCAAGGGAATTAATGGCGCACGGGGCAACGGTCTACATTATTATACAGGATGGGAATGATGGTATACGTGATGATTGCATATTGGAGATTGATCATGATGAGGTAGCCTATCCAGATAAGGAAATACCTTTAAACCAAGTGGCACGGTTAAAGCAACGGGTACAGATCGTGAACGATTTATATAAGGATAACAAGGGTAAATACCAGCGTTTAATCGTTACCCATGTAGATAGTAGAAGTGAAGGTCAGAATATAGATGTATTCTTTTATCACCACGAAAAAAGTAAAAATGGCAAAAAATTGGCGGAAAGTATCCATAAAACTTTTGAGGCCAAGTATAAGAGATTTCAGCCCAATAGAACCTACGCAGGTACTTTTGAGGACAGGACTTCGTTGTACTTGGTAAAAAAAACACACCCCGCCATGACCTTTATTGAAATTGGAAATATTAGAAATGCCAAGGATCAGGTGCGCATTTTAGATCCGGATAATCGCCAAGCTTTGGCAAAATGGATCAGTGAAGGCATATTATTGGACTACGAGGATAAATAAATCGTTTATACCGCAATATATTTTTGATAATATGCATACAGTTCATTGGGTCGTGCTCCTAAATAGTATTTAAGGTGTATGACACCAAAATGCCATTGTAGGCTTATCATTCCTTTTTCTTCATATCTGCGGGCAGAGGTCGTTACCGTAGAAGGTAGAATGGTAAAAGGTACACGCTTGTACAAACGTTGTATAAATTCATTGTCCTCATAGATTGTGTACTGTTCATTAAATCCCTTGCAGTCAAAAAAAAGATTTTTGTCCACGAACAATGATTGGTCGCCTCCGCGACAAATTTGATGGTTGATTTGGGTACACCAAGCAAAAAATTTTAAAAACCTGCTGTTGCTGTTAAAACGCATTTGAAAACAGCCTGCCATTTTACCTTCTTTAACCGCATTTGCAATGGAGCGGTCAAAATCTTTAGGGGGCAACGAGTCTACATGGAGAAAGTATAATATTGCGCCGCTTGCTTCTTTTGCACCAAGGTTCATTTGTGCCGCCCGTCCTTTTTTGCCATAGAGCAATTTGGCACCATGGGCCTTGGCTATTGAAGGGGTAGCATCTGTACTACCACCATCAACGACCAAAATTTCCTTGATGTGGTTAGCGCAGGCATTCTGTTTTATGCACAGGAGTACTTTGGCTATGTAGTCCGCTTCGTTCAAAACGGGGATAATAATACTGATGTTGGGCTCAAAAGCACTCATGTGCATTAATTTCACTAAACTTGGTAGGAAAACAGGGTATGGCCTTACAGCTGTTTTATAAGTTCTTGAAAAAGTTTTACCATTTTGGGTTCAGTACGTTCCGCGATGGCGATAATTTCTCCAATATCCACAGGTTTAAGATTATCCGGGTCGCATTCATCGGTCAATACCGAAACGGCAACAATGGGTAGGGAAAGGTGGTTGGCTACAATAACCTCTGGCACGGTACTCATACCCACGGCATCTGCACCAATTAATTTGATCATTCTATATTCTGCCTTGGTTTCCAATTGTGGTCCAACCACAGAAGCATAGACTCCGGTCTTTAAAGAAATATCGTTTTCCTTGGCAATTGCCATAAGTTTGTTGCGCATGGATACATCGTAGGGTTCTGACATATCTACAAAACGTTCTCCAAATTCCCCAACATTTTTAAATGCCAAAGGAGAACCGCCCTGTAAATTTATATGGTCTTCTATTAACATCATGTCCCCTTTTTTGAAATTCAGGTTTACCGCACCTGCTGCATTGGAAATAAACAATTTGGTAATGCCCAGCATGTGCATGACGCGTATGGGGTAGGTTATATCCAAAAAGTCATATCCCTCATATAAATGAAAACGCCCCTGCATGACCACCACTTTTTTTCCGGATATGGTACCATATACCAACTTGCCCGTATGGAACTCTACGGTAGCCAACGGAAAAAATGGAATATGGTTGTAATGGGCATCTATGGGGTCCTCTATATGGTCCACCAATTTGCCAAGGCCGGTGCCAAGTACAATTCCTATTTCTGGCTTGTCAAAACCTTTGTTCTTTAAATAGGCTACAGATTCCAATAATTGTTCCTTTGTCATAATTTTATATGTTTTAAAAAAGGTTGAAAGGCTTCAATATCCTTTATATCCTCAAAATAATCTACATCGTTTCTTTCTTCCAATAAGCATACGCTATCGGCTTTTAAATCGGCAAGGGTTTGTTTCAATACCGTTTCCGTTCCCCAAGCCTTATTCTGGAACAGTTCAGGTTTATAAGTTTTCATTCCCAGCAGGTAATACCCTCCATCCTGTGCGGGACCTATCACAAAATCATTCTTCTCCAAAGCTTTAAACGCGCTTTCCAAGTCCTCTTGGGAAAGGTCGTACATATCGCTTCCAATAACAATTATTTTCTGGAAATCACTTTCAAATCCTTCCCTAAAAGCATTGGCCATGCGGTCTCCCAAATCATTGCCCTGTTGTAATCTTTTGCCATACTTGTCTGCATCCCAAATATCATTCTCCCATATTTCTTCTGAGTAATATACCCGCTTTTCTGCATAGAGGTTTTGTGTGATGCTTACCGTATGTTGCAAAAGAAATGTGTAAATGTCCAAAGCGGCCTGATCACCTACGGTAGCGGCCAATCGTCTTTTACCCTTGCCTAATTCTGGGTTTCTGGTAAAAATAAGTAATAGGTTCTTGGAGTTTGCCAAGGTAAAATCAATGATTTTTTCATCGCGCTCCACATTATTATTCTGTAATATTCCCAACGTATTATTTTAAATTATACTAACCACTAACTAATATACCTTTATTCCCTTCTTTAATAATTTGCCCCAATGTTTGCTAAATGCATGTATGCTATCGGTTGGGGTGTCATTATTGTTATATACGATACGATCTTGATTTTTCCATTCAAAAATTCCGCCATATAGGTTCAATATTCTGGTATATCCAAGTCGCTTTAAGCGTTCTCCAATATTTTCGGACCGTACGCCAATGGAGCAATAAACAATAATGGGTTGAGACTTGTTGGGTATAAGATTTAGAACCTTGGCTTCGTCAAAATTGGAATACCCTACCCATAGGGCATTTCTAAGATGGCTTACGTTAAACTCTTCTTTCTCCCTGGTATCTACATACACTATAGAATCTTTCATGGGTAAATTTTCAAGGTAGATATAAGGTATACTTTCTTTGTTCCAATTTTTTAGAACACGTTCCATATTTGCTTGCCCTACTATAACGTTTGAAACGGTAATGAGGGAAACTAAACTAAATAATCGTGCATATTTGATTAATTTCATTGCAGTAAAGGTACTATTTTTAGCGTCCAAGATTTATAGTTTAAAAGACAGTGTTATGGTTAAAGTTTTGCAAAAAGTAGGTTCAAAAATTGTATTGATGTCCATTGTGGCAGCTGTATTTGGTTGTAAACAAGAGGTCAAGACCATAGAGGACCAAATGAAAATAGATGCTCCCGAGTACTACACGGAATCCTACAGGCCGCAATTTCATTTTACGCCAGAAGAAAAATGGATGAACGACCCCAATGGGTTGGTCTACAATAATGGAAATTATCATTTATTCTATCAATATTACCCGGATAGTACCGTTTGGGGGCCTATGCACTGGGGCCATGCTATAAGTAAGGATTTAGTAAAATGGGAGCATAAACCTATAGCCCTTTATCCAGATAAACATGGGTTGATATTTTCGGGAAGTGCCGTAATGGATACTAAAAATACTTCCGGTTTCGGTACCGAGGAGAACCCGGCTATGGTGGCAATTTTCACCTACCATGATATGGAAGGGGAGCAAGCAGGTAAAATGGATTTTCAGACCCAAGGAATTGCCTACAGTTTGGACGATGGTAATACATGGACAAAATATGAGGGCAACCCAGTAATAGGAAATGATGGTATTAAGGATTTTAGGGACCCCAAAGTATTTTGGAACGAAAAAGAACAAAATTGGACCATGCTTTTGGTAGCGGGAGACCATTTGCAAATCTGGAGTTCGCCCAATTTAAAGGAGTGGGATAAAGTCAGTGAGTTCGGAAAGGATAAAGGAGCCCATGGCGGTGTATGGGAATGTCCTGATCTTTTTCCGTTGACCATAGAAGGTACAGATGAGGAAAAATGGGTCTTGTTGATCAGTATTAATCCCGGTGCACCTAATGGAGGTAGTGGAACGCAGTATTTTATTGGGGATTTTGACGGTACCACCTTTACCACCGATCAGACCGAAAATAAATGGATTGATCTTGGAAGGGACAATTACGCCGGTGTCACCTATAACCATACCCCCAATAACGATCGTATTTTTATTGGATGGATGAGTAATTGGGACTATGCTAGGGATACCCCTACAGAAAAATGGCGAAGTGCCATGACCGTACCTAGAAAGTTAAGTTTACGTAAGATTGAAGATGAGGTGTTTCTTATAAATTATCCCATAGAAAAGTTTAGTGAAATTACGGATAAGGCCTACACGGAAGGTGAAATGGAACTAAAACAGGAACAGAAGAAAATAATTGCACTTAAATATGGTAATCAGTCGGAGATTAAATTTTTTGTGAAAAATCCAATGCTTAAAATGTATTTGAGCAATGAGGTCGGTGATAGCCTAGCTATTGATATAGATGCCAACAATGATTTGGTTACGATTGACAGGGACAAGTCCGGTAAAACGGATTTTAGCGAAAAATTTAAAGGCGGGGCGCAACGTATGGATATTTCCAAATTGCCCAAGGAAAATGTGGAAGTTAGAATTTTGTTGGATCATTCATCTATGGAGTTGTTTTTGAACAAAGGACAATACGTAATGACAAATCAAATTTTTCCCAATGAGTTCTATACTAGTCTAACCATAGAAAACACGGCTAATGAAGTAGTTCAAATCGTTAATTTTAAAGAGCGTAAGGTAGAACGTATTTGGGATTGATGCCTTTGGGCCGCTTTTCAAAAGTACTTATTATGGGTATTGTGGTTTGTTCAATTGGTTTTAAACAACAATACCCCAATAACCAAGAAAACCGCAGTATCTACTGATAATACGGTTTTTCTATGTGGTGCCTCCAGGAATCGAACCAGGGACACATGGATTTTCAGTCCATTGCTCTACCAACTGAGCTAAGGCACCATGTCGCTGTAAGCGGCTGCAAATATAATTTCAATTTTATGATAAACAAACTAAATCATAAAAAAAGAAGATTGTTTTTTTATTTTTTAATCTTTGTAGTATGAATTTGATAATAGATGCTGGCAATACAAGTGTAAAATTAGCCATATTTAATAAGTCGGAAATTGTTCATATAGAGACCGTTGCGCAAGAGAATTTTGTAACGGCGGTCAAAAAATTGTTTCAGCAATTTCCAAAAGTGAACGCGGCAATAATTTCTAACGTTGGTTCCCTTTCTGAGGATAAAATAAAGGTTGTAGCCGTTTTTTGTGACCTTCACGAACTTTCTCATGCTTCAAAAGTGCCATTTAAGAACTCGTATGCAACACCTCAAAGTCTAGGTGTGGACCGTTTGGCGTTGGTCACTGCGGCATACTATCGTAAACCACATAGCAATACCCTAATTATTGATGCGGGTACATGTATTACCTATGATATGCTGAATGATTTTGATGAATATTTGGGAGGGGCCATTTCCCCAGGTATACAAATGCGCTATAAGGCAATGCATGAACAAACGGCCAAACTGCCGTTATTGGAAAAAACAGAACTATTGGATTATATAGGAAACTCAACTGAATACTGTATGCACAGTGGTGTATTGTATGGTGTAGAGCTTGAATTGAACGGAATAATTGAACTATATAATAGCCGTTTTAAAGATTTAACAGTTATTTTAACAGGGGGTGATACACTATTTTTGTCTAAACGAGTAAAAAATACCATATTTGCGGATTCTAAATTTCTCCTGAAAGGGCTTAATTATTTGCTAGAATACAACAAGCACTAAATGATCAGAAAAATTGTAATTGCAATAGTATACATGACCACCGTTGGTATGTATGCTCAAGATGGTACTGTATCTCCCTATTCTTTTTTTGGAATTGGTGATTTAAAGAATGCGGGAACGGTAGAAAATCAAATGATGGGGGGTATTGGTGTGTATGCGGACAGTATCCATCTTAATTTAAAGAATCCTGCGGCTTTGGGAGAATTAGGGCTTAAGGTAATGAACAAGACGGGTCTTGTAACCTATACCGCCGGTGTATCCAACAAACAATATCGATTAAAGACCAATCTGGGAGAGGAAAGTACCTCTATAACCAGCTTGGATTATTTGGCATTGGGTTTCAGTCTGGGCAAAGGTTTGGGTATGAGCTTTGGTATAATGCCGTACACTTCCGTAGGCTATAATTTGATAGATGAACAGGACAATGTAAATGGTTCCCTGGTAAATGTCTATACTGGTGAGGGCGGTTTAAACCGTGTGTTTTACTCCGTAGGGTATGAAGTATTAAAAAATGTAAGTATTGGCGCTACCGTTAATTTTAATTTTGGTACGTTAGATAGTCAGCGCCTGCAGCAGATAGAGAGTATCCAATTTGGAACTTTTGATCGTAGAAGTTCTAAGGTAAATGGTTTTGATTTTAATTATGCCTTGAACTATACGCCGTTGATTAATGATAAATATAGGTTTCATTCTTCTGTACGGGTAAATACCCAAGGTAATCTGGTGTCTGAGAATACAAGGCAAATTGGTTCTTTTTCCGTGGCCACAGGTGGTAATATTGAAGAGATAGACGTAAATCTGGCCGCCCAGAACTTAAGGGATACAGAGCTAAAGGTTCCTACAACGACTACAATTGGTTTGGGCTTTGGACAAGATTTAAAATGGTTTGTTGGGGGTGAATATAGCTTTCAGGGAATGGGTTCTTTCGAAAATGATTTCCTTGGTGCCAATAGTGTTTCTTATGTAGATGCAAGTTCTTATGCCTTAGGACTGTTTATTACCCCTGACCATGATTCCTTTACAAGTTATTTAAAAAGAGTGACTTACCGTGCAGGTTTGCGTTTAGATAAAACCGGTATGGTCGTAAATGATGTTGATATAAATAACTTTGGCATAACTTTTGGATTAGGTCTACCACTTGGAAGAAGTTTCTCTAATCTTAATTTAGGATTTGAATTGGGAAGAAGGGGAACAACAAGGGCGAATTTAGTAGAAGAAAGCTATTTTAAACTTAATGTAGGGCTGTCATTGAACGATCGTTGGTTCCAGAAAAGAAAGATCAATTAATAAAAATTTAGTACATTAACCACCTTAAAAAAGAGAAAAGATGAAAACGAAACTTTACTTCACGGCAATTATGTTCCTTGGGATGATGGGGGTAAGTAATGCTCAGGCTCAAAATCCTGAATGTATGACTAATCTGTCTATATTTTCCGAACATGCAAAAGTTAAAAATTATGATGCGGCTTATGAACCATGGAAAATGGTATATGAAACCTGTCCGCAATTGAACAATGCTATATATGTATATGGTGAGCGTATCCTAAAGGATAAATTAAAAAAGGCTTCAGATGCAGATAAGGAAAAATTTGCCAATGAACTAATGGGTCTTTATGACAATAAGTTAAAGCATTTTGCATCAAAGACCACGCAAGGTGAAACTGACGTTGACAAGGCGATGGTAATGTATGATAACAAAATGGCCGATGATGCTAAGATGTATAGTATGTTAAGCGAAGCTTTTACAAAGGATCAAGAAAACTTTACAAATCCAAAGGCGTTATATATTTATTTCTCAAGTTTAGTTGACGAGCATAAAGCTGGTAGAAAAGACTTGCAAGAAGTATTTGACGTTTATGATGCGGTTACTGAAAAGATTGAAGTAGAAAACGAAAAGATTACAGGAAAAATAGCCAAGCTTTTACCAAAGGAAGAAGCGGGTACGTTGACTTCTAAAGAGAAATCTCGCTTAAAATCCTATAACTCATATTCTGAGGTATATGGTAAAATTGCAGGTAGTATCGATTCTAAGTTAGGTCCTTTAGCGGATTGTAGTAACTTGATTCCATTGTACGAGAAGAGTTTTGAGGAGAAAAAGGGAGATGTTGTTTGGGTAAAAAGAGCAGTAGGTCTTATGTTCAACAAAGAATGTACGGATGATCCTATGTTCCAAAAACTTTTTGAGGCACAATTGGCTTTAGATCCTTCTGCTGATGCTTATGTATATGGAGGAACTTTAAAAATGAAAAATGGCGATACCAAAGGTGCTCTTGCGGATTTTGACAAAGCATTGTCTTTAGAGACCAATAATGATAAAAAGTCTAAGATTGCCTACAAAGTTGCAGTAATCAACAAAAGAAAGGGGAGCAAGTCTACTGCACGTAGCTATGCACAAAAAGCAATAGATGCCAACCCTTCCAATGGTCGTGCATATTTATTGATCGCCAGTTTATATGCTACAAGTGCCAATGATTGTGGTAGTACTACTTTTGAGAAAAGGGCAATATACTGGAAAGCGGCAGACATGGCCAGACAGGCCGGTAGAGTAGATCCTTCTTTAAGTGGTTCTGCAAGTCAGGCTGCTACAAGTTACCAGGCTAAGGCTCCAACTAGGGAAATGATCTTTAGTTCCAATATGGCAGGTAAGACTGTTACTTTCTCTTGCTGGGTAGGTGGTAGTGTTAAGGTTCCATCGTTATAGTACAAATGACACAAATATTCAATTATAGAAGCATTGCCGTGGTGTATACCATGGCAATGCTTTTTTTGTCCTGTGGAGATAATTATAAAAGGGTTGGTGATGAAGCGGTAAAGAATGTGTTTCCAAGAGGCGTAGTTGAAGATTTTGTATTGACATATACAGAGGCACCGGTTAAATTGGGGTCAGAAGATACCGGGACCTCTAAGGTACTGGCTATATTGTCCGGACCAATAAGGGAAAATTATGAACAGCTATCTTTTCCTTACCAAACATTTCCTGAAGGGCTTTTGGTGGAAATCTTTAATGAAAAAAATGAAAGGACCACTATAGAGGCAGATTATGGTATTCTATATTCGGCAACGTCTATTGTAGATTTAAGGGGCAATGTGTTGATAAAGGGAGACGATGGTAAAAAATTGGAAACTTCCCAATTATATTACGATCGTGGAAATGAGTGGGCCTTTACTCAAGAAAAGTTTAAGTTTACCAACCCAGATGATGGTACCGTAATGGATGGGGAAGGTATGGATATTCAAAAAGACCTTAAGTATTTAAATGCACATAAGACCTACGGACTTATGTTGATAAAGGAAGAAAAAGAACAAGAAAATGATTAATATTTTAAGATATACGGAATACTTATATATCATAGTAGCTGGATTTTCTATGTATAGAATTTTTACCGATTGGAATACAGATAGGAACATGGCCTATTTTTTTATATTTTTTGCCATAGTTTCCATAGGTATGTTCCTGTTCAGAAGAAACTACAGGAAAAAATTTGAACAGCGTAAGCGAGACAATAATAATAACGTATAGTGGGTACAGCCGGTATCATTATTCTACTTTCCTTGGTTTTTTCCGCTTTTTTTTCAGGAATGGAAATCGCGTTTATTTCGGCGAATAAAATTCATATAGAGATTGAAAAAAAGCAAGAGGGTTTTTTGGCCATGGTACTTACCAGGTTAACTAAAAAACCATCAAAATTTATTGCTACCATGCTTATTGGCAACAATATAGCCTTGGTAATCTATGGTCTTTTCATGGGAGAGATCCTCATGAACTGGTTTACGGGAATGGCACCTGAGAATGCATTCTTAAAAATCCTTATTACCGAGTTCAGCTTGCTTACCCAAACCTTGATCTCTACATTCATTATTTTAATTACGGCAGAATTTTTGCCAAAGGTGTTGTTTCAGATATATGCTAATAGCCTCTTGAAATTATTGGCCATTCCGGCATTTTTGTTCTATGTGCTGTTTTCGTTTATTTCAGATTTTATCATTTGGATTTCTGACCTCATATTAAAATATATTTTCCGTACTTCCGGAGATGAGGTACAATTGGCATTTAGTAAATTGGAACTGGGTGATTATATAACCGAACAAATGGAAACCGTTGAGGAAGAGGACGAAGTGGATACGGAAATACAGATATTTCAGAACGCCTTGGAATTTGCAGCGGTAAAGGCTAGGGAGGTCATGGTTCCAAGAACAGAGATCGTAGCGGTAGAAATGCACGAAACGCCCAAAAACCTTGCAAAATTATTTACGGAAACAGGCTATTCCAAAATATTGGTGTTCAATGATACGGTAGATAATGTTATTGGCTACGTGCATTCTTATGAACTGTTCAAAAAGCCCAAGACCATTAAAAGTATATTGTTACCGGTGGAGTTTGTTCCGGAAACTATGTTGATACAGGATATTTTAAATGTTTTGATTAAGAAACGAAAGAGTATCGCAGTGGTGCTAGATGAATACGGTGGTACTTCTGGTCTGGTAACCGTAGAGGATATCGTAGAAGAACTTTTTGGGGAAATTGAGGACGAGCATGATACTACGGACCTAAGGGAAGAAAGGGTAGACGAGCGTCACTTTCTGTTCTCAGCACGTTTAGAGGTGGATTATATCAATGAGAATTATAAGTTGGAGCTTCCCGTTTCGGATGAATATGAGACATTGGGCGGACTTTTGGTCCATACTTTGGGAGAAATACCGGATAAGGAGGTAGAACTTAAAATTGCACCCTATATGTTTACGGTGTTAGAGGTCTCCAATACAAAAATAGATTTGGTTTCCATAGAACTTCTAGAAGAAGAATAACAGTGCATCTATCAATAAATTAGGTGGCTTTTTAGTTTTTATTATTTCAATTAAAAATGGTAGTTTTGCCTCCCGATAACCACAAAGGATTATTTTAAACATTAATTAGAATGGCAGTATTAGAGAATATTAGAAAACGGACCACGGTGTTGATCTTGATCATAGGTTTGGCATTGTTTGCATTTGTGATTTCTGGTGTGTTTACCAGTAGCAATTTTGGAGGTGAAAAAGTAGGTTCGTCAGTGGCCGAGATTAATGGGGAGGAAATTTCAATAGATGAGTTTAGACAAGAGGTCGAAACCGCAGCAAGAAGAGTAGGTCCTAATGCATCTTCAATGCAGGTAGTAAACCAAGTTTGGGAAAGCAAGATAAGAAAGGCCATTTTAGGGGAGCAGTTCGAGGATTTGGGAATAGGTATTGAGCAAGATCAAATTGTTGATTTCCTTCGTACTACTGGGTATGCCCAAAATCCGGAGTTCCAAAATGAGAACGGTCAGTTTGATCCCAATATTTTTAGGCAAACTGTAGCGGATTGGAAAGTTAATAGTCCGGCACAATATGAGGCCTGGTTGCAAACCGAAAATGAAATTGTGCAACTGGCCAAGGAGCAGACCTATTTTAATTTGGTAAAAGCAGGTGTTGGTGCTACGTTAAAGGAAGGTGAGCTGGATTATAGGCTGGCCAATGATAAAATGGACATAAAGTATGTAAGGGTTCCTTATTCTTCAATTCCAGATAGCACTATTACGGTAACCAAAAGTGAAATAGCGGATTATGTAAACGATCATAAAGAAGAATACAAGCAAGAGCCTGCAAGAGACCTTCAATATGTATTTTTTAGTGAAAAACCTTCTGAGGCAGATGATCTTGCCATAAAGGAGGCCATAACCAAACTTCTTGATGATACCGTTGAATATAATTCACAGACCGATCGTAATGACACCATATTGGGCTTTAGAAATACTAAGGATATGGTTGCGTTCCTGGATAGGAATTCAGACACTAAATTCGATACGATTTTTAAGGCTAAGAAAGATTTACCTTCTACGGTAGCAGATACCTTGTTCAGTCTTGGCGTAGGGGAAATTTATGGTCCATATAAAGATGGGGGTTCTTACAAGATTTCCAAGATGATGGCCAGAAAGCCAAATGGTTCCGTAAAGGCAAGCCATATCTTATTAGCTTATACCGGGGCCACAAGGGCAAATCCGGATGTAACCAGAACAAAAGAAGAGGCAGAGGAAAAGGCAAAGGAATTATTGCGTGAGGCTAAAAAATCTGGAGTTGTTTTTTCTGAACTGGCAAGAGATAATTCTGATGGACCTTCTGCACCAAATGGTGGAGATTTGGGTTATTTCCAAGAAGGCGTTATGGTACCAAAGTTCAATGATTTTGCCTTTAGCAATAAAGTTGGAGCTATTGGTTTGGTAGAAACGGACTTTGGGTTTCACGTTATCAAAATAGACGATAAGCAAGATATTGTACAGATAGCTACGGCATCTAGGGAAATTGAAGCTTCTGAGGAAACGATCAACACATTGTTTACTAACGCTACGACTTTTGAAATGGAAACAGTGGAAGATGAAAGTGCCTTTTCTGAGGTTGCCAAGAAAAATGAATATGTTGTACGTCCTGTAAACAAGATCAAGGCTTTGGATGAAAATTTACCGGGCTTGTCAAATCAAAGAAATATTGTTCAATGGGCTTTTAGCGATGACACCAAAGTAGGTGATGTCAAGAGGTTCAGTATCAATAATGGTTATGCAGTGGTTCAATTGACAGGTACGTATGAAGAAGGGGTTATGAGTACGGAAGATGCATCTGTCCTTGTTTTACCAATAATTAGAAAAGAGCGTAAGGCTGCCCAAATCATTGCTGCCAATAAGGGCAAGGATATGGCTACCATAGCTTCGGATAACGGTACTGCTATTTCCAATGCTTCTGCTTTGACCGTTAAATCCCCAACAATTCCAGGTGCCGGTAGTGAGCCTGTAGTTGTAGGTACGGCATGTGGTATGGAAGAAGGTGCTGTTTCTGGTTTAATACAAGGTAATACAGGTGTCTTTAAAATTGAAATTGTAAAGAAAACCGACGCTCCAAAATTGGATAATTACAGTGTTTATGCCAATTCCTTAAAAACTGGTGCTACGGGTCGTGTGAATACTGCGGTATATAATGCGTTGAGAGAAGCGGCCAATGTTGAGGATAAGAGAGCAACGTTCTACTAATCGTCAATTGTTATAGAATTTATAAGGGTGTCCTATTACAATAGGATGCCCTTTTTTTATAAAATCATTTTGGTGTAGGGTAGAATGGTGTAGTAGCCTTTGTTCCTAAAGTAGTCCATAGCTGTCTTTTTACCTGTTGCTAGAATAAAATCCCCGCCCCAAGCCCCAAGGCTTTTAATTGTATTTGTATAATCGGGAAATAGTGAATTTTTAATGGTTGGCAGGCCCAATGTATCTGCCAATAAGGCTTCGTGTTTATTTAAGAGCATTTCAAACTCTCCTAAATTTTCACAATTTAAAATTGCATCCGTAAGGTCATTGATTTTAGTAATTAATTGTTCTTTGTCTATAGTTAGCGTTCGGTATCGCTTAATGGCATCTCTACTATTTTGCTTTTGGTTCAAATACACAAAAAAAAGTTGGTCGGCAAAATCAGGATTAAAATCTACTTCCTGTACATGGGGCTTATGCCCATTTCTAATATAGGTGATGGCCGTATTATGAGTGGCACAGGCAATATCGTAGCCACTGCCTCCAAAACTAGCTTCAAGTAATTTGTAGGGGTTAATATTGGCCCAAGCTGCAATATTTGCGATTAAGGTAGAGGAGGTGCCCAATCCCCAATTTCTTGGGAATGTTATTCTCGCTTCTATAGTAAGATTTCGTTCATTTTGGGCGAGAAAATCAGAATTCAATTTTTGAGCCTCTTTCAGGATGTTCAACAATGGTTCCGCTATTTCAGTATCAGAGGTACTGATCAATTGAAGGTTTGTACTGTCAATTTCAGCATCAAACCAAACCTTTCCATGTTCATCTATACTTTTCCAACACATATGGTTTTGGGTTCCCTGCTGCACTTTCAAATATTGCCCAAATGCGGTTGGTAATGCCAGTCCTTTTGCTCCGTCAAGGATTGCATATTCTCCTGTTAGCAGTAATTTTCCGTTACCGTAAAATTCTTTGGACATAGGGTCGTTTATTTTCTGATCTCCTTTAATTGAAGCTCAACACCATGGTGCGTAACCGGGTTGGTTTTAAAATATTGGACCAAAATAGTTTTTTCGTTCTCGTCCGCCCCTAATTGGTTCAGAATATTCAAAAGGTGCATTTTCATATGTCCTTTTTGAATTCCTGTAGTAACCAAGGAACTAACGGCCGCAAAATTTTGAGCAAGGCCGGCAACCGCAATTATCTGCATTAATTCTTCTGAAGATGGGTGTTGAAGTATTTCAAGGTTCAATTTTACGAGCGGGTGCAAGTTGGTTAGTCCGCCTACGGTACCTAGTGCCAAAGGCACTTCTATCCAGAATTTAAAAATACCATCATCAATAGTCGCGTGAGTTAGGCTGCGGTATTGCCCATCTTTACATGCATACGCATGTACGCCCGCTTCAACGGCCCTAAAGTCATTTCCTGTGGCCAATACCACGGCATCAATACCGTTCATGATGCCCTTGTTGTGCGTTACGGCACGGTAGGGTTCCACTCTTGCAATTTCTATGGCCTGAATAATTTTTTCTGCCGTTTGCTGTGGTGTTAGTTGATCGGTAAGTTGTATCTGTTCCACAGGGCAGCTTACCATGGCACGTACCGTACAATTTGGCACATAATTGGATAAGATGCTCATCACTATTTCCACATTTTTCCCTTGTGCGGAAAAGGCCGTATAATTGGCTGCTTCTTTTTTCAATGTGGACGCAAACTGCTCAAGACAGCTATTAATGAAATTGGCACCCATGGCATCCTTGGTTTGGAAGGTGGCATGTAGTTGATAGTAATGTGCAATATCATGGGTTTTGTCCCTTAGGGCGATATCGGTAATACCACCGCCCCTTTTTTGCATACTGGTGGTCAATGAAGCGCTTTCCGCAAGTAAAATGGGTTTAAGATAGGTAAAGAAGGAGTTGAGTTTTGCGGGATCGCCCTTAAATAAAAAATGTACCTGTCCCACTTTTTCCGTGCCCAAAATCTCTGTTTTGAATCCGCCCCTTTTTAACCAAAATTTAGCCGCTTTGCTCGCTGCGGCTATTACGGAACTTTCTTCAATGGCCATAGGCATGGCATATAACCTATCGTTGATCAAAAAATTAGGGGCAATACCTTGGGGAACATACAAGTTGGTTATGGTATTCTCTATAAACTCGTCATGCAACTGCTGTATACGGCCGTTTTGGTTCCAATACGTTTGTAAAATTTTCTTGGATTGCTCTTTATTATGGGTGTAGTTGGTAGTGATCCAATCTATCTTTTCTTCTTTTGTAAGCTTGGAAAAACCACTTATTGGCTTGGTCATTTAGGTATAACTTTCTTCTGTATATAGATGTTAGGTAATGGTGCGTATTAAGCTAAATTGAACACAAAATTACAACAGTAAAGATAAGGATATTGTAAAGAATCTCATTTAGGTGAACAAAGCGTTAAAACCGATGTCTTTTTCAGGCTAAAGCGTGTTTTTTTGAGGAAATAGTGGTAAACTTGAGAGATTTAACAAAATTTAAAAATTTATGCGAAAAACACACTTACTAACATTGATTTTAATGGCTTTCTGTGTCATTTTGGGGGCTCAAGAAAGGCAAATACAAGTTTCTGAAATTTATCAAGGTGCCTTTAGAACAGAAGGTTTGGATGCCTTAAGATCAATGAAAAATGGTACACAATATACGGTGCTGAATGTGGATCGGTCAAACCAGACGGTAACGGTAGATAAATATGATTATAAAACATTGCAAAAGGTGGCCACTTTGGTCTCATCGGCAGAATTGCCCGGGGTTTCCTCGTTTTCTTCCTATGCTTTCAGTGATGATGAAAATAGAATATTGCTTTCCACTCAGGTAGAAGCCATTTTTAGACGGTCTACGTTAGGCATTTATTATGTGTATGATATTAAGTCCAAGAATTTGGTTCAGGTAAGTGAAGATAAGATTCAAGAACCTTTATTGTCCCCAAAAGGTGATCAGGTAGCGTATGTAATGGACAATAACCTGCATATTTTTAACCTTGCCAGTGGTAAAACCACCCAAGTAACCACGGATGGTGTAAAAAATAAAATCATTAATGGGGTAACGGATTGGGTGTATGAAGAGGAATTTGCCTTTGTCCGTGCATTTGAATGGAACGCCGATGGAAGTAAGATAGCCTTCCTTCGTTTTGATGAAACGAATGTTCCGGAATTTTCAATGGATGTTTATGGTACCGGTCTATATCAACAACCTTACGTATTTAAATATCCTAAGGCTGGAGAGAACAATTCTGTGGTAACATTACATATTTTGGATGTGGCCAGTGGTAAATCTTCCCAGATCAATCTAGATAATGCCTATTATATTCCGCGGATCAAATGGAAAAACCATAAAGATATGTTGAGTGTACAAACTTTGAATAGGCATCAGAATCATTTGACAATGTATACTGTTGATGCCAAAAGTGGAGAGGTTTCCGTATTGTTGGAGGAAAAGGATGATGCCTATGTGGATATTACGGATAATCTAACATTTTTGGAGGACGATAGTTTTATTTGGTCTAGTGAAAAGGATGGATGGAACCATATTTACCTCTATGGGGAAGACGGCTCGTTGATGAACCAAATTACCAAAGGCCAATGGGAGGTAACCAATTATTATGGGTATGACCAGAACGAGGATAAAATTTATTATCAATCTACTGAAAACGGTTCCATAAATAGAGGAGTGTACAATATAGGTAGTGGTGGGGACGATAAGACAGAATTAGCGGTGACCCCTGGGACCAATAAGGCTTCCTTCAGTGCAGATTTCACCTATTTTATCAATACGTTCTCCAGTGCGCAAACTCCACCGGTTTATACCTTGCATAATGCCATAAACGGTAAGAAGATAAAGGATATCAAGGATAATGATAAGTTGTTACAAAAATTGGAGGCCTATGCAGTAAGTCCAAAGGAATTTTCCACGATTTCAATTAATGGTAATGAACTTAATATGTACATGATCAAACCAAAGGATTTTGATGCTACAAAGAAGTATCCGTTGTTAATGTACCAGTATAGTGGTCCCGGATCTCAGAATGTTTCCAATAGCTGGATGGGGGCAAATGATTATTGGCACCAAATGCTCGTATCAGAAGGGTATATTGTGGCATGCGTAGATGGTCGTGGTACTGGTTTTAAGGGACGGGACTTTAAAAAGGTTACTTATATGAATTTGGTTAAATATGAAACTGAAGATCAGATTGCGGTGGCAAGGAAATTAAGTGAGCTGACCTATATCGATGAAGAGAGGACAGGTATTTGGGGTTGGAGTTTTGGAGGTCATATGTCTACCAATTGTCTGTTACGCGGTAATGATGTTTTTGAAACCGCCATAGCGGTGGCACCGGTAACTTCATGGCGTTTTTACGATACAATCTATACGGAACGTTTTATGCGTACGCCTGCAGAGAATCCTAGTGGTTACGATGATAACTCGCCGTTTAATTATCCGGAATTATTGAAAGGGAATTATTTGCTGATTCACGGATCAGGAGATGATAACGTCCATGTGCAAAATTCCATGCGTATGATAGAGGCACTGATTCAAGCGAACAAGCAATTTGATTGGGGTATCTATCCGGATAAGAACCATGGAATATATGGAGGTAATACAAGAATTCATTTGTTTAATAAAATGACTAATTTTTTAAAGGAAAACTTATAACCAAACCAATTGAACTATGACTGAAAGTACTGAAATTTCAGAGCAAAAGCAGATTTTTGGACACCCTCAGGGGTTGTTTTATCTATTTTTTGCGGAATTATGGGAGCGATTTAGCTTCTATGGTATGCGTGCCCTGCTCACGCTTTACATGATCGATGTAATTTTTCAAGCTTTAGCAGAAAGAGATTATGCAACTGCAGCGGTTTACTCATCATACGGATCTTTGGTATATGCTTCAACGGTAATCGGAGGCAAGGTTTCCGATAAGATATTGGGAATGCGAAATTCAATTTTTCTAGGGGGTATACTTATGTCCATAGGTCATTTTGTTTTGGCAATAGAAAATAATATGGCCTTTTTTCTGGCCCTTTCCCTCATTATAGTGGGTAACGGTTTTTTTAAACCTAATATTTCCACCTTCGTAGGTACCTTATATGAAAAAGGAGACCCTAAAAAAGATTCCGGATTCACCATTTTTTACATGGGTATAAATATTGGTGGGTGGGTAGCTCCCTTACTATGTGGCTGGCTGGCTGCAACCTATGGATGGCATTACGGTTTTGGTCTGGCAGGGATAGGTATGCTTACAGGATTGATTGTTTTTTGGAGCGGTATCAGGAAAAATGTGTTTGGCGATAGGGGTCTGCCCCCAACAGAAGAAGTGTTGGATAAAAAGGTACTAGGAATTAAACAAGGGGTATTGGTGCCCATACTTGCTGTACTTGCAGCACCTTTAATTGCGTTGTTGCTTTCATCATATCAAGCCATTGCTACGGAAGGTATGTTTGCCGATCAGAATATTGTGAACGTTATTTTTACAGGAATAGGTATTGCCGTATTGGCTTATTTGGCTTATGAAATGTTCAAGGCAAATGTAAAGGAAAGAAAGGAACTGTTCGTTGCGGTATTGCTAACATTCTTTATGACTATATTTTGGGGTTTTCACGAACTCTCAGGTAGTGTCATTACACTTTTCGCCGCAAGAAACATAGATTTGGAAGGTATTATGTCCGCTGCACAGACCAATTCCTTGAATTCAATGTTCATTATTATTTTGGCCATTCCCATTTCGTTGATGTGGACTTGGCTAAGCAAGAAGAACTGGAATCCCAGAACACCGTATAAATTTGGATTGGGTCTACTATTTGCAGGTATAAGTTTTTACGTGCTGGCCATTAGTGGGGGTAGTGCAAATGAAAACGGTTTGGTACCATTTGCCTATTTATTGTTAATGTATTTTTTGTTGTCCGTAGGGGAGTTGTTCATGTCACCTGTTGGACTGTCTAAAATGACAGATTTGGCACCATTGCGGCTTATAGCTTTTATTATGGGGGTGTGGTTCCTGTCGTCTGCATTTGCATTTCAAATAGTAGGCTTTATCGGTAAGCAATTGGCAATAGAAAGTACCGATAAAAATGTGGGCGGTTTTGAAACGTTATCGGTCTATACGGATGGCTTCATGTTGATTGCCAAATATGCGTTGGGTGCCGGTATATTGGTACTATTGGCATCGCCTATAATTAAACGATTAATGGGTAAGGTACACTAGTAGATACTTACTTTAAATAATAAGCTCCCTTTTCACCAGTATAGTGAAAAGGGATTTTATATTGTATGCAGGTCGTTTTCCAGCGGTCAACATAACTCTTGTAATTGCTGCCATCCGCAATTATTTCTAGCGGTTGTAGGGTAAGCGCCAATCGCTCTATATTTATTTTTGGGGAATTGGTCAATAAAATTATGGGTGATGGGGTCTTTTGGTAAACGCCTGAGCTGTCAATGACCACTACTGCTGTGGCATTTATGGAGTAACTATTTTTTAGCGAATCTTTATTGATTGTTTTAATACGTTCTGCAATAGTATAATTGGATAGAAGATAATTTAGGTTGTTCTTTTGGTTGCTGAGAACGGATAATCGTTGGCCGTTTCTATTAAGGATAATACTATTCTTAGTTTGGTGCAATACCAATACCTCATTTTTATTGTGGGCAAGATTGGTTTCATATAAGGTGTACCCTTGAAAAATGATGATACTGATCAGAAAGAATACCGTTCGTTTAAAGGTGGTACTTTGATAAAGTTCAATCCCTAAAATCAAAATTAAAAAGGATAGGATAAGCTGTATACTGTCAAAAGGAATAGCGCTAAAAATAAATTGTTCTTGTTGGGCGATCCAGCCAATTAATCCATTCATTTGCGCAATTACCGTATTATAAAACCATGCAAGTTGTAATGGTAATGCGTTCAAAAGGGATAGGAGAATTACAATTATTCCAGTTCCCAATATAAGGCCCAAAGCAGGGACAATTATTAAATTTGATATAAAAAATAGTCCGGGAAATTGATGGAAGTAAAATAAACTTATGGGAAGTACGCCCAATTGGGCGGCAATACTTACGCATAGCAATTGCCAAAAATACCTTATTGCCCTGTTCTTTGGAAACCATACGTCCCTTAGCATTGGAAAAATCCACAAAATTGAAAATACGGCGGCATAGCTCATTTGAAAACCTACTTGAAATATAAGGTTAGGGTCAATGAACAGTAGAATGAACAATATGGAAAGTGCAAGAATATTAAAGGTATTACTAGGCCTATTTAGGTAAAGGGCATAGGCAACAAAGCTGAACATTGTTGTGGCGCGGACAATACTGGCTGATAAACCCGCTATGAAGGCAAATATCCAAAGGAAAACAACCGATGATATTAAAATTACGGTTCTGCCGTGTGGTAAATTGCGCAACGGCCGAAATATAAATTGTATCAGGAGCAATAAAATGCCAATATGCAGGCCAGATACTGCTAAAATATGAACCGCACCTGCTTTTTGGTAATTGCTGTATGTTTCTTCTGATATATTATCACGCTGTCCTAGGAGTAAGGCTTGGATTACCCCAAGTTCATCCGCGCCAAAATGTTCTTTCTGTAGTTGCGAAATTATATGGCTTCGTATTCTTGAGGCAATACCGGTTAAGGTTTTTTTAGGATTCGTTATACGTATAAACTGATTATTCTTAATACTCAATTGGTCATATACGCCCAGAGTTTTTAAATAGTTCTTATAGTCAAATTGATGTGGATTCAATGACGGGGAGATTGGGTATGGTTTTGAAAACACTTGGATTTCGTCGTCTACATTCAGGATTAAGGAATCTTGTGGTAAGGTTAATAAAATGGTACCACTGGCCGGTTGTTGGTCAATCTTTGTTACCAGGGCAAAATAGCGTGTAGAATACAGGTTGGGTTTTAGGGATTCCTTGATCTTTAAGGTCCAAATTGCCCTTTCCTCATTGATAATGTTGCTATAATGATCTTGATGGTTTATTGGTTGTGCTGCCGAAAAACAGAACATTCCCAAGTTAATTACAGTTACGGAAGCAATGACACCAAAAAGAACCGAATGGCTTCGTTTTTGAAAAACAAAGATGAGCGTAAGGAAAAGAAAAAATAGTAGGGTGGATAGTAAAAGATACCATGTATCCACTGGGAGAACAGAGCCGATTAAAATTCCAAGAATCAGCAGTAGCGTTAATCTTATGGGAATAAACGCTAAAAGTTTCATCCTATAAGATTCTGGTGGCTTTTACAAAGGCTTGGTTCCAAAAACCGTCACGTAGAGATGATACGGTAACCCCTCTAGAGGTAGAGGCGTGTATAAATGTAATTTCATCATTATCGGTACCAACAACCATGCCTACGTGGTTGATCCGTTTAGATCCGCGGGTAGTCTTAAAAAACAGTAGATCACCTTTTTCTATATTTTTCACGGGCACTCTATGCCCCTCTTCCGCCATATGATAGGAAGTCCTGGGTAATTGGACATCATGTTCCCCAAAGGAAACATATAAAAGACCGGAACAATCCATTCCTTTTTTTGTAGTACCGCCAAATTTATAACGTACCCCGGAAAATGAAAGCGCCGTATTGATTATTTTGTCCGCCTTGGAATGGGTCGTAGATGGTCTGTCGTTATGTACTTTCGTTTCTGCAACTTCTGGAGTATTGCCCGTTCTTTCATTATGGGCGGCAGCTACGGAAATTTTGCGCTCTTTGTCAGAACTACTGGATTTTTTTACCCCACAACTGACGGCAAGGCAAATAATTAGAAAACACGTTAATTTACGCATACAAACAAGAAGTTCCCTTTAATAGATGTAACTTCAAAATTATAGAATTATTATTAAATGGTGGGGCTTCTAATTATTTTTGGTATGTTCTATAATCAATGCAGCAGCTTTAGCGCTCGCCCCGGCACCTCCTAATTTTAAAATCAGCTCATTATATTCCTGCAATTGTTTGGTTCTTGTGCTCCCTTTTAAAATGGCTGCAAGTTCTTTTTTTAATCGTTGTTTGGTAAAGTCATCCTGAATTAATTCGGTAACCACTTCCTTTTGCATTATTAAATTCACCAAGGAAATATAGTCCAATGTTATGATACGTTTTGCAATTTGATATGAAATCCAATTTGCTTTATAACAAACCACTTGTGGTACTTTAAGTAGTGCGGTTTCCAAGGTAGCCGTGCCACTTGTTACCAAAGCAGCGGTTGAAATGGATAAAAGATCGTAGGTTTTGTTTTGTACAAATTTTACATTGACATTGTTTAGGAATGGGGCATAAAAATCCTCATCTAAACTTGGCGCACCTGCAATGACAAATTCATGGTCCAAAAAATCTTCTGTTAAGGAAAGCATCAGTGCCAGCATTTTTTGCACTTCTTGCTTACGGCTGCCCGGTAAAAGGGCAATTATAGGTTTGGCGGGATTCAGGCCGTAAGTGTTTCTAAAGCTGCGTGGGTCAACTTCTGGTCTGTTAGCAATAGCATCCAGAAGAGGGTGGCCTACAAAATGAACCGGGTATTGATGTTTTCCTTCATAAAAAGCTTTTTCAAAAGGTAAAATTACATACATATGGTCCACAAACGCCTTGATTTTGGCTATTCTACCTTCCCTAGACGCCCATATTTGTGGTGAAATGTAATAATTCGTTAAAAAACCATGTGCTTTTGCCCATTTGGCAATACGAAGGTTAAAGCCGGAATAGTCAATGAAAATAAGTGCGTCAGGTTGATAATCGGCAATATCCTGTTTACAGTATTTTATATTTTTAAAAATGGCATTAAGGTTTAATATCACCTCCAAAAAACCCATAAAGGCAAGTTCTTTGTAATGTTTTACCAGGGTGCCGCCAGCCTGTTGCATTAAATCACCTCCCCAACACCTTATTTGGGCGTTTTCATCTTGGTCTATTAAGGCCTTAATAAGATTAGACCCATGAAGATCGCCAGACGCTTCCCCTGCAATGATATAATACTTCATTTTAAAAGACTTTGTAATACAGGATAAGAATAGCGGTAAACAGAGTGGCCATTAATACACCTTTTGCCCTATTATCTCTTTTTATTCTTAAAAATCCAAAAAAAGCGATCAGGTTTAAAATAGCACCTAATGCCAAAAGGCTACCTACATGATCCTGTGCTACTGCAGCGGCGTAGGTTTCCGCAATACTTAATTTGGAAAATAACAGAATATACAATAACGTGCCGATCGTATTGGCAATTAAACCTACAACAAGGCCAATAAGAATTTCTTTTTTAGTGTTCATGATAATGTATAAAACAAAAAAATATTCAACTTTTGAATATGGATGTTCGGGTTAAAAGTTCCAGGAATTTAATTCTTGTACCGCATGATGTGCGGTAAGGTCAAATTGTGTAGGTACAACAGAGATATAACCGTTGGCCAGTGCCCACTCATCGGTATCTTCACCCTGGTCCAATAACTCAAATTCACCGGTTAGCCAGTAATAGTCCTTTCCCATAGGATTTTTTCTTTTATCGAATTTTTCTTTCCAATTGGCCCTTGCCTGTCGGCATACTTTAATCCCCTTTAACTCATCTTTTGTTAATTTGGGAATATTGACGTTTAAAACGGTTCCTTTGGGTATACCGTGCTGCAAGGCTTGTTCTACTATGGTTTGCATAAATTGTTTGGCTTGGGAAAAATCTGCCTCCCATTTATAATCGCACAAGGAAAAACCAATGGCAGGGATACCTTCTATACCGGCCTCGATAGCGGCACTCATAGTGCCGGAATATATTACGTTAATAGAGGAGTTAGAGCCATGGTTAATGCCGCTCACACAAATATCGGGTTTACGTTCCATAAGTTCTTGCAGGGCCAATTTTACACAATCTGCAGGTGTACCGCTACAACTATATTCTACAATTCCTTCACTTTCTTCATCAATCGTTAGTTTTTCCGCATAAAGCGTACTGTCCAATGTAATGGCGTGGCCCATTCCAGATTGGGGACTATCTGGTGCCACCACGATTACATCACCAATTTTCTTCATAATATGTATTAACGTTCTAACACCAGGCGCTGTTATTCCGTCATCATTGGTAACTAATATTAAGGGTTTTGCCATTGTATATACTTTCTAAAGTAAAAATACGTTTTTCTATAGGATAAGCCTCTTGTGGCGTTTAACAAAAAATTAATTCCTTGTACATTAATTGGCATGGTTTTTTCTTTACCTTAGGGACTTAAGTGGCTATTAGTGCCATAAGTAACCTAAAAAAAGAGATATTGAAAAGGAAGGTAAAAGATAATTTTATGAAAAGAAATTTAGCTTACGTACTGTTATTGATGCTCGTGGCGGTAGCCTCATGTAGTTTTACGAATAAAACATTTGAAAACGATGATAAGGATAAATTATTATTAGATCTGATATCCTATGTACTGGAAAAAGGACATTATGAGCCAAAAGATTTAAACGATGATTTTTCGGTCAACGTTTTTGAGGACTTCATTGATGTGATCGATCCAACAAAACGGTACTTCATTGCTTCTGATATTAAGGAGTTTGAAAAGTATAAATATCAAATAGATGATGAAATAAAAAATACGGACATCACATTTTTTAATCTTGTTTATGAAAGATTGATGGAGCGTATGGGCGATGCCAAGGAAATATATAAAGAAGTCCTTCAAGAACCTTTTGATTATGATGTAAATGAAAGCATCAGTATTAAATATGAGGACGAGCCTTTTGCTGCAACTCGTCAAGAATTAAAGGAACGTTGGAGAAAACAGTTGAAATATGCCACATTGGGTACCTATGATTCCAAAATTACGCATATGGAAAAAGAAGTGGTCGTAAACAAAACACATGAAAATGGCCAAACGGTTTCCGAATTAAGTAATGTTAAGTTAGATGATGATCACGATCATAGCGCCCATACTCCAGAGGAAGCGGAACGTGAAGCAAGAAAATCTACCGAGACTACGTTAGACGAATTTTTTGATTTTGTTGACGACCTGGAACGTAAGGATTGGTTTGTTCAATATATCAATACCATTGTAGATGAGTTTGACCCCCATACTTTTTATTTTGCTCCAGAGGAAAAAGAAAAATTTGATACCAGCATGTCCGGTAAGTTTGAAGGAATTGGGGCAAGGCTTCAGAAAAAATCTGAAGGCGCTAAAATCGTTGAAATTATCTCTGGTGGACCGGTATGGCGAGACCAACGTTTAGAGGTGGGTGATGAAATTATTAAGGTTGGACAAAATGGAGAAGAACCTATTGATATTGTTGGTATGAGATTGGACGATGCCATTAAATTGATCAAAGGTGCCCAAGGTACGGTCGTTGATTTGACCGTTAGAAAAGTAGACGGTTCCTTGGAAGTGGTTTCCTTAACAAGGGATGTAGTAGAGCTGGAAGAATCCTATGCCAAATCTGCTAATATTATTAAGGGTGATGAAAAATTTGGAATCATTAATCTTCCTAAATTTTATGTGGATTTTAATGATTATAGTGAAAGAAATGCTGCAACTGATGTAGCAAAGGAAGTGGAACGGTTAAAGGAAGAAGGCATGGAAGGTCTAATTCTAGACTTGCGTGACAATGGTGGCGGTTCTTTGAAGACCGTAGTTGAAATGGCCGGTCTTTTCATTAAGGACGGACCAATTGTTCAAGTACGTTCTAAGGATAAGGGCAAAGATGTGTATGATGATAAGGATGAAAGAATACAATGGGACGGTCCTTTGGTAATATTGGTCAATGAGCTATCCGCCTCCGCTTCGGAAATATTGGCGGCCGCTATGCAGGATTATAAGCGTGCCATAGTAATTGGAAGCAAACAAACGTTCGGTAAGGGTACCGTACAGAATGTTATTCCTTTAAATAACATGTTGCGTAGTAACGAACATGGCGATTTGGGAGCAATTAAAATTACGACCCAGAAGTTTTATAGAATAAACGGTGGTTCTACCCAATTGGAAGGTGTTAAGAGTGATATTGTTGTGCCGGACAGGTATAGCTATATTGACCTAGGGGAAAGAGATCAGTCCAACCCGTTAGGGTGGGATAAGATTACCGCAGCGGATTATAAAGTTTGGGATGGTTATATTGATTATGATAAGGCCATTGCCGAAAGTAAAAAACGTATGGAGGCCAGTGAGCAAATTAGACTCATAGAGGAAAATGCAAAATGGCTTAAGGCAGAGCAGGATGAAACCGAAATTTCCTTGAATTACGATACGTACAAAGAAGAAAAGATCAAGGATAAGGAGCAGTCAGATTATTTCAAGAAATTGACCGACTATGACTCCAAGCTTACTTTTAAATCTTTGGGTTATGAAGAGCAGTTGTTTACAAAAGACTCCGTTTTACGTGAAAAGAGAGATAGATGGCATAAAAACCTGGCCAAGGATGTCTATGTAGAAGAGGCTGTAAATGTATTGGAGGATTTAAAAATCAACAACATTAAGAACGGTAAACTTGCCAGTGTAAAGAATTAAGAACAAATCATAAAAAAAGCCGCTGTACCAAATACAGCGGCTTTTTTTTGGACTATTTTAATAGGGTGTATAAAATGATTTGTGAACAGCCATTTCATTTTCATCATTACGTACCCTTTTTCCTAAGATATAGGTAATAAAAAGTAGAACGGTACAAATGACTGCAGATGCCCCATTACCGTCCTTAATAGCCAAATGTGCTACCGCACCAAGAATCAAGTTCATGAAAAAACCGGCATAGACCCATTCCAATATCCAATGTGTTTTATTAAATATGATCATTAGCAGTCCTATGGTCTGAAATACCCCTAAAAGATGTATAAGGTAAATTGGATAACCAAGTTTTATAAAGATATGGGCTACCTCTTCATAATTGATAATAGAATTGATTATAGCGCCTATAATTGCAATTGAAAAAAGACTTAAAGCAACAAGGTAAACGGTTTTTTGGGTCTTCATAATAAGTAGGTTTATATGTTAATAGCACCCAAAATATAATTCGCCTTTAAAATTTTGAGGATTCTATAGGCGAATCAAAAAATGCTGTAGACCAGTTGAAATTATTAAAAGACGAACGTTGTGCTATATTATTATAAAAGTTTATCGGCGTGAAGCTTACGTAATTTGGCCAATTTAGGGTTGATTACAACTTGACAATAACCTTGCTCGGAATTGTTCTTGTAATAATCTTGGTGATACTCCTCGGCTTCGTAAAAAGTGCCCAATGGGCTAATTTCCGTTACAATAGGTTTGTCATAGACATTTTGTAGTTCGTTTATGATTGCACGTGCCTTTTTTTCTTGTACCTCATTATGGTAATAGATAACGGAACGGTATTGTGTTCCTGCATCGGCACCTTGCCTGTTCAATGTTGTAGGGTCGTGCGTAGTCATAAAAATAAGAAGGATATCATCATATGAAATTACGCTAGGGTCAAAAATTACCTGTACCACTTCTGCATGGCCGGTAAGTCCGGAACAAATTTCCCTATAGGTAGGTTTGCCCGGGGCTGTACCTCCTGTATATCCTGATACGACCTCCTTTATTCCTTTTACTTCTTGAAAAACGGCTTCTGTGCACCAAAAGCATCCACCACCAACCGTTGCGGTTTCCATAGATTTGTTATTCATTAACTTCTTCTTTTTGTAACTGCATAGACTCGGAATTTATACAATAGCGTAAACCGCTAGGCTCAGGACCGTCAGGAAATACATGGCCTAAATGGGCATCGCAAGTATTGCACAATACTTCTACGCGTACCATACCAAATGAACTGTCCTTATGGTATTTAATGGCATTTTTCTTAATGGGTTGCGTAAAACTTGGCCATCCTGTTCCTGATTCAAACTTTATAGTGGAATCGAACAATGGTGTACCACAGCAAACACATTCATATTTCCCCGCCTCATGAGCGCTACATAATGCGCCGGAATGTGGAGCTTCGGTGCCTTTGTTTCTTGTAATCCTAAACTGTTCGGGGGTCAATAGTTCTTTCCATTCAGATGCTGATTTTTCTACCCTTTGGTCGGGTTCAGGATTACCTTTTACGGTAAAATGGATAATATCTTTCCAGGTTAACATCATAATTTTCTTTTTCTTGATAGTCTTTATAGCTAGTTTAATTGGTCGATGATTTACTGCTATTCTTACAAAATTACGGTAATTTTGGCCCATGGCATATTATAAAGGAAACAGAACTATTTATAGTGTACTTATACTAATTTGTATAGTAGGATTTTGGCTTTTCGAAAATTTCTATACGCCTGCGCCATATTCCAATAAAGAGACTTCCGGTTTGGAAAATAATTTTCCAAAAGCGTTTCTCCCTAGTTCTACAACTGGGGATATAGTACACCATTCCTATTTTACTTTATCTTATAACGAACCTTTTGAGCAAGCTGAATGGGTGGCCTACGTATTGGAGAAAGGGCATTTAACCTATGACGATAGAAAGCGACCTTATTTTTTGGAAGATCCATTTGTTCCCTCAAAATCTGCCGATTGGCGTAATTATAAGGGTTCTGGTTATGACCGTGGACATTTAGTTCCGGCAGGAGATCGTAGATTTTCCAAACAAGCGTATGACGAAACGTTCTATACCAGTAATGTAAGTCCGCAAGATAGGGAGTTCAATGCCGGTATTTGGAACGATTTGGAACAGCAGATAAGACGTTGGGCAAAACAATATGGCTCATTATATATCTTTACCGGAGGAGTTTTGGAGAATGGATTGGAGGAAATAGGGGAAGAGGACGTAGATGTACCAAACGCTTTTTATAAAATTGTGGCCCGTAAGAAAAATAACAAGTTACATACCATTTCATTTTTAATACCCAACAAACCGCAATTTTTACCATTAAGAAATTTTTTGGTGGCTATAGATGATATTGAAGAAGAAACTGGAATAGATTTCTTTGCCGAATTGCCCCCTGATGAACAAAAGGCCTTTGAGGCAACTACAAATACAGTGGGGTGGAAGTTTTAAAAACTTTCCTTGAGTCTATTGGTGTCCAATCGTAAAAAAATGAACAATAGTACTGTAAAGAACAGTAATCCGGAGCCTCCATAACTGAAAAAGGGCAAGGGAATGCCTATGGTGGGCAATACGCCAATAACCATGCCTATATTAATGAAGTAATGAATCAACAATATGGAGATAACGCCATAGCCATACATTCTGGCAAAAGCATTTTTTTGCCTTTCCGCCAAGGAAATCAATCTAAGGAAGAGCGTCGTGAACAGCAAAATAACGGTAGCGGTTCCTACAAAGCCCCATTCCTCGCCAACTGTACTGAAAATATAATCGGTATGTTGTTCCGGTACAAAATCTCCTTTTGTCCTGGTGCCTTCTAAAAACCCTTTACCAAAAAAACCGCCAGACTCTATTGCTTTTTCAGATTGATGCGTGTTATACCCTATGGTTTTTCGTATTTGGTCCAGTTTTTCCGGATCTTTTTCTAGGCGAAGCCATAAGCTAAAACGATCTCTATGTCGCTGTTCAAATACATTATTGAACACAAAATTTACAGATAAGGAAAAAACGATTATCGCAATACTCACCAATGATAAAGGTATTACAGGTATTTTAAAACTTTTTCTTTTAAACCCAAATAGCAGGATAATCAAAAGGGCAAGTCCAATAATCAACCATACGGTCCCAAATTTTAGTGTAACTACAAAAATTAGGATTAGACTAACGATAATGGCCAAATAGAACAACGGTAGTCCTTCCCTAAAAATGACGAAGATAAGGGCGAAAAATACCAGGGCACTACCGGGGTCTGGCTGGGGTATAATGAGTAATGCCGGTATTAAGATGATCAACAGCGCATAGAGTTGGTCCTTGCGTCTTTTTATATCGGTCTGTATATCGCTTAAGTATTTGGCAAGAGCCAGAGCAGTTGCCACCTTTGCCAGTTCTGAAGGTTGTAGGTTAAAGAAGCCAAGGTCATACCATGATGTTGCTCCGGCTATGGTTTTACCGAACACGAACAACCCAAGGAGCGATATCATTGAGATTAGGTACAATACACTTGAGAACCTTTCATAGAAGTTGACCTCTAGTGCCAAGATAATTACAATGGTTATTAAACTAACGCCTATAAAAAAAAGTTGCTTGCCGTAGAGTGTGCCAAAGTCAAATATAGAGGCGTGCTCTTCGGAAAAAGTACTGGAGTAGATGTTGACCCATCCTATGAGAACGAGCGCTAAATAAATGAATACGCTTAACCAGTCTATACGTTTTAGGATACTTCTACCAGACACGTTCGTTAATTTTAAACTCCTCCCCGCTGTAGGGTTTCGCATATTCTGCTTCCAACGTTTTTTCCAGCATTCGTTTTTCTAAATCGGTTCTGGTAATTTCTCCCTTAAGATATTTCTCGATCATTAGGGAAGCAATGTGTCCGGCATACCTGGAACCAAAATACCCATTTTCAATATATACGGCAATGGCAATTTTAGGATCGTCCACAGGAGCAAAAGCAACAAATACGGAATGATCCGTTAACTGTGTGCGAACACCGTTAATTTTTGTAAAGTTTTCTGCCGTACCTGTTTTACCCGCTATTTCTATGTCCGGAATTTGAAGCCATCTTGCGGTTCCTTTTTTATACACATCTGCCATGCCTTCAATGACCGGTTCAAAATATTTAGGGTCAATAGTGGTATGCTTTGCTTCAGTAAACCGTGGTTCTGTAATTTCCTTGCCTTCAATCTTTTTTAAGATATGGGGGGTAAAATAATATCCCCTATTTGCTATGGCCGCGGTCATATTCGCTAATTGAACAGGAGTTGCCAATATTTCCCCTTGACCAATAGAGTTAGAAATGATATAGGACGCGCTCCACCTGTTGTCTCCATACCATTTATCGTAATATTCCTTGCTCGGTATTCTACCTTTCTGTCCAAATGGCAAGTCATACCCAAGATAATCTCCTAAACCAAAGCTACGCATGTGCTTTTCCCAGACATCCATACCTTCGTCCGTGGTATCAAATTTTTCATATATTTTTTTAAATGCGCCCGCAAAATAAGCATTACAAGATACATAAATACCACTATGTATATCACGTAGACCTCCACCACAATGACACCCTTTCTTTTTTCGGCCAACATAAAAACCGTTATAACATTGGATCTTGGTATTTTCATCAATAACTCCTTCCTGTAAGGCAATCAATGCATTTAAGGTTTTAAACGGTGATCCCGGGGGTTGTTGTGCATGAATAGACCGATCCCAAGTTGGGTTCGCAATGGTGTCATTATATAATTTTGTATAATTTTTTGACCGTTCCCTACCCACCAATAAAGCAGGGTCATATGTAGGACCGGAAATCATGGAAAGGATTTCCCCTGTTGCAGGTTCAATGGCTACAATACCGCCCCTTTTACCGTTCATAAGTGTTTCACCATATTCCTGTAAGGTCTTATCTATGGTTATGCTTATTTGTTTTCCTTGTTCCGGAAGGGTGTCCAAGGCACCATTTTTATATGGACCAATATCCCTATTAAATCGGTCTTTTTGAATGTATTGTACGCCTTTTCTTCCACGTAATAGATCTTCATAATAACGTTCTACCCCGGTACGACCTTTGAGTTCACCTTGAACATAATATTTGTTAACGGCCAAATCTCCTTCATTTACTTCACTAATATATCCCAATACATTGGCTGCACTTGGGGTATCATAATAACGCAAAGACCTCTTTTGGATATAAAATCCGGTGTATTTACGCATTTTCTCTTGAAGTTTGGCATAATCCTGCTTGGACAGCTGTGGTACCAAAACAGAAGGCAGCCTTGGCGAGTATACCCTGGCCTTTCTTAATTTTTCAATAAATTTCTCCTTATCAATTCCTAAAAGACCACAAAATTCCAAAGTGTCTAGTGGTTTTACCTCCCTTGGTATGACCATTACATCATAGGCTGGATCATTACCCACCAATAGTTTTCCGTTTCTATCATAGATATAACCCCTTTCAGGATAATCATAAATGGCCTTGATTGCCGGATCGTCCAACATATGATCGGTAGAAAAGCTGAATATTTGCAAATAGGAAAGCCTGCCCAGGAACGCAATGGCTATAAGGATGATCAAAGAGGATAAAAGAATTTTTCTCATTCTTTTTTACTGCTAAATAGTGTGCTGAACAAAATACTTAAAATCAATGTGGCAATACCCACCGTAACGGTTTTCTGCAAAATTAATAAGCTATTTGAAAAGCTAAAAATTTCCAAGGTGAAGTATACCAAGTGATGTATTATAGTTAATAACGCTAAAAACGTAAATTGTTGTGCCTTGGTACTGTTGTTTAACTTAAAACTTTGGAATTCATAATTGACCCCAAAAACAAATCTCATAATAGTAGGGCGTAAATAAGCAATGGTAACCGTTGCAGCTGCATTTATAGCCAATGTGTCAGAAAAAATATCTACCAACAATCCTAAAATAAAGCAGGTGACAATAAAGGTGGTCCTGTTCTGTTTTATAGGGTACCAGTAAAGAAAAAGGATATAAATCAGCGGATTAATGTAGCCAAAAAAGTTGAGGTTGTTAAATACCAATACCTGTACCAGTATCAGTAAAACAAATCTAGTTACGTTACGGAAGAAGCCGCTATTGATCATTGTTCTGTGTTTCTGCTTCTAATTCCAATACTTCTTTGCGGTTTAGATTTTTGATGATATAAATATTGCCAATATTGGTCATATCATTAAAAAGTTCCACATCAATAAAATAAAAACTTTTAGAATTATCTAGGTCAAAATTCTTTATGGTTCCAATAGGTATGTTCTCGGGAAATATACTGCTCATAGCCCCTGTAACTATAGTATCACCAATGGTAAGGGGAACAAGTCTAGGAATATCTATTAACTGTACAACATTGTAATCTTGTGTGTTTTCCCACACCAAAGAACCAAAATGATTGGAGTTTTTAATTTTTGCATTGATGGTAGATCGTTCGCTCAATATACTCTGTACCGTGGCAAAATTATTAGATGTGTTCTCTACTATTCCCAAGATACCTTTATCCGTTATGACGCCCATATCCTGTGCAACGCTATCGTTAAGGCCTTTGTCAATAGTGATATAGTTGCGCTGATCGGCATAACTGTTATTGATGACCCTACCTTTGATTACTTCATAGTCATTGGACGTTGAATCCAAGGAAGTAGTGGTCAAAAGTGTTGAGTTGAACAGTTTGTTACGAAGCCTTCTGTTTTCCTCTACCAACCGATTATTTTCCTCCCTTAGTCCAAAATAGGAGCTGATATTATCCGAGAAGGAATAGATACTGCCGGTAAGGTAATTGGATGAATTTAAAAATTTGGATTGATGGTATGAATGGGATTGAAACGTAAAGATCAAGGATATTACTAACAGGAAAAAGTATAGCAAAAAGGTTTTATACCTAATTATAAAATTTATGATCTGCTGCATTCACCCCTATATTTTTAATCGATTATAAAATTTCCCTTCAGGGAAATTTTAGAAATCGTTCGTTAATCATTGTGATATGGTCTTGGGCAATTTAAAAAGCTTTGCTGGCCTAAATACCAATTGCCCCTTTAAAAATAACCAAATATTACTTGATTAGAATACTTTTATAACGTTCTAGATTTTTTAATGCAATACCGGTTCCACGTACAACGGCACGTAACGGGTCTTCTGCAATATATACGGGTAAATCTGTTTTTTGGGATAACCTCCTATCAAGTCCTCTTAGCATGGAACCACCACCGGCAAGATATATACCGGTATTATAGATATCCGCAGCCAATTCTGGCGGAGTTTGGGATAAAGTTTCCATAACGGCATCCTCTACACGTAGGATGGATTTATCCAAGGCCTTTGCAATTTCCCTATAGGAAATCTGAACTTGTTTTGGTTTACCGGTCAACAGATCGCGCCCTTGCACCGATTTCTCATCTGGTGGGGACTGTAAATCTTCCGTCGCGGAACCTATTTCTATCTTAATGGCCTCCGCAGTACTTTCGCCTACATATAAATTGTGTTGCGTACGCATGTAGTAAATGATATCATTGGTAAAGACATCACCTGCAATTTTAACCGATTTATCACAAACGATACCTCCTAATGCTATAACTGCAATCTCAGTGGTACCACCACCTATATCTACAATCATATTACCTTTTGGTTGCATAATATCTAAACCAATACCTATTGCGGCAGCCATTGGTTCATGAATTAAGTATACCTCTTTACCGTTAACACGTTCAGCAGATTCTTTTACCGCACGCATTTCTACTTCGGTAATACCACTAGGAATACAAATTACCAAACGTAATGCTGGTGGAAACCATTTTTTCTTTAATGCAGGTATGTTCTTAATAAACATCATCAACATCTTTTCAGATGCATCAAAATCTGCAATTACACCATCTTTCAACGGTCTAATGGTCTTAATGTTTTCATGGGTTTTTCCTTGCATCATGTTGGCTTCCTTACCAACTGCAATAATTTTTCCGCTAATTCTATCTCTGGCAACGATGGATGGGCTATCGACAACAACTTTGTCATTATGGATGATAAGGGTGTTCGCTGTACCTAAATCTATAGCTATTTCCTCGGTCAAGAAATCAAAAAATCCCATATGTGATGTTTAAATTTTAGATAAAAGGGTGTATTTCATCGACAAAAGTAATGAAATTAATGCTTGAAATGACGCGTACCCGTCATCACCATTGAAATTTTATGTTCATTGCAATAATCAATGCTTAATTGGTCCTTGATAGAACCACCAGGCTGTATTACACTGGTAATACCGGCCTTGTCCGCAATTTCAACGCAATCTGGGAAAGGAAAAAATGCATCACTGGCCATAACAGCACCGTTGAGGTCAAAATTAAACGACTGTGCTTTATGAATGGCTTGGTTCAATGCATCAACTCTACTGGTCTGTCCGGTACCGCTTGCGCAAAGTTGTTTGTTCTTGGCCAGGACAATAGTATTGGATTTTGTGTGTTTGCAAAGTTTGGATGCAAAAATTAAATCTTCCAACTCTTGATCTGTTGGCTTTGTATCCGTAGCATTGGCTAAATCTTGGATTGAATCTGTTTTATGGTCTTTTTCCTGTAACAACATACCGTTTAAGCAAGTTCTTACCTGCATTTGTGGCATTTCAACATCGTTCTGTATTAGGATAATCCTGTTTTTCTTTCCTTTCAATATTTCCAAAGCCTCCGCGTTATAGCTTGGTGCTATGACCACTTCACAGAATAATTTGTGAATTTCTTCGGCAGTAGCTTTGTCAATTTCCTTGTTGCTGATTAAAACACCTCCGAAAGCGGAAACTGGGTCTCCGGCTAAAGCATCTACGTACGCTTGGTGCAAGGAATTGCGTTGTGCAAGTCCACAAGCATTGTTATGCTTTAGAATGGCAAAAGTTGGTTCGTCGTTTTTAAACTCAAGCATTAAGTTTACCGCAGCATCAACATCTAATAAATTGTTATAGGATAATTCCTTACCGTGTAGTTTGGAGAACATGGCATCAAAATCACCAAAAAAGAATCCTTTTTGATGCGGATTTTCTCCATAGCGCAATACCTTACCTTGAGTTTCACTGATTTTCAAGGCCGCTAGGTCATGGTTTTGGTTAAAGTAATTGAAGATAGCAGTGTCATAATGTGAGGAAACGTTGAATGCTTTTGCGGCAAAACGCTTTCTGTCCTCTAAGCTAATATTTCCGTTATCGGCAGAAACAACCTCTAAAAAGTCGGTATAGTCTTCCATGGAGGAGACACAGATTACATCCTTAAAGTTTTTGGCCGCCGCACGGATCAACGAAATACCGCCAATATCAATTTTTTCTATAATATCTTGTTCTGGAGCACCACTTGCAACCGTTTTTTCAAATGGGTAAAGATCTACGATGACAATATCTATTTGAGGAATTTCAAATTCCGCCAATTGTGCAGCGTCACTTTCGTTATCCTGTCTGTTCAAAATACCGCCAAAAACCTTTGGGTGCAAGGTTTTTACCCTTCCACCAAGTATTGACGGGTAGCTGGTGACATCTTCTACGGGAACAACATCTATTCCTAAATCTTTAATGAATTTTTCAGTACCTCCGGTAGAGTAAATAGTAATTCCCAATTCTTGGAATTTCTTAACAATTGGCTCTAAACCGTCTTTATGGAAAACTGAAATTAAGGCTGAAGATGCTTTTTTTACACTGCTCATTGTATGGTGCTTAAATGTTTTTAATAAGCAAGCAAAAGTAATTTTTTTACACGTATTAAATGAGCTAGTTTATCAACAAAAGGACTAAAGTTTTAAAGAATTTTGGCCACTTCAAAATTTACGAATTCCAAAAAAGCCTCATCTGCCTTGGTAAAGGGATCGGGGGTGTTAGAGTCAATATCTATTTGTCCAATGTTTTCTCCGTTGACGAACATGGGTATTACAATTTCGGATTTTACGGTAATACTGCAAGCAATGTAGTTGTCCTGGGCCTGTACGTCGGGTACAACAAAATTCTCGTTGCTTTCGGCTACTTGCCCACAAATGCCCTTTCCAAAAGGAATAATGGTGTGGTCCGTAGGTTCTCCCGCGTATGGTCCAAGTTTTAATTCTCTCTTATCGCCATTTTTAAAATAAAAACCTACCCAGTCATAATGAGGAACCTCTTCTTTTAAAAGTTCACAAATGGCCTGCATTTTGGCTTCTTTGGTGGTGTTGGAGTCTATAATGGAACTAACTTGAGGGCGTAGTGAGCTGAACATATTTTTTTTTTGGCAAAAATACATATTGTATGCAATAAGCCCTGTCTTTTTTAAAATAAAAGAGAGGATGCCTTACGCATCCTCTCTTTAAGACTTGTTTATATTTTGTTGGGTTATGGCTGTATCTTGACACTGAATTCAATAAAGTCATTATTGCCAAATCCTGGTTGGATCGCAGTAACCTTGATCAACCCTTTTTTACCATAGTTATCTACAAACTCTACCACATCGCCAACGCTAAGATTGGTAATTTTTTGGGTATCTGAACTAGCAATGAAATCAAGCTCCCCAGAAAGGGTTATTGCATCAAAGGCCGTTGCATCCAAATCAGAAGACGCAAAGAACATTTGGTTAAGAGTTTCTGTTTCCGCATTTTCCTCGTCTTCACCTGGTTGAAGTCCTTCTACCGGAAATCCAAAATTAGCATCATACTGTTCTGTAGAAGAAAAGGAAGCATTGTCATCTGCAGATACGCCAGAGGCACCATAATAATATCCAAAATCCCAGAACGCCCTAAATTCGCGACCTACATTAACCTTATAGACCGTTTCGTTTAAAAGGGAAAAGAAAGTTTCCGTATTTCCGTTCACATCCGGGGCAAACAATTTTACTTCGTTAAATTCCCTTACCTCTGCAGTAGGGTTGGTTCCTGTTCCGACCGTTACGGTAATGGTACCTGCACCTAAAGCCAATCTTTTGGTGGTATCCCTAAAATCTCCTTTTCCTGTTGTGGTCCAAAAAGTGTAGACGATCTCTCCGTTATCAATGTCCGGCACCGGTAGGGAAAATGTAAAATCAATTTCTTTTTTGGATGCGCCATCTAAATCTATAGATCCGTCAGGTTTTAAAACTTTACTTAAATCTTCACTGACAAGATCAAACGCGCTAAATGGCATTTCTCCTTGTCCGGAAATATTTTGTGTAATATACATTCTGCGCTGTGTAGTTGCATCTGATGTAAAAATAACCCTGCCCGGTACCGTAGTGCCTACTTCACCATTGGCAGATGCTGATATTTGATTGTTAGATGGGTCTGCCTCATTAAAGACCAAAGTGGCCACTTCCGGCTCTTCATTGTCGCCATCGTCCGCCCCATCGGTATTGTCAGGAATAGGTGTGTCAAAAACAGAGCCGTCATCAGAACTACAACTGCCTATAAATAAAGCAATGGTGCATATTAAAAAGGTATACTTTAATTGTTTTCTCATAATTTTTAATTTAAAATGATTAGTGTTTTTAAATGTTAATAATGGTTATTTAATCTTTGTGTTACTCTTTAAACTTAAAATCACTGCTAATCGTATACGCTTATGGGTTTTTTTAATGTGTAAAACGGGAAAATGGAAATAGGTTCTACAATGTTTCGTTAAAGAAATGGTATTAAGGATGTTAAATATTGATTATTTTGTAATTTTACCGCGATGAGGAATATGCTACATAAATTTTTTTCCGTTGCAATGGCATTGCTGTTGCTGCTGTCCACTATTTCATGGACGGTAGAAAAACATTTATGCATGGGCCGTGTTTTGGATATAGCCTTTTTTCATTCCGCCGAAGATTGCGGTATGGAAGCTGGTTTGGCTTTATTGGATGATGCATCGCAATATGAAAAGCATTGTTGTGATGATGAATCTTTTACCATGCAAGGTCAAGATGATTTAAACCATGATACGTTCAATTTAGATTTCTCTCAACAAGTATTCTTAATTTCCTTCACAACTTCTTATTTAAACTTGTTCCAAGAGTCTACGGATAAGGAAGTTGTTTTTGATTCTTATCCGCCGCCTATATTGGCAGAGGATTTGAACATACTGCACCAAGTTTTTTTGATTTGATTTAAAACGTGTTATACGTCGCTTTTTTGCGTTCACACATTTTTGAATCAAATCTAACATTCAATGAAAAATTTTACTTGGCTTTTAGCCATTATCCTATTTGGGATACAATATTGTGAGGCACAAGGTCCTCCTATTACTGCCGATAAACCCATTATGTTGGGTGGCGGTAGTTTTACTGCAAAAACCTTAACAGAGATACGGCATACGGAAAGAGGTGATTTCACCTATGTTCCGGTAATGCTACATTATTTGCCAACTTCTAATTCTTTGGTGGCAATACATTTACCGTATATAAATTATGATATCGAAAACGGACCGAGTGGTAGCAGTTTAGCGGATATTAAAATAATGGGTAAATATCAATTCTTTAGAAAAGATGGTACGGGCAAGACTTTTAGAATGGTAGCCAAAACTTTACAAACACTGCCTACTGGTAAAGAATTGGACGTAATGGATTTAAGTACGGGCAAATATGCGGGATATTATGGTATTGTTGCAGGTTACGAATCGCTCAAATATGGTATTTCTAACGAACTAGGCTATAATTGGGTGCCCGATGGTAGCTTGGATGCGTTGACCCATAAAATTGGTTTTGGTCTTCCATTGTTAAAGCCACAGTATCCTAATAAACAAATCAATCTGTATTTTGAATATACCAACTCTTGGCTGGTAGAGCGTGATTGGTATCAATTATTGTACGCACAAGGTATCCAGTATGCAAGAAAGAATGTTACGTTCGACTTAGCTGTGCAGGTGCCTTTGGTAAACGATATTGAAGCAGGTCGTAAATTAAACTATAGCCTGTTTTTAGGTTCTAGATATTCATTTTAATAAAAATTTTTAAAACATAAAATAATGAAAAAATCAATAATTATATCGGCGTTGTTAACGCTAATGGTTGTCTTTAGTGCGGTTGCACAAGATGGTAAGGATAAGTTTATGGTGCAGGTAGATGGTCTAGGCTGTCCGTTTTGTGCATATGGACTTGAGAAGAAATTCAAGGAGTTTAAAGGTATTAAGAATGTGAAGATAGATATTGAAACAGGAGACTTTAGTTTTTCTTATCCAGCGGAAAAAGCATTAACACTAGTTGATGTAGAGAAGCAAGTTGAAAAAGCGGGTTACACGCCAATTACCGCAAAAGTTGAACGTGCCAATGGTGAAATTGAAGAATCATCTGCGAGTGAAATGACTAAAAAGTCTGAAGGCACGGTAAGTAAAAATGTAATGGTAGCCGGTAATTGTGCTATGTGTGAGGCTAGAATAACCAAAGCTGCAGAATCTGTGCAAGGTGTTTCTGCCGTTTCTTGGGATAAGGATACCAAAATCATGAAGGTTTCATTTGATGCGGGATTAACTTCTCTTGAAAAAATTGAAAAGCAAGTTGCGGTTGCAGGTCATGATACCAAAAATCATCAAGCACATACCGATGATTATGGAAATTTACCAGCATGTTGTAAGTACGAACGTTTAAGCTATAAATAATGAGAAAAAGTATATGTTTACTCATCGTTTTAGTCTTTGCGTCTGCTTGTAAAGAAAAAGCACCTGTTCCTAAAGAGTGGGTGTTGTCTAGAACTCTTCTGTTAGATGGGGTGAATCCTATTGGGTTAACTCAGGTAAATGGAGCTATTTGGTTATCAGATGGCGATCATAACCGTTTGGTGAAAATTGATACAGAAGGCAAAATCACGGAAACTGTAGATTCATTAGACAGACCAATGCATATTGATGCTATAAAGGAGACAATTTTTATTCCTCAATATGGGAAAGATGTTATTGAAACGGTTGATAAAAAAGGGAGGTTCATAATGCAGGTTTCAGATTCATTGGATGCACCTGCGGGAGTTTCTGTTTATGAAAATGAACGGGCAATTGCAGATTTTTACAATAATCGAATTCTCTATTTTGATGGCAAAAGCTGGATTTCCTTTGGTAAAGAAGGAAAAGCAGAAGGGGAGTTTTATTATCCTACAGATGTACAGATTACCACGGATAAGATTTGGGTAGCAGATGCCTATAATAATCGAGTACAAGTGTTCGATAAAAAAGGCGGTTTTCTTCAAATGATGGGTCAAAATCAAAAGATGAATGCGGCAACAGGGATTTTTGTTTCGGTTGATGAAGTGTTTGTAACTGATTTTGAAAACAATCGGGTATTGGTTTTAAGTAAGACTGGTGAGTTGCTACAGGTGTTAAAAGACCAAATAGAAAAACCAACGGATATGATGATCAAAGACGATATGCTGTATGTAATTAATTATAGAAACGGCAAGCTTAATATTTTTGATAAACAGCCAGTTGTTGTGAAGAATTAAAAGGTCAAATAGGATATCTAAATAGGTATTCAGATTTATAAAATAATTATAATAAAAGGTATGAAACATACATATACTATAGTGGGCATGACCTGTAATGGATGTAGGTCTCATGTAGAAAAGACATTGGCGAATATTGATGGTGTAACCAGTGCTTCTGTAAATTTAGAAAAAGCTGAAGCTACTTTAGAAATGGATTCAGAATTGACTTTAGCTACTTTGCAAAATGCCATGAAAGAAGATGGTGGTCATTATTCAATTCATGAATTAGGAGGGCATCAACACAAAGAAGTGAAACCCAAGAAAATAGATAATGGAAATGGTGTTTTCTATTGCCCCATGCATTGCGAGGGAGATAAAACCTATACAGAGCCTGGCGATTGCCCGGTTTGTGGTATGGATTTGGTAGAAGAGGCAAGTGCCTCGATTCATAAAGGTCAAGAATATACGTGCCCAATGCATCCTGAGGTGGTTCGTGATGAACCGGGTGATTGCCCTATTTGTGGTATGGATTTAGTGCCAAAGCAAGCTGATGTTTCTGCTGAAGAGAAAAGTTATAATAAGCTTTTGAAAAAGTTTAAAATAGCGGTGGCTTTTACGTTGCCCATTTTTATTATAGCAATGTCAGAAATGATACCGAACAATCCGCTTCATAATATTTTGAGCCTAAGAAACTGGAATTGGGTGCAGTTTGCACTATCAATCCCTGTGGTGTTTTATGCAACTTGGATGTTTTTTGAACGTGCCTATCGTTCTGTAAAAACATGGAATTTGAACATGTTTACGTTGATTGGTATTGGAGCAGGTGTAGCGTGGTTATTTAGTGTATTTGCTATTTTGGTCCCAGATTTTTTTCCTCCACAGTTTAAGACAGATCAAGGTACGGTTCATGTATATTTTGAGGCAGCTACGGTTATATTGACTCTAGTCTTGTTCGGGCAGTTATTAGAGGCTCGTGCACATAGTAAAACTAATTCTGCGGTTAAAGAACTTTTAAAATTAGCGCCCAATAAGGCGATTAGAATCGTTGATGGAAAAGAGGAAACTATTGCAATAGATAACATAGTAAAAGGAGATTTGCTTAGGGTGAAACCTGGTGATAAAATACCTGTTGATGGAAGCGTGCATGAAGGGGAAAGTACGGTTGATGAATCTATGATAACGGGCGAACCTGTTCCGGTACAAAAAGTAGAGGGTGATACAGTAAATTCTGGGACAATTAATGGTAAGCGTTCTTTTGTGATGATAGCAGAGAAGGTTGGTTCAGATACGTTGCTCTCCCAAATTATTGATATGGTGAACAAGGCAAGTCGTAGCCAGGCGCCAATTCAAAAATTAGCGGATAAAATCTCAAGTTATTTTGTGCCTGCTGTGGTGTTCATTTCTGTAATCACCTTTATTGTTTGGGTCATTTTTGGTCCAGAACCTGCTTATGTATATGCTTTGGTAAATGCTATTGCTGTATTGATAATAGCATGTCCATGTGCCCTAGGTTTGGCTACCCCAATGTCCGTAATGGTGGGTGTGGGTAAAGGAGCTCAATCTGGCGTGCTGATAAAAAATGCAGAAGCTTTAGAGCGAATGGACAAAATTGACACGCTAATTGTAGATAAGACCGGTACAATTACGGAAGGAAAACCATCTGTAGAAAAGGTGGGTGTTATTTCTGAGATTAATCAGGAAAAGGTATTGCAATATATTGTTTCATTAAATCAGCAAAGTGAGCATCCCTTGGCAGATGCAACTGTAAAGTATGGAAAGGCGAATAATGTAAATGTTTTAAAAGTTGAAGATTTTAATTCGGTTACAGGTATGGGCGTCACTGGGAAAATAAATGGTGAATTTATTGCCTTGGGTAATGAGAAGATGATGAATGAGGTTCAAGTATCCATTTTAGATAGTTTAAAGGCAGATGTAGTTTCTCGTCAAAAACTTGGAAAAACAGTTTCTTACTTGGCAATTGGTGATAAGGCAGTTGGTTTTGTTGCAATCGGAGATAAAATTAAAGAGACGAGCAAAAAAGCTATTGAAGAGTTGCAGAAAGCTGGTATTGCAGTGATAATGCTTACCGGGGACAATCATGATACGGCAAAGGCAGTAGCGGAACAATTAAGTCTGGCAGATTTTAAGGCAGGTATGTTACCACAGGATAAATTGGCTGAGGTAGAGCGTTTACAATCTGAAGGAAGAAAGGTAGCTGTTGCAGGAGATGGTATTAATGATGCGCCTGCTCTGGCTAAAAGCGATGTAGGTATTGCAATGGGTACGGGAACGGATGTTGCCATTGAAAGTGCTGCAATTACTTTGGTAAAAGGAGATTTACATGGAATTGTAAAAGCATATAACCTTAGTAATGCGGTTATGAAGAATATAAAACAGAATTTATTTTTCGCCTTAATTTATAATACGGTAGGTATACCAATTGCGGCGGGAGTGCTATATCCATTTTTTGGATTATTGCTTTCTCCAATGATTGCGGCTTTAGCGATGAGTTTTAGTTCTGTTTCGGTAATTGCCAATGCATTGCGATTGCGAACGGTGAAAATTGATTAATCAAATTGAATTGAATATTAAATGAATAAATATATAGTAGTATTGCTTTTGTGCATGTTGCCTTATTTTAGTTTTTCTCAGGAAAAAGTAGAAGGTGTTGTTTTCGATTCTGACGCATCTAATGCATTAAGTCTTTCTGGGGCTAATGTCTATTGGCAAGATTCGCAAACTGGGGTGGTAACAGATTTCGATGGTAAATTCTCAATTCCATATCTGAAAGAGTTCAATAAATTGATTATAAGTTATGTTGGTTTTGAATCGGATACACTGACTATAAATGCTCCAAAAACAATACGAGTTACTCTTAAGCCATCTAATGAATTAGATGAGGTTGTTGTTCAGCAGGAAAGAGATGCTATACAGAAAACATATTTTAGTCCGCAGAATGTAATTACAGTAAACAGTGATGAGTTGTTAAAAGCCGCTTGCTGTAATCTGGCAGAGAGTTTCGAAACCAATCCGTCTATCGATGTAAACCTTTCTGATGGACTAACGGGAACCAAGCAAATTCAAATGTTAGGATTAACGAGTCCGTATTTGTTGATTACCCAAGAAAACATTCCTATGGTACGTGGTGCATCTCAAGCCTATGGATTAACATTTACGCCAGGTACGTGGATAGAAAGTATACAGATTACAAAAGGTGCTGGTAGTGTGGTGAATGGTTACGAAAGTATATCAGGTCAGATTAATACCGAGTTGGTAAAGCCGTTAACCGATAATGCAGTTTTTGTAAATGGATATGCCAATCAGAATGGGCGTTATGAATTGAATACACATTTTAATAAAAAGCTGACGGATAAATTGAGTACAGGATTATATATTCATGGAAATACGAGAACTCAAAAAGAAGATAATAATGAAGACGGATTTTTAGATGCGCCTTTGGGGGAGCAAATAAATGTGATGAACCGTTGGCAGTATCAGAATCCTGAAACAGGTTTTGTAAGTTTCTTAAATGTTCGTTTTTTGAATGATGAGAAACAAGTAGGGCAAGTAGATTTTAATCCTAATACAGATAGAGTTGATAATGGTGGTTCACTGAGCGGAGCCGAAGTTCCTGCGCTGAGCGGAGCCGAAGTGTGGGGTAGTGAGATAAATACCCGCAGGTTTGATACCTCGTTAAAATTGGGTTATGTTTTTCCTGAACTTCCGTTTCAAAGTTTTGGTTTTCAGACAGCCTATAGTCTGCATAAGCAAGATTCGTATTTTGGTTTTAGAACATATGATATTAGCCATGAAAGCATTTATTCCAGTCTTCTTTTTAATTCTATAATAGGGGATACAAGAAATAAGTTTAAAACCGGAATTTCTTTTGCATATGACGGTTATGATGAGGTGGTGACTACTGATGATTATTCTAGGGAAGATAGGTCGGTAGGAGCATTTTTTGAGTATAGTTACGAGAATTTGGACAAGGTAAGTTTAACTGCCGGATTACGCGTAGATAATCATAATCGATTGGGAACTTTTGTAACACCACGATTTCACATTAGATATACCCCATGGGATAGAGGAAGTCTACGAGGATCATTTGGTAGAGGAAAGAGAGCTGCAAATATTTTTGCCGAAAATCAGCAATTGTTCGCCTCTGCTAGACAAATTAATATTGCAGGTTCGGGTGGCGACGTGTATGGTTTAGAGTCAGAAGATGCATGGAATTATGGAGTTAGTTTTCTGCAGGGATTTAATTTTTTGAATAAAAAGGGAGATATTTCTTTAGATTATTACATCACGGATTTTGAAAACCAAGTGGTGGTGGATTGGGAAAATCCGCAAGAAGTTTCATTTTATAATTTGGAAGGAGAGAGTAGTGCTAAAAGTTTTCAAGTAGAATTAAATTATGAGCTTTTGACCCGTCTTAATTTTAGAACATCATATAAGTATTATGATGTATCTACAGATTATATAAGCGGAAATCTACAGAAACCATTACAAGCACAACATCGATTTTTTGTTAATTTAGGGTATGAGACCGAGGCTAAGGATAATGGTGCACAATGGAAATTTGATTATACCCTTCATAGTTTTGGAGAAGCGCGGTTGCCAGATACAAGTGCTAACCCGGTGGAATACCAATTACCTGCTTTTTCCCCAACATATAATCTAATGAATGCTCAAGTGACAAAAGTATTCTCTAATTCATTTGAAGTGTATGTGGGTGGTGAAAACCTTTCGGATGTGCAGCAAACTAATCCTGTATTGGGCGCTGATAATCCTTTTGGTCCAAATTTTGATACAACCATTGTATATGCGCCAATAATGGGTAGAATGTTTTATGGCGGCTTTAGATTTAAAATTTTTTAACACGTAAATTTATACTTATGAAAACAACTATTTTATCCATTGCAATGATATTAATTGCTGTGGTAACCTATGCACAGGACAAGAATAAGAAAATGACTTTTGATGTGAATGGTAAATGCGCCATGTGTAAAGAGCGTATTGAGGAAGCTGCGTTGAACGTGAAAGGGGTAAAGTATGCCAATTGGGATATACCCACGCATCAGTTAAATATAATTATGGACGAGCGAAAGACAGATGCCATGAAAATAAAGACCGCAATTGTTGCCGTTGGCCATGATACAAAGGAATTAAAGGCTACTGATGAGGCATACAATAGCGTACACCCTTGTTGCAAGTACCGGGAGGATAATTCTGATGATGGCGCACATCATTAAAAGTGATGGAAACCTTTATGTTTATTGAGGTTATGGCTATGCTTTGAAATTGCTAAAAAAGTTTTAGTTAATATTTTGCCAACGAAATTATCACGGATCAAATTGTGAAATACATTAGCATAGATTTATTTAAATTCTATACTAATGGCACAAGCAAAATCAGCAGGGAAACCAGCTGCAAAGCCTGCTCCGGCAAAAGCTGGAAAAAAGGCTGCTCCAAAAGCTGCTCCTAGAAAGAAGTAGTCGGTAACTAGCCTACAGGTAGGCTTACCATTTGGACATGAAAACCACCTTCTGTAAATAAAGAAGGTGGTTTTTTTGTTGATCATATTTAAAATCAAAAAAAACCGCTCTTGATATTTCAAGAGCGGTTTTAAAAAAAAATATAAACTGTTAGAACAAGCAAATAATTGCCTGTCGACGCTGTCGACCTACATCATGCCTGGCATACCGCCACCGCCGCCCATAGGAGGCATAGCAGGAGCATCTTCCTTAATATCGGTCAAGGCACATTCCGTAGTCAAGATCATACCGGCAACAGAAGCGGCATTTTCTAAGGCTACCCTTGTCACTTTCTTAGGATCTATGATACCGGCTTTCATCATCTCAACATATTTCTCAGATTTGGCGTCATAACCGTAATCACCTTTACCTTCAAGTATTTTTGCGATTACTACAGATCCTTCACCACCAGCATTAGAAACGATAGTTCTTAATGGAGCTTCTATGGCACGGGCTACGATCTGTAGACCAGTGGCCTCATCTTCATTGTCCGTAGAAACTTTGGAAAGAACTGATTTTGCTCTTACCAAAGCAACACCACCACCGGCAACAATACCTTCTTCCACTGCAGCTCTTGTAGCATGCAATGCATCGTCAACCCTATCTTTTTTCTCCTTCATTTCAACTTCAGAAGCTGCACCTACGTAAAGTACGGCAACACCACCGGCCAACTTGGCCAAACGCTCTTGAAGTTTTTCCTTATCGTAATCAGAAGTTGTTGTCTCAATTTGAGATTTTATCTGGTTAACCCTTGTTTTGATATCCTTTGCAACACCACCACCATTTACGATTGTAGTATTGTCCTTGTCAATCTGTACTTTTTCACAAGTACCTAACATATCTAGCGTAGTGTTGTCCAAAGAGAACCCTCTTTCCTCGGAGATAACGGTACCGCCTGTTAAGATGGCTATATCTTCTAACATTGCCTTTCTTCTGTCACCAAAACCTGGTGCCTTAACCGCGGCAATTTTTAAAGAACCTCTTAATTTGTTCACTACCAACGTAGCCAATGCTTCACCATCAACATCTTCGGCAATGATCAATAAAGGCTTACCAGATTGTGCAACTGGCTCCAATACCGGTAATAAGTCTTTCATTGAAGAAATTTTCTTGTCGAACAACAAGATGTAAGGGCTGTCCAGCTCAGAAACCATTTTTTCAGAATCGGTAACGAAATATGGAGAAAGGTAACCCCTATCAAACTGCATACCTTCTACAACGTCTACATATGTATCGGTACCTTTGGCTTCTTCAACGGTAATTACACCTTCTTTGCCAACTTTGCCAAAAGCTTGTGCGATCAAATCACCAATAGTTTCATCGTTATTAGCGGAAATAGAGGCTACTTGCTTAATTTTTTCAGAAGAATCACCTACTTTTTTGGCTTGTTTTGCCAAATCTGCAACGATAGCCTCAACAGCTTTGTCTATACCTCTTTTCAAGTCCATTGGGTTAGCACCAGCGGCAACGTTCTTTAATCCTTCTTTTACGATTGCTTGCGCCAATACGGTTGCGGTAGTAGTACCGTCACCGGCAAGGTCGTTGGTTTTGGAAGCAACTTCCTTAACCATTTGTGCACCCATATTCTCCAATGGGTTTTCTAATTCAATTTCTTTTGCAACGGTAACACCATCTTTTGTTACTTGGGGAGCGCCAAATGATTTGCTGATAATAACATTTCTACCTTTTGGTCCCAAGGTTACCTTTACTGCATTTGCCAAAGCATCAACGCCTCTTTTAAGGCCGTCTCTTGCATCTATGTCAAATTTTATGTCTTTTGCCATTTTTATGGATTTTAGTTTTTAGTTCTTACCTGTTAAAGCTAGGAATAACAAGTAAAGTAATGGTTTAAATTTTTTTTACTTTAAAACAATTTAATCGATTCCTGAAAAATACTAGATGATGGCAAGAATATCGCTTTCTCTCATCATCAAATAATCGGTTCCTTCCAATTTAAGTTCGGTCCCGGCATATTTTCCGTAAAGTACGGTATCACCAACCTTAACGGTAACTTTGTCATCTTTTGTTCCTGGTCCCACGGCAACAACTTTACCTTTTTGCGGTTTCTCTTTTGCAGTGTCAGGAATGTAAAGTCCAGACGCAGTTTTAGTCTCAGCGGCCATTGGCTCAATAAGTACTCTGTCTGCCAATGGTTTGATATTAACTTTAGCCATAATTATTAAATTTTAAATTGATTTTTAACTTGTGTACGTCTCTACAGGCAGAAATTATGCCATTGCCTATTTACTGACAAATTGTAAACAAAAAATGCCAGCTTGTCAGAAGCTGGCATTTTATTATAATTTATCTTTTGGATTATAAACTGTCCGTAGGCGTTACTTGTTCCGTTTCTACCGGTGTAACCTCTTCAGGCAAAGTTTCGGGAACAACAGTTTCAATATCATCGCCTTGCAATAATTTTGAATCCGAAGTGCCAAAATTGCCTTTAAGCGCAATGTTGGAAGCAAGTATAAGAACGATCAACAAACCAGCCAATGTCCAGGTACTTCTATCCAAGAAATCGCCTGTTTTTTTGACACCGCCTGCAATTTGCGTTCCACCACCACCAAAAGAAGAGGAAAGTCCGCCACCTTTTGGGTTCTGTACCATAATCACCAACACTAATAACAAGCAAACGACGATGATAAGGATTAAAAATATTGAAAATGTACTCATCCTATATTATTTATTATCTTTTTGAATTTTTTCTACTGCCTTAATTCGGTCTGCAAAGAAACTACTTTTTTCCGGATATTTCAAACTTAAAATTTTAAAGGCCTGTATGGCTTTTTTGTACTTCTTTTGTTCAAGATAAACCCTTGCCAGCGTTTCTGTCATCAGCTCGTTCTTGTCTATCTTTATAGAGTTGGAGATATCAAGTTTGGTTCCTTTTTGCTCCGTAGGGTCTATTTTTGGATTGCTGGCTATAAACTTGTCTATGCGCTCAAATTTTTTCTTTTTTATGGCGTCTAACTTTTGAACTGGTTTAGCTTTTTTCTCAGGCACCTTTTCAGCTTTTACGGTAGAACTGGTTTGTTCCGCTCCTGTGGTGCTTATTGGTTTTTTTGAAGCAAGGCTCAACCATTCAGAAAAGGAATATTTTTCCTTTTCATTAAATGTTAGCGGTTTACCTATTTCCAAGGTTTCTTCTTCTTTGGTAACCGTTGTAGGTTTGGATTGGAACAATTCCGGGTCTAGAATATGCTCGGCATCCGTGGCGTCCTGTGGTAAGGGTTTGTCCTCGGAGTTTTCAATTAAAGGGGCAGTTGGTTCCTTTGGGGGCTCTACTTTAGATTCCGGTTCAATAATTACAGTATTATCCGTATGGTCATACCGTAAAAAATCCTTTGAGGTGATGAACTCAAAAAGTACATCGCGATCAGTGGTAAAGGCTGCCGTTGTCTTTAATGCCTTATTGTATTTATAACTATTAAGATTTTTAAGTCCTTTTAAATGTAAGGCACGTGCCGCTTGAAAATAAGGGTATTCCGCAATAATATCCTCCAGATGTTTTGTGTGGATCGGTTCTACTACTTTGGTAGGATGTTCTAGAAAATATGTAAAATCCTTTACGTTCATATAGGTTACCAGTCTGCCAATGATGCGTTGAAAATATCCTGTGTAAGTCGTTCAAATATTACTTCGTGCGCTTCACTCTTTATGGATGCCAACTGCACATCGGCAGGATAGTCATAAAAGAACGAAAAACTTTGGTCAAAAGCTGCATCTTCTTTTAATCGGTTGTAAAATCTAACCTTCACGCGCATAGAAAGCCTGTTTTGTGCTGCGGTCTGCTGTGCAGTGGCGGACATGGGTGAAATTTTGTATTCGGTTATTTCCCCTTCATATAAAAGGTCTGGATTACCGGAAGTAATAAGGTCCAAACTGGTCTGGTTCATGATCCTATCCTGCAAGGCCAGCGTAAAATCCCTATCTACGCCCGGTTCAAAAGTAGAACCCGGACTCTGGGTTGCATAGTTCTGGAAATAATTTACTTGAAAGGTTTTGGCTTCCCCCACGTTACCGCCCGTAAAGTTATAGATACCACAACCTAATAGTAATACTAGGGGCGATGAGAAAATAAAAGCCTTTTTTATGTATTTAATTGTAAATATGTTCATAAGTTCTAAAGATCGTACTGTTTAATTTTTCGATAGAGCGTTCGTTCTGAAATGCCTAATTCTGCCGCTGCCGCCTTTCTTTTGCCACGGTTGCGTTCCAAGGATTTCTTAATCAGTTCTACTTCTTTCTCCTGTAGGGACAAGGTTTCCTCTTCCTCTATCTCTTCGGCAAAATGGTATTTGTCCTCGTATGCATCCGAAGTAAGGATGTGATCCTCCTTGGGTTCAGGTAGGTGCAATACATTTAAGTTGGTTTCTTCTTGGGAGTCTTGGTCCAGATCTATATCCTCCTCATCGTCGTTTCCATAAATTTTACGGATCAGGTTCTCATTGTCCTTTTGTACTTTTTGTGAATCGTTGTTTTTCAACAATTCCATGGTCAATTTTTTAAGATCGTTCAGGTCGCCCTTCATATCAAACAATACCTTATATAAAATCTCCCTCTCGTTGCTGAAATCGCTTTCTGCTTTGGTGTTGGAGACTACCGCAGGTAAATTGGTACTGGTGTTATTGGGCAGGTACCCGCTCAAGGTAGCTGCGGTAATGGACCTATTTTCTTCCAATACGGAAATTTGCTCGGCAATATTACGAAGCTGCCTAATATTTCCTGGCCATCTATATTTATTCAGTAAGGATACCGCTTGCTCATCTAGCCTAATGGTTGGCATCTTATATTTCTGGCTAAAGTCAGACGCAAATTTTCTGAACAATAAATGTACATCTCCCTGACGTTCGCGTAATGGGGGAATATTTATTTCAACGGTACTTAAACGATAGTACAGATCTTCTCTAAACCGTTCTTTTTTAATGGCCTCGAACATATTGACATTAGTGGCCGCAACAATACGAACATCGGTTTTTTGGACTTGGGAGGAACCTACTTTTAAGAATTCTCCATTTTCCAATACCCTTAATAACCTAACTTGGGTGGTCAAGGGCAGTTCGCCAACTTCATCTAAAAAAATAGTTCCGCCGTCCGCGACCTCAAAATAACCGCTTCTGGTTTGGGTCGCCCCGGTAAATGCCCCTTTTTCATGTCCAAAAAGTTCACTGTCTATAGTTCCTTCCGGTATGGCGCCACAGTTTACCGCTATATATTTGGCGTGCTTTCTATGGGACAAGGAATGAATGATCTTTGGAATAGCCTCTTTACCAACTCCACTTTCACCGGTAACCAGGACGGAAATATCCGTAATGGCAACCTGCATAGCCTTCTCCAATGCCCTATTGAGCTTAGGGTCTTGACCTATGATTTCAAAACGTTGTTTTATACTTTGTATGCTTTCCATAGAAAATGGCTCTGTACTAATTTAATTGTTTTCGGAATAATCTAACGCAGTACCTTTTAGTGTTGCAGAGGTACAATCGTGAATTTTGACATTGACAAAATCACCGATCGTATAATGCTCCTTAGGAAATACCACGACCGTACTTTGTGAGTTTCTGCCCATCCATTCATTTTCAGATTTCTTTGACGTTCCTTCAATAAGGACTTCCTGGATTTTACCCACATGCTTTTCCGTTCTAAATTGGCAATGTTCCCTTTGCAGCGCAATTATTTCAGATAGGCGTCTTTTTTTGGTAGGTTCGGGTACATCGTCCTCCATCTTTCTTCCTGCCAACGTTCCCGGTCTTTCGGAGTAGGCATACATATACCCAAAATCATACTTTACATATTCCAAGGCTTTTAACGTGGCGGCATGGTCTTCTTCCGTTTCCGTAGGGAAGCCGGAAATTATATCTTGGGAAATGGCGCAATCTGGCAAAAGCTCCCTTATATTATCGATCAGCTCAAAATATTCCTCAATGGTGTGTAACCTGTTCATTTCCTTTAAAATACGGTTACTTCCACTTTGAACCGGTAAATGAATATGGTTGCATATGTTTTTATATTTGGCCATGGTTTTGATCACGTCCAAAGTCATATCCTGCGGGTTTGATGTAGAAAATCTAATGCGCATTTTGGGTTGTGCCAAGGCTACCATTTCCAAAAGTTTGGAAAAGTTGATGGCTGTCGCTTTTTGCATTGGGGAAGCGTTCTCAAAATTCTTTTTTAGTCCACCACCGTACCATAGGTAGCTATCTACATTTTGTCCTAAAAGGGTGATTTCCTTAAATCCTTTTTTCCATAGTTCGTTGATTTCTGCCAAAACGGACTGCGGATCCCTACTACGTTCTCTTCCTCTGGTAAAGGGTACTACACAGAAGGTGCACATGTTATCGCATCCCCTAGTGATTGAAACAAAGGCGGTAACCCCATTGGTGTTCAGCCTTACTGGGGCAATATCTCCATAGGTTTCGTCCTTTGAAAGTATAACGTTTACAGCATCCCTGCCAGAGTCTACCTCTTTAATTAGATTGGGCAAGTCTTTGTAGGCATCTGGCCCCACAACCATATCTACAATCTTTTCCTCGTCCAAAAGTTTATCTTTTAGACGCTCTGCCATACAGCCAAGAACACCGACCTTTAGATGAGGTCTTGATTTTTTTACTTTATTATATTCCGTTAATCGTTTACGTATTGTTTGCTCTGCCTTGTCCCTAATAGAACAAGTATTTACAAGGACCAAATCTGCATCTTCCAATACTTGTGTAGTATTAAAACCTTCGTTGGCCAGGATAGATGCAACGATCTCGCTGTCAGCAAAGTTCATTGCACAACCGTAACTCTCTATGAACAAGTTGCGTTTGTTTTCTTTTCTAGCTGCTACGGCCAGTGTTGTGCCTTGCACCTTTTCATCTATGGTTTTCTCCATTCTACTTATTACTTCACAAAAATATTTGGTTGGCAAAGATACCATTATAATCAAAAATATGACAAGTTGACATACTTATTTAGGGTATTTTTAGGCTTTGGAACCGTTAATATTTTAAATTTGTTGGTAACACAACAACCAGCTATAACATGAATTTAGAGAAAAAAATTACTGAAATAAAGTCTAGACCAAATTTGGAATTTGGAAGTATATTCAATAGATCTATAGAATTGTTTAAAAAAATATGGGTTCAGGGTTTTATTGCCTTACTGCTCACGTTCTTGACAATACTTCCTTTTTATATAATACTTTATATTCCCATGATTGCCACAGGTATCACTGACCCATATGCTTTGGAGCATGATGAGCTACCACCTATGGTTACGGTTGCAATGGGTATTTTGTCACCTATAGTAATTATTGGGGTAAGCACCTTTAGTCTGGCAATTAATGCGGCTTTCTTAAGGATTTGTAGGCAAAAGGATGAAGAAAAAGATGGTATTGACGACTATTTTTATTTTTTTAGGGAAGGCAGAATTGGTAAAGTATTTATACTTGCCCTATATATTATGGGTGTTGCACTTTTAGGAATGCTGGCCTGCGGTGTAGGGTTGTTCTATGTCATTGTTCCGCTTTCACTATTGCCCGCCTTTTTGGCTTTTTCCAACGAATTATCTGCATTTGGTATGGTGAAAGCAAGTTTCATCTTGGGAAACAAGAATTGGCTAATCATATTTTTATTGGTATTGGTTGCGGGTATAGTAGCTGAATTGGGATTGTTGTTATGCTGTGTAGGGATTTTTTTTACTGCAATGTTCAGCAAGGTGCCCGCCTATTTTATGTACAAGGACGGTGTTGGTTTTGAGGAGGATACTTATTTAAATTAATGTTGCGCAACGCAACTAATATTGAATTTTAGCATCTTATGGTAAATGTTTAAATAACCAAGACCATGAATTCAAAAATCTTAGTAGTATTTCTAGTAGTATTGGCAGTATTCAGTTCATGTGACAATGATGGTCCATATGAAGATTATTTAGTGGCACGTCCTATTCTAAAGAATGCTGTTTCGTTCAAGGCAGAGGCCATAGATATTATGGAGCCGATACCTGTAGTGTCTTCAGGAAAAGTATATGCCTATAAGAACTATATTTTTGTCAATGATGTGGGCTTAGGTTTTCATGTAATAGATAATTCCTCACCTCAAAATCCAGAGCGTATCGCTTTTATAAAACTGAAAGGCAATAATGATATATCCATAAAGGATGATAAATTATATGCGGATAGTTATGGAGACTTGGTGGTGTTCAATATATCGGATATCAATGCAATTAGTTTGATCAGTAGAATGGAGAATGCCATTTATAATAATGGTGTTTGGATGACCAATGTAACTTTTCCCCAAGCGGATATTTATGAATATGGGGATATTGATTATGACAAGGATATTGTGGTTGGCTGGGAAGTTAACATGGAGAGAAGGTCCGTTGCCGATTATGAGAAACAATTTAACTGTGACAATTGTGATTTGGCCTTTGTGTCCGAAAATACGTTGAATTCCCAGCAAGGTACGGTGGGCCAGGGCGGTTCTTTGGCCCGTTTTAAAATTATTGGGAATTATTTATATGTGGTAGATTATAGCGATTTAAATATTTTCGACATTGCGGATTTGGAGCAACCTAAGGTCCTGGAAGACGTGCAGGTGGGCTGGGATATTGAAACCATATTTAACCAAGGTGAAATACTGTTTTTGGGTGGCAGGCAAGGAATGTATATTTATGATATCAAAGATCCGGAAAAACCTGAGTTTATTTCCGAATTTAGGCATGGCACCGCTTGTGATCCTGTAGTGGTAGATGGTACCTATGCATACGTAACCCTCAAAGGGGGTAACATGTGTGGCGGTACGGAAAGTGGTCTTTATATTATAGATGTCTCTAACTTAAAAAACCCCGAGCTTAAGGTTATTTATCCTATGGAAGGACCAAATGGTTTAGGGGTAAAAGGAGATCAATTGTTTATTTGTGATGGCGGGGCCGGTTTAAAAGTGTATGATAAAAGCAATGCTCCAAATATTACCATGGTCAGCCATTTTAAAGATATTGTAGCTTATGACGTAATTCCATTATCTTCTAGTTTGTTGATGATTGGGGACCAAACGTTATATCAATATGAATATTTGGACAATGATATTAAGTTGTTAAGTACTTTGGAGCTGTAGCCACTTTACCATAATATAGAAAGTAAAAGGAAGCCATTGACTTCCTTTTTTTATGCTTTTTGAGGTCGTGGAAGGTAGTGGCCAAGTTAATTTTTATGTTGTGGCAATAGTCCGTCCATTTTAAAAAATAGGAAATAATGAAAATGGCGGACTAATTTTTTTTAAATAGTAAAAAAATGATTTTATGGCCGTAGTTCTAATAAATAACAGGAAGAAATAAATGTTTGAAATTCCAAAGTTTAAATTTTAGTATACATTTGTAGGTATAAACAAGGTTGATGGCGAAAAATTTAGTAATTGTTGAGTCTCCTGCAAAGGCCAAGACTATTGAGAAGTTTTTAGGAAAGGATTTTAAGGTAGAATCAAGCTTTGGGCACATAGCGGATTTACCCTCTAAGGAATTGGGAGTGGATGTCGAAAATGATTTCACACCAAAATATATAGTGGACAAGGACAAAAAAGCCTTGGTTAAAAAACTTAAGGGACTTGCCGATAAAGCGGAAACCATATGGCTTGCAAGTGATGAGGACCGTGAAGGAGAAGCTATTTCCTGGCATTTGGCAGAAGAGCTTGGTCTTGATAAGAAGAAAACAAAAAGGATCGTTTTCAACTCGGTTACCAAGGCGGCTATACAAAAAGCCATAGAAAATCCGCGTGAGATTAATTTTAACCTTGTAAATGCGCAACAGGCAAGACGAGTTTTAGATCGTTTGGTAGGGTATCAATTATCGCCCGTTTTATGGAAAAAGATTAAACCGGGACTTTCTGCTGGGCGTGTACAGTCAGTAGCGGTGCGTTTGATTGTTGAGCGTGAGCGTGATATAGAGGGTTTTGAACCCCAGGCCTCTTTCAAGATAGCGGCCGAGTTTAAAACTGAGGCCGGTAGCGTTTTTTCCGCCAAACTTAACAAGACATTCTCTACCAAGGAAGAAGCGGAAGCATTTTTAAAGCAAAACAAAGCGGCCGATTTTTCCGTAAGTAAATTGGACAAGAAACCGGCAAAAAAGTCGCCTTCTGCACCATTTACAACATCTACCTTACAACAAGAAGCATCTAGAAAACTTTACTTTTCGGTTGGGAGAACCATGCAGGTGGCCCAACGTTTATATGAAGCAGGTTTAATTACCTATATGAGAACGGATAGTGTTAACCTATCTAACGAAGCGTTGGTTTCGGCAAAGGAGGCAATTGTAAAGAATTACGGTGAAAAATATAGTGAGACCAGAAATTTTGTAGGTAAGTCCAAAGGAGCCCAAGAGGCGCATGAGGCCATTAGGCCAACGGATATGGGAAATCAATCCCCATCTTTGGAAAGAGATCAATCCAAATTATATGACCTGATCTGGAAACGTACCGTAGCATCGCAAATGAGCGATGCACAGTTGGAACGCACCAATGTAAAAATCAAGGCAAATACACATACGGAAGAATTTACCGCGAATGGTGAGGTCATAAAATTTGATGGTTTTCTAAAAGTTTACATGGAAAGTGTAGATGATGAGGATTTGGCGGAAGAACAGGAAGGTATGCTTCCGGCCATGAAAGAAGGGGAGCGTCTGATCAATAATTTTATTAGCGCAACGGAGCGTTTTACCCGTCCGCCATACCGTTTTACGGAAGCCTCATTGGTAAAGAAATTAGAAGAATTGGGTATTGGTAGACCGTCTACCTATGCCCCTACGATTTCTACGATTCTAAATAGAGGGTATGTGGAAAAAGGCACTGTAGAAGGTACGGAAAGGAAGTACACACAATTGGTTTTGCAGGCCGATCAGATTAAAGAAAAGAATCTTACCGAAAATGTAGGGTCGGATAAAGGAAAAATGGTGCCAACGGACATTGGCATGATCGTTACCGATTTCTTGGTAAGTAATTTTGCAAATATTTTGGATTATAATTTTACCGCGCAGGTAGAAGAGGATTTTGATGAAATAGCTTCAGGTGAAGAGGATTGGAAAAAGATGATGAAAAACTTTTATAAGGATTTTCATCCCAATGTGCTTGATGTAGAAGAAAATGCGGATAGGGCCAGCGGAGAAAGAATTTTGGGCAAAGACCCTAAAAGCGGTAAGCAAGTATCGGTCCGGTTGGGAAGATTTGGACCTATGGTACAGATAGGAACCGTTGATGATGAGGAGAAACCAACTTTTGCCAGTCTGTTACCGGAACATTCTCTAAACACCATCACCTTTGAAGAGGCTATGGATCTGTTTAAATTACCAAGAAGGCTGGGTGTTTATGAGGGAGAAGAAGTTTTGGCCAATGTGGGCAGGTTTGGGCCTTATGTTAAATTTGGGGAGAAATTCATTTCCATGGATAAAGGTGAAAGTGCTTTTGATATAGAAATGGATAGGGCCATTGAGCTGATACAGGCAAAACAGAAAGCAGATGCACCTATTGCCATGTACGAGGAGAAAGAGGTCACCAAGGGCGTCGGTAGATTTGGACCATTTATAAAATGGAACGGCATGTTCATCAATGTCAATAAAAAGTATGATTTTGATCATCTTTCCAAGGACGATATTGTTGAGCTGATAGAGACCAAAAAGCAGAAAGAGATTGACAAGGTAGTCCATAATTGGGAAGAAGAAGGTATACGGGTAGAAAAGGCAAGATGGGGCCGTCATAACATAATCAAGGGAAAGATCAAGGTAGAATTGGCCAAAACGGTCGATGCTACAAAGATTACCCTGGAGGAGGCTCAAAAATTGATCGAGCAGAAAACCCCTAAAAAGAAGGCAAAGGCAAAAGCGAAACCTAAGGCAAAACCAAAAACAAAAAAATAATATTTTTGTTCATGGAAATAGTAGTATTTTCATGGAGATCAAAACAGTTAACCTAAGGTACAACCCAAAATAAAGATTACTACATGGCCTTTGATTTTTTAGTTCCGGTGCAGGACAAGGTTTTGGCCCACAATGAGTTGCTGCCCAACCAAGCCATTGGTAAAAACACCTATATACACACTGAAAATGACGGATTGCCCGTATTGGCGAATGCCACCGTTGCATTTTTAGGGGTTAGGGAATCCAGGAATGCTTATGAAAAAAAGCATGAAAAATTGGACGTTTCCAGTATACGGTTACAATTGTATAAACTTTTGGTGGGTAATTGGAACGCCACTCTGGTAGATTTGGGTGATATAGAGGAAGGTGCTACGGTTGAAGACACTTATTTTGTAGTAAAGGAAGTAGTAGCGGGCTTGTTGGAAGAGCAAATCATTCCCATTATCCTTGGCGCAACACAAGATATTACCTATCCGGCTTACAGGGCATTTGATGGTATTAAGGATATGATCAATTTGGTGGCCATTGACAGTCGTTTTGATTTTGGCATTGATGATGAATTGATCTCGTCACATTCCTATATGAGCAAGATTATTACGGATAAGCCAAATAATCTTTTTAATTTTTCAAATATTGGTTATCAAAGTTATTTCAATGCCCAAGAGGAAATTGATTTAATGGAACGCTTGTTTTTTGATGCCTACAGATTAGGGGAAGTGGCCAATGATCTTACCTTGGCGGAACCCGTATTAAGAAATGCGCATATGGTGAGTTTGGATTTGCGTGCCGTTAAGGCGAGTGAATTATCCCATTCTGCCAATTTTTCGCCAAATGGTTTTGATGGCCGTGAAATTTGTACCATTGCAAGATATGCCGGGCTTAGCGATAAGGTGTCGGTTTTTGGAATTTATGAAATGGACAACAATGTCCAGTCCCAGCAGCTAATTGCCCAGATTATATGGTACTTCATAGAAGGAATCAATTACAGGATTCAAGAGTCTCCTTACTCCAAATCAGACGATTTTGTCAAATACAACGTACCTAGCGAAGACGAAGAATTGGTCTTTTATAAAAGCTTGTTAACAGAAAGATGGTGGACAGAAGTACCATCTATTTACACTTCACATACTAAAGGTCATACACCTGCGTTATTACCATGCACCGAGAAGGATTATGTAGATGCATGTAATCAACAGATTCCTGAAAGGTGGTACAAGGCCTATAAGAAAGGCTTTAATTGAACGAGAATATTTTTAAAGCATTAAAAGACTTTAATACAATATTTTATTTAAAACATAGTTTTAGATGTTAGAATAAACCATTGTATTCTATAGTTAAACCATAATCGAAATTTAACCTAAAGTATGAAGAAGCTATTGTTATCCTCTATAGCGTTTGTTTTTTTACTCACAAGTTGTGGGTCTAAACAGAAAGGTGAGCTAACTGGAGTCCAGGGAAAAAAGTGGTATCCCGAAAAACCATATGGAATGGAACTTATCCCAAGAGGTTCTTTCATTATGGGTAAAAGTGAAGAAGACCAAGCAAAATTGTTGAACGCACCTACCAAAACGGTTACGGTACGTTCCTTCTATATGGATGATACCGAAATTACGAATAGCGAATACCGTCAATTCGTAGAGTGGGTAAAGGATTCTATCGTAAGAACCAAATTGGCCATTTTGGCCGATGAGTTGGGAATTGGTCCTGAAGAAGGCGGTATTGGTGATTATGCATTTAAGGATGCGGATACGACCAGGTCTTCAGTATATGACAAATATATGTTGGACAATTATTCAGGAATGGGCAAAACCGGTTATGAAGGTAGGGCCTTGAACAAGGATGAGGATTTAATTTGGGACACTTCGGAATATCCAGATGAATATTATACCGAGATTATGGACAGCATTTACTTGTCTGAGGAGGAGTCTTACAACGGACAGCGTACTATTGATGTAAAACAGTTGAAATACAAGTACAATTGGATGGATATAGAAGCCGCTGCACGTGCATCGATCAAAGGAAACAAAAGCAGAAAAGAATTTATACGTACGGAAGAGGTTGAGATATATCCGGATACCACGGTATGGATAAGGGATTTCTCCTATTCGTATAACGAGCCAATGCACAATGATTATTTTTGGCATGATGCCTATAGTGATTATCCTGTAGTAGGTATTACTTGGAAACAGGCCAAAGCATTTTGTAATTGGAGAACCAAGTTCAAGAATGATGATAATAAGAGTCGTGGAAGACAGTTCGTCAATCAATTTAGGTTACCTACAGAGGCAGAATGGGAATATGCTGCCAGAGGAGGCATTGAAGGTGGAACATATCCTTGGGGTGGACCATATGTAATTAGTGATACAGGTTGTTTCATGGCCAACTTTAAACCTCAGCGAGGTGATTATGCAGCAGATGCGGCATTGTATACCGTAGAGGCTAAATCCTATGAGCCAAACGATTTTAATATGTACAATATGGCCGGTAACGTTTCTGAGTGGACAAACTCTAGTTATGACCCAAGTGCATATGATTACGTATCCACAATGAACCCTAACGGAGGTGATCAGTCCAATACCAGAAAAGTAATTAGAGGTGGTTCTTGGAAAGATGTTGCATACTTCTTACAAGTAAGTACCAGGGATTACGAATATGCAGATTCTGCCCGTAGTTACATAGGTTTCAGGACCGTACAAGATTATATGGGTGAAGAGGACTCTACACAATAAATAGAAATATTAACAGTTTTATAATAAATTCAAATTAAATTTTTAACCAAATCTTTTTTATTAAACCTTAATTAAATTAAAATCATGGCACAGTCAAAATCCACAAAAAAATTATTTAACATGGCCTATGGCCTAGGAGCATCAGTAGTAATTATTGGAGCATTGTTTAAAATTCTACACTGGGAATTTGGTCCACTAACAGGTGGTCTATTATTAGCGGTAGGTCTTATTACTGAGGCCCTTATATTTGCGATCAGTGCATTTGAACCAGTTGATGACGATTTAGATTGGTCATTGGTATACCCAGAATTAGCTGGTGGTGAAAGCAAAGCACCTAAAAAAGGTCAAGCTGCAGAAGTAAAAGAAGCAGAAGCATCTTTATCTAAGAAATTAGATGATTTGTTAAAAGAAGCTGGCGTAGATGCAAGTCTTATGGAAAGCTTGGGAACTAGCATTAAGAATTTTGAAGGCGCTGCCAAAGGTATCGCTCCAACAGTAGATGCAATGGAGTCTACAAAGAAATATTCTAGTGAAATGGTTCAAGCTGCAGCTCAAATGGAGTCTTTGAACAGTCTTTATAAAGTACAGTTGGAAAGCGCTAGCAGACAAGCTTCCGTAAACGAGGAAGTAGTTCAGAATGCAAGTGCACTAAAAGATCAAATGGCATCTTTGTCTACCAACCTTTCTTCATTGAACGGTGTTTACGGTGGTATGTTATCTGCAATGAGTAAAAACTAATTGGATTTTTTACCAAACCCCAAATTAATTAATAATTAAAATCTAAAAATCCATGGCAGGAGGAAAAGCAACACCACGTCAGAAGATGATCAACTTAATGTATTTGATCTTCATCGCGATGTTGGCACTAAATATGAGTAAGGAAGTATTGGCCGCATTCGGTATAATGAATGAAAAGCTAGAGACTTCAAACGCAATGACAACCGCAAGTAACGAAGCGTTCTTGGGTAGTCTGGAAACCAAAGCATCTGAAGATGCGGCTAAATATGAAAAGCTGTACAAGAATGCTCAACAGATCAAAGCAATGTCTCAAGAGTATTATGATTACCTAGAGTCGCTTAAAACTGGAATGACGGAAGGTCTTGAGAATCCAAAGGATTATGCAAGAATGGACAATTCAGATTTCTTAGATCAAAAGTTCTTTCAAGGGGACAACCTTTCAGAAGGAGGAAAAGAGTTCATGAAAAGACTTACTGACTATAGGGATAATGTTGCGGCTATCGTACCAGCTTCATTAAAGAGCTCGGTTATAGATCGTTTCCAAACAGGAAATGCTGAAGGTAAGGTACAAGCTAAAGATGGTATGCAAGATTGGATCAACTATCATTATGAAGGTTATCCTTTAGTAGCTTCATTGGCTAAATTGACAGCTCTTCAAGCAGATGTAAAAGTTACTGAAGAAGCAGCTTTAAAATCTATGCTAGAAGGTGAGTTGACCAGTCAGGTATCTTTAAAGAACTTTGCTACATCCCTTGCGGCTACTAAATCTGCTTATTATGCAGGTGAAAAGTACGATGGTAAGATCATCATCAGCAAAACGGATAACTCTTCTACTCCGGTAAGAGCTGAGTTAACCTTGGACGGTAGAAAATTATCTGAAGGTACTGATTATAAATTAGAGGCAGGTGGTGTAAAAATGCTTATCAATTCTGGTTCTGCTGGTGATCATGAAGTAAAAGGTACGATCTACTTTAAGCAAGACGGTGAAGAAATTCCTGTAGAGGTGAACAATTCTTTTGCTACTATTTCCAAGCCAAATGCAGCATTGATCGCTGCTGACAAGATGAACGTGGTATATAGAGGTGTTGCCAACCCAATGTCTATTTCTATACCAGGTATACCAAACAATAAGGTAAGGGCTTCTGCTCCTGGTCTTAAAGCGGTTAGCGGTAGTAAATACGTAATGAACCCAGGAACGGGTAGAACGGTTACCATTACAGCTTCAGGTACATTGCCAGATGGTCAGCCTATAACTTCTAAATCTGAATTCAGGATCAAGGATATTCCAAGGCCAGAAGGTAGTATTAGTAAGCAGACTGGTAGCATTAAGCTTCCTAAAAGAAACGTAGAGATCGCTACTATAGGTGCGGGTCTAGAGGATTTTGATTTTGATTTGAACCTTGCGGTAAGCGGTTTTAAATTCAAGGTGCCGGGACAGCCAACTGTTTCTGTTAGAGGAAACAAAATGGACAGCAAAGCTAAAGCGGCTTTACAACGTGCAAAAAGAGGTGATATCGTGCAGATTTTCGATATTGAAGCATACATCACCAATAACAAAAGTTACAAGTTGAAGAAAGTATCTCCAGTTGTTGTGGAGATTACAAACTAAATAAATGGAATGATACCGGGTAAGTTGATCTTGCCCGGTTAATTTTAAAGTGAAACAAACATGAATTGGAAAAATGTTTTTGTAATCGGGGCGGTAACAATGTTGCCCATATCTATGATGGCCCAGGCAAATGTTTTGAATGCCAAAAAACCTGAAGAGGTTGGTATTCGTACAGAAGCGCAGAAAGCCGTAGATAACGATGCACCCTTGGAATATGGTTATGTAGATGATAGGGATATACTTTGGTCCAAAACTTTATGGGAGACCGTAGATTTGGATGAGCGTGTAAACTTCCCACTATATTATCCTACGGATACCATGGATATTGGACCGGATAGAAGGTCTTTATATCATGTTCTGATTAAAAATTTAAAGAGTGGAAAATTAGAAACGTATACAGATTCTTATTTCACTAAAAAAAGATCGTATGACGATTTAAAGGATGCCTTGCAAATGGTTGATACCTTGGATTATGGATACGAACAAATGAATGCCGGAGAAACGGTTTCTGAAGAGTACATTACTCGTAGAAGTATTTCCGCGGCAGACATTGAAGAGTACCATATTAAAGGAATTTGGTATTTTGACAAAAGGCAGGGAGAATTAAAGTATCGTCTTTTGGGGATTGCACCGGTAGCACCGGATGTCAACTTCATGGATGACGATAACCCAGATATGGTAGAATTGTTTTGGGTATGGTACCCAGATGCCCGTGAGATTTTACATGAGGCAAAGGTGTTCAACCAACAAAACTCTGCACAACCCATATCTTTTGATATGTTGCTGAATGCACGTAGGTTCAACGCGGTTATCTATAAAGAGGATAACGTACAGGGAGATAGGGAAATTGATTCCTATATTTCTGACAATGCATTGTTCCAATTGCTTGAGGCAAAACGTATCAAGGAAACGATCAGAGATAAAGAACAAGATATGTGGGCTTATTAAGCTCCATATAAAAATCCAATTCATTTTTTAAAAACCCAATCCTAAGATTGGGTTTTTTGTTTTTATAAAACATTTTATGGTTTTGTGATTACATTTGCCCAATGGTAGATTATATAGTGGTAGGGTTAGGGTTGGCCGGAACTTCTTTTTGTGAAACTTTACGGCGAAACAACAAGACGTTTGTAGTGTTCAATGATCGATCGCAAACATCCTCCAGGGTGGCCGGAGGCCTTTACAATCCTATAATCCTAAAGCGGTTTACACTTTCTTGGAAAGCAGATGAACAATTGTTTTATGCCACGGAATTTTATACCCAACTAGAGCAGTTCTTAGGAGTTCATTTTAACAGGAGATTAAGCGTATTACGAAAGTTTGCTTCAATAGAGGAACAGAATTTATGGTATGAGGCTGCGGATAAGGAACGGCTAAAGCTATTTTTGGATACCCAATTGGTCACTAATGATAATCCCCATCTTAACGTGCCCAACAAATTGGGAAAAGTACTGCATACCGGAAAATTAAATACTTCATTATTGCTAGATACCTATGAACAGTGGTTGGTAGAACAAGGAATAATGCACTATGAGACCTTTGATTACAATAAATTAAAAATTGGTAGCAATGAAGTGGTCTATGGTGCGGTCACGGCCAGGCATATCATTTTTTGTGAAGGCTTTGGACTTACTACAAATCCATATTTTAAGTATTTGCCCTTACAGGGTTCAAAAGGGGAGTATCTCATTATAGAATCCAAGGAATTAAAGGAAGAATGTCTTGTAAAATTTTCCCTGTTCCTTATTCCATTAGGAAATGATCGGTATAAGGTTGGGGCTACTTATAACAGGGGTGATAGGGATAACGACATTACCCTGTGGGCAGAAAAGGAAATCATCAATAAATTGAATACCCTTTTAAAATGCAAATATACGATCGTAGGCCAAGAAGCGGGGGTTAGGCCAACGGTAAAGGATAGAAGGCCCTTGGTAGGTAAACATCCGCAATACCCTAATATGTGGGTGTTGAACGGTTTTGGTTCTCACGGGATTATGATAGGTCCATGGGCATCCAAGGCACTTTTTGAACATATAGAAATGCAAAGGCCTTTGGATAAGGAAATGGACATTAATAGATTTTTACCCAATTAAGGTGTGTTGGCCTTGGTACTAGCTTCATACTTCACAAAAATGTTGATCCATATATTTCTGGATAGCCGCATGATAACCGGCATAAAGGCAATCATGGTTAAAACAATGGCGATAAAAGTCTGTATAAGGTCTGCACCAATAAAAAGCCTTGCAATTACAAAGGCGGCAACCGCAAAAGCAATTCCTACCGCATAACTAACATACATGGCTCCATAAAAAAAAGAGGGTTCTATCTTATATTTAAAACCACAATGACCGCACTTTTCATGCATTTTAAAAATTTTGCTTAAATGATAGGGGTTTTTATCCAAATACATACTTTCTTGATGACATCGGGGACAACTTCCTGTTAAAATGCTGTAGAGTTTGTTTCCTTTTTTTAACATTTGCAAAACTTTATGTAAAGATACAAAAAGGCGGCTCTTTTTATCCTTTTGATAACCGTCCAAAAAATTAAAAGTATACAGTTTGCCCTATCATTTGTTATGGGTAAAAATTAAAACAGAAGAATTATATTTTATGTTAAACGTTCATAACCTATCAGTCTCCTTTGGCGGAGAATATTTGTTCGAGGAAATTTCTTTTCGTCTAAATGCAGGGAATAGAGTAGGCTTAGTAGGTAAAAACGGTGCGGGAAAATCTACACTGCTAAAATTGTTGAATAGGGACATGGCTCTGGATACCGGGGTTATAGCGGTAGAAAAGGATATTAAAATCGGTTTTCTTAGGCAAGATATAGATTTTGTACAGGGAAGAACCGTTTTGGAAGAAGCCTATCAGGCATTTGAGGAAATCAAAAAATTGGAGCTTAGGTTAGATGAGATCAATCATCAACTGGCAGAACGTACGGATTATGAAACGGATTCGTATAGTCAGCTTATCATAGACCTTAACGATGTCTCCCAGCATTATGAGATTTTGGGAGGTTATAATTATCAAGGCGAAACAGAAAAGATATTACAGGGCTTAGGATTTAAGCGGGAAGATTTTGATAAAAAGACCGAAACTTTTTCAGGTGGATGGCGAATGAGAATTGAATTGGCAAAACTATTGTTGCAGAGTAACGATGTGCTTTTGCTGGATGAGCCAACCAACCATTTGGATATTGAATCGATCATTTGGTTCGAGCAATTTTTAAATAATTATACGGGAGCCGTGGTCATCGTATCTCACGATAAAATGTTCTTGGACAATGTTACCAATAGGACCATAGAAATATCCTTGGGACGAATCTACGATTATAACAAACCATATACCCAATACTTGGTCTTGCGCAACGAGATTAAACAACAACAGTTAAACGCCCAAAAGAACCAGGAAAAGGAGATTCAACAGGCAGAACGTTTAATTGAAAAATTTAGGGCCAAATCTACAAAGGCATCAATGGCCCAGTCCCTTATTAAAAAGCTCGATAAAATTGAGCGTATAGAGGTAGATGAAGATGATAATAGCGTAATGAACCTTCGTTTTCCAGTGTCCATTACACCCGGTAAGGTAGTGGTAGAAATAGAAGGGTTGTCAAAATCATACGGAAGTAATTTGGTCCTTGATGATATTAACCTGCTTATAGAGCGCGATAGCAAAACGGCCTTTGTTGGTCAGAACGGACAGGGAAAATCTACTTTGGCAAAAATTATTGTTGGTGAGCTGGAGCATGAGGGCCGATTAAAATTGGGCCATAATGTGCAAATAGGGTACTTTGCCCAAAACCAAGCGGAATATCTAGATGGTAACAAAACCATATTGGACACTATGATAGACGCGGCCAATGAAAGTAACCGAAGTAAGGTAAGGGATATTTTAGGTTCTTTTTTGTTTAGGGGAGATGAGGTGGAAAAGTATGTTAAGGTATTGTCAGGAGGTGAACGTAACCGTCTTGCCCTGGCCAAAATGCTGTTACAGCCTTTTAATGTATTGGTGATGGATGAACCTACCAACCACTTGGACATCAAATCCAAGAATGTACTAAAACAGGCTTGTTTAAATTTTGAGGGTACGTTGATATTGGTATCCCACGATAGGGATTTCCTTCAAGGATTAACCAATAAGGTCTATGAATTCAAGGATTCTAGGATAAATGAATATCTGGGCGATGTGGATTTCTATTTGGAACAACGAAAAGTGGAAAATTTCAGGGCCATAGAAAAAAAACAAACAGTTGCCGTAGAAAAGGTCAAGCCCAAGGAAAATTCATTTCAGGATCAAAAGAAGCTTAAAAGCTTAAAAAATCAACTTAGTTCCGTAGAAAATAAGGTGGGCAGTCTAGAGAAGGAAATCAAGGAAATTGACCATAATCTATTGGTAGATTATGATACTACCATTCAAAAACCTAATTTTTTTGATTCCTATCAGGCTAAAAAGGATAAACTGGAAAAGCTCATGCAGCAGTGGGAAAATCTTACAATGGATATAGAGTCTTTAAGTTAAAGTATTTTTATAGACACCTGTTTTAACACGTTTTATAACAGAAAAGCTAACTTTCACAACAAACGGTGGTTGCACAACGATAAAATTTTAGTTTTCAGCGTTAATAGTTCAAATTTGTAGGACAATTCCTAAGTATTGGATACTAAAAACCACCAACATATGAAAAAAATATACTCTTTAAGTTTCAGTTTGTTTTTACTGACTACCGTATGTTTTGCAGAAATTTCCAAAAAGGAGAAAAAGGCCTTAATGGATTTTTATACAAGTACAAATGGTCAGCATTGGGTTAAAAAGTGGGATTTGAAAAAGCCGGTTTCACAATGGTACGGTGTAAAGGTGGTAGATGACAAAGTTGTGGAGATCAATTTATTTCACAATAATCTAATGGGGCCAATCTCTTCTGAAATAGGAAAGTTGGAACATTTAGAGGTACTAAATTTGGCCTTTAACTCATTGACAGGGAATTTTCCCCAAGAAATAGCCAGCTTAAATAACCTAAAGGTGTTGAAGCTGGAGATGAACAGGTTAAAAGGAGAGCTACCAATGGAAATAGGTAATCTGTACCAACTAGAGGAGCTTTCCGCATTCAATAATTTCTTAACCGGTAAGATACCTGCCACGGTAGGCAATTTAAAGGGACTTAAGATATTGAACTTGTCCAGCAATAATTTCTATGGTGATATACCTAGTTCATTAGGACAATTGACCCAATTGGAAACTTTGGGATTGTTTGAAAATAAATTGGAAGGTGCCATACCCAATGATATGGGCAATTTGTCTAACCTAAAGGAATTGGTTTTGGCCAATAATAATTTAAATGGCGAAATACCCAGTGAATTTGCCCAACTGGCAAGTTTGGAAGTATTTCAGATACAGAATAACAATTTTAGTTCTTTTAAGGCTTTAGAGTTTTTGGAGACCAAGGAGTATTTGGTTTTTGATTATGACAAGGACGATAGAAAACTTGAATTTAAGGATATCAACTTTAGTAAGACCAAAATGGCGGATACTAAATTTGAAGATGATATTGAAGAGTAAGAGTAGTTTACACTTTTAGTTAGTTTGGTGATAGAAAGAGATGTACAACTACATCTCTTTCTTGGTTGTGTATTTTTATACAATAATCTATCATAAAATCAATTTTTATACGTTATAGAATAACTGCTTTTTTATGGCAGCCCTGTTTTTTAACAGAGTTGACAGAAGATGAGCATAATTTAATTCCCCAAAACCAACAAAAATTTTTCATTATGAAAAATACCTTCAGAAGCTTAACCGTCCTTTTTGTGCTGGCCTGTAATTTTACGGCCATAGCCCAAATTCCAAAAAGTGAAAAACAATATTTAATTAAGTTCCATAAAAGTACGCTTGGTGAAAACTGGCAGAACCCATGGAATTTAAACGAGGATCCCACTACATGGTACGGCGTACAAATAGAAAACAATCATGTTGTAGGCCTTAAACTGTATAGAAACAATCTTAAAGGTAAAATTCCCGCAGGTATAACTGCGCTTACCAATTTAGAGACCCTAAACCTGGCGTTCAACGCTCTTGAGGGTAATTTGCCCCAAGAAATATTTAAAGTCGGTACATTGAAGGCCATACGTTTAGAAATGAACAAATTTAGTGGTAGTCTTCCTGTGGATTATACCAAAATGCATAATCTGGAGGAACTGTCCATGTTCAATAACCTATTGGAAGGAGAAATACCTGATGGAATAGGGAGTTTGCAAAACTTAAAAATATTGAATCTTTCCAGTAATTATCTAGAAGGCCATTTGCCAAAATCTATTGAAAAATTGTCCAAATTGGAGCAATTAGAGTTGTTTGGCAATAAATTGGCCGGAACAATAGATGTTGAACTTGGCAAGTTGATGAATTTAAAGGAATTGATCCTATCCTATAATAAGTTTGAAGGAGATCTGCCAAGTAGTGTAGCAAGTTTAAATAACCTGGAATTTATACAGTTACAAGGAAACGATTTCAGGTCCTTGAATTCATTAATGCAGTTACAGTCGCAAAAGTTGGCTGTTTTTGATAGTGATGATGAGTTTTTGAACATGAAGTTCAGTAAAGTAGGTGTTAGCGAAACAAGGTTGGTAGATACCAAGTTTGAGGATGTAAAACACTAATTAGAATAAAATATAGATAAAAAAGGGATGCTTGGCATCCCTTTTTTTATGCAGTATATAGTAGACGATACCTATACTTTATGATTTCTTTAACCATGCTCAAAACAAATGCCATATGTCTTTTTTTGTAGTTTCGCTTTTTGTTTTTAAATCTGTTCATAATCAAACAAATAGCAGGTTTAAAAGCGGTTACGTTCATGTTTTGACAATGTTTTTTAAGAATTTAGGGAATAGTGTTCAAAATGTTCTAAAAGCCTTATTAAATAGCTTTTATGATCGTCAATATAGTAATTGGGTTAATGGGACTAGTATGAGGAAAATGAAGTTTCTGGACTATAACTCAATTTAGGATAATGTCGTTTCACTTTGCTTTTTGGCCGTTTCAAGGTAAAACTACGGTCCAGTAGGTTGGTGGGGGGTATATTTGACTTTGTATTTTTTAGATACGTTTTATAAATAACAACAAAATGCGCAAAATTATTTTTACCGGTTTAGGCATATTATTAATTGTCATATCCATCTTTTTTTCCAAGGTTATCATTGATAGCAAGAAAACATTTAAGCCAAGATCAGAGAAGGTGGTCAAGACCGTATTTACGGAAGTTGTTGAAAACGGTACCGTTCCTATTGTGGTAACGGCCAATGGTAACCTATCGGCCAAACAGCGTGTAGAACTTTATGCAGAAGTACAGGGCGTATTTAAAAAGGGCAGTAAGTTGTTCAAGGAAGGGCAATCCTTTAGGCAAGGGGAAACTATTATCAATATAGATGCCGATGAATATGCGGCAAGTGTCCAATCTGCCAAGAGCAATCTATTTAACCAGTTAACTTCGGTAATGCCGGATTTGCGGTTAGATTATCCGGATATTTATCCAAAGTGGCAAAAATATCTGGAGAATTTTGATATGTCCAAAAGCACCCCGGCACTGCCTGAGATGACTACGGAGAAGGAAAAGTTCTTTATATCCGGTAGGGGTATATTGACCAGTTATTACAATGTTAAGAATTTGGAACAGCGCTTGTCAAAATATCGTATTGCTGCGCCATTTACCGGTGTGTTGACAGAGGCTTTGGTAACAGAAGGTACTTTGGTGCGATCGGGACAAAAGTTAGGGGAGTTCATTAATCCGGAAGTATATGAATTGGAGGTATCCATCAGTAAGTCCTACACGGACCTTTTAAAAGTAGGAGAGTCCGTAGAACTTACCAGTCTAGATGATAATGTAATCTACAAAGGAAAGGTTTCACGAATAAACGGAAATATAGACCAGGCATCGCAAACGGTAAAGGCCTATATAGAGGTCGTAGATAAGAATTTGCGAGAAGGCATGTATTTAGAAGCGAATTTGGATGCCAAAAAAGAGGAAAACGCTATAGAAATAGATAGAAATTTATTGTTGGAAGGAAACCAGATTTTTGTGGTCAGGGATTCCGTTCTGGATATCATAGATGTTGATCCGGTCTATTTTTCGGATAAACGTGTGGTCCTTAAAAATGTTCCCAACGGGGTTACGATTATGAGCAAGCCATTGATCGGGGCCTATACCGGTATGGCCGTTAAAATTTACGCTGAACAACCAGATAATACCAAAGGATAATGCGCAAACTGATAGAATACTTTATACGGTACCACGTTGCCGTAAATGTAGTGGTAATATCCTTTGCACTATTTGGTATTGTAGGTGCAAAGTCCTTAAAGTCATCGTACTTTCCATTAACGGATTCCAAGAATATATCAATAACCATTACCTACCCAGGTGCATCTCCACAGGAAGTGGAAGAAGGTATCGTCCTTAAAATAGAGGATAATTTAAAAGGATTACAAGGTGTAGACCGTGTTACCTCAACATCAAGGGAGAACAGTGGTACCATCAATGTGGAAATTGAAAAAGGGGAGGATATAGATTTTATGCTCCTGGAGGTTAAAAATGCAGTAGATCGGGTACCCACCTTTCCTACGGGTATGGAACCGTTGATCGTATCAAAACTAGAGGCCGTTCGCCAAACCATTGCCTTTGCCATTAGTGGTGATAATATTCCCTTGGCCACACTAAAGAGCGTGGGCAGGGAAATTGAGAATGATTTACGGGCCATGCAGGGCATATCACAAATTTCCATATCCGGTTTTCCGGAAGAGGAAATAGAGATTGCCGTCAATGAAAACAACCTATTGGCCTATAATATAACATTTACCGAAGTGGCCAATGCGGTCAGTAATGCCAATATTTTGGTAACGGGAGGTAATATAAAGACCGATGCCGAAGAATATTTGATCAGGGCAAACAATCGTTCTTATTTTGGCGATGAGCTTTCCAATTTGGTGGTCAAGGCCGATCCGTCCGGGGCTATCATCCGCTTAAAGGATGTCGCAACCGTAAAGGATCGTTTTGCGGAATCGCCCAATGCAACCTATTTCAACGGTAATCTTTCCGTAAGTACAACAATTACCAGTACCAATAGCGAGGATTTAATTGCCTCTGCGGAACTGGTGAAGGAATACGTAGAGGAATTCAACCAAAAATATAACAACGTAAAGCTGGATATTGTATCAGACCAATCTACCACGCTCGTGCAACGTACCCAATTGTTGACAGAGAACGCTATTATGGGGATGATATTGGTATTGATATTCCTATCGTTGTTCCTTAATACCAGATTGGCCTTTTGGGTTGCATTTGGACTACCGGTAGCATTTTTGGGAATGTTCGTATTTGCAGGATTTTTTAATGTAACCATTAATGTGCTCTCGTTGTTCGGTATGATCATCGTTATCGGTATTTTGGTAGATGACGGTATTGTGATCGCAGAGAATATCTATCAGCATTACGAAAAAGGAAAATCTCCGGTACAAGCTGCTGTAGATGGTACTATGGAGGTATTGCCTCCTATTATATCGGCCATTATTACCACCATATTGGCATTTTCTATCTTCTTGTTTTTGGATAGTAGGATCGGGGAATTTTTTGGCGAGGTATCGGTAATCGTAATATTGACTTTAGTGGTTTCTCTGGTAGAGGCTTTGATTATACTACCGGCCCACTTGGCACACTCCAAGGCATTACAGCCCATAGATGATAAACCAAAAACAGGATTTGCAAATGCGTTTGCCAAATTAAGGGTCATCAATGAATTTGGGGACCGACTTATGACATGGATGCGTGATACCCTGTATACGCCCGTTCTACATTTTTCCATGAAGTACAAGGTATTTATGTTCAGTATTTTTGCCGCTGCCTTTATCTTGACCATTGGCTCTGTTGGCGGGGGAATCATCAGAACCGCATTTTTTCCAAGGGTTGCCAGTGATAGGGTAGGTATTGAACTGGAAATGCCAAACGGTACCAATGAAAAGATCACGGATTCTATTATTTCCATGATCGAGGAAAAAGCGGAAATCGTAAATCAGGAATTGACCGAAAAGTATTTAAAGGGTACGGACAAGGTGTTGTTCGAAAATATAATCAGGCAATTGGGTCCGGGGTCATCTACCGCCCAATTAACGCTTAACCTATTACCTGGTGAGGAAAGACCGGACGTCATTTCTGCGGATATGGTTACCAGTAGGTTAGAGGAACTTGTGGGTCCCGTAATTGGTGTAGAGAGTTTAATTTATGGTTCTGGAGGTAACTTTGGTGGTTCTCCGGTCTCCGTATCCCTTTTGGGCAATAATATTGAAGAGCTTAAGGCCGCAAAGACCGAACTAAAGAATACCTTGGTGACCAATCCTAGGTTAAAGGATATATCGGATAACGATCCGGCGGGAATCAAGGAAATACGCTTAACGTTAAAGGAGAATGCCTATTTGTTGGGCTTGGACCTACGTGCTATCATGGCACAGGTGAGATCTGGGTTCTTTGGTGTACAGGCGCAACGTTTTCAAAGGTCTCAGGATGAGATAAGGGTGTGGGTAAGGTATGAACGTGATGAACGTTCCTCGATCACCAATTTGGACGATATGAGAATCGTAACCCCTACCGGTGAGCGTGTACCGCTTAAGGAAATTGCGGAATACACCATTGAGCGTGGTGATGTTGCGATCAATAGGTTAGAGGGCAGACGAGAAATTCAGGTATCTGCGGATATGAAGGATGTTAAGGACAGTCCTACGGAGATCATGACAGAGATACAGAATGTCATTATGCCGGAAATACAATCAAAATATCCTACGGTTAGTGCCTCTTATGAGGGCCAGAACAGGGAGTTGGGTAAACTTACTGGTTCATTGAAACTGGTTGGGTTCACCGTGCTTTTATTGATTTATATTACCATAGCGTTTACGTTCAGGAGCTTTAGTCAGCCCCTAATGTTACTATTGTTGGTACCGTTCAGTTTTACGGCCGTGGCTTGGGGTCACTGGATCCATGATTTTCCGATCAATGTAATTTCATTGCTGGGAATCATTGCCCTTGTAGGTATTATGGTAAATGATGGCTTAGTGTTAATCGGTAAGTTCAATTCCAATTTACGCGAAGGTATGACCTTTGATAATGCCATATTTGAAGCCGGTAAATCTAGGTTTAGGGCTATTTTTCTAACGTCCATTACTACAATTGCCGGTCTTGCACCGCTCATGTTGGAGACCAGTAGACAGGCCCAATTTTTAAAACCTATGGCCATATCCATTGCATATGGTATAGGTATTGCAACGGTACTGACTTTGTTAATGCTCCCCTTGTTCCTGTCGTTCAGCAATAATTTAAAATCCAAGAACAGAATGTTGGCTTCTGGCCATAAGATTACCAAGGAAGAGGTAGAGCGTGCCATTGTGGAGAAAAAAGAAGCGGCACATTTGGAAAACCATATGCAGCATTCCCATGATAGTGAATAGGATGAAAATTGAATCAGCAATAAGAAGGTATAGCACAATGAGGAGATTACGATTGATATTTGTATGGGTATTGTTTCCGGTTTTTGGGGCAATTGCCCAAGAGAAGAAGCTTTCAAAGGAAGAGGCCGTGGTCAAGGCCTTGGAGAATAATTTTGGCATTGAAATAGCAAAGAACCAGATAGATATTGCGGAGAATAACGCAAGTGTCCTAAATTCTGGCTATCTACCAACCTTAACGGGTACTGCGGGCGCAACATATAATAACAATGATACCAGAACGGAATTTCCCGGTCAGTTGAACGATGATGGTAGCCCAAGGGGAGATATTGAGGTAAATGATGCCGAAAGCCAGCGGTATAACGCGGCCATAAATTTAAACTATACCCTTTTTGATGGGTTGGGAAGGTTCTATACATTTAAACGGTTAAAGGAGCAGTACCAGTTAAGCACTTTGCAGGCACGGGAGACCATTGAGAATACCATGTTGCAAATGTTCAGTGTATATTTTGAGATCGCCAGATTAACGGAAAACAAGAACGTACAGATGCAGGCGCTGAATATTTCTAAAGACCGTATACAGCGAGCGGAATATTCCTTTGAATACGGACAAAATACTAAGCTGGATATATTGAATGCCCAGGTAGATGTTACCAATGACAGTATTAATCTGTTGAATACGGAACAGCAACTGGCCAATGCCAAACGTGATCTTAACGTAGTATTGAACCAAAACCTGAACGAGGAATATGAAGTGGATACCACCATTGTTTTTATCCCTAAGTTTCAGATTATGGAATATATAGAGAATTCCATTTCCAATAACGTGGCCATTCTACAGACAGAGACCAATTTAACTATTAATGCGTATGATATTAAGGTCAACAAATCCGGTTATCTACCAACGATAGAACTTACCGGTTCATATGGGTGGAATAGAAACCAGAACGCACCGTCCGCTTTCTTGACGGGAGCCGTTTTTCCGGGCACAAACTCCAATGTAGGCAGTATGAGCTTGGGTGCAAGCCTTACTTGGAACCTATTTGACGGCGGTGGTACTACGGTACGTGTCAAGAATGCAAAAATTACCTATGCCAATCAAGAGTTGCTTCGTATGCAGGTAGAATTGGAGGTGAACAGGGATATTCAAAATGCATTGGCCATTTATGAGAATAGGTTAAAGATTTATCAGATTCAAGAGCAGAACGTACTTACCAACCAGAACAATTTTGAACGTTCTCGGGAACAATTTCAATTGGGAAGTATTACATCTATTGAATTTAGGCAGGCGCAGATCAATTTGTTGAATGCGCAGACCAATAAGAATCTTGCAAAATATGACGCCAAATTGGCCGAACTACAATTACTGCAGCTTACCGGCCAGTTATTGAACGTAGAACTGTAACGGGTATTAATTAGGAGGTATGAATATGTATAGCGATAAAACGGATAGCGAACTTGTTGTAATATTACAGCAGGAATCGTTGTTGACTTTTGAATCACAGCTGAAACTAAGGGACGAGTTGAATACCCGTGCTATTGCCACGGATACCACTGCCTTGGAAAATTCCATTGCCCGTAAACTGTCAGAGATTAACAATCTGGATTATTTAAAGGATTTTGGTTTTACGGCGGAAAGAAATGCGGACGAATTGACCATAACGCGCACCAATAAGGCCTTGTTTACGGATATTATAGGAATTGTAATTGGGATATTGGTCTTTCTTTTGGGAATATATGGTTGTATAAACCTGGTTATGACCTTTATCAATGGCGATGAGTTGGATGTGTTCACCTTGGCCTATAAATTTACCATGGCATCTTTGGTATTTATTGGTTTTACCTTTTTTAGCGGACTAAAACGACTGTTTGATTATACCGGTTTTGAACTGACCAAACAAGGGGAGCGCATCACCTTAAAAAAACGTTTTGACGTAAAATTGGAAGAAATTAATGCTACCGCCTCAGATGTTTATTTGGATACCGAGGAAGACACCCTTTATCTAAAATTGGGCCAGCATACCATTTTTACTTCCAATGCGGATAACTTAATACAGTCCATGACCTTAAAGAAATTGACCAACGAGCTAAAGGGAATTTAACAGCGTATGTACGAGCATTTTTTTCAATGTCCCTATTGTTGGGAAGAGGTTTCCATGCTTCTTGACCCGTCCGTGGGGCAACAAACCTATGTGGAGGATTGTGAGGTTTGCTGCAACCCCATTGAGGTCACGCCCCAATTTCAGGAAAATGAGCTGGTGGGTTTCCATGCCCAGAGCATAGAGCAATAATTACTGCAGTATAGTAATTACGCCTCCAAAGGTATCGTCCCGGTCCACAATTTTTGGATTACCATGAATAATGATGTTTCCGCCCGCCTTTACCTTGGCCGTCACCTTTTCAGTGGCAAATATTTCGGCGCGTCCTCCGGCCAGTACGGTAACCTCTGTATTTTCACTTTTTAGTTTTTTGGTATCTACCTTGCCCCCGGTATTAATATGGATATCCTGTGTTTGGGTAGTTCCGGAAAGTTTGATCTCGCTGCCGGTCGTACTTTTTATATGTACCGTGGTCGCTTCTAGGTTGAGTATAATTAGACCCGCTTCCTGAGCCTTTATATCCAATGTTCCGGCACGTACGTTATTTTCAGAAATGATGCGCGCATTTTCATTGGCGTCGATAACGGTTAGGGGTTCCGTATAATGAAGTTTTATGGTAACGGTATTCCCGGACAAAAATTCATGGATCGCCATTTTGATCTTTAACTGCCCATTGCTTTCCTGAATGCTAACATCATCTTTGTCCTCGCCACGTATTACAAGCTTGTTCTCGTTGTCCTTGACCAGGCTTACACTGATACGATCGTACACTTTTAGTTCATTGAATTTCTGTAAGGGTATGGTTTGGTTGTGTTGGCCCCAACACGTTATAAACGTGCAAAGGAACAATAGGGGGAGGGTCAAAATTTTCATGTGACTGAGCTTGGTTATGCATCAAAGTTACACCACAGCTTTGGTTATACAAGAAAAGATTTAAAATGAACAATACTATTTTTTTTATAGGAATAGTTAAATATGCCGGTATTGTCGCTTGGTTTTTATCCTTTCACTATCTTAAACAAGTAATAGGGATTAAGGTAGACATGAAAAGAAATCATATTGTCGTTACGTTGGTCATTGCACTTTTGGCAGTGGGTATGGCAAGCGTTCAGTTAATGTCCGGTGCAGAGCATGCCCCAGTTGATACGGGTTTGGATTCCGTACCTACAAAACGCCAACTACGCCGTAGTTTTTTTGATAAACGAGAAATCTTGGTGGTCTACGGCGCTACGGATTCCCTATTGGCACAACGCTATAAGGAACTGTTGAAGCCCCTTTCCCGCCAAGAGGTGACCTCATCATGGAGAAGTGCCAAGGTCACCTTTAAAAATGCGTCATCCGTCAATGAGGAAGATTTGCAACAACAGGTAGTCTTCATGGTCGGTGCCATAGATGAGCATGCCGTCTTACAACGTTTTTTGGCGAATACTCCGTTTTATGTGGATAACGCAAAAATTAAGATCGGTGCCAAGAGTATAGCAAATGACAATGCGCTCCTATCGGTGGGCTTTTATCCTAGTCCCTTGAACCCTACACTGCCCTTTACGTTTATAACGGGCACGGACCCCACACGAATTTTCAACTTTTTTGCCGAACGGGTTACCAATGGCGGACAGGGATTTTATAGACAAAATTTGGACTATGAAGTATACCATGGCCCCAAACGTGTGGTGTTAGGCGATTTTGATGCGCAATGGAAGATAGACGCCACCACCTTTTTTGATTTTTCCAAAGGACCCAAGGAACTGTTGAATACGGAATCCTATAGGTTTGTGGCCCACAATAATGCTGCGGATGTTGCTACTGCACGGGAAACCCTGGACCGTATGCAACGCATGACCGCCACCATCAATGATGTTGTTCCCGGTACGGTAACCGCCTCCAAGATTACCTATCATTATTATGCCAATATGGAGGAAAAGGGCTTAATGACGGGCAATACCGATCAAGCCCATATGGATACCTTGAGCAATACGGTTCATATCATTGCCAATGAAGCGTATAAGGATAATCATACGGGTAAGGATTATGCCTTGTTGTTGCATCGCAAATTGGGAAGTTCCAATACCGATATCCTCACCAAGGGGCTGCCCATATATTTTACGGAAACATGGCAGAAGAAAGGGTATCGTTATTGGGCGGGGCAATTGATAGCATCTGACAATTTTTTGACCGTTTCCCAATTGTTGGACAATGATTTTCTTCAATGGGAATCTGCCCTGGTTCGCGATTGTATGGCAGGTCTGTTCACCGAATTTTTGCTGGATACGTGGGGTAGGGAAAAATATCTTGCTGCCTATGCCGATCTTGACCTAACTCCCAAGGAATTGGAACTTTTGGAACTCCAGTGGCAAGATTATCTGCTTACTGTAGCAAACAATCATTCACCGGAAAAGCGACCCGTCAAAGCGCTTCCGTACGTAAAAGGATTCAATTTTGCCCATGAGGGGTACAACATCTACAACGGTTATGGCTCCGGTAAGGCAACGGAATCCTTACGCAAGCAAAAGGATATGGGCAGTAATGCCGTAGCTATCGTACCCTATAGTGGGATCAATGATATCCATACCCCCACGGCGTTCCGTTTTAGCGACCATGCCGGAGGTGAGAATGACGAGTCCGTTGTACATGCGGCATCCGTGGCCCGTACTATGGATATGTATACCGTACTGAAGCCACAAATATTTGTGGGCGGTAGTTGGCCCGGAGGTATCGATATGCAGACCGATGCGGATTGGGAACTGTTCTTTGACCACTATTACCGCTGGATCAGGCACTATGCGTTTTTAGCCGAGATTTATGATATAGATGCGCTATGTATCGGCGTAGAATTTACCAAGGCCACTTTGTTACACCCCGATGCCTGGCGCAAAATGATTCAAAAAACCAGGGGGCTGTACTCGGGCCAGATTACCTATGCGGCAAACTGGGGAGAGGAGTTCGAGAATATCGCGTTTTGGGATGACCTGGATTTTATTGGCCTTAATTCATATTATCCGCTCAGTAAAAAGGACAATCCTACCAATGTGGAAATGGCCGCAAAGTTCGATACCATCAAGACCAAGATCAAGACCGTTTACGATCGTTTTAAAAAGCCCATAGTATTTACCGAAATTGGGTTTAGAAGTATAGATGCCCCTTGGAAGAACCCACATGCCGAGGCAGATGAAAGCATCAACCAAGAAATGCAGCAGCGGTGTTATGAAATCATTTTTCAGGGTATAGAAAATGAACCTTGGTGCCAGGGCATCCTTTGGTGGAAATATCCCAGCTACTTGGAATACCGCGGGGTGGACAATAATGCCTTTACCCCCAACAACAAATTGGCCGATGAGACCGTGCGGAAATGGTTCTCCAAATAAATCCCTTTTTACATACCGGTTAAGGTTATACGGTTCAAGTGAACAAAATGGTGTAGGTGGTTCCTATGTGGTTCAACCCTAATCAATTGCCATAAACGTGCATGTTTTTTAACAGGTGGAAAAATTCATTTTGTCCTCTGGTTGCTTTACTTGGTAATATGGTCGCTTCGGGTATATAAATACTTATTGGGGGAGCTTTAGGAATACCTTTGGGGTATAGAAAATAAGTACACCTAAAAATAAGTATCATGAAACATATCAAGAAATTAGTAGTCGTGGTCGTAGTGGCCGTAGGATTTTTTTCCTTTAAGGGCATACACCAACACCACCAAATGGAGCATCAGGTCAATGAACTTTTTGCGGATACCATTGCGGCCGTAGAGCAGGAAATGAGCACATATATTCAACCGGAACTTACGGACCTAAATGAATTAACGGTCCTTGAGGACGAACAGGCCGTAGCATTGGGTTTTGAGGTCTATAATTATTTGCCCATTGGTTTTGATGCCTATGCAGGTGCCAATTTGACCGAGGCGGATTTTCAGGTATTTGAACAAGAAGAACCAGTGGAGCTAGGGTTCAATACCGCCGCGTATCTGCCCAAAGACTTTTCCGCGCATGCGCTTTAAGAAGTTTGTTTAGTTTTTGTGCAGGTCTTCAAGTTTTTGGGGGCCTGCACATTGTTTGTAAGAATTCACTATAGAATACAGTACATTTGAAAAAACCTTTTCCAATTACAGATACATACAAATACATGGGCATTACCAAGGTCAAGCAAGGAGAAATTGTCAAGACGGCATTGCTCTTGGGTATTTTGGTTTCCCTGCCCAAGACCATTTACCTCTACAACGCTATAATGGAGGGTAATATGGATTTCTCGTTTTTATGGGTGGCCGATTTTTTATACCGATATCTCTTCTTTTTTGGGTTTTCATGGGCCGTTATCCAGCTGAATACCAATGTGGATTTTGATAGGTTTCAATGGCCGACCCCTGTAAAATGGATGGTGGTCGTGCTTCTAAATGTGCTCATATTACTTTTGGTCATTGTACTGATAAGGATGCTTTACCCCGTATGTTTTGGCAAGGAAATGGACCATAGGGAAATTGGCTTCGTCAATTTTACCTTGATCAACCTGTCCGTGGTATTGTTTTTTATTGCGCGATCCCTTAGGCTTAAGACCGATCGGCAAGATGATCGTATAGAGAACGAACAGCTAAAGCAACAGAATCTGGAAAACGAGCTGGCCGCACTGAAAAACCAGATCGACCCCCACTTTTTGTTCAATTCATTGAATTCATTGACCTCCTTGGTCCGTGAGAACGAAAAGGCCACACAGTTCGTGAACAAGCTGTCTTACATGTACCGCTATATATTACAAAGCAGTGATACCAATTTGGTAACCTTGAAAGAGGAGCTTAAATTTTTGGAAAGCTATGCCTTTTTGATGAATACAAGGTACAGGGACCGTTTACGTATTGCAATTGATATTGCCCCGGAAGTATTGGGCCACCGGTTACCGCCCTTGGCCTTGCAGTTGTTGGTAGAGAATTCCGTAAAGCACAATGAAATATCCGCTACCAACCCATTGACGGTAAAGGTATATTCGCACAACGGAAAGATTATAGTGGAGAATCCCATTCGTGGCCGCAGTACCTTGGCGGAAGGGACCGGCACAGGATTGATCAATCTAAAAAAGCGCTATGTACTGCTTTTGAAACAGGAGGTGGTCGTTTCCACAACAGATGGTATTTTTAAAGTAGAACTCCCCTTAATTGAAAAGTCATGAAGGTAATTATTGTGGAAGATGAGCTTGCGGCAAGTGATAACCTGTCCTATCTATTGACCAAGATCGACCCGGAGATTGAGGTCATTGCCACTCTTGATACCGTAACCGCCACGGTCGCATATTTTTCCCAGCCCCATGAGGGAGAGCTGGTCTTTATGGATATTCATTTGGCAGATGGCTTGTCCTTTGAGATTTTTGACAAGGTAACGCCCAATATACCCGTCATCTTTACCACGGCCTATGACCAGTACGCCTTAAAGGCCTTTAAGGTAAATAGCATTGATTATTTGCTAAAGCCCATAGATGGGGAGGAACTGCAGGATGCTTTGGAGCGGTTTAAGGCACAGCGTCAACAAACGGGCATGGATGAGGGGCAGATGAAAAGCCTGTTGCAGCTTATACAGCATAAACCCATGTCCTACAAACAGACCTTTCTGGTGACTATCGGTGATCAGTTGTTGCCCATAAAAACATTGGATATTGCCTATTTTTATATAGATACGGGCGTAGTTAAGGCCGTAACCGCTCAGGACAGGTCCTATGTGTTGGATATTAAGTTAGAGGATATAGAAGATGCTTTGGACCCCAATTTGTTCTACAGGGCCAATAGGCAGTTCATCGTTAGAAGGGAAGTCATCACCACCATCAAGTTCCATTTTAACAGCAAACTTTTGGTAGAAGTGCATCCGCCCTGTGCGGAGCGTATTGTGGTGAGCAAGGCTAAGGCATCGCATTTTAAAAGTTGGATAGACCGTTAAGAAATCCCACTGGTCAGGGTATGGTAGCCACTTCCTTAAATTTCCATCCGGCATCGGTTTTAATAAACGTAAAACTGTACTGGGCACCTTCAAAATTTAGTGTTGGCGGGGTGGTGGTCACTAAAATATCTGCCGTAATGGTATCATCAATAGTATCCGTTAGTTGTATTGTTTCATTGGTGCGAAGTAGATTGATGAACGGCTTGTTGAACATAATATCATAATCCTTCGCAATAAAACTATCCACGGCAATATAGATGAGGTCCTGATAAATGGTCTCGTACCAGAGTGAATCCGTATCTCTTAGCCTACTGATGTATTCCCTTTCCGTAGGGGTGTTCTCCAGGCAGTCATAGCAACGGATGACGTTGCCCGATGCGTTTTTAAATGCCACCTTATCCCTTGCCGCTAAATCGGATAAAAAGGAGGACCACATGGTGGACAGTTCATCATTAGACCCTTTTTTCTCCTGTTGGCAGGACCAAGATGAAGTGAACAGCAAGAGAACAAGTATCCTCAACAATGGTTTTATAAAATACGTTTTAAACTTTTCTGCCATAGCGGTATCCTGTGGTGTACACGTGTATAAGGGCCGCGTTCAAACTAGTAGGAATGACCGCTGGTCCCGTTTTAAAATCAGCAAGGACATCAAGGTTGCCCGGCACCCTGTGTACCAATGTTAATCATCGATTTCCGCATCCGGTAAATTAAGGATGGTAGAGGTAGAAAGGGAGTTGCCCGCAATACCTTTAATGGAGCCAAAGAGCACGTTAATGTTTTCCTGTACGCCCCAAATCTGTTTCTCCCGTACGGCAAAATTCTTGTAGGCCGCTTTCTTCTCGTAGTTCAGCTGTTTGATCATGGCATCATAGTTCTCAATGATGCGGTTAATGTTCTGCACAAATTCGTTGCTGGTCAGGTAGGTGTAGAGCAGCTCCATTTTATCGCCCTTGTTCTCGTCAGATGATTTTATGGATTGGGTCTTCAGCAATAGTTCCCGCAATACCAAGGACACACTTTTTACTTCGTTAAATCCGCAGATCCACACCCCGTTCTTGGCACCAAAACGGTCCATATCCGGTGGAAAGGTCTCCGTAACGATCACGGCAAGGTCTGCCTTGCAGTTGATCTGGTCCTGTTTTAATTTATTGATCCAGTCGTTGCTGAAATTTTTGGTACGCTTGCTTTCATAGACAATGGATCCGCAGGTCTGTTGCAGGGAATTGATGACCGTTTGTATACAGTCCGCACCACGTATGCCTTTGCCCACCTCCTCGATCTCGTCAAAGGGGTAGGAGCTCCTCAACAGTTCCTCTAGGGCAAGTTCCTGAACCTCTCCCTGCATTTGCATGGATCCCTGTTCCGCCTTGCGCTTCATTTCGTCAATGAGCTTTTTCTGGTCCTCCAATTGTTTTTGGTATTCCTTTTCCTTCAATGCCATGGCCTCACGTTCCTTGGCCTTGGCCTTTTCCTCTATGACGGACTGCTTTTCCAGCAGTTCTTTCTGTACGTTCAGCTTTAGGTCCTCCGCTTTTTCCTTGAGTTCGTTCTCCCGTTTTAGCAGGTCCAACTCTTGGGCGCGCAAGGTCCTGTTTTCCTCCTTGCGCTTTTCGTTTTCCTGTTGCAGGGCACGCAGTTGCTGCTCAAAGGTTTCATTGGTCTGTTTCTGTATTTTTTCCGATTCCTTGGCAAGGCGCTGCTCCAACTTTTCCTTAAAAAGCTCGTTTTCCTTTTCCTTCTTTCGTTCAAACTCCTCTTTCTCCAGGGCAAGCTTGTTACGCTCCTTGTTGAATATTTCTGCCTGTTCTGCCACTTTACGCTCATACTCGGCCTTAAAATGCGCCTGCATTTTGCCGGATAGGGCCTCTTCCACATCAAACTCGTGTGCACAATTGGGACACTTAATTTTATCTACCATCATTTTAATACTACCAAATTCAACTATAAAAATACAGAACCCATGCCAAGCCTACAATGTTTGGCGGTACTCTTATGCCATGAACGGGAACAAATTTTAAAAACGGTTTCTTTTCCTGACAATGGTCATATCCTAGGTGGCCGGCCCGTGTTATTTTTAGACCCTTAAAAGTAGAATCTATGATGTTACAACAGCTACCCTTGGTCAATTGGAGCAACGGCGTGATCATGATCATTGTATTTGCAGGCGTTTGTATTGCCCTTGTGGGTATTGTGCTTATGCTCATGAACGGCGATAAGAAAAAGCAGGAATAGCTTTCTTATTGGTACAGTACATAACGGGGCGGCACTAGACCGTTCAACCGCATGGATACCAGCATTTGGGCCCTGTGGTGGGTAATGTGGTCCGCCAGGAGCATAACGATCTGTCGCTTGGTTCTCGTAAGTCCAAAATAGTCCAGCTGCTCTTCCAGTACCGCGGGGTCTACCTGCTGTAATAGGGCTATGGCCTCGGTAAAGGTCTGGTCCAAACGTGCCATCATCTGTGCCTTGGTCTTATTGGCCGGTTTAAAAATAGTATCGGTTTGGTATACGCGTGCCTCCCTACCGCCAATGAGCGACTGGCTATGCCAGTCCAGCGCAAAACCTATATGCATAAAATGTTCCGAAAAGCTTAAGGACTCCTCCGTGGCCTTGTACCCATATTTTTCCTCTGGCATCATTTCCGCAATGAGCAACAGGTAGCTACGGGAGTTTTCCAAGCGTTCAATAGAATCTTCCAAAAATGCATTTTGCTGGGCAAGTATTGGAGTTGATGTAATTAGAATATACGAGAGTAGTATAATTGTTGTTTTCATAGGGATGGTTAGCTAACGTCACTTTTATGCATTATTTTACTTTTTTGAACTAGTTACAATTTTATAAATTAAAAAAAGTGGATTTAACATGAGTATTATGCGCAGAGCATTTTTCTTATAAATAGAGGCCACAATACCAATAATTAATATGGCAGCAAAAAAGCCGATCAATGCGGCATTGATCAATTGTCTTTTTCAATTTATTTTTTTCACAATTTTGTCATTAAAACAGTACTTGCTTTAAACCTGTTTTAGGCTAAGAGCAGTTACAGATTTCTATTTGCGAAAATTTTGGTCATGTAATAGAGGGTGTTATATCGTTATACATTCTTGATACCATTTTTATCGCCATTGTACACTTTTTAAAGTATTTATTTTAATCAGAAAGCTTGTTCCAATTTTTATTTTACGAGCTTAAGTTCATTGTAGTAATTAATCCTCTTTGCTTTGCATAAAATCTGGAAATCCACTTTTTGTCCAATATACTATTCTTGCTCTTGTGGCCCTGTTTGGGTCATCCAATTCATGCCCAATTATTTCCTTATAATTTCGAGCATGATAAATCATAACTACATCTTTACCATCTTCAGATGATGTAAAAGAATTATGTCCAGGGCCAAACCTATTAAAATCATCATTTGTAGAAAAAACCGGTGCAGGAGATTTATGCCAATTAGAAATATCCATTAAATCTTCTTTTTCATCTATCCATAATAAACCCATACAGTAATTATGGTTTGTGGCACTTGCAGAGTAGGATATAAATATTTTTCCGTTTTTAATTAAAACAGCCGGTCCTTCATTTACATTATATTTTTTTCGTTCCCACTCATATTCAGGTATTGAGAGTACTATTTCAGGTCCAGTCAAAGTGGTTGGGTCTTTCATCTCGGATAGAAGAATACCCGTGCCGTCCCCAACTCTTTGCGCCCATGCAAGGTACCTTTTTCCTTTAAATTCAAATGTTGTTGCATCCAAGGAAAATGAATCATTTTCTGTTTTGAGCTGACCTTCTTTTTTCCATTCTCCCTGCATTGGGTCTTGAGAAGAATTAGAAAGTATCCATATTCTTATTTTCCATTTATCATCAATAGGTGCTGCTGCAAAATAGATATACCATTTTTCACCAATTTTGTGCAATTCTGGAGCCCAAATATGTGTTGACATTTCTCCCTTATCATACTTATGCCAAACTTCTGTTTCCTGTGCGGTACCAAGTCCATTTATAGTCTTGGCTTTTCTTATGACTATTCTGTCATATTCAGGTACTGTAGCTATTAAATAATAGGTGCTATCTGTATCTTTCCAAACCCAAGGATCGGCACGTTGTTCTGCAATAGGATTATTATACGCAGTAGTTTGAGAAAAACTTTTACTAAAAAAAGTAATTAATATTAAAAATGTAGTTAATATTTTAATCGTTTTCATGGTATTCCTATATAAGTTTTAAATATAATCTAAATTCTTTTTGTTGATTTTTAACATGAAACACAAAGGTGTAAGTTATGGACAATTTTAAACTGGAAAATGTCAGCTTAAGAGTAAAGGTAATTGGTTAAAGGAATCTTTCTAATGGTAAGTCTTACAATCATGAACTATCCAATTAGTCCCCTACTATATTCATCCAGTTCAAATCGATAAATTATTCCTTTTACCATTCTACAATAATTAATGTTCTATAATTCAGAATTAGTAATGGTTTTAATTGGTTTTTAGTGTATTCTCTTTTAATCGGATTAAAGATTATTGGTTCAGCAAGCTCGTACATTTTATACTTGAAGTCACTTTTTTCCGTTAATCCATTTATTTCAAGTAGGATAGACAAATAGTGTTCTCCTATATGTCACCTATTAATTCGGATATGATCTGCTCAACCGTTTTAGTATCACTTGTCATTTCACTTTTTATAATGTCGTTTTACAAAATAGTTTCCAATAATTTGATGAAGGATGATTTATCTACGTTTTCTAACTTTTTAGTTTAAATTAAATGGTTTTCAAAGTCCGTAATAAAGTTTATAAGAAGATATAGGTCTTCTAAAAATAAATGTTGCCAGTTATTAATACGCCCTATGAGTTTTGCCGTTTGACATCGGTTAAGTTTTTGGTCAAATTCTTAGTGGTTTTTTTTTTAATGAAACTCTAGCCGAATTTATAGGTAGTTAAATACTCGAACTATTCTTAATATATTTGATTTAAAAATGTTTTTAATTGAATAGTACTTTTAGTCTTCCCTGCTTTATTATTGAATAAATCAAAGAACTTTATTCAATGATTGATTCTAAAACAAGTTGTCCCATATTTAATAGTTCATTATCTTTTGCTACACAATAATTCTTATTAGTTTCTATATAGATTGCAATATTGTTAAATAGTATGGTCAATTTCTTCACTTCAGGATTACTTAAATTATTTTCACTAATGACTGCATAATATTTAAAATCTTCCACAATTTTATTGTTCTTAAACATCATCTTTTCAGTCATTATATATGCTTGTTTCTCGGAGTTAAGCCTATCATTGGTTTCTTCCGGTTTTGTGTTTGAGTAGTCCTTAAAAACAATTCCTAGTTCAACCTGACCATCTGCTAATGTAAATTGACACCTGTTTTTCGTAAAAGACATATCCCCAGTTTTATATACTGGTGTATTTTCATCGGTAAAGCATAATGATGAGAAATTTATTTTTTTAAAAGTTTCTGGACAATCTTCTTTTAAACTATAAATTGTAGGGTTGTCAGTATTCGTTACTCTGTCATCATTTTCAATTAATAGGGTATTTTCATTTTTTTCGTTTTTTCCCTTTTTGTTGTTGCATGAAATAAAAGAAAAAACACAAAAAATTACGAGTAAAGCTTTAAGTATTTTATTAATTGAGTTCTTCATATGCTAATTGGTTATGATATTTTTTGTTAAGATATTTATAGAATATAGTTTTTACTAATTTGAACTAGGAATAATTATTGAATTTAAGGGTTTTCTTAAATAACTTTCAAACAAATTTTTAGTTGAAAATTTAGTAAAGTTATTAATTGTGTCCCCTAATATGTAGTTTGTTCGTTAAGAGACATAGTTTACACAAGTTAAAGATTAGGGTTTTGTGTATGATTAGTGGCGTGTTTAAGCACCTAATTTAGCAAATAAAAACCGAATAGAAAATCCGTAAGGATTTTTGTCTGTAAGCGAGAACTAGCCATTAATTATACAAGTTGTTGCCACACGTTTTTATTCCTCTAATCTTTGTCAAATCCATTAAATTCCATTCTTTTCATAGTCGGGCAATTATTTACAATTATATCAAATTCCGATACTTTATCGTTTGTCGTAACGAACTGTTTACTCACAACTTTATCAAAACTATAAGTCAATTCATAAACGTTTTTAAATTCAGTTGGTATTATTGTTAATTCGGCTTTTTCGGATTTAGTTTTCTGTGGAATAGTATTTAATTCTAAAGCAATTTCGTTTTCTCTCAATTTTTTCAATTCAGATATTAAGTCAGCATCTGCTTCGAGTTGATGAAAGAAAAGAACTGAACTTTCATTGATTTCATATGATGGCGTATTTCCGTCACAAGGTTCGTAAATCACGAATTCATTGTTTAACTTTTTTAAACTAATCCAATGTCTTGGAAATCCTTTTAAGTAAACTTTATTCGGTTTGTGTTTTTTGGAAATTTCTTTCTCGTAATATGAAATTGCGTCATTATCCATCCGATTCGGTTTCCAGTTAATTACCTTTTCGTAAATCTCCGAATTTCGTGTAGTATCTATAAAAAGTTGATGTTTCGTTAAGTCAAGACTTTTCGGATTATTTCTTTCCAAAATAGTGTCTAAATCAATTTTCCACGCAGGAATTTCAGTCGGTTTATTTTCCGCCTGTTTTGGTTCTTTTTTCTGTTTGCAAGAAATTAGAATTCCTAATATTAATGTTATGTAGATTGTTTTTCTCAAATGTGTGCCCAACGGTCTAGGCTAAGCGTAGTGCGGAGGCAAGGAAACTTTTCGTTTCCGTCTGCCGAGGCAGCTAAAGCTTATTGTTTTGCTTTTTCTTTTTTTGTTCCAAAGCTAAATCCATAAGATTTAGCGACTTCATAAATATACACAGACCTTTCGGTTTTGCCCTAAAGTCCGCATTACGTTTAGGCATTGTTAGCAATAGTTATTCCACGTACAGTTGAAATTTCCGTGCGTTTCCATCTAGATTTATTGCAACAATTTCATATTCTCCTGTTCTAAGCGCAAGGTTAGTCGAATCCGATTTATTTTCGATTTCTACAATGTCCATTGGAACGGCAGTTGTTATGTCCTCTCCTTTTTTATATGCCAGCACCATAACTGGAAATGAAATGTCAATATCATTTAGTTGTAAGTTTATAGCTTTGTTTTCATTTGAAAATAGCCAATTGGGTCTGCCATTTTCATAAGTTGTGTTTGGTTGCAAAACAGCCACATCAGAAAAACTTTCCCCATATTCATATTTCATTGGACTGCCATCGCCATCTATCAAAACTGTCGATTCTTTTAAATCAAGTGCTTTCAATAAAGGATGATTAAATTCAGGCTTGCTCTTTTCAGAATAGTAAACTTGATAAATCGTCAAAGGGTCAATTCCCGTGAACTCGGTTAGTCTACCAGCCATGGCTTTGCCCCATGCGGGATAGTTGCCTTCTATGGCATGACCAAACCCACAATGGATTAAGAACTTTTCATTCGGCTTTTGCTCTATTATCCGTTGAATATTTTGAGCTTGTTGAATTTCTCTTTCTGTACCGTTGGAGTCGGTAGCGTCTTCATATGAAAAAACCTCATAGCCGATTTCCAAAGCCGTTCTAACTAAATCCCCAAACTGAGGGTCTTTTATGTAATAACCTGTTTTTTGAACTGGATATTTTCTATAATTTAATAATGAATCTTTGTCTTCTCCAATTGACAATGCTTCAAATCCAACATTTTTATAGCCAATTTTGTAAAGGTTTTGCAAAAGTGATTTTGTAAAAACTCGATGCATGGAACTGTGGTGTGCCTCGTTTATAATTAAAACTTGATTTTGCTTTGCTTGCTCTGTTATGTAGTTAATGGCATTGACCTTTTTGTATCTTTTATTAATTGAATCAATCTGAGATTGGTTATAGGTCTTTTCCGATGTTCCCATTGCCAAATCCCATGTAACTAAAGCATTTTTATAGTTTCCTTTTGTGGCATAATCAGCAGCTCCAATTTGATACTTAAATCCATCTCCAAAATGTGAGTTTTTCATTGAATCAGATTGAATTTTGCTTTCTATTTCTGAATTAAACAAGTAGTCTGTTTCGAAATCGATTTTTTGGTATTTTTTTTTGTCTTGTTTGCATGAAACAAAAACTACGATTAATGTGAATACTAAAATGTTTTTCATAATTATTGCCAACAAGTATATATAGTTACCAGTGATTATATATTGCTATATCAAGATGTATAATCACCAATACCTATTTAACTTTTGTAAACTATTTCCACTAAAGTAGTTGGGGGAGCGTACTTTGGTCGGTACTACAAGTATAAGAAGTTTCCCTTACAAAAACTTACGCTTTTCCGTAAAATTGTAGGAATTACACTTGTTTTGTTGCGGAGTGTGGTGGGGTGTTTAGGCCATGCTCTCGTTTATATGACGTTATTCTTAGTTTATCAATAACGAAACTCTAAAGGTTTGTTATACTATTTGGTACTTACGTTTAGGCATTATTAGCACCAGTATTTATTACAGAACATTCAATTTTCTAAGACCAAGAAGAGTTAAATCCAACCTTTTTTTAATAAAAGTATCAAAATCAAACTCTTTTTTAGGCTCTAGATTTGTGGCAAATAGATATGTGTTATTCTTGAATTCAACAAACCCAACAAACCAACCATTATATTCTCCGTTATTATTTGATAAACCAGATTTTCCACTAAGTTTATATTGGTCAGTTTCTTCAATGAGCATAATATTCCTCATTATACGCTCAGTTCTTTTAGAAATAGGAAGTTCAAAATTGTAGAACCTTTTCAGGAAGTCTATTTGTTGCATTTGACTTATTCTTGATTCTCCTTCTAACCAAAATTTATCGATGTTGGTAGAGTCAATTTCTAGATTCCCATAGTTAAGTTTGGATGCATAATCGTTCATTCTTTGTGAACCAATTTTTCTTGCAACTTCTTGGTAGCAATGAACACAGGAAAATTGAAAAGCATCTCTAAGAATTAGGTCTTGTTCCCAATTTTTCAACCATTTTTTTTTTCCATCCCATTTAAATATGACACTATCATTTTCAATGACACCAGTTTCAAGTCCGATAATTGAATTTGCGATTTTGAATGTAGATGCTGGTAAATTTCCGTTGTTTGCCCATTCAAAGTCATTTGAATAATAAATGTCTTTGTTTAAATCGTAAATCAATATTGAACCTTTAACATCAGAAGAATCAATAATGGACTGAAATTCTTGTTTTAAAATGTTCTTATTTACCGCTTGCTCTTTATTTAGAGTATTGGTTCCTTTGTTTTCTTTGCAAGAAATAAAGAGAATTAAAAATACTGCTATCGTTGTTGTTCTCATTTTTTATATTGGTGCTAACGGTCTTGGCTAAAAGTAGTTGGGTGGGTTAGCACGTATCTTTGCAAGTACACACCACGTTGGAAATTCTACAGGAATTTCCAAAGTAGGCGAGAACAAGCAATTACTTAAAGTCATTTTAGGCTGTCTGGCTTTATTTACTTTTACCTATAAATTCAGTTTCAAGAAATTTTTGTGTCCATTCTCCATTTTCATAAACTCCTACAATGAAGTCGTATGTTTTTTCATCTTTATAAATCCACATTTCCGTAACAAATGTTCCTCCGTAATCATACATGTATTTCAAGTTTTTTTCTTCGCTCTCCACAATTCCTTCTGTTAGATTGCCAAAAACATCGAACTCCCAAAACCTTATTTTTTTTAATTTTTCGTCATATTGTCTAATTCCATGATTTCTTAAACCGAATTAAGTTTGTTCTTTATTCGTGAATCCCAAGGATTCAACTATAACTATTTTGTTGTCTAAAGAAAATTTCAAACTTATCTCTTGTTTGAATTTGCTTCCATCTCCCCACGTTCCTTCTGCTTTCCAAGTGTAATTTTCCAATGATTTAAATATTGTCAAAGAATTATCTTGTGCCATTAATACAAATGGCATAAGAAAAAGTAGAATGATTAAATTTTTCATAAGGTTCTTTCAATTGTTTCAGCTTGCAGACAACGGTCGTGTAGATGGCTGGTAGCGTGTAAATTAAATAATTATTTTCGGATGAAGCACAAGCCAGATTTTTAAATTTTCCTATTTATTTTGGGTAATCGTCAAATTTAAAAAATTGGCGACTTTCCAAATATGCCTAAACTTCGATTAAGCAACTGCCAAGCTATGAGCTATATATGTTGTTGCCACATATTATTATTCCGTAATTGTTATTCCGTCTTTTATTTCATTTTTACTCGGTTTCTCAAACCAACTTTCCATAAAATCAAAATTTTCTTTGGTTACTTCAAATTCAAATGTTTTTCCTTTTTCGTTATTTCGTTTCATTACTCTTTCCAAACGAGTTTCTTTTGAAATATCTAAAAAATGCATTTTCAGTTTGTATCCATTCGATTCAGCAAATTGTCTAAATTTCTCTCTATGCTCGAATTTAGAAAATCCTAAATCCAGAATAGAGTCAGTTTTTGCGTTTTCCAATTGCGATACTAACTCCATTATCATTTTTTCTGCTCTTTCAATTCTTTCTAAAAACCAGTCCAATCCGTCAGTCGGTTTTTTATCGGTCAGAAATAGCGTCTTATTCCACTTGTCAATCGAAAAAATTATTCCATTATTTCTTTCTTTCAATTTCGCTGAATAAGTTGTTTTTCCAGAACCAGTATTTCCAACTATTAGATGTATCATTCGGGTTTTTTTAATGTGTGGCAATGGTCTCGGCTATGGCAAATGGGGCAGGCAAGGAAACTTTTTGTTTCCGTCAGCGCTCGTAGCCAGTGCTTTTTGTTTTGTTTTTATCTGTTTCATTTTAAAAGCCAAATTCACAAGATTTGGCGGACTTAGTAAATATACACAGTCCTATCGTTTTTGCCCTATAGTCCGTATTACGTTTAGGTTTTGTTGTGCTTAGTGTTTTGTTTTCCCGCGTTATAATTTCTTCCAGTTTTGAAACCGCAATAGGCTAGCAAAATAAGAAGTATGATTTGGAAGATAAACATAACTTTTGATACGATTCCGATGGCGTACGCAGCGGGACTTTTGTCCAGCGTAATAGTTTCACTAGGGTCTGTCCTTAAGCTTAGCTTACCCATTTATTCCTTGTTTTATACCTACGTAAAAATCTATTTCCGCATCTGAAGGATTTTGTGCTTTTTCACCGAAAACTTCAAAATCGGCATCATAGGTTCTGTCCCATTCCATCTCAAAGATTTTCGACCATTGGTCAACGACCAATCCGTGCATTAGGTCTCCTTTTACAGTTGTCTTGGCGTATGTTCCACCACGAATTGATTTACCGACCATTCCGTTGGGAATATTGTCCAAATTTTCAACTTTGCAACCAAGTATTGCGGTGTACGGTTTTGTATGATCACCTTCATAGTCCGTATAAAGTGAATAAATTTCATGATCGACTTTATAAGGAATTTTTTCCAACGTACTCTCTGACATAAACTTACCCCAAAGTTGTGCAATTTCTTTGCTTGCCTGTCCGTTCTCGTTTGTTGTTCTAATCGAGATTCCGATAATGTTAAAAGGTTCAATTTTTACAGTTTGCATTTTTATTTAAATTTTATCATTTATTGCAAAAGTAGATTGACCTTGTGCCAGAGGTGTGTCAGGGGTGTTTTTATATTTTTCACTACAGTTTTCCAGATATTGTTGCAGTGTTATTTTGTGAGGCTCAAAATTACTTTCCAAAACGTATATTTTTTGAATGCAATCAAGACGGAATGCTCTAAAGTCGTTTCTTAATTTACAAAAGCCGATAAGTACCCAATTGTCCTGGGTGGTGTAAAGTGCAAACGGTTCTATTTTTCGTTGACTTTGCTTATTTTCCAATGACAGGTAATCAATTTTAATTGTTTGATAATTTGATATGGTCGATTGAAGTTGTATTAGATAATTGCTTGTTTTTTCATTTTCAAGATTATTGCGTACTTGTATTCTGTTCGTCAGTAATTCCGCTTTTTCTTTTTGGGCGTAGTTTAAGACCGACTTGATTTTTGTTACAGCACTTTCGTATTGTTCGGTCAAGGATTGGTCTTTATTTTTTCTGATTAGTTGTTCTGCTGTTATTAAGGCATTCGCTTCGCCTTGGGTAAACATAACGGGTGGAAGTTTATAACCTTCCATGACGGAATACCCTTTTCCTTCTTCCGTCACGATGGGAATTCCCGATTTCTCAAGAGTGCGGATGTCCCGATAGACCGTTCTGATACTTACATTATGTTTTTCGGCAATATCCTTTGCAGTTACAATCCGTTTTGATTGTAATTGGGTTAGGATCGCTGTCAATCTTGCAAGTCTGGGTTTTTCTTTGTCCATTCGTTTTGAGCTTGTGGCTAATGGTTGTTATAGCAATAGTAGCCAACTGCGTGGTACATACCGTTCAAACAAGAACGTTGAAGCAGTCTGCAAGTCTGAATTTACTACTCATTAGGCTATGACTTATGCATTGTGACCATATGTTAATTTCATCATTTGTTCAACTAGTTATTTGGATAACGGATATTTACCCTTTTTTTATAGGTCAGGCTACGCCAAATCCATTCCAAGGGGCCAAATTTATAATGTCTTAACCAGATAGTGCTAAGAATAATTTGCAATACTAAAATAAGAATGGCAATACCTGCTGTAGGTAACAAACCAATTTTACCAATTAAATTAAATCCAAAATTGTAAAATATAATAATCATGATTATGGTCTGAAACAAGTAGTTGCTCAGAGCCATTCTCCCCACAGGGATTAAATATTTAAATGCTCTTCTACCTATTGAAGTTTGAACAATTTTAGAAATGGAGGTTATATAGAAAATGCACATAAATATCTGGCCGGCCAATGCTAAGAGCTTATAAAGCATGTTTAATGGCGTTGATGGGAACATAAAGGAACTTCCACCAATCATTTTAGCTGAAAAAGTAGCCAAAAGACCTACGGTTAAACTGGTAATCAACAATAAAGTTGATTTTGGCTTTTTTGTAAAAAATTCAATTGAAGCCAAATAGTAACCAAGAAGAAAGATTCCAAGGAATTTAAAATACCCTCCTGATGGTATATAACCTAAGTATTTCCAGACAAGATTATGAATGTTTAAAAAGAATATGTCTACAATTGAACCATTCTGGAATGTATTGATAACCGCTTTAACGGTCATATCTGGATATTGAACATGTGCAATGGCAGTTGCTTTTTCAGAACTGGCAGAACTCAAGGAATCAAAAAATGGCAAAAGGGATAAATCGATTAACAATGGAAATAACAGAAACAATAACGACCAGAGAATAAGATTTTTTGACTTGACATTCCGGAATAAAATGAGGATAAAACCAAATATGGAATAGGCAAGTAGAATGTCGCCAAACCATATTAAACTGTGCAAAAAACCTATCAATAATAGCAGAAATAGTCTTCTTCTATATGTTTTTAAAAAATTTAAAGAATCTTCTTTGTTCTTTTCATATTGAATATAGAACCCAACAGCAAAAAGAATTGAGAAAAGGGTGTAGAACTTTCCTGTGACTACAATATTTAAAAACGCATATAATTTTTCGTCTAACTGAAAGTCGGTTATTTGTTCAAGGTCATCAAAGGGCATAAAAACGTATCCACTAAAAAATCCCATATTCATGAAAATGATTCCTAGTAAAGCGAAACCTCGTAGGATGTCTAGAATTTCAATCCTTTGTTTAGGTTCAATTGGTTGATTAGATGTCATTTGTTCAATATTTTATTTAAAAGCAGAATTATATTCTTATCTAAAATTTCAATAAGGTGGTTTTGACCATATGCATGGTAAAAAGTATATATAGTTACCAGTGATTATATATTATATATCAACATATAAAATCACCAGTACCTATATTCATTTATATAAAATTTCCACTAAAGTAGTTGGGGGAGCGTACTTTGACCTGTATTGCAAGTATAAGAAGTTTCTCTTAGAAAAGTTATGCTTTCTATATAATTGTAGAAAATGCACGGGTTGTTTGGTTACGGAGTGTGGTTGTGCATTTTTTGGCTACGCTCTCTTTTATATGATGCTTTTCTTAGTTTATCAGAAGTTAAATTCAGAACGTTCATTTCATTAATTGGTAGGTAACTGTCTTGACGATGAGTAGTTGCGGGGGTTAGCACTTAACGTTGCAAGTACACAACAAACTGAAAATCAGTGAGAGTTTTGGGGGGTAGGAGAGCACAAGCAACTACATATAGTCATTATTGTAAAAACTAATTTTATGATTCTTAATCATCTAACAACATTTCCAGTCCTTCTTTTAGAAGTAGTTCAAAATATTTTCCGTGTTTAATTTTGACGCTTACTACTTCAGCATTTTTAGATTTGAGGAATGCTATTTCCTTTTCTGTTAGTTTACCAACGCTTTGGTCAATTTCACTGTAAATGTAGGTGACATTTGAGAGGTCGGTGTCTTTTAATAATTCGGTATATTTTTCATCTCTGCTCAATGCTGAAGCTATTTTTCGCATATTTACCGTGTAAATATTATCAGACTTTTCGCCTATTATAGGTGTTACAGCATCTTCTTCAAACGTTGCTTTTAATCCTTTTGAATAAGCATTACTTACTTCCTGTGTCATATCCAATCTGCCAACCATAAGTAAATAACCATCTGCGGTATTTTTATAATCAACTATGGATTTTAAACCCACAAATGAACCATAAGAACCACCAACAACATATACTTTTTTATTTTGCGATTTAAAGAAACCAATAAGGTCATTGAGTGTTTTGGCCGTTTTAGCATTATACATTTTTGCCTGATCCCAAGATATTTCCTGCTTTTCCGTTTCCTCTGGGTATAGTGTTTGTGATTCACGCATATTTATCAAGAAATAATTGTTTTCATCAATTCCACCTTGAACGTTAAATGTAAATTCAAACACATATGTTCTAAGATCATTTTCAGGACCACCATCTATGTTTATGATTACCGTGTCACTGTCAGGGTTTCCAAATGAATAGCCTGACTTCGCTAATGATTCAGGAATGTTTTCATATACAATTCTTATGTCTTCATTTTTAAGCGTGCTTTTAACGACCAACGCTTTGTATTCTCCATTCTCATTAACAAACATGCGTGGTATTAATTTTTGGTCCATTATTAGTGGCAACACCTCTTTAAAGGCTACTTGTGTTCCATCCTCATAATAAACTGGTTCAAAATCTGCAGGTGGTTCTTTTTTTACTAGTTCTTGCATGGGTAGTAATGTTAAATCATCAGAAATAAATGTGTATTCTTGACCTTGTGCTAAAATGCTTGTCAACAAACTTGCAATTAGGAATAATTTTTTCATTGTCTTGGTCTTTATGTTTGATTATATTTTGTACATGTTGTTAGTAGCTAGCTTACTTTCATTTGTCCAAGTCCTTAGATTTTTCAAGGAAAAATAAGTTCAAGTTTTTCATTTATCTATTGTTTACGAAATTCGGGATATCCAAGTCTATTATATAAAGATATGTTCCCAACACTTTTGTGTCCAGTGAATAATTCGTATCGATTTGCATTCTCAAACCCATTTTATAATCTGATTCATTAATAGTTTGCCTAATCCTTTATTTCGAAAATCCTTGTCAACAATTGAGCTGCCAATTTTAAAAGTGTTAGATTCTAAAAACCTCTAACCGAACCTACTATTTTTACATCACATTCAACTTTTAAGATTTTTTCGTTTACATAATCAAGTTCAATCGATTCCAAGGTTTAAGTCAACGGAGGAATTGAAAAATCATCATATAGTTCCGCTTCTTCTACATAGCAAGATTTTTGTAATTTTAATATTGCTTTGAGGTCTTTTTTTTCAGCTATAGATATGTTCATTTTTTTGCTTGCTACCAAGAAGTATATATAGTTACCGGTAATTATATATTGCCCTGTAGAGATATATAATCACCAATACTAATATCCAATTTATAAAAACTAATTCCGCTTAAGTAGTTGGGGGAGAGTACTTTATCTGTATTGCAAGTATAGCAATTTTCTTTTACAAAAACCTGAGCTTTTGTATAAACTGTTGAATACACTGATTGTTTCGTTGCGGAGTGTTGTGGGGCGTTTAGGCTATGCACCCTTTTATTTGAAGTTTTTCTTAGTTTGTCAAAAAACGACATTCTGAAGGTCTGTTTTACTATTTGGTAGGTAACTGTCTTTACTATGCGTAGTTGGGTGGGTTAGTACTTTACCTTGCAAGTACACACCACGTTGGAAATTCCGCAGGAATTTTCAACGTAGACAAGAACAAGCAATGATGTATGGCCATTGTTGGCATACGTATTATTCATTTACTTTATATTCAATTCCGTTTTTATAAATTGATAGCACAGTTCGGATGTTCTCAATGTTATTTAATGGATTTTCAGTTAGCACCACTAGATTTGCGTACTTTCCCTCTGAAATTGAACCATATGAATTCTCAATACCAATAACTTTGGCATTATTTAAAGTTGCCGCCTTAATAGCATCAATGCTGCTCAAACCACATTCAGTTAATAATATAATTTCATCTTGAACCCATTTAATATCTGAATTAAAGTCTGTTCCTGCAGCGATTGTAACACCATTTTCATAAGCTGATAAAGTAATTGTACGTGCCCAGTTGTCCATTGAGGCAACGTCCATTTTATTTGCAGCATTTGAAAGCTGTTTGGTTGGATTTACTTTTTCAATACTTTTATTTGCTTTAGGTTTTTCAGAACGTAATTTTAAACTCCAAGCTGATAATGTCGGTTCAAAGATTGTATTATTTGATTTCATTTTCTTGAATAGTTCTATAAATTCAATGCTAGAAGCGTCAGTATTTTTAAAGTCTTGTAATGGTACAGAGATTCTTATGGCCTCATTAAATGAATCGGGCATTTCACTTTCCATTTCAAAAATCATCCCAACGCTATGCGATAATACGTCCACTTTGGCATTTACTGCGTCAGAGGGTCTGCTAGGGAAAATACTAGAATGACTCCACATCTTAAGGTCGTTTTTATGTGCGACATTACTAATTTTAGCAAGTAATTCCGGATTTACGTTAGAGTATACTTTTAAACCGGTGACGCCGGCTTCTTTGGCTTCAAGTACTATTTTTTCCAGATTGGAATTTTCTTCCACTAGCCGCATCCAAGGGGCTGAACCCGGTTCAAATCCCATATTGGAAAATTTGGTTCTTGGGTCTTTTAGAAAAGTAGGGCCAAAAACATTTGCAGAATAGTATATGTCAGGTCCAATTAATTTGCTCTGTCCAATTTCTTTATTCAGCGATTGATATACCCTTGCATCTCCACCCATATCACGAACCGTAGTTATACCCGAATACAACAGTTTGGTTAAAATCTCTTTCCGATTTTTTGGTCTAAAAAGATGAACGTGTGAGTCAATAAGTCCGGGAATCACATAATTTCCTTTTAAATCAATTTTATTTGTAATTCCTTTTAAATCTATTGAGCCGCTCGGATTTATAGAGAGAATTTTGTCTTTTTCAATGATGATGGTCATATTCTCTAACTCTTGAGAACTTTCAACATCGATTATTGTAACGTTGGTTAATGCGATAGAATTTTTAGAAATTTCTTGAGAGTTGATTTGACAGACAAAAGTCAAAAAGAAAGCGATCACTAAAACTATTTTAATTTTTTTCATTGCTCTGGGTTTTTTATATGTATGCCAACAAGTGTTTATAGTTACCGGTAATTATACATTTCCCTGTAGAGATATATAATCACCAATACTAATATCCAATTTATAAAAACTAATTCCGCTTAAGTAGTTGGGGGAGAGTACTTTATCTGTATTGCAAGTATAGGTATTTTCTTTTACAAAAACCTGAGCTTTTGTATAAACTGCTGAAATTTACTGATTGTTTTGTTGCGGAGTGTTGCGGGGCGTTTAAGTTACGCTACCTTTTATTTGAAGTTTTGCTTAGTTTGTCAAAAAACGACATTCAGAAGGTTTGTTTAAATATTTGATATGTAGCGGTTTGTGTATGATAAGTTGTGGGTTTTTCCAACGAAAAATGTCCGCCCGCAATTAATTATACACCGTGTTTCCTGCTGGTTTTTAATATTTCCATTTCGAACTTCTGTTTATCAGTAAGTTTGATGTCGTAAAGTGAAATTGACAATGAAAAGTCAGTTGTCTTTTTAAGTGATAAATTTTTTATTTTTTCCTTTTTTATTAAATCGGCTACTTTTTGGGAGCAGAACCTAAACATTGTTGATTCCCCATTTTCATCTGTTTTACACATAAATAGGTCCGTTCCGTCCCAATAATTGTCCTTAAAATAAAATCCTTTTGCATGCGGTTCGGTCGTAATTCCAATTTTGTCCATCACGATAGAGCTCTGAGAGAAATCTTGATATCCACATCTTCCAGTTAATATTAGTCCATGATATTTTTGGTCGATAAGCTCATTCTTTTTTGAGTAGATTTTAACGGTATAAGTTTGCCAACCCGTAATTCCGTTTGATTTAAATAATTCAATTACTCTATCACTCACAATAAGTGGAAATGCATTAGTTGTCCAAATAACATCATAAAGAGTTTTTCCGCCCATTGAATGTTTGACAGGAACTATTTCAGACACTTTATTTTCTCCGCGAGAAATTTCAGGTTCTGCCAAATCGTACTTGTCAATTTCTCCTCTAAATGGTCGACTGGAATGTGTTTCCCCAATTAAATATATTTTATCGTAGTTCAGCATTTTTTTTAGCTTGCAGGTAACGGTTGGGCTAAGCGTAGTGCGGAGGTAAGGAAACTTTTCGTTTCCGCCTACGCACGAAGCTAAAGCTTTTGGTTTTGCTTTTTTTTCCAAAGCTAAATCCCAAAGATTTAGCGACTTTATAAATATACCCAGACCTTTCGGTTTTCCCTAAAGTCCGGATTACGTTTCGGTTTTGTTGTGTGTAGTTTTTTAATTACAGATTTGTCAACAACCACAAAGTCCATAAACGTTATAAATCTGTTTATTCCCTTTTTTATCAACTATAATCAGTTCCGCATTGTATGATGTATGCTCATACCCTTCGTCAATCTGTATTTTATTTTGAATGTAAGCAGTAAAATACGCATTGCTGTAGTGATTTCCATTTGGTTTGAGAAAAACAATTTTGTTATCAATTGAGATTAAACAATTGTCTCCAAAGTCATCAAAGTATATATATTTTTCCGATTCAAATTCTTCTTTAGTTTTTGAAAAAAGGCACGAACATCCATATAAATACTCTGGTATTTCAGATAATTCAAATGCAGTACTATTAATTTTCTTTTTAGGATCATTACAACTCAAAGCAAAAAAAAACGTCAGAAGCAAAGAGAAATATTTCATAGATTTTTTAATTAAGTTGGTGGCGTTCTTAAATTACGTTTGGAGCTATGAACAGTACGGGAGCAAACTAGCGTTTACTTTCCACCACACACATAGCGAATTTTTTTTTTCTTTGTTTCACTATAAAACAAAATTCAAAAGATTTTGCGGACTTCATAAAAATACACAAACCTAATCATTAAGCCCGTGGCCCGTATTGTTTATAGGTTGTGTTGTAGCACGTTTTTTTATTTATATAATCTCAATTAAGTTTCTAAAACTATCTATTATATAGTTAGGTTTTTGATTTTCTAATTTTTCCCTTGTGTTGTTACCATATGTTACACCGCACGTATCTACATAAGCCCTTTGTCCCATTTCAATGTCAAAGATTGTATCACCAACAACTAAGCATTCATTCAATTGGTAACTGTATTTATCGATTATGAGATTTACAATGTCAGGTGCTGGTTTTTTGTTTTTTGCATCCTCTTCTCCACCTACAAATGAAAATATATCATAGATGTTTTGCTTTTTAAGAATCTTAATTAATGCAGCTTTACCTTTACTTGATGCAACAGTTAAATTTATTCCTTTAGAATGAAAATCCAACAAGGTTTCTTTTACACCATCAAAAAGAGAAATTGTATCGATTACAATTTCATTATAATGTTCACGATAAATCAAAATAGCCTCCTCAATCAATTTTTCGTCAAGTGAAAAGGCTTTTTCGAAAGTAGTTTTCAATGGTAACCCTATCAAACTTTCTATTAGATTTTCATCAACGTTTTGGAGGTTATAACTATGGGCAACAAATTTCATAGTTTGTATAATGCTTTCTTTTGTGTCGGCTAATGTGCCATCAAAATCTAGAATAAGAGTTTTATATTTCATTCTGGTTTACATTCTTTTCAAATGCATTACGTTAAGTATATGAAGCGTAGCATCTAGAAGGGTGCAATGATTTCATGTACATTGTTTACAATAGTTTTTATTCAACCTTATTATTTTCTATGTCAAAGTTTGTTTTACCTAGATACTTCCCTTCCGAATTATAATTATAGACAGACATAGCTACACCATTCCCATCTACTGTTCTTTCACCATATCTATCATAATAAGTAATACTTTCTCTAGTCATATTAAGACGATATTTAATAATTCCAAAGGCTCTATTTTCATGAGGATAGCCTATGCTATTCATATAATAAATTCTAGAAGGTTTACCATATTTGTTAAACTCTCTCCAATTTATTTTTGCTAAATCAAACCTTGGGTGCAAGAATAATTTATTGTTTTCATCCAAAAACTGCTCCTCAAAGAACATCCCATTTTGGTCAAATTGAAAAATAACTGTTGCATAGCCATTGCTTCCATTGATAATTTCTCCTTTTCCATTTTTGTTTTGGCGATGAAGAGTCAATCCATCCTTATTGTAGAGGAAATGGACAATTTTGAATCCATTTACATCTGGAATAGTATCTCCTTTAGAAGAGAACTGAATTTCAGTAGCTATTTCATTTTTTTCATTTCTTGTTACTTGTGAAAAAGCAATACCTTCCGGTAATAGCTCTCCGTTATTATAATTTTCCTTTCTTGTCCAATATCCGTCTGAATTTAGATAGTATTTTCTTTCGTGTGCTTTACTCGAATTTTCAACAAATTCGCCTAAGGTATTCTTGTATTTTTCAGTAACGTAGCCAGAATGATATTCTCTAATTAATTCAAATGCACCAAAGTTGCTATAATTACTTGGCTTGCCAGAAAAAAAATACTTCACGCTAATTAACCTATTCTTATTATCAAATTCGACAAAGTAACAGTTAATGATTTTTGCCTCTTCTTTAGAAATTGGAATGCTCGGTTTTACAAAGGTTTCAGCATGATTAATATCCCAATTGATATAATAACCTGATTTTTCCTGTGAATAGGTAACAAATGGAAGAAAAATAAAAAGGTATATTATGTTTTTAATTTTCATTCTCTCTCTTTTTATTATTGTTAACGGTTGGGCTATGGCAAGTAGGGCAGGCAAGGAAACTTTTCGTTTCCGTCTACGCACTAAGCTAAAGCTTATTGTTTTGCTTTTTCTTTTTTGTTCCAAAGCTAAATCCATAAGATTTAGCGACTCAATAAATATACACAGACCTTTCGTTTTAGCCCCAAAGTCCGGATTGCGTTTAGGTTGTGTTGGCAATAGTTTTTTATTGAGAGGCTAGTTCTATTGCTTTTTCTAAAACTTCATCTTTACCATTTAACAATCCTTTTATTGTTGGTTTTACCTCAACATCTATTTTAATTCCTCTTCGTTGGGTTTCGAAACCATCAGGATATAGAATTCCATTACCTGAGATAGTCGTTTTATAACCTTCCATATATTCGAAAACAACTACGTCACCATCTGCCCCAGCTGTCTGATTTCCAATTGTAGTTACATTTTTAGATGTTTGAAAAGCCATAGCCGTAAATTCTGATCTACTTATTGTTTTATCGTTTACCAGCAAGTATACTTTACCCTTGAACGCTTTCTTACTACTTCCTGTTTGTAAATTTTTTTTAAAAATGAATTTTCCTGGATAACTGATGTATGGGCTATAAACTTTTGCGAAATCCTTTCTTTCATGATTTATATACCTTGAAAACAACTTATAAATGAATGCTGGATAATTTCTTAAATCAATTATTATTGCTTCCTTATTTTCAAACATCTTGAATATATCTAAAATATCTTCGCCTTTAACATATGCCATATCAATATAGCCAATGTTGTTGTTTATTGATTTCGATTTAATTTTTGTTAGATTATTGTTGTTTTTATAATCATCGAAGTTGTATCTCCTAGCTTCGATTTCTTTAACTATGTCATCTCTTAGTATTGTCAATTTTATTGTGGAATCAATTCCATTAAGAATCTTATAATAGCTATTCCTTATTTTGATGTTAGTATTAGACCCAGAAACATACTTTGATTCGTTAATTACTTCCGTAGCAATATCTAAATCGTTAATTTTTAATATTACGTCACCTAACTTTAATTGGCTAAGATTGGCAAGAGAATCATTGCGAAAAGCAGACACTACTGCCTTATTCTCAATTCTTGAGATTTCTACAGGAAGAAATTTTGATCTATTATCAGTAAAGTTTATCCTAGCATGAGTATCGTCTAACTTTGCAATAAGTTCTTTTATCGCATATTGATATTCATATTTATTAGATGCGTTACGAAATTTTGGAATCATTTCTAACAAAACTGAGTTCCAATTTTGGTCGGTAAGATATTTGTAAGGATAAAAATATTCTATGATATTCCAATATTTGAAAAGCCCTAATAATCTGTATTCCTCGTTTGGATATTCAAATTCACTGTAATTAGGTTCATTGGTAACTTTTATTTTCCCAACAGGTTCGTTAGTAATGTAAAAATTTTCTTCCAGAATTCTATTCTCTTCTATGTACTTTAATTTTGAAGCAAGTTTAGTAGTAAAGAGGTGAGTATCTTGTGACCATGATAAATCAAAATTTTTAGTAAAATAATTGCCGTTTAAATCACATTTTTTACAGGCCTCTACTTTTCCGAGATTATCAATCCAACTAATGTAAATTGATGACAATGATTGTTTATCTGTAGTCGCTAAAACTTTTGGCAGGTACTTTATAAACTCTTTGTCCCAGTTGTACTTTCCTTTTCCTACTTCAGGATGGTAATATTTTAGGAATCCATAAATTTTTCCTAGCGATGCTATTTTTTCGGTTTCGGAAATTGTACGTTCTGTAGTTGAATTATTAAAATGATAAACAGCCAAAAATAATAGGCTAAAAACTACAAAAACTATTAAAGTAAAAGTCTTTCTCATATTATTGCCAACGTCTCGGCTAAGCGTAGTGCGGTAGTAAGGAAACTTTTCGTTTCCGTCTGCGCACGAAGCTAAAGGTTATTGTTTTGCTTTTTCTTTTTTGTCCCAAGCTAAATCCATAAGATTTAGCGACACTATAAATATACACAGACCTTTCGGTTATGCCCTAAAGCCCGCATTACGTTTAGGTTTTGTTGGCAAACGTTTTTTTATTTTTAAGTCATTAATTTATCGTCTTTGTAATGTTCTTCATAAATCAATTTTCCATTTTTGTCCCATTCTTTTACTGTTCCATGTATTTTATCTTCTATAAAAAAGGTTTCGTTTTCCAATTGTCCATTTTCATACCAACTTCGAGAGCAGCCATGAAGCATATTATTCAGATAAGTTTGCTCAAAGTTTAATTGTCCATTTATATACCAACCTTTGAATACTCCGTTCTTCATGCCTTCTTTGTATTCTTTTATACTAGACAGTTGTCTACTGCTAGTTTCTTTTTCTGCATTTTTAGCGGATTCATTAATTATATTTACATTGTTTTCTGTTGACAATACATAATATGGTAAATTCGATAAAAATTCATCATGGTATCGCTCTACTTTTCCAGTAACTAGATTTTTATTTGTTTTAAAGTAATATAATCCATTTTTGAATTCAATATCACTTCCTCTAATTTTTCCCTTTAAAATCCTATCACTAAGAGCTAATTCCTGTTTTTGATTTATAGAATGTAAATGATATTGTACTGCTATTTTACTATCGTGAATTTGGTTTTCTAATTCTTTAATTTCGGTTAATTTTTTCTTTTGGCTTTTCTTTTCTTCATCTGCCTTTTTTGAATAATGAGCCCAAATCATCATTATACCCATTAAACCAAGGGTAGGTAATACAATGTGCATAAATAGCCATGCATTTAAACCTGTAGGGGCATCGTCCATTGATGTGGATCTTGCGCCTCTTTGCAATAAGAATAATGTTGAATTAAGTATTTTCATTGAACTTAGTGTCTCAAATTGGATGAATACCTTTTTTAGGAAAGTTCATTTTATAAATGTTTGCCAACAAGTATATATAGTTACCGGTAATTATATATTGCTGTATCAAAATATATAATCACCAATACCTATTTATTTTTTATAAACTATTCCCACTAAAGTAGTTGGGGTATACTTTTGTCGGTATTGCAAGTATAATAAGTTTCTCTGACAAAAATTTACGCCTTTCTATAAAAATTTAGGAAATACATTGATTGTTTTGTTGCGGAGTATGGTGCGGGACGTTTAAGTTACGCTACCTTTTATTTGAAGTTTGCTTAGTTTGTCAAAAACGAAATTCTGAAGGTTTGTTTTAATATTTGGTAGGTAACGGCCTCGACTATGAGCAACCATGTGGGTTAGCACTTAACCTTGCGAGTATAGACCAAGTTAAAAATTCCGAAGGAATTTTCAAAGTAGGAAAGAACACGCAATTAGGTATGGCAATTGTTTCCAGTAGTTATTCTTTTAACTCCATATGTAAAGTGGGATAAGGTTTTCCGGAAGAATCCAATTCAGAGCGTTTAATAGTTTCAAACCCAAAATGCTTATAAAAACCTACAGCTTGTTCATTCTGTTCATTTACATCAACTTTTTTTACACCCATTTGTTGAATTGAATAATCCAACAACGTTTTTCCTATTCCTTTTCCCCTAAAGTCAGGATGAATAAATAGCATTTCCAAATTTTGGTCCGCCACTCCAAGAAAACCAACTATGTTTTTTTCATTATTTCTTACGCATCTTAGTTCTACAGCATCTAAATAGGTATTTAAAATCAGAGGTTTAAAATATTCAATATCTGCCTCTTTTAGAAAGTGGTGAGTCGCTCTAACGGAAGACTCCCAAACACGTACCACTTGTTGGTATTCAGATTTATGTATGGTATCTATTTCCTGTATCATTTTTTATTACGGCCAAAGGTCTTGTGTTACTACCGTGACGACCTATTGGAGCACAATGTTACACAATGGTATACTCAGTTTTTATTTTTCAAAATGTTCAATTCCCCAAAATCAACATCAAGTAGGTTTTCTTGGTCAATGGAGAATCCTAGTATTTCTCGTTTTGCATTAAAGTTGAACGTCAAAAATCCATCAGGAACTCTTATATCGTCCCAGTCTATTTTAAACGTATCATAATGCCAATGCTCCAGTTTACCTTTGAATACTGCAGAATGAGAAAATGAAATTTCTAATCCGCCACCCTCGGTATTATCTATTAAAATGTCACCATACATGCGGTCGCTATATTTTCCGGCATATTGTTGAATTTTTAACGAAGGTTTTGTCTTGGGCGTTTTGGCAATGGTCAATGGGCTTTCTTTATGCTCTTTTAAGTTGGCGTCTCTCCAATTCTTTATCCTGGAATATAGGTCATACGACTTATCATCAAGGAGCTTTTCTAAAATTTTTGCAGTTAATAAAAATGTGGCCGGCTCTTCCCCTTCATTGGTAAGTATTACAAACCCTAAATTCATATCCTTTATCATCACAAGATTTGCTGCCATACCATCAATACCACCACTATGTTCAATTATTTTATGGCCATTTTTCGGTGTTAACCACCAGCCAAATCCATACGATGTAAACTCATTGTTAAAGGGAGGCCCCATAATAGGATATATTATTTGAGGCTTAAAAATTTCATCAATTATTGAGGCACTTACAATAGTGTCATTACCTATGACTCCATTATTTAACAGCAGTCTCATGTAATTGGACATATCGTTAGATGATGAATAAATAAAGCCACCAGGAGCAAGATTGTCCCCTTTTTCCTGTTCAATGGCCACTTTTTCATAATCTTCGTTCCAAATATGGGGCTGGGCCAGATTACTGTTAGCTTCTCTTTCTGCGGATAGGGATGTGGTGTTATCCATTTTAAGTGGATCAAAAACCCGGGTTTTCACGAAATTATCCCATGATGTTCCAGAAACTGTTTTCACGATTTCTGAAGCAACCACATACATTACATTTTGGTAGGCTGGCTTTTCCCTAAAGCCAGATACAGGTTCTAAATATTTTAGTCGCTTTATGATTTCTTCCCTAGAATAATCCGAGTGATACCAAAGCGTACCTCCACTAACATCTTTAAGCCCGCTTCTATGGGTGAGTACATCTCTAATCGTAAAATTGTCCGTTACATACGGAGCGTATAGTTCAAAATAGGGGAGATACGTTTTAACTTTATCGTCCCAATCAATTTTCCCTTCATCTACCAAAATACCCAACGTTAAAGCTGTAAAGGACTTGGAAATAGAACCTATTCCAAAAATGGTATTTTCATCGACTTTATCTTTTTTATGTAGTTCTAAGTTTCCGTAACCTTTAGAAAATAGTAGTGAATCGTTCCGTACAACACCAATGGAAAGACCAGGTATGTCAAAGTCCTTTATCAGTTGGTGAATTTGTGCATCCAGTGAATCTAATTGTATTTGTTGGGCGGATGCATTGGCGAAGAGCATTAACCCCATTACGGTTGAGAAGAATAGTTTCATTTTCATTTTTTAGTGGTGTTTAATGGTTGGTATATAAAGCGTAGCGAGGAAGTAACTATGATTTTAAAGGTATTGTTGGCATTTCGTTATTTTTTCTTGTCACGGTCTCTTTTAAACTCTTCCGTACGTCTAATTTGCTCTTTAAGATTCCATTCAAAATCAAATCTATTTTTTAGAAAGATATGGATTGAATCCAGTCCTATATCCGTTCTTCTTTTATCTATATTTTCTGGCTCAAAAACAGGCCACAGGTTAAAGCTCTTGGTTTCTGGGTAGTACTTCATTTGTCCGCCATAAATTTGTAGATCTCCGCTTTCGGTGGCTATTCTATCCTCTGCTCTAACTAAAAACCGAGGTTCTAACTTTTTCTCTTTAACAGCCTTCCTCATCATGGGTAGATAGTGTATTCTGACCTTGTTATCAGAATGTTGTATCACATTGCATATGGTCCAATTTCCTTGCTCACCTGCTATTTCTTTCGAAGGCCATCCATAGGTATCTAGAATATCCTTTACTTTTCTTTCATTAACGATATGGTTCTTCTCATAGATTTCTTGTTGTTCCTTAACTAGTTTAGATTCGGCACCATAAATTTTCATAAGGGAATCCCTTAGTGTAATTGGTCGTTGCTCAGCATTCCATATCGTGTCAAGAACTGCAATTAAATTTCCTTGACTCTCCAATGGGCTTGAGGTTTTTTCAGATTTGGTTTTATTGGAGCAACTAATTACGAATAGTAGACCGATTACTAAAATAGATTTCATTCTTTACTACTGTTAGTTTATAGTGTTGCCTAACTACATGCAACGGCTTGGTTAAGCGTAGTGCGGTGGCAAGGAAAATCTTTCGTTTCCGCCAGCCTGCCGGCAGGTAGGTTTGCTTTTTTAATCAAAGCTAAAACCCTAAGATTCAACGACATTATAAATATACACAGACCTTTTGGTTTTGCCTAAAGTCCGCATTATGTTTAGCTCTTGTAAAATGTATTTTTTAGATGTTGTGAATCCGGCCTTTTAGTTTTTTCCGATTGAAGGAACTCACTCTTACTTGGTCTTGTTTTTTTATGATACCGTATGCAACTACTGGGACAAGTAAAAATCCTCCAACTATGAAAATTACATAATGATTCCGACTTCCTGTAAATATGGGGCTTACAAATAGGAACATAAGCGGTGTGCCTATGAAGAAAATAAGTCCGGCACCAATTTTCGCTAAATGTGATTCTTTAGCATTAAGTTCGTCCACGTGAAAATCCGTAGTCCGTCCGCAATTTTTACAAGTCAGTTTTTTATTCTCTCCGTCTTGCATCGCAAACTCCACTCGCGTATTCGCATTTGTTGAATATCCTAGTTCATTTTTACATTTAGGACAATTTACATATACTTTCATTTGTTGGATGTGGACTTTTGATATGTTTAACGGTCGTGGCTATGAGTAGTGCGGGAGTAAACACGTACTTTCCTTTCAATTGAACACAGAGCCAAAACCTTGTTTTCTGGTTTTTATTTTATTATTTCAAAAAGCCAAAATAAGGTTTTGGCGGTCGTTGAAAATTAGCAATTTATTTCGGGTTAAGCACTTAATCCCGCATTACTTATAGCCGTTGTTGTGAGCTGGCATTACTCACATATTTTTTCAGCAAATTCCTCAAATGCGATTGAATTGGCAGTTTTCACAGCGGAAACTAATTGTTTAAATTGGCTTAAGGCATTATTAATTTTTTCTTCATTTTTAATTCCATCGGATAGTCCTGTGTTTAACGTTTCACTAAAAGAGGAAAGTATAGTAATTATTGGATTCCAATTTTCGATTCCATCTTCAATACTCATATCGTCACAGAATTTTAATTTAAAAAGGTTTGAAACCGGTTTCCCTAGAATTTCTTCTATACAAGTTGAAACTGCCGTAGTAAAAAGTACGATTGAACCTCTTGAGCGTAAAAATTTAAGTAAGCCCTCTTGATTTTCTGTCATAGTTGATGATTTCATTAAGCCAAACTTTAATTCCTCAATTGCTCTTTGAAGGCTATAAACTAAAAAAATGTGTTTAGCTGTAGTATTTTCATTGAAAAATCTTGGGTAGAAATTATCGGATTCCCAGATTTTACTTTTTTGATTATATGCAATACTTGGCTGTCTGTGAAATGCTGCTAATACTTGTCCTGCTGTGACGGAAGGAATGACACTAGGATTTCTCTTAATAATATCAACTGAACCACCCCTACGGGAAGAATAATTGACATGTCGAAGATTATCGAACTCTCTGACTAAACGTTTTTGTATTTGGTCATTGCTTCTAAAATCTGGTGCATTAACTTTATTCTGACTATTGTTATACTTGACTATTGAAGCAATAATGTTTTCATCTTGACATTTAATTAGTCTTAATGGCACTTTTACTTTATCGTCTAATTCATTTGAAAGCGAGCCTATTGCGCCTGTAGTTTGTGCTCCATTTACTATTGAAATTCCTTTTATAGTCAGAGTGTTTTCTTCAAAAGTAAAATCATTTACTAAAGCCGTAACACCATTATTATAGACATAAAAATTTTCAGGGGTTTTTTCAGCAGAAAGTTTAATTCCATTATTTATGTTTGAATCAGATTTCCTACTTCCTAAATAGTCTCTTACATTAGCAGAAAATAAATCAGTTCCATATTCTTCATATAGTTCGTGCAATTTTGTTGCAGGCATTACGGTTGAGAAAGAAGTCCATTTATCTTCTTCAAGTTTAAAACCACTTACATTTTCAATAGTCAAAACATCTGTTACTAAAATAGGTGTTGTCAATCCTTCATACCAATTTTCTAAAGTTTCTAAACCAACTTCCAGAGATAAAGATTCAACATTTTGGGAAGGAAAATTTGTGGATAAAATTGAATTTAAAGTGTTTTCAGCAGATTTTAATTCTTCATCTACGTTAGTGGATTCTGGTAGATTGTGAGAATACCAGAGAGTAATTCTATCAATCTCATTATCTTTTATTCGGTTTCTCAGTTCTAAAGCTGCCGCCTGAATACGTTCTGGTATTTCATTAATGTTTCTAGTTAGCAGCCAAGTCACAGATGTATTTAAGTCAGAAGCCTTATTAGATGGCGCAGAATCTTTGTCCGTTGTAGCCACGTATCCCTGCCCAATCACGGCCTCCCTTCGTTCTGTATCTATAAAGACTATGTCAGTTTTCTTATCGTCACTACCATCAACCAAAGCTGTTGCAGCAACTTCCATAATATCTTCAATTCCATATCTCAATTGCAGAGAGTAAAGTAAGAGAGCATTACTTTCGAACTGTTTTAAATCATCTCTGCTATCGAAATTTTGATAAAATTTATATTCCTCTTGTTTCATAATTGTTTGTTTTGCTTGCTCACAACAAGTATATATAGTTTACTAGTAAACTATATATTGCCATATCAACATATATACTCACCAGACATCTATCTTAAATAAAAAACTTTCCACTAAAGTAGTAGGGGGGTGTACTTTGGTCGGTACTACAAGTATAAGAAGTTTCCCCTACAAAAACTTACGCTTTTCTGTAAAATTGTAGGAAATACACTTGTTGTTTTGTGAAATAATTAAAAGGGCGTGTAGAAGATAGCTTCCCTAACGCACTATTCTTAAACTGTTGCAATCCGTATGGGTCATTGCGGAGCATCTTTTTACTTCAGAAAAAATGCATCGGGAGAACGGGGGAATGCCCTATTTTCCCAATGCATATGTCACTTTTTAGTGTAGATGCTAGTCGTCACTAAATGGCATCAATTACGGTTATTGTCAAACGATTTGTCCGGGTAGGCCGGTGGTGCAGGGACTTCCCTTGGGTCTTCCTTGATCTGCTTTTTAAGGAATTCTATGGCGGCATTCAACTGCGCATCTTCCCCGTTAAAGGTAGCATGGGGCAGGTTGTCCACAACAATATCGGGCTCAAAACCGTGTCCTTCTATGATCCACTCTCCATCTTCACTATAAACGCCCAACATGGGAGCTCTGGCCAGTCCGTTATCGCTCAATCGGTTACTGCTGTCCAACCAAATTTCGCCGCCCCAGGTGCGGGTGCCAATAGTGGTGCCCAGGCCTAATTTCTTAAAGCCGTCCGCAAAGGCCTCACCGTCAGAATAGGTATTCTCGTTCACGAGGACCACAATATGTCCCCTAAAGGCGTAGGGCATGTTCCAGAACGCTTCCCCAGACCTTCCTTTCCAGTACATCCAGGCTTTTCGCAATAATTTTTCGAGCACAAAACTGTCAATGTTGCCCCCAAAATTATACCGCACGTCCACGATCAGGCCAGATTTGTTGAAGACCGGGTAGAATTCCCGGTAAAACTGACTGATATCATTACTGCCCATGGCCCGTAAATGCAGGTAGCCAATGTCCTGGTCGCCCTTTTCCTCTACCTTGAGCCTGTTGCCATATTCCCAATCGCGATAGCGTAGGTTATAGGCATTGCTGATCGGTTTTACGATGATGTCCCTAGAAGTGCTGCCCCGCATAACGGTAAGGCGTACCTGCTTGCCGGCCTGGTTTCTAATTAACTCTCCCATATCCAAGGCAGTAAGGGCATTTTTTCCGTTGACATGGGTAATGACGTCCCCAACCCGTACATCTAGGTAAGGGTCGTCCAATGGCGATTTTTCATCGGGGTAATCGGGGTCCGCCTTATAGATATAGTCAATGACAAAGCCCATTTTGGGTTCGCTTCTACTGAACAGGGCGCCCAAGGTGGCCACCCCAATGTCGGCATCATCGGTCCTTTCGTCACCGCCCCTTACACTGGTGTGCAGTGCGGAAAGCTCGCCCACGAACCTGCCGATAAGGTCGGAGAGTTCATTACGTGTGGTTACCCGGTCTACCAAGGGCAGGTACTTGGCATGCATGGCATCCCAATCTACCCCGTGCATATTTTTGTCATAGAAATAATCGCGTTCCATGCGCCATGCATCGGTAAAGATCTGTTTCCAATCTTCCCTGGGCACAATGGGAAATTTCCAATTGCTAAGATTCACCTGGTGTTTGGACAGGTCGCTGATTTCAGACGTACCCGCATCTACCATATAGATTTTGGAATCCTTGGAAAGCAGTAGGTTGGCGCCCTTGCCGGCAAGCTCAAACCCATTGATGTCCTTGGCCATGGTCTTAAGGGCAATGTCCTCGTTGCCAATGGATACAAAGGATAGGTGGCTTTTGGCCTTTACCCCGGTATCACTGGCCATGAGGTACAGGGCCTTATCGGTTACCTGTAGCGCGGCATAATTACCGGCCGCAACAGGTACTTCCATAATCCTTTCCTGTATACCTTCACGGTCTATGTTTACGGTAATGGTTTCCTTGTCCCCGGCATCACTGTCCTTCTTCTTTTTATCCGTTTTTGCGGAGGGTTCCGCTTTGGTGTCGTCCGTTACAAGTTCATCATTTTCCCTAAACGGGGAGCGGGTGCCTTTTTTCAAGGCTACATGGTATATTTTTTCACTGGCATCAAAATACGGTTCCGGCTGCCTGGGTCCCCACGGACTACCGACCAACGAGGTAAAACTTCTATCCGATAGAAAATAAATGAATTTTCCATCTGGGCTCCATTGGGGGTCGGTGCTATTGGCCCTATCCGTGGTCAGGTCAAACAGGTCACCGGTCTTTACATTGTACACCTTGATCTGCGCCATGGTATTAGAGGCTACCTGTACAAATGCCAGCCAAGTGTTGTCCGGCGACCATGAAAAGGTACCAATGCCTTCTTGATTGGTAGAGATTTTGGTGCTGGTGCCACTTGCCAAATTAAGCACGTACAGGTTGTTTTCCAGGTCGTTGTAGGCCATATATTTGCCATCCATGGAAGGCGTGCCCCCAAAACGTAATAGGCTGCCGTCACCGGTCAACTTTTTTTCTTCTCCTTGGCCATTGGCGGGCATACGAACAAATTCAAACTCCCCCGTTTGGTCAGATAGCGCATAGATATTTTCTCCGTCATGGGAGAAAACGGCATCGCGGTAGCGTACGCCCTTTTGTTCCGTAAAGGATACGAACCTGCCGGATTTTACGGGCGCCACAAAAATTCGTCCCCTTGCCGTAATGACAATATGTTCTCCCGCAGGGTCCGGATGTACGGAGGTGATGTATTGAGAGGGGTTGTCATCCCACTTTTGGCGTAGCTGGTCCAAATCGGACACCAATTTTATGGTAATCTTTTTGTCGGACTTGGTGTTCAGGTCATAATGCCAAAGGTCCGCCGCCTTTTGGTAGACCAGGTTTCCGTTAGAGATACTGGCGGCGCGGACATCAAAATCCTTATGGTTTGTATGTTGTTGAAGGTCCTCCCCATTTTCGGTCATGGACCAAATATTCATCATACCGTCCCTATCCGAAATAAAGTAGACCCTGCCGTTAAACCACATGGGGTGATGACTTTCGCCCAGGTAGTCGGTAGTCAGTTTTACGGCCTCCTGTGTGCCTTCGGTAAATTTATAGATTTGCCTTGCGGTACCGCCCTTATATCTTTTCGTCACGTTCCTGTGGTATGCCGGTCTTACAAAATATAGGGTTTTGCCACTGGCGTCATAGGTGGCCTCACTGGCCTGTGCCAACGGAACTCTTTTCTTTTCTTTGGTCTTAATGTCTATGGAGACCAATTGGTTGTCCGGAACTTTGGAATAGGCACGTGTATGGTAGACCACAGCACCATTAGGCGTCCAGGTATTGGTATAGGAAGCATCCCGTTCATACGTCCACCGAACGGGCAGGCCACCTTCCATGGGCATGGTGTACACCTCAATTGGGCCCTCGTAACTTGCGGAAAAGGCTATGGTTTTCCCATCTGGGGAGATGACGGGGAAGTTTTCATCTTCGGCATGGGTGGTAAGCCGTTGTGCCATTCCGCCACTTAAGGCTACTTTCCAAAGGTCGCCCTCAGCGGCAAAAACAATGGTATTGTCGTGCAGGGCCGGATTTCGGTAATATCCTTCAAAACCTTGTGCAAAGCAATTTGTAACGGATAATAGGGTAAGGCTGGCCAGTAAAAGAGTCTGTGGTGTTCTTAGGTAATGTGATATGCCCATAGGATTGGTTTTTGTAATTAACGGGTTATAGGATGCCAGAGGCAATTAGTTATTTTTTTTATGTGGGATTTCCGGTCGCGTGTTCTGTATGCGAAATGGTCCATAAAAGCAACTGAGGGAATGAATGTTGGCTATTACACTACAAGATACTAAGATCACGGTATTAAAGTGCCAGGATGCTACAAAAAAACCTTCATGAATTTTTATGCCATGAAGGTCGATGCTTTATAGAACTACTAGGTTTACTTACACAAAGAGCAATAGAATGGTCAGGACCATGCCGCCCAAAGTGAAATAGAGCCCTTTTTTAAAGACCGTTGTTTTTGGCATGAACATCCAAAAAGAGGATATTACGAAGAAAAGCAATGATAGGCCAAAAAAGATGTTCAGAAAATAGACCGGACTATTGGTCGTTGCCTTGTGCAGATGTTCCATTTTATCTAGGATAAAGGGCAGTTCCATTTTTTTGACGGTGGCCAGCCCCGTTTCGGTATTGTATTCTCCCTGTTTAAAATAGATAACGTCCCCTAAGGTCCTTTCCGGTTTTACCCCGCCTTTTATCCGTAGTGCGCCGCTAAGTTCCTCAGCGGACATATTGGGCTTTAATTGTTGTGTGGTTATTTTTTCGCTCTTTAAAAAATCGGTCGTCCTAAAGATCATAATGATTCCGCTAATGGCATACATGGCCATAATACCTGCCAAAAAAAAGCCTAGATAGCGATGTATAATTCTCATGCGTAATCCGGTGGTCATTCTCATTGTAAATAAAATTATAGGGTTGTGTTGTTTTGGGCCAATACCTCACATGGAAATTGACATTGGTTTAGATGCATATATGGGCGAAAGGTTTAATGGCGATGTTTATTTTTTTTGAAGGATTATACCGGTGGCATAAAAAAGCCCCGGTAAAAAATATCTACCGAGGCTTCAGGTTGCAAGTTGAGCGATTTATTTATATTTCTTTACTCTTGCATCGTTAATTATGCCGTTCCAATTTAGTCCGTATGCAAAATCGTATGAATTTCCATCAGCATCCGTATAAGGTTTCATATCCCTGGGTACATCTTCCAATTGTGCCTCTACGGTCAACATATCCGCCGGCATCTGAAAGGGGAGAAGGGCAGAAGGTTCCGCCGCACCCGTAAGAATTTCCATTAACGCCTGGTCCTGAACGCCCATATGCACCAAAATGGAAGCGGCACTAGGTTCTATTTCGGCGAAAACCATAGGTTTGGCCACTTTTACGGAGACAATGACCGGCTTGTCGCCCATTTTTTTCTTGGTATCGTTCACCAAATCCATATCCGTGGTATTGATCGTGGAGACCGATTTTCCTTTGTACGTACGGTTGGTAAAATCCTCCAGCGGACTACCCCCGGCCAAACTGACCTCCCGTGCGGTATCTGCGGTATAATCGCCATATTGTAAATTGATCGGTACATAGCCATTTCCTCCTTTTTCCAAGTCGGCACTATCATATCCTACACCGCCATCCGGACTATGAATGCCCACCAAGGCAAAATCTGCTTCCTCCGGGGTGCTTACCACTTCAAAAAATTTGGCGACAACCTCCATGTTAAAGGCATCTACCGTTTTTGGTTCTGTGGTGATCCCCCACCAATTGGTAGTGGGTGCCACATAGCGTTGAGGTACGTATACCTTCATTTTTTCCTTTAGCGGTAAGGTCTTGTTGTGGTTTTTGAGCATGACGATAGACTTTAATTGTGCATCGTAACCCGCTTTCATATATTCGCTATTCCCTACAATTTTAGTAGTTTCCGCTACATCTAAATACGGATTTTCAAAAAGTCCCACTCTAAATATATTGGTCAATAAACGAACTGCAGACTCTTCAAAACGGGCACGCATTGCCGTTTCGCCTAGTTCAGCAACCCCTAATTTATAAGCCTCCAAAACAGGTCCCATATCATTATTGCCTCCAAACTGATCCATTCCTGCTGCGATAGCCTTGTAATGGCGTTCAGCAACGGTCAAATTTTCTACACCAAAAGGTTTGCCTTCAAATTTAGATACCGAAGTCATGTCTCTTGTAATGCCCCAATCGGTACATAATACCCCTTCATAACCATATTTGCCTCTTAGAATATCGGTTATTAAGTATGAATTGTATCCATTGGCTACCTTTTCTCCTTCACCATCAGAAATGGTATAGTAAGGCATAACGGCAGCCGCCATTTTAGTAGGGCCATCTAGCTTAAAGGCACCTTCGGTAAATGGTTTCATGTGATCTGAAATATTCTTACCAGGGTAAACGGCGTATGCGCCATAGCCAAAATGTCCGTCACGGCCGCCTTCTTCGGGTCCGCCACCGGGCCAGTGCTTTACCATGGCATTGACGCTCTCCATGCCCCAATCGCCGCCATCTGTAGACTGAAAACCATCTACATAGGCACGTGCCAGGTCCGTAGCCAGATCAGGGTCCTCGCCCATGGTGCCGTCAAAACGGCTCCAGCGTGGTTCTGTGGCCAGGTCTATTTGGGGCGATAGGGCCGTGGCGATACCAAGGGCCCTATATTCGGTTGAGCCTATCTCGCCAAATTGTTTCATCAAGGCGGGATCAAAAGAAGCCGCAATGCCTAAAGTACCGGGCCACATGGAAATGTCACCACCCGCACCGGCATTGAATTCCGCATAGGAATCGCTCCCATGCCTTGGGTCTGAACTGGTGTTTACAGGAATGCCCAAGTATAGGCCCTCCGCAAAGGCTTGTGCGTTATTGTTCCATTGTGCGGCCACGGCGGGACTTTCTACCGAGGTGATCAGTACATGACGTAAGTGGTCATCCGTCAAAAATTTCTTTTGTTCATCGGAAAGGTCACTGGCTTTGGCACCACTTTCTGGAAATGGTTTACCATCATAAGTAGAAGAACCAAAACCACGGCTCCTACCGGGAAGAGATTGATGTGAGCTGTACAGCATTAGACCCGCAATATCCTCTAGGCTCATTTTTTTTGCCAGGTCCTTGGCACGCTGCGCTACCGGAAGACGCCAGTCCTCATACTCGTCCAAGGTTCCATTTTTGTTCAAATCTTTAAAGGCATACCTGTCTAAGGTCAATAGCGTTACCCCAGAGGTATTGGAGTATCCTAACGTGGCACCCTCCTCGTTATGGACAAAAGTAAGTTCCTCTTTGACCTCAGTGGTATATTTTTCGCCACATCCGGTAAGGATTACACCTGCAACCAGGGCGGTCAAGACATTTAAATGGTTCTTAATTTTCATATTCCGGTACATTATTTATTTCTTACAATTTCAAAAAGTTCTTTATCTAACTGTGGTTTCACTTCACAGGTAGTGTCAAAATGCATGGTGGCCGTATTCTTGCTGTTGTAGGCGGGCCATTCCGGTAACCCATCATGGTTGGGATTGCCCGTTCTGGCAAAATTAATCCATGCCTTGCTCATTTTTTTAGCTAGTTTATGGGCTTCCTCACCGCCACCGGTCATATGGTTGGCAAGGTCAATATTGTCAAACACAAAAGGAAGTTCCATACAGTGCAGCGCCTTATATTTACCATCAAATACCGGAGACTGCCAAGTAAATAGATACATATACACCGGGGCACCGTTAAGTGAGGATTTGTCGTTGGCCTCCATAACTGCACCGGGCCTGAACATGGTATCCACATCCAATAGGTCCTTAGGGTCGGTATCTTTTGGATAGGCCTTTTTAACGGCACCGATATAGGCATCTGCCTTGTCCTTATAGGTTTCCTTGATATGTGCCATTATGGTTTCTTCCGATGCACCTACAAAACGCATGTTTGCGAACGGGGCAAACTCATTTTTTGCGGTACCGATCATGAACGGAATATCCTTGGAGACGGCCAAGGCTTCCTTGGTACCCAATTGATAGGGCAGTACATTGCCATCTTTGCTTGGTCCCCAATTAAGGCCAAAACCGATTACCGGTTTCCCGGCGGCCCTCATTTGTTCTGCAACAATTTTTAAGGCCTGGCTACTGGCGCTGGCCAAGGTCTCATACGGGATATGTTGAATACTGTCCACCGTATTGGCATTGAGCCCTAAAATGGTCAAGGTTTCCTTTGCAATGGCCTGCGTATCCTCTTTTTCCAACATTGCGGTTCTGAACGAACCACTCTGGTTAATGGCCTTATGGAAAAGATCTTTGGCCTTGGGCATGGCCATGAGCGTACTCACTTTTGCACCGCCGCCAGATTGCCCAAAAATGGTAACATTGTTGGGATCACCGCCAAAATTGGCAATATTGTTCTTGACCCATTCCAATGCCTTGACCATATCCATGATGCTATTATTGGCAGACTGTGCGTATTTATCCCCGTAGGCCGATAGGTCCAAAAACCCAAGAACGTTTAAACGATGGTTGATGGATACGACCACCACATCCCCATTTTTGGCCAAATTTTCACCATCATAGGAAGGTAGTTCATGGCTGGATCCAGTGGTAAAGCCACCTCCATGGATCCAGAACAGAACCGGTCTTGTTTTACCGTCCGATACGTTTGGAGACCAAACGTTCAAACTCAAACAATCTTCATTTGGAAACCCCCAGTCATGATCGAATACAAATTCCGATTCATCTTGAATTGTTGTTGTTGGGTTTATTAATGGAGAAACTGGTCCGTACATGGTGGTACTCCTTACGGCATCCCACTTTGTAGGGTTTGTTGCCGCCTCAAAGCGGTTGGCTTGTGCGTAAGGGATGCCTTTAAACGTATGTACATTGTCGTGAATGTACCCACGTACGGGTCCGTTTTCGGTTTCAATTACCGGAACCTTGGAACCGGTAATTACGATATCTTGTGCCGATGCTATGCCCGTCATCATACATAGGGCAAGCGTTAATAAGCGATAAAATGGAATTTTCATGATGTATAGTGATTAGGTGTTTCGTTTATTTAAATCCGATTTCCTCTAGCCCATCATGACTAATTTTTATGGCATCCAAAGGTTTTAATCCGTCAAAGGTCATATCCTGTTCTACCATATAGTATTTCATTCCGGAAAGTTCCTTATTGTCCAAAATATTCTTAAACCCTATGTTACCTTTGCCTACCGGAGCAAATCTGCCCTGCTCGTCCATATCCTTTACATGCCAGATTTTAAACCTACCGGGATATTGGTGGAAATAGGCAATAGGATTGGCACCTGCTTTGGTAACCCAGTACAGGTCCATCTGAAAGTTCAATAATTTAGGATCTACATTTTCCAGTAGATAATCTATAGGTACAATACCCTCGGCATTTTTCTTGAATTCAAAATCATGGTTATGGTACAATAGTTTTAAACCGGCCTTGTTGGCTTTTTCACCTAGTTTAGTTAGAATTTGAGCCAGGTCCTGAACCGTACCGGTCATACCCATTGTCCTGTTTTCCTGGTTGAACGTAAACATTCCCATTGGTGGAATAGGCACGACAAAATATTTGAAACCGGCAGCCTTGGCATCTGCCATCATTTGGTCTGCATTGTCTAGGGTAACGGCACTTTGGTGCGTACTGATCGGTTTTAACTTGAGCGATTTAAGCAAGTCCTTAAAATCTGCCGGAGTCATACCGTAATATTTTCCGTCTTCATAGCCCGCGGCTTCAATATTTTTATAGCCTGCATCCGCTACGGCCTGTAGGGTAGCTTTGGCATTCGTACCCATATCATCCCTAACGGTGTAAAGGGCAAGGCCGCCAAATTTTTTCTGTGCATAGGTCGTTAAGGTACCGCACATGAATAGGATCAGTGCCATACCTTTAAAAAAGTTGTTTAAGATAGATGTTTTCATAAGTGTTGTTTTAAGTATAAAGTTTTCGTTTTATTTAAAGCTATAGAGATAGGGGGCTTTGTGGGCCTTACCTTGAAAAAGTTTTTCGTGTCGTTCAAGAATATCCAAAGAGAGCATTTTACGCTGAAAAGTTGTTCTTCTTAGTTTTTGGTCCAATATGGCCTCAAACACGGATTGTAACTGTTTCATGGTAAATTTTGGCGGTAACAAGTTCATTCCGATCAGTTTTTCACTGAGATTGTTGCGGAGCACGATCAACGCTTTTTCCACAATTTGGTTATGGTCCATCATAAGATCCGGAAGTTCATCAATGGCGTACCAACCTATACTGTCCGAAAATTGGTCTGGGGTAGGGGTTACCTCCTCATAATTGATCAGGGCGTAATACCCTACCGTGTTGAAACGATCCAACATCCATTCATTCTCCTTTGTGAGGTCATTGTTGGCAATCAGTATCTGGCGCATATGTTCAGGATCGGCACGGTCAACTTCCCCAAATACATGAAATTGCTCCAAAAATACATTGTCCAGTCCCGTACGATCTTTGACTCCTTTTTTTGCGGCCTCATCTATACTTTTGTCAACCTCTATAAAACCTCCCGGAAGCGCAAAAAATCCCGAGTTGTGATATTCCAGTACAAGAATTTTCAACAATTTACCGTTGAACCCAAATATTACACAGTCAAAAGAAAGATTGGGTATGAAATTCTTATTTTCTAAACCTTTCATTGATTGATTTCATAAAATTTAAATGCATTTTTCAAATAAAGCATAAAATTCAATGTAAACAAAGGATTATTGTCATAAAGTGAGACAATAATAAAAAAGTACTGATTTTGAATTAATTTTCATTCAAAATCAGTACTTGATCGGGGGAAGCGGCATAGTAAATACTAGCCATTAAATACCCTATTAAAACATGGGTAAAATGTTGATGTTACTCGTTTTTATAATACCATACGTTCATGCTTTCCATGGTATTGCGCACCATACAATTATTGGTCAGGGTACCGGCAAAAGTAAATCCGTGTTTACTAAAGGTGATGTTCAACCCATAGGAAGTGGCCCTTACCATGGCATAAACGGTTTTGCACCCGGTGGATTTCATTTGCTTTTTGATATCCTGGACTAAAAAGTACGATAGGTTTTGCCCCCTATAGTCCGGGTGGGTCACAAAATCCACGATTTCCATATTGGATTCATGTACATGGATATCCAAGATAGCGGATACCAAAAGCTCATTATTTTCAAACAATCCGTAAAAGCTATGGTTAAGTTTTTGCAGCGTTAGAAAATATTCCACATCCTTTATCTGGTCGGGGTGGTATTTGTACGCTTTTCTATGCAATTCTTCCAGTAAGGGAAAATCCTTGGCATCCAATTCTCTAATGGTGGTTTTTGATGGAATGGAAAAATGCGGGTCTGTCTGCGGTTTGCTCGCCGCAAAGGCGATCGTTTTAACCGAATCTATAGTCTTACGGCTTTTTTCATCATTAATGTGCCGTTCCTTCTTCACATAATCCGCCAAAAAATAGCCGTCAATACTACCATTGTACAAGCCGGGAATTTTTGCTTCTACCGTAAAACCGTTGGATTGCAGCACACCTCTCGCGCTTTCTGGTGCCCGCCCCAGGATTTTTTCATAATTTCTTTGCTTGGCAAGGGCCTTGATCTTTGGAACAAAGGTATTTAGGTCGGTATTATCCGCATCGGTAAAATAGATACGGTTATGCATATTGCCATGGTATACCAAGGCACCTTCTATGTTTTCAATTTTCTCGAACATGAATATAGATTTTTAGTCTTTGAAAGAGTGAATTCGTTATGCCCTGATCTGGCCATCGCCAAATATGTAGTATTTGTTGGTGACCAATTGTTTCAAGCCCAGGGGCCCTCGGTGATGCAATTTGTCCGTACTGATCGCCAACTCCGCGCCAACGCCCATTTGTCCCCCATCGGTAAAACGGGTAGAGGCATTTTGGTACACGGCCGCGCAATCTACCTCCTCCATAAATTGCAATGCATTTTCCTTGTTTTTAGTCATGATGGTTGCGGAATGTCCACCGGAATTATGATTTATTTTTTCAATGGCCCCATTTAGTGAATCCACAGCGCCCAAACAGCATTTCATGGCCAAAAATTCCTCTTTCCAAATCTTTGGGTCTTCAATAGGGTCTGCCTCCGTAAGGAATTCATTCACTTTGGAATCTACCAAGGTCTCCACACCGTTTGCGGAGAGCAGTTTATAGAGGTCCTTTAATTTATGGGCATAATCCTCAATATTGGAACTTATCAATATTTTGTCCAAGGCATTACACGCCGATATTTTTGCGGTCTTTGCATTTAGGATCACTTGAACGCTTTGCTCCCAATTGGCATCTTCATCTATAAAAAGAAAGTTATTACCACGACCACTTACCAGTACGGCACAATTGGCATGTTGCTTTACAAACGCAATAAGTCTTTCTCCGCCCCTGGGAACGATTAAATCCAATTTCTCTGGAGGGTTCATTAAAAATTGTTGGGTTTCCTGTCTATTGAGGACCAATTGCTGAATATAGTTGGTAGACAAGTTGTTTTCCTCCAATGCTCGGTGCCATAGGTTGGTAAGTGCCTTGTTGCTATGTAGGGCTTCCTTACCACCTTTTAGATAAATTTTATTATTGGCCTTGAATGCCAATACCGCTGCCTCTATGGTAACATCTGGCCTGGACTCGTAAATAATCATAATTGTGCCAAACGGTGCGGTCTTGTTCGTAATATCCAATCCGTTTTCCAATTTTTGGGAAGAAATTGTCTGTCCTACAGGATCTTCCTGGGACCTGACCTCCTTAATGGACATTATCATGGCATCTATTTTGGCATTGGTAACGATCAATCTATCGTACATGGCCTGATCCTCAAGATCAAATTGATCCAAGTCCTGTTTGTTCGCCTTTAAAATGGCCGTCCTGTTTTCGTCCAAAAGACGCTCCATACTTTGTAAAACATTGTTTTTTATTGTTGTGGATAATAATTTCATTATGCTTCTATTTTTTCTTCGAGGGTAACTTTGGTACCCACATTTTTTCCTTCTATAATATCTATTATGGTACGGGGTTTTTTGCCATTGGCTATAAACGTAGGGATATTGTTGGCAGCGGCCTGTTGGGCATAGTCCAGCTTGGAACCCATACCGCCACGGCCTTCGCCCGCCTTTTTGTTACTGTCCTTTATAAAATCATCCAGATTGTCCTCTGGGTTGACATGCTGCACAAGGTCGCTGTTGTCCGCATTGGGGTGACCGGTATATAAACCGTCAATATCGGTAAGGATAATAAGTTTGTCCGCATCTATCAACTGTGCAATTAAACTTGCCAGCTCATCATTATCCGAAAACATGCTCATGGTTACCGAAACCGCATCGTCCTCATTGGCAATGGGTATAACCCCTTCCGATAGTAGCCCCTCTACACAATTGATCATGTTCTGCCGGTGTATCCCAGGAGTAAAATCCCGTTTTGTGGGCAATACCTGTGCGCATTTCATACCATAATCGTTAAAAATGTTATAGTAATGGCGCATCATACGGGGTTGTCCAATAGCGGAATAGACCTGTCTACGCTTGGTGTCATGTTCTATACTACTTGTGCCCAAAACCTCCTTACCGGCAATAACAGAACCAGATGATACAAGTACGGTAATAATATCCTGTTCATACAATTCTGCAATCTGTTGTACCAAATTGCGCAGAACCGGTCTAACGATACGGTTATCCTTATTGGTCATTACATTGGTACCTACCTTTATAACTATCTTTTGTTTATACATGTACTTTTTCTTTTCCTAGTTCCACGGCACGCTCAAAAGCTGCGAAAGCCGCATCCTTTATTAATTCACCTACATTGTTGTTTTCCATTGAGTCCAGTGCCGCACGGGTAGTACCACCCTTACTGGCCACCTTGTCCATCCAAGAATTTGGGGATAGCTCATTTTGATTGAAAAGCTCAATGGCCCCTGTAAAGGTCTGTGCCACCAAAATTTTGGAGACGTTTGGGGTAAATCCCATTTTTAAGGCGGCTTCCATCATACTTTGCATAAAGTAAAATACATATGCCGGTCCGCTTCCGGAAATTCCGGTAGAGGCATCGATAAAATTTTCATCGCTTACCAAAACAGATTTCCCTGTGGTATCCAAAAGGCTTTCAATGGTCAACAGTTCTATTCTGGACACATCTTCAGAGGCCACAAAAGAAGTAAGTCCCCTACCTATTTGTGCAGGTAAATTGGGCATTGCCCTTACAATCTTGGTGAGTCCCGTAAGATGTTTAATGGTATCTATGGTGACACCGGCCATAATGGAAATGAGTATTTGGCCAGGTTTTACCAATGGGTTCAATTTTAGGAATACACTTTCTGCATGGTACGGTTTTACCGCAATAAAAATGATATCTGCCTGTGGGGCACATTTCTTTAAATCGTCAAAGGCATCAAACTGTGGATTATTCCTTAATTCCTCCAGTTTTTCCTCAGAGGTGTCTAGCACCATGATATTTCTTTTCTTAAGTAATTTTGATTTAGACATGCCTTCCGCATACGTCAACCCCATGTTTCCAGCTCCTATTACTAGTATTTTCATGAATTCTAATGATTAAATGGATAAAATATATTTCCGATTAAATGAATAGCATTTTCTCTATTGCGTTGTTCTTGCGCTTATGATAGATTTGTTGATAGCTATGGATTTTTTTAATAGGTATTCCCAAGAAATATCTTGTAATAGAAGTGACCTTGGAATTTTTTCTGCCGGTCTTTGTTCTATACAGTTCCTTGATAATACTTTCTCTTTTTATATAAATAAGTTTCATGTTTTCATTTCTTGTTGTAACATAACATAAGCCTATCCATCACCAAATATGGCATGTTAAGCTTGTGTTATAATGATTAAAAATTGGGTAAAGCTGCTTTGCGGAAATTGTAGAACCACATTACGGTCTAATTACAGGTACGCCCTTAGAACTTCGGTATCGGTTTTACGTCTTAGTGCCCGTAGACCTTTGTCCTTTATTTGTCTGACACGCTCACGTGTGACATCGAAAATTTCGCCAATTTCAATTAGGCTCATGGGAGGTTGTCCCTCAAGTCCAAAATAAAGTTTGATGACATCGCGCTGGCGTTCTGGAATTTTGTTCAGGACTTCGTCAATATCGGTTTCCAATGATTCGTGAATAACCGCTTTATCAGGAGTGTCCATGTCATTGGATTCAATGACATTGTGTAAACTGGCGGTTTCTCCTTCCCTAAAGGGTGCATCCAAGGAAACGTGTTTTACCGAAGAATTAATGGAACTTTTAACTTTGGAAACATCAATATCAAGTTCAGATGCAATTTCGCCGGGGCTGGGTGGTCTTTGAAAAGTCTGTTCCAGGGTAGAATAAACCTGATAAATTTTGGAATTGGTAGCAATCTTGTTCTGGGGCAAACGTATAACCCTCGATTTTTTGGAAAGCGCCTGTAGAATGGACTGCCTGATCCACCATACGGCATAGGAAATAAATTTAAACCCTCTTGTTTCGTCAAAACGCTTAGCCGCCTTCACTAATCCAAGATTTCCCTCATTGATGAGGTCTGTAAGGCGTAGTCCTCTATTTTGATATTGCTTGGCGGCAGAAACTACGAACCTTAAATTGGCATTGACCAGCTTATCCAACGCTTTTTGATCACCTTCACGAATTTTTCTAGCTAGCTCCACTTCTTCATTTGCAGTAATCAAATCTATTTTACTGATTTCCTGAAAATATTTTTCCAAAGATTTGGCATCGCGGTTAGTTATTTGTTTAGTGATTTTTAATTGTCGCATAGCGTACTTTTAAATTAATCTATAACATAGTATTTTAAAGTTAAAAAACAAGAAAAAGACGTTTTTTATGACTTTTTTGACTCTTTTTAATGATTTTTTGTATAATTTTAATTGTTTTTGGTCAAAATTGTGGCTTTTTTGAATTTTTACCCTTTTTTGACTTATTTAAATTCTTTTATCTTCTCACTAAGGTCAAAAATCTTTGTTTCTTGAATATTTTTCGATAAGATACTAAATCCTACAGCACTTCTATAACCACCTGCACAATGCACAACAATAGGTTTGTCCACAGGAATTTGGTCCAAATTATCACGCAAATCGTTGAGGGGAATGTTTAATGCCTTATCAAAAACTTTATTTTGTTCAACCTCACTTTTATTTCTTATATCAAGAATGGTATAATCATCCGTATTGTTTTTAAAATGTTCAAATTCTAACGGTGAGGATACTATCATATTAAAAGAACCCAAGGTCATTATTGTTTGTATGTGGCTTTCATACCCAATTTTGGCTATTCGGTTTAGAATTTCCTGCCTGTTGGTCGCCTTGTCAACGATAAGATTGAATTTTTCATTAGGTTGTACAATGGCTCCTAGCCACGTTTCTATTTTGTCATCTTCGTTACGGGCCATAATATTTATGGAGTTGGATAGATGACCGTTCTTAAATTCTTCCTCATCCCTAGTATCAATTACCAAATGCTGGTTTTCACATCTGCTAACATTCATGTGAAATGGAATATTATATATTTCTTTTTCAATGTTTTTTGCACCTTGCTTATTGAGGTCCACATCATAACCAAAATAAGAGGGAATAAATGGTTGTTCCGCCAAAAGGTGGTCTATAAATTCCTGTTCCGTTAATTTTTTGAACGCCCAATTTTGTGTACGTTCCTTACCTAATGTGCTTGAGGAGTCTGAGCTCATATTCTTACCACATAGAGACCCGGCACCATGGGCTGGGTATATGATGGTTTCGTCGGGTAGGTGGTTAAATTTGTTGTTTATGGTTGAAAACATGGCTTGCGCAAGTTCTTTTCGCTTCGCTTTTTTATTTCCGGCCTTCTCTCTTAGGTCCGGTCTACCCACATCACCAACAAACAAGGTATCTCCCGTAAATAGTACAGGGGTATCCTTATCGGTTTCCGCTAGTACCGAAATACTGTCCGGAGAGTGCCCTGGTGTATGCAAAGCGGAAAACCTTACTTCGTCCATTGTTAGAACATCACCTTCATCAAAGCTTTCATGGGGATAATCCGCCCCTATCAATTTACTACAATATATGGTGGCTTTGGTTTCTTTGTGCACTTGTAAATGTCCACTTACAAAGTCGGCATGGGGGTGTGTTTCAAATATGGCGACAATATGTGCGTTGTGCTCATCGGCAAAGTAATAATAGGGTTTTGGGTCCCTGCTTGGATCTATAAGGGCAATACTTTTGTTGCTTAAAATGGCATATGAATAATGAGCCAAAGGTTTGTCCTGAAATTGTTTTATAATCATGATCGTTTTGTTAGTAGTTAAATGCTAAATTTAGCTTTTTGATATGTTCTTCATGGTAACAAAAGTTACGCAACTGCTTGTTTTTAAAATTGTTAATAGTTGTGATGTTGGTTGGTTCAATGCATGTAGCTATATATTTCTCCTCATGTTAACCCATCTAATTATGGATGCTATTAGAGAAAGGTTTCACTTCTATAAGCTCTAAAACAATTGCTTAAATTTTTAACGCTATCGAATTAATTTTTAGAATAAAGTAGGCGTATGTACTTCAATTGATTTAATTTTAAATTTGATTTTAACGGGGAACCTAATTCCAGATTAAAAATTAAAACTTAATGGCGGACACGAATAAGAATTTTTATTTTTTGGAGGATGGTGGTGAAATGAGCCAGCTAATGCGCAATAGGGACTGGTCAAAAACACCCATTGGATATCCCGAAACATGGCCCCAGACCTTAAGGATGACCATTAGCATTATGTTGAATTCTCCTTTTCCCATGTTTTTGTTCTGGGGTAAAAAATTAAAATGTTTTTATAATGATGCGTATAGGCCAAGTTTGGGAATAAATGGAAAACATCCATCTATTTTAGGAATGAGCGGAAAGGAAGCTTGGCCGGAAATTTGGGAAGATATTGCACCATTGCTTCATTCGGTCTCAGAAAAGGGGGAATCTATTTGGAGAGAAAATCAACTTATTCCGATTTTTAGAAATGGACGTATAGAAGATGTGTATTGGACATTTAGTTATAGTCCCGTAAAGGATGAATCCGGTAATATAGCCGGTGTGCTTACGGTGTGTACGGATACTACGGAAGCAGTTAAAGCCGCCAACAAATTAAGGGAAAGTGAACGGCGATTTCGTGAAATTGCGGATTTGTCCCCTATTTGGATTTGGATAACCGATGCGAAAGTCAATGTGGAATATGCCAACAAAGAACTTTTAAAATATATAGGATTGGAAAAATCTTCTGACTTTACGGGGCAGACTTGGGAGAAAATGGTACACCCAGATGATATTCAGTTGGTGTATGATGGCTTTGGGGAAGCTGTTCGTAAAGAGGAAAATTTTGCCTTGGAATACAGGGTCAAAAATGCAAGTACCGATCAATTTGAATGGTTTAAGGTGTTGGCCGTGCCCAGATATGAGGACAAACAACTAAAGGGTTTTATTGGCACCGCTATGAATATAGAGCAGCAAAAGTCTTTTGCCAATAACCTGAAGAGCGAGGTGGAGATACGTACCAAGGAGCTTGAGGACAGTAATATTCAATTGGAAAAAATGAATAAGGAACTGCAGTCCTTTGCCTATATCTCCAGTCATGACCTACAGGAGCCGCTTAGAAAAATACAAATGTTCGCAGAGGTGTTGTTGGATAAGGAAATTGATAACCTTTCTAAAAAAGGGAAGGACAAGTTTGAAAAGATACAATCTGCAGCCAATAGAATGCAATCGTTGATCAATGATCTTTTGGCCTATTCCCGAGCCGATACCGAAAAAAGGATATTCAAGAAAATTGAATTGCAACATATTATTGATGAGGTCAAAAATGATTTAGCGGAAGAATTCAAGAAAAAGAACGGACATTTAACCGTAGAGGAAAGTTGTTCCCTAGAGGTAGTGCCATTTCAATTTAGGCAGTTGATGTACAACCTTGTTTCCAATTCCTTAAAATACTCAAAACAAGATGTTGCGCCAATAATTACCATAAAGGGCGAAATTGTCAATGAGCTGACAATTTCAGGCCTAGTATTAAAACAGAATACCAAATATGCCAAAATAACCATTACCGATAATGGTATTGGGTTTGAGAATCAATTTTCCGATAAAATATTTGAAGTGTTTCAACGCTTGCACGGAAAACAAGAATATGTAGGTACCGGGGTAGGATTGGCAATTGTTAAAAAAATAGTGCAAAACCACAATGGGTATATTAGTGCATCTGGAGAGCCAAATGTTGGATCCGTATTTCATATTTTTATACCGGAAATCCATAAAGGATAAAACCTTATAAAATACGGTTTGGTAAATTGAAAATAATTAGGCCTGGGGCAAGTATATTTTGAATGTTGCACCTTTGTCAGGCTCGCCATACGCAAATATTCGCCCTCGATGGTTTTCTACGATCCTTTTTGTAATGGCAAGGCCAATACCTGTAGATTTGTCATTGTTATCAGCATTTAACCGTTTGAACATTCCAAAGATACGTTCGGCATATTTTTGTTGAAAACCAATACCATTATCCTTTACGGTAACCATACAATATGTAGTTTGGTAATTGAGTCCCTCCACGTTAAATGCGCCACCTTTGCCCGAAGTGCATGCAATGGAAATGGTTAAAGGCCTATTGGGGCATCTATACGCAATTGAGTTGGCCAATAGGCCATAAAATAATTGTTCCAATTGTATAGGTATGGCGTTTACCTCTTCCATACTGGTCAATGATATGGTACCCCCACATGCGTTAAGGTCCTGTTGAATACGGGTAATGGCCCGCTGTACTATTTTCTCTAAATGGGTAGTCTTAAAACGATCTACAAATTCCTCTGTTTCGGAATAGTCCAAAAGGTCTTTAAGGATTTTACGCATTTTATTGGCTTCGCGTTCAATTCCCTTAAAATAAGTGGCCACGTTTGGATGAAGGTTATTGGCTTCCCGTTCACGAATAATCGTTGAAAATGTCTGAATCTTACGTAGCGGTTCTTGAAGGTCATGACTTGATATAAATTCAAAAGCCTCTAGGCGCACATCTTGTTGTCTAACTCTCTGGCGAATTGCCCGTAAGTTTTCTATGGCCTGTAAATGAAAGGAAATAAGGTCTGCATATAGCGTAAACATGCCAATGACCTTATCATTGTTCAATTTATTGGGTTTAGGGTCAATAGCGCACAAGGTGCCAAAAAAATCACCATTTTTTAAGATTATGGGAACGGAGATATAGCTCTGAAAACCATATTGCAACGGGGTAGGGTGGTTGCGGTAAAAAGAATCAGTCTCCACATGGTCTATGACAACAAGTTTATTGGCCTGTCTTATTTCATGGCAAATGGTAGTCTCCACTACCAGTTCATCACCCGGTTTTAATCCAAAATTGACATTATCCAATGCGCTACAGGTCAACCATTTTTCTTGGGTTACCCTGGCAACCGCAATAAATCCCATTTGCGTGGTTTCTCTAATTACATTAAGAATGATAGGGAGGACATCAATAGATTGTATGTCTTCTATATTTCTTTGAAAGGATTTTTTCAACGGCATATTTAAATATAAGATTAATTTAAAATGCTAATTCTTTTATGCATCAACTTTCTTCATTAATGATAATGTTTAACTTGAAATTGTTATGTTATTACTGCCAAAATGGATAATTTAGCCAAATTAAAGTAGAATTAGTTTACTTAAAATGAATGGAATTTAATCTAGTATTTGACCCTGATAAAATTGTTTCCGCTTTAATCGCGGAAATTTTGGGTAAAGTAAAGATTGATTATGAAATCATTGAGGGTAGGACAATTAAGATTACCGAAAATATAAGTAAGGAAGATTTAGCGCTTATTAAAGAAAGTCTAGAGCGTTTTTCCATTGAATTGCGGTCTAAAAATGATCTTGATTTGGTAGAGGATATAAAATTGTGCGTTAGGGAGATGGTTAGGCAAGGGAATACCAGGAACATAAAAATGTCTGAGCGGTTAACCGATCAGTTAGGTTTTAGCTATTCCTATTTATCCAATCAATTTTCTAGTCAGACCTATACTTCAATTGAGAATTTTTATATATTAGTGCGTATTGAGAAAGTTAAGGAAATGGTATTATTGGAGAATGCTAAATTGAGCGAGATTGCCTATGAATTAAATTTCAGTAGTGTACCACATTTATCAAATCAATTTAAAAAAGTGACCGGGCTTACCATTACCCAGTATTTAAAATTTAAAAAGAAAAAGGAGAAGAATTCTTCAGCCAACACCTAAAACAACGAAATGAATAAATTAAGAATACTTCTTGTAGATGATGATGAGGATGATAGGCAGTTTTTTGCCGATGCCCTAGATGGTATAGAATTAAATACCCAGTTGCATTTACTTGAAAACGGCAAAAGCTGTATGGAATATTTAAACAAGGAAACGGAAAATTTACCGGATCTGATATTTCTTGATTTGAATATGCCGATTATGAACGGTTTTGAATGTTTGGAGGCTATACGCAGTACACCCCATTTAAAGGATATTATGGTAGCCATATATTCCACGAGCTCAGCGGAAAGGGATATAGAGGAAACTTTTGAGAAAGGGGCCAATATCTATATTAAAAAACCGTCTAGTTTCAACGAACTTAAAAAGTCGTTAAAGCAAGTGGTGAAAATGAATTGGTCGTACCACTTAAATGATTTCAAGAAAGAAAACTTTTTATTGAAGGTTTAATTGTTATCCTAAAGAATTAATGAAAGTTGTTTCCATAGAAACAACTTTTTTAGTTTTAGCATTAGTCGTTTTAATTCATTTTTACGTATTTCGTAGTTGATTGTTATTCTTCGCTTACTTTTAAAATATCCAAATTTGTTATTAGCATGAGTTTTTTGAAAAATATTGTGGACGATTCCAAGGACGCAATAGTATATGTAATGCCTATTGATCCACAAGAAAGTAACAATACGGATTTCAAGATTGTATATGCCAATGTTGCTGCGCACACACTATTGGTTTCATCAAAAAATACATTGGTTGACCACACAATAGCCGAAATAGAAAAATTATCGTTGATCGAAGGATTGCAAAATGCATTGCAAGAGGTTTTTGAAAGCCAAGAGCAGGTAAACATTCCCTTATATGCGGCATTGGCAGAGCAAACAGGGTATACCTATGCCACATTAAAGGGGAATGGGGAAGGAGTTGTGCTAACGTTTTTGTTCAATATAGAAAACGATATATTGAAGACCAATGCGGGCTTTTTGGAAAGTGCCAATGATAAGCGCATTATCAATGAACAGGAGTTGGCAGGTATAATCAACAATAGTGTTTTGGATAGCTTTAATAATATTATTTGCTATGTGAAGCCTACCTATGATGCCAATGGTGAAATAGAGGATTTTAAAATAGAATATATTAATAACAGAATGGTGGAGATCACTAGGGAAGAACCTAGTTTGATCATTGGCAAGACATTATTGGAATATTATCCTCAGAATAGTACTAATGGGGTTTTACAGTTGTTGAAGGATTGTTACACCACGGAAGAGAATGTAGAATTTCTAAGGCAGTACCATTTTAACGATGAAGATTTTTGGTTCAGCAACAGGGCCATAAAAATGAATGATGGGATCATGTTGTTTTCCAAGGATGTTTCTAGGGAGAAAGAATATGAGGAACAACTTTTTGTTCAGAATAGATTATTGACAGAGGCGGAATCTGTAGCCAGTATTGGAAGTTTTAGATGGAATCTGGCAAAAACGGACGTAAAATATTCGGACAATGTATATCGCCTGTTCGGGTATGAGCCCAATGAATTTGAATCTAATTATGAACGTCTACTTTCCTTTGTCCATGTAAATGATGTAGAAAGGGTAAAAAAAGGGTTTAGGGACGCTCGTGAACACAAAGGTAGAACGGACCTGGTCTTTAGAATAGTGACCAAAACAAAGGAAATCAAGTATTTAAATACCATAGGAGAATGTTTTAAGAAGGATGTAAACTGGTATATGGTTGGTGTTATACGGGATGTTACCCAGCAAATTGAAATAGAATCCAATTTACAGGCCAGAAATGCGGAGCTCAAAAGAACCAATTCTGACCTTGAGGCCTTTAACAGGGTGGCCAGTCATGATTTACAGGAACCATTGCGAAAAATTCAAATGTTCATTAGTAGGTTGAGCGAAGAGGAAAAGGGACGTATGAACCAAAAGTCCCAAGGATATCTTGAAAAGGTAAAATCCTCGTCTGACCGAATGAGAAACTTGATCAACAATTTACTGTCGTACTCCAAAGTGGAGGAAGTAGTAGAATTGCCCAAAAGCGTAAATCTAAATGATATATTGGACAATGTTTTGGATGATCTGGGAGAACGTATCAATGAACTAAAGGCACAAATTAGTGCTGACGACTTGCCCATTGTCAACGGAGTGCAATTTCAATTAGAACAATTGTTTACCAATTTAATTTCCAATTCCTTAAAATATATTAAGCCGAATACGAAAACCAACATACAGATCAAGAGTACCATAATTTCTAAAAATGAATTGCCCCAAGAATTGAGTTTGAGCAATGATGTCTATGTAAAATTGCAGTTTTTGGATAACGGAATTGGTTTTGAAGCGCAATATGAAAAGAAAATCTTTGAAATTTTCCAGCGCTTGCATGGTAAAAACGAATTCACCGGTACGGGATTAGGGTTGTCTATTTGTAAAAAAATTGTAGAATCGCACAACGGTGCCATAATGGCCAAGGGCAAACCCAACGTTGGCGCTGAGTTTATCGTGTATTTGCCCGTACTTATTTAAGTACATTATTTCTTCAGTCTTACACTATTAATTGGCCAATCTTAAAATTGTGTAACTCATTCTTAAAATGATGTAACATAAAACCCCATCAATACCTAGATATTTGTAACAGAAATTATTAGTCAGTTATGAAAAATCTACAATACGCCAGAGTTGGCTCGGTAAGAAAAAAGATGGTGAGTAAGTTGAATGCCATGAACACTCCACAGGAAATGGGTGTGCCAACAAATATGGGCACGACTAATAATGCATTAATTATTAATTCTCAAAAACCATTATTATGCAAGTAGTCCACAACCAGTTAAATTATTTTAATAACGTATTAGGAGGAAGTATTTCTAGTTTTGAAGGAGATCGTATTCTTCAATACGATAATGAAAAAGGAACCGGCCGTATACAGACCGTAGCGTTGGAATCTGGAATCTCTTATACGGAATACGATTTAAGTTTGGCCCAGGACTTTAATTTTTCCCTTGAAATGAACGGTCATAGATGTTTATATTTCATCTATTGTTTAGAAGGTGATTTTACCGTACAACGTAATTACGGTACTACTAAATCCTTAAAAGTGGAGGCTTTGCAAACCGTGTTGATCGGTGGTAAAAACGATACTATTGATATAAAATTGAAAGAGGGAACAAAATCTAACATTGCCATTATCAGGGTTTCTGAGGACGATGCCCCAAAAATTCAAGGACAAAAAGGCAGTGACCTTTATCAGCAGTTGTTTTCTTCTTTTTTACAAGAAGACAGTTATGAGCATATTGGTACGTTTAATTTGAAAATAAAGGAGCAACTGTTACAGATACGTTCCATACATCAAAAAGGGTTGGTTAGAAAATTGCTTATTGATGGTATTGTGAGCTTTACTTTGGCACTTGAAATTTTACAGTGTAGAGAAGATATCAACAATGAAGGTCAAGTGTCAACCATTTTAACCAAGAGTGAGTTGTTGAGAATTGAGGAAGCGGTGAATGCAATTAAAAGAAAACCGGAATACCCTTATACCGTTACCTATTTAAGTAGGGAATATGGTTTATCCCCAACAAAATTGCAGGAAGGATTTAAGGTAATGGAAGGTACTACGGTAACCAACTTTATTAGAAATGAGAGATTGGTTCTTGCCGAAGAATTGATACAGACCTCAGATTTAAATATTTCCGAAATTGTATATACCATTGGTTTTACCAGCAGAAGTTACTTTTCTAAAATATTTAGAAATAGATTTAACTGTACGCCTAAGACCTATTTAATGAATACTAGAAAAGTATCGTTATCCGCATAATTTGAAATAAAGGACAGACATGTAAAAAGCGCCAACTATATCATAGTTGGCGCTTTTTTATATAGGTTACATTAAAATCAATGTTCAAATATTAAGGATTTTATTTGTTTCCAAAACAACCTTACCGATGCGGAATCGTTGTTGTGGTAGGAGGATAATATTAATAGATTGTTTTCAAACACCTTTAATTCAACCTCATCGGTTTTTTCGTCCGGTGAATAATATGCCATGTGCCATCCGTCAAAAACCGCTTTGGTTGCTGATCCTTCCCATAATAAATTCACCTCAACATGGCGCATATCGGATTCAATATTGTTAAACACATTAAAGATGTGATCTTTTGCACCTTGTAGGGTTTGAACAAACATACCTTTGTGGTAGATTAGACACCCTGTAATGTTCAAATTTTTATTGTTAGCAACTGAGGTCGTTAGAATATTTTCTAAATCATCTTTTGTGAGGTTGGACTTGGCCGTGGAACGATAGGTTAATTCGTGCATTCTTTTATTTTGGATTTATCTATAACAAGATATTTATATCTAGCCCACAAAGTTAACCATTAACAATAGCCATAAAGTTAATTTGTATTACTATTAACTAAATATAATAAAGTTTGTATAGAAAATGAATGCGGTAATTGAAATTTAAATAGATATCACGAACTCAGGCTCTGCAGTTTCGCTTTTGGAAGTGTTTTTAATATAGCTTAAACATTTATGCAATAATGTCTTAAGCTGATTGTAAGATGATGGTTTTTGAAGATATAACGAAGCACCCATTTCCTTTAAACGTGTAATTTCCTTTGGGTGGTAGGATGTTGAGTAAATAATGATCGGTGTGTCTTTAAACTCTGGTAGTTCCCTGATATCCGCCAGGCATTCAAAACCGTCCATCATTGGCATTTTAAGGTCTAAAAATATAACATCTGGGCGTGTTTCATTTTCGGATACCAAATCGGCCATTAAGTCAACACCATTGTTAAATTCGGAGACTTTGGTTTTAATGGGTATTTCTTTCAATGCATCAGAAAAGAATGTTCTGTCATCGCTATCATCATCTGCGAGGTAAACATTTATGAGGGTTTGATTCATAGTAACTAACAATTGTACAATTTAAACGCTTTTACTTGGTAAAGAATTGCATGATTTATTTTATTTATGTTAATCTATTTCTTAGGTCGTTGTTTTGCTCAATTGCATTGCAATATAAAAAAAATACTAATTTTTTTATATCCCAATTAACTCAATTGATAACTCAATCCATATCTAAAATTACCTCATTTAATCGGCATAATGTATAATGGCTGTGCCACCTAAGCTATTGTTTTTAATAGAGTGTATGGTTCTACTTAGGGCAGTTGTAAGAATTTTAAACGAGGCCGGTTTATGCAAATATCGATTAGCACCCAATTCAAATAGGTTGGATATTCTTTCAATATCATACAGATTGGAATAAACCACAATGGGTATGTTGTCAAAGGAACTGTTGGCCCGCAATTCCTTTAGACATTCCTCTCCATTTTTTTTAGGCATTAGCAAGTCTAGGAATATGATATTTGGTAATGTAGAGGTCGTATCCATTTCGTGTAACACTGTTTCTCCATTATCAAAAAGTTGAATATTGATATTCTGGTCGACCTCTGCTATAGTTTCCGTAAAAATTTGCTGATCGTCGGTATCGTCCTCCGCCATAAAAATTAGAAAATCTTCATTATCGATCGTGCCCATAATTGCATGCCATTTTAAGTTAACCCCCTATTATTTCTCCGCCATTGATATGAATAACCTGTCCTGTCATGTAGCTACTGTCCTTACTGGCCAAAAATACGTAAGCCGGACCTACTTCAGCCGGTTGTCCCGCCCTTCCCAAGGGTACATCCTTACCAAAATTTTCAAGGTCTTCGCCCTCAAAAGTTGCCGGTATAAGCGGGGTCCAAATTGGGCCTGGGGCAACAGCGTTTACCCTAATGTTTTTAGGTGCTAATGCTTTGGAAAGACTTCGCGTAAATGAAACTATGGCTCCTTTGGTGCTAGCATAGTCTATTAAATGTTCAGAACCACGGTATGCCGTTACAGATGTAGTGTTGATAATGGTATCTTCAGCGGTAAGGTGAGCCATAGCCGCCCTGGCCAAATAGAAATAAGCGTATATATTCGTTTCAAAGGTTTTTTGAAAATTGGACGAACTTATGTTTTCCAATCGTTCCGCAGGAAATTGCATGGCAGCGTTATTGACAAGAACATTTAATTTTCCATAATGTGAAACGGTCTTGGCAATGGCAGATTTACAGAACTCCTCGTCCTTTACATCTCCTTTAAGCAATAAACATTTACTTCCCTCGGCTTCAATTTCTTTTTTGGTCTTTTCAGCATCTTCATCCTCGTTAAAGTAGATGATGGCAATCTTGGCGCCTTCCCTGGCAAAATGTAATGCGGTACTTTTACCTATTCCACTGTCACCGCCAGAAATCAAGGCTATTTTGCCAAGTAATTTTTCGCTCCCCTTATAATCTTCTCGTATAGTAATGGGGGTAGGGTCCATCTTGTGTTCGTTGCCAGGTTGTTCAGCCTGTTCTTCACTTTTTTTTATATCAATATCTATCATTGTTTAATTTATAGTTATGAAAGGTTAAGATGCATCTTGGGTTATATCGTTTTAATTATATAATTATCCTAGAGATGTTGTTAACCCTGTATTTTTTAATAACCTAAAATTAAAACAGGATTTTACTTTGGAATAACTCAAAAAAAATGAAGTTGAACGGTAAAGAATTTACGATCGTTTTTTAAGAAAAAGGTGTCTATGTCGTTTTAAGAAAATTACTTTTTTTGAATATGTTTCATGCCCTCATTACATCTTGCATAATCCATAAGCTAAGGGGTTTGTCATCTTTTTTGTGCAATACGGAAATATCTCCCGTAGTCTCAAAAACCACCGCTTTGATCTGTTGTAGGTCGGTTACGTTTGCTTCACGTAATTTTGAACGAAGGTCGCCCTCCGTAACCCTTGCCTTTAAAAGATTGGCGTCGATAATTTTTTCGCCATCCATTAATAATAGGGGAGAATTGTCCACAAGTTCTTGTATGCTTTTTTTTCTACGAGCCAACGCAATGGAAATTTGTAAACCATAAATGGCTATTAGACCAATAATACCTTCTATCAATTTTACGGAGGACGATAGTATGGTTGTCGCCACAATGGAACCTACAGCAACGGTCATCGCAAAATCAAAACTGGACATTTTTGAAAAACTACGCTTGCCACTTATTCTTGTCAAGATTATGATTGCTAAGTAAATACCAATAGCGCTTGCAATGATCAAGAGTACATTTTCCCAAGTAGTATCAAATAATGTTTTCATGATATTGTATTTTTAATTTGTGCGTAAATAGAACAGCCAATTAAGAAGCGTGGCCCTTTGAATTGAATTATCCATTGAACACCGTACGGTATCTGTAGATCAATACGAGCATGGTACAATTTAGTACTACGGATATTCCATTGGTTACGATTATGGGTACATCGGCCTTTAATATGCCGTATATGGTCCAAAGAAAAACACCAATAGTAATGATATAGAACATTTTAGGAGAAACATCATCAACCTTCTTGGAGCGCCATGCTTTATATATTTGTGGCAATGCCGCTACGGTAGTAAAAAATCCAGCGAATGTTCCTATAAGTTCTTCCATACGCATACACATTTTTTTAGAGGGCTATAACTAAAAGATAGTCGCAACGCTATGTGCGTTTTAGCAAAGTTAGTAGCATAAGTGAGATGCCTTTAATGATAACCGCTCAACTTTTAGCGCATTCACATGAATTGTTTGTTCAATTGATATTGCCATGCGCACATTATAAAATTTTGTATGATTTTTATATTTGGATATCTTTTTTAGCATGGGTATGGACGTAATACTGATCATATTGTCTGGAATATTGGGAACTATGGTAATGACCGTTTTTAGCCATATTTTGGAAAAAATGAGCGGTCATAAATTTAATGAGGCCCATCTTCTAAATAAATTGATCGATCGTTGCGGTACTTTTGATTCTGATGCAGAGGATAATGATATTAGGGGGTGGGCCATACATTTGGCCATTGGGATACTTATGGCCATGGGTCTGTATTTTTATATAAATTACGCCAAGGAATTCAGTGTATTGATTTCTGGAGTGGTTATAGGATTTTTTCTAGGTATCATAGGTGTACTGGGATGGACAATTATGTTTAAAAAACATTCCGATCCACCAGAGATCAATTTGGTTTATTTTTTTGTTCAGTTGATCTGTGCACATATGATATTTGGGGTATCGGCATTGTGGATATTGACCAAAGTAGGGTAGCATACCAATACATTTTAAAGCGGTGAATTTTGGGGTTCACTTCTAATATTGAATTTTTGTTTATAAAGAATGCCAAAATCTAAAAATTGCTTTAATTTTTTGGTTTAGATGAAAATTTTTATGAGGATTTACGTAAATATTATAGAACATTTAATCGCTACATAATAGATAATCGACTACTTTTAGCAATAACCCCCTTATAGATGAAAGAACATAAATTACATATAGCCTTGGTAGATGATGATGAGGATGATAGGTCCTTTTTTGAAGAAGCTATAGAAGAAATTAACATAGCCACCCAACTCTTTCTTTTTGAGAATGGCCAGGAAATTTTGAAGTTCCTGAACCTAAACCAACCCATTTTGCCAAAATTGATTTTTTTGGACTTGAACATGCCAATAATCAATGGTCTGCAGTGTCTAAAGGAAATCCGATCCCATAACCATTTGGATTTAATAAAAGTGGCCATATATTCTACATCTTCATCTTCTACGGATATTGAAAGTGCATTTGCCGAGGGGGCCAACCTATATGTGACCAAGCCGGATTCCTTTAAAAAATTGACGGAAATCATACATAATATACTACGGATAGATTGGTCCAAGAGCGATAAGGAGTTAACCAGGGATAATTTCATTTATAGCTAACGTATGGACATTAAACGAATTTTAGCCTCTACCAAAACGTATGTATTTTTATTGATACTGGCTGCGGCCTTATTGCTATATACCGCCGGTGTAGGCTATAAGCAGGTAGAGCGGCTTTATAGTTCTGGGGAAAAGGTAACCCACACGCTTGATGTACAGCGCGCCATAGTAGAATTATCCGCAAATTTTTTATTACTGGAATCCATTCAGCTAAAAGCGCAAATACAGCAAGATCAAGAAAACTTGGGCGATATGGTCATCATTGAAATTGACCAAGGGCTAGAGCGTTTGCAAGCGTTGACCAAGGACAATGATTCCCAACAGGAACGGGTAAAGGTATTAAAGGCCCTGAGGAACGACATGATATTTGAACTACCGGTCACACCTATATTGGATAGTACGATAGTTGCCAATAAACAGCCCCAGCTAGACCGTTTGGAACGTATTTCCAAAATTGTGAACAAGGCCCAGGTAATCAAAAAGAATATGTTATCCGAGGAAAACTATTTAATGGTCTCCAGAAGGGAAGAGTTTACATCCCAATCATTCTTAACGCCACTGTCTTCATTATTGGTAGCCATTACATCAATGATCATATTTGTCATTGGTTTTATTAGCATTTATAGTCAAAAGCAGGAAATTACCAAGGTCAATGACCATATTATTGAACAGAATAAAAAATTGCAGGAGACAGAAACGTTTTTAAAGGGTGTCTATAAAAGTTCCAATAATGTAATCAGTCATTTTGAACCCATTAAAGATGATCAGGGTAAAGTAATTGATTTCAAATTTGTGTACGCCTCCAACGCCATTCTGGAAGTTACTGGAAGCGATCAAGCTGAAAATATTGGTAAATCGTTGGTGGAGATGTACCCTATGGTAGTAGAAAATGGTCTTTTGGACCTTATGAAACACTGCTACAATACCGGAGAGGCCCAAGAGCATGAAAATGAATATGTCTTTGCAGATAGTACAAAGACTATTTGCAACACCATTGTAAAATCTGGTGGAGGTATTACCAATACGGCATGGGATACCACCAATATTAAAAAAACGGAAAAAGCCCTTTATGAGCTTAATGAGGAGCTTAGTTTGCAGAATACCATATTTAAGGAAGCGGAAATCGTAGCAGGTATTGGGAGTTATATATGGTATTTAGATGATGGCTCGGTAACCATATCGGATAATTTTTATAGGTTATTAGGGTATGAACCCAATAGTTTTCCCATTACCTTGGAGAACTATCGGAATATGGTTCATCCGGATGACAGGGAAGATTATGATACCTTATGTGCGGAAACCATTGAAAACGGAACCTCTTCCATTTCTACATTACGGATAATCACGAAGGATAAAAAGGTACTGCACCTTAATATTAATGGGCGTTTAATACAGATAGAAAATCAACCGGTCTCTGTGGGCATTGTACAGGATATTACCGAGCAAGTCAAGAAAGACAATCAATTAATTGAAAGTTACGATAAACTTAAGTTGAGCAACGAGGAATTGGAATCCTTTAGTAGGGTGGCTAGTCATGATTTACAGGAGCCGTTAAGGAAAATTCAGGTGTTTATTTCCCGTATAGAGGATGATGCGCGGGAATCCCTGCCTAAAAAATCTGTGGTCTATTTTGAAAAAATAAAGATTGCGGCCCTAAGGATGCGAGATCTTATTCAAAATCTGTTGACCTATAGCGGTATTGAAAGACAGGATGGTGAATTTGAAGATGTAAATCTCAACGGGGTGGTGAGTAAGGTAACCGATGAACTGTCACAACTGATCAAAGAAACCAATGCCCAAATAAGCAATGGCCCTTTGCCAAAGGTGAAAGGAGTTGCTTTTAAATTAGAGCAGGTATTTGCCAATCTAATCAGCAATTCCATTAAATACAGAAAGAATGATGTAGACCCTATCATCACTATTTCATCTACGAAGGTGAACGCTCAGGAAATACAGGAAAAATTTTCCAAAAACTTTACGGTATATCACAGAATTGCGTTGGCCGATAACGGAATTGGATTTGCGCCAGAATATGCAAAGACCATTTTTGAGGTATTTCAAAAGTTACATTCCAAAACAGAATATTCCGGTACCGGTATAGGGCTATCTATTTGTAAAAAGATAGTTGAAAACCACCAAGGCCATATTCATGCCGTTAGTACGCTTGGGGAGGGCGCCACTTTTGTAGTGTATCTTCCCGTACATTGATTATGTTGTTTCTAAGTTAAACGTATTCAACTATACGGTCGGTAGGGATTAAAAAATATGCCCCGTTCAAATTATATGGACGGGGCACATTGTTATTGCTCCAAAGGATATTACTTATTTGGTGAATATCAAAGCGCTATAAGCGGGAATATCCACAAAACCTGTCCATTTTTTATCATCGGTAGATTCCTCTTCAATATCCAGGTCCTTGATTTCTTCTGCTGTAAACGCATGGTCATATTCCTTGTAAACGGAATTGATTCTTAGTTTCCAATCAGAATTATCTTCAACACCAATACCGTATTCCGTATAATCCTTGTTGGTGAAATTTAAAATGATCAATACCGGTTCATTTTGTTCATTTTCATCATGACGTACATAGGCAAGGATCTTGGTTTCTTGATTATAATGCAAGATGGTAATGCCTTGGGCCCGTAGACCAAAACTACGATCGCTCTTTCCGGTCCGAAGATTGATCAGGTCACGAATTAAATTTTTAATACCCGTATGCTTTTCCAATTTAGTCCAGTCTAATCCTTCCGTATCTTGAAAATACTCGTCCTCTATAAATTCCTGACCTTGGAACAGCATGGGTATACCGGGTGCGGTTAAAGTGAGTACCATACCTAGAATGGCCCTTTTCTTTGCAAAATCGCTTTCGGCATCCCCTGGTTGTATTTCCTCAGGAACCCTTGCCTTACCGTTGGCTACCTCGTCATGAGATTCCGTATAGACAATACGTTTAAAGTAGTCTCCGCTGTATTTAAATTCAAGGGCATTCACAATTTTTTGTAAATCCCTGCCATCATCATGGGTATCTTGGATTACTTCCCTTACCGGATGTACAAATTCCATATCCCATTGGCTTCCATATCCTAGTCCGCCATCTATTGGGTCGTCCGTTACACGGCTATCACCTTTTAAATCTTCTGCAATGGTAAGTACATGCGGGTATTTCTCTTTTATTTCCGCATTGATATCGCGCATAAGTATATTCCCTTCCTCAATCTCGGTATCATATCCTAAGCCTCCACCTTCATAGCGTATATAGGATGTTGCATCCATTCTAAGTCCGTCACAATGGTATTTTTCTATCCACATAAGGGCATTGTCCCTTAAGTATTGGCGCACTTCCTTTCTACCGTAATCTGGTCGGGTATCGCCCCAAGGGGTATCACTTCTATGGTCATTGTAGAAATATATTCCTCCCTTGTCATTTTCGCTCCAACCATCAAACTGCCATAGGTCAACATCAGAGGGGCCAAAATGGTTATAAACGACATCCATAATTACGGCAATGCCCATTTTATGGCATTCGTTCACCATTTTGGCAAATGCGTCCGGGCCACCATAATCCTGTTCAATGGCAAATGGGTGGGCCGGGTTGTAGCCCCAGGATATACCTCCGGCAAATTCAGCAACCGGTAATAGTTCAATACAATTGATACCCAATTCCTTTAAATAGGGTAACTTCTCTATAACATCGTTGAATGTTCCTACCTGGTCCTCTTTTTTGCGGTTAAATGTACCTACATGAAGTTCATAGATGACCAGTTCGTTCCATGCCGGAATTTCAAAACCGTCATCTTCCCAATCAAAGTTCAACTGTCTGATGATAGAGTTGCCGTTACTATTGGTAACTTCAAAAGCATATGGGTCGTTGCGTTCATATGTAGTGCCGTTATTATGGATAACATATTTATATTCATCGCCTTCTTTTGCCAATTTGGTTACCCCTGCCCAATATCCATTGGATTCAGATTCAAGTGCAACCCCATCATCCTTCCAATCATTAAAATCCCCTTTTACGAATACATTTTCCGCATGGGGTGCCCATACCCTAAAGGTAACCACGCCATGCGCTATGATAGCGCCCATGCCCGCAGACTTTTGGATATCCATATCCATAGTCACATTATTATCTATTTCCATATTTTTAATTCTATTTAAGTGTCATAATTATATAAATCCGTGTGTATTTGATTTCGTTGAAGATGAAGTACATTGGCCAGATTGCAGGGAATATCCGTAGTGCCAAGAAGTTGATCATATTGTTGAAGCTGTTCATAGGTAGCCACTTGCAAAAGATGTTCAATTTCTAACATGCTCTGTGCCGAAAATAGCTCTTGTATATCTATCCATTGTTTGGCGGGCGGCCTACATAAACTAGTTGAGCAACCATGGACCATCTTTAATTTTTTAAGTTCCGTAGTAATTTCAACGTAGAATTTATGCACGTTGGAATAGCGTTGTTTTAGTCTCAGATTTTTGGACAACCTATAATCCATCCTGTCCAATAACTGCTCTAGGACATAGAGTAGGTGGGCAGATTTTTCAGAAATCTGATACAATCTGTTGTACGTTTTATTAAATTGATTTGCAGCATTCATTATGGTGCAATTTCCAACACCTAGGGTATGCGCATTAGCATTATCAGCTTATATGTTAGTCCAAAAAAAAATAATTCAGGAAAAAATTAGGGGTAAAATTGGTTTGGGATATTTACGCTTTTGATAGGATTAACAAACAACCTTTTAGAACCAATCTCATTTAATCTACCATGGTACTTTTAGCTTTGAACAATGCAATCTTCTGGCAATTGGCAAAAAATGCCGACAGTTATAAGGTTGTCCAAATAAAAGTAGGATGAAAAAAATTCTTTGGACCATTATCGTTATTCTTGTAATAGGCTGGATGCTTGGCTTTTTAGTATTCAAAATACTAGGAGCGGTCATCCATATTTTACTTGTTTTGGCCATTGTTCTGGCCATATATAATTGGTTGAACCACAAGAATACATAAGAATAAAAATGGGCGGAAGTCCTGTAGCGGCAATCTACTAAATTCGGAAAGAAATAGGTGTAACAAAAAAGCCCCTAAAAGGGGCTTTAGAGTGATCGCAGGAGGATTCGAACCTCCGACCGTCTGCTTAGAAGGCAGATGCTCTATCCAGCTGAGCTATGCGACCGTACACTGTTTTTTCAAATGTGGGTGCAAACTTAGTGAAATTTATAGACTGGTAAAACCAAAATCACTTAAAAATTTTAATATTTCCCAATAGCCAAGTTTTAGGGCTATGAACGGCCTTCGTATTGGTCAAAATTCTCATATAATTGGTCGAGCACTCTATAAAAAGTTTCAAATTCCTCTTCGGTAATACCTTGGGTACTTGCTTTTCGCAAATCCTTTATAAAAGGCATTACTTGTTGTATAAGCGCCGCACCTTCTTCTGTCATGACCAATTTATATCTTTTTTGGTCATCCCTAAACCTGGATTTTCGCAACAGGCCTTTTTTGCATAAGCCGCTAATTACTCTTGAAGTAGTAGCGCGATTCCTGAAATTGGATTTTGCAATATCCGCTTGCGACGCATCTTTTCCTTCTAGGTGTACCCGTTGTAAAATTACCCATTGCTCAATGGTAAGGTCAATGTTGTTTTCGGCGAACACCTGCAAGAACGTGCTCTGTACTTTTTTTAGGGTGCGGTCTATATACACCCCAAATCCCTCGGTCCTGTCCATAGTAAAATGATTGTAATTTCAAAAGTAACGGAGTTTATCGATAATTTTGTTGTTAATGCAACAAAATTAATTTTTTTTTGTAATTTTATATTTTACAAATAGGTAGAAAAACTATGCAATTAGGATATAAGAGTTTCATTTTAGAGGACAGTACCTATAAGGGTGGAGGTAAAAAGATTGTTATGCCAGATGGTGTAGAGGTTCATAAGCTTTCTTCCAACGAAAATCCTTTGGGGTATTCCCCAAAAGTTAAGGAAGCTTTGGCAAGAACCTTAGATGATTTGAGCCTGTATCCGGATAATACCGATATACGATTACGTGAGGCATTGGTAAAAGATTTTGATGGTGTACTAACAGCAGATAATTTTATTACCGCAAATAGTGGTTCAGAAATTATAGACATGATTTCCAAGGCCTTTTTGAACGAAGATGATGAGGTAATTGTGAGTCAGCCATGCTTTTTGCCTTATACGGCCTTTACCCGTTGGATGGGTGCAAAGGCGATCAACGTACCCATGACCGAGGATTATGATTACAATTTGGACGGTATTTTGGAGGCAATTAACGAAAAAACAAAATTGGTGTTTCTTGCATCGCCCAACAATCCGTCAGGAAATTATATTCCACTGGCAGACCTAAGAAACTTCATTGATAAATTACCTGACCACGTGGTTCTGGTTTTAGATGAGGTGTACAGACATTTTGCCGAAGATGAGGATTATACATCGGGAATTCCTTTTGTTATAGAAGGTAAAAATGTAATTGCGATCAATAGTTTTTCAAAGACCTATGGTTTGGCAGGTCTAAGGGTTGGTTATTGTTATGCCCCATTGGCTATTAGCAATTATATGCGGAAGATTTGCAAGCCCTTCTTGTTGTCTTCATTGGCGTTAGAAGGAGCAATTGCTGCCCTGGAAGATGTAGAGTTTGTCAATAAGACCGTAGCATTGGTTAAGGAAGAAAGAGGGTTTGTTTTATACGGACTTGATACAATGAATATAAAATACTGGCCAACACAGGGTAATTTTGTACTCATAGATCCGCCGATCAATGATATGGAATTCACCATTTTTTTAGAAAAAAGAGGAATCATGGTACGCCCTGTAGGCAATTTTGGAGCACCTGGTAAAGTGCGTATTTCCTTTGGTACCAGAAAAGCGAACAAAGCACTTTTGGCAACCATGGAAGAACTTATAAAGAGCGAGATTACAACATAAATTTTTTTGTTATAAATGTTGCATAAGCAACAATAATTAGACTATAAAAAAACTAAAACTATGTCAACTTCAACAGTAGCAGAAAACAAACACAAAGAGGCACAAGATTTTATGCCTATTAACGGTACCGATTATTTAGAGCTTTATGTAAGTAACTCTAAACAAGCGGCACATTATTATAAAACCGCTTTCGGTTTTAAATCTTTAGCTTATAAAGGTCTTGAAACCGGTAGTAGGGATTTTGAATCTTATGTGGTAGAGCAAGATAAAATTAGATTGGTTTTGACCTCACCGTTAAAGAGTGGTACAGATGTGGGTAGGCACATAGATAAGCATGGTGACGGAGTTAAGGTAACGGCACTGTGGGTAGATGATGCTACCTATGCATATAACGAGGCTATGAAAAGAGGAGCTAAAAGTTACATGGAGCCAAAAACCGAAGAAGACGAGCACGGTAAGGTGGTAAGTTCTGGTATTTATTCTTATGGTGAAGTAGTGCACATTTTTGTAGAGCGTAAAAATTATAATGGTACATTTTTACCGGGCTACCAAAAATGGGAAAGCGGTTACCAGCCAACGTCTACTGGATTAAAATTTGTAGATCACATGGTAGGTAACGTGAACGAAGGTAAAATGAATTATTGGGTAGATTTCTACGCCAATGTAATGGGCTTTAAGCAAATCATGTCTTTTGATGATAAAGATATTTCTACCGATTATACCGCACTTATGAGCAAGGTAATGAGTAATGGTAACGGTAGGATTAAATTCCCAATCAATGAGCCTGCTCCAGGAATGAAAAAATCTCAAGTAGATGAATATTTGGAGTTTTATGAAGGTGAAGGTGTTCAACATATTGCCGTAGCAACCGATGATATCGTGAAAACGGTTTCTGATCTTAAGAGTAGAGGTGTGGAGTTCTTGACCATACCTACAACGTATTATGATGTATTGACAGAAAGAGTTGGTGAAATCGATGAGGATATTGAATCATTGAGAAAACTAGGTATTTTGGTAGATCGTGATGATGAAGGATATTTGCTGCAAATATTCACAAAAACGGTACAGGCAAGACCCACCATGTTCTTTGAAATTATTCAGCGTAAAGGAGCAACTTCTTTTGGAAAAGGAAATTTCAAGGCTTTGTTTGAAGCTATTGAGCGTGAGCAAAAATTAAGGGGAACCTTATAAGTTCAACAGATTTCTTGACAAGCCAAGAATAGTTTAATTTTAATAAAATAGTAGTAACTAACAAAACGAACGTATATGCCTATCTATCATAAGCAAGGTGCGTTGCCGCCAAAAAGGCACACGCAGTTTAGAAAACCCAAAGGGGAGTTGTATTCGGAACAATTGTTCGGTACCATTGGTTTTGACGGTATGTCCTCTTTATTATATCATCATAATAGACCTACCATGGTCAAAGAGATCGTAAAGAGTACAGATGTGTCTCCTAAAATTGCTTTGGAGAAGAATATACGTTCGTTAAAGTTGGTTAGTTTTAATGCGCCTGCAAAAGATGACTTTTTAGTCGCGCGCGAGCCACTTTTGGTCAATAGTGATATCATCATTGGGGTAGCCGCACCAAGAAAGTCATTGCGTGAGTATTTCTATAAGAATACCGATGCCGATGAAATGTTGTTCATTCATAAAGGCTCTGGTACCTTAAGGACTATTTTTGGACAAATTCCTTTTGAATATGGTGATTATCTGATTATTCCCAGAGGAACCATTTATCAAATAGATTTTGATAGTGAAGACAATCGTATATTATATGCCGAGTCATATTCACCGATCTATACGCCAAAAAGGTATCGCAATTGGTTTGGGCAATTATTGGAGCATTCTCCGTTCTGTGAGCGTGACTATAAATTGCCGCAGAATTTGGAAACCTTTACAGATACCAATGAGCAATTAATTAAAGTAAAAAAGCAAGGGGTCATGCATGAAATGGTGTATGTTGGGCATCCTTTTGATGTTGTTGGTTGGGATGGTTATAATTTCCCGTACGGATTCTCCATTCATAATTTTGAACCGATAACCGGTAGAATTCATCAGCCGCCACCAGTGCATCAGACTTTTGAGACAAATGCCTTTGTCATCTGTTCTTTTGTTCCAAGGTTGTACGATTATCATCCGCAGTCCATACCGGCACCATACAATCATTCTAATATAGATTCTGACGAAATGCTATATTATGTAGACGGTGATTTTATGAGTAGAAACGGAGTGCAACCGGGTAATATTTCTTTGCATCCTGCAGGTATACCACACGGTCCGCATCCAGGTGCTGCAGAACGTAGCATAGGTCAAAAAGGGTCTGAAGAATTAGCGGTTATGATAGACACCTTTAAGCCGTTGATGGTTACTGAGAATGCCATGAAATTAGATGATGGCGATTATTATCAATCTTGGTTATAACAGAAATAAGAAAACACTTGACAACACTAAAAACATGGGTCAACATACCCCATAATTCAGATTTTTCCATTTACAATCTTCCTTTTGGCATTTTTTCGGTGAACAATGATCAGCCAAGAGCCGGTATTGCTATTGGAGCGCAAATTGTTGATTTGGTCGTGGTATCAGAGTTAGGGTTGTTAGAGGTCAATGCCAACTATTTTAAGCAATCAATTTTAAATGAATTTATCGCTTTAGGAAAGGCGATTACCAATAAAGTACGTTTAGATATACAGCAGTTGCTGGTGATTGAGAATTCGCCATTAAAAAATCATCCGGAAGCATTTGTGCAACAGAAAGACGCTGCTATGCATTTACCGGTGCATGTAGGCGATTATACCGATTTTTATTCGAGTATTGAGCACGCTACCAATGTGGGTAAAATGTTTCGTGATCCAGAAAATGCTTTGTTGCCCAATTGGAGACATATTCCGGTAGGCTACCATGGTCGCGCTTCTTCCATTGTGGTAAGCGGTACAGATATTCATAGACCTATGGGTCAAGTGAAAACCAATGAAATGGAAACACCGGTATTTCAAGTATCGGGGCGTTTAGATTTTGAATTGGAAATGGGGTTTATAGTAGGTAAACCTACACAATTAGGAGAACGGATTGCCGTTGAAAATGCTTCGGAACATATTTTTGGATTAGTATTGTTCAATGACTGGTCTGCTAGGGATATTCAAAAATGGGAATATGTACCTTTAGGTCCGTTTTTGGGCAAAAGCTTTGCATCATCAATGTCTCCATGGATTGTTACGTTAGAGGCACTGGAGCCATTTAAGGTTCAAGGTCCTAAGCAGGAACCAGCCGTACTTTCGTATTTACAATATGAGGGAGCCAAAAATTATGACATACAATTAGAAGTAGGGATGTCTTCCAAATCTTCGGGAGAAACTATAATCAGTCGCTCAAACTTTAAGTACATGTATTGGAATATGATGCAGCAATTGGCGCACCATACCGTAAATGGGTGCAATGTAAATGTAGGCGATGTCATGGCATCGGGTACCATATCGGGCAAAGATGAAAGCTCCTATGGGTCATTGCTGGAGATTTCGTGGGGAGGTAAAAAACCTTTCGAATTAAAAGACGGAAGCAAACGCACTTTTATTGAAGATAATGACACCATAACCTTGAAAGGATTTGCCAAAAAAGAAGGCGTAAGGGTTGGTTTTGGTGAAGTAACGGGTACTATTTTACCCAGTAAGTAATTTAGAATATGAGCACAATGTCACAACACGAAGAAATAAATACAATAGACCCGGCAAGTATATCTCAACAAGAACTGCATGGGTATTTATTGTCTGCTGTAGCGCCAAGACCTATTTGTTTTGCCAGCACAATTGATAAGGACGGCAATGTAAATTTGAGTCCGTTCAGTTATTTTAACCTATTCAGTATAAACCCTCCGATCATGATTTTTTCACCTTCAAGAAGAGGTCGTGATAATACCACCAAGCATACCTTGGAGAATGTATTGGAAGTAAAGGAAACGGTAATCAATATTGTGAATTATGACATGGTAGAGCAAATGTCATTGTCAAGTACGGAATACGGTGATGGTGTAAATGAATTTGTAAAATCAGGATTAACGCAAATACCAAGTGATAAGGTAAAGCCACCAAGAGTAGGGGAAGCTCCCGTAGCTTTTGAATGTGTGGTGGATCAGGTAATAGCATTGGGTGATGGTCCAGGGGCAGGAAATCTAGTGTTGGCAAAAGTAGTTCAGATACACGTAAAGAAAGCATTTCTAGATGCCGAAGGAAAATTGGATACTCCCAAGTTGGATTTGGTTGCCCGTATGGGTGGTAATTGGTATTGCAGGGCTAATGGCGATGCTTTGTTTGAAATACCTAAACCTATACGAACCAAAGGTATTGGGGTAGATATGTTGCCAGAAGCTGTGCGAAACAGTACGGTACTGACAGGTAATAATTTGGGTAGATTGGGGAATCTAGAAGAGTTACCTACCAAAGAAGCAATAGCTGCTATTGCAGAACATCCTGAGGTGAAATCTATATTGAACGGTGATGAAGATGCTGTAGCATTGCACCAACTGGCACAACAGTGGTTGGCAGAAGGCAATACGGAAGATGCCTTGGCCTTGTTGCATCTATAGCAGGCATTTAATATAGCTTACATTTTATTTATTGATTCTCTAGCCGCTTGATCATTTCTTTCATTTGCATAATTTCGCGCTCTTGAGCTTTTAGAATATCATTGGCCAGCTTTTGCACCTCTGGGTCATTGATATTGGCGTTGTTACTTGTAAGTATTGCAATAGAATGATGTGGAATCATTGCTTTCATCCATGCAATGTCGTTAATTGGTAGTTGATTCCTGACCAAAAATGTGGATATCCCCATTATCAATAAACTTACACCTACAATGGTCATATTCTTTATTTTGTTGGTATACATTTTACGCATAAATAGGAACATGATAATAGCCATTCCGGAAACGCCAATTAGGGTCATGTATAAACGTGTCCAGCTAAAATAAATATGGCTAATTTCATAAGTATTGAAATACATGGTTATATACATGGAAAATGCAGAGCAAATACACATTAATAAAAACGTGGTATATTTTTGGTTTTTATTGTTTTCAGGATGTTCCATAAACTTCTGTTTAATTATTATTGTTTAAATTATGGTACGGGTTTAAAAGATGCCTAGATAAAGGGGAAACAATGTAGTTTCTTTTATGCCTTAATTTAAAATATGAGACTAACAATTAAAAACGATGAAGTCCTTTGTGTTAGAAATTTTATGAAACGCATCAATATTTTTTTGAAGGACTAATCTATTTGAAAATATTGGGGTTAAAAATAGTCTTGATGTGTGGCATCATTGGGTTCAATATGAATATGGACATGGCCCAAAACGGGAATTTTTTCGCATAAATGGTCCGTTAGGTTATGTGCAATATCATGGCCTTCGGTAACGGTAATCTTTCCGTCTACCAAAGCATGTAAGTCTACATGAAATTTCATTCCAGCTTTGCGGATAAAACATTTTTCTGTTCCCGTTACACCGGGCACCTGTAAAGAGGTAACACGTATTTCTTCCAAAAGGGAATCATACCGTTGTTCGTCCATAATTTCACCCAGAGCAGGTCTTAGAATTAAATAGCTATTATATAAAATAAATCCAGCAGCAAGCAAAGCGGCCCAATCGTCCGCGGTTTCATATCCCTTGCCGAAGATAACGGCAATGGATATACCAACAAATGCCATTATAGATGTAATGGCATCACTTCTGTGGTGCCATGCATCTGCCTTTAAGGAAGTGCTATTGGTCTCTATACTTTTTTTAATAACTATTCGGTATGAGATCTCTTTCCATAAAATGATGGCACCTAGAACAAATAATGTCCAAGGTTTAGGAACTTTATGGGGAGTAAGAATATTGTCTATGCTTTCATGAACAATAACCGTAGCGGAAATGACCAAGAACGCAACAACCAAAAATGTAATTATGGGTTCAATTTTACCATGTCCATATGGATGGTTTTTATCTGCAGGTCTTTCTGCATACTTAAAGCCCAATAACACCAAAATAGAGGAGAAGATGTCAGTGGTAGATTCAATGGCATCTGCAATCAGTGCATAGGAATTGCCAAAAAAACCTGCCAACCCTTTTATAAGGGCCAATAGAATATTACCTATAATACTAAAGTATGTTGTTTTAATGGCAGTCTGTTCAATACTCATATAACAAAGGTACAGTGCCAAGAAAATGTATGATAACTTTATACGATATAATTGATGAAAAGGTTGTGTTAAACAGCATTTTCATAAGCCTCTTTCAGCCAATCAATTAATTCAGTATCCACTTGTGAAACTTCGGTAAGTTGAACTCTATGGGTACACATGGTGCCGAACGGACCGGAATTTTGCAAGCGCTCTGTAGTAGGTTTGTCTTTTATTTTAAGCCCTAAATCTATTCTGGTTTTAGTAGCAGGTTTTATCAATGCAAATTGCTTTTTGCGAATAATACTAACTGTAGTTTTCTTGGGAGTTATGGTAATATTGTCGCCAAGAGGTTTAATCGCAAGAAGGAGCTTTTCATAAATGGGTAATAAGCTTTCTTTTCCTTTATATTGCTGATCGACCAAATCTGTTGGAGCGTGGTTTTCTTCTTTTGAAAGGGTAACAATGGTATTGGCAAAACCGTGGGTGACACCATGTTCTTTCTTTAAATAGTTAACACCCTCAGAATGTTTGGCAAATGATTTTTTCTTGAGAATGGTCTTCCATTCATTCAAAGATTTACCTGTTTTTTCAGGCATGTTGTCGATCATGGTTTGTAAGGCCTTTTCCATTGGTAGCGGTTTAAATGTGGACAAAAAAGATACAAAATTTTAGGGATGCATTCAATTAGGATTTAGATATCCAAGGAATGTATTATCAAAGTTTAGGTATTTGGTTGGCCGGTTTTAATTTCAATTGTACCATTTATGGCACAGGACTTCATTACCGTATTATATATTGTTCCAAATTTTTCTATATTTTTTTTAAGTAAGGATAGGTTGATATGTTCGTCCGTACTATGGATATGCAAGATGTAGTTTATATCATCCATACGTGGTGGTTTTTCTAGGCGTGTAGCGCTCAGTGTAATTTCTGCGTTTGTATACTCAAAATTCATAAATTCAGAAAATCGTTCCACATTTTTTAAGATACAGGCGGCCAACGAAGAAAGAAAGAGTTCTGCCGGGTTGGCCAAGGTTTCTGAAGTAGCTGGAGTAATGCCAAAAACAATGGTCGTTTGTTTAATATCTAGTGTAGCCTTTAATTTTGAAGTTGAGGTTGCGGTGACGGAATATTGCATATAAGGGAATATTGATAAATGAATATTTAGGGGTGCTATTAAAGTAAGGAATTTCTATGCTAGAACCCTAATAAGGTAAGTAATAAATAAAATACGGAGGGAAAGAGCAAGCAGCCTAGCCCGGTATAAAAAGTAGCGGTTAAGGCACCGTAAGGTACAAGTTTCTCGTCAGTTGCGGCCAAGCCGGCCACTACACCACTTGTTGTACCTATTAAACCTCCAAAAACAACCGCTGCATGGGGATTGTCCAGCTTTATTCTTTTTGCGATAATAGGCGTCATTATAGTGGTAAATATGGTTTTCATGACACCTGTAGCCACACTAATGGCTATTACATCTGAACTTGCGCCTATAGCCGTACCTGTAACAGGACCAACAATATAGGTGCCTGCCCCGGCCGCAATGGTGGTCATGCTAATCGCATCTGTATATCCCATGAAATAGGCGATCGTTGCACCAAGGGCAAAGGTAACCGTCACCCCTGCGCATAGTGCAATTATTCCCGCCAAACCAGCTTGTTTTATTTTTGAAATATCAGCACTCATGGCGGTAGCGACCACTGCAAAATCGCGAAACATGGATCCCCCAAGAATGGCCATACCCGCAAATAGGGGAATATTGGCAATACCTTTTTGGTCCCCCAAAAATGCCAAGGAGAGCCCTGCAAGTATGGCAATGGCTACCCCAGGAATTTTATTTCGCAATAATTTCCTGGAAATTATAAATGAAAAAAGCATTACAAAACCAACAAAGAGAAATGCGAATATGAGTCCGTTTTTGGCAATGACCTTTTCTATAATATCCATTTCTAAAATTTTGGATGTTTGTTATTTTGGCCAATTTTGGAAAGTACGGGCACAAGTAGCATACATGCAAACGTTGTTACGATACCGGCCACAACTGCCACAAAGCCGCCAGATAGCGCGGCTTTTACATTTAATGTCGCAGCCATGGCTACAATTATGGGAATATACATAGAGCTCCAAAAAAGTATGCCTTTTTCGGTTTCCGGAATTAGCCAGCCTTTCTTTCTAAGATAAATACTTGATCCGATCAAAAGAATCATGGCAAAGCCCACACCACCAATATCACTGTCAATACCAATTAGTTTGCCCAACAGATTTCCTAAGAATTTACCCGTTAGAAAGCAAACGGCCAGTAATGCTACTCCATATATTTTCATGTTGTGTTTTAAGAGGTGAACATTTTTTTGATTTCGTTTTTGGTTACTTTGCCCATTACATTTCTTGGCAGATCTTCCTGAAAAATATATGTTCTGGGCGTTTTATATGCCGGTAATTTTTCCTGAATCCACTTGGTCAATTCATCTGTAGACAGTTCACCATGTTTTAAAATGATACTGGCACCTATAATTTCTCCCCATTCCAAATCTGGTATGCCAACAACTCCGCAATCCTTTATTTGTGGATGTGTACGAAGAACTTCCTCAATCTCTAGGGCAGATATCTTATACCCTCCGGATTTTATGATATCTACGGAATTTCTTCCTAATATTTGATAGCTGTCCTTATCATAAATGGCAATATCTCCAGATTTGAACCATCCGTCCTTGGTAAATGATTCTGCGGTAGCATCTGGTTTTTCCCAATATTCTTTAAATACGTTGGGGCCTTTAATCTGTATTTCTCCAGGTTCACCTTCGTTTACGGTTTGGTCATTCTCATCGGCTAGTCTAATGGAAACACCGTGTAACGGCTGACCAATATGGCCCGGTCTTCGTATACCGTTATAAGGGTTGCTTATTGCCATTCCCATTTCGGTCATACCATAACGTTCCAATAAAATATGTCCGCTGATTTCCTTCCATTCTTCCAATACACTTACAGGAAGGGCCGCTGAGCCAGAAACCATTAACCTAAATCTTGATAAATGTTGTGATATGGCCGTTTTTTCCGATGGTGGTAATTCATTATAATAAGTAATCAGTTTAAAATAAATGGTAGGTACGGCCATGAACACATTGACTTGTTTCTTTAAAACGATGTCAAAAATAGCTTTGGGGTTGAATTTTGGCAAAAACTGACAACAAGCACCGCTCCACAAGGCGCAGCTTAACATATTGATGATACCATGCACATGATGAAGAGGTAGCACGTTTAACACATGGTCGTCTTTGTTCCATTCCCAAGAGGTGGTCAAAGCCGTAATCTGTGCTTCAATATTGGCATGAGTGGTTACTACACCTTTGGGTAACCCTGTAGTTCCACTGGTATATAAAATCAGTGCGCTACGGTCTAGACTTATTTTAGGCAGCTCACATTTTTTAGGAGCAATATCCGCATAATTTAGAAATTGAATAGTGGTGTTGTTAAAAAGAGGTGAAAGCAATTCTTCAAATGCTTCTGTATAGATGACTGTAGTAGCTTTAGTATCCTCCAGTACATATTGAATAGACGGTAAGGGATGCTTTTCACATAACGGAACCGCAATTCCACCGGCTTTCCAAACGCCCCATTGGACAGCGGCATATGAAAAACTAGCAGGAACTAAAAAGCCTATTCTAGCTTGATTTAAATCTTTTTGGTCTTGAAGTAGGTGAGCGGCAACAGATGTGGATTGCTCTAATAATTGATTGTAGGTATAATTTTGGCTATCACTTTTAATGGCTATACGGTCAGTAAATGAATTAGCTCTTTCAATTAATGTAATCATTTTATAGGTGCTTAAAAATTGTGTCAGCATAACAAGGTAAGCACCATAATTGAATATGCCAAAACTGAATACATATTTACTTTTTTCAAGAGTATTTTATAATGATGGTAATTTTTAAGTTGAAAATAAGATTTAGTTTGTAGTATGGTTTAATGCAATTCTTCAAAAAAGAATTCATGTAACTCAATGAGACTGCTTCGCTTTATTTGCACTAAGTCTTTTGTGTCTTTAAGGAATATACCGAGTGATTTTTCATTGTACACAAATTTCATTTCATTATTGTAATCTGTGACTACATACATATCACCAGATAGTTGATAAAATGGAATTGTCATTTTATTTTTTAATCTAACTCCTTTATTTACTATTCTGCCGTTCTGTAATGTCGATTTCACATTAAAGTCACTGGTTTCTCCAGAAGCAACTTTTACATATGAAACCATCATTTTTGTCCATTCGGGTTCATCGATTAAAAACCATTTAATTTTATTGAAATCAATACCATATTCATTAATCCAACCGTGACTTGTAAAACCTAACAATACTTGTTTTCTGCCATTTAGTTCTGGTTTGTCACCTGGTGTAAATTCTTGAATTTTAAATGTGATTACCGATGCAGAAGACATATCCTTTAATTTTTTGCCTTCAAAATCGATTGTTTTTAAGGAAAAGCTTGTAATATCTGGATTGTTGGCTAGTAACCATTCTGTAGCTGTTAATTCTGCACGTTCTTTCATTTGTTCAACGGCAGCTACTCCAGCGCCAATAGCAGCCAAAGCACCTACGGCGCCAGCAACCACCGCTCCACTATCTTGAGCATTATTTTGTTTAGGAACAAAAATGAGTACAGTGAGAATGATAATGAATAGTTTTTTCATAGAATTTGGTATTAATTTTTTTAGAATAAAGGCCATACCTACCAAATCAGTTAGTTCCCCCGAAATACTTTTTCAGTAGGATGGCCAAAATTATATGTAGTATTTACGCCCCAAACCTAAGTGCTAAAACTTTAAAATTTTTACGGTATTCCGTAATGAATTATAAAAATTACATAATACCCTTATTTTGTTGGTATTTCTAAATGGGTCAAATACAAAAACGGTTTGTGTTGTCACAAACCGTTTACGGTATTCAATATTCAATTTTCTTTTTCAATTGTAAAATATGGTGCATTAGTTACCGCTTTTTGCCAATTTTTTATACATATCATATTGTTCCGTAGTAAGTATTTCCTCTAATTGCCTTTTACGTTCACTATCTATGGAACCCATCATTTCTCCACTGGCCATATTTTTTTGCTGTTTCTTAAATCTGTCCATTGCCGCATTATAGGTGTTGATTTGATCTTTTGTCATTCCTAATGTGGCAAATAACGTTTTGTCGTTTTCCAGGCTTTCTGTTGAGCTTGATTTTGCCAATTGGTTGTTCATTGCACCGTTAGAACCATTGGCTTGGGCAGCCGGGCTAACATTTAAATGACCGGGTGTGTTATCCGTATTTTCCATATCCGTAGGGTCTTCGGGAGCTTGTGTCTTCGCGGTGTTAGTGGTTACTTCTATTGTAGAACTAGAAGAACCGGGATCAGTGGCAACCGTTTGTTTGGAACTGGAACAGGATGCCATAATGAGTGTAACCGCAATGGTGCTTATTGCATATTTGATCATGATTGTTTTCATTTTTAGTTTCTATTGGAAATTTAAAGCATATTTTATGCATAGAAAGACCCTATCAATTAGATAATTGACTGATATCGTTATTAAGGTGGGTAAGGATCTTATATCAGGATAATCATGCCTAACTTTACATTGTAAATCTGTAATTAGTGAAGGAGAAACTTACGCAGTTGGAGTTGTTTTTTAAAAGCTCAAGTTTTGACCGAGGGCTAAGGTTGGGTGTGGGTATTATTGTGCCATTTGCCATTCTTTACGCAGTGGGGTATTTTGAATATGCGCCCGCAATTGTAGTAGGAGTGTTGTTAAATGCCCCAAGTGATGTACCGGGTAGTGCTACAAGGAGGGTAAATGCCATACTTATTAGTATTGTGTTGACAATGCTCGTTACACTATTGGTCTTATTTGCAAAACCAATATTTTTCATTTTAGTATTGGTTATTGCCGCTGTCTCCTTTATGGTCTCATTAATTGCCGTTTATGGATTTAGGGCGTCCTTACTTTCTTTTTCAGGTCTTTTGTCCATGGTATTGGCATTTGCTATCCAAAAGGAAACACCTTTGGAAATTTTTATTCAAGTAGGCTTAATGGGTGTAGGCGGTTTGTGGTATTTGGCGGTTTCCCTAATTTTTCAAAAATTGGCTCCGGAGAAAGATCAAAACCAATTACTATCCGACACCTTACATGCATTAGGAACTTATTTAAGGTTACGTACCCAATTATGGGCAGGTTATGACCAACAGGATGAACTTTTACGGGAATCATTTTTTCTTCAAAATCAGATAAACGATAAACAAGAAACTTTGCGGGAAATTTTACTCACCCAACGTAAGCGTTCGGGACTTTCCCCTTATGAGGAAAAACAATTGCTAATGTTGCGTGCTTCGGTAAATATATTTGAGCTTATAGAAGCAATGCATATCAATAATAAAGTGGTTCATAGTATTCATGCGGAACATCGCAACTATCTACTACCTTTTAAAGAGGTCAACAACATTTTGGGCAATCATCTTATCCACCTTGCGGAACTATTGATCCAGAAAGATAAAATTCCAAATAAACATGTGTTGCTGAACGCATTGGAAAAAGCCAACGAAACAATTGCTTCATATATTGCGGAAATAGGTTTGCCGGCCGCAAGGGAAGGTGCGTTGACCCTTAAGACAATTTTTGATTATCAAGAGCGATTGGTAGCCGAAATTAGGGTTGTACGGCGTATTATGGCGAATGTAAAGAATACCCCGGGTCTATCCTTGAAAAAAAAGGACTCTGCTTATTTTTTGACCAATCAAGAATTTGGTCTTAAGGTATTGACCCAAAATTTAAGTTTTAAATCTACCTTGTTTAGGCATGCATTCCGGTTCAGCGTAGCGCTCTTGTTTGCGTATTTGTTGGGGTATTTTTTGGATATACAGAATACCTATTGGATTCTCTTGACCATTGTGGTTATTATGCGGCCAAGTTACGGTCTTACAAAGACACGTTCTACAGATAGGATTATAGGAACGCTCATAGGGGCCTTGTTCGCGATAGGGGTGGTTCTGTTGACCCAAAATACAATTGTGTATGCCGTTTTGGCATTTGTTTCCTTGATTTTGGCCTTTTCCTTGATACAGAGGAATTATAAGTTTGCGGCCGCTTTAATTACTATCAGCATTGTATTCGTGTATTCACTGATAAACCCCAATGCGTTTGAAGTAATCCAATACCGTGTAATAGATACCGTATTGGGCGCCATTATTGCGGTGGTGGCCAATTATACGATATTCCCTAGTTGGGAAGCGGATAATTTTAAACAAGTGTTGCTAAATGCGTTTAAAACCAACAATGGTTATCTCTTGGCAATGCAAAAATTTTATACGGATACCGCTACGCATAAATTGGCCTATAATGTGGCAAGAAAGGAAGCCTTTTTGGCCATTGGTAATTTAAATGCCTCGTTTCAAAGGTTGACCCAAGATCCAAAATCAAAACAGAAAAATTTTCAACTGTTATATGAGATGGTAACCTTGAACCAAGCTATTCTTTCCGCAATTGCCGGCATAGGTAATTTTGTGGTCAATCATAAAACCACACCCGCATCTGCGGAGTTACAGCGTTTATTCCATAGAATCTCTAGTACCCTTGGTATTGCATATGAAATTTTGGAACAGGGTAGTGCATCCAAAAATGTACCTACAGAGGCATTAATGGACGCTGAGGAAAAATTACTGGACAAGTATGTTCAATTATCTAATAGACGTGATGAGGAAATTAGCCTAGGCAAAACTACAATGGATACGGATACCTTGCACGGACTCCAAGAAGCGTATTTAATTTCCAACCATATAATTTGGCTCAAATCGCTTTCGGAAAATTTACAAAAAACAACGGAACACTATGTAAAAACTACGGTACAGGAATAGGTTGATGGGTAATCTTTTTTTTTCTTCATATTCAATGAAGTCTTAAGGGGTTTAATTGGCATTAAAGGCATTATATCTCGCGTCGATTTTCGAAAGTAGCTTAGAACTGGCCATAAATTATATACGGTGTCAGCCAATGGGTTTTCTTGTTTTTTCATTGACGGTCCAGAGCAAAATTCCAAAGATTTGGCGGGCTTTATAAAAATATACGAACCTTTGGTTTTAAGCCCGAATCCCGAAATGTTTAAAAGTTTTGTTGCAATGCGTATTTATTCCGTCCGAGTAGCTACAACTTCTCCAGTTTCATTCGGGACACCATAGAATTTCAAAACATTTTCATTTACCTCACTAATTGGTAAAGTGACTCCTTTTCTTCCTCGTTTAAATATGGAAATAAAATAAGTTGATTCTAATTTTTCTATTATCCATTTCGAACCTTCTTTCCATTCCAATTCTTTCAATTTTTTCTTATCCCCCAGTTCTTTGTTGAAAGCTATTTTGGTTTTTGATTTACCTTCTACTTGAAATTCAAAATTTAAGCTTTCAATTTCTTCCTGGGGTAAGTCCGTCTTAGTGGGTAGAAGTCTTACAAAGTCCATTTCAATAATAACGTTATCATCGTTAAAAGTTCCATTCACTAGAAGTCTCAAAAAGTTTTCATTGAGCAACTTTAAATCCGCATATTTTTCTCCATTTTCGAGAATTAGCGTATTATCTTTTACGTTTAAATCCAATTCAGATTTTGTCAATTGCAAATTGGTAAAAAGTCCTGCTTTATTAGTTTCAAAATTTAGAATTTGAAGTCCGGGATTTTTTTTGAATTCCTTATAGCCAACTTCTTTCAGGATCCATTTTCCATCCAATTGTTGACCATTAGTTGTTTTGAAAATCATAAGTGTTGTTATCAGCAGTTTTCTTTTTTTCCAAATGCGCCACAACGGCTAAGCTATGAAAAGTTGCGGTGTGAAATCCGACAGGATTTTGGCCCGCAGACTAAATGTATTAAATATGTGTGGATTTTCTGTAGGTAAAATCCGACCGGAATTAATTGTAGGTGTTGTTACCTGTAGTTTTTATTCTGCTATTCTCTTTAATAATTCCGCTGTTTTTGATTCAATTGCTCCAATGTATTTTAAATCAGTTGCTTTTTTGTGAGTCAGCATTTTATAGAAAACACAAGCATTTAAAAAAGAACCGTTCGCATTTGGATGACTATCATCATCGTAAAGTTCAATATCTGGATATTCGGTTAGGATTTCATAGTATTTAGTTCCGTTGTCGGATTTCTTAATTCCATTTTTTTCTGCAACTAAATCATAAGATTCGTTAATCAGTTTAATTTCTTGTTCTAAATTTTCAATCTTTGGCGAACAACACTTATCCTTTTCAATTGATATGTCAATCATTCTAGATTCATAACAATATTGTTTTGGATATTCCTTTTTTGAAGGCCAAGTATTGAACAATATAAATTCGCAATTAGGATTGTCTGCCAAATCTTTGATATCTAAAACTGCTTTATTTACTTTTAGTTCCCTGTTTTCAGGAATAAGGACACTTACAGTCCCAGTTTGTAGAATAATAATGTCCCATTTTTTTTCTTTTAACTTTATTTCCGTTTCTGTGATTTCGCCATCTTTTTTTTTCCGAACGCTAATTCCGTTCTCTGTTCTTAAGGTTACAATGTCAGTTAAATGTCCAGATAAAGATTGTCCAGGATTTGTCATTTGGTCAATTTTTATGTTCGGATTGGTTTCATCCAACATTTTTTGAAGCGTTTGAGGCATATCGTAAAAATAAGTCAAACTATTTCCAATGAACAAGACATTCAGTTGGTATGATTGTTTTTTTTGAGAGTTACAACTAATAATTGTAAAAGATAAAATGATTAGCAGAATGTTTTTCATAAATTATAGGTAGCGGTTGAGTTAAGGCTTAAGGCCTTCCTGCCGGCAGAAAGGTTTATTTTTCTTTTCTTGTCCAAAGCTAAATTTGAATATTTCGCTAACGCGTAATTTTCAATTTAGCGACTTCATAAATATACACAGACCATTCGGTTTTGCCCTAAAGTCCGCATTACGTTAAGGCTGTGTTGGCATAGGCTTTTCTTCAATATGGCACCATGTCCCTAAGAGGTTTCCATTTTTTCAAATATCTTTTAGCATAATCCGTGTCTTTAATTATTGAAGGTTCAACCTCCAATATTTTATATTCCAATTGAATTATAAAATCAATAAGTCCTTTTTTATGTTTTTCGGTTAGTTTTAAGTTTTCTATATTTTGCCCTGAATATTCAAGGCCATATAAAAGTTGCTTTGATTTTTTTAGTTGATTTTTTCCCTGATAAAAATGAAGGTTGGCCTTTTCGATAGTGTTTTCTATTTGGCTGTCCTCAATTTTAGGGTTACGGAACCTCTTATTCGTATAGCCAATGAATGTGTTATCAAAATTAATCCCCATATTTATTTCATCTCGGGCTTCATTAACTCTTTTGTTTATATCATTAAAGTTTGAAATCCATTTGTTGTATTTAAGATTTTCAACAAGTTCTTCATCTTCTTTAATTTCTTTTTGAATTAATCTATGGGTAATTCCTGATTTTTTAATGCGCTCGATTTTTTTCTTGATTTGGGTTAAAATGTCCATTTTTTCAATTGTGGAAATGGAATCTTTATAGGCAAAATTTCCAACTTTACTAAGCTTGGAGAAATCTTTGTTTTTAAAATCTACATTGCTTATTGGGTTATCTAGAAATTGCCAGATTGGGTCAAATGGAACGTGCGTTTTTATAAAGGCCTTCGGTGGGATTAAAAAGTAATCATCCGAAAATTCATGTATATAATTGCCTTTGTAGTCCAGAAACCCAGCTGCTAGAGTATTGTCAACAAATAGATAATTACCATTGATTTTCACGGCATTCCAAGCATGGTCCAATTCCGAAATTTCGTAGCTGTCCAATTGTCGAGTGTAACCAGCAATCACAAAGGATTCAATTCCTATGGATTTGCACATGGAATGGAAAAGTTGGGCATAATGGCCACAAACACCTTTGCGAGTTTTTATAGTTTCCTCCACCATTTTATCATAGGAACTGTATTGAAACTCACTATTAATTTGGCTTAAATTATATTTAATATTGTGGGTAATCCATATGTAGAGTGCCCTTATTTTTTCATCTTCGCTATTTAATTTTGAGGTTAGGTATTCAGCGATTTCATCTGTAGTTTTTAATGAATCAGGAACGCTTTTTGAATCCCTGTCAATTTTCTCATATTTAGGATTTCCCCAAACATTTGTAAATGAAAAAAGGAGAATTAAGATGTAAAGGTATTTCGCCATGTATTTTATTTCAAGCTTATGCCTAACGCAGCGCTATGTGTAGTCCGGGTTATTTTATGGAAATATAATGAAAACCTTTTTTGGTTTTCGATTGTATTGGGAGTAAAATGACACGGTTCTTCCGAGCGTAGCGAACACATGAATTCGTCAATAAATAAACAGTTATGAATAAATTACGTATAGTGACTATATGTTGTGTTGTTTTCTTCCGTTAAGCGTCGTGTTTGGCAAATGACCTCTTATCCTACGGTTTAATGTGATCTGACATAGCGCTGCGATGATGTTGCATTTCCCTTTTTGTGGGCGACATCTGCGAAAGCAGTGGGCGAGTAGTAGCGTTGGCAAAACGAGATGTAGCACATAGGGTCGACGTAGGAGAATGCAACATCATCGGTTTGGCTAAGCTGCGTTTTAATGCAGTTTAGGTGTTGTTACCAAACGTTTCTTCGTTATTTCTCTTTTCAATTCTTGCATATTCCTTTTTATTCGCTGTCTTTTGATTTTAGATTCTCTATAACCTTAACATCAACCCAATGTTGTTTTCCGATGTAAGTACGATTACCGTCTTCATTTAACTTCCAATCTCCTCGTATAAAAAAGAAATATTTACCATCAGGCGATATTTGTGGAGAGCTCTCCTGCTTATCCGTATTTATTATTGGCCCCATGTTTATGCTCTTTGACCAAGTGCCATCATTTTTCTTAAAGCTAATATAAAGATCACTTTGCCCATAACCACCTTCTCTTTCCACACTCCAGATTAAATAGGACTCATCGGGGGAGATTCGAGATCCCGCAATATATTTTCCTCTATTGATATCATCATTTAATCTGATAGGGTCTTCATATTTACCATTAACAAGTCGTGAATAATAGATAGCACCAATCGAGTCCTGCTCTTTGTATGCTGTGAAATAGTAAGTGCCCTTAGCAGAGACAGATCGACCATGTGCCATATGCTTTAGAAAAGCACCAGGACTTTTAGGTTCAGACCACCCATTACCCTTTCGTTCTTTATACAGTTTGCCAATGAACATCTTATTACCATCAGCTGAAAATTGTGGCCATCTTATGTCTGTCTCAGATTCCTGACCCCAACGATTATTTTCATATTTGATAACGAAAAAAGTGCGTTTACCGTTATTCCGTACAAAGTAATACGATTTCATATCTGACGTATATGTACCTTCTTCAAAACTGCTTTCTGGAGAAAGAATATCAGGAGTAAAAGGTTTTGGAATTAAACCCGGTGGCTTTTGTCCAAAATAGCGATTTTCCAGGGCTGGAAAATCAGAATCGTTTGCTTTTTGGTTTTTAGTATTGCAAGCATTTATAAATAGGGTTAATAGAAGTAATAATAGAATAAGTTTGTAGTTTTTCATTGATTAATCGTTTATAATGTTTGGTAACGGTTAGTATATGGAAAGTAGGCGATTTCGAAGCACGAAACTTTCTGTTGAGAACAAAGTTTGACACAAGCCTAAAACATAGATTTTACTGATATTTTGCCTATTTTTTATATACATTGTTGTACCACGTTATTCTTTTATCCGATTATATTTTTTGAGTGTTTCAATGAGTAAATCGTGAGGTAAAGCATAAGCCTTATTTCCATTAATACCTTCCATAGTTTCAGCTGCCACCATTGCATTGATAATTGCTTCCTCAACAGCCTGCACAGTTGCTTCAAAAACAGGCATTAGTTGGTCATTTGACATTGATTCTACAGTTGTTGTTTCATCCCGATTAAAAGCACTTTCATTTGCAGTTGAGAAAGCTAAAAATATGTCTCCAGAACCATTACTTCCTCGTCCACCTACAATTCCAACTCCTAAAGGAATTCTTTGAGCGATTCTTTTTAATTGGTGTGGTAAAAGTGGAACGTCCGTTGCTACAATTACTATAATTGAACCATCTCCTTCTTGTCTCCTTGATTTTGGTGGTCCGTTGAATTCATAGTTTAAAGTGTCTTTTAATTCAACTCCAACTGGTACACCAGCAATTGATAAGTTCCACTTTGCCCCAAAATTGGACTGAACGATTGCCCCAACAGTATAAGTTGAATCCTTTATTTTAAAAACTCTTGAAGAAGTTCCTGTTCCTCCTTTATATCCCAAGCACATCATTCCAGTTCCTCCACCAACATTCCCTTCTGCTATTTTTCCGCTGGATGAATTTTTTATAGCTTCTAAAACATGTTTTTCTTCTACGTGAAAACCATAGATATCATTAAGGAAACCGTCATAAGTTTCTGCTACTACAGGATAGGTATACCACCAATCTTCTCCACTATACCAATCTGTATCTACGTACCATTTCAAAACTGCATCTCGAACAACTCCAACACTGTTGGTATTTGTAATCATAATAGGTGTTTCTAAAAATCCTGATTCAGTTACCCAAGTTGTACCTGTCATTTCTCCATTTCCATTAAGACTGTACCAATTGGCATAAACAGGACTAAATTTCTTGGCTTTTCCCCTCGGAAATATTGCCGTAACTCCAGTTCTTATAGGTCCTTTACCTGTTATATTTTCTCCGTTACCAGAAATAATAGTGCTATATCCAACCTCGACTCCTTCAATATCTGTAATAGCATTAAACTCACCGGTTTCGCCAACAAATGGAACTCCTAAATCTCTTGCTCTAGGTTTTTGTCCGTAAGAATGGAAACAAATGAACATTACTATAAAAACTAAAAATATTCTTTTCATGTTGGATGGTTTTTAATGTGGTACAACGTAAGAATATAGATCATATGATCTATATATATTTCATATGTGGAACTAAGATAAAAGATTTTTATACCACTAAAGGAGGATTCTGTCAATGGGTGTAAATTTCTGTTGTTTTGGTAGAACTATGACCCAATAATACTTGTATATGCCGTCTTCCATAAGGTGTGTGGCAAAACTGTGCTTGAGCATATGGGTGGAGCTATTTCTTATGGGTTCCCATTCTTATGGCGGCCATGGAAATCAGTTTCAATCCGCAGAATGGCGTATAGGCCTTTTATTTTGGTCCTAAAAAAAGTAAGACCTTTGGGTTTGTATTTCTTGTAATAAGTACGAAGTTTCTTCAATAAGGTAGGGCTTAGTACGGTCATTCTATCTTTCTTGTGCTTATATCTATACGCGTCCCTCTAAAAGGGCGTTTAACGCTTCAATTTTCCGGCTTTTAGGGTCATGAAACGAAAAATAGGTTTACCACTGCTTTGTAAGATCACCATTGGCGGTATATATTTTAGGGACAGTAAAGTTTCGTCTTATGAATCATATGCACTTTCGTATTCATTACTGTATTCAAAGGTGGGCAACTTTTTGAAATTAGGCATAAAAAAACGGTCTAGCGAAAGCTAAACCGTAGATTTTGTTACTTAGTAGCGGGGACTGGACTCGAACCAGCGACCTTCGGGTTATGAGCCCGACGAGCTACCTACTGCTCTACCCCGCGATATGGGTTTCATCTATCTTGTTTTTCAACCTCAGTTCATTACCCTGACAAGATGAACGCTACTATTTGTAACGGGCGACAAATATACAACCAATTTATTCTATTTTCAAAACTTATTTAAAGAATCTTTTTTGGTGCACCTGCCACTAAAAAACTTAAAATCCATAACTTCGAATTTTAAGCAATTTATGGAGACAATCAACGATTTTATTGCCAGTGCATTACCTTATACGGAATGGCCAATGTTTCTTTTACTTATTGGGGGCGGACTTTTTCTGGTCTTTTATTCTAAGTTTATGCCGTACCGTTTTTTTGGTCATGCCGTAGCGATTACAGCTGGTAAATATGATAACGCAAATTCAGTAGGCGAAGTAAGTTCGTTCCAGGCATTATCATCCGCAGTGGCGGCCACAGTTGGTTTGGGTAATATTTCTGGGGTGGCAATTGCTATACATGATGGTGGTCCGGGGGTTGTGTTTTGGATTTGGATGACCGCATTGATCGGTATGTGTATAAAATTTTATTCCTGTAGCTTATCAATAATGTATAGGGGAACTGATTCTGATGGTAAGTTACAAGGAGGCCCTATGTATTATATTACTAAAGGTTTGGGGGAGAAGGCCCGTCCTTTGGCAACCTTTTTTGCCGTATGCGGACTATTTGGTTTTCTGGGCGTATTTACGGCAAACCAGTTTACGGAAACCTTTATGAGTGTGGTAGAGCCCTCAACTACAATTCTTGATATGGGAGATGAAAATTGGAAATGGACTATTGGCATTGTTCTGGCCATTGTAACCTCTTTTGTTATTTTTGGCGGACTCACAAAAATTGCCAAAGTTGCATCTGCTATAGTACCTTTTATGGTGGCGCTATATCTAGTAGCGGTTGTAGTGGTCATGGCATTAAATTCGGAAATGATACTGCCTTCGTTAAAAATGATCATCACCCAGGCATGGGACTTGAAATCTGCCGCAACCGGTGGTTTCTGGGGTTTGGTGATTATTGGTGTGCGCAGGGCCATGTTTTCCAATGAGGCAGGTTTGGGTAGTGCACCTATGTACCATGGGCAATCTAAGAATGATGAGCCCATAAGGGAAGGGCTGGTTGCAATGTTGGGTCCTTTTATAGATACGATTTTAGTATGTACGTTTACGGCAATAGTCATTATATTGAGTGGGGCCTACTTGGAAGATGCCAGTGGCATTGTAATGACCTTGTCCGCTTTTGAGACTACACTTTTTGGTTGGGGAGATATGTTATTAATGGTCATTGTTACCGCCTTTGCATTATCTACACTATTTACCTATTCATATTATGGCGTAAAATCCCTTTCGTTTTTGACCAATGCCAAAATTGGTAAACTGTACAATTGGTATTTTGTTGTCATGATCGTATTTGCAGCGGTAGCTTCATTGAATTTGGTAAAGAATTTAATTGATTTGTCTTACGCACTTATGGTAATTCCCAATATGATTGCCGTACTTTTGTTGGCTCCCAAGGTTAATGCGGAAATGAAGAAATACCTAATAAAATTAAAAGATGGCAGAGCATAAGGCAGGATTCGTAAACATAATCGGTAATCCCAATGTGGGCAAATCCACATTAATGAATGCGTTCGTAGGGGAGAAGTTATCAATAATTACTTCAAAGGCACAGACTACAAGACACCGAATTTTGGGAATCGTCAATGGTGACGATTTTCAAATGATATTGTCGGATACTCCAGGTATCATAAAGCCGGCCTATGAGTTGCAGAGCAGCATGATGGATTTTGTGAAATCTGCATTCGAAGATGCGGATGTCTTGTTGTATATGGTAGAAATAGGTGAAAAGGCACTAAAGGATGAAGCTTTTTTCGAGAAAATAAAGAACAGTAAGATTCCTGTTTTGTTATTGTTGAACAAAGTGGATACCGCCACACAGGAACTATTGGAAGAACAGGTGCAGTATTGGCAGCAAATGTTGCCCAATGTAGAGTTGCATCCTATTTCAGCGTTATCAAATTTTAATATTAAAGGTGTTTTTGAGCGCATTATAGAATTGTTGCCCAACTCGCCCGCTTACTATCCAAAAGACCAATTAACGGATAAACCGGAACGCTTTTTTGTAAACGAGACCATACGCGAAAAAATCCTATTAAACTATAAAAAGGAGATACCCTATGCCGTAGAAATCGAGACCGAAGAGTTTTTTGAAGATGAGGATATTATTAGAATGCGGTCCGTAATAATGGTTGAACGCGATTCTCAAAAAGGTATTATCATTGGTCATAAGGGTGCCGCATTGAAACGTGTTGGAATTGAGGCAAGAAAGGATTTAGAACAATTTTTTGGAAAACAAGTGCATATAGAGTTATATGTAAAGGTGAATAAAAATTGGAGAAGTGATTCCAGACAGCTTAAAAGATTTGGATATAACAAATAGCACGATCCATAATTTGATCATATACATAAGGTAATCAGTCAACTATTGTTGGGATTATACTACCTTTGCGCCAAATTTAAGCTATGAGTGCAATTGTTGCCATTGTGGGGAGACCCAATGTAGGTAAATCAACGTTTTTTAACAGATTAATTCAAAGACGCGAGGCTATTGTAGATGCCGTCAGTGGCGTTACCCGTGATCGTCACTATGGTAAGAGTGATTGGAATGGAAAGGAGTTTTCTGTAATAGATACGGGTGGTTATGTTGTTGGTAGTGATGATGTGTTCGAAAAGGAAATTGATAGACAGGTTGAGCTTGCCATTGAAGAGGCAGATGCCATAATTTTCATGGTTGATGTAGAAACAGGGGTAACGGGTATGGATGAGGATGTGGCCAAACTGTTACGTAGGGTCAAAAAGCCTGTTTTTTTAGCTGTGAACAAGGTGGATAATGCTAAAAGGGCAGAAGATGCCGTAGAATTTTACTCATTAGGATTGGGTGAGTATTATACACTTTCCAGTATAAACGGTGGTGGTACAGGAGATTTATTGGATGCGCTTGTAGAGGAATTGCCAGATGTGGTCGAGGAAAAGAGCGAGTTACCAAGATTTGCTGTTGTAGGTAGGCCCAATGCAGGAAAATCTTCGTTCATAAATGCATTGATCGGGGAGGAAAGATATATAGTGACAGATATTGCCGGTACTACCAGGGATAGTATAGATACCAAGTACAACCGATATGGATTTGAGTTCAATTTGGTGGATACGGCTGGTATACGCCGAAAGTCGAAGGTAAAGGAGGACTTGGAATTTTATTCGGTTATGCGTTCCGTAAGGGCAATTGAGCATTGTGATGTATGTATACTCATGCTAGATGCCACCAGAGGTTTTGATGGTCAGGTAGAGAATATTTTTTGGCTAGCACAACGTAACCATAAAGGAATTGTAATTCTGGTAAATAAATGGGATTTGGTAGAGGATAAGGAGACCAATACCATAAAACATTATACACAAAGAATTAAAAAAGCAATTGAGCCGTTTACAGATGTGCCAATTCTATTTGTTTCGGTATTGACCAAACAACGTATTTTCAAGGCTATTGAAACTGCCGTAGAAGTCTATAATAATAGAAACAGAAAAATCATTACGCGTAAATTCAATGAGATCATGTTGCCTATCATTGAAAATTATCCTCCACCGGCTTATAAAGGAAAATTTGTAAAGATCAAATTCTGTACACAGCTGCCTACGCCTTACCCACAATTTGCATTTTTCTGTAACCTCCCGCAATATGTACGTGAACCCTATAAACGTTATTTGGAAAATAAAATCCGAGAGGAGTTTGATTTCTCCGGTGTACCCATTACAGTATTTATGAGAAAGAAATAGTGTAATACTATCTGTTTTATTAATGGTCAAATGATTTTATTAGGTAAAATCGTTTAATCATTTTTATTGGTATTTGCCAACAATCGTAACTACCAACCACCAGAAGCACCGCCGCCGCCAAAGCCGCCGCCGCCGAAACCTCCACCAAATCCTCCGCCGCCAAAGCTTCCGCCGCCACCGCCAAAACCTCCTGATCCGTTGGAGCGTCCCATATTGCTAAGAATGATCATATCCCACGGGCTAAGGCCTTTTCTTCTACCTCTACCGTTATTGTTATCATCATCTTTTCTGCTCCACAATAAAAATAAGATCAGGATAAATATTATAAACGGCAGATAAGAGGAGAACGGAGTACCACTACCGGTATCAAAGGAACGTTCTTCCTTAAACTCACCGTTCAATACCTGAAAAATGACATCTGTTCCTTTATCCAGGCCTGCATAATAGTTTCCGGTCCTGAATTCAGGAAGAATAATGTTTTCTATAATACGTTTAGATAAGGCATCGGTCAACGAACCTTCAACACCATAGCCGGTATTAATGGCTATCTTTCTATCATCCTTGGCCAATAAGATCAGTATACCGTTATCCTTGCCTTTTTGTCCAATGCCCCAGGCTTGTCCCCAATTTGCACCAAGGTAGTTGATGTTTTCGCCCATGGTACTACCAATAATGGCAACTACAATTTGGGTAGAGGTACTGTCGGAATAGCGCACCAGTTTCTGACTCAACGCAACTTTTTGTTGACTATTTAATAGGTCTAGATAATCATATACGCTGGTTTCTAGCGCTGGCTTTTCAGGAATTTCAAATTGACTCCAAATGGGGTTGCACCAAAAAAAAAGAATTAAAAGACTAGCCTTTAGATATCTCATTGCTCAATTCATTGGTGTCGTCCGTTTGCCACGGAAAATGCGCTTTTAATTCCAAACCTGCCTTAAGGATTCCTGCTTTGATACCTTCTTTGTAAGCACCTTTGATAAAATGTTTTTGAATGGTATCTTTTGTAGTTTGCCAAAAATCCGCAGGAACTACCTTATCTATGCCCTTATCGCCGCAGATAACAAATTTTCTATCATTGACCGCCACATAGAGCAAAACACCGTTCTCCTGTTTGGTGTTATCCATTTTTAAGATATGGAATACCTCCTTGGCCCGTTCATAATGATCTTTTGTGGTATGTGCCTCTATATGCACCCGTATTTCGCCCGAGGTATTGTTTTCGGCCTCTATAATAGCCTCCACAATTTCTTGTTCTTCGGTTTGTGTCAAAAAATCTTCTACTCTGGACATATAGGGATCAATCAAATTCAAAATTCACGTCAGGTGCGTTTTCAGAACCTACATCCGCTTTGTAGTATGCTAGTTCATCAAAATTCAGAAAACCTGCCAATATTGAATTTGGGAATTTTTTAATGTGCAGGTTGTAAGGCTCAACGGTTGCGTTGAATCTGTCCCTGGCCACGTTTATTCTGTTTTCAGTGCCTTCTAATTGTGATTGAAGTTCAAGGAAATTTTGGTTAGCTTTTAAATCAGGGTAACGTTCTACGGTCACCAATAATCTGCTTAAGGCACTGCTAAGACCACTTTGTGCCTGGTTAAACTGCGCTAATTGCTCTGGGGTTATATTGGCAGGATCAATACTAACGGAAGTTGCTTTTGCTCTTGCTTCGATGACATCGGTCAAGGTACCTCTTTCAAAATCTGCTGCACCTTGTACGGTTTTCACTAAATTGCCTATTAGGTCATTTCTACGTTGGTAGGCACTTTCCACATTCGCCCAACTTTTAGTGGAAGTTTCCTTTAAAGCTACGGCTGTGTTGTTGAATCCTACGCCCCATTGGTATAGCCCAAATGCAATGACGACAATTACGATTAATGCAATAATTCCTTTTTTCATAATGGTAGTGTTATATAGTGTAGTGTTATAATTGGTCCTTTATTTTGTTCAGTTCTGCTTTAACCCGTTCCAGCTTTTGAATGATATCAAAATTGGAAAGCGTTTTTTGCTTTTCTTCCTTTAAATGTATTTTGGCACCCTCCAAGGTAAAGCCTCGTTCTTTGACCAAATGGTAGATCAGTTGAAGGTTCTTTATGTCTTGAGGTGTAAATTTTCTATTGCCCTTGGCATTTTTTTTAGGCTGTAAAACGTCAAATTCCTTTTCCCAAAAACGAATTAATGAGGCATTGACATTAAAGGCCTTGGCCACTTCGCCAATTCCGTAATATCTTTTTTCTGGGAGTTCTATCTGCATTAATCCAGTGATTGGTTTTCCTGATTAGCGAATTTCAACATGTTTTCAAATTCTTCGGCAGATAAACTACCATAGTAGAAATTGATCGGGTTTATACGGTCATTCTCTTTCCAGACTTCATAATGTAAGTGTGGGGCCTCTGAACGCCCGGTACTTCCTACAAAACCAATTAAATCCCCACGTTTTACCTTTTGGCCCTTTTTTACATTGTATTGACTTAAATGGGCATAAAGACTTAAATAGCCGTATCCATGTTCAATTCTAATGTGTTTGCCATAACCAGATGAATTATTGTCGGCCCGGGTGACCTTGCCATCTCCAGAAGCGTATACCGGCGTGCCCTTAGGGGCGGTAAAATCCATGCCGTAATGCATTTTTCTGGCCTTGGTAAAAGGATCGGAACGCCAGCCGTAACCAGACGCCATGCGCGTAAGGTCTTCATTGTTAATAGGTTGTATAGCGGGTATTGACATTAACAATTTTTCCTTTTCCTCCGCCAATTTGGTGATTTCATCCAATGACTTGGACTGGATCGTCATTTGTTTTTTAATGATATCAAGCCTTTTCGTGGTGGCAATAATCATTTCGCTATTGTTGAAACCTTCCAAGGATTTATATCTGTTTATACCTCCAAAACCTGCCCTACGTTGTTCGTCAGGAATAGGGTTGGCCTCAAAATATAAACGGTAGATATTATTGTCGCGTTCTTCAATATTGCCCAAGACCTCCTCTATCTGTTCCATCTTCTTGTTCAATAGTTCATATTGAAGTTCGTAGTTCTTTACCTCACGGGAAAGTGAAAGTTCCCTTGGGGTATTGACAAGGTCTGTATTTAAAAGTAAGATAAGTCCAAGAAGTCCAAAAAGGCAAGATCCCAAAATAAAGAAGGTTATATTTCTATAACGTCTAGATTTTTCGGGCTCTATTTTACGGTACGACAGGGTGTCTGGGTCGTAATAGTATTTTACCTTAGACATGAATGTTATTTATCCTATTTTTGTGATTTAATTTTTAACGGAACAAACAAATATAAAAATTGTTTTATATAAACGGTTAAAATTTGTAAAAGCTTAGCATTTTAGATGAATTCCAAGGATACAAGAACTCAATTTCTGAATTTTTTTAAGGAAAAGGCACATAAGATCGTGCCATCTGCACCAATGGTCATTAAGGATGACCCCACCCTTTTGTTTACCAATGCGGGCATGAACCAGTTTAAGGAATATTTTCTGGGAATAAGCCAGAGTAAAAGTCCCAGAGTGGTAGATACACAAAAGTGTTTAAGGGTAAGTGGTAAACATAATGATTTGGAAGAGGTAGGTAAGGATACGTACCACCACACCATGTTTGAAATGTTGGGGAATTGGAGTTTTGGCGATCCTGCCGGCGGGTCAGGCGGGTATTTTAAGGAAGAGGCCATTAATTGGGCTTGGGAATTGTTGACCAAGGTGTATAAAATTGACAAGGACAGTCTTTATGTTTCCGTATTTGAGGGTAGTACTGATGCAGATAAGTTGGCCATGGACAATGAGGCATATGACCTATGGAGAAAAATTGTACCTGCAGATAGAATAATCAAGGGAAATAAAAAGGATAATTTCTGGGAAATGGGCGACCAAGGTCCATGCGGTCCATGTTCTGAAATTCATGTAGATATTCGTTCAAAGGAAGAAAAGGCAAAAGTGCCGGGAGCTAGCTTGGTCAACCAAGACCATCCGCAGGTCGTTGAGATTTGGAACTTGGTATTTATGCAGTATAATCGTAAAGCAGACGGTTCTTTGGAAAGTTTACCGGCAAAACATGTAGATACCGGAATGGGTTTTGAGCGTTTGTGCATGGTGCTGCAAGGTGTTCAGTCTAATTATGATACCGATATTTTTACACCGTTGATCCGTGAAATAGAGACCATCACCAATACCGATTATGGTAAAAAGGAAGAAGTGGATATTGCCATTCGTGTTATTAGTGACCACATACGCGCCGTAGCATTTTCTATAGCAGATGGTCAATTGCCCAGTAATACAGGTGCTGGTTATGTAATTCGTAGGATATTGAGAAGGGCGGTACGTTATGGTTTTACGTTTTTGAATACTAAAGAGCCGTTTATGTTCCGTTTGGTAAATGTCTTGACCAATTCGTTGGGAGATGCCTATCCGGAATTAAAGGAGCAGAAACAATTAATTGAAAACGTAATCAGGGAAGAGGAAAATTCTTTCTTGAAAACCTTGGATCAAGGATTATTGTTGTTAGATACCATCATCAAAAATGCAAAGGATAAAACTATAGATGGGGGCAAGGCGTTTGAATTGTATGATACGTTTGGTTTTCCAATAGACCTTACGGCGTTGATCTTAAGTGAAAAAGGTTATCAATTGGATGAGGCCGGTTTCAATGAGGCCATGCAGCAGCAAAAAAATCGTTCCAAATCGGCATCGGCAGTGTCAAAACAAGATTGGGAAGTACTGCAAGAGGATAACGAGCAGGAATTTGTAGGGTATGATATGCTCGATGTTGAGGTGAAGATTACAAAATACCGTAAAATCGTTTCAAAGAAAGAGGGTACCCAATATCAATTGGTGTTCAATCTTACGCCATTTTATGCAGAAGGTGGTGGGCAAGTTGGCGATAAAGGGTATTTGGAAGATGCCCATGGTGATGTAATCTATATTACCGATACCAAAAAAGAAAATAACGAGATCATCCATTTTGCAAAGAACTTGCCTAAACATTTAGGGGAGACTTTTAAGGCTGTGGTCGATAAAAAACAACGTAATAGAACTGAGGCCAACCATACGGCCACACATTTGTTGCATCAGGCCTTGCGAGAGGTGTTGGGCAGTCATGTGGAGCAAAAGGGGTCATCTGTTCATTCCAAATACTTGCGGTTCGATTTTTCCCACTTTGCAAAATTGACCCAGCAGGAATTACAGGATGTGGAAAATTTTGTAAACGCCCGTATAGATGGCCAATTACAACTGCAGGAAGAACGTAATGTGCCAATGAAAACAGCAATTGAAAATGGTGCCATTGCCCTATTTGGGGAAAAGTATGGCGATGCGGTAAGGACCATTAGGTTTGGACAATCCATAGAATTGTGTGGGGGAACCCATGTAAGGAACACTGCGGATATTTGGCAGTTTAAAATCAGGTCAGAAGGGGCCGTAGCGGCTGGGATAAGAAGAATTGAGGCCATAACCGGAGATGCCGTTAAGGATTTTCATTTGGACAATGATAAATTATTGTCTCAGATAAAGGGTATTTTGGGGAACACACAAGACCCGGTAAAATCGGTTTCCAGTTTGCAAGAGGAAAACAGCGTGCTCAAAAAGCAGGTAGCGGAATTGTTAAAGGATAAAGCGAAGAATTTGAAAGGTACATTACTGTCCCAATTAAATGAGGTCAACGGAATTCAGTTCTTGGCCACGAAAGTAGATTTGGATGCTGCCGGAATAAAGGACCTTAGTTTTGAAATGGGTAATCAGAAAGACAATTTATTTTTATTGTTCGGTACCGAGCAGAACGGAAAAGCCTTATTGTCCTGCTATATATCCAAGGAATTGGTTGCTGCCAAAAATTTGAATGCAGGCACTATAGTGCGTGAACTTGGTAAGTTTATTCAAGGAGGAGGAGGTGGTCAGCCGTTCTTTGCTACAGCAGGTGGTAAAAATCCAGAAGGTATAGACAATGCCCTTTTAAAGGCAAAGGACTATATTGCCTAAAAGAACTACTATTTAAATTTTGGTTGGGCCAATTCCCTTATTGAATTGGGTATTTGGGCGAGTACGAATTTTTAACAATTGATAATACATAAATTATGAAAAAATTCTTGTTCGCTTTTATTTTGATTACGGCTTGTACCAATGAAAAAAAGCCAGATCAGGTTCGTAAGTTATCTGGTGAGGACAATAAGGTGGCGTTGACAAGGAAAGATTCCATGCAGATAAGGAAGTTTGTGGAACTGGCATTCAAAGCTCCTTTGCATTCCAAGGAGCATCAGGTCTTTTTGGATAGCGCCTTGCATATACAACCGGATAATGCTTGGTTATGGCAGCAAAAGGCCATGCCGCTATATAAATCCAGAAAATATTCATTGGGGAAACCATTTTTGGAAAAAGCAGTGGAATATGATGCAAAACGTTGGCTGGACTATAGTGGGTTCATGAAATGTATATTTTCCAAGGAATATTTAGAATCCATTACAGATTTCGTTAGATTTAAAAATGAGTTTGGTGATGGCTATGTTATGGACCACACCTATAATTTTTACATAGGATTAAGCTATCTGCAGCTTAATGAATTTAACAAGGCAAAGGAATTTTTGGAATTGAGCAAGGAGCAACAATACGCCGACTTTTCAAAAGATGCTCCTCATGAAGCCTGTCATTATTTGGATTGGTACTATCTTGGTATTGCCAATTTTGAACTGGGCAGTTACCAAGAAGCTATTTCATCTTTTGATATGGCTTTAAAAGGTTATGGTAATTTTGCGGATGCACTTTATTTTAAAGGTAGAAGTTTAACCAAATTAGGAGATCCGGAAGGTGTGGAATGGGAGCGTAAAGCATTTGAAAATGCCAACAATACCATTAACGAGGATTACGTAATCTATGAAATTTACCCCTATCAGGTATTTCATAAGTTGAATGAAAGTGTTCGCCCAAAATGAATTTTTTTACCAAAATATCTTTAAGCAAGCAACGGAATACAATAGACTACACCAGTCGTATGCTTTTATTGGGCTCATGTTTTGCTGAAAACATAGGTGGTAAATGCAGTTATTTTAAGTTTCGGACCCTACAAAATCCATTTGGTATTCTTTTTCATGCTATTGCCATAGAAAATTTGATGGCAAGGGCTCTATTGGACAACAAATATGAAGAGCAAGATGTGTTCTTCCATAATGGCAATTGGCATTGCTATGATGCACATTCGTCATTAAGTTCAGGGTCTAAGGAGCAACTGCTGAACCGTTTAAATGCGGGATTGTCACAATTACGTAATTACATGCGTAGCGCTACCCATATTTGTGTTACCCTAGGTACGGCTTGGGTCTATCGTCATAAGGATAGTGAAAGGGTGGTGGCAAATTGCCATAAAGTTCCGCAAACCAAGTTTCAAAAAGAATTGCTTAAAGTTGAGCAACTGCAAGAAAGTATAGGTCGTATAATACAAATGGTGCATGATGTACAACCAAGCGTTCAGGTAATTTTCACGGTGTCTCCTGTACGTCATTTAAAGGATGGGGTTGTGGAAAACCAACAAAGTAAATCACACTTAATAAGTGCCGTTCATCAGTTATTGCAAAAAGATAAAATCTCTTATTTTCCAAGTTATGAGATTATGATGGATGAATTACGGGATTATCGGTTTTATACTAAGGATATGATTCATCCCAACGATATTGCCATTGATTATATCTGGGAACGTTTTCAAGAAAGCTGGATAGCTGACGGTATTTTAGGAGACATGAAAAAGGTAGATGACATACAACGGGGCTTAGGGCATAAACCCTTTCATCCGGAAGGGGAGGCGCATCAAAATTTTTTAACATCGTTACAGGGTAAAATTGCGTATATAAGACAGAAGTATCCGTTTATGGATTTTAATAGTACAAAGACATGAAAAGATTTATAGCCGGCGTTTTGGTTGCATTGACCTTGGTTTTTGTTATTCGTTCATGTAATGAGGGTAAGGAAGACAAATCAATTCTAGAGGAGAATTCAATGCTTATTCAGCAGGAGATATCCAATGTTTCCAAACTGATCGTTACAGAAGGGCATTTTGCGGAAGTATACAATTACAAAGATTCTAAAGAGCTTTTTGGGCCGTTGTTAAGGGCTGAGAAAAAAGCTTTGGTAGTGGTCAATGCAGATGTGACCGTAGCATATGATTTAAGTTTGATAGATTTTGAGGTGGATGAAACCGCCAAAACAGTACGGATCAATAGCATACCCGATGCCGAAATTAAGTTGAATCCAGATTTTGAATATTATGATGTAACCGCAGATTACCTAAATCAGTTTGATGCTGCGGATTATAATAAAATAAAGAAAACCGTAAGTGCCTCTTTAATGAAAAAGATAGAGGCGTCTTCATTGAGAAGCAATGCCGAAAATAGGCTGATCAGTGAACTCCAAAAGTTTTATATTCTAACCAATTCCATGGGGTGGCGTTTAGCATATAGGGAAAACACCATTGAAACCATGGAGGAAGTTAAGGAGTTTAAACCGTAGCTACCATGGTATTGCTTGCTAATGCCAAGCCATCGTCAATAAGTTGTCCTAATTTGGGTTGCTCTAACTTTAAATGTTCCAGATGGACCTTAATTTTCTGTGCCAATTGTTTATCATCGCTTTTAATGGCCAATTCATAAATTTCTATGGGTAGGAGCCAATCTGTCGGAAATTTTTCCTGAACCTCTTGAAAGACTTTGTTTCTTGAAACAATAGTGTTCTTTCCGTTTCTAAAATCCCTTATGGTCTGGTAATATAGTTCAAGTTCGCTTAGGGAGTTGTTCAAATCGGTTTGTTTTGTTTTGCTGAGTGTGTGGTCTAGTAGGTCAAAGCTTTTTAAATCTGCCGGACCATGAAAGGCAGAGACAATCTCTTCTCCTATGGCCATATTATACAATTCTTGGTTAGATTGAAAAAGTACCTTATCCTTATACGTAACCTTACAATTTTCAAATGTAATTAAGATGATTCTGCCTTGCAGGTTCCTGGTACCCGTAATAATTTTTCCGGTAACATTTATGCCTCCCGTAAAATCCAAGGAGACAATTTCCCCTTCGTAAATTTTGTAGGCTTTTAAGTCCCTTGGACTCATTTCCTCAATAGGTATATTGATTCCTTTTAATCTGCCTATTGGAGAACCAAATCCCGTTTCATGTTGATTTACGTCTTGCCCTACCAATTCCTTTTCCCTGTAGGCCAAAGCAGATTTGCCTTTGGTCTGGAAGTAAATAGGTTTGCCATCATGAGCGATCAAGGATTCAAAATTACCAGAAACTTGAAGGCCTGTACTTAGTTCAATAGTTCCTAATTCCTTGGAGTTGATCAGTTTCTGTAATCCGGATAGACCGCCTGTCCTTAATGCCATGGTATTGGCAAAGTCTTCCAGTACCTGACTTAAAAAAGCAAAATCTGGGGTTACAAATAGCTGTGGTTGCGGTTTGGTAATGTCAAATGAAGTTCTTGCCGCTTCAATGGAATAGGGCAGCTTTTTTACTTGGTCCGTCATACACCATTCGCTTTCACCAATAGACGACAGTAAGCCGGCTCCATAGATTTTAGGTTGTTCCAAAGTACCAATGAGTCCGTATTCAACAGTCCACCAATGCAGGTTTCTAATCAGTGCCATTTCACTTGGTTCACCCATATTGTCTTGTAAATGCGCTATATGTTTTTCGGCACTTTCTATTTCTGAGATTGGGGTGCCATTGGCTTCCTTTATAATGGAAAGGTGGCGCACAGCCTCGTATAGTTCAAAATCCTTTGCGCTGGATATCGCCTTGGAACCTATTTCGCCAAACCTTCTCAAATAAGCGGCATATTCAGGATTAGCAATAATGGGGGCATGACCGGCACCTTCGTGGATAATGTCCGGGGCCGGGGTATAGGCAATGTTTTCCAATTGACGAATATCCGAAGCGATCACCAAAACATTGTAGGCCTGGAATTCCATAAAAGCTGCTGGTGGAATAAAACCGTCTACCGCCACTGCCGCCCAGCCTAAATCCTTTAAAATTCGGTTCATGCCGTACATGTTGGGTATGTTTTCTATGGAAATACCGGTTTTTTTTAATCCCTCTACATAAGATTCATGGGCAACCTTGCTTAGGTACGCCACATTTTTACGCATTACATACCGCCATACTGCTTGATTTACTGGGGTGTACTCCTCATAATTCTGAGGTTTTATATACTGTAGTAAATGTTGGGGAAGCTTATCTAAAATAGCATTGCTTTCATAACCTGTGGTATTGTTCATTGTTAAGGTTTAAATGTTCAACTTCATCATCTTGCCAACCTTTTGCTGAAGCTCCGATATATTTTGAGCCATGTTGCTGTTCAAGGTCTATTAAATATACATAATTAAGTCTTATTAGACGGTATTTATAATATTAATGGGAAAAATTACCTAAAATATGTATAAAGTAAGGAATAATATCTTTTTAGGTATATTTGACTTGCTGAAAACAGGAATTTTTATGAACGAAAAATTAGATGCCATCGACAGGGCTATTTTAGGCATATTGCAAAAGGATGCCAAAACGGTCGCCAAATCTATCGCAGAACAATTAGGATTGACAAAAACACCGGTATATGAACGTATAAAGCGGTTAGAGCAGGAAGGTTTTATAAAGAATTATGTAGCTATTTTAAACAAGGATAAAATAGCAAAAAGCATCACTGTATTTAGCTTTGTTTCCTTAGAGGCGCAAAAAGGAGCAATGATGGATGATTTTTTTGAACAGGTAAAGAAATATCCGGAAGTGGTAGAATGTTTTGTAGTGGGTGGAGAGTTTGATTTTCTACTTAAGGTTGTGGTTGAAAACTTAGATGCCTATTACGATTTTGCCAAGTTTAAGATTGCTTCATTACCTAGTATAGGGGGGGTAAAGAGTGCATTTGTACTTAATGAGGTGAAAAATAGTACGGATTTTCCGTTGTTGTAATAATATTTAAATAAAAAAAGGGCTTGAGATATATATCAACAAACCCTTGTTATTCTTTTCTGTCAATTTATTTCATGGCTACGGCATTTGGAGGATACTGCTCTAAAATTTGAGAAACAAATTCTTTGATCCGTTCTTCTTTTTTGGCAATATTTCCTGTATTTGATAGTGTGCCCACACCTTTTCCTTGCCATACCAGTTCATTGGTATTATTATCGATTAGATCTATGTAAAGAGAACCTTGTGTTCTTGTACTTACATTAGAACCACCCCATCCAAAGCCAGGTCCCCAGGCCCAAGGGTTATAACCCCAGCCCCAAGCTCCGCCCCAGCCATAGTTGTTATTGTAAACATCAACCCTTTCCTGCTCTTTGGTAAAGATACTTACCAACAAATCTGGGTTTTCGGATTTTACGAAACCCCTAGAACTCATTTCTGTTTCAATAGCACGGAGGATACGTTTTTTATCCAAATCTGAAATTTGGGCCTGATCAATTCCTGTTTTGTAGAAAGCATAGGTTTTATAACCATTAAAATCTGCTTTTTGGTCATAATCAGAAAGAACGCTAACTGATGAACAGGAAGTAATAAAAACCAAAAGGAGCAGAGGTAAACCGAGTAATTTGATGTTTTTCATAACGTTATATGTTTTTTAAGTACTTATTTTCACTGTTTTAACTAATCACAAATATCATGCCGAGCTATGTTAATATTTTATTGACTATTGGTTTTTGCATCATAACCATAAGGGCAATGTTTGCAGCCGCTTTCACAACAATAACCACGTTTTAAATGATATTGCTCGGTAAATACCCTAAATCCGCCCTCGGCCCAATAAAAATCACCTTCTTCAATAGGTATAATTTTTTTCATCTATACTATTTCATCTCAATGGAATAAAGGTACTTCATTAAAAAGAATTTGACATCTGCTTTAACGTATTGATAATACAGGTAGGTTTTTATGTTTTTGGTGTTTAAACGGTTTTGTTTGCACTAAATCCTAGTAGTTTTCTTACAAATTATTTTGGCCTTATCTTTGTATAACAACAACCAAAAGATAAGTATGATATTGGTTTTTAAACATTTCTTCTATAAGAATTATGTAGGCTTGTCCTTATGGCCTTTTATATTTCTTAAGAATGGAAGTCTAAAAGAAGATATTGTTTTGATCAATCATGAAAAAATACATCTAAAGCAACAACGGGAATTATTTATTCTACCCTTCTATATATGGTATATCACGGAATGGTTGATACGAACGATATGTTATATGGATTCCTATAAAGCCTATCAAAATATAAGTTTTGAGCGCGAGGCTTATGCTCACGAACAAGATTTGACCTATTTGTCCAGAAGAAAAACCTTTAGCTTTATTAAATATCTTTGTCGTTAAAATACGGCCATTGCAAAGTATCAACCAACTTGTACATTTACCACTGCTTGACAAAAAACAGGTAACCCTTGTTTTAAAACGGGAAGATTTGTTGCACCCGTACATTTCTGGAAACAAGTATAGAAAGTTAAAGTACAACCTGTTGGAGGCAGGTAAACAAAACAAGAGTACGTTGTTGACTTTTGGAGGGGCTTATTCCAACCATATAGCGGCCACGGCCTATGCGGCTAACGAGAAAGGTTTTAAATCAATAGGTGTTATACGTGGGGAGGAATTACAAAATTCCTGGCAAGGCAACAATACCTTACGTCTGGCCCATGAGCAAGGCATGGAATTTAAATTTGTAAGCAGGCAAGCTTATCGTTTAAAGGATGATTTGGAATTTTTATCACAACTATCCCAAGAATATAAGGGGTTTTATTTGGTACCCGAGGGTGGCACCAATTATCTGGCCGTAAAAGGATGTACCGAAATTCTGACCCAGGAAGATATGGGTTTTGATGTAATCTGCTGTAGTGCTGGTACGGGGGGTACCGTTGCAGGCATTATAAATTCTGCTGGAGACCATCAACAGGTATTAGGGTTTTCTGCTTTAAAAGGAGATTTTTTAAAAAAAGAAATTCAGGGTATGGTTCAGGGGCAAAATTGGAATGTTATGACCGATTATCATTTTGGGGGCTATGCAAAAATGACCAAGGAATTGGTAGATTTTATAAATGAATTCAAGGAACATACCGGTATTCCTTTAGATCCGATCTATACGGGAAAAATGCTATTTGGGTTGTTCAATATGATCAAGCACAATACTTTTGCAGCGGGTACAAAGATACTTGCCATACATACTGGTGGCCTTCAAGGAATTACTGGCATGAATAGTGTGCTGAAGAAGAAAAATTTACCTTTGTTGAATATATGAATAAGAAAATTATAATGTTTTTGATAATTGGAGCGTGTTTGGCTTCCTGTAAATCAAAAAAAACGTACTCCGATCAGTTGCGTACCAAAAATGTACTTAGCGAACGTAAAAAATCCACGACGGTCAAGAAAGAGACCAGGCCAGGTAATGTAGATTTACCCAGTGAACCATCTAAGTTCATTCCATTTAGAATAGAGTCCGTAGGAGAGTATATAGAAACTTTTGCAGAAACGGCTCAGTTGGAAATGATGGGTTATGGAATACCGGCTAGTATAACATTGGCACAAGGTATACTGGAAAGTGGAAGCGGAAAAGGAGAGCTTGCCATGAAGACCAACAATCATTTTGGCATAAAATGTCATAAAGGATGGGAGGGAGACTATGATTTTCATGACGACGACGAAAAGGGAGAATGTTTTAGAAAATATAATCATCCCATGTATTCGTTTAGAGATCATAGTATATTTTTAACTACACGTTCCAGATATGCATTTTTATTCAACTTAAGACATACGGATTATAAGGGATGGGCCAAAGGACTACGAAAAGCAGGGTATGCCACTGACCCTAGATATCCGCAAAAACTTATCTACCTCATAGAAAAGTACCAGCTTCACAAATATGACATACAGGTAAAGAAGGCCGGATATGACAAACAGACCATTGTGGCTACCCAGAACGATAAGGTGCATACCGTTGAAAAAGGGGATACCTTGTATTCATTGTCAAAAAAATATTATATGACGGTAAGTGAACTAATGCAATTAAATAATTTGCAAAGTTCTAATCTATCCATTGGTCAGCGTATAAAAGTGAAAGTCAATAATATCAATTAAGTTTTATGATCTATCAAAGAAGTAGTGCCTTGTTCGCAGAGGCAAAGAACTATATACCCGGTGGGGTAAATTCACCGGTGAGGGCCTTTAAGGCAGTAGGTGGTAACCCAATATTCGTTAAAGAGGCCAAAGGAGCCTATTTGTATGATGAGGACGGTAATAGGTTAATTGATTATATAGCATCTTGGGGACCTTTAATTTTGGGTCACGCCTATGAACCGGTCATTAACGCGGTAATCGATAAGGCAAAAAAAGGTACTTCTTTTGGAATGCCAACGGAAATAGAGACACAATTGGCGCAATTGGCTATATCCATGGTTCCGAATATTGATAAAATTAGGTTTGTGAACAGCGGTACAGAAGCCTGTATGAGTGCGGTACGGTTGGCAAGGGGTTACACGGGAAAGGATAAGATCATCAAATTTGCAGGGTGTTATCACGGTCATTCAGATTCGTTCTTGATTCAAGCCGGTAGTGGTGCCGTAACTTTTGGTAGTCCTAATAGTCCCGGAGTTACCCAGGGAACAGCAAAGGATACCTTGTTGGCAACGTATAATGACCTTGATAGTGTAGCGACTTTGGTAGCGGCCAACAAAGATGAAATTGCCGCAATTATCATAGAACCTATTGCGGGTAATATGGGTTGCATTGTACCTACGGAAAAATTTATACAAGGTTTAAGGAATATCTGTACCCAAGAAGGTATTTTATTGATATTTGATGAAGTAATGACCGGTTTTCGTCTTGCTAAGGGAGGCGCACAGGAAGTTTTGGACATTAAGGCTGATATTGTAACCTATGGTAAGGTTATTGGCGGAGGTTTACCTGTGGGGGCTTTTGCTGCCAAGGCGGAAATTATGGATTATTTAGCCCCAGACGGGCCGGTATATCAGGCAGGAACATTAAGTGGGAACCCATTGGCAATGAGCGCTGGTTTGGCAATGCTAACTGCACTTAACGATAATCCTGAGGTTTTTAAAAGTTTGGAAGAAAAAGCGGCATACTTGCATAAGGGTATTGCGGAAGTACTGACGAATAAAGGTGTAGATCACCAGATTAATAGGTTTGGCAGTATGATTTCAGTACACTTTACTGATGAGCCCGTGGTAGATTTTTCATCATCTGCCAAAGGCAACAATGAAACGTTCAAAAAATATTTCCATGGTATGTTGAACAAGGGTATTTATTTGCCGCCAAGTGCCTTTGAAAGTTATTTTTTAAATGATGCCTTAAGTTATGCGGATTTGGATGAAACCATTAATGCCTTAAAGGAAATTGTCCTATAAAGATCAGCTTAAAATATGTGGTATAATAAATTAAAAAGCCCTCTAAAAGAGGGCTTTTTAATTTAAATTCGTTCTGTTATTTAAAATTATATTGTATACCTAACTGAAACGCATTGGAAAAGAATTCATCAATGGTATAATATGTATAGTTAAGGTTGATTTTGGTAAAGTCCTTAATACGGTAAGATAACTCACCTTGATAACGTTGAAAAGTAGGTTCGTCCTGTTCCGCAAAAAGGGAGAAATCACTACTTAGATTAAAATCAGAATCCTCATCCCCGATCTGTAAAAGAAGTCCGCCACCACCAAAAAGTCGTTCTTTGGTCAACCAATAGGGGAAACCGTTTCTTTGTTCCTCAGAACCTATAGCGTAAGCTCCTTCCAGTACAGGTCCCAATTTAAATGTATCTACGTTCAACAGATGATATTCCAATCGGGTACTACCTATGGTGTAATATTGACTATCCGTATAATAGGTGGCATCGAGCATAAACGAATGTTTTAAGCTGGACGAGTAATTAAATTGTTGTTTGGCCATTACGGACAGGTCATAAATATTGAGTGCATAACCAGGAGCATTTGTAACTGGGTGTGCGTTTATTTGTAAAGTAGTTTTTGCCGCTTTTCCAATAAAATCAATGCCGGAATTTAAGTGATAAAAGACATTGTTAAAATTGTCCATTTCAACCTTTGCGCCAATATAGAACGGGTTTTTTAAGTTGGATTCTGTCCTGTAGAGGTAGCCAACACCCAATAAATCCCTACCCTTGTCATTGACAACTATAGTATCTTTTAACACAGCGTAAGAAGTACCTTGTTCTATTGAAAAACGATGAAAATCGAATTTCTTGTTATAGAATCCAAAATAGAAATTATTGTTGAACAGGGTAGGATCAAATTTGTCTGTAATGGCAGAAGAGGTTATCCCAATAGAATGACCTTTTTTCTTTCTGGTCTCTATGGCAGATTTTCTAACGATGGCATCGTCCATTAAAATTTTAAACTTACTAATGTATAAGGTCTGTTCTTGGTCTGTATCCTCTTTGACCTCATTATTGAAACCAATCTTAAAATCAGAATCCAGTTTAGAGGGGGGTATGGTCATGGCAACTTCACCGGCAGCTTCTATATCCCCTTTTAATAAAAGTAATTTTGCCATGTAGTTCATGGTGTCATAATCCTTGGGATTGTCCTTAATGTAATCTTTATATATGGTCTGCAACTGGTCCATTTTACCGGTTTCCATATGCCAGTCCATCAAATTGGTAATGGGAATATTAGTGGCACATGAGCTCCATTGCAATGCTTTTTCATATTGTGCATATTCTGAAAAGAGCTGTGCAATATTATTGGACAAGTCTTTTAGATCTTCCCTACAAAATTCAACAAACTGCATTTCTTCAATGGCCCTATCCCGGTCATTGACCATCATGAACTGAATAAAATATGGGAAATCTGTTGCTCTTTTACCTTCAATGGATTTTGAATTTTGGGACCACTCCGCAATTATGTCCTGATCGAGTTCAATGCCACATTTTTGCCATTGCAATGCTTTGTCAAAATTGAGCAGATCGGCATATGCTTTGGCCATTTTAGTGGCGAAAGCTTGGTCATTTATGGAACAAGGTGCTATTTCATCCAATTTGGACAAAAGTTGTGTATTGCTAGTACGTATTAGAAAGTCATAGTAATTATTGCGGTTTTCTTGACTGGGTTCTTGCTCGTAGACAACTTCCAGCACCTGTTCTATGATAACGGTGTTATCGTCCGTATTAAAATTTGTATAGTAGTCTTTTAAAAATTCCACATCTTGGCTTCCCCACTCCATTTGGCGTTCCATCCATAGCTTTTTTAGCTCAGGTGATGGGTAGTCGCTAATAGTGCTGATATCCCTTGAAAAATCGGCATAGGACGCAGATGGGTTCTTCAGGTACATGGTATTTAATTGCTCCCAAAGTTCTTTGGTCTTACCTTGTGTCTTCATTGTTTTGGCGTAGGCAATGACCTGTTGCGTATTGATGAAATTGTTGTCTTGGAACAATTCTTCCATAAGTTCCGAAGCCTTTTCGTTTTTCTCTTCTACAATGGCCCGGTCTATTTTTTCCTTTAATGGTACCATGGTACTCTTACTTTCGTTAAAGGCTTTGTATTCCTTGTTCATCTTGGTAATCAAAGAAGACGTTGTTCCAATCAAGGTTCTTATTTCTGGCCTTATATCCGGCACACTTATACTAGGTGAATTGGTCTTTATATTGTAGATGAAACCATTCAATAAAGGAACTGATTGAAATTTTATTTGTTCATCGTATAGCTTTTTGTTTAATCTGTCCTTGTTGACCGCATCGACATACATTAACCAATAGGATTCTTTTTTGGCATCCCCGTTTATGGAGCTCGTTACTTCATACTGGCCTTCAAAATTCAAGTGTCTAACGGTTTGGTACCTCCAATCCATTACTGTCTCGGTGGACTTTTTTGCGGGTAAAAATCGTATGAACGGGTGCCTGCTCTTATAATCCACGATATGGACTTTTAATTCATCTATTGCTTTCTCGGCACTTGTTCTGTCAGTAATGTGCGAGGTATTCAAGGCATGGGACCATATACCAGTATAGAGATATGTAGATTCCAATGCCCATTTTTCCTTGTCGGATATTGTATAGCCGCTGCTTAACCGTGGGTAATCAAAAAACCGGGCATTTAAGGGGTCTGGATCAAATTCCCTATTGCCCCCTTTATCCAAATCGCCCAAGAAAGAGGTGTGCATATAATTTATGCTGGGAAACCCTTTTTTAAGGGCAGCCAATCCTAAACTATCAATTTGATTGTTTGGTGCTACATATGAGATCGGACTATTTTTAGAAACGCTTTCCTTCCACTTTTTATCAGAGGCTTTGGTAACGTCTTCCATTAAATCCGTGTCTTTCCATAAATTCTGTAATAAGGGCAAATCATTATAGCCCCTTAAACCAACTTCATGACCGGCTTTTATGAATTCATCATTGATCCAGGCATTGGCAATTTCATCATTTTTGCCATCTAAGAGGGTAGATTTGTCCCAGCTTTTAAAATTGATATTGTCCTTATTGCTTTTGTCTGCGTTGAACGTCACAAAAGCTGCATATTTTAAATCTTCCTCTATGGCCAATTCTTTCATCTTGGGCCACCAGTCCGATTTTAAAAACTCTGATTTTTGTTCTCCATTTTTTAATGCTATGGGCGCACCACTTGAATCATAAACAGATGAAGGAAAATCATCTAGGAACATGGTTCCTATATTTGCAATAGGGTAGGGAATACCTTCTAAGCCTAATAATGTAGCGGCAAATAAGAGACCCCTCATTTCTTTCTTTAAAATTTCAGATGAATTATAGAATACCACTTTACCGTTACCTATTCTATTTTCAAGAAGTACTGGGTAGTCATGATGGGTATGGGAGGCAACAAGTACATTTACCGTACTGGAAAAATTAGAACCCTCAAAACCAAGGTGCATGGTTTTGTTATCAAAACTTTTGCCTTGCATTCCCGGAAAAAGAGGTTTTTTAAAGAATAGCCCAGAAGCTTCTATATTGGTGCTCCAGTCCGCATCTGGTGTCATACCATAGAAAAAGGACATGCGTTCATCCTTGGTGGCCTTAGTGATGAACAACGTACCCCCTTTTGAAACAAATTTCAACAAACTGTCCACTGCAGTATTGCTTAGGCCGGCAGTTTCATGAAGTGTTACCACCCTTGTAGTTGGCTCAATCTTAAGTTTTTCGTTGAATTGATTGATCCATAATGTTTTATGGGAAATTTTGGAATAATCGTAAGCCTTGGCCAAATTTTCCGTTTCGTAAATGGCACTATAGTTGGTAGGTTCGATCAAAAATTGAACGAGCGGCTCTTCCGTACTTTTTTCAGGAATATTATATTTATTGTTAGACTTGTATAGTTCTTGTTGACAACTGGCTAACAAACAGATAATTATAAATAGTATACAATATCTTATTTTACTGACAATCATAGGTGTTAATTTCATATTCCAAATTTTGGTTGTAAAAAAATGATCGATTAACCAGATTTGGAACCAACTAAGTACCTAAAGAACGTTTGCAAAGTGCAATTTATTCGATAAATGTAAAATTTCCTCTATTAAACAATCTAAAAAGAAGGTTTTTAAGGTTGTTTTTAATATGTAAAATATTAGTTTACAGGTATTTATAAATAACAAAGGCCCGCAATCAGCGGGCCTTTGTTATGAACTTTTTTTATAATATTATTCTCTAGACATGCGTCTTTCTTTTTTGTGGTCTTTTCTTTTATCGTTAAACTTGCGCTTTTTATGATGGTCCATCTTTTCCCATTTTGCGTATTGTTCCACATCAAGAATGGATTTAATTGCATTTTTACGTTCTATTTGATGGTCTAACCGTTCATTCTGGCGCTTATACCGTTCTTCTGCTGTTAATTTTTTACCATCTTCTTTCTGTGCTTTAAAATCCTCCATTCTTGACTTGCGCATTTTGGCCTCCTCAATAAAAATGGATTTTAATTTGGATTGCTGAGTTTCGTTCAAATCCAATGCCAACGTCATTTTCTTAGTTTGTAACGTAGCTACTTGTTCTGGGCTCAGATCTTTCATGGTTCCTCTTTTAGACTTCATGTCATGATCCTGTGCCGTTGCCGATAATCCTGCCATTACTAAAATGGCCAATACTAATTTTTTCATCTTTTTATTTTTTTTGCATTTGTTTCTTTGACAGCATTTTGTAGCATTGGTTTAAAAGTATTACTCATTTTGGCAATTAATTAACGGCGTGCCAAAAATTGTTAAATGCAAAAGCACGACCCTTGGATCGTGCTTTTAAGTAGGTTAGAACTGTAAATGTCTTAATTCGTTTGAACTCTGTCGTGCTCCTCGTAAGGGTTAATGACAATGTCTACTTCTTGCTCAATTGTGTTAGAGGCCAATTCTTCTTTTGCTTCTGTATTTGTAGTTTGATGATACACTACAGAGGCAAAAATAAAACAGCTTAAGTAAACTAGACTTTTTAATTTATTATTCATGATTTGGGGGTTTAAATTCAAGTCTAAACTATAGAACTAAATAACATGAAAAAGCCCATTGTTGTGAAATGGGCTTTTTTTGATGTGTAATGTATTTAGAATGTGGTCAACCTTAAACGTTCATCGATCTTATTGGTTTTTCATCGATAGGCCACTAAAATCGGCTAAAATCAGCAACAATTATTTTGGGTCCAAAATGTCGTTAATACGCTCAAAAACATCGTTGTAATGATATGTTGTCATTAAATTGGATGTCCTATTTCTTGCATTCCTGATTTCACGTCTTAAAATGTTCAATTCTGCCCGCGCCATGGTGCGAATATCAGATTGGCTAGTGTTGACAACTGTCGATTTTCTGTAGCCACCGTAATCAGACGCCTTAGTTTGGTTTTCTGCGGTCAATAGATATGCTAAACGGTCTATATGGGCTTTTTGAAGGTTTCTTCTATAAGTATCCACAGCTTTCCCGTTTTTGGTTTCGGACCAGATGCCGGTTCTAAGTTCACCCATCATTTGCGCAAGTGAATAGGCATTCTTTTGGTCTAACGTTTCATTTTCTATAAGTCTTGCCATTTTGCCTAGGCTCAGTACATTGTTCAAGGTGCGTACCTGCATGCTACGCATTTGCTCTAAAAATCCGGAGTATTCCGTACGTTTAAGAATTTCCTCGTCCAACATCCACGTGGGGGTAGAAAATAACTCTTCGTTCAGGAATGCCATAGCCCTTTGTTGATGATCTTTGGGAACCGCTGTATAAACCGCACCCTCTTGATCATAGGTCTTATGGTTTTCGTATACCCCGCCAATATTGTTGGATACATGTCCCATATATCTATTGAATTGGGCAAAGACCTGTCCGTATAGTTTATCTAGGTCTTCATAGTTTTTGCCGTCTTCTGCCGTCCATTCTATTAATTTGGGTACAATACGTTTTAAGTTGGCAATACCATATGCACTTGCTTTCATGGCATCGTCACCTAAATCTTCGGTCTGTGAGCTTGGATCTACAATATCGCCAACCTGCTGATGGCCAAAACGGTATAACGGATCACCGGCATGTGCCAATATCCATTTATCCAAAATGGGTTTTTCCTCTTCAGCAGATGTATTCAAAATAGGCTTGTAACCCCATTGTATGGCATATTTGTCATATATGCCAATATTTGGCATTAATGCAACCCCTTCATCTCCTGGTTGGGCTATATAGTTAAATCGTGCATAATCCATAATGGAAGGTGCCGTACCGTATTTTTGGGTAAAGGTTTTTGATCGTAACGAGTCTACAGGATAGGCAACACTGCTACCCATATTATGTGGCAGCCCCAATGTATGGCCAACTTCGTGTGACGAAACAAACCGTATGAGCCTACCCATAATTTCATCATCAAAAGATACACCCCTGGCAGCTGGGTTTATGGCCGCAGTTTGTACAAAATACCAATTTCTCAACAAAGTCATGACATTATGGTACCAGTTGATGTCCGATTCAAGAATTTCACCGCTACGTGGATCGCTAACATGCGGTCCGTTTGCATTGGGTATGGGCGATGCAAGGTACCGAACAACGGAATACCTTACATCTTCTGGAGACCATTCCGGGTCTTCCTCTACCGTTGGGGGTTCCTTGGCAATAATGGCATTTTTAAAACCGGCCGCTTCAAAGGCTACTTGCCAATCTTCAATTCCTTGTTTTATATAAGGAACCCATTTTTTAGGGGTTGCCCTATCAACATAATAAACAATCTGTTTTTTTGGTTCAACGAGTTCGCCATTGTTATATTTTTCAATGTCCTCATCCCTGACCTCCAAACGCCAACGGTCTAGAAATTTAATGGTTTTACTTTCTTGGGCATCTAGGCCATAATCTACTTGACCACGTGCAAACCAACCTACACGCTCATCAAAGTATCTACGTTTCATAGGTTCCTCAGGTAATAGTACCATAGAGTTATTGATTTCTACCGAAATTGAACCTAAGGTAGAATTACTTGGTGGGTTACTGGCCAAATACGTTTTTACATGGCGTACTTCTACATTTAAAGGATAGCTCTTTATAGACTCTATGTATCCCCTGCCTTCATCTAAACGCGAAACCTTATATCTCTTTCGGTACTGTTCTGGCATTCCAAAAGCTTTGGTATCCTTGGTAAAAATATCATTTACCTCAATGACCGTACTGGGCGAGAGCGAATCTTTTTTTACGGCCTTTATATCAAAGGAAAAAAGTACAGGCTCAAAATTAGAATTGACAACCGCTTCATGTACAGGTAGGGAATCTGCCGCCACTACGTCATGTGAAACCACACGAAGCAATACTTTTTTATCTTTCTTTTCCCAGCGAAGTACCTGAGTATTGATTTTTCCACCACCAAACCCTATTCCCGATGCGGTTTTGGAAATACGGCTTACCATCAACATTTCTTTATTGAAAAGCGAATCCGGTATTTCAAAAAAGTGATTTTCATCTACCATATGGGTGGTAAATAGTCCCGTATCGCTAATAGCGTCTTTGGTAATAACCTTGCTATAGGGCTGGATCTTGTCTTTAGAGGGTTTACCGGCTTCCTGCTCGGTATCTTTTTTCTTTTTCTTAAAAATTTGTGCTTCGGTATTCTGATAACCAAAAACACATACTAGAACGAGTAACTTTAGAAGTAGTTTTCTTTTCATTTTCTTGAGTTAGTTAGGTAATTTTCAAAGATTGAAATAATATCTGTAACAAATAGTTAATAATTTCTTAAGCCTATTTGTAACAATGTCCGGAAGAAGGCGTCTATTAAGTAGGAATAATCATTTTTTCATTCTGAATTAGTCAATTATAAAGCCTTTGCAAACCGCAAGGGCTTTATTTTATATTATGGATTAGTGAAAATAATGGGAAGGATAAAATGGAACATTCCAATAAGCAATAGAACGGCAATGAGGTTTAATACAATACCGGCACGTGCCATTTCATGAACCTTAATATAACCACTGGCAAAAACGATTGCATTGGGCGGTGTGGCCATAGGAAGCATAAATGCACAACTACTGGCTATGGTAATAGGTATAAGTAGATGTACGATCGGTAATCCCAAACCTAAGGCAATACCTGCGACGACCGGTGCCAAAACGGCTACAAGGGCAACGTTGCTCATTAATTCTGTCATAAAGAGCATTAAGATAATTAATAGAGTAGCGGTAAATAGAATGCTAAGGTTACTCTGTCCTATAAGCTCTGCAACCAAATCCACAATACCAGATACGGACATGCCATTGGCAAGGGAGAGTCCGCCACCAAATAAAATAAGGATACCCCAAGCAAGTTTTTGGGTATCCTGCCATTGAAGGATAAAATCTCCTTTCTTTAAATTATAGGGCAAAGTAAATAAGGCTATAGCGGCAAACATACTGATAAGGGTATCCGTAAGTCCCAAAGAAGGAAATAGCGTATTTATGAGTGTTCTAAAGACCCATAGAAATACGGTAACCGCAAAAATGATAAGTACCATTTTTTCTTTCCTTGAAGTAGGTCCCAATTTGTTAAGCTCTTGATGAATAATGGTGTTGGATGCCTTGAACCTTAAATTTTGTGTGGGAAAGAACAATTTGGTTAAAACCAAATAACATATGGAAATCATGATGAGGGAAAAAGGTAGCCCTATGATCATCCACTTTAAAAAAGATATTTCAATTTGATATTCATTTTCCAATAGGCCAATGAGTACGGAATTTGGGGGCGTACCTATGACCGTTGCAATACCACCGGCATTGGCCGCAAAGGCAATACCCAACATTACGCTCAAGGCAAAATTTCTGTCCCTTTTTGTAAATCCGTCCTCATCCTCTATTAACAGATTGATCACGGACATGGCTATAGGTAACATAACAACGGTACTGGCCGTATTACTGATCCACATGCTCAATACCGCCGTAGCGATCATAAAGCCCAATACGACCTTATTGGCGGTAGTACCTGTAAGTCTAATAATATTCAGGGCAATACGTTTATGTAAGTTGACTTTCTCCAAGGCCAGAGCCATAACAAAGCCGCCAAAAAAAAGAAAGACAATAGGGCTGCCGTAATTTGCTCCTACATCTGCAATGGGCATTATTTTTAAAATAGGAAAAAGCAACAGGGGCAACAATGCGGTTACTGATATGGAAACCGCTTCGGTTACCCACCATATTACCATCCACAATGCAACCGCTATAACAGCATCAGCATTTTCAGATATAATAACACTGGGCAGGGCAATTAAAATACAAAATACAATAGGACCTGTAATCAATCCTATTTTACTACTTAGGTTCATGCTGGTTGGTTTTGCCAGCTTCTAAGCTACTATTTTTTATTTTTCCTTGAAAAGGCTATTTTAATATTTCAACTAAAAGAACATCGCCCTCCTTATAGATTTTAGCCAACTGTTGTTTTGTAATACCTTTAATGCCCTTGTCCCATGCTTTGTTACTTAGATCGGCCTTGTTTTTAAGGGCATCCAATTCTATTTTCTTTTCTGACTTTAAAATGTCAAAAATAACTTTCTCGTTATCCGATAATTGTAGAGGTTTTTTCTCCGGTCTCATTTGCGGGAAGAACAATACTTCCTGTATAGAGGCATTATTGGTCATGAGCATAACCAAACGGTCAATGCCAATACCAATACCAGAGGTAGGGGGCATACCGTATTCTAGGGCCCTAAGAAAATCTTGGTCAATGAACATTGCCTCATCATCACCTTTTTCCGAAAGCTTCAATTGTTCTTCAAATCGCTCTCTTTGGTCTATAGGGTCATTAAGCTCTGAATAAGCGTTCGCCAACTCTTTACCATTTACCATAAGCTCAAAACGTTCTGTTAACGCAGGGTTGTCCCTATGTTCCTTTGTTAGCGGACTCATTTCCTTGGGGTAATCGGTAATAAAGGTTGGCTGTATATAATGATGCTCACATTTTTCGCCAAAAATTTCATCGATCAGTTTGCCTACACCCATAGTATCATCGACCTCTAAACCTAATTTTTTAGCCGTTTCACGTAGTTCATCTTCTGGCATTCCTGCAACATCAATACCTGTGTGTATTTTTATAGCCTCTAAAATAGGTACTCTTGCGTAAGGAGCCTTGAATTCAATTTCGTGTTTGCCTACGGTTACCTTAGTGGTTCCATTGGCATCCATTGCAATTTTCTCCAATAATTTTTCAGTGGTAGCCATCATCCAATTGTAGTCTTTGTAGGCTACATACAGTTCCATTACCGTAAATTCTGGGTTATGGGTACGATCCATACCTTCGTTTCTAAAATCCTTGGAGAATTCATAAACACCATCGAACCCACCAACGATCAATCTCTTTAGGTAAAGTTCGTTGGCAATACGTAAATACAATGGAATGTTCAGGGCATTATGGTGCGTTAAGAAAGGACGTGCCGTAGCACCACCTGGTATTGGTTGCAAAATAGGCGTTTCTACCTCTAAATAACCTTTATCATTATAGAACTCACGAATACTATTGGTAATCTTGGTTCTCTTAATGAACGTTTCCTTTACTTTTGGATTGACTACCAAATCTACATATCGTTGGCGGTAACGTAATTCTGGGTCGTTGAACTCATCGTAAACCTTGCCTTCCGCATCTTTTTTAGGCAATGGCAATGGTCTAAGCGATTTGCTCAACATGGTAAACTTCTTTACCATTATCGTTTTTTCACCCACCTGAGTGGTAAATAAATCGCCTTCTATACCAATGATATCTCCAATATCCAACAATTTTTTATAAACATCGTTGTATAAGGATTTGTCCTCTCCAGTACAGATTTCATCTCTATTGAAATAAACTTGAATTCTACCAGAACTATCCTGTAGCTCGGCAAAAGAGGCTTTTCCTTGAATTCTACGAGACATTAATCTACCGGCAACGATAACCTGTTTACCTTCCTCATAATTGGATTTTATGCTTGCCGATGTGGCATTAACAGGGTATAGCGCAGCTGGATATGGATTGATGCCCAGCGCTCTTAGTTTTTCCAATTTTTCTCTTCTGATAAGCTCTTGCTCCGATAATTGCATGCCGTCGTTTATTTAGCTGGCAAATATAATCGATATGTATTAATCTTTCAATCTTGTGGACACTAAAGGATAGAGTCTATCCACAAATTTTTTATAGGCAAGGGAAGAAGGGTGTAGCCCGTCATCGGCAACCAGTTCGGGCTCGTTCAAACCATTTCTAGTAATATCCGTAATGTTAAGGAAGGTTATGCCCATTGATGTACAGGTTACTTTTGCAAAATGATTATAATCGTCCAGTGCTTTAGAAATTTGTTCATTACCATTTAGTTGACCATAAGGGGTATAAAAATAGTCTGGTATTGATAGTACGATCACTTTGTTGGAATCATTGCCCGCCAGTTGAACGGCTTTTTTCAAAAGTTCTGGAAATTCTGATTCATATTGGGCAAATGGCCGGGATTGAAATTGATTGTTTACCCCAATGAGCAGGGTGACCAAATCATAATTGCCAGATTCCCTACCCATTATAGATGCAATCAATTGGTCCGTTCTCCACCCGGTTTGGGCAATGACCGTGGTCTCTACGTTTAGGTTTTTTGTTTCCTCTATTCTAGTATCCAATTGTGCAGGAAAGCTTTGTTCAAAGTCTACACTTTCACCGACCGTATAACTGTCTCCAAGAGCTAAATATGTTGCCTTTTGCGTATTGCCATTTTGCTCTTGTATAGGTTCTGATCTAATGTCATCGGTTTGGCTACAAGATGGTGCTGTAGTAATGAGCAATAGAAGCAATGTAATTTTAAACGGTGTATAAATTTGTTCCATATAGTAGATATAACGTAAAAAAGTAGCTAAGGTTCTTTAAAATATAAGGAATTTACTATAGTCGTAAAAGGATTATTAATCAATCAAAATGTAAGGTAGTAGCATAATTGGGAATATATGCCTCGCCGGAAACAATTTTAAATATATCATCTTCTAAAGTAGAAATAGGGCTTTCTATAATTCTGTTGACTTCCCTGCCATTTTTGTAAAATATAAATGTTGGAACCCTACGAATATGAAGCGCCCATTCCTCACCTTGCGGACTTTTTTTGTAATTGTCCTTTCGTTTGTCCACCGCAACTATTTTTAAATTCTCCATAGGATAATTGGCCTCTTTCAGGATTTTTACAAATCTAGGTAGCTCACGTTTGCTATCCCCGCACCATGTTCCCATAAAAACTAAGATTTTAAATGCACTTAAATTTGGTCTAAACAACGTTATTTGGGAGTTATCAGTTTCATATTTTTCATAATTAGGTGTGTACCAAGATGCATAATTTTGGAACATTAGGTGATTTTCGGTAATTTTTCCTAGCAAAAAAGGTTCTTGGTTAACAAGGGTAATTTCCTGGTAAGATTGTTGTGCAATTACATTGTAGATAATGCCTAATACCAATGTAGTAATCAAAAAGGGTAATCTCATAATATTCAGATTTAAAATTAAGCCTGAAAATTCTGGAAATTGCGGATATATAACGATTTGTAGTGGGTGGAAATAGGTACTAGACCCGTGGTGGAAATAATTGTATTAGTGATATTGTTGTTTTATTTCAGTGCGGGTGGTTACTTCTAATTTTTTGTAAATATTATTGATGTGGGTCTTAACGGTGCTTACTGATATAAACATTGTAGAGGCTATTTCTTTGTTGGTCTTGTTTTGTAAAATCTGCTTTACTATATTTTGCTCTTGTTCCGTTAATTTGGCATAGGCAAGTTGGCGTATCTTTTTTGCGTTTATTTTAGGCATTGCCAGTAAATAAATATTAAAGACCACTGAAATGAACAGTAGTAACGGTAATAACCATTTCCACAAAGGTGAGCTTCCGGTATTATTGTTTGCTATTTGTTCGTCTATCTCTATTTCCTTTTTATATTGTGCGGTAAACACGGTATTGGGATATTTAGTGGACAATCTTTCACCCAATTCCTTATAATAATTATTGGCGATTATATCCTTTATATAATAGGTGTAAGTTTCGTTCCTTTTATCCGATAAAAAGTTGTAGATATAAAGTTCTGCCAAAGGTTCGTTTAACTGTTCTCCAAAATCCTGTAATGTTCCAAACCATTTTTGTAGGTTCAATTTCTTACTTGCATCACTTCTAAAATCATTAAATTCAAAAGCCATTTGTTCTTTTAGTACATCTATTTCCAAAAAAATTTGAGAAGTATTGTTTGTAGATATTATTTCACATAACATTTCATCTGAAAAGGACCTTGGAAAGTTTATGGTATCTGTATTTTTTGCTATGAATAGAATACTCTTACTGCTTTTGCAATTACCGAAAAAATGATCTGGCAATGATGAGGTTTCGCTACAATCGTCTAAATGAATCCTATATATTCTATTTTCCTCCAGTAAATTGTTTCCGTAAAAATTAAAATATCCTAAAGAATCTGTACCTGTTTTTTTGACAACTTGCTCCAAGGAGATCCTATCTAATTTTCTATAGTCTTCAATGATGGATAAATAGATGGATTTTTCGTTTTGGGGATTCGCTATCTGGCCGCTAAATTTGTACTGGGCCAAACTTACGCTACAGCAACATAACGAGATTGCGAAAAAGATGTGTTTAAACATTGATTCTGATATGAGCATCTAAAATAAAAGATTTTGTAACAAAGCGGTTTTATTAACGACCAATAAGGTACATCAATCAATCAAAATATAAATCAAATGAGTTTAATTAGAGTATTGCTTGCCATTTTTTTTCCGCCTTTGGCAGTTTTGGGCAAAGGTTGTGGGTCTTTTTTAATTGTTCTACTTTTGACCTTTTGTGGCTGGGTGCCTGGGGTAATTGCCGCATTGGTAATTTTGAACAATCCTAACTAGATATAAAACATGAAATTTTCAAAAATGCTAACCGCTGTATTAATTGCAGTGGTGTTCGTTGCGTGCAATTTTACCGAGGAAATCTACTTTAACAATGACGGGTCTGGGAAGATGAGTATGCGTTTTGATGGTGGTGAAATGCTACAAATGCTTCCAAGTACAGATTCTACCGCATTGGAAAAAGCTATAGACTCTACAATTGTGTTTAAGGATGTTCTAAGGGATAAAAAAGATAGCATTGCCACATTGACGCCGGAAAAGCAGGCCAAACTAAAAAAATTGGAGCCTTTTAAATTGCATATGCAGGTAGATGCGGAAAGAGGTATAATGAATTTTGACCTGTTTAGGGATTTTAAAAAAGTTGCCGAGATCAACGATGCATTTAATACTTTTCAGAATGCCAGTTCAGTGGGTCCAATTGCAGGGGGTAAATCCATGCCGGGCAATGTTTCGGAGGAAAGTACTAGGGTAGACTATACATTTAAGAATAATAGGTTTAAACGAGAAACAATTGTATTGGATCAAGCTTTATTTGAAAATAGTATAGATAGTTTGGCCAGTGCAGAGATGTTTTTGTCAAGTTCTACCTACACATTCAAATACCATTTTCCAAAACGTGTTAAGTGGACCAACATTAATGAAGCTACCTTTTCAATGGATGGCAAAACTTTGGTGCATGAAGTTAGTTTTTTGGATATGATGAAGAATCCTGAATCTATGGTTATTGAGGTGGAATTGGAAAAATAGGATATAGCTTTTATATTTTTGTGAAATGAATAAACGGTTGCACATACAGGATTTAGGTCGTAAGGATTATAAGGAAACTTGGGACTATCAAGAACAATTGTTCAAGGAAATCCTTGATCTTAAAATACGCAACAGAAGAGAGTCGCTTGACTTAAAAACACCCAATCATTTTTTGTTTGTTGAGCATCCTCATGTTTATACTTTGGGCAAAAGTGGCGATATGGCCAACCTACTGGTAGATGAAAAAATATTGGAGGAAAAAGGGGCTGCTTTTTATAAAATCAATAGGGGAGGTGATATTACCTATCATGGTCCGGGACAAATCGTTGGTTACCCTATTCTAGATTTGGACAATTTTTTCACGGATATTCATAAGTATCTGCGTTATTTGGAGGAAATGGTCATTTTAACATTGGCCGAATATGACATCAAAGCTGAGCGTTCCCCTGGCGAAACAGGGGTTTGGTTAGATGTGGGCACTCCTTTTGCACGGAAAATTTGTGCCATGGGAGTTAGGGCAAGTAGATGGGTGACCATGCATGGCTTTGCTCTAAACGTAAATGCGGATTTGGGTTATTTTGACATGATGATTCCGTGTGGTATAAAAGGTAAGGCGGTAACTTCCTTGAATGTTGAATTAGGTAAAAAGGAAGTGGACCTGGAAGAGGTAAAGCAAAAGTTGCTAAAACATTTTCAGGTACTATTTGAAATTGAGTCATAAAAAAAACCGAAGCGAAAGCTCCGGTTCAAGATATTGGATAGTTTGGTGTTTACTTATTATAGGAGGTAAGCATTGTACTGCTCATTAAATCTCCATTTTTCTTATAAGTTTCTTGTTTTACCATACCTACGCCTTCTGACAACCAAACCCTTGAAGGGAATACTTGATTGGCCATCATCATTTTAGAACGGTTTTCACTGTAGAGTACAAAACATTCATAAGTACCGGCAGGGGTAGTTACACTTTCTTTTTTCTCCACTTTTCTATTTGTCATATCTACGGCCATATTCATATTTATACCGCTCATACTTATTTTCATGGTTACATTGGCGTCATTTAGGTTTTGCCCTACACTAAGATCATTGGGTATTTCAATATCGTTACCGGATATTTCAATATCCATATCGCCGTACTGCTGCATCATTTCAGTTGGTAGCAGAGATTCATAATCTAAGGTAACCATATTTCCTGTACAGGAAAGGTTATAATCAGTATCGTAAATATCCTTTCCCTTATTATCTTTTAAGTTTATTGCCATTGTGGCATTGGTGGTACCTCCTGTATTAGAAACATTGACTACCTTAAAAGAACTTACATTTTCAACTTTGCCTTTTTTGTTATAGTTCGTGTATTCCATGGCGACCCCTTCGGTCATTGGATAGAATTTACTGCAATTATCCTGAGCGATCATGGTGGTTATACTTAATAGTAAAACCAAAAATAATATTGCCTTTGTTTTCATATAGTACGGTTTACTTTAATGTCCTAAATATTTAAAAATATGAAAATAAGCCAGTGTAATTATGCAATTTGTATGAACGGTATATAAATCTTTGTCAAACCTAACATAACATGTATCATCGTATTTTATATACTTTAATACTATTTTCTTGGTCTTTGAAAACAAACTCTACTTTCTTATTGTTATTAATATCGGCCATGTCAATAGATGAGCTTCCAAAAATGGGGAAATCGGGAATGGGTTTGGCTTGACTATCGAAAACATATATTTTTTGGTTCTGTATATCGGTAACCGATACATAGATTTTATCGTTCAAATAAAATATTTCCGGTTTAGAATATACTCCTAGTTCAAGTTCAACTTTTTTATCACGTATGCGCAATATATTGTCGTTCATAATAGCCAATGTTTTAGAAGTGGCATCCATTCCGTGATCTTTAGTAAGTTGTAATTTACTAGATGTTACTTTTCCTTGTGTATCTATTTGAACCAATGAACCGTCTAAGGTGGTAAAAGTGAATTTATTTTGATAGAGTTGAACGGGGTTATTGGAAAACGAGAACTTTTCCTTTACTGGTATTCTTGTCTTGCCCACTCTATTTACAATTCTCAAAAGTCCGTTTGCAAGTTTAAAAACAAGATAATCCTTTCTCCCAATACGGAAATGTTGGGGGGTGCCTTCTATATTGCCCTCGGCTGAGGTATAGGTAAATCCTTTTACAATTTCGCCCTTACTATTGTACATGAATACCTTATTTTCTTGGGTAACCACAAAACGGTAGTCCTTACGGCCTTCATAATCAAATACCGCTAAAGGATTTACATTGCCGCCACTATAGTTCATGGTAAAGGGTTGTACTTCATTGCCATTTCTATCCAATATTAGAAATTCGTTATTTGTGGTAAAAGCAAGTTGTAATTTTCCGTTCTTAAAAAGGTCTACTTGATGAATTTTGCCCTGTATGTTGCTGTTAAGTTGTTTTTTCCATAAAATCTTTCCATTTATTGAAATTAGATACAAGGTATTTTCCTGGTCTTGGACAATAATTTCTTTTTTACCGTTATTATGGTTGGTCACAAATTGAGGTAATGTGGCTAGATCGGTTTGTAGCTGAGTCTCAAATACAGGGCTTACAGTATGTTGTTCATCTTCTTCGGTAATTTTCTTGATCAAGAAGTTTAAATGAAAAAAACCTTTATCCGCAATTACTTGATTTGCAAAGACATAATCCTTTAGATTGCTCTTTAGAAATTCATTACTTAGTGATTCTGAAACTGATTTCTTTAAATAAGTTCCTGCACCTTCTAAATTTGAAATTGTCATTTTACTTGAAGAGGAGGTAAGTTTGGCTTCGGCATTTTTAAATAAAATGGTTTTATCAAACGTATCCCCTGTGCTGATTTTTGAAATGACAGATTCAATTCCGGTCTGGTTTTTTGTGAATACAATGGTATTGTCAACAATACTGGCATAGTTAAATGAAAGATTGCCAATTAATGGATGAAGAGCGGTAAATAGACCCAGTTGTGGTTTTAACTCCAAGATTTCATGTCCGCTAAATTCATGGGTAGCGGTTTTTTCATTTTGTATATAATCTACCAATGAGGCGGTACCAAAAGTTCTTAAAAAGAGAATGTCCTCTTTGTTATATGATGCAATTCCTATTTCTTCTACCGTATATAATAAAGAGTCCTGTTCGTTAATAGGAAACCCTTCTGTTTTTTTGTTTTGTACAAATGCAGCGTATTCTTCAAATCCGTAGGAAGTTACAGAGGTTGCATTGTTTGGGCTAAGTTTCCAAAGGGTATTGGTAATGGGTTTGGTGTGGTTGAGTAGGTTAAGTGAATAATTTGGGGTCATGGAAGGTAGAGCAACACCGTTCATTTGCAATTCCTGTTCTTTCAAGGTTATATCCAATGATAGCCAACTGGCAAAATCAAGATCGGTTTGGTCTTGTGGTAAAATTTGTTGCAATAAAGTTCTGCCGTGTTCTAGGTCTATCCAGATATTTGCCAGTTTTTCCTTATTGGCAGTATTTAAAAATTCATTTATGGATAGATTGTTATTTGATGTGGCATCACGGTTTAAGATAGAACTTAATACCGTTTTTGATGAACTTAAAATGGAATAGCTGCCATAAGGTGCGCTATAAAAGTGAATATCGTTGAACTGATAAGAAGTAATGGTGTTAGAATTATCGGTGATTTTCTCAATATGTTTATTGGTAATTTCGTCTACCTCGATCAGGGCAATACTATCCAAGGTAATGTATGTGAAATCAAAAGTGGTATTATCGTTGGCTGTAAAAGTTAATAAACCTTTAGTTTGATTAGTTAGGAAATTGAACGTTTCTAGTTTGCTGACAATACTTTTAATGGGCCGTAGGTGTTCCAATTTATTATATGGCTCATTTGATGCAATAGCGGACTTGAGCGATTCATATTCATTTATTTGTATGGCAAGAACGGTATGGTCGGGAATTGCTTCTAAAATATCATTCTCCGTGTTTTTGTGGGGTGTACATGCAAAACAAAAAAGTATAGCAAAAACATATATAAGTAATAATCGCATGAAAATTGATTTGTGTAAAGTTATGGTATTTGTATTATTTGGAGAGGTCGTCCGCTAAAAGCCTAAAACTCATTCTATGGTATTTGGTTGGGCCGTATTTTTGAATTGCGGCCCTATGTTCTTTGGTAGGGTAGCCTTTGTTTTTTTTCCAATTGTACATAGGATATTCTTCATGGAGCTGTAACATGTAAGCATCCCTTGCTGTTTTTGCCAGCACTGAGGCGGCTGCAATGGTGGTGTATTTGGAGTCGCCTTTAACAATACAGGAATGTGCTATTTTTTTGTAGGGCTTAAATCTATTCCCGTCTACTATAATATATGAGGGTTGCGGAGTAAGCTGGTCAATGGCTTTATGCATGGCTAACAATGATGCGTTTAAGATATTGATTTCATCAATTGTTTCAGGGTGTATATGTACAATACCAAAAGAAACGCATTCCATTTTTAATATGGGTTCCAGCGTAATTCTTTTATGGTGCGATAGTAACTTGGAGTCGGTTAAAACTGAATTTTCAAAATGTTCTGGTAAAATGATCGCAGCGGCGGTTACTGGACCTGCTAAACAACCTCTTCCGGCTTCATCTGTACCTGTTTCGTTAATGTTTTTATGATATTTAAGAAGCATTATGTTTTTTTTAACTTAAAATTTGGAATTTTAAATTCAACTAAAAAGTTAAATGATTGAATATATTTTATTAAAATTTCAAAAATTAAGAATAATTAAATAATAGTGATATTGTTTTTAACATTTGATTTTTTTGAGTTAAGATAGATTTTGCATGAGAGTGCAATTTTTATGAATTTTACCGCAAGCTAATTCAAAAACAAATTTTATGAAACAGAAGTTGACGTGGATGTTGACGCCGCTATTGGTGTTCTTCATGACATTTTCCTATGCACAGGAAAAAACAGTGACCGGTGTTGTAACCGATCAAAGCGGATTGCCTCTACCGGGTGTATCTGTTGTAGTGGTTGGAACAACAAACGGTACTCAAACAGATTTTGATGGTAATTATGCCATTAATGCAACTCAAGGTGGGCAATTAAGGTTTTCTTACCTAGGGCAAAAAACAGTTACCTTAAATGTTGGGGCGTCCAATACATTGGATGTACAATTGGAAGAAGATGCGCAGGCATTGGAAGAAGTTGTGGTAACGGGATATACCTCTCAGAGAAGATCGGATATTACCGGTTCTATTGTTGAGGTAAATGCCGATAAATTATCGGAAATCATTACTCCTAGTGTTGAGCAGGCATTGCAAGGTAATGTATCTGGTCTTGCAGTTTCTGCAACTTCCGGTACTCCTGGTTCTACTGCTAACATTAGAATTCGTGGTATTAGTTCTATTACCGCGGGTAACGAACCATTATATGTAATCGATGGTGCTCCGGTAAGTAATGATAATGTTGGGTCAAGTGGTGCATTTTCATCATTGTCCGCATTGGCAGGTTTGGACAATAACAACATTAAATCCATTACGGTATTAAAAGATGCATCTGCAACGGCACAATATGGTGCTAGGGGTGCAAACGGTGTTATCTTGATCACTACCAAAAAGGGTAGGGCTGGAGAAACTGTGTTTGATGTAAATTCAAGTTACGGTTTTCAAAGAGATGCAATTACTGGACCAGTTCCATTAACTGCTGCAAATCGTTTGGAGTTAACTGCCGAAGCTTATTTCAATGATGGAATTACAGCTACCAAGGAAGAGGCTATAAGCCAATTATTGGCAGGTAGTTTTGCTGATTGGGATGCAGCTGGCAGACCAGAAGCACGTTGGGACCTTGCAGTTAGAAACAGTGCTGCGTCGGTACAACAACATAGTATATCTGCTTCCGGTGGTGGCGAGGGTCATACGTTCTACGGATCGGTTGGTTATATGAATCAAGAAGGTACCGTTGTTGGGCCTTCATTTGAAAGAATTTCCGGTGCATTGAACTTTTCAAAGGATTTGACTGAAAACATTACGTTCAGCTCTAATAACTCGGCAACCCATTCTTTACAGAATGCTTTCTTGGAAACTAGTGCATATTTTGAAAGTCCTAGATCGGCAAAATTCTTTTTGTCTCCGTTAGTATTGCCATATAATGCAGATGGTTCTTACAATGAGTTTGGTGGTTCTTTGCCAAACCCACTATATAATAATGAGAACAACATCTATGAGAACAGGTTAACGAGAATTATTTCCAATAACAACTTAAATTGGAATTTAGGTGGTGGCCTTTCATTTGGTTCTTCGTTCAATGTAGATTACCAAGGATATAACTACAGAAATTATTCAAACAGAAATTATGGTTACGGTGTGCCAACATCTGGTGATGCTGAGCAATATGACAGAACCAATGTATTCTATGTTTTCCAGAACTATTTTGATTACAACTATGATATCAATGATAACCATAGGTTTGATTTCAAGGTGTTACAGGAATACCAGTCCAATAGAAGATATTTCTTAGGTGGTTCAGGTCAGAATTTTGCTGATGACGGTCTGTTTTATTTGGATAACGTAGGTACACCTAATTCAGTTAGTTCTAGCTTTTCTGACTTTTACGTAGGTGCTTACATGGGACTTATGAAATATTCTGCCTTTGATGGTAAGTACGTTTTAGATTTATCTTACAGAAGAGAAGGTAACTCAAGATTTGGTAAAGATAACAGATGGGGTAACTTCTGGTCTGTTGGTGGTGCTTGGAACATCCATAGAGAAGACTTTTTGGCAGATTCTAATGTAATAGATAACTTAAAGTTAAGAGGTTCTTATGGTGTAACAGGAAACGCAAACATAGATTTGAACTTATACCAATCATTATTTGGATATAGTGAGGATTATGGTGGAGAAGGTGCGCAATATGTAGATACATTTGGTAATGACCAATTATCTTGGGAGCTTTCCAAGACCATTGATGTAGGTGTAGATTTTGGATTGTTCAAAAACACCGTTAGTGGTAGTGTTGCTTATTTTCATAGAACTTCAGAAGATTTATTGCTGAATGTTCCACTTTCACAAACTACTGGTTTTGCAAGTCAATATGCTAATATTGGTGAGTTGACCAATAAAGGTGTTGAAGTAGATCTTAACTTTAACGTTGTAAATACTGAGGATGTGAATTTCTCCATCGGCGGTAATTTCTCTACGGTTAAGAACGAGGTTACTAAATTACCTTTAGATCCAAATGGAGTTGAAAGAACCATTACTACGACAAGGACAAGAATTGAAACTGGTCATCCGGTAAGGGAGTGGTACATGCCAACTTGGGCAGGTGTTAATCCAGAAACAGGTATAGAAGAGTGGTACGTTAATGGAGTTGATGGTGAAACAACTGCTAACTTCAATGAAGCAGAAGCTGTATTTCAAGGGTCAAATGCCGTACCTACTTTTACTGCTGGTCTTAATTTAAATTTCAAATACAAGAACTTCTTTATTAATGCTAACGGATATTACTCTGGTGGTAACAAAATATATGAAGGATGGCACTTGTACCTAAACCAATCTAATGCTTATCCTATATTGGCTTTCAACGGCTATACGTCTTTGTTGGATAGATGGCAAGAGCCTGGTGATATTGCCAGAAACGGTAAATTTACTACTGGTGCTCCAGGATGGCAGAGACATTCTAAGTACTTATATGACGGTGATTTCATGAGACTTAGAGCGTTAACTGTTGGTTTTGACCTTCCACAAAAAGCGGTGGATAGAATTGGTATCAATAAACTTAGGTTCTTTGTAAGAGGAAATAACCTATTGACTTGGGTTAAGGATGATAACTTATTGCATGATCCTGAGGTTGATGTGGATAGTCAAGGGGGTGATGTTACACCTGGTGAAACTGGATTGGAAACTCCTCCTGCTAGAACAATTTCTGTTGGAGTTAATTTGAACTTCTAAAAAAAATTAAATATGAAAAATAATAAAATAATTATGCTATTATTGGCCTCAATGGCGATAATAGTCGGTTCATGTACTACAGATGATCTTGATCCTACGTTGGCTCAAAGTAAGAACGTAGAAGGTAGTATCACAAAAGTGGATAACTTGTACAGTATTCTTAAGGGTGCTCATAATGTTATGACCTCTGAGGAGTATTATGGTAGGGACTTAATTGCCAATAATGAGGTAAGATCGGATAACGCTTTTTCCAATGGTAATTCAGGAAGGTTCACTACTCAATCTCAATTTCAATATAATGCAAATACAGGATTCATTTGGGATGATGTATATGAAATGATGTCCAATGCAAATATTATTATTAATACAGACTTATCTTCATTGGAAGGAGACTTGGCATATGGTGAGCATATTCAAGGTCAAGCAATGATTTTAAGGGCTCTTGGTAATTTTGATTTGTTAAGGGTTTATGGTCAGCAGCATGCAGGTGGTACTTTAGGTGTGCCAATTGTAAATACGTTTAAAGGAGATGATTTGTTCCCATCAAGGAGTACTGTTGAAGAGGTAAAACAAGCTATTTACACAGACTTACAAACTGCTTTTGATATGATGGATTCTTCTTATGATACTTCTAAGATTCTCGTTTCTAAGTATGTTGCCAAAGCTTTAGAGTCTAGGGTTGCAGTTTATTTTGAAGATTGGGGTAGAGCGGTTACGGCTTCAGAGGCGGTAATTAATTCTGACCTGTATTCAGTTATCGGTGCTGATGCTTATGTGTCTAGCTGGGCCGGTGATGGTGGTTCTAACGTAATATTTGAACTTGCCTTTAGTGGGTCAGACAATTTAGGACCTAATGCTTTATCTTACATCTACAGATATCCAAGTGATGCTCCTGCAGGTTACGGGGATCTTCAAGTTATGTCAGATGTATTGGATATTTATGATGATGGTGATGTTCGTTTGGGAATCTTTGGATTTCAAAATGAAGGAACTGAACTAAGAAACATTGGCAAATATCCAGATACTGCCATAGGTGCGGATAATATTCCTTTGTTCAGATATGAGGAGGTTATTTTGAACTATGCAGAGGCATTGTTCGAAACCAGTGGAGATGCTTTGACTCAGTTAAATTTAATTGCTGAGAATAGAGGTGCGGTACCTTATACTTCCGTAACCAAAGAAGATATTCTTAACGAGCGTAGAAGAGAACTTATTTTTGAAGGTTTCCGTTTTGATGATTTAATGAGAACGGGTCAATCTGTAAATACAACGGGTGTATTGGAGAATACTGTTGAGACATTGACGTATCCAAACAATTTATTTGCTTGGCCAATTCCAATATCGGAAATCAATGCAAATTCAAATATGCAACAGAACGACGGTTACTAAACCCATATTTTGTAAATAATAGTAAACCCTGCTAAAAAGCAGGGTTTTTTTGTTATAATAAAATTCACATTTACTTAGCAACAAAAAAATTAACTTTGCACGGGTAACATCGCTTCATGAAATATATATTAATAGTTTTTTTATTTTTTACATCCTGTATTGTATTTGGTCAAAAGGGGGAGTTAAGAAAAGGGGCCAGTATAGATTCGCTGGCATCATTAAATAAGAAAAAGGTAAGTGGTCCAATGGGTAGGCAAAAATCGGATACCATAGGTATCACGATCAAGGACTACAAGATAATTACTTTTGCTAGGGATACCACATATTTGGATACTACACTCACCATCAATAAGGAATACAAGTATAATTATTTAAGGAAAGACGATTTTGAACTTATGTCCTTTTCCAATATAGGAGAGGCGTATAATTCATTGGGCTTGGATTTAGAAAGAGCTAATATTTATCCTTACCTCGGGGCAATTGGTAAGGATCGGAAATATTTGGAAAAGGAACAGATAGTATATTATAACGTTCCAACCCCAATGACCGAGTTGTTTTTTAAAACAACCTTGGAACAAGGTCAGTTTTTGGACGCGAACCTAACATTTAACACATCGCCCAGACTTAATTTTTCCATTGGTTATACCGGTCATCGTTCTTTAGGAAAATACAATGACAACCAAATACAGTCGGGCAATTTTACCATGACAACTAATTATTTGTCTAGGAACAATAGATATGCATTGAGGGCGCATATAGCTGCGCAAAATATTATATCACAAGAAAATGGTGGGCTGTTGGAAAAGGAGCTGCAATTTGAATCTGGCGATGAAGATTTTACAAATAGGCCTAGGGTAGATGTTCGTTTTGATGATGTCGACAATAAGATATTAGGTAAAAGATATTATTTGGATCACACCTATAAACTTATTAGGAAACAATTGGATTCTACCCGCTCAGAGAAAACTTCATTGTCCATTGGTCATGTGTTTAATTATGAAACCAAGTACTATCAATTTATGCAAACGGTCAATGATACCATATTTGGCAATGCCATACTTTCAGGTATAAACGATAAGGCCGTTTTGAAAACATTTTACAATGAGGCAAATGCACAATTTTATAATAGAACTTTGGGGAAATTAACAGGTGGTCTGCAAATGTATAATTATGATTATTATTTTGATAGTCAATTTACCACAGAGGAAGGAGTGGTTATACCTAATAGATTAAATGGTACTGAACTGGCCTTAGGGGGTAAATATGAAAAACGTATTGGTGGTTTTGATTTAAATGCGGAGCTTAAGTATAATTTATCGGGCAATTTGACCGGAAACCTTTTAAATGTTACCGCATCATATAAGATCAATCCTAAAAACAACCTTAAATTCACTCTGCATACCTCTTCAAGAATGCCCAATTTTAATTACCTGCTTTATCAAAGCGAGTATTTAAATTATAATTGGGATAATTCAAATACCTTTAATAAGGAAAGGGTAAGTAGTCTTAGGGGAGAATTGAATTCTGTAACATGGGGTAATCTTATGGTAAAATTCAGCAATTTGGATAATTACACATATTTTGCACCGGTTTCTGATGTTGAAATTGATGCCGGTATGGAGCAAGCTTTTATAAAACCGGTTCAAGAAAGCAATGGTATAACCTATTTAAAGGTTAAATATGAAAAGGAATTTAGGGTTGGTATGTTTGCATTGAACAATACGGTGATGTATCAAAATGTAACGCAAGAGGAGCAAGTAATGAATCTTCCTCAATTAGTTACTAGGAATACATTGTATTTTTCTTCGGATGTATTTAAAAAAGCAATGTATTTACAAACAGGCATAACCTTTAAATATTTTACTGCATATAATATGAATGCGTACAATCCTGTTTTAGGAGAGTTTTATACTCAAAACAATGAAGAGTTGGGGGGCTATCCATTACTGGATTTTTTCATCAATGCACGTATTCAGCAAACACGTATTTATTTAAAGGCAGAACATTTTAATTCTTCATTTACGGGGTATAATTATTATGCCGCACCCAATTATCCGTATCGGGATTTTGTTATCCGTTTTGGTCTAGTCTGGAATTTCTTTTCCTAGTTGCCTGGTCTCGTTTCTCAACCTGCTGTAAACATGTTGGTTAGCGCGCCGTTGCAATGGTCGTATGTTTTAAAAGGCTGTTTATCAGAACGTTGTGTATTATTTATCCTTTAGGGGTATTTTCCGTTCCCATAAAGTTCAGTAAATCAGCGGGGTAGGTGGCGGTCCAAAAAAAACCTCATTTTTTTTAAAAAAAGCCTTGTAGGTTTGGAAATAGGGTGTACATTTGCAGCCCGCTAACGATGAAGATCACGGTCTTTGTCCGCCGCCGGGGCAAGTTCATAAAAATGTTGTTTTACCGGGCCTGTAAAGAAAATTTTATTTTTTTCACAAAGTAGTTGTCAGGTTAAAAAACAGTTGTATATTTGCACCCGCTTAGGGAATTACCTAGGGGAAACGAGGCGAGGGAATCGGGAGATTCGGTGCCTGGTTTATGGAAGTTCATTGAAATATTGTGGAGATAGGAATCGAGTTCAGGTGAGGACCTGGATGAGAGGAACAAGAATTAAGGAAACATACAATTTAATATATCGTAAGGTATATATAAGGAATTGAATCGAGAGTCGGGGCCGGGAGAGATTTTGACTTCGTTGGGACGAATATATACAGAACAACGATGAAGAGTTTGATCCTGGCTCAGGATGAACGCTAGCGGCAGGCCTAACACATGCAAGTCGAGGGGCAGCGGGGAAAAGCTTGCTTTTCCGCCGGCGACCGGCGCACGGGTGCGCACCGCGTATGGAACCTGCCTTGTGCAGGGGAATAGCCTTTGGAAACGAAGATTAATGCCCCATGGTACCACGACCCGGCATCGGGATGTGGTTAAAGCCCTCGGGCGGTACAAGATGGCCATGCGTCCCATTAGCTTGTTGGTAAGGTAACGGCTTACCAAGGCTACGATGGGTAGGGGCCCTGAGAGGGGGATCCCCCACACTGGTACTGAGACACGGACCAGACTCCTACGGGAGGCAGCAGTGAGGAATATTGGACAATGGAGGAGACTCTGATCCAGCCATGCCGCGTGCAGGAAGAATGCCCTATGGGTAGTAAACTGCTTTTATACGGGAAGAAAAAGGGCTACGTGTAGCCTACTGACGGTACCGTAAGAATAAGGACCGGCTAACTCCGTGCCAGCAGCCGCGGTAATACGGAGGGTCCGAGCGTTATCCGGAATTATTGGGTTTAAAGGGTCCGTAGGCGGGCCGATAAGTCAGGGGTGAAAGTCTGCCGCTCAACGGTAGAACTGCCTTTGATACTGTCGGTCTTGAGTTATAGTGAAGTTGCCGGAATATGTAGTGTAGCGGTGAAATGCATAGATATTACATAGAACACCGATTGCGAAGGCAGGTGACTAACTATATACTGACGCTGATGGACGAAAGCGTGGGGAGCGAACAGGATTAGATACCCTGGTAGTCCACGCCGTAAACGATGGATACTAGCTGTCCGGGGCCTTGAGTCCTGGGCGGCCAAGCGAAAGTGATAAGTATCCCACCTGGGGAGTACGTTCGCAAGAATGAAACTCAAAGGAATTGACGGGGGCCCGCACAAGCGGTGGAGCATGTGGTTTAATTCGATGATACGCGAGGAACCTTACCAGGGCTTAAATGCATATTGACAGGTCTAGAGATAGATTTTCCTTCGGGCAATTTGCAAGGTGCTGCATGGTTGTCGTCAGCTCGTGCCGTGAGGTGTCAGGTTAAGTCCTATAACGAGCGCAACCCCTACCGTTAGTTGCCAGCATGTCATGATGGGGACTCTAACGGGACTGCCGGTGCAAACCGTGAGGAAGGTGGGGATGACGTCAAATCATCACGGCCCTTACGTCCTGGGCCACACACGTGCTACAATGGCAGGTACAGAGAGCAGCCACGTCGCAAGGCGGAGCGAATCTATAAAACCTGTCACAGTTCGGATCGGGGTCTGCAACTCGACCCCGTGAAGCTGGAATCGCTAGTAATCGGATATCAGCCATGATCCGGTGAATACGTTCCCGGGCCTTGTACACACCGCCCGTCAAGCCATGGAAGCCGGGAGTGCCTGAAGTCCGTCACCGCAAGGAGCGGCCTAGGGCAAGATCGGTAACTAGGGCTAAGTCGTAACAAGGTAGCCGTACCGGAAGGTGCGGCTGGAACACCTCCTTTCTAGAGATTGTCCTTTTAAGGACGGTCCCTGACGAAGAGAAGAATGGAACCACGGTCCCGGTCTTTTGATTTAATAATAGTTTCTTTGGTAATTGTTCGATTGTTACATCTCCATAATTATGATATATAAGTAATTGCTTTTTTCTGCGAGGTATTTATACTGAAAAGGAAGAGTAGGGACAGTCCCATAGCTCAGCTGGTTAGAGCGCTACACTGATAATGTAGAGGTCGGCAGTTCGAGTCTGCCTGGGACTACAAACAAAAAGGTCGTTTTTGGTTAAGCGGCACGTTCATTAAGGATTGAAGGAAATTTTAGGAGTTGGGTATCCCAAGTTGGCGTATGGTCATCGATTAACTGATAACTGTTAACTGATAGCCGACGACTGAAAACGGGGGATTAGCTCAGCTGGCTAGAGCGCCTGCCTTGCACGCAGGAGGTCATCGGTTCGACTCCGATATTCTCCACCAGGCAATGCCCGGGATATGAAATACGATCTTAGGAGCTTGCAGTGATTGGCATAGATGATTTAATTGTCTATCGCGACTCGCGATCGTTCATTGACATATTGGAACAGGAGGTAAGACATTTTTAATGTTTTACCGACTAAAAAAGAAAGAAACACGAATCTTTATTAAGTAAAGAGTACGAATTAAGAATAGAATAGATTAAAGATCTGGCGACAAGCTGGAAAAGGGCGTATGGGGAATGCCTAGGCTCTCAGAGGCGAAGAAGGACGTGATAAGCTGCGAAAAGCTGCGGGGATCGGCACACACGATATGATCCGCAGATATCCGAATGGGGCAACCCGGCATATTGAAGGTATGTCATGGCGTAAGCCAAGCAAACCCGGGGAACTGAAACATCTAAGTACCCGGAGGAGGAGAAAACAAAAGTGATTCCGATAGTAGCGGCGAGCGAAATCGGATTAGTCCAAACCGTTGTTGTTTCGGCAATAACGGGGTTGTAGGACCACGACATTCGAGATGTGATGAACTAGAACGCTTTGGAAATAGCGACCATAGAGGGTGATAGTCCCGTATAGGCAAAGAGCATTTAGATAGTGGTATCCTGAGTAGTGCGGGGCACGTGAAACCCTGTATGAATCCGGCGGGACCATCCGCCAAGACTAAATACTCCTGAGAGACCGATAGTGAACCAGTACCGTGAGGGAAAGGTGAAAAGAACCGTGAATAACGGAGTGAAATAGATCCTGAAACCATACGCTTACAAGCGGTCGGAGCCCATATGGGTGACGGCGTGCCTTTTGCATAATGAGCCTACGAGTTACTTTTACTGGCAAGGTTAAGTTCTTCAGGAACGGAGCCGTAGCGAAAGCGAGTCTTAATAGGGCGCCATAGTCAGTAGTAGTAGACGCGAAACCGTGCGATCTACCCATGGGCAGGTTGAAGCTGTGGTAACACATAGTGGAGGACCGAACCCGTTGACGTTGAAAAGTCTTGGGATGACCTGTGGGTAGGGGTGAAAGGCCAATCAAGCTCGGAAATAGCTCGTACTCCCCGAAATGCATTTAGGTGCAGCGTGTAGATAGTTTCATAGAGGTAGAGCTACTGATTGGATGCGGGGGCTTCACCGCCTACCAATTCCTGACAAACTCCGAATGCTATGAAATGTTTCTGCGCAGTGAGGGCATGGGTGCTAAGGTCCATGTCCGAGAGGGAAAGAACCCAGATCACCGGCTAAGGTCCCAAAGTATATGCTAAGTTGATATAACGCGGTGGAACTGCATTGACAGCCAGGATGTTGGCTTGGAAGCAGCCATTCATTTAAAGAGTGCGTAACAGCTCACTGGTCGAGCGGTTCCGCATGGATAATAATCGGGCATAAGCATATCACCGAAGCCGTGACTTTGTATTTATACAAGGGGTAGGGGAGCATTGTAACTGCGTCGAAGGCGTACCTGCGAGGGATGCTGGAGCGGTTACAAACGAAAATGTAGGCATAAGTAACGATAATGCGGGCGAGAAACCCGCACGCCGAAAGACCAAGGTTTCCCCAGCTATGCTAATCAGCTGGGGGTCAGTCGGGACCTAACGCGAACCCGAAGGGGATAGTGGATGGACAACAGATTAATATTTCTGTACCTGCTCACGCTAAAAGTGACGGAGGCGAGAAGTTGGTGCGTACAGACGGAATTGTACGTTGAAGGGAGTAGTAATACCCCGATAGTACACCGAGGCCACGGCCAAGGTGATAATCCAGCATATCGACTTCCAAGAAAAGCGAGTGAAGCAGCCCGTACCGTAAACCGACACAGGTGGTTGGGATGAGTATTCTAAGGCGCTCGAGAGATTCATGGCTAAGGAACTAGGCAAAATAGACCCGTAACTTCGGGAGAAGGGTCGCCCCCTTATGGGGGGCCGCAGTGAAGAGGTCCAGGCGACTGTTTATCAAAAACACAGGGCTCTGCAAAATCGAAAGATGAAGTATAGGGCCTGACACCTGCCCGGTGCTGGAAGGTTAAGAGGAGATGTCATTCCTTCGGGGAGAAGCATTGAATTGAAGCCCCAGTAAACGGCGGCCGTAACTATAACGGTCCTAAGGTAGCGAAATTCCTTGTCGGGTAAGTTCCGACCTGCACGAATGGTGCAACGATCTGGACACTGTCTCGGCCATGAGCTCGGTGAAATTGTAGTATCGGTGAAGATGCCGGTTACCCGCAGTGGGACGAAAAGACCCCGTGCACCTTTACTATAGCTTCGTATTGACCTTGGTCAAGCAATGTGTAGGATAGCTGGGAGACTTTGAAGCCGCATCGCCAGGTGTGGTGGAGTCATTGTTGAAATACCAGCCTTTGCTTGTCCGGGGCCTAACCCTCCAAGAGGGAACAGTGCGTGGTGGGTAGTTTGACTGGGGTGGTCGCCTCCAAAAGAGTAACGGAGGCTTCTAAAGGTGCCCTCAATACGGTTGGCAATCGTGTGTAGAGTGCAATGGCACAAGGGCGCTTGACTGGGAGACATACAGGTCGATCAGGTTGGAAACAAGAGCATAGTGATCCGGTGGTTCCGCATGGAAGGGCCATCGCTCAAAGGATAAAAGGTACGCCGGGGATAACAGGCTGATCTCCCCCAAGAGCTCATATCGACGGGGGGGTTTGGCACCTCGATGTCGGCTCGTCACATCCTGGGGCTGGAGAAGGTCCCAAGGGTTGGGCTGTTCGCCCATTAAAGTGGCACGCGAGCTGGGTTCAGAACGTCGTGAGACAGTTCGGTCTCTATCTACTGCGGGCGTTAGAAATTTGAGTGGATCTGACTCTAGTACGAGAGGACCGAGTTGGACCGACCGCTGGTGCACCAGTTGTTCCGCCAGGAGCATCGCTGGGTAGCTATGTCGGGATTGGATAAGCGCTGAAAGCATATAAGCGCGAAACCAGCCACAAGATGAGATTTCTTTAAAGGGCCGTGGGAGATGACCACGTCGATAGGCTATAGGTGGAAGGGCGGTAACGTCCGTAGCCGAGTAGTACTAATTGCCCGTCAGGCTTGCGCATACGCTCGTCCCGTTCCTTGGAACGGGGCGGACGAGGGTCTTTACTTCTTTCTTTTTATACCGAAACATACTTTTTGATATAAGTGCCTCTTTCCTTTATAGTATCCTGTTCCATTCATGTCAACGATATTGCGGCGGAGGCCGCGATCGGGAATGCCCGATCCAAAACTTAGGTGGCCATGGCGACGGGGCCCACCCCTTACCATTCCGAACAGGGAAGTTAAGACCGTTTGCGCCGATGGTACTGCTATACCAAGTGGGAGAGTAGGTAGCCGCCTTTTTCGAAAGCCCCTTACAACTTTGTAAGGGGCTTTTTTTATGTCATGCGGAAAGGTCACCGTAAGTATATCACACCGGACAAACGGTGATAAAATAGGATATTTATTTATGGATGAAATCTTTAAAGTCCAAACAAAGGATTATTTTATAGTATCAAAATTTATTTAAGCTGTACAATTCGCCAATTCTTAACTTAAAATTTAAATAGAGGATTTATAATAAAAGGCAATCATAATATTCTAGCCACTTTATTTTTAAAATTTAGTAATATATGGTTATGATGAGAAGGTGTTTTTTATTTTTTTTCTGCTACTACATTTATATGATTAATAAACCAATTTTTTAAATATCAATAGTAATTGTTAAGTGATTTGCTAATTAATTGCGATAAAATTATTATAAATCAATATTTTTTAAAGGGTAATTTTGGTAAGGATATTATTTTTTTAGTTTTTTTTTACAAAGTAGTTGTCAGGTTAAAAAACAGTTGTATATTTGCACCCGCTTAGGGAATTACCTAGGGGAAACGAGGCGAGGGAATCGGGAGATTCTGTGCCTGGTTTATGGAAGTTCATTGAAATATTGTGGAGATAGGAATCGAGTTCAGGTGAGGACCTGGATGAGAGGAACAAGAATTAAGGAAACATACAATTTAATATATCGTAAGGTATATATAAGGAATTGAATCGAGAGTCGGGGCCGGGAGAGATTTTGACTTCGTTGGGACGAATATATACAGAACAACGATGAAGAGTTTGATCCTGGCTCAGGATGAACGCTAGCGGCAGGCCTAACACATGCAAGTCGAGGGGCAGCGGGGAAAAGCTTGCTTTTCCGCCGGCGACCGGCGCACGGGTGCGCACCGCGTATGGAACCTGCCTTGTACAGGGGAATAGCCTTTGGAAACGAAGATTAATGCCCCATGGTACCACGACCCGGCATCGGGATGTGGTTAAAGCCCTCGGGCGGTACAAGATGGCCATGCGTCCCATTAGCTTGTTGGTAAGGTAACGGCTTACCAAGGCTACGATGGGTAGGGGCCCTGAGAGGGGGATCCCCCACACTGGTACTGAGACACGGACCAGACTCCTACGGGAGGCAGCAGTGAGGAATATTGGACAATGGAGGAGACTCTGATCCAGCCATGCCGCGTGCAGGAAGAATGCCCTATGGGTAGTAAACTGCTTTTATACGGGAAGAAAAAGGGCTACGTGTAGCCTACTGACGGTACCGTAAGAATAAGGACCGGCTAACTCCGTGCCAGCAGCCGCGGTAATACGGAGGGTCCGAGCGTTATCCGGAATTATTGGGTTTAAAGGGTCCGTAGGCGGGCCGATAAGTCAGGGGTGAAAGTCTGCCGCTCAACGGTAGAACTGCCTTTGATACTGTCGGTCTTGAGTTATAGTGAAGTTGCCGGAATATGTAGTGTAGCGGTGAAATGCATAGATATTACATAGAACACCGATTGCGAAGGCAGGTGACTAACTATATACTGACGCTGATGGACGAAAGCGTGGGGAGCGAACAGGATTAGATACCCTGGTAGTCCACGCCGTAAACGATGGATACTAGCTGTCCGGGGCCTTGAGTCCTGGGCGGCCAAGCGAAAGTGATAAGTATCCCACCTGGGGAGTACGTTCGCAAGAATGAAACTCAAAGGAATTGACGGGGGCCCGCACAAGCGGTGGAGCATGTGGTTTAATTCGATGATACGCGAGGAACCTTACCAGGGCTTAAATGCATATTGACAGGTCTAGAGATAGATTTTCCTTCGGGCAATTTGCAAGGTGCTGCATGGTTGTCGTCAGCTCGTGCCGTGAGGTGTCAGGTTAAGTCCTATAACGAGCGCAACCCCTACCGTTAGTTGCCAGCATGTCATGATGGGGACTCTAACGGGACTGCCGGTGCAAACCGTGAGGAAGGTGGGGATGACGTCAAATCATCACGGCCCTTACGTCCTGGGCCACACACGTGCTACAATGGCAGGTACAGAGAGCAGCCACGTCGCAAGGCGGAGCGAATCTATAAAACCTGTCACAGTTCGGATCGGGGTCTGCAACTCGACCCCGTGAAGCTGGAATCGCTAGTAATCGGATATCAGCCATGATCCGGTGAATACGTTCCCGGGCCTTGTACACACCGCCCGTCAAGCCATGGAAGCCGGGAGTGCCTGAAGTCCGTCACCGCAAGGAGCGGCCTAGGGCAAGATCGGTAACTAGGGCTAAGTCGTAACAAGGTAGCCGTACCGGAAGGTGCGGCTGGAACACCTCCTTTCTAGAGATTGTCCTTTTAAGGACGGTCCCTGACGAAGAGAAGAATGGAACCACGGTCCCGGTCTTTTGATTTAATAATAGTTTCTTTGGTAATTGTTCGATTGTTACATCTCCATAATTATGATATATAAGTAATTGCTTTTTTCTGCGAGGTATTTATACTGAAAAGGAAGAGTAGGGACAGTCCCATAGCTCAGCTGGTTAGAGCGCTACACTGATAATGTAGAGGTCGGCAGTTCGAGTCTGCCTGGGACTACAAACAAAAAGGTCGTTTTTGGTTAAGCGGCACGTTCATTAAGGATTGAAGGAAATTTTAGGAGTTGGGTATCCCAAGTTGGCGTATGGTCATCGATTAACTGATAACTGTTAACTGATAGCCGACGACTGAAAACGGGGGATTAGCTCAGCTGGCTAGAGCGCCTGCCTTGCACGCAGGAGGTCATCGGTTCGACTCCGATATTCTCCACCAGGCAATGCCCGGGATATGAAATACGATCTTAGGAGCTTGCAGTGATTGGCATAGATGATTTAATTGTCTATCGCGACTCGCGATCGTTCATTGACATATTGGAACAGGAGGTAAGACATTTTTAATGTTTTACCGACTAAAAAAGAAAGAAACACGAATCTTTATTAAGTAAAGAGTACGAATTAAGAATAGAATAGATTAAAGATCTGGCGACAAGCTGGAAAAGGGCGTATGGGGAATGCCTAGGCTCTCAGAGGCGAAGAAGGACGTGATAAGCTGCGAAAAGCTGCGGGGATCGGCACACACGATATGATCCGCAGATATCCGAATGGGGCAACCCGGCATATTGAAGGTATGTCATGGCGTAAGCCAAGCAAACCCGGGGAACTGAAACATCTAAGTACCCGGAGGAGGAGAAAACAAAAGTGATTCCGATAGTAGCGGCGAGCGAAATCGGATTAGTCCAAACCGTTGTTGTTTCGGCAATAACGGGGTTGTAGGACCACGACATTCGAGATGTGATGAACTAGAACGCTTTGGAAATAGCGACCATAGAGGGTGATAGTCCCGTATAGGCAAAGAGCATTTAGATAGTGGTATCCTGAGTAGTGCGGGGCACGTGAAACCCTGTATGAATCCGGCGGGACCATCCGCCAAGACTAAATACTCCTGAGAGACCGATAGTGAACCAGTACCGTGAGGGAAAGGTGAAAAGAACCGTGAATAACGGAGTGAAATAGATCCTGAAACCATACGCTTACAAGCGGTCGGAGCCCATATGGGTGACGGCGTGCCTTTTGCATAATGAGCCTACGAGTTACTTTTACTGGCAAGGTTAAGTTCTTCAGGAACGGAGCCGTAGCGAAAGCGAGTCTTAATAGGGCGCCATAGTCAGTAGTAGTAGACGCGAAACCGTGCGATCTACCCATGGGCAGGTTGAAGCTGTGGTAACACATAGTGGAGGACCGAACCCGTTGACGTTGAAAAGTCTTGGGATGACCTGTGGGTAGGGGTGAAAGGCCAATCAAGCTCGGAAATAGCTCGTACTCCCCGAAATGCATTTAGGTGCAGCGTGTAGATAGTTTCATAGAGGTAGAGCTACTGATTGGATGCGGGGGCTTCACCGCCTACCAATTCCTGACAAACTCCGAATGCTATGAAATGTTTCTGCGCAGTGAGGGCATGGGTGCTAAGGTCCATGTCCGAGAGGGAAAGAACCCAGATCACCGGCTAAGGTCCCAAAGTATATGCTAAGTTGATATAACGCGGTGGAACTGCATTGACAGCCAGGATGTTGGCTTGGAAGCAGCCATTCATTTAAAGAGTGCGTAACAGCTCACTGGTCGAGCGGTTCCGCATGGATAATAATCGGGCATAAGCATATCACCGAAGCCGTGACTTTGTATTTATACAAGGGGTAGGGGAGCATTGTAACTGCGTCGAAGGCGTACCTGCGAGGGATGCTGGAGCGGTTACAAACGAAAATGTAGGCATAAGTAACGATAATGCGGGCGAGAAACCCGCACGCCGAAAGACCAAGGTTTCCCCAGCTATGCTAATCAGCTGGGGGTCAGTCGGGACCTAACGCGAACCCGAAGGGGATAGTGGATGGACAACAGATTAATATTTCTGTACCTGCTCACGCTAAAAGTGACGGAGGCGAGAAGTTGGTGCGTACAGACGGAATTGTACGTTGAAGGGAGTAGTAATACCCCGATAGTACACCGAGGCCACGGCCAAGGTGATAATCCAGCATATCGACTTCCAAGAAAAGCGAGTGAAGCAGCCCGTACCGTAAACCGACACAGGTGGTTGGGATGAGTATTCTAAGGCGCTCGAGAGATTCATGGCTAAGGAACTAGGCAAAATAGACCCGTAACTTCGGGAGAAGGGTCGCCCCCTTATGGGGGGCCGCAGTGAAGAGGTCCAGGCGACTGTTTATCAAAAACACAGGGCTCTGCAAAATCGAAAGATGAAGTATAGGGCCTGACACCTGCCCGGTGCTGGAAGGTTAAGAGGAGATGTCATTCCTTCGGGGAGAAGCATTGAATTGAAGCCCCAGTAAACGGCGGCCGTAACTATAACGGTCCTAAGGTAGCGAAATTCCTTGTCGGGTAAGTTCCGACCTGCACGAATGGTGCAACGATCTGGACACTGTCTCGGCCATGAGCTCGGTGAAATTGTAGTATCGGTGAAGATGCCGGTTACCCGCAGTGGGACGAAAAGACCCCGTGCACCTTTACTATAGCTTCGTATTGACCTTGGTCAAGCAATGTGTAGGATAGCTGGGAGACTTTGAAGCCGCATCGCCAGGTGTGGTGGAGTCATTGTTGAAATACCAGCCTTTGCTTGTCCGGGGCCTAACCCTCCAAGAGGGAACAGTGCGTGGTGGGTAGTTTGACTGGGGTGGTCGCCTCCAAAAGAGTAACGGAGGCTTCTAAAGGTGCCCTCAATACGGTTGGCAATCGTGTGTAGAGTGCAATGGCACAAGGGCGCTTGACTGGGAGACATACAGGTCGATCAGGTTGGAAACAAGAGCATAGTGATCCGGTGGTTCCGCATGGAAGGGCCATCGCTCAAAGGATAAAAGGTACGCCGGGGATAACAGGCTGATCTCCCCCAAGAGCTCATATCGACGGGGGGGTTTGGCACCTCGATGTCGGCTCGTCACATCCTGGGGCTGGAGAAGGTCCCAAGGGTTGGGCTGTTCGCCCATTAAAGTGGCACGCGAGCTGGGTTCAGAACGTCGTGAGACAGTTCGGTCTCTATCTACTGCGGGCGTTAGAAATTTGAGTGGATCTGACTCTAGTACGAGAGGACCGAGTTGGACCGACCGCTGGTGCACCAGTTGTTCCGCCAGGAGCATCGCTGGGTAGCTATGTCGGGATTGGATAAGCGCTGAAAGCATATAAGCGCGAAACCAGCCACAAGATGAGATTTCTTTAAAGGGCCGTGGGAGATGACCACGTCGATAGGCTATAGGTGGAAGGGCGGTAACGTCCGTAGCCGAGTAGTACTAATTGCCCGTCAGGCTTGCGCATACGCTCGTCCCGTTCCTTGGAACGGGGCGGACGAGGGTCTTTACTTCTTTCTTTTTATACCGAAACATACTTTTTGATATAAGTGCCTCTTTCCTTTATAGTATCCTGTTCCATTCATGTCAACGATATTGCGGCGGAGGCCGCGATCGGGAATGCCCGATCCAAAACTTAGGTGGCCATGGCGACGGGGCCCACCCCTTACCATTCCGAACAGGGAAGTTAAGACCGTTTGCGCCGATGGTACTGCTATACCAAGTGGGAGAGTAGGTAGCCGCCTTTTTCGAAAGCCCCTTACAACTTTGTAAGGGGCTTTTTTTATGCGGAAAGGTCACCGTAAGTATATCACACCGGACAAACGGTGATAAATGGTGTAAAAGAAAAAGTCCCCAACTATCTAGAAGATAGTTGAGGACCTAAAAAAGTAATTCAAATAATCCTATACCCTAGGCAAATCTCCGTCTCCTTTTAAAGGTAGAGCTGAAGACCCCATCAAATACTTATCTACATGATGCGCTGCTTGTCTTCCTTCTGAAATAGCCCAAACGATAAGAGATTGTCCCCTACGTTGATCGCCGGCCGCAAAAATACCGGGGATATTGGTTTGATAATTATCTTCGGAAGCTTTGATATTGGTTCTTTGATCTAATTCTACACCAAATTGCTCTGCCAAAGTTGTCTCAGACCCTGTAAAACCCATGGCTAGTAAAGCCAATTCACACTTCCATTCTTTTTCTGTACCTTCTACTTCCTTTAATTGCGGTCTTTGGCCAGGAGTTTTAATCCATTCCACTTCAGAAGTTATCAATCCTTTTAAATTTCCATTTTCATCTCCAATAAATCGTTTGGTAGAAATGCTAAAGAAACGTTCAGCACCTTCTTTATGAGAAGAGCTCGTTCTTAACCTCATTGGCCAAAATGGCCAAGGTTGGTCCTTAGGTCTTTCTGGTGTGGACATTGGCATAATTTCAAAGTTTGATACGGAATTGGCTCCATGTCTTATGGAAGTGCCAATACAATCTGAACCTGTATCACCACCACCAATTACAACAACATCTTTATCCGTAGCCTTAATTTCCTCACCTAAATCTTGTATACCGTCTACACGTTTATTGTTCTGACTTAAAAAATCCATGGCTTGAACAACTCCTTTTAGATCTGCACCTTCTATAGGTAAATTTCTTCTAACGGTAGCTCCACCAGAGAGGATTACTGCATCAAACTCTTGTTTTAATTCATTTGCCATGATATCCTTACCGACATGGACATTGCATTTAAATGTAATACCTTCTTCCTTTAGAACTTCTAGCCTTCTATCAATCACACTCTTTTCCATCTTAAAATCTGGAATACCGTATCTAAGAAGACCGCCTGGTTTAGCATCCCTTTCAAAAACAGTGACCAAATGACCAGCGCGGTTTAATTGTTGTGCAGCCGCAAGACCAGATGGTCCCGAGCCTATAACCGCAATTTTTTTATCCGTTCTGTTAAGTGGGGGTTTTGCGGAAATCCACCCCTTTTCAAAAGCAGTCTCTACTATATTCTTTTCGATATTTTCTATAGTGACCGGATCTTCATTTATTCCTAAAACACACGCTTCTTCACAAGGTGCAGGACAGAGCCTACCTGTAAATTCAGGAAAATTATTGGTTGAGTGCAAGATTTCACTCGCTTTTTCCCATTTGCCACGATAGACTGCATCATTAAAATCTGGTATTAGGTTACCCAAAGGGCAGCCACTATGACAAAATGGTATACCACAATCCATGCAACGTGCGCCTTGGTCCTTTAGTTCGCTTTCCGGCATTTTAACCGTAAACTCCTTGTAATTTTTTATACGTTGTTCTACAGGAGCATATGCTTCTACTTTTCTATCGAATTCCAAAAATCCTGTTGTCTTCCCCATGTTTCGATTTTATATGGTTTGTAAATTTTCTTTTTCTAAGCGCAAAAGGGCTTGTCTATATTCTTCTGGCAGAACCTTCACGAATTTTGGTAAATATGATTCCCAGTTTTCCAATATTCTTTGTGCCAATGGACTTGATGTGGAATTATAATGACTTGTAATTAAATCTTTTAATTGATTAATGTCATTGTCTTCCGTTACATCCAATAGGTTTAGACCTTCTGTACTACACTGTTTTCTAAAGGTTTTTTTCTGATCAAGGACATAAGCTATACCGCCGCTCATACCAGCACCAAAGTTTCTACCTACTTCACCCAGTATAACTGCAACACCCCCTGTCATATATTCGCAACCATGATCGCCAATTCCTTCAACAACGGCTTTTGCTCCCGAGTTACGAACACAAAAACGTTCCCCGGCCTTACCGTTTATATAAGCCCTACCTGCGGTAGCACCATATAGCGTAACATTGCCTGTGATTACATTATCTTCTGGGACTATAGTAGATTTTTCAGGTACTTTTATAACAAGTTTAGCCCCTGAAAGCCCTTTTCCTAAGTAATCATTGGTGTTACCATTAACGACCATAGTAAGTCCTCTGGTTGCAAAAGCACCAAAACTTTGTCCTGCTGAGCCCGTAAAATTAAGTCGTAAGGTATTTATAGGCAATCCTTCTGCACCGTAAGTCTTAGAAATTTCATTACTGATTATTGCGCCTACTGCGCGATCGGTATTGCAAATAGGATAATCCAATATCAATTTCTCCTTTCTGAACAATGATGGATTAGCTTTTGCTATAATATCAAATTCAATAGACTTATCAATATCGTGTTTTTGTTTTTCGGTATTATAGAATTTAGTGCCCATAGGTACATCTACCTGATGCAATATAGGTGTAAGGTCAATACCTGCGGCCTTATAGTGTTCTATAGCTTTTTTACGATCCAATTTTTGAACTTGGCCAACCATTTCATTAATGGTTCTAAAACCTAATTGCGCCATAATTTCCCGTAATTCTTGTGCTACGAAATACATGTAGTTGACTACATGTTCCGGTTTACCTGCAAATTTTTTCCTCAATTCAGGATTTTGTGTTGCAATACCTACTGGACATGTATTTAGATGACAAACCCTCATCATAATACAACCAGAAGCTACTAGCGGAGCGGTTGCAAACCCAAATTCCTCAGCGCCTAATAAACATGCTATGGCAACATCCCTTCCGGTTTTCAATTGTCCATCACATTCAAGAACGATCCTATTCCTTAAATCATTTAATACTAGGGTTTGTTGTGCTTCTGCAATACCAAGTTCCCAAGGTAATCCGGCATGCTTTAGGGAAGTTAATGGGGAAGCACCTGTACCACCATCAAAACCACTTACAAGTACAACATCTGCTTTGGCCTTTGCAACCCCTGCGGCAACTGTACCCACACCCACTTCAGAAACCAATTTTACATTGATCCTTGCTTTTCTGTTCGCTGATTTTAAATCATAAATTAATTGGGACAAATCCTCAATTGAATAAATATCATGATGTGGCGGTGGTGAAATTAGACCCACATATGGGGTGGAATTTCGGGTTTTAGCTATTTGTGGATTTACCTTTGGTCCAGGTAATTGGCCACCTTCACCAGGTTTGGCACCTTGGGCCATTTTTATTTGAATTTCCTTTGCATTGGTCAAATAATTGGATGTAACGCCAAATCTTCCGGACGCTACTTGCTTTATGGCACTATTTTTCCAATCTCCCGTTGCATTCTTATAAAAACGGTTCTGGTCCTCACCACCTTCTCCAGAATTACTTTTACCACCAATACGGTTCATGGCGATTGCCAAATTTTCATGCGCTTCTTGACTAATGGAACCGTAGGACATTGCCCCGGTCTTAAAACGCTTGACAATTTCTGTCCAAGGTTCAACTTCTTCTAGCGGAATTGGGTCATAGTTGGAAAATTCAAAAAGTCCCCTAATGGTCATCAGGTTTTTGGACTGTTCATTAACCATACTGGAATATTCCTTATACGTGTCCGGCTCGTTATTACGAACGGATTTTTGAAGTTTTGCAATTGTAAGCGGATTGAACATATGTTTTTCTCCATCTCTTCTCCATCTGTACTCGCCTCCAATCTCTAAATCCAAAGAAGCTGCAATTTCACTTTTATGAAATGTTTTTCTATGTCTTAAAGCAATTTCCTTTTCTATTTGATAAAGTCCAATACCTTGAATACGGGTTGGTGTATTGGGGAAATATTTATCAACAACTTTGGTGTTGATACCGATACATTCAAAGAGCTGAGATCCACGGTAAGAATTCAAAGTAGATATCCCTATTTTGTTCATTACCTTCAGGATTCCTTTACCAATGGCCTTATTGTAATTTTTAATGGCCTCGTCAAAAGTTATTTCGGTGATATCATGTTCTTCTATTTGTTCTGCTATGATTTCATTAACCAAGTAAGGATTTATAGCACTGGCCCCGAAACCGAATAGGAGTGCAAAATGATGTACTTCCCTAGGTTCCGCAGATTCTATAATGATACTTAACTTGGAACGTTTTCCTAATTTTTGCAATCCGCTATTTACGAACGAACAGGCCAATAGTGCAGGTATGGGGGCAAATTCCTCGCTAACGCTTCGGTCAGAAAGTATAATTATATTGGTGCCTTGGTCAACTGCTTTAGAGGCTTGGTTCAATACAGACTGCAACGCATCTTCCAAACCATTGTGTCCTTTATTAATATCATAAAGAATGGGTATTGAAACCACTTTGTAATCAGGACTAACATCATAATTTTTTATTTTGTCCAAATCTTCCTTGGATATCACAGGGTTTTGAATTTTCAATTTTCTGCAGTGAAGTTCTGAAAATTCAAAAATATTGTGGTCGCTACCAAGAGTTAAACTAATATCTGTAATCAATTCCTCCCTTATTCCATCTAAAGGTGGATTGGTAACTTGAGCGAACAATTGTTTGAAATAATTGTATATAAGCTGTGGACGTTGAGACAATACCGCAATAGGGGTATCTGAACCCATAGATCCTATTGGCTCCTTACCGGCTTTTGCCATTGGTAGGACTATTGTATTGATATCTTCCAAGGTATATCCAAAGACAGACTTCCTTTTTTCAAGGGATTCTTCGCCCAAGAACAATGGGCAATCATTATATGGTATATCCTTTAAGTGAACCAAGTTATCCTTTAACCATTTACTATATGGTTGCTGTTTGGCAATTTTCTCCTTTATTTCCTCATCATTTACAATTCTGCCCTCTTCCATATTTACCAAGAACATTTTTCCTGGTTCTAGTCTTCCATGAAATTCAACATTTTCAGGAGTAATTTCCACGACGCCAGTTTCTGATGACATAACAACATAATCATCTTTGGTAACGGTATATCTAGAAGGCCTTAAACCATTTCTGTCCAAAACCGCACCAATAAAGTTGCCATCTGTAAAGGGTATTGATGCAGGTCCGTCCCAAGGTTCCATCATACAGGAATGATATTCATAAAAGGCTCTTTTTGCCTCTGACATTTCCGTATTTTTCTCCCAAGCTTCAGGAACAAGAATCATCATTACTTCAGGTAATGATCTACCGGTCATTAATAATAATTCTACCACCATATCCATTGTGGCAGAATCTGATTTTCCAGGTAATATGATCGGTAAAATATTCTTTATTTCATCACCGAACATTTCACTCTTTAAAAGCTCTTCCCTAGAGTACATTCTAGATACATTACCTCTAAGGGTGTTTATTTCTCCATTATGGCACATGTACCTGAACGGTTGTGCCAAATCCCATGTAGGGAAAGTATTGGTAGAAAAACGTTGGTGCACCAAGGCTAATCTGGTAACCACGCGCGAATCCATCAAATCTGAATAATAAAGACTAATGTCCAAAGGCATTAACAGTCCTTTGAATATGATGATTTTTGTTGATAGGCTTGGAACGTAGAAAAATTTATTTTCGGATAATTTGGATTTTATAATAGTATGCTCCGTTATTTTTCTAGCGATGAACAGTTTTAGGTTGAATTCAAAATATTCCTGTTCAGGATTTTCTTTGGCAACGAATATTTGTTTTACGAACGGTTCCGTTTCAGAAGCAATTCTACCGGGTACGGAACGATTAACGGGAACATTACGCCAACCTAATAATTTTAGGCCTTGTTTTTTAATATTTTCCTCAAATACGGAAATACAGAAATCTCTCTGGTTTTCTTTTCTTGGAAAGAATATATTACCAACGGCATAATCTCCTGCATCCGGTAGGTCAAAGTCACAAACTGCCTGAAAAAAATCGTGGGGTATGTCAATAAGGATACCGGCTCCATCTCCTGTCTTTCCATCGGCGCTAACGGCACCTCTATGTTCCAATCTTTCCAGTATTTCTAATGCCTTATGGATGATGTCATTAGATTTTTTTCCTTTTAGGCTGCAAATAAAGCCAGCTCCACAGTTGTCGTGTTCAAATTCTGGTAGGTATAACCCTTGCTTCTTCAATGTCATATTTGTGGTATTTCTTCAAAAATATCAATTTATTTGAATTATATTCAATGTTTCAAACTAATTCAAGTAATAAATTCAACGATTCTAATTAAACCATAAAAAATCGACAATTATCAATTTTTGATTGGTTCAATTTATCAGATTGATAAATTTAAGTTAAAGCGAGTGAATAATGGAAGAAAACTGGGGGGTAAAATTCGCGAAGTAGTAGTTTGTAACAATTTCACCCAAGCTTATGTGGTGATCAACAATTTTTATTTGGCAAAAATATAATTGTACCCCCTAATAATTTAGGGGGTGCATTTATAAAACCTATTTTTTATTGTAAAATACTACGGGAAATAACAATTTTCTGAATTTCCGAAGTGCCTTCATAAATCTGTGTTATTTTGGCATCACGCATAAGTCTTTCTACATGATAGTCCTTTACAAAGCCATTACCTCCATGTATCTGAACTGCCTCAACTGTAGTTTCCATAGCCACTTTAGAGGCATATAGTTTTGCCATTGCTCCTGAAAGGTCATAATTTTTTCCGTTATCCTTGTCTCTTGCTGCTTGGTATACCAATAATCGTGCAGCTTGTATTTCAGTATGCATATCTGCCAATTTAAAGGCAATAGCTTGGTGATTACTGATTTCTGTTCCAAAAGCTTTTCGTTCTTTTGAATATTTTAAGGCAAGTTCATAGGCTCCTGCAGCAATACCTAATGCTTGGGCGGCAATACCTATTCTGCCACCTGCCAAGGTTTTCATGGCAAATTTAAATCCAAAACCATCTTCACCTATTCTATTGCTTTTTGGGACCTTTACATCATTGAATATAAGAGAATGAGTGTCGCTTCCGCGTATCCCCAATTTATTTTCTTTAGGGCCAATTTCAAAGCCTTCAGCTCCTTTTTCAACGATCAAGGCATTAATGCCCCTGTGCTTTTTTTCCTTGTCTGTCTGTGCAATAACAATATAAACACTGGCTGAACTACCATTGGTTATCCAGTTTTTTGTGCCATTTAATATATAATGGTCACCATGATCTATGGCCGTGGTTCTTTGGGACGTTGCATCACTACCGGCTTCCGGTTCGGAAAGACAGAACGCGCCCAGAACTTCGCCAGTTGCAATTTTGGTAAGGTATTTTTCTTTTTGTTCTTCTGTGCCAAATGCTTCCAATCCCCAGCACACCAAAGAATTGTTGACCGACATTATTACAGAAGTAGAGGCATCAATTTTTGAAAGTTCTTCCATGGCCAATACATATGATAAAGTGTCCAGGCCGCTTCCCCCATATTTAGGGTCTACCATCATCCCTAAAAATCCTAATTCGCCAAGTTTTTTAACCTCTTGTTCAGGAAATCGTTGGGCATCGTCTCTTTCGATTACTTCCGGTAATAGTTCGGTTTGCGCAAAATCCTTTGCAGCTTGTTGAATTAGTTTTTGTTCTTCGGTTAAAGAAAAATCCATGTATTAGAGGTTAAAAGTTATGTTCTCAAAGATAAAGATATACGAAGAGAAAATCTAGAGCAATCTTGATCAGTAATGGCTCGGCGCTACTTTGAATTTGTTAATAACATATTAAATTTCAGGTGGTCTATGCTCTATATTCGTTAAAACGATGTCAATAAAAACTCGTTAATATTTAATTAGTGGTATTTAAGTATTTGGATGTCAGATATCTTGGCTATTATTGTCAATTCATTAGGAATTCACGTACAATTTTAAATATCTTTAGATAATTTAATTTTTTGGAATTTGAACTTATATTTGACAACTTACTAGAAGACATTAAAAAAACCAACAAGTATGGAGACCATTATTATCATAGTTTTTTTAGCAGGATATCTTGCTATTACCTTAGAGCATAATTTAAAAATAGATAAGCTTATACCGGCCTTGGCCATGATGGCGATTTTATGGGCCATTATTGCTTTGAGCCATCTAGATGTTTTTGAGGTAAATACGGTACTCCAAGAATTGGAACCAACACATTTAGATGAAATTTTATTGCATCATTTAGGTAAGACCGCAGAAATTCTGGTCTTTTTATTGGGTGCCATGACCATTGTGGAAATCATTGATTATTTTGATGGTTTTGCCACTATTAAGGGATATATAAGGACGCGAAGTAAGAAGAGATTATTGTGGTTGTTCGCCACATTGGCATTCGTGTTATCTGCAATAATCGATAACTTAACGGCAACTATTGTATTGATAACCATATTACAAAAGGTAATCAATGATAGAAATACGCGACTTTGGTTTGCAGGTATGATAATTATTACGGCAAATGCCGGTGGTGCATGGTCACCAATTGGGGATGTTACGACTACTATGCTTTGGATAGCCAATAAGGTATCTGCCGGTCAATTGGTTATTCATGTTTTAATACCATCTATAGTTTGTATGGTGGTGCCAACTTTTATAGCCAGTAACAATAAGGCATTTAAAGGAGTTATTGAAGGTGAGTTCGTGTCAGAGGAACCTAAATCCAAATATGGTTCTATAATGCTTTATTTAGGTTTGGGCGCAATTGTTTTTGTTCCTTTTTTCAAGACGGTTACCCATTTACCACCTTATGTAGGTATGATGTTGTCTTTGGCTGTAGTGGCAACCTTTGCGGAAATTTATAGTAATAAAAAGTTTAGCATTTCAAATGTAGATGGTGGAGATCATGAAGAAGGCGGTCACCATAGTCCGGTACATCATTCTTTATCCAAAATTGAATTGCCAAGTATTCTGTTCTTTCTAGGAATATTGTTAGCTGTTGCCGCACTTGAATCCCTAGGACTTTTATTTCATTATGCGCAAAGTTTGAACGAGGCCATTCCTAATACGGATATCGTGGTTATGTTGTTTGGAATTGGATCGGCTGTTATAGATAATGTGCCATTGGTTGCTGCAAGTATGGGGATGTTCAGTCAGGCGCTTGATAGTCCTTTATGGCACTTTATAGCATATTCTGCTGGTACAGGAGGAAGTATGCTGATCATTGGTTCGGCTGCGGGAGTCGTTGCCATGGGAATGGAGAAGATTGATTTTTTCTGGTATTTGAAAAAGATTACGTGGCTTGCATTAGTAGGTTTTGTTAGTGGTGCGGCAGTATTTATATTATTAAGAGATTTTGTGCTTCACGGATAATTTAATTGACAATTCATCGTTATAAAGGCAAATTCAATACTTAAAGAACACTATGTTATTATTCCAGGATTTGGCTCAAGATGCGAGCGATGAATTAATGTCAGAAGAAAAAACTTTATCGGTTATAGATCTGATCTTTAACGGTGGTACGGGTAGCGTTATCATTATTACAGTTCTTTTTATAATGTTGGGTGTAGCCCTTTATATTTATTTTGAAAGACTCTTAGCGGTCAACGCTGCTTCCAAAATAGATAAAAATTTCATGAACCAGATTAGGGATCACGTTACTACGGGTAAGCTTGAAGCTGCAAAAATATTATGTGCACAAACAGATTCTCCGGTTGCTAGATTGACGGAAAAAGGAATTTCAAGAATTGGAAAACCTTTGGATGACATCAATACGGCCATAGAAAATGCCGGAACTTTGGAAGTGTATAAGCTTGAAAAAAACGTAAGTATACTTGCTACAGTTGCAGGAGCAGCACCAATGATCGGTTTTTTGGGAACCGTTATTGGTATGATTCTTGCATTTCATGAAATGGCCAGTAGTGGTGGTCAAGCGGAAATGGGTTCATTGGCATCTGGTATTTATACGGCAATGACAACAACGGTAGCTGGTCTTATTGTAGGGATTATAGCGTATGTAGGTTATAATCATTTGGTAAATAGAACAGATAAGGTCGTTCATAAAATGGAGGCCAACGCCGTAGAATTCCTAGATCTATTAAACGAACCCCTTTAATTTTATCCTATGAAATTAAAAGGAAGAAATAAGGTCAGTCCAGACTTTAGTATGTCCTCAATGACGGACATAGTATTTTTGTTGCTGGTATTTTTTATGCTAACGGCCAACTCGCCAAATGCCCTGGATCTTTTGCTTCCAAAGGCAAAGGGTAAATCTACGAATACCCAAAACGTATCGGTTAGTATAGATAAAAACTTGCAATACTTCGTAAATAATGAGCGCATTAATGGGGAGTATATTGAGATAGAACTTAAAAAGGCACTTGCTGGGCAGGATAATCCTACTATTATTCTAAGGGCAGAGGAAAGTGTAGCAATAAAGGAGGCGGTAAACGTAATGGATATCGCCAATAGAAATAATTATAAGGTTATTTTGGCGGTACGCCCTAATTAAATGGCTTTTCTAGATACAAGACATAAAAAGAAATCGTTGACACTTACCACATTGTTGTTAAGTGCTCTGCTATTGGTTTTGTTTTATATAGGGCTAACTTATATGGATCCCCCCGAAGAAAATGGAATTTCCGTCAATTTTGGAACCATGGAATTTGGTAGCGGTAAAGTACAGCCCAAGGAAAAGATTCGGTCAGAACCATTGGATACTCCTCCTGTGGAACCTGTACAACAAGAAGTTGCCGAAACGATTGAAGAGCCTGTAGAGGAAGTGGAGGAAACTGCGGCCGAAAAAGAATCACCTTCAGAAAAATTGTTAACTCAAGAGTCAGAGGAGGCCATAAAGATAAACCAGGCCAAAGAAGCCAAAAGAAAAGCAGATGAAGCTGCTGCCGATGCAAAGAAAAAAGCAGAGGCCATAGAGAATAAGAAAAAGGCAGAAGCAGCTAGAATTGCTCAGCAAAAAAAGGACGCGGAAGAAAAGGCCCGCCAAGAGCAGGAAGCAAAAAAACGAGCTTTAGATGAGATGATGGGCGGCCTGAACAAGTCAGACGGTACAGCTTCCGGTAGTGAAGGAGACGATAATAAGGCTGGTGATAAAGGGCAGCCAGATGGTGATCCTTATGCAACCAGTTATTACGGTAGTCCGGGTAGCGGAAGCGGAACAGGCGGGTATGGTCTTAATGGAAGGTCTTTAGTGAACAAAGGGAAAGTGCAACAAGAGTGCAACCAGTCGGGTAGGGTTGTTGTTAAGATAGTTGTGGATAGAAACGGAAAAGTTGTTAGCGCAACTCCAGGTGTTAGAGGTACAACAAATAATGATCCTTGTTTATTGGAACCGGCAAGAAAAACGGCATTTATGCATAAATGGAATTTGGATAGTAATGCCCCAAGTCAACAAGTAGGTTTTGTTGTTGTTAACTTCAAATTGGGAGAGTGACCTATAAGAATACGTTAAGTTGGATGTTTGCTCAACTTCCAATGTATCAAAATAAAGGTAAGGATGCTTTTAATGCCAAGTTGGATGGTATAAGGAACCTGACCGGCTATTTAGGCAATCCACAAGTAAAATTTAAAAGTATCCATGTTGCCGGCACCAATGGTAAGGGTAGCAGTAGCCATATGCTGGCGTCGGTCTTACAGGAGGCCGGTTATAAGGTAGGACTTTATACATCACCACATTTAAAGGATTTTAGGGAACGTATTAGAATCAACGGGCGTAAGATTAAAAAGACCGAAGTGGTTCGTTTTTTTGAAGAGAACAAAGGATTTTTTAACGAAAATAAGTTTTCCTTTTTTGAGATGACGGTGGGTATGGCCTTTTCCCATTTTGCAAATAAAAAAGTAGATATTGCCATAATAGAAGTAGGATTAGGAGGCAGATTGGATTCTACAAATATTATTACGCCAGAAGTGAGCTTGATCACTAATATTGGTTTTGATCATACGGATATGTTAGGGGATACATTGGCCAAGATAGCTTTTGAGAAGGCTGGTATTATCAAGAATAATGTTCCTGTGGTTATTAGTGAATATAGCAAAGAAACCGCTCCTGTATTTATTGAAAGGGCCAAAAAAATGAATGCGGAAATTACTTTTGCGGAGAAAGAGACCTTTTCTTCTTATGAAGTTGGACTGTTGGGAAATTATCAGCAAAAAAATAGTAAAGGTGTTTTAGCTACACTGGAAAAATTAAAAAAGTTTCCTGTTGACGAAAGTCATATTGTAAATGGTTTAAAAAACGTAGTTGTAAATACCAAGCTTATGGGGAGGTGGCAGCAATTAGGGGAACATCCTACCATAATTTGTGATACTGCCCATAATAAAGAGGGGCTCGCGATAGTATTAAAACAAATTCAAAAACAGCAATATGAAAAACTGCATATAGTTTTGGGATTTGTAAAGGATAAGGATGTTAGGGGTATTATGGGTTTATTTCCAAAAGATGCACTATATTATTTCACTCGGCCAAAAATTGCAAGGGGCTTAGATGAAAATCAGTTGACCACACTATTTCTTGAAGCTGGATTTCATGGGAAGGCATATAAGACTGTAAATAAGGCGTTTAAAGCTGCTCAAAAACATGCAAAAAAATCCGATTTTATTTATGTTGGAGGAAGTAATTTTGTCGTAGCGGAAGTTCTTTGATTTTTTATTGATTTTTCTTTTGTGAATTGTAAAACTATTATATATTTGCACTCCTTTTGGGGCTCTTAGCTCAGTTGGTTCAGAGCACCTGCCTTACAAGCAGGGGGTCACTGGTTCGAATCCAGTAGGGCCCACAGGTTAAAAGGCTTCCATTTTTTGGAAGCCTTTTTTAATGGTATATTGTAGTTAATCTGAGTAAGGATAAAAAAGCCTTACTACAACATTAGGGATATTAGCTCAGTTGGTTTAGAGCGCTGCCTTGACAGGGCAGAGGTCACCGGTTCGAATCCAGTATATCCCACAAATATTCCAACTGGCCGTTATGATAGGATTATAATGGGTTCTTGCACGACAGTTTTATTATAATTAGTTATCTTTCTTCTACAATCTATACTTGTTTCGCACGTTAAATATCAGAGACTTATAGTTTTGATTTCGCAAATAAGTTTAAACCTTTATGCTTAAAAACCTAATTAAATTTTTAGTGCAAAATAAACTCGTGGCCTTTGTGCTTTTAGTAGTGTTTTTGCTTTGGGGTTTAATTAGTGCACCGATCTATACGGACAATTGGTTAATAGGCTCTAATGCCGTTGCAGTAGATGCAATACCCAACTTGGGAGATAACCAACAAATTATTTTTACCGAGTGGGAAGGACAGTCCCCACAAGATATAGAGGACCAGGTTACCTATCCGCTTACTACGAATCTTTTGGGGTTGCCGGGGGTAAAATCTGTAAGGAGTTCTTCTATGTTCGGTTTTTCGACCATTTATCTTATATATGAAGATAATGTAGATTTTTATTGGGGTAGAAGTCGCATACTGGAGAAATTAAGCAGTTTACCTTCCAATTTGCTGCCAAAGAATGTAGTGCCCAAATTAGGACCTGATGCTACTGCCCTTGGTCAACTTTTTTGGTATACTGTAGAAGGAAGGGATGAACAGGGAAATGTTACGGGTGGTTGGGACTTGCACGAGTTGAGAAAAGTTCAGGACTTTTATATTAAAAATGCTTTGTCCTCTGCCGAAAATGTTGCAGAGGTAGCCTCAATTGGTGGGCATGTTCAAGAGTATCAAATAGAGCTCAATCCTTTGTTAATGCGCCAATATCAAATTTCCCTTCAAGAAGTGGTAAGGGCCGTTGGTGAATCCAATAAAAATGTAGGTGCAAAAACTTTGGAAATCAATAATGCGGAATATTTGATTAGAGGCCTAGGTCTTATTGAAAATATTGAGGATATTGAAAATGCGGTCATAACGACCAATGATTATGTGCCCCTTTCCATAAAAGATATTGCAGTTGTTTCATTGGGTCCAAAAGAACGAAGGGGTATTCTTGACAAGGAGGGAGCCGAGGTTGTTGGGGGAGTTGTTGTAAGTAGGTATGGAGCTAACCCACAAAAGGTTATTGAGTCCGTTAAGGACAAGATTTCACAAATAGCAAAAGGCTTACCTTCTAAAATGCTTGAAGATGGCAGGACATCACAATTGACCATAGTGCCATTTTATGATCGCACAGAGCTGATAAAAAATACATTGGGCACCCTTAATTCTGCTCTAGCCATGGAAATTTTGATTGCAATCTTGGTCATTTTGGTCATGTTGAGAAATTTAAGGATTTCCTTGGTAATTTCCGGTTTATTGCCTGTGGCTGTACTTATGGTTTTTATAGTGATGAAGTTGTACAATGTTGAGGCTAATATTGTTGCACTTTCAGGTATAGCAATAGCCATTGGTACAATGGTAGACTTGGGTATAATTCTGTCTGAGAACATTGTACAAAAAATTGAGAATAATCAGCAGGGGGCTGGTATTGATGATTTGGTCATTGAAGGGGTCAACGAAGTTTCTGGCGCCATAATTACGGCAGGTTTGACCACGATATTAAGCTTTATCCCTGTGTTTGTATTGACCGGTGAAGAGGGGCGATTGTTTACACCATTGGCATTTACTAAAACGACCGCACTTTTGGCCGCTATGTTTTTAGCCTTGTTTATTATACCCCCTATTATATCAAAATGGTACAGCGTAACCCATAAAAAATATGATATTGGAAGTCTTGGTTCCATAGGTTTGGGGCTTGTGGGGTTAGTAATGTGTATTTGGGGTTTTTGGATCGGAATAGCATTAATTGGTCTTGCGGTGTTGAAGTTATTGCAGGATTACAACAAAATAGCGAATTCGAATAGTGGAAAGTTAAGGTTAATTTGGCTGGTCGCATCTATAGTATTGATACTGACTTATTATTGGAAGCCTCTTGGTTTTCAGGCTTATTTTGCTACTAACTTAGTTTTCGTAATCCTCTTTAGTTCACTTGTATTAGGTGGGCTTTATATATTTCATAGGTATTATGAGGTTATATTGGTTTGGGCTATGGAACATAAGACAATATTTCTGATCATACCTTTATCCATTTTAATTTTAGGGGCACTGACGTATAGTACCATTGGGAAGGAATTTATGCCAAAATTAAACGAAGGTTCATTTTTATTGATGCCGACATCTACTGCGCATACCGGAATATCGGAAAATAAAAGAATTTTACAACAGTTGGATATGGCCGTGGCAAGCATCCCAGAAATAGAAACGGTAGTTGGTAAGGCCGGCAGGGTTGATTCTGCATTGGACCCTGCACCATTATCTATGTTTGAGAATGTAATTCTATATAAACCGGAATTTATTTTGGATGATAAGGGTAGGCCCATTTCATTTTTGACAACCAAAGAGGGATTGTTCCAAACAAAGACAATGGGTGAAGTGACTTCTGGTTCCGGGGTGTCTGTTGATGAATTGATTGTGGACAAAAACGGGGCGTATTATAGAAACTGGAGACCTCACATTAGAAATGCAGATGATATTTGGGAGGAAATTGCCGCAGTGACCACATTGCCAGGTGTGACTTCTGCGCCCAAATTACAGCCAATAGAAACAAGGTTGGTCATGTTGCAGACCGGTATGAGATCACCAATGGGGATTAAAATATTTGGGCCCAGTTTGGATGTGATAGAATCATTTGGACAAGTATTGGAAAATGAGCTCAAAAATATTGAAGCTATAGAAAGTGCTTCCGTATTTTCGGATAGAATTGTAGCTAAGCCTTACATTAATGTTTTATTTAATAGAACCAAAGCAGCAAGATTTGGTTTAAGTATTAGTGGACTGCAGGAAATATTGGAGACGGCAATGGGCGGCAAGGTGTTGACCCAGACCATTGAAGGAAGGGAGCGGTTTGATGTTACATTACGTTATCCTAGGGATTATAGGGATGAACCTGAAGATATTGGCAATATACTGGTTGCACTACCAAGTGGTGGGAGTATACCTTTGAATCAAGTGGCAGATGTTCAATTTGAAAAGGGCCCGCAGGTCATCAAAAGTGAAAATGGCTTTTTAATGGCTTACGTACTTTTTGATAAAAAAGAGGGTTTTGCGGAAATTTCTGCTGTTGAACAGGCAAAGGAACAAATAGAACTTAAAATCAATAATGGGGAAATAATTGTGCCCAAAGGTGTAAATTATAAGTTTTCAGGTACTTATGAAAACAATGTTCATGCCGAGAAAACATTGTCTTTGATCATACCGTTGGTGTTATTGGCAATTTTGTTATTACTTTATGTACAGTTTAGGTCATTGACAATTTCATTCATGATTTTTTCCGGAATTGCGGTAGCTTTTGCAGGAGGATTTATATTGTTGTGGTTTTATGGTCAAGATTGGTTTTTGAACCTAAATTTTCTGGGCCATGACCTTAGGGAAACCTTTAATGTTAAGACAATTAATATGAGCGTTGCGGTCTGGGTAGGGTTTATAGCTCTTTTTGGTATTGCAACAGATGATGGCGTGGTAATTGCAACATATCTTAAACAGAATTTTGAGGCTAATAAACCCGGTACTGTCAATGAAATTAGAAATGCGGTCCTGGAAGCAGGGAAAAAAAGGATTAGACCTTGCTTAATGACTACGGCCACAACATTATTGGCATTGCTGCCGATAATTACGGCAAAAGGACATGGTAAGGATATTTTGATACCCATGGCCATTCCTAGTTTTGGAGGTATGCTGGTAGCTTTGGTGACGTTATTGATTGTTCCGGTACTCTATTGTTTATGGCAGGAACAAAAATTAAAAAATAGTGAAATTAGGTAATGGAAAATTTCAATACATACAAGAAATACGTCGTTTACCTTATGGTATTATTAGGGGGACTTTTGTTGGGCTATCTATTCTTTGGCCAAACTAAACCCGCGGCAAATGACCATGTGCAACATAATGAACAAAACAACTATACGTGTTCTATGCATCCTTCTGTGGTAAATGAAGGCAAGGGTATTTGCCCAATTTGTGGAATGGAGCTTGTGCCTATGGGTAATATGGACCAGATTACTAATGAATACCGGTTTACAATGAGCGAGAGGGCTATTTCCTTGGCCAATGTCCAGACCCATAAAATAATTTCAAATAGTATGGGCGGTGAAGTGGTGCTTGCCGGGGAAATAGCTCTAAACGAAAATACAAATGCAACCCAGACTACTTTATTTGATGGTCGTATAGATAAGCTTCATATTAAGTATGTTGGTGAATATGTTAAAAAAGGCCAAGAAATAGGCACTATTTATAGTCCAGAATTGTATTTGGCCCAGGATAAACTATTGACTTCATCTTCTTATAAGGATACACATGAGAAATTATATGCTGCTGCTAGAAATACCTTGGGACTGTGGAAATTGACCGATAAGCAGATAGATGATTTATTGAAATCTGGGAAACCTATTGTGAACTTTCCTTTGGTGGCAGATGTTTCTGGAACCGTAGTAGAGATTTTAGGCTCTGAGGGCTCTTATTATAAACAAGGGGATCCATTGTTCAAGGTTTCAAACTTATATTCGGTCTGGGCAGTTTTTCAAGCCTATGAAGACCAATTGCCATTACTTAAGATGGGACAGGAAATATTAATTAGTTCCGAAGCTTTTCCTTCTGAGCCAGTAGTGGCTAAAATATCTTTTATTGAACCGGTTTTGGACAAGGGCAAGCGAATTGTTGCCGTAAGGGCCAATGTAGCGAATGGAAAAGGGCAATGGAAACCCGGTATGTTCATAAAAGGAAAGGTTAAAATAGAACATACAGATAAGCAAATGGTTATGGTTCCTAAGAGTGCGGTCTTATGGGCGGGTGAGCATTCTGTGGTATATACCAAGCCTAAATCCTCAAAGCCCATATTTGAAATGAGGGAAGTAAAATTAGGAGAGGCCATTGGTGATAGCTATGTGGTTTTTAAGGGACTGGAAATAGGAGAGGAAGTGGTTACCAATGGTGCATTTACAATTGATGCTGCCGCTCAATTACAGGGTAAAAAATCCATGCTGTACGCAAAGGAGACTTCTATGGAGCAAATACCGGTAACTAGTGACAAGGGTGCAATATTTCCCAATGAAGTAAATGACCAAATTAAGATTGCACTGGGCACTTATTTCGAATTAAAAAATAATTTGGTGTCATCTAAAAGTTTGGACGTCCATAATAGTGCCAAGAAATTAGATGAACAATTGTTGCAAATAGAGGTAAGTGAGGGTAATGCCAAATTTCAATCAACCATGAAATCGGCAAAAAAAATGGTGAAGGAAATATTATCAGAAGAGAGTTTGGATCAAAAGCGTATAAGCTTTAAAAAATTATCTAGCGCATTCACTTATTTAGCTGACCATGTACAAGGTTTTGGCGAACCCATTTATGTGCAGCATTGTCCAATGGCGGATAACAATACGGGTGCAGATTGGTTGAGCCTTGAGAAGGCAATTAGAAATCCGTATTTTGGGGATAAAATGTTAACATGCGGTTCTGTGACCAAAGTTCTGGATTAAATATTATATATGGTCTAAAACCCGCTCTAAAGCCATCCCTCTTGACCCTTTAATAAGGATTGTCGATTTTTTCGGTACGGAATGTTCCGTTAGATATTGCTTTAACTCATCAAAATTCTTAAATTTTTTCAATGCGGTCTTTGTGCGATAGAAATTTTCGCCAACAAACATCACCTGGTCAAAATTCATTTGTTCGGTTATCTGTGCTACTGTTTGGTGCTCCTCTTCAGCAGAGTTTCCTAATTCGAACATATCTCCCAATATAGTTATTTTGTTTGTCCTGTCTAATGTGTTGAAATTTTCCAATGCCGCTTTCATGCTTGTGGGATTGGCGTTATAAGCATCTAAAATTATATAGTGGTCCAGGTTTTCGATTATTTGGGAACGGTTGTTCTTAGGGGTATAGTTTTCAATAGACTGCTTAATTTTAGGAACATCAACATTAAAATATTTACCCATGATGACGGCAGCACAGCAGTTGTGGAAATTATATGATCCTATGAGATTAGAGGTTACCTCCGTATCATCGAACTTAAGACGAACAAAAGGCTGTGCGCCCAAGAATTCAATTTTATAGTAGGAGGAATTTTCCGTGCTGAACCCGTATTTGCGAGTGTATGATTTTAATTTATTGAGCTGTATTGGGTCATCAGCATTTAGAAATATGGATTTATCGTGTTTTATCAAATATTCATATAATTCGCTTTTACCTTTTATAACGCCATCTACGCCTCCAAAACCTTCTAAATGGGCTTTTCCAAAATTGGTTATATATCCAAAATCTGGCTGTGCTATATGACATAAAAAAGCTATTTCTTCTAAATGGTTGGCACCCATTTCCACAATAGCAAATTCGGTATCTGGTGTAATGGACAACAAAGTTAATGGAACACCAATATGATTGTTAAGATTGCCTTTCGTTGCAACGGTTTTGTACGTGGAAGATAAAACGGCATTAATGAGCTCTTTGGTGGTGGTTTTTCCATTGCTACCGGTAAGACTGATTATTTTGGCCGAGCAAAATTTTCTATGGTAGTTGGCCAATTGTTGTAAGGTGGTAAGGCAATCGTCTACCAAAATAGTCCTGTCGTTTTGAATAAATTCCTCTTCATCCACGATGGCATAGCTGGCACCTTGTTCCAAAGCTTTTTTTGCATAGGTATTGCCATTGAAATTTTCACCTTTCAATGCAAAAAATATATCCCCTTTGTTAATATTTCTAGTGTCCGTACTTACTGATGGATACTTCAAAAAAACCGTATGTAACTCTTGAATATTCATAAAATCGAAGATATAAAAAAAGCCCTTTGTGAAAAGGGCTTTTAATAGTTATGATATGAACAAAATGTTATTTGGCTTTTTTACCTCTAACCGTTTTGTTCTTAGTCTTTGATTTTGAACCAACTCTAGACATTGCACATCTAAACCCTATATAGTCCGTTGCCATATATTGTGGCAAATACCTTCTTTGTGCAGGGTCTAACCAATATGCCCTATCTCTCCAAGAACCGCCTTTGTATACTCTAACTTCATCATTGATAAGCGTTGTTCTGTTGTTTGATGAGTCGTAACCTTTTATAAGGTTTCCGGCAGAGTCCCTGGCCACGGAGTGCTTTGGTGAGTTGTACATCTTTTTCTTGTCGTCCTGTTCCTCATCATCGCTAAACCTGTCATAGAACCTAGAAGAACCTGAATCTCCGTCTCTATAACCTCTGTTGTCGCTTGATGAGAAGTTGGTTCTTAAATAAGTCTCTTCTTCGTCTACAGGAACCATTTTTATTTCTCCCGGAAGGTTAACGGCAATAACTTTTCCATTGGGCAGGGTATCAAAGGCAATGGAATCTTTTAAGACCTTGACTTTGCCATCTTCCCCTATGGCGCTTTTCATATAAATATTACCTCTATAATAGTTAAAATCGCTTACCTCGTCATCAACAATAGGTCTATAGACATCCGCAACCCACTCGGCCACATTACCTGCCATATCGTAAAGGCCTAAATCATTTGGTTTGTAGGACATAACTTCCGCCGTAATATCGGCACCATCGTCAGACCATCCTGCAATTCCGCCATAGTCACCTTTACCTTGTTTAAAGTTGGCCAATTGATCTCCACGTCCTACGCGTTGTCCGTTACGAGTATAATCGCCTTCCCAAGGATATTTTTTTCTACCTCTATAGTTGTTGTATTCCCTTTGCCCAACTTGTGCCTGTGCAGCATATTCCCATTCCGTTTCTGTAGGAAGTCTGTATTCTGGCATTATGATACCACTACTTCTTTTTGCGAAAGCAGAAGTACTATCTTTTTTCATTTTACCTTGAAGCGAATCTATTTGACCATTATAAACAGATTCTGGCCTGTTTAAATATGCTTCTGTGCTAAAAGTGCCCTGTACTTCTCCGGTTGCGGCCTGGTATTTGGCATCTTCGGATAGATAACCTTCACGTTCCAACATAACTTCGTTTACACGGTCAGTTCTCCATTCTGCAAACTGTGTCGCCTGTATCCAGTTAACGCCTACCACAGGATATTCTGCATATGCTGGGTGTCTTAAGTAGTTGTTGGTCATGGTTTCGTTAAATCCTAACCTGTTTCTCCAAACCAAGGTATCCGGCAAAGCTCCTACATAAATATTGGTATATTTAGGATTTTCCGGAGGGTATACGCTTTTTAAATAGTCAAGATACTCAAGATACATTACATTGGTCACCTCTGTCTCATCCATGTAAAATGATTGTACATGTTGGGATGTTGGCGTGTTGTTCCAATCATGCATAACATCATCCTGTACCTTACCCTTGGTAAATGTACCACCTTCAACAAATACTAATCCAGGAGCGGTTTCTTGTTCCTTGAAGTCTGTATTATATTGAAAACCACCTTCCTTGGCATTTATTTTCCAACCTGTAGCTCTAGACGTATTTTTGGACGATGAAGATTTAGAACAGCTGTTAACCGTTAATCCCCCAACGATAACAGTGCATGAGAGTACAACTTTTATTAAACGTTTTTTCATAATTAGGACTTGAGTTCAATTTTTTATAAGTTATAGTAGTTTGGCTTCTATTCCTTATAATACTAAGTTTTCTTTTAATTTGTTTGTCACTTTCGCTCAATAGAACGGTGTTTTTATAAGATTATTTTACAATTCAAAATAATTTAAATGATTCTATCACCGTCCCGTTTACGTAAAATGGGCTTACTTAATTATCTTAACGGACAAATAAACTAAATAGTATGGTTTAGGGCATTTCTTTTAGAGCTGATCGGCGCGCCTGCGAATTTCTTATTTTAGAAGTGTTAGTGCTGCTTTGATTTAACCTGTTCTTTATTTTTTCTAATAAAAAACTAGATAACAATACAAGATAACGGTAAAAAGTCCGTTTTCATGTAAAATATTAAGGGTGATTATATATTAAAGGTATATTTCGCTCCTATTTTAAAGATGTAATTCCAATGAGAAAAATCTCAATAATTTTCTTTGTACTTGTAATTGGGAAAATTGCGGCCCAGAATGACCAACGTGTTATTACCACCGCTGTACCATTTCTAACTATAGCTGCCGATGCAAGGTCTGCCGGTATGGGTGATATGGGGGTTGCAACTTCTACCGATGCCTTTTCTCAGCAATGGAATCCTGCAAAATTTGCATTTGCCGAGCGTAAAATGGGTATTGGGGTAAGTTATACCCCGTATTTGGAGAGTATTATTACGGATATATCGTTATTGAATGCCAGTTATTTTAATAAGTTGAACGAACAAAGTGCGTTTGCGGTAAGTTTGCGCTACTTCACTTTGGGCGAGATAGAATTAAGGCAGTTTGCCAATGACCCCGGTACTATTGCCAAACCAAATGAGTTGGCTCTAGATGGTTCATATTCCTTAAAGTTAAGCCCTACGTTCTCTATGGCGGTGGCCGGTAGATATATCAGGTCAAATTTAAAATTACCACAAAACGGGTCTGAGGATTCGCAGGCGGCAGGTTCGTTTGCTGTAGACGTGGCCGGTTTTTATAGGTCTAGGGAAATAGCTTACAATAATTTTGATGGTCGATGGAGGGCAGGATTCAATCTTTCCAACATTGGAGGAAAAATTCAATATGATGCGGGTGGACAGGAAAATTTCTTGCCAAGTAACCTAAGGTTTGGAGGCGGATTTGATTTCATCTTGGATCAGGATAACGTTGTAGGGTTAACTGCGGAATTTAGCAAGCTTCTTGTGCCAACGCCCCAGGATTTTGATAATGATGGCGATGTAGATGCGGAAGACAATGATATTTACCAAAATGAAAGTGGCTTTAGTGGTATATTCAACTCTTTTACTGATGCCCCGGACGGATTCAGTGAGGAGTTAAAGGAATTTACATGGTCCTTAGGTGCAGAATATACCTATCAAGATTCATTTATGTTCAGAACGGGTTATTTCAACGAAAGCGAGGATAAGGGTTCCCGAAAATTCTTTACATTGGGTGCGGGCTTTAAATTTAATTCTGCCCAAATAGATTTATCCTATCTTTTCTCTACCTCTCAGGTAAGGAATCCTTTGGAGAACACGTTAAGGTTTTCCTTGACCTTTAATTTAGGGGAGGAGTTTTACAATGATTAAAATTTCAATTTTATAAAGTAAAAAAACCTGCCTTGTGCAGGTTTTTTTATTTGAGCCATTCGGGTTCAAAATATGTAAATTAGCCTATTGGTTACTAAATGACCCTAACAATTTAAGATGGCGGAACGTAAAAAAATAAATATCGAGGTAACGGTTCATGAAAATGTCGAGGAATTGAATGAATCGTTTAAGACCTTAATGTCCTCGGCTATAAATGCAAGAAAAAAGGCCTATGCACCTTATTCCAAATTTTCGGTAGGTGCTGCGGTATTAATGGAGAACAATGAAATTATTGAAGGGAACAATCAAGAAAATGCCTGCTATCCGGCCGGTTTATGTGCTGAGCGTGTAGCAATATTCTATGCTGGGGCCAAATATCCTGAAATGCGTATTAGGGCCATAGCAATATCTGCCGCGGCATTGGACCATGGTGTCAACGAGCCAGTTGCGCCTTGTGGTAGCTGCAGGCAGGCCATATCGGAATATGAGTTTAAACAATCGGAACCTATTAAACTGTTGTTTATGGGTGAGAAGGGCAAGGTCATTATGTGCAATTCCGTAGCGGACCTTTTGCCACTGGGGTTCAATAGTAGCTATCTATAATACGTGCTGTAAAACACCTTCCATAAAATAACCACGTTCTTTATTGTTTTTGTTAAGCATATAATTTCGTAATTCATTTGCTTCTATTATTTTTATCGATTCATTTATATGTGTATTTTTGCCCCTCTGCGAGACATTGGTCAAGCTTACCATATGAATCTCAGGGAATTTTAAAACCTTTAGTTAAAATTGATGAAAAAAATCACCAAGGAAACGTATTTGAAATGGTATGAGGACATGCTATTTTGGAGGAAATTTGAGGATAAATTGGCCGCTGTTTACATTCAGCAGAAGGTAAGAGGATTTCTTCATTTGTATAATGGTCAAGAAGCTGTTTTGGCTGGCGCCCTACATGCAATGGACCTTACCAAGGATCGTATGATCACTGCATATAGAAACCATGTGCAGCCAATTGGTATGGGTGTAGATCCCAAACGTGTAATGGCGGAATTATATGGTAAAGTAACAGGGACATCCAAAGGTATGGGTGGTTCTATGCACATATTTTCAAAAGAACATCGTTTTCACGGAGGGCATGGTATCGTAGGAGGTCAGATTCCTTTAGGTGCCGGTATGGCCTTTGGCGACAAGTATGCCGGTAGGGATAATGTTACCTTGTGTTATATGGGAGACGGCGCCGTAAGGCAAGGTTCTTTGCATGAAACGTTCAATTTAGCTATGTTATGGCAATTGCCAGTGGTATTCGTTTGTGAGAACAATGGTTATGCCATGGGTACATCAGTTGAACGTACATCGTTCTCTACGGAAATTTGGAAACTTGGTTTGGGCTATGAAATGCCTTGTGGCCCTGTGGATGGTATGAATCCTGTAACGGTTGCCCAAGAAATGAGCAAGGCAATAGAAAGAGCAAGAAGTGGTGGCGGTCCAACATTTTTGGAAATGAAGACTTACCGTTATAGAGGTCATTCCATGTCAGATGCCCAACATTATAGAACCAAGGATGAGGTTGCGGAATACAAGAAAATAGACCCAATAACCCAGGTATTGGATATTATAAAGGAAAACGAATACGCAACAGATAAGGAAATCAAGGAAATTGACAAAAGGGTCAAGGATTTGGTTAAGGAATGCGAAAAGTTTGCAGAAGAGTCAGATTATCCACCAGTAAACCAATTGTATGATATGGTTTACGAACAAGAGGATTTTCCATTTGTTCAACATAAAATATAATTAAATGGCTATAGTAGTAAATATGCCCCGTTTAAGCGATACCATGGAAGAGGGTACCGTAGCTAAATGGTTAAAGAGCGTAGGAGATAAAGTTGAAGAAGGCGATATATTGGCAGAAATCGAAACCGATAAGGCTACGATGGAGTTTGAATCCTTCAATGAAGGTACTTTGTTGCATATTGGGATTCCGGAAGGCGACACTGCACCTGTGGACAGTCTATTGGCCATCATAGGTGATGAAGGTGAGGATATTTCTTCTTTATTGAACGGTAGTGGCACATCTGCGCCGGCCTCTGAAACTACTGGTGATACTGCATCTGAAGATGAAGATCAAATGGAGGTTTCCGAAGATACGGAACAAGGCGGTGGTGAAATTCCGGAAGGAGTGGAAGTTGTAAAGATGCCCCGTTTAAGTGATACCATGGAGGAAGGTACCGTAGCAAGTTGGTTAAAGCAGGTAGGTGATGATGTAGAAGAAGGTGATATTCTTGCAGAGATAGAAACGGATAAAGCTACTATGGAGTTTGAGTCATTTTATAGTGGTAAGTTGTTATATATTGGTATTCAAGAAGGTGAATCTTCCCCTGTAGATGCTGTTTTGGCCATTATAGGTCCTGAAGGTACGGATGTTGATGCCGTTTTGAACAATAAGTCCGGTGTAGGGAAGAAAAGTGCCGCGACGAGTTCGGTTAAAGAAGAAAGTAAGCCGGCCCAAGCGGATACCAAAAAAGAGGATACAAAATCGGTTGCTGATGGGGAACGAATTTTTGCATCTCCCTTGGCAAAAAAGATTGCTGCCGATAAAGGTATAGATTTGGCCAAAGTTACCGGATCCGGTGATAATGGAAGGATTATTAAAAAAGATATAGAGAATTATACTCCAAGTACTGCTGCAGCACCTGAAGCGGCATCTGCTGGAAAAGCGGAAACCGCTGTTGCATCTCAACCAGTCTCCATGGCATTGCCGTCTGGGGAAGAAGGTACGGAAGAGGTCAAGAATTCTAATATGCGTAAGGCGATTGCCAAGGCCTTGGGTAATTCAAAGTTCAGTGCCCCACACTTTTACCTTACAATTGAGGTTGATATGGACAATGCCAAAGCGTCCAGGGCGCAGATCAATAGTCTGCCAGATACCAAGGTGTCTTTCAATGATATGGTTTTAAAGGCCTGTGCTATGGCGCTGAAGAAACATCCTCAAGTAAACACTACTTGGAACGGTGACACTACAACGTATAATAAGCATATTCATATGGGTGTAGCGGTTGCAGTGGATGAAGGCTTGGTAGTACCCGTGGTAAAACACTGTGATCTTTTGGGACTTACCCAAATTGGTGCGGCCGTTAAGGATTTGGCAGGAAAAGCACGTAGTAAGAAAATAGCTCCCGCAGAAATGCAGGGAAGTACGTTTACAGTATCTAACTTGGGAATGTTCGGTATCCTAGAATTTACAAGTATCATTAATCAACCTAACTCGGCAATATTGTCGGTAGGGGCAATTGTTGAAAAACCAGTAGTAAAAAATGGTGAGATTGTAGTGGGCAGTACCATGAAATTGACCCTTGCTTGTGATCATAGAACTGTTGATGGTGCTGTAGGGGCACAATTCCTTCAGACATTAAAGTCATATGTTGAGAATCCGGTGACAATGCTAGCCTAGGAATCTTCAATAAATAGAATTATGAAAGCATCCTTTTAACGGGATGCTTTTTTTTATCTTTAGAATCTAAATGATAGTAATATGAAATATATAATTATAGTACTTATTGGTTTAATGGTCTTAAGTTGTGGAAACGCCAAAATAGACCAGTCCACTGTACTAAATCCCACCAATCCTAAAGGGGTACAGGGATCCGTGTCTAAAGGTGCGGAGAATGTTCCTACTGCGGTAAATACTATACAATCCAAGGCCGGTGTCGCTACAAGTTCTCATGATATAGAAAAAACAATGGTTTTTTTAACTTCTGATGAATTACAGGGTAGGGATACCGGTAGCGAAGGTATAGGGAAAGCGGCCAGTTTTATTGAGGATATTTTTGAGGAGAACGATGTTGCACCATATTTTTCTACCTATAAGGATACTTTAAGCAATTATAGTGACGGTATAGCTTATAATATAGTTGGGGTTCTGCCAGGCATTGATCCTGCGCTCAAGAACGAATATGTAATTATAGGTGCACACTATGATCATATAGGTTTGATCAATGCCGTTGCTGACGACAATATCGCCAATGGGGCCAATGACAACGCATCAGGTACAACTGCAGTCATTGAGTTTGCTAAATATTTTGGTGGAATAAATAATAATAAAAGGAGTATACTATTTGCACTATTTTCTGCGGAAGAGAAAGGGTTGTTGGGTTCCAAGCATTTGGCACAAAAATTAAAGCAGGAAAATTTAAATGTATATGTAATGTTGAATTTTGAAATGATTGGGGTACCTATGCTCAATAAAGATCACGATTTATATCTTACGGGTTATGAGCAGTCCAATTTAGCGGAAATCAGCAATGTTCATGCCGGAAAGAATTTTGTAGGTTTTCTACCAAAGGCCAAAGAGTTTAATTTGTTTAGAAGGTCGGATAATGCACCGTTCCATGATGAGTTCAATGTGCCTTCACAAACGTATAGTTCATTTGACTTTACTAATTTTGGGGAATATCATAAAGTTGGGGATGAAGCACATTTAATGGATTTTGAACATATGTCATCGATAATCAATGATGCAAAACCTATGTTAGAGGGCATTATTAATGCACCTATAAAAGAAGTAAAATACGAGTAATGGACTACATTATTGTAACAGGTACCAGCAGGGGCATTGGCTATGAGTTATGCAAGTTATTGGCCGCTAAAGGTAATATGGTATTGGCCCTTTCAAGAAATGAAGGGCCAATTAAGGAACTTGGGAATAAGAATATAGAAACATTCCCTTTTGATGTATCCTCTGCAACGGACAGGGAGCATTTATGTTCCTTCTTAAAAGAAAGGAATGCCAATGTCATTGCCCTTGTCAATAATGCGGGAAAATTGGTCAATAAACCTTTTTTGGAAACTACGGAAGCAGAATTTAAATCGGTCTATGAGGTCAATGTCTTTGGAGTGGCGGAAATGATAAAGTTGGTCTTGCCCTTCATGGATAATAGAGGCCATGTGGTTACCATTAGTTCAATGGGCGGTATTCAAGGTAGTGCCAAGTTTGCAGGGTTGGCGGCATATAGTTCAAGTAAAGGTGCGGTTTTGACTTTGACGGAATTACTTGCGGAAGAATTTAAGGAAACGGGGCCTTCTTTCAATGCGCTGGCATTGGGAGCGGTGCAGACCGAGATGTTGGAAGAAGCTTTTCCAGGATATAAAGCACCGGTAACAGCGATAGAAATGGCCGAGTATGTTATGAATTTTACTTTGACTGGTCATAAACTTTATAATGGAAAAATTTTACAGGTAAGTAGTAGTACACCTTAAATATGCATCAAACTTTAGCCAAATATCTGCCGGAATCTGCAGTAATTCCATGTTTTGAACTTATAAAGGTAACGCACGTACATTTAAAGATCGTAAATGAACGGGTAACGCGGCATGGGGATTATAGAAGAAGGAAAGATGGGCATCATCAAATAACAGTAAACGCATCATTAAATAAATATAGGTTCTTAATAACGCTCATTCATGAAATTGCGCACTTGGTCGCATTTGAAAAATATGGTCGATCAATAAAGCCACATGGTGTGGAATGGAAAAAAACTTTTCAACATTTAATGTTGCCGTTTATAAGGCCCGAAGTGTTTCCTGCACAGGTGTTACCGTTGATTGCAAGACATTTTAAGAACCCAAAAGCAAGTAGTAGTACAGACGCCCGCTTGTCTATTGCATTAAAGCAATATGACGAGCAACAATCAGATAAAAATTACGTTTACGAATTACCAATAGGTAGCGTTTTTAGAATTTATAATGGAAAAATTTTTAAAAAGGGAAACAAACGTACCAAGCGCTATGAATGTATAGAAATGGCTTCTGGCAGAATGTTTTTATTTCAGCCCAATGCCGAAGTGGAATTAATAAAAAGTTAATATGAACAAAGATTATTATGCCGTATTGATGGCAGGTGGAGTGGGGTCAAGGTTTTGGCCAATAAGTACGAGTGATAACCCAAAACAATTTCATGATATGCTGGGTACGGGCAGTACCTTGATCCAGAAAACATTTCAACGTTTAAACAAGTTTGTACCTACGGAGAATATTTTAATTCTGACTAACGAGCGTTATAATGATTTGGTATTGGAGCAGTTGCCAATGGTAAAGCAAGACCAGGTAGTATTGGAGCCTGCAATGAGAAATACGGCCCCCTGTATTTTGTACGCGGCAATGAAAATCCAAAAAATGAATGAAAATGCGGTAATGATCGTAGCGCCAAGTGATCACTGGATAGAAGATGAAGAAGCATTTGCAAAAGATGTTACAGCATGTTTTGAAAAATGTAAGACAGAGAATGTATTATGTACATTAGGAATAAAACCATCTTTTCCTAATACAGGGTTTGGATATATTGAGTTTGATAAATCTGATCAGTCCCAAATTAAAAAAGTAAATCAGTTTAGGGAAAAACCGGACTATGAAACTGCAAAGGAATTTTTGGCCCAAGGAAACTTTTTATGGAATGCCGGGATATTTATGTGGAGTGTAAAGACTATAGTAGATGCTTTTCAGCACTACCAGCCCAAACAGCACCAATTGTTTCTCGATGGTTTTTCGGCATATAATACAAGTGGTGAGCGTGAATTTATTGCCAATACTTATCCAAGTGCCGAAAATATTTCCATTGACTACGCTATTTTGGAAAATTCAGATGCCATCTTCGTTTTGGAAGCCACATTTGATTGGAACGATTTAGGAACATGGGGTTCGTTATATGATAAGCTTGATAAGAACCAAGACAATAATGCTGTTGTCAACGCTAAAGTGTTGACGCAAAACGCCAATGGCAATATGATTAGGTCTAAAGCAGGAAAAGTGGTTGTGGTAGATGGACTAGATGATTATATTATAGTGGATAAGGATGAAGTTTTATTAATTTATCCAAAAGCCAAGGAACAGGATATTAAACAAGTGCTCAATAAGGTCAAGGAAACCTTTGGAGATGAATATGCTTAATTATGGAAAACAATCTTAATCAAGATAACATTACCCCAACAAGTAATGAAGGTAGTGGGGGTGAAGAGGTAAAAAAGGATTTTCAAGGGCTTTTAGGTAGCATCAAGAAATTTTTGTCCGAGTTGTTGGATATACGTACCAACACGGATCAGCAAGCGACCAAGGAAGCCATAATAGCGGATATTCCTTTTAAGGGCCATACCTCATGGATTTTGATTTGTTCCATTTTTATAGCCTCAATTGGTCTTAATGCCAATTCTACTGCAGTGGTCATAGGTGCAATGTTAATTTCGCCGCTAATGGGTCCAATTTTAGGAATTGGCATGTCCGTGGCGATCAATGATATAGACACGTTAAAAAGATCATTGAAAAATTTTGCCGTTATGGTGGTCTTGAGTGTCATTACGGCCTATTTGTTTTTCAGGTTCTTTCCGCTTAGGGATGAGTCTTCTGAGTTATTGGCAAGAACGGCACCGGATATTAGAGATGTATTAATTGCATTTTTTGGTGGTTTGGCTCTGGTAATTGCCCGTGCAAAAAAGGGAACCATAGCTAGTGTTATTTTTGGGGTTGCGATCGCAACTGCGTTGATGCCACCATTATGTACGGTTGGTTTTGGTTTGGCAATAGGAAATTGGTCCTACGCCACCGGTGCACTTTATCTTTTCACCATTAACACCATTTTTATAGCATTGGCAACGTTTTTGGTGATCAAGCTTTTGCGTTTTCCCATGGTACGCTATGTAAATTCGCAACGAAGAAGGTTGATCAGTAGGTTGGCTTCATTGCTAGCTATTCTTGTAATGATTCCGGCAGGAATTACCTTTTATAGCGTATTTCAAAAATCTCTGTTTATGCGAGACGCCGGAAGTTTTATCGATGAAAAAATAGTGCCTTATCAGTTTACGGGAGAAGGAAAATTCTTGAAGGATTTTAGCGAGATCGTATATAGTGATAAGGACAACTCCAAGATAGAGTTGGTTTTTATGGGCAATGAAACAATACCCGATAATGTAATTGCCACATGGGAAAATCAAATGCAAGAGTACCAACAGCTCAAGGGAATAGATTTGGTGGTCGTGCAGGGTTCAAAGAGTGATGAGGCCAATGAGCTCAAATATGTAAATGAGCTATATGAATCTCAAAAAAGTATTCTTTCCAATAAGGATGAGCGCATTAAGTTTCTTGAAACGGAATTGCTGAGGTTAAATCAAATCTCCTCCAATCAGATTCCATTTAATGAAATTAGCTTGGAGGCTAAAACCAATTATGAAAATCTGGAGCGCATGGGATATGCATATTTGATTTCGACGGATTTTAATAAGACTGATAGTATTCCATTATTTGAGGTTACCTGGAAGAAAGATGCCAACAGGTCTGAAACCGTTAAGGATATGACCAAGTTGCAAGAGTGGTTGCGCCTTAGATTGAATAACAAGAATATTCAGATTAAGGAAATGCCTAAAGATTAATTACGTTCTTCAATGTACATTTGACGTACTTTTTTAAATAAATCAGAGGAATAGACGAAGTTGGTAACGGCCTCATTATCTGTTTTAAAGATTTCATTCTTAGTGCCTTCCCATTCCTTGTACCCATCTTTAAGGAAAATGATTTTTTCCCCAATTTGCATTACCGAGTTCATGTCATGGGTATTGATTACGGTGGTGATATTATATTCTTCTGTAATTTCCTTGATCAAATTATCAATTAAGATAGCGGTTTTGGGGTCAAGTCCAGAATTTGGTTCATCGCAGAACAAATATTTGGGATTCATGACTATGGCCCTGGCTATGGCAACTCTTTTTTGCATACCCCCGGAAATTTCGGATGGAAACTTATGATGGGCATCAATAAGGTTTACCCTTTTCAGTACCGCATTGACACGGTCTTGCATTTCTGTTTTGGACTGTTTGGTAAACATTTCCAACGGAAACATTACATTGCCTTCTACGGTCATACTGTCAAAAAGAGCGCTTCCTTGAAAAACCATGCCCATTTCCTGTCGCAATTCTCGCTTTTCATTATCGGATAGGTCAGCGTATTTTTTACCATCGTAAACAATATTACCTTCTTCAGGGGAAAAAAGACCTAATAGACATTTAAGAAATACAGTTTTTCCAGATCCACTTTGTCCAATGATCAAGTTGGTTTTACCTTTTTCCAATTTGGTAGAAATACCTTTAAGGATATGGGCGTCGCCAAAAGATTTGTGTATGTCTTGTACGTCTATCATTATCCTAGTAAAAGCTGCGTTAAAATATAGTTCAAAATAATAATGACAACACTGGTCCAAACAAAAGCGGTCGTACTTGCCTTGCCAACTTCCAAAGCACCACCCTTCATATAAAAACCATGAAATGATGGAATAGTAGCTATAATGAAAGCGAATAGTAATGTTTTGATAAATGCATAGGCAATATGAAATGGCACAAAATCTGTCTGTAGTCCGGTTACGAAGTCGGTACTGGTTAAAAATCCACCAAGAACACCTGCCATCCATCCGCCAAAAATACCTACGTACATAGAAATGGCTATTGCAAACGGATAAAACAGCATAGCAATAATTTTAGGGAATACCAGGTAATTCAATGAATTTACGCCCATGACCTCTAAAGCATCTATTTGCTCTGTAACGCGCATTGTTCCAATGCTGGATGTAATATAGGATCCAACTTTTCCTGCCATAATAATGGAAACGAACGTTGGGGCAAATTCCAAGATAACAGATTGTCTAGTGGCAAATCCTATAAGATTTCTTGGTATGAGTGGGTTGGTAAGGTTCAATGCGGTTTGTATGGCAACCACAGCACCAATAAAGAAGGAAATAAAAATTATGATACCTAATGAACTAAAGATTAATTCGTCTATTTCCTTTAAAATCAGCGTTTTCATTATTCTCCATTTGGTAGGTTTTTTAAATACCTCACGGATCATAATTGCATAGCTTCCTACAGATGCCAAATAGTTCATTGAATAAAAATAGAATTCTTATTGTAAAAATAACAATAATGGACTTCATTTAACCTCGGTTTAATCTTTAAAGGTGTAATTTATTTACTTTTGTGCTACAATTGGATCAGTATGAAAATCAGAAGTTATTTTGTAGTCGCGTTTGTTTTGGGACTATTTTCCTTAAGCGCAAATGTCGCTGCACAAAACCGGGGTAAATCTACCACCGGGGAGGATATTATAAGAACCAAGCCAAAGTTAGTGGTAGGTATTGTGGTGGATCAAATGCGTTATGATTATTTAACACGCTTTTACGACCATTATGGTAAGGATGGTTTTAAGAGATTGGTGGAGCAAGGGTTTAACTGTAAGAACAATCATTACAATTATGCACCTACCAGCACAGGTCCTGGGCATACTTCTGTTTATACGGGAACTACTCCTTCCGTTCATGGGGTGATAGGTAATAATTGGTATGATAAGGAAATAGAACAAGATGTATATTGTGCGGGTGATGAAACATATTCATCAATAGGCACTGCATCCAATGCTGGTAAAATGTCTCCGCATAGAATGACCGTTACCACAGTTACCGATGAATTACGGCTTCATAACCAATTACGAAGTAAGACCATTGCCATAGCATTAAAGGATAGGGGCGCTGTATTGCCGGGCGGCCATACGGCCAATGCTGCATATTGGTTTCATGGAGAGGATGAAGGGAAATGGATAACAAGTTCATATTATATGGATGTGTTGCCAAAATGGGTGCAGGATTTTAATGCATCTGGAAAAGCACAATCGTACAAGAAAGCATGGAATACATTAAAGGATATTAAGGAGTATAAAGAAAGTGGTACTGACAATAACGCCTATGAAGGGCTTTTTAATGGTGAAAAAGCACCAACCTTTCCTCATAGTACTACATCTTTATTGAATAAGGACAAGGATTTTGACATTATCAAGGCAACACCTTTTGGTAATTCCCTGACAACGGACTTTGCTATAGAAGCTTTAAAACAGGAAGCATTGGGGCAAGATGACATAACGGATTTTTTAGCGGTAAGCTATAGCAGTACGGATTATGTTGGTCATAAGTACGGTGTAAATTCCAAGGAAGTTCAAGATACCTATTTGCGTTTAGATGAGGATTTGGCAAGATTGTTCAAAGCATTGGACAAAACCGTGGGCGAAGGTGAGTATACCTTGTTTCTTTCTGCGGACCATGCAGCAATTGAAGTGCCTGCATATTTAAGAGATCAAAAAATTCCATCAGGTTATGTTGATAATGCTACTAATTCCAAAAAATTAGCCGAGTTTTTAAGGTATACCTATGGTACAGAGGATATTGTGAAAAACTATTCTAATTATCAGCTGTTCCTGGACCATAAAATCATAAAAAATCTTGATTTGACCCTTGCTGAAGTCCAAGCGGAAATTGCACAGGAGTTTTTAAGTTATGATGCTGTTGATAGGGTGTACACTGCGGATCAAATGTGGAATAATGAGTATACCCATGGTATTCCTTACATTTTACAGAATGGATATAATCAAAAGCGCTCTGGTGATATTTTGGTGGTGCTAAAACCCGGTTTCATTTCTTATTCGGAAACGGGTTCAACCCATGGGTCTCCCCAAATTTACGATACCCATACACCATTACTTTTTTATGGTAAGGGAATTAAACCGGGAGCGACTTTTGAACGAACGGAAATTCCTGATATAGCGCCTACCATTTCCGCCCTTTTGGGTATTTCATTTCCTAATGGTACAACAGGTAAGCCAATAATACAGGTATTGGAATAATATGGATAACAGGCCAATAGGCATTTTTGACTCTGGTATAGGTGGCACTTCTATTTGGAGTGAAATTCAGGAATTGCTACCCAATGAGGATTGCATATACCTGGCAGATAGTAAAAATGCTCCATATGGGGAACAATCTAATGAGCGGATTATAGCGCTAAGTATTAAGAATGTTGAACATTTGTTGGCACAGGATTGTAAAATGGTGGTAGTGGCATGTAACACGGCGACCACAAATGCTATTGAGTATTTACGAGACCATTACTCCATACCTTTTATAGGAATAGAGCCTGCTATTAAACCGGCCGCATTACGATCGCAATCAAAAATTGTGGGTGTATTGGCTACAAAAGGAACTTTGTCCAGTAGTCTCTTTCATAGTACTTCTAAAAATCATGCTGCCGGTATAACCATATTGGAACAACAGGGAACCGGTTTGGTAGAGTTGATTGAAGCTGGGCAGTTGCAAAGTCCGGAATTGTTTGGACTTTTGGAAAGTTATATCACCCCAATGTTGGAGCAAGGAATGGATCATTTGGTACTGGGCTGTACCCACTATCCATACCTAATTCCCGTATTGCGGAAAATATTGCCGAAAAATGTAACGATAATAGATTCTGGGCGGGCTGTAGCAAAACAGACCAAGAATGTATTGGAGAAATTTAATTTGCTTGCAGACCTTAACAAAAAGGGTAAGCATCAATTTTATACAAACATTAATAAGAAGGTGCTAGCCGGTATTTTAACTCCTTTCAATATGGAATCAAATGTTAATTTTTTAGATTTTTAAACATTGAAAGAAGGATTTCTTCTGGTATAGGTAAGATAAGTGAATGCAAATTTATGGCGCTCGTCTGCGGGGTGAAATTCTTGTACGGATAGCATCCAAAGAGACTCATCTATTTCTGGGAAAAAGGTATCCGCTTCATCAAAATTTGCATGAACTCTTGTTAGTTCTATTTTATCTGCAAATTTTTCCGCCAATGCGTATATTTCGCCACCACCAATGATAAAGGCAATTTCGTTAGCTACCAAATCAATGGCCTGTTCTATCGTATGTACAATTATGCAATCTTTAAAATCCGTAGTGTAATTTTTATCTCTAGTTATAATAATATGGGTCCTGTTGGGTAAAGGTTTTGGAAAACTCTCAAAAGTTTTTCTTCCCATAATTATTTTATGGCCAGTTGTTAATCTTTTAAACCGCTTAAAGTCATCCGGCAAATGCCACAATAGGTCGTTATCCTTGCCCAATGCATCGTTCTCGGCTGCGGCGGCAATCATTATTAGGGTTTTCAATACAGTTTTTTTTTAGGTTCAATTTCTAAAGGTTGCTGGGTATCCAATTCTTTCTGCATTACATTAATTCGTTCCTGCTGTTTACGAATTAGTTTTTCCCGTTGGGAACGTTCCCATTCCTTGCCCATAAATCTATTGGTAATAAATACATTGAATATGTGCAGTGCAAATAAAAATGCCCAGAATGTTATGGCCCATATAAACCAATCATATTCTTGACCGTATTTTAAAATTTTGTTTATCAGGATTAGGAAAACACTACCTATCAAAAACACTACAAAGTGAGTGTATAGCTTTTTTTTCTGAGCTATTCTCTTTTGTGCGTTTTCTACGAGCTCATGTTGCTCTACATCTATTTTGGTGTTTTTTTTCTTGGAAAACATTGCTCTTCCTATCTTTAACTCAAAGATACAGGAAATGTATATTACCCAATAAAATATGGAAAAATTAAGAAAGGAATTTCCGGTACTACGAAATGGTATTTATGCCAATACTGCAGTTTATGGTCCAATGTATGAATCGTTATTGGACTGGCGTCAAGAACATGATCTTGATTTTTTGATACATGGAAGTGATATGCGTTCAAAGGCTCTACAAGTGATTTCCGAAACACGGGATACCGTAGGACGTTTTTTTAACTGTGATAGGGAGCGTGTTGCATTGGTGAACAATTTTTCCATTGCCCTAAATATGTTGCTTGAGGGGTTGAACCCTAAGAAAAAGGTGTTGTTGTTAAAAGGGGATTACCCTTCATTGAACTGGGCTTTTGAAAATAGGGATTTTGATATTGAATATGTGCAAATGACGTATGATTTGGAAGATGTTATCTATGATTTAATTGCAAAGAAAGGAATTGATGTTTTGGCGTTAAGTTTGGTGCAATGGGTAGATGGCTTTTCTATAGATCGCGCTTTTTTAAAAAGACTAAAAATAGATTTTCCCAATTTATTGATAGTTGCAGATGGCACGCAGTTTTGTGGAAGTGCAAGTTTTGATTTTGATGCTTCGGGCATTGATGTATTGGGAGCAAGTGCTTACAAATGGCTGTTGGCAGGATATGGAAATGGTTTTATGTTGTTTTCTGATGAGATAAGTAAAAACGTTAATTTACGAACTATTGGTTTCAATGCTGCAAATGGTGATTTTGAAAAGAAGAATAAAATTAGATTTGCCAAGTTATTTGAACCAGGACATTTATCTTCCTTAAATTTTGGTAGTTTAAAATTTTCAATGGATTATTTTGTCAAGATTGGGATGGATGCCATAACATTCCATAATCAACAATTGGCGGAAAAGGCAAAGGCGGCATTTCTACAATTAGGGCTGTTGGATGAAAAATTTAGTCGTAGAATAGGTCATAGCTCTATTTTTAATATTAAGGTAGACAACGAGGTTTACAGGAAACTGGAAAGTAATAGTGTCCATTGTGCCCAAAGGGGAGATGGAGTGCGTTTAAGTTTTCATTTTTATAATAATGAAAAGGATATAGATGACATTGTAAAAATCTTAAAGACAACGAGATAGCTATTCATTAAAGATAATTTTTGTAGGATAAAATTCTATTGGAGGGTTAAAAAGACTTTAATTTTTATCATATTCATAAAAATGGTCTTACGTATTGGTAATGAGTGTTTTATTATAGTAGTTTTGTCCTAAATTCTAAAATTAATATCATGGCAATTGCAAAGAAATATCTAAAATCCAAGCCGGTATGTAAAGTGACGTTTACCGTACCTGCAGAAGAGGCAAAAAGTGTAGCTGTAGTAGGAGACTTTAATAATTGGAGTCCAAAAGCTAGTACTTTAAAAAAATTGAAAAACGGTACATTTAAAGGAACTTTTGATCTTCCAAAAGAAAATTCTTTTGAGTTTAAATACTTGGTAGACGGAAATTATATCAATGAAACTGAAGCTGATCGTTACCAATGGAATGATTACGCTGGGTCTGAAAATGCAGTATTGGAACTATAAAAAGAAAAAAATAGTTTTATGAAAGGCATGGTGTACGCTATGCCTTTTTTTGTTGCTGTTTTTTTAGGATTTTTGTCAATCTGCGCCAAAAAGCAATTATGTTTTTATGACTTTGGGTAATTTGCGCGTTTTTGGATAATACCATGTCGCATCAGTTATTGTTTTCTCGTTAACTTATAAGGGAATGGCATTTACTGTCACTTTTATGAAATATTGTTTTTTATACAAGTATGGAAAAATAATGAATGTTCGTTATAACTATGGTAGTATTTCTTTCCACTATTAAGGTTTTGTTCCAAATTACATTTATGGTATTTAATAGGATTTTTTAAAGAGATAATTTTTGTAAAATTGTTTAGGGTCGCTATACTCATCTATAACGGTTAAATTGGATTGTTCCGCTAACCATTGAACAGTTCTATCATCATATTTTTGGGAAATCTCTGTATGTATGGTTTCCCAAGCCTTAAATGAAATATGTAGGTCTAAGGCTTGTATAAATACTTTTTGGGGAGATTTTGCTACCAAATAGCTTTTTGCCGTTCCAGTTTCCGGATCGTAAACTTCCCAATGTTTAAAGCAATCTATATTAAAATTGGCATCCAGTTCTTTATTAATTCTTACGAGCAGGTTTTTATTAAATTTAGCGGTTATTCCGGTCTCGTCATTGTAGGCATTCAGGATTGTTTCAGGATTTTTCTTCTGATCAAACCCAATGAACAACAAATCTTCTGGCTGCATATATTCTTGAATTTGTGATAAAAAATCTATTGCTTCTTCATGGCAAAGATTTCCAATGTTAGAGCCTAAAAACAAAATAACCTTTCGTTCTTCCGTATTAAAATTCAATTTACGCAACGTTTCAAAATAATTACCTTGCAAAGGTTCTGTCCTTAATCGTGGAATTTCTCTTTTTAAATTTATCTGAAGTTGATCTAATGCATTTTGACTGATATCTATGGGTCTAAATGTGAAATCTAAATTTTGTTGAGTAAAATGACGCAATAGAATTTTAGTTTTTTTACCGTCACCGGCTCCCATTTCTATTAAATGAAACGGTAGGTTACCACAACTGAACATGTGGGCTAGTTGAATCTTATGTTGCTCTATTATGGCATATTCCGTATTGGTCAAATAATATTCCGGCATATTCATAATATCTTGAAAGAGCTTGTCACCGGCTTTGTCATAAATATACTTGGAGGATAAAAACTTTGGGTATGAGGTTAAGCCTTCAAATACTTCTTGTTTAAAAGGGGTGTCTAGGGAGATGGCTAATTGTTTGTGCATATCTTTTTTGTCGTAATTATTTGGCCAGCCTTATACCGGTATATTGCCACCTTAAGTCGGTCTGAAAAAAGTTTCGGTACGTTGGTCTAGAATGGTTAACTGGGGTTGCAACAGAGCTTCCGCGCAATACTTTTTGGTTGACCATAAATTTACCATTGTATTCCCCTAAAGCACCATCTGGCTTTTTATAGTTGGGGTAGGGTAAATATGCACTTTCCGTCCATTCCCAGCGCTGTCCCCATTTAAATTGATGTTGTGCGGATTCCCATTCAAATTCAGTAGGTAAACGGCAATTTCTGTATTGGGCATATGCAAATGCTTCGTAATATGATATATGTGTTACGGGAGCGTCTAGTGCAATTTCTGTAAGTCCATTTAACGTGTAGTTATACCATTCGTCATCAACTTGATGCCAATATAAAGGTGATACAACATTATTTTGTTGCACCCAATCCCATCCTTGAGCGTGCCACAAATCAAAACGCTTATAACCGTCTGCTTTAATAAATTCTAGATATTCTGCATTGGTCACTAATCTATTTGAAATAGAATAATCGTGTAAATAAACTTTATGCCTGCCCAATTCATTGTCAAAACAAAAGTCATTAGAGTTGTGACCAATTTCATATATACCTTCGTTTATAGAAATCCAATGTAGAGGTTGATTTTCTGTCGTATATTCTTTAAAAACATCTGAATATTTTGGGAGTAATGGATTATTGCCTAGAATATATTTTATATCTGTAAGTAATAATTCTTGGTGCTGTTTTTCGTGATGAATACCAATTTCAAGAACTTCTAAAAGTGTTTTGTCGTTGTTATACTCAAGCAGGTTGGTCATTGCCTGAGTGACATAATCCCTGTATTCAAAAACTTTTTTTACGGACGGTCTAGATAGATTACCACGGTCCGCGCGCACAACTCGTTTTCCTACCGTTTCATAATAACTGTTGAATACAAATGAGAAATCATCGTCAAAAACTTGATAATTACTGTTATATGTTTTTAGGATGAATTCTTCAAAAAACCATGTGGTATGTCCTAAATGCCATTTAGGTGGAGAAACATCTATAATAGGTTGAACTACATAATCTTCTATTTCAAGAGGTTTACAAATAGCCTCTGTGTGCTTTCTGGTTTCAATAAAGAAATCTAAAAGCGTATCAGTACTTACCATGAAAACAATTTTATGGTAAGTTAGAGAAAAATGGTTTATTCGGTTTAGCCTAAAACATTAAGAAATTGATCCTAAACAGCTACCTTGCCTTTTATATGAGGGTGAGGGTTGTAGTCTACCAATGTAAAATCCTCAAATTTAAAGTCAAAAATGTTCTTTACCTCTTTATTGATAACCATTTTAGGCAAAGGTCTTGGTGTTCTACTTACTTGAAGTTCAACTTGCTCCATATGATTGTTGTAAATATGGGCATCTCCAAACGTATGAATGAAATCACCGGCTTCGTAACCGCAAACCTGTGCCATCATCATAGTGAACAAAGCATACGATGCTATATTGAAGGGTACGCCTAAAAATATATCTGCACTGCGTTGGTACAATTGGCAGGATAATTTGCCATCCGCAACATAAAATTGAAAAAATGCATGACATGGCGGTAGCGCAGCTTTACCATTGGCAACATTTTCCGAAAAGGATTTTGAGGTGTCAGGCAATACACTTGGGTTCCATGCGGAAACCAACATTCTTCTGCTATTGGGATTGGTCTTTAAAGAATGGATAACTTCTTTGATTTGGTCAATTTCATCATTATTCCAATTACGCCATTGATGTCCGTATACCGGTCCTAAATCTCCGTTCTCATCTGCCCATTCGTTCCAGATTCTAACACCGTTTTCCTGTAAATATTTAATATTGGTATCCCCGTTCAAAAACCAAAGTAATTCGTAGACAATTGATTTTAAGTGTAATTTTTTAGTGGTGACCATAGGAAAGCCTTCGCTTAGGTCAAAACGCATTTGATAGCCAAAAACACTCTTAGTACCGGTTCCTGTACGGTCACCCTTTTGGTTGCCTTCTTTGAGAACATGTTTTAAAAGGTCATGGTATTGTTTCATGATAAATAGTTTAAGTATGGTCCTGAATCAGGTTTTAAGACCGTTGCAAAAATACCATTAAGGGACAGGAATTATAAAAAGGGTTATTAGAATTTATTAACTAAAGTTTAAACGTGATTTTATAGTTTAATGATTTTATGAGTGCTTATGATTTGATTGTCATCATCAATTTCTACATAATAGATGCCAGATGCCAATGTGGAGATGTTTATAGAAATTACCTTTTGATTTTTGAAAGTTTTAAATAGAACGAGTTGTTTGGATGAATTTACCAACGTTAGTTTGGTAGTAGAAATAATTTTGCTAAGGTCGATATCAACTATATCTGTTGTTGGATTAGGGTATATAATTATATTATCTTGGATGGAATATGGAATAAGTGTATTGTACGTATAGCCTTTTCCTGGACTTATACAGGATGTTATCATTTCTTCATTGTCGGCTACGCCATCTTCATTGATGTCTAAGCGCCATACGGTCTCAGGATTAAGTTCTATATTTTCATCATTACAATCAATAAATGTTGAAGTTATTTGGGTAAAGCCTATTCCAGGACTGTTACAACTATCGATGCTTTCTAAAGTGGTATATCCATCTCCATCGGCATCAAGGTACCACGTGGAAACTTCATAAACGTTCGGGTCATTGTCGTCACAATCGGTCAGGGGAAGTACTGTTTGGGTATATCCTGTTCCGGGTGAATTACAGCTTTCAACAGTTGGAGCCACGGCATAATTATCACCATCTGCATCAAGGTACCACGTGGAAACTTCGAATACGTTCGGGTCATTGTCGTCACAATCGGTCAGTGGAAGTACGGTTTGCGTATATCCTGTTCCGGGAGAATTACAACTTTTCACTGTTGGAGCAACGGCGTAGTTGTCTCCATCGGCATCCAGGTACCAGGTGGAAACTTCGAATACGTTGGGGTCGTTATCATCACAATCGGTCAGGGGAAGTACGGTTTGGGTATATCCTGTTCCGGGTGAATTACAGCTTTCAACAGTTGGAGCCACAGCGTAATTATCCCCATCTGCATCCAGGTACCACGTGGAAACTTCAAATACGTTCGGGTCGTTGTCATCACAATCGGTCAGGGGAAGTATGGTTTGCGTATATCCTGTGCCTGGGGAGGTACAGCTTTCAACAGTTGGAGCCACCGCATAATTATCGCCATCGGCATCCAGGTACCAGGTGGAAACTTCGAATACGTTCGGGTCGCTGTCATCACAATCGGTCAGTGGAAGTATGGTTTGGGTATATCCTGTGCCTGGGGAGTTACAGCTTTCTACTGTAGGCTCAACGGCGTAGTTGTCACCATCGGCATCAAGGTACCACGTGGAAATTTCGAATACATTGGGGTCGGTATCGTCACAATCGGTAAGGGGAAGTACGCTTTTCGTATATCCTGTTCCGGGGGAGGTACAGCTTTCAACAGTTGGAGCAACGGCGTAATTATCGCCATCGGCATCAAGGTACCACGTGGAAACTTCGAATACGTTCGGGTCGCTATCATCACAATCGGTCAGGGGAAGTATGGTTTGGGTATATCCTGTTCCGGGAGAGGTACAGCTTTCCACTGTTGGAGCCACCGCATAATTATCACCATCTGCATCAAGGTACCACGTGGAAACTTCGAATACGTTGGGGTCGGTATCGTCACAATCGGTAAGGGGAAGTACGGTTTGCGTATATCCTGTGCCTGGGGAGTTGCAGCTTTCCACTGTTGGAGCAACGGCGTAGTTGTCTCCATCGGCATCAAGGTACCACGTGGAAACTTCGAATACGTTCGGGTCATTGTCGTCACAATCGGTCAGGGGAAGTACGGTTTGCGTATATCCTGTTCCGGGAGAAGTACAGCTTTCAACAGTTGGAGCAACGGCGTAATTATCTCCATCGACATCGAGGTACCAAGTAGAAACTTCAAATACGTTCGGGTCGCTGTCATCACAATCGGTCAGGGGAAGTACGGTTTGGGTATATCCTGTTCCGGGTGAATTACAGCTTTCAACAGTTGGAGCCACAGCGTAATTATCGCCATCGGCATCCAGGTACCAAGTGGAAACTTCGAACACGTTCGGGTCATTGTCGTCACAATCGGTCAGGGGAAGTACGGTTTGCGTATATCCTGTCCCGGGCGAGGTACAACTTTCCACTGTTGGAGCAACGGCGTAGTTGTCTCCATCGGCATCAAGGTACCAAGTAGAAACTTCGAATACGTTCGGGTCGCTGTCATCACAATCGGTCAGGGGAAGTACGGTTTGGGTATATCCTGTTCCGGGAGAAGTACAGCTTTCAACAGTTGGTGCCACCGCAAAATTATCGCCATCTGCATCAAGGTACCACGTGGAAACTTCGAATACGTTCGGGTCGTTGTCATCACAATCGGTCAGGGGAAGTACGGTTTGCGTATATCCTGTTCCGGGTGAGCTGCAACTTTCCACTGTTGGAGCAACGGCGTAGTTGTCATCATCGGCATCAAGGTACCAGGTGGAAACTTCGAATACGTTCGGGTCGCTGTCATCACAATCGGTCAGGGGAAGTACGGTTTGGGTATATCCTATTCCGGGTGAATTACAGCTTTCAACAGTTGGAGCCACCGCAAAATTATCACCATCTGCATCAAGGTACCACGTGGAAACTTCGAATACGTTCGGGTCGTTATCGTCACAGTCCGTTAAAGGAAGTACGTTTTGCGTGTAACTTGTGCCTGGGGAGTTCGTGCTTACAACAGTTGGCGGCACAGCGTATCCATCTGCATCTGCATCTAAATACCAAGTATATTCAGTTGTGCTTCCCAGATTTTCATTTAACGCAAGAACAAGGGATGTAGATTTATCAAAGCTAATTTCATTTCCGGCAGCATCAGTTTGTGTTGAAATATTGTTACTTGAACTAGGATGCATTACGGACATAAATAAAAATCGATTATCTGGCGAAAACGTAATTCCCGTAGGTTCAGCACCTAAGGGGACAATACCAAAAATTTCTACTTGCGGATTTGCTTGGGAATGTTCATTTTTTACAACCCATATATAGTTGTCATCGCCATCTTGTAAAACCCAAAGATTACCGTCATTGTCAAAAGCTAAATTGTCATTTCCATAACCCCAATTTACTGAAGATGTACCGCTGGCATGCGTAATATTGTACGTCATATTGCCAACAAACGTTTCCATATTGACAACAGTTGTGCCATTTATGGGGTCAGAATCTTGAAAACGATATACCTGGTCCTCGTTTTTTACGGCAAAATAAATATAGCCATCAGGTCCAATTTCAACATCTTCTATACCGTTAAATACCGTTGCTCCTACTGCCGTACTTTGGGCAACAGTAGTGTTGCGTTCTTCTTTTGTAGTATTATTTATTTGAATCCAATCTCCTGGTCCATTTTTTGAGCCCTTATAGACATATAATTTTCCACTGCTTAAATCTTGGGGAGCATCAGCAACAAATTTGTAAAGATACCCTACAGCGGCATCAGCACCTTGATACGCCGTTCTTTGATTGTTGTGAATGACTAAATTCTCATGTTTAAAATTGCCTAGTGCCCAGAGTTTATCGATTACTGTTTTGGTTACAGGATCAATTTCAACTGCCCATCCTAAATCGTCATATCCATCATTATTCTCATCCCTATTCGGATAATTATCCAATCGCTCTTGAGAGGTGTGCTCTTCACAGCTCACAATTGTATTCCATGGGGTTACAGTACCAGAGCAATTATAAATGGTCCGAACAAACGAACTGAAATCTACCCGTGCCGATAATGTGGTTGCCCATAATTTGGAAGTTGGGTTATAGTTGATATCCAAGATGGAGACACCACCTGGGTTGGTTTCGGCATTGATACTTAAATAGCCGTTATCACTACTACCGTTTATAGGTACATATCCAGTAAAATCTGTATTTCTAGGTAATGTTCCGCCTTCTGTTAAGGCATCACCTTCAGTTATGATAGTTTGAAATGTATGTGTAGCTGGAATGATGAAATCCGTATTCTGAGGCGCTGGATTAACCGAAATAAAATCTCCAATATTTTGTGCTTTGCCATTGAAAGCAATCAATACAAGTAATATAAAATAGTTTTTCATTCCAACTTTAAAGTTTATTCTTCAAATGGATTATTGAAGAATGTTAACAAGTCTACATTTAAAGGGGAAATGGAAGTTATTAAATAATATCGAAGTAAATTTTTTACTTCGATTAAGTACTCATAATGAATGCTTAAGGTGATATATCTATTTGAAAATCAATTGTATTTGTGGGTTGAGGGTGCTTATCCTAAAATCATACCTGCAATCGTTGCAGAAAGCAAGGATGCTAAAGAGCCGCCCAATACTGCCTTCATACCAAACTCAGACAAGGTTTTTCGTTGACTAGGGGCCAAGGAACCAATTCCGCCTATTTGTATACCAATTGATGCAAAATTGGCAAAACCGCAAAGCATATAAGTGGCCATGATCACAGATTTGTTAAATTGTAAATGGGGCTGTGTGGCAAAGTCCTTTAATTCTGCCAATTGTATGTACCCGACAAACTCACTTGCTACAAGTTTAATCCCCAATAGTTGCCCCATAAGCATTATATCTTCGTTGGCCACGCCTATCAACCACATTAAAGGAGCGAATATGGTTCCTAAAATAGCTTCCAAGGAAAATTTTGAATAAGAGGTGTTTTCGGCAATCCATGAATTAAAATTGGTCAAGTCTCCGGTCCATTCCAATATGCCATTGACCATGGCAATTATGGCTACAAACACCAACAACATCGCTCCAACGTTTACGGCCAATCGTAATCCTTCTGTAGTACCATTGGCAATGGCGTCCAAAATATTGGAACCTATTTTTTCTGAGGAAACGTGTATATCGGTATTTACCTGTTCTGTTTGTGGATATAACATCTTGGAAATAACTATAGCACCAGGCGCTGCCATTACCGATGCCGCTAATAAGTGTTTTGCAAATACCAGTTGAAGTGCCTCATCCTCACCGCCTAAAAAGCCAATATATGCGGCTAAAACGGCTCCTGCTACCGTTGCCATGCCTCCAATCATCACCAATAAGATTTCCGAACGGGTCATTTTTTCCAAATAGGCTTTTATAAGGAGTGGCGCTTCGGTCTGACCTAAAAATATATTTCCTGCTACACTAAGGCTTTCAGGTCCTGATATGCCTAAACTTTTGGATAAAAGCCATGCCAAGGTCTTTACTACTTTTTGAATAATCCCCAAATAAAAGAGTAGGGAGGTCAGGGCGGAGAAAAAGATAATCGTAGGTAATACTTGAAAAGCGAAGATATAACCAAAGGTACCCGTGTCTACCACTAATCCTTCAAATAAAAATTTACTACCTGCTCGGGTAAATTCCAAAATGCTGACAAATACTTTTCCAATTTGCTCAAAAACCAATTGGACGAAAGGAACTTTCAAAACACCAACGGCAATGACCAATTGCAGTGCCAGTCCTATGCCCACCGTTTTCCAATTGATTGCTTTTCTGTTTGAGCTGAACAAGAAGGCCAATAATAAAAGTACGGCCATTCCAAGAATTCCCCTGCCCAAGCTGTTAAGGGAAAAACCTTCAGTGGCAGTCATTTCCATAAGTTCATTAGCCGAAATGTTCTGTACGGTATCAGCTTGTGACTGTAGTACTTCATTATCTTGAGCAAATGTCATTGAGGTGAATATTAGTGCAAAAAATAGCAGCCATTTGCCCTTTTTCATAAATTGTAAATTTGTGTTTAGTTCCGTTTAGAGATTTCGTCTCTTAATTTTGCGGCTTTTTCGTAGTCTTCATTGCTGACCGCTTTTTTAAGCTCTGCATCCAATTCTTCTATGGTAAGTTCCGTATAGCCGTCAGATGCGCCGGATTCAATTTCAATGGTCTCCCCTTCCTGTAAAATTTCGTCTACCATAATGCTGTCGTCATTTTCTTTTTGCTCCTTTTCCTTTGATGAAAATTTCAAGAAAATACCAGCTTTGTCAAGAATGGTCTTGTAAGTGAATATAGGTGCTTGAAACCTTAGAGCCAAGGCAATGGCATCACTGGTTCTTGCGTCTATAATCTCTTCAATACCTTCTCTTTCGCAAATTATGCTCGAATAAAAGACGCCATCTACCAATTTATGGATAATGACCTGTTTGATAACGATATCAAAACGATCTGAAAAATTCTTGAACAAGTCGTGGGTCAATGGTCTTGGGGGCTTAATTTCTTTTTCCAAGGCAATTGCAATGGATTGTGCCTCAAAAGCTCCAATGACAATAGGAAGCTTACGGTCGCCCTCTACCTCGTTCAGAATAAGTGCATAGGCACCATTTTGAGTTTGACTGTATGAAATACCTTTTATTTTTAAACGTACTAGACTCATATTTTATTTACTAAAAAAGGCTGTTCAAAATACTTGGGGTTCCAACTACCTGAACAGCCCTTTAAGGGGCACAAAATAACAAAAAATTAGCCGTTTTGGGCCTTAAATTCCTTTAATTTTTCAATCAATTGTGGAACGACTTCAAAGGCATCGCCAACTATACCGTAATCTGCGGCCTTAAAGAAAGGTGCTTCAGGGTCATTATTAATGACCACTTTTGTTTTTGAGGCGCTAACCCCGGCCAAATGCTGTATTGCCCCGGAAATACCTATGGCAATATAAAGATTGCTGGCAACGGGCTTACCCGTTTGGCCCACATGCTCGCCATGGGGTCTCCATCCAAGGTCGGATACTGGTTTGGAACATGCGGTTGCAGCGCCAAGGACATCTGCAAGTTCTTCTACCATTCCCCAATTCTCAGGTCCTTTAAGTCCTCTACCGGCAGAAACAACAATATCCGCATCGGCTATGGTTGCCTTACCTACAACCTTGTCGATTTCTACGGACTTCGTTGCATTTGATATTCCATCCGTGGAAACACTGAATTCCTCTACCGATATATCGGTTTTATTTTCTTGGACGCCGTAGGCATTATTGGATACACCAATGATTTTAACGTCCGTTTCAAGTTGTGTATGGGCAAAACCCTTGTTACTGAACGCCGTTCTTTTAACGGTCAACGGAGAAACGCTTTCAGGTGCCGCCACTACATTTGGTACATAGCCAGCCGTTAAATTGCCCGCCAATAAGGGTGCTAAATATTTTGTATCCGTACTGGAGCTAAGGATGATTACCTTGGCATCTGCACTCTTAACGGCTTGCCCTAAGGCTGCGGCATAAGTACTGGCATTGAAGGTTGAAAGATCTTCATTGGCAATATGCATAACTTTGGATACGCCATAATCCGCAAGTAGTTCGTTTTCGGAGTTGTTAAAGGATACGGCGGTAACCGTGGTATCCATCATTTTTGCTACTGCCGCTGCGTAGGAAGCGACTTCAAAAGCATTTTTTTTAAATTTTCCTTTTTCAGATTCTGTATATACTAATACTGACATGTTATCATTTTTTAGATTTACCCTAACCGGGCTTTTATATCACTTTGGCCTCATTATGGAGCAAGTCTACCAACTCATCTACAGAAGTAGCAAGTTTAACCTGTCCTTTTGGTGCCGGCTTGTCAAATTTTTTGTCCACGGTAGTAGTTAGACCATCTACAGGTTCTAGAACGGTCAGGCTTTTCTTTCTTGCCATCATGATGCCGCGCATATTTGGAATACGAAGATCGCTCTCCGCTACCAAACCTTTTTGTCCTCCTACGACCAAAGGAAGCGTACTGCTTAATTTTTCCTTACCGCCATCTATTTCCCTAACTGCACTAACATTGTTGCCATCAACCTCTAAACTAATACATGTATTGATGAAGTTCATATTGGTCAAAGAGGCCAATATGCCCGGTACCATTCCGCCATTATAATCAATGCTTTCCCTTCCGCCAATTACCAAGTCGTAATTTCCGTTCTTGACAACCTCGGCCAATTGCTGGGCTACAAAAAAGCCGTCCGTTGGTTCTGCGTTCACCCTAAATGCCTCATCTGCGCCTATGGCCAAAGCCTTACGCATAGTAGGTTCTACAGTAGGTCCGCCAACGGTCGCTATATGTACCGTAGCACCTTGTTTTTCCTTGAACCACATAGCTCTGGTCAGTCCAAATTCATCATTGGGGTTGATGACGAACTGCACCCCATTGGTGTCAAATTTAGTATCACCGTCCGTAAAATTTATTTTCGAAGTGGTGTCAGGAACATTACTTATGCAAACTAATATTTTCATGTATATAAACTTTAAATCAATGACCACGAAGATAACCATTTAATTCCTAATTTACTATGCATGCATAGTAAATTTTATAACTTTTTTTGAATAGGGCATTCTATTAATTGACATTATATTTGCTATTTTTGCATGCTTTCTAGCATATAACAAAGAATAATATTTTCCATAGATGAAAACACTACAATTTAGAGAAGCGATAGCCGAGGCCATGTCCGAAGAAATGAGAAAGGATGAGTCTATCTATTTAATGGGTGAAGAGGTAGCGGAATATAACGGTGCATACAAGGCTTCCAAAGGTATGTTGGATGAATTTGGCCCTAAAAGGGTAATTGATACGCCAATATCTGAACTTGGTTTTGCCGGTATAGGTGTGGGTTCAACCATGACGGGCAATAGACCTATTATAGAATTTATGACCTTTAATTTTGCATTGGTAGGTATTGATCAGATCATCAACAATGCTGCTAAGATCAGGCAAATGTCCGGTGGTCAGTTTCCTTGTCCTATTGTATTTAGGGGTCCTACGGCTTCTGCTGGTCAATTGGCGGCAACGCACTCCCAGGCTTTTGAAAGTTGGTATGCCAACTGCCCGGGCCTAAAAGTAGTGGTGCCATCTAATCCTGCAGATGCCAAAGGGTTGTTGAAAGCGGCCATAAGGGATGATGATCCAGTAATTTTTATGGAGTCTGAGCAAATGTATGGTGACAAAGGTGAAGTGCCGGAAGGTGATTATACCATTCCGTTAGGAGTTGCGGATATTCGTCGAGAAGGAAAAGATGTTACCATAGTTTCTTTTGGTAAAATAATTAAGGAAGCTGATAAAGCAGCAGATGAATTGGCAAAAGATGGCATCAGCTGTGAAATTATAGATTTAAGAACCGTAAAGCCTTTGGATTACGAAGCGGTATTAAAATCTGTGAAGAAAACCAACCGTTTGGTAATTTTGGAAGAAGCTTGGCCATTTGGAAATGTTGCCACTGAAATCACCTATCATGTACAAGCACATGCGTTTGATTATTTGGACGCCCCGATCGTTAAGATAAATACTGCGGATACACCAGCACCTTACTCCCCTGTTTTATTGGAAGAATGGTTGCCAAATGCTACAGATGTAGTTAACGCCGTAAAAAAAGTTTTATACAAATAATATAAAGTTTTGTAAAGTACCTTAGCTTCTCCGACCAAGTCTGGAGAAGCTTTTTTTATTAATATGTTGTTTGTGGCCAAAATAAGCTGAGCTCAAGGAAAATTTATGAAAGATATATTCTTTGCAATTTTAGGCTTGCTGTGTTTTACGGTAAGCGCCCAGACCAAGGTGGGGGGCATTGTGGTAGATGAGCTAGGTGAGCCCGTATCTTTCGCAAATGTATTTTTTAAGAATTCTACGGAAGGTACCATTACAAATGATGATGGTAGGTTTTATTTAGAATCTGAAACCGATTACACTACCCTGGTCGTCTCATTTATAGGATATACCGAGTATGAGTTAGAATTGACCTCTAAGGTTATGTATGATTTGACGATTACTTTGGGCGAAGCGGCGGAACAGCTGAACGAGGTCGTTTTAATTGCGGGAAAACAATCCAAAAAGAATAATCCCGCCATAGATATTCTGCGTAAAATTTGGGCTAAAAAACGTCAAAACGGGGTAAGGCAATTCAATCAATATGCATTTGATAAATATGAAAAGGTAGAGTTTGACCTCAATACCATTGATAGTGCATTGATTAAAAGTAAAATATTTAAAGGGTTGGAATTTGTTTTTCAGGATTTGGATACCTCTAGAATTACGGGGAAAACCTATTTGCCCATTTTCCTGAACGAAACATTTTCCAAGGTATATGGTGATAATAAGTTAAAAGAGGAAAAAGAAGATGTACTGGGCAATAAGAATTCCGGGTTTGAAAATAACCAGGCCATTATAGCCTTCGTTAAGGATTTGTACCAAGAGTATGATGTCTATGATAATTACCTCAAGTTTTTTGACAAGAGCTTCACCAGTCCACTGTCAAGAACCGGTATAGATACCTATAACTATGCCTTGCGGGATAGTGCCTTTATAGATAATAAATGGTGCTATAATATTGTGTATTATCCACGGCGTAAAAACGAGTTGACCTTTAAGGGTGATTTTTGGGTAAACGATTCTACCTATGCAATCAAGAACATTAACCTACAGGTTACTAAGAGTGCCAATATAAATTGGGTAAAGGAGATTTATATTGAGCAGGATTTTGAAGTATTGAACGATTCTGTTTTTCTGCTAAAACGGGATTATATGTTAAGTGATTTTAGTTTTAACAAAAAAGAAGAATCCAGAGGATTGTATGGCAAACGAACAACGGTATACGACAACTATGAATTTAACGTGGTAAGACCACGGGAGGTATATAAAAAGGACCGTAATCCGTTGGACGTTAACCAAATCATTAAGGATGATGAATTTTGGGAAAAGAATAGGTTAGAATCATTGAATAAGGACGAAAAAGGGATATATACTTTGTTGGATACCCTCAAAACCGTTCCAAAATTTAAATCGTATTACAATATTGTCAGTATTCTAGGCTCTGGTTATGTAGAAGTGGATAAATGGAATTTGGATTTGGGTTCTGTATACGATTTTTTTGGATACAACAGTGCGGAGGGTCCTCGTGTACGTATTGGTGCCAGAACCTACTTTGGCCAAAATGACCCTTGGCGAATAGAAGGGTACACCGCTTATGGTTTTACAGACCATAAATTTAAGCACGGTCTTGCCGGAAAATTTCTGGTCGATAGAAACAGTAGGTTTATCATTTCTGGAGGAAACCGTAGGGATATTGAGCAACTAGGGGTAAGTTTAACGGCAACCAATGATGTACTCGGCAGAAGTATAGCCTCCTCATCTTTATTGACCGTAGGGGCCAATAATAGGTTGACCAACATTAATTTAAGCGCCCTTAATTTTGAAATAGAGCCCCTAAATAATTTTAAGGTTTCCATGGGTGGAACTTTTAGGACCTTAAGTTCCGCACTGCCCAATGATTTTAGTTTGGATTATGTGGATGCAGAATCGCCCACGGGGGTATCTTCGGAGATAAGGCAATTTGATTTTAATGCCTTGCTTTTATATACGCCTGGTAAGAAAACTATAGGTTATGGGGTAGAAAGAAGGGATGTTAATGATACATACAGTACATTGTTGTTGAATTTCACCAAAGGAACCAAAGGAGTATTGGGTAGTGATTTTGATTATAGCAAATTACAATTTTCCTATAGCCAACCATGGCAATTGGGTGGATTTGGTAGGTTGATGAGTACCGTGGAATTGGGTAAGACGTTTGGTGAAGTACCTTTGGGCCTTTTAAGTGTGGTACCGGGAAACCAAACATTTTTCTCTAATTATGGCTCTTTCCCCAACTTGGATTTTTATGAATTTGTAACGGATACTTATGCATCGGTACATTTGCAGCATAATTTCAATGGTCGCTTTTTCTCCAGAATACCCTTTTTAAGAAAAATGAACTTACGTGAAATTGTGGCTATAAGAGGTGTATGGGGAGACTTGTCAGATGCAAATAAGGCATTGAGTGCCCCGGCAACGATAAACACTCCGTTAAGGGCTCCTTCGGAAAAAATCTATTATGAATATTCTTTTGGTATAGGTAATATCTTTAAGGTATTTAGATTGGATTTCAATTTCAGGGGAAATTACCTGGATAATCCAGATGCACGTCCCTTTGGGGTCACCGGCACGTTTGGATTTGTCTTTTAATTCAATTAAATTTTACAATTATAACTAATAACTAACGTTTCATTCACAGCAACAAATAAATAATTAGAAATATGGCAGCAGGAAAAGGATTGACCTTTGATGTGTTAATAGAAATTCCAAAAGGAAGTAGAAATAAATACGAATACGATTTTGCATTGCATAAAATACGTTTTGACCGTATGTTGTTCTCTTCAATGATGTATCCGGGAGACTATGGTTTTATTCCAGAAACACTGGCGTTGGATAAGGATCCCTTAGATGTATTGGTGATGGGTACGGAGCCTACTTACCCAATGACCGTTATGGAGGTAAAGCCAATAGGTGTTTTTCATATGACCGATGAAAAAGGTCCCGATGAAAAGATAATCTGCGTGCCGGTTTCAGATCCGATCTGGAGCAATAATAATGATATCAGCGATTTAAATCCGCATAGATTAAAGGAAATAGAGCATTTCTTTCAAGTGTATAAAGATTTAGAGGAGAAAAAAGTTGATACTGGGGGATGGGGAGATTCCAAAGAAGCAATAGAAATTTATCACGAATGTGTTAAGCGATATAACGAAAGTGAACATAAAGCAAAACGCACTTTTGTGATTTAAGCAACGATTATAGTTTTTAAAGCCACTTTTTGTAATAAAAAGTGGCTTTTTTTATTCTATTCTAATTTACTACTTTAGCCGGGCTAATTTTATAACTAACTAACAGAAGATTAAATGGAGTCACTAATGATTTACATGCCAATTGCAATGGCAATTTTAGGCCTGGTTTACATGGGTATTAAGCGATCTTGGGTAATGAAACAAGATGCCGGAAATGGTAAAATGAAAGAAATTTCAGATTACATTTATGAAGGTGCCCTTGCATTTTTAAGTGCAGAATACAAACTTTTATCCGTTTTCGTAATTGTGGTAAGTGTTTTACTTGCCATAGTTTCCTTTATAGTGCCTACAACACATTGGTTAATTGTAGTCTCATTTATATTTGGGGCTATTTTTTCCGCTTTTGCAGGAAATATAGGAATGAAAATTGCCACCAAGACCAATGTTAGGACCACTCAGGCTGCACGAACAAGCTTGCCAAATGCATTGAAAATTTCTTTTGGCGGTGGCACGGTTATGGGACTTGGTGTAGCAGGGTTGGCCGTATTGGGACTTACCATATTTTTTATAGCATTTTTCCAATTTTTTATGGGAGGTATCTGGACCTCTACTATGGATATGACCATTGTCTTGGAAACATTGGCGGGTTTTTCCCTTGGTGCTGAATCCATTGCGTTATTTGCACGTGTAGGCGGAGGTATCTATACAAAGGCTGCCGATGTGGGAGCGGATTTGGTAGGTAAGGTAGAGGCAGGAATACCTGAGGATGACCCACGTAACCCGGCAACCATTGCGGATAATGTAGGTGATAACGTTGGTGATGTCGCCGGAATGGGGGCAGATTTGTTCGGTTCGTATGTAGCAACCGTTCTTGCCGCAATGGTATTGGGAAATTATGTTATCAAGGATATGGGCGGTAGTATTTCAGATGCCTTTGGGGGTATTGGTCCGATCTTACTACCAATGGCCATTGCAGGAGCGGGGATTATTATTTCTATTATAGGAACCATGCTGGTAAAGATAAAAAGTAATGATGCCAAAGAGGCCCAAGTTATGGGAGCTTTGAATGTAGGTAACTGGACATCTATAGTCCTAGTGGCCGTTTCTTGCTTTGGACTGGTAACTTGGATGTTGCCGGAAACCATGCAAATGGAATTTTTTGGGGAAGGAATACAGGAAATTTCCTCAATGCGTGTATTCTATGCTACATTGGTAGGTTTGGTAGTAGGTGCAGTAATTTCTTCGGTAACTGAGTATTATACTGGATTGGGAAAAGCTCCAATTTTAAAAATCGTTCAACAATCATCAACAGGTGCAGGAACAAACATTATCGCGGGTCTGGCAACAGGTATGATATCCACCTTCCCGTCAGTATTGTTATTTGCGGGTGCAATTTGGGCATCGTATGCTTTTGCAGGTTTTTATGGTGTGGCCTTGGCCGCTTCTGCAATGATGGCCACAACGGCAATGCAATTAGCTATAGACGCTTTTGGCCCAATCTCCGACAATGCGGGTGGTATTGCGGAAATGAGTGAACAAGAACCGATAGTAAGGGAAAGAACGGATATTTTGGATTCTGTTGGGAATACTACGGCAGCAACAGGTAAAGGATTTGCTATCGCATCCGCGGCATTGACTTCTTTGGCCTTGTTCGCGGCCTATGTAACTTTTACAGGAATAGATGGTATCAATATCTTTAAAGCTCCGGTATTGGCAATGCTATTCGTTGGTGGTATGGTACCTGTAGTATTTTCCGCATTGGCAATGAACGCTGTGGGTAAGGCGGCCATGGAAATGGTTCAGGAAGTAAGGCGTCAGTTTAGGGATATTCCGGGAATTATGGAAGGAACCGGCAAACCGGAATATGATAAATGTGTAGCTATTTCTACACAGGCATCGCTAAAAGAAATGATATTGCCAGGATTGTTGACCATTGGTTTTCCTTTGGTTATCGCATTTGCCCCGTTATTGTTCGGGATGAATAAATTGGCTATCGCGGAAATGCTAGGCGGTTATATGGCCGGTGTTACCGTATCCGGGGTATTATGGGCAATTTTTCAGAACAACGCAGGTGGAGCTTGGGACAATGCCAAGAAGTCGTTTGAGGCCGGAGTGGAAATTAACGGAGAAATGACCTATAAAGGTTCAGAGGCGCATAAAGCAGCCGTTACCGGTGATACCGTAGGAGATCCGTTTAAGGATACATCCGGTCCTTCTATGAACATTTTAATAAAATTGACCTGCTTGATCGGTTTGGTCATAGCACCTATTTTAGGTGGACATACGGAAGATGGCGTTACCATGCTAAAAGATACCAAGGAGGTGACTATTGAGATGAATGTGGAAAATGATGATTTGGCCCAGGCCATTGTCACCTATTCAACCATGGTTAACGGTAAATCTGTAACAGAGGAAAAAATATATACTGGTACAAAAGCTGAAGTAGAGGCACATCTAAAAAAGTTTGAAAATGCCAGTATTGAAAAAAAGGGGACAAGTACAGAGGTTACCATAGAAAAAGTAGAAATCAATAAGTAGTTAGGAAGGGTTACCCTAACTATTTAAAAACCATCAGTTTTATGCTGATGGTTTTTTTTATTCCTTTTATTGTAGTTTAAAGGTAATAGGAATTGAAAATGACACTTGGACCGCTCTGCCCCGTTGTTTGCCCGGACTCATTTTTGGTAGTTTAGAAAGAATACGGACAGCTTCTTTTTCCAATAATTCATGCGGGCCTCTTTTTTGTATATTGCTAATACTGCCATCATTGTTGATCACAAATTGAGTATTTACTCTTCCCTGTTGACCCATTTCCTGTGCTAGTTCTGGATATCTAAAGTTTTTCTTAATGTGTTTTTGCATCATTTCATTAAAGCAGGCTCGTTTATCCGTTTCTTTTTCGCACCCTGGGAAAATAGGAACTTCCTCAATAGTTTTCCAAATCACTTTAACCTCATCATCCTCATCAGGGTCAATGACATTAAATTCAGAGATGTCCACAACTTCCGTATTTGTGTTGACTTCAATGGCAATAACTTCCGTTTCCTCTACGGGATCATTGTCATCTACTATTTCAATTTCAACAGGGAGAACGGGTGGTTTTGGTGGCGGCGGAACCACTAATTGAAAAATTGGGGCGTCTTCTATAATATCCAGGTCAGGTTTGTTCATTCCTACTTCGTCATAAACGGATTGGTCAAACGTTTTCCATTCCAAGGCTACATATGCCATTGTTAAAACTATTAGTAGTCCAAAAACAAAGTAGGTGGCACTTTTTTTGTTGAGGTCTTGCTGTGGATTTTTTTTTGGTTTCATAATTAGGGTTTTAGACTTGTACTGTACAAGTATGATTATAGCGCTAAAACTATTTGTATTGAGCGCGATATACAACGGGTAATGAGCGTACGGTAGTTTTCAATGAGTGAATACACGCTCCAATGACCGTTTTGACCTCTTAAGGTTAGATTGTAACTTAATTGATGTAATTATTGCAATAAAAATTTTAAAGGTTGTTGAAAGACCGTAATTTTAACACCATGGGTATTTTTAAGAAAGATAAACTTCAGATCATCAATTTTCAGTCGTACGGTAGTGCAAACAGGCTTTACGTACGTGGCCGTGCCATTGAAGATGAGAATATAGATTTGGATCAAAAGGGAATCTTTAACTTAATGCAGAATACATGGAAAAGATTTGAGACCGATGAAATTAGGAACACGGCCATTAAGATAACCCTATCCAATGGAAAAAGCGTGCAAGGCACTACAGATGATGATGGCTATTATTTAATTGACGAGGATATTAACGGTCTACATGATCTAGCAAACGATGAAGGTTGGGTAAATTTTGAGCTATCTTTTACGGATACCAATCTAAAACGTGAAATCCTTTTAAAGAATAAGTTCCCTGGTGAAATGCTTATTCCTAGTGAACATGCCAAATTTGGGGTAATTAGTGATATTGATGACACCATATTGCATACGGGGGTGGTATCTTCATTAAAATGGAAGGTTATTATCAACACTATGTTCAAAAGGGCTACCAAGCGTAGGCAGTTAGATGGCGCTTCTGATTTCTATATGAAGTTGCACCATGGGAAAACAGGAGATGAAGCTAACCCTATTTTCTACGTAAGCCATAGTCCATGGAACCTTTACCGCTATCTACAACTTTTTTTAAAAACGAATAATTTTCCCAAGGGCCCTCTTTTACTGCGCAGTATGGCCAGTTTTAGAATGCGAAAGAAAAATGACGAAAAACCACAAAAACAAAGAGAGATAAGTAATCTTTTGAAGTCATACCCTGATCTTCCGTTTATTTTGATAGGCGATAGTGGAGAAAAGGATGGGGATATATATCAGGAAATTTCTACGCTTTTTCCAGGTAGGATCAAGGCAATATATTTAAGAAGCGTAAACGATGCCAAACGAATGGCGAGAATAGAAAATCTTTTTGTGGACTTTAAGGACATCCCTTTTCTTATGGTCAATAAAACCAAAGAGGCCATTGCCCATGCCAAGGACCATGGGTTTATTTAGGTTGATAAATGTTTTTAATAGGCATCCATCTAGACGCATCAAAATCATTTAAGGCGTTTATCAATTGAAAATGTCGGTAATCTTGTATATCTGCAGGAGTAATCAATTTGGTTTGTATGTTGTTCTCGGCCAGTAATCTTGCTCTACATGTACCTTTGAGCAATGGTGTGGAAGGGGTAAATATTGTAGATCCATCGGTAAACAATATATTGCAATATGAGGTATCCGTAATTTGGCCTTTACATATGATCAAGACATCATCGGCATTTTTTCTGTTTTGGTAAAGAGAATTCAGATGTTCACGATCGTTAAATTTATGGGGGTACGTAATGGTATCGTCATAAACCAATTGCAATGTAGAAGGAAGGGAATTTGTATAAGGTGTGATCTGCCATTTTTTATCTTTAAGACCGTATGCTATTCTTAATTTATAGTTGATGTCTAGGTCTAATTCTGGTAGGGAAATATTTTCGAACAAAGAATAGGCCGGTCTGTTATTAAAATAAGCGAAGTAAGAATTGGCAAACCTTTTTTCATGGTAGACGGCATTTTTTATTTGGCCATTGCGTATATGTACGGATTCAAATAATGGGTACATAAATTTTTTCTAATAGTTCTTGGTATTCTTCTTCTAACGTACTCAAATGCGTTATACCGCCACCACTTCTGTAAATTAATTGGCCGTCATTATTTTCTATAAAGCGAATACTTACGGCGCTGTCAATATCCTTGCCGTCAAAAATACCGAATACGCCTGTGTAAAAGCCTCTTGGCGTAGTCTCCGCATATTCTATGATCTCTATTGTTTTCTTCTTGGGCGCTCCGCTTATAGAACCCGCCGGCAATGTTTTCAAAAGTAGAGCGGCAAAATTATCCTTCCAGTCCTTAGGTAAATTACCCTGAATTTCTGTACTGGTCTGCAGTAATTCTTGGGTTCCTTTTTTAATTTTTTCAACATACCTAAATTTGTTGACCTTAACATTTTTTGCGATCATGGACAGATCGTTGCGTATAAGATCCACAATGGTATTGTGTTCGTATAATTCCTTTTTATTGGACAGCAATTGAGCCTCTGCATCTGGTACATCATTGTTGATCGTTCCTTTCATCGGATAGGAAAATATGGAATCGTCCTTAGTTTTGATGTAACACTCGGGTGAAAAAACAATAAACTTATCCTTGAACCATAATTTATATGGTGCGGATGCATTTTGATAAATTTGTTTTAGTGAGGCCTTGGTATGTAATGGTGTGGAAAAGGTTAGGTTCAATAAAAAACTATTGCCGTTTTTTAATTCATTCTGTACTGTATGGAACGCTTTTATATACGCATCTTTATTAAAAGGCTCGGGCCGTAGGTCAATAGATGTAGCGGTAGTTGTTAAAGGTTGTAATTGCCGGTCATTTCCATTGCCTTTAATGTTAAAATAAATGTCTTGGGCCGCGGCTTCTTGAAAAGAGTAGGCCAACTGTTCGGATTTTTGAAAATCTATGATAAAAATAAAGGGCTGGTCATTTTTAAGAAAGTGACGTACCTTTTTTTCAAAATCGTTCAAACGTGGTAAATATTTAATAACGTTTTAAAAAAGACCGTTGATTTCCGCGTCTATTTTATTTAAAATGGTACCAAGGTCCTCTGGGTTGTCCACAAAGTCTAAATCGTCAACATCAATGATCAGTAATTTTCCTTTTTGATAGCCGTGTATCCAAGCTTCATAGCGTTCGTTCAAACGGCTTAAATAGTCAATGGATATGGTATTCTCGTATTCACGCCCCCTTTTGTGAATCTGTTTTACCAAATTGGGTATGGAACTACGTAGGTAAATCAATAAATCTGGCGGGTCTACCAAGCTTTCCATAAGCTCGAACAGGCTAGAGTAGTTTTGGAAATCTCTATTGGTCATTAAGCCCATAGCGTGCAAGTTAGGCGCAAAGATGTGGGCATCCTCATAGATGGTGCGGTCTTGGATAACCTCCTTGCCACTTTCCTTTATCTGCAAAATTTGGCGGTATCTACTGTTTAAAAAGTAAATCTGTAGATTAAAGCTCCAGCGTTCCATCTGATTGTAAAAATCATCTAAATATGGATTTTCCACTACGTCTTCAAAATGGGCTTCCCACTTATAATGTTTTGCGAGTAATCTTGTTAAGGTCGTTTTTCCTGCACCGATATTTCCGGCAACTGCTATGTGCATAGAATAAAATGATTAATGGTTGTGTTGTTTTTTAAGCAATTCTTAGATGGTACAAGATACAAGATAACTACAGGATGTAAAAACATATTTGCCGTATGGCTTAAAAAAAATTGGGTTTTGTAATTATTAACATAGATACGTTAAACCAAAACCTAATTAAACAGTCCTATTGGCATTCTAATTATATAGATGATGAAATATACGTGGTTCATAGTAGTGTTCGTTACTTGCATGATCGTAGAGGTGCAGGCCCAGGATTTTCAAGGAAAAGCCGTTTACCAAAGTAAAACCCAGGTAAATTTTGATTTTGGAAATAGGAATATACCAGAAGATAGAAAGAAGGAAATGATGGAGCGTATGAAAAGGGCCAATGAAAAAACCTTTGTGCTCAATTTTAATAAAACAGCCTCTATCTACGAGGAAGAAAAAAAGTTGGAACAGCCAGGGGAACGAGGTGGCGGCCGTGGTCCACGTTTTGGGGCATTGACCGGTACAGATGGGGATCTTTATAAAAATATAAAGGACCAACGGTATCTGGTCAAGAATGAATTGTTGGGTAAAATTTTCCTGATCGATGATGAATTGCAAGCGTTGGACTGGAAGATGGAAAGTGAATCCAAAAAAATTGGTAATTATATGGCCTTTAAAGCAACAGCAGTAAAAACGGTTAAACGCCCCAATATGCGGGCAGTATTTAGAAGACCGGGTAGGGGTGATGAAGAAAAAAGTGAGGCGGAAAAGGAAGATGAATTTATAGTAAAGGAGGTGGAAATTGTTGCATGGTATACCCCAGAAATCCCAATAAATCAAGGTCCTGGGCTATATTGGGGGCTTCCGGGACTAATACTTGCCGTAAACGATGATGTTACTACAATTATATGTTCCGAGATTACTATGAATCCATCAGACAAGATTGAAATTAAAGCACCTAATAAAGGCAAAAAGGTGACGCAAGAGGAATATGATACCATTGCTCAGGAGAAAATGAAGGAAATGCGCGAAAATTTTAGAAATCGCGGTGGTCGCGGTGGTGGTAGGCCAAACTAACTGTATCCTCCAAAATCACTTTTATACATCCGTTTATATGAGAAATTCCTTCTTGCTTGTCCTTATGTTTTTGTGTGCAATCTTTGGTAATGCACAGGAAATATCCTTGTCCGGCATAGTAAAGGATAGTCTGGGTGCCGGTGTGGATATGGCCAATGTCATAGCCATTAATACGGCCACCCAAGGTTTGGAATCCTACGGGATAACAAATCATGCAGGGCTATTTAAATTGAAGTTGAAAACTGGTGAGCAATACACGATCAAAGTGAGTTATCTAGGGTTTAGACCAGAATCCTTTACGTTTACCGCAGCTGAGGATGATGCGGTTAAAGATATTGTTTTGTACGAGCAGGCCGCACAGTTAGATGAGGTGGATGTTACTTATGAAATGCCTGTTTCCGTTAAGGGCGATACTATTGTGTACGATACGGATTCCTTCGTTTCCGGGACAGAAAAAAAGTTGAAGGATGTACTGGAAAACCTTCCGGGCATTGAAATAAATGACGATGGCCAAATAGAAGTGGAAGGTAAGACGGTGAGCAAGGTTATGGTAGAAGGAAAGGATTTTTTTGACGGAGATAGCAAATTGGCCGTTGAGAATATCCCTGCCAATTCCTTGAGCAAAGTAGAGGTGTTGAGAAATTTCAATGAGGTCTCACAAATGAAAGGGCTTACCAATGATGATGATAATGTTGCATTGAACATTAAATTAAAAGAAGGAAAAAAGAATTTTTGGTTTGGTGAGATTACGGCAGGGTATGGCCCGGATGATAGGTATTTGGCCCATCCCAAATTGTTTTACTACAGTCCTAAGTACAGCGTAAATATAATTACGGATTTAAATAATATTGGTGAAGTACCTTTTACCCGAAACGACTACAGAAACTTTACGGGCGGATTTAGAAATTTAAACTCAAGAGTTGGAAGTACTATAGCTACGGGAGTAGATGCATTGGGCCTTTCCTCTGCGCAAAATAATAGGGCCAATGATATCGATACCAAGTTTGCGGCGGCAAATTTTAGCTATGCACCAACGGAAAGTCTTGATCTAAGTGGTTTTGGTATATATTCCTATACCGGCACACTTATGAAGTCCGAAGGTAGCACCTCTTATATTGCCAGCAATGATGTGGAGCGTACAACTAGCAATACCGATCAGACCATTCAATTAGGATTGGCAAAGTTAAGTGCCAGGTATAAGCCAAATGAAGATTTTCAATTGGACTATGATGCCCTCCTAAAACAATCAGATGATACCGAGGAGGTCAACATACTTTCCGTTTCTTCCATTACAGATGAAATAATGGAAGTAAAAGAACAAAAACCTTTGGCACTGAACCAAAACCTGAATTTGTACTATACACTTGATGAGAAAAATATTTTTGCGGTAGAGGCCCAGCATTTATACCAGGACGAAGATCCATTTTATGAGGCCATACGAAATGAGTTTGCATTTGTAGATATATTTCCGGTTGATGAAAACCAGGAGATGTATAATATAAACCAGGCTAAAACTGTAGTAACGAACAAGGTAGATGCCAAAGTAGATTATTACAGGGTTCTTGGAAGCAAGAGTAACATCAATTTAACCTTGGGCACTACACAGAGCAATCAGAATTTTAATTCTGGCATTTTTCAAATTTTTGATAATGGGGAGGTATTGAACATGAACGGTGAGGAATTTGGCAATGATGTTAATTTTCATGTGTCTGATGTATACGCAGGGTTACATTATAAGGTGATTTCAGGCATATTTACTTTTAACCCAGGGTTAACCTTGCATAGGTTTAATGTACGTAATGAACAATTGGGTACTGTGGTCAATGACGATCTAACGTCGTTGTTACCAGATGTGTATATCAATGCACAATTAAAAAAATCCGAAAATATTCGTTTCAATTATCAGGTTACTCGTTCGTTTACGGATGTAAGTAATTTTGCGCAAGGATATGTGCTGAACAACTACAATTCCCTGTATAGTGGAAATAGGGATTTGGAAAGTGCGTTAAACCATAATGTTTCCCTTAATTTTTTCAGTTTCAATATGTTTAATTTCACTAACATATTTGCAAATTTGGCATATACCAAAAGAATTGATGCTCTCAAGAACGGTGTAAATATTGTGGGTATCAATAGGGTGGGCAGTACGATCAATTCCAATTTTGCTGATGAATCGTTTAGCGCAAACGGCAAATACGAGCGCACATTTGGCAAGATCAAAGCTTCGGTTCAAGGAAATTTGGGTTGGTCCACGACCAATAACTTGGTAGATAATGTACAGCGTACCTCAAATTCCTTGACACAGAATTATTCCACTGCCTTGTCTACCAATTTTAAAAATGCACCCAATTTGGAATTAGGTTACCGCTATGCCATAAATAATTATGAAAACGGAGGTCTGGAGACCACATTTTACACCAAAAGACCCTATGCACGTTTTGATGCCAGCTTTTTAAAGAACTTTATTTTTAATCTAGATTATGATTATTATAAATATAATGATAAGGAAGATACCATAACCAATACCTATAGTTTTATGGGGGCAGACCTTACCTACCAAAAAAAGAACAGCCATTGGGAGTATGGTATACAGGGAACAAACCTCTTAAATACGACCACGTTAAATAGGGACAGTACCAACGAACTTTATTTCAGTACACAGGCATATTTTGTTCAGCCCCGTTATGTACTGTTATCTATCAAATATAATTTGTAATGGACATTTTATTGAATAGAGTCAATAAATAACATGGTATTAAGATAGGGAACAGAACATTTTTTCTATTTTTGCATCTCATTAAAATAAAGAGGAGGGATTTGACTGATTGCAACCTCTGTTTTTGCCTGCGGGTCTAGACAAAAAAATGCTAAAGCAGTTGATGCTGATACCATATCACATCATACTTCTTTTTCGGCATAAGTTCAAATCCTTTATTAAGAATAAAAAAGTTTGTTATGCCATATTTATTTACATCAGAATCTGTTAGTGAAGGACACCCGGATAAAGTTGCGGATCAAATCAGTGATGCCTTGTTGGATCATTTTTTGGCCTTTGACCCAGAAAGTAAGGTTGCTTGTGAGACCTTGGTAACTACTGGCCAAGTGGTTTTGGCAGGAGAAGTACGCAGCAATACCTATTTAGATGTACAGAACATTGCGCGTGAAGTAATCAATAAAATAGGATATACCAAAGGAGAATACCAATTTAGTGGGGATTCTTGTGGCGTAATATCGTTGATACACGAACAAAGTCAGGATATTAACCAAGGTGTTGATCGCGGTGCCAAAGAAGAGCAAGGTGCCGGTGATCAAGGAATGATGTTCGGTTATGCTACCAGTGAGACCGAAAATTATATGCCTTTGGCCTTGGATATATCACACAAGATTTTACATACTTTGGCAGTACTGCGTAGAGAGGGTAAAGAGATTTCATATTTAAGGCCAGATGCCAAAGCACAGGTTACGTTAGAGTATTCAGATACCAATGAGCCTCAACGTATAGATACTATTGTGGTATCCACACAACATGATGCCTTTGATGCCAACGATGAAAAAATGTTGGAAAAAATTAAATCTGATATCATTTCTATTTTAATTCCCAGGGTTAAGGCACAATTGCCAAGTGAGACTCAAAAATTGTTTGACGATAAGATAAAATATCACATTAATCCTACAGGAAAATTTGTCATTGGTGGACCTCACGGAGATACCGGATTAACCGGAAGAAAGATAATTGTAGATACCTACGGCGGTAAAGGCGCCCATGGTGGCGGTGCTTTTAGTGGTAAGGATCCTAGCAAGGTAGACCGTAGTGCGGCATATGCTGCTCGTCATATTGCCAAAAATTTGGTGGCCGCTGGGGTTGCGGAAGAAATTTTGGTACAGGTAAGCTATGCTATTGGGGTAGTGGAACCAACCTCTATTTATGTAGATACTTACGGTACTTCCAAGGTAGGGCTAAGTGATGGTGATATTGCCAAAAAAGTAGCCCAGTTGTTTGATATGAGGCCTTTTGCAATTGAGGAACGATTAAAGCTGAGAAACCCTATTTATCTGGAAACAGCTGCTTATGGTCATATGGGTAAAGAACCGGTAACTATCACTAAAGTTTTTGAATCACCTTATAACGGCCGTATTGAAAAAGAAGTGGAATTATTTACTTGGGAAAAACTGGATATGGTTTCAGAAATTAAAGCTGCTTTTAGTATGTAAGATTTATAGGATACTATGTTAAAAAAAAGAGCGACCATTTGGTCGCTCTTTTTTTGTGTATTCAAAGAATATAAGGTGGTAAAATAATGGTCAATGAGCGTTCACAACAAATTAACGGACTTTCACCACAAAAATTAATATGTAAGAAAAGTACTACATATATTTGAAAAAGTATTTAACGAATCCCAAATCGTTATCCATAAACTTAACCTTTTTGACTATGACCACTTTTGTGAAATATTTTCAGATGTCCTTGCTTTTTTTGATGTGTTCATGTGCCGGTTCTTGTGCAAAGGATACGGACTTAATTTCAGGGTATATCATAAATACCCCAACACATAAAAAAGATGTCTCAATGGTGTTTGACCAAAAAGTATCTGTACAAGTTCCTGATGTTGATGTAAAAATTCATGTTTTCAGTACTGATGATTATCCAAAATGGGATAAGGTCGGTATAAGGGAAAATTCCCATCAAAATGATAAAATAGCAATTCTCAAATTTGAATAAGAATGCCCATTAAATAAGTTTCCCCAAATAAATCTTAACCTAAAACAGTCCCAAATGAAAACCACAATTAACCAAAATCAGGACATTAGGGTTTTTCGGAATGAATTTTTTTCCGGAATGCTTCTCTTGGCAAAGAAGATATTAATGTTTTGAAGAATTTTTACCTAAAAAAAAAGCGACTCACCTACAGTCGCTTTTTTTATGCCTGAACCTTAGCGGATTTTGAATGCAATGCCATAATTTGTGAGGAGCATTTGCCTATACATGAGGTTGCTTTATACTATAAATGACATATAGAAAGGCTAATGGGTAGGTTGAACTAAGTTTAAATTCATTTCTTTTTTTGTTCCGTACAGCAGTAAACTTTCTTAGCTTTAAGACTTTAAATTTTTAAGACATGCCAAAGTTTACCATCAAAAAAATTTTAACCCTTTTAGTACTGGCCTCAATTATCATTTCCTGCAGAAAGACACCCAAAGTTGCAGATGCAGAAATCTCCGATACCTACGTGGCAGAAAATTACACCAAGCAAGAAGTGGATATTGCCATGCGTGACGGTGTTACGTTACATACCACTATTTATTCGCCAAAGGACACTTCAAAAGAGTATCCAATTATAATGCAGAGAACCCCGTATAGTTCTCAACCTTACGGAGCGGGTAATTATAAAACAAAGATCGCCCCTAATATTCATATGATGCAAGACGGCTATATAGTGGTCTATCAAGATGTGCGCGGTCGTTGGTTAAGTGAAGGGCATTATGAAAATATGCGCGCCTATAATCCCAACAAAAAAACGGACCAGGATATCGATGAAAGTTCAGATACTTATGATACTATTGAGTGGTTGGTCAATAATGTAGAAAACAATAACGGTAATGTAGGTATATGGGGAATTTCGTATCCTGGCTTTTATTCTACCTATGCCGTGGTAGATGCTCATCCGGCTTTAAAGGCTGCATCTCCACAGGCAAGTATTGCCGATTTCTTTTTTGATGATTTCCACCATAATGGAGCATATTTATTAAGTTACTTTAGGGCTACTTCATTGTTTGGTACACCAAGACCAGATGGTGATAAGCCTATAGATACGGCATGGTATACATTGCCGGATTTGCCTACCGAAGATCAGTATCAATTCTTTTTAGATGAAGGACCGTTAAAGAACTTAGATCGATTTTTTGAATACGAAACAGCAGATACCCCACGTATGGCAAAAGAGGGCGTAACCGATGATTATTTCTGGAACGAACTTAAAGAGCATCCAAATTATGATGAAATGTGGCAGAGCAAGGGCTTGATCCAGCATTTAAAAGATGTAAAGCCAACAGTGGCCACAATGGTAGTTGCGGGCGAGTTTGATGCGGAAGATTTGTACGGACCGTTAGAAACCTATAAGAATATAGAAAAGTATAATGCCGATAATTACAATACCTTGGTTTTTGGACCATGGGATCACGGCGGATGGGCACGTAGAAAAGGTCAGAATACTGTGGGCAACTATTATTTTGGCGATGGAATTTCTGAATTTTTCCAAGAACATATAGAAACCAAATTCTTTGATCATTTCTTAAAAGGTGATGGCGATAAGAATAGCGGTTTGCCGGAAGCCTACGTTTTTGATACCGGTAGAAAAGATTGGAAAACCTATGATACATGGCCACCGGCAGGTGTAGTGAAAAAGGATATGTATTTATCTCCAGATCAAGAACTGACTTTTGAGCCAAAAGAAGTGGAAGAAGTAAAGTTTATCAGTGATATTAAAAAACCGGTTCCGTATTCAGAAGATATTAAAACGGTATTTACACCAAGAAAATATATGACCGATGATCAGCGTTTTGCAGCTCGCCGTGGTGATGTCCTGGTGTTTGAAACTGATGTAATGCAAGAAGATTTGACCTTGGCGGGTGATATTTTGGCGAAGCTAAAAGTTGCTACTACGGGTACCGCTGCAGATTGGATCGTGAAAATCATTGACGTACACCCAGCGGATGAACCTGCTTATGAAGGCATGCAAGACCATTTGAAAATGAGCAATTATCATTTAATGGTGCGTAGTGAAGTATTGCGCGGTCGTTTTAGAAATAGTTTTGCCAACCCAGAACCGTTTGTGCCAAATGAAAAAACAGATGTAACCATTAAGTTGCAAGATGTATTCCATACCATTAAAAAAGGGCACAAATTACAGGTACAAGTACAGAGCACTTGGTTTCCGTTAATAGATTTAAATCCGCAGACCTATGTAGATAATATTTTTGAAGCTGATGAGTCGGACTTTAAAACCCAAACACATACCGTGTTTACGGATTCAAGTATAGAGTTTTCTGTGTTGGAGTAGACTATCTAAATTGAAAACTATAAAAAATAAATTACACTTAATTTTAAATTATTTAATAGCCATAGTTTGGTTATTAAATGGATTAATTTGTAAGATTTTTAATTTGGTTCCGAGACATCAAGAAATTGTAGGTCGAATTTTAGGTGAGAATTTTTCTAGACCAATAACAGTTTTAATAGGAATTTCAGAAATTATAATGGCCGTTTGGATTGTTTCCAAATATAATTCAAGAATTAATGCATTGCTGCAAATTAGTATTGTGTTGCTCATGAACTTTCTAGAGTATTTTTTAGTTCCAGACCTATTGTTATGGGGTAAAATGAATAGTGTTTTTGCGTTATTGTTCGTTGGTGTTGTTTATTACAATGAATTTATCTTAAAAAAACAATTGTAATTTGAAAATTTGATATGAGCTTCTTACAGAATCATCCTTTTGCCGTAGAAGCATTTTTTGAAAGCTCGGTTGTATTGACATTTGCAGTGCCAAAGCAAGAATTGAAACCACTTATTCCAGACTTATTGGAATTAGATTGCTTTGAAGATAAATGGGCATTTATAGCTGTTGCAATGGTGCAGACATCTGAACTTCGTCCAAAAGGTTTTCCTAAATTTATGGGGAATAGTTTCTTCTTAACCGGTTATCGAATTTTTGTTCGCTACAGAAATAAGGCGGGTAAAAACTTGCGCGGTCTTTATATTATTAAGTCGGAGACCAATAAGGTTAAAATGGAGTTGCTAGGTAATATCTTCACCAATTATAAGTACACAACCACAGATATCTTATATGACCTAAAAGACGATGTAAAAACCATTTATTCTAAGAAATCTGAATTTAGGGTGGTCATTAATATTTCTAAAGAAGATGTTATAATTCCAATTAATTCACCTTTTAAAAATTGGAAAGATGCTCGAAAATTTGCTGGACCATTACCTCATACATTTACCTTTAATAAAAGAACAAATTCTATGCTAGTTATTCAGGGTGTTCGTCAAAATTGGAAACCAAAGCCAATTATAATTGCGGATTATCATTTTGAATTTTTGAATAATTTTCAGTTTACAAAAGTGATTTTGGCCAGTGCTTTTGAAATTACTAATATTCCATATTATTGGAAAAGAGGCAAAATTGAATCATGGGACTAAAACGAGCGCCTTTTCAAGGGGTAATAAATATTCTTCGCTTTAATTGGCATTTTTATGTCATAGCTGCAGTGCTTTTGCTTTTTGCGCTTGGTTTGCAAATAATTGCCCCTTTTTATCTGCAAAGCATTTTGTTTTGGTTAGCTTTATTAGGAATAACCACTGTAATATTTACGTTATTGGTTTCTTATTATATCTATGATTATTCTTCTTTATATCAATTAGGTTGGTTGCCTAATTTAAATGACAAAAAAGTATTAAATATAAATGCAGGTTTTGATGAAACAAGTGAAATTATAAGAGACGATTTTCCTAATATAGATTTAACAATATGTGATTTTTATGATAGTGAAAAGCATACGGAAGTATCTATTGAAAGAGCTAGATTGCTATATCCGCCTAGTAGCAATACAGTAAAGGTCAATGCACAAAACTTACCATTTAAGGATAATACTTTTTCGGTAGTAATAGCAATGTTTTCTGCTCACGAAATAAGAAATACAGAAGAAAGAGAACTTTTTTTTAAAGAGCTTAAAAGGGTTATGAAAGAAGATGGTCAAATATTTGTTACGGAGCATCTTAGAGATTCATTTAATTTTATAGCATATACCATTGGTTTTTTTCATTTTTATTCTAGATCTAATTGGTTAAAAATTTTTAAAAATGCTGGTTTAAGACTGGTTAAAGAGGGGAAAACAACACCTTTTGTTTCAACTTTTATATTGCATAAAAATGGAGCTACAAATTAAGATAATTGGAGGTGTATTAATTCTCTTGGCCTTAATACATATAATATTCCCAAGGTATTTTAATTGGAAAGAAGAGTTAAATAAATTAAGTCTTGTTAATAAACAAATAATGACGGTTCATACCATTTTTATAGCATTGACAGTGTTGTTAATGGGTTTGTTATGCCTCACTTCTACTAAAGAATTAATAGAAACTAATTTAGGTAAGACCATTTCATTCGGGTTTGCAATTTTTTGGACTATACGCTTGTTTATTCAATTTTTTGGCTATTCTACTTCATTGTGGAATGGGAAAACCTTTGAAACTATTATACATGTCATATTTTCTGTTCTATGGTTCTATTTGAGTGGTGTTTTTTGGTTGATTTATTTTAAATGAATTCAATCAATTTTAATTTGATGTGTTTCTATAATGTGTCGTTAAATTTTACCTATTTTTAATAACCATCAAACCGCAATCAATGAAGAACCTATTCCTTATCACAACAGGGTTATTATTTCTGCTACCAATAACTTTACAAGCACAGAAAAACAATGCTAAAAAGCCCAATATCATTTTCATCATGTCAGATGATCATGCATATCAGGCCATAAGCGCATATGATGATAAATTACTGCAAACACCCAATATTGATCGTTTGGCAAAAGAGGGCATGCTTTTTACCAATGCGAGTGTTACCAACTCTATTTGTGCACCTTCGCGGGCAACAATATTAACAGGCAAGCACACTCATATCAATGGGAAAGTGGATAATTATTTTCCGTTCGATACCACGCAGGTGACGTTTCCACAAATCTTTCAAAAGAATGGGTATAAAACGGCTATGTTCGGCAAGCTTCACTTTGGCAATAATCCAAAAGGGGTAGATGAGTTTATGATTTTGCCGGGTCAGGGGCACTATATTAATCCAGATTTTATAGTCACCAATGGTGATACCATAACCAAACAAGGCTATGTTACCGATATCATAACAGATGTATCATTAGATTGGTTGAAGGAAGAAGCGTCCAATGACGAGCCTTTTATGATGATGTACTTGCACAAAGCACCGCACAGACCGTGGTGGCCAAGACCGGATAAGTTCAAGGAGTTCACGAAAAAAACCTTCCCAGAGCCTGAAACTTTATTTGATGATTACAGCAATAGAGGATCGGCGGCAAAGACGGCAGAAATGAATTTGTTGACACACATGATGTACAGTCATGATAGTAAAATTAGACCGGAAACCTTAGCCAAAATGGAAGGGAAGGTTTTACCGGTAGTGGAGGAATTTCCCAACAGTTTTTATGGTCCGTATAATCGTGCCACGGCAGAACAAAAGGCATTGTATGATCCGGTGTTAGATTCGATCAACGATTTTTTCTATAAGAATTGGCCAAAAATGAACGATACCGAGAAAATGAAATGGAAGTACCAGCGCTATATGCAAGATTATTTGGGTAGTATTTCTTCGGTAGATGATAATGTAGGTCGCTTATTGGACTATTTGGACGAAAGCGGATTGGCAGAAAATACTATTGTAATTTACACCTCTGACCAAGGATTTTACTTAGGGGAACACGGTTGGTTCGATAAACGATTCATATATGACGAATCATTCAAAACTCCGTTATTGGTACGTTGGCCAAATGTGGTAGCACCTGGTTCTGTAGAAAATGAAATGGTGCAGAATTTAGACTTTGCACAAACCATGTTAGAAGCGGTAGGCATCACGCCGCCAAGTGATATGCAAGGCGAAAGTTTAATGCCCTTGTTGAAAGGCGAAAAAGAAAAATGGACTAGAGATGCCGTGTATTATCAATACTATGAATATCCATCTGTTCATATGGTAAAGCGTCACTATGGTATTGTGAATAAAGAATTTAAATTGGTGCATTTCTACTATGATGTTGATGAGTGGGAGTTGTATGATAGATTGAAGGACCCAAAGGAAATGAACAATGTCTACAATGACCCTGCCTACGCAGATACCGTTAAAAAATTAAAGAAAGATTTAATTACACTTCGTAAAAAATATAAAGATTCCCCGGAGCAAGATCAGATGTATATAGATAAATATAAGAGCGCAGGGATGATTGAGTAGTTTTTCATTGTTCGTTGTTCGTTGTTCGTTGTTCGGTGATAGTAAAATGTCAGTTCGAGTGCTCTTAAACTAATTTTTCTTTAGGTTAGGAGTGTATCGAGAACAGGTTTGGAACACGTGTGTCTCTTTTTTTTACTTTAAAAAAACACATCTATGTTGACATTGTAGCATATTTTGAACCACGCATGTTTTAATTTTAAAGACCTTCAGAAAACTAACAACAAGACCAAGAATTATTTTTTTTTCATAAAATACTAGGTTTTTAAATTTTTCTGCCTTTATATTTGTAGCTCAAAGTTCACACACGTATTGAATAGTTATCAAGAAAGGTGGAGGGATTAGACCCTTTGAAACCTTAGCAACCCTTTGTTTCATACAAAGAAGGTGCTACATTCTACCCTTAGGGGAAGGATAACAGTAATCGATTTTCTCGATATTACTTTCTTATAACTTTTTGATTTTACTTACTCACATTTTTATGTGTTTAAGTTGGGCTTTTTAATTATTAAAATAATTTTTAAAAACAACAAAATCATGAGTAATCACAAATTAGCAACAAACGCATTACACGCAGGTCACGACACCACTACAAATGGAGGTACAAGGGCAGTGCCTATTTATCAAACATCATCGTATGTATTTAATGATACCGATCATGCGGCAAACTTATTTTCACTTAAAGAACTAGGGTTTATTTACACACGGTTAAACAACCCTACCAATCAAATTTTACAAGATAGATTAGCTGCTGTTGAAGGTGGTGTTGGGGCTGTGGTCTTTGCATCTGGTACTGCTGCTATTTCTACAGGTTTATTGACCTTGTTAAAAGCGGGCGATCATATTGTAGCATCCAGCAGTTTATACGGTGGTACCTTTAATTTATTGAATGTTACCCTACCAAGATTCGGTATTACGACCACCTTTGTAGATGCATCTGATCCTGAAAATTTTGGAAAAGCGGTACAGGATAATACAAGGGCTTTCTTTGTGGAATCTTTAGGGAATCCGAAATTGGATGTGTTAGATCTAAAAGGGATCTCAAAGGAGTCTAAAGCGGCTGGAGTACCATTTATAGTAGATAACACTGTGGCTACACCTTCATTGTTAAATCCTATTGAGCACGGTGCCAACTTGGTCATTCATTCATTGACGAAGTATATTGGCGGTCAAGGAACGTCTTTAGGTGGCGCAATTATAGATGCCGGTACGTTCGATTGGACCAACGGAAAATTCCCTGAATTCACGGAACCATCTGCAGGTTACCACGGTTTGGTATATAGTGAGGCATTAGGTGCGGCAGCATTTACCTTTAAATTGATACTGGAAGGTTTACGTGATTTTGGTGGGGCATTGAGTCCGTATAACGCCTTCCAAATTATACAAGGTTTAGAGACTTTGCCGGTACGTATAAAGCAACACAGTGCAAATGCATTGGAATTGGCTACTTGGTTAGAAGGAAGGGAAGAAGTGGCTTGGGTAAATTACCCAGGATTAAAGAGCAATAAGTACTATGACTTGGCACAAGAATACTTGCCAAAAGGTCAAAGCGGATTGGTTACCTTTGGTATCAAGGGCGGTTTTGAAGCGGCTAAAAAGGTTACCGATGCCACTAAGATTTTTTCATTACTTGCCAATATTGGTGACACCAAATCATTGATTATTCACCCGGCAAGTACTACTCACCAGCAATTAACTGCAGAGCAGCAAGAAGGTGCAGGTGTAGGGCAAGATTTAATTCGTTTGTCCGTAGGTCTTGAAGATATAGAAGATTTAAAAGCAGATTTAGAGCAGGCATTTGCAAGTCTTTAAATTAGATAAGGTAAAAGCTGAAACCACCGGTCACTGAGCGAAGCCGAAGTGATCGGTGGTTTAAGAAAAAAGAATATTGGTGGCGGCTGAGCCTAGCCGAAGTCATTGAATGTTCAAGAATATATTATTTTACATGTGGTGGCTGAGCGAAGTCGAAGCTCAGCCACAAATTGATTTTGAAATAGATGTTACATCAACTACAGATTAAAAAATACAAGACCCTAAGCGGTAGTGCTCAAGATATTCAATTATCGTATCAGGTATTTGGAAAAAAATTACATACTGCACCCATTATATTGGTGAATCATGCATTAACGGGCAATTCTAATGTTACCGGTGAAAATGGTTGGTGGTCTGCCTTGATCGGAGAAGAGAAGTGTATAGATACCAACAAGTACACTATTTTGGCATTCAACATTCCGGGTAATGGTCATGATAAGTTTGTAATAGAGAACTATAAGGATTTTGTAGCCGGTGATGTAGCTAGATTATTTTTATTGGGCCTACAGCAGTTAAAAGTAGAACGTTTGTTTGCATTGATCGGTGGATCTTTAGGTGGCGGTATCGCTTGGGAAATGGCAGCATTGCACCCAACGCTGACAGAACATTTGATTCCTGTGGCATCTGACTGGAAATCGACCGATTGGTTAATAGCCAATTGCCAAATACAGGAACAGTTTTTAGTGAATTCTAAACAACCTGTGCATGATGCCCGTATGCATGCCATGTTATGTTATAGGACACCTGCTTCCTTTAAAGAGCGATTTAAACGAAGTACCAATGAGGAGCTTAAGGTGTTTAATGTAGAAAGTTGGTTAATGCACCATGGCGATAAGCTACAAGAGCGTTTTCAATTGTCTGCGTATAAGTTGATGAATCAATTGTTAAAGACCATTGATATAACTAGGGATGGTGATGAGAATTTTATTAAGCTACAAAATAGCGATACCAATATTCATATTATCGGGGTAGATTCCGATATGTTCTTTACTGCCCAAGAAAACAAAGATACCTTTAAGCAATTGGCGCAGGCAAAGAGTAATGTAACCTATGGCGAAGTACAATCGTTACATGGGCATGATGCCTTTTTGATCGAGTTTGATCAGATGGAAAAATTGCTGACCGGTATTTTTAATACCAACGGTAATATCAAGAAAATCAAAATCTTAAAATTTGGCGGTAAATCGTTAAGCAATGGCGAAGGACTTGAGCGTGTATTGGATATCGTTACACAAAAGGTCAAGAACAATGAGAATGTAGCTATGGTGGTTTCCGCAAGGGAAAAGGCTACGGATCAGCTAGAGGATATGCTGGAGAAAGCAGCCAAGGGAAAAGATTATAGGTCGGATTTTGAATCGCTTGAGAAGTATCAAAAACATACCTATTCCAATGTAAATCTATCTGTGGAATTCAAGGGCTTGGCAAAGCTGTATGAAGGAGTTTCCCTGTTGGGAGATTATAGTGCCAAAATAAAAGATGAGGTGTTGGCGTATGGCGAGTTGATTTCTGCCAAACTGGTAACCAAACTATTGATCGGTAAAGGGATCAATGCCAAACTTGTAGATACTCGTGAAGTTATTAAGACCGATGATACCTTTGGTGACGCCAAGGTGCTTGAAAATGAATCCAAAGAATTGGTGCTTTTAAAATTCGCTGAAATTCCGAGTGATACGGTAGCGGTAGTAACCGGTTTCATAGCTTCTACAGTGGAGAACGAGACAACTACTTTAGGTAGGAATGGTAGTAACTATTCCGCCGCATTATTGGCTAATTTTTTAGATGCCGAAGAATTACAGAATTATACCCATGTTGATGGTATTTATACGGCAAATCCTGATTATGTGCCGGAGGCGAAAAGACTGGCGAACCTATCTTATGAAGAAGCAAATGAGCTTGCCAATTTTGGAGCTACTATTTTACATGCCAAAACTATAATTCCCTTAATTGAGAAGAACATTCCGTTACGTATTTTAAATACCTATAATGATGATAATGAGGGTACTTTAATAAGCGCCAAATCTAGTAAAGAAGGTATAAAGTCGCTCTCGGTTATAGAAGATGTTGCTATGATAAATATAGAAGGTCGTGGCTTGTTAGGGAAAGTAGGGGTAGATGCCCGTATTTTTAAAGCCTTACAATCTAGCAATATTAGTGTGAGCATTATTTCCCAAGGATCATCCGAAAGGGGAATAGGTCTTGTGGTGAAAAAGGATAAGGCTAAAAGAGCAAAGCTGGCACTGGAAAATGAGTTTAGCAACGATTTTGAATCAAAGGATGTAAATATGATTACAGTGATGGATGATGTGTCTATCATATCTATCGTAGGTCAAGATTTAAGTACTTTTCACAATCCGTTCAATGCATTGATCAAAAACCAGATCGTACCGTTATTGTTCAATAATACGGTATCTGGCAAGAACGTAAGTTTGGTAGTAAAGAAATCAGATTTGCATAAGGCGGTCAATGTTATGCACGGTCAGGTGTTCGGCATCAGCAAGAAAATTAATATTTTGATCTTCGGTCATGGTAATGTAGGCGGTACGTTGATAGAACAGATTTTAAAATCGGCAAAGTCCATAAAAGAGCGTAAGAAATTAGACCTAAGGGTTTTTGGAATTGCAAACTCTAAAAAGATATTGTTGAATGAAAAAGGCATTGCCAAAAACTGGAAGACACAACTAGAGCAGAAAGGAAAACCGTATAAGGTTGATGACGTCTTTGAATTTGCAAAGCGGCATCATTTAGAGAACCTTATAGTAATAGATAATACGGCAAGTAAAGATTTCGTAGCCAACTATTTTGAATTTGTAGAGCATGGTTTTGATATTGTGTCATCGAACAAAATTGCCAATACCTTGCGTTACGATTTTTATCAGTTATTGAGGGAAGAATTGCAAAAAAATCAAAAGCAATATCTGTACGAAACCAATGTAGGAGCAGGATTGCCATTGATTGATACCATTAAGTTGTTACATTTATCCGGAGAGAATATAACAAGGATAAAAGGCGTGTTCTCAGGTTCTTTAAGTTATATTTTCAATACATTCTCAGAAGTGGATGTACCTTTTTCATCGATTTTGAAAGATGCAATGCAAAAAGGATTTACAGAGCCTGATCCACGTGAAGATCTTTCTGGAAATGATGTTGGGCGTAAATTATTGATTTTAGCACGTGAACTGGATTTGCATAATGAGTTTGCAGATATCAATATTGAAAACCTGATACCTAAAAAACTACAAGATGGTGAGGTAGATTTCTTCTTGCAGCATTTAGAAGTGTTGGATACCAAGTTCAATGAAATTAAGAAGAACCAAAAACCAGACCATGTATTGCGTTATGTAGGTGATCTGCATGGCAATCTTCAGAAAGAGAAAGGAGTATTAGATGTTAAATTGGTCTCCGTACCCAAAGAAAGTGCCCTGGGGCAAGTAAAAGGGTCGGATTCCATAATAGAGATCTATACGGAATCTTACGGTGAAAATCCGTTAGTAATACAAGGCGCAGGTGCAGGCGCAGCAGTAACAGCAAGAGGTGTCTTTGGGGATATATTGCGAATAGCGGAGAAAGGGTAATGGATAGTACGAAGTACAAAGTACAAAGTATAGGAAAGTAGAAATAGGAATAGAGAAGAATTAGTGTAATGAAAAAAAACAATAATAAATTTGAAACGAACGCAATACGTACACAATTAAAACGAAGCGAAAATTTGGAGCATTCCGTTCCATTGTATTTGACCTCTAGTTTTGTATTTGAAGATGCGGAAGATATGCGCGCATCGTTTGCTGAGGAAAAAGATCGTAATATATACTCAAGATATTCTAATCCTAATTCATCGGAGTTTATAGAAAAAGTGTGCCAGATGGAAGGAGCGGAGAGCGGATTTGCTTTTGCATCGGGGATGGCAGCTGTATTTTCTACATTGGCAGCGTTGCTAGATAGTGGAGATCATGTGCTATCGGCAAGAAGTATTTTTGGTTCTACGCATTCGTTGTTTACCAACTTTTTTCCTAAGTGGAATATTGATCATACATACTTTAAAATAGATGAGTTAGAAAAAATTGAAGGTCTAATTACACCAAAGACAAAAATCATCTATGCGGAAACGCCTACCAATCCAGGTGTTGATGTGTTGGATTTGGAGGAATTGGGTAAAATTGCCAAAAAGAATAATCTAATTTTAATCATAGATAATTGTTTTGCATCACCTTACTTACAACAGCCCATTAAATTTGGGGCGGACTTGGTCATACATTCCGGTACCAAACTAATGGATGGTCAAGGTAGGGTTTTGGCAGGTATTACCGTTGGTAGTGCAGATTTGATAGATAAGGTGTATCGTTTCTCACGAATTACCGGTCCGGCACTTTCACCTTTCAATGCCTGGGTCCTTTCTAAAAGTTTAGAAACACTGGCAATAAGAGTCGATAGACATTGTGATAATGCTTTAAAGTTAGCCGAATATTTAGAAGCCAACAATAAGGTTAACTGGGTAAAATATCCATTTTTAAAATCGCACCCTAAATATGAAATTGCAAAAAAGCAGATGAAAGCGGGTGGTTGTGTAGTAGCCTTTGAAGTTAAAGGTGGATTAGAGGCGGGTAGGGAGTTTTTCGATTCCATTAAACTATTATCCCTTTCTGCCAATTTAGGAGATTCAAGAACTATCGTTACGCATCCGGCATCTACAACGCATAGTAAATTAAGTGTAGAGGAACGTGCTGCGGTGGGCATATCAGATGGTACGGTCAGAATTTCTGTAGGCCTGGAACATATAGACGATATCATAGCGGATATTGCTCAGGCCTTAGGCTAAAAGATATAGTGATTAAAACAAAAAAAGCCCGGCACGTACCGGGCTTTTTTTGTTATATAAGCTGAGTTATTTTGTCAATGTCATATTATAAGTTGCGCTAACACTTGTTGTAGCACCGAAGAAATCTACAGTTTCGTCAATTGTATAGCGTAGGGACATTTTATTATCCGTAAGTTCTGTAATGGTAAAGCCTACTTCCTCATCACCAGTGCCAAAATATAGGGTACTGCCATCTAGTCTCCATGCATCACTTTCAAAAAAGTCTTCACCGGTTTCTTCTTCGGTCGATGTTTCTCCCATAACCGTAGTGGTAATTACAGTGGTATAAGAACCTTCACTAGTTACTATGTTAGGGTCTTCTGAAAAAGTAACCACAATATTAAAATCCTTACCAACCGCGGTGAAAGTTGTAGGTATAGATGTGCCGTCAAAATTAGTATCTGATCTACCATCTTTTGTTTCAAGTGCGGTCAAGTTCCATGTACCTGTAATTTCAGATTCACTGGCGTTTAAGGTTTCGCCCTCATCGTTAGAACAGGATAAGTTTATCAAAGTGAACGTAACCAAAAGGGTCAAAACGAATATTTTTCTCATAAGGGAATAGCTTGTTAGCGTATATAAAACGTTAAATTGAACCTTCAAGTATTTTATCAATATTTTTTTATTTGGCTATCTTAGCGTTATGCTCTCTAAAAAGACAAAATACGGATTAAAGGCCCTATCATATTTAGCCTTACAGGTTGATAAAAAGCCTGTACAGATATCAGAAATTGCCGAAAAGGAAAATATCTCACAAAAGTTCTTGGAAAGTATTTTATTGAGCTTGCGAAAAACAGGGTTTTTAGGTTCTAAAAAAGGAAAGGGCGGCGGATATTATTTATTGAAATCTCCAGAAGAAATATCCATGACAGATGTAATGAGAGTACTGGAGGGTCCTATTTCTATGGTACCTTGTGTAAGCTTAAACTTTTATGAAACCTGTGATGATTGTCCGGATGAACAAACTTGTTCCGTTCATAAATTAATGCTGCAGGTGCGTGATAGTACTTTGGAGGTTTACAGAAAAAATACTTTAAAGGATTTAATTTCTTAATTACAGCCCATATAAATTCTCGATATTAGGTGTTTCCGTGTTGAGGAATCTCAAATTTTAATGCCCTTTTGTTATTAATCTACTAAATCTATAGGGTAATAGAAATTTATCTCAATTTTTGACGACTACTTTGAAAATATATACTATTTTTGAAAACTCTATTAAATTAGTAGGGTAATAAAAATTAAAGTAAAGATGATTGCAGATCAACTTATAATAAATAAAAAAGAGTCTAAGACCACCTATAAAGAGGATAAAACCTCAGAAAAGCCTTTGCGAAGTGTAGCAAAGGCATTTAGTTGGAGAGTAATAGGAACTTTGGACACTTTGGTAATATCATACATACTTACAGGTAAAATTTCTCTTGCCGCATCTATTGCTTCCATTGATTTTGTAACGAAAATGATATTGTACTTTTTTCATGAAAGAATCTGGAATTTAGTAAAGTGGGGTAAATAATAAACTTAGGGCAATGGCATTAACAGCAGCACAAGTTCAACAATTGAACGTTCAATTTAAAGGGATACCGCCGGAAGAAATTATTTCTTGGGCCGTAAAACACGGGCAGACTCCTGTGGTTACCACCAATTTTAGACCATACGAAGTGGCTATTTTGCACGCCGTTTCAGAAGTGAAAAAAGATATTCCTGTAGTTTGGTGCGATACGGGGTACAATACGCCCAAAACATATAAACATGCAGAAGAATTGATCGAAAGGTTGAGCTTGAACATAAAATTATATGTACCAAAACAAACCACCGCGCATAGAGATGCCGTAATGGGTATACCGCAAATAGATGATCCTAGGCATGCAGAGTTTACCGAGCAGGTAAAGTTGGAGCCGTTTAAAAGGGCAATGGCAGATTTTAAGCCAGATGTTTGGTTTACTAATCTTAGAAAAGGTCAGACTGCACACAGGGATAGTTTGGATATATTAAGCCTAAGTAAAGATGGGGTTTTAAAAGTGAGTCCGTTCTACCATTGGAACGATACTCAATTAGATACGTATTTAAAAAAATATAACCTACCTAACGAGCATAACTATTTTGATCCTACCAAAGTGTTGGCAAATAGGGAGTGCGGGTTACATAGTTAATCATAGGTAGTAGGAAAAATAAAGATAATTGATCTAAAAAATTAGAATGAGTAATACAAGCACCGAGTTGGAAGTAACACCATCCACTGAACTTTTGCAGGATACATCCCATATCAATGCCCTTGAGAATGAGGCCATTTATATCATTAGGGAGGTTGCAGCTCAGTTTGAAAAGCCTGTACTGTTGTTTTCGGGTGGAAAAGACTCGATCACATTGGTACGTTTGGCACAGAAGGCATTTTGGCCATCAAAAATTCCTTTCCCTTTAATGCATATTGATACAGGTCATAACTTTCCTGAAACCATAGAATTTAGAGATAGGTTGGTAGAAGAGTTAGGTCTAGAATTGATTGTACGTAATGTACAGGATTCTATTGATCAAGGTAAGGTGAAAGAAGAATCTGGTAGGTATTCAAGTAGAAATAGCTTGCAGACAACGACGTTGCTAGATGCCATTGAGGAATTTAAGTTCGACGCTTGTATTGGTGGAGCTCGTAGAGATGAAGAGAAGGCACGTGCAAAAGAACGTATATTTTCTGTTCGTGATGATTTTGGTCAGTGGGACGAGCGTAATCAGCGTCCGGAGTTGTTCGATATGTTGAACGGGCAAATAGAATTGGGACAGAACGTAAGAGTGTTTCCTATTTCTAACTGGACGGAGCTAGATGTTTGGTCCTATATTAAAGAGGAACAAATTGAAATTCCTTCTATCTATTTTGCGCATAAGCGTAAAACCTTCTTAAGGGATGGTATGATCTGGTCTGCAGAAGATGGTATCGTATTTAGGGAAGAAGATGAGGTAGTAGAAGAGCGTTTGGTGCGTTTTCGTACCGTAGGCGATATGTCCTGTACGGCAGCCGTTCTTTCAGATGCAGAAACAATCGATAAGGTAGTAGAGGAAATTAGGGATTCATCCATTTCAGAGCGTGGCGCGCGTATAGACGATAAGCGTTCAGAAGCGGCAATGGAAAAAAGAAAACAACAAGGATATTTTTAATCTGGTTGATAGTTGTTAGTTGTTCGTTGATAGTAGATTACGAATAAAACTAACAACCAACAACCGACAACGAACAACGAAATTGGAAGTACTAAAAATAGCAACAGCAGGTAGTGTAGATGACGGTAAAAGTACCTTGATTGGGAGAATATTGTATGATACAAAGTCACTGACCAGCGATAAATTAGAGGCAATAGAAAAGACCAGTAAGCAAAAGGGATATGATTATTTGGATTTCTCTTTGGCAACAGATGGTCTGGTAGCGGAACGTGAGCAAGGTATCACGATCGATGTGGCCCATATCTATTTCTCAACGGCAAAGAAAAGTTACATTATAGCAGATACACCTGGGCACGTAGAATATACGCGTAACATGGTGACCGGAGCTTCTACTTCGCAAGCGGCGATCATTTTGATCGATGCACGTAAAGGGGTAATAGAGCAAACTAATAGACACTTTTTTATCAATAACCTATTACGCATAAAAGATGTAGTGGTAGCTATTAATAAGATGGATCTGGTAGACTATTCTGAAGAAACCTACAATGCAATTAAAGCTGATTTTGAGGCATTGATGGCAAAGAGAGATTATCAAGATCAGAAAATCACTTTTATTCCTGTAAGCGCGTTGAAAGGGGATAACGTAGTAAACTTGTCGGACAAGACCCCTTGGTATAAAGGACAGTCTTTGTTAGAGCATTTTGAAGCATTGGATAGAAAGGATATTTTCAATGTGGGTACACCACGTTTTCCGGTGCAATATGTTATCCGTCCAAAAACGGATGAGCACCATGATTTTAGAGGATTTGCCGGTAAAGTATATGGTGGCGAATTAAGCGTAGGCGATGAGGTAGTGGCGCTTCCATCACAGACACGTTCTAAAATAAAGGATATTTATTTTCATGACAAGAAGTATAAAACGGCATCTAGGCGATCATCGGTAACCATAACGTTGGAAGATGAAATTAATTTGAGTCGTGGAGATATGTTAGTAAAAGCGGGCGATCTGCCAACGGTAGACAAGCAATTTACGGCAACGATCTCTTGGATGGATTCATTGCCTTTGGCGGTCGGTAATAAATATATTGTTCAGCATGGTGTCAATAAAGTATTGGCGAAGGTAGAGCAAGTTCATCATAAGATCGCTCCGGATTATTCTGGTATAGATGAGAAAACGGAGTCTTTGGGCATGAATGATATTGCTCAAGTGAGTTTCCGTTTGAATAAACCAATTTTCTATGATCAATTTAAAAATCACAGAACAAACGGTTCATTTATATTGATCGACACAAAATCCAACAGTACCGTAGGTGCAGGATTCATAAGTTAATAGAAACATGTCAATTTTATATTGACTGTTTTTATTAAGTCTATAAAATCTATAGGCAAAATATAGTAATAATTTACATCGGTATTTATACTGAACATTTAATACTAAGCAATGCAAAGTTTTAGAACAGAATTAGAAAATCAGGTAGTTGAAAAGGATATTCTTGAATTGGAACGTAAAATTCATGAGTTTCATGGTGGCAAGCTAGATGAAGAAAAATTTAGAAGTCTTCGATTGGCACGTGGTGTTTACGGACAGCGTCAAGAAGGGGTTCAAATGATTCGTATAAAGTTGCCTTATGGTAAGGTGACCTCTAAGCAGTTGCTTCGTATTTGTGATGTGTCGGACGAATATTCTACAGGTAGATTGCATATTACCACACGCCAAGATATTCAGATCCACTATGTAGATTTGAATAGAACGCCGCAGTTGTGGGCAGAATTGGAGAAAGATGAAATTACTTTAAGGGAAGCCTGTGGTAACACGGTACGTAACGTAACCGCAAGTGAAACCGCTGGTATTGATGTTGATGAACCTTTTGATGTTTCACCATATGCACACGCATTATTCCAGTATTTCTTAAGAAATCCTGTGAGTCAAGAAATGGGACGTAAGTTCAAGGTTTCTTTTTCCGCAAGTGATGCAGATACAGGTTTGTCCTATATGCATGATTTGGGCTTTATTGCCAAAATACAAAATGGCGAAGTAGGTTTTAAAGTAATGCTTGGTGGCGGATTGGGTTCCCAACCACGACATGCCGATGAGTTGTATAGCTTTTTGCCTGCCGATCAGATAATTCCTTTAATGGAAACCGTGGTTCGTGTTTTTGACCGTTACGGTGAACGTAAAAGTAGAGCTAAAGCTAGAATGAAATTCTTGTTGAAAGATTTAGGTCTTGACGGATTTAAGGAGCTTTTGGCGGTAGAGAAAACGGCGGTACCTTTTGATACTTTTCCAATAGACCCAGAGGCATATCCTAAGGTAAAGGTGTCGGAATTAGAGGTTCCGGCAGTAGAAATTAGTGACGTAAAAGCTTTTGAACAATGGAAATCTACCAACGTAATACCACAAAAACAACCAGGTTATGTTGCTTTGGGTATTAAAGTGTTATTAGGTGATTTCTATACGGATAAGGCACGTTTATTGGCAAACTTGGTACAGAAATATGCAGCGGGTGAGTTAAGATTGTCCTTACGTCAAAATATTTTGATTCCTTTCGTAAAAGAAGAGAACGTAGCATTCTTTTATACTGAATTGGAAAAGTTAGGTTTTGTAGAGGCTGGTTATAATAAGGCTCTTGATATCACTGCTTGTCCTGGTACAGATACCTGTAATTTAGGAATTGCAAGTAGTACGGGAATTGCAGAGGAACTGGAAAGAGTGATAAAAACAGAATATCCAGATTATATCAACAACGATGATGTTGTCATAAAAATCAGTGGTTGTATGAATGCCTGTGGGCAGCACAATATGGCAAATATTGGTTTTCAGGGCATGTCGGTTCGTACAAAGGATAAATTGGTAGCTCCTGCGCTTCAGGTATTGTTGGGCGGTAGCAATGATGGTAACGGTAACGGTCGTTTTGCGGACAAAGTGGTGAAAGTGCCAAGTAAAAGAGGTCCGGAAGCATTGCGTTTGATCTTAAATGATTTTGATGCCAATGGTGGAGATCTGTCGTTCCCGGATTATTATGCCGAAAAAGGACAAATGTATTTCTATGATTTTCTTACGCCATTATCATCAATAGATGACTTAACGCCAGAAGACTTTATAGATTGGGGTAATACGGAGCGTTATGAAAAAGCTATCGGTGTAGGTGAATGTGCAGGTGTTGTTATCGACTTGATCGCAACATTACTTTTTGAAAGTGAAGAGAAAATTCAGAATGCACAAGAAATGTTCGATGCCGAAAAATGGTCTGCCAGTATCTATCACGCATATTCTTCTATGGTAAACTCGGCTAAGGCGATGTTGACCGCTGAAAATACAAAAGTGAATACCCACGCAAGTATCATTAAGGATTTTGATGAGAAATTTGTTGCCGATGGCAGAATTGCCGTAGCCGGCGGATTTGAAAAATTGGTACTTCAATTAAATCAGAACGAGCCAACAAAAGAATTTGCGCAATCGTACATAAAGGATGCGAAAGAATTTTTGGAGAGTGTAGAAAAGTTCAGACAGCAAGAATTGGCAGAAGCATAGATAATGGCAAATCATTTACAACATATAAAGAAACCTAAGTTAACCGTAGTTGGTGCAGGACCAGGTGATGTGGAGCTGATCACGTTAAAAGCGATCAGAATGCTGGAAAATGCCGATGTGGTTTTGTACGATGCTTTGGTGAACGAGGAGTTGCTGGATTATGCCAAGAATGCGGAATTGATTTTTGTAGGTAAACGCAAAGGATGCTATGCATATCAACAAGAGCAGATTAATGAGCTTATTGTGAGCAGGGCAAAATCTAACGAACATGTGGTGCGGTTAAAAGGAGGAGATCCTTTTGTATTCGGTCGCGGTTCGGAAGAAATGGAATATGCCGCCTCGCATGGGTTGCAAGTAGCCATGGTGCCAGGTATATCGTCAAGTTTGAGTGTGCCTGCATATCAAAACATTCCGGTAACAAAAAGAGGTTCTTCAGAAAGTTTTTGGGTAATAACAGGAACTACAAAAGAGCATAAACTATCAACTGATGTTGCCTTAGCTGCAAAAAGTAGTGCTACGGTAGTCATATTGATGGGGATGTCAAAACTTCCTCAGATAGTAGAATTATTTAAGTCTGAAGGTAAATCGGAATTACCGATAGCTATAATTCAGAACGGAACACGAAAGGACGAAAAAATAGGAATTGCGACTATAGATACCATAGTTGATGTGGTGGAGAAAGAAAAGCTTTCTAATCCTGCGATCATTATCATAGGTGAAGTAGTTAGACATCGTGAAGCGTTAGCGGAGGCGACGCATAAGTTTGCTGAAGAAAATGTCAGTTTTGTTGAAGTAATCAAAGGATAGCATATTTAGTAAAGGATAAGTATATAGATTAAGTAAAATTAAAAGAAGCTAAAAAGTAGTTGTATAGAATGATGTCAACTTTGTATAATTACTTTTTACTAAAAAGAGAATTATGATTAAAACAGATATGCTCATTATAGGAGCAGGACCTACCGGATTGTTCACGGTATTTGAAGCAGGATTATTAAAGTTGAAAACGCATTTAATAGATGCATTGCCACAACCAGGTGGTCAGTGTTCAGAGATATATCCTAAAAAGCCTATCTATGATATTCCTGCATTTCCAGAAATTTTGGCGGGTACTTTGGTAGATAACCTTATGGAGCAGATAAAGCCTTTTGAACCAGGATTCACTTTGGGAGAAAGAGCGGAAACTTTAGATAAATTAGAAGATGGTTCTTTTGTCGTAACAACGAATAAAGGAACAAAGCACAATGCGCCTGTAGTGGTAATTGCTGGGGGGTTAGGTTCTTTTGAACCAAGAAAACCACCTATTTCTAACATTGTAAACTTTGAAGATACAGGTGTTTCCTATATGATCAAAGACCCAGAAGTATATCGCGATAAAAAAGTGGTCATTGCCGGTGGTGGTGATTCTGCCTTGGACTGGGCTATATTTTTGACCGATGTAGCGGCAGAAGTAACCTTGGTACACAGAAGGGATGAATTTAGAGGGGCATTGGATTCCGTTGAAAAAGCATCAGAACTGGCGAAACTGGGTAAAATCAAGTTGATTACCAAAGCTGAGGTAAAAGAACTACATGGTGAAAATGAACTTAAGGCAGTGGTTATTAAGCACACGGACAAGGAAAAAGAAGATACTTATTTAGAAGTGGATAATTTTATTCCTTTATTCGGTCTGTCTCCTAAATTAGGTCCTATAGGTGATTGGGGCTTGGAAATTCAGAAAAATGCCATTAAGGTAAATAATGCAAAAGATTACCAGACCAACATACCGGGGGTATATGCCATTGGTGATGTAAATACTTATGAAGGTAAGCTGAAATTGATACTTTCAGGGTTTCACGAAGCAGCCGTTATGTGTCAATATGCATACCAACAGATCAACCCTGGTAAGCGTTTTGTCATGAAATATACTACCGTAGGTGGGGTAGAAGGTTTTGACGGTTCTAAGAAAGAAGCTAAGAAAGAGGTGGTACAGAGTATCGCATAACTTATTTATTTGGTTAGTATGACCTCCGGATGCTTATGGTGTACGGAGGTTTTTTTTATGACAATTTTTGAAAATTTCGTGGACTAAAAAACCTATTGAAGTTTTGGTTAAGAACGGGTAGTACCGTTACTTTGCAATTCGTTCCTGAATAGATTGAACTGTTATCAAGAAAGGCGGAGGGACTAGACCCTGTGAAACCTTGGCAACCCTTTCCAAAATGGAAAAGAAGGTGCTACATTCTATCCTGTAAATAAGGACAGATAACTGAAGAAAGAACGTTTCCCATTCCTTTCCTTACTTGATTTTACAATAAAATAATGCGAACATAGAATTTGTTATAGCGCAAAATGAAGGATATAAAAGAAATATTAAAAGAGCGAATCCTGATCTTGGACGGTGCCATGGGTACTATGCTGCAACGGTATAAGTTTACCGAAGAGGATTTTAGGGGAGAACGTTTTAAGGATTGGGAACACCCCTTGCAAGGTAATAATGATTTATTGTCATTGACCCAGCCAGATGCAATTGCGGATGTACATCGTAAATATTTTGCTGCCGGTGCAGATATTGTAGAGACCAATACCTTTTCGGGAACTACAATTGCTATGGCAGATTATTTCATGGAAGATTTGGTGTATGAGCTGAATTATGAATCGGCCCGCATTGCCAAAATGGTAGCAGATGAATTTACTGCAAAAGAACCAAATAAACCTCGTTTTGTAGCCGGTAGTATTGGGCCCACCAATAAAACGGCAAGTATGTCGCCCGATGTTAATGACCCGGGTTACAGGGCTATTTCTTTTGAAGAGTTGCGTGTGGCCTATAAACAACAGGTGGAAGCTTTATTAGATGGCGGAGCGGATATTTTATTGGTAGAGACCATATTCGATACACTTAATGCAAAGGCGGCATTATTTGCCATAGAAGAAGTTAAAGAGGAAAGAAATATAGATGTTCCCATAATGGTTAGCGGTACTATTACAGATGCATCCGGTAGAACATTATCGGGTCAAACGGCCGAGGCATTTTTAATATCCATATCCCACATTCCTATTTTATCCGTTGGGTTTAATTGTGCTTTAGGTGCAAACCAGTTGGTACCTCATTTAGAGGTGTTGTCCACCAAAAGTGAGCATGCGGTCTCTGCGCACCCCAACGCCGGTTTGCCAAATGCATTTGGAGAGTACGACGAAACTCCCCAACAAATGGCGGAACAGATCAAGGAATACGCAGAAAAAGGATTGGTAAATATAGTTGGCGGTTGTTGCGGAACCACTCCAGAACATATTACTGCGATTGCTGAGGTTGTGAAAAATTTTGCTCCGCGTCAATTTTAGTTGTTGGTAAATAAATCGTTTTTCGTTTCTCGTTAATGGTTTATCGTGTTTTTTTCTAAAAATATGAAATGGATTATAAAGAATTAGATATTTGGGTGCAGGCTAGGATGTTGGTGAAAACAGTATATGTTTTGACGAAGTCCTTTCCTCAAGATGAGCAATTTTCTTTAACCTCACAGGTGAGAAGATGTGTTATATCTGTTCCTTCAAATATTGCTGAAGGTTGTGGAAGACAATCCAATAAAGAAACAATTCATTTTTTACATATTGCTAGAGGCTCCTTATTCGAGTTGGAAACCCAGTTGATTTTAGCAGGAGATTTAAATTATATTTCAGATATAGATATCGTTTTAAAAGAAATAGAAAGAGTGAAAAAGTTGTTGAACGGATTCATAAATTATCACAAGAAGTTATGAGTAAAGAGAACGAACAACGAACAACGAATAACGAACAACGTTTTCTAAAGCTTAGCGGCCTAGAACCCCTAATTGTTACCCCGGAGACCAACTTTATAAACGTTGGTGAGCGAACAAACGTTGCGGGTTCAAAAAAGTTTCTTCGTTTAGTAAAAGAGGAAAAGTTTGAAGAGGCGTTGGCAGTGGCTAGGGAGCAGGTTGAAAATGGTGCCCAGGTTATTGATATAAATATGGATGACGGATTGATCGATGGTAAACAGGCCATGGTGAAATTTTTAAACCTTGTTATATCGGAGCCGGATATTTCTCGTGTGCCTATTATGATCGACAGTTCTAAATGGGAGATTATTGAAGCCGGTCTGCAAGTTGTTCAAGGTAAATGTGTGGTAAACTCCATTAGCTTAAAAGAGGGCGAAGAACAATTTATACACCACGCCAAACTCATAAAAAGATATGGTGCCGCGGTAATCGTTATGGCTTTTGATGAGGTGGGTCAGGCAGATAATTATGACCGTAGAATTGAAATAGCAAAACGTTCGTATGATGTTTTGGTGAACAAGGTAAACTTTGCGCCAGAGGATATCATTTTCGATTTAAATATTTTTCCGGTAGCAACGGGAATGGATGAGCATAAATTAAATGCTGTCGATTTTATTGAAGCTACAAGATGGGTACGTGAAAACTTGCCACACGCCAGTGTAAGTGGTGGCGTTAGTAATGTCTCGTTCTCCTTTAGGGGCAATAACCCGGTGCGCGAGGCTATGCACTCGGTCTTCTTGTACCACGCTATAAAAGCGGGTATGAACATGGGTATTGTAAATCCAAGTATGTTAGAGGTGTATGATGATATTCCAAAAGATTTATTGGAACATGTAGAAGATGTTATTCTAAATAGGAGGGATGATGCAACGGAGCGTTTGCTGGATTTTGCCGAATCTGTAGTTGGTAAAACCAAGGAAAGTAAAATAGATCTATCGTGGCGAGAAGAACCTTTACAAGAGCGTATTACCCGTGCCTTGGTAAAAGGTATAGATCAATATATAATTGAAGATGTTGAAGAAGCCAGATTGGCGGCCAATAAGCCAATTGAAGTTATTGAGGGCAACCTAATGACGGGTATGAACGTGGTGGGCGATTTATTCGGTAGCGGAAAAATGTTCTTGCCGCAGGTGGTAAAGTCTGCCCGAGTGATGAAGAAGGCGGTAGCTTATTTGTTACCCTATATTGAAGAAGAAAAGTTGTTGAATCCTCAAATAGGGGATACCGATAATGCCGGTAAGATATTAATGGCAACCGTAAAGGGAGATGTTCATGATATCGGTAAAAATATTGTAGGTGTAGTACTGGCGTGCAACAACTATGAAATCGTTGATCTAGGCGTAATGGTTCCACCGGAAAAAATTATTGCGGCAGCCATTGAGCATAACGTAGATATTATTGGGCTTAGCGGATTAATTACACCGTCATTGGATGAGATGGTGCATTTGGCAAAGGAAATGCAACGTAAAGATTTCAGCATTCCGTTGTTGATCGGTGGGGCAACCACCAGTAAGGCACATACCGCGGTAAAGATTGATCCACAATATAAAGAGGCAGTAGTTCATGTAAACGATGCTTCTAGAGCGGTAACCGTGGTGGGCGATTTATTGCAGAAAGAAACATCTACGAGCTATAAGAAAAGTATAAAAGATGATTATGATGTGTTTAGGGAAAAGTTCTTGAACCGTTCATCTAGTAAAACATATAAGCCAATTTCTGCGGCACGGAGAAATAAGTTTAAAATAGATTGGAAAACTTCTGAAATTGTAAAGCCGAACAAATTGGGTGTTCAGGTGATCGAAAATTTAGATCTAAATCTTTTGGTACCCTATATAGATTGGACTCCCTTCTTTAGAAGTTGGGAACTGCATGGTAAATACCCGGCAATATTGACCGATGAGGTTGTTGGGGAACAAGCAACCGATTTATTCGCAGACGCTCAAGAGATGCTGAACAAGATAATTTCCGAAAAGAAATTAAAGGCTAAAGGTATTTTTGGACTGTTCCCTGCGAACGCTATTAATGACGATGATATTTTAGTTGATACTAGTTCAAGTTTAGGTGGGAATACTGGGTCGCTGAGCGGAGCCGTAGCGGATGGGAACCATACTTTCCGTACCCTTCGTCAACAATTGGAGCGTAGGGAAGGGGTTGCGGATTATGCCTTGGCAGATTTTATTGCTCCAAAAGAATCTGGGAAACAAGACTTCATAGGTTGTTTCTGTGTATCCACAGGTTTTGGAACGGCAGAATTGGCGGCACAGTATGAGAAAGACCTGGATGATTATAACTCCATCATGGTAAAAGCTTTGGCGGATCGTTTGGCCGAAGCGTTTGCCGAGTATTTGCATAAAGAGGTAAGGACCAAACATTGGGGTTATGCTGCCAATGAGGATTTGAGCAATGAAGATTTAATCAAGGAGTCTTATAAGGGTATTCGTCCTGCGCCTGGTTACCCTGCCTGTCCCGATCACTTGGAGAAATTGACCATTTGGGATGTTCTTAAAGTAAAGGAAACCATAGGTGTGGAGTTGACGGATAGTCTGGCCATGTGGCCTGCGGCATCTGTAAGCGGGTATTATTTTGGTAACCCACAGGCCCGCTATTTTGGACTTGGAAAGATTAAGGAAGATCAGGTAAAGGATTTTGCGGAACGAAAGGGGATTTCGTTTGAAGAAGCGGAAAAATGGCTTGCGCCAAATATAGTGGACTAATGCGTTAGGGATTGCAGCGGCATCTTTTTCTATTTTTGAACGAAGTCCGGGTCAAGTTTAAATGTTTGATCAAATAGAAAAAATATAGCGTAAAGCCCGCCCGAACGTCCAAAAGGAAATAAAGTAAAAGTTTAAAAGAAAAGTCGATTACATATAAACCGACCAACTTAAATTAGAATGAAAGTTACAGACCATATCACCAATGCAAAGGGAAAAACACTTTTCTCTTTTGAGATCGTACCACCGGTAAAAGGGAAAAATATTCAGGAATTGTATAACAATATTGATCCTTTAATGGAATTTAATCCGCCGTTCATAGATGTGACCACATCGCGTGAGGAAACCGTTTATGTCCAGAAAGAAGGATTATTGGATAAAAAGACTACGCGCATGAGGCCGGGGACGGTAGGTATCTGTGCTTCTATTCAGCATAAGTACAATGTTGATACGGTACCACATGTTATTTGCGGTGGCTTTACCAAGGAGGAGACCGAATATATGTTGGTAGACTGCCATTATCTAGGCATTGAGAATGTAATGGCCTTGCGCGGTGATGCCCGTAGTGAACAAAAATATTTTGAGCCTACCCATGGTGGGCATTCCTATGCCATTGAGCTGGTAGAACAGATTCAAAACCTGAATAAAGGCAAGTATCTGCACGAAACTGTTGAAGCTGAACATTCTAGTGAGTTTTGTATAGGTGTTGCAGGTTATCCTGAAAAGCATTTGGAATCTCCATCCTTACAATCAGATTTAAAAAGGTTGAAGGAAAAGGTAGATGCCGGGGCAGATTATGTGGTAACACAAATGTTCTTTGATAACAAAAAGTATTTTGAGTTTGTAGAGGCGGCAAGGAATTTAGGTATTAATGTGCCAATTATTCCAGGTATAAAACCAATTGCGGTAAAAAGGCATCTGCAATTATTGCCACAGGTATTCAGGATAGATTTGCCCCAAGATCTTATAGAGGCCGTAGATCAATGTGCAACAAATAAGGATGTGCGAGCCGTGGGTATAGAATGGGCCATTCAACAATCTAAAGAGTTGAAGGCGGCAGGGGTACCTGTATTGCATTATTACTCAATGGGTAAATCCGATAATATAAAGGCAATAGCAGAAGCACTTTTTTAAAGGTTTTAAAAAGTATTAAGTAGAGAATTTAAGTACAAAGTGTCCGATAAGGATAATACTTACTACGTAATACTTCGTACTTAATTCTTATAACTATTTTTGCCCACAATGAATTTTAAGTTTCTATCCATTGTAATGTTATCGGTAAGTTTTTGTTTTGCGCAAGAAGGTGCTGAGAACAAGAAGTACACGCTTGATGCCAACCAATTCTATGGTTCCATCATACTGCACAATCCAGATATATCACATTTAATAACATCGCACCCTGCCGGGGTTATTTTAAGTTATAACCGTAAAACGTACGGTGCGGAAGAATGGGAAGAACTGTATAATTATCCAGATTTAGGTTATTCCTTTATCTATCAAAATTCCAATAACCAAACGTTGGGTGATGCCTTTGGGCTATACGCGCACTATAACTTTTATTTTTTTAGGAGAAATGTACAATTAAGGATTGGTCAGGGCATCGCCTATGCCACCAACCCCTATGATAAACAGACCAATTTCAGGAACAACGCCTATGGCTCTGATTTTTTAAGTTCAACCTATTTAATGTTCAATTTCCATAAAGAGAATATTGTGGCCGGATTAGGGTTTAAGGCAGGTATTTCATTGATCCATTACTCAAATGCCAATTTTAGGGCACCCAATACCTCTACCAATACATTGGCGTTCAATGCAGGTTTTGTGTATGATCTTGATGGTGGAAAGGAACTGGAATATGTATACAGGGAAAAAGAAAAAATGACAGAGCCGTTACGTTTTAATCTGGCATTGCGGTCAGGAATTAATGAGAGTGACGTTATTGATTCCGGTCAATACGGTTTTGTAGTCCTATCTGCATATGCAGATAAAAGATTAGGAAGAAAAAGTGCTATACAATTAGGCGTAGATGCATATTTCTCCAATTTTTTAAAAGAATTGATACGTTTTCAAAGTATTGCGTTTCCAGAAAATAATGTTGCGGCCAACGATGATTATAAAAGGGTAGGTATGTTTATTGGGCATGAACTTTTCATTAATAAACTATCTGTCATAGCACAATTGGGCTTCTATGTGTATTACCCTTTTGATTTTGAAGGGCGCATGTACAACCGTATAGGCTTAAAACGTTATTTTGGAAACAAAGTATTTGGTGTAATGACCTTAAAGTCGCACGGAGCAAAAGCAGAGGCCGTTGAATTTGGTATAGGAATAAGAATGTAAGATGGTAAAATTGATAAAAAATCCACTTAGTTGTCTGATCGGGCGAAATCCAGTCCTTTTTATCCTGTCAGGAATTTTAATGGTCCTAACTATCTCTTGCGATTCTGAAAATGCTTCAGATTGTTTTCAGGATACCGGGGAGATTGTAAAGGATGAGGTTATAGTACCTGAGTTTACAAAGATCACGGTTTATGAGAACGTAACCTTGATTATAAAACAGGGCTCTATTCAAAAAGTAGAAATAGAAACAGGCGAAAATTTAAGAAATGAAGTTGCTGCCACTGTTGAGGATGGTCGCTTGCTGCTCAGTGATACCAATGATTGTAATTACGTGCGTGATTACGGAATTACGGTAATATATGTGACCACCCCCAATTTAACCGAAATTAGAAGTAGTACGGGATTTCCTATACGATCGGACGGGGTATTGGACTTTGATAGCCTAAGTCTTTTGTCGGAAAGTTTTACGGTGCCGGACGCCGAAACAACGGATGGGGAGTTTGTGTTGGACTTAAATGTAACATCGCTCGGTATTACAGTAAACGGTATTGCATATTTTAAATTAGCGGGTGTTGTGGAAAGTCTGAATATTAATATAGCGGCCGGTGATTCTAGAATTGAAGCGGAAGAATTAACGGCAGGTCGTGTTAATTTTAACCATAGGGGAACCAACGATATACGGGTAAACCCCCAAACAAGTTTAAATGGTGTTATTAGGGGTACGGGCGATGTGCTTAGTTATAACAGACCGGCATCCGTAGATGTGGAAGAATTGTATAACGGACGATTGATATTCGTGGAATGAACCCGATCCTTAGATATATTAAAAATGTATTTGCCGCCAAGAGGGTTTTAGGGGAAGATAGAAATTTGACCGGAATGGTCAAGGCAGATTATTTACTACAGAGATTGATACTGGAAAAAAAGGTTCCAGGTATTTCCATTTCGGTAATTAAACAAGGGAAAACAGTTTTTGAAAAAGGATATGGGTATGCAGATTTGGAAAGTAAGCGCCTTATAGACCCCAAAACTTCAATTTTTAGAATAGCCAGTGTATCCAAACCTATTGCTGCAACGGCACTGGCCCATATGGTTCAAGAAGGGAACCTAAGTTTGGATGAATCTTTTTACACCTATGTTCCTGACTATCCTAAAAAGAAATGGGATTTTACCATACGGCAATTGGCAGGGCATACAGCAGGGATTAGGGCGTATAAAGGAAAGGAGTATGGGTTAAACCAACCACTAACCATACCCAAAGGTTTGGAAATTTTTAAGTTGGATCCATTGGTTTATGAACCGGGAACCGATTATCTGTACAATAGTTTTGATTGGGTCATGATCGCTGCCGCCATGCAACGGGCCAGTGGAATTCCCTTTGAGGAATATGTACAAAAAAAGGTTTTGGACCCTTTAGGTATGCTGAACACATATACGCCAATAGGTCATCCGGAACGCGGTCAAAATGAAACTGGCAATGATGTTAATTCTATTGCTAAATTAAAACATCAAGACTTGGTGACCACCTTTTATACAAAAGATAGGGCAGGATTTAGAAAAGCGATACCCGTAGATAATTTCTACAAATTGGCGGGCGGTGGCTATTTATCCACTTCTACGGACATTGCAAAATTTGGACAGGCGTTCCTGGATAAAAAAGTTATGGTTGGTGAGGGGCTGTTGAGCCAGTTTTTAACTGCGCAAAGCGTTCAGGGTAATTCTACATTTTATGGTTTGGGTTGGCAAGTAAGTGAAGATGTAAGGGGCAGAACATTTTTTGGGCATGTAGGAAACGGGGTAGGCGGGTATGCCAATTTCTTTGTGTACCCTGGGCAGCAATTGGTTTTTTCAATTTTAATTAACTGTACGGATCCAAAAATACAACAGGAATTGGATGCTGTAATAGCATGTTTTTTTGAGAACGCTCCATCAGCCTAACTATTTAAAATTTCATAAGACTATTAGAAAAGGTATATTAGTCTAATTGAATTTTAAGATGATTTAAATGCACCGACCAACCAATAAAACATCACCTTCAGAACACATAAAAAATGGGAATTGGCTTCAGCGTTTAAAGGATGAAAGTTGGGAGGCAGAACTATTAGTCTCCGCAATTGCCATTTTTGGTACGTTTCAGTTATTTGGGTTGGTAGATTGGGCCACCAATAAATTTATAGATTTATTGCCCGTGGAGCAATATGAATACGGTTATTTTATTTCGTTCATGGGTTTGCTTGCCGTGAGTATTTTGGTTTCCATGTTCATTATTCATTTTTCGTTAAGGGCCTATTGGATCGGATTGGTTGGCCTTAATTCGGTCTTTCCTGATTATGGTATAGAAGATAGTGCATACTCAAAAATCTATACCTCCAAATTATTAAAAGTATTGCCCAGACAAGAAGATACCATACAAAAGGTTGATGAGCTGTGCAGTGTTATTTTTTCCGCGGCATTTACCATTTTGTTAATCTATGCATATATGTCTTTACTGGCCAGTGGTTATATACTTCTGTTTAATTTGTTGTCTTCCTATGTACCGGCCCATGTTCTTTTGATTCCGGCCTTGTTATTGGGAATCTTGGTCACCGTGCAAAGTATATTGACCATTGTCGGAAACATAAAAAGGTTCAAGGAAATAGAATGGTTGCAGAACTGGTCTTTCAAAATAGTACGCTTGGCTTCAATGTTATTGTATGGACCGTTATATAAGAACATTTTACAGGTTTCTATGGTGTTCGGTTCCAATTTTAAAAAGAAAAAATGGTTGGTACGTTTGGTTTTGTTGTTTTTTGTATCAGGTATTTGTTTATCCGTAATTAAGATCAAGGATACCAACATATATTATCTTTTGGGCGTAGATAGGTATTATGCCGATCAAATGTATTTAAGTTTTTATGAAAACCAAAGTGCGGATAAATCATTTTTGTTGACACCTCAAATTCAATCGGACTTAATTGAGGGCCAAACTGTTAGGTTGTTTATTCCGGTTTTTCAACAAGAGCGAAATTATCAGGAGTCTACCTGTGGTACCTATGAGGATGATGCAAGTTTATCGCAAAATGATAATACTTTAAGCATACGGGCGTTTTATCTAAAATGTTATGAAAATTACCATACTATAAAGTTAAACGGCGAATTGTTGACAATGAATATTTTGAAAAAGAATCATCCGGTTTCAGGTCAATTTGGTATTGTAACGTATATCGATAAACAATTATTAAAGTCAGGAGAGAATACCATAATGGTCACTAAAACATTAGGCGATGTAAAGGAGTATAATTGGTCTATTCCATTTTACTTTCAGCCCAATACTAGGACAGCTCCTTAATTTTCTGAATTTTTTAAATAATAAATAGAAACCTATGAAATTAATTAAGACCCACCTCTTTTCAATCTTGGTTATATTGGTTTGTTCCAATGTGAAATCACAGGAAATTACAATATTTCCTACTATGTGGGGCATGGAGTATTACCAGGATGATAAGGAAATTACCAAAGCAGAAGTAAAAAGTATTTTTTCTAAAAATGAAGAGGTATATGCGCATTGGAAAAAGGCGAATACAAAAGATGTGGTTGCAGGTATTGCTTTAGTAGGTGAGTTTGTAGGTGTATTTTGGGCAACATCTGAATTATTGAATGATGATCCATCATTATCCAAACGGGATAAGGCAATAAATGCTGTTGGTCCCATGGCAGGAGGTATAGTTGGGGCTGTAGTGGGGCTTATTTATATGAATAGTGCTAGCAAATCTAGAAGGCGAGCAATCTTAATTTATAACAAACAGTTTGATGATCAAACAACATTTAGAATAGAACCAATTACTAATGGAGCAGGATTTGGTTTAGCATTTAAATGGTAAAAATTGTATATAATTAACACAAAACCTCGAATATTTGAGATAGAAATTTAAAATTTCAAAAAAATTATAGCTAAAACATCCATTTTTAAATATAATTACTACATTAGCCTCATATTACAAAAGTGATGACAAAAAAATATTTCTGGAACGGTTTTTATTTTTACTTCTTTTTTAAGAGAGGTACGGGACTGTTGTAGTATATTTTAATATAAAATAGAATCTAAGTTCCGATATACATCGGAACTTTTTTTTTGAATAAAACGTAGGTAAAGTGAGTCTAAGAATAGCCATACAGGGAATAAAGGGGAGCAATCATCATCAGGTAGCAAAGGATTGTTTTGGGGACGATATTGAGTTGGTAGAGTGCCTTTCTTTTGATGTTTTGGTAGACAAATTATTGTCCAATGAAGCGGATCAGGGTGTTATGGCCATTGAAAATTCCATAGCAGGCTCTATAATTCCCAACTATGCGCTGGTAAATCATAATAACTTACATATTATAGGGGAATATTATTTAAACATCCATCATCATCTAATGGTTCTTAAGGGGCAGCGGATAGAGGATATTGAGGAGGTAAGTTCACACCCAATGGCACTGTTGCAATGCAAGGAATATTTTAGGCAATTTCCACACATAAAATTGGTGGAGGATATGGATACCGCAGAAACCGCCAAACGGATTCAGGAACAAAATTTAAAGCAAGTTGCGGCAATTGCACCAAAGGTAGCGGCGGAATTATATGGGTTGGACATCGTAGCGAGCGACATACAGACCATTAAAAATAATGCCACTCGTTTTATCATTGTAAAGACAAAAAATAAGGTATTGCCAGAGGCCGAAATTTCAAAAGCTTCAGTACGGTTCATAACCGACCATAAAAGGGGTAGTTTGGCCGCAGTGCTTAATGTAATGAGCGATTGCAGATTAAATTTGACAAAAATACAATCGTTGCCGGTAATAGAAACACCATGGAAATATGCCTTTTTCGTGGATGTTACTTTTGCGAAATATGCTGATTTTTCCAAAGCTAAAAGTCTATTGGACATCATGGCGGAAGACTTTAAGGTATTGGGTGAATATAAAAATGTAAGACAATGATACGTACGGCCGAAAGGTTAAATAGCATACAGGAATACTACTTCTCCAAAAAATTAAGAGAAGTACGTGGTTTAATGGCTCAAGGTAGGCCTATAATCAATATGGGTATTGGCAGTCCAGATTTGGTTCCTTCTAAAAAGGTATTGAACGCAATACAGACAGCTGTTACCGAAAATGGTGCGCATCAATATCAAAGTTATCAAGGATTACCGCAATTACGGAACGCTATAGCTCAGTTTTATAAGCAGCGATTTCAAGTTACTGCAGACCCGGACACGGAGATTTTACCGTTAATGGGGTCTAAAGAGGGTATTATGCATATAAGCCTTGCTTTTTTGAACGAAGGAGATGAGGTATTGATTCCCAACCCGGGGTATCCTACCTATACATCGGTTACCAATTTGGTAGGTGCTGTTCCTAAATATTATGACCTTACGGACGAAAACGGTTGGTTCCCAGATTTGGAGGAATTGCAAAAGCAAGACTTGTCCAAGGTAAGGGTTATGTGGCTAAGTTATCCACATATGCCCACAGGAGCTACGGCCACGCGCGACCAGTTTAAAAAAATAGTGGCCTTTGCCAGAAAGAATGATATTCTGTTGGTGAACGACAACCCGTATAGTTTTGTGTTGAATTCCGATCCAGCAAGTATCTTGAGTATTGAAAATGCAAAGGATGTATGTTTGGAACTGAATTCCCTAAGTAAGACATTTAATATGGCCGGATGGCGTGTTGGTTTTGTATTGGGTAACGATGAGCATATTAACGCAATTTTAAAGGTGAAGAGCAATATGGATTCCGGTATGTTCTACGGTATACAAAAAGGTGCAATTGCCGCTTTGGAAAGTACGGACGATTGGTTTGAGGAATTGAACAATGTTTATGGTAAGCGTAGGGCATTGATCTTTCAATTAGCAGATACCTTGGGTTGTACTTATGACAGAAATGCAGTAGGTATGTTCGTATGGGCAAAATTGCCACAGGGTAGCAAATCATCAGAAGAATTTATAGATGATATCCTGTACAAGAAAGATCTGTTCATAACACCTGGGACTATTTTTGGAAGCAATGGTAAAGGTTATATTCGCTTTTCATTATGTATTTCAGAAGATAAAATAAAAGAAGCAATCGCAAGATTTTAAATGTGATGAATGTATTTGTAATAGGTATCGGTTTAATAGGAGGTTCTTTGGCTAAGGATATAAAGTCGGCATTCGACAATGTCACCGTCTATGGCATAGAATCCAATGAAGCAAATTTAGCTGAGGCATTGTCTTTGGGTATTATAGATAAGGCGGCTACCTATCAAGATTTACAATTGGCAGATATGGTCATTGTAAGTATACCGGTAGATGTTATGGTTACCGAGCTTCCTATTATTTTGGATGCCGTACAAGAAGATTGTGTAGTTTTTGATGTTGGTTCCACTAAATCTTTACTCTGTAAAGTGCTTGAGAATCATCCAAAGAGAAGAAATTTTTTGGCATGCCACCCCATTGCGGGAACGGAGTTTTCGGGTCCGTCCGCAGCAATAAACAATTTGTTTAAGGACAAGACCAATATTATTTGTGAAGTTGAGCTAACCGCTTTTAAGTTACAAGAAAGAGCTTTGAAGGTTTTTCAGGCAATAGGTATGCGTATTAGATATATGAATCCTGTAGCACATGATAAGCACATAGCTTACGTATCGCATTTGTCGCACATTAGTTCATTTATGTTGGGTAAAACGGTTATCGAGAAAGAAAAGAACGAGCGGGATATTTTTGACATGGCAGGTAGTGGGTTTGAAAGTACGGTACGCTTGGCAAAAAGCTCGCCAGCTATGTGGACACCAATATTTAAGCAGAATAAGGACAATGTTGTAGAAACCTTAGAGGAGTATATTCAAAACCTTACGGCATTCAAGGAGCTGTTGCTTAATGATGATTACGAAGGCATTTATAATGAAATGAACAATACCAATAAAATAAAAGGAATTTTAAAAAAGAATACCGTTAAACAAGAAATAGATTAATTAAAATGGAAAATTCAAAACAAATGAGAACATGGTTGGATGATTTAAAACTAGACCATCCACTAGTAATAGCAGGGCCATGTAGTGCGGAAACCGAGGAACAAGTGTTAGGTATAGCACACTCCCTAAAAGATACCGATGTAAACTATTACAGAGCAGGTATATGGAAACCACGTACCCGTCCAGGAAATTTTGAAGGAGTAGGGGCCTTGGGCCTAAAATGGCTTCAAAAAGTAAAGGCCGAAACCGGAATGAAAACCGCTACTGAGGTTGCTAACCGTGCTCATGTAGAGTTGGCTTTGGAACATGATATCGATTTGTTATGGATTGGAGCTCGATCAACGGTAAGTCCGTTCATTATGCAAGAATTGGCAGATGCCCTTGAAGGTACTGATAAGATTGTGTTGGTTAAAAATCCGGTAAACCCAGATTTGGCGTTATGGCTAGGTGGTATTGAAAGGTTGCACACCGCAGGTATTAAAAAATTGGGAGCAATTCATAGAGGTTTCTCTACGTATGAGAAGAGCAAGTATAGGAATATCCCGGAATGGCAGATGGCGATCGAGTTCCAGAATAAATTTCCTGACTTGCCATTGATTAACGATCCATCTCATATTACAGGAAAGAGAGATATGATTTTTGATGTATCCCAAACTGCTTTAGATCTTAATTTTGACGGATTGATGATAGAAACGCATCATGACCCAGATAACGCTTGGAGTGATGCTGCTCAACAAGTTACCCCAGAAAAATTGGTGCAGATCATGAGAGATCTTAAGATCAGGAAGGAAAGTGATCCAGAGGCGGAGTACAATTCACAATTGAGTAATCTAAGGGCTCAAATAGATGTCATAGATAGTCAATTGATAGAAATGTTGGGTAAACGTATGAAAGTATCCGACGGTATTGGCGAACTTAAAAAACAGAAAAACGTAGCCGTTTTACAATCAAATAGATGGAACCAGATTTTAGGCGCCATGATATTAGAGGGTGAAAGCAAAGGGTTGAGCGAGGAATTTGTTTTAAGAATGTTCAAGGCAATTCATCAAGAGTCCATTAACCATCAGGAGAAAATCGTGAACGGTTAGGAAGATAATACACGATTTAAAAAGCACCCATTTTCTATGGGTGCTTTTTTTTGTGCCATACCTAACATATGTAAGAAAAAGTGGACATAGATTGCAATATGGATATCTGTGGTGCGTTAGGGGTGTATCCAACCAATAAAAAGAGATAAAGTATGAAAAGAGTAGTTGTGGCAATCATTTTTGTTATGGTAACACTAACCGCTAAGGCCCAATCTTATGTAGGGTTTCTAACCGATAATTACAGCGGTGTGCATGGGGTAATAGCCAACCCGGCCAATATTGCCGATTCTAGATTTAAGACCGACATAAATTTAATTGGGGCAAGTGGTTTTTTTGCCAATGATTATGTTGGTGTGGGTTTTTCAGAACTTACCGGCAGTGATTTTGAGTTTGATACGGATGCCAATCTTTATTTGACGGATAATAATAACTTTTCAGGTAATATAGATATAATGGGACCTTCATTTATGTTCAATGTTGGTAAAACATCTTCCATAGCCATTTTTACAAGGGCCAGGACCATACTTACCGGTAATGAATTTAATGGGGAAAGTATAGATGATTTGGATGACAGTATTGATGAGAGCCAGGACTTTATGGTCAACGAGGGAGATTTTTATATGTCAGGAAATGGCTGGGCAGAAATTGGCCTTACCTATGCCCAAGTCTTGTTGAACAATGAACAGCATTTTTTAAAGGGTGGACTTTCCCTAAAATATTTGCAAGGTTTTGGTAATGCCTATGTTACCGGTAAAAATGTAACTATAGACTATGATGCAGATGGTGCCACTTTACCTGATAGTTCAACTAGTGGTACATTGGAATCTACAGGGGACTTATACTATGGTAGATCTGGAGATTATGACGACGATGATTATGATTACGAAGTACCGGATGCCAATGGTTTTGGGTTTGATCTAGGTGTTGTATATGAATGGAGGCCAGATTATGACAAATATGTGGTTAAGGGTGCGGAAGGTGAAACATCGGTCATGAAGAACAAAAACAAATACAAATTAAAGCTAGGCCTTTCCCTTACGGATATAGGTGCGGTAAAATATAAGGGCGGTTTAATTGATAATTACAATATCAATAATACCATTACACAGGAGGATTACGATAATATTGAGGATTCTGAAGATTTACAGAACCTATATACTTTTGTACAATCTAATGCGGATATTAATGCTAAATTGCCAACCGCATTGCACTTTAATGCAGATTGGAACATCAAGAACCATTTTTATTTGAACTTAAATACAGATTTAACCTTACGATCTTCCGGTGAAAATACAATGCGTATTGTTAATTTGGTTTCATTGACCCCGCGTTTTGAAAGTAAATGGTTTAGTTTTTATGTGCCTATAGTTGGGTACCAATATAGTGGATTGCAGATTGGTGCGGGCTTACGTGCAGGTCCTTTATATCTTGGCTCGGGTTCTATTATCTCTACTTTTACAAGAAGCGAAATTAAAGGGGCAGATGTTTATGCCGGATTAAAGATACCGGTATACTACGGTCAGCCTAAAGATTCTGACGGTGATGGTATTCCAAATAAAGAAGACGGTTGCCCAAAAAAGGCAGGACCAATAGAAAATAACGGTTGCCCATGGGGAGATACGGACGGTGATTCGGTATTGGACAATGAGGACCAATGTCCAGATGAGGCTGGTCCTGTAGAAAACAATGGTTGCCCTTGGGTAGATACCGATGGAGATACCTTGTTGGATAATGAAGATCAATGTGTAGAAGAAGCCGGACCTGTAGAGAATAACGGATGTCCTTGGCCGGATAGTGATGGAGATTCAGTTTTTGATAAAGATGATGATTGTCCTAATGAGATGGGAACGGTAGCCAATAACGGTTGTCCGGAGCCTGTTGTTACGGAAGAGGTTCAAAAATCGTTGAACGCCTATGCAAAAACCATTTTGTTTACTACCGGTAAATCTACTCTTAAAGACGAATCCACGCCGGTTTTGGTAGATATCATATCTATTCTGAACGAGTACCCGAACGCTAAATTTACCGTAGAGGGCCATACGGACAGTATAGGTTCGGTTGTTACGAATCAAAAATTATCTGAGCAAAGAGCACAGGCTGTCTTACAATTTTTAGTAAAAGGCGGCATTTCACCTTCTAGGTTAACAGCTATAGGATATGGGGAAAGTAAGCCGATTGCTACCAATATGTATAAAGACGGTAGACAGAAAAATAGACGTGTTGAGATTAACTTGGCACAGTAGATATAAAAAAAGTTAGTATTAAAAAAGCCCGGTAAAACATGGCTTTTTTATGTGTAATAGTTCTATCTTTTAAAGATATATCGGGTAATGAAAATACCTTGTCCATCGGTATTACCGGCATCGGCCTCTACACCACTGGTTACAAAAACCAGTTCCCAGCCATTTTGTGCCATATCACTCAACTTGGAAGATATAAGCGCATCGTTTGCCGCAATGTTCTGAAAGCGAATACCTGCTATGTTATAAAAATTAAGCAATTTGGTCTCTTCAAAATCCTTTACACGTATATCTCCACGTTTAGATTTATTGCGCGTATTATCTTCTTCGGTCTGTTCGGAAGAGAACTCCTTATAGTCCCGGTCAGCATTGGCGTCAATTATTCTTGATCTACCTAAACCACTGGGTACTATAGATTCTACACTGGTAATAACCTTGTATTCTTGGGCGGTCATAGTGGTAATTGCGATTAAGGCAATAAAGCAGGATAACATAATTTTTTTCATGATGATGGTTTTTTTATTTCACTAAAGTTTATTGGATGAAATTAAAAGGTATAATGTAGAAAGCAAAGAATTACATTAACTTATAAAAGTTCTATCTGAAAATCTGCGGATAAAAAAAGTCCCGATACAAAAAGCATCGGGACTACCTATTAAATGTATGTTTTAAACTATTGAATGGAGAAATCGAACACAGACTGGTTTTCCCTGCCTTGTGGTACTTGGCCTTGGTAAATAAAGCAATACTCACCTGGTTCTAAGGTATCTGGTGTAACCTTGAACTTATTGCCTTCAATTTCTTCTATGGAAAAATTAAGAGCATATTTTGGGTCAATACCACTACTACTGGTAATCCAGCTGCTTTTGCCTGTAACGACCTCCCTTAAGTTCTTTTTCTCCTTAACGGTAAGTTTTACCAAAACAAATTCGTTAGGGTTACTGGCCATTCTAAACCACCAGTTGAAAATACCGGCATCACTACCTTGATTGTTCTGCATATTGTCAACTTCTGTTACGCTTGGGTCAAAGATAAATGTAAATTCAGGTTGACTTTGACGAATAACATTGTTGGATTGGGTTTTAGGTAGTTGCGCCTTTTGTTTGGAGTTGATCAAACCAGATACTAATTTTTGTGCAACGGCATTGGAGTTTGATCCAGAGAAAACACTTGGCTGTACCAATTTATCCTCCCCATTTGCATCCGTATAATAAATACCTGTCTTTGATTTCGTGTTTTGTTTTGACTTGTCCATGATCAATGAAAGAATTTCAGAGGAAACCCCGGCATTTTTCATTTCGCCAAGTGCGGATATAGAAGCATCGAACTTAACGTCAGAGGTGTTTATTTTGTCAATGATCATATAATCATCGAAACCCAATTCTACCATTTGTATAACGGATTCATTGGTTATGGTTTCTTGGGCAAAACCTATAGAGGTTAGCAGTAAAAAAGCATAAAGGATAAAATTTTTGATAGTTTTCATTTTAAAGTAATTGGTTAATATTTAATGTTCTAGGTTGAAATTCAAATTTATGGTATTTTTTGCATTGAAAGCAGTTACTTTGTACAAATGGAAGGTATTTTGGATAAATGGTAGGAATTGTTTATAAATCTACAGGTAGTTGGTATACCGTTAAGACAGATAATGGTGATTTCTATGATTGTAGGATAAAAGGAAAGTTTAGGATCAAGGGCATAAAAAGCACCAATCCGGTAGCGGTTGGTGATGTAGTTCATTTTCAAGTGGAGACCATAGGTGATGATACCATTGGTATAATCCATGAAATAGAAGAGCGTAAAAATTACATTATCCGCAAATCTGTTAACCTGTCCAAACAGACCCACATAATTGCGGCCAATTTGGATCAGGTATTTCTTTTGGTAACGCTGAACAACCCGCCTACATATCCGGTGTTTATAGACCGGTTTTTAATCACTGCAGAGGCCTATGAAATTCCCGTAATTTTATTGTTCAATAAAGTAGATACCTATACGCCGGAAGAATTGGACGAAATAAAATTTTTAGCAACCTTGTATAGAAAAATTGGGTATACCTGCATTGGTATTTCGGCTACCACGGGTAAAAATGTTGAAAAGGTAAAGGAAATGATGGTTGGTAAAACTTCAATGTTTTCAGGCCATTCCGGTGTAGGTAAGTCCACATTGGTAAATGCAATAGAGCCTACTTTGGATATCAAGACCAAAAAAATATCCGAACAACATTTACAGGGACAGCACACTACTACGTTTGCAGAAATGTTTGATCTAAGTTTCAATTCCCGCATCATAGATACTCCCGGTATAAAAGGTTTTGGAATAGTAGATATGGAAAAGGAAGAAATAGGAAATTATTTTCCAGAATTTTTTGAACTAAAACAAGATTGTAAATTCAATAATTGTATTCACGTAGATGAACCAAAATGTGCAGTCAAAGATGCATTGGAGTCTGGCGATATTGCTTGGAGCAGGTATAATAGTTATCTACAAATGATAAAGGGAGAAGACGAGAATTACAGGGTAGATATACATGACGATAAAAAATGAGAACAGTATTACAACGTGTTTCTAGGGCAAGTGTAACGGTAAATGGTGAAAAGGTAAGTGAGATCAAAGAAGGTTTACTGATTCTTATAGGTATAGAGAATGAAGATACACAGGAGGATATCAATTGGCTTACGAATAAGATTGTAAATCTTCGCATATTCAATGATGAAGACGGAGTGATGAATACGTCACTGTTAGATACAAAAGCCGATGCCATTGTTGTTAGTCAATTTACACTCCATGCAAGTACTAAAAAAGGGAATAGGCCGTCCTACCTTAAGGCGGCAAGGCCAAATGTGGCTATACCTTTATATGAAGCTTTTATTGCCACTTTAGAATCTAAAATGGGCAAAAAAGTAGGTACGGGAAGATTTGGGGCAGATATGAAAGTGGATTTGTTGAATGACGGTCCGGTGACTATTTTGATAGATACTAGACAAAAAGAATAATCGGATATTAAGGTTTTTGGACGATTGTTGTAAGAAAAATAACATTTTTTCGTTATTGTTGTTCAGCTAAACCAATCAAATGCGCTTATTTTTATTTTTAAGTGTGCTATTTACAACTATATCTAGTGCACAAGTCTCTTATCCAAGTACTACAATCAAAAAATCTTTAACGGAAAATGCAAATGCGGTCGTAAGGCTAGATGAAACTATTGTTGAGGTTTCTGCGTTGAATAAGATGCAGGTAACAAATCATAGGGTAATTACGATTTTCAAGAAAGCTGGTGAGTCATCAATAAGACCATATGCATTTTATGATCCCAATACCAAACTTAGCGATATACAAGTATTGGTATATGGCGAAGACGGGAAAGAGATTGAAAAAATTAAAAAGAAAGATTTTCATGATGTTAGTGCTGTGGACGGAGGTACACTTTACGGGGATTCACGGGTCAAGATTTTTCAATATACGCCAACCTCATACCCATACACGATAGATTTTTCATATACCTATACAACTCCTAACACTGCTTTCTTGCCAAGGTGGGTTCCAGTTGATGATTACATGGTTAGTACGGAAAGAAGCGTATTTAAAATGAATATTGCTAAAGAGTTAAAATGGCGTTTTAAGGAAAAGAATTTTACAGGGTATCCTATCACGAAAAAATCTAATGAATCAAGTGTACATTATGAGATGATAAATGTACCTGCACAGAAGATAGAAATGTTAAGTCCGTCTTTTCAAAATTTTGAACCCCAGCTATTGGTAGCTTTGGAAAACTTTCATCTTGAAGGAGTAGAAGGTTATGCCCATGATTGGAATACAATGGGTAAGTGGCAATATTCAAATTTATTGGTAAATAGAGATAAATTGCCCCAAAGCACATTAACCTCTATTAATAAAGAGCTCGCTGGTATTGACAATAATCTTGAAAAGATAAAAAGGATATATGAGTTTGTTCAAAATAATACAAGATACATTTCTGTTCAATTAGGAATAGGAGGTTGGCAACCTATTTCTGCGGAAGAAGTCGATCGGGTAAAATATGGAGATTGTAAAGGATTAACCAATTATACCAAAGCACTTTTAAAATCTCAAGGTATAACTTCTTATTATAGTGTTGTGCATGCCGGCCCTTCTAAGCTTGGTATGGAAGAGAATTTTGCCATTATGCAAGGTAATCACGTAATATTAAATGTACCTAATGAAGATGGAGATATATGGCTAGAATGCACGAGCCAAGATATACCTTTTGGGTTTTTAAGTGACTTCACAGATGACAGGGATGTTTTGGTAATAACCCCGGAAGGAGGAAAAATAAAACATACAGAAGCATACTTAAATGACCAAAATTTACAAGAAACAAAGGCAAAGATACGCCTAAATGCAAATGGTGATTTAACTGCAGAGGTTTCTATAATTACCAAAGCAATACAATATGATCAGCATTCTTCTATTCTTCAAATGTCCGAGAAGGAAAAAGATGAATACTATAAAGAATATTGGGATAATATAAATGGTCTTAAGATAACGGAATCACTAATAACCAACGATAAAGAAAATATTGAGCTTACTGAAAAAGTTAGTTTAAGTGCTCAAGCATATGTCAGTAATTTTGGTGAAGATTTATTTTTTAAACCAAATGCATTTAATGTAAGCAATTTTGTACCTGATAGATATCGCGAAAGGAAATTACCGTTTCAGATATCAAGAGGTTATACAGATTATGATGATTTTATTATAGAATTACCGGTTGGTTATAAAATTGATGACTTACCGGAGAAGGTTACTATTAATACGGATTTTGGCAATTATGAAATGTCTGTTGAAAAGCTTAATGATACAGAATTACACTATACACGAAAATTAAAGATTTTAAATGGAGAGTACCCTAAAGAGGAGTATGATAAATACAGGGAATTTAGAAGAGCCATAAAAAAATCGGATAATTTAAAATTAATTCTAAAAAAATAAGCCAACCACTATGTCATTAAAAAAAGTCATAACCTTTCAATTTATACTGTTTTTTTCCTTTTGCATTAATGCTCAAAACTATGAATTTGGAGAGGTTTCAAAAGAAGAACTATTGGAAGAAGCTTATGCAACAGACTCATCAGCTGTTGCAGCCTACTTGTATAAGTATAGGAAAACATATTACATATATAGTTCAAATTCAGGTTTATCTCTTGTAACCGAGATTCATGAGCGTGTAAAAATATATAGTAATGAAGGATTTAGTTATGCTACAAAAGTTGTAAACCTTAGTAGGTCAAGTAGTGATAGTGAATCAATATCAAAAGTAAAAGGCTCCACATATACAATGGAAAATGGTAAAGTGGTTGAGTCAAAATTAGAAAAGGACGGCATTTTTAAATCGGAATATTCCAAATCCTTGAATCAGGTAAAATTAACTATGCCCAATGTCAAGGTAGGCAGTGTACTTGAGTATAGGTATAAAATTATATCCCCATATATTCAAAGTATTGATGAATTTCGTTTTCAGGAGGAAGTACCCATAAAAAAATTAAAGGCGTCAATGTCTATTTTCGATTATTTTAAATTCAATCAACGACAAAAGGGGTTCTTACTTCTAAACCCGCAGACAAAGGGTGAAATGAATACCCTGGTAGGAACGCATGATGTGGTGACTACGTACAACCTAAAAAATATACCTGCACTAAAAGATGAGAGTTTTGTATCTAACATAGATAACTATAGGTCAGGGGTCAATTTTGAGATTGTTTCATTACAAATTCCGGGTCAGATTTTTGAAAATTATGCACAGTCTTGGGAAGATGTGGTAAAAACCATTTATGAGAGTAATTCTTTTGGAAGCGAATTAAATAAGAAAAATTATTTTGAGGAGGAACTAGATGCGGAATTGGACGGTATTGTTGGTGATGATGCACGTATGGAAAAAGTACTTGAATTTGTAAAAAGGAAAATTAAATGGAATAAAAAGCAAGGTGTTGGCACAGATGAAGGAGTAAAAAAGGCCTATAAAAACCATAGTGGTAATTCTGGTGACATTAATTTAATATTGGTCTCAGCGTTAAAACATGCAGGCCTTAATGCCAGCCCTATAATATTAAGTACCCGGGATAATGGTGTGCAGTTATTCCCGACCTTAAATGGGTTTAATTATGTAATTGCGGGTATAAAAGATGGAGATAAGTATAAAGTACTTGATGCTACCGAAGATTATAGTGCGGTTAATGTACTGCCATTACGAGATTTAAATTGGTTTGGTAGGGCAATCAATGAAGATGGTACGGCCCAGCTAGTTGATTTAATGCCTGAAAATAGGTCATTGGAAACTACCATGTTAGAATTAAAAATAAATGATGACGGTTCTGTAGAAGGGTCTAATAAGCAACGTTTTTCTGAACACTATGCCATGTTGTTAAGGGAAAAATATAAAGCTAGTACAGAGGAAAAATATATAGAGGATTTAGAAAAACAATATAGCGGAATTGAAATTTCAGATTTTAACATTGCCGATAATGATGAACCAGTTAAACCACTTAGCCAATCTTTTGAATTGTATTGGGAGGATGGTGTAGAAGACGTAGGAGATAAGCTATATTTTTCACCCTTATTCTATTTGGCTACGGATGAGTCGCCGTTTAAGTCTAAAAAACGAGAATTCCCTATAGATTTTGGTTACCCATGGGAGGATCGTTTTCTTGTAAAGATCAAATGTCCAGAAGGTTATAAAGTAGAATCATTACCTGAAAATACAAGATTTGCTTTGCCAAATGGAATTGGGAGTTTTATGTTTAAAATATCATTTGCGGAAAATGTATTGCAGCTATCATCTAGTATAACAATGAAAAATGCTTTAATAAAAAGTGAATACTATGATGCCTTAAGAGAATTCTATCGTCAGATTATAGAAAAGCAGGCGGAAAAAGTTGTTTTATCTAAAGTATAACGGCTATTTTCTAAAGGTAATACCGCGTAACAAATAATCTTAACCAACCATATTTTTAATATAATGTATAAGTTAAAATTTTTAACCTTACCAAGATTGATCATAGGTAATGTTTTTCATTGTACCCTAATTTTTCTTTTAAATACATTCTTGTTAGTGGCACAAGGAAATGAAGAATTTGGTAAAATAACAGCACTTCAAAAAGAATTTACACCTTATGAAAATGATGCCGAAGCTTCAGCAGTATATCTTTATGAGTATGGAAATAATCATTTTGAAATAAGAAACGATTATATCTGGTTAATTACAAAATATCATGCTAAAATAAAAATTATTGATAGAAAGGGTTTTGAATATGCCAATATAGAGATACCCCTATTTAGGTCTAAGGACAAAAAGGAAAAAATAGTCAAAATAAAGGCATTGACGCATAATGGTGACAGAAAACATTATCTAAAAAAGGAAGAGTATTTTGAAGAAGATGTTAACGAAAAATGGATACGTACAAAATTTACTTTTCCAAATATTCAAGAGGGATCCATTATAGAATATGAATATGAAATGCAATCGCCTTTTTTTTTCAATTTTACAGGATGGAGTTTTCAGTCTAAAATTCCAAAATTATATTCTGAGTTTAATGCTAAAATACCTGGAAACTGGTTGTATAACAGAAGCCTAAAAGGAGAGTTGAACTTAGATGTAAACGAGGCAACAATTGAGAAGGCATGCTTTAATTTTCCAAGGGCACAGAAACCCAGTGATTGTGAGTCCCTTAAATATGTTATGAAAAATGTTCCGGCTTTTAAAGAGTCAGAAGAATTCATGCTTTCCGCAAATAATTACAGGAGTAAGATAGAGTTTGAGCTTTCTCATTATAAAAGTTTTTATGGTGGAGTGGAAAAGTATACTAAATCTTGGGAAGATGTAGATAAGGAGTTTAAAACTGATAACGATATAGGAAGTCAACTTCGTAAAAAGAATTTTTTCGAGAAAAACGTGGATGAGAAGCTGTTAAAGGAAGGTGATGCGTTAACAAGAGCTAAAGCCATTTATAATTTTGTTAAGGATCATTTTACGTGGAATGAAGAATTTGGTATTTGGCATGATAATAAGGTTAAAAAGGCTTTTGATGAAAAAAAGGGAAATGTGGCCGAAATAAACATTGCATTGATAAACTTGTTGAATGCGGCAGATATTAAAGCAGATATGATGTTAATGGCAACGAGGGAAAGAGGCTTGCCAAAAAAAACACATCCTGTCATGAATGATTTTAATTATATAATAGCTAAAGTTGATATTGGTGATGATACCTATTTGCTAGATGCTACTGATAAGTATATGCCCTTTGGCATGTTGCCATATCGTTGTTTAAATTATTATGGTAGGGTCATGGATTTTGATAAAGAAAGCTATTGGTATGATATTGTGGCAGAATCTAAAAATGGACAATTGATTAGGACTCATATAGATTTAGACCCAGTAAACGAAAAACTATCAGGAATATATGATGTAACCCATATGGGGTATATGAAAGCGTCGCAAGATAAGGTTTTAGCAACTACGGAAGAATCGGAATACCTTCAAGATTTAGAAGAGGAAATTTCTGATGATTTTCATATTTTGTCCCATGAAATAAAAAACTTGGATACTGATGATAAGAAATTGACAGAACGTTTCAAGTTTGAAGTTGAAAATAGTTTTCAAGGTGGTAATATTTATTTAAATCCGTTCGTAATTAAATTCTTTGATAAGAATCCATTTCTTTCTTCAGAAAGAACGTATCCCATTGATTTTGGCTTTCCAATAAAATATCAATATTTACTTAATTTAAAAATTCCAGAAGGGTATGCTTTAAAATCTTTGCCTGCGGATAAAAATTTAACGTTACCAGCAAATAGTGGTATGTTGAAATTAAGTGTTTCGGATATTGTAAATGGTAGCCTTAATATGTTTTTTACTTTTGAATTGAATTCTGCACATTATAAAACAGATTATTACACTGCTCTTAAGAAGCTATTTAGCGAGGCGGTAAATGGGCAAAATGAATCTTTTATTGTTTTAGAGAAATTTTAATGTCATTTTTGGTTTATAACAAATAAGACCAACTATATGAACATTGAAAACGCACAGTTAGCAGTAGATAATTGGATCAAGGAACACGGCGTTCGTTACTTCAATGAGCTTACTAATATGGCACAGCTGACAGAAGAAGTGGGAGAGGTGGCTAGAATCATTGCTAGACGTTATGGGGAACAGAGCGAAAAGGAGTCGGATAAGAACAAAGATCTGGGCGAAGAATTGGCAGATGTTCTGTTCGTGGTACTGTGTTTGGCAAACCAGACCGGTGTTGATTTGCAACAAGCTTTTGATAAAAAGTTAGATTTAAAAACAAAGCGTGATCATGAGCGTCATCACGCCAATAAAAAGTTGAAATAGGCGTATATTTGTGCTCTATTTTTAAAAAGATACGCATTGAAACTTCACCTTACAGGTCCGGAAAACCATCAAATTAAAGACGCTATAACGATTACGGGTTCAAAGAGTGAATCTAATCGCAGTTTATTGTTGTCCGCATTGTTTCCAAATATTGAAATAACCAATTTGTCCAATTCTGATGATGCACAGGTAATGGCAAAGGGGCTGCAGATTTCCCAGGGTACGGTAGATATACATCATGCCGGTACGGCAATGCGGTTTTTAACCGGTTATTTTTCTGCTCAGGAAGGAAAAGAAGTGGTGTTGACGGGGTCCAAAAGAATGACGGAAAGGCCAATTAAAATTTTAGTGGATGCCTTAAAATCCTTGGGTGCGGAGATAAGTTATGTGCAGGATGAAGGATATCCTCCCATTAAAATAAAAGGACAAAACCTTGTCAAGGATAAAGTAAGTCTTCCTGCAGATGTAAGCAGCCAATATATTTCCTCCCTATTATTGATTGCACCAAGTTTGGAAAACGGACTTGAATTAGAGTTGGTTGGTAAAATTACTTCAGTTCCATATATTAAAATGACCTTGGCCTTGTTAGAGGAAATAGGGGTGGAGACCTCGTTCAAAGGCAATGTGATCAAGGTTTTTCCAAAGAATGAAATAGCACCGGTTACGTTGGTGGTAGAATCGGATTGGAGTTCGGCTTCCTACTATTACGGCATTTGTGCATTGGCTGCACCAGGGACCGAAATAACCCTATCTGCCTATAAACAACAAAGTTTACAAGGAGACAGTGTACTGGCTGAAATTTATACCTCCTTTGGTGTTGAAACTACCTTTGGCGATAACAAGATTATCTTAAAAAAGACGGATAAGGAAGTAGACCGGGAAAATGAATTTGATCTGGCCAATGCACCTGATATTGCGCAAACCATAGCAGTAACCTGTTTTGGTCTTGGTGTGGGTTGTCATTTAACGGGCTTGCATACCCTTAAAATTAAGGAAACAGATCGTTTAGAGGCTTTAAATACAGAGTTGTCCAAGTTGGGTGCAAATATTTCTGTAACAGATAAAACCTTAACGATCATACCGTCTGTAGGTATTCTGGAGGATATCGCTATAGATACTTATAATGACCATAGAATGGCAATGGCTTTTGCACCATTGGCTATGAAAACAAGGTTAAAAGTGAACGATGCTGAAGTGGTTTCCAAGTCTTATCCAGATTTTTGGAACGACTTAAAGCAACTTGGTTTTGGTATAAAGGAATTATAATTAAGGATTTACTTGACAAGGCCTATTTCCAGATTGTATATTTGCAGCCGCAATTTGCTACACTAAATAAAATAGCTACATGAAATTATCAAATTTTAATTTTGAGCTTCCAAAAGAATTATTGGCGGAGCATCCATCAGAAAATAGAGATGAGTCTAGGTTAATGGTCATCCACAGAGATACCGGGAAAATTGAACATAGAATGTTCAAGGACATGATCGACTATTTTGATGAAGGTGATGTTATGGTTCTTAACAACACTAAAGTTTTTCCAGCCCGTTTATATGGTAACAAGGAGAAAACAGGTGCTCGTATAGAGGTTTTTCTTTTACGTGAGTTAAATGAAGAGCAACGTCTTTGGGATGTTCTTGTAGATCCTGCACGTAAAATACGTATTGGTAACAAGTTGTATTTTGGTGATGACGAAACTTTGGTGGCAGAGGTTATAGATAATACAACCTCTAGGGGTAGAACATTACGTTTTCTTTATGATGGTGCATACTTGGATTTTAGAAGAAAATTAAGAGAACTTGGAGAAACACCTTTACCAAAATATATCAAGAGAGAGGTAGAGCCGGAAGATGAAAATCGTTACCAGACCATTTATGCAAAGCATGAAGGTGCTGTTGCCGCTCCTACGGCAGGTTTACATTTCTCCAAGCATTTATTAAAGCGTTTGGAAATAAAAGGTGTGGATTTTGCAGAACTTACGTTGCATGTTGGTTTGGGTACCTTTAACCCGGTAGAGGTAGAAGACCTTTCCAAGCATAAAATGGATAGCGAGGAAATGTTCATTGATGAAAAAGCAGCAGAGATCGTAAATAATGCCAAAGCTAAAAAAAGACGTATTTGTGCAGTAGGTACAACGGCAATGAGAGGTCTAGAAAGTGCGGTATCCTCTAAGCAAACCTTGAATACGTATGAGGGGTGGACGAACAAATTTATTTTTCCACCGTATGATTTTAGCATAGCAAATGCAATGATCACCAATTTTCATTTACCAAAATCTACCTTATTGATGATGGTATCCGCTTTTATGGGTCATGATTTGATGAACAAAGCGTATAAGGAAGCCATTTTGGAAAGCTATAAGTTCTATTCTTATGGTGACGCCATGTTGATATTATAAGAAATTAGATTTCTCTCTTAGAAATAACAATACATCCCGCTTTCTGTACATGCAGATAAAGCGGGATTTTTATCATTAGTAATACCTACCTTTAAAGTAATGGAAGAAATAAGGAAAAAAGATATCCGGGCACTAACGCGTGAGCAGCTTAGGGAATTCTTTGTTTCTAATGGGGACAAGGCTTTTAGAGGTAATCAGGTATATGAATGGTTGTGGCAAAAGGCCGCGTACTCTTTTGATGTAATGACCAACCTCTCTAAGGACACCAGAGAAATGCTTGAGGCCAATTTTGTCATCAACCATATTAAAGTGGATCAAATGCAACGCAGTAGTGATGGTACCATAAAGAATGCGGTACGCCTACATGATGATTTGATCGTAGAATCGGTATTGATTCCAACAAAGACGCGGACCACGGCATGCGTATCTAGCCAAGTTGGGTGCAGTTTAGATTGTAGGTTCTGTGCTACGGCACGGTTAAAACGTATGCGAAACCTTAATCCTGACGAAATTTATGATCAGGTTGTCGCTATTGACAATGAAAGCCGATTATATTTCGACAGGCCGTTAAGCAATATTGTATTTATGGGTATGGGCGAGCCTTTAATGAATTATAACAATGTACTAAAGGCCATAGATAAGATAACCTCGTCAGACGGGTTGGGAATGTCACCTAAACGAATAACCGTTTCTACATCCGGTGTGCCCAAATTGATTAAAAAAATGGCAGATGATGAGGTGAAATTTAAACTAGCTGTTTCTCTGCACTCGGCAATAGATGAGATTAGAACTTCTATTATGCCCTTCAATGCTAAGTTCACCTTAGCAGATTTAAGGGAATCGTTACAATATTGGTATCAAAAAACAAGAAGCCGTATTACTTATGAATATGTAGTATGGGACGGAATCAATGATACTCAAAAAGACGTAGATGCTTTAGTGGAATTTTGCCGTTTTGCACCTTCTAAAGTAAATCTTATAGAATACAACCCTATTGATGATGGGGAATTTAAACAAGCTTCTGGTGCGGCCATAGATCGTTATGTACGTTCTTTGGAGCAAAATAACATTGTGGTGACCGTCCGTCGCTCACGTGGTAAGGATATAGATGCGGCATGCGGGCAATTGGCCAATAAGAGTTAGGAAAAGAACTAAGGAAGAAGTATTTAGCATATAGCGGGTAGTGTAGGACCGGTAAAGAATAATAGTGGGCGGTAAAGAACTATGGTAGTAAAACCTGTAGTTGTTCATTGTCATTATATCCTCTCTGAGTACTGTTAACTGCTAGCTTTTGACTAATTTTATCCTTCTAATAAACCACATCTGAAAATAGTAGCGCAAATAAAGGAACCTGTATATAAGGAAATGGAGTTGTTTGAATCCAAGTTCAGGGATTCAATGACCTCAAAGGTGGCGTTGCTAAACAGGATTACATATTATATAGTAAATCGTAAAGGCAAGCAAATGCGGCCTATGTTCGTATTTCTTACCGCAAAATTATTGAACAATGGTGAGGTCAATGAGCGTACTTATCGTGGTGCATCGGTTATTGAACTGATACACACGGCCACATTGGTACATGATGATGTGGTCGATGAGAGTAACAAGCGTAGGGGCTTCTTCTCCATAAACGCCCTATGGAAGAATAAGATTGCGGTCTTGGTCGGCGATTATCTTTTGTCCAAAGGTCTCTTGTTGTCAATAGATAATGGTGATTTTGATTTGCTTAAGATTATCTCGGTAGCCGTTCGTGAAATGAGTGAAGGTGAGTTGCTTCAAATAGAAAAAGCAAGGCGCTTGGATATTACCGAAAATGTTTATTATGATATTATTAGGCAAAAAACGGCAACCCTAATAGCTGCATGTTGTTCTTTGGGCGCTTGCTCGGTTAAGCCGGAAAGTAAGGATGTAGAAGCGTTCAGAAAATTTGGTGAACTTTGTGGTATGGCCTTTCAAATTAAGGATGACCTGTTTGATTATGGCGCCCAAAAAATAGGTAAACCAACAGGCATAGACATTAAGGAACAAAAGATGACCTTGCCGTTAATCTATGCATTGAACAACAGTTCCAAAAAAGAAAAAAGTTGGGTTATCAATTCCATAAAAAACCATAACAAGGATAAAAAACGGGTAAAGGAAGTTATCGCCTTTGTTAAGGAAAAAGGTGGTTTGGATTATGCTGTGGCTAAAATGCTGCAATACCGGGATCAGGCATTACAACTGCTACATTCCTATCCGGAATCTGATTATAGGGCCGCCTTGGAACTTATGGTAAATTATGTAGTAGATCGTAAAAAGTAAATTTTTTACGATTTTTTTATTTATTTAATTTACTGATAAGCAATACGTTATAAATTTATTTAAAAAATAAATAATCTTCAGGCAACTATTGTGTAAAATAATGCGTCTAGTTAAATAGAAGACCAAACCAATATTGTGAAAATTATTCCTTTTTATAAAAACGAAAAGCAGCTTGTTAAAAAAGCTTCATCCGGCAACCGAGATGCCCAAGAACGTTTGTATAAAAAACATGCGCCAAAAATGTTAAGTGTGTGTAGGCAATATATTAAGGATGTACATTTTGCGGAAGACGTTATGGTACAAGGCTTTCTGAAAATGTTCAATAAGTTGAACACATTTAATTTTGAGGGAAGTTTTGAGGGTTGGTTAAGAAGAATAATGGTAAGGGAAAGTATTTCCTACTTAAGAAAGCAGCAGTTTGTGGTGTATGACGATGAGGTGTATGAAAATAACCAATCTACCACAATAGCACAGAGTACGGATTTGGATACGGAACATATTCAGCAACTAATAGATGCTTTGCCGCAAGGTTATAAAATGGTATTTGTATTGTATACCGTAGAAGGGTATAAACATAAGGAGATTGCGGAAATGCTGTCCATCACGGAAAGTACATCAAAGACACAATTGTTAAAAGCGCGAAAGTTGCTACAAGATCAATTAAGACAACAAAATATTATAGGGTATGGAAACCGATAAATTTGAACAACATATTAAAAACAAGTTGCGTGAGCGTGAAATTAGTCCGTCAGATAAGGCTTGGGCTTCAATTTCCTCGGAACTGAAAACAGATACGCAATCTAAAAGTCCGTTATATACTTGGTTGGGCATTGCCGCAAGTGTAGTCATTATTTTAGGAGTGGCTTTGTTTGTAATGCGGGGTGAAAAAAATGTAGACCAATTGCCGGTAAAGGTGGTGGATACTGAAAATGAACAGGTATTGAAACCAAAAACCATTTTAAAAGAAGAACGTATACTGGACGAACCAGAAGAGGGGATTGTGGTAAAATCCAATAATTCCAACCCTAAGGTAAAGGATAGGGAAGTGCCTGCATATGTTGCTGTTGAGCGGCAAAGACCTAAGGAAGTTAATGAATTGGATGTAGCAACTGTACTGCAAAAATCTACTAACGAAGTCAATCCTAAAATAGAAATACCAGAGGAGATCATAAATACACAGGTGGCTCTAGTTGTGGCCCAGGTAAATGATTTGGAACAATATAATACCGTTACAGATGCCGAAGTAGATTCGTTATTGCAACGGGCTCAGGACGAAATTCTTAGGAATAAAATTTTTAATACCGATAAATCTGTCAACGCTATGGCTTTGTTGACAAAGGTTGAAGAAGAACTTGATCAATCCTTCAGAGACCAAATATTCAATTCATTGAAAGCCAGTTTTATCAAGGTACGTACAGCGGTGGCGGACCGTAATAATTAATCAATTTTAAATCGTTTTTTTCTTTATTCCTATAATTTGCTATAGGGACAGGGATTGGAGTTTATTCATCAAAAAAAATCAATCAAAATGAGAACAATTACAATGTATGCAGTAGTATTGCTAACCCTCTTTATCGTTCATAATGCAGTGGCGCAAGAGGGTAATGAAAGCAAAATTGAACTTTTAGAGGCCCAAAAGGCTAAGATTACAAAACAGGAAAAATTAGCCTTAAAAGAAGAGGTAGAGGCTATTTCCAAAAGGGTAGAGAACGGGGAGATTACCTTGGACGAGGCGAATGCGTTAAAAATGAAAGCAGCGGAGAAAAGGGCGTTGAACATAGAGAACAGGATAGCTATTATTGATAATAAGATAGCCTTGTTGGATAGAAATGGTACGGAAAACCTAGAGCTGGATACGCTTAATTTTGGAACTAGGTTAGAAATAGGTTATGGCGGCAGAAGTAATGATGGCGAGCGTATATTTGGAATTAGTATCAAGGAAAATCCAAATAGGAAAAAAGTAATTTATGATAGACGTACTTATTCTGACCTTGTTGTAGCTATTGGTTTAAATAATGCAATAATTGAAGGACAGTCGCTTGATGACTCTCCGTATAAAATTGGCGGAAGCAGATTTTTTGAAATGGGTTGGCAATGGAGAACACGGGTATTCAAAAATACCAATTTCCTAAGGTTCAATTATGGCTTCTCATTTCAGTTCAACGGTTTAAAACCTAAGGACAATCAATATTTTGTTTCATTGGAAAACGGTCAATCAGAATTACAGGAATTTGATTATGAGTTGAACAAGTCCAAACTTAGGATAGATAATTTGGTATTCCCTATGCATTTTGAGCTGGGGCCATCAAAATATACCGCTAGCGAAAAAAGTATTAGGTATTCCTTAAAGAATCAGTTTCGTATTGGGTTAGGTGGATATGCAGGGTTTAATTTAGGCACACGACAAAAATTGAAATATGAAATAGATGGTGGCAATGTAAAGGATAAGCTAAAACGTAGTTACAATACCAATAATTTAATTTATGGATTAAGTGCCTATGCAGGGGTAGAGGGTGTTCTGTTGTATGTAAAATATGATTTAAATCCAATTTTCAAGGATGCTGCCGTTGAACAACGAAACGTCTCCTTAGGATTGCGGTTTGATCTATAATTGGTATAGCATAGTGTTTATTGAACATTACGGTCATGGAATTGGATATAATTGCCGGTTTTATGACCGTTGTTTTAATAGCTGCAAATCCTCTAGCATGGTATTGGTAAATTCGTTTTCATAAAATCCTCTTTTGCAATGGCTGCATTCTGCCATAACGGTACTGGAAATTTTAAAAAGTTTGATCCAGAACAGATGAAAATAGTTAGTGTGCGTTACCACCGTTAGGGTTCCTCGTTGTTCGCAATAGGGGCAGTATGTGTTTAAAAGTTTAATGGTTTCCGGTTTACCGGGCCTAGTGCCAAAAAATAGAATCATTTTATTACTTTTGAGGTTCTAAATTACATAAAAATTGTTCCCCGTTTTAGGGAAATTCAGTGTCTCCATGATTTCAAAAAACACCATAGATCAAGTATATGAAACTGCCCGGTTAGAGGAGGTTATTGGTGATTTTGTACAATTAAAGAAGTCGGGTTCCAATTTTAAGGGGCTAAGTCCTTTTAGTGATGAGCGAACACCAAGTTTTATGGTATCTCCCGTAAAACAGATTTGGAAGGATTTTAGTAGTGGAAAAGGGGGTAACGTGGTTGCATTTTTAATGGAGCACGAACATTTTACCTATCCGGAAGCAATTAAGTATCTGGCCAAAAAGTATAATATTGAGATAGAGGAGACAGAACAGTCCAATGAGCAGAAAGAGCAGGCAAACGAACGGGAGAGTATGTATCTGGTATCAGAGTTTGCACAAAAGCATTTTAAGGAAATGCTGTGGGATACGGAATTGGGGAAGGCCATTGGTCTTAGTTATTTTAAGGAGCGTGGATTTACAGATGAGACCATCAAGAAATTTGAGCTTGGATATTGTTTGGATCAATGGGACGGTTTTACCGTTGCGGCATTGGACAAGGGATATAAATTGGAGTACCTTGAAAAAACCGGACTTACCATTGTAAAGGAAGACCGGGACAACTCTAATATGTCAAGAAAGTTTGACAGGTTCAAGGGTAGGGTCATGTTCCCCATACATTCCTTGAGTGGCCGTGTTTTGGGTTTTGGGGGGCGTATTCTAACCAATGATAAAAAGGCGGCCAAGTATCTTAATTCGCCGGAAAGTGATATCTACCATAAGAGCAAAGTACTTTATGGAATATACCATGCCAAGCAAGCCATTGCAAAAGAGGATAATTGTTATTTGGTTGAGGGGTATACGGATGTTATCCAATTTGCACAAAGGGGAATTCAAAATGTGGTGTCGTCCAGTGGTACTGCGTTAACACCAGAGCAAATTCGCTTGATAAACAGGCTTACCAAAAACATTACAGTACTGTTCGATGGTGATGCGGCAGGATTACGGGCGTCCATAAGGGGTATTGATTTAATATTGGAGCAGGGAATGAACGTTCGTGTCTGTACTTTTCCTGAAGGGGAAGATCCTGACAGTTTTGCCAAGCATAATGAACTAGAGGATGTACAAGCTTATTTAGAATCCAACGCTAAGGATTTTATCCAGTTTAAGGCATCTTTATTGGTAAAGGAGGCATCTAACGATCCCATTAAAAGAGCGGACACGGTAAGGGATATTGTAAACAGTATCGCAAAAATTCCCGATCGTATCAAAAAGGAAATATATATTCAAGAATGTGCAAGCATCATGAATGTTTCTGAAGCGGTACTTTTTAATACATTGGCCCAGATAGACAAGAAGGGGGAGGCCAACATCAAAAAGGAATATAAAGAAGAACAAAAGGCCTTTGAGGTGGTCCGTAAGGATGCCGCGCCGGAAGCTGTAGATGTGCAATATGTATTGGAGCGTAAGATTATAGAATCCTTAATGCTTTATGGTGATCAGAAGGAGGAGTTTGAGGATTTGGTGCTCAAGGAGAATGAATCCGGTGATTTGATGTTAGAGCCGGAGTCTTTGGAAATTAAAGTGTACGAGAAAATCTACTTGGACCTTCAGGAAGATGAAATTGAATTGGCCAACGAAGATTTCCGTAATATGTACTATAAACTGATAGAGTCATTGAACCAGGAAAAGGAATTTTCCATTAATACGTTTGTAAACAGTCTGGATCAAGAAATGGCCAATCAGATTTCCACTATTTTAATGGACGAGGAAAAGTATACGTTGCACAATTGGGAGAGCAAGGATATTTTTCCTAAAAAAAAGGAAGTTGGTATTGCCCAATTGGTCAGTGAGACCATACTGACCCTACGTTGTTTTTTGATTAAAAAAAGAATGGGCGCATTGCAGCAAACAACAGAAGATATAACCAAGGATAACCGTGAGGCCTTGGAGGAGATTATGAACTATATTCAATTGAACAAATTGCTGAATCAAAAATTGAACAGGGTATTATCTTAAAATAATATATTTAGGTAAAAAAAAGACCCGCCAATGGCGGGTCTTTTTTTACACTAATAGTTGTAGGAATTTAGTACAGCTCAAGCGCTTTTGCCTGTTGTAATAAATCTACCATATTGTCCACATTTAACTTTTTCATTAAACGTGCTTTATAGGTACTTACCGTTTTTTCATTTAGGTTCAAACCTTGTGCCACTTCTTTGTTGCGCTTGCCACTGGCCAAGAGTTTCAATACTTCTATTTCCCTGGTTGATAATTTTCTAAAGAATCTACGTGGTTTTTTAGTTCCCTCATCAAAGGCAAGTCGCTGGGCAAGTTCATTTGTAATGAACATGCTTCCTTCACTTACTTTTCTTACCGCAGCGGTAATGTATTCAATTCCTGAAGATTTGGATAAATACCCAAATGCACCCGCTCTAATGGCACTTAGGGCATATACATCTTCAGACTGCCCACTGTACATTAGTACTTTTACGTCAGCATATTCTTTTTTGATTTTTCGCAATGCTGCTATTCCGTTAATTTCAGGAATATCCATTTCTAGCATGACAACATCGGGGGTTGTGTCTTTAAGTTTTTCGAAAAGCTCTTCGGTGGTAGCCACCTCATCTATCAATTCAAATCCCTCAGCGGATTCTAGAACCGTCCTAACTCCCATTCTAATTATAGGGTGGTTATCCGCTATTAATACTTTGATCATTAATTATTGGATTTTTATAGATTTTTAAAAACCTATGGTCTAAAAAGACTACATGCAATGTAAGGCTTAAAATTCTAAATTAGAAGCCAAAAATGCACTTTTTTCACGCTATATAGATATTTAACGCTTTATTTTCGATTTAATTGCCTGATTCATAGTTGAATTGTCATTTTAAAGATTCTGGTATCTCACAAACAGGTATGGGTAACATTTTGTGTTGGTTCATGGTATTGAGTTTCATGAAAATGGTGAACACTTCTTTTTGCCTACCTTCAAAATCCGCGATTGTGCGGCCTTCATCCTTCATGTTCATGGCCCATTCCAACTCTGGATAACTCGCACCGATCTGGTCCTCGTCCGTACGATCGTCTCCCCATAAACCGTCCGTTGGAGCGGCCTTTATAATTTCCTCGTTTACGCCCAAAACCTTTGCAATGGCGTATACTTCTGTCTTCATTAAATCTGCAATAGGACTTAAGTCTACCCCACCATCACCATATTTGGTATAGAACCCTACGCCAAAATCCTCTACCTTGTTGCCGGTACCTGCCACCAGGTAGCGTTTTAATGCTGCAAAGTAATAAAGGCTGGTCATGCGCAGCCTGGCCCTAGTGTTCGCCAATGACATAAAACGTTCCTCTTCGTTTTCAACCGGAGGAAAAGCATCTACCAACGAATCAAAAACCGGCGTTAGTTGAACCTCTTTTCTTTTTACGTTACTAAAATTCTTCTGTAGCCAATCTATATGTCTAGATGCCCGATCAGATTGATTTGCCGCTTGGTGTATAGGCATTTCCAGGCACAACAGGTCCAATCCCGTTTTTGCACAAAGGGTCGAGGTTACGGCAGAGTCAATACCACCGGATACTCCAATTACAAATCCTTTCTGTTTGGCATTCGTAGCATAATCCCTTAACCAATCTACAATATGGTCAATTACTTTTTCAGTTTGCATACCGCTCCAATTATTTGTTTAAATAAATTAACTTTGCCTTAAAAATAAGTTGAACACCGTGAAAAATAAAATGTATTGTAAAATACTTGGCAGGGTAAAACCTATTTTTATGCTATTGTCAGTTTTCTTGATAATTTTTAGCTGTAATAACAGTGATAAAACGGCTCAGGAGATAGCGGCAATACCTGTAGAGCTTTCCATTTCCCGTTTTGATCGGGAATTTGCATCTTCTGGAGAAGAGGGCTTGCCAGCATTGCGCCAAATGTACCCATATCTTTTTCCGGCCCCGGACAGTGTTTGGATAGCCAAAATGAACGATTCTTTACAGGTAGAACTGTTTCAAGAGGTAGGTAATGCCTTTAATAGTTTTGAAGAGGAAGAAGAAGGCTTGGTGCAATTATTTAAACATGTAAAATATTATTTTCCGGAATATACCTTGCCCAAGGTCATCACCGTAACCAATGATGTGGATTATAATAATCGAATAATTTTGACCGACAGTATTTTGTTCATTAGCCTTGATAATTATCTGGGTCCAGAGCATAAATATTATGGGGGGTTTCAGCGCTATATTGCAAAAACCCTAGATCGCGGTTTTATGCTCAGTGATGTAGCCAGTGCCTTTAGCAAACAAGTGGTACCACGTCCTAGGGACAGGACTTTTTTGGCCCGCATGGTCTATTTTGGCAAGGAACTGTACCTTAAGGACAAGTTGTTGCCCAATATGGAGGAGCGAAAGAGAATAGGGTATACCGAGGAGGAAATGGATTGGGCCTACGCAAATGAGGAACCCATGTGGAGAAATTTCATTGAGAACGAATATCTGTACAGTACGGAAAACAAATTGAATCAGCGTTTTTTAGACCCCGCACCCTTTTCAAAGTTTGGACTTGAGCTGGATAATGAATCGCCCGGTAGGTTGGGTCGTTTTGTGGGGTGGCAAATTGTACGTTCGTTCATGGAGAACAATACCGTAGGCATTAAACAAATGCTGACGATGCCTGCAGAGGAAATATTTAAAAAATCGAATTACAAACCAAGAAATTAAATGGCAGATTTACATACTTCGGAAATAACTTTACGTGTAGGATTGGATGAAAATAGGGTGCCCGAAACATTGAACTGGTCCGCACAGGATGGGGGCGTGGAAAACGAAGAGGCAAAGGCCATGTTATTATCGGTTTGGGACAGTAAGAACCAAGAATCCTTGAAAATAGATTTGTGGACCAAAGATATGCCGGTAGATGAAATGAAAACTTTTTTTCATCAGACCTTGGTATCTATGGCAGACACTTTTTTAAAGGCTACCCAAGATGAGAAAATGACCGCTACTATGAAAGATTTCTGTGACTACTTTGCGGAAAACCTAAATTTAAAAGAACAAGGCTAAGCGGATTTCAATTTCTTTTTTCCTTTTGTTTTCTTGACCCAATAAATGATATAGGCGGTACCTAAAACGGATGGGGTAATCCATGCCCACAGGGTGTCTTGATGCATTCCGGCGACAATGAATGCTGTTATGGAAGCTATAAGTGCGCCCAACATTCTGCTAAGGTGATTAATTAGCCAAAGTTTACGGTTTCTTAAAGAGGTTTTGTACAGTTTAAAATCTCCATAAGGCATAAATAAACCAAAGAGTCCAAAAAATAAAAATAGGATACTTTGGGAATACCCATGTACGAGCCCGTTAATACCAAAACCGATCATTAGTAAGGCGGAAACAATCATGGTTATTGAAACCGTTAAATCAATTTTATTTGCCTTTTTCTTTTTGGTTGTTTTAAAGGTAAGTGCGCTATTACCGGCCAAAACCATGTAAATAGTAAAAATGCCAATCAAGAATAAGAAGGTATTATTGTGGTTGGGCATACGAGCTACTACTAAAGAGATGGCGGAACTTATGATCATTGACCATGAAAACCATTTTCCTAATCGCCTATGATTGCGCTGTCCCTTTTTTACTAAAATACTTGCTATACCGGTAATAAGACCTAAACCGCCAAAAATGGCATGTATATAAATAAACGTTTCAATGATGTTTTCCATGGGTGGTTGATTATTGTGTTTTCAAAGATGAAGTAATTAGTTTTGCTGAGATAAATATAACTACTCAATTGTGGGATTTTAGTGCTGAGTTGAAGTTGGAAAGTGTTGAGTACTTAGTCTTAAGTAAAAAGTCCAGGGTACGAGGTAAGAAGTATTAAATGAGAAAATAGAAATAAGAAAATAGACTTTTTCGTTAATGGGAATTTAGCAAAGCTAAATTTCCATCAACGAACAACCATCAACGAACAACCATCAACGAACAACCATCAACGAACAACCATCAACCAAAAAAATCACTTCCTATTTTTATTAGGCTTACAGGTCATACAAAATTCAGAAAGTTGATTTATTCCATCAATGACCTTGTTATGTTCTTTTATAAGAAGCTCGGTATCTTTGCCAAAATCAGTGGCTTTAAATACTTGGGCACTTACGGTATTCATTTCTTCTTGATACTCGTTAAAAATAGGTTGAAATAATTTGGAGTCGCTAAAAGCGCCTTTTTCCTCATATACTTTCTTCCTTATTTTACGGGCGTATAATTCTACCAGGTCAAAATCATAACGACCAAATTGCAACAATTGCTGGGCGGTAAGGGAGTCTGGCGCTACTAATACTGCTAAATTGGGATGGAATACCGCTTTGATCTTGCTGTTGAAATTTTTGGTAAACATAAACGAAACCGAATTCATGTTAAAACTGAAATCTATTTTTGAGCCGGAATAAATAGAGTAAGATGTTAATGCGGAATTGATCTCTGATTCCGGTGATCGGTAATCTGTCAATTGTAGTTCATAATCCGGTGTCCATTCTATGGGTTCTTGTGCGGTGGCCAAAGAAGAACAATATGCTAAAAAGATTATAATCAAAAAATGCTTCACGTAAGTTTTAATTTGATAATCGAATGTACTACAAAAAGTAATTCTGTAAAGGGCTCTTGGGGATATAGGATATAAATGTTTGTTAAATATTAGAGTTGAAACTCCGTTTGGTCGGTATTGGCCGCAAAAATAGCGGGGTAATGCTCGCGCGCATTGGCAATCATAAACGCTACGGGAACATCCTCAAAATGACCATAGTCTTCCAAGTACTCCATAAACATAGTTCCTTCTTCATTAAAAGCCTGCAGTACGGCATCATTTTCACCGTCAAAATCTAAAGGGGCCACTTGGAGTATTGTGCATAAGGAAGCATTAAAGGTAGGGCTTAGCTTTAGCCATTTATCATTGATATAGGCATCCACCATTCCATGGGGCGTTAATTCGTTAGAACCAAATTTTTCGATTAGGCGGTCTACCGCAATATGGTTTTTGACCTTGGCCAAATGTAGTCTGGCCGGTATTCCCATTGCACGTAAACAGGATATCAAGAGAATAGATTTGTCCACGCAGTGTCCTTCCGTACGTTTTGCAATTGCACTGGCGCGGTATTTTTCCTTGTTAAAACTTAGGTTGTATGGGTCATAGCGCCACTGATCGCGAACTTTTAAAAATAAATGCTGGGCAATTTCTTTTTGGGATAACGAGGCTGACGGTACATTTGCAATAAGTTGCTGTATCTCATCACTTTTATAATCAAAAAAGTAAGTAGGGGAAAGGTAATCCATGCCTTGGGTTGTATGCAGATTAATAGTAATCCATTTAAATTATTACTAAATACTAATATACGGATTTTTTGACCGATTAATGTAAGTGCCAACTACTACGACCCGCAGAATATAGATACGGTTTACTAATACTACCCTCAATGATTTCCTGGTCTACACTGCCAAATGTGTATATATTGGCCGGTGGACATTCTACGTGCCATTTTTTTTGCCTTGATAGCCAATGTACCCTCGTAAAGTTCATCGATGGTTTGTAGCCATAAGTGTAGCCAATGTGCAAAATGATTTTGTGAAATGGTGTAGCTAAGATTTTTGTCCACATTGGCGTGTTTTGCAGAAGGACTTCCCCTAAAGGTACGAAGTCCAAATAGGTTGGATTCCCAAAAGTCGGTAAGCTTACTTAGATGTTCCGGCCATTGTTCATTGCTAATATGTGCGTTGAAAATGGGTCCTAACATAGCATCCGTCCTAATTTTTTCGTAGAAAGCATGAACCAAATCGCTTACATCTCCTCTGTTGGTAATATCTTTCATAGTTGGTTTTATGAAGAGGCAATAACATGCTTTACACGCTCGGTAGTATCCGGTTTTGAAAGTGTTAGGCGCACTACGCAATCTGTACGCGCCGTTAAGTCATGCGGTACTTTCCCTTCTAAAGTTAATATATCTCCTTGCTTTAGGTCATATTCCTTACCTCCTGTGCCAAAGGTGATTTCACCTGTTAAGATATGTACTATAATGGGGAAGGGTGCTTTATGTTCTTTCATGATCTGACCCTTTTTTAATGCAATATGGATTTCTTTGGAAAAAGAAGTTTCCAACATGACATCCATTACTATTTTGTGGTCATTATAATATAGTTTATCGTTGAAGGATGCTAATATCATACCTGTTTTTACCAAATATACATGGTAGCACAATTTCCTTAAATGACACTTGTCATACGTACGATGATATATCTTAATAAAGATATTTATTCCTAGAACAGGGCACGCAATTGAGTATTGCGGAGCATTATACTGGCCCATACAACAATCCCAAAAATTACTGGAAACAAGGTGTTGCCTATAGGGTCGCCATGGATAATGTGGGTAGCTACAGCACCTCCAAGCCAAGCTGTTAATAATAGGGCACCTATAAACATGGTCTTAGGAATGGCATATAGTACGGTAGCTATAAGTAAAACAACGCCTAGGTACACTACGGAACCCTCCGGATAACCCATTGAAACGGCTCCTTCCACGGCCATTTCCGTTTGCATGAGATTGGTAATGGCACCCATTAAAAACATTAGTACAACTATTCCTTGTAATACGTAAGAGGTCCATAACATGCCCTTGGATACTTTTTTAGCAGCTTCCATAATATCGGTTTAATTGGTTTTTATTAATACAATGTACGGTAAAATTATGAAATTGAGGGTGTTATATCGAGTTTAGGTAGAGGTTTAAAAGTAGTTGATTTTTATAATTTTTTGGAGGTTTATTATTGCTATGGCCTTCCATTTTTTGTGGAATATTTAATGATTTTGCAATGTAATTATACCAATTTTAGTAAGAGTTACCATAAGTGTGTCTTCTAAGAAATATAATAAAATACTAAAAGTGATATGAGTTTTAATTCTTGTTACTGGTGAATCAAATGATTTTTTAACTATATAAACTTTCAATGTTCATGTTAGAGGAATTGAGGGAAACCTGTAAAATGCCACAACTTTTGTAGGGTGGTGGTATTTTTACGACCAAATAGTCATGTCAAAGAAAATTCTGTTTATCTATAATGCCAATAGCGATACCGGTAGTAAAATGCTGGATTTCGCCCATAAAATAATAAATCCCGCTACCTACAATTGTTCCTTGTGTGCTCTTACCTATGGTACATTTACAGAGAACGTAAAGTGGAAAACATTCCGCGAAAACCTATTGGCCAAAGATTACCAACTGGAATTCCTGCATAAAGATGAGTTCCAAAAACAGTATCAAAGCAAGTTTGGACATAAGTTTACCTTCCCGGTCATTTTGGTAGATACCGGATATGATTTAGAGGTATTGGTCACGACTGAACAGCTAAATGCATTTGAAGGAGTGGAGGAGTTAATTGTTTCAGTTGGCAATATTCAGTAACAGTTCAAGGTGCCCGTATTTATAGTTTGTCTTTTGAATAAGCTTTTCTCAATCTAGTAATCGGTTGAATGTACGTTCAGGTTTTGGTTGTCGCTTATACTTACTCGGTCGTTGAGCGTAGCTGAAGTGATGAGTGTTCCGTAGTTCGCGACTGCGCTCGAAGTGATATTTCGTTTTTAATAGTGTGCTAAGTATTAAGTATTAAATGCTAAGTACTAAGTACTAAGTAATAAGTCTTAAGTAATAAGTAATAAGTTATAGCTAAGAGGTGTAAGGTAGGAAGTAATAAGTAGAGGGTACTGGGTATTCATAAGTAGTATAAAGTTATAAGTAAAGAGTACTAAGTATAAAGTACAAGGTACGAAGTACTTACAAGAACAACCATCTACTTAATACTAAAAAAAGCGAAGCGTTTACCAGCCATCAACCATTCTTAGTTGCTTCAAAAAATTTCTCGTTAATGTCATCTATAAAAGCAAGAAGTTCTTCACGACCGGTACGGTGGCTAGAGCTGGTGACAAAATGTTGCGGGGCTTCTTCCCACATATCAGTGGTAAGGGTGGTCAGGTAGTTTTGCACTTCTCGCTCAATGGCCTTGGGCTTTAACTTATCTGCCTTGGTGAAAATAATGGCAAATGGTATGGCATTTTCACCCATCCATTGCATAAACTCCAAATCTATAGGTTGCGGGTCGTGCCTTATATCCACTAGGATAAAGGAACAGACCAATTGCTCGCGCTGTAGGAAATAATTGGTTATGTATTTTTGAAAGGTCTTTTTATCGCGTTTGGATACACGTGCATAACCGTATCCTGGTAAATCTACCAAGAACCAATTGTCATTGATTTTAAAATGGTTGATCAGTTGTGTCTTTCCCGGCCTACCAGATGTTTTGGCCAAACTTTTACGTTCTGTCAACATATTGATCAATGAGGACTTGCCTACATTTGAACGCCCAATAAAGGCATATTCGGGTATAGGCTCATTGGGGCATTTGGCCACATCAGAGTTGCTCATTACAAAGTCGGCCGACTTTATTTTCATCTGTATAAAATTTAAAACTTGTTTTTCTCCAACCATGCGTCAAGTATGGTGTTGAACTCATCGGGGTGCTCCATCATTGGGGCATGCCCGCATTTGTCCATCCAAAAGAGATCGCTGTTCGGCAATAGTTCGTCAAAGAGTTCTGCAACGTCCGGTGGGGTCACCGTATCGTTCTTGCCCCAGATAATACAGGTTGGTGTTTTCATATTGGGGAGGTCCTGCGCCATGTTATGCCTTATGGCACTTTTGGCGATTGCTAGGGTCTTGACCAGTTTAACGCGATCGTTCACTGTAGCGAACACCTCGTCCACTATCTCCTTAGTGGCTACTTCTGGATCATAAAACACATCTTGTGCCTTCTTTTTTATGAACTCGTAATCGCCACGTTTTGGATAACCGTCGCCCATTGCACTTTCGTACAGCCCGGAACTACCTGTAATGATCAATGCCTTTACCTTGTGTGGATATAATTTGGTATGCAAGAGACCTATATGGCCGCCTAAAGAGTTGCCCAGCAGAATTACATCGTCCAATTCCTTATAATCAATGAATTTTTTTAGGTATTTGGCAAAATTCTTTACCGTGGTCTTCAACATCGGCATAGAATATAGGGGGAGTTCGGGAATAAGTATTTTATATCCTTTAGGGGGGAAATAAGACGTTACTCCTTCAAAATTGCTTAGACCGCCCATTAGTCCATGTAGGATAATTATGGGTTTGCCTTCGCCTTTCTCTATATACTTAAAGCCTCCGTCGTTAATCAATTCGTTTTCCATGCACTACTCATCATAATTGCCCAAATATAGGTAATTACCTAGAATAGCGTACAACTCTTTTTCATTAGGTGCATTACGATTTACCAAGCAGTTCAAATTTTCCCGTATTGAAGGCTTAGTGGTAAATGACGGTCAAAAAAATGCTATCAGTGGAAAAAAGTGGTGCACAAATGAGGTAATTTATTAACAAAGTGGATTTTAGTGGTAAAATGTGGTAATAATATTTATATATTTGAGTTATATAAATAAAACCAGACCATTTTGGACATTTATTTCTTCGGGACATTCAATTGCAAGGCCGATGCCAAAGGGCGTATCATGCTCCCTGTTGCGCTGCGTAATCAAATGACGCCGATCCTGAATGAAGGTTTTTTTATCAAGAAATCGTATTACAATGAATGTTTGGAGCTATATCCAGCCCAGGAATGGTATAAGATCATGGCAGAAATGGACCAAACGAACAGATTTGATGAGGAAAGTCAACTGTTTCAAAGAATTTTCATGGACGGGCTACGTCCTGTTGAAGTAGATGGCAATGGTAGGTTGTTATTGGCAAAGGATGTTATTTCATTGGCAGGAATAACCAAAGAGGTAAAGATCGTGCCAATGCGAAAGCATTTGGAGATTTGGGATGTGGAGGCGTACGAAGCAACCATTTCCATATCCAAGGAAGAAAAGAAAAATTTGGTCAAGCGTGTAATGCTGAACAAAAAAGAGGATAAGGATGTATCATAATCCTGTGTTGTTGAAGGAGTCGGTAGACGGACTGGCCATTAAGGAGAATGGAATTTATGTGGACGTGACATTTGGTGGGGGCGGTCACTCCAAGGAAATATTGAAACGATTGGGTGCTGGCGGCAAATTGTTTGCCTTTGATCAGGATGAAGATGCGCAGGCCAACATTTTAGGAGATGAGAGATTTACGCTTATAGCGGAAAATTTTAGGTACATCACCCAATTTTTAAAGTTCTATGGCATACGGAAAGTAGATGGGATCTTGGCAGATTATGGCGTATCGTCACATCAGTTTGATCAGGCCGAAAGGGGTTTTTCAACCCGTTTTGATGCGGGATTGGATATGCGGATGAGCAAGCGCAACACATTGTCCGCCTATGATGTGGTCAATAACTATTCTTATGATGATTTGCGTAAGGTGTTGTTTGAATATGGGGATCTAAGAAATGCAAACGCCATGGCAAAGGTTATTGTGGCAAGTAGGGAAGAAGGTGCAATTGTAACTACCGATGCGTTAAAGAAGGTGTTGAGTCAGTTTTTGCCCGAGCATAGGCAACATAAAATATTGGCCCAGATTTATCAGGCCATTCGTATTGAAGTGAACGAGGAGATCAAGGTGATCAAAGAGTTTTTGGAGCAAGTGCCAGATCTATTGAATCCAAAGGGAAGGCTGAGTGTTATAAGTTATCACTCTTTGGAAGACCGTTTGGTAAAGCGCTTTATCAGGGCAGGACAGTTTGAAGGGGAGCCGGAGAAAGATTTTTATGGAAATATAGATGTACCCTTAAAAAAAGTTGGCGGATTGATCGTACCAACGAGAGAAGAGATAAAATTAAATAACAGAGCACGTAGTGCAAAATTGAGAATAGCGGAGAAAAATGACAAAAAGTAAAATGAAAACAGGGGTATTGGACCTCTTAAAAGGTAAGTTTTTGGTGAGTGGAGACTCTCCAAAAAATTGGCTGTTCATCATTTTTATTTCCTTTTTGGCAACTGTGATGATCAGTAGTTCACATAGTGCGGACCAGAAGGTCCATACCATCGCTTTATTGAATGAAGAGGTAAAGGAACTGCGCAATGAATTTGTAGATATGCGTTCAGATGTGCAGCAATTAAAATTGGAATCGAGCATAACGGACAAAATAGCGGAAATAGGTTTGTTTCCATCAGAAACGCCGCCGCAAAAAATTAGGGTAAAATCAATTAACGAAGAGCAGTAAATGGCCGCCACCGATAAAAGCATATTAAAACGACTTTATATAGTAGCAGGGTTCCTGGTGCTATTTGCCGGTGCTGTGCTGTTTAAGCTGGTGTCCATCCAAATTGTGGATGGCGAAAAATACAAGGCTTTGGCGGAGACCCGTACCTCGCACATCTTTACTATAGAGCCCAACAGAGGCAACCTATATTCAGATGACGGTAGCTTATTGGCAACATCGGTATCTAAGTATACCATTCGTTTTGATGCCGTTACCGTAAGCAATGAGGATTTCAAGGAAAACGTAAAGCCATTGGCAGATGCCTTGGCCAAACAATTTGGAAAGACATCTTCACATTACCAACAGGTTTTAAGGAAGGCCAAGGAAAATAAGAACAGGTATGCCCTGATCGTACGCGATCTTGATTATTCTGATTATATGGCCGTAAAATCCTTTCCGCTTTTCAATAAAGGTGCGTATAAGGGTGGTTTGATCATTGAGCAAAAGACCAAGCGTGAGCATCCTTTAGGAAAAATTGCCGAGCGTAGTGTAGGGTATGAGCGTGTGGATAAGGACGGCTACCGTACCCGTGTAGGTATGGAAGGTGCTTTTGGTGAATATTTACGGGGGGTGGAAGGTAAGCGTGCTAAACAAAAAATTGCCAAAGGGCTTTGGAAACCAATAGGAACGGATAACATTATAGAGCCAAAGGATGGTTATGATGTGTACTCTACCATAGATATCAATATACAGGATATAGCCCACCATGCACTTTTGGGACAATTGGAAAAATATCAGGCCGACCATGGTACGGTCATCGTAATGGAAGTGAAGACCGGTGAGGTAAAGGCAATTGCCAACTTAGGGCAAACGCCAGAGGGTAAATATTATGAGCGCTTAAATTACGCTATAGGAGAGTCCCATGAACCGGGTTCTACCTTTAAGTTAATGAATTTGGTGGCCGCTTTAGAGGATAAAGTGGTAGATACCAGTACGGTAATAGATACCGAGAACGGAAAATGGAAAATATACAGGCATTGGGTAAAGGATTCCAAACATGGTGGATATGGAAAAATTTCCGTGGCCAAGGCTTTTGAGGTGTCCTCTAATACCGCTTTTGCCAAAATGATACATAACGGTTATAAAAATGATCCGGAGAAATATGTAAACCGCCTAATGGGTATGGGTATTCATAAAGAGTTGGGCTTGCCCGTTCGTGGAGAGGGAATTCCGGTATTGCGGTACCCTGGCGACAAAGGCTGGTCTGGTTTGTCATTGGCGCAAATGGCCTATGGTTATGAGGTATCCATGACACCGCTGCAGACCTTGGCATTCTATAATGCAATTGCCAATGATGGCGAAATGGTGAAGCCAAGACTGTTAAAAGAGGTCAAGGAATGGAACAAATCCATCAAAAGATTTGATAAGGAAGTGCTGAACCCTGCCGTTTGTTCCCCACAGACCGTAAAGAAAGTGCAACAGATTCTAAAAGATGTAGTCGAGAAGGAATATGGTACGGGCCATGGTATGTATTCCCCCAATTTTTCAATGGCCGGTAAAACAGGCACCACACAGACCAATTATGTGTCCAAGGACAAGAGCAAATATGAATATATCTCATCTTTTGCAGGTTATTTTCCGGCGGACAATCCTAAGTATTCCTGTATTGTGGTAATCCATAAGCCGGATAAGAGTGTTGGTTACTATGGCGCAGATGTTTCTGGGCCGGTATTTAAGTCGGTAGCACAAAAAGTATATGCTACATCGCCATTAACGAGTGAGGTAGATGTGGAGAACATACAAATAGCCGATGCCGAAAAGGCATACCAAGGATATTATAAGAAGGCACAGCAGCAATATGCACAGGTGCCAAATGTAAAGGGTATGAGCGGTATGGATGCCGTTGCCATACTTGAAAATTTAGGTATTGAAGTAGAGGTAAGGGGCAATGGAAAGGTAAAACGACAGTCCATCTCAAAAGGCACGGATTTAAAGACAGTCAAAAAAATTGTATTGGAACTGATATGAAATTATTGAAGGACATATTATATGGTGTACATCTTACTGCGGTTAGCGGTACGACCTCCTGTGATATAGCTTCAATATGCTTTGATTCCCGTCAGGTACAGAAAAATGATGTTTTTGTAGCCATAAAGGGTACGTTGACAGATGGTCATAAATATATAGATGCGGTAGTTAAGGCAGGTGCTAGGGCTGTAATCTGTGAGGAATTGCCGGATACCATGCAAGATGAGGTTACCTATGTTGAGGTAGAGAACGGGAACCAGGCCTTGGCGGTCATGGCATCCAACTACTATGGCAATCCGTCAAAAAATTTAAAATTGGTTGGGGTTACGGGTACCAATGGGAAAACAACGGTGTCCAGCCTACTTTATCAATTGTTTATAAAAGCAGGCTACAAGGTAGGGCTGTTGTCCACGATAAAGATTATGATAGATGATGCGGAATACCCTACCAAGCATACTACCCCAGATGCTTTGGTCATCAACAAGTACTTGGAAATGATGAACGAGGCCGGTGTTGAATATTGCTTTATGGAAGTAAGTTCGCACGGTATACATCAAAAAAGAACAGAAGGTTTGGTATTCGAGGGTGCGATTTTTACAAATCTCTCCCATGATCATTTAGATTATCATAAGACATTTGCGGAGTACAGGGATACGAAAAAGAAATTGTTCGATCAATTATCCAAATCTGCCTTTGCACTGACCAATATTGATGATAAGAACGGTCTTGTCATGTTACAGAATACCAAAGCAAGGAAATTTACCTATGCCTTAAAGAATTATGCGGATTATAGGGCGCAGATTTTGGAAAATCAGTTTGATGGCCAATTGTTAAAAATCGATGAGCACGAACTGTGGACCAAGTTGATCGGTCATTTTAATGCCTATAATATGCTGGCCATTTTTGCCACGGCAGATTTATTGGGACTGCAAAAATTGGAAACCCTACGTCTGATCAGTGAATTGGACAATGTAGACGGAAGGTTTCAATATTTTATATCAAAAAACAGAATTACGGCTATTGTTGATTATGCCCATACGCCGGACGCTCTAAAAAATGTGCTTGAGACAATCAACACGTTGAGAACTGGAAATGAAAACGTCATCACCGTTGTGGGGTGTGGTGGCGATAGAGACAGATCTAAGCGTCCGGTAATGGGCAATATCGCTGCGGATATGAGCAATAAGGTCATATTGACATCGGATAATCCTAGAACGGAATCCCCAACAGAGATCATTGCTGAAATGGAAGCCGGTGTGGAGCCCCAGCATTTTAAGAAAATCCTTTCCATAGAAAACAGGGAGCAGGCCATAAAGACCGCCTGTCAACTTGCCAATGATAACGATATCATTCTAGTAGCGGGGAAAGGGCACGAGACCTATCAGGAAACCAATGGTGTTCGTGTAGATTTTGATGATTTTAAGATAGTAAAGGAAGTATTGAACAACCTAGATAAATAACCTTGGCCACATTGGGTCAAAACCAAAAAGATATATGTTAACCTACCTGTTCGAATATTTAGAAAAACAATACCAGTTCCCCGGGGCATCGCTATTTCAGTTTAGCACGTTTCGCGCGGCAATGGCCATATTGTTTTCCCTAATGATCGCGACGGCTTTTGGTAAGCGTATTATTTTGTTTTTGCAACGACAGCAAGTGGGCGAGACTATTCGTGACCTAGGGTTGGAAGGGCAAAAGCAAAAAGCGGGTACGCCAACCATGGGCGGCATTATTATTATAATGGCCACCTTGATTCCCGTACTATTATTTGCCAGATTGGAGAATATCTATATCATTCTATTGGTCTTCACCATGTTATGGATGGGGGCTATTGGCTTTTTGGATGATTATATTAAGGTGTTTAAAAAGAACAAGGAAGGTTTACAGGGCAGGTTTAAGGTGTTGGGCCAGGTAACCTTAGGCCTTATAGTAGGTGCAGTGCTATATTTTCATCCGGCCGTTACCATGCGCGATCATGATAAAACCATCATTACGAGTGAATATACCGTAGAGCAGGTTAAGGGGGCGGAAATAAAATCTACCATGACCACGGTGCCCTTCTTTAAGAACAATGAATTTGACTATGGTTATTTAATAGAATGGGCCGGAGAAGGAGCCACACAATATGCATGGTTGTTGTTTATCCCAATTATCATCCTTATTGTAACGGCCGTCTCTAACGGTGCAAACCTTACGGATGGTATTGATGGTCTTGCTGCAGGTACTTCTGCCATTATCGTTTTTACTTTGGGCATATTCGCTTTGGTATCGGGTAATATTATTTTCTCTGACTATTTAGATATTATGTATATACCAAGGGTTGGTGAACTATTGATTTTTATCACTGCTTTTGTAGGGGCCCTGATAGGATTTTTATGGTACAATGCTTTTCCGGCCCAAGTATTTATGGGAGATACCGGTAGTTTAACAATAGGTGGTGTAATAGCTGTTATTGCAATTATCGTACGTAAAGAATTATTGATACCTGTATTGTGCGGAATATTTTTTGCCGAGTCACTTTCAGTGATGTTGCAAGTAGGCTATTTCAAATACACTCGAAATAAATATGGAGAAGGCAGACGTATATTTTTAATGTCGCCATTACATCACCATTACCAGAAAAAGGGATATCACGAAAGTAAGATTGTAACACGATTTTGGATTGTAGGCATTCTATTGGCCATTATCACTATAGTTACTTTAAAAATTAGATAGATGGCGTTGTTGGTAGTGCTTGGAGGAGGAGAAAGTGGAGTAGGAACAGCCATTTTAGGATTGAAAAAAGGATACGAAGTTTTTGTATCCGATAAAGGAAAAATTAAAGAGAAGTATAAAAACGTTCTTGAGCATTTTGGAATTGATTGGGAAGAAGAAACACATTCTGAAGACCGCATCTTAACTGCCGATTTGGTAATGAAGAGTCCGGGTATACCGGATAAAGTTTCCTTGATAAAAAGACTGGTGGAAAAAGGGATTCCGGTAATATCTGAAATTGAATTTGCATCAAAATACACCGATGCAAAAATTATAGGTATTACGGGGAGCAACGGAAAGACTACCACGACCATGTTGACGAACCATATTCTTGCCGAAGCAGGTTTAAAAGTGGGTATGGCAGGGAATATTGGCGATAGCTATGCGAAGATGGTGGCAGAAAACGACTTTGAGTATTATGTACTTGAGATCAGCAGCTTTCAATTGGACGGTATTGTAGATTTTAAACCGCACATAGCGGTGATTACCAATATTACGCCAGACCATTTAGATCGGTATGAATATGAATTTGAAAACTATATCGCATCGAAATTTAGAATAGCGGAAAATCAAGATGAGTCAGATTACTTGATTTATGATGCAGACGATGAAGTAGTGGTACAATGGCTCAAGGAGCACCCGGTCAAATCGAAATTAATGCCTTTTTCATTGAAAGAGGAATTTAAAGAAGGAGCATTTTTAGCACAAAACGAGATAATAATAAAAACAACAACAGACACTATTAGCATGATTAAAGACACTTTGGCCTTAGAAGGTCAGCACAATGTAAAGAACTCCATGGCAGCTGCCACGATTGCAAAATTAATCGGTATCAGAAAAGAAACGATTAGGGCATGTGTGTCTAATTTTCAAGGGGCGCCGCACCGTTTGGAAAAAGTATTGAAAATACATCATGTAGAGTATATCAACGACTCCAAAGCCACTAATGTAAACGCGGCATATTACGCCTTGGATAGTGTAAAGACCCCAACGGTATGGATTGTGGGCGGTGTAGATAAGGGCAATGAATATATGGAATTGATGCCGTTGGTGCGTGAAAAGGTAAAGGCCATAATATGTCTTGGGGAGAACAATGAAAAAATAAAGGATGTTTTTGGCAATGCCGTAGATCTTTTGGTAGAGACTTTTGCCATGGAGGAAGCGGTAAAGGTAGCTTATAAAATAGCGGAACGTGGTGATACGGTCTTATTGTCACCGGCGTGTGCAAGTTTTGATCTTTTTGAAAATTATGAAGATCGTGGAAATCAATTTAAGAACTGTGTAAGGAATTTATAGGGTGTTGAACATATTTCAAAATATAAAAGGGGATAAAGCTATTTGGGCCATTGCGGCACTATTGGCATTGTTCTCGTTTTTGCCCGTGTATAGTGCAAGTAGTAATCTGGTCTATGTAGTGGGCAACGGTACCACGGTTGGCCATTTGGTAAAGCATGCTATTTTGCTCTTCTTGGGTTTTGGAATTATTTATGCCGTACATAGAATACCCACTCATTTCTTTAAGGGCCTGTCCATGATCGCATTGCCAATTGTGGTGGTATTGCTCGTATTTGTATTGGCTCAGGGAACATCCGGTGGTGGCACAAATGATAGCCGGTGGATACGCTTGCCCATAGTGGGGTTTGGATTTCAACCTTCTAACTTGGCGGCAGTTGTATTAATGATCTATGTGGCCAGATATTTTTCTAAGGTTAGGGAGATTCAGATTACTTTTAAGGAAAGTATTCTGCCTTTATGGTTACCGGTGTTCTTGATCGTTATGTTGATTTTGCCCGCTAATTTTTCAACGGCCGCCATTTTGTTTTCCATGGTAATGATCCTATGCTTTCTGGGCGGTTATCCAATGAAGTATTTGCTGGGTATAGTGGGTGCAGGAATTTTGTTCCTGTCTATATTCATAGTAACGGCAAAGGCATTTCCAGATTTGTTTCCCAATAGGGTAGATACATGGATGAGCCGTATAGATAGCTTTTCCAATCCTGAAAATACAGAGGCCAATTACCAGATAGAACGTGCAAAGATTGCAATTGCAACAGGGGGTGTGGTAGGAAAAGGGGCCGGTAAGAGTATTCAGAAAAACTTTTTGCCACAGAGTTCGTCAGATTTTATTTATGCCATAATTGTAGAGGAATATGGTCTGCTAGGTGGCTTTGGCCTAATGCTTTTCTATTTGTTCCTATTGTTCCGCATTGTGGTTGTCGCCAACGGAGCCTCTACCGTGTTTGCTAAATTATTGGTATTGGGGGTTGGTTTGCCCATTGTTTTTCAGGCAATGATCAATATGGCGGTAGCTGTAGAGCTTTTTCCCGTAACCGGACAGAATTTGCCTCTGATCAGTAGTGGTGGAACCTCAAGTTGGATGACCTGTTTGGCCATAGGCATCATATTGAGTGCAAGTAATAAAAGTATAGTGCAAGAAAGTATGGCCGAAGACGATATGGATGAAACGAACCCTTTAGAGATATTAAGTGGGCAATTATAGATTCATCTTGTCCGGTGGCGGTACCGGCGGACATATTTACCCGGCAATTGCCATTGCCAACGAACTGAAGAGAAGGTATCCTGATGCCGAATTTTTGTTCGTAGGGGCAAAGGACAGAATGGAGATGGAGAAAGTGCCGCAGGCAGGATATAAAATAGAAGGATTGTGGATAACAGGGATACAGCGAAAACTGACCCTTAAAAATCTGCTTTTTCCTATAAAATTGATAAGCAGTTTAATGAAAGCAAACAGCATCGTATCGAAGTTTAAACCCCATGCCGTAATTGGTACAGGTGGTTTTGCCAGCGGTCCATTATTAAAAATGGCTACCGTTAAGGGGGTACCTTGTTTGCTGCAAGAGCAGAATTCATTTGCCGGTATTACCAATAAACTATTGAAGGACAAAGTGGAAAAAATCTGTGTAGCCTATGATGGTATGGAACAGTTTTTTCCAAAAGATAAAATAGTAAAAACGGGTAACCCTGTACGTTCAGATTTGGTTACGCTAAACGCAACAAAGAGCGAGGCGTTAGATTATTTTGAATTGGATTCTAATAGGAAAACGCTATTGGTATTGGGGGGTAGTTTAGGTGCTAGACGTATTAATCAATTGGTTGCGGACAACATGGCATATTTTGAATCATTGGGGTTACAGGTAATATGGCAATGTGGAAAAGGGTATTACGATACGTATAAAGGAAATCAGTCAGCAACTATAAAGGTTCATGCTTTTTTAAACTCGATGGATAAGGCCTATGTAGCGGCAGATTTTATTATATCACGAGCTGGAGCAGGTGCGGTATCAGAATTATGCTTGGTTGGGAAACCTACATTTTTTATTCCGTCACCGGTAGTAGCAGAAGACCATCAGACAAAAAATGCATTGTCATTGGTTGGTCATGATGCAGCCGTAATGATACGGGAAAGTGAGCTGGACGAAAAGTTTAAAGGCGAGTTTGAGGCAGTACTGAACTCTGCTGAAAAACAAGCAACATTATCAAAGAACAGTAAAGCGTTGGCATTACCAAATGCAACTGCCGATATCTGTGACGAAATAGAAAAAATAATAAGATAAAATGAATTTAGCGCAAATACATAACGTGTATTTTATAGGCATTGGGGGCATAGGTATGTCCGCCTTGGCGCGTTATTTTGCATTTATAGAAAAATCGGTGGCCGGGTATGATAAAACCGAAACGCCACTGACCAAGGAATTGGTCGCTGCCGGTATGGAAATCCATTACGAGGATAATGTTGCCCTAATACCGGATAAGTATCTTGACAGTGCACATACATTGGTGGTATATACCCCAGCGGTACCTTCACAGCATACGGAATACCAATATTTCTTGACCAATAATTTCGACATCAAAAAACGGTCGGCGGTACTTGGGTTGATTACCAAGGATTCGTTTTGCTTTGCGGTGGCCGGAACCCATGGTAAAACTACGACATCGAGCATTTTGGCACACCTTTTAAAAGAGTCCGGCGTTTCGTTAACTGCCTTTTTAGGAGGTATTTCAGAAGATTTCAATAGTAATTTTTTGTTAGAGGGAACGGAATTTTCTGTAGTTGAGGCAGATGAATTTGATCGTTCCTTTATGCAACTATCGCCCAATGTAGCATGTGTCACCTCTATGGATGCCGATCATTTGGATATTTATGGTAATGCCGGGGAATTGGAGAAAACCTTTATTGATTTTACCAAAAGAATTAAACCGGGCGGAAAACTTTTCGTTCGTAACGGGTTGCCTTTACAGGGGTATACCTATGGAATAGAAGACGATTCGGATTATTGCATCCGAAACATAACAATAGAACGTGGTACCTACATATTCGATTTGGAGACCCCCGATGCCACGCTGAAAGGGGTTGAATTCAACAAGCCCGGAAGGCATAATTTGCTGAACGGTTTGGTTGCTTTTGCGATGGCGATGGAATCTGGTTCCCCACCACATCGCCTTGCTAAAGCATTGGCAACATTTAAAGGAGTGCAAAGGCGTTTTTCGTATCAGCTAAAAAATGAGGAGTTTGTTTTTATAGATGATTATGCGCACCATCCTACGGAAATCAATGCCGTTTTTGAGGCAATCTCAGAAATGCATCCCTATAAAAAAGTGTTGGCTATTTTTCAACCGCATCTGTACTCCAGGACAAGGGATTTTGTGGACGATTTTGCAAAAAGTCTTTCACGGTTTACAAATATATTGTTGTTGGATATTTATCCTGCACGGGAAGAAGCAATACCCGGGGTAGATTCCCAATGGTTGCTGAGCAAGATAACAAGCGGTAATAAGGCTTTAATTTCAAAGGAACAAATCATTCCACGAATAAAAGCTGAAAATCCTGATGTATTGGTGACAATGGGTGCTGGGGATATTGGTTTGGAAATAGTAAAAATTAAAAAAGAAATGTCATATGCGATTTAATTGGAATTATATAAAGTTGGCGGCTTTGGTTCTGGTAATCATGGGGTTATATGCGTTTTCCAATGCAAGAAACAGTGCCAAGAACGTAACCGGTATGAAGGTAAGTTTTGTTGGTGATCAGAATCTATATCTTACTGAAGGGGCGGTTAATAAATTGTTAATACAAAAATACGGGAGCCTACAAAATGTGCCCAAAGAAAATATAGTTTTGAATACTGTAGAAAAGGCCATTGAGGCCAATGAAATGGTGAAAAGTGCCCAGGTCTATCTAACTATAGATGGTGAGCTTAATTCAAAAATTGTTCAGCGCAAACCAATCGGACGCATAGAGGGGGATACAAAATTTTATTTGGATGAGGACGGAAAGCGTATGCCTCTTTCCAGTAATCATTCAGCAAGAGTTCCCATAATAACAGGCAATATCAGCGGTAAAAGCCTTGAGGATGTCTATGTCATATTGGAGCATATAAATGCTGACGATTTTTTTAGAAAAACCGTGGTAGGTATTCATATCAAAAGAGAAAACGAATACCAATTGCGATTAAGGCTTAACGATTTTGTAGTGAATTTAGGCGGTATTGATGGTTTGGAGGGGAAGTTCAGCAATTTTAAGGCGTTTTATGCCAAGGCTACCAAGGATCAAACCTTGGAGGATTATGCAGAAGTAAGTTTAGAATTCAATAACCAGGTGGTGTGCACTAAAATATAATTTAAAGATGGAACAAACTAAATATTCGGTCGGTCTAGACATTGGAACAACAAAGATCGTTGCCATTATTGGTAAGCAGAATGAATACGGTAAGATAGAGATTTTGGGTATCGGTAAATCCAAGAGTTTGGGTGTACACCGTGGTGTGGTAAACAATATTACACAAACCATAAAATCCATTCAGCAGGCCGTAGAAGAGGCAGAGGCCAATTCTGGTCTTAAGATCGGTTCTGTTGTGGTGGGTATTGCCGGGCAGCATATTAGAAGTTTGCAGCACAGCGATTATATCACCAGAAAGGATTCAGAGGAAGTCATCAATGAAGAAGATGTGGATACACTATGTAATCAAGTGCACAAATTGATTATGTTACCTGGTGAAGAAATCATTCATGTATTACCGCAAGAATACAAAGTAGATGGTCAGGCAGAAATTAGGGAGCCTATTGGTATGTACGGTGGTCGTCTAGAAGCCAATTTTCATGTTGTGGTAGGCCAGGTGGTATCCATAAAGAATGTGGGCCGCTGTATTAAGAGCGCAGGTCTGGACTTGGGCAACATTACCTTGGAGCCATTGGCATCGTCAGATGCGGTATTGAGCCAAGAGGAAAAGGAAGCTGGGGTTGCATTGATAGATATAGGTGGAGGTACTACTGATCTTGCAATTTTTAAGGACGGGATCATTAGGCATACTGCCGTAATTCCTTTTGGTGGTGGTGTCATTACAGAAGACATCAAGGAGGGCTGTAGCATCATAGAGAAGCAGGCAGAGCTGTTGAAAACAAGATTTGGCTCAGCATGGCCAGGGGAGAATAGGGATAATGAAATAGTTTCCATACCGGGATTAAGAGGTAGGGAGCCAAAAGAAATTTCATTAAAAAACCTTTCTAAAATAATTCATGCACGTGTAGTTGAAATCATAGAACAAGTTTATGTTGAGATCAAGAACTACGGTCATGAAGAACAAAAGAAAAAATTGATCGCAGGCATTGTTTTAACAGGAGGCGGTAGTCAATTAAAGCACTTAAAGCAGTTGGTAGAATACATTACGGGTATGGATACACGAATAGGGTACCCCAATGAGCATTTGGCCGGTGATTCCGATGAAGAAGTGGCCAGTCCCTTGTACGCAACCGCTGTTGGTCTTTTAATGAATGCCATTAAGAACCAAGAGAAGGTAAAGTTAACTAAAGAGGAAATTCTTCAGGAGCAAGAGCAGGAAAAGGAAGAGGAATTGGTATATGCAGAGGGAAACCAAACGGTCGTTAATCGCCCGGACGTTCATAAGGAACGTAAATCCGTATTTGACAAATGGACCGAAAAATTAAAGGAATTCTTAGATAACGCAGAGTAGCAATAGCATAGAACAACATAATACAAACCAGTAATAATTAGAATATGAGTAAGAACAGCGAATTTGATAATATCTCTTTTGATTTGCCAAAGAATCAAAGTAACGTTATAAAGGTCATTGGAGTAGGTGGTGGCGGTAGCAATGCCATTAACCACATGTTCCAGGCAGGAATTAACGGAGTGGATTTTGTAATCTGTAATACCGACTCACAAGCTTTGGATAATAGTCCGGTGCCCAATAAGATTCAATTGGGCGTTTCGTTAACGGAAGGTTTGGGTGCTGGTGCCAATCCTGAAGTTGGGGAACAGGCCGCCATGGAAAGCATGGAGGAGATAAAGGGTATGTTGGATTCTACGACAAAAATGATATTCATTACTGCTGGTATGGGTGGGGGAACAGGAACTGGTGCTGCTCCCGTCATTGCAAAATTCGCAAAAGAAATGGATGTTCTTACCGTTGGTATCGTAACCATGCCATTTCAGTTTGAAGGTAAAATGCGTGTAGACCAAGCGCATCGCGGTATAGAAAAACTACGTAAAAATGTTGATTCGCTGATTGTTATTAACAACAATAAACTAAGGGAGGTATATGGTAACCTTGGTTTTAAAGCTGGTTTTTCCAAAGCGGACGAAGTATTGGCAACGGCCGCTAGGGGTATTGCAGAGGTAATTACGCATCACTATACACAGAATATAGATTTACGTGATGCCAAGACCGTATTGTCCAATAGTGGAACCGCTATAATGGGGTCCGCTATTGCATCTGGATCAGCACGTGCCAACGAAGCGATCATGAAAGCATTGGATTCGCCCTTGTTGAACGATAATAAGATTCAAGGAGCTAAAAACGTATTGCTGTTAATCGTTTCTGGGGCACAGGAAATTACGATCGATGAAATTGGAGAGATCAACGATCATATCCAAATAGAGGCAGGTTATGGCGCCAACATCATTATGGGTGTCGGTGAGGATGAAAGTTTAGGAGAGGCTATTGCCGTAACGGTAATTGCCACGGGTTTTAATATTGAGCAACAGGATGATATTGTAAATACGGAGTCAAAAAAAATCATCCATACCTTAGAGGACGGTCAACGTGCCGAGGCAATGTTGCTATCCAATACCAAAACCGTACATACCTTGGAGATGGATGAGGAAGAGGAGGAAGTAAAGCCCGTATCTAAATATCAATTTGTTGACGAAGCGGAATTTGATTTGATACCTACCACGAACTACATTAAGAATTTTAATGTATTTTATGAGGAGGTAGTGGCAGAAAACGTCTCCGAAGATGATTTTGTAATCGTAGATACTGCCGCAAGAAATATTGAAGTTGTAGATCCAGAGGTTTTAAAGGCCAGAGATCATGATGAGGAAATTGCCTTTAATTTTGATATGCCATCCAGGGAAGAGGAAAAAGAGAATGTTATCACCTTTAACCTTAATGATGAAGTTAAGGATTTGGACGTAAAGGATAGTATAGAGATTATTCCTGTTCTGGAATATAATAAAAATGGGGAAAAGCGCTATAGCCTAGATGACTATATGAAATTGGAAAGCAAGCTGACCGGTGCAAAGTCTAAGGCAGAGGAATTTGAACCGAAAATAGTGGAGGACGAATTGATTTTTGAGAAAAGAACGGTTGCTCCAGTTAGGGAAGAAAGACCTACCGATGCTCCTTTAGATCCAATGGAAACTCCAATAGAGGAATTATTGAGGGAAAGGGCAGATGATCGTAGAAGAAAATTAAAGGATTATAATTATAATTTCAAAAATACAAAGCCAAGTTCCTATGATGAGAACAAACCGGCTTACCAAAGACAGGGAATTCATTTAAATGATGCCCCAAGGGAAAAGAAAATCTCTAGAACCTCGTTAAGCGATGATAGTAACGACGAGATCCAATTGCGTTCCAATAATTCTTTTTTACATGATAATGTAGATTAAGGAACGTAAATGGCACAGCTATTTTAAACCCGAAATCCGTAATGGTTTTCGGGTTTATTTTTTATCTTCGCAATCCAAAATATAAAAGCTATGGGTTTACAGCAAAAGGTTATGGAACAGTTGAAATTGGCTATGAAAGCCAAAGATTCGGTTGCCTTGGAATCTCTTAGAGCTATAAAGTCCGCTTTGTTGGTGGCAAATACCAGTGGTGGGGGTGAAATTACGGAAGATGACGAAATAAAAATAGTTCAGAAACTGGTAAAGCAGCGAAAGGATAGTGCAGCAATTTTTATAGAGCAGGGAAGACAGGATCTTGCTGATCCAGAATTGGCCCAAATTGCCGTTATAGAACAATTTTTACCGGAACAACTTACGGAAGAGGAAGTAGAGAAAGTAGTGGTACAGACCATTGATTTGGTAGGAGCTACCGGAATGAAGGATATGGGTAAAGTAATGGGTATTGTATCTAAGGAACTTGCCGGACAGGCGGATGGAAAATTAATATCTACCATCGTAAAAAGAAAGTTGGCATAAACTAAATATAAAGAATGATGCTAATCATTCGGTTTTAAATAGAAACTGGCTCCGTGGCGCAACTGAATAGCGCATCAGATTTCGGCTCTGAGGGTTGGGGGTTTGAATCCCTCCGGGGTCACTAGTAAAAAAGCCACATCCTAAAGATGTGGCTTTTTATTTTATTGGGTCACTATATTAATCTCTATTGATTTCTAAAATAGTACCGTCTTTTTCCATTAAGGATATTTCGTGTTTTGAGTAGCCAAAGTAAGTATCGGGATAGTTTTCCGGTTTATCTATTTTATAAATGCGTGAACGTTTGGAAATCTCATAATCGTTCAACGAAAGAAACAGACTATCTTGGGTAATGCTTACCAATTTCATTGTAGAGTAATTTCCGTTATCTACACGATACTTATAAATATCACCAATTTCAGGTTCGGATAAATATAGCTTGGTGTTTAATTTATCTCTACCAGTTGTGTATATTATTAAGCCAATAAGGCATATTAAAAGTAAAAGTCCGGAAAACTGCCAAGTAGGACCTTTGACATTGCCTTTAATGTTTTTGTATTGTAGTTGTAGTTGATCGGGCATTTCCTTCGGTTTTAAAACTTGTTTGCAGTGACTGCAGAAGGAGTTTCCACTTTTTATGAACGGAAATACGGGAATCCAGAAAATATGAAAATGTTTCCGGTATATATTAATATAGATGGTGTCTTCATTTTTGCAATGTTGACAGGTAATATTTCTGGTTTTTATACTGGCAATGTTGGCTGAACCTGTTCCAAAAAATATCATAGTTCTAATTTATTGTGGGGAGAAAATTATTTATTAATAACGTGTAAACCCTTAAACTATTGTTTTTAATAGTATGTGCGGATCCAAAGAACCTAGCTTACCCTGCCATTTCTATGAGAAAAATTAATTAACATATATTTATAATGATTGGTTCGGAACTTAACGAACTAAATTATAGTTTTGCTTTTTAAAATAATGTTATGGGTATTTGTTCACAGGAAAAAAAGGATTTGGTAGAAGAATTGGGTTTGTTCTTTCAGGCACGCCATAAGCTTACACCATTATCAGCTCGTATTTATTCTATCTTGGTTTTGACCTCTTCGGATGGGTATACTTTTGATGAATTAATGGAGATAACCCAAAATAGCAAAAGTTCCGTAAGTACAAACTTGAATTTGCTGGTTTCACTAAAGTTCGTTGAATACTATACTAGAACTGGGGATAGAAAACGCTATTTCAGAAACAATGGCAGTTATATTAAAAATATGCTACAAGAGCGCATGGAGTCGGTATCCAAGGAGCTGAAGATTGCGGAAAAAGTAAATACCTTCAATAAGAACAACAATCCGGTAAAATATCAGGAAAAAGGATTTATAGGCAGTATTTTCCTTTCCTACCTACAATCAGAAAGAGACAATTTGGAACAAGCTATACTGAAAATTAATGAATTTCAAGACAAAAATTAATTCAATCCAACATATCAAAAAAATGAATAAAATAAAACTTTCCATAGTAGCAATACCATTAATCTTCCTTGTCGCATGTGGGGATGGGGGTAAAACCCAAGGGCCTTTGGCCGTCGCCAAGCCTTTTGAGGTAGTTACCATACCTACCAAGGATGTAACCTCATATACTACATATCCGGCAAGTATAGAAGGTATAGTAAATAGTGAGGTCAGGGCCAAGATTTCCGGTTATATAACCGATGTATTGGTAGATGAAGGTCAAAAAGTGAGAAAGGGAGAAGTGCTCTTTAGGTTAGAAACCCAATCCCTTTCACAAGATGCCGCCGCTGCAAGTGCCAATGTAAATGCGGCTCAAGTAGAAGTGGACAAATTAAAACCTTTGGTTGAAAAAAATATTATCAGTAACGTACAACTAGAATCCGCCAAGGCCAAGCTTCAGCAGGCCCAAAGTACCTACAATGCCGTAAATGCAAATATAAATTACGGTAACATTAAAAGTCCGGTTAATGGTTTTGTAGGTTCTATACGTTTTAGAAGAGGGGCGTTGGTAAGCCCAAGTGACCAGCAAGCATTGACCACCGTTGCTGATATAAGTGAAGTTTTTGCCTATTTCTCCATGAATGAAAAAGATTATTTGGATTTTATACAGGATACTGAAGGTGATGATATATCAGAAAAAATAAATAATCTTCCTAAGGTTAAGCTGGTATTGGCCAATGGTCGTGTTTATGATGAAGAAGGAACTATTGAGACTATAAATTCCCAAGTAGATGAAGCTACTGGAGCAATTACGTTCAGGGCCAAGTTTAAAAACCCTTCAAGAGTTTTAAGTAATGGCAATAGCGCCAAGATACAGATACCAAAACGTTTTAAGGATGTATTGGTGGTTCCCAAGGAAAGTACATTTGAACGCCAGGGAAGTACATATGTATATAAGGTATCCAAAAAGGATAGTATGGCCGTTTCTACATCTATCTCTATTATAACAGCTGTGGATAATCTTTATTTAGTGGATGGTGGAATACAGAAGGGCGATGAAATAGTGGCAACAGGAGTGGATAAAATCAGGGGTGAAACCAAAATCATACCGCAACCCGTTGTCTTTGATAGCATAGCCACGCCAATGCAAAAAGTATTTAGATAAATACCCAAATACCAAAAGAACATGTTAAAAAAATTTATAGAACGTCCCGTTTTATCTACGGTAATATCCATTATTATCGTAATTCTAGGAGTGTTGGGGTTATATACATTGCCCATTACCCAATATCCTGATATAGCACCACCCACTATAAACGTAAGTGCCAGTTATCCCGGTGCAAGTGCAGAGACCATATTGGAAAGTGTTATTATTCCGTTGGAAGAGCAAATAAATGGGGTAGAGGGTATGACCTATTTGACCTCTACGGCCACCAATAGTGGTACGGCATCCATTGATGTATTTTTCGACCAAGATGTGGACCCGGATATTGCGGCGGTCAATGTGCAGAACAGGGTGGCCCGTGCAAATGCATTTTTACCCCAAGCCGTTATCCAGACAGGGGTAACCACACAAAAGCAGCAGACCAGTGCATTAATGTTTTTGTCATTCTATAGCAGTAATCCGGATTATGATGAAACATTTATACAGAATTACTTAAAAATAAATGTCATACCTGAATTTCAACGTGTTAACGGAGTAGGTAATGTAAACGTATTTGGCTCTAAGGACTATGCCATGCGTATTTGGTTGCAACCGGAAAAATTGGCCGCTTATGGACTTATACCATCAGATGTAACAGCCGTGTTGAATGAACAAAGTTTAGAAGCTGCGGCAGGTTCGTTGGGTGAAAATGATGGACAGGCCTTTAGTTACACCATTAAATATTCCGGACGTTTTAAAACCGAGGAACAGTACGGCAATATTATCGTAAAAGCACTGGATAACGGACGTTTTTTACGGTTAGAGGATATTGCGGATATTGAATTAGGGGCACAATCCTATGCATCCGGTTCTACGACTTCCGGTCATCCGGCAGTGAATTTGGGTATTTTCCAGACCAAAGGTTCCAATGCCAGTGACATTATCAATGCCATAGAGGACAAATTGGAGATTATAGAGCAAAATATGCCAGAGGGTATGGAAATCTTTATCCCCTATAATACCAACAATTTTTTGAACGCATCTATAGAAAAAGTGGTCAGTACATTGATAGAGGCATTTTTATTGGTATTCTTGGTTGTATTTATTTTCCTTCAGGATTTTAGGTCCACCTTAATTCCTGCAATAGCGGTGCCCGTGTCCATTATAGGTACATTTTTCTTTTTAAATCTCTTTGGATATTCAGTAAACCTGTTAACCTTGTTTGCTTTAGTATTGGCCATAGGTATTGTGGTAGATGATGCCATTGTAGTGGTAGAAGCCGTACACGCAAAATTGGATGAAGGGGCACAGGATGCCAAAAAGGCCACTATTACGGCAATGAACGAAATATCAGGAGCTATCATATCCATTACCTTGGTCATGGCTGCAGTATTTATTCCGGTAACTTTTGTACAAGGTCCTACCGGGGTTTTCTATGAGCAATTTGGGGTAACGTTAATCGTGGCCATTATGATTTCCGCAGTAAATGCATTGACGTTGTCACCGGCATTGTGTGCCCTTTTGTTAAAGCCGCATAAAGAAGAACATGAAAAAAGCAAAAATTTTATACAACGATTCTTCGATGCATTTAACGCCGGATTTAAGGCTACTACCCAAAAGTATGGTAAAGCGGTACATTTTTTATATAGGAATAAATGGGTAACCGCTGTCATATTGATTTTGGCCGTTGTGGGTATCTGGTGGTCATCTGGCAATGTCAAAACCGGATTTGTACCTGATGAGGATAGGGCCATTGTATTTATCAATGTAGAATTGCCTGCAGGTTCATCCATAGATAGAACCCATGCCGTTAACCAGGAACTGTATGCCAAGTTAAAACAAATACCTGGCGTTTTGGAAGGCTCTGTAATTGAAGGCCGAAGTTTTTTAGGGGGTTCGGGAAGTAATTATGGTCTAGGATTTGTTCGTTTACAGGATTGGGACGAACGTAGTGCAGATTCATTGTCCATTCAGAATATTACCGCACAAATGTTTGGGGCAGCGGCTACCATCCCTGAAGCGAATATCATTTTCTTTGCACCACCTAGTATTCCAGGTTTTGGAAATTCCGCAGGTGTAGAGGTGAACTTGTTGGACCAGTCCAGTGGTAGTTTTGAGGATTTGGATAAAACCAATCAGGAATTTATTACCAAATTAATGCAGCGTCCCGAGATACAATATGCACAATCATCCTTCAACACTAAATATCCACAGTATGAGCTAGAGCTTAACGTACCCAGGGCCAAAGAATTGGGAGTTTCCGTAAGCAGTATCTTTTCAACACTACAAGGATATATAGGTAGTATTTTTGCATCGGATTTTTCAAGATTTGGAAAACAATACAGGGTCTATGTGCAGGCATTGCCAGAAGACCGTGCAGGCATAGATAATCTAGATCAAATGTATGTAAGGACCAATGCAGGAGTAATGACACCCATAACGGAGTTCATTACCATGAAAAGGGTATACGGTCCCCAATCTGTTACACGGTTCAATCTGTTTAACTCTACCAAAATTACCGCGGCCACCAATCCTGGTTTTAGTACCGGTGATGCCATTGCGGCAGTGGAAGAGGTCGCGGCTACCCTACCCGTAAATTATACCACTGCCTATTCAGGTCTTACAAGGGAAGAAGTCAATGCAGGTGACCAGACGACGACAATCTTTTTATTGTCCTTGGTATTTGTGTACTTTTTATTGGCCGCACAATATGAAAGTTATCTCATCCCGTTTTCGGTTTTGCTTTCCCTACCGTTAGGGGTGTTTGGTGCATATTTTACCACTCAATTGGCAGGCCTTCAAAACAATATTTACTTTCAAATTGCCTTGATTATGCTTGTGGGCCTATTGGCCAAGAATGCTATTTTGATCGTAGAATTTGCCTTGCAGCGAAGACGTGAAGGTATCAGTATCGTAGATGCGGCAATGCAAGGGGCAGAATCACGATTGCGTCCAATCCTAATGACCTCGTTTGCATTTATCCTTGGTTTAATGCCGCTGGTATTGGCAAATGGAGTTGGTGCCGCTGGCAACAGGTCTATCGGTACGGGAGCCGTAGGCGGGTTATTGATAGGAACCGTTACAGGAGTGTTCGTAATACCCATTTTGTTTATTCTTTTTCAATGGTTACAGGAAAAAGTAAGTGGAGCCCCAAGTACAAACCAATTAGAAAATGCAGAATAATTGTAAGCATATGAAATTTTCAAAGATTATAAGAATTACAAGCGTAATAATATTACCGCTATTATTGGTATCCTGCTTTTCAGCGAAAACTTATGAGCGTCCGGAAAGTGAATTGTTGAACGCCCAATACTTTAGGACCGATTCATTACAAAAGGATAGTGTTTCTATAGCCACCATTTCTTGGAAACAGCTATTTACGGACCCAATATTGCAGGGATATATAGAAGAAGGTTTAACCAATAACATAGATATTAGGCAGGCCATTCAGCAAATTATGATTGCCGAGGCGTATTTAAAGCAAGGTAAGGCAGGTTATTTGCCTACGCTAAATGCTTCTGCACAATATACCCACAATGAGCTTTCTGCCAATAGTCAATTTGGTGGACAGTTTGATAGATTGGACCAATATCAATTAAGCGGTGGATTGTCTTGGGAAGCGGATATTTGGGGAAAAATAAGAAGTAATAAACGAGCCAATGAGGCTACATATATACAATCCGTAGCTGCGCACAAGGCTGTAAAGAGCAGATTGGTAGCAAATATAGCTTCGTTATATTATCAATTGTTAAGTCTGGATGAGCAGATTGCCATTACTGAATTGACCATAGCGACCAGGGAAAGCGGTTTGGAGACTACCAAAGCCTTAAAGGAGGCCGGAAATGTTACGGAAGTTGGGGTAAAGCAGACCGAAGCCCAATTGTATACAGCCCAAGCAATTTTAATCGATTTAAAGAACAATGTACGTTTATTGGAAAATTCTTTGTCCATTTTACTGGGAAGTGAGCCTAAGGATATTGCCCGTAGCAGTTTAGATGAACAGAAAATTTCTACTCCTTTAAAAACAGGAGTTCCATATGAACTTTTGGCAAATAGACCAGATGTTATAGCCGCGGAGTATGCATTGTTGAATTCTTTTGAATTGAGCAATGTGGCGCGTAGTAATTTCTACCCTTCACTGACCTTGACCGCCAACGGCGGACTCCAAAGCTTGGATTTTGATAAGTTGTTTGATTCCAGTTCCTTATTCACCACCATAGTAGGGGGATTGACCCAACCACTATTGAACGGAAGAAAGATAAGGACCCAGTATGAAGTTGCCAAAGCAAGCCAAGAACAAGCCAAGTTACAGTTTAAATATACATTGCTCAATGCATCCAAAGAGGTTTCAGATGCACTTTATTCCTATAATGCGGCATTGGATAAAATTAAGGTGAAACAAAAAGAATATGAGGCATATACCGTGGCCAGGGAATATTCACAAGAATTATTGGATAATGGTTTAGCCAATTATTTGGAAGTTTTGAATGCTAGACAAAATACCTTGAGTACCAACCTGGACCTTACCGGAACAAAGTATGCCAGGTTACAGTCTATAGTAGACTTATATGAAGCTCTAGGGGGTGGATGGCAATAATAATTTTATACTAAAAAAAGCATTGGTTAACTGGTAGCCAATGCTTTTTTTTAAAAATTAGAAATTACACGGATTGTTTTGAAAGTATATCCTTAACAATTAATTTGGCGTGAACCCTTGAGTTTTCTATAAACCATTTATGGGTTTCCATACCGCCACAGATAACGCCCGCCAAGTAAAGTCCTTCCACATTGGTTTCCATACTTTCAGGGTCATATTGTGGCAGCTTTTTATCATCATCACTGATGTGGACGCCCAACATCTCCAAAAAGTGGAAATTTGGTTTGTAACCTGTTAATGCCAGTACAAAATCATTTTCAATGCTTATTTCCTTACCTTCTACTTGAAGTGTTATTGAGTGTTCTTCAATACGTACAAGTGTAGATTTGTAATATGCCTTAATGCTACCTTCCTCAATTCTATTAATGATATCTGGTCTTACCCAATATTTTACACGTTGCCCAACTTCATCACCACGAATGACCAATGTGACTTCAGCACCTTTGCGCCAACATTCAAGTGCGGCGTCAATAGCAGAATTGCTTGCCCCTACTACCGCAACTTTTTGACCGGAATAGTAATGAGGGTTGTCATAATAGTGTGCAACCTTGTCTAAATTTTCCCCGGGAATGTTCAATAGATTGGGGATGTCGTAAAATCCGGTGGCCAATACAATATGATTACTGTTGTATTTGTTTTTGGATGATATAATAGTAAATATATTAGCTTCTTTCTTTACACTTTTTACTTTTTCGAACAAATGCATGTTCAATTTGTTAGAAGTAACGATACGTCTGTAGTATTCCAAAGCTTCATCCCTTTTGGGTTTGGCCTCTTTACTTATAAAAGGTATTTCATCAATCTCCAATTTTTCAGAAGAAGAAAAAAATTGCATATTGGTGGGATAATGAAACAAAGAGTTTACTATAGGGCCTTTTTCTAAGATGAGGTAATCCAGACCGTTTTTTTTGGCTTCCAATCCACATGCAATTCCTATAGGTCCGCCACCAATGATGATAAGGTCATATGCTGTTTTCATCCCTTCAGCGCTTTTATGGTTGCCTGGGGATCTTGACTTTTAAAAACAAAACTCCCTGCCACTAATATGTCTGCACCTGCATCTACCAATTTCTGTGCATTATTTGTAGTAACGCCACCATCAATCTCTATTAATGTAGAAGCATTTTTTTTGGTGATCAATGCTTTCAATGACTTTATTTTATCATAGGTGTTTTCTATAAACGACTGACCACCAAAACCGGGGTTTACGCTCATGATGATTACAATATCAATATCCTTGATGGTGTCTTCCAACAGTTGCACGTTGGTATGGGGGTTAATGGCTACCCCAGCTTTCATACCATGGGATTTAATTGCTTGAAGGGTTCTGTGCAGATGTGGACAAGCTTCATAGTGAACGGTCAAGTGTGCCGCTCCTAAGCGGGCAAATTCCTCAATATAGCGGTCAGGATCCACAATCATTAAATGAACATCCAACGGTTTTGTAGCGTGTTGTTGAATTGCTTTTAATACAGGCATACCGTAAGAAATATTGGGGACAAATACCCCATCCATAACATCAATATGATGCCAGTCTGCTTCACTTGCATTCACCATTTCCACATCTCGTTGTAAATTACCGAAATCTGCTGCCAGAAGTGAGGGGGCTATTAATGTCTTGCTCATTTTCTATGGGTTAAACGTTCATACAAAAGTAAGGATTTGAGTTCTCCTAGAATAATGTAATCACTTTTGAAAATAATGTAAAAGGTCACTTTCGGCAGCAATATATCCAAATGAACTCCATGCGGAACTCTCTACTAGGTCAGTCATTAGTTTTTTGGCCGTTTTCTTATCCCCATTATAGAAATACCAATTGGCTACCCCGTAGGAAACTGCATCGTTAGACGGGCTTCCTGTACCAATTTGTAGTAAGGAATCTACAGGAACCATATTTTTATAGAGTTTGCATAGTCGATAATAGCTCTGATTTTCAATGACATCCATTTGTGGGATAATTGGTCGTAACATTTCATTGGCCAATTCTTTGTTTCCTAATCTGCGTTGAATCATATATAGCCAATGGGTACTAGAAACAATATTATCCGGTAATGTGCCGGATTTTCTACATTTTACATAGGCATCAAATGCTTTTTCATAATCATGCTTTAAGTAATAGGCAAGTCCTAAGTGATACCAGATATTGCCATGTAGCGTACTTACGGGAATATTTTTGGCATTGGGCATCCCATCCGGTTCAATGGTATTCACTGTCCCATTAATTAATTTACCTGCATACTCCAAATCCGCTATGGCTTCATCAAATTTACGAACGGAGATATACCTATGACCGCGATGCCTATATAATCTAGGTTCATTGGGAAATTGTGCTATGCCCTTGGAATAAACGGTAATGGCATCATCATAATGGCCAAGATAGGCCGTTCTCCTACCGTACCATATTATTGCTTCTATGCTGTCCGGATATTTTTCGTAGGTAGCTTTAGCTTCAGTGTACTGGTCCAATATTTTTTGGGATGGGTTTTCAATCTTGAATTCCTTGCCCAAAGGAGTGGTAAAAGTTTGGGCTTGGTCCTGTATATTTTTAATTTGGATGTTTTCGGTCTTTTTTTCGGTCTTGCAATGAATGTTCAATACCAATAGCATGAGGGCAAAGATTGTAGGTAATTGACATAAACATTTTAATTTAGAAATTAAGGAACTGAAGCGGAAAATGACCCTTTGGAAAACGCTGGATTTAATCATTATTGTCGACATTATAGATTTCATGAGAGGAATCTCCACCGGAGATGATATAGGCGAATAAATCCGCAACTTCTTGTTTGTTCAATCTGTTCAATAATCCCGGAGGCATTGGGGAAACAGGTGAAAGCTCTTTTTTTACAATATTACTTTTGGCGATGCCAATGGTATAATTTTCATTGAACGGATTAGGTAAAATGACTATAGAGTCGCCAACTTCAGATTTAACTCTACCGGCAATCTTGGTATTGTCGTTTAAATGGAATAGCGTGTTTGCATATTGGTCGGAAATCTCATCATTTGGACTATAAATAGCAAAAAACAAATCATAGGTACTGAATTTGCTATGAGCCTGTGTTAGGTCTGGACCAGCCGCACCCCCTTCGCCACGCATTCTATGGCATAGAATACACGTTGCTGCGGCAAATGCCCTTTTGCCATTTTCAATATTGCCTTTATAATTGTCCAAGCCTCCCCAAACAATATCTCCCATATCCTCACCTGTGTATATTTTTCCGGGTCCAATAGGTTGGGGAATTTCTGCAACTGCACTAGATGGGGAATAGACACCTGAAATTTCTTGAAAATAATCCCGATCTTCCTTTGGTACATGGACCATGGCCCGTTGGCGTACATTTTCCATATACGCCTTAAAGCTTCTACCGCCATTTGAACCAAGTACATCAAAATACCAGGAAAAATAGCGTGTTCTTAAATCCTTGTTCCAACCTTCTTTTGCATTGCTCAATAACATTCCATAAAAAATAGCTTCGCTTGGTGGCATTTTAGAGATGACGTCCCTGATCAAAGGGCCATATTCTTCACTGCGCAACGTAGCTTCTTCGGAAAGCATTTCCACCCCTTCGGTTACGGTTTTTTGTGCGGTATGGAATTCTAATCGTTCCACGAGTTTTTTAACTGTATTTTTTTCGTCCAAGAATAATAGAAGTTGGGCCAGTTCTTTGCTTACGGCATTTGAACTGGCAGGAAATAAGGGCGCTAGGGTGCGGACCAAACCTTGTTGGTCTCTATTGTCTGGTTTACCTGATCTAATAAAGTTTATGGAATAAGCCCTTAAGGCATCCAATAGCGTGCTATTGTCAAGGTCTGGCAGTGTTATACCCTGTAATTTGTTCAATACTAAGGATTGATGTTCGGTAAGGCCTTTGTGGCTTAAAGCAATACTAGCTTCAATGATTTTGCGAGTATTTGTTTCATTTTTAAATGTTGGTAACCAAGTTTCCAAAGGTTGGTGCTCTAATACTATTCTGGCGGCATACCGTATAAAACGGTCTGGATGATCCAAATTGTCCCAAGCCAACTCTGTACCTTTCAACGAAGCTACGCCATGATATTTTTCCAGTTCCTTGCGAAGATTACGTGCCGCTGTCCCATCCGTATTCTTAGGATTGTTCTGGACGATTGTCTCTTTGGTATAACTTAATCTATATAAGCGCGAATCTAACCGTCTTCCCCCAGTGGCAAAATAGACGTTACCGTCATTGCCGGCAATCATATCGGTTAACGGTAATGGAGTGCCAGATAGAAATTCTTCCCTTTTAGCTTCGTATGAACTTCCTTTTGGTTTTAGGTCTATAAAGTATACGGTACCAAAACTCCAATCCATTGCTAGAAGTCCATTGGTATATTTTTTAGGAAAATTTAATGTTGAAGTAGATAGAACGGCAGTAGGTGAACCCTGTTCCAAATTATGTACGGCAGGAAGATTGTCAGGATAATAAGAAGGCCATTTACCAGAACCTGTTCTCCAACCATATTCGCTAGCACTGGTGACATGGCAGATTCTAGTAGGTCTATACCAAGGCATACCAATGTCCCATTCCATATCGGCATCATAGGTGAACAGTTCCCCATCGGCATTGAAGGCCAGATCAAAAGGATTTCTGTAACCTACGGAAATGAGTTCCCAGGAGCTGCCGTCCTCATTGAATTTGGTAATCCATGCACCTGGTGCCTTTACATCGTTAGCATGGCCGCGGGCGTCAAGAAAAGGAGTGAATAAATTATCCTCGCCCCAATTGGTAGGAATACGGCTATTTTTTTTGACCTTATCAGGAATTAAGGTATGGTTGCCAGCAATAAAGTAGATTTCGCTACCATCTGGTGAAAGCGTAAAGCTATGGGGCCCGTGTTCACCGCTACCCTCTAAACGAAGTAACATGGTAACCGTGTCCAACCTACCGTCATTATCTTGGTCCGTTATCCGATAAATTCCGCTTCCTTTTTCTTGATCATCCGGCACATCATCTTTCCATCTTTTGTTTACGGCTACGTATAGACTGTTAAATGCCCATAACATTCCATGTGCTTCTCCAATGTTCAGTGCTAAAGGAATTATATTCTTTGGGTCTAGTTTATCACCTTTTTCCGGGATGGTGAACTGATAGATTTCCCCATACTGATCACAAGCAAACATTTGATTGTGTTCACCTTGTGCCAGCGCAACCCAAGACCCCTGTTCATGGCCGCTAGGGTGATAAATTTCTTCAAGCTCAAAACCGTCGGGAATTGTGAACGAAATCTCTTGCTGCTCTTTTGTATTCTTTTCTTCTACATTGCACCCCAAAAATAGGAAAACAAAAAGGAGATAAAAAAGACGGTTGGTCGTTTTGGTCATGGTCTTGTATATTTTACACTTAAATATACAAAGTAACCCTATAATTTAGTGGCCTAATTGTCGTAAACCTTCATAAATTGAAACGGCAACTGCATTGGCCAGGTTAAGGCTTCTAATATGCTCGCTATACAAAGGTATTTTTACTGTATGCTCTGTATATTGTTGTAACAATGGTTTTGGCAGGCCCACTGATTCCTTGCCAAAGATCAAGAACATGTCATCATAGTAATCTATTTCCCAATGATATTTAGTTGCCGAGGCAGAAAAGAAAATCATTTTTTTTTCCTTGTTGTGCTCAAAAAATTCCTGTTGGTTTTCATAGATAATGACGTTTAAATGTTGCCAATAATCTAGTCCCGCCCGTTTTAATCTTTTGTCATTGAGCTCAAAGCCAAAAGGTTTTACTAGGTGCAATGTGGAACCTGTGCCCAAAGCTAGTCTGCCTATATTACCGGTATTATTTGGTATTTCAGGCTCAATAAGGACTATGTTAAAGCTCATTTTGTTTAAAGGATTGTAAATATAATTGTTCTACTTTTTCCCTGGCCCATGGTGTCCTACGCAAAAATTTTAAACTTGATTTTATTGAGGGGTCTTTCTTAAAACAATTGATGTTCACTTGACCCGCCAAATCTTCCCATGAATATTTTTCGGTAAGTTTTTCCAATATGGTCACCAATTTTACACCGTGAAGTGGGTTGTTAGGTTGAGAATATGAGCTCATGAAATATGGTTGTTAATAAGGCTAATATTATTGTTTAAAAGCAATATACATGGACATTGCCGGAATATCAATAGTACCCTTTATAATTTGTGAACCTTTAAGGTCAAAGGTACTACCGGACACCGCTTGCTGCCAAATTCCGTCTAGCTTATAATTTATTTTTTTGGCCGATGCGTTATATATTACTAGAATAGTGTTCCAGTAATCACCATTGGCATTATTTTCTAGCGTAAAGGATACAAGTTGATGTCCTATTTGATGAAATTTTAAATGATCGCGTACCTCATTGGCATTTTTCATGGCAAATGCGGGATGTGCTTTACGTAGTTGAATAAGGTTTTTATAATATTCAAATACATCTTCAAATTCTTGTTTTCTGTCCCAATCCAATTGGTTGATGCTATCCGGAAGGTTATAGGAGTTATGCGCTCCTTTTTTAGTGCGCAACATTTCTGAACCGGCGTGTAAAAATGGAGTTCCTTGTGAAGTCAATACTATGGCATTTGCCAATTTGTCCATGGCAATAAGTTCGTCCATACCAGCCTTGGGCCTTGAAATTTTCAGCTTGTCAAAAAGTGTGTGGTTATCATGACAGGAAACATAGTTTATTGATTGCCAAGGTGCAAGTGAGTAGGGGGCATCAGAATAATTGACCTTGGAATAATTAATCTGTGGATGTGAAATAGCCCCTACTATGCCAAATTTTATGGACTCTTCGGTATTTAAGGCACCGTTGACAAAACCTAAACTTTTATCATCAAAAACAGAACCTTTTAACGCATCACGTAGGTCGTCGTTAAATGCTGCAATGTGGGGCAATTGCTGCATATGCTTTTTTAAGGCTCTTTGCTCATAGGGTAATGGCGATTCTTTTGCTGTCCATCCTTCTCCATAAATAATAATATTAGGATTTATTTTTCTTGCTTCTTGAGCAATTTGGTTCATGGTTTCAATATCATGAATTCCCATAAGGTCAAATCTAAATCCGTCTATATGATATTCCTTGATCCAGAATTTTATGGAAGCCAACATGAGTTTTCTCATCATTGCTCTTTCCGATGCTGTTTCGTTGCCGCAAGCTGCTGCGTCTGCATAAGTGCCGTCTTGCCATTGACGATAATAGTAATCTGGAACTTCCAAATTAAAATTAGAGGTAGTGGTCTTGCCGGTGTGGTTGTAAACAACATCCATGATAACACCTATATTTTGATCATGGAAGTTTTTGACCATTTGTTTGAACTCGGCAATACGTACTTCTCCACGATAAGGGTCGGTTGAGAACGAACCTTCCGGTACATTGTAGTTATTAGGGTCATATCCCCAATTGTACTGTGGTTTATCTAATTGGCTTTCATCAATAGAATAGTGGTCAAAAGTGGGTAAAAGATGCACATGTGTAACACCCAATTCCTTAATATGGTCTAATCCCGTGGACCTGTTTTGTAGGTTTTTGGTGCCAATTTCCGTAGCACCGTTATAGGTACCACGGTTTTTTATACCAGACTGGGCCTGTATAGTAAGATCGCGCAAATGCATTTCATAAATTATGGCTTCATTGGGGTGGTTTAATTTAGGGCCTTGGTCCAATTCCCAATTTTTGGGGTTGGTGGTTTGCATATCCAAAACCATGGCCCTTTTTCCGTTGACGCCAACCGCTTGGGCATAAATTCCGGGGGTTTCCGCCAACCATGCTCCCTTTATTTTTACTTGGTAAGTATAGTATACGCCATCTAAATTTCCATTGATTTCTTTCTGCCAAATACCATTGTTTCCACTCAATAGTTGATGTTGTGATAATGCTTTGGAAGAGTTACCGCTCTTGTATAAGCGTAATATAACTTCTTGGGCAGTGGGTGACCAGATTTTAAAAAGTGTAGAACTGGGTGTATATTGAATCCAAAGATTTTCATTTACGGGAGTAGGATAGTCATTAAAATTGGTATAGGATGTTTTGTTATCGCAGGAGTTGAATAGCATAAAGCCCATTAGCATAAGTGTCGGTACAATAAATTTCATTTCATAGAATGTCAATACCCTAATATAAGAAGATTATTTTGGGTCGTAGTAGAGTAAGCATTTGCTAAATTTTTTGAAGATGAATGCGTCTTAAATGAAAAAACTCCGGTAATCAGCCGGAGTTTATTCATCAATCAAAAAACGAACAGTCATGATAAACTGTTGTTACCGTTAAAATTACAATTAATATGCCATATTACCAATTTAAGGAATATTTAACCTGTAATTTTTATAACTTAAATGTATTGAATTTTTAACCCAAATACGTTTTTAAAATTTTACTTCTGGAAGTATGCTTTAATCTTCTGATCGCCTTTTCCTTAATTTGGCGCACACGTTCTCTTGTAAGGTCAAACGTTTCACCAATTTCCTCCAAAGTCATGGAATGTTGGCCGGCAAGACCAAAATACAAACGTATAACATCTGCCTCGCGTGGAGTCAATGTCTCCAAAGCACGTTCAATCTCGGTACGTAATGATTCGTGAAGCAATTCCCTATCTGGGTTAGGAGACTCACCACTACGAAGAACATCATAAAGGTTAGAATCTTCACCATCTATAAGTGGAGCATCCATAGAAACGTGTCTACCGGAATTTTTCAAGGATTGTTTAACATCCTCAACGGTCATATCCAATTCCTTTGCAATTTCTTCTGGAGAAGGCATTCTTTCGTGCGCTTGCTCTAGAAAGGCAAAAGTTTTGTTGATCTTATTAATCGAACCAATTTTGTTCAATGGCAAACGAACGATACGGGATTGTTCTGCCAAAGCTTGTAATATAGATTGACGGATCCACCATACGGCGTAGGAGATAAATTTAAATCCCCGCGTTTCGTCAAAACGCTGTGCAGCTTTAATTAACCCAAGGTTGCCCTCGTTAATCAAATCTGGTAAAGTAAGGCCTTGGTTTTGGTACTGTTTAGCAACTGAAACCACGAATCTGAGGTTGGCTTTTGTAAGTTTTTCAAGAGCGACCTGGTCGCCTGCCTTGATCTGTTGTGCCAACTCTACTTCTTCATCAGCGGTAATCAAGTCTACCTTTCCAATTTCTTGTAAGTACTTGTCCAAAGATGCGGTCTCCCTATTGGTGACCTGTTTTGTAATCTTAAGCTGTCTCATTAAAATAAATTAAGTTCAAATTGCATAGACTGCATATACTTATACGTAAAAAACTTATGAATGTTACAAAAGGGTAAAAAAAAATTGATTTTTCCGTTGAAATGCATAAAAAAAGCCCCAACATTAAATGTTAAGGCTTTTTTTTTATAAACTTAAGAAGATTAATCCCTTCTTGGCTTTCTGTCACGATCGCGATTACGGTCGTTTCCACGGCGGTCATCTCTACGCTTATCGTCACGTGGCGGTCTTTCCTTAAAACCTTCCGGTTTTGGTAAAAGTGCTTTACGAGATACTTTTTCCTTTCTTGTTCTTGGGTCTATACCAAAATATTTAACATCGAAAACATCGCCCATGTTAACAACATCGCTCACGTTTTCAGTTCTTTCCCAAGCCAATTCGGAAACATGAAGTAGTACTTCGTTGCCAGGAGCATCAATATACTCCACTACGGCACCAAAATCTAACATTTTAATGACTTTGACTTCGTATACGCTACCAACTTCTGGTTTGAACAACAAAGCATCAATTTTTGCCATTACGGCATTAATGCCTTCATTACCAACACCTAATATTTCCACGATACCTTCCTCGGTAACTGGATCTTCGTTGATAACAATCGTTGTTTCTGTTTCTTTTTGCATTTCCTGAATAACCTTTCCGCCTGGTCCGATCAATGCTCCAATGAATTCGTTAGGAATTCTTCTGGTAATCATTTTTGGTGAATGCTCTTTTACGTCAGCATTCGGTGCAGCGATGGTATCGGTCAATTTTTCCAAAATGTGTAAACGGCCATCCCTTGCTTGTTTTAATGCATTTACTAAAATTTCATAGGACAAACCTTTTACTTTGATATCCATTTGGCAAGCGGTAATTCCGTCTGCGGTACCCGTAACTTTAAAATCCATATCTCCTAAATGATCTTCATCACCTAAGATATCTGAAAGAACCGCATATTTGCCGGTTGATGCATCGGATATCAATCCCATAGCAATACCGGAAACTGGTTTTTTCAATTGTACACCGGCATCCATTAATGCCATAGTTCCGGAACAAACCGTTGCCATAGAGGAAGAACCGTTAGATTCCAGCACTTCTGAAACAACTCTTACCGTGTATGGGCAATCTTCAGGAACCATACCTTTTAATGCACGTTGTGCCAAATTTCCGTGACCAACTTCCCTACGTGAAGTACCACGAATTGGTCTTGCTTCACCTGTTGAGAATGGAGGGAAATTATAATGAAGGTAAAAACGCTCTTCACCTTCTTGTGATGGCATGTCTATTTGGTTGGCATCTCTAGATGTTCCTAGTGTTACCGTTGCCAAAGCTTGGGTTTCTCCCCTGGTAAAGATTGCAGAACCGTGGGTTGATGGTAAGTAGTCCACCTCACACCAAATTGGTCTGATGTCAGTGGTCTTACGGCCATCTAAACGCAACCCTTCGTTTAATGTAAGGTCTCTTACGGCAGCTTTTTCTGCCTTATAGTAATATTTGGAAATCAACGAACCATAGTCTGCTTGTTCCTCTTCGGTAAAAGAAGCGGTGATTTCATCTTTTATCTCACTAAATGAAGCACTTCTTTCATGCTTTGCGGATCCGGCCTTTGCTACTGCATAAACCTTATCGTACGCCATATCATGAATTTTTTTGGCTAGCTCCTCATCTTCTCTTTCCGGCTCGTACTCACGTACTTCTTTTTTGCCAAAAGCTTCGGCCAATCTAATTTGTGCGGCACATTGTACTTTAATGGCCTCATGGGCAAATTTAATGGCTTCTGTCATTTCCTCTTCGGAAATTTCATCCATTTCACCTTCAACCATCATTACAGAATCGGCAGAAGCACCAATAACCATATCAATATCACACTCTGCCAATTGGGACAAAGAGGGGTTAATGATGAATTTTCCGTTAAGTCTACCTACCCTTACTTCAGAAATGGCACATTCAAACGGGAAATCTGAAAGTTGAATTGCTGCCGAAGCGGCTAGTCCTGCCATAGCATCTGGCATAACTTCCGGATCATGTGACATTAATTGGATCATTACCTGGGTCTCGGCATGATAATCCTTAGGAAAAAGTGGACGTAATACGCGATCTACTAAACGCATAGTCAATACTTCACCATCACTTGGTCTAGCTTCTCTTTTAAAGAAACCACCAGGGTAACGACCTGCGGCCGCAAATTTTTCACGGTAATCTACCGTAAGTGGAAGAAAGTCCACATCACTTTGTTTGTAATTGGAAACAACTGTACATAATAACATACATTTTCCAGATTGTACAACAACAGAACCATGGGCCTGCTTTGCCAATTTACCGGTTTCAATAGAGATTTCCCTACCGTCACCAAGGTCAATGACCTCTTTAAATACTTTTGGAATCATAAAATTCGATTAAAATCTGTGCATGACAGATTTGTTAAACAATGGTCTTTCCGACTTAATCTTCTCTGGTCGGAGTTGTTGTGTTGTTGTGTTGACCAATGAAAAACCGTGTGTAGCTTTTTGTGTTCGCCTTTACCAATGATAGGTATAATCTCCCAAGGCACGGAGTAATCTTAAAAAAAGGGGATAGTTGCCTATCCCCTTTTGCATTATTATTTTCTAATACCAAGCTCTTTAATAAGCTCTCTGTATTTTACAATATCATTTTTGATCATATAATCAAGAAGACTTCTTCTCTTACCCACTAGTTTTACAAGTGAACGCTCAGTGTTGTAGTCTTTGTGGTTTTTTTTCAAGTGACCGGTTAAATGGTTGATACGGTGAGTAAACAAAGCAATCTGTCCTTCCGTAGAGCCAGTGTTCTCTGCACTACCGCCGTATTTTTTAAAAATTTCGGCCTTTACTTCTTTAGATAAATACATTCCAATATTGTTTTAAATGATTTTTATGTATGTTGATTGATTTTCAATCAGGGCGCAAAGATACTCTTTTTTTGAAATCTGAGAACTTTTTAAAAAGAAAACATAGGATTACGCTTCTTTTCTTACCGGATTGTTTTGTATCAAATCTATATAAAGGTTAATTTTTCTTTTAAGGTCCTTTCTATGCGAGATAAAATCCAAGAACCCGTGCTCCAATAAAAACTCAGAGGACTGAAAGCCTTCGGGAAGTTCTTTCCCTGTAGTATCCTTGACAATACGTGGGCCAGCAAATCCGATCAATGCTCCCGGCTCTGCAATATTAATGTCGCCAAGCATGGCATATGATGCCGTTGTACCCCCTGTTGTTGGATCGGTACATAAGGAAATATACGGTAGTCCGGCTTCTGATAATTGGGCTAATTTGGCCGATGTCTTTGCTAGTTGCATTAATGAAAGCGCGGCTTCCATCATACGTGCACCACCAGATTTTGAAATCATCATAAAGGGTACCTTCTTTTTAATGGCATAATCTATACCTCTTGCAATTTTCTCTCCAACAACGCTACCCATTGATCCACCAATGAACTTAAAGTCCATACAGCAAACCACTAAATCTTTTCCTAGAGATTTGCCATATCCTGTTCTGACCGCATCCTTTAAGCCGGTTTTTTTCTGTGCCGCCTTTAAGCGTTCCGCGTATTTTTTGGTATCCTCGAACTTTAACGGGTCCTTTGAGGTCAATTTGGCGTCAAGCTCGGTAAATTTGTTGTTGTCAAATAGGATTTCAAAATATTCCTTACTACCAATCCTTACATGGTAATCATCTTCTGGACTTACGTAAAAATTTTTGGCCAAATCTTCTGACTCCACAATTTTACCTGTGGGAGATTTGTACCACAGGCCTTTTGGTGTGTCTTTCTTCTCTTCCGTAGAAGTCTGTATTCCTTTTTCCTTTCTCTTAAACCAAGCCGTCATATCATCCATTTATAAGTTACCTTAATGTTGGTTATAGCGTATTAACGTTATTTAAATCTTCAAACGCTTTCTTTAAACGCTCTACAAAGGTAATTTCCCCTTTTCTTAACCAAACTCTTGGATCGTAGAATTTTTTATTTGGCTCGTCCGCACCTTTAGGGTTACCGATCTGTGCCTGTAAGTATTCGTTGTTATCTTGAACATAGTCACGAACACCTGCTAAAAATGCATATTGCAAATCTGTATCTATATTCATCTTAATAACACCATAGCTAATACCTTCCCTTATTTCCTCTACGGTAGAACCAGAACCACCATGGAAAACAAAGTCAATATGGTTATGTCCTACATTGTATTTTTTAGATATAAACTCTTGTGAATTCAAAAGGATCTTTGGGGTCAACTTTACGTTACCAGGCTTATATACGCCATGAACGTTTCCAAAAGCTGCCGCTATGGTGAATTTTGGACTAACCTTAGAAAGTTCTTCATAGGCGTAAGCTACTTCTTCCGGTTGTGTATAAAGTTTGGAATCATCAACATCTGAATTGTCGACACCATCTTCTTCACCGCCTGTGATACCTAATTCAATTTCCAAGGTCATTCCCATTTTGCTCATGCGCTCCAAATATCCTTTACAGATTTCTATGTTCTCTTCCAAAGGTTCTTCTGAAAGGTCTATCATGTGTGAGCTGAAAAGTGATTTTCCGGTTTCTGCATAATTCTTTTCACTGGCATCCAATAGTCCGTCTATCCAAGGCAATAATTTTTTGGCACAGTGATCCGTATGTAGGATTACTACAGCACCATAAGCTTCTGCCAATTGGTGTACATGCTTTGCTCCGGCAATTGCACCTTGTATAGCTGCTTTTTGGCCTTCGTTAGAAAGTCCCTTACCAGCGTTGAACTGTGCTCCACCATTGGAGAATTGTATAATTACGGGAGAATTTAAGGTTGCTGCGGTTTCCAGAACGGCATTAATGGTGTTTGAACCAATAACGTTAACGGCTGGCAAAGCAAAACCCTTTTCCTTTGCGTAATTGAATATTGCTTGAACTTCGTCTCCGGTAGCTACTCCCGGTTTGATATTGTGAGCCATAATTGAGTGGTCTTTTAGTTTCTTAAAAAATGAAAAACAAAAGTAATAAAACAATTATATTTAAAAGGGATAGTTAATGCCTATTTGTAAAACGGCATTGGCAAAATTATAATCTTTGAACCATCTTTCTGACTGTATTTCAGCAGGGTTATAGGTTTTAAAGCCTAAATCCAAACGGAACAGGAAATATGTAAAATCATATCGTAAGCCAAGGCCCGTGCCCAGTGCAATGTCCTTTAACGATGCAAAACTGTCAAAAGTGGCATTGGAATCCTCTACATTGTCAAATACGTTCCATATATTTCCCGCATCAGCAAAAATAGCACCATTGATATCGCCTACAATAGGAAACCTATATTCTAGGTTTAGCGCCAATTTTAGATTGGCCTCGTTAAAATCATTGACTGCCGAAACACTTCCCGGACCTAGGGAATAGGGGAACCAAGCACGGTTATCATTAGATCCACCTGCAAAATAACTTCGTACAAAAGGAATGTTGTCAGAATTTCCGTAGGGTATGGCAATGCCGAAAAATGCCCTAGTGGCCAAAACGTTGGAGCGGGAGAGGTCCCAATATTTAACATATTCGAACTCATTCTTGATATATTGTGAAAACGGCACGCCAAATACCAATAATTGCTCATCGTCATTTTTGTTGAAAGGAATAAAGTTCGAAAAGGCGGACAGCAGATTGCCGGCACTTTCTAGTTTCCACCTAAATTGATAAAAACTATTATCCACAATACCCTCCCTATTGGTTTTGTTAAAGGTGTAGTTGGTAGCAAAGATGAGGTTGTTGTCCGTTAATCTTTTTCTTCTTTCCTCTAGCCTAGTGACATCGTTAAAGTCCGTTGTTGAGGTGGCAATGATTCCGTTTTCCACAGCATTGATAAAACCAGTCGTTCCTGATGGGATGATTAATGTGGGGTCATCCGGGTCAGAGTCAGATTCAAAAAATTCTGCCAGTTCAGGTTCGGTTTCATATCTATCTGCAATATCGTCCAAACGTTCAAAGGTATTTCGGTATACATTGAAAAACCTATTGCTGTTCACATTTCTAACAAATTGTATATTAAGTAATTCTACATTATGGTTAACAAAATCACTGGGGACCCAATTGTAACCCAATACATTGTTGAACGTCTGTTTGTCAAGACCTATATTGTTCTGAAAACTGGTGCCAATGGCAATACGGGTCTTTGGCAGGGTATAATTGGGAATTAATTTGGACGTATTGATAAAGGGAAACCAGATACGTGGAAAATCTAACGTAATATCGCCCCCAAATTCTGAAAAATAGTTGGCTTCAAAAGTATTGTTACTTAATAAGCCATAAGCACCATCTGCAGAGATACTTAAATTTTCTGCCCCTTTAAAAATATTCCGTATAAGTAAGGTGGTTCCAAGCCCCACACCTAATCTTCTCAGGTTAGATCTGCTTACTTCAAAATTGGTTCCCAGTGAATATTTGGGTTTGGGTGCCAAATAAATATTGGTATTTACTTTGTTTCCCAGACTATCCGCTTCAAAAATAATATTAGGATACTTAAATATGTTTAAGGCATTGAGTTGTCTTGAGGTACGTATTTTATCTACATCCCGGTAAATACTGTCCTTTTTAAAAAATATGGCATTGGCCAAAGTTTTTGGCTTAATGTCAAAATTGGGGGAGTAGTGGATGGTATAGTCCCCGTACTCAATAATGTTGATGGAATCTAATGTTGAAGTCGATAAATAATCAGTATAAATATTGATTTTGTTGATCTTTTCTACCTTGTAGGCAGATGTAGTCACTTCATTTTCGCCTCTTATTTTTAGATCGCCTATGTTAAGGGTAATGTTCATTTTCTGGTCATCCGCAGATTTAACGGTGTCCCTAACAATATCAAATGTTATAGAGCTTTCCTGAAAGTTGCGTATACCACTGTTTCTGAATATTCCGGTTAGTCGCTCCCGTTCCATATTAAAATTGGCCAAATCAAACTGTTGACCCTCTTTGACCAATGAATTAGCGGAATTTAAAAAATAAAGCGAATCAATTGCCGTAGATGAAATATCGTTGGAAAGCGAGTCTATTATATAGGGTTCCCCAAGGGATACTTGATAATTGACCTTGGCTTTTCTTTTGTTTTTGGTGGTATCGATTAGATAGCTGGTATTATTTGTAAAATACCCTTTACCTTGGTAATAGGCGCTAAGCCTCGCAAGGCTCAGGCGTGTTCTTGTGGTGTCCAGTATTGTTGGTGCTTCACCTATATCCTTTAGCCATTCGCTTAAGCCTTTTACTAGAAAGGATTCTCCCAAACGGTTTACTTGCTTGGTGGACAAGAGTTTTTCCAGTCTTTTTTTTCTATTTTCCTTTTTATTTAACCATGCATTGTACGATGAATCTGGGTTTTCTTTGGCGAGATTGTACAAATTAAGTCGCAGAGGGTAGCCTAAAACTGTAGAATTGGGTTTTTGGTATATGAGACTTTCCAGTTCTTCATTATTAATTTTTACAGAATCTGCATAAATTAGGTTTTTGGTCACCAAATATTCATCTTCCTCTACTTTTTTAAGTGAGTTGCAGGATAGCAAGACTATTGCCAGTAGGGATAATAAGCTTAATTTAGCCATGTTGTTTTTGGAGCAAAGTGCCGTCCTCATAGAAATCAAAAATACATTATTTGTATGGTTGTCAAAAGTGAATTGAAACTTATCAAAAGTCTACAGCAAAAAAAGTACCGAAATGAACACGGGCTGTTTGTTATTGAAGGAAAAAAGTCCATTGAGGAATTGGTGGGCTCTAATTTTAAATGCTACGGAATTTTTGCAACGGCACCCAATGAGCTTAACTTGGGAGACAGTAGGGTCAATTTAATTTCTGCAAAAGAATTGGCACAGATCAGTAGTTTAAAGAACCCCAATGGGTATTTAGGGGTTTTCCACATCCCAAAAAAAGAAATGGATATTCTGTCTGACTGGATTATGGTGTTGGATGGCGTACAGGATCCGGGTAACTTAGGGACTATCATACGTTTGTGCGATTGGTTTGGGGTAACGGATATAGTCTGTTCGTTGGATACCGTGGATTGCTACAATGCCAAGGTTCTACAGGCCACTATGGGATCTATTGCCAGGGTTAACGTACATTATGTAGATTTGGATTCCTTTTTAAGGTCAGCAGACCTGCCCGTTTATGGCACTTTTATGGATGGGTCCAATATCAATACCTATTCATTGCCTAAAAAAGGAATTATGGTCATGGGAAACGAAGGCAAGGGCATTTCAAGTAGAGTTACTGAATTGTGTACAGACAAAATAGCCATACCGCAATTTGGTAACCAAACTACGGAAAGTTTAAATGTAGCTTCCGCAACGGCAATTTTATTACATGAAATAAGAAAGTAGTGGAGTGTAAACCATTACTTTTTTTTTGACTTTTACTAATTTCAAATGTCTATTCGAAGGTAAAATTGATGAAGATGCCGCGAGTTTTCATGGATTCAATATTTCCCGTCCATGGGCTGTTGGGGTCAAGGTCCGGTACCAGTTCATCGGTTATGGCAAATACGCCACGGATAGATGGGGTGAATTTAAAATATTCCAAATAAAAATCAATACCAAAGCCTAGTTCGTAATTGTAGACCCATTTTTTCATTCTAAAGGTGCCAGAGCTATTATCGTCCAAACTTTCTTCATTGCTGCCAAGGTTTAAACTTCTAGAGCCCCCACCAATAACAAAAGGTTTCCAGTTTCCAAATCTTTTGGCGCTCGCTTTTAATAGGATGGGAAAATTGATGTAAGTTGATTTAACTTCCCTAATGGCATCGCGTTCCTCGTCAAATCCCGGAAAACCCAACAATCTAGAACCATAATGAAGTCCGGGTTCAAAGCGCAAGTCCAAGTGATCGTTCAAACGCATTTCTCCTATAAGTCCCACGTTGAAACCAAAACTTTTGCTAACTAGAATATCAGGAGCATTTTCTTTGTATTCAAACTTAAAGTCATATTGGTTCAATCCTAGGAAATAGCCCCAGTTCAAGAACTTTTTGTCTTCGTTCTGCTTGTTTAGTATAGGGTTTTCGTTAAATTGGGCACTTAACGAAGTTGTTGTCATCAATACCAATACGGGTATAAAAAACCATATCTTCATATATCCTGGTTTACGATTGTAAAGCAATTAATCCATAAAGCAAATTTTTATTTCCTTAAGCGGACTTTTTTGCAATATAGATAGATGCCACCCCAAATGTTTGAGGTTTGTTCGTTACATCTATAAACCCAATTTCCCGTAAAATATTGTTGAACTTTTCACCATGTGGAAAAACCGAGGCAGATTCACTTAAATAACCGTAGGCGGAATTGTCCTTGGAGAAAAGTTTTCCTATTAATGGAAGAATGTTTTTGGTGTAAAAACGGTACCCTTGTTTATATGGGGTTTTGGTGGGTACGGAGGTTTCCAGGATAACCAATGTACCATTTGGCTTTAAAACACGTAGTATTTCGGCCATTCCTGTGGTTAAGGTCTCAAAATTACGCACCCCAAAAGATACGGTAACGGCGTCAAAAGTATTGTCTTCAAAACTTAGGTTTTCACTATCGCCAACGACCATCTCAATAGTATGGTCCAAATCTTTATTTTTTACTTTCTCTTTTCCAACGGATAGCATACCGGGAGATATATCTAAGCCAACTATTCGTTTAGCCCCTGTATCGACTAGGGCTATGGCCAAATCTCCTGTACCGGTGGCAATGTCCAAAATAGATTTTGGCTGTTCTTTTTTTAATAGTTCAACCACTTTTTTTCGCCATTTAATATCTATACCAAAAGAGATTACACGATTTAAGCCATCATAATTTGTAGAAATGGTATCGAACATCTTGGTGACCTGTTCTTTTTTGCCAAGCTCAGAATCTTTGTAAGGTGTAACTTTTTGTGACATCGCAAATTTTTTCACAAAGATACAATATACCACATGCTTAATTCTAATTTTATGGTCAGGGTTGCACCATGTTAGGTTAAAGAACTGAAAATAAATAATAAACTAATTAAATTATGTAATTTTGCCCCATAATAATTGCTACGATTATCAAGATAGTTTTACCATTGTTCATAGGTAAAGAAGTAACTTCTAGTAATATCTTGATGTTTAGCGGTCTAACAATATAAATGAAGATTATAATTGCTGGTGCTGGAGAGGTTGGCTTTCATTTGGCCAAATTACTTTCCTATGAATCACAGGATATAACCTTGATCGATAGTCAAAAGGAAAGTCTTGCATATGCGGACAATCATTTGGATATACGGGTTTTAAAAGGCGATGCAACCTCTATTGAAGTATTGCGTGATGCCCAGGTTCAGGATTCTGATCTAGTTATTGCGGTAACTTCCTCTGAAACAACGAACTTAACGTTGTGCATGTTGGCAAAACAATTAGGTTGTAAACGTACCATTGCCAGGATTTCCAATACAGAATTTATAAAGCACAAAGATCTTTTAAGGTTTTCTGATCTAGGGATCGATGAATTAATTTCCCCTGAGGCATTAGCTGCTACTGAAATACAATTGTTGCTGAATAAATCCGCTTTTAACGATACTTATGAGTTTGAGGAAGGGGAGTTGATCATGGTAGGGGTTTCCTTAATTAAATCAGCACCGTTCGTGGGTAAAATGGTAAAGGAGGCCGCAAATATTTTTCCTGAACTTCATTTTATGCCCATTGCCCTGCAACGTACTGGTACACAATACACGGTAATTCCCAGAGGAGATACCTTGTTCAAGGAAGGTGACCAAGTATACTTTATAACAGTTAAGGAAGGTGTTGATGAATTATATAAACTTACAGGAAAGAAAAAAGCCGAAATAAAGAATGTAATGATATTGGGTGGCAGTAAGGTAGGATACAAAACTGCCCGCGATCTATGTGCCAATAAATTCAATGTTAAGTTAATTGAAAAGAACAAGGAAAAGGCATTTGACCTGGCAGATGAATTGCCCAACGCGTTAATCATCAACGGGGATGGTAGAAATGTTGAATTATTGGAGGAAGAAAGTTTAGAATCCATGGATGCGTTTATTGCCGTAACCGGTAATTCCGAAACCAATATCATGTCTTGCCTGGTGGCGAAGTCTAAACATATAAAAAAGACCATTGCCTTGGTAGAGAATATGGATTATTTTCAGCTTTCGCACTCTATTGGTATAGATACGTTGATCAATAAAAAATTATTGGCGGCCAACAATATTTTTAGGCATATTAGAAAAGGTGAGGTCGTAGCTTTAATGCGCTTGAACAATTTAAATGCCGAACTGTTGGAATTTATCGTCAAAAGAAATTCCAAGGTTACCGGATCTATTATTAGGGACTTGGATTTTCCTAAGGCAGCTACCATAGGTGGAGTTGTAAGGGATGGAGTTGGCCATATTGCCCTAGGTGGATTCAAGATCAAGGAAGGTGACAGGGTCGTAGTATGTTGTTTGCCATCAGAGATTCCTAAAATAGAACGAATGTTCCTTTAGTATGCAGCTTAATCTAAGAATCATATTCCATTTAATGGGACTTCTTTTACTCTGTAATGGGGGGTTTATGCTTGTGGCCGCGGTGATCAGTGGTGTTTATAAGGACGGTGCTACATTAAGTATAACCTTGGCTTCCATTACAACAATGTTTGTAGGCGTTTTTGCCATGTATTATACAAGGGGTCATAAAAAAGAAGTTAAGCAAAAAGAAGGATATATTATAGTAACTTTTGGTTGGATCGTGATGTCCATTTCCGGTATGTTGCCCTATCTGTTTAGCGGGGCTATACCGGATATCACCAATGCTTTTTTTGAGACCGTTAGCGGGTATACTACTACTGGAGCTTCCATAATGGACGATATTGAAGCCATGCCGGAAGGTATTTTGTTCTGGCGAAGTTTAACCCATTGGATAGGTGGTATGGGAATTATTGTATTGGCCATAGCAATATTGCCTTTATTGGGAATAGGCGGTATGCAGCTTTTTTCCGCAGAAGCACCTGGGCCAAGCGGGGATAAATTGCACCCTAGGATTACCGATACGGCCAAACGTTTATGGTTGATCTATTTTGGATATACCATAGCGGAAACCATACTTTTGCAAGTAGCCGGAATGTCTTTTTTCGATGCCATAAACCATGCTATGGCTACACTGTCCACAGGTGGTTTCTCCACTAAAAATGCTAGTCTTGCCCATTGGAACGATCAGCCCTTAATACAATATATCGTTATCTTCTTTATGTTTTTGGCGGGAAGTAATTTTGTATTGAGCTATTTTGCTTTTAAAGGAAGGTTTCAAAAAGTCTTCAAGGATGAAGAGTTTAGATATTATGCCGGTTTTGTTCTGGTCTTTACACTAATTGTCGCAGTCGTAATTTATTATAAGGCTAACATAACGGATATGACACCGGGGTATCCTATGGTTTTAGGAAATGCTGAAAGTGCTTTTAGACATGCACTTTTTCAAATTGTATCGGTGATAACCACTACTGGTTTTGTTAGTGCGGATTTTACGCAATGGACACCATTTTTGACCGTATTCTTTTTTGGCCTATTTTTTTTAGGAGGGTCCGCAGGTTCTACCGCTGGGGGCATTAAGGTAATGAGGCATCTGCTTATTATAAAGAATGGTGTGTTGGAATTTAAACGAACCTTACATACCAATGCCATAATTCCCGTTCGTTATAACAATAAAACGGTCAAGGAAAAAATTGTCTATAACATCATTGGTTTTTTTGTGCTTTATATGTTGTTGTTTATCATAGGCGCCCTAGTACTAGGTTTTATAGGGTTGGATTTTGAATCTGCCATAGGCGGTTCCGCATCTTCGTTGGGCAATGTTGGTCCTGCCCTAGGTAGTTTAAATCCTGTCAGTAACTTTAATGGCTTGCCGGTATTGGCCAAATGGTGGTGCGGATTTTTAATGTTGGCCGGCAGGTTGGAGTTATTTACCGTATTGATTCTCTTAACGCCTTATTTTTGGAAGAATACCTAATTGAATTTGGGCAATAAAAAAGTCCCTTCGTTAGAAGAGACTTTTATTTACGAATAAGTAAGCGGTAATTTTATTTTAACGCTTCCTTAATTCTTGACATTGCATCTTTAATTTCCTTTACAGAGGCGGCGTATGATATACGAATACAATTTCCATTACCAAATGCATCGCCTGTAACGGTGGCAACATTGGCAGCCTCTAAAATATACATGGAAAAATCAGAAGCGTTATTTATTGTTGTACCATTGAATGTCTTGCCAAAAAAAGAAGTTACATCTGGGTATACATAGAACGCCCCTTCAGGCTCATTGCATTTAAAACCTTCAATATCGTTCAATAGGTCCAATATTAATTTGCGACGTTCCTTGAACTCATCTACCATATACTGAATACGGTCTGGAGATTCTTCCAATGCTGTAATTACCGCACGTTGTGCAATACAGTTTGATCCACTGGTAACTTGGCCCTGTAGTTTGTTGGTAGCTCTGGCAATATATGCTGGTGCACCAATATATCCTATTCGCCATCCGGTCATAGCAAATGCCTTTGCAACACCATTTACCGTTACAGTGCGATCGTACATGTCCTCAAACTCTGCCATAGAAGCATGTTTTGTGACACCATAATTGATATGTTCGTAAATTTCATCACTTACCACTATGATTTGCGGGTGTTTTTGTAACACATCGGCCAAGGCACGTAACTCGTCTTTACTATATATAGAGCCGCTAGGATTACAAGGTGAGCTATACCAAAGCATCTTGGTTTTAGGCGTTATGGCCGCTTCCAACTGCTGTGCGGTCATCTTAAAATCGTTCTCCAAGGTTGTAGGAACTTCCACGGGGACCCCATCTGCCAGTTTTACAATATCACTATAACTTACCCAATATGGGCAAGGTAAAATAACTTCGTCACCAGGGTTCAAGATTACCTGGGCTACATTGTACAATGATTGTTTTGCACCTGCGGATACAACAATTTGTGCAGGGTCATAAGTAAGGTTATTATCTCTTTTGAATTTAGTGATAATTGCCTTTTTTAAATCTACATACCCATCTACTGGAGAGTATGAGTTGTAGTTGTCGTTGATGGCCTGTATAGCCGCCTCCTTAATATAATCAGGGGTATTAAAATCCGGTTCGCCTAGACTTAAGCCAATAATATCTTTTCCAGCGGCTCTTAATTCACGGGCCTTTGCAGCCATTTCTAAAGTAGCTGACGGTGTAACACTGTTAATCCTATCCGAAAGTTGATTGCTCATAGGTACTTTAAATTTCTAATATTGTAATGAAGGCTCCTTGCCTAATTCCTTTAAATGTCTAAAGTGCGAAATTATAGCTTTTCTGGTAGTTTTATACTCGTGGTATGGCAAATTAAACTCCTGTGCGGTCTGTTTCACAATTTTGGAAATTTTTGTGTAATGTACATGACTGATATTTGGAAAGATATGGTGCTCTACTTGATGGTTCAAGCCACCGGTAAACCAGTTTACGATCTTGTTCTTAGTTCCAAAATTGACCGTAGTAAACAATTGGTGAATGGCCCAAGTGTTTTTCATTGTTCCGGATTGATCTGGTAACGGAGTGTCCGCATCATCTACAATATGTGCAAGTTGAAAAACGACACTCAGGATAACACCCGCTACATAATGCATTAGAAAAAAGCCGATCAATATTTTCCACCAAGCAATAACCAATATTAGCATGGGAATAACGATCCAAATAGTAATGTATAAAATTTTGGTAATGATCAATGTACTCCAATTTAATGTGGCGCTCGGTAGTTTTCCATATGATAATTTACGTTTCATATACCGATACATTTGTTGAAAATCTGTAGTAATGGCCCAATTGAAGGTCAATAGGCCGTATAGGAAAACAGAGTAAAAATGTTGAAATCTATGGTGTTTTTTCCATTCGGCATGTTTGGAAAAACGTAATATTCTACCAGCTTCCATATCTTCATCATGTTCATGGATATTGGTATAGGTATGGTGTAGTACATTATGCTGTACTTGCCAATTGTATACATTACCGGCCAATATGTAAATACTGCTGCCCATTAGTTTATTTACCCATTTTTTATTGGAGTATGCACCATGGTTGCCATCGTGCATTACGTTCATGCCTACACCTGCCATACCAATTCCCATTACTATTGTTAAAAGTAAATTGGCCCAAGTGGGCAAGCCTAATGTCAATATTAAAAAATAGGGTGCAAGGAAAAGGGTGAACATTACTACCGTTTTAAGGTGTAATTTCCAGTTTCCTGTTTTTTTCAACTTATTGGTTTTAAAATAATCGTTTACTCTGCTGTTCAAGGTCTTGAAGAACTTTGCAGAATCCGTTCTTGAGAAACGTATGGTTTTTTGTTCCATAATGGGGTAATATTAATTTTTTATAACTTAAATGAATGTATAATAGTTTGATAGCTTAATTAAAAGCGAAATCTTTGCAAAAGTGAATATACTAATAAAATCTATTTACAAAGATACGGATGACTGTTGAAACCATATTTGAATATTTTCCCAATTTATCGGAAAACCAAAAACAACAATTTAAGAAGTTAGAAGAATTATATAAGGATTGGAATCAAAAGATTAACGTGGTATCCAGAAAAGATATCGATGAATTATATCTTAGACATGTCTTACATTCTTTGGCTATTGCAAAATTCACTTCGTTCAATAATGGAGCTTCAATATTGGATGTGGGTACTGGAGGTGGTTTTCCCGGTATACCCTTGGCCATTTTATTTCCTGAAGTTCATTTTACCTTGGTAGATTCCATAGGAAAAAAAATAAAGGTGGTCAATGAGGTTGTTGAAGGTTTGCAGTTGACCAATGTCACTACCGTTAACAAGCGTGTAGAGGAAATACCTGGGCAATTTGATTTTATTGTGAGTAGGGCGGTTGCCGCTATGCCCACCTTTGTACATTGGGTCAAAGGAAAAATAAAAAAAGAGTCCGAACATGAAATCCGTAATGGAATATTGTATTTAAAGGGAGGGGATTTGTTAGAGGAACTTAAGGATTACAAGACGGCCAAAATTTATGATTTGACGGATTATTTTAAGGAAGATTTTTTTGAAACTAAAAAAATGGTGTATCTCCCCTTAAAATTTAAGGGGTAGTATACATTGTGTTTCAATATTTACAGGCTAAAAGCTTGGTAGTAAGCTCTTCTGTATTTTTGAACAAATAGTTTTACAGCGTTCCAAGTTGCAATATGGAAACTAGCTTTTTTAACAATCTTTGTTGAAGTTTTCATAGCAGACTAAATTTAAGGTGAACTTGAATTTCGTAAATTTACCTTTAATTTACAATTAATTAACGTTAAATTTACATTGATATTGTGTTTGTCATTAATGCGCTTATATAAACCTTCGCCGTTTTAAACTATTCACCTATTATGATTTTTGTTCATATAAAAATCCGTGCATGGTAAAAAATTGGAATTGATTTAAATATTAAAGAATTTATTTTTTTTCAATTTACCATTGCATTTAAAAATTATCTACAGTGATGTATTTTAGGTTGTAGTCCTTATAAGGGCAAGCAGTATGTAGGGCAATTGGCTTTGTTGTAAAAACAGTTTTTTGGAAGATTCCATGAAAGATCAATAGTTTCGCAAAAGAAAAAGCCTTCAATCAATGAATGATTAAAGGCTAGAATTACTTAATACTTTTTGATGTTATTTGCTCCAAGGTGGAACAATATCGTTTGATCTGGCATAAGCTATTAGTTGTCCTTTATGTTCGCCGTTATGTTCCATAATCGCAAGAAGTCCGCCTAATTTATTTGCTTTCATAAACCCAAAATCCACTTCATCGTTTAATTGTCCGTCCTCTACCATGGTAATCTTTTCAAGGACAAAATCATTGGATTTTTTTAATGCTGCTATAATATTTTCCTTACCGGTTATTTTGCCCAAGTTCATTAAATCGACATCTTCTGGGGGAGCAAAACCCAGTTTAGAGGCTAAAAAATAATTTCCGCCCGCTACATGTAATAAAGCCTCGCCAACCGAATTGACCCCTTCCGTAGGTCGCCAATCATATTTATCATCAGGGAAAGCTTCAGCAAGTTGTATAACTTGAGATTGGTTACCGGCCAAAACCGCCTTAATGGTGTTTTGTGCCAGTTCATCCTGTGCAAATGAAATACAGGAGCAGCATACTGCAAGTAACAATAGTAACTTTTTCATAATAAGTGTGTTAAGTGAGAAATAAGAGATTGATTAATTCTTCAATGTACCTCTTTATTTTTAGATTTTCAATAAAAAAAGGCCGAATTCAATTTTGGCCTTTTTTAAAAATTACCCTAAAAAGGGATATCTATAATCTTCTGGGGTGACAAAGGTCTCTTTTATTAACCTTGGGGAAACCCAGCGCAATAAGTTTTGTGCGGACCCAGCCTTATCGTTTGTTCCGGATGCTCTTGCGCCACCAAACGGTTGCTGGCCAACTACTGCTCCGGTAGGTTTGTCATTAATATAGAAATTACCGGCGCAATTCTGTAACGCCTTGGTAGCCTCTTCAATAGCATATCTATCCTTTGAAAGTACTGCGCCTGTCAAAGCATATTCAGATGTTGTGTCTATCAATTTAAGGGTTTTGCTCCATTCTGCATCATCATAGATATATACGGTAACTACAGGGCCAAAAAGTTCCGTTTCCATGGTTGTGTATTTTGGGTCTGTAGTTACAATCACGGTAGGTTCAATGAAATAACCTTTTGTTTTATCATAATTACCTCCGGCAACAATTTCTGCTTGGGTATCTTTTTTGGCCTGGTCAATATATTTGGCCAATTTATCAAAAGAGCCTTCGTGGATAACTGCTGTTATAAAGTTGGACATATCTTCTGGAGAACCAGGTTTGTTAAAAGAATCGATATCCGCTTTAACCAAGTCCAAAATTTGCTTAGATGTGGATTTGGGAAGATAAACCCTAGACGCCGCACTACATTTTTGACCTTGGAACTCAAATGCCCCCCTGGATATTGCCGTAGCAACTTGTTTGGTGTTTGCGGTAGGGTGTGCTAAAATAAAATCCTTGCCACCGGTCTCCCCAACAATTCTTGGATAGGTTTTGTAGGTATCTATATTGGTTCCAATTTGTTTCCACAATGATTTAAATACATGGGTGGAGCCAGTAAAGTGAATTCCCGCAAAATCTGGACTGGCCAGTACGGTATCCGTAATCATTACCGGGTCTCCATATACCACATTGATTACCCCGTCCGGTACACCGGCCTCTTTAAAGATATCCACGATAACCTTTGCTGAAAATATCTGACTATCGCTAGGTTTCCAAACCACAACATTGCCCATTAGGGCAGCACTTGCTGGTAAGTTACCGGCAATTGCGGTAAAGTTAAAAGGTGTAATTGCGTATACAAAGCCTTCAAGCGGTCTATATTCCACTCTGTTCCAAATTCCTGCAGCTGATGCGGGTTGCTCAGCATAGATTTGGGACATGTATTCCACGTTGAACCTTAAAAAGTCAATTAGTTCACAAGCCGCATCTATTTCAGCTTGGTGTATATTTTTTGACTGGGCGATCATTGTAGCCGCATTGATCTTTGAACGGTAAGGACCTGCGATCAAATCGGCCGCTTTTAAGAATATAGAGGCACGTTGTTCCCAACTTACATTGGCCCATTCCTCCCTAGAGGTAAGGCAATTGTCAATGGCATCTTGAATATTTTTTTTGGTAGCCGTATGGTAGGTGCCAACTATATGCTGATGGTCGTGAGGTGGTGACATAGGTTTTGTATTTCCAGTACGCACTTCATCAGGACCTATATACATAGGTACATCTATTTGGTCACTATAATATGCTTTATATTGTTCCAGAACCAATGCCCTTTCAGGACTGCCTGGAGCGTAGCTTTTAATTGGTTCGTTAATAGCTTTTGGAACTTGAAAAAAACCTTTTCCCATTGTCAAATTTTTTAAATTAAAAAGTTGACCAAAGGTACTAAAACGGTGTTGTACTTAAAACTAATAAGTAGTTTAAAAAAGTGTTAGTTCAGTGCAAATGGGGCACTAAACTTAAATGTGGGTATGTAAACCCTAAATTTTTCTGAGGTGTTAAAATTGGACATGTTGTAGTGACCTTTCATGGCGCCGATAGGTGAAGTCAATAAGCAACCGGAATTATAGGTATGTGATTCTCCTGGCTGGATAACAGGTTTTTTTCCTATAACGCCTTCACCGTCCAATGTTTCCATATCATTTAGGGAATCATATATTTTCCAATGGCGAGATGTGAGCTGTACTGCATCCTTACTTTGGTTTTCAATGAATATCGTATACCCAAATGCATAATGCATTTTATAGTTTTTAAAGAAAGTACCTTCAAAACTGGTCTGAACCGATATTTTTATGCCCTTGGTTACCTGTGTGATCATACTTAATATGTAAATACGCTAGCAGCTATTAAAATTGTTATTGCAATGATTCCTAAAATTATAAAAACAGAATTCAGGAATACATATTTTACAATCGTTTTAAATCGTCCTTGTTGATAGAAATTTCGCATTGCCTTGTACAGATAGAGGGCGAAAATCAATATAAAAATACCCTCACTACTAAAGTTGAAAATGGCATTTACCAAATAGCTAACAATGAGCAAGATAAATAATAACGATTGATTGTGAAAACTAAAGATTAAATGATCGGTATAAGTGTGTTTTTTTCTGATGTAGGCCAACCATATGAACAAAGAAAAGAAAGGTAGAAAGAAGAATGTGGCAAAGGGTGATTTTGAAATTAAGGTATTTACGAAAGTACCAGGTCTTTTTTCTATTTCCACCAAACTATTGGATAGGTTGTAGGCCATTTCATTCTCGGTAGAGTTGGCCAGATCGTATTTGGCTACACTTTCCGTGAAACTAAATATCGTATCATTTTTAATAGCTGCATTGAAGAACTGTATCTTGTTAAAAAATCTTTCTGTAACCCCATCGTTATTTATATTTTTAAAATGAAGAACTGGGTTAGAAAGAATTATGGAATCCCTATTATTGATTTTATTGCCAATATACTGTTGTTTTTTCAACGAATCTATAGCGGCCAATGCTTGTTTCTTTTCTTCTTCAGAATCAAATTCAATGGTATTGATCTGCTTTTGGAAATTGAAGATGGATTCCTTGTTTTCTGAACCAAATTTGTTCAAATTTTCAAATTCACCGCTAATACTGATCAATAGAAAATAAATTATGGCCAGGCTTAGTAAAAATCTAAAAGGATTGGTGTAAGAAAGGCGTTTGCCCGCAATATAGTCCCTCGTTATTTTTCCGGGCCTTAAAAGAAGCGCGGTAAGCGTTTGCAGGATTTTGGAGTCATAAGAAAGGATATTGGTAAAATACTCTTCAAAAAAATCTAAAAGTGAAAGTTTTTTAGTGCTGTTTGCTTGGGAGCAATTTGGGCAGTATTTATCGCTAAGGTCTAAGGGATGACCACAATTAAGGCATTCAACGCCTCTATATTGCAATTTGTATCTGCCGGTTGTTCTGGTGGTTGGTGGGTTTTTCATAAGCGATGAAAAACGTAAAGATACATTAGTTGGTTATATTTCTTGAATTGGCGGATCCTACGCCAATAATACTGTCGTACATATCTCCAAAATTTCTGTAATAAACCAAAATAACATAATTATTTTCGGTAAAGTGGAAATTTCCGTCTACGGCGTTCAAATCTATACCCTTATTGTTTTTTAATACATATTTATAATTGTAGAATCCTTGCTTCATTTTAATAGTTGCTTCCATCATGCCCGTATTCTCGTTATAGGTCATTTTGTTTTCATCCGTCAATGCATAATTATTGTATTTTCCAAAAACGTATACATCGTCCAATGCTATATATTCGGTATAAGGCAGGCTAAAATGAACCAAGGAATACTCAGCTTCCCTAGAAGCATCGTCACCTTGTAATGTTCGGATAACAAAATCTCCGTTAATATCGGGAAAATAGGTGTATGACTGGTCGTTCCTTGGGCTATCCGCAAATAGGTAATGGTTGTACAGATCAGAAAGTTCTATACTGGATATTTGGGAACTGGGCGCTCTAAGGTCGCTCGTATCGAACAGTAAAAATTCGTTACCGCCATAAAATGCAGTTTCTTGGTCGTATTTATAAACAAGTTCACTGCCAATGGTATATTGTGGAGATATGTCATATATGGCTGTGGGCCAGTAATAATTTTGTAGAATGGCTACCTTGACCTCTTTTTTGGGGTTCACCAAACGTAAACTACTGGGCTGAATAGTAAATTGGACCACTTGCTTTTCGTTCAAATAATTAAAATCGCGCGAACGTTTAATACTGGCCCCCACATTGACCAAATCCTTATAGACAACAAATCTTCTTGAAAACTGTAGTTCGTAATTGTTGTTGTAAATTTCAATTAGATAGTTGCCGCTTACCTTGAGCCGTACATTGTCATTAGGTATGGTCAATTGATAATTGCTATAAGTCTCTAAAGTTGTGTAGCTGTTTTCGTAATTGATGATACGCTGGTTGTCCACCCCATCAAGATACTGGGATTTTAAAAGTGCAGATTTGTTCCAATCGTAATCACAATGTGTAATTTTATAATAATAGTCCTGTTCGTTGGCCAGTATATCATCAAATTCAAGGTAAATAGGCTCACCTATTTTTATGATGGGAAATTGATCGTCCGTTGGACCTTTAAATATGATGGATTTAATATGGTTTGGCGGATTTACCTCTTCCTGGACCTGTGCAGCAACGTTTTGAAGAAATGCCAATAGTATAATAAGTTTAACGAAATAACGCATTTAATAGCTTTTTACGTGGTAAAGGTAAACAAAAACGATACCTAAAAAATATAGCTCGTTGTATTGTCTAAATTATGGGGTAATAATTATGAAAACGAAGTTTTTGTACTTAAATTTGCGTCAAATTTTGTTAACCTAAAGGTCTACACGCAAATGTCCAAAGACATACGAATTAAAAAAGGGCTCAATATTAACCTGGTGGGCGCCGCGGAACAAGCTACTTCAAAAGCTGTTCTAAGTAATGTTTACGCAATTCAGCTTAGTGATTTTCATGGTATTACCCCTAAGATGTTGGTAAAGCAAGGTGCCGAAGTCAAAGCCGGTGAGCCGCTGTTCTATAATAAGAATATAGAAGAAATGCTTTTTGTTTCTCCAGTAAGTGGTGAGCTTATTGAGATAGAAAGAGGGGATAGAAGACGCATTTTGACATTGAAAATCTTGGCGGACAAAACACAGGAGTCCGTTACAGGGTCTGTGTTAGATGTGGAAAAAGCGTCTAAGGCAGAGATCAAGACTTCATTGTTAAAAGGTGGATGCTGGCCGTTCATTAAGCAACGTCCTTATGATGTTATCGCTAATCCTGATACTACGCCAAAATCAATCTTTGTTTCAGGCTATGCCAGTGCCCCGTTACAGGCAAATGTAAATTATGTGCTACAGGGTAAGGAAAAGGAATTGCAGGCGGCAATTACCGCATTGGGTAAATTAACGCCGGGTAAAGTGCATGTCTCCGTAGATGCCAAAGGAACTTCTCCTTTATCAACTTTAAAAGGGGTGGAATTACATAAAGTATCCGGTCCACATCCGGCAGGTTTGGTCGGTACCCAGATCAATAGAATAGATCCAATCAACAAAGGGGAATTGGTATGGACGGTATCTCCCCAAGATTTGGTTATTATTGGCGAATATTTACTTACAGGAAAATATAATGCGGAACGTATTGTTGCTCTTGTGGGATCTTCGGTTAAATCGCCTAAATATTATCAAACCAAAATTGGTGCGGAAATTTCTACCTTTTTATATGCCAGTGGTGTAAATGAAGAAAATTTTCGTGTAATCAATGGTGATGTGTTAACCGGTTCCAAAAGTAGGCCAGATGGTTATTTAGGAACTTATAATAATACGGTAACCGTAATACCAGAGGGTGATGACTATGAGTTCTTTGGATGGAACAAGCCGGTATTTAATAAAATTTCAGCTACCAGGGCATTAACGTTTTCATGGTTACAGCCAAATAAAAAGTATGATTTAACGACCAATACCAATGGTGAGCACAGGGCCTTTGTGGTAACTGGCCAATATGAGGAGGTTTTCCCGTTGGATATTTATCCTATGCAGCTTTTAAAAGCGTGCATGGTAAAGGATTTGGATGAGATGGAACAGTTGGGCTTATATGAAGTGGCTCCGGAAGATTTTTCGTTAACGGAGTTTATATGTATTTCCAAACAACCACACCAAAAAATTATTCGTGAGGGGTTAGATTTATTGCAAAAAGAAATAGGATAAGAAATGAGTTTAAAAAGTAAATTACACGAACTTAAACTAAAGTATCAGGGTAAAAAGATGGCGCCTGCCTTCAACGCTTTTCATACTTTTTTGTTTGCGCCGGATGAAACTACCCATGCAGGTGGTACACACGTAAAAGCGGCAGATGATTTAAAACGAACAATGAACACGGTAATCATGGCTTTGATACCGGTGTTGATATTTTCTATGTTCAATGCAGGGTATCAGCATTACTCTGCCATAAATGGATTTCCTGCGGATTTTTCATTAATGAACGATTTTCTTACCTGGGACAATTTTTGGATCGGTATTATAAAGGTATTGCCGTTAGTGGTGGTTTCCTATGGTGTAGGTCTTATAGTGGAATTTATATTTGCCGTTATCAAGGGTCATGAAGTTGAGGAAGGGTATTTGGTTACCGGTATGTTGGTTCCTCTAATCGTACCTATAGATACTCCGTTATGGATGTTGGCCGTAGCCGTAATATTCGGTGTGGTAATCGGTAAAGAGGTGTTTGGTGGTACCGGAATGAATATTTTGAATCCGGCATTGACAATTAGGGCCTTTTTATTTTTTGCATACCCTACTTGGATGAGTGGTGATAAGGTTTGGGTACATGGTGCACGTGAACGATCGGAGGAAATTTTGGCCGGTGCTAATTTGGACGCTATTTCAGGAGAAACAATTTTAGGATATCTGGCACAGAATAAAGGAGCGGAAATGTCCTATTCCGTATCGGATATGTTTTATGGATTTATTCCTGGTTCTGTAGGTGAAACCTCTGCTTTTCTTATTCTTTTGGGTGGATTATTCTTGATTTTTACCAAAATTGCCAGCTGGAGAATTATGGTAAGTGCCGTAATTGGTTCATTGGTAATGGGCTTTATTTTTAACCAGGTAGTAGATTTGGGATGGGTTGCAGAGTCTAGCAAATTTTATGGTTTAATGAGTTTTGAGTTTTGGAAACATCTCATTGTTGGTGGACTAGCATTTGGAATTGTCTATATGGCTACTGATCCGGTAACGGGATCCCAGACCAATAAGGGCAAATGGTATTATGGTTTCTTTATTGGGTTTATTTCCGTAATGATTCGTGTATTCAATCCAGCATATCCAGAAGGGGTGTTCTTGGCTATCTTATTAATGAACGTATTTGCACCAACTATAGACCATTATGTGGTACGGGGTAATATTAAAAGAAGAATGAACCGATTAAAAGATGCTACGATCTATCCAAAGGATTCAGATGGTAAAGCAGAAGAACTTAAAGCTGAAACAGTTTAATTATGGCAATTAGTACAGATAAAAACAGTTATACCGTAATTTTTGCGGCCGTTATGGTTGTGGTCGTAGGGTCGATTCTAGCTTTTTTGGCATCGGCATTGCGTCCAAATATCAAAGAGAACGAGCGTTTTGAAAAACAGCAGAACATTCTTTACGCTATGGGCGTAAATGAAAATGGAGATGACGCAGGTAGTGTTAATTTTATACCTACGGATGTTGTAGAGGATGAGTTTGCAAGTTACATCAAGGAACAATTGGTGATCCAAGGTGATCAGATTACCCAAGATGATGAAGCATACTTAATTGATTTAAAAAAGCAATTGGCCAATATAAAAAAAGGCGAAGATTATAAGTTGCCCGTATTTATAGGAGAAAAGGATGGAAAGAAATTTTATATCATTCCTATGTACGGTAAAGGGCTTTGGGACGCTATTTGGGGCTTTATCGCATTAGATAATACAATGACTGTTCAAGGTGTCTATTTTGACCATAAAGGAGAGACTCCCGGTTTAGGTGCTAATATCAAGATGCGTTATTTTATGGATGACTTTAAAGGGGAAACCATTTTAAAAGGCACCCAGTATGCGGGTATTGATGTTGCTAAAGGAAACAATGACCCTTTAAACAATACCAAAGACGATAATGAAGTAGACGCCTTGGCAGGTGCTACGATCACAGGTAACGGTGTATCCGCAATGATCAGGGAAACCGTTAAATTATACAAACCTTATTTAGAAACCATTAGAGCAAAGTAATATGGCACTACTCTCAAAAAAAGATACAAATCTAATTACGGATCCGCTTGCGGATAATAACCCTATCACCATTCAGGTATTAGGTATATGTTCTGCCTTGGCTATTACGGCAGAATTAAAAGCGTCATTGGTTATGGCTATTTCGGTAATGTTCGTTTTAGGAGCAGGTAACGTAGTTATCTCCTTAATGAGAAATATAATTCCGTCAAAAATTAGAATCATCGTTCAGTTGATCGTTGTGGCAACATTGGTAATTATAGTGGATCAGGTCTTAAAAGCTTTTGCCTATGAGTTGAGTAAAACGTTAGCTGTATTCGTTGGTCTTATTATTACGAACTGTATAATCATGGGGCGTTTTGAAGCATTTGCTTTGGCTAACGGACCATGGCGTTCATTTTTAGATGGTATAGGTAACTCTCTAGGTTATGGTGTAATCCTTGTTATAGTTGGGTTCTTTAGGGAGCTTTTAGGTTCAGGAACACTGTTTGGTATTCCTGTGCTTGGGGATCCTATAGCCAAAACCGGATTATATGCTACTGGTTATGAGAACAATGGTTTCATGATTATTCCTCCGGCCGCCTTAATTGTAGTAGGTATTATAATCTGGGTACAGCGTTCAAGGAATCCTGCACTTGTAGAAGAGAATTAAACAGACATTTAAGTAGAAATTATGTTAGAACATGTAGAATTATTTTTTAAGTCCATCTTTATTGATAACATGGTATTTGCTGTGTTTTTAGGGATGTGTTCTTATTTGGCGGTATCCAAAAAAGTGGCTACTGCGGTTGGTTTAGGTGCTGCTGTAATATTCGTATTGGCGGTTACGGTGCCTTTAAATTGGTTGTTGGATAAATACTTGTTACAAGATGGTGCATTGGTTTGGTTAGGTCCAGAGTATGCCGAATATAACCTTAGCTTTCTATCCTTTATTTTATTTATAGCAACCATAGCTACTATGGTACAATTAGTAGAAATTGTGGTAGAAAAATTTTCTCCTTCATTATACAATTCACTTGGTATATTCTTGCCATTGATTGCGGTAAACTGTGCAATTTTAGGCGGATCACTATTTATGCAGGCTAGGGAAATTGAAACATTGGGCTTGGCATTTAATTACGGGGTTAGTTCCGGTATAGGTTGGTTCTTGGCTATTTTGGCGATTGCGGCAATACGAGAAAAAATCAGATACAGTAATGTACCTGCACCTTTAAGAGGGCTTGGAATAACTTTTATCATTACCGGTTTAATGGGAATCGGTTTTCAAAGTTTTGGGGGAATGTTGACTGGCGGTGGCGAGGAGACGGAAGAAGCTACCGAACAAGTAAACCAAGTACAACAACTGGAAGTTGTTGAACCTAAGGAAGAGATTGTAGAAAAGAAAACTGAAGTTGACGAAAAGGTCATTTCATATAACGACGTAAAAAAATAAATATGATTTTAGCTGCAAGTACTGGCGGAACTATACTAATAACCGTTGTCGCATTTCTAATACTATTAATGGTATTGGTTGCATTACTTCTGTTTACAAAACAAAAATTATCTCCTTCTGGTCCTGTGACCATAACCATTAATGGGGAAAAGAAGATAGAAGTGGCCTCTGGTGGTTCATTATTGTCCACTTTGGGGAACCAAAAAGTGTTTTTACCCTCCGCTTGTGGTGGTGGCGGAACATGTATTCAATGTGAGTGTCATGTTTTATCTGGTGGTGGTGAGGCCTTACCTACTGAAACTCCTCATTTCTCCAAAAAAGAATTGAATCATGGTGCACGTTTAGCTTGCCAGGTCAAGGTAAAGCAAGACATGGAAATTACCATTCCTGAAGAAGTATTCGGTATAAAGAAATGGCCTGCAAAAGTGGTTCGTAATTATAACGTTGCTTCTTTTATTAAGGAATTTGTAGTCGAAATTCCTGAGGATATGGGCTATAAAGCTGGCGGTTATATCCAAATTGAGATTCCTGAGTGTGAGGTAAAGTATGCTGATATCGATATTACTGCGCACCCAGAGGAACATGAAACTCCGGATAAGTTTCAAGCTGAGTGGGATAAGTTCAACCTTTGGCCTTTGGTAATGAAGAATCCGGAAACTGTTGAGAGAGCTTATTCAATGGCTTCTTTCCCTGCTGAGGGTAGAGAAATTATGTTGAACGTACGTATTGCTACTCCGCCATGGGATCGTGCTAAGAATGGTTGGATGGATGTTAACCCTGGTGTTGCGTCGTCTTATATCTTTAACTTGAAGCCTGGTGATGAGTGTACAATATCTGGTCCTTACGGTGAATTCTTCATCAATGAATCAGATTCAGAAATGTTGTACGTAGGTGGTGGTGCAGGTATGGCGCCCATGCGTTCACATTTATACCATCTATTCAAAACCTTAAAGACAAAGAGAAAAGTAACATACTGGTATGGTGGTCGTTCCAAGAGAGAATTGTTCTATTTGGATCACTTCTATAAATTGGAAGAGGAATTTCCAAACTTTAAATTCTACTTGGCATTATCCGAACCTTTAGAAGAGGATAATTGGAAAGTAAAAGAGAATATAGATGCTCCCGGTGATGGTTTTGTAGGATTTATTCATAATTGTGTAATAGATAACTATTTAAGTCACCATGAATCTCCTGAGGATATCGAGTTGTATTTCTGTGGTCCTCCATTGATGAACAAGGCCGTTCAAAAAATGGGAGAAGATTTCGGTATTCCAGATGAGCATATCCGATTTGACGATTTTGGCGGATAGATTATAACTATCTGATTTTAAATAACATAACCGATATACTTTATATCGGTTTTTTTGTAAAAAAGAATGAAATGCACGTTTTAACTGAACAGGAATTACATAATTTGGCCATGAACATTGTGGGCAAACAGTTAGAGGAAGATGGTTTTGAGTTTTTGGCTGTAAACAGTGAGCTGCGTAAGAACCCGCAATTTGTATGTATAAAGGAAAAAAAAATGCGTTTTGTGGTGGTCAAGGCTATAGAATATCCTGCTGATCCAAAGGACATGGATTTTTTTATGTCAGATCTTAAGAAAATGAAAGAGCATGCGCTTAAATTTGAAGCTACCACTTTTTATGCAGGTGTAGGTTTGGTCAATGCGGCAGACCATAATTTACCGGTATACTTAAACGAAGAATATATTGTTGATTTTGATGGTTTGGTAGAGATATGAGAAAATGGCTTTTAGTAATATTGATAATATCGGTTTGTGGGGTATCCTGTAAAAAAGAAGGCAATTTTAGAAGTGATTATTCTGGAGGTGCATTAGGAACATCATATAATATAGTTGTCATATCCGATGAAAAAATCAACGTACAAAATGAAATAGATTCCGTTTTTACGGTTATCAACCGATCATTGTCCACTTATATTCCAAATTCTGATATTTCAAAAATCAATAATGGGGATACGACTTTGGTGGTAGATCATATGTTTCAGGAAGTTTTTAAGCTTGCAAAAGATATTCATTTAAATACACGTGGATTTTTTGACCCTACCGTTGGTACTTTGGTAAATGCATGGGGTTTTGGGCCTGAGCGCCAAATAACTATGGATAGTGCAAAAGTAGATAGTCTTTTACAATACGTGGGTTTTGATAAAGTGTCTTTAACTGCTGAAAATCACGTGAAAAAAACTGCACCTAACATATATATAGATTTTAATGCAATAGCTAAAGGCTACTCCATAGACCGACTTGCAACAATGTTAGATGCCAAAGGTGTGCAAAATTATTTAATTGAGGTTGGTGGTGAATTAGTGGCAAAAGGTAAAAATACCTTAAAAGGAAAATCTTGGGTGGTGGGTATAGATGATCCAGAGATGATGGTTGATAGAAAAGCCAAGATACTCATTAATCTAAACGATCGCGCATTGGCTTCATCTGGTAATTATAGAAAATTTAGGATTGATGATACGACAGGTAAAAAGTATGTTCATACCGTAAATCCTAAAACAGGTTTTACTCAAATTTCCAACACATTGGCAGTGACTATTTTGGCAGATAATTGTGCAACTGCTGATGCTTATGCTACCGCTTTTATGGCCATGGAATTAGATGAAGCTTTTAAACTGATAGCGGAAAATGAAACGTTAGAGGCTTATATCATTTATTCCGATGAATTTGGCGAAACACAGGAATTTTTGACCACAGGTTTCAAGGATGTAGTAGTTCACTGATCATTTACGAACAAAGGGTATAATTTCGCCTTTTGCCAACCTGTATCTATCAATTTCCCTAGGCGATAGTTCATTGGTATACGCTATTTCGGTAACCATAAAGCCAACGCTTCTCAGCTTATTAAAGTAATCTTTACCATAAATACGTACATGGTCGTATTGACCAAATATTTTTGCACGTTCAACCTTATCCACAATGGTATTATCTTCAAATGTACGTTCACGGTCTAGTTCTTGTGGTACTTGGAATATTCCCCAGCCACCTGGTTTCATAACCCTATAAAGTTCTTTCAGTGCCTTGGTGTCGTCAGGAATATGTTCAAGTACATGGTTGCATAGAATAACATCAAAGGTATCGTCATTGAATGGCAAATTGCAGATATCCGCTTTAACATCTGCCAAAGGGGAATTTAAGTCCGTAGTAACATACTTTAAGTTTTTCAGTCTTTTAAATCGCCTATAGAATGCTTGTTCAGGGGCAAAATGTAAGACATGTAAAGGAGTGGAGAAAAAGTCTGTATCGTTTTTTAAAAATAACCAAAGTAACCTATGACGTTCCAAGGATAGGGTAGAAGGTGATAAAACATTTTCGCGGGGATGTTCATAACCATAAGGTAAAAAGCTACGAAATTTCTTTCCGTCTATAGGGTCTTCATAGGAATTACCACGGTAATAAATTTGAAAGAAAGGTTTTACCAAATAGCTTAATGATATCAGTACAGGTCTGGGAACAAGGTTTAGAAAAAATTTAAAAATTTTCTTCATCTACCTTGTTTAGTTTGCTATTGGAGAAGCCCTAAATTCATCTTCTTCATTGCTTTCAATACCTAATTCGTCGTAAATATATTTAAATGTGGAAAGTAGCTCTGGCTTACCGTTTACGATGGCAACATTATGTTCAAAGTGAGCACTGGGCTTACCGTCAGCTGTTAAAATTGTCCAGCCATCCTTTAATTGTTTAATATGTTTGGTGCCCATATTGGTCATAGGTTCAATTGCGACCGTCATTCCTTCCACAAATTTTTTGCCCCTTCCGCGCCTACCATAATTCGGCATTTCTGGATCTTCGTGCATTTTTCTGCCCAATCCGTGACCAACAAGTTCGCGTACCACACCATAGCCATGTTCTTCCGTGAATTTTTGTATGGCATAACCTACGTCCCCAACTCTATTGCCAACTTTAAATTCACGAATACCTACATACAGGGATTGTTTGGTAACCTCTAATAATCTTTTAATTTCAGGAGAAACCTCACCAACTTCAAAAGTGTAGGCGTGGTCGCCATAAAAATCATTTTTAAGCGCCCCACAGTCAATAGAAATAATATCCCCCTCTACCAATGGTTTGTCATTAGGAATTCCGTGTACCACCTGTGCATTGGGGCTCATGCATAGCGAATTGGGAAAATCATACAAGCCTAGAAAACCGGGTACCGCGCCGTGGTCACGGATAAAGGCTTCCGCTAATGTGTCTAATTGCAAGGTAGTAACGCCAGGTTTAACTTCTGCTGCGAGCATACCCAATGTTTTGGAGACGATCAATGCACTCTCTCGCATCAATTCAATTTCTTCGGCTGTTTTTATTTTAATCATACGTTCTATAAAATGGGAAAACCTAAAATACTAAACCAATGAATGTTGGGTCATATATTTAGATTTTTCTACACCCATTAGTTTTAAAATGGTAGGAGCAATATCCCCCAATACGCCATCATTTATTTTTTTAATATCCTTATCCACCAAAATAAGAGGAACCGGGTTTGTGGTGTGGGCCGTATTTGGACTTCCGTCCGCATTAATCATGGTTTCACAGTTTCCATGATCTGCAATGACCAATACGGTATAGTCGTTTGCCAATGCCGTAGTAATTACATCTTTGGCACATTCATCTACGGTTTCACAAGCTTTTATGGCTGCTTCCATTACACCTGTATGTCCAACCATATCTGGATTGGCAAAGTTTAAGCAGACAAAGTCTACTTCACCTTCCTGTAGCTCAGGAATGATTTTGTCCCTAATTTCATAAGCGCTCATTTCTGGCTTTAAATCATAGGTAGCAACTTTTGGGGAAGGGCATAATATGCGAGATTCTCCATCAAAGGGCACTTCCCTGCCGCCATTAAAGAAAAAGGTAACATGTGGATATTTCTCCGTCTCCGCTATGCGTATTTGTTTTTTACCAGCTTTGGATAAAACTTCTCCAAGGGTTTCAACAATATTATCTTTGTTGTAGACCACTTTTACCCCAATGAACGATTCATCATAATTGGTCAAGGTTACATAATAAAGTTTTAATTTATGCATGTTCAGTTCATGCATATCTTCTTGGCTTAGTACTTGGGTAAGTTCTCTTCCCCTATCTGTTCTGAAATTAAAAAATATGACCACATCGTCTTCCATTACACTTGCTATGGGTGTACCATCTGTAGTGGTCATCACGATTGGTTTTATAAACTCGTCCGTTATTTCATTATCGTAACTGTGTTGAATACTTGCGCCTATATCCGTAGATTTTTCACCTACCGCATTTACTATGACATCATATGCTTCTTTTACACGTTCCCAACGTTTGTCACGATCCATTGCATAATATCTTCCAACGACGGTTGCCAATTGGGTATTTTTATCAGCGGAAAATTGTACCAAATCCTCTAAAAAACCTTTGCCACTTTTTGGATCTACATCCCTACCATCGGTAAATGCATGTATATACATGTTTTTTACCCCGGAAGCGTACCCTGCATTAATAAGGCCTTTAATATGGTTGGTATGACTGTGTACGCCACCATCACTTACCAAACCTAAGAAATGTACATTTTTATTGTTCGTCTTTGCATATTCAAAAGCATCTTTTAAAACTTGCTCGTCCTTAAGGGTATTTTCTTTGACAGCTTTGTTTATTTTGGCCAAATCCTGATAGACAATTCTACCTGCACCCAAGTTCATATGGCCAACCTCGCTATTGCCCATTTGTCCTTCCGGTAAGCCAACGTTCATACCGTCGGTCAACAAATTGGAGTTAGGATAATTGGTATATAGACTATCAATAAATGGAGTGTTTGCTTTATCTACTGCAGATACTGCAGGGTCTGGAGATTTTCCCCAACCGTCCAATATCATTAAGATTACTTTCTTGTTCATCTTTACTTAGGTTTAGATGGCAAAAATACTATGTTCTACTTAGTTAAGCTACTAGAAAACCCGCCTTTTTTAGATCTGGCGCTATTTTCAAACAGGCAAGTTATAATTTTGGTCTTTTGTGATATTTACAGATTTTTAAGGGGGGTTCAATAAATTTGTTATAACCTAATCAATATATGTGGTCATTAAAGGTCAAATGCCCCGTCTTTGTTAAAGTTTAGTTATAAGTCTGTTAAAGCGTGAAACATTTTTTCATTGTAGGCGTCTTTTCTATAGAATCAATTCATCAATTAAAATCAATCATCATGAAAAAATCAATGTTAACTATCGCTATGGTAATTTTTGCCATGGGGGCCAATGCTATGGCCAAAGAATCCAACAGATTAACAACTTCTGAAACAACACATCTAACAAGAGTTGTTGAAGTAAATACCTTTTGCAAAGCCGTTATACAGGGCGATATTGCAATGGTGAAAAAAATGATTGCCATGGGCGAGGATGTAAATCAAAAATCTTTGGGGATGACTCCGCTTATGTTCGCTGCAAGGTATAATAAAGTAGAAGTGTTATCACTCCTAATTCAAAATGGTGCGGATATCAAGGCTGTCAGCAACCAAGGGTTTACTGCCAAAAGGTATGCGGAGCTTTCAAATGCTAAGGAAGCCTTACAAATTATTGAAGTGGCACTAGGGAATTAAAGCTAATAGCTGTATCAATTAACTTGATAAAAAAGCCATTGCATATATTGTAATGGCTTTTTTATAGGCTGTGCTCAATGGTAGGCTTAACATAAATTAGGTAACATTAAAATTAACGTATCACCATATACATTTCAGGAATGTTAAATATTTATTATTTCTTTCTTAAATTAAATTATTGTCATTTAATATAGTGTAATTTTATTTTATCAATAATTTAAATCAATTTAAAAGGAAATAATTATGAAAAAATCAATTTCAATTTTGATGCTGGCGGGACTACTATCGTTCTCAGTATCATACGCAAATACGGTCAAGGAATTTTCTGCAAATAACGAGTTTAGTGCAGTAAACGATGACATAAGTCCGTTATGTAAAGCAGCAATGAAAGGAGATGTGGAGCAGGTACGTAGTCTCATTGCCATAGGTAATGGACCAAATGAAAAATCTTTGGGAATGACACCGGCCATGTTCGCCGCTAGATACAATAGGGCAGAAGTCTTAAAGGTATTATTGTTGAACGGGGCAAATTTAAATATGAAGAGTGAAAAGGGCTATACTGCCAAAGAGTATGCAGAAATGTCCAATGCTAAGGAAGTTTTGTCAATTATTGAGGAAAATTCATAAAGTTATAGCATAGGAATATAAAAGGCTCGTTGAATTTCAACGAGCCTTTATTGTATAATGAATTTCTACTCCAAATAGTGTTCAAGTAAAAGAGTAAAAGCGTTAAAATTCAAAACCGTTTGCGGCTCTATATACAAAGGCATATAATGCCATAAATAACATTAAGGCACAAAATACCGAATAGACTTTTAAAATAGAAACCAAAATACCAGGTTTGCAATTTTCAAACGCCTGAACGTATATATTTTTAAAATGTGTAATTGTTCCCATTATAGTGTTCTTCTATGATTACATCATAGCTATAAAGGCAATTCAATATGGTAAAATAAGCTTGGGACTTACTCAAAGTTACAAAATATTCTCATTGGGAATATATGTAGCACGTTAAAAGACCAATATAATCGATTAACCTTGGTTTTTGTACTTTGCTATGGCCTCTTTGATTTTTTCAATACGATTTTCGGGATCTGGGTGTGTACTTTGGAATTCAGGTACACGATTAGGACCGCCGGCAGCTTTTAAAATCTCCATGACCCTGATCATTTCGTAGGGATCATATCCGGACTGTATCATGAAAAGAACACCTAGTTCATCACTTTCCAATTCGTCCCCACGGCCATTTTTCAATAATGTATTCTGGCCAATGCTACCCACAATACCTCCAATATCCCCGGCACCTACCGTAGCGCCCATTGTGGCTGTCTGCCATGTTTGGCTATCTGCGATACGCTCTGCGGAATGTCTGCCAATAACATGACCTATCTCATGACCCAGAACTCCCGCAAGTTGCGCTTCGTTCAACTGGGAAAAAAGGGCATAGGTAATAAAACACTGTCCCCCGGGCAATGCAAAGGCATTAATAGTTTGGTCATCTGCAAGTAAATGAAAATCATAACGATAGGGAGTTTCCCTTGCAATACTGTTCTGTACTAATTTGTTGCCTACCGAGGCTACGAATGACTGTAATCGCTGATCTGGATATAGGCCCCCATGTTGTTGCGCCATCTCCGGAGCACTTTGTAGGCCAATGGCAATTTCTTGCTCGGAAGTCATGGTAATATGTTGTGAACGTCCTGTATAAGGGTTTTCCTCCGTATTGCTACATTTTTGTATAAAGGCAAAGGCTACAATGGCCAACCCTATGAATATTCTAATTTTCCAACTTCCTCTGTTCATGGTAATGTGTTCTAATACAGGGCCTAAAATACAAAATGCCTACAAAAGGTCTTCATTAATATCCAAAATATTGTTTTGGATATAGGATCGTAAGAAGCCTTTGGTAAAATGTTCGGCGCCGTAAAAATTTTCCTTGGTCAATAGGGCGGCAATATTTTTGCCTCTAAATTGTTCAAGCATAGGTATGGATAGGGGAGCATAACTATAATGCCAAGGCTCATATTTAAAACCCCTTCTTTTTGGGTCATTGGTATAAACCAAATAAAAACCATAGGTTTCAGAATGTTCGTCCATCCATAATTTAAAGTCCTCATAAGGACCTCCGGCTTCAAATTTACTTGGGACAAGAACATCGCCTTCTACTTTACGATAACCATCTACAATATCAATATCTGTGCCCCAGTGGTGTCTGCTTGTACCGGGTATCGTTGAGTATTCAATTATTTTGTCAATAGCGTCCAGAGGTGCCATTCCTTGATCGGTATAGGTAATATATTTGCGTTCAAAAATGGCTTCTTGACGGGAAAAATCACGATAACTTGAGACAACCTTTAAATCAATACCAGCATTATAGGCTGCCATTTTCATTTCTAAAAATGCGTCATGGGCTTCCTTTCTAAGATTTATTCCTTTGCCGAACAATTCAATATCAGCCTTGCCCATAAGTTCCAATATGGAATATTCATAATCATCCTGTTTTATAAATACAGTGGGCAATAATGAAATTGCCAGTGCTGCAGAGCTGCTTTTTTGAATAAAATTTCTTCGCTTCATAAGTTAAAAATAAGATTTTAAGATGTGTCCTAGCCAATTTTAACGCAAAAATGGTCATAGAAAATACCATGAGTATTTTATTTCAACTATCGGGCCAAATACAAAAAGCCTTGGTAGTTCAATTTTTCGTCGATGAGGGCAATGGTATAAAAATAAACACCCGCAGGTAATCCTTTCTCGGCGTTTAGGGGAATGTTGTTCAAATTAGAAAATCCAATAAATTCATTGGTATAGTTCTCGAATTCAAAAACCTTGAGCCCGTAACGGTCATAGATTTGAACTAAATTATTTCCTTTATCCATTATTTCCGGGATAAAAAAAGTGTCGTTTATACCGTCTCCATTAGCGGAAACAATATAGTTATCTAATGTCAAGACCTCTTTTGACAAGGGTTCATACGGAATTTTGGATACCCCAAGGGTTAAAATTTCATAATCATCAGGAACAAATTCCTCTGTACTTACAATACCTTCGTTTACGGTACCGGTGGCGGCACTGCCTGCTAAATTGACCCACCTTCCTGAAAGCTTACTGTAGCCTACAGGGATGATTTTAGTGACATCGTCCGTAAGGTCTTGCAAGCCACTGCGGGCATTGTACGTGAGGGAAACAGTACTGGGTACGTTACCTTCCAAACGCCAAAACTCCTGATCGCTGACCAATTCGATATCCAATGCCGTATTTAGCGTATTATATGTGCCGGGGAATGAGTTTGGATTGTTGGCATCCTCATAAAAATATGCGCATTTTACAAAAAGATTTATACTGGTTGATCTTATGATTAACGGACGTAGAAAAGTCCTGTCACCTATAGGAAAAATAAATTCCTGTTTGTTGGTAATGGCTGCATACCCTTCAACTTTAGATAGGTCGTTTTCTCCCGTATAGAAGGAATCATCCAAAAAGGTATAAAAAATCTCAGGTTGGGTCAACGGTGTACGGACATTGCCTAGAATAAAATTGGTATTATTGCTATTATTGACCCCTAGGGCCAGCAATAGGTCGTTCTCCACTGCAATTTCCACATCATGGAATTGCGGCGTAAATTCACCGGAAACCATTAAAGGTGCTGTGCCGTAAAAACCGGTCAATCCCAAGTTGCCGTCCATAGGTGCGGCATTGATAAGGTTGGTGTGAAAACCCAATGAACCCCCTTCATGAATACGTAAATTGCCATTATTATACAGGGCAGTTTGGGCAGATGCGGTTGAGCCGATCAGGAAAAAAATAAGTAGATGTAGCTTATTCATTATTCCTTTGTTTTTACTAACATCAAATGTTTAATTTCCTCCATTTGCGCTTTAAGGAGTTCTATTTCGTTGGCCATATCCTTATTGGTCGTTTCCAAGGCCTTAATTTTCTTTTCCTGCTCAATGGTATGTAAAAATAACTCTTCTATTTTTTCAAGGTTGGTTAAGGTAGTTTTATTGATGATAATTCCCCCTTGTTTTTCAATATCATGATAAGAGGGTACGTTGGGTAAATGGTGATTTGCCTTTATGAAATTCTCCACTTCTAACAAGCTTGGCATATCATAATCTGGTTTTAAATTGCTGTCACCTAAGAAATATTTTTGGAAAACGTAATCTGGTACTTGTGTGCCGTTCACAAAAACATCTCCATCAAATCTTGAAGTGCCTACGACATGTAACTTGCCATTTGGAGTTGCAGTGCCTATGCCGACATTTTGATCCGTATCAATTCTTATAGCTTCAGTTCCTCCTGTTACTAAACCTAATTGATCGGCGGCAGCTCTATACATACCAGTATTAGAGTCATCATTAAAACTATAGGCAACACTACTGGGAAGTGTGCCAAAAGTATTCCTAATTCCTTCCGCTCTTATAGTTCCTTCTACATGGAGTTTATTTGCATTTACAGTTGTACTATTTCCAATTCTTATATTTCCAGTTCCGCTAAAACTTAGATTGTTTCCCGCCAGTCCCAATGTTCTATCTGCATTTAGGTTTAGGTTTGCATTCGCTATATTTTGACCGCTAGTTACTGAGAGGTCGAAATCGTTATTGGTTCTTGCAATGGTTACCGTGCCGTTGGTAGATGTGATGTTCTGTATTTCGTTAGTGGCACTTCTATCACCGTCCGCTGTTTCAGAAGCTGTTATGGCAGTGGCAACTTCAGAATCAAGTGCGAAAGCGGCAAGCGAAACATCTTGGTTGTTGCCACCTTCGATACCAATAGTGAGGACTTCACCTGTGAGAACGGAACCCACAATGTTCTGGTCATCGGTGCCACCTGTGACGGCAAGGTCAAAATCGTTATTGGTTCTTGCAACGGTTACCGTGCCGTTGGTAGATGTGATGTTCTGTATTTCGTTGGTGGCACTCCTGTCACCGTCCGCTGTTTCAGAAGCTGTTATGGCAGTGGCCACTTCAGAATCAAGTGCGAAAGTGGCAAGGGACACATCTTGGTTGTTGCCACCTTCGATACCTATAGTGAGGACTTCTCCTGTTAGAACTGAACCCTCAATGTTCTGGTCGTCGGTACCACCTGTAACCGAAAGGTCAAAATCGTTATTGGTTCTTGCAACGGTTACCGTGCCGTTGGTAGATGTGATGTTCTGTATTTCGTTGGTGGCACTTCTGTCACCGTCCGCTGTTTCAGAGGCTGTTATGGCAGTGGCCACTTCAGAATCAAGTGCGAAAGTGGCAAGTGAAACATCTTGGTTGTTACCGCCTTCGATACCTATAGTGAGGACTTCTCCTGTTAGAACTGAACCCTCAATGTTCTGGTCGTCGGTACCACCTGTAACCGAAAGGTCAAAATCGTTATTGGTTCTTGCAACGGTTACCGTGCCGTTGGTAGATGTGATGTTCTGTATTTCGTTGGTGGCACTCCTGTCACCGTCCGCTGTTTCAGAGGCTGTTATGGCAGTGGCCACTTCAGAATCAAGAGCGAAAGTGGCAAGCGACACATCTTGGTTGTTGCCACCTTCGATACCTATTGTGAGTACTTCTCCTGTGAGAACTGAACCCTCAATGTTCTGATCATCGGTACCACCTGTAACCGAAAGGTCAAAATCGTTATTGGTTCTTGCAACGGTTACCGTGCCGTTGGTAGATGTGATGTTCTGTATTTCGTTGGTGGCACTTCTGTCACCGTCCGCTGTTTCAGAGGCTGTTATGGCAGTGGCCACTTCAGAATCAAGTGCGAAAGTGGCAAGCGACACATCTTGGTTGTTGCCACCTTCGATACCTATAGTGAGTACTTCTCCTGTTAGAACTGAACCCTCAATGTTTTGGTTATCATCACCGGCAGTTCCTGTATTATCCGCCGCAGGCTCCCATGCTAAAGTTGTTTCATTCCATTTTAACACTTCCCCATCTTCAGCGCCCATATCACTTAAATTATTAAGGCTAATGGCATCATCGGCAATAGTTAATATACCAGAATTGGCAATGGTTGCATCTCCACTTATAGTTACTTCTGTGGGTAGGTTTGTGTTACTACCTATTAACATGGTACCACTCGCCAAGGTGGGTATACCCGTACCATCTGTTAGATCATTGGTCACGGTCCAAGCACCCGCACCTGCATTTAAGGATTGGTCCCATTTAATAATTTGTCCGTTCGTTGCGCCATTTTGATTTAAATTTTCCAAAACAATGGTTTCATCCGCAATATTTGCACCTTCCACTACCTTGTTCAATAGGGTCAACGTTCCATTATTGCTTAAACTGGCATCTCCTTGTACTACAGTCGGTGTTGCTGTATTTAAATCGTTACCTATAAAAATATGACCATTGTCCAATGCGCTGGTTCCGGATCCGGCGGGAACCCAAGTAACCACACCTGCCGTATTGGTAATCAACATTTGGTTTACCGTGGGAGTAGGTGTTAGGGGCTCTATGTTAGCCGGGGTAATTACCCCGTCCTTAATGGTCAATTCCCCAATATTGTTCATAGTGGCATCTCCATCTATGGAAACCTCCGTAGGTTCATTGGTAGCATTGCCCACCAAGATAAATCCGTTGTTCAAGGAAGTAATGCCACCTCCTGCCAAACCACTAAGGTTCACCTGATTGCCCGGTGTGCCTGGCGTGGTCAACGTTAGGATATTGGTAGCGTTGTCAAAGGCCAGGTCCTGTAATTCGTTCCTGACGTCCCCATCTACTTCTGCTGCACCGGCGGGTAAGGTAATGTCATTGCCCCCGGTTATGGAAAGTACATTGCCGTTAATGCTCAAGGTCTGTTCGTCCGTATTGTCCAAATAGGTGGTGAGGTCTATTGGAGCGCCACCAGCTTCAAGGGTTAAAATATTGTTGTTTAATGTCAATTCTTGATCATCTGAACCTATAACTGCCTCTAGATTTACCGATCCCCCGTTGGGCGTAGCAGATTTGCTAATGCTTAGGGTATTGGTCAGTTTATCAAAGGACAGGTCTACAAGTTCATTGGTGTCATCCGTATCTTCATCCGCTACGATATGGTCCGCGATCAAGGTGGTGTTGTTGGAGATATTAAGCTGTATACCTTCCGATAATTCCAGCCTATTTTCCAATGTACCGTCACCGGTAATGGTAAATTCGTCCGCAATGGCACCTTTTAGGGCATCTGCCTCTTGCCAAACCACGATTCCGTTTTCATCGGTAATCAAAATATGTCCCGGAGTATGTTCCGCTATGTTCACCGCTTGTATACTACGTTCCTTTAGCTCTACGGAACCCACGGCATTTTCCCTAATTTCACTTGAGCCTACGGAATTTTCGGCCAATTTATCTTGTGTAATGGAGTTATCGGCAATATCTACGGCCCCAATACCCCCATCTACGATATTGTTTCCTAAAATACTGTTCTTGGCCACTTCCAAGTTATAGCCCGCATTACTTTGGGTAATGGCAATAGTGCTTCTATTATTTATTATGGGGTCGTTTGTGATATTGAAATCGACCGCATCACATAGATTGATCCAAGCAACACCGTCATAATAGTAAATACATTCGGCATCCGTATTGTACACGATTCCACCCCGCTGTGGTAAAATGGCATCCATCTCTGCGGTGGTAACACGTGTAATGACCAATACTTTAGAGGAACTTTCAAGTTCCAGTATAGAGGCAGGGTCAATATTTTGTGGGTTGTCTCCAATTTTTATTTGTCCTGTAACCGTTGGTACGGTGAACAATGCGATCAGGAAAAAGAATATTATGGCTTTCATACTAAGCGTTTTAGGGCAAAAAATAGTGGGTAACAAAAATAGAATTATCTATTAATTATGCTTTATTTATAGGTTGAAATATTATACATATAGGTTCAATTACATGGAAGTTCGGCAAAAGGTATTGTTATTGCCTTGATATCATGAAAAATAGGCGGTTTAGAAGCTCCATAGGTCCAAGAAATTAACAAAAGTTTATTGGCGGCTTTTTTTTTATGATGCTTACATATCTTTTCTTTATATTTTAAATGCCTTAGAAACAGGTGTCAGATTTTTTAAACACAAATAAATGACCAAAAAACTACTTTTTATATTCGCAATTTTCACTGTGGCAACGGTATGTGCACAAGATATGGACAGGCGACCATTGCTAGGGTCCGTTATTTACATGAGCCAAGGCGTACCCAATGAAAATGTAATAAACACTACCTCGGAAAGAGCAACAATTACCAATGATCAAGGACAATTTAAAATTGATGTTAAGGTAGGGGATGAACTGGTATTTACGGCCATTAACTACAATATAAAAGTAGTAACCATTACCGAAGATATATTGGAGAACAATAGGTTGGTCGTAGAGGTAAATGAAAAAGTGACCGAATTGGATGAAGTGGTCATTACGCCAGAACAGCAAGAGCGTTTTTTAAAGCTAAAGAATGAAGAATTCAAGGAATATGAATATGAAATAGATCGTAGTACGGAGGTTGAGAACATTGCCCTTTCCCAATCTGAAAGGGGCCTACAGAACGGATTGAACTTTGTCAATATTTTCCGGGCTATTTTCAAATCACAAAGCGAGAAGGAGGAGACAGGTCCTAAGCTAAAGGTCAGTGAGGTATTACGCCAGGTGTATGATGATACGTTCTTTGTGGTAGACCTGCAGATACCACAAGATAGAATCAATGAATTTTTAATCTACTGTGATACCAGAATGCCAGCGCAATCGCTCTTAAAGAAAGAGAATGAATTTCAGTTGATAGATGCCCTGGTAACGAACAGTAAAACATTTCTCAAGGAAATAGATGAGGAGTAATCTCCTAATTTTTTTATTTTTTTTTACGCTAACGGCCGTCGCCCAAACGGACGGCTCCAAACAGTTGGAAGGTAGGGTGTACAGTGATGATGGCGATGTTGCAGCTACACATGTTTTGAACTTGACCACCCAGCGTGCAACCATAACGGATAACAATGGTTTTTTTTCCATTCCCGTACATATCATGGATACGTTAGAATTTTCGGCCATACAGTATAAAAAGAAAATTGTAGTGGTTACGCCATCGATCATGGCAAGTAAAATGATTACCATAGGACTGGAAGATGCGTTGACAGAATTGGACGAAGTTACCGTAACCCCTTACAACCTTAGTGGTGATTTAAGTAAGGATATAATGACCCTTACCATTGATCCGGTAGTTACCGCCTCTACTTTAGGCCTGCCCAATGCATATGTACGTATTCCTACCAAAGCGGAGCGTGAACTACAAGCTGCTACCGCAAACCCTATAATGAGCTTTGATCCGCTTATCAATGCCATTACCGGTCGAACCAAAATGCTTAAACAACGGGTTGCAAGAAACAAACTATATGAAAGAACCCAAAGGGTCCGTGATTTTTTTACGGATGAGGAATATGTGGAAATCTTACGTATACCTTTGGAAAAAATAGATGATTTTCTCTATTATTGCGAAGTGGATTACCGTTTTCAAGAGGTGGTAGACGCACATGACCGTATTGCGCTTTGGGAGTACTTAAGACAAAAAAGTATCCTTTATAGAAAGAACAATGCATTAGATTAGCATTTTGCAATTTGGCATATACTTTGCAAAGGGTCACATAAATAATTGAACATGAAATTTCTTAAAATTGGTTTGCTCACCCTGTTGTTGCCTTTTTTTGCCTTTACAGGTGTGCATAAATTTTATATCAGTGTTACTAATGTAGATTATTCAGAAAAGGACCGGTCCGTACAGATCATTACGCGCATATTTATAGATGACATGAATAATGTCATCAATGAACGGTACGGCATACCTGCAAAATTGGGTACCGATCGTGAGTCTTCCATGGATCGTGAATATCTTGAAAAATATTTGCGCACCAAATTTGTGGTCGAAATAAATGGGGAAACGGTTACCTATGATTTTATTGGTAAAAAGTACGATACGGATATGGTAATCTGTTACTTGGAAGTACCCAATATACAACGCGATGAATTAAAACAGATCGGAATAACGAACGAGGTACTTACGGACCTCTTTGATGACCAGCAAAATGTTGTTCATATTAAGGTGGATAATAAAAAAAAGAGCCACGTACTCATTAAATCGCATACTAAAGGAATGTTAAACTTGTAACATAATATTAAGAAATCCTTTTAAAAACTTTATTTTTCGAACACTAAAAACAAACTCAAAATGATAAGAATAAAGTACGCATTTGCCTCTATTTTATTCCTTTTTACAGCGGTATCCTTTGCACAGGAACCGGCAAGCAATGAAAAGGAACCTGGACATTACAACCAAAGTAAGTTCAAACAACTTTATGAAGAATTTGCAACCCCAAACACGTATAGGTCCGCATCTGGGGCGCCTGGGCCTGATTATTATCAGCAACAGGCAGATTATAAAATGGATATTAGGTTAGATGACAAGAACGCCAAGATTTATGGAGAGGAAACCATAACCTATACCAACAATTCCCCAGATCAACTTGAATACTTATGGGTGCAATTAGACCAGAACATAAGGACCAAGGACTCCAAGGCTTTATTGAAAAATGGTAGTGGAGTGCCTATTGCAGATGAGGCAAAAACATTTGTAGGTAAATATATGACCGAGCCTTTTGATGGAGGTTTTGTCATTGAACATGTTAAGGACGATTCTGGTAAGGCATTGCCTTATACCATTAATTTTACCATGATGAGGGTTGATTTGCCCACTCCGTTAAAAAGTGGGGAAAAGTTCTCCTTTAATGTTAAATGGAATTATAATATTCCAGATCATACCGTAAATAGGGCAAGGTCTGGTTATGAATATTTTGCCGAAGATGGTAACAGGGCCTATGTCATAGCACAGTTTTTTCCTAGAATGGCGGTTTACAATGATGTAGAAGGATGGCAAAACCATCAATTTTGGGGCAATGGAGAATTTGCATTGCCATTTGGGGATTATGAAGTAAACATTACCGTACCGGCAGACCATATATTGGACGGCACTGGAGTTCTTCAGAATAGAAAGGAAGTATACTCCAAGGAAATGATGAAACGGTATGAGCAGGCCAAGAAATCTTATGATAAACCTGTATTGATCGTTACCCAAGCAGAAGCGGAAGCAGCGGAAAAAGGTTTTTCCGACAAAACAAAGACCTGGAAGCTAAAGGCTGAAAATGTACGTGATTTTGGCTTCGCTACTTCCAGAAAATTCATTTGGGACATGCAGGCCGTTAAAATGGGCGATAGGGATGTAATGGCCGTTTCCATGTATCCAAAGGAAGGCAACCCGTTATGGGAAGAATATTCCACAAAGGCGGTGGCACATACCTTAAGGTCGTATTCATCACATACGTTTGAATATCCTTATCCAAAAGCAATATCCGTTCATGCTAAGAATCAGGGAATGGAATATCCTATGATTTGCTGGAACTATGGTAGACCTAATGCGGACGGTAGTTATTCCGATAGGACAAAATATGGTATGATCAGTGTAATCATCCATGAAGTAGGCCATAATTTCTTCCCTATGATCGTAAATTCAGATGAACGTCAGTGGGGCTGGATGGATGAAGGTCTGGATACCTTTATGCAATATATGGCAGAACAGGAATTTGGAGAATTGTACCCGGAAGCTATTGCGCCAAATGAGAAATACCCATCAAGAAGAGGTGATCCGGCCAAGATCGTTCCATATATGAGCGGCGATCAGAGTACAATTTCCCCGATTATGTCAAATCCTGAAAATGTATTTCAATTAGGCCCAAATGCTTATGGTAAACCGGCTACTGCGTTGAATATCTTAAGAGAGACCGTTATGGGTCGTGAGCTTTTTGACCATGCGTTCAAGACCTATGCGCAGCGATGGAAATTTAAACATCCTACTCCAGAAGATTTCTTCAGGACAATGGAAGATGCCTCTGCGGTAGACTTGGATTGGTATTGGAGAGGTTGGTTCTATACTACGGATTATGTGGATATGGGCGTTAAGAACATCAAAAAATATTATGTGAGCGATAAGCCAAACAAGAAAATGCAGGCTTATTTGTCTGAACGTGGTATGACAGAGGCCGATCTTAGACCACTTGTGTATTTGGAAGAGTTTGACGATGCAAGTATCGTTGCACCGGAATTGAAGAACAACTTGCCTTCAGAGACTTCCCAGACCCTTAAGGAATATATGATGGACAACATGACCGCTGCGGAAAGGGCGGCCGTTAAAGAGCCAAAATATTTTTATGAGATTACCTATAATAGTCCCGGTGGTTTGCCTATGCCGTTGATCGTTGAATATACCTACGCGGATGGTACTACTAAAAATGTCACCTATCCTCCGGAAATTTGGAGAAAGAACTCCAGTGAGGTAATGATCGTTGTTTCATCTACCTCAGAATTGACCGGCGTGGAAATTGATCCTAAAATGGAAACTGCGGATATTGATACGACCAACAATAGTTGGCCAAGGAAAGAGCAGGAGAGCGATTTTGATCAAATGAAAGAAGGTATCAAAGGAGATTAAGACGAAAATATATTTTATAAAAGCCTCGTATAACTACGGGGCTTTTTTAATTTGGATACTAAACTTGTTTATATTTGTAGCATGATTATGATGTACTCATTATTTATTAGCGGCGCGGAAATTTTCTTCATTATGTTCATAGTGGTGATGGTTTTTGGGGCGGACAAAATTCCGGGCATTGCCAAGGGATTGGGGAAAGGTATGCGTCAATTAAAGGATGCCACCGAGGATATTAAGCAAGAGATACAAAAAAGTGCGGATAAACAGGGGATAGATACCAGTTTCGTTAAGGATATTAAAAAAGATATCGATGATATGAAGAAGGATATAGACTCTGGTTTGGCCAAGGACGTTAAAAAACAAATAAGCGACGTAGGCAAGAATATAAGTGATGTTACAGGTAGTATAAAGAGAAAGTAAACCCATATGTTAGATAGCATTCTACAATGGGATCGTGATGCTTTTATCTATCTAAACAACCTTGGTGAGCAACCCTATGATTTTTTCTGGTCTACCGTTACTAAATACCCTCCATGGATTCCCTTGTTTTTAGGGATTTTGATTTTATTTTTTATTAAATATCCCAAAAGGGAAGCCCTTACCTTGATCGTTACCTTATTGGTCATGGTTTTTTTTGTTGAAACACTTACCAATTTGGTTAAGCAGATTGTAGCTAGGCCTAGACCCAATAATGATGAGGATTTAAAAATGATGATCAGGATTGTAAAAAATCCGTCCAGTTATAGTTTTTTTTCAGCCCATGCCGCTATTTCTTTTTCCATCATGACCTTTGTGACTTTTTGTCTACGAAAATATGTGTCATGGGTGGTACTAGGTTTTATTTGGCCAGTATTGTTCATAATGAGTAGAATTTATCTAGGGGTACATTACCCATTAGATCTCTTGGCCGGAGCACTGTTTGGAGCACTATCCGCTTATTTCTTTTTTAGGATATACCACAAGCTTATTTCACCCTACTTAAAGTAAGTCCGTCCCTAATGGGTAATAGTACGGTGTCCAATAAAGGATGCTCGCTCAACTTTTTATTATAGTTTAATAAAACCTTGGTCGCCTTATCCTTTGGGTCCAACGGTTCCACTACTTTACCGGACCAAAGGACATTATCCGAAAGAATGACGGAACCAGATGTTGTTTTTGGTAATACCGCTTCTAGATAATGATCGTATTGTTTTTTTTCCGCATCAATGAAGACGAGGTCAAAGATTTGATCCATTTGTGGAATAATATCCAAGGCATTGCCTATATGCTGTACAATTTGGGGACCATAACCACTTAGGTCAAAATACTTACGCTGAATGCGTTCCAATTCTGCATTGACATCTATGGTATGCAAAATGCCGTCATTGGGTAGACCTTCTGCTAGACAAAGGGCGGAATATCCGGTATAGGTACCTATTTCAAGAATAGTTCGTGGTCTAATTATCTTGGAGAGCAAACTTAATACACGGCCTTGAAAATGACCCGTTAGCATTCTGGGCTGTATGACTTTTAAATGGGTTTCACGCGTGAGCTCCTGTAGTAACTTAGGCTCCTCTTGGGAATTATCCGCTAAGTATGATTCTAAAAGTGGCGACAGAAAATGCATATGTTTCTTTTTGCAAAAATAGCGTATTAAGCCTTAATTTAATGGTTTGGAATATTTGTTGAAATAGCTATGATATTAAAAATTAGAGAAGCTAACCTAGATGATCTGGTAGTTTTAAGGGAATATGAGCAGGAAGTCATTAAGGCAGAACGGCCAATGGACCCCACAATTAAAAATGAAAAGGTTACCTATTATGATTTGGAGGCACTTATGTCCAATCCACGTGCTATTATAATAGTAGCTTGTGACCAAGAGAAAATAGTGGGTACTGGTTATGCACTGGAAAAACCTGCCAGACCCTATTTGGACCATACACATTATGCCTATTTGGGTTTTATGTATACGCATCCATCCTATAGGGGAAAAGGGGTAAACGGTAAGATTATGAACCGTTTAAGTCAGTGGGCTAGTACAAATGGCTTATCTGAATTAAGGTTGACGGTTTATAGTGATAACCAACCTGCATTACGTGCATATGAAAAAGTTGGCTTCAATAATCACATGATAGAAATGAGATTGCGAACCAAAGAATAATGATAGGTTTTGGTCATGTTAAATTTGTTTATGGGCTTATCTTTACTTTTTTATAAAAATTGATATGGAGTTTAAGAATACATTGGAATTTGCAAAATCATTGGATGCCATTGACCAACTTGGGGTTTACCGGGATGAGTTTATCTTCCCTAAGGTAAATGGTAAGGAGGTCATATATTTTACGGGCAATTCATTGGGTCTGCAGCCAAAACGTACACAGGGTTTTATAGATGAGGTCATGAAAGATTGGGCAGAATTGGCCGTAGAAGGTCATTTTTATGCTAAAAAACCATGGTGGGACTATCACGAGCAACTTGCCGAACCTTTAGCTAAAGTGGTAGGTGCGTTGCCAGAGGAAGTTTCCGTTATGAATACCCTTACGGTAAATCTACACTTGTTAATGGTTTCCTTTTATAGGCCAACTACAAAGCGTTTTAAAATTATCTGTGAGGAAAAAGCATTTCCCAGCGATCAATACATGTTTCAAAGTCAAGTGCGTTTTCATGGCTTAGACCCAAAGGAGACCATTATAGAAGTTAAAAAAAGGGAAGGAGAGCATTATTGGCGTACGGAAGATGTTATTCAAAAAATTAATGAGGTGGGCGATGAGCTTGCTTTAGTATTGATTGGCGGAGTAAATTATTATAATGGGCAAGTAATGGATATGAAGGCCATCACCAAAGCTGGAAAAGCAGTAGGCGCTATGGTTGGTTGGGATTTGGCCCATGCAGTAGGAAATGTTAAGCTAAACTTACATGATTGGGAAGTGGATTTTGCCTCTTGGTGCAGTTATAAATATATGAACAGTGGACCGGGCAATGCATCGGGTATATTTGTAAACCGAAAATATTTAGGTAAAACTGATATACCTAGATTTGAGGGTTGGTGGGGAACGAAAAAAGAGACCCGGTTTTTAATGAAACCTGAGTTTGAACCAATGGAAAATGCAGATGCTTGGCAAATAAGTAATGCTCCGGTATTGTCCATTGCACCATATTTGGCTTCTTTAACTTTATTTGAGGAAGTGGGTATGGATGCTTTGATAGAAAAAAGAAACAAGATCGTTTCTTATCTTGAGTTTATATTGCATGAAATAGATAAGGAAGTTGATAGTTCTTTTGAAATAATTACACCAAAAGATCGCGGTTGTCAACTATCGGTATTTTTACATGGTCACGGTAAGTCATTATTTAATTATTTAATGGAGAACGGTGTAATTACAGATTGGCGAGAACCTAATGTAATACGATTGGCACCTGCTCCTTTTTATTGTTCTTATGAAGATATGTATCGTTTTGGTCAAATTTTAAAAGCAGGAGTTCTTGCCAATTAGAAGGTAGAAATAGAACCGGAGTATTTCATTTTACTTAACCAACATCCAATTCTAAATGAAATCATTGAGCTTAATATTACGAAATGCACGCTACTTTGGTCCGTCATGGGTATTTGCAAGTATCAATATTTTATTTGGTACGTGGGCAATATATATTCCTACGGTAAAGGAGAATTTGGGCATTGATAAATCTCAATTGGGCATTGCTATTTTTTTTCTGGCATTGGGTGTATTTTCAATTTTTCCTTTTGCATCTTCAATCATTAATAGGGTAGGTGTTGGTAAAACTACCTTTTATGGAGTGCTGTTTAGCTGTGCGGCAGCTATGTTGCCCTTAATGGCTGCTAATTATTATGTATTAATGGCGGCCCTTTTTCTATTTGGAGCCTCTAATGGTCTTACGGATATATCCATGAACACCTTGGTCACTGAAATAGAGAAAAAGGACAAGGTAAAATTTATGTCAGCTTCTCACGGTTTTTTTAGCTTGGGTGGCGTTTTGGCCGGTATGGGCAGTTTTTTAATAGGTCCGCTATCAAATCCGGTCTTACACATGTTCTTGGCCGTGGGGTTGGTATTGATCATCAATTTTAGATTTAAAAATCAATTTATTCATGAAACTGCTGAGGAGCTTGTACAGGAACCTTTTAAGTTAGGGCTTCTAAAACCCTTACTTCTGTTGGGTTTTATATCATTTGTGGCCATGGGTAGTGAAGGTGCCATTGTAGATTGGAGCGGACTGTATTTAAAAGAAATAACCCTGGCGCCGGAAACTTTTTGGGGATTAGGCTTTTTAGGTTTTCAAATAACTATGACCCTGGGCAGGTTTTTAGGCGATGGTATAAATGAATCCATTGGTTCAAATAAATTGGTGGCTTTAGGTGCACTCTTAGCTATTTTAGGATATCTTTTGGTCTTAAGTACGGACACGATACTTACTATAATTGGGTTTGCCTTGAACGGTTTAGGATTTTCGGTCATTGTGCCTGAAGTTTTCAGAATAGGAGGTAATGTAAAGGGTGTAGATTCTTCCAAGGGTATTGCATTTATAGCCGGTTCCGGTTATGCCGGATTTTTGTGTGCACCACCAATTTTAGGATTTTTGGCAGAAAATTATAGTCTTACCAGAAGCTTTGTAGTATTGTTGGCCTGTGGATTTTTAATATTACTTTTTACCTTTTTATTAAAGAAAAAGAACGTTTAGATCAATTCTTGATATTGCTTTTTACTTTAAATTCATTATTGGGGTCCTGTGCATTTTCAATGAAGTTGGCCATTTCTTCTGTCAATAATAATTGGTTTTGCCCTTTCCAAAAATTTTGGTCATACGAATAATTAATTTTAAACAAATCTTTGGTAGCACTTACATTTTTTTTGACCTCAAAGGACCCTTCATTGTCCGTTGTGGTGAGAATAAATGATACATCATATAACGATGTATATGAATTCTGGTCATCCGTTATCTCTACCTTTACCTCATATTTTGCATTTGCTAAATAATATTTGTTCGTGTTTGATGATTTGGAAAGTGCCATCTCTTTTTTTATGGTAACCGTTCTAAATCTAGTATCACCATCCTTATTATAAGGATTGTTTTTATAGCGTACGGTCATGTAAATTCTTTCAATGGCGTTGTTGGTATTGTTTATAATATAATGGCCTTTTACTTCTTCATTGATAAACTCAGGTTTGGTATGAAAACCAAGCTTGGTCTTACGTTCATTCTCAAAGGTAGATTCGGTTAAATTAAAAGCATCTCCCGTGGCATTAATGGGGGTAAAATTCATGAAAAGCTCATAAAAAGTTTCAAAAATAAAGTATACTTGGTTCTCATCCTTTGCCAAGCCTACTTTACGCATATTGGTCAATTCAACCTTAAAATCTTTAGTGCTGGGCACTATATCTTTGGTATATAAAAGTGTTCTCCTTTCTAGTTTTCCCTGTATATCTTGGATTCTGGTAATTTCTCCATTATATCTTAAGACCCCTCTAAGAAAAAACCGCTCCTTGTAAGGGTAAATAGGATAGTTTGATCGTATGGAATCACCAATTTTTTGCCATAATGTTTTATGGTTGGTTACGGTAACCTCATTTAATTTTAAAACACTTTTGTTGAGGTATACGGTATCACTAACTTTTTGAAAGGTGGTGCGTATTTTATCATAACCTACCAGATAGATGGTAATGGTGTCTAAAGATGAGGAAAATTGAAAACGCCCGTCTTCATTGGTAACGGTATGGTTTTCAGTATTGAAAATACCAACAAATTCTAACGGCGAATTATCAACATTATCAACTACTATGGCCTTTAAGGTATTTTGGGAATAACCAAAAATTGAAAATAGGATGAATGTAAAAAATGATACTTTCATGAATTATTGATTTTCGATGAAAATACATCAAACTTTAATCCCTATGGTTTAACCTCAACCCCTGTAAAGTATAGTGAAAAATCTGTATCCGGTCTTTTGTGCATTGTACTTATGCTCAGGCCGCTTAATTTCTTATACTCCTCCCAAGTGGTCACCATATTGGGTTCTTTTTGGTTTGTTTTTCTAAATGCCCATTCCTTAATGATATAATCATCGCCAAAATAATAATCATAGGCATCTCCAGGGGTATATCCACCTTCATTTGCATAGACCGTGGTAAGTTTATGCATTTTTTGCTTGCTTATAGGTGCCTCTATTTGCTCTGTATGTTCGTATGAAAAATTATTTTGGTCCCATACCAGTTGAAAAGGGGCTAAAAGCCAGAATTTATCGTTTACAAAACCACCATCTGTACTAGCCATAGTGCTATCAACCGCTTTTCTATTATAGGATATGGTGTCCTGGCGGGTGGTCATTATGACCGTATGGGTTTTGGTGTTCCATGACCATGTGCGCTCAAAGTGAGAGGAATCCCTATCCACGTTAAATGTAAATTTTATATTGGCTATATCTTTCCAGTCCTCAAAACCATGCGCATTTGCAACTTTTTCCAAGATCGTTATTTCTTTTGGGGAAGATGCTTCTTTCTCCTGTTTACTACGGTCGGTTTTACAACTAATGGAAAGGACTAGGGAGCAAACGGCAAGGATGAGTATTTTTTTCATTTTTAATACATTTTGTATCAAATATATCAATTACCAAATCTTTAACCTACTTTTATTTTTTGTAAACCTATAGTACCAGTGACGTTTCTTAAAAGACTTTGTTTTATAATTATTGGAAATCAGTTTGGAGACAAATCAACTTCCAATACGGCTTATAGCGATTATTCCGATATTGATTTGGTACGTGAAATTGTTATAAGAAAGGATGCACTTTTGTTTGGGGAACTATATGATCGGTATTCTAAATTAGTATATAATAAATGTCTAGGATTTGCAAGGTCTGATAAAGAGGCGGAGGACCTTACCCAAGATATCTTTCTAATGTTATTTGTTAAATTGGGTTCCTTTAAGGGAACTTCAAAGTTTTCTACCTGGTTGTATTCCTTTACCTATAATTTCTGTGTAAATTATGTCAATAGAAATAAGGAAAGACGTATAAAGGACAACTCGGTCAAATTTGAGACCACACCCGAAGTCCCCATTGAGGTAACCGATGATTTGTTGCTGCAGATGCAGGTAGATAAGCTAAAGAAAGCTTTGGAGAAAATTGCACCCGAAGACAAATCATTGTTACTTTTAAAATACCAGGACGGGGCTTCTATTAAAGAATTGGAAGATGTTTTGGGATTAAAACCAAGTGCTATAAAAATGAGGCTAAAAAGGGCCAAGGCCAAAGTAGTAGAAATGTATAAAACCCTACCTTAATGTTAGAACAAGACAAGAATCCGTTTAAGATTTTAGAGGAGGATATGAAAAATGTCCCCCCAGAATTGCGTAAAAAGGTAATGGACGACATTGCCGCGGCTAAGCTTGTCATGGAGCTTACCAACCTGTTTACAGGTAATTTTGCATCGATTATAGAAGGTATGCTCAAAACAAATAAATAATTATATACACTAGCAGTAAACACATAAAGAATGGATACAGTTGATAAATGGAAAGACCTCACTTTTGAATCGTTAAGCAATATTTTCAGGGATATTGCGGCCGCTTTACCAGGGATATTTGGTGCTTTTATCGTAATGATTTTTGGTTGGTTGATCATTAAGGTCACCACCTTTGTACTAAAACGTATATTCAAGGCAATTAAATTGGACCGGTTTAGTCAAAAAATCAATGATGCCAAATTATTTGGTGATGCAGATTTAAAAGTAGATATCGCTAAACTGCTGGTCACATTTATAAAAGTGCTTTTGTGGTTAGTGTTCATCATTGTGGCATCAGATATTATGGGGCTAACCATCATATCTTCTGAGATAGCCAATTTATTGAGATATCTGCCTATATTATTATCTGCATTGGTCATCTTTATGATTGGGTTATACCTGGCCAAGATTATCAAGGAAACAATTATAAAAGTCTTTGATTCTATTGGAATGGGAGGGGGCAAAATATTGGGCAATGTGCTATTTTATCTCATAATTGTATTTGTTAGTATTACCGCCTTGAACCAGGCCGGGGTAGATACTGAAATCGTTACAAACAACTTTACGATTATCTTGGGTGCTTTCCTCTTGGCAATAGCCCTTGCATTAGGTTTGGGGTCGCGGGAAGTAGTTGGAGACTTGCTCAGGACATTTTATACCCGAAAAATTTATGAAGTAGGGGACAAGGTAAAAATTGGTAAACTACAAGGGACCGTTATAGGCATAGATAACATATCCATGATTATAAAGACCAAGACCGGCAAGGTTGTCATCCCTATTAAAAAAGTAGTGGAAAAAACGGTTACGGTAGATGAAACCAAAATTGAATAGACCATAAACAAATTTTAAGGGTTTTATGGTAAGAATTGAGTTGGTCTTTGGCGTATTTGTTTACCAATTAATTCCTTAATTTTGTTATTGATAAATAAACTTAAAATATGAGTGCTAAAAAAGGAAAAATTCAGGAAGCCATAGATGAGAAATTGTTGGAAGAAAGAAAGGTGTTCCTATGGGGTATGGTTGATGACGATTCTGCAAAACATGTAATTGATCGGTTGTTATATCTAGATATGCAGAATGATAAGGAAATACAGCTTTATATCAATAGCCCTGGAGGATATGTTACTTCTGGTTTTGCCATGTACGATACTATAAAGTCCCTTAAAAGTCCGGTGTCTACCATCTGTACTGGATTGGCGGCATCAATGGGCTCAATATTACTATCCGTAGGTAAAAAGGGGAGAAGGTTTATACAGCCCCATGCACAAGTAATGATCCATCAACCAAGTGGTGGAGCAAGAGGACAGGCTTCCAATATTGAAATCCAAGCTAGGGAAATAATAAAGACAAAAGAACTTAGTGCCCGTATATTGGCAGATAATTGTGGTCAGGACTATGAAAAGGTACTAAAGGATTTTGACAGGGATTACTGGATGAATGCCGAAGAATCTATTGAATACGGAATAGTGGACGGTATTATGAAATAAGTGAATTATTTTTTGAAAAATTAAAAAGTCCTTTACCATTACGGTAAAGGACTTTTTTATGGTTGATCAGTTGTTTGGTTTATTTTGATACGCTTCTACCTTTTTTAATTTGTAGAATAGGGAATTCGGTTCGTCTGTTCAGTTCAAGTTCCTCTGGCGTGCAATCTTGTTTACTGGTACACTTGTTAATTGGCATACGTTTGCCAAAACCTTTATAAGAGACGATTCTATCCTTTGAGACGCCGTTTTCTATAAGATATTCATAAGTAGATTTTGCCCTACTTTCCGATAAGTTGTCGTTATAGGTATGACTACCAACCGGATCTGTATGAGATTCCAGTTTAATAATCATATCCGGATATGTTTGGTTCATTACCTTAATTACCTTATCCAATTCTTTGGCGGCATCTGGGCGTATATCACTTTTGTTGAAATCAAAATATATCTTGTTAAGTCCCGCCAATAATTTTAGGTCAAGAACAGGTTCCAGAACAATGTCTTGCCTTAGTATTTTCTGGGCCTTTGGAGTTTCTGCTGTATTGAAATACACATTTTTATGAGGGTGTGTTTTTCTAACCGCCTCTATCATATATGTAGTTTTTCTATTAACCGGAAATCTGTAATACCCGTTCTCATCTGTCATGGTCTGTGCAACCATGGTATTGGTAATTTGATCATACAGTTTTATCTGCACACTATCCAACATTTGTTCGTTTACACCATCCACAACATAACCTTCTACGTCCAATGAAGGCGTAAACTTAAATTTATAGATGTCATCACTACCCATACCACCCTCTCGGTTAGAGCTGATATAACCTTCAAGTCCATTAGGAAGTCCATAATAGGCAAAATCATCACTGGAACTATTGATAGGGGTACCTAGGTTAATAATATCGATAACCTTACCATCCTCATCGGAAATTGTAGAAAATACATCCAATTGACCGAAACCAACATGGCCATCTGAACTAAAGAACAATTTTCCTTCCTCATTTATGAACGGAAACATTTCATTTCCTTCGGTATTCACGATCGGTCCTGCGTTCACCGGTGTCTGTATACCACCGCGTTCATGAATTTCAGCATAATAAATATCTGTGCCTCCATAACCGCCCGGACGGTCACTGGTAAAATAAATTCGGGTTCTGGCCTTGTTTACGGAAGGGTGTCCTGTAGAGTAATAATCACTGTTAATTCTCAGGTTACTGTTTTCTACCCATTCTCCATCAATAAATTTGGCGGTATATATTTTTAGATTGATTTCGTTAGATGCTCCGTAACCTTCCTTTTTATCATAGAAATTGTTACGGGTAAAATACATAATCGTATCATTTTTGTAATCCGTAGAAAACGCTACGCTACTTTCATGAAATTTGGTATTTACATTACCTTTTAACCTTTTTGGCATGGACATATCATTATCTTCCTGAACTACAAAAAGATCTAACCAAGGTTCATCGTTCCAACCATAGGTATCTCCGGTAACTTCATCTCGTCTAGATGAACCAAAATATAGATTGCCCTTAAATCTAGAGATTCCAAAATCGCTATCTGTAGAATTAAATGAAACGGGCTCTACTTCATAACGTTGTCTACTGTTAAATACTACAGATGCCAAGTTGCCATCCTTTAAAAAGCGTTTTACCCTAGAATCGTTTTTATTGTATTTTTTATATTTTTTAATCCACTTTTCAGACTCATCCAAATCACCATTTGCATAAAGTGCCATGGCATATTTAAAATAATAATCCGTAGGCAAAGTTGCATTATTGATTACCGCCTTAAAATGGGGTATGGATTTTTTATAGTCTCTAATAAGCAAATAACATTCTGCCAATTGTTGGTGTGCATACTCAGAATTTAAATCTGAATCTATCATTCTCTCATATTCCGGTATTGCCTTGGCATAAGAGAATTTACTAAAGTAATAATCCGCTTTTTTTTGGGAGGCAAATTGTGCAAAGGCAAATTGGCCTACTAAGAAAAGTAACGTTAATATGGAGTAGGTTTTATACGTTTTCATTGCGTTTGATTTAGGATTCTAGAAATATCTTGGGGATTTTACAGGACCTAATACTTTCTTTCTGATTTCATAGATTAAAATAATTTCATGGGTTCCTCCGGTGTACGGTCTTACCGCAGAAGTCGGTAGGTCATAGGCGTAACCGATCCTAAAATCCTTTGATACTTGGTAATCCATCATGGCACCAAAATTTGAAGCATCGTTTACACGATAGGAAGTACCAATCCAAAACTTTTCGTTGAACAAAAAGTTGATGGTAAAATCATAAGTGGCCGGAGCACCATTGGTAAATTTGGTAATTATGGTAGGCTTGAATATTGTGGTAGCCGACAAGTCGAACACAAGTCCACCAATGGCGTAATAACTATTTCGTTCCAATGCCTGAAATTCACCCTCGTTCAAATCGGTATTAAGGATTCTTGGGGAAGAAATACCCGCATACCATCTGTTAGAGCCAATATATACACCGGCACCAAAATTAGGGTTAATACTGTTAAAGTTAGAATTGAAAAATTGATCATTGGGGTCTGGGTTAACCAGGTTATAACTAGTTGCGCCGCCCTTTAAACCAAAGCGTAGGTTTATTTCCTCGCTAACGGGTACGGTATATGAAAAATCGGCATAAAAGTAATTGGTACTTTCAAAACCCAAACGGTCATTGATGTATGACACCCCTAAACCTATTCGTTCATTTTTTAATGGGGTATGAACCGAAAAGGTACTCGTTCTTGGATTTCCCTCTAGACCTGCCCATTGGTTTCTGTGCAGTACTGTAGCATTTAATGTTTCCCGGCTACCTGCATAGGCGGGGTTAACTGAAATGGTGTTGTACATGTATTGCGTAAACTGGGGTAGCTGCTGCGCTTTGGCAAAGGCACCCATAAAAAGTAGTACAGCTAAAAGAATATGAGCTTTTCTCATGGTATAGTTCAGGGTTTAGCGATTACCGCTATGTATTTTTTATAAGTAGGTTAATCTTATTGTTATCAAAATTAGGTTGATGCGTCATACTTTTAAAAATTAGACGGTCATTGCCTTGTAATATTCGTTCTTATACCTTTTACTCGATGAACTGATGCTATTATCAGATATAATCATTGCTTGATAAATTTTATGTACAATGCTTAAAATGAATGTTTTAACAAGTATGTTGTTAAGATTTAAATAGTGTAATGTTGACCCGAACATAAAGGGGCAACATTACACTTTACATTATTCTTATTCGGTTCCCAGATATATATATCCGTTAAAAGGTTCAAGTATTTTACCGGTTTCCCTATCGGTTGCCGTAATGATATAGTAGTAAGTACCGGTTGGTAACATACCAGATTGACCAAATGATCCGCTAGGAGCAACACCGCCCCAATCATTTTGGTAGTCCTGAATTTCCGCCACCTTGGTTCCCCATCTATTGAAGATCATAATGTCAAAACTAAACGTACAGTATTCAACACCTTTTATCTCAAAGTAATCATTGACACCATCTCCGTTTGCGGTTACCGCTTTGGACAATACAATTTCCCCTCTACCACATGGTACACATTCCGTATCTATCAAGACCGTAAAATCTACATAGTATTTACATGTTCCTTCTGTAGAACTGTAAGCTATTTTATATTCTCCAGGCTCATGGTTCATTGGGTCAAAGAAACTTTGTTCAAGGACCACATCCCCTTCAAGAATCATGAATGTGCCGTTTTGGTCAAAATCCTGTGGTAAATAATTTAGTAAATCAATTGGCTGGTCTTCAATACAGATATTGATCGTTATCTCTTCTAGCTGAGGTTGAAGAACAAAGATGATTTGTTCAAACGATGCCGTATTGCCGCAAGAATCTGTTAACTCCCAATTTCTGATGATCATGAAGTCATCACTATCAGTGGCATATTGGGTTTCTTCATTGAATACCACTTCATAATTATCACAACCACCGGTATATATCAATTCAGGTACAGCCGGTATTTCATCCCCACATATGATGGAGATTTCCTCTTCATAGGCCTCTGTCATAATTGGTCCCGTGGGCTCAACTGTTATTACCTGTGTATGCTCAACATTATTACCTGCGCAATCTGTTGCGTTCCAAGTTCTTGTAACAGTGTAACCAAGGGCACAGTTGGCATCATTGGTAATGGTTTCTTCAAAAACCACATCAATATTAGGGTCGCAGGTATCTGTAGCCGTAAGTGTTACCGCATCTGGAACCATGTTGCATTCCACAGTCATATTTTGTGGCAATTCTTCGTTGAACGTAGGTGCAACGGTATCTTCAATTGTAATTACCTGAGTGTGGGTGCGCACATTGCCTACACAATCTGTAACCGTCCAAGTTCTCGTAATTGTGTATTCCGTAGCACATTCATCATCCTGTCCTTCAATTAATTCATCATACGCTACAGATATGGCACATGTACTATCCGAGGTGATTTCGTAAACCTCAGGTATGCTATCACAAGCCTCAATAGTAACATCGGTAGGCCAACCTTCATCACCATCATTGTCTACAATGGTCACCGTTGTAATATCATTGGAAAGTATACCTACCAATGGTGATGAAATATTCTCTAGGATAACCCTGAAATTTTCAGGATCTTCAATGATAATATCATCTATAATATTTATGACAATGGTCTGTGTGTTCGCATGAATACCGCCAAATGTCAAGGTTTGTGAATTTCTTGGAACGCCAATATAATCGTCACCTTCAATTGTGGTGGCATCAACGGTATAGTATTCAACAGTGAACTCTTCTTGAACCTGTGCGTTAAGTACAACATCTATATTTACCGTACCGGCATCCTCATTTACGATTATGGATGTAAGATCAAATTCTACACCTTTAGTAGATGGATCGCTGTCATCATCGTTAATGATACCTGTATCCGTATTGGTAGGTTGAAGATCTAGGAACTCTATCCCCATATTAGACTGTATATTTGATAATACCGTGGTAAACTCCTCTATTGGTTCAATGATTTCATCATTTAATATCGGTATGGCAAAAGTTACGCTATAATTATTATCGTTAAAGGTTAACGTTCCAGTTTGTGCGGTTATATCGGAACCGTCAATAGCAGTACCATCATAGGTAGCAAAATCCACGGTAACATCTTCTCCAGGGGTAATCAATCCTGTAAAGTTGACCGTAAATATTGCTTCTGGATCAACACCTTCGGTTACAATGACATCGGCAGGATCAAAAGAGATACCTGTTGTACCCAAAATATTGTCATCATCGTTAATGATACCTGTATCCGTATTGGTAGGTTGAAGATCAAGGAACTCTATCCCCATATTGGACTGAATGTTTGATAGCTCTACCGTAAATGCCTCTTGCGGCTCTATATAACTATCATCAAGAATAGGTATATTAATTGTTGCGGTATAGTTTCCATTGTTGAATGTCAACGACCCAATTTGTGCCGTCATATCAAAACCATCCATTGCAGTACCGTCATAGGTAACATATTCTACGGTCACGTCTTCTCCGGGTGTAATTTCTCCGGTGAAGTTAACTGTAAAGATAGCCTCTGGATCTACACCTTCTGTTACAATAACATCGGTAGGGTCGAACGAGATGCCGGTCGTACCCGGGATGTTGTCGTCGTCCAGTATGGTCGCGGTCTTGGTGTTGGTGGGCTGTTGGTCCACGAACTCGATGCCCATGTCGGACTGTATGTTGGACAGCACCATGGAGAACTGCTCCTGCGGCTCTATGAAATTGTCGTTTACGATATCGATGGCCACCGTCCTTGTGTACTCGTCGTTCCTGAATGTCAGCGTACCGATGTCGGCGATGTAGTCCGTTCCGTCCAGGGCTGTCCCGTCGTTGGTGGCGAAGTCCACGCTCACTTCCTCTCCCGGGGCGATCTCGCCCGTAAAGTTCACGGTGAACACGGCCTGTACGCCCACGCCCTCTGTCACGATGATGTCCGCTGCGTCAAAGGATATACCTGTAGTACCGGGAATGTTGTCGTCGTCCAGTATGGTCGCGGTCTTGGTATTCGTGGGCTGTTGGTCCACGAACTCGATGCCCATGTCGGACTGTATGTTGGACAGCACCATGGAGAACTGCTCCTGCGGCTCTATGAAATTGTCGTTTACGATATCGATGGCCACCGTCCTTGTGTACTCGTCGTTCCTGAATGTCAGCGTACCGATGTCGGCGATGTAGTCCGTTCCGTCCAGGGCTGTCCCGTCGTTGGTGGCGAAGTCCACGCTCACTTCCTCTCCCGGGGCGATCTCGCCCGTAAAGTTCACGGTGAACACGGCCTGTACGCCCACGCCCTCGGTGACGATGATGTCCGCTGCGTCGAACGAGATACCGGTGGTGCCCGGAATGTTGTCGTCGTCCAGTATGGTCGCGGTCTTGGTATTCGTGGGCTGTTGGTCCACGAACTCGATGCCCATGTTGGACTGTATGTTGGACAGTACCATGGAGAACTGCTCCTGCGGCTCTATGAAATTGTCGTTTACGATATCGATGGCCACCGTCCTTGTGTACTCGTCGTTCCTGAAGGTCAGCGTACCGATGTCGGCGATGTAGTCCGTTCCGTCCAGGGCTGTCCCGTCGTTGGTGGCGAAGTCCACGCTCACTTCCTCTCCCGGGGCGATCTCGCCCGTAAAGTTCACGGTGAACACGGCCTGTACGCCCACGCCCTCTGTCACGATAATGTCCGCTGCGTCAAAGGATATACCTGTAGTACCGGGAATGTTGTCGTCGTCCAGTATGGTAGCTGTCTTGGTATTCGTGGGCTGTTGGTCCACGAACTCGATGCCCATGTTGGACTGTATGTTGGACAGCACCATGGAGAACTGCTCCTGCGGCTCTATGAAATTATCGTTTACGATATCGATGGCCACCGTCCTTGTGTACTCGTCGTTCCTGAATGTCAGCGTACCGATGTCGGCGATGTAGTCCGTTCCGTCCAGGGCTGTCCCGTCGTTGGTGGCGAAGTCCACGCTCACTTCCTCTCCCGGGGCGATCTCGCCCGTAAAGTTCACGGTGAACACGGCCTGTACGCCCACGCCCTCTGTCACGATGATGTCCGCTGCGTCAAAGGATATACCTGTAGTACCGGGAATGTTGTCGTCGTCCAGTATGGTCGCGGTCTTGGTATTCGTGGGCTGTTGGTCCACGAACTCGATGCCCATGTCGGACTGTATGTTGGACAGCACCATGGAGAACTGCTCCTGCGGCTCTATGAAATTATCGTTTACGATATCGATGGCCACCGTCCTTGTGTACTCGTCGTTCCTGAATGTCAGCGTACCGATGTCGGCGATGTAGTCCGTTCCGTCCAGGGCTGTCCCGTCGTTGGTGGCGAAGTCCACGCTCACTTCCTCTCCCGGGGCGATCTCGCCCGTAAAGTTCACGGTGAACACGGCCTGTACGCCCACGCCCTCGGTGACGATGATGTCCGCTGCGTCGAACGAGATACCGGTGGTGCCCGGAATGTTGTCGTCGTCCAGTATGGTCGCGGTCTTGGTATTCGTGGGCTGTTGGTCCACGAACTCGATGCCCATGTCGGACTGTATGTTGGACAGTACCATGGAGAACTGCTCCTGCGGCTCTATGAAATTGTCGTTTACGATATCGATGGCCACCGTCCTTGTGTACTCGTCGTTCCTGAATGTCAGCGTACCGATGTCGGCGATGTAGTCCGTTCCGTCCAGGGCTGTCCCGTCGTTGATGGCGAAGTCCACGCTCACTTCCTCTCCCGGGGCGATCTCGCCCGTAAAGTTCACGGTGAACACGGCCTGTACGCCCACGCCCTCTGTCACGATGATGTCCGCTGCGTCAAAGGATATACCTGTAGTACCGGGAATGTTGTCGTCGTCCAGTATGGTCGCGGTCTTGGTATTCGTGGGCTGTTGGTCCACGAACTCGATGCCCATGTCGGACTGTATGTTGGACAGCACCATGGAGAACTGCTCCTGCGGCTCTATGAAATTATCGTTTACGATATCGATGGCCACCGTCCTTGTGTACTCGTCGTTCCTGAATGTCAGCGTACCGATGTCGGCGATGTAGTCCGTTCCGTCCAGGGCTGTCCCGTCGTTGGTGGCGAAGTCCACGCTCACTTCCTCTCCCGGGGCGATCTCGCCCGTAAAGTTCACGGTGAACACGGCCTGTACGCCCACGCCCTCGGTGACGATGATGTCCGCTGCGTCGAACGAGATACCGGTGGTGCCCGGAATGTTGTCGTCGTCCAGTATGGTCGCGGTCTTGGTATTCGTGGGCTGTTGGTCCACGAACTCGATGCCCATGTTGGACTGTATGTTGGACAGTACCATGGAGAACTGCTCCTGCGGCTCTATGAAATTGTCGTTTACGATATCGATGGCCACCGTCCTTGTGTACTCGTCGTTCCTGAATGTCAGCGTACCGATGTCGGCGATGTAGTCCGTTCCGTCCAGGGCTGTCCCGTCGTTGGTGGTGAAGTCCACGCTCACTTCCTCTCCCGGGGCGATCTCGCCCGTAAAGTTCACGGTGAACACGGCCTGTACGCCCACGCCCTCTGTCACGATAATGTCCGCTGCGTCAAAGGATATTCCTGTGGTACCCGGAGTATTATCATCATCAAGGATAGTACCTGTAGCTTGTGGTGTATTTATTGGCACTAAAGGATTTGTAGTACTTAATAGGTTAACAAAGTATCCTTCGGTAGGTTCTATAAAATTATCATTAAGTATGTTTACTGTGATTTGATGAACTTCATTATTGTTACCTGCGAACGATAAAATATCCGATTGAGCAATGAAATCTGTTGCTGTAGCAGTGCCAAAAGCTGTTTCAAAGGCTACATCGAACGGCTCTTGGAAAGTACCTGAAAGAATAACATCGAAAACGGCCGTAACACCAACACCTTCGGTTACCTCAACATTTGTTGCGACAAAGTCAATACCGTTACCTGGCGCTAGATCGTCATCCTCAATGGTGATCGTACCTTGATTGTCGTTTATGGCAATCAACGAAGTGGAAATATTGGATAAGTCGATGAAAAATTGCTCCGTAGGTTCAATGAAACTATCATTGGTAATAGGAACGGTAATCGTAATCCTTTCTCCATCAGTACCGTTAAAGTTTAATGTACCGGACACAGCAGTATAGTCATCTACTGGTAGTGCAGAGTCTTGAGTAGTGGTATAGTCTATGCTAAAGCCCCCTTGTACATTGCCCGTAAGAAGAACGGTGATCGTAGCGGAGATATCCGCTTCGTTCACAGTAATGTTATCGTTTTCAAACGATATTCCTGTTACACCAGGATCATTATCGTTATCGTTGATGATTCCTATAGCCGTATTTGTAGGTTGTTGATCAACAAAGCCAACTCCTATATTAGATTGCACATTGGACAAGGTCAAGATAAAATCTTCAGTAGGTTCAATGATATTATCGTCATTGAACGGCACGTCTATATTGAACGTGGTCGTTGTACTATTGAAGGTTATCGTACCATTGGTATATGTGTAATCGTCAGGTTGTTCAGCTGGTTGGGCAGAAATACCATCAGATGTTTCAAAATCCACAGTTACATTCTCGCCTGGTGCAATGGCCCCGGTAAAGGTTACTACAAACCTTGCAAACGTTTCTGAACCTTCGGTTACAATGACCGTATCATCGGTAAAGGAAATACCTGTTGTTCCCAGAATATTATCATTATCGTTTATGGTTCCGTTTGCGGTATTGGTAGGTTGTTGATCCACAAAGCCAACACCTAGGTTAGATTGTATATTGGATAAGGTCAATACAAAATCCTCTGTTTGTTCAATGATGGAGTCATCAATGATCGGAACATCTATATCAACGGAATTCGTAGTACTATTAAAAGTAATGGTACCCTGCGTCAGCGTATAATCATCAGGTTCGCCTGCGGTGCCATTAGATGTAATGTAGTCTACCAAAACATCTTGACCAGGAGCAATATTTCCTGTAAACGTAGCGGTAAATCTCGCATAGGTATTTGTGCCTTCGGTAACGACTACATTGTTATTGGCAAAAGATACCCCTGTTGTACCTGGAATATTATCATTGTCCGTAATGGTGATAATACCCTCATTATCGTTTATTGGTGGTGTATTGGTACCATTGCTAATCTGTACGAAGAACTGCTCGGTTACCTCAATAAGGTCATCGTTATTGATAGTAATGGTAATGGACCTTTTTTCATTATTGGTACCGGAGAAAGAAATTAAATTAGACTGTGCAATATAATCATTGGATTGTAACGCAGTATCATCAGCAGTAGTGTAGTTTAGTGTAAAACCACCGGATACCGATCCTGTATGCGTAACCACAACCGTTGCCGTGCCTGCATCTTCATTTACCGTTATATCCGAAATACTTAGACCAATAGGGTCTCCATTTTCACTAACATAAATATATTGGGTATGGCTGGTATTATTACCTGCACAATCGTTTACGGACCAATTTCTAATGATGGTATATGATGTACTTGTATTGTCACCGTCATAAGTTTCCGTAAAGACTACCGTAGAATTTGCATCACAATTATCATTGGCGGATAGTATCGGAGCTACCGGAATATTATCATGTGCCGCATACGTATCCCCAGGTAGGGATTCGTTGAAGGTTGGAGCGTCATTATCCTCAATGGTTATGATTTGAGTATATGTTTCGCTTACTCTACCACACGCATCTGTAAATGTCCACGTATTGGTATATGTACCTTCAGTAGGGCAAGAGCCAGATGGTACAAATGCACCTGCAGTCTTGTTCAAGGTGAAATCACAGATTGCCGTTGCAGGTTCCAGAGAGTTTGCATTGTTCAAAGCTGAAATATTGTCACATGAAACGGTTCTGTTCAATGCATTTGGAGCCGTTGCCCATGCAACTTGATCAGGTTGTTGTACATCTATGACCGTTGGGTCATGTGTTCCAATTCCACAAGAATCCGTAGAAGAGGAACTATTTGTGGTATACGTATTACCGTTCGTTGCCCCGGTAAAGGTGGCTGTAGATTGAATTTCAAAACTTGCCGTACAAGCATCTTCCAAGAAATAACATTGTTCCCTAAGTACAATATCAAAATCTATCTCAAAATCTGCTCCCATGTTGGTATTACCGTTAGCAACGGTAAAGGTCAAGGTTCTTGATAATGTGTCATAAGAATGTGAAACGCCGGCAGGCAATGTACCTACTCCGGAGAAGTCAGCTTCTACTGGCAGTACGGTTGTAATTTCTAAATCCTCTATATCATCATTTCCAGTGTTAGTAATATTCAACGTTAACGGAACCACTTCGCCTGCATCAAAAGGACCGGTAGCATTAACATCTAGGCTTAGGGCACCCAAACTTGGTTGGTATACATCAACACTAAGTCCCATGAGGTATAGTCCATAAGATTCCTGATCTGTTGTGATTTTAAATCGGGCAAATGTTTGATTGTTTTGAATATATTGATTACCTCCATTTGTTAACGGAAAAAGGGCAGCATCAAAACCTAACGTATTTGTACTCGCAGGACTACGGTTTACATAGTTTAATCCATCGATAGTAATTCTACTATTAAAGAAATTATTATCAGGTCTCAAAGCTGTGCTGATATTGGACCAGTTGTTTGTAGCATCATAAATCAATAGTTGATCTCCGGAAAGATCTCTATCTCCCTCCAATGCGCCAATCATTACATCACCATTTACGACACCATTTGGAATAGTTTCAAAACCACTAAACGTAAATTCCGTTTCACCTGCACCATTAGAGGCAAACGTATGAACATACCCATCATATAACGTAATATTTTTTGGGTCCAATGATACGTTTTCATAGACAAATACAATTTGCCAACCACCAGATGTACCGGTATTACTATTGATACCATGCGATAATAACCTTCTTTCCGTAGCTTTTACGTTACCTACTTGATAGGTGCCAAAAGGAGAAGCAAGCAAGTTTATGTCATCCGTAATATCCTTTATACACACATAGGGGTCATTTTGAAAATGGTCATTACGACCCCTATAGATTACTTCATCCGCAGATACGGTCGTATAGGTCGTTTGACCTGGAAGCATTAATTTCACCTGGTTATAGTTCCAAGTGGGTTCCGTGGCACCACCACCGGTAGTACCATCATATTCTTTATCTGCCGCTGCCCAGTATAAATATGCTTTCTTGATATTAAGACAGCTTAAACTTGGTTCTGGATTTGCCAAATTGGCATTGGTAGAGTTAAAGGTCGTTGGGTCAGAATCAATATCAACAAAGACATTGTCAGTGAAGTCATGGTTGCCATCTTCCCCATTATAGTTCCCTGTTCTAGTACGGGAAAGTACATTGTTGGCGATCATTGTAAAATCTCCGTTGATACTTCCTTGATATCTAATTTCAAAATCTTTCTTAAGATTGGTATCGTTTACATAAATATTTACGGTGGCCGTATCCGTTGAGCCGTTAGAATCCGTAATTATATATGTAAATGAGTCGTTACCATTAAATGACGGACTTGGTAGGTACTCAAAATAATCGTCCGTTGAATCTCCTGGGGTGCCATTGTCCATAATCGTTACCGTACCATTTATTGGAGCGGCACCAACTTGAAGTGAATTAACGGCCGCAGGACCGTCGAAACCAAAATCATCATTGGCCAAAATGGTTAAATCCGTTGTACCGAAAACCACAAAGGAATCATCAACAGCAGTTGGTTGATGGTTGATATCTACAATGGTACCCGTGGCGGTGACATTGGTAGAAGTAACTAAATTGGGCGAAATTGAAGTGATGGTGATATTCAATGTCTCATTTCCTTCTATAATAGCATCCTGAATAATGTTGACAGGTACCTGTAACACCTGATTATTGGCGCCCGTAAAGTTTAGGGTACCAGTTTGTGATGCTACTGTATAATCCGTTCCGGAAGTCGTAGTTACATCGTTGATTACGTAAGAAGCCGTAAATCCGCCATCTATGGGCTGACCGGTATAGGTGACATTAAAATTAGCGGTGGTATTGTACTCATCCACAGAAAAACCGGTTACGGAAATACTACCTGAGTCATCATTGACAATGGTACCCGTAGCTTGGTTGTTCGCAATGGTAATCTGTGGTATTGATGGACTTGAAATCGTTATCTGTAAGTCCTCATTAGGTTCTATAAAGGAATCACCTATTATATTGATCTGTACGGACCTCACCTCATTATCCACCCCGGTAAACGTTAAAGTACCTGTTGAAGAAGTCTCTACCGTATAATCTACCCCAGAAGTAGTGGAAATGTCCGTAATTTGATAAGCTACCGTAAATCCGCCAACAACCCTGTCGCCACTATAGGACACATCAAAATTAATGGAATTGGTCTGCTCAACAATGCTAAAACCGGCTACGGATAAACTACCCCCATCATCATCGTTAATAATACCTGTTGCACGGTTGTTCAATAATCTGATACCTACATTAGACCGTATAGCTACAAGGTCCACGTAATAATCTTCTACAGCCTCTACCGTATTATCGTTAAGGATAGGAACCGTAATGGTATTTGTTTTGGTCAAGTTGGTAAAGGTCAATGTCTGAACGGTAGCAGGAGGGGAGAAATCGGTAGCATTGGCGGCAGTACCGTTGTTGATCAAATAATCTACCTCAATGGTTTCCCCTGTATCTATATCACCAATAAATTCAACGATAAAATTGGCTTCCACGGTATCGCCTGGGTCGCCTTCGGTAACGGTTACCGTTAGGTTTTGAAAATCAATTCCTTTATCCGACGTATTATCGTTGTCTGTGATAGTACCGTTTGCATTTGCATCAACAATATTGATCAGGTTGGTTGAAAGATTGGATAATTGCAGGCTTAATTGCTCATTGGCCTCTATAAGATTATCATTGATAACGTTAACAGCTATAAATACTTGGTCCCCATTGGAAGTTCCTGCGGGGAAGGAAATTTGATCCGTAAGTGTAGCCGTATAGTCAGCGTTGACCGTTGTGGAAATGTCGGCAATGTTATAATCTACCGTAAAGGCTTCCTGTACTTCCAATCCGTTATAGGTAATGACGAAATTAGCGGTACCACTATCTTCAGCAATGGTAAAGTCTGCAACACTTAAGCCCGTTGTAGCGGTTTTTATATCATTGTCCACAATTGTTCCTAGGGCAGTGCCATCAACAATATTGATCAGTGTCGTAGAAAGATTGCTAAGCGCAAAATTTAAGGTTTCGTTCCCTTCTATGATTACATCCTCTAAGATATCTATGGCAACGGTCAATTGGTCACCATCTTGAGTACCTGCAGGAAATATCAAGGTGTCTGTAAGCGGACTAACATTATAATCCGTAGTTACGGTTGCTGTACCATCTGTAATGGCATAATCCACCGTAAAACTGTTTTGAACTTCCTTACCGTTATAAGTAATGACAAAGTTAGCGGTATTGCCAGCTTCGTTAACGGTGAAATCAGCAACGGTAAGACCGGTCGTGGCCGTTTTGGTATCATTGTCGGTTATTGTACCTAAAGCATCTGGATCTACTAGATTAAGCAAGGATGTAGATAGATTGGACAATTGTATACTTAAATTTTCAGGTCCCTCAATAATCAAGTCATCATTAATGGTAACGGCTACCGACCTTGTGGTTCCGTTGGTGGTACCAGCGGGAAATGAAAGTTGATTGGCAAGGTCTGCCGTAAAGTCCTGACCGGATAAAGCGGTGCCATTATTGATAGCGTAATCTACTGTGAATCCGTCCTTAACGTTTTTCCCTGTATAGGTAACTACGAAATTGACGGTACCTATTGCTTCGTTAACGGTAAAATCTGCAACGGATAATCCTGTGGATGGTGTGGTGTCGTTATCTTCTATGATACCGGTGGCATTTCCATCTACTATAGTCAAAAAGGGATTGGATACATTGGATAATGTAGCCGTTAAACTTTCATCACCTTCAATTATGTTGTCATTTGTTATTGACAACGTAATGACTTGTGTATCTCCATCTGCGGTATCTGCAGGAAAAGTGATTGTTCCAGTAGCACTGGCACTATAATCCGATCCTGCGGTAGTGGTTACATCTGCAAGGGCATAATCTACAGTAAATGCATTTTCAACGGAAGGTCCTGTATATGTAACGACGAAGTCAACAGTATTTGGGCCGGTAATTCCTTCATTAACCGTAAAATCTGCGATTGAAATTCCTTCTCCTGCGGCAGGAGTCTCATCGTTGGTAATGGTTCCAATAGCTGTATTGTCTACGATAATAAGATTAGAAAAGGACTTGTTCGTAATGTCCAAGGTCAAATCTTCCGTAGGTTCAATATAATTGTCATTTATGATATTAATGTTTAAGCTCTGCGTATCTCCATTACTTGTATTGGCCGGGAATGTGATGATTCCTGTAATGGTAGTTCCACCATTGATCAAATAATCTGAAGATAATTGTGCGCTACCGTCATTTATAAGATATTCCAAGGTAAATGATCTTTCTACTTCAGGACCTGTATAGGTAAAAACGAAATTTGCGATTCCTCCGGCAACATCTTCGCTAACGGAAAAATCTGCTACGGAAATACCTTCTCCTGCAGCGGGGTTGTCATTATCATAAATTAAGCCTTGCCCTTCATTATCAATAATAGTGACCGTACCGCCAGAACCGTAAGCTATTTGGGTTTCAAATTCTTCTGTTCCTTCAAAAAGAAGGTCGTCTACCGTAGCAACATTGTAAGTTACCGATGTTGAATTTGCCAAAAGTGTAACCGAATTTGGTCCATTATAATCAACACCATTAGTGGCAATATCACTATTGGTTGTTATATCAGTGTACGCGATATTGAACGTAATATCCTGACTAATACTATGAGATGCGGTTATCGTGAAAACGTTATCGGAACCTTCCGTTGTTGCAGAATCCGATATGCTGATTTCTGGAGTTATATAAAGATTAACTTCATTGGTAATTACTTCTGGGGTACAAGCATTATTAATATCAGAGGCAATAAGCCTAAATACATTAGCGTGATCAGATGTGGAAACCCCGGTTAAGGTCAATTGATCGGTATCTGCCCCAGTATAAATTCCCGAATTGGTAATTGGATTCCAATTGGTGCCCTCGTCCGTACTTATTTCCCATTGGTAGGTAAGGCCAGTTCCGGAAATTACTGCCGTAAATGTGGCATTACCGCCTAAATTTGTTATTTGGTTGGTAGGTTGTGTGGTAATAACCGCAGGAGTGTTGGCGGTTGTTACATTTGCATTTGTACCGGTATAACCACCTTGTCCAGTTACCAGTCCGTTAGCATCAACCGTTACGGGAGATGTACCCAATATGCCATCGTTGTCTGTATCAGTAAAACCAGCTTCTACCGTATCTGCGCAACCATCACCGTCACTATCCGTTTCAAGACTATCAGGAATATTATCATTGTCAGAATCTGGGCAGAAAGAAAAAGAAAATCTACCGGAATTAACACCACTAGGGGAAGGCGCGGAGAAGTTGGCTTCATGATATACGATCAATCCTTCTACCGTACCTGAAATAGTAATGTCAAATTCAGCGAAAGGAGTATTTCCCAGGTTACCGGAGCTACTGTCCCCAGTTAAGGTCATTTCGTTATTTACCGTAGTAATATCCGCAGCTGCACTGGATATAACGATCCATTTAAAATCTGCGGAAGGGTTGATAGGAGTAATGATGAATCTATCCGATTGATTGATATTGGAATTCCCCAATGTATTATCTGCTCCAAATCTGAAATTGGAAGGTTCTGAAAACTGTAATTCCGCAGAATACCCAGTACCGGAGGTTACCCCATTGGCGTCTTGAAATCTTAATATTGACCCAGAATTCTCGGAAAGGACACCTACATCTGTAGCGCCATAACTTGTAATATTAGCAATACTCAAGGTCAATGGTAAGGCATTACCGTTGATATCATTGGAAAAACTGACGGATGCATCGCCCACATTTATGGGGTCAGATTCAATTGCACTAAAATCTACAGGTACAATGGGGCATTCTTCAGTATCTGAAATACCATCATTATCATCATCTTGATCACAAATATCCGTTAGACCATCACCATCCGTATCAGTATATCCTGATGCTACCGGATCACAAATATCAACTGTGGTTAGGGTTGCAGAGTGTTGAATATTGGTACATAAATGGTCATTATGGGTAACGATTACCGTATACGTATTCCCACTTAAACCAGAAACATCGCTTATGGCCAAGGTATTGGTGGTTACACCACTGTATACCCCGTTATCACTAAGATTTACACCATTTTCCTGCCATTGATAGTTTAGTTCGCTAGAAGAATCAGAACTTCCAGGACCGGAATAGACCGGAGCACTAGAAGCAAAATTTGTTGTGTTTATGGCAGATACATCTATGGAAAAAGTAGTTGAGCCTCCTTCGTTGACCGTAGTATTGGAAGGTGGAACATTTACGGTTGTTTCCGTTGCCAAAATTTCATTTCCGCTTACTCCTGTATACCCGCCTTGGCCCGTAACTTGACCCTCAGCATTTACTGTCACTGGTGAATTGCCTAAATAACCATCTGCATCTGGATCTGTATGTCCGGCTTCTACCGCATCTACACAATTATCATTATCACTATCGTTATCTAATTGGTCGGGAATATTGTCCCCATCCGTATCACGTTCCAAACATGATGACAACCTTAGGGTCAAATCATCGAAAACGGAATATGCCACATTACCATCAGATTGTTGGTTATAGGCGTAAATACGAACGGTATACGTTGTGTTTTCTTCTAAATTATATTGTACCCCGGACTGTGTTAAATCAAAAAACTCAGAAACCCCATTAGTAGGATAATGAACCCTAACATCAGAATTCAACAAGGTAGAGGTTACAAAATTATCTTTTGATATGGCTATGGCCGCATCATAGGCATTACCAATAGTAGTACCATCGGAATTTTGATACCAGTTGACACCCATTCGTTCCATAACAGGATATGTCAAATTACTTGCGGTCGTAAAACTTACTTCTATGTAGTCATTATTGACAATTGCTTCCGTATAGTTTGCCGCATTTAAATCTGTAATCTGTAATTCCGTTCCAGGTGAAGCATCTGTAATTCCGCTACCGATAACAATATCGGAAGCCGAGGAAATTAACCAATTTGTTATTGCTGGATTTTGGACATAGTCCACTGTTCTGGTACCGGGAGGAGAATTAAATTCCCAAGCCAGATAATCATCATCAATACACTCAATGGCTTCATTGGTATCCAAAATACCATCATTGTCATCGTCAATGTCCACTGCATCCCTAATACCATCATTGTCCGTATCCAGATCATCATCGTTTATCGTAATCGTTGATGAACTTGGAACAAAGTTTATTTGTTGCGGTACATAATTTGTTAAAGTAACGGTAGTTGGGTTGTAAACCGGATTAATGACAAAGTTCTCTTGAAGTTCTGTTACGGAGTCGTCAGTAATGTCAAAATTTATGGCATACATTTCCGCATTTGTACCTGTGAAGTTTATTGTTCCTGAATCTGTGGTATAATCCGTGGTAGCCAGGGCCGTATTGTCCGCTGTTGCAAAATCAATGTCAAAAGGATTTTGGACATCACCGTTTAAAGTAAAGGTAATTGTAGCATTTCCGGCATTTTCAAGAACGGTAGCATCCGTAATGCTTATGGTTGCAGTATCATTGTCATGTATTCGTAAGGAAGAATTTTCCGTATTTATGGATACTCTTGAAGGTCCTGAGCCATATTTAGTAGCCTCTGCTGGGTTTTGTGATTTTATACCATGAAATTCTTCAGATGGTTCTACCATAGAATCCTCAGTTGTAGGGATATCTATAAAAATTTGGGAACCTGCAACCGATCCCGCAGGAAAAGTCGCCGTTGTGGTAAACGCAATAAAATCCGTGCCATTACTGGCCGGACTAACGGAACCCGTATATTCCAAAACTTGGAAATCTACCGAATAAGCATCTTCTATGCCTACATATTGTTGACCGCCTGAATTTGTTCCTGTGGACAAAGTAAGTCCGTAGCTAATTGTTCCTCCTTCGGTAACATCATAATTGCCACCTGTGACATAGGCCACATCGGTATCGGTTATGGTTCCTATTCCTTGGCGTTTTTCATAATTGACCTCACCGGTACTTCTTGTAAAATAAATTGCGAACTGTTGTTCCGTAGCTTCTACCCAATCATCATTTACCGCAGTAACCTGAAATGTTCTGGAAGTTGATAACGGGTTTATTGTAACTTGTGCAGGTCCGGTATAATCGGCATCTGTTGTGGTAAGGTTTACGTAAGTAAGGTCAAAAGTACGGCTTGTCAATAATTCTGCCGTTGTAGTAGAAAGGGTAAAGGTCATTACCCCACCTTCAGATACGCTGGCATCTGATATACTATAACAATGTTCATCTACATCACCATCACCATCATCATCAATGCCATTACCACAAATTTCTCTCTGATATCCAAAACAAACGTCATCGATATATACGATATCGTTGGTGTTGTTCAATATTTCAATTTCAAAGTACGATGTTCCGCCTGGAGCTGTAGCCGTAAAATCATTTTGTTTATAGTTGCCGTTGGCGTTCGTTGGAATAGTTAAATTCTCGGTTCCTCTTAAAGTTCCGCCACCATTATAAAAATTAACGGATACCTCTACATCTCCCGTTGTTCCGGATACCTTATTAAATAGACTAAAATTAAGGGTTTCTCCCTCGCTAATTAGGTAACCCACTGTGGTTACCACACCGCCAGTAGCGGGTAAGGAGGCAGCAGAACTACCATTGAGCACATGAACAGGATTACTTTCTATAGCAGACCCGGGTCCAAATACATAATTGGTGGTGCCGCTTTCAAAACCACCATTACTATTTTCACATTGGGCCGATAAAATTGTGCTGGTCAAGCAGAATAGAACGCAGGTTAATGCTGCAATAAAATTTTTGGTCATAGGTCGATTATCAGAAACTATCATTTCTTAAACTTAACTTTTGGCAGTACAGACTTTTTAAAGTTATGTACGGCAACTGGTCAAATTGTTTTTATGTCAAACTTTGAACGTTGTTGAAATAGAATATTCCTTAATACTGAACTTTCTAGTTTCGTCGTTCAAAACTGTACGTCCACGGCTAGAAATCTACCAGTAAACGGACAATGACAAATTAACGCTGATAAAAATTTAAAATTAAATTGTTGTTGTGTAGCAAGTAAAAGTTGTGGTTTTTTGTTTGCAGTAATTTTCTTTCAAATAAATTTCAAAATTTTAACATTTATTATTTTTTTAAATATAAAATACTGAAAATCAATTAGTTAATTTTAATTAATGTAAAAACCTCAAAAATTGAATTATTGCTGTTTTTGTTAATTTTTAAACAATGGAATTGTTGTAAGAGTGTGGTGAAAAGTGTTAAAATTACTTTGCCGATAACTTAATGTCGTTAATCGATAGTAATCACACTATTAGGGGGTAACAGCGTTTTTTTTTAATAAAATCTCAAAAACGTTACACTATAAAATTCGTAGGAATTTAAGAAATGGGATGGTTTATCCTTCTAAATAATTCTTGTTTTCGTCAGATTTTTGAAAATTATAGTTTTTTGGGTTTTTAACGGGAATATTCAATTTAAAAAAGGAATGAATTTTAGTGTTTTTTATAGTTGGTATTGAAATTAAAAAGCATCTGGATCTTGAATTATTAGATGCGCTCTTTTTTGCAGTTCCGCTAATTTTTCTCCATCCATTTTGTCCAATAGGGACATCATCATGGCCATACGTTGATTGTCCTTAAAATGACTTTTCTTTTCTGCTAAAAAGTTCCAGTATAAAGCATTGAAAGGGCATGCGCTTTCACCAATTTTTTTAGTATGGCTATACTGGCAATTACCACAATAATTACTCATTTTATGTATATAATTAGCACTGCTTACATATGGTTTTGTAGCCACTATACCGCCATCTGCAAACTGGCTCATGCCTCTGGTATTAGTGATTTCTACCCATTCTATGGCATCTATATATACGCCCAGGTACCATTTGTCCACCTCATCTGGGTGCATTTGTGTTAACAGGGAAAAGTTGCCAATAATCATAAGTCGTTGAATATGGTGGGCATAGGCAGTATCCAAACTTTGGCCAATAGCGTGTTTTAAACAGTTCATTTTGGTATTTCCGGTCCAATAAAAATCTGGCAGTTTATTGGTGTTTTCCAATTTGTTCATGTTTTTGTAATCTGGCATTTCTTTCCAATAAATACCTCTCATGTATTCACGCCATCCCACTATTTGCCGTATAAAGCCTTCTACTTGCGAAATGTGTATATCTTCTTTATGGCTATAATAGTGGTCTAAAACTTTATCTACGACCTCTTTTGGGGATAGTATTTTCGCGTTCATGGCAAACGATATGCGCGAATGAAACAAAAATTTCTGATCTTCATGCATAGCATCTTGGTAATCACCAAAATGTACTAAAAGTTCATTGCAGAAATAGTTTAGTACGGAAAGACAGTCCGCTCTGGTAACGGGCCAACTAAATTGTTCAGGGTCAATTGATCCAAACGTTACTACATTGGCCTCTTCCAATTCTTTTAAAATTTCCGTTACGTTTTTCCTAAAGCCCCTTTCATGGGGTATGGTTGGTTGACCTTTCCATTTTTTACGATTGGCGTGGTCAAAGTTCCATTTACCACCTTCCGGTTGATCATTTACCATCATGATGTTATGTTTTTTACGCATCATTCTGTAAAAACTCTCCATGATCAATTGTTTTTTTCCGTTAAAAAAGTCCTTTAACTGTGAACGAGTGGTATAAAAATGTTCCGTATCAAAAAATGCGCTATCTATTGTCAGGTCTGCACAAATTTCCTTTAATTGCTGATCCAACCTATATTCATCAGGTAATAGGTACTCAAATCTATGTATTTTGTTTTTCTCAATGGCCTGTGCTATCAGTTGCTTAAGTTGTTGTGGGTTTTCTGGGTTGGTAACGGTGTAATAGATAAAGTGATGCCCTTTGGACGAGAGCTGTTCCTTAAAGTCGCGCATGGCCATAAAAAAAGCCACTACTTTTTGGATATGGTGTTTTACATAATCCGTTTCCTGCCTCATTTCCGCCATGATATAAATAACATTTTCATCAACGGTGTTGAACCATGAGTGGTTTTGGTTTAATTGATCGCCAAGAATTAAGCGTAAGGTCTTCATTTTCTGTGTTTTAAATTATCTTATTTGTGGGGGGTATTGCAGTTAAAACAAGGTATTCTGCAACCATAGACGTTGGTACTTGCCATTACCATCATAGCGCTCAGCTTGAATTTTTATATTAAACTTTCTGTCCCTTGGGTCATTGCCCACTCCACTGGCATACATCCAATTTCCATAGTTGCTGTGCACATCATAATCAATTAGCATACTTTCAAAATAGGCAGCTCCTATACGCCAATCCTGTTCTTTTTCCTTTGACCAAAAACTTGCTACATTTTGCCTTCCTCTATTGCTCATCCATCCGGTCATAGCCAATTCTTTCATATTGGCATTTACAAAAGGTTCATTGGTCATACCGTTTATCCAATCGGTTTTTATGCTCTTGGTGTTTTTCCAATCATATTTTTTTTGGAGGATACCCTGTTGCAGAAAAATAGTATTTTGATGTTTTAAGGATATATATTTAAAATAATCACGCCAAAAAAGTTCAAATATGAGCCAATAGGTATCTTGGTTCTTGGTTATTTCTTTCTCAAAATGCTTGACTTCCCAAAAGATCATTTTAGGAGAGATACTGCCATTGGCCAACCACGGGGATAGTTTGGAACTATAATCAGTGCCAACAAGTCCGTTTCTGGTCTTTTTATAATATGCCAGTTTTCTGGTTTTCCAAAAATAGTGGTCAATTCTTTCTTTGGCTTCAGAAGTGCCCCCTTTAAAGGGAAAGGCCGTACGTTTATCCACGGTGAACTCATTAAATCCTAATTCCGTTATGGTAGGTATATGCGTATGGGTTTCAATAAGATTATCCAAAGGTAATGTATGAGTGATCTTGGCTATGGGCCTTACCTTTACGCTAAGCTCACATTTTTTTCTGAAACTCGTAAAAATTTCAGGTATGGAGTCATAGGATGAATAGGGTATATCCTCTGGATGAAATAAAAATTGATCAAAGGTTTCAATGAACGTGGTAGACCTTGCCTTATTCTTAACCATATTTACTATATCCTGTTCGTCTCTTGTCCATTCTTTCTGTAAATACACATTATCTATTTGATGTAAATTGATCAATTGCGTAAGATGGGTAGCTGATTCTCCTTGATATACAAATAAGGGTATATGGAGTTGTTTTAACTGCTCTTTTAAATTTTTTAAGGTCTCTATTAAAAATTTGGCCCTAAATTTCTCCGTTCTTTTAAATCCATATATATCCTCTTTAAAAAAAAGTGATTCAAAACAATAGTAGGCGATAACCTTCTTGCCTTTCATGGCATGAACCAATGAAATATTGTCCTCTATTCTTAAATCATTTCTAAACCAAATGATATTGTTCATGATATAGTTTTTGGTTAAGCTTTATTTCTTCTACATTTTTCGCTACAATATTTTACCTCTTCCCAATTACTTTCCCATTTTTTGCGCCACGTAAATGGTCTTTTGCATACCGCACAGATTTTGGTTGGTAAAAATTGTTTCTTATGGGCCATTATAAGATGGTTTTGATAAGTTCATCTGGTTGTTGATAATTGAACCTGTTTAACAGTTTAGGCAACGCATAACCATCAAGCCCAATAATAGCAGCCGTATCCGCTTTCTCTAAGTGTAACCAGCCATCGTCTTGAATAATATTTTCCGGTAGGTACAAGTGTTCAATAGCTCCAATAATCAATAGGCATCCATTTTCCTTAATCGTATACTCGTTTATATAGCTACAACCTATCTTTATATTACTTTGCGCTACGTACGGGGCAAAAAAATCATCCAAATACATTTCGGTTAAACCGGTTTTTGAAAATTCTGAAATATCATGATTATAACTGGCGGATGTATGGTGGGCCGCTTTGATAATTGAACTAGTTATTTGATTGACCGTAAAAAAACCGGTTTCCTTAAAATTATGGTAAGTATCTCTCCTTACGGTCAATGGTCTAAGAATAAAACCTAGCATTGGAGGGTTACTACCAATATGTACTACGGAATTGAAGACCGCTAAATTAGTGATACCATTTTTATCCTTTGACCCAATTAGATTGGCAGATTTATATCCGGTGCAGGTATTGATGAGGTGGGCCCTGTGCCTGCTGGGAAGTTTTTGCAACGCTTCAATATTGAAATATTTCAAAATAAAAATTGTTTAATTAATTTTAAATAAAGTTAAACATTATTATCGTAAGAATTCCAAATTGATTTGTTTAGTTTGTATAATGAATGCTATAAATAGTTCATTATTTGCTACATTTAACATTCACTTAATGATGGCATAAAGCCTCAAGCATGACCCAAGAAAGAAAAAATATAGCCATTATAGGCTCCGGACTAGTAGGTTCATTACTGGCAATTTATTTAAAAAGATACGGGCACCGCATAACGGTGTTCGACAGAAGGCCCGATATTAGAAATATAGAATTTTCAGGAAGGTCGATCAACTTGGCCATGAGCAATAGGGGGTGGAATGCCTTAAAAGCCGTGGGCCTGGAAGAGGAGATTAAGACCATTGCCATTCCATTGGACAAGCGTGCCATGCATGTTATAGGTAAACCGGAGTATTATCAAAAATATGGAAAGGACGGTGAAGCTATATGGTCCATATCCAGGGGGGTACTGAACCGGAAGATGATAGACCTTGCCGAAAAAAATGGTGTAGATTTTCGTTTTGAGGAAAAGGTATGGGATATAGACTTACCAGAGGCCAAAATATTTACGGGTGAGAGTGAAAAAGGAGAATGGAAAGAATACGAATATGATTTGGTATTTGGCTGTGACGGTGCCTTTTCTAGGGTGCGCCACAAAATGCAGCGCCGCAGTAGGTTTGATTATTCCCAGGATTTTATTGACGTAGGATATAAGGAACTAACCATACCCGCCAATAGTGACGGTACACATAAATTGGACAAAAATTCATTTCATATCTGGCCACGGGGCAAATTTATGTTCATAGCCATGCCCAATTTAGATGGTAGCTTTACGTGTACGTTGTTCATGCCGTTTGAAGGGGATGTATCCTTTGAAAGTATTAAGACCAAGCAAGACGCGGTCTTGTTCTTTACGACCTATTTTCCCAATGTAAAAAATGAAATAGAAAACTTAACGGAAGATTTTTTTAAAAACCCTACCAGTGCCATGGTTACCATGAAATGTTACCCATGGACCTATTGGAACAAAGTAGCGCTAGTGGGAGATTCTGCACATGCAGTTGTTCCTTTTTATGGTCAGGGAATGAATGCCGGTTTTGAGGATATTTATGTGCTGGACCAGATAATACAAGAACTGGGCAATGATTGGGAAAAAATTTTTCAGACCTATCAAGAAAGGAGAAAACCTAATGCGGACGCCATTGCAGAATTAAGTTATCGAAATTTTGTGGAAATGAGCAGTAAGACCGCAGATGCCAATTTTTTGCTACAAAAGAAAATTGAAAAACACTTTGCCTCCAAATATCCGGATAAATGGGTGCCCGCATATAGTAGGGTTACCTTTTCCCTAAGACCTTATGCAGAAGCATTGGCAGAAGGAGATGCGCAAGAGGCCATTATGAAAGAGGTGATGAAAATGCCTGATTTGGATAAAAAATGGGATAGTAGGGAAGTAGAGGAAAAAATATTGGAACTATTGGGCTAATCAGTATTTTATTTTTATTTCAGACTTTCTCATGGGCATACTATCAATGAGGTCAAATAATTTTTTAAGGTCCAAAGGATATGGTTCCTGTGCTTTAATGCCACCATCCTTACCAATTAAGATATAGCCATCATTTAAAGTATTGAGAGAGGCAACCGGTTTAAGGTCTACCAATTTATTTTCTAAAGTATAAAATTTGTCTTTGTTGAGAATAAGGACCATGAGGTCCCTTTCCTGAACGTTCTGCTGTGCCCCATTGATTTTTTGTATGGCTTGGTCTACTGAACTGGTATTGGTTGAGTTACTATTTAAAATTAGTATTCTATTCTTCCATTGAAAATCCTTGATTGTTTGTGCGTTTATCATATGGATATGAAAGAGTGCAGATAATATTAGTAAATGGTGAAATAGGCTCATTAAAAGTAATATACTAAAAAAAGGCCATCTTCTAAAAGATGGCCTTTTTATTCTCATGATGACATGTTCTTATAACTTTGCGAACATTTTTTGCATTTTTTCGCTTTCCTCTTCGGCTAACGTTGGGTCAACCAAAATACGACCACTATGCTCATCTGTAATTATTTTTTTCCTTGAGGCAATTTCTACCTGTACTTGGGGTGGAATAGTAAAGAAAGAACCACCTGAAGCACCTCTTTCAATAGGTACAACGGCTAAACCGTTCTTAACGTTTTTGCGAATACGCGCATAAGCTTTTACCAAACGCTCTTCAATCTTATCCTGAAACTTGATGGACTCTTCCAATAAAGCTTTTTCCTCTTTTTCCGTTTCGGCCAATATGGCGTTCAACTCGCCCTTCTTATGCTTTAAATGTGCCTCGCGTTCCGCTAAACGTTCTTTAGTATCAGAAATTACAGCTTTCTTTTGCTCTATTTGAGCCTTGAACTCCTTAATGTTCTTTTCTGCCAATTGTATTTCCAATTCTTGAAATTCCAATTCTTTGCTGATAGAATTAAATTCTCTACTGTTACGAACATTTTTTTGTTGTTCGCCGTATTTTTTAATTAGGGCCTTAGCTTCTTCAATTAGATTTTTCTTGGCACCGATTTCGAAGTTGATGTTCTCTAAATCAGTTTTAAGTTTATCCATTCTCGTTTTTAGGCCTAGGACTTCATCTTCCAAATCTTCTACTTCTAAAGGTAGTTCTCCACGAACATTCCTTATTTCATCGACTCTAGAATCAATTAATTGCAAATCATATAATGCTCTTAACTTCGCTTCTACAGAGGAATCTTCTTTTTTTGCCATATTAAAAATAATTGATGGGATTTGTTATACTTTCCGATAAATGGACTGCAAAATTAGGAATTTTTTTTGTAAGATAATCAACTAAAAGGTTTTTTGTAAACTGCTCAGTTTCAAAGTGTCCTATATCTGCTAAAACAATTTGGTTTTCAGCCTCGTAAAATTGATGATATTTAAGGTCTGCGGTTATGAAAACATCGGCACCTGCTGCCTTTGCCGCACTAATTGCAAACGATCCGCTTCCACCAAGAACCGCAACTTTTTTAATTGGTCTATTTAAAAATTTTGAATGTCTAACGATCGGTGTTTTCATTTTAAGCTTCAAATCACTTAAAAATTGATGTTCTGGCAGCGCATTTGCCAATTCTCCGATCATTCCCATACCTATGTAGGGGTTGGTGTTGTCCAATGTTTGAATGTCATAAGCTACTTCCTCGTACGGATGGCTGTCCAATAACGCATTGACCACTGCCGTGGTTTTATTTTTGGTCATGATACAAGTAAGCATGATTTCTTGTTCCGTATGGGTTTCCCCAATGGTTCCTTTTGTGGGATTGGCATTACTATTGGCCTTGTAACTTCCTTTGCCCTCTACGGAAAAACTACAGTTAGAATAATTGCCAATTTCTCCGGCACCTGCTGTAAAGAGGGCTTGTTTAACATCATCACTATTTTCTACCGGAACATAGGTCGTCAATTTTTTAAACGTAGATTTTTGGGGCAATAATATTTTAGTGTTGCTTAGGCCCAACACTTCACAAATTTTAGCATTTACCCCATGTCTTGCATTATCTAAAGCCGTATGGTTGGCATATATGGCAATGTCATTTTTTATGGCTTTGATTACTACGCGTTCTACATAATTTTTGCCGGTTATCTTTTTTAGTCCCCCAAAAATTATGGGGTGAAAGCTAACGATTAGGTTACATTTTTTAGCAATGGCTTCATCCACTACATTTTCCAAGGTATCCAATGTTACCAGGACTCCGGTGACCTCTGTGGTTGCATTGCCTATTAAAAGGCCTACATTGTCAAAATCCTCTGCAAAGTTTAGCGGTGCAAACTCCTCTAGGATATTCGTAATATCGTTTATGGTCATTTTGTTGAAAAATAAGATATTCAAAGATAAATTATTATAATTTCGTACTAATGCAGGTAATACGAAAACTTCTTTTGCCCATATCATTCATTTATGGACTTATTGTCTTTATACGAAATAAGTGTTTTGACTTTGGTATATTTTCTTCAAAGACTTTTGCTGTAAAAACCATTTGTGTGGGCAATTTAAGCGTTGGTGGCACTGGTAAGACCCCAATGATAGAATTGCTGGTAAGAACATTACAGGATAATTATGCCATTGCTATATTAAGTAGGGGCTACAAAAGAAAAACAACTGGCTTTTTGTTGTCCACAGGGAATACTCGAGTAGAGGATATGGGCGATGAACCCTATCAGTTAAAAAGCAAGTTTCCAAAAGTAGCTGTTGCTGTAGATGCCGATAGAAGAAACGGTATAGCCCAGTTGAAAAAAAATGTACATCCTGATGTAATTTTACTGGACGACGCTTTTCAACATAGAAAAGTAAATCCTGGATTTTCAATTCTCTTAACGGCCTATGATAATCTATATGTTGAAGATTGGTATTTACCAACGGGAAGTTTACGAGATAATAAGGGCGAGGCAAAACGCGCCCATATGATTGTGGTAACCAAGTGTCCGGCCAATTTATCTGAACATGAGAAGGATGCCATCAGGTCCAAGATTGGTCCAAAAATAAACCAGCAAGTATTGTTTGGTCATTTAAGCTATAATAAGCAATTAAAGGGTAAACGTATTTATTTACACGAGCTTAGGGGTAAGCATGTTACCTTGGTTACGGGTATTGCAAATCCAGACCCATTATTGCAATTTTTAAAAAAGGAAGGGCTCGTTTTTGAACATCTTAAATTTAACGATCATCATTTCTTTACCGATAAGGAGCTAAACTTGCTGAGAAAAAAGGATTGCATCTTAACTACGGAGAAAGATTATGTAAGGTTGAAATCACATTTAGATAACTTACATTTTATAGAAGTATCCCATACGTTTAACGCTCAGGATAACGAATTGTTCCAAAAGGAACTGTACAATTTTATGAAATTGAATTAGGTTTTTTGTCAAAAATATTCTCACCTATTTTTTGGTAAAATACCTCTGGTTTAAATGGCTTTGTAACCACATCGTTACATCCGGCGGCGTAAAAACTCTCCAAACTGTCATCTAACGAAATTGCTGTCAAAGCAATAATAGGGGTGTCTTGATTAAATTTTCTTATTTCAATGGTTGCTTCCTCACCGCTTATGCCGGGCATATGAATATCCATTAATATGGCATCATACAAATTTTCTTGCGCTAGGGTAATTGCCTCATGACCATTATTGGCAATGTCACTGGTCATTTCTTTTTTAGACAGCATTTTTTTGGTAATGACTTGGTTGATTTTATTGTCCTCAACGATAAGCAGATGAAGATTTTTAAAATCATAGTCCTTTTGTGCCGTTTCAAAAGTAAAGTCCTCCGGAAGGTCTTCCATACTGGTCATTGCAATCTCAAAAGAAAATGAACTTCCTTCGCCCAAGGTACTTTCCAATTCTATTTTACTGTTGAACAAACCTAATAGGCTTTTTACAATGGTAAGGCCTAGACCAGTACCGCCATATTCCCTGTTGATCTGTATAGATCCTTGCTCAAATCCGTCAAAAATACTTTTTTGTTTTTCTTTTGAAATACCAATACCATTGTCGGTTACTTCAAAAAATATCTTAACCTGATCATTATTTTTTTCCAATAATTTGGTGGTAATGCGTACTTCCCCTCCTTTGGTGAACTTAATTGCATTTCCTATCAAGTTCATGAATATTTGTGAAAGTTTAAGAGGGTCGCTCAACAAATGTCCGGGTATGCTTTCATCATACTCCAATATCAATTTGGTTTTGTTTGCCTTGGCACTTTGAGACAATGAATTGATAACCTCGTTAATGACCTTTTTAAGGTTGAACTCCATGTTTAGGGGTTCCAGTTTATTGGCATCAATTTTATTGATATGTAAAATATCGTTGATGAAATTAAGCAGGTAGTCTCCAGAAAATTTTAGGGCCTTTAGATGTTCTTTTTGATGTTCCTCTGGATTTTCCTCTAGCAGTAAATGGGTGAGCCCTGTAACCGCATAAAGAGGTGTTCTGAGCTCATGGCTTACCGTTGAAAGAAAATTTGTTTTGGCTTCCATGGCCTGTACCGCACCATCACGGGCAATTTGCAGTTCCTTGTTCTTAGTCTGTAAAAGGTCGTTGGTCTTTAATTTTATTTGATTGTTCCGGTAAAGGGTTACGGCCAATAATGAAATAATAATTAAAAACGAACTGATCAATATCGTAGTAAATTCTGATCTGTTCTGGGATTCTGTAAGCTCCTCAATTTTCTTTTCTTGACGGGCAATTTCCTCTGTTTTGTAATCGTCCCTTATTTTATCTGCAGTTTTGGCCTCAATTTTAATTTTATCGACATTAAAGATAGAATCTTTAAGCTTGACCAAGTTTTGGCTATTTACCAATGATTTTTGGTATAATCCCAATTTTTCATAAACATTGGTCAACAATGTGTTGGCATCCTTTATATCTACTAAAAATCCGTTTTGCGTAGCCAGGGCAAGAGCATTCTCCCCATTTTTTGCGGACTCCGTTAAATTATTGGTTCTTAGGTTTAATTTTGCAAGGGTCAAATAAGCTTGTGTGGCCAAATATTCTTTTTCATAAACATCTGTATTGACGATCAATGAATTTAGATTTTTTGTGGCGCTCTCATACTTTTCAAGATTAATATAGATTTTGGCTTCTGTCAAAATTAAATTATTGAAAAAATTACGATCATTGTTAAGTTGTTTGGCCTCATTGATCATAAATAAAGCTTGAAAGTTGCGCTTGCTTCTATATAGAAGAATTGCTTCAATATATTTATGCATGGCGTCACCATAAGGATATTCAATATCCTTTAATAATACACTGGCGCGGTCCCAATAGAATTCAGTATCACCTTCTTTATCTATTTTAAGATAGAGTAGTGCCAGTTCATGTAAACTGTCAATTAATGATTTTACATCTTCATTCTTCTCCGCTTCCGAAGCAGCGGTATTCAGGGTTTCTAGGGCTAGGTCAATTTTATTTTGATTTCTAAAAGTTCTGGCCTGGTCAAAATAGGGCTGAATTTCTTTTGGCTGTACAAAATCCTGACAAAATAGAGTTGTGGATGCCATTATATAAAATAATGGAACCAATATAAAGAGTAACGCTTTATGTAATTTGATGGTTTTCAAATATACTTTTTACCGTTCATAAAATTAATTAAATCTATAATTCTACTACTATATCCGGTTTCATTATCATACCAGCCAATAATCTTGACCATTTTACCGATAACCGAAGTCATTAAAGAATCAAACGTACAAGAGTAACAACTATTGTTTATGTCTATAGAAACTATAGGGTCTTTTGTAAAGCAGAGAATGTTTTTAAACTCCGTTTGTGCCGCTTTCTCAAATGTATTGTTTATTTCTTCAATAGAAGTGTTCCTTTTTACATTTAGGGTAATATCAGTAAGAGAACCATTGGGAACGGGTACCCTAATACCGCAACCACCTACAACATCTGCCAATTGGGGAAAGATTCTGGTCAATGCTTTTGCCGCCCCGGTGGTGGTAGGTACAATAGATTGTGCGGCGGCACGTGCCCTTCTTAAATCCCTATGGGGCTGGTCATGCAGACTTTGGTCCGTAGTGTAAGAATGTATAGTGGTAATATACGCCTGTTCTATTCCGCAAAGGTCATTGACAACCTTGATCATTGGAGCCGCATTGTTTGTCGTACATGAGGCATTAGAGACAATGTCATCAGAGGCGGACAATGTATTCTCATTTATTCCAAAAACGATCATTTTTATGTCATCCTCTATTGGTGGTACGGATAGAATTACTTTTTTGGCCCCATTTTTAATATGATGTGCCAAAATTTCCTTTTCCTTAAACTTGCCTGTACATTCTACCACCAAATCAACATGATTAGTAGACCAATCTATTTTGGAAGGATGGTCATGGTTGGTCAAAGCTATGGCCTGTTTATCTACAATAATGTGCTGGTCCGTGTAATCAATTTCTTGATGCAATGGTCCATGTATACTATCGTATTTAAGTAAATGTGCTAAAGTCCTGGCATCTGCCAAATCATTGATAGCTACAACATTTAAGTGTTCATGTTGCAATAAAAGCCTAAATAGGGTTCTGCCGATTCTACCAAAACCATTAATGCCAATATTTATTTTTTGCATTGGTTAAATGAGGGTAAATTATGCCTATGATCGTTATTCCATGAACTTGCTTGTTCATGAAGTGTTATCAATGGAACTTGTAAAATTATAGTATATGCTTATGGGCTTTGTAAGAAGACCTTACCAAAGCACCGCTTTCTACATGTCTAAAACCCATTTCAAGACCAATTTCCTCGTATTTTTTAAATTGCTCCGGAGTTATAAATTCCTTTACAGGAAGATGTTTTTTTGATGGTTGTAGATATTGCCCTATGGTAACTACATCAACATTTGCCTTACGCAAGTCTGCCAACGTAGTGATTACTTCATCCTCATGTTCTCCTAGGCCCAACATAATCCCGGACTTGGTTCTATTGATACCTTCTTTTTTTAAGTAATTTAGGACTTCTAGACTACGCTCATACTTAGCTTGTATACGCACTTCACGCGTTAGTCTTTTAACGGTTTCCATATTATGCGAAACAACTTCTGGAGAAACGGCTACAATTCTATCCAAGTGCTTTTCAATTCCTTGAAAATCAGGTATTAAAGTTTCTAACGTAGTTTGTGGATTCATTCTTCTAATGGCCTGCACGGTTTCGGCCCAAATAATGGATCCCATATCCTTAAGGTCATCTCTGTCCACTGAAGTAATCACCGCATGTTTAATTCCCATTATCTTAATGGAACGTGCAACTTTCTCAGGTTCTGCCCAATCTACTTGCTCTGGTCTTCCAGTTTTTACACCGCAAAATCCACAAGACCTGGTGCAAACATTGCCCAATATCATAAATGTAGCGGTTCCTTCTCCCCAACACTCGCCCATATTTGGGCAGCTACCACTTGTGCAAATGGTGTGCAGGTCATATTTGTCTACCAAGCCACGTAATTGCGTGTATTTTTTACCGGTAGGTAATTTAACCCTTAACCATTTTGGTTTGCCTTTAGGTGGGGCAACGTTTTCTTTTAAGACTGTGGACATGCTATAATTTTAATACAAATATACGAACTAAAAAAGTCTCGTTAAAGAAGACAATGGGCGATAATTTTTTAGGAAAAATCGTTATATCAATGTGCCTTTATAACCGGTTATTTGCGATTTTTGATTATTTCCAAAAGTAATTTTTTTGCCCGCAACAATTTTACCTTTACATTGTTCATGGGTTCGTTCAGGGCAGTTGCAATATCTGCATAGCTAAGCTCTTGAAAATATCTTAAATTAATGACTTCTTGATAATGTGGCTTTAATTTTTTGATATCGTGCAACAAATCGGCCAGATTCTGTTCTTGGATCAATTGGTCTTCCATGGTAGGTGCAACATCCAATACGGTGGTAATAGCTTCAGAATTACTTCTTGAATCCAACAAACTTTTTTTGCGTTTACGGACCAGGTCTATATGAATGTTTTTGGATATGGCAATAAGCCATGTTTTAAAAACATATTTATCATTATAGGTATGTATTTTGTCAAATGCCTTGGAAAAGGTCTGTATGGTAATATCCTCAGAATCGTTTTCGTTCTCGGTACGTTTTAATTGAAAACCATAGACATCGTTCCAAAACATATCCAACAAACGGCTAAAAGCAATCTGGTTGCCTTCTTTGGCCTTAAGTATCGTTGTTTCTAAATCGTCTGCGTTATTCAAATAAAAGTATTGTGGGAACTCAATTTACAAATTAAATTACCTTATTCCGAAATTGTTTCTTTTCTACAATCCTGCTCGCTAGGTAACTTACCGCACATGCCACAGGCTTGTCCGTCTTGATTTAAATAAGGGCTTTGGCTTGCGCAAGTACCTGCAAATTCACCATTTTTTTTCGCCCAAATTTTTATGGCGATACCGGCAAACGCCAGTGCTAACAATCCAATGGTCAAAAATATTAGTTTCATATGCCTATTTTATGCAAAGATAAAAAATAAAGCCCCAAAATTGGGGCTTTAAGAATACTTTATATGTAAAAGTCTAGTACGCTATATTGGCTACTATATTATCCACATTAGGGGTATGGTTACCACCTTTTTGTTCAATGGTTATATAACCTACTGCGTTGTCCGCATAAGGTAAGGCCATTAATTTTTGTTGATCGCCCGCTTCTTCTATTACCCCTAGATTGATCATTTTACCATTTACCTCTGCCCACATTTGAAAACATTGGCTCTCTGGTATGTTAGGTAACTTACTTACGTTAATGTAAGATAACTTTTTAACAGGGTTGATATAGGCAACCGCTTTCAGCTCTTTTGCTTTTTGGTTTCCTTTTACATTATATTTTTTGGTCTGCGGGTTGTTCAACACTATAAATTGATTACGAACATCCTCTAACTGTTCCTTCATGTTTTCTTCCAGCAACTTTATCTTATTGCTTACCACACTATTTTCTTCCTGTAATCCTTGGTTCTGGCTCCAGAAAAAAGTTGATATCCCGGCAAACATTATAGCGGCTATGCTAGCAGCTATGGCATAATTGAAGAATTTTTTCCTGCCAACGCGCTCAGATTTGATTCTGGAATGGATTTTATCCTTAAGTCCCTGTGGAGCTTCTATGGCATATTGCTTGGCAAAGAGTTCCAGGTTTTCCTGTAGCTCGTTGTACGTATCACGTACCTCCGGGTACATGGCGATATAACGCTCTACCTGTAAGGATTCCAGTTCTGTAGTGGTACCCAATAGGTACTGCTCTAAAAGATCAGAGTCTAGAAATTTTTTTATTTTGTCTTTCATAATACGAAGTTTAATAACAATGTGACTAGTGAAGGACCATAGATTTTACTTAATTCACGTAAACCTATTTTCAACCTTGATTTAATGGTTCCTAAAGGAATGTCCAATTCTTCGCTTGCTTCTTGTTGGGTCATACCTTGGAAAAAAAGAGCTTCTAGAACAATTTGATACTTATCTTCAATTTTTCCTAGATGTTCTTTTACATCCATTAATTCTGGCCTTGTACTTTCTATGCCTAACGTATATACGTCAGAAACGTCTATTTGGATTTCCTTATCTGTTTTTGTATTGACACTTCTTAATTTGTCTATTGCGGTATTGCGGGTAATTCTAAAAAGCCAAGTAAATAGTTTGGCTTTTTTAGGGTCGTAGGAATCTGCTTTTTTCCAGATTTTAACGAAAGATTCTTGAACCACGTCCTGTGCCAGTTCAGGGTCTCTGACCACTTTGTTGGCTACACCCAGCAAGGTGTCTGCATAGTTATCGTACAAGAGGGAAATGGCTTTTTCATTTCGCTCCTGTAACAGCTCTACAATATGATTTTCTAATAACGTGCTCATAATTTATAAAGATGCACAAGTTTTTTTTAAAATGAACATCCAAACTGCCCGGTTAGACCGTATATGCATAAACGCTAAATTATAAAATTGATTGTTAACGAAGCGTTATATGAAAATATATATCTAATAAGTGGTTAGCTGGTAACTACCACTTTGTTTTTGGTTAGTTTGGTTTGGTAATAACCCCTGTAAACTTTTACGGGGGTTATTTTATGATATTTACCTCAGGACCGATTTTTATGCCAAAGCGACGCATAACCTCGTTAATGATTTGGTCCGCTAGGCCTAAAATATCCTCTCCGGTAGCATTTCCATAATTTACAAGAACCAGTGCCTGTTTTGTGTGTACGCCGGCATCGCCAATGCGTTTGCCTTTATACCCGCATTGCTCTATTAGCCATCCGGCAGGAATTTTAAAATAATCTTCGGAAACTTTATAATATGGCGCATTTGGTTGAGCTTCAATAAAAATATTGAACGCTTTTTTGGAAATTATTGGATTTTTAAAAAAACTGCCACTGTTCCCTAGTTCCTTTGGGTCAGGTAATTTACTTTGACGTATTGCTATGACCGCATTAGAAACATCTCTAATGGTTGGATTGACAATCGAATTTTTGGATAATTCTTCCTCAATGGCCCCATAACCGGTCTTGATGATATGATGCTTTTTTGTAAATGAAAAAGTAACCGATGTAATAACGAATTTATCTTTCCCTTTATTTTTGAATAAAGAATCACGGTATCCAAAAGCACAGTCTTCCTTGGAAAACGTAATCAGTTTTTGGTCAGAAATGCGGACAGCTTCACATTCTAGAAAAGTATCCTTAAGTTCAACACCATAAGCACCAATATTCTGTATGGGGGCAGTTCCTGTATTTCCAGGTATAAGGGACATATTTTCAATACCGCCAAAATCATTATCCAGTGTCCATAATACCAACTCATGCCAATTTTCCCCGGCCATTACTTTGACGCTTACTTGTTCTTGGTTTTCACTAATGATTTCCTTGCCTTTGATATTTATGTAGATAAACAAGGCATCAATATCCCCTGTAAGCAACATATTACTGCCGCCACCAATACATATTTTTCTTGGATAGCAGTCATTGCTTAATATTTCTTGCAATGCGCTTACGGAATTTATTTCAACAAAGTATTTGGCACGGGCCGCTATACCAAATGTGTTGTAGTCCTTAAGTGAAAAATTTTCGAGTACGGTCATTAACCTTTATAAATTTTTAGGGCTTCGGCAAGAATATGTACCGCTCTTTTTAAACTTTCCTTATCCAAAACATATGCAATCCTTATTTGGTTGGTTCCCAGCCCTTCCGTTGCATAGAATCCTGCGGCCGGGGCCACCATAACGGTTTCATTATCTACCCTAAAGTCTTCTAAAAGCCATTGGGCAAAATGATCGGCATCTTTTATGGGCAGTTCGGCAATACAATAGAATGCGCCTTGCGGTTTGGCAATTTTTATACCCTCAATTTTTTGCAACTCGGCAATAAGTAAATTTCGTCTGGCCACATACTCGGTCTTTACTTCTTCAAAATACGTATCGGGTGTGTCCATAGCGGCCTCACTGGCTATTTGTGCATAGGTGGGCGGTGAGAGCCTAGCTTGGGCAAATTTTAATGCCGTTGCTATGAATTCTTTGTTCTTGGACACCAAAAAACCAATTCTGGCCCCGCACATACTATAGCGTTTGGAAACGGAATCAATGATAATGGCATGGTCGTCTATTCCCTCTTCTTTTAAGATAGAAGTGTGCGTTCTATTGTCATAGGTGAACTCCCTATATACTTCATCGGCAACAAGAAAAATATTATGCTTTTTAACCAATTTCGCCAGTTTTTGAATTTCTTCCTTACTGTATAAATAACCTGTTGGGTTGCCCGGGTTGCATATTAAAATGGCCCTGGTTCTGGAAGTAATCAATTTTTCAAATTCTTCAATAGGGGGTAGGGCAAAATTATCCTCCAGTTTAGATACCACTGGTACAACTTTTACCCCACAGGCAGTAGCAAATCCGTTATAATTGGCATAAAAGGGTTCCGGTATAATAATTTCGTCATCTGTATCCGCTATGGAGTTCATGGTGAATGACAAAGCTTCTGATCCGCCGGTAGTTACTATTATGTCAGATGGGTCAACAGGAATGTTGTTCTTACTATAGTAATGGGCTATTTTGGTCCTAAAGGTCTCCGAGCCTTCCGTACGGCTGTATTCCAAAACGGCTATGTCATTATTTTTTACCGCATCCAACGCCTGTTGAGGTGTTTTAATATCTGGCTGTCCTATATTAAGGTGTATAACCTTAACTCCGTTCTTTTTTGCATTTTCGGCAAAAGGAACAAGTTTACGTATAGGGGATTGTGGCATTTGTAGCCCTTTATTGGAAACTGATGGCATGTTCAAATTTATTTTACACAAAAGTGATAAATGATTATGGTTCTTACAATTTAATTGGGTTTTATTTGACGTACGATTCTGGTGTTAAAATAAAGTATTGCTCCTAAAAAATATGTATCTTGAAGAGGTTAACCAATTCAAAACGATTATGTTACACGTAAAAAAGTTTTTGGTTTCCTTGTTGGTGCTATCTTTTTCCTTGGCATGTTTTTCCCAAAAATATCAATTGACCAACGGCAAAAAATTTCATAAAGTCAAGTTTGAACTTATCAATAACTTAATGGTGATACCGGTAGAAGTAAATGGGACAGAACTATCATTTGTCTTGGATTCTGGGGTGGGTACACCAATACTCTTCAATTTATCCGATCAAGATTCCATTCAACTGAATAATGTTACGGAAATAACTATTAACGGGCTTGGTGAGGGTGATCCCATTAACGCTTTAAAATCTACTGGAAACAAGGTTAAATTGGGTAATGTGCAAAACTTAATGCAGAATATTTTTGTTGTCATGGATGCCGGAATTAATTTCTCTCCCAATTTGGGGGTGCCTATTCATGGTATCATTGGCTATGATTTGTTTAGGGATTTTGTGGTCGATATAAACTACATGAACAAATCGATTAAGTTTTACGATCCGGACAGCTACACCCATAGAACGGCAAAAAATTCTAGGGTTTTAGACCTATCGGTAATACGTAAAAAGGCTTATTTGAACGCTAGCGTCTTGGTAAAGGATGATAAGGATGTACCTGTGAAGCTTTTGTTGGATACGGGCAGCAGTGATGCCGTTTGGTTGTTTGAGGATGACCAATTGAAAATTCCCCATAAGTATTATGAGGATTTTTTAGGAAAGGGGCTTGCGGGAAATATTTATGGAAAACGTACAAAAATTCACCGTTTAAAGATTTCGGATTTTGTTTTAAAGGATGCCAAAGCGGCTTTTCCAGATATGGAAACCTTTAATAGTATTATGGATTTTGGAGGTAGAAATGGCAGTTTGGGGGGTGAGGTCCTAAAACGGTTCAATATGGTATTTGATTATGGTAACCGTAAGTTGGTCCTTAGAAAGAATGCCAATTTTAATAAAATGTTTACTTATAATATTAGTGGAATAAATTTGGAACACGCCGGGGTACGTTATGTGGCGGAACGTATTGCCGATCGTAATGGGGTAGTTCATAATAATGAAAGAACGTATGGCGATGTTCAAATAATTTTACAGGGTGCTACTAGGCTTAGCTTAGTCCCTGAGATAATCGTGTCAGGAATACGGCAAGGGAGTCCAGCACATTCCGCAGGGCTGCAGGAAGGAGATGTCATTTTGGCGGTTAACGGTAAACGAATTTACCGCTATAAACTTCAAGAAATAATGACCATGTTAAATGAAAAAAAACATAAAAAAGTAAAGGTATTGGTGGAACGTTACAATAATGATTTACTTTTTAGCTTTGTACTTAAACCTTTGTTCGACTAATTTATGGATAAAAAAAGGCCCAACACTTGTGTTGGGCCTAACTTCTAAATTTGTACAATCTATTTATTTTGTTCCGTCTGCAGCTTTTACTTCTCCTTTGATTTTCAAAACCTTTGTTGGAGTATCGGCATTGGAAATAACAGTAATGGCCTTTCTGATAGGGCCAACTCTGTTCGTATCATATTTTACCTGAATTTCACCAGTCTTGCCCGGTAAAATTGGATCTTCAGGTTTTTTAGGAATAGTACATCCACAGCTAGAACTTACTTTACTGATGATTAACGGTGCATTACCGGTATTTGTAAATTCAAAAACTCTTATTCCATCAGATCCCTTAGTGATTTCACCATAATCTACGGTCTCTGTTTTAAACTCTATTTTGGCTGCGGTATCCTGTGCCGTTACACTTAAACCTAGCAGGCCAACAAATAATACAAGTACTATTTTTTTCATCATAATTAATTTTGGGTGGACTTCAAAATTAAATCTTTTCAGATCAACCTCAAAATCCTTTTGTTATACTCTAACGTTACTTATTTTTGTTTCGTATTTATATTTAGGTAAAATTCAGCTGAAATGACCGTTAGAATGTCAATTCGGCTTTATTTTTAAATAACCCATTTAATTATTATTCAAAAACTGTTCCAATTATGGAAATTCCATCAAAATATAACCCAAAGTCCACAGAAAGCCATTGGTATGCGTATTGGATGAAAAACGGTTATTTTCATTCCGTTCCTGATGATAGGGAGCCCTACAGTATTGTTATTCCTCCGCCAAATGTTACAGGTATACTGCATATGGGGCATATGCTTAACAATACCTTACAAGATGTATTGATACGTAGAGCCCGTTTATTGGGCAAAAATGCCTGTTGGGTACCTGGAACCGATCATGCATCAATAGCAACGGAGGCTAAGGTTGTAGCCAAATTAAAGGAACAGGGAATCAATAAAAATGAACTTACCAGAGATGAGTTTTTAAAACATGCATGGGATTGGACACATCAATATGGTGGTATAATTCTGGAACAGTTAAAAAAGCTAGGATGCTCCTGTGACTGGGACCGTACTGCTTTTACCATGGATCAAGAACGTTATGATAGTGTGATCAAGGTTTTTATCGACCTTTATAATAAAGGATTAATATACCGTGGATATAGAATGGTCAATTGGGATCCAGAGGCCAAGACAACTTTGTCAGATGAAGAGGTAATCTATGAAGAAAAGCAGGGTCTTTTGTACTATTTGGCATATGATATTGAGGGGTCAGATGAGAAAGTGACCATAGCTACCACAAGGCCGGAAACAATCTTAGGGGATACCGCCATTTGTATAAACCCTAACGATAATCGTTTTACACATTTAAAGGGTAAAAAGGTCATAGTACCTATATGTAATAGGGTAATTCCAATTATAGAGGATGAGTATGTTGATATGGAATTTGGTACAGGCTGTTTAAAAGTGACTCCTGCACATGACATAAATGACAAAGCCTTAGGTGAGAAGCATAGTTTGGAGACTATTGATATTTTTAACGATGATGCCAGCCTAAATAGTTTTGGACTGCATTATGAGGGTAAAGATCGTTTTGTCGTAAGAAAGGAAATTTCAAAGGAATTAAAGGAAAGGGGATATTTGGTAAAGACCGAAACCCACATTAACAAAGTAGGTACTTCTGAGAGAACCAAAGCCGTAATAGAGCCTAAATTGTCAGATCAATGGTTCTTGAAAATGGAAGACTTGGCAAAACCGGCCCTAGATGCGGTCATGGAAAGTGGAGACGTTAAATTGTATCCTAAGAAGTTTGAGAACACATACCGTCATTGGATGGAAAATGTTAGGGACTGGAATATTTCCAGGCAGTTATGGTGGGGACAACAAATTCCGGCTTATTATTTTGGTGATGGTCAAGAAGATTTTGTTGTTGCGGCAAATTTGGAAGACGCTTTAAAACTAGCCAGGGAAAAATCTGGAAATTCAAGTCTGGAGAAGACTGATCTAAGGCAAGATTCCGATGTGCTAGATACATGGTTCTCGTCTTGGTTATGGCCTATGAGTGTATTTGGGGGCATTATGGATCCGGATAATGAGGAAGTCAATTATTATTATCCAACGAACGACTTGGTTACAGGTCCGGATATTCTATTCTTTTGGGTAGCAAGAATGATCGTTGCAGGATATGAGTTTAGAGGAAAAAGACCTTTTGAGAATGTTTATTTTACGGGATTGGTTCGCGATAAGCAACGTCGCAAAATGTCCAAATCCCTTGGTAACTCGCCCGATGCCCTAAAACTTATAGATGATTACGGTGCAGATGGGGTTAGGGTAGGATTATTGTTAAGTTCCGCTGCAGGAAACGATTTAATGTTCGATGAGGACTTATGCCAACAAGGAAAGAATTTTGCCAATAAAATATGGAATGGCTTTCGCTTGTTAAAAGGTTGGGAAATTGCGGATATTCCACAACCCGAAGCGTCCAAAATTGGATTGGATTGGTATGAATCCAAATTGAACAAGACTTTGTTGGAGATTGAGGACCACTTTAGTAAGTTCCGTATTTCAGATGCGTTGATGTCCGTGTACAAATTGGTATGGGACGATTATAGCTCATCTTTGCTTGAAATTATAAAACCGGCTTATCAACAGCCCATAGACCGTACTAGTTTTGATAGGGTAATCCATCTATTTGAGCAGAACTTAAAACTCTTGCACCCTTTTATGCCATTTTTGACAGAGGAAGTTTGGCAGCATATAAAGGAGAGAAATGCAGATGAGGCGTTGGTAATTGCCAAATGGCCAACGGCAGGTACTATTGATGAACAATTGATAGAGGAGTTTGATTTTACTGCGGAAGTTATTGCGGGTATTCGTACCATTAGGAAGAACAAAAATATCCCTATGAAAGAATCGTTGGAACTTTCCGTATTAAATACAGAAGGGGCCGGTAAACGTTGGGATGTTGTAATTGCAAAACTTACCAATGTGTCGTCAATAGATTATCTAGACGAGCAATTGGAAGGCGCACTAACGTTCCGTGTTAAGAGTAATGAATATTTTGTACCTATGGAGGGGGCAATTGATATTGAGGCGGAAATCAAAAAAATAAATGAAGAGCTCACTTATACAAAAGGTTTTTTGCAATCCGTTCAAAAGAAACTTTCCAATGAACGATTTGTAAACAATGCGCCAGAAAAAGTAATTGCAATAGAGCGGCAAAAGCTGGCAGATGCAGAAGCCAAGATAGAAACGCTTGAAAAAAGTTTGGCTAGTTTAAGCTAGTGGCAATTTTTAAAAGTTGTAGGCCTCATTGTCAAGTAATTGGTAATGAGGCTTTTTCTATTGTTAAAATATATCATGTTCCCAACCTCTTTTTGTATTTTTAAGAGACACTTAAAATACGGGAACATGAAACCATTACGAAAAGAGGATATAAAACAAGAGGTATTTGATTTGTACGATGCTTATGCCCATAACAAATTGGAACGGCGAGATTTTGTTCAAAGATTGTCCGTCTATGCCGTTGGCGGGTTAACCGTACCTTCTTTAATGAGTTTCTTAATGCCCAATTATGAAGATACTTTTTTGGTAGATAAGGATAATCCAGACTTGGATTCAAGTTTTATCACCTACAATTCACCAAAGGGCGGAGGTGAAATTAAGGCATTGTTGTCCAAACCAAAATCGGCCACCGGTAAATTACCTGGTATTGTCGTGGTCCATGAAAACAGGGGATTAAATCCGTATGTGGAGGATACGGCCAGACGTGCTGCATTGGCAGGCTTTATAACCATTGCTCCAGATGCCTTGAGTCCATTGGGTGGTTATCCGGGCAATGATGATAAGGGTAGGGAAATGCAACGAACCAGGGACAGGGATAAAATGCTAGAGGATTTTATTGCAGCATTTGACTATCTAAAAGCAAACGAGCATTGCACGGGAAAAATAGGTGTTGTAGGCTTTTGTTTTGGAGGGTGGATTTCCAATATGATGGCGGTAAGGGTACCACAATTGGCTGCTGCCGTACCATTTTATGGTGGCCAGCCAACAGATGGGATAGCAAAAATCAATGCCCCTTTAATGTTGCAATATGCAGGATTGGATGAACGCGTTAATGCCGGATGGCCTGCCTATGAGGAAGCTCTTAAGGAACATGATAAAAAATATAAAGTCTTCTTCTATCCTGATGTAAACCATGGTTTTCATAACACCTCAACACCTAGGTATGATAAAGAAGCCGCAGAATTGGCGTGGGGTAGGACAATAGATTTTTTCAAGGAAAACCTTTTGTAAGATATTGGCTGTGAATACGTTTGCTCATTAAATTACAGTAAAATTTAAAATTTTGAGTCAGTAATGCTTTTATTTGAGTTAAGGTGTTTTTAACATTAAATCTATTTTTGACCTATAACAATCTAAAAACACACATTATGAGAAGTTTATTATGGTTAGTAGCAGTGATATGTATAATTATATGGTTATTGGGAATGTTAGGAATTGTTCCTGGATTGGCCACAGGTAGTTTAGTACATATTTTATTGGTAATTGCGGTTATTGTAATCCTATACAATATCATTTCAGGTAAAAAAGTATTGTAAATATTTACTTTCTAATATAAATGAACCCTTGATTTTTTCAAGGGTTTTTTTATGTCTCATTGGGATAGTTTCTTAAAACATATTTAATTTAAATTTAGGTCTAGGTTATCACTTCTAGAAACAGATAATCTTTTATTATCTTTAATAGTATGATACGACCATATGTGCTTGCCGAGACAAATTGGGACCATTTAAAGGATGAACAATTTGAGCTTGCTGTTTTACCTTGGGGTGCCACGGAAGCCCATAATTACCATTTACCCTATGGTACGGATAATTATCAAGCTGAGCATATGGTAGAATATGCCGCTGGCCAATCTTGGAATAAGGGAAAAAAAGTAATTGTACTTCCTACGATTCCCTATGGTGTAAATACCGGTCAAACAGATATTTATCTGGATATGAATCTTAATCCTTCTACGCAATTGGCCATTTTAAAGGATTTGGTAACAGTTTTGAACAGGCAGGGTATTTACAAACTATTATTGTTCAATGGTCACGGTGGTAATAATTTTAAGCCAATAGTAAGAGAACTTGGATTATTGTTCCCCAAAATGTTCATTAGTTTTTGCTTCTTTCCGCCCATGTTGGATAAGACCGCATATTTTAAGGAAAAAGGAGATCATGCAGATGAAATGGAAACCAGTTTAATGCTTTATTTAAGGCCGGATTTAGTGCTTTCCAAAGAAAAATGGGGAAAAGGTGCTTCTAAGCAATTCAGGATCATGGCTTTTAATGAGGGCTGGGCTTGGGCAGAAAGACAATGGTCCAAGGTTAGTAATGATACGGGTATAGGTAATCCGGAATTTGCCACTAAAGAAAAAGGAGAACGTTTTTTTAAGGATGTATGTACGAAATTGGATGAACTGTTTTGTTCAATTTGTGATGCGGATATTACGGACTTATATGAATGATATGATTAAAACGTCATATTTAATAGGTCTTAATAATTGGTCGGTTATAACCCTTTTTCTTATCCACTTTAAATTCTTTTGTCAAAGATAAAAGTGCTCCTAAAATAATTATGTTCTTAAATATGTATTGGCTTAATAAAGTGATAGTGAATTCATTTTTACCAAAAAGAAGTTCAGGTAAAATAAATACCGGTGTAAATGTCATTACTATATGTGCTATGGCTGAATAGATGATATATTTATTTCTAAGATTTGCTAGGAATGCTATTCCTATGAAAGTTTCAAAACTCGCCAGGAGTAATAAGCCCATTTGATCAGGAACTAAGTTGTATGTTAGATTTGTTATCGTTTCCTCTACAAGGTCTTCTGCTGGGCTGGTATTGGGAAAAAATTTAAGAAGACCGAAAAAAAGATAGACTATACCAATGGTCGATGGTAAAATTCTGTTATTATACTGTACGTTTAATTTATAGGTCATAACGTTACTCTAACATGTTATTTCTTGAATTCATCAAGTAATTCTTGGTCAATTTTAACTTTAGTATTGTACACTCTATATGTAACTCCAAAATTTATCACGTAATCGGCAAAAGCGGCATCTCCGTGTCTTGGAGAACCGGTAGCTTGTTCTGTTTGTAGATCGGTAATGCTTTGTGGGCGGTCTCTTCGTACGGCAAAAGGAACATTTAGGTTAAAGGAAAAATTACCTTGGTTCAATGCTAGTCCGGGGTCAATTGATAATACATTGCCGGGTCGCCTAAAACCATCATTGCCACCAATTAAATCTTTTACAGGTACGCAGTCATAACGCGCGCCCAAAGAACTTGAAAGCGTAGGGGATAGGGTAAAACTTAATCCCGTCCTTATGGAATATTGATCAGGTACCGCCATTATAGCCTCATTTTCAAGAATAGGATTTAAAGTTTCCCTAAAGGTTCTTATACCATTGGTTTCCCTAGGATTAATAAGATAGAAACCGCTGGCATAACCAAAAATACCATTGGATAATTTTTGGTATAATTGCGCATCCAAGGTAAAACCTAGACCGCCATCACCAGGCTGTATGGATTGGTCAACCGGTCTGGTCTGCGGCTCACCACTTGGACCTACATTGTAAAAGATATCAGAAGCATTATAATTTCCGGTAGGTAGTTTTAAGCCTAGACCAACTGCAATATTTCCTTCAGGATGTTTTTCAAAGTCCAAAAGCCAAAGGCCCACACCTAAACGAATGTCACCAAGTCCCCTTGAAAATGTCGTATTTCTTTCATTGCGTCCATGCTCATATAAAGATGATCTTGAATTAAAGACGGTAGGTATGGTAATACTGGTATATAGTTTTTTGTTTATGCCATAAGTTAAAAAGAAATCCGTGCTATGGGAGTAATTGACCACCTCTGTATTATTCGTTACGCGATCCGGTTCTTCCTCCGTACCCCTAAAATGTCTAAAGGATTTAAAGTATCTGTAATTTAAACCCAATTGAAAGTCCCCTTTTCCTATAATGTTGTTTTCAAGGCTGTTTCCTACACATGAGGAAAAGTGGCGAATGGCAACACAGCCTTGTGCCTTAACATTTAATACGGTTATTAAAAAAATAACCAATAAAGGTAATTGTTTGCGGTTCATAATTTTGTTGGTTTGGTCGGTTGATAGAAAATGGTCAACTCCTAAAATTAAGAAGATGACCATAATATGATTTGAAATAACTTAAGTGACTTAAGTTTAATTAATTAACTCACGGCCAAATTAATACTATCACCTAATTTTGGGGTTAACCAATGTGCAAAAAAGATTAATGAAAAGTTAATGCACTTAATGAAAGTTTAAGTTTGTTTAATATTAAGAACTAATTGAGTTTCTTTAAGGATTATGTGGAAGAAGAGAAACCTGTATGTAGCCCTTTTATTTATTTCCTTGTTTGGATTGGCCATTATACAATACCAATATTTAAAGATTGGTCTTAATCTGGCAAAACTCCAGTTTAACACTAATCTAGGTAAAGTAAGTAGTGATGTTTCCTTAGGATTACAATCCAAAAACCAGCTCACCTTTTTATTGGGCAGTGCCCTTAAAAAGGATACTGCATATTTTACCATGAGCGTAGATAGTATACAGGATGCCTCAAGTTTTTTCTTAAATGATTATATCACGGAAAAATTGGTTAATAATGGGATTGATTCAGACTTTAGTTATACCCTTCACACCAAGGATTCTACATTTTATCTTCAATCGCCCAAACAATTTAAAGTTAAGGACAATGTGGAGTCTTATCCTATTGAGCTTACCGGATATTTATCTCAACTTCTTGGAAAAAGACTAGTGCTAGAATTACATTTTAGGAACTTGAACGGGTATTTTTTATCCAAGTTAAATGGTTTTACCTTACCGAGTATCCTATTCATTTTAGGTATTTGTATTGCAGTAGTCTGGGTGTTGCGAACATTTTATTGGCAACGGCGTGTAATTACCACGACCAATGAATTTATTAATAATTTAACCCATGAATTAAAAACACCTGTATTCTCAATTGGTTTGGCCACTAAAATTTTGGATGAAACCGCCCTGTCAAATCAAAAACCGATTTTAGAAATGATCAGGCAGCAGGTAAAAAGACTATCTGTACATATTGACAAAGTTTTGGAGCTAGGTAGTTTAGAGTCCGAAAAGAAGGTTTTAAAATTTGAGAAAGTTGATTTTAGACCTTATTTGCTCAATTTGTGCAAAGAATTTGCCACATTGGTGACCATTGAAAAGGCAACCTTTAGCTATCAGATACATGAAGGGGAATTTATATTGAGAACTGAAGTTTTTCATTTAGAAAATGCGATTAACAATATCTTGGACAATGCAAAGAAATATGCGGAAAGCCCGGTCATTCAACTCAACGCTTTTAAAAAGGATAATTGGTTGGTCATTGAGATAGCGGATAACGGTCAAGGAATATCCTTAAGTGATCAGAAAAAGATATTTTTAAAGTATTATAGGGTTATGGGCAATGAGCGCACTATGGTAAAAGGTTACGGACTTGGATTAAGTTACGTTAGGAATATTGTGGAAAAACATAAAGGAAAAGTTGAAGTGAAAAGTGAGGTTGGCAAGGGAACCCAAATATCTCTTTTAATACCCCTGTGCAATGAATAAACATAATATAATCTTAGTAGAGGACAGTACAGATCTGGGGTATTTATTATCGGAATACCTTAGGATGAAAAATTTTGAAATAAGTTGGTTTACTAATGGGGAAAGTGCACTTAAAAATTTGGAAACCGTAAAATATGATTTGGCAATATTGGATATTACAATGCCAGGTATGGATGGCTTTACCCTTGCCGAACAAATTAAAGAGCGTTTTCCAGAGCTACCTTTTTTGTTTTTGACCGCACGTTCTCTTAAAGTAGACGTATTAAAAGGTTTTTATATAGGCGCGGTAGATTATTTGAAAAAACCTATTGATGAAGAAGAACTGGTCATTAGAATAGAAAATTTATTGTCCAGGATGTCCATAGAAACCACAGCTGGAGAAAAAGCCATCATTTTTAAGATTGGCAGGTATACATTTAATGTAATCAATCAAGAATTGATGTTTAAAAATGAAGCATTTCACCTGACCACCAAAGAAAGTGAACTATTACATTATTTGGTGCTGAGAAAGAATAAATTGTGCAGTCATAAGGATATTTTGATAAAATTATGGGGTGCAAACGACTACTTTAACAAGAAAAGCTTGAACGTATTTATTACACGATTACGTAAATATTTGGAGATGGATGATAGTTTGAGTATAGATAATATTCATGGCCAAGGGTTTATATTGCGGGAATAAGCCATGATATTAGGCTTATTTCAACTCTTTCTCCACTAAGGCTATATAGGATTTCATGGCTTCCTTTTTACTTAAATTTTTAGCCTGAAAAAGTGCATTTGCCTTAAATGCATTGATTAAAGGGGTTTTGCTGCCAGGGTTGTCAAAATTGGAATTTGCAATTTTGTAGTAGGCGTATAGCTTTAGAAGAACATCGGCAGGAATAGGCTCTGTAAAACTATTGACATAGGCTACGGCCTTTTCAAACTCAATAAGTGATTTCTTCTTTTTCATTTGGGTCAACAAAAGTGGCAATGCAAGTTTGCGCTCCTTTTACTTTTTGATTCAATTTTACATTAATTTGACTATCTAAAGGTAAGAACAAGTCTACCCTAGAACCAAATTTTATAAAACCGGAATCGTCTCCCTGTTGTACACTTTCTCCTTTTTCAGCATAATTTACAATGCGCCTTGCCATGGCACCTGCTATTTGGCGGTAAAGGATTTCACCAAACTTAGGGGTTTTAATTACTACTGTCGTACGTTCATTTTCCTCGCTGGCCTTTGGGTGCCAGGCTACTAGATATTTCCCTGGGTGGTACTTGGAGAAAGATATGGTGCCACTTGCGGGGTAACGGGTTACATGTACATTGGTGGGGGACATAAAAATAGATACCTGCCTTCTTTTTTCCTTAAAATATTCCTTTTCAAAAACTTCTTCAATGACTACAACCTTACCATCTACAGGAGAAAGGATTTCATCAAAGTTTTTAATGGCAAGTCTTTTTGGGTTTCTAAAAAACTGCAAAATAGCAACCATGGCTACCAATCCAAGTAACTGAACGGTAAGTTTTAACCATGAGATGTCTATGAAATAGTGTGCTAAAATGACACTTATACCAACCAGGCAAAAAGAAAACAATATAATTTTTTGTCCCTCTCTATGAAACATAACTAAAAATATTTAACGTTAAATAGGCAAAAGGTGCGGCAAATACAAGACTATCCAAACGGTCTAACATTCCACCATGACCGGGTAAAATTGCACCACTGTCCTTAACTCCTGCCGCTCTTTTAAATTTAGATTCTATTAAATCCCCTATACTACCCGCTACAACAATTACCGTAGCCATAATCATCCATTGTATAGGACTTATCAACTGTTCCTGTGTAGCGATCAAATACGCTGCGGCAAGTGCAAAAATTAGTCCGCCCAGCGTACCTTCAACCGTTTTCTTAGGCGAAACCGAGGGAAACAATTTAGTTCTGCCAATGCTTTTCCCTACTAGATAGGCAAAGGAATCGTTTACCCAAATTAATATAAAAATTCCCATAATCAATAATTTTGCAAAAGCATCATTCTTGTAAGGAATCATAGTTAAAAAAATACAACCTCCTCCTATATAGAACAGGCCAATTATGAATTTTAAAAACTTGGTATACTTTATTTCCTTTTTGGAAAATAAATTATAGAGCAGGTATAAATCAACAGCAATGGTAATTACCATTAATATATTGATTACTTGATGGTCTTTCACCAAATAAATAAACGCCCACCAAAGAGCCAAATAAGCAGCAAAAATATGATAGCCTTTTAATCCTACCAGCTTTTTATATTCGTAAAGACATGCTAGGCCAAAGGTCATGAACAAAAAATCAAAAGCATCTGAACTCAGAAAAACTGCAGATAGCAATAGGATGATATAAACCGCCCCTGTTAATGACCTTCGTAAAATTTCCTTCATACTATAAATCTTCCAGAAGTAAAAGATAAAGATTTTTAGTGCTACTACCATAGGTTAGGAAATCATCTGAATTTTCTGCGGTAGCCTTAAAGTGTTTTAACGTTGTAATATTGGCCGGTATTTTTTGTCCGTATTTTTTCTTGATCGTTTTTAGACCTTCGCCTATAGATTCTACCAATTGACTTGTGGTTGCAAAAACCACAACGTTACTTGGAAGTTCATTTACCTTTTTTTCCAATAACTGGTTGGAGCATACCAAAATGCTGCCATTTTGGGCGATTAGATGTTCGCATGTAGTGAAAAACACCTCGCTATCCCTAGGATTATCTGTGTAGGTAATAGATTCCTTTGAGAATTTTTCGGCAAGTCTTTTATTTAAAATATAAAAAGGCTCGTTTTCCCAATTGTTCTCGATTACAATATTCTGTATGGCATTGGAAATTTCGGCATCATTGATACAGTAAATGAATTTACCACCATTTTTTTTAAAATGGATGGTAAATTTCTCATCTACGGGAATGTTTAGGTCTGGCATATGGTCACCACGGGTTTCAGCAGTTTCTTTAGAAACTTTCTTTTTACCCCCACCAAATAACATATCTAAAATCCCCATTTATTCTGTTATAACAATTGCCGGTTAAATTAATGCAATATTAGTTATTCTCTGTAATTTCCTGATCTTCTATTTCCGTAGAATCTTTCTCTTCGTTCAGTTTTTTTTCGTTTTCTAAAGCTAAGATATCTTTTTCGAAATTTCGTTTGCCAAAGATTTTTTCCAAATCTTCCTTAAAGATAACTTCTTTCTCCAATAATCTTTCTGCCAAAGTGGTAAGTTTATCCTTATTTTCCGTTAGGACTTTTATGGCTCTTTGATATTGTTCTTCTATTATCTTAGAGATTTCAGCATCTATTTTTCTAGCAGTGTCCTCACTATATGGTTTGGAGAATCCGTAAGAGTCTTGACCTGAAGAATCGTAATAGGTTATATTTCCTATTTCATCATTAAGTCCGTAAATGGTAACCATGGCCCTAGCTTGTTTGGTTACCTTTTCCAAATCACTTAACGCACCGGTAGATATTTTGTTAAAGATGACTTTTTCTGCAGCTCTACCGCCCATAGTAGCACACATTTCATCTAACATTTGCTCAGGTCTTACGATTAAACGCTCTTCGGGCAAGTACCATGCGGCACCTAAAGATTGGCCTCTTGGTACAATGGTTACCTTGACCAATGGAGCGGCATGTTCCAGCATCCAACTCGTAGTGGCATGACCGGCTTCATGGTAAGCTATGGTTTCTTTTTCTCCTGGAGTTATAATCTTATTTTTCTTTTCAAGCCCACCAACGATTCTATCTACCGCATCAAGGAAATCTTGCTTGTCAACTGCTTTTTTCTCGTTTCTTGCTGCAATTAATGCTGCTTCATTACAAACATTGGCAATATCCGCTCCAGAAAATCCTGGGGTTTGTCTAGCCAAAAAGTCCAAATCTAACGTTTCCAGGGTTTTAATGGGTCTTAGGTGAACTTCAAAAATTTCCTTACGCTCACGAATATCCGGTAGGTCAACATATATTTGACGGTCAAATCTACCGGCACGCATCAATGCTTTATCCAATACATCGGCACGGTTGGTGGCGGCTAATACAATTACGTTAGTATTGGTGCCAAAACCATCCATTTCCGTTAATAACTGATTAAGGGTATTCTCACGCTCATCGTTAGACCCCGTGAAGTTATTTTTACCCCTTGCTCTACCTATGGCATCAATTTCATCAATGAATATGATAGCAGGCGATTTGTCTTTTGCTTGTTTGAAAAGGTCACGTACCCTAGATGCACCTACACCAACGAACATTTCTACGAAATCTGAACCAGATAACGAGAAGAAAGGAACTTTGGCTTCTCCGGCAACCGCTTTTGCCAATAATGTCTTACCGGTACCTGGAGGGCCTACCAATAATGCACCTTTAGGTATTTTACCACCTAAGGAGGTATACTTGTCCGGATTTCTTAGGAACTCAACAATCTCCTCAACTTCTTCCTTTGCGCCTTCTAAACCGGCAACATCCTTGAACGATGTTCTTGTATCTGTCTTTTCATCGAACAGTTTAGCCTTTGATTTTCCAATGTTGAAAATTTGACCTCCTGCGCCTCCACCGCCACCGCCGGACATTCTACGCATCAAATAAATCCATATACCAATGATAAGTACAAAAGGCAACAAGGACAGTAAGAAATCTATAATGGCCGTTGATTCCTTTCCAAATTCTATGATGGTATCTAAATTGTTCTCCTTTTTAATATCGGTAATTTCATTCTGGAATATTTGAAGATCACCATAATCTAACGTGTATTGGGGTACATTGTCAGATGTGGGCAAAAACGACTTTTCGTTAACGTCCTTATGGACATCTTTTGCAATTGCCTCATCGGTCAAAAACACCTTTGCCTGGTTGGTGTTTGTGATGATCAGAATTTTCTTGACATCCCCGTTCCGTAAATATTCTTGAAGTTCTGAGGTAGTTGTCTTATTGGTACTTGCCAAATCATCACTACTAAATAGTTGAAAGCCTATAAGTAATACTGCTACCAATCCATAAATCCACCAAGAGCTAAATTTTGGTTTTTTTGGATTTGTTTTGTTTTCTTTTGCCATTTTAATTTTTTATTGATTAACGCTGCTATCTATGACCGTGAACTTTGCGTCACCCCATAGGCCTTCTATATCGTAATATTCACGAACTTGCTTTTGGAATACATGAACTACGACGTTTACATAGTCCATTAGTACCCACTCGGCATTATCCTCGCCTTCTACATGCCAAGGTTTATCTTGAATTGCTTTGCTTACTGTTTTTTGGATTGATCCTACAATCGCATTTACATGCGTATTGGATGTACCGTTACAAATTATGAAGTAATCACAAACGGTATTTTCAATTTCTCTTAAATCCAATAGATTTATATTGTGTCCTTTTACTTCGTCAACTCCTTGTATAATTAATGCAATTAACTCATCTACGCTAGCTTTTCTTTCCTGCATTCAAAAATTTTAATTTTTACAAAGTTATTATTTTTTTGTTCTTTTAGGTCTAGTTTTTAACAATACATTAAAGAATAACAATATGTACCGCAAATGCAAATAATCAAACTTGATGCCACGGCCTCTACAAATACTTATTTGAAAGAATTATCGACCCAGACCAATTTAAATGATTTTACGGTTGTAATGACGAAAAATCAAACGGCAGGTAGGGGACAATTAAATAGTAAATGGGAGTTTGAAGAAGGTAAAAATCTAGCAATCAGTATTTTAAAAAAAGATTTAGCTATTCCCGTGGATAAAATGTTTGTACTTAGTATTTCGGTTTCACTAGCAATTTTAGAGGCTTTGCAGACATTGGGAGTGCCAAACTTAAGTGTAAAATGGCCTAACGACATTCTGTCAGGTAATTCAAAAATTGGTGGTATTTTAATAGAGAATATGCTGGCTGGCAGTAAAATAAAAAGGAGTATCATTGGTTTTGGACTAAATGTAAACCAAGTGGCCTTTAATTATGCCCCAAATGCTTCTTCTTTGATCAATATTTTTGGTAGCGAACAGAACTTGGAGAACATTTTCGGCATTCTGGTTGATCATTTACACCGGCATTTAAAAAAACCTATGGTTGACATGGAGGAAAGGCTCTATAAATCCTATGAATCCAATTTATTTAAAAATGGGGAGCATAGCTATTTTATGGACCAAGATAAGAATATGCTATCCGGAAGTATTACAGGGGTAAGTAAAAGTGGTATGCTCAAAGTTGAGCTAGATGATGGTACTTTACGGGAATTTGGGTTAAAGGAAGTTCAGCTGCAGTACTAAACTTTGGCCAAATTTGTTGAAAGTGTTTTAATGAAATTGGTGATAGGGGTCTTGATCATCATGGCCATCATGGCATTAAATTCACCATTAAAACTTAAGGTAACCTCACTTTTTTCAGTGGATAGTTCTATAATATCCGCAGTTAACGTAAAGGGAAGTTTATCACTTGCCGCCCCAAGCACCAATTTATTATATGGGGTTTCCTCTTTTTTTTCAAGGACAATTTCCGGCATTCCTTTTAATGCAAAAAGAAACCGGTTTTCCGATAGGACTTCAAATTTATCAATGTTATCTGGCATTAATTGTCTAAAATTTGACAGGTCATTTAAGAAATTATAAGTCTCCTCTTGCGTTTTAGCAACTTCTGCCTTTGGCGATTCTATAAACATATTTATTTATTTGTCCATTTAGAAGGGTCTTTTCTCCACTCCATTAATGTTTTTAACTGATCATCTTTTACATAGCCTGTTTCAGATGCTTGTTCTATTAGATACTCATAACTACTTAAAGTATGCAGCTCCGTATTTTTATCCTTAAAATTATCCAATGCGGTTTGAAAACCATAAGTAAAAATTGCCAACATTCCTTTTACGTTTGCCTTTTGGTCACGCAAAGCATCAACGGCATTAAGGCTACTTTTGCCAGTGCTGATAAGGTCTTCTATGACCACTACGGACTGGTTGGCCTCCAAATGCCCTTCAATCTGGTTTTGTCTGCCGTGTGACTTTGGTTGGGGCCTTACATAAACAAAGGGTAGGTTAAGCTTGTCTGCTACCAATGCCCCAATTCCTATGGCCCCTGTAGCAACACCCACAATGCAATCTGGCTTGCCGTAGAGTTGCTCTACCTGCTTAGCCATTTCATCCCTAATATAATTTCTTATAATAGGGTAGGACAATAAAATTCTATTGTCGCAATAGATAGGAGAATTCCAACCAGAAGCCCATGTAAAAGGATTTTCGGGTTTCAATTTTATTGCATTAATTTGCAGCAGAAGCTCTGCTGTTTTTTTAGCCGTGTTTTTGTCTAAAACCATGATGCAAATGTATAAAGTTTTTGTCAATGAATTGCCTTTGATTTTAACAAATAAACTATCAGAAACGGCAAATGGGGAGTATTTTCTACTCAACCAAGATTCAATTCAAGAAGCAATTAAATCTTTAAAAAAGAAAAAATTAACGGAGGCTTATATCTATCATCCAAACCATGAGGAAATTTTAAAAAAATTCACCAAGGAAATTCCTTTGGTGGTAGCGGCCGGAGGGGTGGTAACCAATGAGGAAGGAAAGGTATTGTTTATATATAGGAACGATAAGTGGGACTTGCCCAAGGGTAAATTGGATAAAGGCGAATCAATAGAGGATTGTGCCATACGCGAGGTCATGGAAGAAACCGGGGTCAAAGGATTAAAGATTGAAAACTTTTTACGCACCACATACCATATTTTTAAGAACGGTGGCATCTATACCCTAAAACAAGTGCATTGGTATGCAATGAAGACCGATTATAACGGTAAGTTGAAACCGGAGAAAAAAGAGGGAATCGTCAAGGTACGATGGAAAGGACCTATAAAGATCCAAAAGGCGCTACAGAATTCCTATGCCAATATCAAGATTTTATTTGAAGGGGATTAATCTATACGTGCAATCCTATATATAGGATATTGCATATGTGCCTTTTCATATAGATCACTTTGTTTAAACAGCCAATCTAATTGTGAATACCAATTTTCCTTAAATTTTGGATCAGTATTCCTTTTATTCTCAAAGGCAGTTTGTAAATCGGGATTATTTTTAAGTATCTGTATTGCGGTGTCTTCAAAAACATACGGTGAAAATCCTTCTTTTTGCTGTAAAATGGTGTCAAAAAAGTTCCAGTTGAAAAACGAGTCCTTAGCTGATGGTTCCAAGGTCTCAATGATATATCTAATACCAGGTTGATCAACCGGTACAATAATATCGCCGGCATAAAAATTTTGAGCTCTATCTTCTTTTGAAAGTTGGGTGTTATAATGAAGGTAATGACCTTCATAAGGAGCACTCATTGTTTGGTAATCCGTAATGCTGTAAGATTCAATTTGGATGAGGGTGTCCGTTTTAATGGTTTCATATTGTATACGGTTCATGTTCAATCTATCTATGATACAAGACCATTGTTTGCCAATTACATAGGCTTTGGGTATTTCAATAGAATCCAATGCCATAAAAAAGTCCTTGTATTCAATTTCATTCTCTATTGGGGCCTGTCTATTGAATTTTAATCTAGGAAAACCTGTAACCTCACTAGTAATGGTATCTGCTGTAAACCCCTTAAATTTAATTGTACTGGATTTTGTTGTGTCTACTTGCCATGCAATAGGGTAATATTGAGCATCTGCCAACTCTTTGGCCCTCAATGTGCGCAATTCCTTAATTTTAGGACCTTCAATATCACTTAAGGCAATCATATTCTTCATGAGTTCATAGGTGCCCGCTACGCGTTCTTTATAAGGTTTCAACATATGGGTTTCAACCATCATGCCCAAAGTGTTCCAAAGGGTGGTGTATCCGGTGGAATATCTTGGGTGGTCCATAAATTGTTGAAATCCGGTTTCCGGTGGTTTATTGAAAACATTGACATAGGGGGTAATTTCCCAATTGTCCTGTAAAAGGGAATCCTTTAAAAGGGGCATAAATTGTTGATGGACATAATTACCTAAAGCACCACCCAATTTATTATGTTGGGTAAAAAGGTGCGTAAGGGTATATTGATAGTCTGCACCATTGCTTACATGATTATCAATAAAAACATCAGGATTGATAAGGTGATAGATCTCGGCAAAAGTTGCCGCATTTTTGGTGTCGTTCTTTATAAAATCCCTATTAAGGTCATAATTTCTGGCATTACCTCTAAAACCGTATGCCTTTGGGCCATTTTGGTTTGCCCTGGTGGTACTGTTTCTGTTTAATGCCCCTCCAATATTATAGATTGGGATAGTTGCAATGATGGTTTGTTTGGGACTTTCTATTTTTTGACTGGCCAAATCCCTGAATAAAAGCATTGTAGCGTCAATACCATCACTTTCACCTGGGTGAATACCATTGTTTATTAGCATTAATGTATGGTCAACGCTAAGCTTTTTAAAGTTAAAGTTGCCTTTTGGGCTAAAGGTGACGACATGTAATGGATGGCCACTATCTGTAGTGCCAATAGTTTGCATATTTATACTGGAGAACTCTTTGGCAAGTTTTTTATAGAAATCCAAAACCTCCTCATATGTGGCCGTTTCTTCTTTATTGGATTGTTCAAAAGGGGTAGGGAATTCCTGTATGTAGTTTTCCTCAACCTTTTTACATGAAAATAATAGGGAAAAGATAACAAATAGAAGTAATGATCTCATTGCCGGAATAAGGATTAAGCGTGTGCATGCGGTTAAACAAGCACAAATTTAATCATTAGTTTACGCTTTCGGCAATTTTTGTTATATCCTCTATTTTGGATTTATCAATTGGTTTTTGATTGAACGTGATCAAATGGTGGCTTTTGGTCCTGTAATGTTCCCATTGTTTTTTGTCATAGGGATCTATTGAAGATGTAACGATATTAATTCGTACCCTATCCTTAATGGGTAATTGTATAAACGCTTCTAAAAATTCCCATCCGTCCATTATAGGCATATTGATGTCTAAAAATAATATTTTAGGGATAGGTTTATTTTTATGTAGTTTTTCTTTCATGGCATCTATGGCCAACAACCCGTTTGCATAAGATTCAATAATATCGCATTCAACGGCAAGGCTAATTAACTTTCTTAAACCAAAAACCGTAATAGCATCATCATCGATTATAGTGATTTCACTAATTTTTGTCATTAAAGAATATTTTGAATTCCGTTCCTTTTCCTACTTCACTGCTCACTTCAATTTTACCGTTCATGGCATCTATTTGATTTTTTGTAATGTAAAGACCAATACCTCTAGCATCTTTATGCTCATGGAACGTTTTGTACATGCCAAATAATTTTTTGCCATGTTTTTCAAGATCAATTCCCAAGCCATTGTCTGCAATGGTCAATACGGAATAACCATCTTCCTTGTATGCACTTAGTACAATTTTAGAGTTTCTTTTGGGGTCCTTATATTTTACGGCATTAGTAATGAAATTATTTAATATACTGTCCAAATAAGAAGGTACTGATTTTACCTTAAACGTTTTTGGTATAGTATTCTTTATCTCCGCCTTGTTGTTAAGAAGATATCCTGTTAAATATTGATGTACATCCAATACCTTATTATATAGGTTGATTGATTTTTTATCAATATTGGTATTGGTATTTATTGAAATAACATCGTTTAAATTGTCCAAAGTTTCCAATAAATTATTGGAGGAATCAGATAGCATCTTAATAATCCGTTTTTTCTCATCCTCATCTTCCTCATCGTTTAAAAAGTCGAGCAGCATGCTGAAATTTGCAGAATGCGATCTTAGGTTATGCGATACGATATGCGCAAAATTCAACAGTTTTTTATTTTGAATAGATGCAATGTTGATGATATTTCTAAGCTCTGTTTCCTTTTCTTTTAGTGCGGTAATATCCAAACTGATGCCCACAATACCATAGGCAACCCCTTTGTTGTTCAGCAATGGAATTTTGGAACTTAAAAAAGAGGTTTCCTTACCATCTAATTTTATGTTGAGCGTCTCTTTACCGATAATAGGTTTTAAGGTATTCATTACCCTTAAGTCCTCTTCTCTTGATCTTGCGGCAGATTCAGCAGGATACAAGTCAAAATCACTCTTACCTAAAATTTCTTCAGGACTATCAACCCCCAAAAAATCGCATTCTGCTTTATTGACCAGTATTTTTCTGGACTCTGTATCTTTTATATAAACGTTTACCGGTAGATTATCGATCAAGGTTCTCAGCAATTTTTCATTGTTCAGGGTTTTGTTATCTGCATCTACCTGTTCCTGTATATCTTGAAAAGTGCCTATTAACCCAACCAATTCACCGTTGTGGTAAATAGGTTTACCGCCAGACATCACCCATTTTTCATCTCCATTTGCCGTTACAATTTGTAATTTTAAGTTGCTCCATGCCTTACCTTTTTCCTGGGCTTCAAAAAGTGCCATGGATATAGCATTACGGCTATGCCCTTCCTTATAATAATATATGGCGTTTTCAATATTAGGGGTAAAATGTGGAGGTACTTCATGAATGGCCTTGGTAATGTCGCACCAGGTTAAAATATTATTGTTGACATCATACTCCCATCTACCAATTTTGGTGATTTCGGCTTGCTGTTTTAGCAATTGGTCCTTTTTATTGAGTTCCAACTCGCTGTTTATAGAATCGGTAATATCTGTAATCTGAATAATTGCCCCAATAATTTCTTCATCAGTATTGTACCAAGGAGAATTGGACCACTCATACCATACTTCATTATTGTTATCGTCCAGTGCTTGGTGAATTCCTAAGGGTTGGGGCTTACCTTTAAAACAGTTTTCCAATACATTTTTCCATTTTGGGCTTAGATTGGGAAACAATTTAAAAAGACTGGTCTTTTTGTTTGCTTTATTTTGTTTACTGAACAACTGCATCCATTTATCGGATGTATGTACAATATTAAAATTGGTATCAACAAATGCCGTTGGTGTTGGCAATTGTTTAATTAAGAATGAAGTAGTCGTAGTTTGGGGAACTTTAATCATACCGATGTAATTTCTTACTAAATTAGTTGGTGTTTGTAGGTTTAAGGTATATTTGTTGTGAATGCTTCAAATTACGTTGTGTAATAGGATATAGGGCCAATTTTAGATAATCTTCATCAATTTTTATTGAAATAAATTTTAAAGGTTGTTCCTTGTCCTACAGTGCTCATTGCGCTTATTTTACCGTTCATTGCCTCTATTTGATTTTTGGTTATATACAGGCCAATTCCTCTAGAATCCATATTTCTATGAAAGGTATTGTATAGCCCAAAGAGTTTGTCGCCATGTTTTTCAAGATCAATACCAATTCCGTTGTCCTCAATGCTCAATACCGTATAATTTTTTTCTTCCTTGGCACTAATTATGATTATGGGACTTTTTCCTTCTTTTCTGTATTTGATAGCGTTTGTAATGCAATTGGTCAAAATACTATTGAGATATGCGGGCAATGCTTTAATTGTTACGGTATCTGCTATTTCATTGACAATTTTACCTTTGGTCTCCTTTAATAGACCGGCTACATTTTGCTCCACTAGGAAAACATGTTCGTTGAGGGAAAGTGATTTTTTTTCTAGATTAATATTGGAACGTATCTCAACTATTTCCCTTAATCCTTTTATTGTTTCCGTTAAGTTGTCAGATGCACTAAACAACATATTCATTAATTTCTTACGTTCGTGCACGCCATTTTCTGCATTTAAAAAGTTAAGCAGTAACGAAAAGTTGGTGGCATGCGTCTTAAGATTGTGAGACACCATATGGGCAAAGTTCAATAGCTTTTCATTTTTTTCCTTGGATAGCCTAATGGTCTTCTTAAAATTTCTTTCCAAGTTGGTTTGTGATGAGATATTTTCAATAGTGCAAAGTATATTGTCATCTATATCACCCTGAAGAACTGTCCCATAAATCTGTATAGTAATATTCTTATTGTTCTTGGTGGTAAATGTAGTTTTAAATGCACTGAACTCACCGCTATCCGATAATTGCTTACTAAGCATGCCAAAGTCCGTTTGCTGGGTTTTTTTGATAAATTCAGTGAAACGTCGTTGAAGGAAATGCGTTTTCTCAAATTCCGTGAGTTGTAGAAGTCTATTGTTTACATCTTTAATTTGCCCAGATGACCGATCAATAATAGCTAAACCAAAAGGGACCTTTTCAAATAAGGGATACTTGGCTGGTTCTACGGTGGGCGTTGTTGAATTTGCTAGAATGGTATCGGTAATATTTTGTATGGTACCAATTATTCTTGTGCACTTGCCATCCTTAAATTTTGGGCGCCCTATGGAATTTACCCAGATAACCGTACCGTCCTTTTGTTTTAATTTCAATTTTTCATTCCAAGGTAAGCCGGATTGTATGGCATTTTTCAAGGAATCCTTTATGGTTTTTCTAGAGGTTTCAGGTAAATAAAAATGAATGGCCTTTTCTATAGTAGGTATGAATTCATTGGTAACGCCATAAATCTTATATACTGCAGGTGTCCACTGTAAATTGTTTTCCTTGATATCGTATTCCCAGCTGCCTATTTGTGCAATGGAACTCTTTTCATTTAGAAGGCGTTTTGTCTTATTTAATTCCCATTGCAGTTCTTGAGCTTTTGATATGGTTTCTACTTTAATAATAACGCCAATTATATTTCCGTAACCATCTTTCCAAGGGTTTAAATGCCAAAATGAATTTTGCTGTGTATCCGTTTGGAGGATAGGGCTATACTTAAATTTTATATCCCTGAGACCATCTAGACTATAAGATAGCCTTGTTTGGAACTCTGGTCCTAATTGTGGAAATAGGTCAAGAATTTGTTGGTCCTTGATTTTTTCTAAACAAAAATTAAATATTGAAAGCCATTTTGGAGAAGCGCTTTTTAATTTTAGATCGGTATCTATGATTGCAATGGAGGAGGGAATTTGTGCAATCCAATCTAAGGACGATATGATACTCTTATTTGATTTTAGCATAGTCGGAAAGAATTTTCCTACTAAAATAATGGAATATTTTAATTTTTAAAGCCGATTTGTTGTCATTTTATCAATAAGTGTTGTTGAAAACTGTTTTTGTGTGGTGTAAAGGGTCTTTTTCTCTATTTTCTTACAAAAGGAGGTACCAGCCCGGTGTAATCACCATTATTACGTATTACATCCCTTACAATAGAGGAACTGATATAGGATTTGCCCGATGAGGTCAATAAAAACACGGTTTCTATCTCAGATAGTTTTCTGTTCGTATGGGCAATAGCCTTCTCAAATTCAAAATCCCCTGGATTTCTTAGTCCCCTTAAAATAAAATTGGCGTTTACTTTCTTACAAAAATCTACCGTAAGCCCTTGATAGGATTTTACCGAAATGGAAGGTTGGTCCTTAAAAGTTTCAGTAATGAATTTTATGCGCTGCTCTAATGTGAACATATATTTTTTATCGGCATTCTTACCTATGGCAATAATTATTTCATCAAAAAGGGTAATACCCCGCATAATGATATCATGGTGCCCCAAGGTCAAGGGGTCAAAAGAACCGGGAAAAATTGCGCGTCTCATAAATTAATTTTACGTTCTAAATATAGACAAATTAGGACAATGCTTCTATAATGGCATTTTCAAATAGCTGGGGCAAGGTTATACCTGCTTCTTTGGCCTGTTGGGGTAAAATACTTTCTGTGGTCAATCCTGGTGTGGTATTCATCTCCAACAAATACGGTTCATTGCCAATAAAAATAAATTCGCTTCTGGAAAAACCGGTCATTTTCAGTATATCATATATTTTTTTGGATACGGTGGTTACATTGGCAAGTTGCTCGTCATTGATTCTTGCCGGGGTTATTTCTTGGGATTTACCTTCATATTTAGCTTCGTAATCAAAAAAATCGTTTTCACTTACAATCTCCGTAATAGGTAATACCGTGGTAATTCCATTGATTTTTAATACACCAACAGAAACTTCCGTACCTTCCAAAAAACCTTCAATAATAATTTCATCATCCTCTTTATAGGCTGTGGTAATGGCGTTTTTTAATTCTTCCTTTTTATAGACTTTGGTTATACCATAGCTACTACCAGATTTATTAGCCTTAACAAAACATGGTAATTGCACTTTATTTATAATATCTGTTTCATTGATTTTGTCCCCTAAATTCAAATAATAGGCAGGGGCGGATTTTATGCCATATGGTTTTAAAACACTAAGCAAATCTCTTTTGTTAAAGGTAAGTGCGGCTTGGTAAAATCCACAAGAAGTATGCGGTATGTTCAGCAGTTTAAAATAGGCCTGCATGAGTCCGTCTTCTCCTGGCGTTCCATGTATGGCATTAAAAACACAATCAAAGGTTATGGTGGTGCCATTTAAAGATATGGAAAAGTTGTTACGGTCAATTGGTACTTCTGTACCGGCATCATCTACATAAACCCATTTATCCTTAAAAATATGTATACGGTATAAATTAAACTTTTCTTTATCCAAATAAGTATAGACTACATTGCCACTTTTAAGCGAAATTTTATATTCGCTGGAATAGCCGCCCATTATAATTGCTATATTTTTTTTCATGAATTATACAAAAAGAGAATGTTATGGCAAAGATGACGTATTGGAGCAAAATAAAAAAGGGACATCCACCATTAATTTTCGTTAAGGGTTGATAAAGTTGAAGGGAACTTACGAAAAGAAGCCGCCAATTGGTAAGGGGGCATTTACTATATTTGTTGGGTCAAACTGTACGTATGAGAAATTTTTTAAATTTTTTAAGGAGTAAGACCTTTTTAATTCAGTTAGGTCTCGCCCTTTTATTTTCCATAATCATAATTTTTTTAGTCTTGAATTGGCTTAAAAGCACCACTAATCATGGTGAATTTGTGGAGGTTCCGGACTTTTCTAAACAATCGGTCATGGAAATGCGAAAATCCATTGAAGATGCAGGTCTTAGATATGAGGTTTTAGATTCGGCGAATTACAATCCAGATTATCCTAGGTTTTCTATTATAGAACAAACCCCTTCTGCCGGGGCCAAGGTAAAGACCAATAGGAAAATATATTTCACCGTAAACCCTTCTGGCTATAAGAAAGTGACCGTGCCAAAAATAATACAAGTAACCAAGAGAAATGCTTCTTCTATGCTAAAGGCTGTTGGTCTGGATGTTGAGCGCGTTACTTATGTAGATGAATTGGGTAAGGATATGGTGTACCAATTAAAATTTAAGGGAAAATATATTAAGCCAGGTGATAAATTACCTAAGACATCAAAAATAGAATTGATTTGTGGTAATGGTTCAATACCGGAACGTGCTATAATAAAGGCAGATTCAGAACAGGAATGAGCAATATTGAACAACCCGAAAATGAAGATGGCGAACTTTTTGAACACCATCGTGTTATAGCTTCAAAAGGTCAAGTGCCGTTAAGGGTAGATAAGTTTTTAATGAACTTTATAGAGAACGCTACACGGAACAAAATTCAACAAGCAGCAAAAGATGGTCATGTTTGGGTAAATGACGAAATAGTAAAATCTAATTACAAGGTAAAGGCGGGAGATGAGGTAAAAGTCATGTTTGAGCATCCACCACATGAATTCTTATTGATTCCAGAAGATATTCCATTGGATATTGTCTATGAGGATGAAGTGCTTTTGGTGGTTAATAAACCTGCAGGTATGGTAGTACATCCCGGTCATGGCAATTATTCGGGAACCTTGATCAATGCACTTATACACCATACGGATAACTTACCGGTAAACAGTAACGAACGACCAGGATTAGTTCATAGGATAGATAAGGATACTTCCGGATTGTTGGTCGTTGCAAAGACCGAAGCCGCAATGACCCATTTGGCAAAGCAATTTTTTGATAAAACTTCTGAGCGTGAATATATTGCCTTGGTTTGGGGTAATGTGGAGGAAGATGAAGGTACTATTGAAGGAAATGTAGGGAGAAATCCTAAAAACAGGCTACAGATGCATGTTTTTCCAGATGGTGAAGAAGGTAAAGAAGCTGTAACGCATTTTAAGGTACTGGAACGTTTGGGGTATGTTACATTGGTATCGTGTAGATTGGAAACCGGTAGAACGCACCAAATACGTGTGCATATGAAATATATAGGACATACCTTGTTCAATGACGAGCGTTATGGGGGAGAACGTATATTAAAAGGTACTACCTTCACCAAGTACAAGCAATTTGTAGAAAACACCTTTAAGTTACTGCCCAGACAAGCCTTACATGCTAAAACTTTAGGATTTACTCATCCGGTCACGGGCAAGCATATGAGTTTTGATTCTGAATTACCGGAAGATATGGTCAATGCTATAGAAAAGTGGCGTCAATATACTAAAAACAGTATAGAATAGGATTTTTCAATAGTATCATTAAAAGTCTTATATAAGATTCTATTGGTCTTCCCTTATTTCCTCTTTATTTTTGTGGTCAAATAAAATTGCATTATGAAAATTATTATTTCGCCGGCCAAATCATTGGATTATGAGAGTACACTTGCTGTAAAGGAATATACACAACCCAACTTTATAGATGATGCCATTAAGCTCAATAAGATATTGTCCAAGAAAAAACCTAAGGCCCTGTCAGAGCTTATGTCCATATCAGATAAATTGGCAGAATTGAATTGGCAGCGAAATCAAGATTTTACCACTCCTTTTACACCAAAAAATGCCAGGCAGGCAATATTTGCGTTTAGTGGAGATGTGTACCAAGGGTTGGATGCCTATTCCATGTCAGAGGATAAAATAATGGAACTTCAACATAAGCTACGAATTTTATCGGGCCAATACGGTATTTTAAAACCTCTGGACCTTATGCAACCTTACAGATTGGAAATGGGTACCTCGTTAAAAATTGGAAGAAAAAAAAACCTATACGAATATTGGGGAGATAGGCTCACTAAATTTGTAAATAATGAGATGAAAGAAGGAGAATTGTTGGTCAATCTTGCCAGTAATGAATATTATAATGTATTACAGCCCAAAAATATTAAGGCAACTATCATTACTCCCGTTTTTAAAGATTGGAAAAATGATAAACTAAAAATCATCAGTTTTTTTGCTAAGAAGGCTAGGGGGTCTATGGTACGGTATATCATTGATCACAATGCAAATACCTTGGAAGAAATAAAAGGATTTAATTTGGATGATTACCAATTTAGCCCAGAACATACCGTAAAACAGAACCAGCCCGTATTCATAAGGTAAAATATTATCTACGCTTTTACGTTATTGACTATAGTTAAATAACATATATGAAAAGGGTATTTTTACTTGCTGTTCTTGGTTTGGTTCTTTTGTTTTCTTGTACCGATAGGGATGATAATATTGATATGGTAAACATAAGGATACAAAATAGTACCCCATTCTTTTTTAACGAGGTACGGGTAACCCAACGCGACACCGTTTATGAAAATATTGCACCTGACGAATTTTCATCATATTTGGAATATGATACGGCATACCAAACTACTGCATTGACCATTTTAACAGATTCAACAAGTTATAATTATTTTCCTGAGGAAGTGCCTTCAGATACATTGCCTGTTGGTTTTTATACGTATCAAATAACCATTGATGAAGAGGAAAATATAGCGCTGACATTTAGAATAGATGAATAGTTTTATTTTTTCTTGCTCACCTTTATTTTTTCTTCAACTGTAGGTCTTTTTTTAATTTTCCTAGGTCTTCTGGCTCCATAGGAATTATTTGAAATTTTTCCTTTTTTAGATTTTTTGTCTCCTTTGCCCATAATTTAAGTTTATACATTCATTTAAAGTTAGTAATTTAGAAAGGAATGGTTATTTTCTTGGACTCATGTAATTAAACCCTTGACCCGTTTATGTTTTTACATATCCATCCTTACAAACCATTTATACAAAAAGATACAGTAAAGTTAATTGTAGGTACCTTGCCGCCACCAAGGTTTACCACCGGAGAATTAAAGGAGGGTGATGTAGACTTCTGTTATGGCAGTCGTGATGGTCAATTATGGCCCATATTGGACCGTATCTTCAATTTAAACTTAAGGTTTGAGACCACACAAGAAGCGGTAGACCAACGAAAGCGCTTTCTTAAACAACATAAAATTGGTATATGTGATATAGTCGCTGCGGCCAAAAGAAATAAAATAGATGCTTCCGATATTGGCATGCAACATATTGTTCTGCGTAATGTTTTATCCTATCTTGAGGAATATCCTAAAGTAGAAACATTATTGTTTACGGGGGGTAACAGTAAAAATGGTCCGGAATTTTTTTTTCGTAAGCACTTAAAGGATTATGGTATCTCCTTAAAAAAAATTAGCGATGAGGTTCCTAGGATACATAGGTTTATACATCCAAAAACAGGAGTGGAGATTAAGACCGTATCGCTAACGGCACCATCCGGGGCTGCAAATAGGGCAGTTGGGAGTTTGGAACGTTACAAAAAATTAAAATTGAACAACCCGGAGTTTACTACATTGGATTTTCGTGTAATGCAGTATAAGGATTTTTTTTAAAAGTGGTATAAACTAAAAAGAGTCTTGCTTTGTAGACAAGACTCTTTTACGAGAACACTATATGAAAATGAAAATTTATTTACTTAATTACAAAGTAAAGGTATAGGGGCAATGCGGTTTTTTGGAATATTTGTTGTGAATACGTACAATTTTGTGGTATCCTGCCAGTATTCTGATATTTCGCTAAAATCATGCCCTAGATTCTTTAGGATTAGCGATATTTATACACGAAATTTATCATGTTTGCCAAATAGTTAGTGGCATAAAGTTTTTGAAATATGCAGCAAAAAGAAAGGTTGGCAGAATTTAAGAAGTCTGTCCAGAATAAGTTTAATGTTTACAATAGTCTATTTCTTAATCTTCCGTACGAGAATATTGAGAATGTAGGTATGCTAATTCCTTTATTACTGAATCAGTCGGAAAAAGGGTTGAGCAACGGGTTAAATCCCAAGGAAATCCTAGAAAACTTTTTTGAGAATTTTGTGGATACAAAATCTGAAAAGGAGCAAATAGATTTTATGTTTCGCATTATACAATATGTAGAGCGCCAAGTGGTGCTTTATGATAGTGTGGAAGATGCAGCGTTTCCAAAATTACACAAGCACTCTAGTTCATTATCGTTAAAGGACTATTTTCAGTTGGTTGAGAAGAACAATGCGTGGGATACCATTTGGGACAAGTTGAGCACGTTTAGTGCAAGAATTGTTTTAACGGCCCATCCTACACAATTCTATACCCCGGCGGTTCTTGATATTATTACCAATTTAAGGACGCTTATCCTTGAAGATAAAATAGATGAAATAGATGTGGGGTTACAGCAATTAGGCCTTACCTCTTTGATCAATGCTAAAAAACCCACTCCTTTAGATGAGGCCAAGAATATTATCTATACCCTAAGACATGTGTACTATGATGCTATTGGTGATATGTATGCCTATATAAAGGGAAGTGTTGGTGCTAAAAAGTTTGAGAACCATGATATTGTTAAGTTAGGTTTTTGGCCTGGTGGAGATCGTGACGGTAACCCGTTCGTAACGGCAGATATTACCAAGGATGTAATGAACGAACTACGATTGACCTTAATGAAGTGCTATTACAATGATCTTAAAGGATTGTTGCATAAACTTACGTTCAAGGCGGTGCAGGAACCTTTGCATAAACTTCGGTCCAATTTGTATATTGCTATGTTTGATAGTACAAAGGATATCGGTTATGATGATCTAATAGTACCCTTGGAAGAAATTCGTGCAATTTTAATTGATAAATACCAGAGTCTTTACTTAAGCGATTTAAATCGTTTTATAGATAAGGTGAAAATTTTTAAGGTACATTTTGCTACAATAGATATTCGTCAGGACCATAGTATGCATACTAAGGTAATGACCGAGGTTTTAAAAAAACATGGCCTAATAAAAACTGAACTAAGCGAATTATCCCAAGACCGTCTCATAGATATTTTATTACATGAAGACCTTCAGTTGACAGCTAATGATTATGACGAGGAAATCGTAAAGGATACTATTAAAAATATTTGGCAATTACAGACTATTCAGGAAAAAAATGGGGAGGAAGGCTGTAACCGTTATATCATAAGTAATTCTGAAGATGTATTCTCTATACTTTTTGTTTACGCTTTGTTTAGATGGTGTGGTTGGTCAGGCAAGAATATTACTTTTGACATTGTGCCTTTGTTCGAAACCATGAACGGTATGGACAATGCCGAGGCAACTATGCAGTTCTTGTTCAATTTACCGGAATATAAGACGCATTTGAAGAATAGGAATAAAAAGCAGACTATAATGCTAGGCTTTTCTGATGGTACCAAAGATGGTGGTTATCTCAAAGCCAATTGGTCCATTTTAAAGACCAAGGAATCACTTTCCGCCGTATGTGAGGAAAATGATATAGCGGCAATATTTTTTGATGGTAGGGGAGGTCCACCGGCAAGGGGTGGCGGAAAAACACATCGTTTTTATGCAGCGCAGACCAATAAGGTGGCCAATAACGAAATTCAATTGACCATTCAGGGACAGACCATTACCAGTACGTATGGAACAAAGGAACAGTTTATTTATAACAGTGAGCAGCTATTGACCGCAGGGCTTTCCAATACCATTTTAGGAAAGGAAATAACTATTTCCGATGCTGATAGGACATTGATCGAAGAACTTTCTGAATTGAGCTTTAAAAAGTATGACGCTCTAAAACACCATGACAAATTTATGCCGTACTTGGAAAATATGAGTACGCTTAAATATTACACCAAGGCAAATATTGGTAGTAGGCCGGGTAAACGTGGTAATAAGGCCAAACTGGAACTTAGTGATTTGCGTGCAATCTCCTTTGTGGGATCTTGGAGCCAATTAAAGCAAAACGTTCCCGGATATTATGGAATAGGATCCGCACTCAAGACCTTGGAGGATGATGGCAGGTTTGAAGAGGCAAAAAGGTTATATGACCAAGTACCTTTTTTCCAAGCTTTGATGATGAACAGTATGATGAGTTTGTCCAAATGCTATTTTGAGCTTACAAGCTATATGAAGGAAAATGAGGAATATGGTGCTTTTTGGGATATTTTACATGCTGAGTATGAACTTTCCAAAGCAATGTTGCTCAAATTGTCCGGTATGGAAATTTTAATGGAAAAAGAAGCCATATCCAGGGAATCAATCAATATAAGGGAAAATATAGTATTGCCGTTATTGGTAATTCAACAATATGCCCTGCAACGCATTGGAGAAGGAACCGAGTATAAGGAACTGTATGAGAAGATTGTTACCCGATCTTTATATGGCAACATTAATGCAAGTAGAAACTCGGCCTAAAAAGCTATAGTGATATTAAATAAAAAGCCCGATCTATAGATCGGGCTTTTGTATTAAGGTCAATATCGTTACATCTTATTTTGTTGATCTTTTATTGTACCCTTGTCAATATCAAATTTATTGGTATCTACATCTGTATTTCCAGTAGGATTGGTAGGGTTACTTTGTTCAACTTTTCTTTTAAACTTTTTATTATCTTTTATAATTCCCATTTTCTTCGTTTTTTAAGTTCACCTTTAAACTAACAAAAATCAATTATAAATTCCGTTAAGGCACTTGTAAACCTTTGTTAGTAACTGTTAAAACGATTTATTCGGGAACGGCGGTACTATGAAGTATAGCATGGAATAATTGTATTCCATACGCAATCTGTCCTATTTTTAAATTCTCGTTAGGGCTATGCTGATTATTGTCCGGGTTGACCATAGGCACGATAAAAGCCGGTATTTTTAATTCATTGATAAATGGGGAAATAGGCACGGTACCACCCATAATTCTAATCTGTACGGGCTTTTCGCCAAATTTGGATTCCATGGTCTTCACTAAGGCATTGCCAAAAGGGTTGGTCAAATCTGTTCTAAAGGCATCCGTTATGTTTCCTTCCATAATGGTAACTATTTTATCGAATTTCATACGTTCTTCCCTAGTAGGGACCGTGGACATTACATGATAACCAAGATTTTTAATATGTTCTTTCACTAAGGATTTCAACCTATTGCCATCGGATTCTGGCACCAATCTTATATCCAGTTCAGCGGTTGCTTCTGCAGGTACGATTGTTCTTGCATTCTTACCGATCCAACCGGAACCCAGCCCCCTAATGTTCAAGGAAGGATATTGTAAAGATTCCTGATAAAAAGAGCCTACCTTTTCCGGATTGGCAATTGCTAAATTTGTATTTATTTCATTGGCATTGTCAGGTACACTTTTTAAAACTGCCATAGTAGCTTCATCTAGTTCTATACCATCATAGAATCCGTTGACGAGGACCCTGCCATCGGTATCCTTTAGAGATGACAATAAATGGGCTAGTTGCATTCCAGGGTTTGGTGCATAATTACCATAGTGTCCACTATGCTGTGGTCTTAAAGGTCCATATGTAGTAATGGACAATGTGGTGATACCCCTACAACCGTATACAATGGTGGGCTTGCCAGAGGAATGAACCGGACCGTCATTGATGATTAAATAGTCCGCTTTTAATAAATCCCTATAGACACGTACCGCTTTTGGCAATGAAGCACTACTTTTCTCCTCTTCGCTATCCAAAATTACTTTGATATTAAAGGGTAGGGTTTTTTGTTCCTTTTGTAAGATGTCAATTGCGTTTAAAAACATGATAATAGGTCCTTTATCATCTGATGTAGAACGTCCAAAAAGTCTCCATTCGTAGTTGATATCGTCATTCAATGCATCAAAAGATTCGGTTTTCCAACCATCCCCTTCTTTAGATTTTAATACCACTTCGTACGGATTTTTTTGGTCCCATTTTGAAATGTCCACAGATTGGCCGTCAAAGTGCATATAGAATAAAATGGTTGGTTTGTTGTCGTCTATGGGCAAAGCGGCAAAAAATAGGGGTAAACCTTCCGTTTCCAGAATGGATGAGTTAAAGCCTCTTTCCGTAAATTTTTTACTTAGCCAATACAGGTTGGTATCAATATCATCTGCATTATTGGCATCATTTGGTAATAAAACAAAATCCCTAAGTTCTGTAATGGCATTGGCCACTTTGGACTTTATTAAAGTAGAATCTTGGGCATAGCTTTGGGCGGTGCATATGGTAATTAAAAGAAATAGAAATTTTTTCATATCAATGTTCATCATATATTCTTTAAATGTAACAAAAAGCGTGGTAAATGCGTGCTGATTGACCAGTATCCTTTTACGAATTTTGATGTGCTTATAATTGATGCTAAAATTTTATTTGTCAATGTATTTTTGGGTAGATTATTATTACATTCATAAAAAAAAGGCCATCTGATCTAGATGGCCTTTTTAAATATTCATAATGACGATTATTCAATTACAATTTGTTTTTGATAATTCCCCAATGACGTAACACCCTCAACAAAATAATAACCTGAGGGCAATTCCTCTACCAATAACCTATAATTATTACCTTCAACCAAAGTGGCATCAGGGTCATTAAAGGTCTTGACCAATCTTCCCATAGCATCATAAATATTTATAGTCGATATTTCCATGGGGTTGGGGGAATAAAAATATACGTAGATCACAAACGTTGCCGGGTTAGGGGCAATTAGCATTATTATGGGCTCTACGGTAATGGTAGATGTTGCTTCATAATCTCCATCTGCCGTTATCGCCGTAATGGTTATTTCTCCTTGTGATAACGCTGTTACCGTTCCAAATTCATTTACCGTAGCAATTGTCTCATCACTTGAGCTCCAGATAACGGTCTTGTCCGTTGCATCTGATGGAACAATCGTTGCCGGTATGGTCAATTGTTCCCCAACGATCATATTGGCCGTGGTTATTCCTAAGGTCAAACCTGTTACCGGTACATTATTACGGGCTATGGTAAGTTGCTTGCTGTACGTTCCTGTAGTGCTCACACCTTCTACAGTATAAACACCCACTGGCAGATCATTGATAAGAAGCCTATAGTTATCGCCTTCTACCAATACCAATGCAGGGTCATCAAAAATTTTGACCAAGATGTTATTGTCATCATAAATACGCAAGGCGGTTATTTCCAAAGGTTCCAACGCATCAAAAAATACATATACCACATAATCCGCTGGTATAGGGGCCATTAATATAGTTACATTGTTAACGGGGTTGGCACTTACGTTCACCGTGCTTGTAGCCGTAAAATTTCCGTCTACCGTTGTTGCCGTTATAGTAACAATACCTTCGGATACGCCTGTAATATTACCAGAGCTATCCACGGTTACAATATTGGAATTGTCAGAATTCCATAGTACCGTTTTATCGGTTGCATTTGATGGAGTTATTGTAGGTATCAACGTTAATTCATTGCCCACCTGTACATTTGCGTTCGGTAAGCTAAGCGTAATTCCCGTTACGGAAATACTTTCCCTGGAAATGCTTAAGGTTTTTTGATAATTACCTATGGTACTTACACCTTCTATCGTATAGTTTCCAATGGGTAAATCTGCTAAGGGCAATCTATAGTTTTCACCATCCAAGATAGATGCCGGATCGGTAAATGTTTTTACAAGATTGTTGTTCTGGTCATAAATATGTAAGGTTGTGATGTTCAAAGGCTCAGAATACCCAAAGTATACATAAACCACATAATCTGCAGGGTTTGGGGCAATTAACATTTCAACATTGGGTGCAGAGTTTACCCTAATAAAGGTAGATGCCGTAAAGCCTCCGTCCACGGTCGTTACAGTAACGCTGGCTTCTCCCAAACCTGTTGCCGTTACCTTGCCATTATTGTCCACTGTAGCAACCTGTGGGTGGTTCGTAGTCCATACGACCTCTTTTTCATCTGCATCTTGTGGGGTCACCGTAGCGATTAGGGTGGCGGCTTGGCCTTGGATAAGTGTCAATGTTTCTAGTGAAAGGGAAATACCGGTTACTGGAATTTGGGCACGTTCAACGGAAATTACAGTGGTGTCCATAAATTGACCGTCATTGGTCGTTACCGTAACGGTGGCAGTCCCTTCCTGAATGGCATTTACTACACCGTTAGAATCCACAGTTGCAATGTCATTGTTGTCGGAGGACCAAGTTACCGAGATATCATCGGCATCTGCAGGTCTTACAAGGGCATTCAATTGTTGCGTTGTTCCTTCAATTAAATTTAATGTTTCAGGAGTCAATTCAACCGCCGTGACCCTTATGGGGTCCGGGCAAATTGATGTAATGGTAAAGTCATCAATACCTGCTTCCACTATATCGCCATCATTAGGTCCGTCAGCTGCGGATACCCTAACGACCAAGTTGGAATTTGAAGGAATAATAGCGGTAGCATTGGTCCAACTTGCCACTACGGTCTCATCACCATAAGATGCCAAAGTTGTATAGGTAGCCCCACCGTCAATTGAGTATTCCAAAAGAAAATAATCACCGTTATCATCACCGGCATCCCGTTGTCCAAAGAAATACCAGATAGACAGTTCCGATTCGTCTACAACGGTATAGGTAGGGGAAGTTGCAATGGCTACTCCTCCGTCCACATCATTAACGCCAACGGATGTGTTGGTCGCGGTGAAGAACGCATTGTTATCCGTAGCGCTATGATCGTCCTCTGGTTGTGTTAGAATACCGGAGGAAGTCTGTGCCGTGGGGTCGGCTATTACAAAAGTACCCGTAGATGCCGTTCCGGATGTAGTCCATTCATTAGCGGAGGTGTTGCTAAAATCTTCAGTTACATTACGTATTCCGCAAGGTTCGGGGTCCATTTGATCGATCCAATCCCTTATGAGTTGCACCGCCTTGGCATCAACCTGGTTTTTGGAAATTGGGGGCATCATAATACTAGGGTCGACCGAATTTGTTCTGTGGAATATAATAGATTCATCGGCATTACCTGGTACAAAAATACGTTCTCCAGGTATACCTATGGGTGTATTGGTACCCGCATCAAAAAGACCGGTCTGGGCTAGAGTGTTGAACAGTCTAAGGTCAAACTGGGCCCTGTCTCCCGTACCACCGGGCCTATGGCAATACGCACAATTTAAGTCCATATATGACCTTGCTTTTTCATCTAAGGAAGCCAATGGGTCGTCTAATGCCCTATATGTTTGAAAATCAACTGTAGCTGCATCCGTAATGGTTTCGTTAAGCACACCTAAATGACTGAGTGTTACCAATTGGTTTGCCGTACGTCCTGTTTTTTGGTAGGTATAATCACTGTTCAAATATCTAGTATTGGTACCTAGGGCACCACCGGTTGCAGGGTTATGACATGAAATACAATCCTGTGTAGACGGGTAGCTCCATTTTTGTGTGGCGGTACTGCCATCTGTTTTGGTAATGGTAATGTTTTCATCTAGGCCGTTGGGTAGTAATACGGCATCGGTCTGTTGGTCGTTCCATTTATAGGTTAAAAAATAAAATGACCCTGTACTGGCCTTTATGGAAAACCTGGTTTCCAATCGCTTGGTCAATGACGGATTGTTTTCATCTATGGGCAGCTCAAAATGTTTTATTAGAACACTGCCTACCGGAAATTGCCAATCACCATTTTCGGAAAAAGAAATTTGCTCTGATGGTGTGTTGTGCGTTCCGTTATTTGGAACGGCCATCCAACGTTTTTTCTCGGCACCATCGGACCAAAAGGATTCAATTAGTTCATAGGGTAATATTCCTGAATTTGTTTCCAATGTCTGTAAATTGGTAAAAGCTCCAGTTTCTGATAATAGTTCAGGTACACTGCCCTCTAATTCGCCTTGTTGTCTAAGCTTATACAATTTTACATTATTACCTTGGCTGAGCAGGTATAGCTCCCCATTATGGTCTTCGCCAAATGAAATGATATTTGTGGGCGAGAATTGGGTAATTGTCTCGTACGCTCCCGTTACAATGTCCACTGCCCATATTTCTTCACCTACGCCATAATCTGCACAGATATATTTTCCATAATAATCCGGCATTGCCGCCCCTCTGTAAACATAGCCACCTATAAGTGCATTGGCGTCCGATCGTGGAAATGCCACCAGCGGTCCTTCATGTGGCATGCCATCCAATAAATTGGTACAGGAAGTACCACGGTTGTAGTATCCTTCATAGACAGGCCAGCCGTAATTTTTACCTGGTTTAATAATATTGATTTCTTCATGTGTACCTTCACCAATTTCCCCTATATAGAAGGTTCCCGTAAGTTTATCCTTGGTCATTCTATGCGGATTTCTATGGCCTACGGTATAATATTCTTCAAATCTGCTGCCGTCTGGACTTAAAAAAGGATTGTCATTTGGAATACCATAACCAACACCTGAAATTTCATCTGGAAAACGGCCTCCTTGTGGCATTTTTCTTATTGGGGCATGACTCTTATTTGGGTCCTGGTCCACATCTATTCTTAGTACGCCACCATCTAAATTGGTAGTACTGTTCTGTGGTTTGCTATAAGCGGATTGGTCACCTGTTGGGATATACAGAAAACCATCATCACCAAACGCCATTCCACCACCACGGTGAGTGGAACTGAACATACGCATTTTTATCATTTCAAGGTCACTGTTATCAATAACATTCATTGAAACGGGATCTACCTCTATTCTTTTTAAAATTAAAAAGCCGCCCCAGTAATCTTCCCTGCTGCAACCAAAACCACTTAAGAAGGAATCTGGATAATCTCGTCCTTGTCCATCTTTGGTCGTATAGAAAAGATAAAAATAGTTTTTACCATTAGTACCAAAATCAGGGTGAATGGACAAACCTAAAAAGCCTCCGTCCCAAACTACACCAACCTCATTGGAGTAATCTTTTAAAAGATTTTTGCCCGCAACATCGTTCCTATTTTCAAACCAATAGATTTTTCCGTCCCGTTGGCCCACAACCAATTTGTTGGTATTGGGAACCGGCGTAAAGGTCAATGGAGAATCAAAGGTCAAGTTTGGAAAAACACTGATGTAGGGATCGCTGGCATTGGATTTATCTGGGAATGCTCCGTTTAAAAAAGCGCCCATATGTTCTGGACTATCCAAGCCCGATCCCGAAAAATAGGGAATGGCACTTAATAGACATAAGGAAAAGATGCCCAATGCAATTTTATTGGTACGGACTAATGGTAGTTTTATTTTCATTATGGTTTGGTTTAACCACATAAAAATAGAGGTATGGGCATTGGAGAGGTCAATTACTCGATTAACACCCAATTTTTTTGGTAATGTACCTTTGGTTTAAATAGATGTATATAAAATCTTACATCTAACTATTTGTAATTGTGTGTTTTAGAACATTACTAATTGTACGATAGCACCACAATGATAATTTCATGGCTAAGTAAAGCTTGGTTAGGTATTAAAAACGGATATCTATTCTATTTGAAAAGAAAACTTGTTTAGCGAATTTTTTTTACAAATTGTGAGATTGATTTAGGCCCACTTGAGTTTAAAAATTTTATAAATGCTGATCCAATAATTGCGCCTTTGGCAGTTTTTGTAGCTTGCGTAAACGTTTCTTTGTCCTTGATTCCAAAACCAACTATTTGCGGATTTTTAAGGTTCATAGCGGCAATACGCTCAAAATAATTTTCCTGCTCTTTGCCAAATCCTGATTTGGATCCAGTGACACTGGCAGTACTTACCATATAAATAAACCCGTTAGAGGCCTTGTCAATTTCGGCAATACGCTCGTTACTGGTCTGTGGAGTAATCAAGAAAACATTGATCAGTCCATATTTTTTGAACAAAGCCTCATATTCCTCTTGGTAGACATCTAAGGGGAGGTCAGGTAAAATGAGTCCGTCTATGCCAATTTCCTGACATTTTTGGCAAAAGGCCTCAACACCATATTGTAATACCGGGTTAAAATAACCCATAATGATCAAGGGTATGGAAACTGATTTGCGTATATCCTTGATCTGTTGAAATAAGGTTTCTGTGGTCATGCCATTGTGCAATGCCGCCGTTGAGCTTTCCTGTATGGTAGGTCCGTCAGCTAACGGGTCGCTAAAGGGCAGTCCAATTTCGATCATATCTACCCCGTTCTTTTCTAGGTCCTCTATGATTTGCACCGTATCGTTCAGTGAAGGATATCCAGCTGTAAAATATATGGATAATAGTTTTTTGTCCTCTTTTAATTTGGTGTTGATTCTGTTGCTCATAAGGTGTTATGTTATGCTAACTTAAAATAATCAATATATGTGTTCAAATCCTTATCTCCTCTACCTGATAGACTTATTACGACCACATCATCTTTCTTGAATTTTTTATGATTGAAAATGGCGAATGCATGGCCGGTTTCAATGGCAGGTATGATGCCTTCCAGTTGTGACAGTTCCAATCCTGCTGCCATGGCCTCATCATCGGTTGCGGAATAGAACTCTGCCCTTTTAGACGTGTATAGGTGTGAATGCATTGGTCCTACCCCAGGATAGTCCAGTCCTGCAGATATGGAATATGGTTCTGTAATCTGCCCATCAGCGGTTTGCATCAACATGGTTTTACAGCCATGTATAATACCTATTTTTCCAAGAGCAGACGTAGCAGCACTTTCGCCGGAGTGAACCCCCTTACCAGCAGCTTCAACAGCAATTATACCTACTTCCGGTTCATGGAGAAAATGGTGATAGGTGCCCGCGGCATTGCTTCCACCACCAATACAGGCTACCACGTAATCTGGATTTTCACGACCTTCTTTCTCTTTCAACTGCCATTTTATCTCTTCGGATATTACGGATTGAAATCTTGTTACCATATCTGGGTATGGATGTGGTCCTATAGCGGAGCCAATGATATAATGTGTATCTACAGGATTGTTGATCCAATCCCTTATTGCTTCATTTGTGGCATCCTTAAGGGTTCTGCTTCCGGATTTGGCAGGTCTTACTTCTGCACCCAACATTTTCATACGGGCAACATTGGGTGCTTGGCGTGCAATGTCTATTTCCCCCATATACACAATACATTCCATACCCATTAGTGCACAGACCGTAGCGGTAGCTACCCCATGTTGTCCTGCACCGGTTTCGGCAATAATTCTTGTTTTACCGAGTTTTTGGGCCATTAAGATTTGACCAATGGTATTGTTTACCTTATGGGCGCCGGTATGGTTGAGGTCTTCCCTTTTAAGATAGACTTTACAGCCATGTTTTTCTGAAAGCCGTTTTGCATAATATAGGGGAGAAGGCCTGCCCACATAATCCTTTAAGAGTTGATGGAATTCTTTTTGGAAAGATTCTTCATACATCAGCTTTAAATAATTTTGTCGTAATTCCTCTATGTTTGGGTACAACATTTCAGGGATAAAGGCACCACCAAATTCACCGTAGTATCCTTTTTCATCTGCATTATAGTTCATAGCGCTTTTTTAAACTTTTGTAATTCTTCAATATTTTTTAATCCGGGTTGTAATTCAAATTTACTATTGATATCAATGGCATAACAGTTTTTGGATTCAGGCAATTCTAAAAATTGCTTGATTTTATCCAGGTTGTTCGGTCCAATGCCTCCACTTAAAAAATAAGGTTTGTTAGACGGATAATTTTTTAGAACAGACCAGTTAAAGGTGTAGCCATTGCCTCCCGGTAATTTTCCTTTTGTATCAAACAGAAAAAAATCACAACAATTTTCATACTGCTGTAATACTCCAAAATCAAACTCATCCTTAATGGAAAACACTTTGATAATGCTCACTTTTTGATTTTCCTTTATAAGGTCCAATGAAATGTTTTTACAATATATTGGGCTTTCCTGTCCGTGAAGCTGAATTCCCTGAAGTTGATGCTTCTTCACCATTTCAATGATATATTTGGGTTTGGCATCTACAAAAACTCCTACTTTGTTAATATGGTGGGGTAGCTGTGGAATTTCAGTGTCAAAAAATCTTGAGGAATGTTCCCAAAAGATAAAGCCAAGGTAATCTGGTCGCAATTGTGCAACCTCGGCCGTATTATGTTTCATTCCACAAATTTTAAGTTTCATTGCGTTTTTAAATTTTTAATGAATGTTTGGGCACTTTTGCCCGGGTCATTGGTCTTCATAAATTTTTCACCAATTAAAAACCCTTCATATCCGAAAGGTCTAAGTTCTTTGATTGCGTCAATGGAACTGATACCACTTTCGGAAACTTTTACAAAGTCATCCGGAATTAGTTGGGAAAGGGTTTTACTCGTATTTAGACTTACTTCAAAATTCTTGAGGTTTCTATTGTTTACTCCTAACATGTCTAAACTGGGCATTATGGATTTGTGCAACTCTTCCTCATTATGCACCTCTAGTAACACCTCTAGGCCTAAACTTTTTGCAAGCTCGGAGAACTTTTTTATTTCTTGTTTGGTCAAGATAGCGGCTATTAATAAAATAACATCGGCACCAAATGCCTTGGCTTCTATAATTTGATATTCACTAATAATAAATTCTTTACGGAGTAATGGCAGTTGTACAGATGCCCTGGCCAAGATCAAATCCTCTAAAGATCCACCAAAATATTTAATGTCCGTCAATACGCTCATACCGCAAGCACCAGCTTTCTCGTACCCTTTTGCCACTTGGCCAACGTTGGCGTTTTGGTTAATGCTTTCCTTTGATGGAGACCTGCGTTTAAACTCAGATATAATACCTGTATCGCTTGTTTTTAGCGCCTTAGCCAAAGAAATTGTACTTCTTTTGAAGAGGGCTGAAGCTTCATGGTATGATATGGATAGTATGGATTTTTTTAAATCTACTTCTTTCCGTTTGTCGGCTACTATTTTATCAAGAATATTCATTAGTTACTGCTATGCATTTGTGTGTTTGACAGATTATTTTTTATTTCTCAATTTCTACTCAGCTCCTGTATTTTTTTCAATGCCGCAAGTCCCTTTCCGCTAATTAACGATTCCTTTGCGCGTTCAAAACCTTGAATGGGTGTAAGGTCTTTAACTGTAGCAATGGCAATACCCGCATTGGCACATACCACATTGTTCTGTGCTTCCGTGCCTTTGCCCTGTAATACGTTCAGGAAGATTTGAGCAGAAGTGTCAATGGAATCTCCCCCAACTATATCAGATTGCATAATTTGGCTTACACCAAAATCAGAAGGCTTCAACATACTTTCCGTATGGTTGGAAATAGTCTTTGTGTTACCGGTCAATGAAATTTCATCATAACCGTCCAAAGCATGTAGGACGGTAAAATTTTTATCGGTCTTTTGATAGAGGTAACCGTACATACGAGCAAGTTCCAAATTAAAGACACCTACCATTTGGTTTTTTGGAAAAGCCGGGTTTACCATAGGACCCAACATATTAAAGAATGTTTTTACGGCCAGATCTTTGCGAATGGGTGCTACATTTTTCATGGCAGGATGAAAAAGCGGAGCGTGTAAAACGCATATGCCGGCCTGATCGATACATTTTTCCAAAAAACCGGGGTCATTACTAAATTTAATACCTAAAAACTCCATAACATTACTGCTACCACATTTAGAAGAAACACCATAATTACCGTGTTTGGTTACTTTAACTCCTGCACCGGCGGTAACAAATGATGCCAATGTAGAAATATTGAAGGTGTCCTTACCATCACCGCCGGTACCACAAAGGTCAATAGGGTTATAGGCAGATAAATCAACTGCCAGGCAAAGATCTAACAGGGCATCTCTAAATCCTTCCAGTTCCTCAAGGGAAATACTGCGCATCATATATACGGTTAGGAATGCTGCTATCTGACTGGTGTTGTAATCACCTTTTGCAATATTCACTAGAATATGCTTAGCATCCTCCTTGGACAATGTTTCGTGATTAATAAGTTTATTTAGTGTTTCCTTCATTTTTATACTATTAAGTAATAGGCAATTACTACGCTGTTTTCTTGCTTAAGTTTTCTAGTTACTTGGTATTACAGGTTTAACCAATTCTCCAACATCTTTTTGCCTTGTGGTGTCAGTACTGATTCTGGATGAAATTGAACTGCGCGAACATCATATTTTTTATGCCTCAAGGACATTACCTGTCCGTTTTCATCAACTGAAGTAGCTTCTAGTTCATTTGGTAGATTGGCATTTACAACCCAGGAATGATAGCGTCCAACTTCAATTTCCTTTGGCATGTCCGTAAAGATCAGGTCCTCTTTAGTAATGTTTATTTTAGTAGCAATACCGTGGTATACCTCGTCCAAATTAATTAATGAGCCGCCAAAAACCTCTGCTATTGCCTGTTGGCCAAGGCATACGCCAAAAATACTTTTGGTAGGGGCATAGGTAGCGATAATCTGTTTTAATAGGCCTGCCTCATCAGGTATGCCGGGACCAGGTGATAAGACTATTTTCTGAAAAGCGTCAACTTCATCCAATGTAAGTTGATCGTTACGTTTTACGATTACCTCGCAACCTAGTTCCTCCAGATAATGTACAAGGTTATAGGTAAAACTATCGTAATTGTCTATGACTAATATTTTCTTCATGTTAAATTTCTTCAGCTAATTCCAAAGCTTTGGTCAGTGCTCCCAATTTATTATATGTTTCCTGTAACTCGCTTTCTGGGTTGGATGCCGCAACAAGTCCCGCACCCGCTTGATAATGTAATTTGTGATTTTTGCTTAAAAAGGTCCTGATCATTATGGCGTGGTTAAAATTGCCTTTAAAGTCCATAAACCCAATAGCGCCACCGTAGTAACCCCTACTGGTTTTTTCATACTTTTCTATAAGCTGCATGGCCATATGTTTTGGAGCTCCGCTCAAGGTACCTGCCGGGAAGGTGTCCGCTACTACTTTCATGGTAGGGATATCTTTCTTTTTCATACCGGTGACTTTGGAAACCAAGTGGATTACATGAGAGAAAAACTGTACTTCCCTATAATTTTCCACTTGTACAACATTACCGTTCCTGCTTAAATCATTTCTGGCCAAATCCACAAGCATGACATGTTCACTGTTTTCCTTATCATCTGCCTTAAGTTCCTTGGCAAGCTGTGCATCTTGCTCATCATTGCCCGTTCTTTTAAAAGTACCGGCTATTGGGTGTATCTCTGCCTTGCCGTCACTGACAATAAGTTGAGCTTCAGGAGAGCTGCCAAAAATTTTAAAATCGCCATAATCAAAATAAAAAAGATAGGGAGAAGGGTTTACGGATCGTAGAGCTCTATATACGTTAAACTCATCTCCTTTAAATCCTTGGGAAAAACGCCTGCTTAATACCAGCTGAAAAACATCGCCCCGTTGGCAGTGTTTTTTAGCAAGGGCAACATGTTCCTTAAATTCCTCATCTTTTAAGTTAGATTCCTTATCTCCCTCTATTTTAAAATTATAGGTGGCAAAGTTTCTGATATGAAGAAGTTGTTCCAACTCAGGAATATTATTTTCAGCGTCATAACAATGCGCAAAAAGGTATGCCTCGTTCTTAAAATGATTTATAGCAATAATATTCTGATATACAGCATAATAGATGTCCGGAATTTTAATGGAGTCCGGTTTGGGAGATAATGTTACATCTTCAAAATAACGAACGGCATCATAAGCCATATAACCGAATAAACCGTTATTTATGAATTTAAAATCATTACTATCTGCTTTAAAGGTTTTGCTAAAATTATCTATGATATTTACTACATCCGTTTCTGGTGTAATTTCCATTGTTTCTGTCTTTCCATCAGGAAATTGTGTATAGATATGTTCGTTTTCAACTTTTATAGATGCAATAGGATTGCAGCAGATATAAGAAAAACTATTGTCGTTAGCATGGTAGTCACTACTTTCTAAAAGAATACTGTTTGGAAAACGGTCTCTTATTTTTAAGTAAACACTTACAGGGGTTACGGTGTCCGCCAGTATTTTTTTGTGATATGTTTTAAATTGATAGGTCATAAGGTAATTTGATAAAATAAAGAAGGCTTGTCGTGATGACAAGCCTTTATATAGTTTTACTACAATGATGCTTTGCTCACGATGTTTTTCGTAAGTTGCTCCACCACCAAGTATTTACATTTAAATTTTTCATTGAGCATCAAATATAAAAAGGAAAATTAAACTTTCAAACTTTACGGTATCAAAAAGCAAAATCCCTTTGAAATATATCAAAGGGATTTAAAATTGTTTAAAATTTAATTCTAAAATTAAATAGTAATTTAAAGAGCAAGGTCAACTACCAGGTCAAATTCATCATAGATAGCTTTATCCCCTAAATTATCAAAGAAGCTACCAGAGCCATATTTAATATCAAATTTTGTTCTGTCAACTTTAATCGTAGCAGTTGCTTTGTTCTCAAACATTGAAACAACCAAAGTTACGGGACTGGTAATACCTTTAATGGTCAAGTCTCCGGTAACGGTATAAGACGTATCGTTCATTGGTTTAACTGAAGTAAAAACCAATTTGGAGGTTGGGTGGTTTTCCACTCCAAAAAAGTCGCCAGATTTTAAATGACCTTCCAGTTTTTCTTTTCCTTGTCCAGGTTCTAAATCACTACAAGAGATAGTGGTCATATCTACAACAAACTCACCACCGGTTAATTTTTTACCGTTCATTTCCAAAAAACCTGATTTAAGTTTAATGGTACCATTATGTTCCCCAGTAACTTTATATCCTTTCCATGTTACTGTACTGGCGCTAACGTTTACTTGTTTTTTCTCATCTTCCTTAGGGGTAGAGGCCGTTGCCGTTAATCCAAATATGGCAACCAATGCTAAACTTAATAATGATTTTTTCATTTTTTTTAATTTTTAATGTTTGTGTTAATTTATATATGTGTAATAATTTCTTCTTTGGAATACCTAACCTTTGGGTAATGTTGGGTCTTATCCTCGTTTGAACGATATCCTACGGCCAATACTACCGCCGCGTTCAAGTTATTCTCTGCTAATCCCAATATTTCATTGTATTGAGCTTTGTCAAAACCTTCCATAGGACACGTATCTATTTCCATCTCTGCGGCAATGGTCAATAGGTTACCTAGGGCAATATAGGTCTGGTTTGATGTCCAAGAGTTTTTATGTGCATCTGGCAATCCCATTAGTGCTCCTTTCATCATATTGGAATATCCTTCAACATCACCTTTGGAAACCCCGCGAGTCTTTATAATATTATCAATATAATTATCTACCAAGCTTTCGTCAAAGGTAGGTCTATTTGCTAATACCAAAAGGTGCGATGCATCTGTTATTTGTGCCTGATCATATGAGGCTTTTCTTAATTTGGCCCTAACATCCTTATCCTCTATAACATAAAAATGATAGGGTTGCAACCCATATGATGAGGCAGTAAGTCTTGCCGCATCCAATAGTATGTTTAAATCTTCTTCAGATACTTTTTTGGAAGCATCGAACATTTTGGTGGCATATCGCCAGTTAAGCTTATCTAGAACGTTTTTCATGTATAGTAATTAAAATTTATCAAGTAAAATATTAAACTCATTTAAATCATTTTCGTTGAAATTTTCTAGAATACGTTTTTCAGTTTCAAAAAGTATACCATCAATTTCCGTAAGGATGTTTAATCCTGTTTCCGTAATTAAAATTTCAACCTTTCTTCTATTCTCCTTGCACACACGGCGCTTTACAAAACCTTTCATAATCAATTTATCTACAAGCCTAGTGGTATTGCTCATTTTTGTTACCATGCGTTCGTTAATGGTAGATAAATTTGCAGGATTTCCTTTCTGACCTCTTAGAATACTCAGTACATTATATTGTTGAATAGAAATTTCATAAGGTTTAAGTGTGGTAGCAATTATTTCATCAATCTTGTTCACAACCAATGATAAATGAATAATTGTGCGCTTGGGTAATGGTATGTTTGTTTTGGTCTTAATAATTTCCTCTACATTCATGTCAATACAATATTTGTATATACAAATGTAATTAGTTTTTTATATAGTTTGTTTTTATTAGGATTAATTTTTTGTTAAATTTTCAGGAGGGTATGATTTTCATAAAAATCGATTATTTTTACCCTATAATTAATTACTATGGCAGATTTATCACAACAAGATTGGGAAGAGCAATTGGAAAACGATCCCAATGCAGTTATACTTGATGTTAGAACAGAAGAGGAATTGGAAGACGGTGTAATTCCCAATTCAATTAATCTTGATATATATAAAGGACAGGAGTTCGTTGAGGAATTACAGAAATTGGACAAGTCCAAAAATTATTATGTGTATTGTAGGTCCGGTAACAGAAGCGGACAAGCGTGTTCGATCATGAATAGTTTAGGAATTGAGAATGCGTATAACCTTCAAGGAGGTTTTATGAATTGGGAAGGTGAGACAGAATAATAATTTCTTATAATAATTTAACCCGCTTTACGGCGGGTTTTTTATTTTTAGGAAATGAAAGAGGATTTACTGCATTATTTATGGAAATACAAAAAATATCCTTTAAACGGTCTGCAGTCCACATGTGGTAAATCTATTCAGGTAAAGAGTTCTGGATTACACAACCAACTAAGCGGTCCGGATTTTTTTAATGCCCAAATAGAACTGGACGGTCAACTATGGGCCGGCAACGTAGAAATCCATATAAAATCTTCAGATTGGTTTGCACATAACCACCAATTAGATGCAGGTTACGACAATGTCATTCTTCATGTGGTTTGGAAAGACGATGTTTCAGTATATAGAAAAGATGGTACTCAAATACCCACCTTATCCTTGCAGGAATATATTTCTGTAGCATTGCTTGAAACGTACAAGCAACTATTCAATACTAAGAATTATAAATTTATAAATTGCGAGAATGAGTTTAAGCAAGTTGATACGTTCATAAAGGAAAATTGGCTTGACCGTCTGTTCATAGAACGTTTACAGGGCAAGTCCGGGGTAATTAATGAATTGTTGAAATTTACAGACAATGATTGGGAATATGTTCTGTTCTTGATGCTTTTAAAAAATTTTGGTTCCAAAATAAATGCAGATGCATTTTTGGCCATTGGTAAATCTATACGCTATTCTATAGTCAGAAAGTTATTTGGGCAACCTTTGGTAATGGAAAGTTTGCTCATGGGGCAGGCAGGGTTGTTAGAACAGGAACCGGGGATAGATAGTTACTATAATCGGTTATGTAGGGAATATCAATATTTAAAGTCCAAATACCGTTTAGTTCAGCCTTTGACCAAACCAAAATTTTTTAAATTAAGGCCACTTAACTTTCCTACCATAAGACTCGCACAGTTTTCCAAAATTTATGCTACCAATAATAATTTGTTTCAAAATTTAATAGATAGGAAAGATGTAGATGTATCTGATCTTGTGAATTTGGGTACAAGTGAATATTGGAATACCCATTACACGTTCGAAAAAGAATCTAATAGGAAAATTAAGCATATTACAGATTCTTTTGTTCAGCTTATTATGATAAATACGGTAATTCCTTTAAAATTTAGCTATCAACAATATATTGGTCAAACAAATAATGATGCATTATTTCAATTGATGGGTACTTTTAGAAGTGAACAAAACAGTATTATTGAAAGATATAGGGACATTGGGGGGAAGATTACAAATGCAAAATCTTCCCAAGCTTATCTTCAACTCTACAATGCATATTGTAAAACCGGCAAATGTTTGGATTGTGCCATAGGTGCCCAATTAATGAATATAAAAGTCTAATTTTATACACCATGAAATTATTTTATAATTTATTGCATTATCTACAAAAAAGAGGTTTTGAAGTGTGCGGTAGAATTGCCGAAAGATTAGGTATAAGAGCTAGGGTGGTAAGGACATCCTTTATATACCTAACATTTGTCACAGTTGGCTTTGGCTTTGCCCTCTATCTTTTTCTGGCATTTTGGCTTAGGATAAAAGATCTCATCTATACCAAAAGAAATTCCGTTTTTGATTTGTAAAATATGATACACCTGTTCAAGTCTAGGATATATTTGGCGTTGGCGTTAATGCTTTTGGTATTGGCGTTTGGGGTAATTGGCTATAGATTTATATCTGATTATTCTTGGGTAGATGCATTTTACATGACCATTATTACCGTAACAACGGTTGGTTTTTCCGAGGTTAGGCCAATGGGTGCGGACGGTAAAATTTTTACTGTTATTTTAATTGTGACCAGCGTTTTCATATTTGGTTATGCCATATCCGTGATTACGGAGTATATGTTGGGAAGAAATTCCTTGCAATTATTAAAAAAGAAGAAGATGAAGAATATTATTGAAAATTTAAATCAACATGTAGTAGTGTGTGGTTTTGGGAGAAACGGTATGCAAGCGGCGGAAAGGTTAAAGGCGTATAAAAGATCCTTTGTCGTTATAGAAAAGGACAAGGAAGTTATTGAACGTTATGAGGATGAGGTTCTTTTTATTGAGGGTGATGCCAATGATGATGAAGTACTAATGACCGCAGGTATTCAAAGGGCACAATACCTTATAGCTACACTACCGGATGATGCGGCCAATCTTTTTGTTGTATTGTCTGCAAGGCAGTTAAAGAAAAATCTTTTTATCATTAGTAGGGCATCATTGGTGACATCGCAAAAAAAGTTGTTTTTGGCGGGTGCGGATAAAGTAATAATGCCAGATAAAATAGGAGGTGACCATATGGCCTCCTTAGTTGTTATGCCAGATTTAATAACGTTTATGGATAAATTATCTATGGAGGGTGAGAACACCACTAATTTGGAAGAAGTGGCCATTGAGGATTTTGCGGATCAAATAGATTGTAATTCGCTTAGGGATTTAGATCTTAGAAAAAAGACAGGGTGCACAATTATTGGGTATATTTCACCTGATGGGGATTATACCATAAATCCTGAGGCAGATTTAAAATTACAGCCAAAGAGCAAGATTATAGTGTTGGGCAGACCGGAGCAAATTAAAAAATTGAACAAAATGTTTCATATAGAATAAAAATCTTTATGTCGTATAAATTTGATTGCATCCATAATTTTTAAGATATTGCTAGATTAACTAACTAAATTCAATAACTAATTTGAAAACTATGAAGTATAGACTTCTGATCATTTTATCATTTTTAATACCAACATTGACCTTTGCACAGGAAAAAGGTCTTGATGAAAAAGTGAACGACGCTTTTATGCCATTTGCAATATGGTGGGAGGCTACGGTGTTAACATCCGTTCCCATTGCAGGTTTTGATATTCCCATAGTTTTAATTCTATTGATTGCAGGAGCAACTTTTTTTACGATTTATTTCAAATTTCCAGGTATAAGTAAATTTCCTTTGGCAATCAATGTAGTACGTGGAAAATATGAGGAGATAGAAAAATACGGTCTTGAAAAAGTTCAAATGCACATGACCGAAGACGGTGATATCCCAGATACCATACGTGATGAAAGTGAAGAAGGTGAAGTTAGTCATTTTCAAGCCTTGGCCACTGCGGTTTCAGGTACCGTAGGTTTAGGGAATATTGCAGGTGTGGCGGTCGCCATTGCCTTAGGAGGACCTGGTGCAACATTCTGGATGATCGTATGTGGTCTAATAGGAATGTCAACAAAATTCGTAGAATGTACCCTTGGTGTCAAGTATAGGGACGTTGGTCCAGATGGTACAGTGTATGGTGGGCCAATGTATTATTTGTCCAGGGGATTAAGTGAAAGTAACTTAAAAGTATTAGGTAAAATTCTTGCTGGCGTATTCGCAGTACTTTGCGTTGGTGCTTCATTTGGTGGGGGTAACGCTTTTCAATCTAACCAGGCAGCTGTACAATTAACCTCAATGCTCAATTTGGAAGGTGGTGCCACAGGTGTAATTATTGGTTTAATACTTGCTATTTTGGTAGGCGTAGTAATTATTGGAGGTATTAAAAAGATAGCCAGTGTTACAGAAAAAATCGTGCCTTTTATGGCAGGTATCTATGTATTGGCGTCTTTGGTGATCATATTTGCCAACATAAAATATATAGGTGATGCTTTTGGAATGATTTTTTCCGGAGCTTTTTCTCCTGATGCTGCTATTGGGGGTATCATAGGTGTTATAATTGTTGGTTTCCAACGTGCAGCCTTTTCCAATGAAGCGGGTGCAGGTTCTGCGGCGATAGCGCATTCTGCCGTTAAAACCAGGTATCCTGCAAGTGAGGGTATTGTAGCACTACTTGAACCATTTATTGATACGGTGGTCATTTGTACCATGACAGCATTGGTGATAATTTTCTTTAATATGGATGCCGGTGCCTTTGAGTACGGTAACGGTATTGGTAGTACGGTAATGTTGAGTGAAACAGGTGATTATGTAGGTGGGGTGGATTTAACCTCTATGGCGTATGATTCCGTAATTCCTGGCTTTAGATATGTCCTAACAATAGCCATAATCCTATTTGCCTTTTCTACAATGATTTCTTGGTCTTATTATGGTCTTCAATCATGGAAATATTTATTTGGTCGTGGAAAGACCGCAGATATTATTTACAAAGTATTGTTTTTAATGTTTGTAGTAATAGGAGCCGCCGCAACGTTAGATGCGGTAATAAAATTCTCGGATGCTATGATTTTGGCATTGGTGTTCCCTAACATGATAGGTCTGCTCATACTTTTTCCTAAAGTAAAAAAGAGTTTTGAGCGATATTTAACGGCAATTAAAAAAGTATATTAATTACCGTACCTTTTGAAAAAATTAAAATCCCACTTTAAGTTCACTAAACAAGAACGTAGTGGGATTTTCTTTTTGCTGTTGTTCCTTGTGTTGGTTGAAATCTTTTTTTATGTAAACCACAATTATATTAGGGATGGTTATCCCTTAAAAAGCAATTTTACCGAGCAGCAGCGCATAGATTCGCTTAAACAGGTATTGGCGGAAAAGAAAGACAAAATTATCTATAAGTTCAATCCAAATTTTATTTCGGACTATAAAGGATATAGTTTGGGCATGTCCGTTGAGGAAATAGATAGGTTACATGAATTTAGGAACACGGGTAAATTTGTGAATTCTGCAGAAGAGTTCCAAAAAGTCACGTTAATATCAGATTCACTCTTAAAAGCTATTTCGCCAAATTTTAATTTTCCAGAATGGGTGGCCAAGTCTAAGATCGGTGCTGTTGAAAGTAATCAATTTGGTAACGAACATAAAAACTATTCAAAATCAATTCCTGTTCTAGATATTAATGAAGTTACGGCAGAACAATTGCAAACAATAAACGGAGTTGGGGAAAAATTGTCTACTAGAATTATAAAATTCAGGGATAGACTGGGAGGTTTTTTAGTTGATGAACAATTGTTTGATGTATATGGACTTGAAGATGAGGTTGTGGAGAAAACGCTTAAGCGGTTCAAGGTCCTATCCAAGCCAAAAGTTGAAAAAATTAATGTAAATACGGCCACGGTTGAAGAACTATCAAAATTGATATATATTCAAAAAGTGGTGGCCCAGCGTATTGTAAATTATCGTAATCTCAACGGAAGTATTAATTCTTTGAACGAATTGTTAAAAATTGAAGGATTTCCATCGGAACGAATTGAGAGAATTGGTTTATATTTGTCGCTCTAAAAAAAACGCTATGCAAAGTATGTACTTCACGGAAGAGCATCAACTTTTTCGGGAAAGCTTAAAAGAATTTTTACAGAAAGAAGTTGTTCCGCATATAGATAAATGGGAGGCCAATGGAACTATTGAAAGGTTCATTTGGAAGAAATTTGGTGATATGGGATATTTTGGACTTGCCACACCGGAGGAAGATGGTGGTCTGGGTCTTGATTTGTTCTATACCGTAATTTTATTGGAAGAATTGCAAAAGGTGAATTCCGGAGGTTTTGCTGCGGCAATTTGGGCCCATGCATATTTGGCAATGACCCATTTAAACAAGGAAGGCGATTCTTTTGTTAAGGAAAAGTATCTACGACCTAGTGTGGATGGTGATAAGGTTGGGTGTCTTTGTGTTTCTGAGCCTTTTGGTGGAAGTGATGTTGCAGGAATGCGTACCACGGCAGTTCGTAAAGGGGACCATTATATATTAAATGGTTCAAAAACCTTTATAACCAATGGCGTGTATGCGGATTATATGATCGTTGCCGCCAAGACGGCACCTGAGTTGGGTAATAAGGGCATAAGTATTTTTGTGGTAGACCGGCAGAGTAAAGGGGTAACGGCCAACAAGTTGAATAAATTGGGTTGGAGAGCATCGGATACGGCAGAACTGGCGTTCGATAATGTCATGATACCTGTGGAGAATCTTATGGGTGAAGAAAATATGGGCTTTTCCTATATCATGGAGCATTTTTCCCTTGAGCGGTTGATCATGGGCGTCAATGCACATGCCAGATCGGAATATTTTTTGGAATATGCACTACAATATATGTCGGAGCGAGAGGCTTTTGGCAAGACGATCGACCAATTTCAAGCATTAAGGCACAGGGTTGCGGATATGTATGCGGATATAGATATGTGCAAGGAGTATAATTATTCTGTAGCTTATCGCTTGGACAAAGGACAGTATGTGGTAAAGGAAGCCACCATTTCAAAATTAAAATCAACGAAGGTAGCAGATGAGGTGGCGTATGAATGTTTGCAGTTTTTGGGTGGATATGGGTATATAGAGGATTATCCTATGGCCAGAAACTTTAGGGATAGCAGGTTGGGTCCAATTGGAGGTGGAACCTCTGAAATACTTAGGGAGATAATTGCCAAGATGGTTATTGATAAAAAGGAGTACAGACCTGCTACTGTTCAGCAATAGATAAATAATTTTTAAAAATTTGATAATAGGTTGCTAAAATGAATTTAGTTCTTATATTTGCACCCTTAATCATAAAGAGAGGAGGTTTAGCCCATGTTAATAATACCAGTAAAAGAAGGAGAAAACATAGATAGAGCTTTAAAGCGCTTTAAGCGAAAGTTCGATAAAACAGGTACAATGAGACAGTTACGTAAGCGTCAACAGTTCAATAAGCCATCTGTAGTTCGTAGAGCTCAAATCCAAAAAGCAGAATATATTCAAGGTCTTAGAGATCAAGAAGAAATCTAAACTTTGTTTTTATAATATAGAAAATCCCGCTTTATGCGGGATTTTTTTTGCGCAAATCTTAACTAACTTAATTCTTTTGATACCTTTAAGTAATGTTTATAGCTGAATTTACTTCATATCTATTATTGGAAAAGAATTATTCCGATCATACCGTAAAGGCTTATGAAAGTGATATAATGTCGTTCTGTGAGTTTGTTACGGCGGCGTTTGGGGTTGAGGACATAGATCATATTGAATATGCTCTTGTGCGAAGTTGGATAGTTAGGTTATCTGAGCTAAAGATCAACAATAGGTCCATTAACAGAAAAATTTCATCGCTAAGGGCGTATTATAAATTTTTGCAAAAAACAGAGGTCATTAATATTAGTCCTTTAATAAAGCATAGGGCATTGAAAACATCCAAGAAAATAGAGGTGCCGTTTTCTGAACTGGAGATGAGGGATGTACTTACCGCCATTGAATTTACTGATACTTTTGAAGGGTGTAGAGATCAATTGTTAATACATATTCTGTATACGACCGGTATGCGTAGGGCGGAACTTATTGGGTTAAAAGTATCGGATATTGATTTTGATGCCAAAACCATTAAGGTATTGGGAAAAAGAAACAAGGAAAGATTGATCCCAATGCTGCAGGAAACTGAGGAAATGATTATAGGCTATTTAAATAAGCGCCTAGGGCTTGAACAGATAAATGATTCCAATTTTATCTTTCTGACGGCATCTGGCAATAAATTATATGAAACACTTGTTTATAGAGTAATAAACAAGTATTTTAGAATGGTGTCAAGCAAGGTGAAGACCAGCCCGCATATTTTAAGGCACACCTTTGCCACCCATCTTTTGAATAAAGGTGCGGATTTAAATTCGGTCAAAGAATTGTTGGGGCACACTAGCTTGGCGTCTACCCAGGTATACACACATAATAGTATTGCAGAATTAAAAAAAGTTCATGCAAAAGCGCACCCAAGGGGTAACAAGTAATAATCGTCTAATCAGGCCAACATTTTTCTTGGCCATAAATTTTCTGAGTATGAAAGTAAATACACAATCGGTAAATTTTAATGCAGATCGTAAGTTGATAGATTTTTTGCAGAACAGGCTTAACAAGGTAGAAACCTTTTATTCAAAGGTCATTAGTTCGGACGTCTACATGAAGGTAGAAAATACGAGTTCTAAAATAAATAAGATAGTCGAGATAAAAATAAACGTACCTAAGGATAAATTCGTTGTAAAAAAGCAATGTAAATCATTTGAGGAGGCTGTAGACTCTGCGTGTAATTCGTTGGAAAGAAGGCTAATAAAACAAAAGGAAAAATTAAGAGTGCAGGCATGATAAAAATTTTTTAAAATTTGTTTTGAATAAACAAAAAATACTATACATTTGCAGTCCGTTAGAAATAGCGGGCTTTTTTATGGCGATAAAAGTCGTAAATAAGCCGATGTAGCTCAGCTGGCTAGAGCAGCTGATTTGTAATCAGCAGGTCGTGGGTTCGAGTCCCTCCATCGGCTCTGAAGTTCTTTAAAATATTAGTTTGAGGGGAGATACTCAAGCGGCCAACGAGGGCAGACTGTAAATCTGCTGACTACGTCTTCGCAGGTTCGAATCCTGCTCTCCCCACAAAACTATTTTTAAAGTAATTTTATTGAAATATTGTAATGTTATAAGCGGGAGTAGCTCAGTTGGTAGAGCGTCAGCCTTCCAAGCTGAATGTCGCCGGTTCGAACCCGGTCTCCCGCTCAATAATTAGACAGAAATGTCGTCCCTGCGAAGGCAGGAGTCTGTTTTGTAAATAGATTCGACACTTTACGCCGGTGTAGCTCAGGGGTAGAGCGTTTCCTTGGTAAGGAAGAGGTCACGAGTTCAATTCTCGTCATTGGCTCAATTAAGGTATAAATTTGTACACTAATATAAACTAAGATTAAAATTCATTAAACATGGCAAAGGAAACTTTCGATCGTTCCAAACCGCACTTAAATATAGGTACTATTGGACACGTGGATCACGGTAAAACTACATTAACTGCTGCTATTACTACTGTATTGGCAAACGCAGGTCTTTCTGAACTGAGAAGTTTCGATTCTATCGATAACGCTCCTGAAGAAAAAGAAAGAGGTATTACTATTAACACTTCACACGTAGAGTATTCTACAGCTAACCGTCACTACGCTCACGTTGACTGTCCTGGTCACGCGGATTACGTAAAGAACATGGTTACCGGTGCTGCTCAAATGGATGGTGCTATTTTAGTTGTTGCCGCTACAGATGGTCCAATGCCACAAACTCGTGAGCACATCCTTTTAGGTCGCCAGGTTGGTATTCCTAGAATCGTTGTTTTCATGAACAAAGTGGATATGGTCGATGATGAGGAGTTGATCGAGCTTGTTGAAATGGAAGTAAGGGAATTGCTTTCTTTCTATGAGTATGATGGTGATAATGGACCTGTAATCGCTGGATCTGCATTAGGTGCATTGAACGGTGAGCAAAAATGGGTTGATACGGTAATGGAATTGATGGATGCTGTTGATAGCTGGATCGAGCTTCCTGCTAGGGATGTTGATAAGGATTTCTTAATGCCTGTTGAAGATGTATTTACGATTACTGGTCGTGGTACTGTTGCAACTGGTCGTATAGAAACTGGTATTGCAAACACTGGTGATCCAGTTGAGATCATTGGTATGGGTGCGGAGAAATTGAACTCTACTATTACTGGGGTTGAGATGTTCCGTAAAATATTGGATAGAGGTGAAGCTGGTGATAACGTAGGTATCTTGTTGAGAGGTATTGAAAAATCTCAAATTAGCCGTGGTATGGTAATCTGTAAGCCAGGTTCTGTTAAGCCACATGCTAAGTTTGAAGCTGAGGTCTATGTATTGAAAAAAGAAGAAGGTGGTCGTCATACGCCATTCCATAATAACTACCGTCCACAGTTTTATGTAAGGACAACAGACGTTACTGGTAACATTGCACTTCCTGCAGGAGTAGAAATGGTAATGCCTGGTGATAACCTTACTATTACTGTTGAGTTGATTCAGCCAATCGCATTGAGCGTAGGTCTACGTTTCGCTATCCGTGAAGGTGGTAGAACTGTAGGTGCTGGTCAGGTAACTAAGATTATAGATTAATTCAATCTAAAGAGTATTGTATATAAGGGTGTCCTGCTCATGCGGGACACCTTTACATGCAAATAAAAGAATAGGTGAGTTATTTGATTCACCATTTTTTACGGGTGTAGCTCAGTTGGTAGAGCACTGGTCTCCAAAACCAGGTGTCGGGAGTTCGAGTCTCTCCTCCCGTGCGCAAGAGTATAGAGGTTGAAATCTCATTAGTTGAAATTGTAAAACAGAATTAGATGTTCACATATATAAAAGAATCCGTTGAAGAGTTAAGGAATAATGTTACTCTTCCCTCACGTGCAGAATCATCAAATTTAATGGTTGTTGTAGCGGTGTTTTCTATCCTATTTGCTTTGGCTACTTGGGGTGTAGATACGGTCTTCAGTAAGGTGATCAAGTTATATTTCAACACTGTTTTAAACTAAGAGGACCTATGTCAGAAGTATTGGAAAAGAAATGGTACGTTGTAAGGGCGGTCAGTGGTCAAGAGAATAAAATCAAAGGCTATATTGAAAGCGAAGTTGAACGTCACGGTTTTTCTGATTATTTAGAGGATGTACTTGTTCCTACAGAGAAAGTAGTTCAAATCAGGAACGGTAAAAAAATTAATAAGGAACGTGTTTATTTCCCTGGTTATATTATGATTAAAGCCAATTTGGGAGGAGAAATGGTTCATATTATTCGTTCTATCACTAATGTTATTGGATTTTTAGGGGAAACAAAAGGCGGAGATCCTGTTCCTTTAAGAAAGAATGAAGTTAATAGAATGCTTGGTAAGGTAGATGAGCTGGCGGTTAATACCGATAGTGTTGCCATACCATTTGTATTTGGGGAGACCGTAAAGGTAATAGATGGTCCGTTCAATGGATTCAACGGTACGGTCGAAAAGATAAACGAAGAAAAACGCAAGCTTGAGGTAATGGTTAAGATTTTCGGAAGAAAAACACCATTAGAGTTAAGTTATATGCAAGTTGAAAAAGTATAATATTAAGTGTTACATACATAATTAAAGTTGTGTTGCTTCCGTAAACACACTTTCAATTTAATTTTAAACAATGGCAAAAGAAGTAGGTAAAGTAGTTAAACTACAAGTTAGGGGAGGTGCAGCGAATCCATCGCCACCGGTTGGACCCGCCTTAGGTGCTGCCGGTGTTAACATTATGGAATTCTGTAAGCAGTTCAACGCTCGTACGCAGGATAAACCAGGTAAGGTATTACCAGTTGTTATCACCGTTTACAAGGATAAGTCTTTCGACTTTGTTGTAAAAACACCACCAGCGGCAGTTCAGCTATTGGAAGCGGCTAAGATTAAAAAAGGATCTGGCGAACCTAACAGAGTAAAATTAGGGAGTGTAACTTGGGACCAAATCAAGGCAATAGCCGATGATAAAATGGTTGACCTTAACGCATTTACCGTGGAATCGGCTATGAGTATGATAGCTGGTACTGCTAGGTCTATGGGTATGAAGGTATCAGGTAAAAAACCTTTTTAAAATCTTAAAAGCAATTAAATGGCAAAGTTAACTAAGAAGCAAAAAGAAGCGCACTCTAAGATAGAAAAGGATAAATTATATTCTTTGGTAGAGGCTTCTGCTTTAATTAAAGAGATAACCAATACAAAATTTGATGCCTCAGTTGATTTGGCGGTTCGTTTGGGTGTTGATCCAAGGAAAGCTAATCAGATGGTACGTGGTGTGGTAACATTGCCACATGGAACCGGGAAGGACGTTAAGGTTTTGGCTTTGGTAACGCCGGACAAGGAAGCTGAAGCTCAAGAAGCAGGCGCTGATTATGTTGGGTTAGATGAGTATTTGGAAAAAATAAAAGGCGGTTGGACAGATGTCGATGTTATCATCACAATGCCAAGCGTTATGGGTAAATTAGGTCCTTTAGGTCGTGTTTTAGGACCAAGAGGTTTAATGCCGAATCCAAAGACGGGTACCGTAACAATGGATGTGGCCAAGGCTGTATCTGAAGTAAAAGCGGGTAAAATCGATTTTAAGGTCGATAAAACAGGTATTGTACATGCTGCGATAGGTAAAGCGTCTTTCTCAGCGGATAAATTGGTGGATAATGCAAAAGAGTTGTTGGATACATTGAATAAGATGAAACCAACTGCTGCAAAGGGTGTATATATGAAAACTGTTTTCATGTCAAGTACAATGAGCCCAAGTTTGCAATTAGACCCAAAGTCAGTATAACGAACTGCTAGTTAAAAATTAATAGTATGACAAGAGAAGAAAAAGCAACGGTTATAGAAGATTTGACTGCGCAGTTGGCTAATAGTTCCAGTATTTATTTAGCAGATATATCCGGTTTAAATGCCGGTGTAACTTCAGATTTAAGAAGAGCTGCTTTTAAGGCGAACATTAAACTGGCAGTTGTTAAAAATACCTTGCTTGCAAAAGCAATGGAAGCTTCAGACAAAGAATTTGGCGAATTGCCGGAAGTATTAAAGGGAAATACCTCTTTGATGTTTTCTGATGTAGCCAATGCTCCAGCTAAATTGATAAAGAACTTCAGAAAAAAATCTGAAAAGCCTTTATTAAAAGGAGCTTTTGTTGAAGAAGCAATATATATAGGTGATGAAAACTTAGATGCTTTGGTTAGCATTAAGTCTAAGGAAGAAATGATTGGTGAAATAATCGGATTGTTACAATCTCCGGCCAAGAATGTTATTTCTGGACTTAAATCTGGCGGTGGTAAACTTGCCGGTATTCTTAAGACATTATCTGAAAAATAAGTACGCACTATAAACTAAGTATATTTTAAAATTTTATTAAACGATAGAAAATGGCAGATTTAAAAGATTTCGCAGAACAATTGGTTAACCTTACGGTAAAAGAAGTAAACGAGTTAGCTGATATATTAAAAGAAGAATACGGTATTGAGCCTGCAGCTGCAGCTGTAGCGGTTGCCGCTGGTGGTGGTGCTGCTGAAGGTAGTGATGCTGGTGAAGCTCAAACAGAATTCGATGTTATCTTGAAAGCACCAGGTGCTTCTAAGTTAGCAGTAGTTAAATTGGTTAAGGAATTGACTGGTTTAGGTTTGAAAGATGCTAAGGATATTGTTGACAGCGCACCAAAAGCTGTTAAGGAAGCTGTTTCTAAAGATGAAGCAGAAGGTATCAAAAAATCATTGGAAGAAGCTGGAGCAGAAGTTGAGCTTAAATAATAGCAACAACCATATTACTTTTGGTTTAGGTCTTTTCGCTTTTTGCGGTTAGACCTAAGCCATTTTATAGATTTAGGTATATTAAGAAGTATACTACCCCTTTAGTACTCACGATCAAAACACTGTCCGTAGATGTTCACAAATCAGACTGAAAGAATAAGCTTTGCTTCCGCAAGAAATACACCGGATTATCCGGATTTCTTGGATATTCAGATTAAATCTTTTCAAGACTTTTTTCAACTTGAGACTAAATCAGATGAAAGAGGTAATGAAGGTTTATACAATACCTTCATGGAGAATTTTCCAATAACTGATACTAGAAATCAGTTTGTATTGGAGTTTTTAGATTATTTTATTGATCCACCCCGATATTCTATTCAAGAATGTATTGAGAGAGGTCTTACATATAGCGTTCCCTTAAAGGCACGTTTAAAATTGTATTGTACCGATCCGGAACATGAAGACTTTGAGACTATCGTACAAGATGTGTATTTGGGTACTATACCTTATATGACACCAAGTGGAACTTTTGTTATCAATGGCGCAGAGAGAGTTGTGGTTTCTCAGTTACATAGATCACCAGGGGTTTTCTTTGGCCAGTCTTTTCATGCAAATGGAACTAAATTATATTCTGCCAGGGTAATTCCTTTTAAAGGGTCATGGATAGAATTTGCTACCGATATCAATGGCGTAATGTATGCTTATATCGATAGAAAGAAAAAATTACCGGTTACTACCTTGTTCAGGGCTATTGGTTTTGAACGTGATAAGGATATTTTAGAAATTTTTGACCTTTCAGAAGAAGTAAAGGTCTCTAATGCCGGGCTTAAAAAAGTATTGGGACGTAAATTGGCGGCTAGGGTATTGAATACCTGGCATGAAGATTTTGTTGATGAGGATACAGGTGAAGTTGTCTCAATAGAACGTAATGAAATAGTATTGGACCGTGATACTATTTTGGAAAAAGAGCATATTGCAGAAATAATCGATGCAGATGTTAAGACTATTTTGTTACATAAGGAGAATAATGCGCAATCTGATTACGCCATTATCCATAATACGTTACAAAAGGATCCAACAAATTCTGAAAAGGAAGCTGTTGAGCACATCTATCGTCAATTACGTAATGCAGAACCGCCAGATGAGGAAACTGCACGTGGTATAATTGATAAATTGTTCTTTTCTGACCAACGCTATAACCTAGGTGAGGTTGGTCGTTACAGAATGAACAAGAAGTTACAGTTGGATATTGGAATGGACAAGCAGGTCTTGACAAAGGAAGATATCATAACAATCATTAAATATTTAATTGAGTTAATTAACTCAAAAGCAGAGATCGATGATATTGACCACCTTTCTAACCGTCGTGTAAGAACTGTAGGGGAGCAATTGTCATCTCAGTTCGGTGTTGGTCTTGCCCGTATGGCCAGAACAATACGTGAGCGTATGAACGTTCGTGATAATGAAGTGTTTACACCTATAGATTTGATTAATGCCAAGACACTGTCTTCGGTTATCAATTCATTCTTTGGTACTAACCAGTTATCGCAGTTTATGGATCAAACAAATCCACTTGCTGAGATTACGCACAAGAGAAGATTATCGGCTTTAGGTCCAGGCGGTCTTTCAAGAGAACGTGCAGGATTTGAGGTTCGTGATGTTCACTATACACACTATGGTCGTCTTTGTCCTATAGAAACTCCAGAAGGTCCAAACATTGGACTTATATCTTCACTTTCTGTTTTTGCGAAAGTGAATCCTATGGGCTTCTTGGAAACGCCTTATAGAAAGGTGACGGACGCTGTGGTGGATTATAAAAACTTTGCATATTTAAGTGCAGAGGAAGAAGAAGGAATGAAAATTGCTCAGGCAAACATTCCTATGGATGATGACGGTAAGATAAGTGTGGATAAGGTGATTGCAAGGGAAGAAGGAGATTTCCCTGTAGTAGATCCATCTGATATTCAATATACGGATGTTGCACCAAACCAAATTGCTTCTATTTCTGCTTCATTGATTCCATTTTTGGAACATGATGATGCGAACAGGGCATTGATGGGCTCTAACATGATGCGCCAGGCGGTACCATTGTTGAAGCCACAGTCTCCAATTGTGGGAACAGGTCTTGAAAGACAGGTAGCGTCAGATTCTAGGGTGTTGATCAATGCGGAAGGCGATGGTGTTATTGAATATGTTGATTCTCAGAAAATTACCATCAAATACGATAGGACTGATAACGAAAGATTAATAAGTTTCGACGAAGACGAGAAAACCTATTTCTTGGTGAAGTTTAGAAAAACCAACCAAGGAACCAATATTAACCTAAAGCCAATTGTTCAAAAAGGGGATAGGGTTAAAAAAGGACAGGTATTATGTGAGGGTTATGCAACCGAAAAAGGTGAGTTGGCCTTGGGAAGAAACTTGACCGTGGCATTTATGCCTTGGAAAGGATATAACTTTGAGGATGCGATCGTTATTTCGGAGAAGGTTGTACGTGAAGATATTTTTACCTCTATCCATGTTGATGAATATTCTTTGGAAGTTAGGGATACCAAATTAGGGGCAGAAGAGCTTACACATGATATTCCTAATGTATCTGAAGAGGCTACCAAAGACTTGGATGAGAATGGTATGATTAGAATAGGTGCTGAAGTTAAGCCCGGTGATATTCTAATTGGTAAGATTACTCCTAAAGGGGAGTCTGATCCTACACCTGAAGAAAAATTGTTACGTGCCATTTTTGGAGACAAGGCTGGTGATGTAAAAGATGCTTCTTTAAAAGCGTCGCCTTCATTAAGAGGGGTCGTAATTGAAAAGAAATTGTTCTCTAGATCCGTAAAGGATAAGAGAAAACGTTCAGAAGATAAGGAAGAGCTTTCTAAATTGGAATTGGAATATGAAGTAAAGTTCCAAGAATTAAAAGATGTTCTTGTTGAGAAATTGTTTACGATAGTAAATGGTAAAACTTCACAAGGAGTACTTAATGATTTAGGGGAAGAAGTTTTGCCTAAGGGTAAGAAGTATACCATGAAAATGTTAAATTCTGTGGATGATTTTGCTCATTTAGTGGGTGGAAGTTGGACTACGGATAATGAAACAAATGCATTGGTAGCAGATTTGCTTCATAATTATAAGATTAAGCTTAACGACTTACAAGGTAACTTGAGAAGGGATAAGTTTACCATTTCTGTTGGGGATGAATTACCAGCGGGTATTATGAAGCTTGCCAAGGTTTATGTAGCTAAAAAACGTAAACTAAAAGTTGGTGATAAAATGGCGGGTAGACACGGTAACAAAGGTATTGTTTCCAGGATTGTACGTCATGAGGATATGCCGTTCTTAGAAGATGGAACTCCCGTAGATATCGTATTGAACCCATTAGGTGTACCATCGCGTATGAACATTGGGCAGATTTATGAAACTGTATTGGGATGGGCTGGCCTTAAATTAGGTAAGAAATTTGCCACTCCAATTTTTGACGGTGCCACATTGGACGAAATCAATGCTTATACGGATGAAGCGGGAATTCCAAGATTTGGACATACATATTTGTATGATGGAGGAACTGGTCAACGTTTTGATCAACCGGCCACCGTGGGTGTTATCTATATGTTGAAACTAGGACATATGGTAGATGATAAGATGCACGCTAGATCTATTGGACCATACTCTTTGATTACGCAACAGCCATTGGGTGGTAAAGCTCAATTTGGTGGTCAGCGTTTTGGTGAGATGGAAGTTTGGGCACTTGAGGCCTACGGTGCATCCGCAACCTTACGTGAGATTTTAACGGTTAAGTCCGATGATGTAATCGGAAGAGCTAAGACCTATGAATCTATTGTTAAGGGCGAAACAATGCCTGAACCTGGTTTACCAGAATCTTTCAACGTTTTAATGCACGAACTTAAGGGATTAGGTTTGGATATTAGACTTGAGGAGTAGTTCAATAGTTACTATTGAAGACTATAAGTAAAAAAAATTAAAACATTATCAGCACGCTATTATGGCAAGAATAAAAGATAATAACCCAGTAAAAAGGTTCGATAAAATTTCAATAGGTTTAGCATCGCCAGAATCAATTTTGGCAGAATCTAGAGGTGAGGTTTTAAAGCCTGAAACAATTAATTATAGAACGCACAAACCAGAACGTGATGGTTTGTTTTGTGAGCGTATTTTTGGCCCTGTAAAGGATTATGAATGTGCTTGTGGAAAATATAAGCGTATTCGCTACCGCGGTATTGTATGTGATCGTTGTGGTGTGGAGGTAACGGAAAAAAAGGTTCGTAGGGATCGTGTAGGTCATATTAACTTAGTAGTTCCTGTAGCACATATTTGGTACTTTCGTTCCTTACCCAACAAAATAGGATACCTTTTAGGTTTGCCGTCCAAGAAATTGGATATGATTATTTACTACGAACGTTATGTAGTAATACAGCCAGGTATTGCCAAAGGTCCTGAAGGTGAGGAAATTCAGAAAATGGATTTCTTGACAGAAGAGGAATACTTGAACATTTTGGATACCATTCCTCAAGAAAATCAATATTTAGAAGATTCTGACCCTAATAAATTCATCGCTAAGATGGGGGCGGAATGTTTAATTGATCTATTGGGAAGGATTAATTTAAAGGAACTTTCTTTTGAGTTAAGACATAAGGCAAATACGGAAACCTCTAAACAACGTAAAACAGAGGCCTTAAAGCGTCTACAGGTTGTAGAGGCATTAAGAGAATCCCAAGAAAATAGAGAGAACGAGCCAGAGTGGATGATTATGAAGGTAATTCCGGTAATACCACCAGAATTACGTCCATTGGTTCCATTGGATGGTGGCCGTTTTGCAACATCAGATTTAAATGATCTTTATAGAAGGGTAATTATCCGTAACAACCGTCTGAAAAGATTGGTTGAAATAAAGGCTCCAGAAGTAATTTTACGTAATGAAAAACGTATGCTTCAGGAAGCGGTGGATTCTTTGTTCGATAACACAAGAAAAGCTTCTGCTGTTAAAACAGAATCAAATAGACCTTTAAAATCACTTTCAGATTCATTGAAAGGAAAACAAGGTCGTTTCCGTCAAAACCTTTTAGGTAAACGTGTTGATTACTCTGCGCGTTCGGTAATTGTTGTAGGTCCGGAAATGAAGTTGTTTGAATGTGGTCTACCTAAAGATATGGCTGCGGAACTTTACAAACCTTTTGTTATCAGAAAACTGATTGAAAGAGGTATTGTAAAAACAGTAAAATCTGCTAAAAAAATTATAGATAAAAAAGAGCCTGTAGTTTGGGATATCTTAGAAAATGTACTGAAAGGGCATCCTGTAATGTTAAACAGGGCTCCTACATTGCACCGTTTAGGTATTCAAGCTTTTCAGCCAAAATTAATTGAAGGTAAGGCAATACGTCTGCACCCATTGGTTTGTACTGCGTTTAACGCGGATTTTGATGGGGATCAAATGGCGGTTCACCTTCCTTTAGGGCCAGAGGCTATTCTAGAATGTCAATTATTGATGTTGGCTTCGCATAATATTTTGAACCCTGCCAACGGTTCTCCTATTACGGTACCATCACAGGATATGGTCTTGGGTCTATATTATATGACCAAAGAAAGAAAATCTACGCCTGAGTTGATTGTAAAAGGTGAAGGAATTACTTTTTACTCGTTTGAAGAAGTTGAAATTGCCTTTAATGAAGGTAAGGTAGATTTGAATGCCGGTATCAAGGTAAGGGCCAAGGATTTTAATGAAGAAGGAGAGTTGGTATATAAGATAATACCAACAACGGTAGGTAGAGTATTGTTCAACATGGAAGTTCCTGAAGAGGCAGGTTATATCAATGATGTCTTGAACAAGAAATCCCTTAGGGATATTATCGGTGGAATTTTAGCCGTAACTGATGTGCCAACAACGGCAGATTTCTTGGATAGAATTAAGAATTTAGGGTATGATTTTGCCTTTAGAGGAGGATTATCTTTTAGTTTAGGGGATATTATTATACCAAAAGAGAAACATGAAATGATTGCAGATGCCAATGGTCAAGTTGACGGCATTATGGCAAACTATAACATGGGTCTAATAACAAACAACGAACGCTACAATCAGGTAATTGATGTTTGGACATCTACCAATGCTCAGTTAACTGAGTTGGCAATGAAACGTATTCGTGAGGATCAACAAGGGTTTAACTCTGTGTATATGATGCTTGATTCTGGTGCAAGGGGTTCTAAGGAGCAAATTCGCCAGTTAACGGGTATGCGTGGTCTTATGGCTAAGCCTAAAAAATCTACTGCCGGTGGTGGTGAGATTATTGAAAACCCAATTTTATCTAACTTTAAGGAAGGTCTTTCCATTCTTGAATACTTTATATCAACACACGGTGCTCGTAAAGGACTTGCGGATACGGCCCTTAAAACGGCTGATGCTGGTTACTTAACAAGAAGGCTGGTAGATGTTTCTCAAGATGTAATTATTAATACTGAAGATTGTGAGACCTTAAGAGGTGTAGAAGTACAGGCGCTTAAGAAAAATGAAGAGGTAGTAGAAAGTCTTGGGGAAAGAATCTTGGGTCGTGTATCATTACATGATGTTTACAATCCAATGACGGAAGAGTTGATCTTAAAGGCTGGTCAGCATATCATGGAGAGCGATGTTAAGAAAATAGAGAATTCTCCTATAGAAAAAGTTCAGGTAAGGTCGGCATTGACATGTGAGGCTGAAAAAGGAATTTGTGCACAATGTTACGGAAGAAACCTATCTACCAATAAAATGGTACAAAGGGGCGAAGCTGTAGGTGTTGTTGCAGCACAATCCATTGGTGAGCCAGGAACACAGCTTACACTAAGAACGTTCCACGTAGGTGGTATTGCAGGTAACATTTCAGAGGACAATAAATTAGAGGTAAGATTCTCGGGTATTGCTGAAATTGAGGATTTAAGAACGGTAACCGGTGAAGGTTCGGATGGTAGTCCAGCTGAAATCGTAATATCAAGAACAACGGAAATTAAAGTTGTTGATGCAAAAACTGGTATAACCTTAAGTACAAGCAATATTCCTTATGGTTCACAATTATTTGTGGAAAATGGTGCAAAGGTTGAAAAAGGAGATGTTATTTGTTCTTGGGATCCATATAACGGTGTAATCGTTTCTGAATTCCCAGGTAAGATCGCCTATGAGAATATTGAACAAGGTGTTACATATCAAGTAGAAATAGATGAACAAACTGGTTTCCAGGAGAAAGTTATTTCTGAATCTCGAAACAAAAAGTTGATTCCAACTTTATTGATTCAAGATAATAAAGGAGAAACCTTGCGTTCATATAACCTACCTGTAGGTTCCCACATTATGGTAGATGATGGTGATAAGATCAAGGAAGGTAAGATTTTGGTTAAAATACCACGTAAATCTGCAAAGGCAGGTGATATTACCGGTGGTCTACCAAGGGTAACTGAATTGTTCGAGGCACGAAATCCTTCTAACCCAGCGGTGGTGTCCGAAATTGATGGTGTTGTTTCTTTTGGTAAGATCAAGAGAGGTAACCGTGAGATAATCATTGAATCCAAATTGGGAGAAGTAAAGAAATATTTGGTGAAGCTATCTAATCAAATCCTTGTACAGGAAAATGATTATGTCAGGGCAGGTATGCCGTTATCGGATGGTTCTATTACTCCTGAGGATATATTGGCAATAAAAGGACCATCTGCCGTACAACAGTACTTGGTGAACGAAGTGCAAGAGGTGTATAGGTTACAAGGTGTAAAGATCAATGACAAGCACTTTGAGGTAGTCGTTAGGCAAATGATGAGAAAGGTAAGAATCGTTGATCCGGGAGATACAATTTTCTTGGAAAACCAATTAATTCATAAAGATGACTTTATTAAGGAAAATGATAATATTTTCGGTAAAAAAGTTGTCATGGATGCCGGTGATTCGGAAAACTTGAAACCTGGTCAAATAGTTACACCAAGGGAATTGAGGGACGAGAATTCATTGCTTAAACGTAGTGATAAAGCCATTGTAGAGGCAAGGGATGCCGTATCGGCAACAGCCACCCCAATATTGCAGGGTATTACAAGGGCTTCCTTACAGACGAAGTCATTTATCTCTGCTGCATCGTTCCAAGAAACGACAAAAGTTCTGAACGAGGCTGCAGTAAGTGGTAAGATAGATACGTTAGAGGGTCTTAAAGAAAATGTAATCGTAGGTCATAAGATTCCGGCAGGTACAGGAATGAGGGACTATGATAGCATAATCGTAGGATCTAAGGAAGAGTATGATGAGATAATGGCCAGAAAAGAGGCCTTAAGATTTTAATATCAAAGACCCTCAAATTTAATTTGAGGGTCTTTTTTTTATAATTAAAAACTATGAGTGAGAATAAAAATCCGAATCAAAAACAAATCAATATAGAGTTGGATGAAAAGATGGCCGAAGGAATCTATTCCAATTTAGCCATTATAAATCATTCGGTTTCAGAATTTGTAGTGGATTTTATCAGTATGATGCCTGGTGCGCCAAAAGCAAAGGTTAAAAGTAGAATAATTTTGACCCCCCAACATGCAAAGAAGTTTTTAAAGGCTTTAAACGAAAATGTGCAACGTTTTGAAAAGGCACATGGAACGATAAAAGATTATGAACAACCTTCCATACCTCTAAATTTTGGACCTACGGGAGAAGCATAAAAAAAAGCCCAATGTTTAGATTGGGCTTTTTTTATTTAATCAAATTCCGAAACAAAGTGTAGCTTCACAGAAGGATATTTCTGTTGCGTCATTTGCAACGAAAATTGTGAATCTGCTAAAAAGACCAACTGGCCCCTTTTATCTTTTGCTAAAAATTTTTGCTTTACACGTTCAAATTCTTTGAATTCCTCTGATTTTCTATTTTCGGTTCCTACCCAACAAGCTTTGTAAACATTGAAATTTTCATAGCTACATTTGGCACCATATTCGTGTTCTAATCTATATTGTATTACTTCAAATTGTAGGGCGCCAACGGTACCAATTACCTTTCGGCCATTTAATTCTAGGGTAAAAAGCTGTGCCACACCTTCGTCCATCAATTGGTCAATACCTTTGTACAATTGCTTGGATTTCATTGGGTCGGCATTATTGATGTACCTAAAGTGTTCTGGAGAAAAACTGGGTATCCCTTTATAATGCAAAATTTCGCCTTCGGTCAAAGTGTCCCCAATTTTAAAGTTACCTGTGTCGTGCAGGCCAACAATATCTCCAGGATAGGAAATGTCCACAATTTCTTTCTTTTCCGCAAAGAAAGCATTGGGGCTTGAAAACTTTAATTTTTTTCCTTGTCTTACATGTAGATATGGCTTATTTCGTTCAAATGTTCCAGAAACTATTTTAATAAAAGCCAAACGGTCCCTGTGTTTTGGATCCATATTGGCATGAATCTTAAAAACAAATCCGGTCATATCCTTTTCGCTGGCTTCTACCATACGCTCCTCGGCATTCTTTGAACGTGGTGTAGGGGCTATTTGAATAAAACAGTCCAAAAGTTCCCTAACACCAAAATTGTTAAGAGCTGAACCAAAAAAAACAGGTTGCTGATCACCCTTTAAATATAATTCCTTGTTGAACTTTGGGTAAACGCCCCATACCAAATCTAGATTATCCCTAAGTTCTTCAGCGGCATTGGAACCTATTATCTTTTCCAATTCTGGGTTGTTGACATCATCAAAGGCAATGGTCTGCTCAATATTTTTTTTGCTATCCCCGCTAAATAGGTTAATATTTTTTTCGTAAATATTGTAAATCCCTTTAAAATCATATCCCATACCAATAGGAAAACTTAATGGTGTAACGGATAACCCTAGTTTTTGCTCTAATTCATCCAATAGGTCAAAGGCATCTTGTCCTTCACGGTCCATTTTATTTATGAAAACCAGCATGGGTATCTTCCTCATTCGGCAGACTTCAACCAATTTTACCGTTTGTTCTTCCACACCTTTGGCAACATCAATAACTACGATTACACTATCAACTGCTGTTAATGTTCTAAAAGTGTCTTCTGCAAAATCCTTATGGCCAGGTGTGTCAAGGATATTTATTTTTTTGTCCTTGTATAGAAAAGCTAGAACAGAGGTTGCAACTGAGATACCTCTTTGTCGCTCTATCTCCATAAAATCACTGGTAGCGGTCTTTTTTATTTTATTGTTTTTTACCGCTCCTGCTTCTTGTATGGCGCCCCCAAAGAGTAGCAATTTTTCGGTCAATGTGGTTTTACCGGCATCGGGATGTGAAATTATGCCAAAAGTCCTTCTTCGTTCTATTTCTTGCTTAAAACTCATGTAAAATATTTGTGCAAAAATAAGCTAATTTGTATTCTCCATCTTCCTGTAATTTGAAGCAAAAATCAAAATTAAAAAGTATAGCTAAAGCGGGTGAAAAGAATTTTTGTAAAAAGTAAGGGTGGTGAAAAGAATTTTCGCATTACATAGTCTTTTTCTTAACTTATACCGTACTTAATTGTATCGACAGGATATTAATGTAACTTTCAACAAATTAATAAGTAGTTCATCTTTTGTATTTGATGGATAAAGGAAAAACTATTTGTGTTGAAATAATTATACTATATCTTAGCATAGTTTTTATTAAGTAAGCCCCACTTTCTTATACGAAACGCAACACTACATTGCCATGGTGATTAGTAAAACACTAAACACTTATGGGTAAAACTACATTATTGAAGATTGATGGATTTAGGTTTAAACTTTCAAACTTATTTCTAATATGTTTTTCTTTTTTTATAATCGGAATCCAATTTAGCAAGGCTAATCAGGAGGGTTCTTTGATGTATAAAAATAACGATACCACTACCAACAATGATACGGATATTGATGAGGATGATGATGGCATTTTGGATACTGTGGAAGACCAAAATGAGGATGGGGACAATAATTACCTGACTAATCCGTCTGACCAAGATGGAGATGGAATTCCTAATTATTTGGATATTGATTCGGATAATGACGGTATTTTGGATACTATTGAAGCCCAGGGCAATGGAACCATTATTGTTAGATGGAACAGGGATGATAATGATAATGGTTTGGATGATGCTTTTGAGCAATCTGGCATGTTGGGCTTAACTCCGGTAAATACAGATGGTATAAGAGGAAGTTGTAAACCTATTCCTGATTATTTGGATATAGATTCTGATATTGATGGTATTAGGGATAATGTTGAGGCACAATCCTTTTTAGGCTATGTAGCACCCTTAAATGTAGACAGTAACGCTAACGGTTTGGATGATGCGTACGAAGGCAGTTACGGTTTTGGGATAATCCCTATAAATTCTGATAATGATGAATTTCCGGATTATCGTGATTTTGATTCTGATGCAGATGGTATTAAGGATAAAGTAGAGGCTCAGACGTCCGCCGGTTATCTTAGACCGCTAGGTGATACCAATTGCAATGACATTGATGATGCTTATGAAGACGGTTTAAGTACTATTGATACTGATGGTGATGGTATGCCGGATTATCGGGATATAGATTCTGATAATGATGGTATTTTAGATAATAATGAAAGCCAGACAATTGATGGTTATTTGGCCCCCGGGGGTGTTGATAATAACCGAAACGGTATGGATGATGTTTATACCCCTAGTGGTATAACGCCAATAAATTCAGACAACGATAGTCAGCCAGATTTTAGGGACATAGACAGCGATAACGACGGCATACCTGACAACGTAGAGGCACAGACCACATCGGGCTACATAGCGCCCAATGCGGACGATTCGGCCACATATGCGTCCAACGACGGGGTCAACAGCGCGTACATAGGGGGCCTTGACCCCGTGAACACGGACGGCACGGACAATGTCGATTATCTTGATGACGATAGCGACAACGATTCGGTGCCCGACAACAACGAGGGCAACGATTTTAATTATGATGGCATCCCCGACCAGTCCTATACCGGTACCGATACCGATGGTGACGGACTTGACGATGGCTATGAAGGTTCTGACGTGAACGACGGATTCGATGTGAACGACGAGATAGACGACCCTGCGACGGACCTTCCCGATACGGACGGCACCGAGGACGTGAACTACCGCGACCTTGACGACGATGGCGACGGTATCGATACACCCGACGAGGATGCCGATGGCGACGGTGACCCTACGGACGACGATACGGACGGTGACGGCACCCCTGACTACCTGGACCCTGATCAGGGTACGGATACCGATGGGGACGGGGTACCGGACAGTGTAGACCTTGACGATGACAACGATGGGATATTGGATACGGTGGAGGACCCTAACATCGATGGGGACAACGACCCGTTGACGGACCCTGCCGATACGGACAATGACGGCAGGCCCAACCACTTGGACATAGACAGCGATAACGACGGCATACCTGACAACGTAGAGGCACAGACCACATCGGGCTACATAGCGCCCAATGCGGACGATTCGTCCACGTATGCATCCAACGACGGGGTCAACAGCGCGTACATAGGGGGCCTTGACCCCGTGAACACGGACGGCACGGACAATGTCGATTATCTTGATGACGATAGCGATAACGATTCGGTGCCCGACAACAACGAGGGCAACGATTTTAATTATGATGGCATTCCCGACCAGTCCTATACCGGTACCGATACCGATGGTGACGGACTTGACGATGGCTATGAAGGTTCTGACGTGAACGACGGTTTCGATGTTAACGACGAGATAGACGACCCTGCGACGGACCTTCCCGATACGGACGGCACCGAGGACGTGAACTACCGCGACCTTGACGACGACGGCGACGGTATCGATACGCCCGACGAGGATGCCGATGGTGACGGTGACCCTACGGACGACGATACGGACGGTGACGGCACCCCTGACTACCTGGACCCGGATCAGGGTACGGATACCGATGGGGACGGGGTACCGGACAGTGTAGACCTTGACGATGACAACGATGGGATATTGGATACGGTGGAGGACCCTAACATCGATGGGGACAACGACCCGTTGACGGACCCTGCCGATACGGACAATGACGGCAGGCCCAACCACTTGGACATAGACAGCGATAACGACGGCATACCTGACAACGTAGAGGCACAGACCACATCGGGCTACATAGCGCCCAATGCGGACGATTCGTCCACGTATGCATCCAACGACGGGGTCAACAGCGCGTACATAGGGGGCCTTGACCCCGTGAACACGGACGGCACGGACAATGTCGATTATCTTGATGACGATAGCGATAACGATTCGGTGCCCGACAACAACGAGGGCAACGATTTTAATTATGATGGCATTCCCGACCAGTCCTATACCGGTACCGATACCGATGGTGACGGACTTGACGATGGCTATGAAGGTTCTGACGTGAACGACGGATTCGATGTGAACGACGAGATAGACGACCCTGCGACGGACCTTCCCGATACGGACGGCACCGAGGACGTGAACTACCGCGACCTTGACGACGATGGCGACGGTATCGATACGCCCGACGAGGATGCCGATGGCGACGGTGACCCTACGGACGACGATACGGACGGTGACGGCACCCCTGACTACCTGGACCCGGATGAAATTAATAATGAGGAATTGGATGCAGTTGACGATGTTGCAAGTACGCCATTGGATACGGCGGTTGAAATCGCCATATTGCAAAACGACCTGGGCATACCGTCCGATGGAACGATAACCACTACGGAGCCGTCCAATGGTACGGTATCCATAAATGATGGTGGAACGCCAGACGATATCAGCGATGATACCCTGATATATACCCCTGACGATGGTTTTGAAGGTACGGACAGTCTGGAGTATACGGTATGCGATACGTTGGACAACTGCGATACCGCAACCATAACGATTACGGTAGGCGAACCAGAAGAATTGGATGCTGTGGACGATGTTGCAAGTACGCCATTGGATACGGCGGTTGAAATCGCCATATTGGAAAACGACCTGGGCATACCGTCCGATGGAACGATAAGCACTACGGAGCCGTCCAATGGTACGGTAGCCATAAATGATGGTGGAACGCCAGACGATATCAGCGATGATACCCTGATCTATACCCCTAACGATGGTTTTGAAGGTACGGACAGTCTGGAGTATACGGTATGCGATACGTTGGGCAACTGCGATACCGCAACCATAACGATTACGGTAGGCGAACCAGAGGAATTGGATGCTGTGGATGATGTTGCAAGTACACCTTTGGATACGGCGGTTGAAATCGCCATATTGGAAAACGACCTGGGCATACCGTCCGATGGAACGATAAGCACTACGGAGCCGTCCAATGGTACGGTAGCCATAAATGATGGTGGAACGCCAGACGATATCAGCGATGATACCCTTATCTATACCCCTGACAATGGTTTTGAAGGTACGGACAGTCTGGAGTATACGGTATGTGATACGTTGGACAACTGCGATACCGCAACCATAACGATTACGGTAGGCGAACCAGAAGAATTGGATGCTGTGGACGATGTTGCAAGTACGCCATTGGATACGGCGGTTGAAATCGCCATATTGGAAAACGACCTGGGCATACCGTCCGATGGAACGATAAGCATTACGGAGCCGTCCAATGGTACGGTAGCCATAAATGATGGTGGAACGCCAGACGATATCAGCGATGATACCCTTATCTATACCCCTGACAATGGTTTTGAAGGTACGGACAGTCTGGAGTATACGGTATGTGATACGTTGGACAACTGCGATACCGCAACCATAACGATTACGGTAGGCGAACCAGAAGAATTGGATGCTGTGGACGATGTTGCAAGTACGCCATTGGATACGGCGGTTGAAATCGCCATATTGGAAAACGACCTGGGCATACCGTCCGATGGAACGATAAGCATTACGGAGCCGTCCAATGGTACGGTAGCCATAAATGATGGTGGAACGCCAGACGATATTAGCGATGATACCCTTATCTATACCCCTGACGATGGTTTTGAAGGTACGGACAGTCTGGAGTATACGTTATGCGATACGTTGGGCAACTGCGATACCGCAACCATAACGATTACGGTAGGCGAACCAGAGGAATTGGATGCTGTGGATGATGTGGCCACGACTACAATGGATACAGAAGTTGAAATATTAATTTTGGAAAATGACTTAGGTGTTCCTGAAGTTGGTACAATTACAGTAACGGAACCATCAAACGGAGTAATAGAAATCAATGATGGTGGTACTCCAAATGATGTTTCTGATGATACAATACTTTACTTTCCAAATGAGGGTTTTGAGGGTGCTGATAGTTTTGAGTATACGCTTTGTGATAGTATAGGAAATTGTGATACTGCCGTAGTTGATATTACGGTAACAAACGATAACCCTACAACACCACCGGAAGAATTTAAGATAGAGGTCAATCAAATGGTGACTCCAAATGGTGATGGCAGAAATGAGTTCTTATTTATTAGGGGTGTAGATCAAATTCGTAATAGTACTTTAAAAATCTTCAATAGATGGGGAGTGGCAGTGTATGAAGGAGAGAATTATAATAACCAGAATAATGTATTCGACGGTAGGTCAAGAGGAAGGTCTACGTTAAGTGTAGATGAGTATCTTCCTGCCGGTATATATTATTATATCTTTGAATATACCACATTGGACGGAGTAAATAATGTAGATAGTGAATATCTATATATAAGTAGATAATAGTTTTAAATATGAATATTAAAAATAAATTATTAGTTGTACTAAGTGGGTTCTTGTTTTACTGTGGAACGGTAATGGCACAACAGGATGCTCAGTACACTCAATATATGTTTAATACCATGAGTGTCAATCCGGCCTATGCAGGGTCAAGGGGGCAACTTAGTATAACAGGTTTGTATAGATCACAATGGGTAGGTTTGGAAGGAGCTCCAAAAACACAGACGTTGAACATACAATCCCCTATCAGAAATAGCAAACTGGGCTACGGTGTATCTATAGTTAATGATGAAATAGGAGACGGGGTAGTTCAAGAGACATATTTTGATGCTGTGGTATCGTATACAGTTGATGTTTCTGCAGAAGGTAAATTATCATTTGGTCTTAAGGCCGGTGGAAATTTATTGAATTTGGACTTTAATAAGTTGCGCAATTTTGATGAGGAACCTGTAAATGCGGATAATATTGAAAATAGGTTTTCACCTAATATAGGGGTGGGACTTTATTATCATTCCAATGAGTTTTATGCAGGATTATCTGCTCCAAACTTATTTCAAACAGAGCATTTCGATAACTCGCAAAGAGATGCGGGAAGTGTTCAATTTTTGTCAAAGGAAAGAATTAATTTTTATTTAATTACTGGGTATGTGTTTGACTTAAACGGTAATTTAAAATTTAAACCGGCCTTATTGACAAAAGTAGTAGGTGGTGCTCCTTTACAAGTAGACATGTCCGCCAATTTTATGTTCAATGATAAATTCACTTTTGGTGCGGCTTATAGATGGGATGCTGCACTAAGTGCCATGGCAGGTTTTCAGATATCCGATCAATTTATGATAGGTTTGGCTTACGATAAGGAAACAACAGATTTGGGAGGCACACAGTTTAACGATGGTTCATTTGAAGTATTGTTAAGATATGAATTGGTGAAATCCTTTCAAAGACTGGTATCACCTCGTTTTTTCTAAATGGAAAATATTACTATGGGACAAAGAGTACTATTAATACTTGCGCTACTATTATTTGGTCATGATTTTATCCATGCTCAAGAACGATTAATTGAAAAGGGCAATGAAAAATTTGAAGCTTATTCATTTAGTCCGGCAATCGATATTTACAAAAAGGTTTTGGATAAAGGCTATGTTTCTGCAGATTTGCTTAGGAAATTAGGTAATTCATATTATTATAATGCTGATTACAAAGATGCGGCCGATATCTATAAAAAACTTGTAGCGGATTATTCTGCGGAAGCCACGCCAGAGGACTACTTTAAGTATGCCCAAACGCTAAAATCGTTAGGGGATTATGAAACTTCAAATTCAATAATGAAAAAATTCATTGAAGTTACAAAAGGAGAAGGCCGCGCAACTGCTTTTACGGAAGACCGTGATTTCATGCAGGAAATAAAGGACAATTCAGGAAGGTATAATATAGGACCTTTTGAATTTAATTCACCCTATTCAGAATTTGCACCTTCTTTTTATAAGGAAGGGTTAATATTTTCTTCTGACCGTGATACCGGAAATTTTGCTCGATATCGTCATACTTGGAATGCCAAGGACTTTTTGGACCTCTATGTGGTTAATGCGGATAGTGCTTCTATCAACAAAGTAAAAAAGTTGGGTGAGAATGTAAATACACGATTACATGAATCCACTTCTGTTGTGACAAAAAACGGTCAAACATTATATTTTACAAGAAATAATATTGTAGACGGTAAGTATGTAAAGGACGAACAGGGAATCATTCGTTTAAAAATTTTCCGGGCTGCCATGATGGATGATGGTACTTGGGGAGAAATAGAAGAACTTCCTTTTAACAGTGATGCATATTCTATAGCAAACCCTGCATTAAGTCCAGATGAAAAGACACTTTATTTTGTTTCGGATATGCCTGGTACATTTGGAGAATCGGACCTGTATATGGTTACGATAAATCAAGATCGTACATTTGGAATACCACAGAATTTAGGTCCAAATATAAATACAGAGGCACGTGAAACTTTTCCTTATATAACAGCTGGGGAAATTTTGTATTTTTCTTCTGATGGACATCCCGGTCTAGGAGGGTTGGATGTTTTTGCAACCAAAATATTACGTCAGGATTTTACGGGTAAAGTTTTAAATGTTGGGGAACCGGTAAATAGTAAAGGAGATGATTTTACATTTATCTTCAATGAAGAACTGCGTACCGGCTACATGGCCTCTAACAGGGAGGGCGGTCTTGGATATGACGATATATATAGCTTTACGGAAACAAAACCATTAGTGTTTGACTGTATACAACAGGTTACGGGTACGGTTAGGGATAAAATAACCAATGAAGTATTGGTCGGTGCAACGGTAAAGGTTATAGATGAGGAAAACAATGAACTATTTTCTACAATTACGGATTCTAAAGGTACGTATAGTTTAGAACTGGATTGCAACAAAGGCAATTTTGTGAGAGCGCTTATGGAAGGATATATTCCTTTTGAAGAGTATATTGGAATATCGGACGGTAAGCCCAAGATTATTGATTTTTATTTGGAAAGAGATAGGATTACCGCCGGTTTTGGTGATGATTTGGCCAAGTTGCTACAGTTGAGCACCATATATTTTGATTTTGATAAATATAATATTAGAAAAGATTCTGAAGTGGAAATTGAAAAAGTTATCGCCGCCATGGAAAAGTATCCAAGTTTAAAATTAAAGGTAAATTCGCATACGGACAGTAGGGGAGCGGCATCTTATAACCTATGGCTTTCACAGAAAAGGGCAGAATCTACCATAAACTATATGATCAAGAAAGGTATAACCAATGATAGATTGGTAAGTGAAGGATATGGAGAGACCAAATTGTTAAATGAATGTGCAGATGGTGTAAAGTGTAGCGCTTCTAAACATGATATTAATAGAAGATCGGAATTTATAATATTAGAGTAATTTTTACGTATAATTTTTGGTATAAAAGCAACCATATAATGGTTGCTTTTATCATTAATATCTATACTTATCTATATTTTATGTAGTATTAAGTCAACTTATAAAAGCTATTGTAGCTAGTGCTTAATCGATAAATAACCAAGTTACAAAGTGTTTATTTAAGATTTTTTTTTGAGCAAACAGCAACATTCTATTCGTTCACTTGCTAATACACTTACTTCACAACAAAATTTAGTACTGGCCTTTCTCTATATTTATTTTAGCAAGTGATTTACTCTTTTAAGATCATACTGATATAATGGGTTTGTCGCACACATTTAAATACATGGGGTTAAGGAAATTTTTTTCAGCACTATTTTTATTGATGGCTTCTACTGTTATTTACAGTCAAGAAACGTTTAGGGATAATTTTACTTTTAGTAATTATGGCAATAATAATGGTAGTAGCAATTTTAGTGGAAATTGGATAGAAGCTAATGATGATAATAGCCCTAATGGAGGTAGAATTACAATAAATACTCCTTTTTTAGGGAATGGAAGACTTCGCTTTCAAAATCTGGACAATTCTCAAATTTCTAGAAATCTTAATCTTGCAGGAGCAACAAGTGTAAATTTAACGTTCAACTTTGAAAGAACAAATGGAAATGAAGCAATTGCAGTACAATTATGGAACGGGTCTAATTATAATACTGTAGGATTTCTAAATGGAAGTGGTACGTTTAACTATAACCTTAGTCCAAATGAAATTTCAGGAAATTCCTCTATAAGATTCTTATCCGCATCTGGTGGATGGAGTGGGAGTGAAACAATTTTTGTTGATAATGTATTATTTACAGCTACTTTTCCTACAATGGTAACCATTGAAGATGTTACTGTAAATGAAGATGCCGGAACGGCAACTTTTACGGCAACGGTTGGGGGTGTAAACGCTTTAGGTCCTTTTACGGTTAATTACCAAACTGTAAATATTTCTGCAACCGCTGGAGCCGATTATACGGCAACTAGTGGGACATTGACTTTTACAGGTACAGTTGGCAATTCGGCTACTTTTGATGTTCCCATTTTAGATGATGGCTTGCTGGAAGGAGCCGAAACCTTTAGGGTTCAAATGTCTAATCCATCAAATACTAGTGTAGTTGTTTCAGATACTGCTATTGGCACTATAGAGGATGATGAGGGTATAATTATGACCAATGGCTCAACATCAACACAATGTAGCGGTGTATTTTTAGATCCGGGAGGTTTAGGAAATTATGGCAATAATTTAAATGTAACACACACGCTTTGTCCAGAACCAGGGTTTGATTATGTTGCGGTAGATTTTACTAGTTTCGATATGGAAGCTGGTAATGATTTTTTGTTCGTATATGATGGTAACTCTACAGGAGCAACACTTATAGGAGTTTATGACAATGATAATATACCATCTTATATATCAGGTTCAGCCGCCGGAGGAGGATGTTTAACATTTAGATTCACCTCGGACAATAACGGTTCTGGAACAGGCTTTCAAGCTGATATTGGATGTTATGTAGAAGGTCCCGAAATTATAATAACAGATATCTCTTTTGATGAAGATGTAGGTAATGCTATTTTTACTGTTGAATCAACAAGGGCTCCACACGGTATAAATACGATATTTGGCTTTATTGAAACAGATTTTACAGTCGATTATACTACGGTAGATGGTTCGGCATTAGCAGGTAGTGATTATACCGCCGTTACCGGAACACTGACATTTAGCGGTGAAGTTGGTGACATTAGAACTATTTCGGTACCTATCGCCAATGATGGAGTACCTGAATTCGATGAGGACTTTACTATTATGTTTACGGGGGCAAATGCACCCAACAATGGCGATGTAAACTTTAGTGATACCGGTAGAGGTACAATTAATTCTCAAATTTTAGCCAATGTACCATTAAATTTATTTAGACAATTTGATGGTAAATATGATTACGTGACTACTGGCGGCACTATGCGTACACAAAGTAATAATGGAAATGCATGTGCCATTCAGGCCACATCTACAAATCAATTAGTTTCGGATATTCCTGCGACTGGTACGATTGCCGCAGCTTATTTATACTGGGCGCATTCAAGTTATGTTAGGGATGAGCAGGTAACCTTTGAAGGTCAGACTGTAAATGCGGGTTTTGTATATCAAACCACCTTTAATGCCAACGGAACAAATTTAAATTTTTATGGGTATGTTAGTGATGTAACGGCATTGGTACAAGGTATCACGGATATAAATACCAATAGTTTTGATTTTTCTGGGCTGACCATAGATACCTCTAATAATTTTTGTAATACACAAACGGTACTAGGCGGTTGGTCTTTAATGGTTTATTATGAAGAACCTTCTTTACCAGCTGTAAATATAAATATATACCAAGGTTTTGACGGACTTCAAAACAACTCACCAGGTACTCCATTTACGTTAGATTCATTTTATGCCATTGCCGGTTCCGGAGCAAAAGCAACTTTTTTATCTTGGGAAGGTGATGATACCTTAGGTTCAAGTGGTGCTAACCCTGAACGGTTAACGGTTACCAATCAAGCGAATACCACCTTTACGTTAACAGGAGATGGTGGTCAAACAGGAAATAATTCATACAATGGAACCATTTATGACAATACGGTGACTCCTACCAATTACAACCAAACAAATGTATATGGGGTTGATTTGGATACTTATGATATATCAACCTTTATTGCTCCTGGAGATTCACAAGTTACCGCCACTGTAAATGTTGGTCAAGATTACGTTATAAATATGGCGGTTGTAATGAAAGTGCCATCTAATTTAATAACAGGTACCGTATTTGAAGATGTAAATTACCCAGGTGGTGAAGGTAGAAACCAGGTAAATGCCGCTGGTTTAGGAGTGTCAGGAGCAATTGTTGAATTATTTGAAAGTAATGGAACTTTTCGTGAAAGAAAGAATACGGATATAAATGGAGATTACTCATTTGCTGGTATGGAAGATGGGGACTATTTAATTAAGGTAGTAAACTCTACTGTACGTTCAAATAGAACAGGTGGGCTAAATTGTACGGAATGTTTTCCAGTTCAAACCTATCGATCATTTGGTGATGCTGCAACGATTAACGAGGTTACTACCGAGATTGGAGGAGCCAACCCAAGTGCAACTTTAGATGCTGCATTAGGGGTTTTGAATAATGCACAATCAGTTTCAAGCGTAACCGTTGCAAGTAATGGTGTAACGGATATAAATTTTGGATTTAACTTTAATACAATCGTAAATACAAATGAGGATGGGCAAGGTTCCTTAGAGCAGTTTGTGGTTAATTCTAATAATTTAGATCAGAACAATTTGGATATTGAAGCGAATTCAATTTTTGATCCAGCTGCAGGGGAAGATGTTTCTATTTTCATGATTCCACCTACTGGTGATTCTTTTGGTAGAACGGCCGATGCAAATTTCGCGAACGGGTATTTTGATATACTGTTTTCTAACGGAAGTCCTCTATCTATTATTACAGATAATAATACTGCCATAGATGGGCGAACGCAAACAGCATATTCAGGAAATACGAATACTGGAACGTTAGGTTCGGGTGGTAGTTCCGTGGGTGTATCAAATATGATACTACCTAATTATGAACGACCTGAAATACAGGTACATAGAGATAATGGAGATGTATTTAGAACAGAAGGTACCGATGTTAGTATTAGAAATCTTTCAATCTTTGCAAATAATAATTCGGGAATTAGGGTAGATGCAGGTTCGTTAACGGCCACTGCAAACATTATAGGAATGGATGCAACTGGTGTTACCGCTAATGATTTAAACGTAGGTATTGAGAATACGGCAGGGAATTTAATTGCCGACGGTAATTATATTGCAAATACAGATAATTATGCCATCGAGATTGATGGTGGCACTTCTAATATTATTATAAATAACCATTTGGCCAATAATGGTAATGCTGCTTGTGATGATGCTATTTTGATAACTGCGGGTTCAGGTATTCAGATATTACAGAACTTAATTGAATTTTCTGCTTCTACTGCTATAGATGGCGAAGCGGGTTCTGGTAATATTATAATATCAGAGAATTCATTGACGACTTCAGGGGAAAATGGAGGTAACTGTAGTGGTAGTCCTCAGCAAATGGCAATAAAACTTGCTGGAAATAATTCAGAAATCACGAGCAATAAAATCTATACTAACGGTGGCGCTGGTATCAGTATAGTAGGTGGAGCATCTAATTTAATTAGTCAGAATTCAATGTATGCCAATGGTACTGCTACTCCTGCTTTAGGAATTGATTTAAATGATGATGGCGTTACATTAAATGACAATGCGGATGGTGATATTGGTCCTAACGGGTTAGAAAACTTTCCTGTAATTTCAGGAGCATATTTGGCGGGAACAAATCTTGTGGTAACCGGTTGGGCAAGCCCAGGAACCATTGTAGAAGTATTTTTTACCGACGTAAATGAAGGTACAGCTGCAAGTGGAGATAATCAATTAGGGTTAACGCAAGACTATGGTGAAGGACAAATTTATATAGGTACAGGAATAGAAGGTAGTACTAACGATCAAGATAGTGCAACATCCGCATATACAGATGCAGATGGTAATACGGATAATACCAATAAATATAAGTTTGTGTTTCCTCTACCCCCAGGTACCGTTTTAGGGGAATCAGTAACAGCTACAGGCACACGGTCTAATTCAACCTCTGAATTTTCACCTATTGTTGAAATAAGTGCGTATACGGTTATTACCAATAGCAGAATAACGTACAGGGTAAAAACGAATTAATATTTTCTAAATGATGCATTCTTTTTAACAAACTTGATTATACAAGTTTGTTAAAAAGAATGCATCTGTTTTAAATGCTTTTGATAAAATTTACTACCCCTGAAAAAGAATAATTTTTAAACACTTTTTCTCTGGATTCTATAATCCAATTCTACAGTTCTACAATTTTATTGACTCCTGTAACCTACTGAAATTAGGGTGCGTCCTCGATAAACAACCACCAATGACTAATGCGTAATTGGAATTCGCTAACCTCATGTTTGCCTATCTATACTGTGCAAATATCAGTGTACACAACATTTATTTTAAGGAGCACTTGTTATAATCAATATTTGTGTTAAGTGAAAACTGGTGATCCGTTTAATCGAGAAATAAACGGATGAATCTAAGAAGCACTTATAGAATAACCTATATGACCAACGATTTTTTGAAAGTGGAATTGAATATAAAAAGTATGAAAAGTCAGACTACCACAACCTTGAATTTTGCCATTAAAACAGTTATGGTGATGATTGCATTGATGTTGTCGGGGATTACTGTGGCACAAACAACGGTAACCTTAGAAGACCAATGTAATTGTGAAGTACTTCAAGGTACAGATGTTTCTACCCCTGGGTCCATAACTCCTGCTGGTGCAGATTTGGGAGACTTGTATGTAAATACGGATACAGGAACTATTTACTATTGGAATGGAACATCATGGGAATTGACTTCTACGGATGACCAAAATCTTCAAAATTTTAGTTTTGATCCTTTGACCAATATTCTTTCCCTTGAAATTGAAAACGGAAATACCGTTACTGCGGATTTGTCAACTCTGGACAGAACGGCATCAGAGATTATATATGATAACTCAACCTCATTATTATCGGCGACAAATGTAAGGGATGCTATTGATGAAATTAATGCAGTGGCAGGAACCGTTGCTTTGGTTGATAATGGCGACGGCACCTATGATTTTACAAGTGCGGATGGTAATATTACCACTATTGGTGACACTTCTATATCCACACTTAACGATAATGGTGATGGTACATATACTTATACGGATGAATCGGGTCTTGAACAAACTATTGATACCAATTCGCTATCCATTTCCAATACCATTTCTGGTAGTAGAATTGGGACGATAACAATGGCAGATGGTACAACCGAAGACATCAACGAGACGATAACCGATATCAGTGGCACCTTGACCACGGGCAACGAGATCGGTGTCTATGAAAAGGAGGACGGTACCACGGTATCGATCCAGGAGACGATTACGAGTATAGTGGACAACAACGACGGTAACGTGACCTTGGTGAACGAGGCCGGTGCCAGTGTGACCATTGCAAAATCTGATATAACGGCGAACCCTGACGGTACGTATACCTTCACGAACAATGACGGTAGCGATGTGATCATCGATACGAACGGACTGGTGATCAGCAACCTTGTAGCGGGTAACCGTATTGCAACGTTAACCGAGGCCGACGGAACCACGGCTGACATCAACGAGACGATAACAAGCATAGTGGACAACAACGACGGTAACGTGACCTTGGTGAACGAGGCCGGTGCCAGTGTGACCATAGCAAAATCTGATATAACGGCGAACCCTGACGGTACCTATACCTTCACGAACAATGACGGTAGCGATGTAATCATCGATACGAACGGACTGGTGATCAGCAACCTTGTAGCGGGTAACCGTATAGCAACGGTAACGGAGGCCGACGGAACCACGGCTGACATCAACGAGACGATAACCGATATCAGTGGCACCTTGACCACGGGCAACGAGATCGGTGTCTATGAAAAGGAGGACGGTACCACGGTATCGATCCAGGAGACGATAACAAGTATAGTGGACAACAACGACGGTAACGTGACCTTGGTGAACGAGGCCGGTGCCAGTGTGACCATTGCAAAATCTGATATAACGGCGAACCCTGACGGTACGTATACCTTTACGAACAATGACGGCAGCGATGTGATCATCGATACGAACGGACTGGTGATCACTAACCTTGTAGCGGGTAACCGTATTGCAACGGTAACGGAGGCCGACGGAACCACGGCTGACATCAACGAGACGATAACAAGTATAGTGGACAACAACGACGGTAACGTGACCTTGGTGAACGAGGCCGGTGCCAGTGTAACGATTGCGAAATCTGACATAACGGCGAACCCTGACGGTACGTATACCTTTACGAACAATGACGGCAGCGATGTGATCATTGATACTAACGGACTGGTGATCACTAACCTTGTAGCGGGTAACCGCATCGCAACGGTGACCGAGGCCGACGGAACCACGGCTGACATCAACGAGACCATTACAAGTATAGTGGACAACAATGACGGTAACGTGACCTTGGTGAACGAGGCCGGTGCCAGTGTGACCATAGCAAAATCTGACATAACGGCGAACCCTGACGGTACCTATACCTTCACGAACAATGACGGTAGCGATGTGATCATCGATACGAACGGACTGGTGATCAGCAACCTTGTAGCGGGTAACCGCATCGCAACGGTAACGGAGGCCGATGGTACCACTGCGGACATCAACGAGACGATAACGGATATCACCGGCACCTTGACTTCGGGCAACGAGATCGGTGTTTACGAAAAGGAGGACGGAACCACGGTATCCATCCAGGAGACGATTACAAGTATCGTTGATAATAATGATGGTAACGTGACCTTGGTGAACGAGGCGGGTGCCAGCGTAACGATTGCAAAATCTGACATAACGGCGAACCCTGACGGTACCTATACCTTCACGAACAATGACGGTAGCGATGTGATCATCGATACGAACGGACTGGTGATCAGCAACCTTGTAGCGGGTAACCGTATTGCAACGGTAACGGAGGCCGATGGTACCACTGCGGACATCAACGAGACGATTACGAGCATAGTGGACAACAATGATGGTAACGTGACCTTGGTGAACGAGGCCGGTGCCAGCGTAACGATTGCAAAATCTGACATTACTGCGAACCCTGACGGTACCTATACCTTCACGAACAATGACGGCAGCGATGTGATAATCGATACGAACGGACTGGTGATCAGCAACCTTGTAGCGGGTAACCGCATCGCAACGGTAACGGAGGCCGACGGAACCACGGCTGACATCAACGAGACGATAACCGATATCAGTGGCACCTTGACCACGGGCAACGAGATCGGTGTCTATGAAAAGGAGGACGGTACAACGGTATCGATCCAGGAGACGATTACAAGTATAGTGGACAACAACGACGGTAACGTGACCTTGGTGAACGAGGCGGGTGCCAGTGTGACCATAGCAAAATCTGACATAACGGCGAACCCTGACGGTACCTATACCTTCACGAACAATGACGGCAGCGATGTGATCATCGATACGAACGGACTGGTGATAAGCAACCTTGTGGCGGGTAACCGCATCGCAACGGTAACCGAGGCCGACGGAACCACGGCTGACATCAACGAGACCATTACAAGTATCGTTGATAATAATGACGGTACCTTGACTTTTACCCGTGAGGATAATAGCACACAAACAATTACTAAATCTCAATTAACTGATAACGGTAACGGAACATTTACATTCAACAATGGTGATGGTACTCCAATTTCCTTTGACGGAACTGATGACCAAGATGCATCACAGGTAAATTTATTGACTCCTATTGATGTAGATGGCGACTCGGTGAATGAAACAACGGTAGAAGATGCTATCGCAGATTTAGCGAACAATAGCAGTGACAATCAAAACCTTACGGGAGCCACATTAAATGGAGCCAACCAACTTCAAATAGATATTGAAAGAGGTACGTCGACAAATGTAGATTTATCTTCATTAAGTGAAACGGTAACTGCCGGCACTGGAGCTATTACGGTAGATGATGACGGAAATGGTATTTATACGATTAACTCTATAGATTCAGATGAAGATGAAACCAACGAGTTAGCTGTCTTGGATTCTGGTCCTCCAATTGCAAATGGAACAAATTCAGGTGATACTTATGTAGATACTGATAATGGTCAATTATACGCTTGGGATGGTACAATTTGGCAACAAGTAGGAGGAAGTGCTGCGCCAGATGCGGATCCAGATCCAGAAAATGAGCTTTCAGATGTAGAATTAACAGGAACAACTTTAGAATTAACCAACCCTGCACCTGGTGCAACCGGAGTTGATTTAAATAATACGTTTGCTACGGACCAGGAATTGACTGATGCTATTACGGCGAGTGAATTGTTAGATGGCGATAAAGACGACCAGAACGAATTACAAGATTTAGAAGATGTTTTAACAAGAGATCCCAGTGCTGCTGGTAATGTTATTACAGACTTAGGTTCACCAGTTAATGCCAATGATGCTGTAAACAAAGCATATGTAGATAATCTTGCTGACGATGATGTAAGTGTTACCAATATTGTTGGCGGGAATAGAATTGCAACTATTTCTGAACCAGGAATTACGCCCGTTGATATAAATGAAACGATTACTAATGTAGTAGATAACGGGGATGGAAGTTTTACCTATACCAATGAAAATGGAGCACCGGTATCATTCCAGGCGTCCACGATCTCGGATAATGGCGATGGAACATCTACCATTGGTTTAGCCGATGGCGGAACCATTACGGTGGACAATGACGGAGTGGATAATGTGGACGATGCGGACAACGACCCAAGAAACGAGATTACAACTGTAGCCGATAACGGCGACGGAACTTCCACGATCGCGGATGTCGACGGCAATTCGGTAACGGTTGACAATGACGGAGTCGATAATGTGGATGATGCGGACAACGACCCAAGAAACGAGATTACAACGGTAGCGGATAACGGAGACGGAACATCCACGATTGCGGATGTCGACGGCAATTCGGTAACGGTTGACAATGACGGAGTGGATAACGTTGACGATGCGGACAACGACCCAAGAAACGAGATACAGACGGTAGCATCTGGTGATGGTTCCGTAGATGTAGTAAGGACCGGCGATAATTTTGATTTATCGGTAACCATCCCAGCGAACAATGATAATGATCCAAGGAATGAAATAACTACGGTAGCGGATAACGGCGACGGAACTTCTACTATCGCGGATGTCGATGGCAATTCGGTAACGGTCGATAATGATGGCTTAGATAACGTGGACGATGCGGATAATGTAATCGGAAACGAATACAATACAGGAAGTGGAATTACGAATGGAACTCTGGAAATCACGGATGGTGGTGGAACGGAGTCGGTAAACTTAATAAGTACAAACGCAGATAACGATATAACATTTGGAACGGACGGGGCATTATATTTAAATGTTGCTTCGGTTACAATTTCGGAAACGATTACCACTTTGGCGGATAACGGGGATGGAAGTTTTACCTATACCAATGAAAATGGAGCACCGGTATCATTCCAGGCATCCACGATCACGGATAATGGCAATGGAACATCTACCATTGGTTTAGCCGATGGCGGAACCATTACGGTTGACAATGACGGAGTCGATAATGTGGACGATGCGGACAACGATCCAAGAAACGAGATTACAACTGTAGCCGATAACGGAGACGGAACTTCCACGATCGCGGATGTCGACGGCAATTCGGTAACGGTGGACAATGATGGAGTCGATAATGTGGACGATGCGGACAACGACCCAAGGAATGAGATAACTACGGTAGCGGATAACGGAGACGGAACATCCACGATTGCGGATGTCGACGGCAATTCGGTAACGGTGGACAATGACGGAGTCGATAACGTTGACGATGCGGACAACGACCCAAGAAATGAGATTACAACTGTAGCCGATAACGGCGACGGAACTTCTACTATCGCGGATGTCGATGGAAACTCGGTAACGGTGGACAATGACGGAGTCGATAATGTGGACGATGCGGACAACGACCCAAGAAACGAGATTACTACGGTAGCCGATAACGGCGACGGAACTTCTACGATCGCGGATGTCGATGGCAATTCGGTAACGGTGGACAATGACGGAGTCGATAATGTGGACGATGCGGACAACGACCCAAGAAACGAGATTACTACGGTAGCCGATAACGGCGACGGAACTTCTACGATCGCGGATGTCGATGGCAATTCGGTAACGGTGGACAATGACGGAGTCGATAATGTGGACGATGCGGACAACGACCCAAGAAACGAGATTACAACTGTAGCCGATAACGGCGACGGAACATCCACTATCGCGGATGTCGATGGAAACTCGGTAACGGTGGACAATGATGGTGTCGATAATGTGGACGATGCGGATAATGTAATCGGAAACGAATACAATACAGGAAGTGGAATTACGAATGGAACTCTGGAAATCACGGATGGTGGTGGAACGGAGTCGGTAAACCTAATAAGTGCGAATGCAGATAACGATATAACATTTGGAACGGACGGGGCATTATATTTAAATGTTGCTTCGGTTACAATATCAGAAACGATTACTACTTTGGCGGATAACGGGGATGGAAGTTTTACCTATACCAATGAAAATGGAGCACCGGTATCATTCCAGGCGTCCACGATCACGGATAATGGCGATGGAACATCTACCATTGGTTTAGCCGATGGCGGAACCATTACGGTGGACAATGATGGAGTGGATAACGTTGATGATGCGGACAACGACCCAAGAAACGAGATTACAACGGTAGCGGATAACGGAAACGGAACATCCACTATCGCGGATGTCGATGGAAACTCGGTAACGGTTGACAATGACGGAGTGGATAATGTGGATGATGCGGACAACGACCCAAGGAATGAGATACAGACGGTAGCATCTGGTGATGGTTCCGTAGATGTGGTAAGGACCGGCGATAATTTTGATTTATCGGTAACCATCCCAGCGAACAATGATAATGATCCAAGAAACGAAATAACTACGGTAGCCGATAACGGCGACGGAACTTCTACTATTGCGGATGTCGATGGCAATTCGGTAACGGTTGACAATGATGGTGTCGATAATGTGGACGATGCGGACAACGACCCAAGGAATGAAATAACTACGGTAGCGGATAACGGCGACGGTACTTCCACGATCGCGGATGTCGATGGAAACTCGGTAACGGTAGACAATGACGGAGTCGATAATGTGGACGATGCGGACAACGACCCAAGAAACGAGATAACTACGGTAGCGGATAACGGCGACGGAACTTCTACTATCGCGGATGTCGATGGAAACTCGGTAACGGTGGACAATGATGGTGTGGATAATGTGGACGATGCGGATAATGTAATCGGAAACGAATACAATACAGGAAGTGGAATTACGAATGGAACTCTGGAAATCACGGATGGTGGTGGAACGGAGTCGGTAAACCTAATAAGTACAAACGCAGATAATGATCTTGCTTTTGGAACGGACGGGGCATTATATTTAAATGTTGCTTCTGTTACAATTTCAGAAACGATTACCACTTTGGCGGATAACGGGGATGGAAGTTTTACCTATACCAATGAGAATGGAGCACCGGTATCATTCCAGGCATCCACGATCACGGATAATGGTAATGGAACATCTACCATTGGTTTAGCGGATGGAGGAACCATTACGGTCGATAATGACGGAGTCGATAACGTTGACGATGCGGACAACGACCCAAGGAATGAGATACAGACGGTAGCATCTGGTGATGGTTCCGTAGATGTGGTAAGGACCGGCGATAATTTTGATTTATCGGTAACCATCCCAGCGAACAATGATAATGATCCAAGAAACGAGATTACAACGGTAGCGGATAACGGCGACGGAACTTCTACTATCGCGGATGTCGATGGCAATTCGGTAACGGTCGATAATGATGGCGTAGATAATGTGGACGATGCGGACAACGACCCAAGGAATGAAATAACTACGGTAGCGGATAACGGCGACGGTACTTCCACGATCGCGGATGTCGATGGAAACTCGGTAACGGTGGACAATGACGGAGTCGATAATGTGGACGATGCGGACAACGACCCAAGAAACGAGATTACCACGGTAGCGGATAACGGAGACGGAACATCCACGATCGCGGATGTCGATGGCAATTCGGTAACGGTGGACAATGACGGAGTGGATAATGTGGACGATGCGGATAATGTAATCGGAAACGAATACAATACAGGAAGTGGAATTACGAATGGAACTCTGGAAATCACGGATGGTGGTGGAACGGAGTCGGTAAACCTAATAAGTACAAACGCAGATAATGATCTTGCTTTTGGAACGGACGGGGCATTATATTTAAATGTTGCTTCGGTTACAATTTCGGAAACCATTACCACATTGGCGGATAACGGGGATGGAAGTTTTACCTATACCAATGAAAATGGAGCACCGGTATCATTCCAGGCATCCACGATCACGGATAATGGTAATGGAACATCTACCATTGGTTTAGCCGATGGCGGAACCATTACGGTGGACAATGACGGAGTGGATAACGTAGATGATGCGGATAACGACCCAAGAAATGAGATTACAACGGTAGCCGATAACGGAGACGGAACATCCACTATTGCGGATGTCGATGGAAACTCGGTAACGGTTGACAATGACGGAGTCGATAATGTGGACGATGCGGACAACGACCCAAGAAACGAGATTACTACGGTAGCCGATAACGGAGACGGAACATCCACTATTGCGGATGTCGATGGCAATTCGGTAACGGTTGACAATGACGGAGTGGATAACGTTGACGATGCGGACAACGACCCAAGAAACGAGATTACAACGGTAGCCGATAACGGCGACGGAACTTCCACGATTGCGGATGTCGATGGCAATTCGGTAACGGTTGACAATGACGGAGTCGATAACGTGGACGATGCGGACAACGATCCAAGAAATGAAATCACTACGGTAGCCGATAACGGCGACGGAACTTCTACGATTGCGGATGTCGACGGTAATTCGGTAACGGTTGACAATGACGGAGTGGATAATGTGGACGATGCGGACAACGACCCAAGAAACGAGATAACTACGGTAGCGGATAACGGCGACGGAACTTCTACTATCGCGGATGTCGATGGAAACTCGGTAACGGTGGACAATGATGGTGTGGATAATGTGGACGATGCGGATAATGTAATCGGAAACGAATACAATACAGGAAGTGGAATTACGAATGGAACTCTGGAAATCACGGATGGTGGTGGAACGGAGTCGGTAAACCTAATAAGTACAAACGCAGATAATGATCTTGCTTTTGGAACGGACGGGGCATTATATTTAAATGTTGCTTCTGTTACAATTTCAGAAACGATTACCACTTTGGCGGATAACGGGGATGGAAGTTTTACCTATACCAATGAGAATGGAGCACCGGTATCATTCCAGGCATCCACGATCACGGATAATGGTAATGGAACATCTACCATTGGTTTAGCGGATGGAGGAACCATTACGGTCGATAATGACGGAGTGGATAATGTGGACGATGCGGATAACGACCCTACTAATGAAAATCAAACAGTAAGTGCTGGTACGGGAATAGCTGTCAATCAAGTTGGTCAGAATTTCGAGGTGACCAATACGGCACCTGACCAAACAGTATCGATTGCCGATGGCGGCAACGGTAACGTAACGGTTGGCGGTACGTATCCAAATTTCACTATCGATGTACCTGACGCCACGGTAGATACTGACGACCAGGACCTGTCGAGTGCTGTGGTGACTGCTAATGAGAGTGTCGAGATACAGATCACGGACGGTAACAATACAACGATAGATATTAGGGATGCTGATAGCGATGCTACTAATGAATATAACACGGCCTTCGGGATATCAGGGAGTAACCTGAGGTTGACCGATGGCGGTGGCAACCTTGATGTACCGTTATCCTCACTTGGTACAGACGAGCAGGACCTGTCGAGTGCCGTGGTTACTGCCAATGAGAGTGTCGAGATCCAGATCACCAACGGTAACAATACGACGATAGATATCCGTGATGCGGATAGCGACCCAACCAACGAGAACCAGACGGTAAGTGCTGGTACGGGAATATCTGTCAATCAAGTCGGTCAGAATTTCGAGGTGACCAATACGGCACCTGACCAAACAGTATCGATTGCAGATGGTGGCAACGGTAACGTAACGGTTGGCGGTACGTATCCAAATTTCACTATCGATGTACCTGACGCTACGGTAGATACTGATGACCAGGACCTGTCGAGCGCTGTGGTCACTGCTAATGAGAGTGTCGAGATACAGATTACGGACGGTAACAATACAACGATAGATATTAGGGATGCGGATAGTGATGCTACCAATGAAATACAGGATCTTCAGTTCACCGGTGGGGTAATTAGTTTGACCGATGACCCCGGTGCAACCACAATAGACCTAAGCAACTACGATACGAACGCATCGGATGATTTTGACGGACAGTGGAGCAGCCTAACGGGAGTGCCTGCAGGTTTTGCGGACAACGTGGACAATGTGGACGATGCGGATAATGACGCTACGAATGAATACAACACTGCCTTTGGGATATCAGGGAGCAACCTGAGGTTGACCGATGGCGGTGGCAACCTTGATGTGCCTTTATCAGCATTGGGAACTGATGAGCAGGACCTGTCTAGTGCCGTGGTCACTGCGAACGAGAGTGTCGAGATACAAATCACCAATGGTAACAATACAACGATAGATATTAGGGATGCGGATTCAAGTACTACAAATGAAATTAATACGGCATTTAACGTTGCCAGTGGTAATTTAAATATTACGGATAGTAACGGTACATTATCAGTACCATTAAGCAGTATAGATACGGATGACCAAACCCTAACACTTACTGGTAATACTTTGGCTATTTCTGAAGGTAATTCTGTAAATCTTAGTGGATTTGCAAATACTGATAATCAAAATTTATCTAATACGGTTATTACCCCTAATGAGAGTGTAAGGGTTAATATTTCCGGAGGTACCAATACGACCATTGATATACGTGATGCGGATTCAGATGCAACCAATGAGTATAATACGGCCTTCGGGATATCAGGGAGCAACCTGAGATTGACCGATGGCGGTGGCAACCTTGATGTGCCGTTATCCGCATTGGGAACTGATGAGCAGGACCTGTCCAGTTCGGTTGTCACTGCAAATGAAAGTGTCGAAATCCAGATTACCAATGGTAACAATACTACGATAGATATTAGGGATGCGGATTCGGACCCTTTAAACGAAATTCAGGTCTTAGGTAGATCCGGTACCACGTTGTTATTATCTAATGGTGGAGGTTCGGTATCTATTGCGGATAACGATAATAATTCTAGCAATGAAATTCAAACCTTGACTTCAACGGATGGGTCAGTAACCATAACACCAAGCGGTATTAATTACAATTTATCCGTCCCTGCTGTGGAAGAAACAGTTGTAACTGCAGGAACAGATATAAGTGTTACGGGTGATGGTAGTGCGGCTACACCATATGTAATCAGTAATACCAGGCCAAATATTTTTTACCCACCATCTATTGCCGTAGATGTGGCAACGACCGGTACTGGTAGAACAATAGATTTACATGCAGAATACCTTGCACAATATGGTACACCATCAGTGGCAAGTGCAGGTGCGCCGGCAGCAATTCCTACATATGCCAATAATGAATTGTATTATTATGTTACGTACTATGATACTACGGTATTTGCCAATGTAAGTGTAAATGCACTTGGGATTATGTCCTATGATGTAATATCCACTCCAACAGATTACAATACATTGATAAACGTTGTATTTGTAGCCCAATAGATTGTTGGTTAAAGTATAGATCCCAAACGAATTTGAAAAAAATAGCTATATATAAGTTTATTGTTCTCAGCATTGTTACCACAGTGCTGGGAACATTAGCATCTCACGCTCAGTTTCTGTTGCAGGCACCTACGGATAGCGATCAGCATAATTTTCGTTGGTATGAAGCTTCCGACACCTCCACGATACTGGCAACGGATTCTTTTTATGAAGTAACTCGGCCCGGTATTTATTTTGCCACATATGATGGTACTTTGTGTGGTTCCAACGCCACAGGTTATTTTATCGTAACGGATTGTAATAATCCAGATAATGAGGTGACTATGGATATTACGTCAAATGTTTCGGCGGCCGCTACGGTAAGTTGGAATCCGCCATTAACAGGAGATCAATTAAGGCCAATGGTGATAGCCACGGATGCTGTAGTAAAATATACGGCTACGGTAACAAAAGCAGGTAATACGTTTAGTCTACCAAATTTCACGGTGGTATGTTTACCTGAAGCTGCGGATTTGGAAAATGATATCGTAACGACAGATGAGGAAATTCCTGTTAATATAGCTATTTATGATAATGATGCGGATTTGCCAGATGTAGGGTCGTTAACCACTACAGATCCTGCTAACGGTACGGTCACAATAGAAGATGGAGGAACACCTAATAATCCTTTGGATGATGTGGTCACCTATACCCCGGATGTGGATTTTAATGGAACCGACAGTTTTCAATATACCATATGTAATGCCTATGGTGATTGTAGCACGGCTACGGTTACCATAGACGTATTGCCTATTTTAGATACCAATGATGATTCTATAGCGATAAACATTAATGAAATAGATGTTATAGATACGTGGCCAGCAAATGATAATGATTTACCTGTTAGCGGTACGTTCAGTGTTACCCAGCCAAGTAATGGATCGGTTACCGTAGATGATAACGGAACACCTGATAATCCGTCAGATGATATACCTACATATTTTCCAAATAATAATTATTTGGGTACAGATGCTTTTGAATATACGGTATGTGATTTAAACGGGAATTGTGATACCGCTACCATTACAATTTTAATCAGTCCTTATGGTGTTGATTTGGATAGTGATGATGATGGTATTGTGGACAGTTTTGAAGACTTAAATCTTGATGGGGATAATGATCCATCTACTAATCCTACTGATAGTGATGGAGATGGTTTTCCAGATTATTTGGATATAGATAGTGATGGTGACGGTATACCTGATAACGTTGAAGCGCAGACTACTGCAGATTATATTCCGCCAACTGGCATGGATGTAAATGGTAATGGTATTGACGATGCTTATGAGGTAAATGGATTAACAGGTATATTCCCTATTGATACTGATGGTGATAACTTGCCCGATTATTTAGATGAGGATAGTGATAATGATAATGTGCCCGATATTATTGAAGGGCATGATTATAACCAGGATGGAATTGCCAATGTGGTTAGAATTGGTTCTGATAAGGACGATGATGGATTGGATGATGGATTTGAAGCATCTATTATAGTTGATGTGGATGTCAACGATGAAATTAATGACCCTTACAATGATTTGCCAAATACTGATGGCGATGAAGAATCTGACTACAGGGATACCGATGATGATGATGATGGTATTGCAACTATTGACGAAGATGTAAACCTTAATGGAAATTATTTGGATGATGATTCCGATGAAGATGGCATTCCTAACTATTTGGATTCAGATTTAGGTGAATTTGAAGAAGAAATTGAAGTTTTCAACGTTATTACACCTAATGGTGATGGTATCCATGATGTATTGCGTATATCTGGATTGCAAAATTACCCTAACAATACTTTAAAAATATATAACAGATGGGGTGTTGCCGTGTACATGACAAAAGCCTATAACACAGAAGGCAATGTATTTGATGGTACTTCGGAAGGTAGGGTTACAGTGGATGTAGACCGTAAATTACCGGTAGGTACATACTTCTACATTTTAGATTATGAATTGCCAAACGGTGAAATTAAAACACTTTCTGGATACATATATATAAATAGATAATAATGTTGATGAGGTATAAATTTTTGGAATACATGCATATTAAAAAAACAGTCCAGTTATTGGCTTTGTTATATGGTATGTTTTCCTTTGGGCAACAAGATGCGCAGTATACCCAATATATGTACAATACGGTAAGTGTAAATCCTGGTTATGCAGGTTCTAGGGGGCATATCAGTATTGCGGCATTACATAGATCACAATGGGTTGGCCTGGACGGAGCGCCAACGACCCAAACATTTAATATCCATTCGCCCATTGGTTACAGGGGAGTTGGTTTAGGTTTTTCCATAGTAAAGGATAAAATAGGCCCCACAACGGAAAATAATTTTGATATAGATTTTTCCTATACTATATGGACATCCGAAGTTGGTAGGGTCAGTTTTGGATTAAAGGCCAGTGCCCATTTATTGGATATCAGGTTTTCAGAGCTAAACCAATATAGTTCCGATCCCACATTACAACAGGATATAGATAATAGGTTGTCGCCTAATGTTGGTGCGGGTGTTTATTACCACACCAATAATTACTATTTAGGCCTATCGGTTCCACGATTATTGGAAACCACTCATTTTCAGGAAGAAAACCTATCTACCGCCAAGGAACAAATGAATCTTTATTTGATTACGGGATATGTATGGGATCTTAACGAGTTTTTAAAATTCAAACCTACAATATTGACCAAAATGGTTCGTGGAGCACCTTTACAGGTAGATTTGTCCGCCAACTTTATGCTGAACGAAAAATTTATTTTAGGAGCTGCCTATAGGTGGGATGCGGCATTCAGCGGCATGGTCGGATTTAATGTTTCAAATAAGTTTTTGATCGGTATTGCCTATGACAAGGAAACTACTGAATTGGGCAATGCATCGTTCAATGATGGTTCTTTTGAGTTGATATTCAGATATGATTTTATTTCTACTAAAAATAACTTGAAATCACCAAGATTCTTTTAAACGTTGGTTGCTATTAACGAATTATTATAGGCCTTCTCTTTCGTAAAATAAGTTAAACCCCTTATTTTTACTAAATGAAGGAAGAAGAAGTAATTCTTGTAAATAAGGAGAACGAACAAATTGGTACTATGCCCAAAATGGAGGCTCATGAAAAGGCGTTGTTGCATAGGGCGTTTTCAGTTTTCATTATCAATGATAAGGGGGAAATTATGTTGCAACAACGTGCGGCATCCAAATACCACTCTCCTTTATTATGGACCAATACATGTTGTAGTCATCAACGAGTAGGGGAAAGCAATATAGATGCCGGTAAAAGAAGGTTGCAGGAAGAAATGGGTTTTCAGGCAGAGCTGGAGGAACTTTTTTCATTTATTTATAAAGCCCCTTTTGATAATGGACTTACAGAGCATGAATTTGATCATGTTATGTTGGGAAATTATAATGAAGAGCCAGACATAAATCCGTTAGAGGTAGAGTCATGGAAATGGATGTCACCAGAACTTGTAAGGCAGGATATTGCCAAAAACCCTGAAGAATATACAGTATGGTTTAAAATTATATTCGAAAAATTTTACCAACACTTATTTAAGTTAAACTGAAAGGAATGAAGGTAAAAGTTAGTAGAAAGGCCCATTTTAACGCGGCACATAGACTGTATAGAAAGGATTGGGACGAAGAAAAAAATTCAGAGATTTTTGGTAAATGTAATAATCCAAATTTTCACGGTCACAACTATGAATTAATTGTAAGTGTAACCGGAGAAATCGATAAGGCAACTGGCTTTGTGATGGATATGAAGATTTTAAAGGATTTGATCAAGCTAGAAGTAGAAGATTATCTTGATCACAAAAATTTAAACATAGAAGTTCCGGAATTTAAAAGTTTAAATCCAACAGCAGAGAATATTGTCGTAGTAATATGGAATAGGTTGAGGCCACATATTATAGACACCCATGAACTGGAGGTTGTACTTTATGAGACTCCTAGAAATTTTGTTACATTTTCAGGGTAATTCTTCTAGCCGTTATATGATAGGGAAACTTTCTACGTTGTAACAAAGATCGTATCAATTAAAATTTAAATCTATGAATATCTATCCTTTAAAATTTAAGCCCATTTTGAAAGAAAGGCTATGGGGAGGTACTAAATTAAAAGAGGTTTTAGGTAAACCAATAGAAAGTGATATTACCGGTGAAAGCTGGGAATTATCTACGGTAAAGGGTGATGTTTCGGTAATTGCCAATGGGGAATTACAAGGCACATCCTTACAGGAATTAATAGAAACCCATGCAGAGGCATTGCTTGGTAAAAATGTAGTAGATCGTTTTGGGACGGAATTTCCAATTTTAATAAAGTTTATTGATGCCAAGCAAGATTTGTCCATACAATTACATCCTAACGATGAATTGGCCAAGGAAAGACATAATTCTTTTGGTAAAACAGAAATGTGGTATATCATGGATGCGGACCCAAATGCAGAATTGATCGTAGGTTTCAATAGAAATGTATCAAAAAAGGAATATGCGGAAAGTATTGAAAATGATACGTTGTTAGACTTGTTGAACTATGAACAGGTTAAGGAAGGGGATACATTTTTTATTAATACGGGAAAAATTCATGCTATAGGGGCAGGGGTAATGTTGGCAGAGATACAACAGACCTCAGATGTTACCTATAGGGTGTTCGATTTTAATAGAAAGGATAAGGAAGGCAATCTTAGGGAGTTGCATACGGAATTGGCTTTGGATGCGGTAGATTATGAAAAGAAAGATGATTTTAAGGTATCATATTCTAAGGAATTAAATAAGATGCAATCTATGGTTGATTGCCCTTATTTTAAAACCAATTTTATAGAACTTGCCCAAGATGTAGTCTTGAATACCAAAGAAAGGGATTCTTTTACCATTTTTATGTGCGTTGGAGGTAAGGCAGTCGTTAAAACGGCGGAAGGGGAAGTCCAGATAGTAAAAGGGGAGACAGTACTTTTACCGGCAATGACAGATAAAATAGAATTGTTGTCTTCAGGAGCAAAATTATTGGAAGTCACTATTTAACGGTAAAAAAGCTTACAGCAATTCTAAAATTGTATTTTTGCAAAAAATAAATAGTAATGGCAAGTATTAAAAATTTAAAAAAAGATATTAATAATGTTCTTGGCGACATTATAGAAGGTGTTTATATAGTCGATGCGGCTAATGGCAATAGTACTTCTAAAGAAGGAGCGGCTATCATTGACAATGCAATTGATGCTTTTGATGAGCTTATTGCAGAAGTGAACAAGCCAAATGTGGAAAATAAAAAAGCCCATTTTCAATCCGTACGAAAGGATTTGGAAGTAAAAGCTTCTAAATTGGTAGAGGACTTAAACAAATTGTCTTAATCAAGATTAAAATAGTTGAACCAAAAAAAGCATCCCTTTATACGAGGATGCTTTTTTTATTTTAGATTATTCTATTTGTTCAAGAGTTGCGCAAGCTCTTTACCATATTTGGAATTGGCAACTTCTTCAGACAATGATCCATAAATAGAATCTAAATATTTTTTATTGGCATCTGGAATTTCCTTCACCGCAATATAGGGAGCAATAAAAGATGTTTTATTGTTCAATGCAAAATTGATAGAATATGCATATCCCCTTTGTGTATTTCTATTGCTAATATTCTGTAAGGAATCTATACTTATTTGTGCCAATTCATTCTCCGGCCTTGCGGCGGCCATCATGATTTCAACATTCTTCTTGTTAATATTGGACATTGTTTTTCTGTATTCCTCCAATTTTTCATGACTTTCTGACCCGGTTATTTTGGCTGTGGTATCAAAAGTATTCCAATCTGTCTGTACGGTAACGGTCCCCGGTTCGGCAAAAAGGGTTATCCTGTCGTTAATATCGTTGTTATCTTTTTTATCCAGGTATAAATAGAAGATTTCAGGACTTTTAAGTTCTGTTTGCAATGTAAATTTACCATCACCTTTTATAGTAACAGAATCTACGGAAACCAAGATAGAGTCAGGAATATGCTGTAAATAAACGGTACCTTTTTTAAGTCCCTTGATATTACCGGTTACGGTTAATGTATCCTTTTGGTTATCGCCACAAGAATTGAGTGCAAATAGGGCGATTAAAGCATAAATGTAATTTTTCATTGGATAAATTTAGGGCGCAAATATCTGTAAATTTTAGTAGATATGGGAGCCATGAAAGTATTTTGTTCGTAAAATAGGGATTATAATGCAGATGCAATTTCCATTAAATAGGCACATAGCAAGGCCCCACCGGTACCTGCTACATAACCCAATACGGCCAACAGTACCCCAACTGAAGTAAGCGATGGGTGAAACTCGGCTGCCACTACGGGTGCAGAGGCCGCCCCACCAACATTTGCCTGACTACCGACTGCCAAAAAGAAATAAGGGGCTCTGATCAGTTTTGCCATAAGAATCATTAGTCCGGCATGAATGGTAATCCAAATAAATCCTATAGCGATTAGTCCGGGGTTTTCAAGCACCTTTCCAAGGTCCATTTTCATTCCTATTGTGGCCACTAGGATATAAATAAACATGCCCCCGATCTTGCTTGCACCGGCTCCTTCATAATTTTTGGCTTTGGTAAAGGATAAGGCTATTCCAATGGTAGTGGTAATAACCACCATCCAAAAGAAACTTGAACCCAAGAACGATAAAAAACCCTTCTGGTCTTTTACAGCTTCTACGTTCTCATTTAAAAAAGTACTGATATGGTCGCCAAAAAAATGCGCGGCCCCAACAGCGGCAAAGGCCAATGATAATAATATCATGTAATCTTGCAATGTAGGTACTCTGGTGATTTTTTCCGTAAACGTAGAGACTTTTATCTTTAACGTCTCGATGGCAGAAGTATCCGCTTTCAACCAAGTATCTATTTGTTTGGTCTTGCCAACGCCCAAAAGTACGATAGCCATCCAAACATTGGCTACCACAATATCTATTAGGACCATACCTCCATATTTTTCAGGATTATACTGAAAAATTTCTAGCATGGCGGCTTGGTTGGCCCCTCCACCGATCCAGCTACCGGCTATAGTGGACAGGCCTCTCCATATGGCATCAAAATCATTACCGCCTACGGTTTCCGGTGAAAATACGGAGACGATCAAAATTGCTAGTGGCCCACCAATAATAATTCCTACACTACCGGTCAAGAACATAATGATTGCTTTTGAGCCCAGATTTGATATGGCCTTTAGGTCAATGCTCAGGGTCATTAATACCAAGGCCGCAGGCAATAGGTATCTACTGGCCATAAAATACAAATTGGATAATTCGTCTGAGATAATTCCCGTACTTGTTAGTATGGCCGGTAGTAAATAGCACATTAGTACCGCGGGTACTACGCTATAAAATTTCCCCCAAAATCCATTTTTTAAACTTGATGTATAAAAGATAAAACCAAGACAAAGTGCAAGTAGACCAAAAACTACGGTATCATTGGTAATAATTGGGTGGGTAGAAAGTAGGTACATAGTTAAGTTGGTAAGTTTTGTATTCAAATATACTTAAAATACCAGGTGATTCTTTATAAAATGGGCTACACCGTCCTCAGTGTTTTTTAAGGTTATGTGGTTGGCAATGGCCTTAACTTCCTCTCTACCGTTAGCTACGGCCACACCGCATCCTACATGTTTTAGCATTTCTATGTCGTTATAATTGTCGCCAAAGGCGATTACATCATCCAATTCTTCTCCCTTGTTTAAAAGTGAACGTATTGCGGTCAATTTGGAAACTGATTTAGGCGCTATTTCTATTAAGGTGTCATTAGAACGGTAGAGATTTAGTTCATTGCCAAAGGTATGGGCCAATTGTGGCATTAACCGATCTGCACTTTCTAGTGTACACATCAGCATTATTTTATGTGCACCTAATTGTCTTTGCTCCCAATTGGATAATGTGGTTGTTGTTTCTTGAAAGACAGGTGTAGTCTTGGTATATTTTATTTCTTTTTCTACCCTTTCCGAAATGTTGGGCACATACCATTCATTGTTATAATATAATCCCATATCGGCATTGAGCTCAAAAGTAAGTTCATATATTTTTTGAAGTACGTGTACTGGGATAAAAACAGATAAGATTTCTTGATTTCCATAACGTATTAAAGCGCCATTATAGCAAATAATAGGTTGGTCCGTAATACCTAGGTTTTCTTGTATATAATACATACCGTTTGGCATTCTCGCCGAAACCAATATAATCCTTGTGGTGTCCTTGATTCGCTTTATTTGGGATATTGTAAAGCTGGAAACATTGCTCTTGGTAGACAATAGGGTGCCGTCCAGGTCAGAACATAATATTTTATAATTCATTTTAAATATTTAACCAATAGGTAAGTTTAAGATTGATCGACCTGAATTTTGGTTCAAAAACGTTGACAAAATAATTATCATTGTATACGATAAATAAATCTGATAAAGGAGCAAAGCGCCATTGTAACCTAGAGTTAAAACCTAGGTTATCACGTTGATTGCTATATTGGACCAAGGTTGACCAAAATATAGATTTACTTAATGTTACATCTATTTTAGGACTTATAAGCCATATATCTGCACTAGAATAGGGTGCAGGCAGGGTAATCTTATCGTAATTGGCCTTCATGATCAAAAATACCTTTGGCTGAAATCTTAGATACATTTCTCCCTGAACGGAAAATCTATCGCCGTTAAAAAAACTACCATAGGAAGGTTCAACCTTAAATCCAAATCTTTTTCTTCCATCAGATTGGTATTCTATGGAAACGTTATTGTAATGATAGCCTACTTCACTGGGTAGTGCTACGGCGCCGTCTGTATTGGTTGGGTCAAATTCATCCAGTAGATAGGTATAGGAATGGCTATAGCCAATATTTATTTCAGATTGGTCTTTAAACTTGGATTCCCAAGCTCCCATAAGATCATAATCTGTTTTGGTGAAGTTGGTATCAGGACTCCAGGTAATTACGGGAAAAAATTGAAAGCTATGGGTTTGCAGTGCACTGTTCTCTGGCCAGAATATACGTTCGATCATTGTGGCACTTTTAAAAATATCCGTTCTACGGATAAATCCAAGATCGGATCTAAAATCGTTGCCCAAATAGACTAGGTCTTCAAAAAAGTTCCAATTTCTGGAATTGTACTGTAAAAACGCTCCAGTTGACAAATCCTTGGAACCGGCATTATGGGCAAAGGATTTATGCACGTAGAATTTGCCGTTCCACACATTATTGTCAGATATAAGATTGTAATCTACACCCGCTACACGGTTGTACCGGTCTTCCGGGGCCTGAAAATCATAATCCTTAAACGTTTCCCTATTTATAAAGAACATACCAATGTTGGAGCGGCCAAACACCGTTTGCTGCAGGGCAAACATGGTATTGTTGTTAGAGGCAATGTTCATCTCCAGGTCTTCTTCTGTCTGTAGGTTTAAAAAGCCCAACCTTAGGGATTTATTTACTTTGCCGCTTAAGCGTACTCCGCCTATAATTTTATTTTCTATGGAATTGTCCGCCGTATCCTTGGCAATCCCTATTCTTCTTGAGAAAAATGGATTGGCATCCCTACCGCCACCAAAGCTCCCAAAAAGGTCACTGTTATCAATAAAGAATTGTCTTTTTTCAGGAAGCGATACCTCAAAGCGGGTCAGGTTGGTTACTTGGTCATCAACTTCTACTTGGGAAAAATCTGGATTTACGGTTATATCAAGATTCATACTGTTGCCAATAGGGATTTTGACATCACCTCCTACCTTAATGGTGGTATTGGTCTCATTAAGTTCAAAATCTTCTTGGGCAATGGTATTGATATAAGGGATAAAGGCAAGGGGCGTTCTATAGTTTCCCAAAGGGTTTTCAAAAATCATATCGCCCATGAAAGTAAGGCCATAGATATTTTGGTTTTGGGGAATATTCATCCAAGTACTGTTTTCGTTGGATTGGGTGTCAAAACGATAACTGTTGAACCTCCACTTGGTCTCACCTTCCTTAAATTTAAAAGCGGTTAGGGGTATGACCATTTCTGAAGTATAGTAACCATCATAGATTTTTGAATCTCCTTTCCACTTTACGTCCCATGAAATTGTGAATCCGTTTAAATTTAGTCCGCCACCGGAAACCAAACCCTCTCTACGTACCCCATACGGGTTAATACCAAAAAGAAAAGCATTGTTGCCGTCATTGAAGGTATCGAACAAAAGGGTGATATTGTCGCTATTGCCGGCCCTAAAATCTCTCTTTAAGGATTGTATGGCGTAATCGTTCCCAGCTGTATAAACGGTAATGCCTACATAAAGGTTGTCATTGTCATAAAGCATTTTAATTTCGGTCTGCTTAGTGGCCTGTATGGAATCTAATGGGAAATATTGCCAAAAATTAGTTGCAGGTACTGCAGTGTTCCACTGGGGCTCGTCAAGGATACCATCCGGTTCTATTTGTGTATTGACTTGTTTGACAACAAATGATTTATTGATGTCTTGAGCCTGAATTTGAAAGAAAATAAGTAATAGCACAATAGTGCTTATATACCTGGTCATTTAAATGGTGGTTAGATGGTAGACCAAATTTAAGTTTTTGTTTCGTTAAATAAATGCTAAACTTAATCGGGTTTCTTGTCCTTGGGCTCCCGTTTGGCCTCTTTTAGGCATTTCATCAACATCCATTCAATCTGGCCATTAGTGCTACGGAATTCATCTGCCGCCCATTTTTCAATGGATTTCAACATATTTTCATTAATACGTAATGCAAATGGCTTTTTTTTACTCATACAACAAGAAAGCTGATACTATTTTCAATGTGTTTTTTTTTATTTCAATGTGCATGTTAATGGTTCAACGTACCGGTGTTCACTATTGGCGCAACATCCTTGTCAGAACAAAGCACGACCATTAGGTTGCTTACCATAGCAGATTTACGTTCATCGTCCAAAGCTACCAAATCTTTTTTACTCAACTCTTCCAATGCCATTTCCACCATGCTTACCGCACCTTCTACAATTTTATGCCTTGCTGCAACAATTGCAGTTGCCTGCTGACGTTTAAGCATTGCATTGGCAATTTCCTGTGCATAGGCCAAATAGCCTATCCTTGCTTCTAAAACTTCTATACCTGCCATTGAAAGTCGTTCTTGGACTTCTTGTTCCAAGGCTTCGCTCACTTCATTTACACTAGATCTTAAGGTGATATCCTCATCAAGACCTTCATCTGCAAAGTTATCATAAGGATACATGCTTGCCAATTTGCGTACCGCGGCATCTGTCTGTACGCGTACAAAATTTTGATAATCATCAACATCAAAAGCCGCCTTATACGTATTGGTAACCCGCCATACAAGTATAGTACTTATCATAATAGGGTTTCCCAATTTATCATTGACCTTTAACCGCTCACTATCAAAATTACTGGCACGTAAGGATATTCTTTTTTTGGTAAACAAGGGATTAGCCCAAAAAAGGCCATTCTCCTTGATGGTACCAATATATTTACCAAACAACAACAGCACCCTTGAACTATTTGGATTGACTAAAACGAAACCTGTACACATGATCAAAGCCGCAACAATCATTAGAACGCCTACGTAAATTTTAAGAAGTGCAATTCCGCCAAATAACAATACAAATACTACGGCTAACATAACATAACCATTTTGGGCCTTATGGGTTTTTTCTACTTTCATAGGATATGATATTAAAATGATATCATAAATATATCAAATTAATTTCAATAAATGGTTGCTGTAGCATTATTTATGTCTTTAGGATTAACCGTTGAATTTTTTGGTCTTCTTTTTATTGGGATTCTTAAACAATCGTTTAAAAAAACCATCTTTTTTAATCGGGTCGCAATCCAATGCGTTCAATACCTCTTGTGAAGGGTTGGGGAACTTACTTTTTGTATAAGGGTCAAAATCTTTTTTCTTATTCAATTGTTGCATCCAAAGTCCAAACAAAGGCAGTGCGGCATTTGCTCCTTGACCTATACCTGTATTGCTAAAGCCTATTTCATGCTGGTCAAGGCCAACCCAAGTTATATGTACCAATTTTGGCATTAAGGCTACGAACCAAGCATCCTTATTGTTTTGTGTTGTACCCGTCTTGCCCGCAATATCGTTTTTGAGTCCGTAAGTAGTTCTCAATCTGCTTGCAGTTCCTGAATTAATGGTAGACTTCATCATTTCTATCATGGTTTGTCCCGTTTCTTTTGAAAAGGCGGCCTTTTCCTCAATAGTAGAATTAAAATCAGCCAAAATGGAATCTTTTTGATTGGTAATTCTTTTGATCAGCAATGGTTTGGTTGATTTGCCATTATTGACAAAACTCGTATAGGCCTGTGCAAGTTCTAGAATATTGATTTCCCCGGTTCCTAAGGCAATGGATGCTTCATTGGGCAATTTTTCTGAAATACCCATGGATTTTGCCATTTGTATGACGTTGCCAATACCTGCTTTTTCCAAGACTTTAACGGCAACAGTGTTTACGGAATTACTAAGTCCTTCTTCCATGGAATAATTAAGGTAAGCTTCATCTTTATTGCCAGAATTGCTTGGTGACCAACCTTTTAAGTTATCATATTGGACTTCTTCCGCAGAAAAATAAGTACAAGGTGTTATACCTTGTTCCAAAGCTGTCGAGTAGACAATAGGTTTGAACGTGGAGCCAACCTGTCGCTTACTTTGAGAAATATGGTCAAATTTATACTGTTTAAAATTTATACCGCCAATCCATACCAAAACCTCACCATTAGTTGGGTCTACGGCCAAAGAACCTGTATTTAGAAATTTTGTGTAATGACTAATACTGTCCATGGTGGACGCTTTTACATCCTTGTCACCTTGCCAACTGCCCAAGGTGCGTATTCTGTGGTCATTGGATAGGCTATCAATTATTTGTCCATGTGATAAACCATTCTTTTGTAATCTTTTATAGGTATTGGTTCGTTTTGCAATTTTTTCCATCAGTCCCTTATCCTTTAACCATGGAGCACGGTTGCCGTAACTTTTTTCAAAATCGGCTTGTAATTTGCCCATATGACCAACCAAAACATCTTCGGCAATTTGTTGCATCTTATAGTTAAGGGTGGTATAAATCTTTAAACCTGAAGTATAAATGTTGTAGTCTAAACCATTGGTTTTTTGATCGGAAATCCATTGCAACATTTCTTTTCTAACCTCTTCCCTAAAATAAGGAGCCGTACCAGCATTGTAATCAAATTCGCGATAATCTAACTGCAAATCTTCTTTTAGAAACTTTGTTTTAGCCTCTTCTGAAAGATAGTTGTTGGTATACATTGCCGTTAAAACTAAATTTCTTCTATTAATGCTTTTTTCGGGAAATAACCTTGGGTTATAGCCGTAGGTGGCTTTTAACATCCCCACCAAGGTGGCAGCTTGTGGAACAGTTAGGTCTTTGGTTCTGGTATTGTAAAATTTTAGTGCGGCGCTTTCAATACCAAAGGTATTATCACCAAAAGATACGGTATTTAGGTAATGGGTCAGAATTTCATCTTTGTTAAAAATACCTTCAAGTCTTTTGGCAATGATCATTTCCTTGACCTTATCTACGACTAAATTGGTGTGGTTGCGTTCTTTTCTAGGGTAAAGGTTTTTTGCCAATTGTTGAGATATGGTACTACCGCCCCCGGATGCATTGTCCCCCATTAGTACCGTTTTGAACGCTACCCGTATTAGGCTTTTATAGTCAACACCAGAATGTTCATAAAAACGCTCGTCCTCTATGGCAATCAATGCGTGTCTTAAATGTTCGGGGAATTCATTGAACGTAACGGGTTGCCGGTCATATAGATAATACTTGCCTATTAATACACTGTCTGCCGTAAATACTTCAGAGGCAATTTGATATTGAATGGTTGACAATTCTTTCTTAGAGGGCAACTTTCCCCATAGCCCAAATTGTACACTACCAATAAATAGGAGAATAAATGCTATGAGGCTTAATAGGGTATATCCAACTATTTTAAAAAAGCTGCGTTTGCGTTGAGGTTTTTTGAGCGATTTTTTTTTCATTGATGCAAGTTCTAATATAAATTTAACCTTACCGAAGTTTTAACAATACCTTAAAATTTGAAATCCTATTTTTGGCAAAATTTGTAGTGATGAAGAATATTGTTGTTTTAGTATTATGTATGTTGATGTACCCTAACACAAGGGCAAATGATATGATATGGTCCAAAACGGGGCACAGGGTCGTTGGGGAAATTGCGGAGAAGCATCTAAATAGAAAGGCAAAGCGCGCCATTGAAAAATTATTGGACGGAAAGAGTTTGGCGGCGGTTTCAAATTTTGCCGATGAGATTAAGGCAGATAGGGCCTTCAGCAAATTTAGCGCATGGCATTATGTAAATATTCCTTTTGGTAAAACCTATGATCAAATTGAGCCCAGCCAGTATGGAGACCTTGTTCAGGGTGTCAATACCTGTATACAAATAATACAGGATGAAAACAGTAGTAAAGAAGATAAGGCCTTTTATCTTAAATTTTTGATACACCTTATAGGTGACTTGCACCAACCTATGCACGTAGGTAGATTTGAGGACAAGGGAGGTAATGATATACAACTGCAATGGTTCGGTGACGGTACCAATTTACATCGTGTTTGGGATTCCAATATGATAGAGGACAACGGTATGAGCTTTACCGAATTGGCCATGGAATATCCTAAACTTAGCAAGGAGGAGCTAAACAATTTGCAGAACGGTACCCTCTTGGATTGGGTAGAGGAGTCCCATCAATTGGCTGATAAAGTTTATGCCTCTGTGGAAACCGGTGAAAAGTTGGGGTATAGATATAGTTATGATTGGTGGACTAGCGTAACATCCCAATTACAAAAAGGTGGAGTACGTTTGGCAACGGTATTAAACGATGTCTTTAAGTAATTAACGTTTGGTTATTTTGTTACCGCTAATATTCCGTTGTCTGGAACATTTAAACCGGCCCATATCAACGGCTCTTAATTTAGCGTGTTTAGTGGCTCTTCCTTGAACCCGTTTGCGCCACATTTTAAAACTACTGGGTTTCATTTCCTTTCGCATAATTGCGATGGTTTCCTGTTCCGTAATTCCAAATTGAAATGTAATGGCCTCAAATGGTGTGCGATCTTCCCAGGCCATTTCTATAATACGGTCCAGGGCTCTTTCTGTAAATTCTTTGTTCATAGCACTATAAAGATACGGCCTAGCCTTAACTTTTTACCATGATCCTTTAACTTTAAGGATTATTTAATAATCCTAAAGGTCAGGTTAATACGTTCCTCCACCGCTTTGGCGGTCTTTGCAATCTGATGTTTATAATAATGCTGGGTTTTTCCTTTCATCAAGAGCAAGCTACCATGTTGCAGGTTTATTTTATGCTTAATGTCCGGTCGTGTATTATGTTTAAGATGAAAAAAACGTGCCGCACCTAAACTAATGGATGCAATTATAGGATTTTCACCTAGCTCCTTTTCATTATCCGCATGCCAACCATTACTATCACTTCCCGTTCTATATCTGTTCAACAAACATGTGGTGAACTCAACTTTGGCAAATGTTTCCAACCTATCTTTAATTTCCAATAATTCCTTATTAAAGGGCAGGGGGAGCATGGTAATGTTGGAATAGGAATACGGTTTATCGTTATTTGCATATAAGGCCGTCAACCTTGGCTGTGGGTAGGTCTTTCCAAATACTGTAATATTATCTTGCTGCCATGGGGTGTTATTTTTAAGAACATCAAAAAAATGACTGGCTCTTGATCGGTCAAGGAAACGGGGTATATAACAGATATCGCTATCCGGTAAATTCAACTCAATACTATCGTCAAAAAGACTTTGCATTAAACCAAGACCGTTTTTAGTTCATTTCTGTACTCTGAAGGGTTTTGTCCTGTAAAGGCTTTGAACGATTTATTAAAATGGGAGAAATTATTGAATCCACATTCAAAACATACCTCGGTAATACTCATTGGTTTTTCTGCCAATAGTTTAGATGCATGTACCAGTCTATATTCGTTTACGAACTGTATAAAGGTCTTATTGGTGATTTTCTTGAAATACCTACAGAAAGAAGGTATGGTCATACTTACCATAGAAGATATCTCTTCAAGTGTAATTTCTTCCCTAAAATTATTTTTTACATGGTTGAATACAATGTTTATACGGTCATTGTCCTTTACATCTGTAGTAAATGAAAAACCTTCTGCATTCAAAAGACGCATATCATCAGAATTTCCCAGTTCGTTCAATATATTTAGGATAGATAAAAGGCGCTGAAAATCGGTTTGGTATTCCAGGACCTCCATTTTGTCCCCGATCTTTCGTTTGGTCTTACCGGAAAAAGCAATACCACCGCTCGCCTTACTAAATAAGCTTTGTATCTTTTTCATTTCCGGAAGATTAAAAAAATCGGGACCTAAAAAATCCACCTTCATCTGTACCACCGTTTCACTTGTATTTCCCGTAAGGGCATCCGTAAAGCCGCAATGGGGTAAATTGCTACCTATAAGTATAAGGTCGCCATTGGTATAATAGGATACATGGCTACCAATTTGACGTTTGCCGGATCCACCGTTTACATATACCAATTCTAATTCTGGGTGGTAATGCCAAACATTGTTCTTGTTCAATTTATGTTCATCAAACCTTTGGTATGTAAAGGAATGTCCAAAATCTGGTTCAATAGCTTCGAAAGTAGGTTTCTGCTTTACCATAATAAATGTTTAATACTATAAAATTAATCAACCTAAATAAGGGTCTACTTTGCAAAATTAACCTAATTCTATGTAATCTTATCTTACGCAGTGTTAAGTTATAGTGAAGAGGTTAAAATAGCACATAAATTGGGAAAATATGATGTAGTGGGCACTAGAAAACGAGTGTATGTTTGTAGTGTAAATTATATGTAACCCTTAAAAATAATTTATTATGAAAAACATTCTAAAGATTACCACAGTAGTTGCCTTCATGTTCGCTACAGTAGCAGGCATGGCAAGAGAGCCAAAATTGAACCTTTTAACTGCTGGAAAAGCTAAGAGCGTCGTATTGACGATGGAAGCTTCATCAGTAGGTGTGCAGATCAAGTTGATGGATTCTGATTTGAATGTTATCTATTCAGAAAAAGTATCTGAAGGACTTTTCAGTAAAAAATTGAATTTTAAAGATTTGGCAGACGGTGTTTATTTCCTTTCTGCAGATGACAATCTTAAAAACTATTCCTATACCATAGTTCTTGAAAAGAATAATGTAAAAATTGTTGACGCGGATGAAGATATTAAACCATTCTTCAGAAAGACCAACAATATGATACTTATGAACTATCTAAACTTGGATAAGTCTAAGATGGCCATTAAAATATATGATGCCGAAGGTAGAACGGTATTTTCACAAGAAGTTATAGATGAATTGATCGTAGAAAAAGCGTTCAATTTTGCAGATGCTTTCCCAGGGGTTTACGTAGTAACCGTAAAGTCTGCTGGTAAAACATACACTGAAGAGTTTGTTGTTAATTAAGTTGATTTAAGTTGATTTCATTAAAGGGGACGGGAGCGTCCCCTTTTTTATTTTAAAATTTTACGTAGCTATAGGCCCAATAGATAAGTAAAATTTGCAAGGGTAGCCTTGCCCATAAAATCCATTTTGGAAATCCTGCCGAGGCTTTTTCACTGGAAAGCATGTAAAAGTGTACCAATAGAAATACCAAGAGCATGGTTATTATACCAAATGATGCCAGCGTTCTTGTTTCCTTAAAAAACAATCCAATACCTAACAAAATTTCAGCCACACCACTTAACAGTACCAATTCCTTATGAAAGGGTAGGTATCTAGGCATGATTCTTAAATATACTTTGGGTTTTACAAAATGCATGATTCCGGCAAGTATGTAAATAAATGCCATTACATATAAATGCCAAGGATTGTTCATATACGGGTTATTTAGAATTGACCAATTAAAATTTCATATTGGCATTGATCCATTCTGTAATCTTACTTTCCAAAATTGCCAGAGGAACACAACCGGTCTCCAATATTTTTTCATGAAATACCTTAATGTCAAAATCCTTGCCTAGCATTTTCTCGGCTTTTGCGCGGAGTTCCAAAATTTTTAATTGTCCAATTTTATAGGATAGTGCTTGTCCGGGGTTGGCCATGTAACGTTCGATCTCCGCGGTAATGCTGGCTTCTGATTCAGCTTCGTTATCCAAAGAATAAGCAATGGCCTGCTCCCTTGTCCATCCTTTAGCATGTAGACCGGTATCGACCACTAGCCTGACAGCCCTATGCATTTCTGCGCCTAGCATACCAAAATATTGATAGGGGTCAGTGTATAGTCCCAGTTCTTTGCCCAAGGATTCCGTATATAGGGCCCAACCTTCACCATACGCACTATACCACAAGGTTTTTCTAAATTGTGGCAGGTCGTTGTTTTCCTGAGTCAAGGAAATTTGAAAGTGATGGCCGGGTATTGCTTCGTGCAAAAATAAATCCTCATCAGAATACATATTGTAGGAGGTAACATCTGGTATAGGTACGTAGAAAATACCGGGTCTGGTACCATCTAACGAACCAGGATTGTACTCTGCGCTAGCAGATGCTTCCCTAAATGATTCTGTTCTTCTTACTTCAAAAGGAGTATTAGGTTGTTTACTGAACAATTCATTTACCCTAGGGGTTATTTTTTTATGGATTGTATTAAAATTGTCAATTACCTGTTGTGGGTCGGTAAAGGGCACTAATTCCTTCTTGGTCCTAACATGGTCAAAAAATTCCTTAAGGTTACCTTTAAATCCAACCTGTTGTTTCACCTTTTCCATTTCGGTACTTATTCTGGCTACTTCGCTAAGTCCAATATTATGGATTTCCTCAGCGCTCATGGAAGTGGTCGTATATTTTTTTATTTGATGTGCGTAGTACGCTTTTCCGTTGGGTATATCCTGTATGCCACTGGTCGTGCGCCCTGCGCTCAAATAATCCGTAGCCATAAAATCATGTAATGCCTTGTAGGCCGGTATAATTTTATTGGCGATCATTGTGGTATATGCATGCTTTAAGCGCTCACGATCTTCAGTGGAAAAATCATCGGGAAAATTAAGGATTGGGCTAAAAAACAGGTTAGTTTCAATGTTTTTCGTGAGTATACTTTGTAATTGAGGCAATACTTTTTTTATCAATGATTTAGGAAGCACATTTTTGGCTTTGATTCCTTTTTGCATACGGTTTTTGGCAGTATCCAGCCAAACTACATAGTCATCCAATCGTTTTAGCCAATTGGTATAGTCTTCTACAGTATTAAAAGGTTGGGCACTGGTGCCACCGGCCAATTGGCCCATCATCAGGTTCATGGACCACATCTGGTCTATAGGGGTATAATCTTCAAAAGCCAGTTCATCTAGATTAATTTCACATTCCCATTGTAAGATGGCATTGGACATCCGTTCTGTCTCCGATAATTTTTTGTCATCAAATTTCTTTGACATTTTTAAATAGGAGGTATAATAATCCTTCAATTCTTTTTTATAGGCATCGGATAAAAAATTGGGCAAAGTATCATTATACCTACTATCTCCTTGAAATGTGGCATTTAATGGATTTAACTTTAACCCATCGTCATAATAATGGACCAATAGGGTTATGAAGCCAACATTATGGGTAGTAGGGTTGGTTCTTATATCTGCATTTGGGATTTCTTGCGCCTGAGTTATTAACCCCAATAAGAATACAAGTACGATTAGATTTTTTTTCATTTAAATGGTTATTAAGTTTAAGATAGGAACTTTTTAAGTTTCTCTTTTTTATATAGAGGTACCGCATCATTGCTCATGAACAAAGCTAACATATCTTTATTTTTCTCTTTATCATAAAGTAGCTGATAAAAATTTTGAACGGATAAGGTATTGGTAGAGGCTTGTTCTAATATAACGCTGTCACCAGTAGTCACACGTCCTTCTTCTATAACCTTCACATATGTCCCTGGGTGGTTGTGTGCAATAAAATCCTTTATGATTTTTACATCATTAAAACGTACCCCAAGTTTATAGCAAGGCTCCCGTGGTTGGGTAACTTGTACCAAGGTTTTGCCAATTCTGTAGATATTACCAACTAGAATTTCTGACTCATCAAGTCCTGATATAGTAAGATTTTCACCGAACATTCCCCAGTTCCATGAAAGATTGGGATATTTTGGTTTCCAAAATCCATATTGTTCTGCAGAGAATAAATAACACGCTTTATTCGTACCGGCATGATGTACCCGGTCAATGACCGTATCATTTTGGACATCGTTTTTTCCTAGGAACAGTCCGTTTTCTGTTGGATATTTAAAAATACCTGTCTGTTCTTTTTTACCGTTCCATTCAAAGGTTATGGGTGTTCCAATATTTGTAGAAACTACTTTCATGCGGTGAAGATAAAAAAAGGACCAGTATTTATTGAAAAAGCATTTGCCAATATTAATGGAGCAGTTAGTCCTTTGCTTAAAAAAGAAGGTGATAATAAGGAATTAAAACTGTGTTTTAAACAGAAATTGATATAGCTCAGTTACATAAACTATCTGTTTACAATCTGTAGTTTACGACAATTTTACAATTAATTTACAATTTGTTAAAAAACGAAAATACCAGTGTAAACAATAAATTTTCAGAATATATTTACTAACTAACTGATAAATAGTGCTTAACATAATTTGTTTTAAAAGTGTTAATGATTAATAACAGGTAAAGTATATATTTTTTTTATAAAACAAACAATGGGTAGGTGTAATTTTTACACTACAATACGAGTATTTTTCTATATTTACCAACGATGGCTTTTTTAACATTTATTTTATTTACCGGTTTTGTAGCGTTTTACGCTACCTATAAATTACGTAGAGATAGGTTAGATACTCAAGATGGTTACTTTTTAGGAGGTAGGTCTTTAACCGGTATTGTAATAGCCGGGTCATTGTTATTGACCAATATATCTACGGAGCATTTGGTTGGTATGAATGGTTCTGCCTATAAAAATGGTGCCATAATCATTGCATGGGAAGTAACATCTGCACTGGCATTAGTGGTAGGAGCACTTTATTTTGCACCTAAATATCTACGGATGGGCCTTACAACTATACCTGAGTATTTGGAAAAAAGGTTTGACGGTATTACCAGAACATTGGTAGCCTTATTACTGATCATTTCCTTTGTGGCCACTTTACTACCTATAGTATTGTATACCGGGGCGCTGAATATTGAAGCCATATTTGAGATATCAACTTTGTTGAACGTAAGTAGGGAACAGGGAATCGTCATCACCATAGTAACGGTAGGGACATTAGGAGCAGTTTACGCCATTTTTGGAGGTTTAAAAATGGTAGCTTATACTGATACCATAAACGGATTTGGACTATTGGTTGCAGGACTTTTGGTTCCTATTTTGGCATTATTGAGTATTGGTGATGGTAATATGCTTGGTGGGTTGGAAACCGTTTTTCAAAATAGTCCGGATAAATTTAACGTCATCAGTAACGAGCCAGGCGTAGGTGAGGGTGCACGTACGGCCATTCTGCCGTTTGAAGTGTTGTTTACGGGGCTAATGGTAAACCAACTTTACTTTTGGACCATGCATCAATCTATTATACAACGTGTATTGGGGGCGGTTAATCTAAAGGAAGCCCAAAAGGGATTATTATATACCGGATTATTAAAAATTTTGGTGCCATTGATCATTGTATTGCCAGGGCTTATTGCCTTTTATTATTTTGGTGACGCGTATTATGAAGATCAGGACAATATCTATCCTTTATTGGTGAAAAAGGTAATGCCATTATGGTTGACCGGTTTTTTTGTTGCCGTAATGATGGGGGCAATATTAAGTACGTTCAATAGTGCTTTGAACAGTGCCGCCACCGTATTTAGTCTGGGTATATTTAAGCGGTATATCAATACCAATATAAGTGAGCTCAAATTGGTGCGCATAGGTAAACTTACGTCCGCTATTTTGGCCATAGGGGCCATTGCGATCGCACCTTTTGTGGCCAATGCACCAGAAGGACTCTATCAATTGTTACAAGAGCTTAACGGTATATTTTTTATACCCATTGCCAGTGTGATCATAGCCGGCTTTCTTTTTCCCAAAGTTTCGGCAACAGGCGCAAAAGCAGGTTTGGTATTCGGCTTGTTTTTTTATGTCATCTTAAATTTTGGTTTTGAAGTGGAACTTCACTTTGTTCATATATGGGGACTAGAATTTGTTCTCAATATCATAATCATGCATTTGGTTTCCTATTTTTTTACTAAAGAGGTAAAATTTGAAATGAAAGATTCTGGAATCCTGGATTTAAAACCGTGGAAATATGCCAAGCCTTTTAGCGTGTTTCTAGTGTTGTTTACAGTAATTCTGTATGTTCTTTTGGGAAATGTTTAAAATTTTAGTATTATAATTAACAATAAAACAAATTAATCATGGAGGAAAAAATTTTCAGGGACTACGAGGCTCCAGATGTGTCCGCTGCGGTAAAGGAACATTATCGTAAAATGAGAAAAAACCAAACCTTGGACTATGTAAAACGTATGCATAAAAAGTATTTGACATATGACACACCAATGGATCTTTGGGAAGCAATGCGTCATTTAAACAGTTTAATAGACGTAAGTGATCCGGATATTAATTTACCTAATATTCAACATTTGATACAAAGTGCTGAAGCAATACGTGCAGATAATAGGCCGGATTGGATGCAATTAACAGGACTTATTCATGATTTGGGCAAAGTAATGTTCTTAAAAGGAAGCGATGAGGATGGTACTAGCCAGGCAGAGCAATGGGGCATGGTCGGTGACGTTTTTATTGTAGGCTGTAAATTACCGGACTCATGCGTATATCCGGAATTCAATGCGTTGAACGAGGATATGCAAAATGAAAAATACAACACGCCAACAGGTATCTATGAAGCAGGTTGTGGTATTGATAATGTAGATTTGGCCTGGGGACATGATGAATATTTATACCAAGTTCTAAATAATCATAAAACCAATTCGTTACCTGAGGAGGCAATGGTCATGATTCGTTATCATTCTTTTTATCCATGGCATTCCGGAGGGGCGTATAAGGAAATTGTCAATGAGAAAGACGCAAAATATCTTGAGATCATAAAGGATTTCAATAAATATGATCTGTATACCAAAAGTCAAAAAGTTTATGATTTGGATGAGGTCTTGGATTACTATCAGCCCATTGCTGAAAAGTACTTGGGAACAGGGCCAATTTATTGGTAGGCTAGTACTTTGGTATTGTTTAAATAAAAAAACCGCTTCATTAATGAAGCGGTTTTATATTTTATGTTTTAACGATATTATTTCACCATCTCATAACTTCGTTTAATAAACTCGGTTAGATCCTTGCCCTTGAGCAACCCTTTGGATAATTTGGCCAAATCCAAGGACTGGTTAATTAAACGTTCCTTTTTCTTTGCTGTTTTGGTAGCAAGAATTTCACCTACTAATGCACTGTTCGTATTTACGATCAAGTTATACATTTCTGGCATTTGTCCCATACCGAACATACCGCCTCCACCGGTTTGCTGCATTTCTTTCATACGGCGCATAAATTCCGGCTCTGTTATCGTAAAAGGAGATGCATCACTGTCCATTGCTTCAAGTTGCACGGTATAGCTGCTCTTTTCGCCAATGACTTTTTCCAATTCCGATTTTAAGGTTTCTTTTTCTTCGTCCGATAATTTGGAAATTTGCGTATCCTCCTTTTGAATCAATTTATCAATGTGGTCTGCATCCACACGGGCAAATGAAATATTTTCTTTTGACCCTTCCAATTTTTGCATGAGATGACCAATGATCGGTGAATCCAATAATAGGACTTCATAGCCTTTGGACTTCGCTGTTTCTATATAACTATGTTGTGCTTCTATGTCTGACGTGTAAAGGATAACAAGCTTATTGTCTTTATCGGTCTGGTTATCCTTAATTTTTTCTTGTAGTTCTTCAAATGTTAGATAGGTGCCGTCAACAGTAGGGTATAAGGCGAATTTATCTGCTTTTTCAAAGAATTTTTCTTCGGAAAGCATACCGTATTCAATAACGATTTTTATATCGTTCCATTTTGCCTCAAACTCCTCACGATTGTTTTTGAACAGAGAATTCAATTTATCGGCCACTTTTCTAGTGATATAAGAAGATATTTTTTTAACAGCCCCGTCTGCCTGTAAATAGGAACGTGAAACATTTAAGGGAATATCAGGAGAATCTATGACCCCACGTAGCATGGTTAAAAATTCGGGTACAATTCCTTCCACGTTATCCGTTACGAAAACCTGGTTCTGGTAAAGCTGAATCCTGTCTTTCTGTTGGGCAAGATCATTCGTAAGCTTTGGAAAATAAAGAATACCGGTAAGATTGAACGGGTAATCAACATTTAAGTGTATGTTGAAAAGAGGTTCCTCAAACTGCATTGGGTAGAGTTCCCTGTAGAAACTCTTATAGTCCTCTGCTTTTAAATCTGCGGGCTGCTTTGTCCAAGCTGGGTTTGGGTTGTTGATAATATTGTCTACCTCTTTGGTTGGTGCCGGGTCATCTTCTTTAGCGCCTTCTGGTTTTGGTAAAGTTTCTGTCTTGGTACCAAATTTAATAGGTACCGGCATAAACTTGTTGTATTTGTTCAATAGCCCCTTTATTCTGGTGTCCTCTAGAAATTCTGTGGAATCATCGGCTATATGCAGAATAATTTCAGTACCACGCTCTTCTTTTTTGGCTTCTTCCATAATAAATTCAGGAGAACCGTCACATGACCAATGCACAGCGGTTTCATCTTTATAGCTCTTGGTAATAATTTCAACCTTATGTGCCACCATAAAGGCAGAATAAAATCCAAGGCCAAAATGACCAATAATACCAGAATCCTTGGCAGAGTCCTCATATTTGTTCAAAAACTCCTCTGCACCGGAAAAAGCCACTTCATTGATGTACTTTTTAACTTCTTCCTCCGTCATTCCAAGACCTTGGTCAATGATATGAAGTTTTTTGCCTTCCTTATCAGCCTTTACCTCAATAATAGGATGTCCATATTCCACTTTGGCCTCGCCAATGGTGGTCAAATGTTTTAATTTTAGGGTGGCGTCCGTTGCATTGGAAATTAATTCCCTTAAAAAGATTTCGTGATCACTGTACAAGAATTTCTTGATCAATGGAAAAATGTTGTCTACGGACACATTAATTTTACCTGTTGCCATATCTCTAATATTTTTTCGCTATTAAGTAATAGTAGTATTGATTTAAAAATGTTCAGGGTGCATAGGTCAAAAAAAATACCATACTTACTTATTGTGACAAACTGACAGTTATGGGTGGTTTAAAAGTTTAACATATTATTTTGTTTAATTATTGTAATAATAACTTAAACATAATGTATATTTGTAATGTGATTATAACTATTGCTATGAAAAAGAATTTTATGCTATAATCACAAGTTGATTATTTATTGGTTTGGTTGTTTTGAAAACGTGTTATCTTCTTGGGTAACACGTTTTTGCTAAACAAAAACAAGTAATCAATGAACAAAACCTATAATATTTGAAATTGTGTAAAAACTATCTATATGGCAGTCAAAACAAAAAAAACATCTAAGGAATCTATTATGTCATTGTATATGGATTATGTGCTGGAGCATGAGAAGGTTCCCAAATCGGTATATAAGTTTTGTAAGGATAATGCAATTGTTGAAAGTGATTTCTATTTGTATTTTGGGTCAATCGGCGCTTTGCAAAAAAGTATATGGACCACCTTTTTTGATAACACGATAAAGGTAATTCATAAGAACAAGGAATATGGGGAATTTGCAAATAGGGATAAAATGCTCACTTTTTTATTCACGTTTTTTGAAGTTTTGACCCTAAATCGTAGTTATGTATTGTTCGTTATGGATAATGCTCCCAGTCCGCTCAAAAATATGATGCAGGTAAAGGAGTTAAGAAAAAAGGTGAAGGATTTTGCTAAGGACTTGATCGATAAAGGAAATGCGAGCAAAAGTTCTAAGTTAACAAAGCACAATCCCCAACTATTTTCTGAAGGAGCATGGCTGCAGGTTTTATTTCTAATGAATTTTTGGAGAACAGATGATTCACCCGGTTTTGAGAAAACGGATGTAGCCATTGAAAAATCGGTAAACACTATTTTCGATGTCTTTGATAACACTCCATTGGAAAATATTCTTGATTTTGGAAAATTTCTATATAAGGAGACATTTGCCTAATTTAATTTATACCGATTGAAAACATTAGATAAGATACCTACAGGGAAAATAGAGCGCGCCAGTAAATTGGTGCGTACCGGTGCGAAAATCGGTGGTAATTATGCCAAGTACCTTGGTAAAAAAATAATTGACCCCAATACTACAAGAGATGAATTGGATGAGGATAATGCTACGGATATCTACGATGGACTAAAATCTTTAAAAGGTAGTGCTTTAAAGGTGGCCCAGATGCTAAGCATGGAGAAAAACTTATTGCCCAATGCATATGTGGAAAAATTTTCCCTGTCGCAGTTTTCAGTACCTCCCTTGTCCGCACCATTGGTAAGAAAAACCTTTAAAAAATATTTGGATAAATATCCAGAAGAGGTTTTTGATACGTTTAATAAGGATTCTGTTAATGCAGCTAGTATAGGTCAGGTGCACAAGGCAACCAAAAATGGCAAGCAATTGGCCGTAAAAATTCAATACCCAGGTGTGGCTCAAAGTATTAGTAGCGATCTGGCCATTGTAAAGCCAATTGCGATCCGTATGTTCAACCTAAAAGGAAAGGATTCTGATAAGTATTTTAAAGAGGTGGAGAATAAATTGGTAGAAGAAACGGATTATGTATTGGAGGTTTCCCAAAGTCAGGAAATTACCCATGCCTGTAAACAAATCCCGAACATTAAATTTCCTACTTATTATCCAGAGCTTTCAAGTTCCCGCATAATTACTATGGATTGGATGACGGGTAAGCATTTAAGCGAGTTTACAAAAACAGATTTCACCCAAGAAATAGGAAATCAATTGGGTCAGGCCTTGTGGGATTTTTATATGTATCAGATTCATGGTCTCCGCAAGGTCCATGCCGATCCCCATCCTGGTAATTTTTTGGTCAATACAAAGAATGAGTTAATTGCCATAGATTTTGGTTGCATTAAGGAAGTGCCGGATTCATTTTATAAACCTTATTTTGAATTGGCTAAGCCGGAGAACATCTCCGATCAGCGTGTTTTTACTGAAAAATTGTATGAATTGGAAATTTTATTGCCCAATGATACAGACAAGGAAATTGCGTTCTTTTCATCTATTTTTCATCAACTGCTAAGTCTGTTTACCAGTCCTTTTCATACGGATGAATTTGATTTTGGAGATGAAGCATTTTGGTCTAAAATTGCAGATTTGGGCGAACAATTCTCTTCTGATAAACAACTTAGGAAAATGAACGGAAATAGAGGTTCTAAACATTTTTTATATATGAACCGGACGTTCTTTGGTCTTTACAATTTGCTACATGATTTAAAAGCACATGTAAAAATCAATGATTATAAGAAATATCTTATTTAAGGACCGGGCAAATTTTATTATTCGTAGGGATTGTTGCAATTTTAAGGTGAATTCTTAATAGTTGTTTATATTGCAGCACTAATGATACCTGAACTATCAGGCTAAAAATATTACTATGTACAACTCAAAAATAATTGGCCTTGGTCATTATGTGCCCGAAAACGTAGTGACTAATAATGACTTGTCCAAAGTTATGGATACAAATGATGCTTGGATACAGGAGCGCACAGGAATCAAGGAACGAAGACATGTGGTAAAGGGTGATGGAGATACCACTACGAGCATGGGTGTTAAAGCTGCTAAGATTGCAATTGAAAGAGCGGGTATAGATAAGAATGATATAGATTTTATAGTATTTGCCACTTTAAGTCCAGATTACTACTTTCCCGGTCCCGGTGTTCTGGTACAACGAGATTTAGGGATTAAAACCGTTGGTGCCTTGGATGTCCGCAATCAATGTTCTGGATTCGTATATGCAATTTCTGTAGCGGACCAGTATATAAAGACGGGTATGTACAAAAATATTTTGGTAATTGGTTCTGAGCTTCATTCCCATGGTTTGGATATGACTACAAGGGGTAGGGCGGTATCCGTAATTTTTGGCGATGGTGCCGGGGCCGCTGTATTAAGTAGGGAAGAGGACAATACCAAAGGAATTCTATCTACACATCTGCATTCAGAAGGGCAACATGCTGAGGAACTATCTTTAATAGCCCCTGGTATGGGTAAAAGATGGGTGACGGATATTATAGAGGACAATGATGAAAAAGATGAATCTTACTATCCTTATATGAACGGTCAATTCGTATTTAAAAATGCCGTGGTCCGTTTTAGCGAAGTAATTATTGAAGGGTTGCAAAAAAATAATTTACAATCTACGGATATTGATCTTTTAGTGCCACATCAGGCCAATTTGAGAATATCTCAATTCATCCAAAAGAAATTTCAATTAAGCGATAATCAGGTGTTCAATAACATTATGAATTATGGCAATACCACTGCAGCTTCTATACCTATTGCGTTAACAGAGGCGTGGGAGGCCGGTAAGGTAAAACCTGGCGATTTGGTCGTTTTGGCCGCTTTTGGAAGCGGTTTCACATGGGGCAGTGTTATCATAAAATGGTAAAATAAAGCACCCGTAGAATTTCTACGGGTGCTATTATATAGTGGTATCCAATACGAAAAAAACCAACCAATCTTCTTTATTAAATAACCCCTATACATTATAATAGACGCTATAAAATGTGGTTTGTTACTTATATGGGCGAATATTACAATTTAAAATATTTAAAAATTTACCGGCATTAGGTAAGGATGCAAAAAGAAACCCGACAACCAAAATAATTTGGAAGCCGGGCTTCAAATGCTGATAGGCTATACTAAACACTAACCATTAACTATAAACATATAGCGTTACCAACAATATTTTAAATGGAGTTAGATAATATCTAACTTTACTAATAGACGAAATATTGCACAAATAGTTACAATTCAAGCAAACTTTAACATCTTTAAATTAATATGAAAAAGACCCTAGTTTTTGGAGCATCCTTAAAACCAAACCGTTACAGTAACATTGCAATCAATAGACTAGTAGCTGCTGGGGTAGAAACATGTGCTTTTGGATTAAGAGCAGGAAATGTTTCTGGAGTCGAAATCTATACTAATTTGGACAAAATTAATGATATTCATACAATTACGCTCTATCTAAATCCTAAAAGACAAGAAGAATATTACCAAAGCATAATTTCCTTGAATCCCAAAAGGGTTATTTTTAACCCTGGAACGGAAAATCCTGTATTTTATAACCTATTGAAAAAGAATGGTATAGAGGTGGATATTGCGTGCACCTTAGTGTTATTGGGTACCGGGCAATACTAATATATTTTTCTTAGGCGATATCTTTAATATTTGCTTCTGTAACCGGTTTTTTACGAATGATCCATAAGCCAATAAAAGTTAGGAGACCATTTAATGGAAGAAGTTCATATCCAAATTCATAACCTCCTAAAAACTCGCTCGGGATCTTGGCCAAGGTAAGGATGCTCACAACACAGACTAAAGCTACTACCCAAACGTATTTATCGTATACTTTATATTTAGTAAAAATACCAAACGTAAACAAGCCCAATAGCGGGCCATAGGTGTAAGAAGCAACCGTAAGCAAACCGTCTATCACATTTCTGTCTAAGATATATTTAAAGGAAATTACGACCAGTATTAAAAGTAGACTCATGCCAATATGGGTTTTACGGCGAATTTTTTTAGCTACCTGTTGCGATTTTTTTTCGGTATTAAGAAAATCTACGCAAAAAGAGGTGGTCAATGAGGTTAGAGCACTGTCCGCACTACTATAAGCTGCTGCAATAAGTCCAAGCATAAAGGTCACGGCTACGGTAAGGCCTAGATTACTGTTCAGTGCAATTTCAGGGAACAGTAAGTCAGATTTTGGAGATCCATCCATTAAGGGTAGTGCTATTTGGTGCGCGTCTGCGTAAATAAACAATAAGGCACCAAGAAGCATAAAAATAAATGTTACTACAACGAGTACTATACTAAAACTGACCATGTTTTTTTGAGCTTCGCCCAAATTTCTACAGGTAAGATTTTTTTGCATCATATCTTGATCTAGTCCTGTCATGCAAATGGTAATGAACATACCGCCTAAAAAAGATTTTAATAAATGATTCTTGGAAAAGAAATCATCGGTAAAAAATGTTTTGCTATAATGTTCCAATTCCGTAGAGCCCAGGAACTCAACAAATGTCCAATCAAGCTTTTCCAGAATAAAGTAAATTGAAAGTATTACGGATACGAGCATGAACAGGGTTTGTAAGGTATCTGTCCAAACGATGGTTTTAATTCCGCCCCTAAAGGTATAAACCCAAATTAATAAAATGGAAAGGGTTACCGTAATTTCAAACGGAACGTTCCATGCATCGAATACAAATTGCTGTAACACTATAGCCACTAAAAACAATCTAAAGGCCGCTCCCAAAACCCGTGATATAAAGAATGAAACGGCACCTACCTTGTAGCTTACAAAGCCAAAGCGATCGTCTAAATATTGGTAAATGGAGGTTACGTTCTGTTTATAATAAATAGGCAATAGGACAAAAGCGGTTACCAGATAGCCAAGGAAATAACCTAGAACAACCTGCATATAGCTAAATTGAGAGGCATCTACCCAGCCTGGTACGGAAATAAAGGTAACACCTGACAAAGAAGCGCCTACCATACCAAATGCTACCAGGTACCAGGGCGATTGTTTTCCCGCCTTGAAAAAATCCTCATTGGAGTCGTTCTTTCCGGTAAAGTAAGATATAACCAGTAGCAGAACAAAATAGCCGGTAATCAATAATAATATATGGGAGGCACTCATGAATTTTAATTTGACGCCAAATTACAAAAAGTTATATGACGTGGTGAAATACTTGAAACTTAAGGTGCAATTTTATAGGCCTTTGAACTATGCGTGTTCTATGGTAAAACCGTTGCTATGGATAGTATTAGAATTTTGTGTTAACGGGGCAGCATATTTTTCAACTTTAGTCGTAAATTTATGCCCATATTAGCCTATGGATTTTTCATCAAAATTACTAGAGAATGCTGTGTATGAAGTATCGCAATTGCCGGGTATTGGTAAGCGAACCGCTTTACGATTGGTATTACATTTGTTAAAGCAACCGGAAAATAGAACAGATGACCTTGCTACATCATTGGTAGATTTAAGAGGAAAAATTCAATTCTGTGAAAATTGCCATAATATTGCTGATACCGTTTTGTGTGAAATTTGTGCCAACCCTAAAAGAGATGATTCATTGGTATGCGTGGTAGAGGATATAAGAGATGTTATGGCAATAGAGAATACCGGCCAGTTTAGGGGCAAATATCATGTGTTGGGCGGTAAGATTTCTCCAATGGAAGGCGTGGGACCACAAAACCTTAAAATTGCATCCTTAGTGGAGAAGGTTAAAAAAGGAGTAATAAAGGAATTGATTTTTGCGTTGAGTTCTACGATGGAAGGAGATACTACCAATTTTTACATTTTTAGACAATTAGAAGGTGTTGAAATTAAAACCTCTACCATTGCAAGAGGTATAGCGGTAGGCGATGAATTGGAATATGCAGATGAGGTAACACTGGGTAGGAGTATTCTAAACCGCGTTCCGTTTGAAGGCTCTTTAAAACAGAATTAGAACTTTAAAACAAGATTAATGTCATTAAATAGGTATTAATTTTGTTATTTTTGCAAAAATTATATCTAAAACAAGCTATAAATTATCGATATGTCAAAATTTGAATTGAAACTACCACGAATGGGGGAAAGTGTTGCAGAGGCAACGTTGACATCATGGTTGAAAGAGGTAGGGGATACTATAGAAATGGATGAGGCAATTTTTGAAATTGCTACGGATAAAGTGGATAGTGAGGTTCCTAGTGAGGTAGATGGCGTATTGGTAGAAAAGTGCTTTAAGGTCGATGATGTAATTAAAGTTGGACAGACGGTTGCGATAATAGAAGTTGAGGGTGAAGAGGATTCACCTGGTGAAGAAGGGCAGGTAGAACCGCAACATGTAGAACCAATAGAGGAAGAAATGGTGACCGCGGCAGCCGAAACCGTTGAAAAGGCCAAGGCGGCAGTATCACCAGAGTTGGTCATACGCGATACGGAACGTTTTTATTCACCATTGGTGAAAAATATTGCCAAGGAAGAGGGTGTTTCGTTTGAGGAGTTAGAAGCTATTGACGGCACAGGAAAAGATGGCAGGGTTACCAAAGATGATATTTTAGCTTATGTCAAGAATGGTAAGGCAAAAGCTGAGCAACATGTACAGGTCATTAAAAAGGAACCTGTGCAGGAAAATATTTCCCAGAACGGTTCAATAACTGGTAATGATACATCTAAAACTACTGTTTCCGATACATCCAAAACATCAGTTGCGGGCAGCGATGAGGTTGTTCCTATGTCCAGAATGGGAAAATTGATTGCCAAACATATGGCGGAAAGCATATCTACATCGGCCCATGTGCAAAGTTTTATAGAGGTGGATGTTACCAATATCGTGAATTGGCGTTTAAAGATGAAAGATGCATTCCTGAAAAGGGAAGGAGAAAAATTAACGTTTACCCCAATTTTTCTTGAAGCAGTGGCCAAAGCGTTAAAAAAATATCCTATGATGAATATTTCTGTAGATGGGGATACCGTAATTAAAAAGAAGAATATTAATATAGGTATGGCCGCCGCATTGCCAGACGGTAATCTAATTGTGCCGGTCATAAAGAATGCAGATCAGTTGAATCTGGTAGGTATGGCTAAAGTAGTCAATGATTTGGCGGAGCGCTCAAGAAACAATGCCTTAAAGCCTGATGAAGTTCAGGGCGGAACATATACCGTAACCAATGTAGGTACATTTGGTAGTGTCTTTGGTACGCCAATTATAAATCAGCCACAAGTGGGTATTCTTGCTTTGGGGGCAATACGAAAAATTCCATCTGTTATTGAAACGGCAGAAGGAGATTTTATAGGAATACGTAGTAAAATGTATCTCTCCCATAGCTATGATCATAGAGTGGTCAATGGCGCATTGGGTAGTATGTTTGCAAAGGCCGTAGCTGATTATTTAGAGGCCTGGGATGTAAATCGTGAAATTTAAACTAACATAATAACTAGTATATAAGTGGCATTTGTTTTAACAAATGCCACTTTTGTGTTTATTGGCTACAGGTTATCCGTATAGTTGCTAAAAAAAAGTGGACTTTAGGAGTTCTGGCCTTTTATAGGATGGTTTTAATCGTTTGCTCAATATGTATTTTCATTATCTTTTATAAAACGGTATATGGCTATGTTAAATTTTAATTGGCCTGTATTAGAGCATTTGCATAACGAAAGGTATCTTTGTAAAAAGTGTATTTAATATGGAGTTAAAGCTGACCAGGCCTATCTGTTTTTTTGATTTGGAAACCACAGGGGTAAATGTGGCAAAAGATCGTATTGTTGAAATTTCTATCCTAAAGGTATATCCAAACGGCAATAAGGAAAGTAAGACCTGGCTGGTAAACCCAGAAATGGTCATTCCGCAAGAAGTGGTAGATGTGCATGGCATTACCAATGAAAAAGTGGCCAATGAGCCTACTTTTAAACAATTATCCAAAGAAATCTATAGAATGATAAAGGATGCTGATCTGGGTGGATTTAATTCTGACCGGTTTGATATTCCGTTATTGGCAGAGGAAATGTTGCGTGCCGGTATTGATTTTGACATGAAAAATACGGTGTCTATTGATGTACAGACTATTTTTCATAAAATGGAAAAACGTACATTGGAGGCAGCGTACAAATTCTATTGTGGAAAGGATTTATCCAATGCCCACAGTGCGGAGGCAGATACTAATGCAACTTATGAGGTATTGTTGTCACAACTGGATAGGTATCCGGATTTGGAGAACAACGTAAAGAAACTTTCTGAATTTTCACGAAGAAAACAATCAGTGGATTTTGCTGGTTTTATTGCCATGGATGAGGAAGGGGAAGAAATTTTTGCTTTTGGTAAGCATAAGGGCAAAAAAGTACATGATGTACTTGAAAACGAACCTGGTTATTTTGGTTGGATGCTCAATGCGGATTTTCCTTTGTATACTAAAAAAATACTGACACAGATTAAGTTGAGCAAACTCAATAATAAACTAGGGTAACAATGAGGATTTTAGTATTGTTCTTGTTAGTTGTTGAGCTCTGTCAGGCACAGGAGATATTAATTGATGGGTACATTCTTGATGATAAGAATGAGCAGGCAATACCCTACGCCAATATAAGTTTCCTAAAGACTTTAAAGGGTACGTCAAGCAATGATGATGGGTATTTTTATGTAGATGTGCCCCAATCATTTTTGGAACGTGAGGTACATATCTCCGCGTTGGGCTATAAGGATACCATCCTTTCGGTTAAACGTTTAAAGGAACAGAAGAAGATAAGGCTTAAGGAAGATACCTTTGAACTGGAGGAAGTGGTGGTATCCAAGGATTTGGGGGACTCCCAAGTATTGAATCCTATTAGCTCCTATAGTATAAAAAGTGGGTTTTCCTCGGCAGAAACCCCTTGGGTGCTGGCATTGTATTTTCCTAACATTGGCGCTTCTAAAAAATATCTTGAAAAAATTACGGTGTTCATGCAACAGAACAGCCGTTTTAAAAGAGGTTCATCCAAATTTAGGCTTAGGGTCTATGATGTGAACAAGGAAACAAGAAAGCCGGATCATGACCTAATTCGTAAGAGTATAATTTTGGAAACCTCCGTTGAGGAAGATTTTGTATCCATTGATCTTTCCGGTTTGGGCATTAGGATTCCTGATGAAGGAATTTATGTAGGATTGGAATGGTTGTTCTTGCCTTTTAATTGGTATATGAACTCCTATGAACATCCGTTATCCAAGGAAAAAATAGTAGAAGATCGTTTTGCTCCAACATTTGCCGCTGTATATCAAAAAAATCAAAATTTCAAGACTATGGTATACGGTATGGGAGAATGGTCGGATTTTATGATCAAGGCGCCGGGGAACAATGAAAACTTAATTCCGGCCATCAGTTTAAAAATGTCCAAAAAGAAATAAGGATGAAGATAATTTGTATAGGTAGAAATTATGCTGCCCATATTCAAGAGCTTAATAATGAAAGACCAACGGAGCCTGTTGTGTTTATAAAGCCAGACTCTTCTGTATTGCCCAAGCAACAGGATTTTTACATACCGGAATTTTCCAATGATATTCATTATGAAGTTGAGGTTCTGGTAAAAATAAAGAAGGTAGGTAAGCATATAGACAAGGAATTTGCACCCATGTACTATGATGAAATTGGTTTAGGAATAGATTTTACCGCTAGGGATCTACAGGCAAAATTGAAAGAAAAAGGACTGCCATGGGAAAAGGCCAAAGGGTTTGATGGTGCAGCGGTTATAGGTGAGTGGTTGAATAAAAATCAATTTAAAGACCTTAACGACTTAAATTTTAAGCTGTTAAAAAATGATCAAGTTGTACAGGAAGGAAACACAAAGTTAATGCTTTGGAAGATAGATGAACTGATAGCTTATGTATCTACTTTTTTTATGCTCAAAAAAGGAGATATTATTTTTACGGGTACGCCTGCGGGTGTTGGCAAAATAAGTACAAATGACTATCTTTCGGGGAGCTTGGAGAACAAGGAACTTTTTACCGTAAAAATTAAATAATGATTTATAGCCTGGATAAGATAAATGAGATGGCAGAGGGAGATCAGGATTTTATAAATTCTGTAATCTCCGTTTTTTTAGAGGAAGTGCCAGAAGATATGGATTTGCTGGAGAAAGCGTTAGTGGCTAAGGATCATGGTCAGGTATACCAATTGGCACATAAAATAAAGCCCAATGTAGATTTATTGGGAATGGAACAGACCCGTGCAATTGCTTTGGAGATGGAGACCTTGGGCAAGGAAGTGGGCAATATGGAAGAGATAGAAAAAAGATTTCCCCTACTTAAGACCGATATAACACAGGTAATTGCCGAGCTTAAAAAAGATTTTGACTTATAATGCTTGCAGAAATAATTACCATTGGCGATGAGATTCTCATTGGCCAAATTATTGATACGAATTCAACTTTTATCGCCCAAGAGTTAAACAAAATTGGAATATCGGTATTTCAAATAACCTCGGTTCAAGATGACCGTACCCATATTTTAAATGCCTTTGCTGATGCCGCCAAACGGGTAGACGTTGTTTTGGTTACCGGAGGGCTGGGACCTACGAAGGATGATGTAACCAAGCATACCTTCTGTGAATATTTTAATGATCACTTGGTAGAGGATCCTGCCGTATTGGCCCATGTAGAAGAACTTTTTGCCAAGTATATCAATTCCACACCTATATCGGATATCAACCGTAAACAAGCTTTGGTGCCAAGTAAGGCAGAAGTGCTGCATAATGACAATGGCACTGCGCCAGGTATGTGGATGAATCAAAACGGGGTTATCTTTGTTTCCATGCCCGGTGTGCCTTTTGAAATGAAGCATTTAATGAAGGAGCGGGTAATACCCAAACTTTCGGCATTATATAAAAGACCGTATATCATCCATAGGACTATAACAACATATGGTCTGGGGGAAAGTGCAATTGCCAATAGGATAGAAGCTTGGGAAGACGCGCTTCCATCACATATAAAATTGGCCTATTTGCCTAATTTGGGCAAAGTGCGCTTAAGGATATCGGCAAAGGGCCCTGAGTATTCCCCGCTCATGGAGAGCGTAGATGCGGAATGCGAAAAGTTGTATCCTATGATCCATGATATCATGTTGGGTCTTGAGGATGATGAATCACTGGAAGAACTTATAGCAAGATTGTTGACCAAGAAGGGATTGACCCTTTCAACTGCGGAAAGTTTTACCGGGGGAAAAATTGCCAGTACCTTAACGTCCATACCGGGGGCATCCAAGTACTTTAAGGGTAGTGTGGTAAGTTATGCTACGGAAACCAAGGTAAGTGTTTTGAGTGTGCCGCAAGAGCTAGTAGATGCCCATTCCGTGGTCAGTGCGCAAGTAGCCGGTGCTATGGCAAAGGGGGTAAGAAAGTTGATGAAAACCGACTTTGCAATTGCTACAACCGGGAATGCCGGACCTTCAAAAGGAGACTCCGATGCGGAGGTAGGAACCGTGTTTATCGCCATAGAAGGAGAAAAAATACAATTGGTACAAGAATTTAAGATGGGGAGCAACCGCGAACGTATTGTGGAAAAGTCTGTAAATAAGGCATTTGAGCTGCTTCAAAAAGAAATTTTAAAAATGTGAAGTATTATGTTGTCTGTACGATAAAAATGATATAAATTTGCACCCTGTTTAAAAGAAAAAGTCAGCACGATGTCAAAAGTATGTGAAATTACGGGGAAGAAGGCGATGTTTGGGAACAACGTATCGTTTTCAATCAATAAGACCAGAAGAAGATTTGATGTAAATCTTTCAAAGAAGCGTTTTTACATTCCTGAGGAAGACCGTTGGATTACGCTTAAAGTTTCAACAAGAGCTTTAAAAAGTATCAATAAAAAAGGCATTTCTGCTGTGTTAAAAGAGGCAAAAGCAAAAGGATTAGTTATAAAATAATCTGGAAAATATAGCGTACGATGGCAAAGAAAGGCAATAGAATACAAGTAATATTAGAGTGCACTGAGCACAAGGAATCTGGACAACCTGGAACTTCTAGATATATTACCACAAAAAATAAGAAGAACACTCCTGAGAGATTGGAAATTAAAAAATTCAATCCTATTCTTAAGAGAATGACCGTTCATAAAGAAATTAAATAGATTTTCGTTTTTACGAAGACCATAAAAATATAAGTCATGGCTAAGAAAACCGTAGCAAGTTTACAGACAAGTTCTAAAAGATTGACAAAAGCAATAAAAATGGTTAAGTCACCAAAATCCGGTGCTTATGTTTTTGTTGAGCAAGTAATGGCACCAGAATTGGTGGATGCTTGGATTGCCAAGAAATAAGATTAATAACTTTTTGTAGTTATTGTAAGCCTCTTTCCTACGAAAGGGGCTTTTTAATTTTTATATTTGAATAACTATAGTTGAAACGATGAGCTTATTTAAAAAGATATTTTCTACACAGAAGAAAGAGACCTTGGATAAAGGTTTGGAGAAAACCAAGACCAATTTTTTCTCTAAATTGGGGAAAGCGGTTGCAGGAAAGTCCAAAGTAGATGATGATGTTCTGGATAATCTTGAAGAAGTGTTGGTGACCTCGGATGTGGGGGTAGATACCACCTTAAAAATAATTACAAGAATAGAAGCAAGGGTTGCCCGTGATAAATATGTGGGTACTGAAGAACTTAATGGTATTCTACGTGAGGAAATTGCCGGACTATTATCGGAGACCGATCAGAATGAAAATGTAGGTCTAAGTGTTCCTGAAGGAAAGAAACCATATGTAATTATGGTTGTTGGTGTCAATGGTGTAGGTAAGACCACTACAATTGGTAAATTGGCTTATCAATATAAAAAACAAGGATTAAAGGTGGTCTTAGGTGCTGCTGATACGTTCAGGGCAGCTGCCATAGACCAGTTGCAGGTATGGGCGGATCGTGTAGATGTACCCATAGTCAAGCAGCAAATGGGCAGTGACCCCGCTTCCGTTGCTTTTGATACCTTAAGTTCCGCCGTAACCCAAAATGCGGATGTGGTCATTATAGACACCGCTGGCCGTTTGCACAACAAAGTCAATTTAATGAACGAGTTGACCAAGGTAAAACGTGTAATGCAAAAGGTTGTGGAAAATACTCCACATGAGGTGCTTTTGGTGTTAGATGGTTCAACCGGTCAAAATGCCTTTGAACAAGCCAAACAATTTACAAAAGCTACCGAAGTTACCGCTTTGGCCATTACAAAATTGGATGGTACAGCCAAAGGTGGCGTGGTCATAGGTATATCCGATCAGTTCAAGATTCCTGTAAAATTTATTGGGGTTGGAGAAGGTATTGAGGATTTACAGGTATTTAATAAATATGAATTTGTAGATTCTTTCTTTAAACTATAGCCATTGAAATTCACCTGGTTTGTATTGTTGCTCACTACGGTTAGCCTTTGTAAGGCACAAATAAACCATCCTAAAATAAGCCCTTTTTCTACACTAGTTCAAGAAGTGGGCTTTACCGAAATTAAAGTTGAATATTCAAGACCAGCGGCACGCGGTCGACATTTATTTGGAATTGCACCCAATGGCGAGTCTGGCTTGGTACCATTTGGTCGTATTTGGCGGGTTGGAGCAAATGCCTCTACAAAAATAACGTTCAATAAAGCAGTGTACATCAATAATACCAAACTTGAAAAAGGTACATATGCTCTATATGCTTTTCCCGAAACAGATAAATGGCAAATTGTCTTTCATAAGAATATAAACCATTGGGGAGATGGTAGAAATGCATATAATGAAAAAGAAGATGCGTTAAGGTTGCCCATAGTACCTGAAAAAACTATGGACTTTCAAGAGAGTTTCCAAATAGCATTTGATGCTATTGATCACAACGGTTTACAGATGACCTGGCATTGGGGGAATACAAAACTTGTTATACCTATAGCTGTTGATACCAAAAGGCATATGCAGGACCAGATAGATTTGGCCTTAAAGGAATTGCCCAATGCACAAACCTATTATGAAATTGCCAGGTATTACCAAGAGCAAGGTTTGGAAACTGAGTTGGCCTTGGAATATGTGGACAATGCTATTACGTTAGGTGGTGGGACCTATTTTTATTACCGTGTAAAATCATTGATTTTGGCGGATTTGGAACAGTACCAAGAGGCAATATCCTATGCAGAGGCATCTATGGAATTGGCACAACAATTAAATAAAGATGAGTTTGTACGGTTAAACAAGGCCAATATTAAGGATTGGGAGTCTAAAAAATAATCAACGATTTAATATTATGAAAAAAATTTTAGGGATAATAACGATCGTTTTGTTAAGCGCATGTAAGGAGAAGCAAAATTCTATGAAAGAAGAAATTGTGTTATGGTCGCCATATAATGATTCTGTTGAGGTTGCGGCAAATGCCGATCACGAAATTGAGCGTATGCAGTATAAGCTGATACAATCTAAAATTTTGGATAAGAATGAAGTGTTCGTGCCTTTATATAGTGAAGTGACCAAACTAAGTGAAGAAAGATACCATGCTTTGGCTCCAATGATTTTGGAACAGAACATATTTACGATAAGAGACCATATAGAAAAAGAAGCACTTACTTATGAAGAATTGGTCTTGTTCTTTTTGCACCGTATTTATAAATATGAATTGAACAATACAACCACATTAAACACGGTAATAGCTTTAAATGCTCAAATAGTAGATCAGGCACGGGAATTGGATGAAGATAGGAAAATGGGCAGGTCGCCCAAAATTAAGCATCCAATATATGGTATGCCAATATTGTTAAAGGATAATATTAATACTGCCGGTATGAAAACAACGGCAGGTTCCATAGCCTTGATGGATAACGAGGTAGGCGATGCATTTATCGTTTCCAATTTAAAAAAGAACGGGGCTTTGATTTTGGGAAAGGTCAATTTGAGTGAATGGGCATATTTTTTGTGCTCAGGTTGTCCGGTTGGCTATAGTGCCTATGGTGGTCAAACCTTAAACCCCTATGGCAGAAGAATTTTTGAAACCGGAGGTTCAAGTTCTGGGAGTGGAACATCAATTGCGGCAAATTATGCAGTTGCGGCAGTAGGTACGGAGACATCAGGGTCAATACTTTCTCCTAGTAGTCAAAACTCTATTGTAGGTTTAAAGCCAACCATTGGTTTGCTTAGTCGCACTGGTATTGTACCTATTTCAAGTACGTTGGATACACCTGGACCCATGACAAAAAATGTTGTGGACAATGCAATATTATTGTCTGCAATGCTGGGCCATGATGCACAAGATTCTGCATCGGTACAAAAAGATTTTCCGGGTATATTATCAGCGGGACTTCATCCTGAAAATTTAAGCGAAATGAGGCTTGGTGCTTTTGCAGAACTTATAAAGACTGATAGTATGTATAGAACTACTATAGAGAATTTAAAACGAGCAGGCGCACAAATTGTAGAATTTACCCCGCCGGATGTCAAAATGGATGGTTTCCTTAGTATCCTTAACATTGATATGAGGAACGATTTACCCAAATATTTAAAAAATCATAGTAGACCGGAAAAGGTAAAGGTAGGTTCCGTAGAAGATGTTATCCATTTTAATAATTTGGATACTAACGTAAGGGTACCATACGGCCAATCACTTTTTGAGGGTATTATTGCCGATACTACCTCAAAGGAAAAATTACAGGAAATAAAGGCCAATTTGGAAAAGAATGGTCGTTTGTTTTTTGATACCGCAATGGATAGCCAGAATTTGGATGCAATATTGTCCATTAATAATTACCATGCCGGCTATGCTGCCGTAGCAAAATATCCTGCACTAACGGTACCTATGGGATATAAACCTACAGGGGAGCCAATTAGCCTTACGTTTATTGGGAAACAGTTTTCTGAAGCACATTTACTTAGAATGGGAAAAGCTTTTGAAAATAATTTTAAAGTACGCTTAATGCCTAAAGGTTACGGGGAGTAAAACCAATAAGGATAGGATGGAGAGACGAAAGTTTTTAAAGAAAACCTTTAAATGGGGTGCTGGCTTAGGGATATTGGCAGGATTGTACAGTTGGCAGTTAGAACCCTTTTGGTTGGAATTTGTTCGTGTAAAGATGCCCGTCAAAAATTTACCCGAACATTTGATCGGTAAGACCTTAATGCAAATCAGTGATATTCATATTGGCAATAGTTTTGATTACCAATATATTATAGATTCCTTTAAGGAGGCCCAAAGCTTAAATCCAGACTTTGTTGTGTATACCGGAGATTATGTTAGCTATGAGGACGACAGCCAATTTATACAGTTAAAAGAAGTGTTGGCACATGCGGTAACGGGCAGTATGGGTACCGTAGCAGTTTTGGGAAATCATGATTATGGGATAAATTATGAGGAAGAGCGGGTTGCCGCTGATATTACGGGACAATTGATCAATGCCGGTGTTACGGTATTGCGTAATGAAGCTGTTCAAATGAGCGGATTGCATATAATAGGAATAGATGATATGTGGGGTATAAATTTTTATCCCGAAAAGGCCATGAAACAATTTCAAGAAGGTGCGCCCACTATTGTTTTATGTCATAATCCGGATGTTTGCGATTTGCCTGTATGGAACAATTATAAAGGTTGGATATTATCTGGTCATACACATGGGGGACAGGTAAAGCCTCCTTTTCTGCCGCCACCTATGCTACCGGTCGAGAATAGAAATTATACGGCAGGAGTCATAGATTTGGAAGATGGTAGATCACTCTATATCAATAGGGCCTTAGGTTGTTTGTTGCAGGTGCGTTTTAATGTACGACCAGAAATTACCTTGTTTACCTTAGCGCGCGAAGATTAGGTATATGTCGATTGTCCTTATCGATTATTTAATGGATTCCACTACTTTGTCTACCGCTAATCTTGATTTGCCATTAATACTTGGCTGATTTTTATCTGCATTATCTCTATAACCGATCGCAACCGCAAAAAGTACTTTATGGTCTTTCAATTTTAAAACTTTTTTGTATTTCAAAGGCTCTATACCTTCCATTGGGGTAGAATCTATTTTCATTGCGGCACAAGCGGCCAAAAAGAAGCCAAGGGAAAGGTAAACTTGGTGGGTAAGCCAGGTAATGGTAGTGTCCGCTGGTTGTTCCTTGATAAACTGTTTGTAATAATTTATTGAACCTTCAGCAAGATTGTCCTCAACGTGTTTTTCAAAACGTTCAAGATTATCCATTACGCTAAAAACAACTAGATGGCTTGCATTTTTAATTTTTGGGGCATTGAAGAAAGATGCTTCAGCTAATGAATTTTTGATTTCCTCATTGGATATAAACGAAAATAACCAAGGTTGGCTATTTATCGATGAAGGGCTAAGCTTAAGAATATGTTTTAATTCTTCTATCTGGGGTTCAGGTATTTTTTTACTTGCATCAAAAATCTTGGTAGTGTAGCGCTCCTCGGCCAAAGTTTTAAAATCCATCAATTTTTTTTTGCAAAAATACGCAATGTAGTCTTCTAATAGAGAAGGTATTTCATGATATCGGTAAAATACTAGCTGATGGTTAAGGAGTTGGTTGTTGTATAATATCCATAATATACCCCCAAATTTCGTTATCGAAACTAGAAGGTCCTAAAAGTTCTTCATCACTGGCACCTCCCATTCTAACGACTACCAAATCCATGCTGGGTACCATATATAATTTCTGGTCATTTTTTCCCAATGCGGCGTATAGGTCTGCTGGGGCGTTAGGAATTAAATTCCCCGTAAACGTATCTTCTGAATTGGGCAGTTTAAAACTTTCCTTGCCATTAAGCCAATACAAATATCCATACGCTAGATTAAGGTCCTGTGAGGTATTGGTCATTGCATTAAAATAGTCCATATCGTTCAAGATAGTGGTGCCGTCCCAATTGCCTTCTTGTAAGTTTAATATTCCATAGCGGGCCATGCTTCTTGCGGTACTAAAAAATACATTGTTATAACCGATCTTTATAAAGGTGCCTTGCATACCAATGGGTTCTTTTATTTTTTCAGAAAAGTACGTGTTAAAATCAGTATTAACGGCATTTGCAATTACATCGTCCAGTAAAGTATACGGAGCATTATGATAATACCAATTGGAATTTGGTTCATTGAGATATTGGAGACATTCTGGATCTGTACAAAAATTATTGTCTACGGTGTAGTCCAGACCAGTGGTCATGGTCAGCTGGTTTTTAATACTGATATTTTGTTCCTGCTCTGGGGTAAGGCTAGTCCATCCTTCTCCCAAATAAATGGAAGAAGCATCGGTTATGTTTAAGTATTCTTCTTCTTGGGCTATACCCGTAAGCATTGCGGTTAAATTTTTGCCAGCAGAGTTCCAGGCATGGTTATCGTCCATAGTAAAATCGCCAAAATATTCCTCCAAGACAATACGACCATTCTTTAGGATTATGAAAGCATCGGTATCATTTTCTTCCAAAAAGTTTAGTAATGTAGGTACATTCACCTCATTCCACCCTAATGCATTGAACGAAACGGTTTCCCATTCATTAGTGTGACTAATTGGAGGGAAATATGTACTTGTTGGTACTGAATCGATAACAATAGGAGGGTCAATGGTTTTATCGGTTTCTGTATTGGATTCCTTTGAGCAGGAAAAAAGGACTGATACTAAAGTAACTAGGTAGCAAAAATGGGGAAATTTCATGATCATTTTTAAGTTAGTACACTAATAATCAAGTAACCCGTTAAGATTACTGGTAAATTTGTCCATATCTAACGTTTTTAAAGACCCATATCGTATTTTTGCACCCCAATTAAAATTATGAGGACAAAAACCCTTAAGAAGAACAAAATCAATGTGGTAACCTTAGGTTGCTCAAAAAATGTTTACGACTCTGAAGTGCTTATGGGCCAATTGAAGGCCAATTATAAACAAGTGGTTCATGAAGAGGAAGGAAATATAGTTGTAATCAACACTTGTGGTTTTATAGCCAATGCAAAAGAAGAGAGTGTTAATACAATTTTAGAGTATGTTCAAAAGAAAGAAGAAGGTGTAGTGGACAAAGTATTTGTTACCGGCTGTTTGAGCGAACGTTATAAACCGGACCTGCAAAAAGAAATACCCAATGTGGACGAGTATTTTGGAACGAGTGAGCTACCAGGACTATTGAAGGCATTAGGGGCCGATTATAAACATGAACTTATAGGCGAGCGGTTGACAACCACCCCTAAAAACTATGCCTATTTAAAAATTGCCGAAGGTTGTGATAGGCCATGTTCATTTTGTGCAATACCATTAATGCGGGGTAAGCACAAAAGTAAACCAATAGAGGAGTTGGTTACAGAAGCGGAAAAATTATCTGCCAAAGGGGTAAAAGAATTGATTCTAATAGCTCAGGACCTTACATATTATGGCCTTGATCTTTACAAGAAGCGTAATTTGGCGACTTTGTTGGAAGCCTTGGTCAAGGTAGAGGGCATAGAATGGATAAGATTGCATTACGCATTTCCTTCAGGTTTTCCAATGGACGTTTTAGAGGTCATGAACCGTGAACCAAAAGTGTGTAATTATTTGGATATACCTTTGCAGCATATCTCTGACCGTATTCTTAAAAGTATGCGCCGTGGAACAACACAAGAGAAGACTACACGGCTGTTACAGGACTTTAGGGCGGCAGTACCGGAAATGACCATTAGAACAACCTTGATTGTTGGTTACCCAGGAGAAACCGAGGAAGATTTTGAGATTTTAAAGGATTGGGTAAAGGCTATGCGTTTTGAACGCTTAGGTTGCTTTACCTATAGTCATGAAGAAAATACACATGCATTTACGTTAGTAGATGATGTGCCGGAAGAAGTTAAGCAAGACCGGGCCAATAGCATAATGGAAATACAGTCCCAAATTTCATGGGAGCTCAACCAGAAAAAAGTAGGGGAGACCTTTCGTTGCATCATTGATCGTAAAGAAGGTAATTACTTTATAGGTAGAACAGAATTTGATTCACCGGATGTGGACAATGAAGTGCTGATAGATGCTGCCAAGCATTATGTAAAACAAGGGGAATTTGTAAATGTAAAAATTACAGAAGCGGCAGATTTTGACCTGTACGGAGAACCGGTATAATAACCATAAAACTGATAGATAATGTAAAACCCTAATGGTAGCCAAAACGCCCATTAGGGTTTTTTAATGTTAATTTTTTAAAAAGAAATATTGACAAAAGGTATGATAGGACTGGTGTAAACACTCTCATCGTCATCATACAGTACATTGTATTTAGCGCCTATGGTAATTTTATTGTTGATATTAAACCCCGCACCTACAAATAGCGCAGATTCCCAAAAGTCATCTTTTACCTCACCAGTAGGGGTTTCTCTAGTGTTGTTCACTTTTAATTGCGCAAATTCCAATAAAGTGGTGAATTTTCGGGTTGGTATGTATTCCGTAATTATGTTGGCGCCAAATGTGGTTGTTTTTTGAACATCCTTTATAGATGTATAACTACCTTGAATACCGGCACCTAAATTAAACTTATCGCTTATTGCGTAGCGTAAATTAGGTGATAGGGTAATATTGGTTCCTCCTAAAAAATTAAGGCCAAAACCACAGCCAAATTTTAGTTTAGGTTCAATAGTAGCGGCACTATCAATGACGCTAATATTCGTAGTTTGTGAAAAAGCTTGGTTACAAGTAATACATAAGACTGCAACCAACGTAATTCTTAGGATAGATTTTTTCATTTTCAAAATATGGTTATGTGTTATTTATTTTAGTGCGATAAATATATGATATTTTAAGCTTACCATAATCTAAATGCCATAACCTGCACCATCATCATGGACGGGGCAATCAGTAGTTTTGAGCAATAATAGATAAATAGTGCACTTGTAAGATGCACATTTAATCTAATGGGATAGTAAATCTATATTTTTTTGCGCATCATTTGCACCGTAAAGAATCCTAAGGCCATTATAATGATAGTTATAATCGCCCAAAGCCAAGCTTTATTTTTAAAAAGTGGTCCTGAGACAATTTGCCCCTTTTTTGCAATTTGCTGTTCATTACCTAAGGTAAGTACTGAAATATTTTGGGGAATATTGTTTTTTATGTTCGTTATATCATAAATGGGATAGCGGTCTGGTGATTTTCCGTAAACTAGGTAATATGATGCTGGTTTTGTAAATCTGGCCGTAAGTGTATGAATATAACCTTTAGTTACGACCTCTTTAATTTCAAGGGGTTGGTTATCATTGTTTGCAATGATCAGTCTAAATTTTTGGGTAAGGGTACTGGGAATATTAATGATATTAGCCTCCATGGAAGAAAGTGTTCTCTTGGCCAATGTCCTGTAATTATAATGAAAACCTTTATCCGTCTTGGTACTATCCACTAGGTATTGAATGGTTAGTGGTCTATAATAATCTACAGAATTGTCAATTGCCAGCTTTAAAAGGCTTACGGCATATTTATTCTTTAAATCAACATGTATTATAGTATTCTTATTTTCCTCTTGAATTTCTAACTTGTTTTCAGGGTAGGTGTGGTATTCCGGATCTTGTATGGCTCGTTTTAATATTGTGGCAGATTTTAATATGGGTTTTTCAGAGGTGTCTATAGTTATTCTATAATAGGGAAATTTTGAATTTTTAAATTTTAGATTGGTATAGGAATAATCGGTTTGTTCGTTTACTATGGATAGAATTCTGTAATCTCTTAAAATGTTGAACCATTCCTGTTGGTCTTGACTGCCTTCTAAGCTGACCGTCCAGTTGAAATTTATATTGGCAAAATTCAGCTGTATCTCATTAATGGTTTCCAATGCGTCCAGCTCATAGGTAAAATAATCTCCTTTCCGGTCATACACACTATTCAGAAGGTTGAAGGGTATGGTTGTATTAGACCTAATTTCTTTGGAAAGACTTAAAAAATACGGAACTTCAATAGTGTCGTTCTGCGTGATTCCATAAATGCGTATATCTGAGAGGTCAGGCTTTACCATTTGAAAACATTCATTTGGTAGGATAATTTTATGCCATTGATCAGATACTCCGTTCAGTGCTACTTTTTTGGAATACGTATTCATTTGCGCAAGGCAAAATGAAGAGATAAGGAAAAAAAGGAAAACGTAAACATTAGTACTAGGTTTCATCAGCTATGATATGTTTGTATTTATTATATAAAAATGAAATAATCAAAAGCAACACCCCTAAGGAAACAAAAACTATAGTTTTGGAAATGGTGTTCAATGATGAAATATCATAAAAGAATAACTTGATCAGCGTAAAGGAAAACAGGATAATGGCCCCAATACGAAGGTGTTTTTTCTTTTTCCAGATTCCCAGTGCAATGAGTAACAAAGCATATAGTCCCCATAAAATACTTAAACCTAATTTGTAGGATTGTTCAATATTGGATAAATCCAGCCAATTCAATAATTCACTACTGGCAATCCAAATTATGGACAAGTGCATGATAAGTTCAAAAGGTCTTTTAAAATTAATCTTTACATGCAATTGTTTGATCAAGGTGTAGATAGTATAGCTTAAAAAAGCAAAGAATGCAATGGCAATATATCGTAAGTAAATGTTATAGGTCCCAATATAATACGTGGTTTCTATATCCCTGGAAATAAAATTTTGTCTTAATTCACTTAACGTATAAAGGCCATTGGTCAAGAAAGCGATTATAACGAACAATGCAAAACATAGACTTGCAATACCGAAAATTCTATTTTTAAACTTATAGGCTGCCAATAAATTTAGAATACCAGTAAACATAACGGTATAAAGAAGCTTCCAAATACTACCTAAATCAGTAAGGTTATAATTATATTTTGGAAATTCCGAACCGTCCGTAGAACTCAATTTAAGACGGGAAGCTTCAAAGGCGTTGTCCCAGTAGTGTGCAATTTCTAGGTAAAAGGAAAAATAAAAAGTAGCAAGAAGCATTGCCGGTAAGGCAAATATCATTATTTGCATGGCCATAGATTTTTTTTGGATCGTATATCTATGTAAGATAAAGTTCATGAAGCCCAATGCTAGAATACATAAAATGGAGGTCAACATTGTACTGTTGAAGAATGGTGCTATATTGGTATCTCTGTTAGTGAAACTATAATTTAGGTAGGTCTCTGTCCAGTCCATTAATAGGCTGAACAGACATAATAATATTAGGATATAAGATAGATGTTCATAAAAGGCTATTTTTTTTGTTCTTCCAATATAAAAAAGAAGGGCTGCTTCAGACGCCCAAAGTAGGGTGACCCAATTACCATCTAACTGTACCGGTATGGCAATGGTAATGAATGTCAACACAAAACCGGATGTTAAATAAAACAAGTTTTGGTCGGCTAATTTTCTTTTGTAAATGTATATAGTAACAATAAAATGAACAACAGCATTGGTCAATGTAAAAAGGCCTAAAAAGGATTCCCCGTTTTCATTTTCGTTTATTAGAGAGATACCAAGACCGTAAAATAAAAATGAGTTCAAGATGATCATAACTATATCCGATATCTTAAACTGTTCCAATTTTAATATTTTAAAAGCTAAAAAAGTAATATAGAAAATCAAGAAAAATATGGCTAAAAAAGCAATGGCCATGGTAAACTCTGTAGACTCTCTTGAAAACATAGACCAGCCGCTATATATAAGCCATGTAAAGGCAAAAGAAACATAATACAATGCCTTCCAATATTTTTGAATGGCTATGACCAAAACACCCGTATTGATTATGGCCATATAAGTAAAGAGAACAGCTGCATTTCCAGAATTGTTGCTAAGAAGAAAAGGAACGGCATATGCACCCACTAAACCAATATGTGCTATTATCTGTTTGTTGTAATTCAAGGATGCCGCCACCCCAAACACCGTACATATCAACATTATTGCAAATGCTGTTATTTGATTGAATAATCCATAGAGATCATAGGCTGCAAAAGTAATAAAGTATACTATGGCCAATGCGCCACTTACTAAAACCGCACTGTAGTTCAAGTATTTAGCTTTTAATTTAAAACCAAAACCTAATAGCGCCAGCCCTAGCAAGTAACCTAAAATAATTCTGGTCAAAGGGCTAATGAGGTTATTTTCAATGGAATATTTAGCCCCTATGACCACCCCTATTATAGTAATTAAAATTCCAATTTTATTGATTAGGTTTTCCCCAATGAACTTTTCAATATTAGATTTTGTCTTGCGGGATTCAGTAATTTTTTTGCGCTGTATTTGTTGCGAAGTTTGAATTGCTGCTACTTGTGGTACTGTTTTAGTTTTTTTTATTGGCGGAACCTGGTTAGGGGAAATTGTTTCTGCATTTAATTTTTCCTTTGGTAATGGTATGTTGCTTACGGAAGGACTATTGTCTTTTTCAAATTGTTCCTTTTTAAGAATTTGGATATCCCGTCGTATTTCGTTGACCTGAAAATTAAAGTCTTGCTGTTTCTTTAATAATAGTTCCAGTTTTTGAAGTAACTCGTTAATTTGGTCTTGGTTGGCCTCCATGCGGTTTGGTTTTGATGCCTCTAGGATTGATTTCGTTAAAAATAACGTTTAAACCCGCAATTTGTTGGAAAGAGATAAGGGTAGGTCAAAAAATATCCATGAATTAAAGGAATAATTCATGGATATTCTTTAGTTGATGTCTTATTTAAAACATGCTTACTATACAATTTAACCGTCTTGTAAGCCCATAAAATAAAACAATTATAGCTTTAGGATCTTGGAATCAATGCACCATAAAGAGCGCATTGGCAAAAAATAGTTTGCCATTTTCCCAAAAACCTCTGAACAAAGGATTGTCTATCATATAGATAACCTGACCCTTGCCCATTCGTTGCGTGCCATAAACCAAGGTTTCCGCTATTTTCTTTTTAGCTTCGCTACCGGCAAAGCCAGATACGGGTTCGTTAGCACCTGCGCTTAGGTATACGGCACTACCGTTTTCAAGGTAATTATAGGACCGGTCTCCCAATTTAAGGGTAAAATATGTATCGCTATATCCATATGCCAGCGGATTTGTATTGTCTACTGTAGCTTTAAAGATGGCACCGGTAATAGCCGATTTGATCTGCTCACGTTCAGAGACTTCAAATGATTCTAGGTTAATGGTAGAATCTTTTTTTGTTTCTTTTTCCTTAATGGCATAATCCTTATCCGATGAAAGTCCATCAATTGCACCGGCCATGGCAATTAATTTTCCGCCTGCTTTAACCCAGTCCTTGATCTTTTGTTTGATGTGTTTGTTCAAGAAAGAATTATAACCACGACCATCTGGTAGAATAAGAATATCATATTTAGAAAGGTCTACCTTATGAAAATAAGATTCATCCAAAATGGAAACAGGATAGTTTAATTGCTGCTCAAAGAAATTCCAAATTTCACCAAACCTAAGGGTAGATGTAGGGTTACCGGATAGTACGGCAATGTTCAGGTTTTGAATTACATCAACATAGCTAGAGCCAAAATCCTTTCCGCTTTCTACGAAGCCGGTATTGGTAGCGGTTATTTTTTTCTTGTGGGTAACCGCTGCTTTCTTAAGAATTACGTTGAAATCCTTTACGTTTTTATTGTCACTTTTGGTAATGATGAGGGTTCCGCGTTCATAGGCGTTGCCATCTAAGGTAAATGGTTTATGTGCAAAACGAACCCGTATTTTTTCGCGTAGAAGTTCTGCAAGGAATTTAGCATCTTTCATACTGTTCCAATCCGCTAAGTATGCATAACTATTGGGTGCTATAGCGCTATAGTCGGTATTGTCTTGTACAACACCTACACCGTTGACCGTAGTTTCGCTGGCAATGGCATCAAGACCATAGGCGTATGGTAGGGACCATGCGGTAATGTCATAGGTGACAGAATCGCTTAATTTTGCAATGGGCTCAAACAAGACTTTGACCAAGGTACTTTTTGGTTGGTTAGATGGTATGACCAAACTATTGCCAGAACTTTTAAGGGAACCTGTTTTGGCAGTCTTATAATTGTAACCTTTTACCGTGGTATTTATACCTGCATTATATTTTATGTCATGCTTGTCCAATAAATTGGAAAGAGCCTCTATTTTATCTGGATTTCCGTTTAGGATGTAACTTTTGTAGGTATAGCCTTTATCGGCATAGAAATTTTTAAACTCATCGTTTAGCCGGGTAATATTTTTGGATGCCACTTCTACGGTTGAAAGTCCGGTAGTATGATGGTGCAAAATCCTATCCTTCAAAGTAAGTGTATCGCCAATAGCGGTTACAATGCCTAAACCTGCTTGGCCGCTACCACCTTGTTCATAGGTCATTCCTACGCCACCATTGTAGGTAGGGTAGGTATCGCCGTAGCTAGGGTAAAGAAGGTCAAATACCTCTTTGGTAAAATAAAACCATCCATTTTCATCAAAGTATTTGGCGTGGTTTTTACCTATTGTACGTTGAAATTCTCTTTGAAAATTGGTAACCACTTCGTGAAATGGTTCTGCAGCAGGGGCAAAGTAATAGGGGTTGTCAACACCTTGCTCGTGAAAGTCAACATGCAAGTGAGGTAACCATTTATTAAACTGTACCAAACGTTGTTGGCTTTCTACCTGTGTTAACCAGGCCCAGTCCCTATTTAAATCGAACATGTAATGGTTGCTGCGACCACTCCACCATCCTTCACGGTGTTCCTTGCTATTGGGGTCTACTTGAAAGGGCGAATTTTTATATTGATTGTACCAATTTACATACCGGTCCCTTCCATCAGGATTAATGCATGGGTCTATTAAAACGACAATATCCTCCAGATAGTCACTCTTTACGGTTAAAAGGTCGTATATGGTCTGCATTGACGCCTCTGTGCTAACACTTTCGTTGCCATGAACATTATAGCTCAGCCAAACGATAGCTTTTTTTGGGGCTCCTTCGCCTTTCATACCTTTTAAATGTTCCAATCTAATTTGTTCCAGATTGTCCATATTGGATTTACTCGAGATTGTTGCTAACAACAAAGACCGGCGTTCGTTAGTCTTGCCATATTCTATAAGGTTCATGCGCTGTGGTTCTGCCTGGGCCAAATACTCATAATAATCTACTACTTGATGATGTCTGGTAAATTGGGTTCCCAACTCGTAACCTAAAAACTCTGAGGGAGATTTCAATTGGGCAATGGCAATACACGGTAATACTAAAATAAGAAAATGTAATTTTGTTTTCATATGGTCGGTTCTAATCGATACGGCCAAATCTATTAAATTAAATGCTAAACCACCATTTAATGAAGTGTATTTTAGCGAGTAAATAGGTAGTTGGTACTTGAGGTAATTAACGTATTTTTAGGAACAATAAGCCTAAAGGGTTTTATATTTACCTCGTTTTTAATTTTTGTATGGATATTGATTGTTTACCCTTAGATAAAACTGGATACTTTTCAAAGCTCATTTGTGATTACATTGTAGAGGATGTAAAATTAAAGCCATTGTATCATAGATTTCCTTCCATAGAAGGTTTTAAAGGTCAAATTGAGGAAAAGAGAAAGAGTTTTACTACGGAACAGCGCACCATATTATACCGGTCCTTAAATAATCAATATCAACAGGTAAATGCATCGGAACAAACACGCGAGAATATAGCGTTGTTAAAGGAAGACAATACTTTTACCATAGTAACCGGTCATCAGTTGAACCTTTTTACTGGGCCATTATACTTCTTGTATAAGATAATTTCCACTATAAATCTTGCAAAGGAATTAAAGACTGCGTTTCCTGAAAATAATTTTGTGCCAATATATTGGATGGCTACGGAAGACCATGATTTTGAGGAAATCAATTATTTCAATTACAAAGGCTTAAAATTTCAATGGAACAAAAAGGCCAAAGGTGCGGTAGGTCACTTGTCCACAGAAGGCTTAAATGAAGTCTTTAGCTTGTTCGCAAATACTATTGGTGACAGTAAAAATGCACAAGATTTAAAAGAGCTGTTTGAGGCTTCATATCTTGAACATGATAATTTAACCGATGCTACCCGGTACTTGGCGAATGAATTATTTTCCCAATATGGATTGGTTATAATTGATGGGGATGACAAGGAATTGAAAAAGATGCTGGTGCCTTTTATGAAGAAGGATATTTTTGAGCAAATAGCTTTTGATAAAGTATCTGCCACTATTGTTGACTTGGAAAAGTTGTCTATGGACTATACTGTACAAGTGAATCCGCGTGAAATCAATTATTTTTATTTGGCGGATGGTGTTCGTGGGCGAATTGTGGAAAGTAAGGGTAAGTATTATGTAAATGATACAGAACTTTCATTTACCAAGAAAGAACTGGTACATGAGATGGAAAATTCACCAGAAAGGTTTTCACCCAACGTTATTGCACGGCCGCTCTACCAAGAAGTAATATTACCTAATCTCTGTTATATAGGCGGTGGGGGTGAAATAGCATATTGGTTGGAGCTTAAGAGCACTTTCCAAGCAATGAACGTACCTTTTCCAATTTTGTTGGTCAGAAATTCAGCATTGCTGATTAAGGATAAACAGGCCGATAAGCTTGCTCGAATGAAAATTTCCAAGTCCGATCTGTTCTTAAAACAGAGTAGTCTTATCAATAAAAAGATAAGGGAAATTTCTAATATAGATATTGATTTTACACCCCAAAAAAAGGCATTGGAAGCACAATTTGAGGCTTTATATGACTTGGCGGAAAAAACGGACAAATCTTTTTTAGGAGCGGTAAAGGCGCAAGAGGTCAAGCAAAAAAAAGGATTGGATGCTTTGGAAAAACGTCTGTTAAAAGCACAGAAAATAAAATTGAAAGATCATGTAATTAGGTTAACGGAAATACAGAATGAACTTTTCCCCAGACAATCCTTGCAAGAGCGTAACCTTAATTTTGCTGAATTTTATCTAGCATATGGTAAGGAATTAATACCTATGTTAGTCAAGGCATTGCAGCCCTTGTCGTTAGATTTTACTGTGATAACCTGTACATAATGGTAGGCAAAGGCGGTTCTGGATATAAGGTAGCCCTGCTTGCATTTATTTCTTTTCTGGCAATTACCGGAATTACCTTGTTAAAAAGCGCCTTGGAATTGGAAGATGCCGAACAGGCCTATTATACCCAATGGTTAAGATTAGGTTATGATGATCAACCTCCCTTATATACGTGGGTCCAATATGGTATCAACAAAATCATTGGTGTACATAAGATAGCGTTTTCTTTATTTCGCGGGATACTTTTTGCATTGACCTTATTTGTCCTATATAGATTTGCATTGGTACGGTTAAATCATAATACCAAGGCGCAATTGGCAACCCTACTATTGGTATTGGTGCCGGTATGTATAGATTTTATGTTTAGAAGGTTGTCACATACCAGTTTGTTGTGCATAGCTATAATTGGCACCTATTTTTGCGTACATCAATTAATAAAATATAAAACATATCCGTACTACGTTTTGCTGGGTCTTTTGGTAGGTGTAGGAATCTTGTCCAAATATAATTTTGTGTTTTTTTTAATCACATTATTGGTGGTTTCCATTTGGGATAAAAAACTTTTTTCGGCAATTTGGAATTTCCGTGTATTAATTTCCATAATTTTCGCCTTGGCCATAATCTATCCACATATATCTTGGTTATTGGGCTCCTCAGGTTATCAAGTTTTCCTATCGGAAAGTATTCAGGAAAAGGTTATGGGCCATACCATAAAGCCAACATTTTCATTATTACCGATACTTACTTTTCTCAAGGGAATATTGGCTTTGGTATACGTAATGCTGATCGTTTTGGCTTTAGGCTTCTTTTTTAAAGTTTTAATCTTTAAAAAGCCTGTCAACAGTTGGTTTTTAAAAATGGCAATAGTCCAGTTTCTTGTATTGTTGTTGTTTTTCGTAATATTTCAGACCCAGAAAGTAGAGACTAGGTGGCTTTTGCCACTGTTCATACCCTTTACCATTTTATTGATGGAGTCCATTGAATTAAAAAATGGAATGAAGGTCGTTAAAATAGGATATTGGTTATTTTATAGTGTACTATTTGCCCAAGTGGTCAGAACACCCTTGGAGCAATTGCTGCAGATTAAGTCTTCTGTTCAATATGGATTTCATCCTGTCGCAAAAATGTTGGAGAATAAGTATCCTGATGATCAATGGACGTTGCCTAATGTTACCTATGCAGGAAATATACGTTTATTACGACCGGGACGTACTATCATAGCCCAAGATGATTATTCGTATGAGGATAAGCATACCGGAGAACCTAAACTTCAAGTGTCATTTAACAAACCCGCTAATGGGCAGTATGTAGTTATGGACAGCATTCTTGATTTTGGGAAGGAAAAGCAGAATATTTATTTTTATTCCGCTTTAGGGAACTAAAAATGTGCTGCTCCAGGTATCCTGTTTCTTTTCAAAGGCTATTCGTATATGATGAGGTCTTTTAAGTTTTAGGAATTCCATTTTTTGTGGCACAACATCGATCATGATAAAATAATGACCATCGTTTAAGTATTCTATAGTACTAGGATTGGTTATTTTACTACTAGGGCTATGTTGGGTTATATAATCCCGCCGACTATTAGGCTGTATGTTGTTCCATGTATCCTTTAATCGTTCAACATCCTTTACAATATGTGCTTGTCCTTCAACCTTTATTTGCAATAATTTATCAGGATGGTACATAAGTAGGCCAATTTGATCGTTCAACATTAAATTAATTATTTTTTGGGACCTGCTATCGGTATAAAAGGTCAGTTTTAAATCATTGGTGACCTCACGCAAGACAACGGTACATAATCTGGGTATGGCATTATGACCAACGGTTGCTAGGGAAATGGTTCTAAATGGATGTCCATGCTCATTGACTCCATTGAATATTTCATTGCGCATTTCCTCAAAAAAGATATCGGACATTGTATTTTTTTTGTTAAAGTTAAAAATAAAAGCTAAGTAGGGTAGGGTAAAGCTTTATGTAGTTGTTATATAGAAAATGGCTATGAAAATTAAATTTTGATTTTTTTTGGTTTGAAGTTGGTTTAGATTTAGTTGAAAAGCTCAGGGTGGTTCCTGGGCTTTTTGTTTAAAGGCATGTAAGGAATTAAAAAATAATACGACAAAAGGGTTGAATACAGATTGTTATGAAAAAGATTATTCTTTTTATTGTATTCAAATTAATGGTTGGTTGATTAGAAAGCCCGGTTGATTACCGGGCTTTTGTTTTATGGAAATTAGGCATAAGGAAACTTTAGTAGGCTTTGATCCAGATCCTTGCAAACGATCAATTAAAGTTAAGGAATTACTTTACCTTGTATTCCAATCTCATGGTTATTGATGCGGTTTTGTTTTTGGAGGACGTATTGTAAGCTCCGCCCCAACTATAATCTTCTCCAGAATTTTGACCGGTAATTTGAAATACACCCATATTTGCAGATACAAGGTCTCCTAAACCACTACCTGCATTTTCAGCTATCTTTTCTGCACGTATTCGCGCGTCTTCCGTGGCTTTGGAAATCATTTCAATCTTAAGGTCGGCTAATTTGGTATAATAATATCTTGGAGGGTATGAGTTAAATTGTACCCCTTTATTGAGCAGTTCTGTAATTTCACGGGATACCCCTTCAATTAATGCCACGTCTTCAGATTCTATTTTTAAGGTTTGGGTCAGTTGATAACCCCTAAAGATACTGCCTACATAATTTCCGTTGTCATATTGATTGTCACGCATTTCTGTAGTCTGTACACTGTTGAAAATGATATTTTCTGCAGGAATACCTTTAGAAGTCAGATATTGCCTTACGATTTCCTTATCATTGTTCAATTGGTCAAATGCGGTTTTCAATACTGTGCTATTAGATGAAAATTGTCCCTCCCATACAATAAGGTCAGAGGTAAAATTTTCGTTCCCCAGCCCGGTTACCGAAATAATCTGTGGAGGGTTGGCCCTACGCACATAAGCATTTCCTAGGAAAAAGGCTGCAATGATTATTGCCGCCCCAAAAATAATAGCACTTACATTTTTCATAAAAAAAATTGAAATGAAGTTTAAATATAACCAAAAGATACTTTTCAAGAACCGTCAATTTGCTATTTTTGCCCATGCAAAATAAAGTCCTAATATTAGATTTTGGTTCACAGTATACCCAATTGATCGGTAGACGCGTTCGTGAGCTCAACATTTTTTCTGAAATCAAGCCATATAATAAATTTCCAGAGGACCTTTCCGGTTATAAGGCGGTAATCTTGTCTGGATCTCCTTTATCCGTTAGGGGAGATGATGCTGCTCACCCGGACCTATCTGCCATTAGGGGTAAAAAGCCGTTGTTGGGAGTTTGCTACGGCGCTCAGTATTTGGCCCATTTTAATGGGGGTAGTGTAGAAAAATCCAATACTAGGGAATATGGTAGGGCAAACCTTAGCTTTGTTAAGGGGAACGAACCGTTTTTTGATAAGGTGGACGCAGGTAGCCAAGTATGGATGAGCCATGCGGATACTATCAAACATCTACCGGAAAATACAACCCTTTTGGCAAGTACGCATGATGTTGAAAATGCAGCGTTTAAATTTGAAGGAGAGGAAACCTATGCTATCCAGTTTCACCCAGAGGTATACCATTCTACGGATGGAAAACAGGTCCTGGAAAACTTTTTGGTGAAAATTGCCGGAATGGAACAGACGTGGACCCCAGATGCATTTGTGGACAAGACCGTTGCGGAGTTGAAACAAAAAATTGGAAACGAAAAAGTTATTTTAGGATTGTCCGGAGGGGTTGATTCTTCCGTGGCGGCCGTATTGCTGCATAAGGCTATTGGCAAGAACCTTCATTGTATTTTCGTTAATAATGGACTCTTGCGTAAAAATGAATTTACAGATGTATTGAAGCAATATGAGGGCATGGGTCTAAATGTAAAGGGTGTGGATGCTTCGGCACGCTTTTTGGATGATTTGGCTGGGGAGAGTGATCCGGAAACCAAAAGAAAAACTATAGGACGTGTATTTATTGAGGTGTTCGATGATGAATCGCATTTAGTGGAAAATGCAACTTGGTTGGCACAAGGTACCATTTACCCAGATGTCATTGAGTCAGTGTCCGCAACCGGTGGCCCTTCGCAAACTATTAAAAGCCACCATAATGTAGGTGGTTTGCCAGATTTTATGAAGTTAAAAGTGGTAGAGCCCTTAAAAATGTTGTTCAAGGATGAGGTTCGTAGGGTAGGTGCAAGTTTGGGAATAGATAAGTCGTTGTTGGGCAGGCATCCGTTTCCTGGGCCAGGGTTGGCAATTCGTATCCTTGGGGATATCACCCCGGAAAAAGTGGCGATTTTACAAGAAGTAGATGCCATTTTTATCAATGGACTTAAGGAATGGGGGTTATATGATAAAGTGTGGCAGGCAGGAGCCATGTTGTTGCCGGTAAATAGTGTGGGGGTTATGGGAGATGAGCGTACGTACGAAAAATGTGTTGCACTTAGAGCTGTAGAGAGTACGGACGGTATGACTGCAGATTGGGTTAATCTTCCATATGAGTTTTTGCAAAAAACCTCAAATGATATCATCAATAAAGTCCCTGGCGTCAATCGTGTCGTATATGATATAAGTTCAAAACCGCCAGCAACAATAGAATGGGAATAATATGAAATATATAGTAAATCAGCTTTATCTAATTTGTGCTTTTTGCTTTTTGGTTTCGTGTACCGCATTGGGCCAAAAGTTCAATACACATGAAGTGAAATCCGGAGAGACCTTGGAGAGTATTTCCAAGATGTATGGTGTTTCCCCTGCTAATATTTTACAGTACAATAAAGAGATTAAAGCTGGTCAAGCTTTAAGGCCAAATACAATATTGGTCGTTCCGGGGGCAAAAGTCGCTTCCCAGACCACAGATGCCGTATCGGTACTCAATAAGAATATAATGCAGGATTCCGCCACTGCTAGGGAGCCTATCGGGTTTACTACGCACAGGGTAAGAAAAAAGGAAACTATATTTGGAATTACCCAGCAGTATAAGATTACGGAAGATGAGCTCAAAAAATATAATAAGGTATTGTATGCTTCTCCGCTTCAGAAAAAGATGGAACTACGCATTCCAAAATTTAAGGCACCTGTTGTGGTAGAAAATCCTTTGAATTCTGATGATTATGAAAAGTATATCGTTGCACCAAAGGAGACAAGATGGAGTATTGCCCATAAATATGGAATAACCATTGACAGTATGTTGGTGCTTAACCCTGGCTTGTCCAAGACAAACAATTATTTGTCCGAAGGGTATGAGCTGTTAATGCCAAAAATTGCGGGCAGTACAGTTTCTAATCAGGTAACGGAGCTTTTTATTTCTTACACCGTACCTGCTAAAATGAATTTTTATAGACTGGAACAGGAATTTGGTGTAAAGTCCGATGAAATAGTTCGTTTAAATCCGGAAATAACCGAACGTGGTGGACTTAAGGAGGGTATGGTTATTAGAATTCCGGAAAAAAAGGTTGATCCCGGTGTCATTAATACCGATAATTACATCTTCTATGAGGTAAAGCCAAAACAGAATGAATTCAGGTTGACCAGAAAATTTGGTATGACATGGGCAGAACTTACCCAACTGAACCCAGATTTAAAGGATGGTCTAAAGGCTGGGATGATCTTGAAATTGCCAAAGGACAATGTGGGGGATTATGAAGTGCGTAATTCGTTGGTTTTGGACAAGGTTAATTTATTGGATAGCATCAATGTAGCCATTACACCTAAAGTTTTGTTCTTATTGCCGTTTCGTTTAGATAAGTTGAATTTGGCGGATAAAGAAGGGACGGAAAAAGTAATTGATTCCAGAAATAGTTTAAAATATAGTCTTGGGCTTTATTCCGGGGCATTGGTGGCAATAGATTCCTTGCAGTCCTTGGGCGTTTCTGTCCATGTGAAAACTTTGGACAATCAGTTGGACCTAATGCATACCAAAAACATACTTCAGGCAGAAAATTTAGGAAGTTACAATGCCATTTTTGGACCATTGGATATTGCTTCCTTAAAAGAAACTGCGGTGCAGGCCTCCAAATACAATATTCCTGTAGTAGCGCCTGTTCCCGCAAAGAGCGATATAAGTCTGGACAACGTATTTTTCTCCTATACCAATGAAGATGTGCTGGTAGATCATATGTTGGATTATGTGGAAGGAACACATACCAATGAAACCATTTTGGTCATTGCCGATGAAAAAAACAGGAATAGGCAAAAGGCAATTTTGGACCATTTCCCTACTGCCAAGGTTGTTGTAGTCAAGGAAGAGGAAAAAAATATAGGTATTAATAGGGATAAGTTACAGACCTTACTTTCAAATAAGGTTCCAAACTGGGTTTTTGTAGAATCGGAAAATTATAGATTGGTTGCCAGTGTGGTATCCATTTTAAATTCCTTCAACAATACAGCTTTTGACCCCCTGTCGGATAAGGATAAGGTTAAGGTGCGCATGTTTACAACAGATATGAATTCTGCATTTGAAAACGATGTTATATCCAACACTCATCTTTCCAATTTAAATTTCACCTATCCATCGGTAAATCGTGTGGTGGGCAATAATTCATTTGTGGAACGTTACCGAAAACGTTTTGGTGACGATCCGGACCGTTATGCGGTAAGAGGCTTTGACCTGACCTATGATTTGTTGTTGAAACTAGCCTATAAAAATGATTTGATAGATGTATCAAGGTTTATTGGAGAAACGGAATATAACGGCAATAAGTTCGATTATGAACGTAAGGGAATTTCCGGTTATTATAACCAAGCTTCCTATATCATGATGATGGATGATTTAAGAATAAAGGAATTGAAATAACATGACGGCAAAAGTAACCTATAACGGCAATTTAAGAACGGAATGTATACATGTTAAATCCGGTAGTTCCTTTGTAACGGACGCCCCTGTTGATAATAATGGTCTAGGGCAAGCATTTTCGCCTACCGATACCGTAGCCACGGGTTTGGCAAGCTGCATGCTTACTATGATGGGCATTAAGGCAAAAGGTCTGGAAGTTGCATTAGAGGGTTCTACAGCGGATGTAACCAAACATATGTCCCCTTCGCCAAGAAGAATTTCAAAAATTGAAGTAGAGCTACATTTACCGGCTCAAGTTGCGGATAAAGACAGGAAAATATTGGAACATACGGCCAATACCTGTCCCGTGCTATACAGCCTTCATCCTGATATAGAGAAAGTAATAACCTATCATTGGGATCTATAAATCATATAAAGCTCGGAGTGCTATTCCTGTTGGCTCAGGTTGTATGGGTCTATGGCCAAGAGCAAATACTTTGGAGGCCGGATTTCAGACTAAATTGGGCTAATTTTAAAGGAGATGTGCCTAATGGGGCAAATGCAGCTGCCACTACCGCAAGTGGTATTAGCTATGATTTTTCTACTTATCATGAAGGCGGGGATATGAAGGTGAACTTTAATGTGCATGCTTATTTTTATCCTACACGTTCTTGGTATAGGCCAAAAGTTTGTAATGACAATACCTTATTGCACGAACAACTGCATTTTGATATTACAGAACTTTATGCTCGAAAGCTCAGAGCGCGTCTGCAAAATGCAAGTTTTGGAAAGAATATAAAGGAGGAAGTGCGCAAAATATATAAGGCTACTTTACGTCAGTTAAATGATTTTCAGAACAAATATGATGCAGAGACCAATTATTCCAGGAATTTAACCGTTCAGGAAAGATGGGTGGGCGAGATTGAAGCTGCTTTAAAACAATAATTTTTATAAGCAAAAAAGGCACCTTTAGAAAGGTGCCTTTTTTGATAACTCTTAGGAAAATATTTATACATCACAAATGGTAACCCCCTGTTTTAAGGCGGCTAGTTTGTCTTCCCAACTGGGCACAAATTCTTGTGCCACATGACCTGTGTAACCGGTTTCAACAATAGCTTTCATTACGGCAGGATAAAATATTTCCTGGGTCTCATCAATTTCATGACGACCAGGGTTGCCTCCCGTATGATAGTGACCATAATATTGGTGGTAGTCTTGGATATTCCTAATAATATCACCTTCCATAATTTGCATGTGGTAGATATCATATAATAATTTAAAATTTTCAGAACCTATGGTTTCACAAAGAGAAACGCCCCATTCAGAGGTGTCGCACATATAATCCTTATGGTTAATCTTACTGTTTAAAAGTTCCATTTGCAAAACTACCCCGTGTTTTTCGGCCAATGGCATCAATTGTTTTAGTCCCTTTGCACAGTTACGTAAGCCTACCATATCGTCCATACCATTTCTATTTCCGCTAAAACAAATAAGATTGGTATATCCGGCCTCGGCAACCAATGGGATTACGCGCTCATAATCTGCAATAAGTTCATCATGAAGTTTTGGGTCGTTCCAGCCTTCTACAATACCTTTTCCAGCGCCCCAACACATGGAGGCATGAATATTGTATTTTTTTAATAAAGGAAACTCGTCTGGACCTACCAGGTCAATGGATCTAATGTCCATTGCTACCAAATGTTTAAGAAAATCTTCAAAAGGAATGGAATCATAGCACCAATAACATACGCTATGATTAATATTGTATTTTAATTTAGGGGATAGATTTTTATTTTCATTGTTGGCCATTGCTGCTGAGGTTGTTAAGAATCCAACAGAGGCAGCTGCTGATGTTCCAATAAAATTTCTTCTTTTCATGTTGTTTAAGTTGATGATTCCTTAAAGATAATTTTTTTAGATTTAAAAATGGAAATTAATCCAGATAAGCAAAAACTTATAGAATTGGCCCATTATAGAATGCCTTTTGGTAAATATAAAGGGCGGTATTTAATAGATTTGCCGGAACCTTATTTAATTTGGTTTCAGCAAAAAGGATTTCCTGATGGAAAATTGGGAGATTTATTGAAATCTACGTTAGAAATAAGAATAAATGGGCTAGAATCCATAATTCGAAAAATACAAAAACATTTTCCTAGGTAAATCCGTCAAGTTCTGTCCTCAATTTGTAACTTTGTGTCCCGTAACATAGAATTCGATACATGGCACAAACCAAATACATCTTCGTTACGGGAGGCGTTACTTCATCATTAGGAAAAGGCATTATTGCAGCCTCTTTGGCGAAATTACTGCAGTCTCGCGGCTACAAAACTACCATTCAAAAATTGGATCCCTATATCAACGTAGATCCAGGAACGTTAAACCCTTATGAGCATGGCGAATGTTATGTGACCGATGACGGAGCGGAAACAGATTTGGATTTGGGGCATTATGAACGATTTTTAAACGTTCGTACCTCACAGGCCAATAATGTTACTACGGGTAGAATATACCAAAGTGTAATCCAAAAAGAGCGTAGAGGTGAATTTCTAGGGAAAACGGTACAAGTAGTTCCTCATATTACCAATGAAATCAAGGAGCGCGTTCAGGTATTGGGCAAAAGTGGCGAGTATGATATTGTTATTACTGAGATAGGGGGAACTGTTGGTGATATTGAATCCTTACCATATATAGAGGCGGTTAGGCAATTACTGTGGGAGCTTGGAGATAATAATGCCATTGTAATTCACCTGACATTGGTGCCTTATCTTTCCGCTGCGGGCGAATTGAAGACAAAGCCTACACAGCACTCGGTCAAGACCTTAATGGAGAGTGGTATCAAGGCAGATATTTTAGTCTGCCGTACAGAACATCAAATTTCTGATGAGATAAAGGATAAATTGGCACTTTTTTGTAACGTAAAGCGTGAAGCGGTCATTCAAAGTATAGATGCATCTACCATATATGATGTACCATTATTGATGCAGGAAGAAGGTTTGGACACCGTGACCCTTCAAAAATTGGCATTACCAAATACCTTTGAGCCTGATTTGGACCGTTGGAACGAATTTTTGCAACGCCATAAAAACCCAAAAAATGAAGTAACCATTGGGTTGGTGGGTAAATATGTTGAATTGCAAGATTCCTATAAATCTATTTTAGAGGCATTTATACATGCAGGAGCATCTAATGAGGTAAGGGTCAATGTAAAATCTGTACATTCTGAATATCTTACGGTTTCTAATTATAAAACCAAACTCAAAGGACTGGACGGCATTTTGGTTGCTCCAGGATTTGGGGAGCGTGGTATAGAAGGGAAGGTAAAGGCCGTGGAATTTGCCAGAACCATGAAAATTCCATTTTTTGGAATTTGTTTGGGAATGCAGATGGCGGTTATTGAATTTTCCAGAAATGTATTGCAATTGGCCAATGCAAATTCTACCGAAATGGATGAAAATACACCAGACCCGGTCATTAGTATCATGGAAGAGCAAAAAACAATTACGGATAAAGGAGGTACCATGCGTTTGGGTGCGTGGGATTGTGATCTAAAAGAAGGTAGTTTGGTACGGGAAGTGTATGGTGGCGCTGCGCAAATATCAGAGCGTCATCGTCATAGGTATGAATTTAACAATGCGTACTTGGATAAATTGGAACATGCCGGCTTGATCGCTACCGGGTTCAATAAAAAAACCAACTTGGTGGAGATTGTAGAGGCTAAGGACCATCCTTGGTTTATTGGTGTTCAATATCACCCGGAATATAAGAGTACCGTGGCCAATCCGCATCCGCTTTTTGTGGGATTTGTTAAAGCGGCCCTGGCATATAAAAAATCACAAACTAATGCCACATTGGCATAAACATTATTTTTGGGCATATATTTGCTGTCTTGAATTTGTAATATTCCCAATTAATTTAGAATTACCTCATGGAAGAAAAGAAATTTGATGTTAACTCCATTATTGGCTTTGTGCTGATTTTTGGAATACTCATCTTTATGTTTTACCAAAACCAACCTACCCCAGAGGAGTTGGCGGCGGAAAAAGCTAAACAGGAACAGGTAGAAGCCGCCAAAGCAGCGGAAAACACTACGGAGACCGTTAGTACTGAAGTTCAACAATTAGATTTAAAGGATTCTACCGCCGTAGCTACGTACCAAGGAAAACTTGGGGCGTTTGGTTTTACCAAACCGTCCAATGATATAACCACATTGGAAAATGAAGTGCTGTTATTGAAAATAAGCAATAAGGGTGGACAGATTGTAGAGGCGAAAATGAAAAATTACGTAACCTATGATTCTGTTCCTGTGTATTTGGTCAAGGATGGTAACGCCTCGTTTGGTCTTGATTTTTCCACGACAGATAACAGGGTATTGAATACAAAGGACCTTTATTTTGAGCCTACTTTGAGCAAGGCCAACGGTAACCAAATATTATCGTTAAAAGCTAAAACGGCCAACAATCAGTACCTTGAATACAGGTATGAAATGAAACCAAATGAGTATTTGGTAGATTTTCAGATCAAGACAAAAGGTTTGGACAATGTAATCAGTTCCAATAAGCCAATTGAATTGGACTGGGCGTTAAAAGGTATTCGCCACTCCAAGAGCATAGAATATGAAAATAGATATACCCGGTTGACCTACAATCATGAGGATGATAAAATCAGTAAGTTGTCCGAGGGGAGTGATGACGAGGAAACAGAGGAGGATATTAAATGGATATCTTATAGACAACACTTTTTCAGCAGTATTTTAGCTGCGGACGAGCCATTTAAATCCGGTGAACTTGCTTCGGTCAATTTGGTAGAGGAGGAAAGTAGAACATTTGGTTTTACCAAGGCGTATTCCTCAAAACTTCCTATAGAATTGGAAGGTGGTGAAATAGCCAAGGATTTGCATTGGTATTTTGGTCCTACGGATGTTGAGGTACTTTCCAAGTACGAGGATTTGGGCTTGGAGGATTCCATACCGTTTGGTTGGGGTATTTTTGGTTGGATCAACCGTTATGTATTTACTCCGTTTTATTCGTTGATAAGTACCTATTTTCCTTATGGTATAGCTATTGTTATTATGACCATTTTAGTCCGTTTGGCAATGTCTCCCGTGACCTATAAATCGTACTTGTCCCAAGCAAAAATGAAGGTTTTAAAACCGGAAATTACTGAACTTGGTGAAAAGTATAAGGACAACGCTATGAAGAAGCAGCAAGAGACAATGAAGCTGTACGGTAAGGCAGGGGTGAGTCCTATGAGCGGTTGTATCCCGGCGGTTATACAAATGCCCATTTTCTACGCATTGTTCATGTTCTTCCCGACTTCGTTCGCGCTGCGTCAAAAATCGTTCTTATGGGCAGATGACCTTTCCTCATTTGATACTATTTATCAATTTCCAGAAGGATTTTCAATACCTTTTTATGGTGACCATGTAAGCCTGTTTCCAATATTGGCTTCTATAGCCATATTCTTTTATATGATGATGACCACTGGGCAGAACATGCCAACGCAACCTGGTATGCCCAATATGAAATTTATCATGTACCTAATGCCGTTCATGATGTTGTTCTTCTTTAACAATTATGCAAGTGGACTTAGTTTGTACTATTTTGTTTCCAATATGATAACCATTGGTATAATGTTGGTCATTAAGAACTTTATCATAGATAATGATAAAATACATGCACAAATTCAAGAAAACAAGAAGAAACCCAAAAAGGAGAATAAGTTTCAGAAGAAAATGCGAGAGATGATGGAGCAGGCAGAAGCTCAAAAAAAGAAGTAAATAAGCGTTAACTAACAGATGCATTAAAATAAAAAGCCCTTTCAATCTTGATAGGGCTTTTGCCATTGATGGGGTTTTTGTTACACTTTATCGGATATTGTTTTAATATGTAAAAAAAAATGTTAAATTATTATGATATTGTTTAACATAATACTTGATTCAAGTATTATAAATATTTCAATTTGTTTCCCCATTTATTTTAAATATAAAAACATTCAGTTTATAATAAGAACCCCATATCTTATTAAGTTCTAGCTGGTATAAGTGTTATGGTATAATCTAAACAAATTATACTATGGGGAACTCTACATTATTTTTTAAGAAGAAATTTTTATTTTTTCTTACTATTTTACTTAGCGCTACGATCCAGGTTGTTGCACAATCATTTTGTCCACAAGACCCGGATCCTTTCGATCAGCAAGATTTGCGATTAAATTCGGAATATACTCTTGGTGAATGCCCTGCAAACGATATTCAGATTGTTGGTGCAAGTTTAAATACAGGTCAAATTTGTAATAGTTGTGATTCGGGTGATTTAATTACCGCGAACTTTTTAATTGCAATAAATCACAATACTAATAGTGGTAATAGATTTCTTGGTGTTTTTGCCGATTTAACTGAAACAAGACCCGATGGTTCAGTTGCTGTTTGTAAAATTGCTAGATCTTCTGGTCCGGTACTTAGCAACAATCAACAAAGTGGTAATCAACAAGTATTAGATTATGGAGAAGTTACATTCACCTGTGGCAGTCAATTAGTTCTTGATAATATTCTATTAGTTTGGACTGCCGCAAATGGTGAAAGTCCTGTGACTCCTCAGAACAATCCAAATGGTAAATATTGTTATGCTAACCCTGTTATAAATATTGTTCCGCCATTAAATGCAGTAGCTGACGCTACGTGTAATTCAAATAATTTGTCTGACGTTGATTTATTAGTTAGTGGTGGAAAAGCACCATTCTCTTATTCTTGGACAGGTCCAAGTGGGTTTACTTCAAATGCTATGGATTTAGTAGATGTTATGCCAGAATCGATGTATAATGTAACAGTTACAGATGCTGATGGATGTACAACAACGACAAGTGTAACTACACCTGTTTGCTTTATTTGTCCAACACTAAATAATGAGTCTCCAGATTTTTCCACTTGTGAAGACATTCAAGGTCAAAATCTTTCTGTAGCTACAGATATAGAAAATATAAATATAAAGTTTGTTTATTATTCGAGTTCACAAAGTAATCCTTATTCTGGTGGAACTCAATTAGGTGCAATTGTCACACCCACTGGAGGAACAGCAACTTCTACAGCTGGTATTTCAGGTTTTGCACCAGGAACATATTACGCCTATGCTATTTTAGATATTAATGATCCAGATTTATCAGATGCTAATTGTAGACCTTTTGCGGAAAGCATCATCACGATAAACCCATTGCCGATAGCGGAGGTCGTTGGGGCATTGGAAATATGTTCGGGCAGTAGCACCACGCTAACGGCGAGTGGCGGAACAAGTTATTTATGGGGTACTGGAGCCACAACGGCGGCGATAGAAGTGGATACGGCCGGCGATTATACGGTAACGGTAACGGACGCGAACGGTTGTGTAGATGAGGAAACGGTAACAGTTATAGTGAACGATAATCCAACGGTAGTAGCAGAAGATGCGAGTGTTTGTTTAGGCGAGAGCATCCAGTTATCGGCAACACCGGCAGGGGGGACATGGACAGGAATAGGAGTAAGTCCAACGGGATTATTTGATTCCTCGGCACTGGCAGCGGGAGATTATGAAGTAACCTATTCGGTAACCGATAGCAATACCTGTGATGGGTCAGACAGTGCAACAGTAATGGTAAATGTATTACCAGAGCCGGTAGCGCAAGATGCCAGTGTATGTATAGGAGCAACGGTACAGTTGGGCGCAAGCCCTGAGGGCGGAATCTGGTCGGGAACTGGAGTAAGCCCAACAGGATTGTTTGATACGACCGGCTTACCTGCTGGCGACTATGAAGTGACCTATACGGTAACGGACTCCAATACCTGTGTAGGCGAGACTACGGCAACAGTAACGATAAACCCATTGCCGATAGCGGAGGTCGTTGGGGCATTGGAAATATGTTCGGGCAGTAGCACCACACTAACGGCGAGTGGCGGAACAAGTTATTTATGGGGTACTGGAGCCACAACGGCGGCGATAGAAGTAGATACAGCTGGCGATTATACGGTAACGGTAACGGACGCGAACGGTTGTGTGGACGAGGAAACGGTAACGGTCATAGTGAACGATAATCCAACGGTAGTAGCAGAGGATGCGAGTGTTTGTTTGGGCGAGAGCATCCAGTTATCGGCAACACCGGCAGGGGGAACATGGACAGGAATAGGAGTAAGTCCAACGGGATTATTTGATTCCTCGGCACTGGCAGCGGGAGATTATGAAGTAACCTATTCGGTAACCGATAGCAATACCTGTGATGGGTCAGACAGTGCAACAGTAATGGTAAATGTATTACCAGAGCCGGTAGCGCAAGATGCCAGTGTATGTATAGGAGCAACGGTACAGTTGGGCGCAAGCCCTGAGGGCGGAATCTGGTCGGGAACTGGAGTAAGCCCAACAGGATTGTTTGATACGACCGGCTTACCTGCTGGCGACTATGAAGTGACCTATACGGTAACGGACTCCAATACCTGTGTAGGCGAGACTACGGCAACAGTAACGATAAACCCATTGCCGATAGCGGAGGTCGTTGGGGCATTGGAAATATGTTCGGGCAGTAGCACCACGCTAACGGCGAGTGGCGGAACAGGTTATGAATGGAGTACTGGGGCCACCACGGCAGCGATAGAAGTGGATACAGCTGGCGATTATACGGTAACGGTAACAGATGTGAACGGTTGTGTAGATGAGGAAACGGTAACAGTTATAGTGAACGATAATCCAACGGTAGTAGCAGAAGATGCGAGTGTTTGTTTAGGCGAGAGCATCCAGTTATCGGCAACACCGGCAGGGGGGACATGGACAGGAATAGGAGTAAGTCCAACGGGATTATTTGATTCCTCCGCACTGGCAGCGGGAGGTTATGAAGTGACCTATTCGGTAACGGATAGCAATACCTGTGATGGATCGGACAGTGCAACGGTAACGGTAAATGTATTGCCGGAGCCATTAGCGCAAGATGCCAGTGTATGTTTGGGAGCAACGGTACAGTTGGGCGCAAGCCCTGAGGGCGGAATCTGGTCGGGAACAGGAGTAAGTCCAACAGGATTGTTCGATACGGCCGGTTTAACGGCGGGCGACTATGAGGTGACCTATACGGTAACGGATTCAAATACCTGTGTAGGCGAGACTACGGCGACGGTAACGATAAACTCATTACCGATAGCGGAGATTGGTGGAACATTGGAAATATGTTCAGGTAGTAGCACTACGCTAACGGCGAGTGGCGGAACAGGTTATGAATGGAGTACTGGGGCCACCACGGCAGCGATAGAAGTACATACAGCTGGCGATTATACGGTAACGGTAACAGATGTGAACGGTTGTGTAGATGAGGAAACGGTAACAGTTATAGTGAACGATAATCCAACGGTAGTAGCAGAAGATGCGAGTGTTTGTTTAGGCGAGAGCATCCAGTTATCGGCAACACCGGCAGGGGGGACATGGACAGGAATAGGAGTAAGTCCAACGGGATTATTTGATTCCTCGGCACTGGCAGCGGGAGATTATGAAGTAACCTATTCGGTAACCGATAGCAATACCTGTGATGGGTCAGACAGTGCAACAGTAATGGTAAATGTATTACCAGAGCCGGTAGCGCAAGATGCCAGTGTATGTATAGGAGCAACGGTACAGTTGGGCGCAAGCCCTGAGGGCGGAATCTGGTCGGGAACTGGAGTAAGCCCAACAGGATTGTTTGATACGACCGGCTTACCTGCTGGCGACTATGAAGTGACCTATACGGTAACGGACTCCAATACCTGTGTAGGCGAGACTACGGCAACAGTAACGATAAACCCATTGCCGATAGCGGAGGTCGTTGGGGCATTGGAAATATGTTCGGGCAGTAGCACCACGCTAACGGCGAGTGGCGGAACAGGTTATGAATGGAGTACTGGGGCCACCACGGCAGCGATAGAAGTAGATACAGCTGGCGATTATACGGTAACGGTAACAGATGTGAACGGTTGTGTAGATGAGGAAACGGTAACAGTTATAGTGAACGATAATCCAACGGTAGTAGCAGAAGATGCGAGTGTTTGTTTAGGCGAGAGCATCCAGTTATCGGCAACACCGGCAGGGGGGACATGGACAGGAATAGGAGTAAGTCCAACGGGATTATTTGATTCCTCGGCACTGGCAGCGGGAGATTATGAAGTAACCTATTCGGTAACCGATAGCAATACCTGTGATGGGTCAGACAGTGCAACAGTAATGGTAAATGTATTACCAGAGCCGGTAGCGCAAGATGCCAGTGTATGTATAGGAGCAACGGTACAGTTGGGCGCAAGCCCTGAGGGCGGAATCTGGTCGGGAACTGGAGTAAGCCCAACAGGATTGTTTGATACGACCGGCTTACCTGCTGGCGACTATGAAGTGACCTATACGGTAACGGACTCCAATACCTGTGTAGGCGAGACTACGGCAACAGTAACGATAAACCCATTGCCGATAGCGGAGGTCGTTGGGGCATTGGAAATATGTTCGGGCAGTAGCACCACACTAACGGCGAGTGGCGGAACAAGTTATTTATGGGGTACTGGAGCCACAACGGCGGCGATAGAAGTAGATACAGCTGGCGATTATACGGTAACGGTAACGGACGCGAACGGTTGTGTGGACGAGGAAACGGTAACGGTCATAGTGAACGATAATCCAACGGTAGTAGCAGAGGATGCGAGTGTTTGTTTGGGCGAGAGCATCCAGTTATCGGCAACACCGGCAGGGGGAACATGGACAGGAATAGGAGTAAGTCCAACGGGATTATTTGATTCCTCGGCACTGGCAGCGGGAGATTATGAAGTAACCTATTCGGTAACCGATAGCAATACCTGTGATGGGTCAGACAGTGCAACAGTAATGGTAAATGTATTACCAGAGCCGGTAGCGCAAGATGCCAGTGTATGTATAGGAGCAACGGTACAGTTGGGCGCAAGCCCTGAGGGCGGAATCTGGTCGGGAACTGGAGTAAGCCCAACAGGATTGTTTGATACGACCGGCTTACCTGCTGGCGACTATGAAGTGACCTATACGGTAACGGACTCCAATACCTGTGTAGGCGAGACTACGGCAACAGTAACGATAAACCCATTGCCGATAGCGGAGGTCGTTGGGGCATTGGAAATATGTTCGGGCAGTAGCACCACACTAACGGCGAGTGGCGGAACAAGTTATTTATGGGGTACTGGAGCCACAACGGCGGCGATAGAAGTGGATACGGCCGGCGATTATACGGTAACGGTAACGGACGCGAACGGTTGTGTGGACGAGGAAACGGTAACGGTTATAGTGAATGAAAAAATAAACCCATTATTTGCAGCAGTAGAACCTATATGTGAAGGAGATTTATTGGAAGAACTTCCAACGGTTTCCCTTAATGGTATATCGGGGTCTTGGTCACCAACTTTAGACAATACGATGACAACGGAATATACCTTTACACCAAAAGATGACGAATGTGCAAATACCGTTATGTTGACGATAATGGTTATGGAAAAACCATTGCCCTTAATTACTGAAGTAACAATTTGTTATGATCAAGAATACCTATGGACAGCTAACCAAACAACCTATTCAGGAGTTGATGGCAGTACCACTGTAATAATAGAAGGTGGTAATTGCGAGCCAGATCAAATACTTCGGCTAACAGTACCTGTAATTATTACATGTAATATTATACAAGATGTACTCTCAACAAATCATTTGACCGAAGATGGTGTTGCTACGGTATATCCTAGTGGTGGTAGTGGTACGTATACGTATTTGTGGGATAACGGTGAAACGACACAGACAGCAAGTTCTTTGACATCTGGTATGCACAGTGTTACTGTTACAGATACGAATGGCTGTGCATCTACATGCCAAATAGATATAGCTAAGGAATTATATTGTTGGACAAATTTAGTAAAAAACGTTAGTACGAATGGAGGCAATGATGGCACTGCTTACGTTAAAGGTAATGGAGGATATAGACCGTATACTTTCAAATGGGACGATGGGACCACTTCTGAAATGAATACTCGACTTTCGGCAGGTGTTCATTATGTAACCATTACTGATTCTCATGGTGCTACATCACAATGTAGTGTAACTATAACTGAACCTGGCACTGGGAACAACTGTAGCACTCTCACTAGCGATATTGTACAGGATAGGTTGGCAACTAACCACCTAACGAAGGATGGTATTGCTACTGTGCATGTAAAAGGTGGTACGGCTCCGTTTACCTATATATGGGACAATGGAGAAACCACCCAAACGGCAACTACGCTGGACTATGGTATGCATAGCGTTACAGTTACAGATTCTAAAGGATGTAAAACCAGTAGTCAAATAGACATTGCTAAGGTGTTGTACTGCTGGATCGATCTTTATGCACATGTTAGTGTTTACGAAGGTAATAACGGTTCGGCCATGGTCCAAGGGAACGGGGGTTACAGACCATATACCTTTAAATGGGATGATGGTACTACAGAGCAAATGAATAATAATCTAAGTGTAGGTACCCATTACGTGACGATTACCGATGCTATAGGTGCTACCTCTACGTGTAGCATAAGTATATCTCAGCCAAATGAGAAAATTGAAATCTGTGATGGTATTGATAATGATGGAGATGGTAAAATAGATGAAGGTTTTGATAAAGATGGTGACGGAGTTGCTGATTGTTTTGATGTATGCAATAAAGGCGATGACCATATAGATGTTGATAATGATGGTATACCTGATGCTTGTGATGATAATATCTGTACTAAAGGAGATGCACCAGCAGTTCTATGTTACCAATCTGCAATATGGAATGAAGCTACATGCAGTTGGAAGATCAACGGCGAGAAGCCAATGGAGCCAGAAACGGCATGTCATCAAACCGCAATATGGAACAAAGCTACTTGTACTTGGGACATAATTGATGGACAACCAGAGATGCCAATGACACAATGTTACGAAACAGCAGTTTGGAATGTTCAGACCTGTAGTTGGGAAATCATTGGCGAGAAGCCAATGGAGCCAGAAACAGGATGTCATCAGACGGCGGTATGGAACGAAGCTACATGTACTTGGGACATAATTGATGGACAACCAGAGATGCCAATGACACAATGTTACGAAACAGCAATATGGAATGTTCAGACCTGTAGTTGGGAAATCATAGGCGAGAAGCCAATGGAGCCAGAAACAGGATGTCATCAGACGGCGGTATGGAACGAATCTACATGTACTTGGGACATAATTGATGGACAACCAGAGATGCCAATGACACAATGTTACGAAACAGCAGTATGGAATGTTCAGACCTGTAGTTGGGAAATCATAGGCGAGAAGCCAATGGAACCAGAAACTGAATGTTATGAAACTGCTATGTGGAACGAAACTACCTGTAGTTGGGAAATCATAGGCGAGAAGCCAATGGAGCCAGAAACAGGATGTCATCAGACGGCGGTATGGAACGAATCTACATGTACTTGGGACATAATTGATGGACAACCAGAGATGCCAATGACACAATGTTACGAAACAGCAGTATGGAATGTTCAGACCTGTAGTTGGGAAATCATAGGCGAGAAGCCAATGGAGCCAGAAACTGAATGTTATGAAACTGCTATGTGGAACGAAACTACCTGTAGTTGGGAAATCATAGGCGAGAAGCCAATGGAGCCAGAAACGGAATGTTATGAAACAGCGGTATGGAATGAAATTACCTGCCAATGGGATATCGAAGGCGAACAACCAGAGATGCCAATAACAGAATGTAACGAAACGGCAGTATGGAACGAAGTTATTTGTGAATGGGGCATTATTGAAAACGATAACGATTGTGGACAAGGTACAATAGACCAATGTGAAACGGCTTACGCTAGATCTAATGATGAGAATGTAAGAACATGTTTCACGGAAATTGCAAATCTTAATGGAAACAATTGGGGTTGGACCAATGAAATTCCATCAATTAATGGGGAATATGAACTGGAGTTATATGCAGCTGCTGGCCAATGCGATATAACCAAGGGGGCATTAGTTGGAAATGCAATAATTGTTTATAATAATGGATTGGTAGATGTAACAGTTTCAGTCTTAAATGGATATAAAATAACTGAGACTCAGCTATATGTTGGTAATAGTCAAACTCCAGTTAAGAATAATGGTGATCTTACTGTAGCACCAGGACAATATCCTTATCAGGACGATATAAACGGAGATTTTAACACTTATACCTTCGAAGATATAAGTGCTGGAGATATGGATATTTTCTATGTAATTCTACATGCTAATGTATGTCCACAGGGAACAGGTGGTTTAAAAACTACTTCGACCAAGATAGAATTTTCAGCATTTCCAATTCCATTTAAAGAAGAATTAAATATTGAATTAAAGTCATCTTATAATTCGAAGCTTGTAATTGAAGTGTTTGATTTGAATGGAAGATTGATTAGAATAGAAAAAGATCACGAGGTAAAAGTTGGGGTAAATAATTATAAATTGTCAATTGGAAGTTTAGAATCAGATATGTACTTAATAATAATGAAGACTGATAAAGAAAAGTTGGTCAAAAAGGTAATTGCTAAGAAGTAGAATTATTTAAATTATTGAAAATAAAAAGCCCTTTCAATTTTGAAAGGGCTTTTGCCATTGATTAAGGATTGGTTTGGTAAGATTTGGGATGTTAAAGATGCGGTTATTATTTAGGGGTTTCAAAACTTAGTTGTCAAGGAGGGTTTATTGTATGCTAAAGGAGTGGTTGATGATGTTTACAAAATTGGTCTAAAAAAGCCCCCTATAAAAAGGGGGCCTAATCTTACTAATTGCATTTCGGGGGAGATTAATGCAATGCATCAATAATTTCCTGTGGCAACAATACTTTATCCACAATATGTACTATACCATTGCTTGTCATTACATCTGCCGTAACTACATTACCGTTGACCTGTGTTTTATCCTGTATTTGTACACCATTGCCTAAAATTGCAAATAGTGATTCTCCTTGTACACTTACAATTTCCTGATGGTCGGTAAGGTCGGTAGAGGCCACAGCAGCGCCTGCTACAACATGATAAGTAAGAAGTTGGGCCAACAAGGCTTTTTCCTCATCTGTATCAAAATCTTCTAAACTATTATAGCTAGCTCCTAAATCATTCAAAAACGTGGCAAAAGCTTCGTTTGTTGGTGCAAAAACCGTAAAAGGCCCATCACTGCTCAAAGTTTCCACTAATCCGGCATCGGCTTGGATCAATGCGGCTACCAACGAGCTCAAGTCATCCACACTTTGTGCGGTCTCCACAATATTTGGTACTGATGGGGCAAGGGCGTCCAAAGCTGCTTGCGGTAACAAAACCTTATTTATTACATGTACCACACCATTGCTGGCGGTAACATCCGCTATAGCTACATTGGCGTTCATTTCTGTTGCATCCATAATACTAACACCTCCATTTTCTAAAACAATACCAATATTTTCACCTTGAAAGGTTTCTATCATTTGTCCATTGCTTAGACCTGTAGAGAATGCAGCTGCACCGGCAACTACATGATAGGTTAATATAGTGACCAATAATTCTTTTTCTTCATCGGTGTCAAAATCCGAAAGGCTGTTATAATCATCTCCCAATGTCTCTAATAATGCTATAAATGCATCATTAGTTGGTGCAAAAACGGTAAATGGCCCTGTACCGTTTAATGTTTCCACTAAATTGGCATCGGCTTGTACTAAAGCATCCACCAATAAACTTAAGTCATCTGTTTCTACTGCTATTTCAACAATAGTCTTTAGACTCATGGCCGCTAGCATGTCCAAAACTTCCTGTGGTAATAAAACTTTGTCGATTACATGAACCACACCGTTGCTCGCTTCAACGTCTGCAAGGGCTACTGTAGCATTTGTTTCAGTAGCATCCATAATTTGTACGGCTCCTTCCATGAGGGATATGGTTACATTCTCACCCTGTACGGTTTCAATAGATTGTCCGTTGCTCAATCCGGTTGAGAAAGCTGCGGCACCGGCAACTACATGATAGGTCAGTACTTTGGTCAATAATGCTTTTTCTTCATCGGTATCAAAATCGGCTAGGCTATTGAAATCTTCTCCTAAAAGGTCCAATAACGCTACAAAAGCTGCATTGGTAGGTGCAAAAACCGTATAAGGTCCTTCGCCATTTAGGGTTTCGACTAGTCCGGCATCTGCCTGTACCAGGGCATCGACCAAAAGACTTAAGTCATCTGTAGCCACGGCGGTATCCACAATGGTTTTTAATTGTAAGGACACAACAAAATCAATTGCCGCCTGTGGTAACAATACTTTATCTATAGTATGGGCAACACCATTGGAAGCCATAATATCAACACCTGTAATATTGGCATTGGTGTCAGAGGCATCACCAATGACAAAAGTATCGCCCGAAGCAATTACTTCAATGCTGTTATCTGTATAAGCGGTAGCCACGGCACCTTCTGATAAGTCGGTAGATAGTACCTTTGCCGGGATTACATGGTATAGAAGAATATTCTTCAATAACGCAATTTCTTCTTCGGTATCAAAATCGTCAAGACTATTATAGTCATCTCCCAATGCTTCCAATAATGCAACAAAAGCATCATCAGTAGGTGCAAATACGGTAAACGGACCTTCTGTACTTAGCGTTGCTGCTAAATCTGCTTTGATAACCGCTGCCTCTAAAAGTGATAATGGCTCCGTTGCTACTACTATATCCGTCAAAGTTCCGTTTTCATTGGTCATGGAACCTTCGTTCAGCGCATCAATAATTGCTTGTGGTAAAAGAACTTTGTCAATGACATGTACAACACCGTTACTGGCTTCCACATCGGCAATAACTACTTTTGCATTAACCTCGGTTGCATCATCCAAAAATACGCCACCTTCCAAATCTATGGTAATATCCTCTCCTTGAACGGTAGTTAAGGTCATGCCGTCCGTTAAATCTCCAGATTTAGCAGCAACCCCTGCAACGACGTGGTAAGTTAATATGGTAGTTAAGAGTTCTCTTTCTTCGTCCGTGTCAAAATCTGATAAGGAATCAAAACCATCCAATTGGTTCAATAACGCGGTAAATGCATCGTTCGTAGGAGCAAAAACAGTAAACGGGCCAGTAGAACTTAAAGTGCCTACTAAGTCCGTCCCTTCAGAATTATCGGCCGTTGTCAACGCGGTAACTAAAGAAGTAAGTGCTTCTTCGGCCTGAGCGGTTTCAACAATGGTTTTGGTTTCTACCATTGGGTCCTCATCATTATCGTCATTATCACATGACCATATCATTACGGACAACGCGGCGAATAACATAAAATACTTAAATCGTAACATTTTTTTCATAGCGGTGTTTTTAAATTGTTTAATTAATAAGTTGAATAAATAAACATAATATCTAAATCATTATTATAAAGAGTATTATTGCTTATGGTTTAAATGTACAATACAATAATCTTGTTTAATTAAATTTTATAAAAGTTTAACAAAATAATTTTAATGAAAAACTTTAAGTAATTGAAAAAAGGAAAGCAATTGTAATCCTGAACCGTTCATATAGCGACAAATTCATACGGTTGAAAAAAAAATGTGTTGAAATGAAATTTTGTAATTTTGTTACGACCAAGAAGATGAGATGAAAAAAGTAGTTATAGGACTTTCTGGCGGAGTGGATTCCAGTGTGGCGGCATACCTTTTAAAAGAGCAAGGGTATGATGTTATTGGCCTGTTCATGAAGAATTGGCACGATGACTCTGTAACAATATCAGAGGAATGTCCGTGGTTAGAAGATAGTAACGATGCGTTAATCGTTGCGGAAAAATTGGGAATTCCTTTTCAGACCGTTGATTTGAGCGCTGAGTATAAGGAGCGTATAGTAGATTATATGTTCAGGGAATACGAGATGGGCAGGACCCCAAATCCTGATGTATTATGTAATAGGGAAATAAAGTTCGATGTTTTTTTAAAGATAGCCCTACAATTAGGAGCTGATTACGTGGCAACCGGTCACTATTGCAGAAAAGGAACTTTGTTAAACGCAGATGGAAGCAAGACCTATCAATTATTGGCAGGCAAGGATGGAAATAAAGATCAGTCTTATTTTTTGTGTCAATTGTCTCAAGAGCAATTGTCCAGGACCTTATTCCCCATTGGTGAATTGACGAAACCAGAAGTACGCGAAATTGCGGCGAAAATGGACTTGATCACTGCAGATAAAAAAGATTCCCAAGGTCTATGTTTTATTGGAAAAGTAAGACTACCGGAATTTTTACAGCAACAATTGAAACCTAGAAAAGGCAAAATAGTTGAAGTTCCTGCTCAATGGGATAATTATGCACAGGATGTACCCGTTTTTACCGATGTTCAATCAGAGTTGAAATTTTATGCTGAAAAGCATGTGTATAAAATTACGGATGGTAAGATTGTAGGGGAACACCAAGGTGCGCATTATTTCACCAAGGGGCAGCGTAAAGGATTGCAGGTTGGTGGCACCAAGGAACCTTTATTTGTAATAGATACCGATGTTAAGGACAATATTATTTATACGGGTCAGGGAAAATCGCATCCTGGATTGTATAGGAGGACCTTATTTGTTAAAGATGCGGAAATTCATTGGGTACGGCCAGATTTGGCATTGCAGATCGATGAAAGTCTACCTGTAAAAGCACGAATTCGCTATCGTCAGGAATTACAGGATGCAAGACTTTATAAAGTAAATGGCGGTATGTATGTAGATTTTAAAGAGCAGCAATCCGCAATTACTGAAGGTCAATTTGTAGCTTGGTATCTAGAAGATGACCTTATTGGTTCTGGAGTGATCTCTTAATAATCTTAGGATATATTGTTCCTTTGCTTGCATCCATATATTGTTATGATACAAAATAAAATAACCCAACTTTTCAAAATAGCATATCCTATAGTTCAAGGTGGTATGGTATGGACCAGTGGTTGGAGATTGGCCAGTGCGGTATCTGCCCATGGTGGTTTAGGAATCATAGGTGCGGGCAGTATGTACCCGGAAGTTCTACGGGAACATATTCAAAAGTGTAAAAGTGCAACAGATAAGCCGTTTGGTGTTAATATACCCATGCTGTATCCGGATATTGGCCAGCTAATGGATATTGTTGTGGAGGAAGATGTAAAAATCGTTTTTACATCTGCAGGAAATCCAAAAACATGGACCGGTTTTTTACAGGAAAGGGGCATTAAGGTGGTACATGTGGTCAGTAGTCTAAAATTTGCACTTAAGGCTCAAGATGCCGGTGTAGACGCAATCGTTGCGGAAGGCTTTGAAGCAGGGGGGCATAATGGTCGTGATGAAACGACCACAATGGTTTTGATACCTGCTTTACGAGAAAAAATTTCAGTGCCTTTAATTGCCGCAGGCGGAATTGCAACGGGCAGTGCAATGTTGGCCACCATGGTGTTGGGTGCAGATGGCGTACAGATAGGAAGTAGGTTTGTTGCAAGCAGTGAAGCATCCAACCATATAAATTTTAAGGAAGCGGTAGTAAATGCTAAGGAAGGCGATACCCATTTGACCTTAAAGGAATTGGCTCCGGTTAGATTGATAAAGAATAAGTTTTATCATGAAGTCCAAAGTGCATATGCCAAAGGAGCTTCTGTAGTTGAACTAAAAAACCTTCTTGGTAGGGGTAGGGCTAAAAAAGGAATGTTTTTGGGTGATTTAGATGATGGAGAGCTGGAAATAGGTCAGGTATCTGCATTGATACATGACATAAAACCAGCTGCCCAAATTATTGATGAGATCATGAACGAGTTTCATGCAAGAAAAAAAGCAATATCCGGTTTGTAACCTAGACTCCTTCTGCTACTTCCGCTGCTTTCTCATTTTTTAAACTTCCCAGATACTCCATAAGATCACGCAGTTCCCGTCTAGAGATCATGCGCCCCATAGCTGGCATTGCGGACATGGAGTTTTCTCTTTTTTTGATGCGCTGTAATGGTATTTCCAAAGGCTCGGCCTCAGAAGTTTTTAGTAAAAGATCATGTTTGCGTTCCTCTATTAAAACACCTTGTACTTTTTGGCCATCCGTTAAGGTCAATGTCACCGAACCATACCCTGGGGCAAGGCGTGCACTAGGTTCTATTAAGGCTTCCAAAAGTTGTTCCCTTGTCAATACATTGGCTATATTATCCAATGCGGGTCCAACTTCACCACCTGAACCGTTTACAGCATGGCAACGTACACATTGAGCGGTTGGGTTACCGTTAAATACATTTCTGCCGGCCCACCAATTACCTCCTTGCAAGGTTTCTTGAAAAGAATCTGCTGAATATCCTGCTTGTTTAAGTTTGTCTAATTGAGCAATCAACTTAGGATTTTCAGTGGCTTTGACAGATTCCATTAAATCTAGCATAATCCCTTGTTTTAATTGGTCTTTACTAGCCTTGTCAATAAGGCTTGCCAAAATAGCGTTGCTGTTTTCTACAGGAAGATCTCCCAATACGTCTAGCATACGCTGTTGTTCAGAAACGGAACCTTTTCTAAAAATAGGACCTACTATAGCAGGCAATTTTTCCTTTGGTAGGTTTAATTTTGCCAGTAGACCAACCGCTGCCGTTCTAACTTGTTCATTGGCATCCTGCATTCCGGTTTCCATAATGTTCCCCATATTTTCATACCCAAGATTACCTAACGTATTAAGTACCGTAGCCCTAACTTCTGGAGACCGGTTATACCTGAAAATCCTATACAGGTCAGTGTTATAGGATTGTATGCCTAGTTCACTAATGGTTTTGGAAATGCCTATCAAGATTTCAGGATTACTGTCTTTAAGGAAAAAAGGAATATCCTTTTCTATTTTTTGTTGCAACTGATTGCCTTCCCTAACAATTTCACCCCGGTATCTTCCATCAACACGGTCCAAAACGGAAGGCTTGTTCCATGTGCCAAGGGCTGATAGGGCCTCTCCACGTAAAATATTGGATACATCTTTTCTTTTTGCAAAATTGACCAAGAGTTCCAACTCCTTTTCGCCACCAACTCGTAATGCGGCATTAATGGCCCTTCTTACCAATGGTTCAGATGTATATTTTTTGTTTTCAAGTATTCCTGCCAATGCTGGTAGCGCCTCTTCAATAGAGAGGTCGTCATTGATGGCCCTAGCTGTTTCCGTAACAATGTACTCATCTTTATCAGATAGGAAAACCGTTATATTTGGGTCCTGTAATTTTCTCAGTACCAGAACTGCGGCAATCCGTAAGCTTCTGTTTTCGTTATTCTCAAGAGCTAAAAGTGGTTCTGCCTTACCAATTCTTGATAATGCCAGAACGGCCGCATGGCGTAAGTAAATATCCTTATCGTTGTTTTGTACGATCATTTCCAATAACGGTTCTATGGCATTCTCATACTTTAAGCGTCCCAAAGCTTGGGCCGCATAGAATTTAACCCTATCGTTTTCATGCTTTGTAAGGTTTATTAAACTATCCGCTGCATTTTCATAACGAATGTCGCCTAGAACCTTAGCGGTCTGGGCTATGATTTCCGGGTCTCCGTCGTTCAGTAATGCTAGTAACGGTTTTGCATCATCCTTATCGTTTGCTGCAATTTGGCCAATGCCCCAAATAGCATGTATTCGTGCAAACTGATTATCGTTTTCCGTAATAACCTTTTTTAATGCGCGGTAGCCCCAAAATGTTCTCCTGGCCAACTCAAATTGTGCTTTTTGACGAATTCTCATATCCGGATACGCCAATAAATGCACCAAATTATCAGCATCATCGTCCTTGTAATTATGGGTCATTAAGCGCTGGGTCTCTAAGCGTTCCTGTTCCAGGTCATTGCTATCTTCTGTAACGTCAAGTTTCCATACGCGTCCAAAATCCTTACTTCCCCAGCCATTAATCCAATCTGCAAGATACAAGGCCCCGTCTGGACCAAAGTCAATACCTGTAGGTAATATTCCGTTTAGGATAGACTCATCCGTGTTAAGTTCAAACGATGCACCTTTTGGTTTTAGGTCAAAGGACCATATATGGGAACGTGTAGGGTCTCCCACAAATTCCACCAAAAAGAATCTATTTAACCATTTTTTGCCCAAAGCCGTACCGGGATTATACCTCATACCGGTTGGGCCATTGTGAAAATTCTGTATGGGTGGTATTATATATGCGGCCTGTCCTTCCCAACGTGGCGTAAACAATTTTTCATCCATCCAAACATTATAACCATTATTCTTGGGGTCTGTATATTTACCATATTGCCAATTTGCCCTCCAACCGGCATCCGATCCCTCAACAATATGGACCAAGCGCTCGCTTTCGCCTTTATGGTCACCGTCGTTGTCAGAAGAGATTATATTGCCATAGGCATCAAAAACAAATTCATGGGTATTGCGCAATCCGTGGGCAAATACTTCAAAATCGGTACCATCCGGATTACTTCTTACTATGACACCTTCATTTGGGTATTTATGGTTTTCGCCATCAACAGTGGTAATATTAGCACCTATATCGCCAATGCCCCAGTAAATTTTTCCATCAGGACCTTCAATGGCACCGGACATACCGTGTCCACCAAATCCTATATGAACTGCAAAACCTTCTGCAATGCTGGTTTTTTCATCCAGTATTTTATCGCCGTTGGTGTCCCTAAGGCGGTACATTCCCGGACCAATACCTACAAATATATCTTCGTCCCTAACCAATAACGCTCCTGCTTGGTCATTGATTTCATCATTAAAATCATTTAGGATTTGGGTAGATATGTCCGCAATGCCATCATTGTCCGTATCTTCTAGCATCCAAACTTCATCTTTTTCTACGGCAAGATCTCTCCAATCATGGATACTGTCATTGTTCAAATCTGGGAACCACTGGTTTTCCTTACTGAGTTCAGGTGCAAATTTTCTATGAAGAAAAGCTCTTCTGTCCTCCACGGTTTCAAATGAAATGGATTCTGTCATCCAGTCCCTATGCCCACGGATATCAAATTCAGAGTTTTTATTTCTATTCGATCTTGTTAAATATACTTTTCCTTCATTGTCAATGTCCATCGCAATAGGGTCCGGTGCCAAGGAATCGGAAGCCCATAAACTAAGGTTTAAGCCATCTGCAACAGTTGCCGATATACTTTTTCTTGCCAATTCAACGGCCTCTAACAACGCCGTGCTGTCTTTTTGAATGACCAAAGGAATTTCTTTTGGTTTTTTAGGTTCACAAGATGATAGGGCAATTAAAAATAGGGGAAGTATTCCTAAAAGGAATTTTTTGAAAAATGTCATTATGATGTTTCGTTGAAATGAACTTTAAATGTAACAAATTATGCAGATAATCAATAATGAAATTTGCGTTAGGTTAAATTAATAACATCATATTACAATGGTGTATATTTTTTTAATTTATCATTATTTAGTGCGCTGTTTGGAAACAGTGTTTAAAAGTTGAATTATATTTGAAACTACTCAAAAAAAACTCAAAACAATGAATACGATTAAAACAACCTTGCTTCTTCTCATGATTGTAATGTTAAATGCTACGGTAGCAAAGGCACAAGAAGGGCATCCCTTGGAAGGAAAATGGAATTTGACCATTAATCAAGAAGGTAAGGAATTGCCATCATGGCTTGAGATTAGACATTCTGGCAACAGTAGATTAATAGGTAGGTTTACCTATGCTTTTGGTAGCGCAAGGCCCATTGCGGAAATAAAAAAATATGGGGAAATATTTTCTTTTGAAATTCCGCCTCAGTGGGAGCCAGGGGCATCTAATATGGTATTTGAAGGAAAATTGGATGACGATACCTTAAAAGGAACTATGGTGTATGTAGATGGAAAAAAGTATGAATGGAGCGCTGTTAAAGCGCCAAATTTATCTTTTTATGATAATGTCAAGGAAGGCAAAGCGGTTAAGCTTTTTAATGGTAAGAATTTAGACGGATGGAAAGTGATAGAAGGTAATCAATGGAAGGTGGTCAATGGAATTTTAACAAGTTCACAATCCGGGGTTAATTTAATCTCTGAACAAAAGTTCAAGGATTTTAAATTAAAGGCAGAATTTAGATATCCAGAAGGTAGCAATAGTGGTCTATATCTAAGAGGGCGTTATGAAGTGCAAATTGCGGATAATATTGGTTTGGAGGCTTCCTCTATTTATTTTGGGGGTATTTATGGCCTTATATCGCCAAATATGAACATGGCAAAAAAAGCAGGGGAGTGGCAAACCTATGAAATTACCTTAATTGGTAGAAGGGTCACTATAGTTGCTAATGGTAAGACTATTATATCCAATCAGAATATTGATGGGATGACAGGGGGAGCATTGGACAATAAGGAGGACGAGCCAGGTCCGATTATGATACAAGGTGATCATGGCCCAGTTGAGTTCAAGACCTTGGAAATAACTCCGCTAAGCAAGGTATGATAGATGATTAACCTAACTAAAAAAGTCTCCTTTAAGGAGACTTTTTTAGTTAACATTTTGCTCATTATAGTAAGTTTTATGCTATTTTTAATTGTCCCACTCTAAATTGGATATCAGGGATAGTGCTTTTACTTCCTCGTCTTTATGAACATAAATTTCTATAAACTGTGGTAACGATGTGCTAAAACCTGCTAATCTTGCAGATTCTCCCTCATCCTTACAAATTGGAATAATATTGCCGTCCCGTAAGGTAAGTTCAACCCTGTTGGCCTTTATTTGATCCCCTCCAAAAATTTTCTTATAAGTAGTGTTCATGTGCTATTTTGTTAAGTGTATGGTCTTACCTGATTTGGCACTCTCAATGGCCGCTTGAAGAATTTCCATTACAACCATGTTGTTTTCTAATGAATATACGTTAAAAGGTGGTAATTTCAACTCTTCTTTTATCACTGCAGTAAATACGGAAAAAGGGTCGTTGAACGGTTTTTTGCGTTGGGGCAGTAAAAAAGTCTCTTCCGTAAATTGACTGTAGCCCTTTGATATTCTTATCCTCAACTGTGTAGGGTTATCCGCATAAATAGCTCCTTTGGTGCCGTAAAGTTCCATATCCTTTCTGCCAATAGGCCAATTCCAAGAAGGCTCCAAAATAGCCATTTGGTTGGGGTAGGTTAAAATTATGGTTGCGTCATCATCTACATTAGGATTGTTATCTGCTTGTAGTTGTTGTGTAACCGCGGTGACTGACAGCGGTTTTGTCCCGTTCATGATCCAAGTCATTAGGTTTGCCCCATAACACCCAAAATCCGTTATAGCTCCGCCACCATTTAAAACTGGGTCTGTAAGCCATTCCAAAAACTCTTGTGAAACCCCAATATTTTTTGGCCCTTTATGACCATCTCTAATTATTACCTTTCTTAGCTCACCTATGGTACCGTTCTTTAGTTCATCTAATGCCTTGACATTGGTTTCATACCATGATGTTTCATAATTGGTAAGGACGTGAACTTTATATGTTTTTGCCAAATTGGCAATTTTAACGGCATCATCAAATGTTGTGGCCAAAGGTTTTTCTACCATTACGTGTATCCCTTTAGGAGCACACTCCTGCACTACTTTTAAATGATCTTTAATATTTCCAAATGCAGCAACGGCCTCCGGTTTAGTTTTTGCGATCATTTCTTCCATAGAATCAAAAACCATCGTCATAGGAAACCCAAATTCCTTGGATAATTTATTGGCAAGTGTCGTATTGGGTTCTACAATTCCAACCATAACCATATCCGTTTGGTTTTCACGGCCCAAAATCCATCCTACGTGGCCATGGGTAAGACCGGCTACTCCTAAACGAATGGGTTTCTCCTGAGCTAGACCAACGGTTTTTATCGTTATTAACAAAAGTAAGATAAGGCATTTTTTCATATTCAGGATTTAGTGTACGGGTTGTGAATATTCCTGAATTTGTAAATTTTTGCTAATAGTAAAGTAAAAAGTACTTCCTTGGTCTTCTATGGATTCTACCCAAATATCGCCTTCATGAATATCTACTACTCGTTTGCAACCATATAGACCAATTCCCGAGCCTTCAAATTCAGATTGGTGATGCAATTTATTAAATGCCTTGAATATATTCTGTTGTTGGTCTTTGGAGATGCCAATACCATTATCGCTCATTTTAAACTGATAAAAATTGTCTTTTTCCTCTGAGGAGATTACAATTTTAGGAGCATTTCTTACTGAAGAGAATTTGAGGGCATTATGTAATAGGTTCTGAAAGAGCATGCGTATATCCCTTTCACGGCCAACAATGTTGGGTAAGTCGTTAATTAGCACGGTTGCCCTATTGTTCTTGATCAACTGGGAGTGGTCCGTAATAATCTGTTGCACAATTTCTTGGCAATCTATAACTTTCATTTTATCACTATTGCCTGTTTCGGCATACTCTAAAAGGCCAAGTACCAAATTGGTCATTCTTGTGGAACTGCCCTCCAAATGTTCAAAATGTTCTTTGAATTCTTTAAAGGTAGTAGAGTTCGGTTGGTCCAGTAGATGTTTAGAAATGATATTGATATTGTTTAACGGACTTTTAAGATCATGGGTCACGATAAAAGTGAATTCCTCAATTTGTTTATTTTTTTTATTCAAATCCTGGTTAAGGTCGTAAAGCTTTTGATTTTGCTTTTCAAGATTGCTCTGTGCTGTTTGTAATGCCTTTTCGTTGGCCTTTAGCATAGTATTGTTTTTTTCCAGCTCATTGGTATATTTTCTGGTCTTTGTTTCATCATACATTCTAAAGGTCTGGGAAAGCCAGATTAGACATGCTATGTAAACTAAAATTTCATCATAAGGTAAATTTATGACGCCCAAAATGGGACCATAAAAAGTAATGTAAAGCGTTGGAACTATAAATGCCATAATATCATAGATAATAATGGCGAGTCTAATTTTAGGTTTATTACGATAGGCAATGAACGCTAAAAATGCCATCGTGGCAAAGGCCAATGCTTGACCAAAAAAACCTCCGATCAAGACAATGATGATCATAAACATGGTAGGAGGAAATAGCGACATATATAGCCGTGTGGCCTTTTCCAATTTTAGAATGTTCATGATAAAACCTATTGCAAAACCTAGAAAAATTACGAAGGCTGTTATTTGTAAAAGCCTTGTGTTATTGAACAAAGTGTATAGGAACATGAAAAAAGTAAATAGCGCAGAAAGAAGGGTGATCAAACCTATATGGTCTAATAAACTATTTTCATTGGTATTTTGGTCCTGGGCGTTATGATTTACGTTTTTTATCACAAAAAGTATAAACTATTATTTCAACTTGATTTAAAAATTGTGATTTGCTTATGGTTAAGGATTTTTTAAATAATCCTCAACAGAACAAATAAATTCGCATTTTTAAGCATATCTTTTGTTTAACTTTTTACCTGTATGCTTTACACTTTTAAATATAAGAAAGTTGTATACAAATACACAGTAAAATGCATTTTTAATAAGAAAACAATGCATATTTAATCTCTAATTTCTTTTAAGGATATGGTAACTATTTAAACCTTGGATAAGATTAGAATTGCATAGGAACTTCCATGAATAAAACTTTAGCTTTGGACTTTATGTGGTAAGAAAATGAATCCGTTTCCCAAATGCCATAACCGTCCCTTGCTTGCAGTAACTGCCCATTAATTTCTAATTCGCCATCCAATACAAACACATATACGCCATTATGGTTGTTTTTAAGTTTGTAATTTCCTGATTTTTCCATATTAAAACTGCCCATATAAAACCATGCATCTTGATGAATCCACACTCCGTCGTCGTCGGTATTGGGAGATACTATTTGCGTTAAACCATTGGCGACCTCTTTATCAGAAATGGAAATTTGCCCGTAGCGTGGGGTTACTTCAGACTGATTGGGGAATATCCAAATTTGCAGAAACTTTACTTCTTGGTCGTTGTTTTTATTGAATTCGCTATGCGATACGCCACTTCCGGCACTCATAACTTGTATGTCACCTTGTTTAATTACCGTTGAATTACCCATATCATCCATATGTTTAAGGTCTCCCTGCAATGGTATTGAAATAATTTCCATGTTACGATGGGGATGTGTGCCAAATCCACGGCCGGCAGCCACTACATCATCATTAAGGACCCTTAGGGCGCCAAAGTGCATACGTTCCGGATTATGGTAGTTTGCAAAACTAAAACTATGATAAGATTTTAACCATCCATGGTCTGCATGGCCTCTAGTTTTTGCTTCGTGATATATAGTTTTCATGTGCTTTATTTATGTATGATATTGGTCGTATATGGTAGTAAAAAATTACTTGGTCCATTTTGTAAAGGGCTATTTTTTTAATGAATAAAGGTAGGGTTATACCTATTGAAATTGTTTATTGATAGTATAAATTTGCAGTCTATTTTTAAAATTTTAATGACAAATAAAATAAAGTTCCCACAATGAAACACGTTATGTTAAGTACGCTTTTATTGCTTATGTTTTTTCAATTAAAGGCCCAAGGTAGTGATGATGCGGTCAAGCATTTTGGAGCGGGAATTGTCATAGGAGGTGTTGGGGGCTATGCCGCTCATAAGATTTTTGATGGAAAAAGGGGTTGGACCTGGGTGGGTGCCGTGGGCAGTAGTTTTGGTGCGGCAATGGCAAAGGAAACCTTGTACGATCAACCCAGGGGAGCTTCATTTGAAGGAAGGGATGTCCTGTTTACGACTTTGGGCGGAATAGTATCTGGTTTGGCGTTGGATGTACTGACCAGCAATACTAGAAGAAGGACCGGGGGAGGCAAATATTGTGGCTGCTTGGTCGTAGAAAATAGTGAAATACCGAATCTTAATTTACCATCAAATCCTGAAGCGGGTTCACGTGATATTACGGCTGTGCTACAGGCCGCCTATTTATTAAGGTAGGGTTATAGGAGGCCTTTAGCCTTGATCTCTAAATATTTATTGATCGTGTTGAGTGTAAGTTCTTCCGGTTTGGTCAAAATTGTTTGGATACCATATTTACGCAGTTCGTTGACCACGAGCTCTTTTTCGTATATAAATTTTTCAGCAATGGTTTGCTCAAATATATCTTTGCTACTAATAGCCTTTTGGCCGGCAAACGAAAGTAATTCTGTATTCTTGAAAAAGATGACAACCAATAAATGTTGTTTTGCAATTGCTTGTAAATAAGGAAGCTGCCTATGCAAGGCATCTAGGGTTTCAAAATTAGTATATAATAGTAATAAGCTCCGTTGCGGTATATTTCTTTTGATATCAATATACAACCTGCTAAAATCACTTTCCACAAAATTGGTGGTAAGGTTGTAAAGTGTTTCCAAAATCAAGTTCATTTGGGCACTTCTGCGTTCTGCAACCACTCTGTTCTCAACCTTATTGCTAAAGGAAAACATACCAGCTTTGTCATTTTTTTTAAGGGCAATATTGCTAATGACCAATGTAGCGTTTATAGCATAATCCAAAAGACTTAATGCATTAAACGGCATTTTCATAACACGGCCTTTATCTATGATGGAATAGATTGGTTGTGACTTTTCATCTTGAAACTGGTTGACCATTAACTGATTTTTCTTGGCAGTAGCTTTCCAGTTGATATTTCTAATATCGTCACCTTGTATATAATCTTTAATTTGTTCAAATTCCATTGTATGGCCAATTCTCCTAATTTTTTTAAGGCCATGCTCAAATAGTTTATTGCTAAAAGCTAATAGGTCATATTTTCTTAGCTGTAGAAAAGAAGGATATACCGGCACTTCCTGCCCTTGGTCATAAGTGTATTTACGGGTCAATAGCCCAATGGGAGAACTGGAAAAAATGTTCAAGTTCCCAAACGCATAGACACCTCTTTCCACAGGTCTTAAGGAATAGGAATATGTTTTTTTTCCGCCACTTTTTATTGAACTTATAATTTTAAAATCACGCTTTTGAAATTGAAAAGGCAGCTCATCTATAATGGTGATATCTATTTTAAAAAAATAATAGTTGTTTATTATAATATCGATACCGTTTTCGTCTCCATTGGATAGCTTGTCTGCCAGAATGCGTTGGGCCTTTACATTACCTTTTGAAATAAACAAAAGGAGGATGTCCACAATGCAAAAAGCAATAAACACATAAAACAATGATTTGGCAACGACCATGATATTTTCAAAAATATAGGCCAATAGAAAACAGGTAACAATGCCCGCCAAAAGCAGAAAAAAGCGTGGTTGTAAGTATATATTTTTAAAAATTTTTTTCACAATCCTTTATCTTGGGATTTCAATGGTCTGCACTAAATCTTGAATCATTTTTTCAGCAGTAAGTCCTTCCATTTCCCTTTCAGGAGTTAGGATTATACGGTGGCATAGAATAGGGGACACTACTTTTTTAATGTCATCTGGGGTTATAAAATCACGGCCGTTGATTGCGGCAACAGCTTTGGAGGCATCTAATATGGCAATGGAGGCCCTTGGAGATGCTCCTAAATATAGATTGGCATTTGTTCTTGTATTATTGACAATTGCCGCAATATATTTTAAAAGGTTGTCTTCAACGATGATATCCTTGATGGTGTTTTGATATTCCGCAATTTGCTTGGCGGACAATACGGATTGGACCATGAGTTCAACATCATTGTTCTTTTGTTGATGTTTGGTCTCTAAGATACGCACCTCTTCTTCCAAGGATGGATACCGTACATTGATTTTAAATAAAAAGCGATCTAATTGAGCTTCCGGTAATCTGTATGTGCCTTCTTGTTCTACAGGATTTTGCGTTGCGAAAACCAAAAATGGAGGTTGCATAGGGTATTCGTGTCCATCAATGGTAATTTGGCGTTCGGCCATGGCTTCAAATAAGGCTGCCTGGGTTTTTGCCGGTGCACGATTTATTTCGTCAATAAGAATAATGTTGGAAAAAATTGGTCCTTTCTTAAATTCGAACTCAGAAGTCTTGACATTGAATATAGAGGTGCCTAAAATATCACTGGGCATTAAATCTGGCGTAAACTGTATACGGCTAAACTCTACGTTCATTGTTTTTGCCAAAAGTTTTGCGGTAACTGTTTTGGCTACACCGGGTACACCTTCAATTAAGGAATGCCCATTGGCAAGGATAGAAATGATCAATAATTCTATCATCTCTTGTTGTCCAATAATCACTTTGCCCAATTCGGTTTTTACTTTGGCGACGGCCTCTTGAAGTTGGGATAAATCTATTCGTGAATTAAACTCCTGTGGAGTGTTTTCTTGTAAATTATCTTCCATAAGATTTTTTAAATGCATTAATTTTTTTAGATAAGGTAACCGTATCCTGTTCTGTATGTATAGGTTTGTTTTTTAAGTTTAATATAAGGGTAACCAATGTTTTGGTGTCGTTGATACTATTACCGGATTTATTGGCCAAGGTCCTTATAAATGGTTCATCCAATATAGCGGTATTAACAAAATATCTATTTCTAATAAAGGATAGAAAATAATTGATTTTTTGATGGTTTAGATTGGTGTAATCCTTGTTTTGATGATAAAGCGTCCCAACCGTTCTTGCAAATTCTACCGAGGAATTTTCCAATGGAGAAACAATAGGTATGATACGCTGCTCTCTTTTTGCCTTAAAAATCACAAATAACAGCAACGCACAGATTGTAAGATAATAAGCCCATTTTAATGCGGGTTGGTTCAAAACAAACCGCATGGGAGAAGTTATTATCTTTCTCCCGGATTTTTTATAATCGTCCCAATACAGATAATCGTTGGTCAAATAAGACAGGCTTTGCGCACTATAATTGCTGGAGCGGTTTAATAAATAATAGTTGCTGAACCCTGCCGGCAATGTGTTGATATAAAAATGGCCGTTACCAAAAGCTGTTTTAATAAAGTTAGGTTTACTTTTTAATGTATCCATTTCCGTTGGTAGAAATGATTTTTCGGTAAAACTGATATGGCCAAGTATCTCAGTATTTAAAGTGTCCACACTAGTGAAATATACAGGGTCCGCACCTCGTTCAAACCTAAACTGTGCAGTTTTAAAACGTGTATTGGTCAAACTAACACTGGCCGTATCTTCCTTGAAATCATAATATCTTTCCATCTCAATGTTCAAGGTATCTGCTAACATCCCATAAAGATTGTTGGCAGCAATAAAGACTTGGTTTCCCTTAGCTACATAATTCAATAATTGCTTGCTCTCTTGACTGTCAAAAGAAAGCATATTGTTAATTGCTATATAAGTGGAAATCTTACTGGAATCACGGGTGGTCAAAACATTATAAATACTTTCCTCTACCGTTTCTATTTTACTATCTGGAAAAAGTGTGGGCAATTCCTGATAAAGTACGTAGCACCCAAAAGGTATTTTTGAACTAGAGGTGAATGAAGGCCTCCAGTTAATAGGTTTGGGACGTACGATCTCTGTAGCTATGATACCTATTAGTACCGCTATTAAAAGACCTAGTATTATTTTTGAACGTTTACCCAAATCTATACTGTTGTTAATTGGTTTATAGAATTGAATTCCACTGTATACTGGTCGTACCTGTCAATGTCAATCTCTTGCTCTCCATACCATATATGATCATATAAGTAGCTAACCTTTTTAAATCCTTGCTTAAGGTTTTTTTCCTTGATTTCGGATAAGTAATCGGAATTTGTTTTTTCAAAATGCCAGCTAATAATTTCTTTTTTCGAAAGATTTTGTAACGTTAAAAGAAATTGATATCTAATTGCTAATCTATAATTTTGGACTTGCAATGCATCTTGAAGCAGTTTGTGCAAGTCTATAGTTTCTATATGTTCTTCAGTAAGATTTACCGTTCCCAAATTTTTGGCCTTTCTGGTAAAAATGGAATTGAAGCTTTCGTTGGTAAGAACTTTGACCAATAAATAAATGGCCAGTATTGCCATAAGTAAATAGATGATGTGTTCAATAACCTGAAGCACCTGAGGTGATATTTCTATGCCGAATACACGTTGCAATCCTTGACCTATCCACGTAATAAAGCGCGCAAGTAAATTTTGGGATTCTCCGGTTTTGATTTGGTAATTGAATTCTTCTCCTGTATATTTTTGGGACAAATCCTCTGTCCACTCCTTTGGTTTAATAGTGGAAGTGGAATCTATAGGAACGTCCGCTATATCACCTAATTGCCCAAAAGCGCAATAGTAATGCAGTACCCATAATATTAGCAATAATCTATACTTCAAATTAATCGTTTAGTCCTATTTGTTCAATAGTGGCCCTGGTATGTTCGTTGTACGTTTTTTCATGTAATGCATAATATAGGATACCATTTACAAATTGAGAAAGGCATTGCCCGTAGACTGCCGTTATCAAGATGCAACAGGTACCTATGGTATATACTACGGTAGTTACAATTGAGTTGGCAAAATCAACATCATTTTCTACAACATGAAAGGTGTAAATGCCTAAAATTATACCCGGTACCATTAGGGTAAGCATTAGCAAAAGGCCAAGTAATAAGCCCAAGATAAAATTTACCCCTACGGATTTCCAAAAGTTTTTGGTTACTAATCGCCACCCTTCACCAAAAGCATCTATTGCTCCTTTTTGTTTGTTCAGCATATCAAAAAAAGAAACCCCGATCCAAGCGGCAACAAAGAATTGAACAATATATTGGGCAAACATGCCAAGAATGGGTATTATGGCCATCATAATGGCTACTATCATAAATGCCAGGTAAATAGGGATCAGTAGTAAAATAAATAGGACAATATTTCCCAACTGGCTTTTTGCAAATGCCCAAACTTCCTTTTTGTTGAACATATTGTTCTTCTTTTCCTCATATTTGATCATGTAGCTCGTGGATAACGAATAGTTAAGAATGGCCACCAAAATAAAAATGATGAAAAAAAGTCCACTGCCAATAACAAGGTAGATGTAATAGTTATCTTCAAAACCCATAGAGTCCGAGAAAGAATTATTATTGGTCTCAAAAGCAATTAATCCTATAACTCCAGATACCAAAAGATAACTTGCGATCAAAAGGCCGATCATGAATAGACCGTTATAACTTATAAATACATTGGTGAAATTTTTAATGTTCTGTTTAAAAAAATCAAAATAAACGGATATAATTTCTCCAAAATCACGGTTTACCCGCAGTGGTATGTAGTTGTCTTTCATATTTTTTGTTAAGAATAATAGGGTATGCCAAATAATAGAATACAATTAAAAACAACGAGGCCGCTATAATTAATATTGCCAACCAATTAGGCATATTGGTATATCTAGTTATAAAACCTTCTATGAAGCCTGCAAGGATAAAGAAAGGAATGGTGCTCACAACAACCTTTAACCCATCTTTGGCACCTTTCATAAAAGAAATACGTCTTGAGTATGTTTTTGGAAAAAGAATACTGTTGCCCATAATTAAACCAGCACATCCGGCAATAATAATTACCGAGATTTCTATAGTACCGTGTAGCCAAATTTGTTTATTGGCTTCAAAAAAAACACCTTTTGTGTAAAAGAAGGTAATAAAGGCCCCTAACATTACCCCATTGCTAAAAAGTATATATGCGGTACCTATACTGGTAATAACTCCAAAACTAAAAGCTAGGAATGCGACCCTTATATTGTTAATAGTTATTCCAAGAAAACTTCCAATTTCACTTCCGCCCTTATAGATTGCTGCCGGGTCCCCGTTTGCAATATTGTTCAAGGTTTCGTTAACATATGCATCGCCCAATATCAATCGGACAAACGTAGTGTCGTTCAGGGCAGAAAGTGCTCCAATTGCAGATGCCACAATAAAAATCAAAAATGCAATACCCATTGTTTTATGATATTGTCTGAAGAACAACGGAAATTCCGTTCGCCAAAAATCAACAATCCGATTGCGGTTTTCTTTTTTGTTTTTATATATTTTTTGATGGGCCTGCGCAGCAAGTTCGTTCAAATACAATAAAGTCTTACTTTCTGCGTAATAGGTTTGCGCGTATGCCAAATCATTGGTTAATTGAATGTAACCATTGGCTAGCTCATCGGGGTTTGTATTGCGGCCAAGGGCGATAGCCTTTTCAAAAGCGATCCATTTTTCCTTATTTTGCCTTACAAAAGCAGCTTCGCGCATATATAGTATTTACCTTGTTAAATTTAAGACTTAATGAATAACCTCCAAATCAATACAACGCAAAATGTTAATCTTAATTATACCATAGTCAGTATTGGTGAACGAATTTTAGCATTTTTAATAGATGCTTTTATTCTTTATTTGTATTCCATGTTGGTAAATCTGATAGGAGATGCCATAGGATATGTGTATGATGACCGATGGACACAACGTGGATTGGTAGCACTTATTTTTCTGCCTGCCATGTTCTATAGTTTGTTAATGCATATCATATTTAATGGAAGAACTGTTGGTAAAATGTTGATGAAAATACGGGTGGTGAAAATAGATGGCTCACCTGTACATTGGAGCAATTATCTTACACGATGGATGTTAAGATTGGTAGATATTTGGTTGTTCTTGGGTGCAATAGGTATATTGACCATTTTATTTTCTGACAGGAAACAACGTTTGGGAGATGCCGCTGCAGGAACGGTGGTCATTAGTACAAAACAAAAAACAAAAGTATCGCATACCATTTTGGAAGAGGTAGAAGATACTTATGTGCCCGTATTTACAAATGTTACCATGCTGACGGACAAAGATGTACGGCTGATCAAGGAAACGTTTCGTATAGCCAAAAAGAGTAATGATTATAAGACATTAAAAATGTTGAGGGATAAAGTGGATAGTATTTTATTGACCAATTCAGAATTATATGATAAACCATATTTAGAAACCGTTTTAAAAGACTATAATTACTTTACCCAACAACTATAGCTTATGTTCTATTATATTATAGATATATTAGGAACCATTGCGTTCGCAATTTCTGGGGTATTGGTGGCCATGGAAAAAAAACTCGATGTTTTTGGAGTGTTGATTATCGCTTTCGTAACTGCAGTTGGGGGTGGAACTTTAAGGGATCTGTTAATTGGTATTAGACCCGTAGGGTGGTTAAATGCGCCTATACATATTTTGGTCATTGTGCTTACCGTTATTTTGGCCATACTATTTGTAAAGCAGCTAAAATACGTCAGAAAATCTCTTTTTTTGTTTGATACCATTGGTATAGGTCTGTATACCATGGCCGGTGTAGAAAAAGGGATTGCGGCAGATCTATCACCGGTAATGTGTATAGCGTTAGGTACAATAACAGCATGTTTTGGTGGTGTGATCCGTGATATTCTTTGCAATGAAATACCAGTTATATTTAGAAAAGAAATTTATGCTACCGTATGTATTTTAGGTGGATTGGTATATTTTTTACTGATACAATTTCCAGTTATAAGTAATACCATAGCCCATTCATTGGCTATATTGACCATTATTGTCATGCGTATACTGGCCGTTAAATTCAAAATTTCATTGCCCAATATTTATCGGGAAATATAATTGATAAGATGTTTTACATTTTTATGTAAAACATGAAAGACCATGTATAGGCTCGTCATTCCACATTTGACGTAGAGTATGTAAGTTATCGTAGATTTTTCTATATCTCTTATTCAATGACCTCCGCTTTGGTAATGTAAATGTTCTGCATGGGCCAGTCACCCTCACCAACAGGTTGATTGTTTATTTTATCTACTACATCCATACCTTCAATGACCCTGCCGAAAGGAGTGTATTCATTATCTAGGTGGTAAGAGCCTGGATCGGTAACAACGATAAAGAACTCATAAGGGGAAGCTAGCATATGCGGATTGTCCATTTCACTGCTGGGCATAGATATGGTGCCCCTATGGTGTTTATGTCCCTTACGGGTGTCCGGTGGTAGTAAATATCTTCCAATTTCATTACGTTTCTTACCTGTTTTGCGGTCATCAGAATTTCCTCCTTGAATTATAAAGTTTTTGACCACTCTATGAAATTGGGTATAGTCAAAATAACCTTTGCGGGTCAAATAAATAAAATTGGCACGGTGGTAGGGCACATTTTCGTAAAGTTCAACCGTAAAACTGCCCAAACTGGTGGTAATCTTTACTTTATTGGCCTTTAAATCTTGCTGGTATTCATAGAAAAAATCAATGGCGTTGTCCTCTGTAAGTTCAAAACTTTCTTCCTCTTGTTTGGCAAGGGAGTCGCTTTTAATTTTTGTGGAATCTATGCGTGTCTCCGTGTTAATAATTGGACTTTCAGGTTTCTTAGCGGTATCTTTGCAACTTATTGTTAACAGGGCGGCCACAATAATATATAAATAGGATTTAGCTAGGGTCATGGATTTTAATTTATTTGAACATCAGGTCTCAAAAATAAAAGATTTACCGCTACCAGGTGAGGCTTCGCAATATAAAATGGCTCCACAAGGTCGTGTAGCGGACTTAAAACAAATAAACCTGACACAAAAAAATCCTAGGAAAGCAGCGGTAATGGCTTTGTTTTATCCATCCGAAGAAAAAAAAACGAACCTTTTGCTTATTCTGCGTAAAACATACAAAGGCGTACACTCCAATCAAGTTGGCTTCCCAGGCGGAAAGGCGGAAAGAAATGATAATGGGCTTTTAAACACCGCATTGCGCGAAACACATGAGGAAGTAGGGGTAGAGCCAAAAGATGTAACGGTGGTGAAAGAATTGTCCACTATTTTTATACCGCCCAGCAATTTTATGGTACAACCCTATATGGGACTTTACAAAGAACCAAAACCTTTTCGTAAGCAGGATGAGGAAGTAGAGACAATTTTAGAGGTGCCCTTGCTCGATTTTATGGATGAAAAAAAAATCGTAACAAAAAAGTTGACCACGTCTTATGCCTCCAATATTGAAGTACCTGCCTTTAAATTAAATGGGTATATTGTTTGGGGGGCAACAGCAATGATGTTGAGCGAGATTAAAGAGTTATTAAAGCAAGTGATATAAGCTTAATTATTTATTTTAGCATCTATGGGATTATTTAAAACAAACCCTTTTGGGCATAATTTATTTTTAAAGAAATGGCTTATCCGTATTTTGGCGATGCTTTCGCATCAGCGGTATAAACGTTTTAATACGCTGGAGATTGAAGGTTCTGAAATTATTAGGAATTTACCGGATAGGAATGTGCTATTCGTAAGTAACCATCAAACTTATTTTGCGGATGTTGTGGCAATGTTTCATGTGTTCAATGCAAGTTTAAGCGGTAGGGAAGATTCCATTAAGAATTTAGGCTACATATGGCAACCAAAACTGAATATGTATTATGTTGCGGCCGCGGAGACAATGAGAAAAAGTCTGTTGACAAAGATCATGGCCTATGCGGGTTCCGTCAGTGTAGAGAGAACATGGCGGTCAGAGGGCAAGGATGTAAAGCGCCAGGTTAAAATGAGCGATATCTCAAATATAGGCAAGGCCTTGAACGATGGTTGGGTCATTACTTTTCCCCAAGGTACGACAACACCTTGGAAACCGCTACGAAAGGGCACCGCTCATATCATCAAAAAATATAAACCGGTAGTGGTTCCTGTTGTAATTGATGGTTTTAGACGTTCGTTTGATAAGAAAGGGCTGCGTATAAAGAAAAAAGGTATACTTCAATCCATGGTCATCAAAGAACCTTTACATATAGATTATGACAATGAAACTTCAGAGTCCATTATAGAAAAATTGGAATATGCCATAGAACAACATCCGTCCTTCTTAAAGGTAATCTCAAAAGCGGACCTTTTGGCCTATGAAGAAGAGAACAAGCAGCGAAAGTGGAAAACACCTTAAATTTCCAATTGTCTTAGTTCCGTATAGTTCTTTTTTAGCTTTCTTAGGAGTAGGCCATATAGAAGAAAATAAACCCCTCCCATAAATAATGTGAGTACTACTCCAAAAATACCAATGGCTAGCATAATGGTAATTTTAAGCTTTTCTTGAGATACATTGGCCAATCCTTCTTTGAATTCAGGGAATGCCAGTGCAATATTATCGTTGAGGTAAACACCTATAATCATGATTATGATCGTGACCATGATCATGGACAAGGAAAAGATAACATAATGTTTCACCGTTTTTCTGGTCTTTATAATCTTCCTCATCAGGTTTTTAGAATTGTCCAGAACGGAAATTTCCTTAAATCTTTTATAGAATTGAAAGATAAAATATAGGGCAACGGTATAAATAAATACAGATAGTCCAAATAGATATTGGGAAACACCAATTTTTTCATAAACCTCCATGCCCTCTCTCATGGAAGGGAATAAGTAAAGAAGATGGGGAACGGAAAATTCCAAAATACTAATGATCAATATCCATTTTACGATAGATGAGGATTTTTTCCAAATCATCTTATGAATATCTTCATAGCTTAGCTTAGGAACGTTAAACTCCTTGTTTTGCCAATCTTTCTTCAATAATTCCAGTTCATCCGTCATATATTATGGATTCAAAATGGTTCTTAATTTGTTTTTGATACGGTTCATTTTAACACGCGCATTTACTTCTGAAATACCCAATGTATCTGATATTTCCGTATAATTTTTATCTTCCAAGTATAGAAATACTAGCGCTTTATCGACATCGCCCAACTGTTTTACGGCCTTATACATCAATTTTAACTGAAGTTCCTCTGTTTCGTCATATTCATCTGCCTTTATCTTAAAAATTACGGATTCATAATTCGCCGTATCAATTCTCTTTTTGTTTTTACGATAGAGGGTTATTGCCGTATTCAAGGCAACCCTATACATCCATGTACTAAACTTTGCATCTCCCCTAAATTTGGGATAGGCTTTCCACAGTTGAATGGTAATTTCCTGGAACAGATCGTTGTGAGAATCGCGGTCATTGGTATATAGTGTACACACCTTATGGACAATATTTTGATTGTCTTGCAGCTCCGTCACAAATTTGTGTTCCAGTTCTTTGTTCACTAGTGGTTGGTGGTTATTACGTAATTAGTCTAACAAAAGTTTTTTTTGTTACATCAATTTTACGAAAATTAAAAATGTCCAAGGATTACCTTGGACATTTTTAAAAAGTTGAATGAATTTTAGTTTCTATAATTCAATGCTGGAGCCCTATCGCCCAAAAGTGGGATATATTTAAAATCAGCCCCTCTGTTTTCCAAAAATTCTGTTTTTGCCTGCTCCACCAATTTTTTGTCCTTAAATAGGTCCATAGCGGTTTTGGTCAAAGTTTTTGCCGCAACCATCATACCTTTATTGCCAATAGATGTACCGCCGGCCGCAACCGCTTGCCAGCTATGGGCGGGAGTTCCGGGAACCCAAGTGGCCGTACCAAAACCAACGGTAGGAACCGTAAAGCTAACATCGCCCACATCTGTAGAACCATAGGCCCTTGCTTCGGTTTTATATGGCTGTATATTTTTGGCAACATTAAGATCTGCCTTTTCCATTCCCAATGTTTTGGCAATTTTATCGGCAAATACTTTTTCCTCCGCCGTGTATGCTATACCACCAACTTCCGTTAAGTTATCATGAACAAGTTTTTGTAAGGTTAGGTTGGGTAAGAGTTCATGGGTGCCACCGATCATTTCATAATCCATTGTAGTACCCGTACCCAGTGCTGCGCCTTCTGCCGCTTTAACCATTCTGTCAAAAATATCGATGACAACATTACGGGAATTATGACGGGCATAATAGTAAACTTCTGCAAAATCTGGTACCACATTGGGCGCTTTACCTCCGGAAGTTATGACATAGTGAATTCTAGCCTCTTGCGGTATATGTTCCCTCATCATGTTGACCATAATGTTCATTGCCTCTACGCCATCAAGGGCGGATCTTCCTTTATCTGGGGAACCTGCGGCATGAGCGGAAATACCATGAAATCTAAATTTTGCTGATTTGTTTGCCAGCGCGGCACCTGCGCTTGCGGCATTTTGCGCTCCCGGATGCCAGTGCAGGGCAATGTCTACATCGTTAAAAAGTCCTTCACGGACCATATATACCTTTCCTGATCCACCTTCTTCCGCAGGTGTGCCGTAAAAACGTATGGTACCTTGCATTTTGTTGGCTGCCAACCATTCTTTGGTAGAGATGGCCGCTGCGGTAGACGCGGTACCGAATAAATGGTGTCCACAGGCATGGCCTGCAGCCTTGTCCGCAGATTCTTTTTCGGCAACCGCTTTTTGGGAAAGTCCCGGTAGAGCATCATATTCTCCCAAAATAGCTATTACAGGGCTTCCGCTGCCATATTCCGCAATAAAGGCGGTCGGGATACCGGCGACACCTTTGGTTATGGAAAAGCCGGCATTTTCCAAGGTCTCTTGCAATAGACCCGCACTTTTTTCTTCCTGGTAGCCCATTTCTGCGAAATCCCAAATATTTTGAGCTATAATTCCGTATTCCTTACTTTTTTGCTCTAATTTTTGAAGTACTTCCTTTTCACTTTTCTGCGCGCTCACAGATAGGAAGGTGGCGCCGAGTAATATCGATAAAATAAGGGTTTTTCGCATGATGTCAGTTATTTGAGTTAGGCCTTAAAGATACTAAAAAGAGAATATTATTTTAAAGTAGTAGTCCATTTGATTAATTTTGCCGTCAAGTTAAAAACTATGAACATACCACTTTCAAGCTATCCTAGAATCGTAATCATAGGTGGTGGTTTTGGGGGAGTTTCCCTCGCAAAGAAATTAAGCAAAAAGGAAGTACAGGTAGTATTGTTGGACAAAAACAACTACCATACCTTTCAGCCCCTTTTATATCAGGTATCAACAGGTGGATTGGAGCCAGACTCCATAGCGTATCCATTGCGTAAAGTGCTTATTGGATATGACAATTTCTACTTTCGTTTGGCAGAAGTAACCGAGGTAGACCCAGGACATAAAAAGATAAAAACGGATATCGGAGATCTATCCTATGACTATTTAGTAGTCGCAACAGGGTCAGAGACAAATTTCTTTGGTAATACAGAAATAGAGCATCATGCCATGTCCATGAAGTCTATTCCACAATCGCTTAATTTAAGAAGTTTGATTTTGGAAAATTTTGAACAGGCCCTTTTAACGGATGATTATCATGAACGTGATGCTTTAATGAATTTTGTCATCGTTGGTGGCGGGCCAACGGGAGTTGAACTTGCAGGAGCATTGGCGGAAATTAAAAAAGGGATATTACCTAAGGATTATCCGGATCTGGATACTAGAAGGGCACAAATAAATATAGTACAAGGGGGAGATTGCCTGTTACCAGGTTTCAGTAGCCAAGCCTCCAAAAAAGCCGAGGACTTTTTAGAGGAATTGGGCGTACAGGTATGGAAAGGCGTACGCGTAACCGGGTATGACGGCAAAACGGTTACCACCAAAACAGATTTGGTCTTTCAGTCCGCAGCGGTAATTTGGGCTGCTGGGGTAAAAGGGGCAAGTATCAAAGGTTTGGACGCTGCCGATGTTTTGGCTGGAGGAAATAGGCTTAAGGTTAACGAGTTTAACCAAGTAATTGGTTATCCGGAAATTTTTGCAATTGGTGATATTGCATGTATGGCTACGGAAGATAACCCACGTGGACACCCTATGGTTGCCCAACCGGCCATTCAGCAAGGAAGGCTGTTAGGGGAGAACATGGTCAAATTATTGGAACATAAACCTATGAAACCCTTTGTATATAATGACAAGGGCAGTATGGCAACCATAGGTAGAAACAAAGCCGTATGTGATATTAAGGGTTACCGTTTTCAAGGTATTTTTGCATGGTTTGTCTGGATGTTCGTACACTTATTTTTTCTGATAGGCTTTAGAAATAGAATGGTCGTTTTTATTAATTGGGTGTATAATTATATAAGATTTGATAGGGAGGCAAGACTTATTATCCGCCCTTACAAAAGAGATTATAGCCAGTTTAAGGATTAATGAACAGCTGGTCATCGGTTGTAGTGGGTTAATTTAAAGACAGTTAAAATTTTTATAAGATTTTTTTTACTTGTTGAAATAAAGGTAACTTCAAAGTAAAATCCATCAGAAATGAAACTTCATAGCCTTGGAATTTTATTGAGCTGCTTATTATTTTCCATTGGTTCTATTATTGCTCAAATCGAAGAAGAACCACCGGTTTCCAATTCCCTATCAAATTTATCTGGTTTTTCAATTACAGGTCATTCGTATCCCGTTTCGGCCAATAATGATGTACATAAATCTTTCATGGTCCTATATGGTTTAAATGGCATACAATTAGAGCTTCAGGGGTTTTATGATACGTATATGTATACGGAGAGGTTTAGGTCTTCTATTATAGGTAAAGGGTACATAAATGAGAAATTTTACCTTCTATCCGGGATGGATGTTGAGGTAGCTACTGAACGTCGTGAGCTCTTGAATGCCCCATATCGTTTGGGTTTTGTGGCTGGGGCTGGATATGATGTAGATAAAAATTTTATGATAGAGGTTAAAAGTAATGTGCAGTTAAATAAAAGTAATATAGGCATGTTTGGAGAGTCCCAAATAGAAATGCCGTCAGTGTATACCGTTGGTAGCAAGTGGAAATTTTAATATTCCTTTCTGGGGTGATACGTGTTCATAACATCGGCCAAATGAGAACGGTCCACATGCATATATATTTCTGTGGTGGTAATACTTTCATGGCCCAGCATTTGTTGAATGGAGCGTAGGTCTGCACCATTTTCCAATAAATGGGTTGCAAATGAATGTCTAAAAGTATGCGGACTAATATTTTTCTGTAATCCCGTTTCTTGGGCCAAGTTTTTTACGATTGTAAATATCATGGCTCGTGTAAGTTGTCTTCCTCTTCTGTTCAAAAACAGTATATCCTGAAATCCTTCTTTTATATTTAAATGAACCCTAATTTCATTTCTATAAATATTGATATATTTCATGTTTACGGAGCTAATAGGCACAAAGCGCTGTTTGTCTCCTTTTCCGGTAACCTTAATAAAGCCTTCCTCAAAAAATAAATCGGATATCTTCAGGTTAATTAGTTCAGAAACCCGTAAACCGCACCCGTATAAAGTTTCTAAAATTGCACGGTTGCGTTCCCCTTCTGGTGTACCAAGGTCTATAGCGCCAATTAGATTATCTATTTCCTTTTCGGCTAGAGTATCTGGTAATTTTCTGCCTATTTTAGGAGATTCAATTAAATCCATAGGATTATCTTTTCTGTAATCCTCAAAAATTAGATAGGAGAAAAAACTTTTGAGCCCAGATATAATTCGTGCTTGTGACCTAGGGTTAACTACCTTGGCAACTTCATACACAAACTGCTGCACCGTTGCCTTATCTATCTCTAAAGGACCTATGGTGATGGACCTGGTATCTAAAAAAATCATTAATTTTTCTATATCCCTTGTATAGCCCTGTATAGAATTGTCAGATAGACCTCTCTCCAATTTTAAATAAACCGTATAGTCTTTAAGGGCATGTTTCCAAATCATGGCTTAAAGATAATCATCTTGATAATTTATAGCATTTACAAAGCTTGGACCGGATCGGATATAATAATATGCATGAGAAAACGTTCAAGACATAGCAAAATCAATAAATTACATATGAGAAAAGTAGGCATAATCATCTCCTTTGTGTTAACGGTATTTCAACTAAGTGCACAGGAAGGGTTTAAATTGGGTGTACAAGCAGGTTTACCGCTAAATGAATTTAATGATGCGGTCAGTGTTGTGCTAGGGGCAGACGCTTCTTATATGTACCCGTTGGGAGAAGTAGTGGATATTGGCCCTGCTGTTGGGTATATTCACGGATTTGCGGAAAAGTACCAATCTACCATACCCCTTTCTGATTTGGAGCCTGTTCAATTTTTACCATTATCCGCGGGTGTTCGTTTCTGGACGTCCAATTCTTTTTCTTTTGGTGGTAATGCAGGATGGGCCATGGGAATAAATGATGGTAATGATGGCGGGGTTTATTATAGGCCAACCATAGCTTATTTAACAAGTTCAAGTTCAGAAGTAAATCTTTCTTACACCAATATAAATTTAGACCAGGCCAAATGGACTACCATTACTTTGGGCTTAGTGTATAATTTTGAGCCAAAGTATAGAACCCGTCGTTAAATTTTCTTGCAATTTCTGCAGGTATACTTATACCATTTCTTACGTATAGTTAGAGCAACATTTGTTACTTTTGGTACATGAAGATTATCATTATCAATGGCCCAAATTTAAATTTATTGGGAAAAAGAGAACCGGAAGTGTACGGTGCAGAAACTTTTGAGGATTATTTTACAAAACTTCAATTTAGGTTTAAGGACGTGGAATTAGAATATTTTCAGTCTAACATTGAGGGGGAGATAATTTCCAAAATTCAGGAAACAGGCTTTTCTTATGATGGCATTGTCTTAAATGCAGCAGCTTATACGCATACCTCTGTTGGTATTGGTGATGCAGTTAAGGCCGTAGAGACTCCTGTGGTGGAAGTCCATATATCCAACACCCATCAACGGGAAGATTTTAGACATGTATCTTATATTTCTGCCGGTGCCAATGGAGTAATATTAGGTTTTGGGCTCAAAAGTTATGACCTGGCCATTCAAAGTTTTATAAAGGAATAAATATTAGCTTTCTTTAACATCTGTTCAAATCCGGTATTACGTACATAGTAGTAAAATAATGACTACTATGAAAAGATTAGGTATTTTATTTGCTGGCATCATATCTGCTTTAAGTTTCTCATGTAGTGATGAAACTGATTTGGCCCTTACACCAATTCCGCAGAATACCGTAGAATTTACAAATGCATTTTCAAATTTAAATTTTACAAGTCCTTTAGACCTTCAAAACCCTAATGATGGCACCGATCGTCTTTTTGTAGCTGAAAAGGGCGGTTTGATTAAAGTTTTTCAAAATGAGGAAAGCGTATCGGAGACTTCAACGTTTTTAAATCTTTCCGGACAAATTGCTACGGAAAATGAATTGGGATTGTTAGGTTTTGCCTTTCATCCGGATTATAGTGCTAACGGTTTTCTATTTGTATACTATACCCCAAATACTTCGGAGGCGGTTGTCTCTAGGTTCAAGGTTTCTGAAGGTGACGTTAACCAAGTAGACTCAACAAGTGAAACAATATTGTTACGCATACCGCAACCGTATACCAATCATAATGGAGGGCAATTGGCCTTTGGTACGGACGGTTACCTATATATTGCTTCAGGTGATGGTGGTGGATCAGGTGATCCGGATGGCAACGCACAGAATTTGGGGAATCTTTTAGGCAAAATTTTAAGAATAGACGTCGATAATGAAGATGCTGGTCTGGAGTACGCCATACCTGCTGATAATCCTTTTGTTGATACTGAAGATGCACGGGCCGAAATATTTGCCTATGGGTTAAGAAATCCTTGGAGGTTTAGCATTGACTTACAGGATAATACAATTTGGACCGGTGATGTAGGGCAAGATCAGAAGGAAGAGATCAACCTAATAGAAAAAGGAGGAAATTATGGTTGGAATTTGTTAGAAGGCACATCATGTTATAAAGAGGCTGATTGTGCTGTTGATGGTACAATACTTCCACTATATGAATATGGCCATCAAAACAATGATAAGTCTGTAACCGGAGGTTACGTATATAGGGGGAATAATGTACCGGAATTAAATGGGTACTATGTATATGGGGATTTTATTTCCGGTAGGATATGGGCATTGGATAAATCCGGTAACAACCAATTGATAACGGAATCCGGTCTTAGTATATCCTCATTTGGGATAGATGCAGATAAAGAACTTTATCTCTGTAGTTTTGATGGAAAGATATATAAGTTCACTTTGGCAGATTAATGCTGAATGGCATTTTGTTTTCTTAGATATTTCTCTTCTACGTAAAAAGTAGCGAAAGGTAATAAAGAGGCAATACCAAAAATAAGTAGTTTCTTAATGCTCCATTTATATTTGAGCCCCACAACTACGGTCAAAATAATATAGGCAATAAACAAAATACCATGTATGTTGCCTGTAATTTTATTTGGTCCAGGAATTTCGGCCCAATATTTTAAGGGCATACTAATTCCGAACAACGCCAAATAGGAGATACCTTCTAAAATTGCCGTTGCTCGAAATAGTTTTAACATGCCTTATTTATTTTTTTGGGTTATAGATGTATTACTTCATCGTAAGCTGCAGCTACCGCTTCCATTACCGCCTCACTCATTGTTGGGTGTGGGTGTACCGCCTTAAGGACTTCATGGCCCGTAGTTTCCAGTTTGCGTCCCAATACAGCTTCAGCTATCATATCGGTAACACCGGCGCCAATCATATGGCATCCTAACCATTCGCCGTATTTAGCATCGAAAATTACTTTTACGAAACCATCTGAAGCACCGGAAGCTTTTGCCTTACCACTTGCAGAAAAAGGAAATTTACCAACTTTGATATCCAGACCTTTTTCCTTGGCCTGTTTTTCCGTTAGTCCAACCGAAGCAATTTCAGGAGAGCAATACGTACAACCAGGTATGTTGCCATAATCCAATGGTTCTACATGCATATCCGCTAATTTCTCTACACAGATAATACCTTCGGCAGAGGCTACGTGTGCCAATGCCTGACCAGGGGTAACATCACCAATGGCATAATAACCTGGGATATTGGTTTGATAAAAATCGTTCACAAGAATTTTATCGCGATCAGTGGCAATACCAACATCTTCCAATCCAATATTTTCAATATTTGTTTTAATACCTACTGCAGAAAGTACAATGTCTGCTTCAAGGATTTGCTCACCTTTAGCGGTTTTTACGGTAGCTTTTACTCCATCCCCAGAGGTATCTACAGAAGTAACTTCTGCTGAGGTCATTATTTTTACACCTGCTTTTTTAAAGCTTCTTTCCAGTTGTTTGGATACGTCCTCATCCTCTACGGGTACTATATTAGGTAAGTATTCAACTACGGTAACCTCTGTGCCCATAGAATTATAAAAATATGCAAATTCTATACCTATGGCACCACTACCTACTACGATCATTTTCTTAGGTTGCTTGTCCAAGGTCATTGCTTCCCTATAGCCAATGATTTTTTTACCGTCTTGCGGAAGGCTTGGAAGCTCACGACTTCTTGCCCCGGTGGCAATGATGATATTGTTGGCACTGTACTCAGTTACGGACCCATCTTCGGCCTTAACGGAAATTTTCTTGCCCTGTTTTAGGGTTCCGTAGCCTTTAATAACCTCAATTTTATTTTTTTTCATCAAAAACTGGACACCTTTGCTCATTCCTTCGGCAACGCCACGGCTCCTTTTTACAACAGCATCAAAATCCTTGTCCACATTATCTACCTTTATTCCATAATCATCTGCATGCTTTAGGTACTCAAATACCTGTGCAGACTTCAGTAGTGCTTTAGTAGGAATACAGCCCCAATTTAAGCAAACACCGCCTAGACTTTCTTTTTCAATAATGGCGGTCTTAAACCCTAATTGTGAAGCTCTAATTGCAGTAACATATCCTCCTGGACCACTACCTAAAACAATAATGTCGAAAGTGCTCATATTTTGATTTTTTTGATGTTTGAAATTGAAGGGCAAAAGTACAAAACCAAAACGGGATTTTGTAAAACGTTTTAAAAATATGACGTTAATACTGTAATTGCGGTAGGTATGTAACTGTAGGCTATGCTATTAGATATATATCATAGTTGGCATGCCAGTCTTTACTAATTTTGACCATTGGTAATTTGGTTTATTTTTCCGGCACAAATTTCAAGGCCACCCCGTTTATGCAATGTCTTAGACCCGTAGGTGCAGGACCATCTTCAAACACATGACCTAAATGTCCACCACATGTGGCACAGTGTTCTTCTATTCTTATCGTATTAAATTTATAATCTTTCTCATAAGCTACGTTGCCTTCAATTTCTTGGTAAAAGCTTGGCCACCCTGTGCCCGATTTAAATTTGGTTTCACTTTTAAACAAAGGGGTGGAACAGGCTGCACAGACATACGTGCCTTTTTCCTTATTGTCTAACAATTCGCTGGTAAAAGGGTTTTCTGTAGCCGCTTCTCGAAGTACATAGTATTGCGCATCGGTCAATTCCTTTTTCCATTCAGCTTTTGTCTTCTGAATTTTGAATTCTTTTTTTTGTTCGGCTTGCTTTGGGGATGTTTCTTTTTTTTCTTGTGAATTGCCTTTGCAACTTGTAAGTAGCACCATTATGGCCCAGATATAATGTAATCTCATTTTACTGTTTTTTATTTTAGTCGTTAAAATAGTATCTCCTTTCAGTGTTATAGATACGTAAAGAAACTAAAAAGGTTTTAGGTTTGATCTGAATACAAAAATAATGCCTCTGAATTGTTTTCAGAGGCATTTTAGTTTTAATACTTTATTAAACTAAGAATTAGTCTACTTGTATTTTCTGAACATCTTCCTCGTTAATGCCCAAATGTGCCATTACAGAAGTAATATTAGAAGTATCTAATTTACCTGTTGTGGATTCTGCGGGTAAAACCGCAATTCTAAATACTTGATTGTCAGTGTCACCAGGTTGTAGTGTTTCAAGGTCAAAATCTGATTCTAGAAATATGCTAACATCAAAAAATGTATAATCATAGTTATATTGCAATAAGCCCTGATCTAAAATTCTTGTTTGTGGCAGCAACCTCCATATATCCACAGGCTCTCCATTATCGTCTTCGGTTTGGTCCCAAAGTATATAGACAAGGACAACATCGGTTTCAAAAACCTCTATACTTTGTGGAAATTCATAAAATATGGAATAATCATTGTCAAGTGTAAATGACCCTTCAATATCTACCACTTGTCCTAGAATATTAATTCCGTCCTCACCGTTCGCTCCATCAAACCCATCCAAGCCAGGAGGGCCTTGTGGACCTTCACACGAAATAAAGAATATGGTCAAAAATGCTCCTAATAATAAATTTATTTTTCTCATAATTATGTATGTTAACCAGTTAAAGAATTTATTTTGAAGTTCTATTTCAAAAAGCGTTCCAATTTTGGTAATGTAATATATAAATCGGATATTAACATTTATAATTTTAACAATTATCAAAGCTTGTAGGCAATCTTCATAAGTTGTTTAGCTTTACAAAAAAATTAAAACGATAATATGGCTAACGTCAAAGTTCACTCATTGTTTACCGATTTTGATATCAATTTATTTAAAAGCGGTAAACACTATCGGCTATATGAAAAATTGGGATCACATCTTCTAACGCTAGATGGCGTGGAGGGTACATATTTTGCGGTTTGGGCCCCCAGTGCAAAATCTGTTTCTGTCATAGGGAATTTTAATGGCTGGAATGCAGATGAACACCGCTTAAACGTAAGGTGGGATGCCAGTGGTATTTGGGAAGGATTTATCCCGAATATAGGCAAGGGAGAAATCTATAAATATAAGATTCAATCAACCATTAACGATGTCTGGACAGAGAAGGCGGACCCGTTTGCAAGATATAGTGAGCATCCGCCAAAAACGGCATCGATCATTTGGACATCCGATCATCAATGGAAAGATAAGGAATGGATGGGTTATAGGAAGGATAAAAACGGTCTTGATCGCCCATATTCCGTGTATGAAGTACATTTAGGTTCGTGGAAAAAAAATAAGGAACATAAATTTCTATCCTATAGGGAATTGGCCCAGGATTTGGTATCGTATGTAAAGGATATGGGGTACACCCATGTTGAGTTCATGCCGGTCATGGAATATCCGTATGACCCGTCTTGGGGATATCAGCTAACCGGTTATTTTGCCCCTACCTCCAGATTTGGTACGCCAGAGGAGTTCAAATTGCTGGTAGATACCTTTCATCAAAATGATATTGGCGTAATATTGGATTGGGTGCCTTCACATTTTCCTGAGGATGCCCATGGCCTTGGTTATTTTGATGGGTCTCATTTATATGAACATCCGGACAGAAGAAAAGGGTACCATAATGATTGGAAAAGTTTGATCTTTAATTATGGTAGAAATGAGGTTCGTGCCTTTTTGATCAGTAACGCACTTTTTTGGTTAGACCAGTTTCATGTAGATGGCTTACGGGTAGATGCGGTGGCATCTATGTTATATTTGGATTATTCTAGGGAAGATGGGGAATGGGAACCGAATATCTACGGTGGCAACGAAAATTTGGAAGCCATTTCCTTCATAAAGGAACTGAACGAGGCCGTTTATAGTAACTATGAGGGCGTGCAGACCATTGCGGAAGAATCTACTGCATTTTCAGGAGTATCCAGACCCGTAGAACATGGTGGTTTAGGATTTGGCATGAAATGGATGATGGGATGGATGCACGATACGCTACAATTTTTTAAGAAAGAACCCATATACAGAAGGCATCACCAAAATGATATTACCTTTAGTATGACCTATGCGTTCACTGAAAATTTTATGTTACCATTTTCACATGATGAGGTGGTATATGGTAAACAATCACTTGTATATAGAATGCCGGGAGATGAATGGCAAAGATTTGCCAATCTCAGGTTGCTCTTTGGTTATATGTTCACCCACCCGGGCACCAAGTTAACGTTTATGGGCGGAGAATTTGGGCAGACCGCAGAATGGAATTTTGAACAAAGCCTAGATTGGCACTTATTACAGTATGATGGACATTTGGGCATACAGCGTTTTGTAAAGGAATTAAACCATTTTTACAAAAATTCACCGGCACTGTACGAAAAACAATTTAGTCCAGAGGGTTTTCAATGGATAGATTATAGTGACCATGAAAACTCCATTTTAACTTATGTACGTAAAGGACATGATCAAGAAAATGATTTGATCATAGCCTGTAATTTTACCCCTATTCCACGTGAAAAATATAGGATTGGGATACCAAAAAAAGGAAAATTGAAGGAAGTTTTAAATAGCGATGCAGTACAATACGGTGGTGGTGGTAACGTTAATAAAGCCATTAAAACCGTTAATAAATCCGCACATGGCCATAGCAAATCCATTGAAATTACTATACCGCCATTGGGCATAGTGATTATAAAATAATATAGGAGCTAAATAGTTTGTCATAAGTAGTATATGATTACTGTTTTTGATATTTTTTAATACCATTTCATGATAACAAATACCGAACTTGAATATAAAGGCAACCTTTATCCCAATCATATAGTCGAGTTTACCCAGGACACTGATAAACTATATTTTACTACGGCTAACGGTGTAGTGCTACAAATTACCATTCTTAGAGGTAGTGTATTTAGGTTTAGATATGCGGTAAACCATATTTTTGAACCTGATTTTTCCTATGCCATAGACCCAGAGGGCACTATGGGTTACAGTAAGTTAGAGGTGGTAGAGAACAATACGGAATATATCATCACCACCGCTAGGCTGAGCGTGTTGGTCGATAAGATGACCCTTAGGGTACAAATATCAGACCTAAACGGCACCATTATAAATGAAGATGAATTAGGTTTTCATTGGGAGGAAAACTATGAATACGGGGGCAATACCGTAAAAATGAGCAAGATTACCCAAACTGGAGAAAGCTTTTATGGTATGGGAGATAAGGCAATGCATAGCAACCTAAAGGGTAAAAAAGTAGAAAATTGGGTTACGGATCAGTTTGCCTATGCAAAGGAGCAAGATCCGCTTTATAAGGCCATCCCCTTTTTTATTGGTCTCACAAAAGGTAACGCATACGGAATATTTTTTGACAACAGTTTTAAGACAAGTTTTGATTTTTCTCACGAGCGCAGAAACGTGACAAGTTTTTGGGCAGATGGTGGCGAAATGAATTACTACTTTATTTTTGGTCCTGAAATGTCCAAAGTGGTCAGTTCATACTCTAGTCTTACCGGTACGCCAGAGCTACCGCCCTTGTGGGCCCTTGGGTTTCACCAATCTAAATGGAGCTATTATCCGGAAAGCAATGTAAAGGAAATAGCGGAACAGTTCAGGCAACTGCGTATACCATGTGACGCCATTTACCTGGATATTGATTATATGGAAGGGTTCAAATGTTTTACCTGGGATAAAAATCATTTTCCGGACCCAAAACGAATGATCGCAGAGCTAGAGGAAGATGGATTTAAGACGGTGGTCATGATCGATCCCGGTATAAAGGTAGATCGTGATTATTGGGTTTATAATGAAGCCTTGGAAAATGATTATTTCTGCAAACGTGGAGATGGACCGTTAATGCACGGTAAGGTGTGGCCGGGAGAATGTAATTTTCCTGATTTCACCAATCCTGAAGTAAGGGAGTGGTGGGCAGAACTGTACAAGGAATTCATGACGGAGCTAGGGGTACATGCCGTTTGGAACGATATGAACGAACCCGCCGTTATGGAAGTACCGTCCAAAACGGCCCCTTTGGATACCAGACACAATTATGATGGCTATCCATGTACCCATAGAAAGGCCCACAACGTATATGGAATGCAAATGGTAAGGGCCACATATGAAGGGGTCAAAAAATATGTGTATCCTTTACGGCCGTTTGTGATAACCAGGGCTGCATTTGCCGGTACACAGCGCTATTCATCTACTTGGACCGGTGATAATGTGGCCACTTGGGAGCATTTATGGATAGCCAATGTGCAAATACAACGCATGTGTTTAAGTGGTTATTCCTTTGTTGGTTCGGATATTGGTGGTTTTGCTGAACAACCCGATGGTGAACTTTTTGCTAGATGGATTCAATTGGGAATTTTTCATCCATTTTGCAGGGTACATTCCAGTGGAGATCACGGCGATCAGGAACCATGGTCCTTTGGGACTGAGATCACGGATGTGGTAAGGAAATTTATTGAAATACGGTACCAGCTTTTACCTTATTTGTATACCATGTTCTATAAATATTCAAAGGAAAATTTACCAATGATACAATCTTTGGTGTTCTTTGATCAAGAGGATAGCCAGACCCATTTTAGAACGGATGAATTTATATTTGGCGAAAAAATATTGGTCTGTCCAATACAAGAACCTAATGCACAGGGCCGAAGACTGTATATACCAAGAGGAATTTGGTATGATTTTTGGACCCAAGAACGTGTAGAGGGCGGTAAGGAAAAGTGGGTGATTGCAGAGTTGGATAAAATACCGGTTTTTGTAAAGGCAGGTGCCATAATACCAAAATATCCCATTCAACAATATGTAGGGGAAAAGAAGATAGATGAGTTATTGTTGGATGTTTATTATAAAGAAGGAACGGAAACTTCAGAAGTTTATGAAGATGCCGCCAACGGTTATGATTACAAAAAGGGTAGGTATGCGTTGAGCAATTTTAAGTTAACAGGAAAAGAAAATTCCCTAACGGTGCAACTCTTTAAAGACGGCGATTTTGAAACGGAATATCAAACCATCAGGCTAAATTTTTATGGTTTACCTTTCAAAATAAAAACGGTAATGGTAGATAATGAGGAAATAGTCTTGGAAAATTTATTATTGGAAAATGACCATGTTTTGCGAATAGACAAAAACTTTACCCTATTGCACATTACAGGAAATATATAACTTTGTATTTTGATAACATTAACCATAAATTTTGAAAATGAAAAAAATAGTATTAATACTTGCCGTATTTCTAGGGGTTTCGGCATGTAAGGTAAATCCGTTTACCGGCCAAAAGACGTTAAATTTTTACCCCAATAGTCAGATTTTCCCATCTGCATTTGCGCAATATGATCAATTTCTTACTGAGAATAAAGTGGTAACAGGTACTACCGAGGCACAAATGATAACCAAGGTTGGACAAAGAATTTCCGCTGCTGCAGAGCGTTGGTTGACTGCAAATGGGTATCCTGGATATTTAAAGGATTATAAGTGGGAATATAATTTGGTAAACGACGAAACGGTAAATGCGTGGTGTATGCCTGGAGGTAAGATTGTGTTCTATACCGGTATTTTGCCTATAACCCAGACAGAGACGGGTGTTGCAGTGGTTATGGGCCATGAAGTAGCCCATGCCTTGGCAGACCACGGTGCACAACGCATGAGTGCGGGAACCTTGCAACAGGTAGGTGCGGTTGCCGGAAATATAGCCATACAGGATGAGCAAAAAAGAAATTTATTTAATCAGGCCTATGGTATTGGTTCTCAGGTAGGAGTAATGTTGCCTTTTAGCAGAAGTCATGAAACAGAGGCCGATAGGATCGGCTTGCAGATTATGGCCATCGCAGGTTATGACCCTTATGAAGCTGCAGAACTTTGGAAGCGTATGAAGGCAAATAGTGGTGGTCAAGCTCCACCGGAATTTATGAGTACACACCCATCTAACGATACAAGGATTAATAACCTTACCGCTTGGGCACCATTGGCCAAGGAAGAAGCAGCAAAATTTGGAGTGACTACATTTAGGTAAAAAAACTTAACTGATTATTGTATATTGAAGCCGTTCAGCAATGAACGGCTTTATTTTTATATATGACAAAGACGCTGGTTTTAAAGGGAAGTAAAAAATTGTTGAACGCATGGGCCTTTTATGACTGGGCAAATTCTGTATATAGTTTGGTGATATCCTCGGCGGTATTCCCCATATTTTACGGGGCGTTGTTTAGAGTTGCCGGTATTGAAAAAGTAACGGTATTTGGTGGAGAAATTGCCAGGGCGCCATTAATAAGTTATACAACCTCCTTGGCCTTTGTTTGTATTGCCATTGTAACACCTTTGGTCTCCGGTATAGCGGATTATTTAGGAAATAAAAAGGTGTTCATGAAATTTTTCTGCTATTTGGGCGGGCTCTCTTGCGTTGGCCTTTATTGGTTTTCTCTGGAACATATTTATTTTGGCCTGTTGTGTTATTTTTTTGGTTTAGTGGGCTTTTGGGTAAGTTTTGCCATTAATAATTCTTACCTGCCCGATGTGGCTTTTCCAAAACAACAAGATGCCATAAGTGCTAAAGGGTTTACTTTAGGATATATTGGTAGTGTACTATTATTAATGTTCAATTTGGCCATGGTAATGCGCCCGGATTTGTTCGGTATTACAACAGATGAATCCGGAGCTGCGGAAATAAAGGCAATGAAATATTCCTTTGTTACCGTAGGTGTTTGGTGGGTGTTGTTTGCCCAATATAGTTTTTATTTTCTGCCTCAAGGATATAAAAAGAAAGGTGAAAGAACCAAAGTGGTGTTAAATGGTTTTAAGGAGCTAAAACAGGTTTGGAAAGAACTTGGGGAGCAGGTTAGGCTAAAGAGATATCTGGGCGCATTTTTTGTCTATAGTATGGCGGTGCAGACGGTTATGCTCATAGCTACTTATTTTGGGGAAGAAGAAATTGCTTGGGGTACAGACACGGAACGAACCACCGGATTGATTATTAGCATTTTGGTAATACAGCTAGTGGCCATAGTGGGGGCAACACTTACGGCAAAAGCTTCGGAACAATATGGAAATATTAGGACCCTAATCGTTATAAATGCCCTCTGGGTCTGTATTTGTATCTATGCCTATTTTGTGATAACACCTACGGATTTTTATATAGCGGCCGGGTGTGTTGGCTTGGTCATGGGGGGCATACAGGCATTATCTAGATCTACCTATTCCAAATTTTTACCTAGCACTACGGATACTACATCTTTCTTTAGTTTTTATGATGTGGCAGAAAAAATAGGAATTATAATAGGCACATTTATTTATGGGGCAATTGCTCAAAGGACTGGCAGTATGAGAAGCTCTATTATATTTTTGGGCGTCTTTTTCTTAGTGGGGATGTTTTTATTGGTTAGGGTTAAAGAAGTGAAAAGGCCTCTTTAAGGAGGCCTTTTAATCGTGATTGTTCGCTATTTTGATTATGCTGTTAACCTTTTGAGATATCCCCCGAACCCGAAGTTTTGGTATCTATTTTTTCAGGATTTCCTCTATAGGTTATATCTCCGGAACCGGAAACTCTAGCTTTAATGGATTTTTTTGCCGTGACCTGAATATCCGCCGATCCAGATACTGTTGCATTTACATGGTCCGCGTCTAGACTGTAGGCTTCAATATCCCCACTACCGGATATGGTGGCTTCAAAATCTGTTGTTTTGCCGCTTAAGGACATGTCGCCAGACCCGGACATGGTTGCCGTTAAGCTGTTGGTGTCTAGGTCTAATGTTATATCTCCCGATCCGGACATTGCGGTACTGAAATTATCGGCGCTGAGGGTGGTTTTACCTACGATATCACCTGAGCCGGACATAGCTACTGAATTTATGGATTCCACAGGTACGGTAATATGAATACCAGATTTCCAATTACTGGTCTTAAGGTTGACTCCCTTTTCAGTCCTAATAACAAGCTTACCGTTCTTAACTTCGGTAATGATATATTCCAATAGGTTTTCTTCTCCTTTAAGGATAATTTTTCCTTCATTACCTGATACCAGCTCAACGTCAAACCATCCGGAAACCGCCACACCATCATAATCACCTGTAGTTCTTTCAATGGTAACATTGTTCCCGTTACCCTTAATGGTTTTTCCCCACTGTCCAACACAGGATAAAGAAAGAAACCCCATAAAAATTAAAGTAAAAAATTTGTTCATAATGTTCATTTTTAATCGATTAGTTATTTTTTAATAAAGCTTATACCTCCGTAATCACTGTTAATTGTGATGGTGTTTCCACTGCCTCTGGAACCATAGTAACCTTCATAATGTTTATTGGAAGATTTTTCTGTACTTACATTGACCGTTAAATCATCTTTACCGCTTACACCGGCATAACTGGCAGTGATGTCAAAATCAAAGTGATATTGATTATTATATCCTATTTTAATTCCTGTATAATCAGACTGTATTCTTACGTTTCCTGCATCCTTGGCTAGCTCATCTATTCTTACGCTGCCGTAATCCGAAACAATGGATACATTGCCATGCACTATTCCCAACTTAACGGTAATATAGTCGCCATTGCCATCAATGGAATTGAGTTCTTCTACATCCATATTACCATAATCACTTACATATTCCAGGTTTTTCATAATACCGATGCTTGCGTTCGTATAATCTGCATTTACTTTTAGATCTCCTGCTTTATCAATGGTAAAACCAGAATAGTCTGCCCTTATTTCGCCACTATTTATAAAACCTATGGTAGATTTAGAGGTGTAATCAAAATTCAAGTAATTATTTCGCCCCCTTAATTCCCCCAATTCCATACGCCCGTAATCACAGGATATTTTGGCATGGCCATCAATTCTGTCCAAGATAATATTACCGTAGTCGTTACTTAGATCTACATTGTTCTTAATGGGTACTTTAATGGTATAGTTGATCTGCATGTTGACATTATTGTTATTGCCCCAGCTCCATCCCCATCCGCTATTATTTTTGTTGAAAATGGTTTTTGCGGACACCATTGATTTGCTGGCATCAAACTCAACGGAAATCTCATCAAGTTTTTTTTGAACCTTTTCTTCGTTATTGCCATTGGTCTTGATATGGACTTCAATAACAACACGGTTTTCGCTCCAGGAGGTTATGTTTAGATTACCATAAGAATTGCTGACTTTCAACAGTGCATCTGCATTTACGTTAAATTCTTTTTTTATGGTCTTTTCCTTGGTATGCTTACCGTCAAAATCTGTTTCATGGGCAGATAATATGGTGGAGCATGTTAAAAAGAATAAGCAAGAATATTTAAATAGTATAGTTTGCATCATGTGTATTTTTTATTGATTTAATATTTTCTATTTGGGACATTACTTCTTTTAACAGTTCAATTCTTGTTTGAAAATTGGTGATCATGGCACTTAGGATCAATTTGCTGTTACCACCATTAAGGAGGTCCTGTTCCATTTTGGTGTAATCTTGTTGTAATTTTTGCAATTGCAACATGGTATCGTTTATAATCTTTTCTGTTTCAGGAGATTTCTCTGAATTCAATTCTTTTACTTGCTCCTCTATAAGATTTGCAAAATAAAATTGCGTTTTGGAAACTTCTGGTGAAATCTGTGCAACTTGTTCCTCTTTGGTGTTGTAGTTTCCAACTTGGAATATTCCTACGGTCACTAAAAGGGCTATTGCCGCGGCCATGGAGGCCCAGGTTAACCAAGAACTATTCTTTTTGGTCGTTATGGTCTTATTACCATTGACCGCATTCAATTTTTCCAAAAAGCGCAGCTGGTGCCCATCTTTAGGTTCTTCAGTATCCAAATTGCCTTGCAACTTCTTGAACAGATCGTCTATGTTATCATTTTTCATCGGCTTTCTACTATTAATTTTTTTCTTAAGCTATCTTTTGCTCTTGAGACCATGGTTCTGCAATTGGCATAACTTATATTCATGATCTCACTCATTTCTTCATAATCATACCCTTCAATTAAATGTAAGGTCAAAGACACTCTGTAATTTTCCTTTAAATCTTTCATGGTTTCCATCACTTTTTGAGCCTTTAGTTCAGTAAACACATGAGTGGGGTCAATTCCGTCATGATCTTCGACCTTGTACATTATTTCATCCAATGCAACTTCCTTGTTTTTTTGCTGCTTTCTATACTGATAGATGCTATTGTTGATCACAATACGTTTTAACCAAGATCCAAAAGTAACCTCCCCTTTAAAAGTATGCAGTTTAGTAAATGCGCTTAAAAACGATTCCTGCATAATATCCTCTGCTTGGGCAGTATCCTTAACAATTCTCAGTGCTGTGTTGTACATGGCCCTGTAATACTTGTTGTACACTTCTAGCTGTGCACTTTGTTTACCGGCCATGCATGACAGCAATAGCTCATCAATATGTTCTCTTTGTTGGCTCAAAAAGTGATTGGTTTATGTAATGATATATCAATTTAAGGTTTGTTACAGTTTAAGATAATTTTTTTATTAAATGGTGTAATGTTTTAGTATAAATAGAGTTTTATTTGGAGGTCTTTTGTAAGGTGGAATAAAGGACTCATCAATTTTTTTTTAAGAACGGGATTGTTAGTTGATGAATGTAGTTCATCGAAAATATTACCTTATTTATTAATATGGGCATCTAATATTGAGTTTTCAACGTAGTTATCTTGAATTTGACCGAAATTTTTAAACACTCCATTATATCTAACCCCAAACCTATGAACAAACTATTACTTCATTTTTTATTTTTTCTATGTATTGCTCTTAGTGGTTTTTCGCAAGAAAAAATCACATATGAAGATGCTTTTCCAAATTTAAATTTTCAATTTCCTGTTGAAATTCAGAATGCCAATGACGGCTCCAATAGGTTGTTCGTTGTGGAGCAACAAGGAGCTATTAAGGTTTTTGAAAATGTACCAGACACCAATAGAGCTATTGTTTTTTTAGATATTGAGGATATTGTCAGTTTTTCCTCAGGTCAGGAGATAGGTTTATTAGGACTTGCCTTTCATCCAAATTATAAGTCTAACGGATATTTTTTTGTATACCATACCCAACGGAGCAGTGTTTCCGGTGTAGGTGTTGAGGTGGTGTTGGCCAGATATCGTGTTGATCCCTTAAACCCAAATAGTGCGGATAAATCAAGTAGACTGGAAATTTTCAGTTTTGATAAAAATCAAAATAATTCTAACCATAATGGCGGTAAAATAGGATTTGGCCCAGATGGTTATCTATATATTTCCGTAGGTGACGGCGGCGGCGGCGGCGACCCTATGGGGAATGCCCAAAATCTAGAGAATATTTTTGGTAGTATTCTAAGAATAGATGTGGATCTGGATAATAGTAATCCTTTGGAAACCAACCCAGACCTGCCCAACGGGAATTATGAAATACCTACGGATAACCCTAGGGTGGGCAAAACAGGACTGGACGAACTATATTCATGGGGTATAAGGAATACATGGAAATTTTCTTTTGATGGAGATATGCTAATAGGTGCGGATGTAGGTCAGGATAATTATGAGGAAATAAATGTTATTGTTAACGGAGGAAATTATGGTTGGAGCAGGTTAGAAGGTGATGCCATTTATAAATCTTCTGCTACGTTGGCAACCAAAGAAGATGTAAAGCCCATCTTTCAATATGATCATTCTTTGGGAGATCGTTCAATTACGGGAGGGTATGTATACAATGGAAAAAGTGAAAACACTTTGATAAAGGGCAAGTATATTTATGCGGACTATGTTACTGGAAGGGTTTGGGCCCTTGATATCGGCAAAGGTCTGGACAGTGTTGAAAATACGTTGCTTTTTAGAACCAACGGCCAATATGTTTCTAGTTTTGGATTGGATGAGGATGGAGAAATGTATTTTAGTAGTTATGGAAATGCCGCTAAAATATTCAAGATTTCAGGCGGAGACGAGCCTGAGGATAATGGTCCATTGGATGTTAGTGGTATAGGATATTGGACAGGCATTACCGAAAGTACCAATGGAGTTATCAATTGTATTTTCGAAAATGGCGATGATATTTATGTAGGGGGCTCATTTACCAGTATTGGCGAAACAATTGTCAATAATCTAGGGGTCTATAATAAGAAGACGGGTTGGAAAAATACATTGGGCAATGTAAACGGAGAGGTTAAGACCATAACCATGAATGCTGATAACGAATTGCTTATTGGCGGTACCTTTAATAACGTTAATGGAATTGCCGCAAACAATATTGCTTTATGGAACGGCAGTACTTGGTCTGCCATGGGGTCTGGAACAAATGGTACCGTTGCAAAAATTGCGGTTGATTCACGATCCAAAATTTATGTAGGTGGGGCTTTTGTAAACGCCGGTGGAATTGAAGTAAACAATATAGCTATTTGGGAAAACGGATGGCAGGCCATAAGGCCCAATGGTTCATTGATTTCTGGTCTTAACAATGAGGTTAGGGAAATTGTCATAGACGATAACGATGTTGTATATGTTGGTGGTAATTTTGATACCGCTGGCATTACAAATACACCTAGAATTGCAACTTTGAATGGTAGTGAATGGGGAACATTGGCCAATGGCACAAGTGGTTTCGTTGAGGCAATGGCTTTGGATGATTCCTTTGTTTATGTTGGGGGTAATTTTAATCTTGCCTCTGGTGAAACGGTAAATAGAATAGCTAGGTGGAATTTAGTAACTAAGGAATGGGAAACTTTAGGCAATGGGTTGAGCGGAAGTGTAAATTCTATTGTTGCGAGTAATGATGATGTTTTTGTAGCTGGAAATTTTGTTTTTGCAAGTAATGAAAAATCCGAAACTATTATTGTAAACAACATTGCAAAATGGTCAGAAATTGGTGGTTGGCAACCTCTTGGTGAAAATTTGCAAGTAGGTACGGATGGGGTTATTAATTCAATACTTTTTTCAGGGGAAGAAGAGCAATTGTATGTGGCCGGTAATTTCTCGAAAGTAGGGGATATAACTTCCAACTTTTTTGCCACCTGGTCAATGGATTATCGCTGCCCGGCAAATAGTATCGTCCAAGAATATCAAGTAAACGGGGTATGGGAAAGCGGTAAGGATGTTTTGGAACTTGATGAGGGAGATAAGCTAATTCTTAGCATTTTACCCAACACAGAGTTGTTTACCATTATTTTACCGGATGGCGAGGAAGTAAAAATGGATTATACCATTGATAGTGTTAATGTGGAAAATGAAGGATTGTATACGTTCAAGACCGATAAAGGTTGCGAGGCTACTTTGGAGCTTAAGATAATACCTAAACCAGTATGTGATCTTACTAGTATACAACCAGAATACCAAATTGGAGATGGCCCATGGGTTACTATCACTGAGGAAACCTTAACGATAGCGGAAGGATTATCTTTAAGTTTGAGACTTAAGGAAATTGATCAAGATTATTCCATAACCACCCCACAGGGAGAGCTTATAGAGAATGGTTTGAGTATTTCGGGTATGTCAGTGGAAGATTTAGGTGAATATGTATTTGCAACAACGGAAGATTGCACCAAAACCTTGGTGGTTGATTATTGTGACAATGAGTCTATTGAGCCTGAATTTAAAATCGGTGAAGGGGCGTGGGTTAAAAATGAAGTAACTACCGTGGTAGATGAAGGTAGCGTTGTGTCAATTGGTCTGCCAGTTGTAGATGATGCCATGTATACAGTTACATCGCCAAGCGGATTGGTCACCAATGGGGTATTGGTTCTGGATAGCGTGTCAAAAGATGACGAAGGAGAGTATAGGATAACAATGGGTTCTGGTTGTTTTGCAATATTTACCTTAAACGTCATTAGCTCTACGGTGGAGGTATGTATTGATGAATTGAGGAATGAAAACGCAGAATTGCCTTTACCAAACGGTATTTATTACGAAGAATACCTTCAAGTAGAAAAAGAAGAGATAGACACCAATGGTTCTGACTGTTCATTAAGAATAGCTACGCTACAAGATGGGAGGTTGTGGGAACGGTATATAGTAACGATCGACTTGGAAACTTTGGGATTGGTAGCAGGGGATAACCTAAGGTTTAGTCTAGATGGTAAAAGTGATGGTGGCAATGCTAGAATTGAGGTCGCCCAGGATAATAAACCAAACAATTGGTTATTGGGTCATACTTTTGGCAATGAATGGGCTACATATACCAAAACTATTAAAGTCCCCAATGATATTTCTACACTGGATATATGGTTATATTCCAATTATGCCACCTTGGAAAAAGGTGCAGCTTTGTTTGACAATCTTGTGGTAGAAAAGATTTTAGATATAGAAGAGCCTGGGAATATATGCCAAAACCCCCTTGGTGATTTAAGGTCCTCTCTTATAATTGAAGAAGAAAAATTAACCGCAGGGCTGGATATTTCCCAAGGTGTTGAAATAGAGGAGGTAGGTGATTGTGTTTTGGAAGTTACCAATGAAGACGAAAATCAACCGTGGGCAAGATATACCATGTCCATTAATCTTGAGGATAATGGTTTACAACCAGGAGATGTTTTGGAGGTAACGGTAGATGGGGTAAGTCTGGACGGTAATGCTAGAATTGAAATTGCACAGGATAATTTGCCTAATATATGGCTTTTGGGACATACGTTCTCAAATGAATGGACTACCTACGAGCAGGAAATTATTGTTCCGGAAAATATAACAACACTTGATATTTGGTTATTTTCCAATTATGCCAATATAGCCCCGGGAACCTCCATGTTCAATAATTTAACGATTCAGAAACAAGAAGAGGAAACAGTTCCAAAGCCAGAATGTGGTGATACTTTAACGAACATATATGATGAAATTGAGTTGACAAATGGTCGTTTGGATGCTGGTTTGGATACAGCGGGAAATATTGCTGATTCCAATTTAGGTTTAGGGTGTATTTTTGAAATAGCCAATAGTGATCAAAATCAACCTTGGGCACGATATTCCATTACCATTGATCTTGAGGCAAATGGAATAGGCGTAGGCGATGTGTTGGAATTTAGTATTGATGGGAAAACGATAGAAGGAAATGCCCGTATAGAGATAGCTCAAAATAATAAACCTAATGCATGGCAAATAGGGCATAATTTTACCACGGAGTGGAGTACATATTCTGGGCGTATGACCATTTTACCTTTGGTACGAACACTTGATATTTGGTTATTTTCAAATTATGCACAAGGCAATGAAACCGGATTGGTACAGTTTGCTAATTTATCGGTCCGCAAAGTGGAAGAGGACATATTATTGCCTTTTAAATCAACTCTTGGTACTGATAACGAGGAGGAAATGCCAATTACGGTATACCCTAATCCTACGGCAAGTTGGGTTTCGGTAGATACATCTGTTTATGACGGTCAAGAATTGGCATTGAACCTGATCAGTCCCAATAATGTAATCCTGTACTCAAGATCATATGATAAGGATAGAAAAGGAACTATAGATGTAGATTTGTCACAATATCAACCAGGGGTCTATATTATATCATTAACAACAGGTAATGGCAATGTACATGTAGAAAAGGTGATAAAGAATTAAATAAAAGAAAATAAATTGATTAACCGGTGCTATATTTTAGGATATGGCACCGGTTTCTTTTTTAATTGGCACAGGAATTGAAATAGTGTTGATGTAAAAAAAGCGTTAGGCACTGTATTTGCGCTCTTAGGGGCGATAATATAGTTGTAATGTATAATTTCTTAAAATAAAATTCTGTTTTTATAATGACAGAATGACCGATATATGAGTATGAAAGATTCTAAATTTTCAAATTTTGACAATATGTCCTTACAGGGAATCGATCAGGATTCTGAGTTAATACCATTATTGACCCCTGAAGATGAAGAACAGATGAACAGTGAGACCCTGCCAGAGACCTTGCCTATATTACCACTTAGGAATACGGTTCTTTTTCCTGGGGTGGTCATTCCTATTACTGCGGGCAGGGACAAGAGTATTCGTCTGATCAAGGATGCCAATAATGGGTCAAAGGTCATTGGTGTAGTATCCCAAAAAGATGAGGAAACGGAAAATCCGGAAGTAAAAGATATTAACACATTGGGGACCGTGGCCAGAATTTTAAGGGTGCTACAGATGCCTGATGGAAACACTACGGTTATCATTCAAGGAAAAAAACGCTTTGAAATTGCCGAGGTCTTAACCAAGAAACCTTACATCACGGCTACCGTAAGGGAAACAAGTGAAATAAGGCCGGAGAAGAACGACAAGGAATTTTTTGCCATTATAGAATCCATAAAGGAATTGGCACTAAAGATTATTAGGGATAATCCAAATATTCCTAGCGAAGCTTCTTTTGCAATTAAAAATATTCAAAGCGATTCGTTTCTCATCAACTTTGTTTCTTCCAATCTTAATTTGGATGTTAAGGCCAAGCAGGAACTATTGGAGATAGGTAGCTTACAGGAGCGGGCATTGGCTACGTTGAAATACATGAATGTTGAACTGCAAAAGTTAGAACTTAAGAACGACATTCAATCCAAAGTTAGAAATGATTTGGATCAGCAGCAACGAGAATATTTCCTGCACCAACAAATGAAGACCATTCAAGAAGAATTGGGTGGTGTTTCCTATGATGAGGAATTGGAGGAAATGAAGGAAAAGGCCAAGAAGAAAAAATGGGGTAAAAAGGTTAAGGAGCATTTTGCAAAGGAATTGTCCAAAATGCAACGTATGAACCCTCAGGTGGCGGAATATTCCATCCAAAGAAATTATTTGGATTTATTACTTGAGTTGCCATGGAAAGAATATAGCAAGGATAAATTTGACCTCAAACGTGCACAGCGTATATTGGACCGTGATCACTATGGTCTGGAGGATGTAAAGCGCAGGATAGTTGAGTATTTGGCAGTCCTTAAATTAAGGAATGATATGAAGTCGCCAATTCTGTGCTTATATGGACCTCCAGGTGTAGGTAAGACATCTTTGGGTAAATCCATAGCGGAAGCTTTAGGTAGGGAATATGTTAGAATGTCTCTTGGTGGATTGCGTGATGAAGCAGAAATACGAGGTCACCGTAAAACATATATAGGCGCAATGCCCGGTAGAATAATCCAAAGTTTAAAAAAGGCCGGTACGTCCAATCCTGTCTTTATTTTGGACGAGATAGATAAGTTGTCAAATAGTAACCAAGGTGATCCGTCCTCTGCAATGTTAGAGGTTTTGGATCCTGAACAAAATAGTGATTTCCATGATAATTTCTTGGAGTTGGGCTATGACCTTTCTAAAGTCATGTTCGTGGCCACGGCCAATAATTTGAGCAATATTCAACCGGCGTTAAGGGACCGTATGGAGATTATCCATGTTAGTGGGTATACGATAGAGGAAAAGGTAGAGATTGCCAAAAAACATTTATTGCCCAAACAACTTACGGAACACGGCCTAAATCCAAGTCATTTAAAGATTGGAAAACCCCAATTGGAAAAAATCGTTGAAGGATATACGCGAGAGTCGGGTGTACGTTCATTGGAGAAACAAATAGCGAAAATGGTACGTTACGCGGCAAAATCCATTGCCACAGAAGAGGAATATGATGTTAAGGTAAGCAATGATGTGATCATTGAGGTTTTGGGTGCCCCTAAAATGGAAAGGGATAAATATGAGAATAATGAGGTAGCGGGTGTAGTTACCGGACTTGCATGGACCAGTGTAGGTGGAGATATTCTGTTCATAGAATCCATACTTTCCAAGGGTAAGGGAGCGCTGAGCATAACGGGTAACCTTGGTAAGGTAATGAAGGAATCTGCTACAATTGCAATGGAGTATATCAAGTCCAATGCAGAACGTTTTGGTATAGATTCGGAAATTTTTGAAAAATATAATGTTCATATTCATGTACCGGAAGGTGCAACACCAAAAGATGGTCCAAGTGCAGGTATCACCATGTTGACGTCTTTGGTGTCCTTGTTTACCCAAAAGCGTATAAAAAAGAGTTTGGCGATGACGGGAGAAATCACTTTAAGGGGAAAGGTACTTCCGGTTGGGGGTATTAAGGAAAAGATCCTTGCAGCCAAAAGAGCACGTATTAAGGAGATTATATTATGTGCGGATAATGAACGTGATATTAAGGAAATTAAGGAATCTTATTTAAAAGGGCTAACTTTTCACTATGTTAAGGAAATGTCTGAAGTGATCGATATTGCCTTAACGGACCAAAATGTAAAAAATGCAAAGGATCTATAAACGTCCTTTTATACCTATTTTTAGAATATGAAAAAGATTACCATAGCAATAGATGGTTTTTCCTCTACAGGTAAAAGTACTTTGGCCAAACAGTTGGCAAAAAAGCTTCAGTACATTTATGTGGATACTGGTGCAATGTACCGTGCCGTAACCCTGTTTGCAATGCAAAACGGATTTGTAGAGGATGGTAAAATTGATAGGCAAGCTTTGGTAAATGCGTTAGATCGGATAGAATTAAATTTCGTGTTCAACGAGGATCTTGGATTTGCGGAAATGTACTTGAACAATTTAAATGTAGAAAAGGAGATTAGGACAATGCCCGTTTCCAAGAACGTTAGTCAGGTTTCAGAACTGGCAGAGGTACGTTCAAAACTGGTTGCTTTGCAAAAGGCAATGGGTGTTGATAAAGGTATTGTTATGGATGGAAGGGATATAGGTTCCGTAGTTTTTCCAGATGCCGAACTTAAGATTTTTATGACTGCATCACCAGAAAAAAGAGCGGTAAGAAGGTATAAGGAATTGCTGGATAGGGGAGAGGACGTTCAGTATGAGGATATCTTGGAGAATGTTCAGAAGCGAGATTATATAGATTCCAATAGGGAAATTTCACCACTGGTAAAAGCCAAGGACGCCATAGATTTTGACAATAGCGACGTAGGTTTGGAAGATCAGTTCCAAAGAATTTATGAGCATGCGCTAAGGATCATCAATAAATAGACATAAAAAAAGAGGTTAGCAGCGCTAACCTCTTTTTATTTATAATAATTGCTTTGCAACTTATTTGTTAGGAATAACCAATACTTGATCAGGATGAATTACATCAGGATTTTTCAAAATACCGGTATTGGCCTCAAAAATGGACTTATACTTCATAGCATCACCATAATAATGTTTTGCTATTTTGCTCAATGATTCGCCACTTTTGACAACATGTCTGTGATATACAGAATCATCTTCTACAGTAATATTTGCTTTTATATCAGATGGGCTCTCTCCGCCAATGGCTTTGATTTTGTCCCAAATCAAATCTTTTTCATAAGGAGTTTTTGCTTGTCCCTTTACTTTAAGAATATCGCCTTCAACGGTAACGTTTCCATCTTTTATTCCCAATTGCTCACCTAGGTCTAGAACACCTTGGTATTTTGCTTTAACACTCATAATAATCTTTTATTTAATGGTTAATATAATGCTTGTAAGATAGGCATATTAATATTATTTTTCTTAAAAACGGCCGTATAAAATTTAATTGCCTTGATACTTAATAAAGTAGGTTGCCTATTTGAAATAAAATGATTAGTTTTGCACACCTTTTTTGCAAGCATATCAAGAGAAAAAGGATAGTTAAAAAAATAAACGTAACAACTTTCATAGTCGTTGCCTAAGTCTTGATAAGGTTATGGAATACAAATTATTGATCAGCAAATGGCTGAAGAAAAAACAAACGCAGAGGTAGCTGAAACTACCGAAGCAACACAACAAACTGCTGTAGAGACTCCACAGCAAGATCCTCAAGAATTTTTAGAAAACTTTAATTGGGAGAAATACGAACAAGGAATTGAGCGTGTTGATGATTCTAAATTGCAGGAATTTGAAAAATTGGTAGCCGAAAATTTCGTTGACACTGCAGATGCTGAAGTTGTTGAAGGAAAAGTGGTGTATATTACTGATAGGGAAGCTATCATTGATATCAATGCAAAATCTGAAGGTGTAATTTCGTTAAACGAATTTCGTTATAACCCAGGTTTAAAAGTAGGTGACAAGGTAGAGGTATTGATCGATATTCGTGAGGATAAAAGTGGTCAATTGGTACTATCTCACAGAAAGGCGAGAACAATTATGGCTTGGGACCGTGTAAATGCGGCTCATGACAAAGAAGAAATCGTTAGTGGTTTTGTTAAATGCAGAACTAAAGGTGGTATGATCGTTGACGTATTTGGTATTGAAGCTTTCTTACCAGGTTCTCAAATTGATGTTAAGCCTATTCGTGATTATGACCAGTATGTTAACAAAACAATGGAATTCAAGGTTGTAAAAATCAACCACGAATTTAAAAACGTTGTTGTTTCTCATAAAGCTCTTATTGAGGCTGATATTGAAGAACAGAAGAAAGAAATCATTAGCCAACTTGAAAAAGGACAAGTATTAGAAGGTGTTGTTAAAAACATTACTTCTTACGGTGTCTTTATTGATCTTGGTGGTGTTGATGGTTTAGTTCACATTACTGACCTTTCTTGGAGCAGAATCAACCACCCGAACGAGGTCGTTGAATTAGATCAGAAATTAAATGTTGTAATTCTTGATTTTGATGAAAACAAATCTAGAATACAATTAGGTCTTAAGCAATTGGAGAAGCATCCTTGGGAAGCTTTATCCGATGAAATTAAGATTGGTGATAAAGTAAAAGGTAAAGTAGTTGTTATCGCTGATTACGGCGCATTCATCGAAGTTGTTGAAGGTGTTGAAGGTCTTATCCACGTTTCTGAAATGTCTTGGTCTACGCACTTGCGTTCTGCACAGGATTTCGTAAATGTTGGTGATGAGGTAGAAGCGGTCGTATTGACATTGGATCGTGAAGATCGTAAAATGTCTCTTGGTATCAAGCAATTGACTCCAGACCCTTGGACTGATATTACTACTAAATACCCTGTAGGTTCTAAACATAAAGGTATTGTAAGAAACTTTACAAACTTTGGTGTTTTTGTTGAGCTAGAAGAAGGTATAGACGGTTTAATTTACATCTCCGATCTTTCTTGGACTAAGAAAATCAAGCATCCATCTGAGTTTACTAACGTAGGTGATACTTTAGAAATTGAAGTATTGGAACTTGATGTTGAAGGTCGTAAGTTGAGCTTAGGTCATAAGCAGACTACTGAAAACCCATGGGATAAATATGAAACTGAATTCGCATTGGGTACAGTTCATACAGCAACCATTTCTGATGTAGTCGATAAGGGTGCAACAATTGAATTTAACGAGGATATTACTGCATTTATTCCACAACGTCACTTGGAAAAAGAAGATGGTAAAAAACTAGGTAAAGGCGATGAAGCTGAATTCAAGATTATTGAGTTCAACAAAGACTTCAAACGTGTAGTAGCTAGTCATACTGCTATTTTCCGTGAAGAAGAGCAACGTAACGTAAAAGCGGCTGTCAAAAGACAAGCAGCTAGTGCAGATGAAGCTAAGCCAACTTTAGGTGATGCTAACGATGCGTTACAAGCGTTGAAAGACAAAATGGAAGCTGATTCTAAGAAGAAGTAATTTCATTGATATAGATCCTTTAAAAGGATTATAAGTAAAAGCCCGGATTGTTGTCCGGGCTTTTTTAGTTATCACCTTACCGGTTCCTATTAGGGTTCCTATAAAATGAATTACTAGTGGAGATTCTTAAGGATTACGTTTTTGTGAGTTTTAGTTGACTTTTCTTTTAACGAACCATAGGTCTTCTAAGCTTAAGTTTAAACTTAATAGATGGTAATTTTCCTTGACCAATACGTTTTGTAAAATGCCTTTTGAACCATAGCTATAAGATAGGTTGATCATGGAATGTGTACCTCTACTTGTAGGTATGCCTATACCTGCGGTAATGTTATAACCTTCAACTTTTTTATTCGCAATATTTAAATATCCGTTATCGTAATTATAGCCTAATCGATATCTAATTCTTTGGCTATACTTATAACCTTTGGGGTTGTTAACATATTCCAGGCCAAGGGCAAAGATATCTTGATCGGTATATGTGCCAATATTTTCCGACTGGTTGGTGTTGCTCCAGAAGTTTTTCTTGTAATCTGCATTAAGTGTAATTTGATCAATGGGCTTTAAGCTAAGTCCTACACCAAGTTCCAAGGGTAAATTAAAGTCGGCCACGTTATCGGTTTTCTCGTCTTCTACACTAATTTCCGTACCATATAGATTCTTTGTTACCGACCGCTTTAATTGTCCGTTTAAACTGGTAGGTAGTTGCGCGGTAGCACCTATGGTTATTTGGTCCATTATATCCCACTGCATTCCAAATCCAATCCTAGCACCATTATAATTGGTTTTTTCAGTAGATTCAAATGTGGTAGTATTATAGATAAAGGCTTCATTTTCTTCAATGTTGCCAAATAAGAAAGAAGTACTTAACCCTATCCTAAAGCGGTCCGTTAGGGCGTAACCAATATTTAGGCGTAAATCGCTTAATCCCCCAACGCCGGTAATATTACTTTCAAAGGTTTGTGTGGAACCTTCTATATTGGTGCTTACGCCCAAAATTGAATAGCCAACATCACTATAGGGTATTAGGGAAATACCTGCGCCAAGATTTTCCGCAATTCTAAACCCAAAAGCTAAATTGGAGAAGTTTATGATAGTTTTGTTTTCGGAAGTACTTTTATTGCTGTAGTTGTTAAATTCTCCTGTAACCCCAATATCATATAGAAAAGAATTTTGGGGAATGAGCGCATAGGTAGATGGGTTTAAGTTATTTAACTCATACATTGATTTAGTACCTATACCGCTATATCCCAGGCCATTGAACTTGCCAATGCTGGTTTGGTTGATGACTCCTAGACCGTAGAGGGAATATGGGGAGCTTGTAAGTGCTTCGGATTGAGCCCTTCCATGGTATAACGTAATTAAAAAAATAATCAAAATTAGGCACTGCTGCTTATTCTTCCTCATCATATATTGCATAGGTTAGTTCTAATGTGGTTTCGTTGGCTCCATTACCGTTTGCATTTAGCACAAAGCGATCAACGGTAGAATTATAATTTATGGGAAGTAAGATCAGGGCGTCATCCTTATCCCTACTTTTTAATTGTAGTTCCTCTAGATAAAAAGCTAAGGGTAATTGGTAATATATATCGTTAAACTCTTGATTTTCCTTGTTTAGGATGGCATAAACAGCGCTACCGGAAATGCTTAATTGTTCCGTTAGTACATTATTGTGGTCAACGACATAAACGGCAAGGGAATCGCTCAGTATTAATTCGTCACTATAGGATAGGGGCGCAGGTTTAATCTTGAGTACACCGTCAAGAATAGTTCCGTTACCGGGAATATCAAATAATGTGGACATATTTGGAAACTGCAGACGCATGGCTATACCAATACCGGATTGTATGTAGCTTTGATTATTAGAGGCCGCACTAGCCAAGTTTATTTCACTGTTGATCAATGTTTGTAGTGGAGGAATTGGGGCATCAGCGGTAATCTGGTTAAAAAAAGGTATAGGCGTACTTGTAGTATTTAATCGTATATCCAAATATCCTTGAACCGACTCTTCAGAAGTAGGAATGCTATAATATAACCTAACGAAGGTGCGGTCGGCGCTTTTTGAAAATCCAATTATCGATCCGTTGTCACTACCCCTTGGAACCATGGCAATACCTTTATATCTATCTATATATTCATCGGTATTTACAATATTCTTTTCTTGAAGTTGATTGAATATATCCGTACCGTAATGGTCCATAAGTTTAATTCGTATGGAATCACCGGAAATAGGTCTTGGGTAATATTCTATTGAACCTAGGTTGTCTTCGTCATAGGTAATTGTACTTGTGTTGTAAAAATTATCCCCATCTGCAGGTTTCAATTGTTCGCTGATCCGTTTAATTTCAATTGTATTTTTTTGTAGTGTATCGTTGTAATAATAATTGTCATATCCGGCAATAAAAACAATACTATCAAACTGGGCTTCCGTGTCAATACTGTAAGTTGAGGGTAGAAATTGCATAAAGCCTGACGCGTTTACCGTACCAAAAATCGAATCATGGTACCTGCCCACTAAAATTCTAGTAGACTCAGAAGTTATAATACTGTCAAATTTCATGGTGGAGGTCTCAACGCTCAGAGTATCTATATGATAAAGTTGAATGTTACTATTGGTAAATGTTTCGCCTGCTACAAAATCAGAGTCGTTATAATTTTCCTGTGAACAGGACATTACCATAATGTAAAGGGCTAGAAAGGGTATAATCCCAAATATCTTGGGTTTTGGGTGTTTTACAATGTGCATTGAACGTATGTTTTTCTCAAAACTAGAAACCAACTATGGTTCGTAAAACCGCAATAGACCAACTGGGAAAGTTATAAGATGAACATAGTGAATAGTACTACTAAAGGCAAGTACGCATTGGTAGATTAAATTGCCGGTTTGGTATGTTAAAAACCATAATTTATCTATTGCATTTTTAGGGAGGATGACTGCTCTACTAGATTTGGAGCAAACAAAATGGCAATTAAAATAAAAACGATGAATAGAAGCAATACGTATTTTTTAAGGATAACAAGTATGGCGGCCGTAGCCTTACTATTTATAAGTTGTAATAGTGATGACGATGATGAAGATCTAGGTAACTGGATCGAGAAATCCGTTTTTGACGGAAGTGCGCGTAGCAGTGTTTCTGGGTTTACGATCAATGACATAGGATATATGGGGGTAGGTTATGACGGTGATGATTATTTGGCATCTTTTTGGGCTTATGACATGGAAGGGGATTATTGGTCTCAAAAGGCCGATTTTCCCGGCGTTGCCAGAAATGCGGCCGTTGGTTTTGAGATTGATGGCAAGGGGTACATAGGTACCGGTTATGATGGTGTGGACGAACTAAGTGATTTTTATTCCTATGACCCTATGACAAATACGTGGACAGTAATTGCACCGTTACCTGCCGCAAGAAGAAATGCTGTAGCGTTCGGCGTAAATGGTTATGGTTATGTAGGTACCGGATATGATGGTGAGAATGATAAAAAGGATTTTTATAAGTACGATCCCGTTGCTGATAATTGGGTAGAGTTGGTAGGTTATGGCGGTAATAAACGTCGTTCTGCCACTAGTTTTACCATAAATGGGCTGGTATACTTGGGTACGGGCGTTTCCAATGGGGTTTATCTGGACGATTTTTGGGTGTTTGACCCGGCAACGGAAAATTGGACCAAAAAATTGGATTTGGACGAAGAGGATGACTATGCCATTGCGCGTAGCAATGCAGTAGGTTTTACCCTTAATGGTTATGGGTATATTGCCTGTGGAGAATTGAACGGTGCCACAAATACCGTTTGGGAATATGACCCGGTAACTGATGAATGGGAGCAAAAAACTTCATTTGAAGGTGCTACCAGGCAAGATGCAATTGCGTTTTCCAATGGAAACCGAGCTTTTATTGGAATGGGCAGAACAGGTAGTCTTTATTTGGACAATCTAGATGAGTTTTTTCCTTTGGATGAGTACGAGGAAGAAGATTAAAGGGTGTTTAAGGATTTGAGTTGTTAATTTTTTGGGTCAATCGATAAGGGTTGGCCCATTTTTAAACATTTATTTATGAGTTCTAAGGCAAAATTTAACATAGGTATCCTCTTATTTTTGATGATTGTATTTTTTGGAATATATCAATACCAGCAAATTGTAGATAAACACGCCGTGTATGGAGAGGTGGTAGAGTTGAATGGGGGGTTTGGCTATAAAATTATGAAGGGCAAAAAAGTATTGATAGTTCAAGAGTACATACCGGGTATAGCAGGAAAACAGCCTTTTGCCACCAAGGAACAGGCAATAGCAGTGGCACATCTTGTAGTATCCAAATTAAATACAGGAAAGAGCCCTATAGTTTTACCTTCTGAGCTCGAGAAGTTTCTAATATTGATTCATTGAGCCTATTGTGCAAATGGTAAAATTGTTGGTTAAAAATCGGGTTCAGATTCTGGTGCATATTAGCATTTGGATGTTGCTCTACGGGTTTGCATTCTATCCGGTGTTGAACAATGCCCAAAGAATACCATCAGACCTATTGCCTAAGTTGGTGGCAATTATTGCCTTGTTCTATATCAATTATTTTTACTTGGTTCCGGCACTTTTACTTAAGAAGAATGTGCTTTTTTATATCATGGTATCACTAGTGTTATTGCTGTGTTCCGTTATGGTATTGCACCATATGTATGAACCAATTATTCCGGACAATGCCTTTTTTGGTCCAGGGCCAAGAAGAAATTTTGGATATACACCAATTTATAGATCCTTTATAAGTTTTGGAATACCTTATGTCATAAGTGCAATTTTGCGTTTATATGTGGAGTGGAAACGTAATGAGAATTTAAGATTGTCCGTAGAAAAGGAAAGCATAAAATCTGAACTGCAATTATTGAAAGCACAGTTAAATCCTCATTTTTTGTTCAATACACTGAATACAATATATGCTTTATCGGTTAAAAAATCGCCAGATACTTCCCAAGCAATTGTGGATCTTTCTGAATTAATGCGGTATATGTTGTATGAGGCAGATAAGGATTTGGTGCCGCTCAACAAAGAGCTGGACTATATCAAAAGCTATATTCAATTACAGCGTTTACGGTTGTCTGATAGTGAAAATGTTTCATTAAAGATTACTGGTGAAGATAGGGGAAGGGCCGTGCCTCCATTGTTGTTCATATCGTTTATTGAAAACGCCTTTAAATACGGAACGGATTATAAAGGAAAGACCTATGTTAAAATCACCTTGACCATAACCGATGAGTCTATTTACCTTAATGTAAAGAACAAAATAGGAATATTTAGGGAGCCTTCTAAAAATTCTGGGATAGGGCTTGAAAATATTAGAAATCAGCTGGAATTAATTTATCCGGCACTACATGAATTAAAGGTAGATAATGACGGTAATAATTACGAGGTATCACTAACCATTTATCAATTAAAACAGGGCTTATGAAATGTATTATAATAGATGATGAGCCATTGGCCATAGAGATTTTATCAGGTTACTGTGAAAAGTTGGATTTTCTTGAATTGATAAACACCTATACCAACCCTTTAGATGCTATTACAGATATTAAGGACAAGAAAATAGATTTAATTTTTTGTGATATAGAAATGCCTCAGATTAACGGTATTGATTTTATGGGTACTTTGGACAACAGGCCTTTGTTCATCTTTACAACGGCCTACTCACAATATGCAGTAGATGGGTTTGAGTTGAATGCGGTAGATTACCTAGTAAAACCTATTCCATATCATCGCTTTATAAAATCGGTGTCAAGGGTGCAGGATTTAATTTCCAAAAAGGAGAATCCCGCATTCGTGGCCAATGTTTTCCCATCTATAGGGGATACAATGGTAGAAAAGAAATTCATATTCGTAAAGGCGGAATATGAAAGTATTAAGATAGACTTGGACCAAATAGAATATATACAAGGTCTAAAGGATTATCTAAAAATACATATATGTAATACGAACAAGACCATACTTACCTTAATGAGCTTTAAGGAGATTATGGGTAAATTACCTCCAAATCAATTCTTAAGGGTGCATAAATCGTTCATTGTAAATGTCAATTTTATCAAGACCGTACAAAGAAATAGAATTGTAATCAATGATGTAAGAATACCAATTGGGGAAAGTCATAAAGAAGCTTTTTTTTCTATTTTGGGATTATGATTTTTAAGCCTTAAAAATACGGTGTTGAAATTTTAGATTTTACTTCCCAATTTTAAGTATTAAAGTTTAGCTAGAATTATCTATTTTTGTTGAGCTAAACGCACGGCTGGTTTATTATGGGTCAAAAAGTCTTACTCTCTTCCAAAGAAATCAACATTATCCTTCATCGTTTGGCTTGCCAGTTATTAGAAAATCATCTAACGTTTGAAAATACGGTACTTATTGGTATACAGCCGCGTGGTAAGTTCGTGGCACAACGGTTGACCAGAATTTTAAAAGATGAATATAAAGTAAAGCACATAGATTTGGGCTTTCTGGATATTACGTTTTATAGGGATGATTTTAGACGAGGGGACAAAACTTTAGAAGCTACTAAAACCAATATAGATTTTTTGGTCGAGGATAAAAATGTAGTCCTTATTGATGACGTACTGTATACAGGTAGAAGTATTAATGCGGCATTGACGGCATTGCAGTCATTTGGAAGACCAAAGGATGTGGAATTGTTATGTTTAATAGACCGTAGGTTTAGTAGGCATTTACCTATTCAGCCCAATTATAGGGGCAGACAAGTAGATGCTATTAATGACGAAAAGGTAAAGGTAATGTGGAAGGAGAATGATGGTGAGGATATCATATATTTAGTAAATAGATAACGAAATGAGCGAACTGAGTGTAAAACACTTATTGGGAATCAAATATCTTAATGAATCTGATATTCAGCTTATTTTTGAAACTGCCGATCATTTTAAGGAGGTAATCAATAGATCTATTAAAAAGGTTCCTTCTCTACGTGATATTACCATTGCCAATATCTTTTTTGAAAATAGTACACGTACTAAATTGTCTTTTGAATTGGCAGAAAAAAGGCTATCTGCAGATGTGCTTAATTTTTCAGCTAGCCAATCATCCGTAAAAAAAGGTGAAACACTTATAGATACCGTAAACAACATTTTGTCCATGAAAGTGGATATGGTTGTAATGCGGCATCCTAACCCTGGTGCGGGCATATTTCTTTCCAAGCACGTAAAGGCGTCAATAGTCAATGCTGGTGACGGTGCACATGAACATCCTACACAGGCCTTATTGGATTCCTATTCCATTAGGGAAAAATTAGGGGACGTAGCCGGTAAGAATGTAGTCATAGTGGGTGATATTCTGCATTCTAGGGTGGCATTGTCAAATATATTCGCCTTAAAATTGCAAGGGGCAAACGTTAAGGTTTGCGGACCAAAGACCTTATTGCCAAAATATATTGAATCGCTTGGTGTGGGTGTGGAAACCAATTTAAGAAAAGCTTTGGATTGGTGCGATGTTGCCAATATGTTACGAATACAAAATGAACGTTTGGACATCAGTTACTTCCCCACTACTAGGGAGTACACCCAACAATTTGGTGTAAATAAAAAGTTATTGGACAGTTTGGACAAAGAAATCGTCATCATGCACCCGGGTCCAATTAACAGGGGCGTGGAAATTACAAGCGATGTTGCGGACTCTAAACAATCCATCATTTTAAATCAGGTAGAAAACGGGGTGGCCATACGTATGGCCGTAATTTATTTATTGGCATCTAAAATAAAGTAATATGGTTTTTAATAATGAGGAATCACTGATAATCATATCCCAGGAAAACATTTCCATAGACATCTTTTTGCAAAATTTAGAGAAGGAATATTCCAAGCTAAAGAACGATAATTTAGTGGTGGACCTTTTGGGTTTTTCAAAGTTAACTCCGTACAACGTCTTGTCTTTTTTGGAAATTTCCAAGAAGCATAAGAAAAACGGTAAATCGTTTGTGTTGGTTTCCGGAAAGGTTTCCTATGATGATGTACCCGAAGAAATCAATTTGGTACCTACCCTAAAAGAAGCACGTGATATTGTGGAAATGGAGGAGATAGAGAGGGATTTGGGTATCTAAGTCCAAATTTCAGTTGTTTTAAGTCTGTTTGTATAAGGTCTTTAATGAAGCTGCAACAATTTTGTTGGTAGTGCAAATTTTTATTGTAATTGTCTATGCGTCTTACCATTTTGGGTTGTTATGCTGCAACTCCTCGAACATTAACAAATCCTACGGCACAAGTTTTGGAAATCAATGGGCATATTTTGTTGTTGGATTGTGGCGAGGGTACGCAAGTACAATTACGTAAGCATAAGGTCAAGTTTTCTAGAATCAATCATATTTTTATTTCCCATTTACACGGAGATCATTTTTTTGGCCTGCCAGGTTTTATTTCTACAATGAGGCTTTTGGGTAGAGAAAAAGAATTACATATCTATGGACCAAAAGGTATTAAGGAAGCAATTACCTTACTAATGAAATTGGGAGATTCTTGGACCAACTATCCGCTAATATTTCATGAACTTACCGGTATTGGGCCTGAGCTTATTTTTGAGGATGCCAAAATTTCGGTATCGACCATACCATTGTCCCATAGAATATATACCAACGGATTTTTGATTAAGGAGAAATTGGCCAAACGTAAATTGAATATAGAGGCGGTAGAAGCGTATGGTATAGATATAGCCTATTATCGTAATATTCAAAACGGTAAGGATGTAATATTGGATGACGGAACCTTAATATCCAATAACGTGTTGACCTATGACCCTGCGCCTCCAAAATCGTATGCATTCTGTAGTGATACGGTTTATACTAAAGAAACCGCCAAATATGTTGAGGGTGTGGATGTCCTGTACCATGAATCTACTTTTTTGGAATCAGAGGCGCAATTGGCCACTAAAACTAAACATGCGACCGCCATGCAGGCTGCAAAGATTGCAAAGCAGGCCAATGTTAAGGATTTGATATTGGGGCATTATTCTACTCGTTATAAAAGTATAGAATTGTTTAAGCAAGAAGCAGAGACCATATTTGCGAACGTGCACTTGGCAGATGACGGGCGCGTATTCAATTTTTAAATTTTATGCGCATTTTATACCGCTAATATTCCTTTTCTTTTTAGAACTTTGTTTATCTTGTTTTTAAGAAGAAAATAATGCAGAAAGACTTAAGCGGATATAGAAAAACATATGAAAAAAGTGCCCTATTGGAAGATTATATTTCCGATAATCCAATGCAATTGTTTCAAACTTGGTTTTATGAGGTTGAAGAATCTAACGGAATAGATGAACCAAATGCCATGACCGTATCTACGGTTGGTTTGGACGGTTTTCCAAAAAGTAGGGTAGTGCTTCTCAAAAAATATACACATGAAGGGTTTGTTTTTTATACTAATTACAATAGTGAAAAGGGGAAGGCCATACAAGAAAATTCCAAGGTGTGTATTTCCTTTTTTTGGCCAAATTTAGAACGCCAGGTTATCATTAAGGGAAATGCTGAAAAATTGGCCAAAAACTTATCTGATGGTTATTTTGAATCTAGACCGGATGGTAGTAAGTTGGGGGCTTTGGTTTCGGATCAAAGTTCGGTGATAACTTCAAGAGAAGTATTGGAAAGTAAATTACAGGAACTGGAAAAGGAATATGCCGGTAAGGAAATTTCTAGGCCAGAGCATTGGGGTGGTTATTTGGTAAGACCGGTATCCATTGAATTTTGGCAAGGTAGGCCCAATAGGTTGCACGATCGTATTAGATATTCGCTTATCAATGGTGTAGATTGGAAAATGGAACGGTTGGCACCATAAAACGGAAGTAGCGATCATGAAAAATTTATTATTAATGCGTCATGGGAAGTCATCATGGGAACTGAACGTTGGCGATCAGGACAGGCCACTTGGCCAAAGGGGAATAACAGATGCACATCTGGTAGGTAAAGAATTGGCAAAACATAATTATAGCATAGATCATGTTTACTCCAGCCCCGCCAATAGGGCCTTACATACGTGCATGATATGTATTGGTGAAATGGGCCTTTCCCTAAAGGATTTTAGCATAGTTAATGATCTTTATGATTTTTCGGGAGAAAGGGTTATCAATGTAATCAGGCATTTGGATAACGCTTTGGAGACTGTTTTAATTTTTGGCCATAACCACGCATTTACTTACTTGGCAAATCTATTTGGGGACAAACATCTGGAAAATGTGCCCACTAGTGGATTTGTACATATACAATTTAAAGAAAGTTCTTGGGCGGCAATTACCCAAGGCGCTACAATACAAACTATTTTTCCAAAGCAATTAAAGGCATGGTAAGAAACAATAACCAATATGTAAATAGAGAGATTAGCTGGCTGTGGTTCAACGAAAGGGTTTTACAGGAAAGTGCCGATAAAAATGTACCGTTGATTGAACGACTCCGATTTTTAGGAATCTTCTCCAATAATTTGGATGAATTTTTTAAGGTAAGGTATGCTACCGTTAAACGTATAGTAGAGGCGGGCAGAAATGGTAAAAGTGTTTTGGGGGGAGAGAAGGCTAAAGATCTTTTGGAAGAAATCACCAAAATTGTAATTGATCAGCAGACCAAAAGTTTGGAGATTCTTAAACAGATAGAACATGAACTAGAGGCAAAAAATATATTTATTTTAAAGGAAACCGAGTTGAACGAACGCCAAAAGGAATTCGTTAAGGCCTATTTCTTAAAGGAAGTAAGTCCGCAGCTCATGACCATTATTTTAAATGATCTTACCCAGTTTCCTACATTAAAGGATACTGCGGCATATTTGGCCGTAAAAATGGTCATAAAAGGTGATCAGCGAAAAAAGGAAAAGCGCTATGCTTTAATTGAAATACCAAAAGGTATAGACCGTTTTGTGGCCCTTCCGGAAGAAAACGGCAAAAGCTATATCATTATTCTGGATGATATGATCAGATATTGTTTGGATAATATCTTTACCATGTTTGAGTATGATTCCATCACCGCACATATGATCAAAATAACCAGGGATGCCGAGTTGGATATGGACAATGACCTGAGTAAAAGTTTTATCGAAAAAATATCCTCCAGTGTAGAGCATAGGAAAATAGGTGATCCTGTTCGTTTTGTATATGATAAAAGTATAGAAAAGGATACTTTGACATTCTTAAAGGAGAAAATGAATATTGAGGATACCGACAGTGTTATACCCGGTGGTAGATATCATAACCGAAGGGATTATATGGGCTTTCCTAGTTTAGGCAGAAAGGATCTGTTGTATGATAAGATTACTCCATTGCCGGTAAAAGGCTTAAGTGTAGAAGGTAGTATTTTGGAAAGTATTGCTAAAAAGGATTACCTACAGTATACTCCCTACCATACGTTTACCTATATATTGAAATTTTTGCGTGAAGCTGCCTTGGACCCTAAGGTTAGATCCATAAAAATAACTGTGTATAGATTGGCAAGCAATTCACAAGTTGCAGCCTCTTTGATCAATGCCGTTAAAAATGGAAAGCAGGTAACCGTACAGATAGAGTTACAGGCCAGATTTGATGAACAAGCAAATATAGAATATGCAGAACAGCTTCAAGCAGAAGGTGTTAAGCTTATTTTTGGTGTGCCAGGTTTAAAGGTCCATAGTAAAATTTGTCTTATAGAGCGTGAGGAAGGTGATATCATTAAAAGGTACGGTTTTATAAGCACCGGAAACTTTAATGAGTCCACAGCCAGAATCTACACGGATTATACCTTGTTTACCGCCCATGATCCCATATTAAAGGAATTGAACAAAGTGTTCGACTTTTTTGAAACTACATATAAAATCAATAAGTACAAGCATTTAATAGTTTCGCCCCACTATACAAAAAATGCGTTTATGAAACTTATAGATGTGGAAATTGCCAATGCTATCTTGGGCAAAGAGGCCTATATAAAGATAAAAATGAACAGTTTTACTTCTTATAAAATGGTCGACAAACTTTATGAAGCAAGTAGGGCGGGGGTAAAGATCCAGTTGATTATAAGAGGTATATGTTGCTTAGTACCAGGAATTAAGGGTATGAGCGAAAACATAGAAGCCATTAGTGTAGTCGATAAATTTTTGGAGCATACCAGACTATTTGCATTTGCCAATGGAGGAAATCCAAAAGTTTACATCTCTTCTGCAGATTGGATGACAAGAAACCTGGATTATAGGGTTGAGGTTGGTTGTCCTATATATGATGAGGATATTAAAAAAGAGTTGATGGATACCTTTGAAATCTGTTGGAAAGATAATATGAAGGCACGTATTTTTTCTGAAAAGCAGGATAATGCCTATCGTAAGACCAAACCGCCTAAAGTTAGGTCACAGTTTGCTACTTATGAATATTATGCAAAAAACCTGAAAAAAGATAAAGAATAATATTATCCGTGGATAGATTCTTTGGTGCCTAGGTCTTTCATGATTTGGGCTTCATATTCCAAAAGATTGTTCCATTTGGTATTGACCTCTTCCAATTGGCCGTATTTACGGGCAAATTTTAGGAACATGGTATAATGACCGGCTTCGCTAACCATTAATTTATAGTAAAAGTCGGCTAGTTTTTTATCCACCAGTTCTTCAGAAAGTAACCTAAAACGTTCACAGCTGCGTGCTTCGATAAGAGCGGCGTATAATAGTCTATGCACCAATTGGGTGGTCCTGCTTCCTCCTTTGGGAAAAAATTTTAGCAATTCAATGACATATTCATCCTTACGGTCCCTGCCCAAGGTTTTGCCTCGTTGCAAGATAAGGTCGTGTACCATTTTAAAATGACCCATTTCTTCCCTGGATAACGCTATCATTTCCTCAACAAGTTCTGTATATTCAGGAAAACTGACGATTAGTGATATAGCCGTACTGGCAGCTTTCTGTTCACAATAGGCGTGATCGGTAAGGATTTCGTCAATATTTTTTTCTACAATATTCACCCATCTTGGGTCCGTGGGTAATTTTAAGCCTAACATACCTTCATTTTATTCAAAATTAGAAAGATTTTATCGACTTCACCAATTATATTCAAATAGCTTTAACAACTTACTAGTTAATAATAATTATTTTTGAGGTAAAGAGAATTCAGTAAGAAAATGCATGATCAAAAAGAGATTCAGGATATATTGTTGAAATATGGGGAGCCAGAAAGTATTACGTGGCTAAACGATAAAATCTTAAAGATATCAGCTGACAGATCTTCTAAAGATTTGTTTATGGCTTATAGCATTTCAAACGTAAAATTTGATGGTTCTGAACCTGTAAATTTTGAAGGGGAAAAAAATGATACTGTCAATTATTTTAGGACACATTACGCAAGTTTATTGCAGATTGCCCGTATATATTTGCTCTCTGCGGTCCTAGAGCAGGATCTGGATTTTTATACCCCCAAGGTGGCCACTATTGTAGAAGTGGCGGATACTGGTGAATTAGAGACTTTTTTAAAATACTTGGTATTATTGCCTAATCCTAAGGCCTATAAAAATACTGCAGTAGAGGCTTTACGTACTAATATTGCAACTGTGTTTGATGCCATTGCATTGAATAATCCATATCCTGCGACCTATTTTGATGAGCAACAGTGGAATCAAATGTATTTAAAGGCTGCCTTTATGGAGCGTGATTTGGGAAAAATAGAATCGATCGATCAACGCGCAAATAAGGATTTGGCAAGAATTATATCGGATTATGCCCATGAACGCTGGGCAGCTAAACGAAAAGTTGATCCGTTATTTTGGAGACCGGTTACTACATTTTTAAATGAAACTTTATTACATGATATACAACGCCTCTTTGAAAGTGATGATGTTTGGGAAAATAGGGCAGCGGTTTTATGTTGCATACATTCTGGGAATCATAAGGCTTTGGAATTATTGAACAATTATCCAAAGGCCAAAGAAGAAGTGGAAACAAATAATATTAGTTGGAATACCCTAAAACAATAAAATAGGATGAAAGATAAAATGATGTTTATTGACCCTCATGTTCATATGACGTCAAGAACTACAGATGATTATGAGGCAATGGCCAAAGCAGGTATTGTAGCGCTTATTGAACCTTCGTTTTGGTTAGGCCAACCACGGACTAAAGTAGGGTCTTTTCAAGATTACTACAGTAGTTTAGTGGGATGGGAGCCATTTAGGGCCAGCCAATTTGGAATACAACATTACTGTACAATAGGATTGAATTCTAAGGAGGCCAATAATGAGGCCTTAGCGGAACAGGTAATTGAACTTTTGCCATTATATGTTCATAAGGAGAATGTTGTTGCTATTGGGGAAATTGGATATGACGACCAAACTGCCGCTGAAGACAAATACTTTAGAATACAATTAGAATTGGCAAAGGAATTGGATATGGTGGTGCAAGTACATACTCCGCATAGGGATAAAAAAGCGGGCACGATCAGAAGTATGGAGGTGTGTTTAGAGCATGGTTTAGACCCTAAAAGGGTTATAATAGACCATAATAATGAAGAAACGGTAGAAGAAGTATTGAACAGAGGATTTATTGCTGCGTTCACCATTTATCCAAATACCAAAATGGGAAACGAGAGAATGGTTGAAGTGGTAAAGAAATATGGTAGTACAGATATTATAGTTGATAGTTCTGCGGATTGGGGCGTAAGTGATCCGCTTGCAGTACCAAAAACCGCATCCTTAATGCTAAAAAACGGTATTTCAGAGGAACATGTGAAAAAAACCTGTTATCAAAATGCTTTAGACGCTTTTGGTAAAAATGGAAAAATGAAGGAATCTGATTGGATGAATGCCAAGGGGATTGACCAAACTGAATTATATAATAATAATAGTGTTTTAAGAGGGCAAGATCCTAAAATTGAAAAAACTGATAAAATTCACTAATGAGTAGTGCTTTAAAGGGCTATTTAGAGCTAATGCGGCCTGCAAACTTACCAACGGCGGCGGCTGATATATTTGCGGGTATTGCTATTATTTTATACCTACGGAATATTGAAGTTCTTTCATTTTTTACCCAGAACGGCAGTGATATACTTTTAGTGGTATTTTCATCTGTTGCTTTGTATGCGGGCGGAGTAGTATTTAACGATGTTTTTGATGCTGAATTAGATGCTCTGGAAAGACCTGAAAGAGCCATACCAAGCGGACGCGTACCTAAACGAAACGCCATTTATTTTGGAACCGCTTTAATGTTGACAGGTATTGCCTTGGCATTTAATTGTACCGTATTATCAGGAATAATATCTGTGGTATTAACGACGGCTATTTTAACGTATGACGGTTATTTTAAGCAGTTTGGTTTTGCTGGTCCTTTAAATATGGGTATTTGCCGCGGTTTAAACCTTTTAATGGGCATGTCTATTTTAGGAAGTCTTACGCATTGGTATATTTCCTTGGTCCCGGTCGTATATATTTTTGCCATTACCTTAATCAGTAGAGGTGAGGTTCATGGGGATAATAAAAAGCATATTGTTTGGGCAGGTATTTTGTATACAATAGTCATCCTATTCATAGCGTTAATTACAGTAGTAAAAACGGATAATATGTTGGTGTTGGCACCCTTTTTATTGGCGTTTGCATTTTTTACCATTAAACCACTGATTAAAGCTTACAAGGACAATTCGCCAAAAAACATTAAAAAAGCGGTAACGGCAGGGGTATTGTCGTTAATTATAATGAATGCTTGTTGGGTTGCCGGTTTTGCCAATTGGCAGCTGGCGTTGGCCGTTTTGTTGCTTTTGCCTTTATCAATGTTATTATCAAAATTATTTGCAGTAACCTAAATTTTCTATGCAATTACCATCTATAAAACAATCTTTTAAAGTAGCGTATGAATATCAACTCTACTTCACTACAGGGCTTTTTAATAGGGAAAATACCTTGTTCACAAAGCTCATTTCAGATTATAAAACCTTTGAACCGGTTAAATTATTTTTCGTCATAGATAACGGTGTTGAAAACCATCATCCAAGTTTAGTTGCCCAAATAGGAGCATATTGTAAAGCAAATGCCAATGTAATGAAGTTTACAAATAGCATTGTGGTACCAGGCGGAGAGCAGGTCAAGAACGGTAATGAATCTATAGATGCTGTTTTACATGGTATAAATACAAACAAGATTTGTCGTCATTCTTTTGTAATAGCCATTGGGGGCGGTGCCGTAATTGACATGGTAGGTTATGCAGCGGCAATTGCACATAGAGGCGTAAAGTTAATACGCATACCTACTACTGTGCTTTCCCAGAACGATTCTGCCGTTGGGGTAAAGAACAGTGTAAACGCATTTAAGAAAAAAAATTTCTTGGGAACATTTGCTCCGCCGTTCGCTATAATCAGTGATAGTAGTTTTCTTAAAACTTTAGAACAAAGAGATTGGATTTCCGGTATTTCAGAAGCCATTAAAGTGGCATTGATAAAGGACAAATCTTTTTTTAAATACATTGCAGAGCACGCAGTTGCTTTAAAGAATAGGGACATGGAGCCCATGCAATATGTAATCTACAAATGTGCCGAAATGCATATGGAGCACATTGCACAAGGTGGTGACCCTTTTGAGTCCGGCTCTTCTAGACCGTTGGATTTTGGGCATTGGGCTGCCCATAAGATGGAGTTTATGACCAATTATGAATTAAGGCACGGTGAGGCTGTAGCAAAAGGCATCGCATTAGATGTTACCTACGCCAGGCTAACCGGTCTAATTTCAGAAGAAGATTTACAGCACATCTTAGATGTCATGGTCGCTATAGGGTTTGATCTATCGCTTCCCGTTAAATCATCCAATAAGATAGAGTCATTACTTCGCGGTATAGAAGAGTTTAGAGAGCATTTGGGAGGAGAGCTTACTATTACCCTTATCGCAGGGTTAGGAATTAAGCATGACGTACACACCATAGATGTAGCGCTAATGAAACAGGCTATTGAAAAGTTAAATCATCAATTTGCATTAAACTAGAAGCATGCTGGTAAAAAATGACCTTCACTTAACATATTGTACAAATATTCATCCAGGCCAAGATTGGGAAAGTACTTTCAACAGTATTCAAGTACATGTGCCTGTAATTAAGAAGCAAGTTTCGGCCACAAAACCTTTTGGTCTTGGGCTCAGATTATCGAATAAAGCAAGTGAAGAGCTTGAAAATGGTAATAATATGGCCATTTTTCAAGAATGGTTAGATAAGAACGAGGTGTATGTCTTTACCATGAACGGGTTTCCTTATGATAATTTTCATGATGAACGCGTTAAGGATTTGGTGCATGCTCCGGATTGGACCACCAATGAACGGGTAATTTATACCAAACGGATGTTCAAACAATTATCGGTTTTATTGCCCAATGGTTTAAATGGAGGAATATCTACTTCTCCTATTACCTATAAATACTGGCATAAGACGGATGAGGACACCGTTAATGCTTATGAGACGGGTGCAAAGCACATGATTCAGATAGCTGATTATTTACTAGACCTTGAAAAAACTACAGGTAAATATATGCATTTGGATATTGAACCGGAACCGGACGGACTTTTGGAAAATAGCGATGAAGTTTTACATTTCTTTTCCACGTATTTACTTCCAATAGGAATTCCCTTCTTTAAGGCAAAATTAGGCTTGAGTGATGCTGAGGCCGCTTTGCTTATCAAAAGATATATAACTGTTTGTTACGATATTTGCCATTTTTCATTGGCATATGAAGAACCAAAAGATACTTTTTCCAAGTTTAGGGACCAGCAGATTAGAATTGGTAAAATACAAGTAAGTGCCGCATTGAAAATACTATTTGATGGTGAAAATAATGAAGCAATTTGGAGCGAACTTTCAAAATTTAACGAGCCTACATACCTGCATCAAGTAACGGAAAAAATGGATGATAGGGTAAAAACCTATAGTGATCTCCCTGAAGTTTTGGACAAAAGAGAGGAACATCAAGAATTACGAGCGCATTACCATGTACCTTTATTTTTAGAAACGTACGGGGCGTTATATTCCACTCAAGACCATATACTAAAAGCGTTAGATTATATAAGTGATAATCCTGTTACAGAACATTTAGAAATAGAAACATATACTTGGGACGTACTTCCTCAGGATTTAAAACAAGATTTATCGGTATCCATTATTAGAGAAATAGAATGGTTAAAATCACGCCTATAAAATGAACAAAACGGTAGTTGTAAATGTAGTTGGGTTAACAAAAAGATTAATAGGGGAACACACACCATTTATTAAGTCGTTTCTAGAAAGAGGGAGCGCATCGTATATACAGCCAATTTTACCAGCGGTTACTTGCTCGGTGCAATCTACGTATGTAACCGGAAAATGGCCTTCAGAACATGGAGTTGTGGGAAATGGGTGGTATTTTAAAGATGAATGTGAAGTAAAGTTTTGGCGGCAATCCAATAAATTGGTACAGCAAAATAAAATTTGGGACGATTTAAAGGCAAAGCACCCAGATTTTACGTGTGCCAATCATTTTTGGTGGTACAATATGTATTCTAATGTTGACTTTAGTATAACCCCAAGACCTAATTATTTGGCAGATGGCAGAAAGATTCCAGATATTTATTCGCATCCTGCTGCATTAAGGGACAAAATGCAGGCTACACTTGGCACATTTCCATTGTTTGAGTTTTGGGGACCTAAAACTACGATCAATTCTTCTAAATGGATTGCCAATGCGGCCTTATTGACGGATAAAGAGCATAATCCGGACCTAACCTTTATTTATTTACCACATTTAGATTATAATTTACAACGTTACGGGCTTGATTTTTCCATAATTGCAAAGGATTTGTTGGAAATAGATACCGTCGTTAAAGATGTGGTGCTGCATTATGAAGCACTTGGCGCCAATGTAATCATATTGTCGGAATATGGAATTACAAATGTAAACAGGCCAATACATCTTAACAGGGTACTTCGCAAAGCCGGATATTTGGCCATAAGAGAGGAGCGTGGATTGGAACTTTTGGATGCTGGTGCAAGTAATGCATTTGCAGTTGCAGACCATCAAATTGCGCATATTTATTGCAAGCATTTAGAGAGTATTCAAAAAATAGTAGATTTGATTACACCTTTAGAAGGTGTGGAGAAAGTGCTATATGGAGCAGCGTTAGATGAATATCATATTGCACACGAAAGATGCGGGGATATTGTAGTGGTAGCCGATAATAATTCTTGGTTCACGTATTATTTTTGGCTAGATGATGCTAAAGCTCCGGATTATGCCAGAATGGTAGATATCCATAAAAAACCTGGTTATGATCCTGTGGAAATGTTAACGGATCCCAAGGATAAATTGGTTATGGCAAAAGTTGTAGGTAAGCTGTTAAAGAAGAAATTGGGCTTTAGAACGGTAATGGATATTATACCTATAGATGCTACACTTATAAAAGGGTCTCATGGTAGAATAACCGAAGATCAAGAGGATTTTCCAATTTTTATAAGCAATTATAAAACGGCTGTAAAGAAAGAAAGTATTACAGCAATAGAAGTGCGTGATCTTATTGAAGATCACCTCTTAAACTAACATGGTATGAAGGTATTATTTAAGATTTTGGGTTATGTATTCGCTATTTTGTTCGCTGTTGGTGCCATTTTGCAATATAACGACCCAGATGCTATACTTTGGGTAGCAATCTATGTAATTGCCGCCGCAATTTCCTTGGCATTTGCCGTACAAAAAATTGGGTTTAAGCCACTTATTCTTATGGGAATTTTGTGTTGTGTAGGGTTTTTGTATTTGTATCCATCTAATTTTCAAGGATTTGATTTGAATGATGGTGATATAAAAACCGTTGAGTTGGGTAGGGAAGCCTTTGGTCTTTTAATTATTGGTGTAGTCTTTTTAATTTTTGGATTTCGCGTAAAGAGTAATTTATAGATCAAGGTCAAATTCCTGTCTTAGCAAATCAATGACAGGATTTTTTTCACGTAATTTTTGATATTTTTCCTCTGGGGTAAAGGCGAATTTTTTAGCGGATGCCTCATTGACCCCGATTTCTAAAGTTATAAAATGATTGTTTAGCTTGGTGCGTAAATATTCCATTAACTCAAATTGTTCTCGCTCTATTTCCTTCTTCATGGTTCCGTTAGGAAGTTCTATATGAATAATGAAATTCTCCTTAAGCTTAGGAACATCGGTATGGAGGTTAGAAGCTAAAATTTTCTGTCCTTTACGATCAATAATCTCTACAAAATCTGCCCAATGTTTGCGTAATTCTTCCTCGGTAAAGGCATTTTTTGGTAAGTTGTTTTCATCAATTACCACTTCAACCTTGTTCTGTTCATGTAATTTCTTGGCATTTAAGCTAGAAATAGATAAACCGGATACCCGTTTTTTAGGAATATTGATATTGATTTTCTTGGGAACCAATTCATTGGACTCCGTAGTGCTTTTGTCAATTTTTGGCTCCTCCTGAGCACTTTGCGTACTTTTAAAAAGTACAGGTTCCTTTACGCTTGTTTCGGGTTGTAAGACAACCTCTTCCTTACCTTCCTGTACTTTTGGCAAATTGGGTTCAGTCTTATGTTCTGCGCCAGCTAGTTGTTGCGGCTCCTGTTTTGGGTTGTTAGGAGATTTCTGTTGCGTTTCATAGTTGACCTCCTTATCGCTACTTGACGTGACTTTTATTGCTTTATGTTTTTTTGGCCTTGGAAATTGCTGGTAAAAAGAGGATGGAGCAATAAAATCTATGGTAGTATTATCAAGAGCTACCGATTCAGGATTTTTTTTTTCTCCATCAAAATCGATAGAGGCAAGTTTCATTAGGGTAAGTTCCACCAAAAGGCGCTGATTTTTACTGGTCTTGTATTTTAAATCGCAATCATTTGCAATGGTCAAGGCATGCAATAAAAAAGCGGGAGCGGTTTTTTTACTTTGTTCCCTGTACAATTGTTGTGCAGCTTCGCCAACCTCTAAAAGGGTAATGGTATCCGGATGCTGGCAAACCATCAAATCTCTAAAATGTGATGCTAAACCGGCAATAAAGTGATGTCCGTCAAATCCAAGGGACAAAGTTTTATTAAACAGCAGCAATAGATTTGGGATGTCATGTTCTAAAATTAAATCGGTAGCTTCAAAGTACGTGTCGTAATCCAAAACATTTAGATTCTCCGTAACCGCTTTACGTGTTAGTTCGCTACCGGAAAAACTGACAACCCTATCAAAAATTGAAAGCGCGTCGCGCATGGCGCCATCTGCCTTTTGGGCAATGATATGTAAGGCATCTTCCTCAGCATTGATGCCTTGGCTTTCCGCAATATATTTTAAATATTCAGCGGCATCTTTAACGGTAATTCTCTTGAAATCAAATATTTGACATCTGGAAAGTATCGTTGGTATAATCTTGTGTTTTTCAGTGGTGGCCAAAATAAATATGGCGTGCTTTGGCGGTTCTTCCAGGGTTTTCAAGAAGGCGTTGAAAGCAGATTGAGACAACATATGTACCTCATCTATAATATATACTTTATACTTACCTACCTGTGGGGGTATACGTACTTGGTCTATAAGGTTTCTAATATCATCTACCGAGTTATTGGAGGCCGCATCCAACTCAAAAATATTAAAGGCAAAATCTTCGTCTTCACCTTCGGTACCATCACTGTTAATTTGTTTGGCCAATATTCGTGCGCAAGTGGTCTTACCAACACCTCTGGGCCCACAGAACAATAAAGCTTGTGCCAAATGATTCTTGTCAATGGCGTTTTGCAATGTATTGGTAATGGCCTGTTGCCCTACAACGTCCTTAAAGGTTTGAGGTCTGTATTTACGTGCCGATACAATAAATGGTTCCAAAAGTATACGATGATTTATGCTATTACAAATATAAATATAGTGCTTAATTCTAAAGTGAATTAAGGCTGGAGATCATCCTTAGTTATCAACAATTGCAGTACATTTGCGCAACGCAGGCCACCTTATCGCGGATTATCCCCATTAATTTGGGATAAAACGAGGAAAGTCCGGACACCATAGTGCAGTATAGCGGGTAACGCCCGCCCACTGAAAAGTGAGGACAAGTGCAACAGAAAGCAAGTACAGTTAGGCTGTAGTGAAACCAGGTAAACTCTATACGGTGAAACGTCATGTAAATCGATGCTTGAGGGCTGCACGCCCAAGTCGAAGGGTAGGCGGTTAGAACCTTGGGGCAACCCAAGGTCTAGATAAATGATAAGGCAATTCTGAATTTGGTTTCAGAACGAACAGAATCCGGCTTATGGCCTGCTTTTTTTATGGAATCAACAAAGTTTCAATTTTTCAGCTGGCCCTATTGAAAAAGGAAAGAACTTGTGAATAGGGTTGACGCAATGAGCGCATCTATTGTTCTTTAAAAAAGCTAAAAACACTACCACCATATTTTCGTGAATTACTATAATTGGGCAAATGGTCCAGACTGGTACGTTTGGAATGTTCAATGATTAAAACGCCACCCTCCAATAAAAGGTTATTTTCAAATACCAATTGCGGAATTTTTTCAAAATCGGCCAAATCCATATCGTAAAAGGGGTCACAGAAAATTATATCGAACTGCTCGGTATTACGTTGAAGAAAAGCAAAAACATCGCTTTTAAATGTCCTAATGTTCATCTCCAACATGTCAACGGTTTTTTCTATAAAGTCTATGCAACCTGCATGTGCATCTATAGCGAGGATATCTTCAACGCCCCTTGATGAAAACTCATAGCTTATATTTCCTGTCCCTGCAAATAGGTCCAACACCTTAAGGTCTGGAAAATAATAGGAATTATGTAAAATGTTGAACAGGCTTTCTTTGGCCATATCCTTTGTAGGTCTTACCGGTAACTTTTTTGGGGCGATCAAATTTCGCCCTTTATGTTTTCCTGAGATGATGCGCATTATAAGGTATTGATAAGAGTAAAGTCCATTGTAGATGTAAATGGGCTCTCCATATTTATAGATGATGGTATTGTTGGCGTAAAGATGCTTAAATGTTTAATATAGGTATGGCAAAGTTGAAAAATTGGGTCATCTTGGTCAATTGTTCCAAAAACCTTGACATTGGTAGTTTTGGGGTCTAGATTTAATTGTTCCAGTACAAAAAGCACATAATAAATAAAATCTTCTTTTGTGGAATAGGTAAAGCTATTATAAAGAATCAGCTTACGTTGGTTCAGTACGGTAACATCCATCTGTACTTCTTTGACATGAATATAGCAAACGGGCTCTTGGTCTTGGTTAAGATTGTTCATTAAGGATTGTAAAAGAACGGTACTGTTGTGCATATAGGTAAATTCGCCAAATAGATCATAAATGTAGTTGTTGACATTCATGTAAGGAACGTAAACAATGATAAGGTCTTGGTTTTCAACTTCATCATATGCAAGAACGTCATTGGCCAATACCTTGGTGTTAAATTTTAAATATTCCAATAGGTTATCTTCGTTGAACAGTGATTTGGGTACCAAGCCAAACAGCGTATTTCTATGTACTGTTATCACTTCATCGAACGCCATTTGCTCTAAATTGTGTTTTTTAAAAAGCTTCACCAATTCTGCCTGTAGGGTCATAGGGTTCATCTCTTCAGAAAACACGACGGCATCGGAAATTATTAAATGCTGCGTAACAGTGTCTGCCACACAAAAAGAAAGTCCATTCAAGCTAACCTGAATGGACAATTTCTTAAAATGTTTATCCGCGATGTCTGTACGGTTATTGATCGTTTTTCTTGTCATAAACAGGAGGCCAGTTTCCGCTCGTACTTACTTCTTCCATTGATCCAACTTTAATAGATGGTCCGTTTACCTCTTCAACACTAATTGCGGCTTTTTCACGAGTCAAAAGATCTTTTGGTTGATCATAAAGAATTACGTCTTTGTCAACCTTAGCTTCAAATACAGGAGCTTTGTATCCACTCTTTTCAACGTAGCCGGCTTTCATTTCAAACTTTTCACCGTTTGGTGCCGTTGGTACATCCATTAAGCTCTTATATCTATTATCGGTCTTAAAAAGAGAATCTTTAACGGATACAAAACCTAAGGTGTCGATTATTTTTACTTCCTTAAGTAAATCAATTTGATAAGTTTTATCAAATTCCATAAAGGAAGAATCTCTCTGCTGTGTAATTATATATTTACCGGTATCGATAAAACGGATAAGACTATTAAAGTCATTCGCATATTTACCATTAACGGTTTTGTACGCTTCTTGAGAATTTCTAATATCTTTTAATTTAGCTACTACCTGGGCATAACGTTCTTGTTTTACCTCCTTAAACTTAATTGGTCCAGTAATGGAGTTATAAATTAGGTATCCTAAAGCGATACACCCAACCCAAAGTACAATCTGTATAATGGTCTTCATTTCGTATATGTTAATTTAATTTAGTGGTCTTCACAAATCTACAATTTTTTTTTAATGGTAAAAGTTTTTGGCCTAAAAATCATCTTTATCTTTGATGGCTCATGAAACCAATAACTCCCGCATCTTTCTATAGTATCCTGGAATCTAAATTTCCGCATACACCAACTGCCACACAATCAGTGGCTTTGCAAAAATTGGCAGCATTTACGCTCTCCGACGAAAAGAATGAAGTTTTTTTGTTAAAGGGGTATGCAGGTACTGGTAAAACCACTTTGATCGGTACTTTAGTAAATAGTTTATGGAAAGTACAGAAGAAAGCGGTGCTAATGGCACCCACGGGTAGGGCCGCAAAAGTAATGTCCAATTATTCACAGACACAGTCCTATACAATTCATAGAAAAATTTATTTTCCTAAAAAGCAAGGTGGGGGCGGAGTGCAATTTGTATTGGCCCCAAATAAACATCGGGACACATTGTTTATCGTTGATGAGGCATCAATGATACCTGATGTTGCGGCAGATTCCAAGCTTTTTGAGAACGGGTCCCTTTTAGATGATCTTATGATGTACGTTTATTCCGGTCATAAGTGCAAGCTGTTGCTTATAGGAGATACGGCGCAATTACCACCGGTGCATTTGGTGCTGAGTCCCGCTTTGGATGCCGATAAGATTTCCATGGCCTATAACAAAGAGGTCGTTAGATTGGAGTTGAATGAAGTGGTAAGACAGGCTGGGGATTCCGGTATTTTGGCCAACGCAACTTTATTAAGGGAACAATTGCAGGGAGATTTTTTTGATGACTTTAAATTTGATGTACACCCCTTTACGGATATTGTAAGGTTAATAGATGGCAATGAAATCCAAGAAGCTATAGATAGCTCTTATTCTGAAAACGGTAAGGAAGAGACTGCGTTCATTGTGCGTTCCAATAAGCGCGCCAATTTATACAACCAGAACATACGTGAACGTATTCTATTCTTGGAAAATGATTTGGCAGTTGGAGATTTTATGATGGTGGTCAAAAATAATTACTATTGGTTAAAACCAAATTCAGAGGCCGGTTTTATTGCCAATGGCGATATAATTGAAGTATTGGAAATTTATGCTATAAAGGAGATTTATACTTTTAAATTTGCCGAGGTCAAGGTAAAAATGGTGGATTATCCCAACATGGCACCTTTTGAAACGGTACTGCTTTTAGATACCATTACGGCAGAATCTCCCTCTTTAAGTTATGAGGACGGAAATAGGCTATACCAAGAAGTAATGAAAGACTATGCGCACGAATCCTCTAAGTATAAAAAATTCTTAGGGGTAAAGAACAATAAATATTTTAATGGACTACAGGTAAAGTTTTCCTATGCAATAACTTGTCATAAATCTCAAGGCGGCCAATGGAACACTGTTTTTGTAGAACAGCCCTATTTGCCAAATGGTATGGACAAAGAATATTTAAGGTGGTTGTATACCGCGGTAACAAGGGCAAAGCATAAATTATATCTTATAGGTTTTAAAGATGATTTTTTTGTTGATTAATAAAAGTTTATTTTAGTGTTTATGGTAAGTTTACTGTTGCCCACAATTAAAAAAGGAAAATGACATCGGAAACTATTTTAAGTATATTTTTAGGGGTTGGCCTGGCGGCATCGGTTGGTTTTAGGGTCTTTTTACCTTTGTTCGCTTTAAGTTTGGCTTCTTTTTTTGGTGTTTGGGAATTGAACGATAATTGGGAATGGATTGGAAGTTTAGTAGCCGTTATGACATTAGGGAGTGCTACTTTATTGGAGATTTTCGCATATTTCATACCGTGGTTCGATAATTTATTGGACAGTATAGCGGTACCCTTGGCCGCCATAGCAGGTACTGCGGTCATGGTTTCAACAGTGGCGGACTTGGACCCTGTCATTACGTGGTCCTTGGCAATAATAGCAGGCGGCGGTACGGCAACGGCAATTAAATCCGCCGGGGCAACGGGCCGGTTGGCATCTTCGGTCACCACGGGTGGTGTTGCAAACCCGGTATTGGCAACGGTTGAGACCGGTACGGCCGTAGTAGTTTCCGCAGCATCTATATTTGCACCTATTTTGGCCGCAGTTTTGGTCATTATAATCTTGGTCATCATATTTAGGATATATAGAAGTATAAGACCAAGGACAAAATCATAAAATCATAAGAATTGAAGATAATAGCAATGATTCCTGCCCGGTATGCGGCATCTAGGTTTCCGGCAAAATTAATGCAGGATTTGGCCGGTAAGCCCGTAATCGTAAGAACATATGAAGCGGCAGTAAAGACCAAGTTGTTTGATGACGTGTATGTAGTTACAGATAGTGATCTTATTTATGATACCATTATCAAGGAAGGTGGGCTGGCCATAATGAGCAAGAAAGAACATGATTGTGGTAGTGACCGCATTGCCGAAGCGGTAATGCAAATGGATGTGGATATTATTGTCAACGTGCAAGGAGATGAACCCTTTACGGATAGGGAAAGTTTAGAAGGGGTAATGAAAGTTTTTGAAGCGGATATCCATAAGGAAATAGATTTGGCTTCGTTAATGGTAAGGATAACCGATGAAGATGAAATCAATAATCCAAATACGGTTAAGGTCATTGTGGACAACAGAAATTTTGCACTCTACTTTTCCAGGTCGCCCATTCCTTATCCAAGGGCTAAAAATGATCATACGGTATATTATAAGCACAAAGGCATCTATGCATTTAGAAAAAGTGCATTGATGGATTTTCAGCGTTTACCCATGTTACCTTTAGAAGCCACGGAAAAAATAGAGGCAATCAGGTATTTGGAATATGGCAAGAAAATTAAAATGGTGGAGACCAATGTACAAGGTATAGAAATAGATACGCCAGACGATTTAAAGAAAGCGCAAGCAGCATGGAAATAAATTTTGAAGGAGTACGCGTTATTGGTTTTGATGCCGATGATACCTTATGGGTCAACGAAACCTATTTTAGGGATGCGGAAGAAAAATTCACATCACTATTGGAAAAGTATGAGACCAAGAATAAGATAGACCAAGAACTATTTAGCACGGAAATACGAAACCTAGATTTATACGGCTATGGTATAAAAGGGTTTGTGCTGTCCATGATAGAATGCGCCTTGGAACTTTCAAACAATCAAGTATCCCAAAAAACAATTCTGGAATGCTTGAACCTAGGTAAGGAGATGATATCCCGGCCGGTAGAATTACTAAATGGCGTAACTGAGGTTTTAGAGCAATTAAAGGACAAGTATAGGTTAATAGTTTTGACCAAAGGCGATCTGTTGGATCAAGAGCGAAAAATTGAACGGTCTGGATTATCGCAATATTTTCATCATGTAGAGGTTTTGAGCGATAAAAAGGAAAAGAATTATAGAGATCTTTTGGATCATCTACAAATATCGCCAAGTGAATTTTTAATGATAGGAAATTCCTTAAAGTCAGATGTATTGCCCTTGGTAGGTATTGGTGCCAGAGCCGTGCATGTACCCTTTCATACTACTTGGCAGCATGAAGAAGTTTTGGAACCAGTGGAGAATAATGGATATATAACCATTTCTGCCTTGACCGATATTCTGGAATACGTATAATAATGGAGGAGAAAAAAGAAATTGCATTGAAGAACATACCTACAAGAGCTTCAGAACAATATAGAAATTTCCCAATGGTACCTCGGGTGGTATATGGTAAGGGAAGTTTTGATCAGTTAGGAGACATTTTAATGCCTAAGCGAAGGCATTCGGAAGCACCTATGATTTTTTTGGTCGATGATGTTTTTGAAAATAAGCCACTCTTAGAAAGGATACCAACAATTTTTTGTGATCAAATTATTTTGATATCCTCCAATGAGGAACCAAAAACAGAGCAGGTAGATGCGCTCGTGAAAAAGATTTTGGCTGATTTTGGTGATTTACCTTCAGGCATTATAGGAATAGGCGGTGGTACATTGTTAGATTTGGCCAAGGCCGTGGCATTGATGTTGACCAATAAAGGTTCCGCATCGGATTATCAAGGGTGGGACCTTGTAAATACCCCTGCGGTTTATCATGTAGGTGTTCCTACCATTAGCGGAACAGGTGCAGAGGTTTCCAGAACAACGGTTTTATTGGGTCCGGATAAAAAGCTGGGCATTAATTCTGATTATACAACATTTGATCAAGTAGTATTGGATCCCGATTTAACAGAAGGTGTACCCAAAGATCAATGGTTTTATACCGGTATGGATTGTTTTATTCACTGTATTGAGTCGCTCAATGGTACGTTTTTAAATGCCTTTAGCAAAAGCTATGGAGAAAAATCCTTGGACCTCTGTAAGGAAGTTTTTTTGGGTACAAATTCAGCTACGGATAGTAGGGAAAAATTAATGATGGCCTCTTGGCATGGAGGTATGAGCATTGCTTACTCCCAAGTAGGTGTGGCCCACGCCATGAGTTACGGTCTTGGCTATGTTTTGGGTGTAAAGCACGGAATTGGCAATTGTCTGGTGTTTCAATATTTGGAGGAGTTTTATCCAGAGGGTGTATCAATTTTCAAGAAAATGTTGCACAAACATGCCATTGAACTTCCTGCGGGAATTTGTGCAAATTTATCGGATGCAGAAATGAACACCATGATTACCGTGGCTATGGGCATGGCGCCACTATGGGAAAATGCCTTGGGGGAAAACTGGAAAACTATCGTTACGCCCAAAAAATTGGCATCTATTTATAAAAAAATATAATCTTAAAAACGTACTCCGTTCAAGCTAAGTCGAGAAAACTTACTTTGTTTATAAACCAGCTCGATGCAGCAATTCGCCAAATTCATATACTTTAGACTTTTAGGATGGAAAATAAAGGGAAGATTTCCATCTGAACTGAAGAAATTTGTACTTATCGTAGTGCCACATACCAGTTGGTGGGATTTTCTTTTGGGGCTATTGGTACGCAAAGTCTGGGACGAGGAAATAAATTACATAGGTAAGAAAAGTCTCTTCGATTCACCTTTTGGGTGGTTTTTTAGGTGGACAGGAGGCGCCCCCATAGATCGTTCTAAAACGAATGACACGGTAAAGGCCACGGCTCAAATTTTTAACGAACGCGAAAAGTTTAGATTATCGTTATCTCCGGAGGGTACTAGAAAAAAGGTAGAGAAATGGAAGACAGGGTTCTATTTTATAGCCAAAACAGCACATGTGCCTATAGTTTTGGTGGCGTTTGATTATGGCAAGAAAGAAATCAGGTTATCAAAACCGGAATACCCAACAGATGATCAGGTTTTGGATTTTAAAAAATACCATGCTTTTTTTGATGGGGTAGAGGGTAAGCACAATAACTAATTTTAGGCTCATTAAATAAGCACTCCTTTTAAACTTCACAGTATATTAATTCGACAAAAGGACTATTTTTTTAACAATTGTAATAAAACCTATGGAAAATCTTCTCGTAAGTAAGGTATAAAGCGTTCAGCTAATGACTGGGAAGAGCGCCGTAATATTAGAACATCAAGATTTTAAAAATAGGTTTTAGGTTATTTTAATTGGGAGAAGGTCCGCTTTTGGGAGGCGGGCCTTTTGTATTTAAAAAAGTCAATATTTCTTAATAGATTATAGCTGTATAAAAAAGTATTGATATGCAATACATTAGAATATATTGTATAGATAAATGTGTATTTTAACGAGTTTAATGGTATATAAACGATCATAAAAGGGTAAATATACCTTTGTTAAGATTTGTTAAAATAATTCCTGTATATTATCACCTCGCTTGAAGATTTTAGTCAAAATTGCTAAAGCAATCTGAAAGTATTCCCCCAAAAAAATTTAGATAGTAAACCCCACGTTTTACAAGAATGCCTAGCTGTGCTTTGGTTTTAAATCAAAACCAACCACAATGAAGAAAATTTTACTTTACATTATTTGTACTGGATTATTATTAGTTAGTCAAATTACATTAGGACAGCAATTAGAAATCAGTGCAGGCCCAAAAATCGTATGCCCTTTAAATCCTAATAATCAATTTTCAAGATTGGGTATTACTCAAGCCCAAAAAATTACCTCCAATAGGTTAGCAGGGGGGGCAGCGGTCACAACAACATTTGTTGTAAATTATATTGGAAATCCTCCTAATGAATTAAGAGAGGCCTTTCAATTTGCATTGGATATTTGGGCAACGGAAATTGTTTCAAATGTACCTATCGTTATAGATGTAGATTTTTTAGAATTTAATGGCACGACCTTGGCTTCTGCAGGGCCTTATATTGCTCGTGATTTTGCAAATGCACCTTTACCTGCTACTTGGTATCCTTTGGCCTTGGCAAATTCATTGGCTAATCAGGATTTAGGTCCTACATTTCCTGATATGGAGGTGACAATTGGTAACCGGGCAGATTGGTATTTTGGTACAGATGGTAATACTCCTGCTGGGCAATATGATTTTGTTTCTGTTGTTCTACATGAAATAGGGCATGGTTTGGGAATGGCCGCTTTCAGGGAACCAGATGGTACCTTTAATAATAATGGCTTTCCTTTAATTTATAGTCGTTTTATTGAAGATGTTAATGGATCTGATTTAATTGGTATGGGGAATGCTTCTCCGGAAGCAGCAGCATTATATGTTAGTAATAATGCCTACATAAACGGTCCTAATTCTGTGGCGGCTTTAAATGGTGTAAGGCCAAAATTATATGCGCCTTCTAACTTTATTCCAGGTTCTACCATTGCTCATTGGGATGAATTTTCATATCCTGCAGGTGATCCAAATTCATTGATGACCCCTGCAATAGGAGCATCGGAATCAAACTTTGATATTGGTGATATTACAAGAGGACATTTTAAGGATATGGGGTGGTTATTGCAGGGCGATAATGAGGAGCCTATAGACTTTTCAAATGCTTTTGTAACTACTTGGCAAACCACAACAGCTGATGAATCGATTACTATACCAACATTTCCCGGAGAAACTTATAATTATTCTGTGGACTGGGGTGATGGTATAATTGAGTCTGGTTTTACAGGAAACGCTGCACATACCTATGCTACCCCTGGTACCTATTCGGTTTCAATTGTCGGAGTATTTCCTCAAATCTTTTTTAATAATACAGGAGACGTACAGAAAATTTTGACTATAGAACAATGGGGAGATATAGCTTGGTTTTCTATGGATAGAGCTTTTTATGGTGGTATAAATTTAGATGTAGTTGCGATTGATACTCCTAATTTAAATAATGTTACTAGCTTGAATAGCATGTTTTATCTCTGTTCGTCTTTAGTGGGGAATACAATTTTCAATATGTGGGAAGTGTCAACTATTCAAAGTATGTATAGAATGTTCGAGGGAGCACAATCATTTAATCAACCCATAGGTAATTGGGAAGTAAGAAATGTAACCAATATGGCTCAAATGTTTAGAGCCGCGAGACAATTTAATCAAGATTTGAGTAATTGGAATGTTTCGAATGTTTCCAATACAAGTTTTATGTTTAGTATTGCTCAGAGTTTTAACCAGCCAATCGGAAATTGGAATATGCAAAGCGCAAATTATATGAATGAGATGTTTTCATTTTCTGCATTCAATCAAGATTTAAGTTCATGGAATATTTCTAATGCTGAATATTTGAACGGTATGTTCAAGAATGCAGGTTCATTTAACCAGAACTTGGGGAGATGGGATATTTCAAGTGTAAAAGATATGAGCGATATGTTTGAAGGAGCGGTTTTGTCCAAGGTTAATTATGACAATACGCTAAATGGTTGGAGTACTTTAGATATAGCAGCAGGCGAAACCCAAATACCACAAAATATAACCTTTGACGGTGGTAATAGTCAATATTGTCTAAGTGAGGCAGCAAGACAAAGTTTAATAGATAATTTTGGTTGGACCATTACAGATGCTGGTCTTAGTTGTCCTAACGAAGCCCCAGAAATTACTAGCTCAGCTACGGCCAGTGTAGAAGAAAACCAAACCCTTGCTATTGATGTAGATGCTACCGATGATATAGATGTAGAAGGCCCAGGTTTAACGTACAGCCTTACTGGAGATGGTGTAGACCAACTTCTATTTAATATAAATAATGTTACAGGGGTAGTTACATTTATGAACGCACCAGATTTTGAAAACCCAGAAGATGAAGGCGGTGATAATATATATAATTTTCAGGTTTCAGTAACAGATTCTGGCAATTTAACAGCAACTCAAGATATTACTATTTCAGTGATCGATGTTATTGAGGTAGCAGTATGTACTTTAGCAATAACCGATCAACCACAAAATGTAACATTATGTCAAGATGATACGAGTTTGACATTTAATGTCTTAGCTACGGGAACGGGTAATCTTAGCTATAACTGGCAAGCCTTGGGTAATGGATTATCGGAGTGGACTGCCGTGGCAGAACAAGATGGTACTGCAACTTTAACACTTGCGGCACCGGCACAACCAGAATCCAGTGGCCTGCAATACCGTGTGGTAATTATAGATGACCAAGGAACTGTAGACCCAGCAGATGATTGTAATATTATAAGTAATGCTGCCATATTAACCGTGAACCCCTTGCCGTTACCACTTATTTCTGGGCCAAATTCCTATGTTGAGGGTAGTGGTGGTGTTACACTTGATGCCGGACCCGGTTTTGTAGATTATTTATGGTCTACAGGAGAAACTACACAGACCATTATAGTGTTTGAAGGAAACTATTCCGTTGAGGTAGTAGATGATAATGGTTGCACGGGAAGCTCCGAAGCTTTTACCATATCAAAAATAGATTCAGATTTATTGATAACCGAAATCATGTACAATCCAAATGGAACGGACGGTGTTTGGGAATGGATAGAAATTTATAACAAAGGCCTTCAGCCAATAGATTTGGCAGGTTATGTTTTAGATGATAACCAGGGCTTGCCAATAGCTTCCGCCAATATTGTTTCAGGAATTATACAACCACAAGCGTCAGTTATCCTTTATGATGCAGACTTGACTCAAGGGCAGTTTAAAGATGCTTGGGGAGATGTTAATCTAATTCCAGTTACGGACTTTCCTACTTTGGGAAATAATGGAGGAGATACTATTGGTATTTGGAGTAGCTATTTAAACTATAATGGAGATAACCAGTCCCAGTCAAATGTAGTGGAACGGGTAGATTACACCAATGAATTGCCTTGGCCTTCGGATGATGGTTTTGCATCAATCTATCTTACGGATTTATCTGCGGATAATCAACAAGGTGGAAATTGGGCATTGAGTACAGTTGATGTTGCTACACCTTTGTTTACTGCATATACCAGTATAGGGGTATATGGTAATTCTGGAGCTGACATTGGCTCTCCGGGAACACCTGCAGAAGTGGATGTTGAAGCTCCCATTATTACATGCTCGCCTAATGTAACTATGAGTAATGATATAGGGTTATGCGAGGCAAGCTTCCCAATTATACCAGCTACAGCAACCGATAACGTAACATTGCCGGAGAACATAACTATAGATTTTGTACGAAGTGATGGAGCATTATTGACCTTAACAGATCCTTTTCAAGTAGGTGAAACAATTATTACATGGACTGCAACCGATGAGGAAGGAAACACTTCTGAAAGCTGTGAACAGATTATTACAGTGACGGATGATGAATTACCGGTAGTTACTGTCCAAGATATTACAATTGAATTAGAAGCAAATGGAGAGTTTGTCATAACCAGTGCTAATTTCATTTCTGATAATGTAATTGTAACCCAAAGCGATAATTGTGGATTAAATGGCATTGTTAATTTTGCAGGGTCAACAACATTCACTTGTTCAGATGTGGGTCAGGTCGTGACACGATCTGTTGGGGTAAACGATATAAATGGAAATAGTTCCCTATTAGTTAGTTTTAATATAACTGTTTTGGACCCTCTAGAGGTTTGTAAGGACGTAACGCCTCCTGTAGTTACCTGTCCCGCAGATGTTACTGTTGCTTTTGGAGAGTCGACCGACCCTTCTGTAACGGGTACGGCTACGGCAACGGACGATATTGGTATAGATGAGATAACTTTTGTTGATGTTACCGTTGACCAAATAATTACCAGGACATGGACAGCAACGGATACTAGTGGAAATAGTGCCTCATGTAATCAGTTGATTACCATTGAACCTGAAAATGACACAACGCCACCAGTAGCGGTCTGCCAGAACTTTACCTTGGTACTCAATGAACTTGGATTAGGAAGTATTTTTGCTACAGATATTGACAATGGATCTACAGATAACGTGGCAATAGCTTCTTTGTCTATAACACCAGCGAGATTTAATGAATCAAATATTGGTGAAAACCAAGTTAAGTTAACGGTTACGGATACAGCTGGAAATATTGCTAGTTGTACGGCTACGGTCACGGTAGAGGCCGCACCAGATACAATCTCTCCTGAAGCCGTTTGCCAAGATTTTACTCTAGTTCTTGACGCATCTGGGCTAGGAAGTATAAGCCCTTTAGATGTAGATGGTGGTTCTACCGATAATGTGGGTATAGCTTCAATGTCGGTAACTCCAAGTAGTTTCAATGAAATCAATATTGGAACCAATGAAGTTATCTTAACGGTAACCGATGCTGCTGGAAATGCAGATGAATGTACTGCCATAGTAACAGTAGAGGCTGCACCAATAGTAGCTTGTCCTAATAATTTACAAAATGAAGACCCTAATATTGTATTGCCGACGGGTACTAGGGCATTGGGTGTAGATTCTACCTTAGGTATATCTACGGATACCAATGGTAGTCCATGTGCATTAGGTGTCAGTAACCAAGATAGTGGTCAGCCATGGGGAACTTATCGTATTGCTATACGTTTGGCTGATTATGGCATTAGTGCAGGTGATGAGCTATTTGTAGGTGTAGATGGTAAAAGTCTCACTGGTACGGCAAGAATGGAAGTAAACCGAAATAATGCACCCAACACGGCTATTGCTCAAAGAACTTTTGGCAGTGATTGGAGTAGGTATGAATCTACTTTCATTGTTCCGGCAGGATTAACAAGTTTAGATTTATGGTTCTTTAGTAATTATGCACAATCCACTCCTGGGGTAGCACTATATGATAATTTGGTAGTAAGGAACCTTAGCGATGCTGGTGATAACTTGGTGCCAATTGCCAATGCAGGTAATGATGTGGTTATTGAGGATACCGATAATAATTTAGTGGAGACCGTAGCGTTAAATGCCACTAACAGTATTGACCTTGACGGTAATATTGTTTCTTATAGTTGGACCGAAAATAACATAATAATTGCTACAGGCGCAACACCTCTTGTAGAATTTGATTTGGGAGTGCATGTCGTAGAATTAACGGTGGTAGATAATGAAGGGGCGGAAGATACGGATGTGGTACAAATTACCATTGTGGAACCTTTAGTGGTCACGGAATGTCCTGATGACTTGCTTAATGAACATCCTGCAATAGTCCTACCATTGGGTACTGTAGGAGCGGGAGTAGATACCGCCTTAGGAATAGATTCAGATACCAATGGCAGTCCTTGTGCATTGGAAGTTGCTAACAATGATGCCGGACAACCATGGGGTTCTTACCGAATTGCAATAAGATTAACTGATTATGACATAAGGGTTGGGGATGAATTAAACATTAGTGTTGACGGAAAAAGTTTAACAGGTACGGCACGGTTAGAGATAAATCGTAACAATGCACCTAATACATCATTGGGCTCCAAAACATTTGGTAGTGAGTGGGAGAGTTATAATACCACCTTTACTGTACCTAGTGATGTTACCACTTTAGATTTATGGTTCTTTAGTAATTACGCACAATCTAGTGCTGGAGTTGCACTCTACGATAATTTATCGGTAATTAATCTTAGTGATACAGGTGATAATTTAATACCCATTGCTAATGCAGGAAATGATGTTAGTGTAGAGGACTTGAATCAAGATGGAAACGAAGCAGTAACATTGAACGGTTCTAATAGCACCGATCTTGATGGTGAAATAGTAAGTTATATCTGGCGGGAGAATGGCTCTGTAATCGCAAACGGAGAGTCGCCTACGGTGGTATTTAGTGTTGGGGTTCATGAGGTGGAACTAACCGTAATGGACAACCAAAATGCTATGGATACGGATATTGTTAGAGTTATCGTCACTGATCCATTGGCCGTAGTATGTTCAGATGATTTACAGAATGAAGCTCTGGATTTAGTACTGCCTTCGGGTACAATAGCATTAGGTGTAGATTCTGCAATTGGAATTTCATCGGATACCAATAATAGCCCGTGTGCATTGCAAGTTAGTAATAATGATAGTGGTCAACCTTGGGGTTCTTATAGGATTACTATTGATTTGGGTGCACAGAATATAAGTTCTGGAGATGAACTTTATATAGGTGTTGACGGTAAAAGCTTAACGGGAACGGCAAGATTGGAAATAAATCGTAACAACGCACCGAACACTTCTTTGGGTTCCAAAACATTTGGTAATGAATGGGAGAATTTTAATACGATTTTTACCGTACCAAATGGCGTAAATACATTAGACTTATGGTTCTTTAGTAATTATGCTCAAAATACACCAGGTATTGCACTTTATGATAATTTAAGGATAGTTAAGCTTGGTGATGAGCCTGATATTACTGCCAAGAATAATGAAATAGTTCAGCCGGTAAATGGTTTAAGGTTGTATCCAAACCCTGCCAATATAGAAACTACTATTAGTTTTGATCAACCTACCACGGTTGGTACCATACAAGTATTTGATGTTATGGGAAGATTGGTGAGGACAATAAAAGGTGGGCTGATAGATACAAATGGTTCCCTTGTTAATGTTCAGGAAATGCCAACAGGAACTTACTTTGTAAAAACAATAGATGAATCTGGTATGGAGTTCCAGCAACAAATGCTCATTGAGAGGTAGCATAAAAACATCATTATTTTTTTAAAGGAGGCCCAATGTTGGCCTCCTTTTTTGTTGTCGTATTCTATGCAAGATTTTGAAATTGGCCTTTGGTGTGGTTTTTACAGTTAAATTAGCCATCTACCGTTTTAATAGTGTATATGGTCGAGAAATACCTTCAACTTTCGCTTTAAATAATAGTATTGTATGAAATTACTTATAACCAAACCTTAATCAAATGAAGAATTCCTACAATATTTTATTGTTTTTGTTTTTTCACGTGCTTTTTGTTTCATCTCTCTTTTCTCAACAATGTGATGATCATCTTATAAATGATAATACTCAACTAACCTTACAACATGGTGTCTTGGAAGCTGGTGGAGATAATGTATTGGGAACATCTTTGTATACCAATAATAGTGACTGTGCCGTAGAAATAATTAATCAAGATAATGGCCAACCTTGGGCACGATATCATATTGAGTTACGGTTAGCGGATTTGGGTCTTGTTGCAGGTGACGAACTTTATATTGGTATAGATGGTAGAAATAATACAGGTGCAGGAAGAATTGAAGTAAACCTAGATGATAGGGCAAATAGTGCAATCTTTGCTCATAACTTTACCAATACATGGTCTAGAGCAGAAAGTACATTTGTTATTCCAGATGTAGAAACAATAGACATCTGGCTATTCAGTAATTATACAAGAAATACACCGGGTACTGTTTTTTATGATAATTTGTTGATTGAAAAAGTAGAAACTTTTAGACCGTTTATTACAACTTGGAAAACGGACAATTCTGGGGTTTCTGCTAATAACCAGATTACTATTCCAACTTTTCCCGGGGAAAACTATGATTATACTGTTGATTGGGGAGATGGTACAAGATCTACCAATGTTGCTGGCGACATAACACATACCTATCAAAATGCAGGGACGTATAGTGTAGCTATATATGGTGATTTTCCTAGAATATACTTTAATGGCATTCTAGACGTTTCCAAGGATTTTAATAAGCTTTTATCTGTAGATCAATGGGGAGATATAGAATGGTCTTCCATGTCAAGTGCTTTTGATGGGTGTAGAAATATGAGCATGCTTTCAGAGGACGTTCCTAACTTGACTTCAGTTACCCATTTGAATAATATGTTTGTGTCTTGTACGTCTCTCGTGGACAACCCAAGCTGGAATAATTGGGATACGGGTAATATTTTGAACATGAATGGTATGTTCTTTTTTTCCAATTTTAACTCCAATATAAGTAATTGGGATGTGTCTAATGTAGCGTCTATGGATGCTATGTTTAATTTATCCTCATTTAACCAGGATATAGGAAATTGGAATGTTGAAAGTTTAAGAACAATGAACGAAATGTTCAAGGATACACCTTTTAACCAAAACATTTCTACCTGGGACATGCAAAATGTTGAAAGGATGAAAGATGTCTTCAGAAATGGGTCATTTGATCAAGATATTTCTGATTGGAATATTGCAAAGCTTAAAGATGCAAGTGGAATATTTGATAATTCTTCCTTTTCCACGGCCAATTATGACTTACTATTGTCAGTTTGGTCATTACGTTCAGATTTGCAGCCAAATGTACTTTTAGGTGCGGTAAATATCAATTATTGTATAGGCGGAGATGCGCGACAACGATTAATTGACACGTATAATTGGAATATAACTGATGCAGGTGAAAAGTGCCCAATAGACTTTACAAATGCGTTTGTAACAACTTGGAAAACTGATAACGAAGGTGTTTCCGGTCCAAATCAAATTTCCATACCAACCGGTCCGTATTATAATTATAACTACACAATAGATTGGGGAGATGGTAGTATTTCTGAACAAGTTACGGGTTCAATAAAACATACCTATGAAAACCCTGGAACCTATACAGTTTCTATTGTTGGCCAATTTCCACAAATTTATTTCAACAGCACTTTTAATAATATAAGTGATAGTAAAAAAATTCTACTAGTTAATCAATGGGGAGATATTCAATGGCAGTCAATGCAAAATGCTTTTGCCGGTTGTGCCAATCTAGATGTTACAGCTACAGATGTTCCTGATTTAACATTTGTACGGAATATGTCCGGCATGTTTGCAGGGGCACAATCATTGGTGTATAATTCGTCGATTAACAATTGGGATACTTCCAGTGTAATAAATATGGTAGAATTATTTTTTCAAGCGAAAAAATTTAATCAACCCATAAGTAATTGGAATGTGGAACATGTTCAAGAAATGACCAATATGTTCGCATATGCCGATGTATTTAATCAAGAAATAGGCACTTGGGATACTAGTAATGTAATATTCATGACCAGTATGTTTGCAGAGGCAAAAGCCTTTAATCAAAATATTGGTAATTGGAACACGGTTAATGTGTATTCCATGGATAATTTATTTGCAGGTGCTGAAAGCTTTAATCAAGATATTGGAGATTGGAATCTTGAGAATGTTATTCAAATGGGTAGTATATTTTATAATGCCCGATCATTTGATCAAGATATCAATAGATGGGATGTTTCTAAAGTAACCAACTTATCTACAGCTTTTTATTTTGCTTCTTCTTTCAATCAAGATGTAAGTAATTGGGATATTTCAAATGTGGAATACATGTATAATATGTTTGATTATTCCGGGTTGTCTACTGAGAATTATGACGCTGCTTTAATAAGTTGGAGTCAACTACCTGAACTCAAGAATGAAGTAAATTTAGGAGCCTATCAAATAAGTTTTTGTGCCGGGGAAGAAGCACGTCAATTTCTGATTGATACGTATAGTTGGTCCTTTAATGATAAAGGCCTTGCCCGTAATTGCGGTTTAGAAGAGCAGATACCGTTTGTTACAACTTGGAAAACCGATAATTCTGGAGTTAGCAATGATAATCAAATAACAATACCCACATATATTTCCCAATCATGGGAAGAGAAATTAATTTATGATTATACCGTAGATTGGGGCGATGGCACAAACGATACAAATGTTACAGGTGATATTACCCATACCTATGAAACGCCCGGTATATATACTGTTTCTATTTCAGGTGATTTTCCTAGAATATATTTTGGTGGCTGGGATGTAGAGAGGGATAGTCAGAAGATATTGACTGTAGAACAATGGGGTAATTATGGTTGGTCATCTATGAATGGTGCATTCATTAATTGTTCAAATTTAGATGTCGTTGCAGAAGATGTTCCTAATCTTACTTGGGTAAAAAGTTTAACCACAATGTTCCAAGGTTGTACTTCTTTAGTAGGTAATAGTTATTTTGATGACTGGAATACTCAAAATATTGATGAAATGACCGCTGTTTTTGCCCATGCATTGCAATTTAATCAACCTCTTGATTCATGGAACGTAAGTAACGTAAGGTATTTTTATGACATGTTTGCTGGTGCCGCAAATTTTAATCAACCTGTAGCATCTTGGAATTTACAAAGCGCTATAGGTATTAGTGGAATGTTTAAAGAATCTAACTTTAATCAAGACATTAGTAATTGGAATGTTTCCAATGTACAACAGATGGCTCTGCTCTTTGCATATAATACATCATTCAATCAAGATATTTCTACTTGGGATGTTAGTAATGTTGAAGGAATGTATAGTATGTTTTTAAATGCATCATCATTTAATCAGGATATTAGTAATTGGCAGGTTCAAAACGTTAGGGATATGTCTTACATGTTCTCAAATGCCATAAACTTTAATCAAGATTTAGGTTCGTGGAATGTTGGTAAAGTCATGTACATGGATTCAATATTCGATGATTCCGGAATTACCAATGAAAATTATGATAATATTTTAAATGGTTGGTATAAGTTACCTAATTTAAGATCAGGGGTTGAATTGGGGGCTAATGATAAATTTTATTGTAATTCCGCGCAAGCAAGAGCTGGGTTAGCAGCTCTTTATGATTGGGAGATAGTGGACTCAGGTAAAAGTCAAGATTGCGATATAAGTGATTTTAGACCATTTGTAACGACATGGAATGTTTCTGAAAATAATAACCCGTCTTATGAAATTACCATACCTACATTTAATAATGTGGAAAATGGGAATTCTTTTAATTATGATTACGATATAGATTGGGGCGATGGTTCAACCAATACTAATGTTACAGGTACCATTTCTCATAATTATGCTCAAGCTGGTGAATATATAGTTTCAATTTCAAGAAATTTTCCAGGAATTTATTTTGAGGAAGACGATGTCATTGCCAATAAAATACAATCTATTGACCAATGGGGCGACATTAGATGGGAATTCATGCAAGGGGCTTTTGCAGGATGCACAAATTTAAATCTTTCTGCACGTGATACTCCAGACCTTTCATTGGTTACCAGTACAGGTTCCATGTTTGAAAATTGTAGTTCATTAATTGGGAATTCAAGTTTTAATAAGTGGAATATGTCTTCTGTGCAAAAAGCGGATAAAATGTTTGAAGGTGCCATTTTATTCAATCAAATATTAAGGGATTGGGATACCTCACAAATCACTGACATGTCGGCTATGTTCAAAAATAGCGGATTTAAAAACAGTTTGGGCACGTGGGATGTTGGTCAGGTAACTACAATGAATCAAATGTTTGAAGGCTCTCAACTAACAACCGTTAATTATGATAATACGCTTGTAGGGTGGAGCAGGTTACAGAGTTTGCAACCTAATGTTCAGTTTAATGCGGGTTTAAGTTCTTATTGTTTAGGAGAGAGCGCTAAACGGGTTTTAGTTGAAAATTTTGATTGGACAATTTCTGATAATGGAAAAAGTTGTCCGGAACAAAATGCATTTGTTTCCACTTGGAAAACGGATAATTTAGGAATGACAGATAATAATCAAATAAGTCTGCCAATTTGGGGAGGTCCTTACACGGTTGATTGGGGAGACGGTATTATTACGGATAATTTATATGGAGAGCAAATACATACGTATGAATTGGCCGGAACTTACACGGTTTCAATTTCCGGAACGGTAGAATCAATTAATTTCAGAAGTTATCCCGGTAATGAGTCTAACAGTGATGCTACTAAAATACTGGCAGTCAACCAGTGGGGAGATATAGTATGGCAATATGCCGCATTTGCGTTCTCTGGTTGTACAAATCTCGATATATTGGCCACGGATGCACCTAATTTGAGCCAAGTACAATCCTTGCAAAATATGTTTGCAAGCTGTAGTAATTTAAAAGGGAATGAATCTTTTAATGATTGGGATGTAAGCAATATTATCAATCTTGAAAGCATGTTCACTAATTGTAAAAATTTCAATGCTAACATTTCTAATTGGGATGTAAGTAATGTTACGTTTATGAATTATTTGTTTTCAAATAACACCATTTTCAACCAAGATATTTCCAATTGGGAGGTAAGTAACGTTACACTTATGAATTCGATGTTTGGTGGCGCATCTACTTTTAACCATTCAATTGATAATTGGAACGTATCTAACGTAACTGATATGAGTTTCATGTTTCATAGCGCTCAGTCATTTAACCAGCCATTAAGTAGCTGGGATGTAGGTAATGTTACAAAAATGACTGCAATGTTTGAAAGCTCTAATTTCAATCAGGACATTAGCAACTGGAATGTTTCAAATGTAACTGAAATGACATCCATGTTCGGTAATGTTAGAAGTTTTAATCAAGATCTTTCTGGTTGGGATGTTTCAAACGTTACCAAAATGCAATATATGTTCGGTTATACCTCATTTGATCAAGATTTGAGTTCTTGGAATGTATCTAATGTAACCGATATGGCTAATATGTTTGATGGCTCTGATCTTTCCATTGAAAATTATGATAAAACATTAATTGGTTGGAGTATGTTAGCAGACTTGCGGCACAATGTTTTTCTTGGAACAAATCAATATTATTGCGCTTCTAAGGAGGCAAGACAATATTTAATTGACAATTTTGGGTGGCATATTACAGATGCTGGAGAAAAATGTCCAATAGATTTCAGTAATGCATTTGTAACTACATGGAATACAGATAACCCTGGGGTTTCTGCAAATACCCAAATAACCATACCAACTTCTGATATAGGCGGTTATAATTATAGTGTGGATTGGGGAGATGGTATAATAGAATCTGGGTTTACTGGTGATGCAACCCATACCTATTCAAATGCTGGTACGTATACAGTTTCTATCATTGGAGATTTTCCAAGTATTGTTTTTAACGGTGCAGGAGATAAGGACAAATTAGAATATATAGTTCAATGGGGAGATAATACGTGGTCTAGCATGGCAGAGGCCTTTAAAGGCTGTACCAATTTAGATGTAACAGCGACTGACATTCCAGATGTAAGCAATGTTACTTCTTTCGGTGAGATGTTTAGTGGGTGCAGCAGTTTAATTGGAAACGAATCTTTTAATTCATGGAACGTATCTAACGGGAGAACAATGTTGGGTATGTTTTACGGGACAACAAAATTTAATCAGCCTTTAAGTAATTGGGATGTCTCCAACGTATTGGAAATGATTGGAATGTTTAGGGAGAGTGGTTTTAATCAAGATATATCCGCTTGGAACGTATCTAAAGTAGAAAGAATGAATTCAATGTTTAAAGAAGCAGCTGATTTTAATCAATCACTGGGAGAATGGTCATTGAATAGTATAACAAACATGGATGGTATGCTAGATGATTCTGGCCTGTCCATTGAAAATTATGATGCAACCTTAATAGGGTGGAAAAATGGGCCAACACTACAAGGAATAACCCTAGGGGCCGCAAATATTTCTTTTTGTACGTCAGCTATGGAAAGACAGGAACTTATAGATGGTAATGGTTGGATAATTAATGATGCAGGGGAAGATTGCCCTATAATAGCTTGTTCTGATAATTTGGAAAATGAAGATGAAGCCATAATTTTACCAGTAGGAACAATTGCGTTAGGGGTAGATAGTGTAACGGGCGTTACTTTTGACACCAATAATAGTAATTGTGCTATAGAAGTTCGTAATCTCGATAATAACCAACCTTGGGGTACGTATCGTATAGCTATTAACTTATCTGATTATGGTATTGATGCAGGTGATGAGCTATTTATAGGAGTTGATGGAAAAAGTGTAACAGGTACGGCCAGAATGGAAATTAATCCTAATAATTCACCAAATGCTCCTTTGGGGTCTATGACTTTTGGCACTAACTGGAGCAGATATGAAACAACGTTTACAGTACCTGCCAATATTGCAAGTATAGATTTATGGTTTTTCAGTAATTACGCGCAATCTATAGCAGGTACATCACTTTATGATAATCTTACGGTAATTAATTTAAGTGACAATGATGAGAATTTGTTGCCAATAGCCAATGCAGATAACGATATTACACAGGAAGATAGTGACATGGACGGTAGTGAAACTCTTATGTTGGATGGTACTAACAGTGTTGATTTAGATGGTGAAATTGTATCGTATTCTTGGTCATTGAACGAATCTGAAATTGCTGTTGGTGAAAACCCTATAGTTACTTTTAATATAGGGGAACATGAAGTGGTGTTGACCGTTACGGATAATTTAGGGGCAACGGCCATGGATACGGTTTTGGTAAATGTTTTTGAAACTTTGAATACTACATGTTCCAATGATCTTTTCAATGAGCATGCTGCTATTGTACTTCCTTCAGGAACTACGGCATTGGGTGTAGATACTGTTGCAGGTACGTCAGATGATACGAACGGAAGCTCTTGTGCTTTGGAAGTTGGTAATATGGACAGCGGACAGCCATGGGGTACCTACAGGATTAAAATTAAACTGGACGAATATGGCATTGTTGCGGGAGATGAGTTGTTCATTGGGGTTGATGGTAAAAGTGTTTCAGGTACTGCTAGATTGGAAATTAATCCTGACAACAGGGCAAATTCCGCGTTGGGAGCTAATACTTTTGGTAACGAATGGTCTAGATATGAGACTACCATTATGGTACCTCAGGATATTGAATCCATAGATTTGTGGTTCTTCAGTAATTATGCACAACAGAATGCAGGTAATGCATTATATGATAATCTAGAGGTCATTAACCTTAGTTCTGGAAATTCTGGTAAAAGTTACACAGAAACAAAGTCAGAAAATAGTTTGGCCATTTATCCAAATCCAGCATCGGTAGAAACTACGTTAAGTTTTACAAAACCCACCACTGTAGGTACCATTCAAATATTTGATGTTACAGGTAGGTTGGTCAGAACTATCAAAGGAGGACTTATTGACCAGCAAGGTACGCCGGTTAATGTTTTGGAAATTCCTACAGGTACCTATTTTGTAAAAACGACAGATGTATCAGGGCTGGAATTTCAGCAACAAATGTTGATTCAACGGCAATAAGAACTGTTGAAACATAATATAGAAAAGGAGACCAAATTGGTCTCCTTTTTTATTGCTTACATTCTATAAAGATTTATTCCTCCATAGAATGGTATACGTTTTGTACGTCATCATCCTCTTCTAACTTTTCTAAAAGTTTCTCCACATCAGCAGCCTCTTCTTCAGATAAAGCTTTGGTTACCTGTGGTATCCTTTCAAAACCAGATGATAATATTTCTATTTCTCGGTTTTCCAACTCTTTTTGCAATGCTCCAAAGCTTTCAAACGGGCCATAAATCAAAATTCCGTCATCATCAACGAACACTTCTTCTGCACCAAAATCTATCAGTTCCAATTCTAGTTCTTCTGGGTCAATACCTTCGGCAGGGATCCTAAAGTTACACGTATGGTCAAACATAAATTCTACAGATCCCGAGGTGCCCAAATTACCGTTACATTTATTAAAATAACTTCTAACATTGGCAACAGTTCTTGTATTATTATCCGTAGCTGTTTCAACTAATATTGCAATTCCGTGCGGGGCATAGCCTTCAAACAAAACTTCTTTATAATCCCCAAGATTTTTGTCACTTGCCCTTTTAATGGCGCGTTCAACATTGTCTTTTGGCATATTTACGGCCTTGGCATTCTGTATGACCGCTCTAAGACGTGCATTGGAGTCTGGATCGGGTCCGCCTTCCTTTACGGCCATAACAATATCCTTACCTATACGAGTAAAGGCTTTGGACATGGCAGACCATCTTTTCATTTTACGTGCTTTTCTAAACTCAAAAGCTCTTCCCATGGTAAATTATTTTAAGACAAATGTACAAAAACAGTCGATGTTCAAAAATTTGAAAACCAATGTCCGTACAAATAGGGTTTACATGTTAATTTGTGATTATTCGCTTTCAATAATATCCTCAATTGTCCGTGCAAGAACAAAATCTTTTTCAGTGACCCCATTGGCGTCATGGGTACTTAGCCTAATATTCAATGTTTTGTATACATTGCTCCAATCTGGGTGATGATTTTGTGCTTCACATTCAAAAGCAATGTGGGTCATAACGGAAAACGCTTCTTTAAAATCCTTGAATTCAAACGTAGTTTCTATGGCCCCGTCTATATATTCCCAACCATCTAATTGACCTAGATAGTCGGCAATTTGTTCATCTGTGAATTTTTCTATTTCTTTCATAATTTTGTTTAATTAAGTACGTGATGATCAATTATATCCTGATACGTAAACTGTAAATTTTTAGGTAATTTATTGGTTTTGGGCAGTACGGCCAAATATCTGTCTTCATTGGTCGTATATACCCTTTTTAAGATTGGGTTAAAATTTCCTACACGTTCCAGAATCTCTTTTATAAAATCTTCATGGTGTATTAGGTCATTACTGCCCAGATGATAAATACCAGTTTTGTTTCTATTGATAAGATAATGAATTTGTTGGGTTACCTTATCGTCATTGGTTACATTTAAAATTAAATTAGGGAAGACCTCAACAGGCTCATTGTTTATAATGGCCTTTTTCATTTCACGAACTCTAGGCGAGCTGTTACCAAATACCATGGGTACCCTTAGTATTACCATCTTCTCTTTAGGTAAGCGTAACATCATATTCTCGATCCTTATTTTAAGTCGGCCAAAAATACTTTCGCTTAATGTCTTGTCCATTTCGTAGGATGGATACTTGCTGTAGGCATCAAAAACGTTGGCAGATGATATAAAATATATTCTACAATTCATTCTAGTGACATATTCCAATATATGCTCATGTGCAATGACCTGCGCCGCAAAATTACCCCGTAATGCAGATATGATTATCTGTGGCCGTAGTTCTTCCAATAGCTCTACGATATCATCTTCTTCTAAATTGTAGTGTATAAATTGTTTGTTGTCCGCATAGGTACTAGCGGCATGGCAATAGGTGGCATAAGTGTCAAAATAATTGCAAAGCTCTTTATATATAGCATTACCAATAAATCCACTACCACCAAGGATTAATATTTTCTTATTATCTAATTTCAAAAAATGGAGAGTTCTGTTTCAGTTGTTAATTTTTCCAAAGCTAGCATACCTAGTTTGGAATTTCCTTTTTCATTTAAACCCGGAGACCACGTGGCGACACAAAATTTATTGGGGTGAAGTGCTACTATACCACCGCCTACACCACTCTTACCGGGTAGTCCTACTTCAAAGGCAAATTCACCGGCTTCATCATAAAAACCACATGTAAGCATTAAGGCATTGATACGTTTTACCTGACCGCTCGTTAAATGGGTGTTCTTTCTTCTACACCGTCCATTATTGATATATAAATAAAATGTATTCGCTAATTGGGCGCAGCTCATTGTAAGTGAACATTGATGAAAATAAAAATCGAGCACGGTCTCTACATCGTTTTCCAAATTGTTGAACGATTTAAGCAGATTGGCAGCTGCATAATTATGAAACCCGGTCTGTTTTTCCGATGCCGCTACTGTACTATCATAATCTATAGTCTCATCATCCGCAATATTTCTAACAAAAGCTAAAAACTCATCCTTAGGATTTTTTAAACGGGATATCAAGACGTCGGCAACAACAATGGCACCAGGATTTATAAAGGGGTTTCTAGGAATTCCTTTTTCAAACTCCAACAAGGATAAATGGTTAAAAGGGTCACCGGAAGGTTCTACATCTACCCGCGTCCAGAGTTTTTCGCCAATTAAACCAAGTGCCATGGTTAAGGTAAAAACTTTAGAAATACTTTGTATGGAAAACCTCTCATTAGAATCACCTGCACTAAAATTCTCTTGGTTCATGTTCACTAGATGAATACCAAACTTGTTCTTATCCACTTTTGCCAATTCTGGGATATAATCTGCTATTTTACCCCGGTCGTCCGTTTTTTGTGCTGTTTGATGTATAGTATCAAGTACGTGTTGAAAATCGATCATTTGGCTTTGTAAAATGGCAATTTGACCACTGTTGCAGGAATGGCCTTCTTTCGGATTTGGATTTGGATTTTGCTACCGTATTCTGAAAATACCGTAGGTACGTAACCTAAACCTATACCAGTTCCCATAGAAGGGGACATTGTACCGGAAGTTACGGTACCGATAGTTTTTCCATTTCCATCTACAATATCGTACCCATGTCTTGGTATACCTCGTTCATCCAATTCAAAAGCGACCAAATTTCGTTCCGGGCCGTGTTTCTTTTCTTTTTCCAGAGCCTCTGAATTCACGAAATCCTTAGTGAATTTAGTGATCCAGCCCAGGCCTGCTTCAAATGGGGAAGTTGTATCATCAATATCATTTCCATATAGGCAATACCCCATTTCCAAACGTAAGGTGTCCCTAGCGGCCAATCCGATCGGCTTTATTCCAAATTCGGCTCCCGCTTCAAAAACCTTGTCCCAAATTTGTTTTACCTCCTGGTTCTTACAATAAATTTCAAATCCACCGGAGCCTGTATAGCCCGTTGCAGAAATAATAACATTGTCTATACCGGCAAAGTCAGCCACCTCAAAATGATAAAATTTTATAGTAGATAAGTCAATGGAAGTAAGTGATTGCATAGCTTCAACTGCTTTTGGCCCTTGTATGGCAAGAAGGGAGTAACCTTCAGAAATATTGCGCATATCTGCATTGAATTCCTTGTTATAAGCAGCAATATGTGCCCAATCCTTATCAATATTGGAAGCGTTAACGACCAATAGATATTGATCATCCTTTATACGATAAACAATAAGATCATCCACAATACCACCCGTTTCATTGGGCAGGCAGCTATATTGTGCCCTTCCTATGGTTAATTTGGAAGCATCGTTGGAAGTTACACGCTGTATAAGGTCCAATGCATTGGGACCGGAAATTAAAAATTCTCCCATGTGCGAAACATCAAAAACCCCAACACCGTTCCGTACCGTTTCGTGTTCGGCATTTACGCCTTCGTACGAAACTGGCATATTGTAACCGGCAAAAGGAACCATTTTTGCCCCTAGCAATTCATGTGTTGTAGTAAGTGCTGTATTTTTCATCTTCTATATTTATCGACCTTACAAATTTATCGAAAATAAATAGAAGCAATTCTGACAAATTAGCTATTTAGGAAAATATTGTCAACTACATTTTTAGCTTATGATTTTTTCAAATACTGCTTTAAATCTTGATAAGTGGCAATTTTAATAGATGCTTTGTTCTTGCCCATAACCCGTAATATCTGGCTAGGAATTTCCAGTTTTTCCGTTAGGGTATCCTCAACGACATCCAGAAACTTTACAGGGTGCGCGGTTTCCAGAAATATACCATATACATTTGGGTGTTGCTCTTGGTATTTCCTTAAGCCTAAATAACCTACGGCACCATGAGGATCGGCAATATATCCGTTAATAGCGTATATTTCTTTCAAAGCTTGCTTGGTTTGCACATCATTAAAGGAGTAGGAGGATAAGTTCTCCTTTAATGTTTCAAAATTATCTTTGAATAAATGACGAATACGAATGAAATTACTTGGGTCACCAACATCCATTGCATTTGATATGGTAGCGGTAGATGGTTTTGGACTATATTCCTTTGTCATCATATATTGAGGTACGGTATCGTTTACATTGGTGGCGGCTATAAAATGGTTAACCGGCATTCCTAAACGTTGAGCCACGAAACCAGCACAAATATTACCAAAATTTCCAGAAGGTACAGAAAATACAATGTCCTTTCCTTTGGATTTCGCTTGCTTGTACGCAAATAAAAAATAAAATAGCTGGGGAAGCCATCTGGCAACATTGATAGAGTTTGCCGATGTTAATTTTAGATGTTGTAGCAAATCCTTGTCCAAGAATGCATTTTTTACCATTGTTTGGCAATCATCAAAAGTGCCGTCTACCTCTAAGGCAGTAATATTTTGTCCTAAGGTGGTCAATTGTCGTTCTTGAATATCACTGACTTTTCCACTTGGGTAAAGTATGACCACGTTTACTCCATCTACGCCTAAAAAGCCATTGGCAACTGCACCTCCCGTATCACCGGAAGTAGCGACCAATACGGTAACCTCTTGTTTATGGGACCGTGAAAAATAGCCAAGGCATTGAGCCATAAATCTTGCGCCAACATCTTTAAAGGCCATGGTGGGGCCATGAAAAAGTTCTAAGGTGCCAATATTAGGAGTTATATCGACTACGGGGAAATCAAAGTCCAACACTTCTTTTAAAATACCTCTAAGAATATCATCAGGTATGGTTTCTTCCACGAATTGACGAATGGCGGTAAAGGCGATGTCTTCATTGGATAAATTTTCAATAGTCTCAAAAAACGACTTAGGTAAGGAATTTATCTGTTCTGGGAAATATAATCCTTTGTCCGGGGCAATACCGTTGACTACGGCAACATCAAATGATACAACTGGCGCTTTGCCATTTAAACTATAGAATTTCAAGATGACTATTTTTTAGGTTATGAAAATGTGAGTTTTTTAAAGGGGACGTACGCCGTCCGTATTAATTTTGGATACATGGATCTCATAGGCAATGCCAATTTTATCATATACCAACTTCATGGCATCACCGACTTTGATGGCGGTTTCTTTTCCTTTACTAAAGGCAAATATGGATGGTCCCGACCCAGAAATTCCAGAACCAAGGGCACCGGCAGATAAAGCTGTTTTTTTGACTTCGTCAAATCCAGGGATGAGTATGGAACGGATGGGTTCAACAATATGATCTTCCAAAGATCTGCCGATAAGGGCGTAGTCCTCCTTAAAAAGTCCAGCAATTAGACCTCCAACATTTCCCCATTGTTTTATTCCTGTTTCCATAGAAATCGTTGTTTTCAAGATTTTTCTGGAATCAGATGTCTTAATTTCTATTTGTGGATGTATTATGGTAATATATAGTTCTGATGGTGCCGGTATGGTAATAATGTCCAACGGGCTGTAGCTGCGCACTAGGGTAAAGCCACCAAATAGGGCAGGGGCTACATTATCCGCATGGGCAACGTCACTTGCCAACCGTTCACCTTCCATGGCAAATTTAACCAGGTCGGTATTATTGAAGGGGTAGTCCAATAGATGGTTCATGGCCCAGACTGCACCGGCAGAACTTGCTGCACTACTGCCAATTCCACTGCCGGGTTTTATTTTTTTATTAATCTCTATTTCAAAACCACCTTCGTAATCCGCAGCCAGCAAAAATGCATTACCGGCAACCCCGGCAACATTGTTTAAGGTCTCTTTGGGAAGGTCTTGTCCGCTAAGTTTGGTAATTTTTATTCCCTTTTCAGTAACTTTTCTTACGGTCATTTCGTCACCTACCGCATCCAGGGCAACGCCCAAAACATCAAATCCACAAGATATGTTCGCAACTGTAGCAGGGCAAAAGACTTTAACTTCGTTCTCATTCATGGTCAAAACGATTTATACGTCAATTAAAAATTACCTATTCTTATAATATCGGCAAATATACCAGAAGCCGTAACATCGGCACCTGCACCGGCACCTTTTATAATCATGGGTTGGTTAGGGTAACGTTCAGTATAGAAAAGTACGATGTTATCACTTCCTTCTAAATTATAAAAATCATGACCTTTAGGTATTTCTTGCAGACCTACACTGGCCACTCCATTATCATATTGTGCAACATATTTTAATTTACTATCAGCATTTTTAGCGCTGGCATAGAGATTTTGGAAATGAGGTTCGTGCTTTATCAATGAAGCAAAGAAATCCTCGTTATTAGTGGTCTTTAAGCTTTCTTCAGGTAGAAATGGATTATTTTTTATATCGGATATTTCCAGTACGTTACCACTCTCCCTTGCCAAGATTAATATTTTGCGCATAACGTCTACACCGCTTAAATCTATTTTAGGGTCGGGTTCCGTGTACCCTTCTTCCTGGGCTTGTTTTACCACATCATGAAAAGTTGTGGTATCGTTAAAATTGTTGAACACAAAGTTTAGGCTACCGGATAGGACAGCTTGAATCTTTAAAATTTTATCGCCCGAAGCAATAAGGTGCTTTAGCGTGTCAATAATAGGTAAACCTGCACCAACATTGGTTTCAAACAAAAATGGGGCATTATAACTTCTTGCCAAGGATTTTAAATGGGCATAATTTTCATAGGCCGAAGAACATGCAATTTTGTTACAGGTAACAACGGAAATACTATTGCCTAAATATTCGCTATAAGAAGTAGAAACATCTTCACTTGCGGTGTTGTCCACAAATATGCTATTTCTGAAATTTAGCGTATTCACCAATTCAAGAAATTTGGACTTGTCTGCTTTTTGACCATTTGCCAATTTTTCTTGCCATGTATTTAGGTCTATACCCTTTTCATCAAAAAACATGGTTCTAGAGTTGGACATGCCAATAACACGAATGTTCAATTTTAAGTTCTCTTTCAAAAATTTACGTTGAGACCTTATCTGTTCAAGAAATTTTGCACCTACATTACCAACACCCATTACAAATAGGTTCAGTTGTTTAATATTCTCTTCAAAGAATTCTTCATGTAGGGCATTTAAAGCTTTCTTAACATCCTTTTGATCTATGATACATGAAATATTTCTTTCAGAGGCACCTTGTGCAATTACGCGGATGTTGACATTGTTCTTTCCAAGTGTGCTGAACATTTTACCACTTAATCCTTGGTGGCTTTTCATGTTATCACCTACCAATGCTACAATAGCTAAATCTTTCTCGGGAATGACCGTTTTAATTCGTCCCCTTTCTATTTCATATTCAAAAGCTTCATTTACTATGTGAACTGCTTTTTCAACATCATCGGCTGAAATACCTACACAAATAGAATGTTCGGATGAAGCCTGCGTAATAAGGACAACGCTAATGTCTGCTTGAGAAAGTACTTCAAAAAAACGTTTGGATATACCTGGTATACCTACCATTCCTGGACCTTCCAGAGAAATTAATGCAATATTTCCTATATGGCTAATGCCTCTGACCGTCTTTCCTTTTTCATTTTTTGATTTGGTAATCAGGGTGCCATTGGCCTCTGGGTCAAAGGTGTTTTTGATTACAATGGATATACCTTTGGATAGCACTGGTTGTATAGTGGGTGGGTATAGTACCTTGGCACCAAAGTGCGATAGTTCCATGGCTTCTTCGTAAGAAATATGGGGAATTGCTTTGGCTTGTTTTACCATTTTAGGATTGGCGGTATACATACCGCTAACATCTGTCCATATTTCCAGAATTTCAGCATCAAGTGCTGCGGCATATATTGCTGCGGTATAATCAGAACCTCCCCTTCCCAATGTTGTAGAATTTCCTTCTTCAGAGGTTGAAATAAATCCGGGACATACTGTTATTTTTGCATTGCTGGCCTTGAAATATGCTATACAATTGGCATTCGTCTTGGCAAAGTTCACCATATTCTTGCCGTTCAGTTTTTGGGTAATGATAATTTCCCTACTATCCTTGAACTCCGCATCTAATTGCTCGCTTTTAAGGTATTCACTAATAATGTAAGAGGAAAGTAATTCTCCAAAACTTACGATTCTGTCAGAAAGTCTTGGGGTAATCTCACCAATATAGAAAGCACCTTCCAATAAGGTTTCCAATTCATTGAATTCACTTTTTACCTTACTCAAAACGCGGCTTTGTGCATTTACGGGCAGTAATTGTTTTGTGGCCGTTAAATGTCTTTCCTCTAAAGTGGCTAGCACTTTTTTGTAGGATTCATCTTGTGTAGATGCCAACGTACCGGCTTCTAATAAATGGTCCGTTACACCCCCAAATGCAGAGACGACCAAAATAATTTGGTCTTCATATTTGGAAATGATATTCTTTATTTTAATAATATTTTCAGGATTGGCTACAGATGAACCTCCAAATTTTAAAACTTTCATGCTATTGAAATATTGACTTTTTAAAAAGATATGGTGTAGTTAAACACAGAAACGGAGATATATAGTTTTTAACCCCTAAGGGTGAACCATGCGGTTGTAGAACCATAGCAATTGGTTACGGAAGTAATGTTAATTGTTATGTCTGTTTTTTCGCAGTCCATAATACTATTGGTTGAAAATCAAAAGTAGTACATTTGGTATCTTAATCAAATGATTCCACAATTTTTTACGGAATCGTTACTTTTTAGTTCAAAATAGCATAAAGAATGAAGTTATTTAGTGCAAAACAAATATATAAGGCAGATCAGATTACCACGAAAAAACAAGGTATTGCCGGTGAGGAGTTAATGGAGCGCGCATCGTTACAATTATTTAATTGGATGCATTTAAGAATGCAAGGCGCCCCGGTAAAAATACATTTGTTCTGTGGTATAGGGAATAATGGGGGAGATGGCATTGCCTTGGCTAGGCATTTGTTGGAGCATGGTTACAATATTGCCGTTTATGTGGTCAACTACAGCGAAAAACGTTCAGAAGATTTTCTAATCAATTTAGCACGATTAAAGGAACGTAAATGTTGGCCAAATTTCATGAATTCCGATGATGAATTGCCTGTTATAGGTAAGGATGATATTATTGTTGACGGTATTTTTGGCATAGGTATCAATAGAACTCCTGACGCTTGGGTGATAAAATTAATTCAGCATCTTAATAATTCACAAGCCTTTATTTTATCTATAGACATTCCTTCGGGGTTGTTCAGTGATCAAAGTCCAAAAGATTTTGATGCTATCATAAAATCAAATTATGTGTTAAGCTTCCAGGCACCTAAACTTACTTTTTTCTTACCGGAATCCGGTCCTTACGTAGAACAATGGGAAGCCTTGGACATAGGGCTAGATGTAGATTATTTAAGCTCTACCGAAACCGCATATGAATTAATTGGTAAAAATGAAGTGTTGACCGTTTATAGACCACGAGAGAAATATGCCCATAAGGGTACTTATGGTCATGTGTTAATTCTTGGGGGAAGTTATGGTAAGATCGGCGCGGTATGTTTATCGTCAAAGGCGGCCTTGCATGCCGGTTGTGGGTTGGTTACGGCCTATTCCCCAGCAGTTGGCTACTCTATTTTGCAGACTTCGCTACCAGAGATAATGGTATTGACTGATAAGGATGAAAAAATAATTACCGACATTACATTTGAGATTGACCCTACAATTATAGGTGTAGGTATGGGTATGGGTACTGATGATAAAACTATTATAGCATTCGGCTCATTTTTGAAAAGCAATGAAAAGCCATTGGTGTTGGATGCTGATGCGATCAATATTCTCTCAAAACATAAGGACTTACTTAAGCACTTGCCAAAAGATACTATATTGACGCCACATCCTAAAGAGTTGGAACGGTTGATTGGTAAATGGAAAAACGATTTTGATAAATTGAACAAGGTCAAAAAATTCTCTGACCAACACCAATGTGTAGTGGTTATAAAGGGTGCAAATAGCATTGTTGTACAAAACGGGAAAGGGTATGTGAATACTACGGGTAATCCCGGAATGGCCACTGCGGGAAGTGGAGATGTACTAACGGGAATTATATCCGGCTTGCGGGCGCAAGGTTATTCAGCTTTGAATGCCGCAGTGTTTGGTGTATACCTGCATGGCAAAGCAGGGGATATAGCGGTTGAAAAAACAGGATATCAATCTATGGTTGCAACAGACCTAATATCCAATTTAGGGAATGCGTATCTTGATTTGTTTCATATTCCGGAACAGCCCCAACCTAGTGAAGCGGAACCGGAAGCTCAGCAATAGTTTTATGAGTTAACCCTTCTTTTCACCCATTTTAAGGCGTTGTCGTATTCTATAAAAAACTTCATAGGTTTTTTGTAGAACAATTTTTCAATCTTAAAGTTATGCATATCTATTTCTTTTACAGAAACGATGGCAAAAGCTTTAAGGTTTTCCAGCTGCTTTAAATAGTTATAAATGGTAGGGTCAATGGCAAATGAGTTTTTGCGCAAACTAATGAATCCAAAATTTTTATTCCTAAAATGGATTTCCGAGATGCCTATAATTTGATATGCTCGTTCAAGTGTAAGGGTTGCACCTTCATCAAAGATGGATACCATATAATTATCAAATACTTGAATTTTTCCTATTTCCAATTCGTACTCGCGTACTACTACCTTCTTTTTTTTGGTTGATCCAACTTTCATTCGGCTTGTATTAATATAGTGTGTCTATAGCAAATGTAAATTGAAGCGTATTCTTGGGGCAAATTATTAGTTAAAACACATAAATATCGTACGTACTGCGTATAGCGGATATCGGTGTATTTCAATTCTTACATAATCATATAAATTTTGCACAAAAAAAAGAGTCCAAAGTAGGACTCCTTTTCTTTAAGATAATTTAATACTTGTATCAGGTCTTGGGAGATTCCTCTTCAGCCTTCTTTATATCTATGGTCAATTCCTCGGTCTTTTTGTCAAGGTCAATATAAATACTGTCCCCTTCTTTAAGTTTGGAATTTACGATCTCTTCAGCCAATGCATCCTCTATATATTTTTGGATTGCCCTTTTTAGTGGTCTGGCACCGTATTGTTTGTCAAAACCTTTTTCCGCTATATAATCTTTTGCGTTGTCCGTAAGATTTAAATGATATCCTATATCCTTAATTCTCTTATACAGTTTTGCAAGTTCAATATCAATGATTTGATGTATATGAACTCGTTCCAATGCATTGAAAACGATAACATCATCTATTCTGTTCAAGAACTCAGGAGCAAATGCTTTTTTCAATGCATTTTCAATAACTCCTTTTTGATGGGCGTCTTCCTGAGATTTTTTTGCCGATGTTCCAAAACCTACACCTTGCCCAAAATCCTTTAATTGTCTGGCTCCAATATTGGAGGTCATAATAATGATTGTATTTCTAAAGTCAATCTTACGTCCCAGACTATCGGTTAAAAATCCATCATCAAGCACTTGTAAAAGCATATTGAAAACATCTGGATGCGCCTTTTCTACTTCGTCCAATAGAATGACAGAATAAGGTTTTCTTCTAACTTTTTCAGTTAACTGTCCTCCTTCTTCGTAGCCCACATATCCTGGAGGTGCACCCACCAATCTAGAAATGGCGAATTTCTCCATATACTCACTCATATCTATACGGATAAGGGCATCTTCCGAGTCAAAAAGTTCCTTAGCCAGAACCTTGGCCAATTGTGTCTTACCTACACCGGTCTGCCCTAAAAAGATAAAAGAGCCAATTGGTTTATTTGGATCTTTAAGTCCAGCCCTATTTCTTTGAATGGCTTTGGAAACTTTGGCAACTGCCTCGTCTTGGCCAATAACATTAGATTTGATAAGCTGCGGCAATTCTGCCAATTTATTGCTTTCTGTTTGTGCAATTCTATTTACGGGTATACCGCTCATCATGGAAACCACATCTGCAACATTGTCCTCACTTACGGTTTCTTTATTGAGTTTACTTTCGTCCTCCCAGCGTTCTTGTGCTATGGCAAGTTCTTTTTCCAAACTTTTTTCGTCATCGCGCAATTTAGCGGCCTCTTCATACTTTTGTTTTTTGACAACGCTATTTTTTAGCTCACGAACATCTTCCAGTTTCTTTTCCAGTTCAAGAATTTGTTTGGGAACGTCCATATTTACAATGTGCACGCGTGAGCCGGCCTCATCCAGGGCATCAATGGCCTTGTCTGGAAGAAAACGGTCTGTCATATATCTATTGGTAAGTTTAACACAGGCGACAATGGCCTCATCGGTATAGGTCACGTTATGGTGATCTTCATACTTACCTTTAATATTATGAAGTATTTCTATGGTTTCGTCAATAGAAGTAGGTTCAACGATTACTTTTTGGAACCTTCTTTCCAAAGCGCCGTCCTTTTCAATATACTGTCTATATTCATCCAATGTCGTAGCACCAATACATTGAATCTCACCTCTTGCCAAGGCAGGTTTAAACATGTTGGAGGCATCTAGGCTACCGGTTGCTCCACCGGCACCTACAATGGTATGAATTTCGTCAATGAACAAAATTACATCATCGTTCTTCTCAAGTTCGTTCATGACCGCCTTCATTCGCTCCTCAAACTGACCACGGTACTTGGTACCCGCAACAAGGGATGCCAAATCTAGGGTCACCACCCTTTTATTATAAAGTATCCTTGAAACCTTCTTGTTGACGATACGCAAAGCCAAACCTTCGGCTATGGCACTTTTACCAACACCGGGCTCGCCAATAAGCAAAGGATTGTTTTTCTTTCTACGGCTTAATATCTGTGAAACACGTTCAATTTCCTTTTCGCGACCAACGACAGGATCTAACTTGTTTTCTTCGGCCATATGTGTAAGGTCCCTACCAAAATTGTCCAATACCGGAGTTTTGGATTTTTTGGTTCCTTTTTGACCTGCAGTAGATCCAAATGTACTTTCCTTTCCTTCATTGGTCTCTTCGGAATCACTAGGGAAAGATTCGGCCGTTGGGCCGTCTACCATATCGTCATCACTGGTAATCATAAACTTGAACTGTTCCTTTACGCCGTCATAATCAACTTTTAACTTATGTAAAAGCTTGGTTGTAGGGTCGTTTTCATTTCTCAGGATACAAAGTAAGAGGTGTGCAGTATTGATAGAGGAACTCTGAAATAATTTTGCCTCTAAAAAAGTTGTTTTTAGGGCACGTTCCGCTTGTCTCGTTAAGTGCAGGTTTTTCTTATCTTTTTGTACGCCGCTAGCATTTGGGTTGGACGGACTAAGAATTTCCACTTTTCTTCGTAAGTGGTCCAAATCAACTTCCAATGCATCTAAAATGCTTATGGCCTTCCCGTTTCCATCTCTAAGAAGCCCTAACATAAGGTGCTCGGTTCCGATGAAATCGTGACCAAGTCGCAATGCTTCTTCCTTGCTGTAAGCAATTACATCCTTAACTCTTGGGGAAAAATTATCATCCATATACTATATTATCAACTATAAAATTACTAAATCTCCTTCAATCAATGGCAAATACCGTACCTATAATCGTTAAAGTTATTGTAAAACCCTTGAAATGTGCGTCTATCGGTTAAAAATTATGCGTATAAATTAAAAATTAACATTTGTGCCATAACTGTTAATAAATTATAATATTATTAAACTTAGTTATTCTTATAACGCCTAGGATTTAAGTATATTGGCATGCTTTTTTACTAATTAAAAAACAGAAGATTTTAAATGGCAGACGGTGAAAAATTAATACCTATTAATATTGAGGATGAAATGAAATCTGCCTACATTGATTATTCAATGTCGGTCATTGTGTCACGGGCTCTTCCAGATGTTAGAGACGGATTAAAGCCAGTACACAGAAGGGTTTTGTTTGGAATGCATGAATTAGGGGTTAGAAGTAATAGCTCCCATAAAAAATCTGCCCGTATTGTCGGGGAGGTTCTTGGTAAGTATCATCCCCATGGAGATACCTCGGTTTATGATGCAATGGTGCGTATGGCCCAAGAGTGGAGTTTGCGTTACATGCTGGTGGACGGGCAAGGAAACTTTGGTTCTATAGATGGTGATAGCCCTGCTGCAATGCGTTATACGGAAGCCCGTATGCGCAAGATTGCGGATGACATGCTTATTGATATCGAAAAAGAGACGGTAGATTATCAATTAAACTTTGATGATTCATTAAAGGAGCCTACTGTATTGCCAACCAGGGTTCCTAGTCTTTTGGTGAACGGTGCATCTGGTATTGCGGTAGGTATGGCTACCAATATGCCACCACATAATTTATCTGAAGTTGTTGACGGTACGGTAGCTTATATTGACAATAATGATATTGAAATAGATGAGCTGATAACCCATATCAAGGCACCGGATTTTCCTACCGGTGGTATTATCTATGGTTATGATGGGGTAAAGGAGGCCTTTCATACAGGAAGGGGACGTGTCATGATGCGTGCCAAAGCTACTTTTGAGGAAGTACAGGGAAGGGAATGTATTGTAGTGCATGAAATTCCGTATCAAGTCAATAAGGCAGACATGATCAAAAAGACTGCCGATCTTGTCAATGAAAAGAAAATTGAAGGCATATCCAATATACGTGACGAGTCTGATCGTAACGGTATGCGTATTGTCTATATTTTAAAGAGAGACGCAATACCTAATATTGTATTGAACATGCTGTATAAGTATACGGCGCTGCAGACTTCTTTTAGTGTCAATAACATTGCTTTGGTCAATGGTAGGCCAGAATTATTGAACATTAAGGACATGATCCATTATTTCGTTGAGCACCGCCATGAAGTGGTGGTTAGGCGAACGCAGTTTGAATTGAAAAAGGCTGAGGATCGTGCACACATCCTGGAAGGGTTGATCATTGCATCGGATAATATTGATGAAGTAATTGCCATCATCAGGGCATCCAGCAATGCAGAGGAAGCTAGGGCCAACTTGATCGAGCGCTTTAAGCTTAGTGAAATCCAAGCCAAGGCAATCGTTGAAATGAGATTGCGCCAACTTACCGGTCTGGAACAGGACAAGCTAAGGTCTGAATATGAGGAAATCATGCTATTAATTGCTGATTTGAAAGATATTCTTGAGAAAAAGGAGCGTAGGATGCAGATTATCAAAGATGAATTGCTGGAGATAAAGGATAAGTACGGTGATGAAAGACGATCTGAAATAAACTTGGCTGGTGGTGATCTTAGTATGGAAGATATGATCCCGGACGAGCAAGTGGTGATTACCATTTCTCATGCGGGCTATATCAAAAGAACACCTTTGTCAGAATATAAAACGCAAAACAGGGGCGGGGTTGGTCAAAAAGCCTCATCTACCAGAAATGAAGATTTCTTGGAACACCTGTTCGTAGGTACCAATCATCAATATATGCTCTTCTTTACGCAAAAAGGAAAATGTTTCTGGATGCGTGTATTTGAAATACCGGAAGGTAGTAGAACATCCAAAGGTAGGGCAATTCAGAACTTGATCAATATTGAGCAGGATGATAGTGTCAAGGCATTTATCTGTACGCAAGATTTAAAGGATGAGGAGTATATAAACGGACATTATGTCATAATGGCCACTAAAAAAGGTGTGGTCAAAAAGACATCTTTGGAACAATATTCAAGGCCTAGGCAAAATGGTATCAATGCTATTACCGTGCGTGACGGAGATGAATTGTTAGAGGCTAAATTGACCACAGGTTCAAGTCAGATATTCTTAGGACTTAAATCTGGAAAGGCAATCCGTTTTGAAGAAAGTAAGACCAGGCCAATGGGTAGAAATGCCTCTGGTGTAAGGGGTATTACCTTGGCCAATGAAGAGGACGAGGTAATCGGTATGGTTTCCGTACATAATTTTGACGATGAGATTTTGGTGGTTTCTGAAAAAGGGTATGGTAAACGATCAAGTATTGAGGATTACAGAATTACAAACAGAGGTGGTAAAGGGGTCAAAACCATAAGCGTTACCGAAAAGACCGGAGGATTGGTAGCCATTAAAAATGTGACGGATTCGGATGATCTTATGATTATCAATAAATCCGGAATCGCAATTCGTATGAGCGTAGAAGACTTAAGGGTCATGGGTAGAGCAACCCAGGGTGTTAGGTTAATTAATATTAAGGGGAACGATTCCATAGCCGCTGTTGCCAAAGTCATGAAAGATGAAGATGATTTGGAAGAATCCGAAATACTTGATATTGAGGTAAATACGGATAATGGCACGGAGCTTGATACGAATACACCGGATGATTCTGAAGAATAAACATCTAAATTTTAAACACTAATAATTAATATATTAAAAATGAAGAATAGGATTTTACTTGTTGCGGCTTTGGCCTTTACTATGGTCGGGTTTGCACAAAAGAATGAAATAAAAGCTGCGGAAAAGGCTTTGAAAGGTGGCGATGCGCAGGCGGCTCAAACTGCTATTGATGCGGCTTCGGGAACCATAGCTTCTGCAGATGAAAAAGTGCAGGCTCAATATTATTTTACTAAAGGTAAAATTTACAGTGATTTGGCCAAAAAAGGCAATAATGATGCATTTAAGAAATCAGCAGATGCTTTCAAAAAGGTAATTGAAATTGAGGAGGCTTCCGGTAAACAAAAGTATACCGGTGAAACAGAGCAATATATGGCTGCGCTAACGGCAGATTTGGTAAATTCTGCGGTAAGTGACAATGGTAACAAAAAATTTAAGGAAGCTGCAGAGAAATTATATATGAGCTATACCCTTAGTCCTAGGGATACATCATATTTATATTATGCGGCCGGTAGTGCTGTTAATGGAGGTCATTATGAAATGGCTTTGGATTACTACAACAAACTACAGGAAATCGGTTACGATGGGGGTGGTATAGTTTATAAAGCTACCAACACTGCATCTGGTGAAGTGGAGGAAATGGATAAGGTTCAACGTGACCTTATGGTTAAATCAGGGACATATACAGATCCCATAGATGAAAAAACACCTTCTAAAAAAGCTGAAATCGTAAAGAATACCGCATTGATTTATACGCAATTAGGACAAGACGAGAAAGCTTTGGAGGCTTATAAGGCAGCTAGAAAGAACGATCCGGAAGATGTTAATTTAATATTGAACGAAGCCAATCTTTATTTCAACCAAGGAGATAAGGAGAAATTTAAGGAGTTAATGGCAGAGGCCATTTCCTTGGCGCCGGACAATGCGGATTTGCATTACAACGTTGGTGTTATTAGTATGGAGCAAGAAAATTATGAAGATGCCAGAAAGTCTTATAATAAAGCAATTGAAATAGATCCAGGTTACACCAATGCGTATCTTAACTTATCTACTACGTATGTAAACGAGGGTAACGGTATGATCGATGAAATGAATTCATTAGGTAATTCAAGAGCGGACATTGCTAAGTATGATGAATTAAAGAAGAAAAAAGATGGTTTGTTCAAGCAAGGTGCAGATATTTTGGAAGAAGCACTAAAGACCAATCCTGAAAATGAAAATATCATGATCCAATTGAAGAATATTTATGGAGCAATGGGAGACAATGAAAATTTCATGAAAATGAAAAAGATGTTAGGAGAGTAATCCTTTGTAATCTTAAAAATGTAAAAGGCCCTAAAAAGGGCCTTTTTTTATATCACTTTTTTAATGACCCTTAATTGATGGGTATACGTTCTTAAGTCGTTATTAAAAATACCCGTATGGTCCAAGCGGTCTATACGTACCTTACCGTGTACATGAATAACATAATTGTTTTCCATAATGATGCCTACATGGTCAATTGACCCGCTGGAATTATCAAAAAAGGCTAGGTCGCCCGCCTCACTTTCTTCAACGAAACTTAGTGCATCACCCTGCGTTGATTGTCTTTCTGCTGTTCGTAAAAGTTTATATCCATTAATTTTATAGACCATTTGGGCAAATCCCGCCGCGTCAATACCAAATGGTGTTCTTCCACCTTTAACCTCAGGGGAATTTAAATATAGTAACGCTGTTCTAACAATATTGTCCTTTGATTGTTTTTCGCTTGTAATAATTCCATCAAAACTTAAGGGTAAAGAGGGGGTGTTGGGTATACTGGACCCTATTAAGATTGGGGTAAGAATTTTATGTTCATCTTCAACATAGGTAATCAATTCTGCCGCCAATTTTACCTCTTTACATTCTTTCAAAGTGTTGAATTCATCTTCGGGAATAAATACCAGTTGATTGTTCATGATCCATCCTTCGCATTTATCGAACAATGTCTTGATTCTTGACCAATTTTTTCTAGATTCCAACACTTTAAAATGCTCTCCGAACAAAAGTTGGGTGACCATTTCAGCTACTTCATCTGGAGTACTCCGTACGGGAATAATACTTAAATGACAAATTCCGTATTGCATGCAGCTTATTTATGCTCTTTCTATTACCATTGCCGATGCTCCACCGCCACCGTTGCAGATTGCGGCCGCACCAAGTTTTGCCTCATTTTGCTCCAACACATTGATTAAGGTAACCAATATCCTTGCTCCGGAACATCCTAGTGGATGGCCAAGTGATACAGCGCCACCATTAACATTTACCTTGTCGTCCGTTAACCCCAATAATTTCATATTGGCCAAACCTACGACGGAGAAGGCTTCGTTGAATTCAAAAAAATCAATATCGTCAATAGACACTTGTGCCTTGGTCAAGGCTTTTGGAAGTGCTTTGGCAGGAGCGGTCGTAAACCATTCCGGTTCATGGGCGGCATCCGCATATCCTTTAATACTTGCCAAGGGTTTTAAATTAAGTTCCTTGGCCTTTTCCTTGCTCATTAATACCAATGCTGCAGCACCATCATTAATGGTAGAGGCATTGGCGGCAGTTACCGTACCATCTTTGGAAAAAGCAGGTCTTAGATTAGGTATCTTATCAATAAACACATTGCTATATTCTTCGTCCTTTTCAACTAGTATGGGCTCACCTCTTCTTTGTGGTACAGGCACGGGTATTACTTCATTGGAGAATTTTCCATTATCCCAGGCACTGGCAGAGCGTTTATAGGATTGTATGGCATAGGCGTCCTGTTCCTCTCTTGAGAACTCATATTTTACGGCACAAGCATCTGCACATACACCCATTGCCTTTTCATCATAAGCATCTACCAGTCCATCTTTTTGCATACCGTCAATTAAGGTGCCGGGCCCAAATTTTGTACCTGTTCTCATGTGTACATAGTGTGGTATCAAGCTCATATTTTCCATGCCACCGGCAACGATAATATCAGCATCTCCCAAAGCTATAGCCTGTGCGCCTTGCATAACCGCTTTCATACCGGATGCACAAACTTTGTTGATGGTGGTGCATGGTACGGTGTTAGGGATTCCAGCATAAATTGCCGCTTGTCTGGCGGGAGCTTGACCTGTACCGGCCTGCACAACGTTGCCCATAATGACCTCATTGACCAAATTGGCATCCAAGCTTATTTTCTGTAATGCGCCTTCAATTGCTATAGCTCCCAATCTGGGAGCGGTAATGGTAGATAAACCACCCATGAAACTTCCAATTGGCGTTCTAACTGCTGAAACAATAACAACCTCTTTCATTATTCTATTTTTGTTGATTTTACGAAATTACTAAATTCTATAGCAATCCGCGGGATATCCTTTCAATTACTAGTTATCAGATTAATATTTTCTATTTTTGATGAACATAATAATATTTTCTTTTGGACAATCTATATAAAAAGCAATCGCTCATATTTAAATATATATTATATATAGTAGCGATAGCGTTTATTGTTTTCTTCTTGCCCAAGGGAGGAAAGTTCAAATATGAGTTTCAGAAAGGAAAACCTTGGCAGTACGATAATCTTTATGCGCCCTTTGACTTTTCCATACAAAAAACCGATGCGGAAATAGCGGAAGAAACACAGGCTATTGAGCGTAATCAGTTACCATATTATAGGTATGATCAAAATATTGTTGATGATCTACGGGCAGAATTTCAAGTAGCCTTTAATGAAACTTGGCAGGATATAGGATTAAGGAACAGTCAAAGAAATAGACTAAAAAATGTTTCGGAGGCCATATTGGATTCTATTTATACCAAAGGTATCTTACAGAATAGTGGAAAGCAGGTACAGCGTAATTTTATTTATTTAGTTAAGGAAAATGAGGCAAGAAAGGTTAGGGTAACGGATTTTTTTAAAATAAATGAAATCAATGAATTGGTAAGCACCGTTCTGGCCCAGAACAACCTCTCATTGTTTGAAAATGAAACCCAAGCCTTATTTTTTGATTTAATTACGCCAAATGTAAGTTTTGATAATAGTTTAACGAAGAAAGCAAGGGATGAGGCCCTTTCCAAACTATCCTATACGAGAGGTACTGTTGACCAAGGGCGTTTAATAATAGCAAAGGGTGAAGTTGTTGAGGCGGAAAATCTAAAAATACTAGAATCATTAAAAGGGGAATATGAGTCGGAATTATGGACGGCAAATAATTATTACTACATTTTAATAGGTTATACCGTTCTGGTGGCCCTAGTGTTGATTATGCTATTTCTTTTTCTCAAAAAATATAGAAAAGAAGTATATGACAATAATACCAAGGTCACTTTTATTTTCTTTAATATGTTGCTCATGGTATTCATTACTACCATGGTAGTAAAATATAATGATGAACTGGTGTTTGTAGTGCCTTTGTGCATATTGCCGTTAATTTTAAAAACATTTTTTGATGCCCGTTTAGGGCTCTTTGTCCATGTCTTGGCCGTATTGATATTGGGGTTTGTGGTTCCCAATAGTTTTGAGTATATATTTCTTCAGATAATTACCGGCATTGTAACGATTCTAACTGTTTCGGAACTATATAAAAGAGCAAATCTTTTTGTTAGTGTAGGACAGATTACCTTAATCTATATTATTGGTTATTTGGCCTTTCATACCATTCATGAAGGAGATTTAAGTGATATACAATGGTTTACATTTGGCCTTTTTCTCTTAAATGGTATGATAACCTTATTTGTACAGCCACTTATTTACATCTATGAAAAATTATTTGGCCTTGTATCCGATGTATCCTTACTTGAACTATCCGATACAAATTCTAAATTATTAAAAGAACTATCCAATAAAGCTCCGGGTACTTTTCATCATTCCTTGCAAGTTGCCAATTTGGCGGAAGCCGCAGCTAACGAGATTGGTGCAAATGCCATGTTGGTAAGGGTAGGGGCACTGTACCATGACATAGGTAAAATGAACGACCCAACTTTTTTTACGGAAAATCAGATTACCAATGTAAACCCACACGATGAATTAAGCCCAAAGCATAGTGCCAAAATAATTATAGACCATGTAATAAAAGGGATAGAGTTAGCAAGGAAAAATAAAATTCCCGATCGTATTATTGATTTTATACGTTCTCACCATGGAACAACAATGGTGTATTATTTCTATAAGAAACAGAAGGATTTAAAAGGTGATGACGTCAACGAGGAAGATTTCAGGTATCCCGGTCCCTTACCTTTTTCAAGGGAAACGGCAATATTGATGATGGCGGACTCTGTAGAGGCCGCATCTAAAAGTTTAAAGGATCCAACATTTTTAATTATCGATGAATTTGTGGACAAGATAATTTCGGGCCAAATGAAGGCCAACCAGTTTTTAAATGCGGATATTACTTTTAAGGAGATAGAAACCATCAAAAAAATATTCAAACAAAAGCTGACCAATATTTATCATTTACGTGTGGAATATCCTGAGTAACAGGCGGCTAATTTTATATTCAAAAAAAATAGTAAAAATAGTTGTGTAAAACCAGTTATACTTATACATTTGCATCCGCTATTTAGAGCAACAGTTCATTGAAGAATTACTGGAGAGGTGCCTGAGTGGCCGAAAGGAGCGGTTTGCTAAATCGTCGTAGGTGGAAACACTTACCCAGGGTTCGAATCCCTGTCTCTCCGCAACGATATGTTGAGAGACATATTTTTTGATAACCATTTCGGGGTGTAGCGTAGCCCGGTTATCGCGCCGCGTTTGGGACGCGGAGGTCGCAGGTTCGAATCCTGCCACCCCGACAAATTATAGTATCAATCTATAACAAAAACCTGTTAATCGTATGATTATCAGGTTTTTTTTCTTTTTAGGGGTATCAAAACATATCATTTAGTCCCAATAGAAACGTCAACAAATCGGTGAATAAATTTAAAACTGTAAAAGTGTTGACCGATTTGTTAAAACGTCAATTGCGTTGACTAAATAAATGTATCTTTATAAGTGATTTGACTTTCGTCTGATAACAAGATAAATGTTATCTAAAAGACGAGATCATGAAAACATCTTCAACATTCAGTATTCTATTCTGGGCAGACTTTTCCAGGGTAAAGGACAACCAAGCATCACTTTATGCCAGAATCACGGTCAATGGCAAACGGGCAGTAATTAGTTTGAAACGCAAAGTTTTAGTTTCTGACTGGGACGTTCATAAAAACCGAGCTAGAGGGACCACGCAAAAATCGAGAATCCTTAACAGTTATTTGAACGAAACTTACAACCACCTTTTTAAATCCTATCGCGATTTGATGGCAGAGCATAAATTGATTACCTCGCAGGCCATTAAGGCCAGATATCTAGGAAAGGATGAAAATAATCGGTCTATATCGGATATCATTGCCTACCACAATGAGGATATGGTCGGCAAATCAAAGTGGGGTACCCAAAAAAACTACTATACTACCCAAAGCTATATTTCGAAATTCCTTTTAAAATCCTATAAAACCTCAGATATGTATTTGAAAGAACTGGATTATAATAATATAAAGCAGTTTGAAAAGTACCTGAGAAGTTATATCCCGGGGGATCAAATCAGGAGGCTATTAATTTTTAACATAAATTGATTGATTGAAAAAATTAACATTTTCAAATTAAGTCTTAATGATTGCTCTTTACTGCTGCTTCAAATGAGCAATAAGTGCTTTGGTTAACTTATCCTGAACGTCTTGGACGCTCACATTTCCATATAGATTATCCCATTCGTTGGGGTCTTTGATGAGGTTATAGAACTCACCTGTAAGAAGATGCTCTTCTTTGTAGTCTTTGACCATTTTTTGCCGTTCAAAGACCAGAATCAACTTATATTCTTGAGTACGCCACATAAATGCAGCCTCTCCGTCACGCTCATGTAGGGACGAGAAGCTGCCAGTTCTATCTACAGGGCCCAATAAGTTTTTGCCAGGCAGTTCGTTATCTGAATCAATATTTGCTGCGTTGAGCAAAGTGGGCAGAATATCAATATTTTCTACTGGCTGATTGCTAACTGTATTTTTTTTAATGGTATTTGGTAACGCACTTCCTGAAAGAATCATGGGAACTCGTACGCTAGCTTCGTACAAATTGTATTTGTTGAAGCGATAGTAATGTTCTCCCAGCATTTCCCCATGGTCCGATGTATAAATTATAAGGGCATTGTCCAAGATACCCTTGTTTTTTAGCGCTTTTAAGGTTCTACCCATCATGTTGTCTATCCAAGTAACATTTGCATAGTAGCGCATCGTCATTTGCTTCCATTCCTCTTTTGAAGCATTTTTCCAATAGTCCTCGTACATATCACGCCTATTCACTCCTTCGCTATGTGGTGAATAATCTGCTATCCACGGAGGTTGTTGCGCATATTGGATGTTATCTGCAGCATACAGGTCTTCGTAACCTTCGGGAACATTATGGCCTGCATGTGGTTTCATGTAAGATAGATAAAAGAATAGTGGCCTATCATCCTTTCGCTTTTTGATGTAGTCAATGGCCTGTTTGGTGATCCATCCATCCCGGTGGTCCTCTTCGGGAAGTTTACTGGTAAATCCAAGGTAGCCAAGATTGTTTTCCTCACCAGCACCCATGGGTGCTATTTCGGCATCATATCTTGCCTTGGCGTCGGGATTCATTTCTGCCATGCTAATAGCTCCTTCTTCAGGAATTTCCGAAACATAGCGCGTTTCAAATCCTCTAGTGTTTGTTTTGTATTTGCCCCAGTGCGTTTTGCCGAAGCCAGCAGTCTCATAGCCAGCATCCTTAAAATATTGTGCCATTGTCTTACCCGGCATTAATGAATCGGGAACACCTCCATTATTACGAAAAACACTTGTTTGGTTTGGATATAATCCAAACATAATCGAGTTTCTGCTCGGAACACACATAGGTGCTTGGCAAACCGCTTGGCTGAAATAAATACCATGAGTAGCAAGACTGTCCAAGGTAGGGGTGATTACCTGACTATTTATCTTCCCTAGAGCATCCCAACGGTGTTGGTCGTCCATGATGAAAATTATATTTGGCCGGTTTGAAATGGTTTTTTTGTTGGATGACACGTCAGGGTCTTTTGCATTGTTGTTTTTGCAACTATAAAGAATCCCACCAATGTATATCATCATTAATAACTGTACTGCTCGTTTCATATAGTTTAAAGTTGTGATTGTCTGGTTTTAATGTCTTGTGGGTCGTCAGACAAGTCATTTGATTCATCTCTCCATTTTAAAAGTGCATTTTTGAGTTCTTTCTGTTTTTCAAGATAAGTTTCTTTTCCTGCTAGATTTATTAATTGCCCTGGATCGTTTTGCATGTCATACAATTCTTCGAATGGGCGACCCGATTCCAACTGTCTTAATAGTTTGTATTGAACAGGGTGTGTTAGCTCTGCATCCAAGGTCGCTTGGTAGCTTCCATTGCCCCATCCTTTCTCTACCATCAGATCTGCGGGTAATTCGTATGTTTTTTGATGCATCAAATTTTGGATATAGTAAAATCTCCCATCAAAGATTACCCTACTGGGATATTGTTCTGCTCGTATGGGACCGTGAGAGTTATGTTCTCCGAAGACATAATTACGTCCTCGTACTTTTTCGGATTCTCCAGAAAAAACAGGCTTTAATGATTTACCTTGAACGGTTTCGGGAATATCGATTTCCAAATAGTCCAAGATAGTAGGCATAATATCAATATGCGATATCAACGCCTCGGAAATCTTATCTTTCTCCACCATTGGGCCACTCGCTACAAAGGGTACATGGAGACCGGCGTAATAAGGTGATGCTTTTGCCCGATGGTAAGGCTCACCTTGGTCGCCGGTAAAAATGATTAAGGTATTTTCCAGGAGTCCTTTTTCATTTAAAACATCCATTATACTCCCTGCACAGGCATCTGCCAACTGTACAGAGCCATAATATTTGGCCAAATCTTCTCGCATAGCAGGTGTATCAGCCAAATATTCGGGAACTTCGATGCCGTCCCTATGGGGAAGGAATTCTGGAAAATATTCCATGTGCTTATCCAGATTTCGATGGGGGGGGGCAATATTGGCCTGAAAAAAGAAAGGTTTGTCATCCGCCTCAGTAATAAAATCAGAAATGACCTTCTTGAATTCTTCTGGACTATTTTGAACGGCGTTTCTTGCGCTATATGGAAACTTCCATGGCGGACTCATGTGGAACTTTTGCGTGATAGCGGTGAAGTAGCCATTTTCTTGAAGTATCTCAGGAAGTGTTTTAATATACTCATGGATGCCCACTTTGTCCACAGTGGAAGATGCCCTGGTAAATTCTGTGTCCCCATCAGATAGTTTGGGTGTTATTGTATTCCGCCAATGTCCATTGGCATGAGGGTACATGCCCGTCATTATGGAGCTTCTACTGGGAGAGCATGAAGGGACAACAGCAAAAGAGTTGGTAAACATCATTCCTTTTTTTGCCAATTCATCAACGTTCGGTGTTTCAATACCTTTGGTTCCAAGAGCAGACAGATGCGCACCCTGATCGTCGGTAAGGATCAGTACAACATTGAGTGGTTGTTTATTTTTGGGCTCCTCTTGAGTTATTTCTTTACAAGCAAAAGTTATTGCTAAAAATGAAAGTAATGTAAAATAAATTAATGTTTTCATAAGCTAAGATATAAAAAATACAGAGTTCAGTTCTTTTGATACAGGACTATTGTTATCATGGGTATCCATTAAATTGGCCAAATAGGCCCACCATTTTTTACAGATAGTTGTTTCGGCAATGGCATTCCATTTTTCTTCGGATTCAATTTCGGCATAGCCAAAAAGAGTATCAGTATCCGAATCCAAAAAAATACTGTAGTTAGTTACACCATGTTTTTTGAGTGTATCTTCAAGTTCTGGACAAATGGGATTATGCCTTTGGGTGTACTCCTGAACCTTATTGCTAAACAATTTCATTTTAAAAGCTTTTCTAATCATGTTCTTTTCTTTACGGATTTATGATTTTATACCGATAGGTGAACCTGGCGTTTGGGGCAACATCGCCTTGATCATAGAATTTCATGATATCCCCATCGGTGGAAATGTTATCGGCCCATTTGAATTCCAGATTTTTTCCTTTTAGGTTCAAAACCGATTTTGGAATGGCAAGTTCTAACGCATTGCTCGATAATTTTGAGTCAATTTTAGCTTTTTCCTTCCAATTCCATCCTCCTTTGGATTCATGAAGTTGTAAACCGTTCACCCCGATTTTAATCATGTAATGAAACCCTTCCCAGGTAGGTTGATTGGATTCGTTGTCCTTAATAAAAAGAACCAGCTCCGTAGGCCATTCTTTGGTTTCAAATTTTTCTGAGATCTTAAGGAGAAAATAAAGGTTCTGAGAATTTTCAGCAACCTTTGCCTCTATTAAATCATTTCTTCCCGAAGTATTTTGGTATGCCGTTATTCGACCCCAGCCAGGGTGGGATCGATGAAGAATATCTCCTTCATGGTCGTAATAGGAGGTAGAAACTTTTTCCCATTCAGCAAATCTACCATCAATGCTTATTTTGTGGAGGTCTGTATCTTGTGAAAACGATCTAGTACCCTTGAATTTCCTGATATTGGCCACCATTTGATAATAATAATTGTCTTTAAAGCCACCTTTCATCGGTTCAATGTCCCTGCTGAATTCGGCATTATATTGGTCAACAAAATAGGTTTCCCCTTTTTTAATAGGCTGGCCCATCATGTTTTTGGCCTTACCATCATCAAACCGCATGGCCACCCATTCGTTCCACCCGGTAATGAACACAAATTCGGGGTCTACCTCTAGTGCCCTTCTCCATTGTTCATCAAAAAATAGCCCCTTCCCAGATTGAAGGCTATCTGTTGACGGCTGTTTTCCATTATGGAAACTGCGTCCTATATTGGAAATAGGGTGTTGCGCAGTTGAAACCACAATTTGTTCCGGTATATCGGGAGAATCGTGCCAACCGAAGTTCTGCGGATAATGATCAATCCAGGGCCATTTGTCCTCTCCGTCTCCAAACCATTCTTGACCATCCGTCCAGGCCCAGGACCTTCTAAAGTTGAAATAATCGGTCAGTTCGGAATTCAAGCCTTCGTTATTGCCCATCAAAAGTGGCTTGCCTTTCCAATAAAACCAAAGATTTCTGTAAAGTCCTTTCTTATAAAAGCCATTGTATATTTTCTCTGTGGTCTCAACATGCTTGGTGTTGGTCAAGAAGGCAATTTTAGGTACTGCCCAACCCTTTTTCTCAAGCTCTGTGAAAACCCTACAAATTTTTTTGACTTGCGGAAGATATGCCAAGGAATTGGTTACATCAAAAACGATGACATCAATGCCTGCATCGGACAATAATTGGGCATGTTTCAAAATGACCCATTCGTCATCTGTCAAATAATATCCAAAGTAAGGTTCACCCCAATGATGAAAAGCATTAACCGGACCAAATTTTGGGTTTCTTGGATTTACCTTTATAATTTCAGTAATATCATAGGGACTAAGAGTATCAGCAGCCGTTGTGGGATGTACCCCTTCGTCAGGAAGGGTCTGCGTGTGCTCGTCATATCCATGCGCACCGAGCCACGTAAAATAAAAGATACCCACGAACTTATCTTTTTTAAGATTCCCGGTTTCTTCGTTCAATGGCAAGCTGCGCTGAAGATCATCGGTGGCACTCCAGGTATCTGCACATTGTTGAGAGACCAGTGGATGTGATGATTTTTGAGCGTTTATACTGCCTAAGCCAAGAACCAATAAGTTAATGACTACGAGACGATTTTTACATAATAATCCTAATTTCATATATATAGTTTATTTTGTTACAACATCCCAAACTTTGGAACGTATCGATTTACCTTCTGGACCTTCTACCGTTAATATTACGGTCCATTCGCCGGCCTCGTTGTACCTGTGCGAGGGATGTTGATCGTTTGACGAATTTCCATCACCAAAATCCCAGTGCCAGCTTGTAATGTTTCCTTTGGATTCATCCTTAAATTGAAACCACCGTTGGTCACGGTCCAGTTCAACAAAGTCCCAATTGGCTTCCATGGGTTTTGTAAACTTTATTTCTAGGGGCATCAACCGAAAAATATTGAGGTACGTAGCGTCATGAATCATTTTGGTTTCATGTGCCAAGTTCATGAATGATTCACAAGCCTCACCATCAAAATCAAGGAAGCACCAAGAAAGTCCAATATGATTGTTTTCTTTCAACTGGGTTACAGTAGATTCTTGAAAGCCTTCAACGGCCGCATGGTCAAACGGAGTCATCCAAAACTCCATTTTTAATTCTCCACTTTCCGAATGCTCGAAAGCATAATCATAGGCCACATTAAAATGTGGAAACTCTTTTATCCAAGGTGTATTTCCCCATATCATGACAGCATCCTTATCTTGGACTGGAGTGAAAATATGGTAGTTTTGAGCATGGGCACCATGACCTTTAAAATGCAGTTCTTCTACGGAAATTTTGTCTTTGTTGCCATTATGCTGTTTGATGAACGGGCCTGCGGATAAGTTTCCATCCACTACCAACTCAAAAATATCCTGGCCGAGTGCCCGGTCGTTAAAATCCCAATAATCATCATACATTTCCAAATAGAAGTACAACCTATTCAGTCCTTTAACCCAACCTAACTTTATGGAGATATCAAAATCCTTTGGGTCTAGATTTATCCCATTGCCAAAGCGGGTGTCCATAAGCTGGTCCAGACCTATGGTATAAGATTCCGGTACCATATCCCAGTCTGAAAACTCACCGTCAATTCGGGGGATTTGGTTCTTTGGAAACTGAAAAATGTGATATTCCTTTCCGGGATCTGGAGGGGAAACTGCAAAAATGGGCATCAAGAATAACAGCAATAGCCCGCATAAAATTTTGAATCTCATTTTTTTGAACTCCGTCCTCATTTTTTCTCCGCTTTTCTATCCAATAAGTAGTAAATGTTTTCGGCAATAGAAGAGGGCATGATCATCATTCCGCCGTAGTTGCCACTTACACTATTATGTGTATCTGGAAATGCATAATCGTACTCTCCTCTGAAGTACCGATCTTGTGTTTCTGGCAAATTATGGGACAACCAATTTCTATCGATAGTCACTGTAGCCATCCACCGAATCGCTGCGTTGGTAATCCCTTCTTGGTACCGCAGCCAGTCAATGTCAGGGTCTATTTCATCCCATTTAAGGTTGTTTTGGGCCACATCGGCAAATACTGCCAGTACTTCCCACTGTACATGGTCACGTACCCAATTGGCAAAATACCAATCGCTTGAGCTTAGCACAGGTTTTGTGTCATACATCATAGATAGATTGTCGGGTTCCCATAAATGGGTAAAGGCGAGCAACGTACGCATCCAATAGATGGCCTTTTCCTTGTATTTTTCATCTTTGAATTCTTTGTAGGCAAGGTAATTTCCCACGGCTGCATGTCCTGCGGCCAAAAGGTTTGCTGCGTGTAAAGGAGTTTCCCAGAAATCGCCTGCTTCGGGTCTTTGATAGTCCATGCAAAAGTCGAAGGCCCTTTGGGCAGCGTCTAAAAAGCGTTGGTCTTTTGTTTTTATTCCTATTTCTAACAAGCGTGTGGCTGGTCTTATGGTAATATCCAAGGCGGTCTCACCTCTGAGACCCATAGGTTCTATAAATGTGGTTGCCACCTTAAAATCATCTTTGTCGATATCATCTGGATTGAAAACAAAGGAACCATCGGACTTTTGTTCGGTCAATAGCCTATTTCCTTTTTTAATGAGTTCATTTTGAGTTTTTGAGCCATCGCCCATTTGTGAAAGGCTCCAATCTACCTTGGTCTGTAGCTCCCTAGCAGTTTTACTCCTCTTGTTCTCCTCGATATAACGAAATAAAAAGCCAGGCACATTGGGTTTGATAGATTTTTCAGGTCGTTGAACCAACCCAAAACCTTTGCCTTCATGCCAGAAATTGGTGTTGTATGCCGCCGCAATTCGATCCAGGGTTTCTTTATGGTGCCAACGCGGCTCAGAGGGTTCTGGAAGGCCATGTTGTTTTACCCAGTCGGTTAAAACGGCTACGCTATTGCCCTCGCTTAGCCATAATTCTGAGTCAAAGTTTATGGTTTGGTCAATTTTAAGCTCCAAAGGTATCTCGGCGACCACTTCATTTTCATGTCCTTCGATTGAAGCATCGGGCACCATAAGCCCCATAAGATGATTGTTCTTTCGGTCTATGAAATTTGGTGAGGCAAAAACAGGCTGTGGTCCATGGGCACGATAATTGAACCATCTTGAAGCGGTTTGTTTGGGGTTCCATGAAAGTCCCACACCTGTGCCCTTATAACTTATCGCCATTATTGGAACGGATACTTTGTTGGGATGCGGTACAAATCGCTTGGCCCAAGGATCCTTGAAGAAATCCGTGCCACTGGTCCATTCCTTTTCTATGGCCCAATCGACACCAGGCAGCAAGGCATCTGTTTTTTGGGTCTCAAACGAAGTTTCACCGATTTTGAGCCATGGTCCTCGAATATATTGGGCATTATAATTTCCTGTGGATTTTAATCGATATTTTAATTTTACGAACCGAGAATCATTTTCAATTGTAAAAGTCACGGTTCCCTTTATGGCAGGTTCTGTGTAAGGGTACGCCATCCAATTTTCAAAAGAAGTGCCTTCAAGCACTTCCTTTACAACCACCGAAGCAACATTAAAAACCACCTCTTCACCATTTTTGGTCTTTTTTTTGTAATAGGCTTCAGCAACAAAACGAACGGGAATGTCTTGGTCTTGTAGCTTTATTTCCCCAAAATGTTCCAATACGGCCATCATTTTACCTGAAGGTGTAATCACTTCGCCCCATCCCCATCCTAGAACCCTTTTATAAAAGTTCAGTTTAATATATTCGTTTTCCATCGAGAACGTCTCCCCGGAGTAACTAGTGCGTTTATTATTTGGCTTGTTCTGACCTACGGTTACCATCACAGAACCCAGTAAAAACAGAATCATGACGATTTTAGGAAAAATAATCTGTTTCATATTTAAAATTTGTTTGAAGTAATCACTTATGTCAGTCGATTTCTATTTTGGTTTTGTTTCTTGGACCATTAGGCTGAATACCAATTACTTCTGGGTGGTATACTTTTGGGTCAAAATCTGGATTGATTCTTGGTATGACTGCATTTGCATCTTTTAGATGCTCTTCGATATATGCATCCAATTTCGCAACTTTTTCGGGATATACCGCAGACATATCGTGTGTTTCACCAATATCCCATTTTAGGTTGTACAAGCGGTAGTCGTGCTTTCCGTTTTCACCCTGATGAAACAGGCGAATCAATTTCCAATCCCCTTCATGGGCCGACACTGAGGCGGGTAACCAATCGGGAACGGGCGGTTGATGCGGAAAATACGTGATGATGGGATTGCGCTCCAAAGTACCACCTATCAAAGCTTTTTGTATGTTGACACCATCAATTTTGTGATTCTGCGGTTTTTGAATGTTCATTTGCTCAAGCAAGGTGGGATAGAAATCCGTAGCTTGTATGATATCGCTGGAGACCGACCCTGGTGAAGTTACTCCAGGCCAAACCACAACGCAGGGCACTCTAATTCCGCCTTCAAACATAGTGGCCTTGCCTCCCCTGAGCGGCCTGTTGCTAGTCGGTTCTGTCAAGAATTTTTCCCCATCGGGTAGTGTTTCAACGATGCCGTCGTACATATTACCTCCATTATCACTGAAAAAGATAATGATGGTATTGTCTGCGGCACCCATGCGATCTATTTCATCGAGCAAGGTTCCCACTGCATCGTCCAGCGAGTGCACCATGGCTCCATACGTGGGGGAGTGCTGCGGATTGTTGAAATCGACCTTGGTTCGGTAATGTTTGATGAGACTTTCTTTTGCATCAAAAGGTGCATGTACAGAGAATTGCCAATAGTTCATAAAAAAAGGAACGTTTTTGTCTTGTTTTCTCAACCAAACAACAGCCTCATCGGCCATACGGTCCTCTATGTGCTCTTGGGGGTATTTTTCCTTGAAATCGGGATATTTCCACGGGGCCACAAAGCTTCCCGCAGGCCCTGGCCCTGGCCAGTGGGGAATATCCACATCAAAACCATGTTCCAATGGGCTGTAGGGAGGAGGGCCCAAGTGCCACTTTCCAAAATGTGCGGTACTGTATCCTTCTTTTTTAAATAACTTGCCCAAAGTGGGGTAGGTCGTATTCAATCTAGTGGCCGATTGAGTAATGATGGCCTTCTCCTTGGAAGGTGCTTTATCTGATTGCGTTGCTGAAAGTTTTACTTCGGGTAAATGGCCTTCCGGTGCTGTAAAACCATGTCTTGCCACGGTTTGCCCTGTTAATATGCTGGCCCGTGTTGGTGAGCAGAGTGGACTGGCAGAATATGCTCTGGTAAAGGTCATTCCACGAGCGGCCAGTCGTTCCAGGTTGGGGGTTTGATAAAAGTCCGTAGTGCGATATAGTGAGGTGTCGCTCCAACCCAGATCATCGGCCAAAATAAAAACTATGTTCATGGGTTCGCTGCTTTGGGCGTTCAGAACATGGGCCATTGATAATACTAGAGTCCCAATCAAGAATATTTTCAAAGATCGTATCATATCGGATTGATTATTTTAATTTTAATATTTTTTAGTATAAGCTGAGCCAGTTGCCATTGGATTTCCCATCCAGCTGAAATTGAATTGAGCTATCGACAACCTTATGTTTAATATTTCTACCTTTTTCGATATTGTCTGAAGAATTCATCAAAAGCAATAGTCAAGATGTGGTCGCCATTTCGTTTCGCCTCTTCGCAGACATCCCTAAGACTAGCATCCCGTTTTGTATAACCCGTGGACATGTCTATTTTTTTGTCGGGATCGGTTAAATCGGTCAATTGTTGATCGCTGGTCAAGATAATGGTCTTTGCGATCATCGTGTGGCTTACTAGGATGAGAATGACTAGTGAATTGCATGTTCTAATAAAATTTAGCTTTAATTTCTTCATTGGGAATTCTATGTTCTATTGGATTATGGTTAATCCTTCAGGCGCGTCATATTCAGTTTTTACAGAACCATCGGTATTTCTCGTATGGCTTACTTGTAACAAGCCATATTTTGTTGGGAAACTTCCTTTGGCCCATTTTAAATTTCCAAGATTGGGTTTGATTTCAATCTTTTCACCAGCATCCATTACGTTGATTCCTAGTACATATTGACTGAGCCACGCTGTTGGTCCGCTCGCCCAACCATGACACAGGCTGTGCCTGAAGCCCACATAGCAATACTCGCCAAAGTCACCATGAATATCGAATTTGTTGGGAGGGCTCAGCTCATCAATACGTCCTGTGTTTTTGGTATCGAGGATATTAAAATCTTCCCAAAAGGTTGTGGCCCCTAAATCGAGCATACCGCCCCAATACTCGCGAATTACATTAAGGGCTCCATCATAATCCCCGGCTTTGGCCATGGCTTCTAAAATGTAGTAGCCGTAAAACGTTGACATTCGCTCTACACCATCTTTCTTTAAAATGGTGGTATTGATTTTTTGGGCATCTTCTAAATCGGCTAATGCCATCAAGGCGGCAGCTTGTTTGGTAGTGTTGTCCCTAGGTTTGTGCTTACGAAGTCTTTCGGCTACTTTGCCATACTTTTTCTTTAGTTCTGGTTTTCCGTAAATATCCATGATTTCGCTTCCAGTCTCAAAGGTCATTGCCATCATAGCCTGAAGCCCTGCGTGAACTGCCTCTGGAATTTCACTGGTAGGCCAATCCATGAACCGGACCCCATCAAGGGTTTCCTTATTGTCCTTGTCTATAAAGGTTGCAAGTTGGTCCAAAAGTGCAATCATATAACTTTTTTGCTCCTTTAGATATTCAAGATCACCGTGATAGTCATATATGTTTTTATGGATCAATAGCCACCACATGGAGTATGAGCTTATACCGTTCATCCATTGAGGCAACGGATGTTGGTCTCTGGCTAGGTCCAAACTTTTGTGGACGATATCATGATTGCCAAAAACGGTATTTATGGTCATTACTTCTGGATGCATATCACCGACCCAAACCAGACGGTCCCTTTTGATGCCGTCCCAAAGATAGTCTTGCATGTTCAATTGGACAGTGTAAGCACCGGTGAGCCATATCTCATTGAGTCTTTCATCGCTACTTTTGAAGGATCCCAAATAGGGAATATCACGGTAAACAAAAGCGGCTTCCACAGATTTAAGGGGAACTTCCTGATTGGCCTCGACCACATCAATTCGCAGAAAGCGAAACCCTGTTTCACCAACCTCTATAGTGCCCAACCACGGTACTTCAACTACAAAATCACGCATGGAATGTTCGTTGGTGGCGTTGGTTTCCCCGCCAATTTCAGACATGGCTTCCCCAACAGATTCACCAAAACGCAAACGCAATTTTACGGGTGATTTATCCTTTTTGATGCCCATGGCTATTTTAACACCGCCATGTATCTCTTTTCCATAATCCAAAAGGATTCCAGGCTTGTTCTCATGGGTACTCTTGAGTTGAAAGAGATTATTCTCGTTTACAGCAAGTTGACCATTTCCCTTTTTTAAAAGCTGCTCTGGGTTGATGAGTAATTGACCGGTATTGTCAGACTTCCAGATTACTTTTGAAGGGGTTAGATATACCTTGGTCATTTCTGAAGGTCGCGCTCTTTCAGACACATCTTTTCCGAATGATGGTGGAAGTTGAGCGTTCAAACCTAAGGTATATGCAAGAACAGTGATTAAGAATAGAATGCTATGTTTCATATAATTTTATTTGCCTTAAAAATACAAGGGGAACAGAATTAATCCATCCTGTCCTATGCTGTGATTAAAATTTGGATGTGACTTTTCTACTCTACCAGACTTTTTATGGTCACTGGTCCCATGAGGCCAGAAGGTATTAAAGCTTCTTCTTCAGTAATCCAATCATCTGTGACCCATGTACTTTTTTCCTGGTCGGGCAGTTGGACATCACCGGTCAACTTATTGCGCCAGACATTTACAACTTCAAATTCTAGTTGATTTTCTCCTTCTTGGAGTACATCGCCAAGTTTTAAGACATGTGGAGGCATCCAAGAGGTGCCTATTTCAGTTCCATTAAGTTTTACTGAAGCCATAACACCAAGCTGACCTAAATCCAATAGATATTCGGTTTTTTCTTCCTTATTTATCTCAAAAGTAGTAGAATAGGTAGCGGTGCCCGAGTAGTATTTTACTTTAGGATTTTCGCTTTGGGTCCAATCCATAAGGTTATCCAATTCAATTGTTTCTTCTGGTCCAATGGTTTTATCTGAAAAATTTAGTTCCCAATTGGTATTGAGCTCCTTAACAACTTTGTTTTTGGGAAAGTTGGTTCGGTAAGCATCGGCTACAGCGTTGTTTTCTTTATTGGTGAAAACAACAAACCAACTTTGTCCAGGCTGCATGATCAATGGCATTTTGATATGGTTTTCTGTTTGAGTGTATTCACTTAGATGCTTTATTGTACCCGTCATGGCATCCCACAACTGTGGTTTTAATCCTTTAACCCTAAAAGAAGGCGCAAATTCCAGTTTTTCATCACCCTGATTGGTCAAAAAGTAAATATCCATTCCAGGTAGGTTTCTATGTGTCCATAGCACAGGTATATCCGCATTTAAATCTACATCTTTAGCAATTTTTAGATGGGTCAGGGCAGAATCCAAAGCCATGTTCTGCAAAACGGTGCCATCGCCATACGTTTGTATTTTGCTTGTGGCATCTTGCCAAATTTTCTGCGCCAAATTTTCAACCTTATTATCCGATTCTGGATAATTCTGTAGGCTTGGTGATTTTTCTGGATGACTGCCGTAGACTTTGCCTCCTTTGCGAATAAGTGATTCTATTTTTTCGAGCAGTTCGGGCCGCATGGTGTTTAGTGAGGGCAAAACCATCATTTTATATCGCATACCGTTTGACAATACCAAGTCTCCTTTTTCCACTTTCATATCATTTAAAATGACTTCGGCATTGATAAAATCATGGGAATATCCTTTAGGGATTTCCGGGTTTGTGGGGCCTGTCATCAAAGGGGTATTCTCTCCAATGAAGTAACAGATATCTGCAACATAATTACCTTGTTGTAGCATATGCTGGCATCTGCGCAAGTAATCAAAATAGGCCTTAGATTTTTCGAACCAAGTATTGTGCCTGTTGAATTCTGTGCTGAACCAAGCATTTACGCCGGGAATCCTTGTATCATCGGGTTGATGTATGTAAAGATGCAATACAAAATGATTGATCCCTTCGGTATAGGACCAATCCCCCCTTTTCTTCAATAACGCCGGATGTCTTACATAGCTTCTATGCGCAGCTGTAAAAGCTTCGGCCGATACCATTGGCTTTCCGTAAATATGGGCAGCGGAAGACGCCGCTTTGCACTCAATATTTCCTAATGTCCCCTCATTCCAAAACTCTCCAGAAACCAAGCTGGATTGCCCACCGTACATTAAAAATTCTGAAGGAAAGCCCCAATGACCGTAGTTTTCAAGCCATAGTTTTAAGTTGTTTTCTTCGCTTATCTTTCTTAACCCTCCAACATATTCATAGGCTACTTTATCAGCAACCAGCCGTCTTACATCCCAAAGAAAACGTTCAGAGGCCTCAAGGCTTTGAACGATTTTGCCTGAGTAAACCGGTAAAAAAGAAAGTGGATTATAACCGTAGGTGCTCTCAAAGGTTACCTCGAAATTATCGGTCCAGTTCTGTGAGCCCATTTCATAACTATCTGCAATGACATATTTAAAGGCACTTATGTTTTCTTCTGGAATCTTGTCAATGAACTTGCCTATGAATTGTTCAAAATGAAAGCGCACAAGTTCTTCGCTCATTTTATCAATTTCATAACCTTTCCCTTGTGGTGCAGAAGGAGCATTCTTGGTTCCGGTAGGTGTCATTCCAAAGCGTTGAATGGTCCATTCCCCTTCAGGTGCTTTCCAAGAAAGTGTTCCATCGGCCTCCATTTTATCAGTGACATTGATTACTTGGTCTTTGGCTATTTTTAGGGAGCTTTTATCTATGGCTTCTTGCTGTTCCCACAAATAACTATCCCATGATGGCAATGGTGTTGGATGCATTTTGCCTAAACTTTTCTCAGTATAGTCCTCAAGTCCTACAGCCTTCGAGAACACTATTTCGGATAGGTTCCAAGCTTCTATTTTGGCGTTGGGATAGGTATTGGATTGGAATACGTTGCCCTCGGCCTTAAATTTTATTCGAAATTCCTTGGCTTGAGTTTCGGGCAGCGCAACCAATATTGGAGCATATCTATCTGGCCCAACATTGGGACTCAATTTGCTTCGGTCTATATCAAAAGACTTGATTTTGGTATATGTCCCGTCCTTATTTGCATATACCTCGCACTTGGCCTTAAACTCATCAGTTGAGGGGATAAGTCGAAGACTTCTTGCCATAAAAGCTTCGTTGGCAATAATATCAACTTGATAGTTTTCAACCGATTTTAAGAATCCGGCCACTGTTGTGGTATCCCTGTCTATGAGTTTATCTACATTTTTGATAACTGGAGTAACATTAATTTTTGCATTACTGTTGGAAAGCGTTTTCACCTCGGATGCAATTGAAGGGAATGCAAGTACATAAGTGTCTTGGAACTCTGAGGTGGGTTTGGCCAGCTTTACCTTCACTTCTTGACCTCCTTTCACTTTGGCTTCAGAAAAGGTCATGTAGCGCATGGCCATTTCGGGTTTTACCCACGGCCCGCCTGATTGGCTCCACCCTGGACAGTTAAATGCACCTATGTCCACACCAAGACGTTTGCCCTCGTTTACGGCATGGACCATATGTCCCCACCAATCCTCACTCAACATGGGCACTTTACCGTCCTCTTCATCTGGATTGATATTTCCAATCAATGCGGCCCCAATACCCGCTTTTTTCATAGCTTCCAAGTCTTTTGTGATGCCTTCTTTTGAAATATCGTCACCTATCCAATACCAATAGCACCATAGGGTGTTGTCATCCGTTGGCTGTGAAAAATTTTCTTGAAGCTGTGTGAAATTTAAAGACGGTTGTTCGTTTTTAAATTCGCATGAAGTGAATAACAGTAACAGTACATAAAGTATTGGTAATGCTAATTGATATTTGCTTCTATTTTCTTTCATAATCAAGGGTTGTTTGTTTGGCCTCGTCTTTTAATCTATTATAAATTCTACGCTGTTCTGTTAAAATGGTTTTGTAGTTTTGATCCTCAATCAGATTTTTTGTCTCGAACGGATCAAGTTTTAAATCATACAAGGTCTCATAGTTATGTTCGATAAAATTCATATACGAAAAACCCTTGCTGACAACGCCTTCAACATTGGGCAGTTCAGGGCTCTGAAAAACACTGTGTTCATAAAAAAAAGTACTTCTTTCAGACGAATTAAAATTATCAATGGTAAGGTCTAGACCTTGCATTTGCTTAGGGACCTGAACGCCAGCAAAACCAAGAATAGTTGGTGCAATGTCAATATTGAGCACAATATCTTTATTGTGCCTCCTAAGAATATCCATGTTGTTTCTTGGATCATAAAAAATCATGGGGATTCGGATTGATTCCTGATGACCATACCATTTTCCGGCAAGTCCATGCTCGCCCAAATACATGCCATTGTCGCTTGTGAAAATCACAATTGTATTATCTGCAATTCCCATTTGCTCAAGTTTCGCCCTCAAATCTCCAACCACCTGATCAACCCCACTGATTAAGCGATAATAGTTTTTTACACTTTCTTGATACTTTTCTTCGGTTTCAAATCTTAATTTCCAACGTGTTCGGGCAATGTTTTTTTCAGTTCGAAAAAAATCTGGAAAAGATTCCCAATACGTGCTTTGGGCCGTTTCCGGTTTTTTTATTGTTATGTCATTATATAGACTATCAAATTTCGGGTCTGGAATAAACTGTCTTGGGTCCCCATCCTCAGCATGTGGCGCCTTAAAGCTTACCGACAAACAAAACGGTTCTTCACCCTTTGTTGAATTTAAAAAACTGTTTATATGATTTGCGACCATTTGGGTGTGGTGCAGATAAATTCCTTTTTCGTCTTTGTTTTCATAGTTGGGTTGATGTTTCTCTTCAACTGCCCAAAAATCAAAGGACTCTTTTGGCTGGTCTTTAGGATTTCCTACACCGTACTTGCCAATAAACCCAATCTTGTATCCATTTTGTTTCAACAACGACGGATAAGTCTGATTTAAGGCTTCTTGCGAAAAACTGGTGTTAAAATCTTGTATGCCATGCATCAAAGAGTATTGGCCGCTCAAAATACTTGCTCTGCTTACAGCGCAAATAGAGGTGGTGACATAAGCATTTTCCATATGTACTCCATCTCGGGCCAAAGCGTCTATTTTCGGGGTTTGGATGATGGGGTTTCCACTTGCTCCCAAAGCATCCCAACGTTGATCATCAGTAAGAAGGAATATTATATTTGGTTTTTGATTTTTTGTGGGATTAGGACCCTTCTTGCACGAAAATGATAATAGGAATGTGCACAGTGCAATTGCTGCGTAACAAAGGTTTCTAAAGTTGAGTTTTTCGGGCATGTTTATCTCTATTTTTTCGGAAGGTTTTTGATTAAATCTGCACAGCTAACAGTTAATTTTTATTGATTGGATATTTTTGCTTTAAAGAGCTGGGCATGGCAGATGGCACATAAGGTTCGCCAGAACCTCGATCTCCTTGTGGTTTGTAATGTGGACTTTCATATGTACTATATGGCCTATAATCATCGTTGTTGCTTGCTAATTTCCACCAAGACATCCACTTTTTCTCCAATTTGTTGACCATGTCTGGATTTTTACTGGCAAGGTCATGGGTTTCCAAGGGGTCTTTTTTTAAATCATATAACTCCCATCCATTCCCATCAACTTCTACCAGCCCCCAGTTGTTGGTCCGTATGGCGCGGTTATCCATAAATTGAAAGAACATAGGTTCATTTCTTTGCCAAGACTTGTTTTCTAAGATTTTAACAAAAGATTGACCGGAAAAATCCTTGTTATCCTTATCACTTTTTGGTTCTTCTTGCGTTGCTAATTCAAGGAGGGTAGGGGCTATATCGACTACATGAAGAGGTTGTTGATTGGTCCTGTTGGTCTTTAAAATGCCTTTGGGCCAAAAGGCAATGGCACCGGTTTTTATACCTCCATTGTGCTGGCTGATTTTATAGAGACGGTTTGGGGATACACTTGCGTATGCCCATCCTGTACCAGGCTGGTAATTGGAACCGACATCGCCTGGCAAAAGGTTTCTTTTGAGCATTTCGTCATCCATGACTGAGAAAGAGTCTGTGCCATTATCGCTTAAAAATAGTATTAATGTATTGTCAAAATCATCAGTTTCTTTCAGGGCAGTGATGACTTTTCCGATACCTGAATCCATATGTTCCACCATGGCGGCAAACACGGACATTCTAAGATCCTCCAAGTCTTTTTGGTCAGGGGACAATGTTTTCCATAGCGGTAGGTTTTTTGGGTAAGCTGGAAGTAGAACTTGCTTTTCAACAATGCCCAAATGATTTTGTTTTCTGATTCGTGCCTCACGGATGTTCTCCCAACCCTGAAGATACTGTCCCCTGTACTTCATTATTTCTCCTTTTGGAGCCTGAAGGGGATTATGCGGTGACTGATAACTCAGATAAAGGAAAAAAGGTTTGTCCTTTAGTTTAGAACTCTGCTTTATAAAGCTGGCCGCATGCTCTGAAAATGCATCTGTACTGTAAAAATTCTCCTCAAAATCGCTAAAAGGCTCATGGTTCAATCTATAATCTGAGCTTCCCTCAAAATAGCTTGAATATCCTCCAAGAAAACCAAAAAAATAATCAAAACCCTTCTCCATTGGATTTCCACCCAAATGCCATTTGCCAATGATTCCCGTGTGATAATTCCTTTTTTTTAGCATTTCGGCTAAATTTTCTCCCTTTTTAATGCCATAACCCGTTTCGGGCCACCATTTTCCTGTTAGCATTGAACTTCTCGAAATAACACACATGCCGGCATTGTTCATGTTGGCCAGCCGTACTCCATTTGCGGCCAAATTATCAAGATGAGATGTTTTTATTTCACTGCCGTAACAGCCAAGGTCACTGTAACCCAAATCATCTGCTACGATTAGTATGATGTTGGGCCTTGTGGATTCTTGACCTACGGAGGTCCAACAAAGTAGTATCGATAGCAATAAAAGAAGGGTTTTACTTTTCTTGTACATTTTCATCTCAGATTTAGTGGTCAACAGCACTGTTGGGCCTAATTATGTTGGTAAAAAAAGAAAAAATCCAATTTTATTCATCCTGTACAATACTGGTTTTCTAAAGTTTTAACTAAAATTAGCGTACATGGTAGTACAGGATACATTTAAACAGCATGAAACTTAAATTGGACCAGAGGAATTAGGGTAAGTAAACTCTAAAGTTAGGGCCGGGTCCAATATCGTCGTAATGGGTCAAATCGTCCTTTAGCTAATTTTCAAAAAGATAGCCCCAATAGGTGTCTTATTTTAATTCAATACCCAACTAGAGGCTACATGAATAATATTTTAATTCATTTTCGCCTATTTCTTTTGATAATTTAATAATGAGTTTTAAGTCACAAAATACTTCTAAAATCTGTTCTTTGGTAGTGATTGGGCCTTATGTCCCAAGGCAAGGACCAACCCTTCAATGAATCTTTGATATATATGCACCATAAGCCATGATAATATTAAAATCAGAATTTAATCAGGAAATGAAACAATTCATCTCAAAACTTAAAACTGTTGTATTCCTAAAAGTTTATTTGTTGCTTGCTTTGACATTTTCATTATCAGCCCAAAATTCTGTTGACCAATCCAACCTTAAAACCAATGAAGTTACAATTGTAGATCGAACGGGCATTTCAAATGATGCCGAACATGCTATAGCAGTAGGAAAAAGAGCGTTATTTGATGCTATTCAGAACTCTGGATCTACCATTAACCAAATAAACCATTGGACGCAAATCAAAGAGCCTGTCTATCTTATTTTGGGTACTTTGCAAAATAGGGCTTTATACAGCCTTGTATCAGATGAACCTCTTTTGAGGGGAGGTCGACCGGAAGGGGTCTTTTACCTTTGGCGCGAGATAGATGATCATAAAGCGCTTATTATTGGTGGAACAGATGAAAAAGGTTTAATGTATGCTCTGACCGAAGTCGCCGATCAAATAAAGTATGAAGGGGTTGAAGTATTAAAAAGGATTCAAGACAACATTGAATTCCCAAAAAACTCCGTTCGGGGTGTGGATAAGTTTTTGACCGATGAAAATGACGATTCTTGGTTCTTCTCTGAAGCCTATTGGAAGTATTATATAAGTCAATTAGCGATTAATCGCTTTAATAGGTTTACTCTGATTACTGGTTATAATGAAGGTAAGAATGAAGATTTTATGATACCCGTTTACCCCTACCTAGTTGATGTGGAGGGTTTTGAAGGTGTGCGACCCAGAAAAAACCTAGATAATTCCCCAAAGGACTATCTTAATCAATTGAGGCGTATTGGGGAGCTATGCCATTTGCACGGTATTAAATTTATTTTTGGAATGTGGGGGCATGGAAGGAGTGAGGAATTAGTTGTTGGCCTACCTGAGAATTCAGATGCCTATACCCAATACTGTGCAGATGGTATGCGAAAGCTTTTAAGAAAAGCTCCCGAGATAGATGGAATTCAATTAAGGGTAAACTATGAATCTGGTGTTGGTGGCTTTGGGGAAACGGCGGAACTTTTTTGGAAAAAGATTATTATGGGAATCGGAGATATTTACAAAGAAAGACAAGGGAAGCTCACTTTGGATTTAAGGGCCAAAGGACTTACCCCAAAAATGCGGGATTGGGTTTTCGAAACAGGAATGGATTTGAACGTAACCAGCAAATACTCATGGGAAGGTGTCGGCCTACCTTTCCATCCAACACAAATGCGCCAAGCAGAATTGTCAATGCTGAACAATATTGACAAACGTCAGCGGTACGGTTATGCGGATTTTCTTAACCATTCTCGTATTTATGATTTTATTTATAGACTTTGGGGCATAGGTACTACCAGAATTTTCACTTGGGCAGACCCTGACTATGTCAAAAGATTTTCACAATCGACCAATTTTGGGGATAGTAGGGGTTTTCAGGTCACCCCGCCTATGGCTAGAAAACAGAATACATGGGATTTAATTAAAAATAAAGCTTTAACTTATTACGAATGGGAAGATCAACGCTATTGGGCCTATTACCTTTTGTTTGGAAGATTAGGGTATTCATTCGAAACAGATCGGCAGGTGTGGGAAAGGGTATTCAGAGAGCATTATGGAGCCGCTTTCAACAACATACTGAATGCCTACAGTTCTGCGGGAAAGGTATTGCCATTAATTACTTCGTCACATCTGACCGTACACCCTGCGAACTACAATTGGGCAGAAATGGAAAGTGGCGGAGCACTTTTTAGTAAGAACAATGCAAACCCCTTTCACCGAGAAAGAACTTACCAATCTGCAGAGCCAGGGGACCCAGGACTTTTTTATGGCATAGAGACATATGTGACTGACGTTTTGGAAAAAAATGTTCAATCCAAGATTGGAATAGTGCAATTGTCAGCGTTCTATGAATACTTGGCCAATGACATCTTAGATAACTTGGAAGCGGTAAAAAAAGCGGATATACCACAATCTTTTAAAAAGGAATATATGGCTAATGAAGTGGATTTGAAAATTACCGCTGCCTTGGCAGCGTATCACTCCAATAAAACAAGGGCCGCAACAGATTATGTTTTCTTTGAAAAAACACACAATAAAGGGTATTTAGTTTCAAGTCTTAATCGAATGCACATAGTCTTAAAGAAGTGGAAAACCATTTTGGCCTTGACAGAAACTCTGTATAATCAAAACCCGAAATTCTTGCATGACAATGGGACATGGCATGATAGACTTGTCGAAATTGAAAAGGATATTATTGATTTGGAAGGAATTCTTGGTGACCAAGCCTATGGAGAGAAGTTGAGTCATTGGGATAAATTCAAGTTTTCGGAGGATTCAGTTAAGGCTAATCTGGAAGCTGTTGTTCCCAAAAATACAGGGTTGGGAAAAGAAGACCTAAACCTGACGTTGAAATCCTCAAGGAAATACCTCTCTGAGCAACATCCAATAGTCCATTACAGATTAGCTGATATGACTCTGGGTTCATTTAAGCAATTGAAAATGGAATGGGACGGACAAAATTATGTTGCCCAGATACCAAAAAAGGAGTTTAGTGGAGATTATGACCTTCTTGTCTATTTCACAACAATTGAAAACGATGGGCTCGTACACCTATACCCAGGTATTTTTAATGAACATAATGCCAGCCCATATTTTATTATCAGCAATAAGAACTAATAAAATAAATGTTAAAACTATTACTTTGATTTTGTTGATAAATCCTTTGAACTATTGTTATTGTATAAAGAAATATTTTATAACTAGTAATACTAGTTTTTTTAGGCGAGGATAACAATATTATTCTTCACATGTAGTTAATTGGATATCTATAACATTATACCCTACTGAGTTTTGGTAAATCCATAAATTTCTGGCAAGTAGACCTTCCGTTAGCATTTCAACTTATTAAGCTAAGATTTTGTAACCTATAAAAGTTTCTTTTTCTGTCAGATTTAATTAATCCTTTGTGTTTACTATTGTAATTTGAGGGTTAATCTCATTTATTGTTACTACCTAAGAATATTTGTTCAAATTAATGAAAACAGGGAAGTACAGGATACAATTTTTTACATTTACTGTTATCCTTGTAGCATATAGTAGATTCCAAAAATAAAAGAATCTCTAAGTGTTTACGGATGGGTATAAAGTTTATCATTTTTTTAAAGATTTATTTATGTTTCTCAGATTATGATTTATTCTAAGAAATGCTTTAGACCCCACACAAGCCAAATAAAGAAAAATCAAATTAAAATTTATATGAAGAATATAATTGTTCTTTCTCTTGTTACTTTATCATTATTATACTCTTGTACGGATATCCTCAATGAAAAGGATAGTATTAAAATTGAAAGTGTTTCGATTAACTACTTTAAAAATCCTTTAGGAATCGATGATTTGGGGCCTAGAATTAGTTGGGTAATGTCTTCCGAGGGTCGGAACAAAAAGCAATCGGCATATCAAATAATGGTGGCTGATTCAAAAGAAGGCTTGGACGAAGAAGGCAGTCTTTTGTGGGATTCAGATAAAACAATTTCCAGCCAAAATACTCATATTCCATACGCCGGAAGCCCATTGCAATCGGGTCAAAGTTGTTATTTTAAAATTAGGGTTTGGGATGAAGATGATTCCGTATCCGATTGGAGTGAGGTAGGTTTTTGGACAATGGGGCTGTTGAACAAGGAAGATTGGAAGGCCAAATGGATTGGGTTCAAAACCAAGGACAATGACCCAAAAGACTCACTTCACCTACCTGCTCCACCTTATTTGCGAAAATCATTTTCGGTAGAAGGAGAGGTCAAAAAGGCTACGCTTTATGTAACTTCCTTAGGGGTTTTTGAGATGTCCATTAATGGTGAAAAAATTGGCAATGACCTACTGGCCCCCGGATGGTCAGATTATGATAAACGAATCTATTATAAGACCTATAATATCAGTGAAGATTTAGTCCAAGGTACCAATGCAATGGGCGCCATTTTAGGTGATGGCTGGTATGCAGGGTACGTTGGTCCCAAAGTATTGTCCAATCCTAGAAACCGTGAACTGTATGGTCTGCATCCAGCATTATTCTGTCAATTGGAAGTCGAATATGAAGATGGGAAAAAAGAAACAATCGTTTCGGATGAAAGTTGGAAAGCAAGTGAAGGCCCTTTGCGTTATGCAGATCTTTTGATGGGGACCGGGTACAACGCCAATTTGGAATTTGATGGATGGGACACTGTCGGTTATGATGACCAAAGTTGGGCCAATGTATATATACATGAAGGTACCGAAGCTGCATTGGAAGCTTATCCAGGAAATAGCATCCAAGTGTATGACCAAATGGAGCCCATAGAAATTACAGAGCCAAATGAAGGCGTCTATGTTTTTAATTTGGGACAGAATTTTGCCGGGCATGCCAAATTAAAGGTTTCTGGAACTAAAAACGATAGCATTGTAATCCGTTATGGTGAACGGCTTCACGATGATGGAACCTTGATGACGGAAAATCTCCGTTTTGCAAGGGCAACGGATACCTATATCCTAAAAGGGGAGGGGACGGAAGAATGGGAACCTAAATTTACCTATCATGGATTTCAGTATGTCGAGGTCACTGGATTAAAGAGTAAGCCTGATAAAAATACCATTACAGGAATTGCTTTTGGTTCATCCATTCCCATGGTCAGTGAATTTAATTCTTCAGACGAAACATTGAACCGTATGTTTGAGAATGTGATATGGACGCAGCGCTCCAACTTTATGGAAGTCCCTACAGATAGTCCACAGCGGGACGAACGTTTAGGTTGGTTAGGTGACGTACAGATATTTTCAAAATCGGCCCTTTACAATGCAACCCTTGGGGCATTCAATGCCAAGTGGTTTGCAGATGTGCGCGATGCACAGTACGATTTTGGAGCGTATTCCACCTTTGCACCCAGACCTTATCCAGAATTGGTCTGGTATTCCCCTGGATGGATGGAAGCAGGTGTAATGGTACCGTACAATACCTTTAAATTTTATAACGACACTAAAATTGTTGAAGATCATTATGCGTCTATGACCCAGTTTATGGATTACCATATCGAAAAAAGTGGTGAAACGGATTACTTCTATCCAGAGGATTCTTGGACAGAAGTAAATCCTAAAGGAGGATTTGGAGATTGGTTATCCATGACCGATAAAAATCTGGCGCATGACATCATGGCCTCGATGTATTATCAATATGCATTAAAAATAATGGCCGAGATGAGTACTGCGATCGGCAAGAATGAGAAGGCAGCATACTACAAACAAGTGTATGACAAATCCGTATCGGCTTTTATTGATCATTATATAGACGTTGAAGGAAAGTTTACCATAAGTGAAGATGCCTATGGTGATGGGAAAGGTTATTTCGAAGGTGAAAAAGGGTTTACGGGCCATACCCAATCGGCCTATGCAACTGCAATTTATTTTGATATACTGCCCGATACGCTAAAAGTTAAAGCTAAAAAACACTTAGTAGATCTTCTTGCAGAAAACGACAACCTGCCCTCGTCCGGTATTTTGGGCATTCGTCAATTGTTGCCCGCGTTATCAACTGTGGGACGTGGAGATTTAGCGTATCAGATTTTGTTGAAAAAGGATTATCCAAGTTGGGGTTTTCAGGTCAAGAACGGGGCCACGACCATTTGGGAACGCTGGAACAGCTACACGCCGGAAGCTGGTTTTAATGGAGAGATGAACGCTGAAATGAATTCTTTTAACCACTATGCCTTTGGAGCGTTTTCCCAGTTTCTTTTTGCTCAAATGGCCGGTATCGAAACCAAAGGTGCCGGTTTCAATAATATCATCATAAAGCCCGATTTGGGAAATCGTTCCTTATCCCATGTTAAAGGGGAATATGGGTCCATAAACGGTAAAATCGTTTCTTCATGGTCAATAGAGGGGACTTCTTTTTCTATGAAGGTTGAAGTGCCAGTAAATACCAATGCAATCATTTATGTGCCCTCCGTAGGAGATTCTTCGGTCACAGAAAGTGGAGAAGGCATCGACTTGGAAACTATAAAATTTATTGAAGAGAAAGACGGATACAAGGTATACGAAATAGGGTCTGGAAGTTACTTTTTTGAGTCCAAAATATAGTGTTTGAAATAATCAGGAATCTCTTGCAAGGGAAATAGTTGTTCATGGGCCTTTATAGGATGGATTTGTCAGAAGTTTGAAACGGAATGATATACTGTTATATCGAGTCTGTTTAAAATTGTGGCTGAAAACGGGGCTTTTTAAAAGGTATTGCATAAATAGTACAAACGTAAAGTTTGAAATTTTATTGGATTGATAGTAAGTAGATTTAAAAAGAATAGGAGCGATATGGTTGTTTTCAACATGATACTCGAAACTTTTGATTTTTATGGTATGGCCGAAGATTCCAAGCCTTAAACTGTATTAAAGCAAAATTATGATAACAATTAAAGCAAAATGTCAGAATTAAATTTTAGCCCATCAATGTTAAAGCCAGCCTTAAATACATTCGTGGCATTTGTTGTATTTTTTTTAATATGTACACAAACAAATGCACAAAAATTTAAGCCGTTATTCGATGGGAAAACCCTTGAAGGATGGATTGCTGCAAAAAGTTCAGGTGAGGACGATTGGGGAAACTTTTCGGTCAATAAAAAGGAAAAGGCAATCCATGTTTATGCAGGAGAAAAAGAAGGTTCGATACAACAAACCGATTGTCTTATTACAGAATTTGAGTTTAGCCATTATGTTCTCAAGCTGGAATACAAGTGGCTCGAGAAAAGATTTGACCCGCGCACCGACTGGGATCGTGATGCAGGACTTCTTTTTCATGTCCATGGTGACCTCAAAAAGATATGGCCTTGGTCTCTCGAAATGCAAATTGGTGAATCTCTTGCCAACAAAACGGAAGACCTTCGTTTCCATACCGGAGATTTATGGGTACTTGGTAATCATCTTCGAGTGAAAACACCTCATACTAATGGCTGGTATGATTCTAATGAAATTCCCGCTGAAGGTCTACATCGTAAAACGAGGCTAGGTACCGAAAAACCAAGAGGAAAATGGAATAAAATGGAAATACGTGTATATGGATCAGAAAAAGCCACCTTCATTTTAAATGGTGAAGTTGTTCTCGAGATTTTTGATTTCGTACAAATAGCCAAAGATGGAGCAGTCAGTCCTTTAGAAAATGGGCATATCGGTCTTCAAGCTGAATTTGCAGAGTTGCTCTATCGCAAGATTCGCATCAAAGAGCTTCCGGAAAATAGTAGTGATTGACCTTTTGTAGATTAAGAATGAATTCCGAAATAATCAAACATAAAAAAGTATTAGTAAAATAAAAATCAGACAGATCAAAGAAATTCCAAATTATATACAAGCGGTGGTTGACTAATTAACGAATAGTTGAGTAATAATAAGGCCGACCATCATCGCATTCAGAAATTTGAATAAAGTTTAATACCAATTGCCTAGAGTTATGGCAAATAAATAAATTTTACATATGAGTACAAACAAGAAAGATACCAGAAGAAATTTCATTAAAAAAACTAGTACTGCGGGTTTAGGTTTGGCTTTTGGAGCGCCAAGTATTTTTGCTTATAACCCACTAACAAACTCATCTTTAAATAATTTAAATTTCGGAATCATTGGTTTCGGCGGTAAGGGAGGTCATGCCTATAGTATATGTGCCCCTCTAACACATATTAAGTTCAAGGCGGTATGTGATATAAACCCAGTCAATAGGGCAAAAGCCAAGGAAGTCATGGGTGAGAAACACGATATCCAAGTATATGAGGACTATGAGGAAATGATCGATAAGGAAAAATTGGATGCGGTAATCATAAATACACCAGATATGTGGCATGCCCGTCAATCTATACATTGTATGAAAAAAGGAGTTCATGTCTATTGTGAAAAAACCATGGCCTTTAATCAGGAGGAAGCTAAGGAAATGGTCAGGGTAATGAATGAGACGGGTATGAAACTACAAATTGGACATCAAAGAAGGTCCACTACAAATTATCTTGAAGCCTTTAAAATGGCTCATGATAGTAACCTATTTGGAAGGTTGACCAACGCCGTTGGGCAATGGAACAATTCAAGATATAGTAGAAGGGCATGGAAGAAACAAGAAATCGATGATACCAAATTGGCTAAGTATGGTTACGGCTCTTATGACGAATATGCAAATTGGCGATGTTTTAAAAGTGTAAGCAACGGTATCATTGCAGACCTGGGTGCCCATCAAATTGATATTTACAGTTGGTTTTTTAAAGCAAACCCACATCGAATTATGATTGCCGGTTCACGCGACTATTATCCGCTTTCATATACAGATCATGAAGATAATGTATTTGTAATATTTGACTATAAAACACCGCAAGGACCAGCCCGGGCATTTTACGAAGTAATTGCAAACTCTAGTGCTTTAGGTGTAACGGAAAGAATTATAGGTGATAAAGGAGCAGTTGTATTAAGTTTAAATAGTAATAAAGTAGCCCTTTACAAAGAAGATTCTGCTGACCAACAATTATGGGATAGTCTGGTATCCAATAACACATTGAAAAATATGGCGGACCAAGAAAAATTGAACCGCACCTATGTTGATGAGACAGCACCCCAGATAACTTATAAAATTAATGTGAAAGAAAAGTATAACGCATTTACGGCTCATATGTTAAACTTTACTGAGGCAATCATGGGCAATGAATCTCTTAATTGTGATGCTGCAGAAGCATATCGATGTGAATTACCTGTTTTCAAAATTGCTGAAGCCCTTAGAAAAAATGAAGCCATAGTAATTATTAACGAAAGCGAATATGTTGTTAGTTAATTTATGAAAGAAGTACATTCTTTTCGTTTTGAAGCCATGAATACTGAATTCGAGATTCGTGTACCTAAAGATTGCCTTCTATTTGATCAGGCTAAAACCCTCTCAGTAGAAGTAATCGAAAGAGTGGAGTACATAGAGGATAGGCTTAGTCGATTTATCCCATCAAGTGATATTTCGAACATCAATCATTTGGAGCCTGGAGACCATCATATTTTAGACCCCTATACTTTTGATTGCTTGAATAAGGCTATACAAGCAAATCTGTTAACCGATGGTTATTTCAGTGTTCAGGCAGGGAGATTCGATGAAGAGCTACAATTGGGGCTGGGAGCTTATTTAATGCACGAAAAGGATGAGGCGATCAGTTGTCTTGAAAAAGGACGTTCTTTCGATATGGGAGGGGTTGGTAAAGGGTATGCTTTGGATTGTTTGACTGATATTTTTGAGTATTGGGAGGTTGCGGACTATTATGTAAGTGCCGGAAATAGTACGATACTAGTAAGAAATAAATCCTTACCAAGTTGGGACCTGAAAATTTCCCGTTCCTATCACCATCAGCTTGAATTGACCAATGCTACTGTAAGTGGCTCGGGAGATCGCAAAAATACACAGCACATTAGGAGGCCGAACAACGCCAAGAGGGCAAATGAATCAATAGTGCCAACTTGGGTGCAATGTGAGTCGGCTGCATTTTCCGATGCTTTTTCAACGGCCTGTTCCCTCATGAACACAGAGCAAATTCAGAAAACAATTGACTTGGCACCCTTCAATATTATTGTATTTCAGGAACGTCAAGGCAAACTTTTAGAATATAATAAAAAGGAATTATGAAATATGTCCAAGTTATACTCTTGCTTACTCTTTTAAATACATTCCAGTTTAAGGTTTGTAGTCAGGATTTGTTCGACACTTCTCAAAAGTATCCTTTGATGGGCCATTGGATTGGCCATTGGGATAACCCTTCTATGGGATATGAAAAAATAATACCAAAATTAACTGCTGAGGTAATTCTACTGGACTCTACTAAGTATAAAATTAGAATTTTACCCGATTTGATGACCCGTGCAGAGCCTTATGCTGAATTCGAAACAATTACCCTTAACAAGGACAAAATCATTATTGATGAAAATGGATGGCAGATAAGTTTTTCAGAAGGGATATGTTCGGGGACTGCGCTCTTATACAATAAAAAAACAACCTTTAAACTCTATAAATCGCAACTTACCTCTCCCACCCTTAATTTGAAACCACCTGCAGATGCCATTATGCTATTTGATGGGAGCAACTCCCAAATGTGGCAGCACGCAGATGGTAAACCTATCACTTGGACTATTACCACGAACGGGGAGCTTGAAACACGTTCTAAATTTTGGCAATCACAAGATGGAAAGAAAAACTTAAATGGAGGCGACATTGAAACAGTCGATTCTTATTCAGTGCCACTTCAGTTCCATATGGAGTTCAGATACCCGGTTGAACCAGGTAAGTCCGGACAAGGATTAGGGAACAGCGGGCTTTTTTTTCTTCCTATAGGGGAAGTGCAAATCTTAAATAGTTTCGGAAGTAATGGGTATTGGAACGAATGTGGGGCAATATACAAAAGATTTCCTCCGATGGTAAATGCTGCCGCTCCACCACTTCAATGGCAGACGTATGACGTAGAAATACATGCGGACGAAAATTCAGACGACAAAATCTTTTTTTCATTAACTGTAAAACTCAATGGAAAATTGATTCATAACAAGCTTCTTCTGCCAAACGAAAATCCTGATGAGGGAATAAAAATCAAGTTACAGGACCATATCAATAGACTTCAATTTAGGAATATATGGGTCAAGCAACTATAATCTGAAAATTTACAATTTTTAGGATGAAAGTTAACATGCAGAGAAATAAAAACCATGAAGGTGCAGGATGAAAACAAATGAGCAAAATGATAGTTTTAAGACATCGATATAAAATAAATGCCCCAGCTACATTATCCAAAAGATATTAAGGGTAATGAAATTGTAGAAATTTAAAATGAGAATCGGTTTATAGAATCGGCTCATTGGGGCTTACCTCAATTGATTGCTATTTATTATAATATAAAATACTTTTTGATGAAAAGAATCTTATTGATATTGATTGCTATTGCACTATTGCATTCCGCCAATGCACAAGTAAAGATTAATGCCCCTAACGGTCGTGTTGCAATAATTGCGGATGGCAATTCACCAGATCCGGACGATTTGGGGGGAACGGCTATTTCAATTGCCCTTTTACGTGCCGCCGGACTGGAGGATCGTCTGGTTCATTATTCCCATAGTTGCGACCTCATTCGGGTTGATAGAATTTCAGAAGCTGCAGAACGGGAACGGCATGCTCTTATGCAAACCAGTTGTGACGTTACCGCCAGGAGATGGGGGGGGTACGAGAAATTAAAGTTTTTGGATGCGAAATGGGAACTCGAAGAAACTATCAATGATTTGCGAGATGCCATAAACGCTTCAACTGAAGACAATCCCTTATGGATAATCGAGGCCGGGGAGCCCGATATCATTGGGTTTGCTCTCGAGGCTTCAAAAAAAGAAAAGCATAAATATGTGAAATTGGTAACCCATCATCCGGCCAATGACGAGGCCGGTGATTTCTATAAATGGGAAGAAATACTTGCTTTTGGAATTGAAGAAGTTCGAATCCCCGACCAAAACGTTGATTTAAAGGTATATCTTGATAAATGGCATTGGGCAAGGGATTACACAGATCCACGTATACAATGGCTCTGGTTAGTTGGTAAAATTGCAGAAGTAGATGATGTGGTAGAATTCCAAAAAGGAAAATGGGATTGTTCAGATGCGGGCATGGTGCTTTATTGGATAACTGGTGCCAATGTGTACGGCGGCCTTAAGACCGGAACCGTGGAAGATGTGAAATCGGTGCTTTTAAATTACGTGGAGAATGATAAATGATAGTATATAATCCTATTTAAACCTCATTTAACCTAACCCTAAGTCAAGCAAATTAGAATATTTTAAAAATTATCTCAAAACCTAATATGAAAACAGAAATTTGACAGGTATGAAACTGACCTCAATATTGACTATCCTTCTTTTGGCACTTATTTCTCAGAGTCTAATTTCCCAGACAGACAAACACCGTTTGATTGTCTTGGCCGATATGGGCAACGAACCCGATGAGGAACAGCAAATGCTACATTTATTGATGTATGCAAATGAAATTGAAATTGAAGGATTAATCGCAGTAACCGGTGCTGCCCTTAATCCTTATCATCCAGATGTGTCGAAGCGAGTTACCCAACCGGAATTGTTTCATCATTTGATCGATGGTTATGAGAAGGTATTTGAGAATTTGAAAATTCATGCCGAGGGATGGCTTTCCCCAGAATATTTGAGGTCGATTGTTTTTAGGGGGCAACCTGCATATGGAATGGATGGAGTGGGGATAGGTAAAGCCTCGGAAGGATCAAAGTTTATTATTAGTGAAGTCACTAAAAATGACCCCCGACCAGTTTTTGTTGTGGTCAATGCCGGCTCCAATACCCTTGCCCAGGCTTTGTTTGACTATAGAAGAACCCACACACCTGAAGAAACTATGGAATTTGTGAAAAAGCTGCGTGTGTATGAAAATGCAGCGCAAGACAACGCCGGTGGTTGGATTAATCACGAATTCCCTGAAATTCATTGGATTAGAGGCATACATCAAACTAAGTGTTATGGTGGGCCGTTAGTAAACGAATTGGGGCCACATAATTGGAAACCATATCCGTATACACCAAAAGGGCAGGATGATTGGGCTAAAGAACATATTAGGGAAGGGCATGGGCCTCTCGGTAAATTATATCCCATTCGCGCATTTAATGAACATACTGCAGAATCACCTAGTTTTATTGAAGGAGGGGGCACCATTCCTTGGCTAATGCTAACACGGGCAGGACACACAGATCCTTCTGAAACATCTTGGGGGAGTTGGAGTGGAAGGTATTCGATTGACAAAATCAAAAATGTGCGTGCACGGTGGGGTGCCATTCAGAAATTAGAAGAACAATTTCTTCCATGGGAAGTATATACCGATACCAAGGGAAAATGGACCGATCCGGTAAGCGGAATAGAATATAACGACATACATACGCCCGTTTGGTCATGGAGGCAGGCCATGTGGAATGATTTTCAGGCCCGTATGGATTGGTGTGTAAAAAATTATGAAAATGCAAACCATCATCCGCATGCGGTCATAAACAATGATGAATCCAATGCCATAATATACCGAACTGTAAAACCAGGTGAGACTTTAAAGTTTGATGCCTCATTATCATCTGACCCGGATCAGGATGAGCTACGCTATTATTGGTGGATTTATGGAGAGGCTGGAAAGAACCCTTATGGACAAGATATACCAATTGAGAAAAACAATTCGGATATGATAAAACTAAAAGTTCCTCGAGATGCTTCGAATAAGGAAATTCATTTGATTCTAGAGGTCTGGGATAAGAGTGAAATTGTGCCTTTGGTGGATTATAGGAGGGTCATTTTAAACGTTCAATAAAATTATGGTCAATAGTAAAGTCTTAAAGTCAGTTTTAACTGCATTTTTCTTCATGGTATCGATTGGCCTTTTAGCCAATCAAACGGTATCCATATTCAGTACAAGGGATTCACCGATGATCAAGTTTGCCTTGAACGATTTCAGAGAAGTGCTTCATCTAAGAAATTACAATATTAGACAAGCCGAACATTCAAGAGCAGACTTCATATTTATAACAGAACCAGACTTGGCTAGGGATAACTTCCGAGACATTGAATATCCTCAGTTCGACTTCAAGTTAGTTTCGGAAGGATTCGTTATTACTTTGGACAATGATGGAAGGGTTTGGGTGATAGGAGCAGATGAGCCTGGACTAATGTATGGGACTCTTGAGCTGACCGAAAAGATTAAACTATTCGGATTGGATGGTATTGATGGTACAAATCAGAATCCATACATGGAGATGAGGGGAACAAAATTTAATATCCCCTTGGATGTTCGAACTCCAAGTTATTCTGATGCCGGTGATGCCGCACAAAATAATATTGATGTGATGTGGGATTTTGATTTCTGGAAGAAATACATCGACCACATGGCAAGAAATCGGTACAATTTCATTTCACTCTGGAGCTTACATCCGTTTCCTTCTATGGTCAAGGTGCCAAAGTATGAAGAAGTTGCCTTGGATGATATACACCGATCCACAACTGACTGGAAAGAAAACTACCACCTTGTCGGAGTAGATTTCGATGACCCGAAAATTGTTAACAATTATGAAATTGTAAAGAAAATTACCATTGAGAAAAAGATTGAATTCTGGCAGAATGTGATGACTTATGCAAAGAACCGTAACATTACCTTTTATGTAGTTACTTGGAATATTTTCGTGAATGGTACCGATGGGAAGTATGGAATATCAAACGATTATAGAAACGAAATAACCAAGGATTACTTTAAGCAAAGTATAAAGGCAATGTTCCAAACATACCCTGACCTTGGTGGCATAGGAATTACTGCGGGTGAAAATATGCCAAATATTCCCTTAAATGATCGGGAAACTTGGATTTATGAAACATATGGTGAAGGTCTATTGGAGGTGGCTGATGAAATGCCAGAACGTTCGTTCAAGTTTATCCATCGACAGCATCAAGCGGATACAAGGATGATTGAAAAGAAATTTGAAGCGTTGATCGAGAAACCAAACATTGACTTTATATACAGTTTCAAGTACGCCAAAGCACACGTAATGAGTGCGGTTAGGCAACCTTATCATGAAGGGTTTGTTGAGAACATCGGAGATTTGAAAACCATTTGGACTTTAAGGAATGATAGTAATTACTACTTCCGATGGGGATCACCTGATTTTGTGAGAAGTTTTATAATGAACATTCCTGAACATGTAAGCCAAGGGATGTACTATGGATCCGATGGATGGATTTGGGGCAAGGAGTTCACAACTAGGGATGCCAAAGAACCTCGACAGCTCGAGGTTGAAAAACATTGGTATCATTGGTTACTTTGGGGCCGCTTATGCTATAATCCTGATATTAAAAATCAATACTTTACGGCTTTGATTCAGGATAAATTTCCTGTAGTGAATGCCGATACGCTTTTTAGTGCATGGCAAGAGGCTTCCCTGGTTTACCCTGTTACAACGGGGTTTCATTGGGGCGATGTGGATTTTAAATGGTATATAGAAGGTTGTAGAAGTCGGGCACAAAAAACATCTCTAAATCAAACCGGGTTTCATGATGTAAACACTTTTATTGCATATCCTGTACATAAATACTCTGGAAATATCAGCATACCAGATTTTGTGCAAACCATAATCACGGATGAACCTACTGATTTAATGACCCCATTTCAGGTTTCTCAAAAACTGCATAACCATGCTGATAAAGCCCTTGGATTGATTGGGCAACTTAGTTGTCAAGATAATGACTTAGAGCTTTGCCAGACGCTTGTCGATATAAAAACAATGGCCCTTTTGGGCAAGTATTATGGTTATAAAATAGCTGGTGCTACCAATGTTGCCCTCTATAGAGAGACAAAGAACAAAACTTATCAAGAGGAAGCTGTGGTACAGCTAGAAAAGGCTTTAAGTGCTTGGGAATCCTATGTAAAAACAGCAATGAGCCAAAACATTAATCCGATATGGACTACCCGAGTGGGCTATGTCGATTGGGAAAAAACCACAGAGCAGGTAAAAAAAGATATAGATATAGCCATGAAGGATTATTAATTATTGAATGATGTTCAGAATCAACGAAATTAAATTGAAAATTAAAATGAAGGAAATAGAGTTATTGTTTTACCCAATTATTACATTTATTTTCCTCGCTTTTGTACCTACGCATGTTGCTGCTCAAGATTACATGAATTCCAATTTACCTGTTGAGGACAGGGTTGAGGATTTACTGTCAAGAATGACTGTTAAGGAGAAAGTAGCACAGCTAAATTCTGTATCCTTACGCATATCGGCTCAACTTGAAGAAGGGTTTTCTACAGAATCTCAAACTATTCACGAACAGTTAGCTAATGGTATTGGAATGGTTGAAAATACGTTAGATCACAATTTGCCTGCAGAGAGCGTAGCTGCTGTCAATAGGATTCAAAAGTATTTGAAAGAAGAAACCCGGCTTGGAATTCCTGCTATTGTTGGAAGTGAAGCCCTTCACGGACATGCTGGTAAAAACTCCACGGTCTTTCCAACACCATTGGCGATGGCCTGCTCATGGAACATGGAGTTAGTGGAGCAGGCATTCAACATTATTGGTAGAGAGGCCAGAATACGTGGTGCCAATGAAGCTCACAGTCCTGTACTGGATATTGGACGTGATCCTCGTTGGGGACGAATTGAAGAAACCTATGGTGAAGATACTTACCTAACAACTCGAATGGCGAAAGCGGCCATTGCTGGAATGCAGGGAGGAACTAATGGGAATCCCGCGAAGACACACATAATTGCTTCTCCTAAGCATTTTGCAGGATATGGTCAAGTGACTGGTGGTCGAAATTTTGCCCATACTGAAATAGACGAAAAAGTATTTATTGATGAAATACTACCTCCTTTCAAAGCGGCCATTCAGGAAAGTGGAGCACTTGGAATCATGGCTTCACATTGTGAAGTTGGTGGTGTTCCAGCTCATGGAAATAAATGGCTATTAACTGATTTGTTGAGAAATGAGTGGGGTTTCAAAGGTATAGTTGTTTCCGATTATAATGACATTAAGCGACTTGAAGAGTTTCACCACGTAGTGGCGACGGTAGAAGATGCGGCAGCATTAGCGTTGAATGCTGGAATGGATGTTGATTTGCCATCAGGTGTAGCCTATCGCAGTTTAGAAAAGGTCATTGAAAAAAAACCTTACTTGCTAAGTAATTTAGACCGAAGTGTAGGCCGAATATTAAGGTTGAAATTTATGTTGGGACTTTTTGAGAATACACATGTTGATGCTAAAATGGCCACAGAACTGTCTGGTTGTGAGGAGCATGTGAAAGTGGCCGAACAACTTGCAACCGAGTCGATCACTCTTCTTAAGAACAGGAATAACCTGTTACCGCTCAATGAAAAAAAGCTTAAAACGATTGCCGTTATAGGCCCTAATGCCAAATCACACGAACTAGGTGTATATGCTGTTCCTAACGATAATACTGTCTCCATATTGGAAGGTTTAAAGGAGCGGGTTGGTAATAGGGTTAATATAATTTATGAAGAAGGATGCAAAATAGCACGTTTTTCTAAGAATGGTCAAGAAGATATTTTTACAGAATATTCGTTATTGGAGGAAAATGAGTCAATTGAAAAGGCTGTGAATGCAGCCAAAGCTTCAGATGTAGCTATTGTATGTATTGGAGGAACAGTACAGGAAAGTAAAGAAGCTGCTTATGCTGTTGGTATCAAAGGCGATCGCGCTACACTGGATTTACTGGGTAATCAGAAAGAATTGGTCATGCGCATAGCCGCTACAGGTAAGCCTATTATTATAGTTTTAATGGGAGGCAAACCCTATGCTATACCTGAAATTGTTCAAAAAACCGATGCCATGCTGAGCACTTTTTATTTAGGGCAAACCAATGGTTCAGCCGTATCTCGAGTACTATTCGGTGAGGATAATCCAAGTGGTAAGTTGGCGATAAGCTTTCCGGCATCAGTGGGACAAATACCTATTCATTATTCTCAGAAAGCGAATGGCTTCTACAAAGATTATGTTGACCTAGATACTCAACCCGTATTTGCCTTTGGTCATGGTTTGTCATACACTAATTTCACATATAGCGACTTGAAAATTGCTAAAGAAAGCTTTGAAATAAACGAAGAGGTGACATTTCGATTAAGGGTTAAGAATACAGGCGAAATAGCTGGGGCTGAGGTTGTTCAAGTGTACTTTAGGGATATGGTGGCGTCGGTAACCCGTCCGAACAAGCTGCTTGTTCGATTTAAGAAGCTTTGGCTGGAACCGGGAGAAGAAAAAACCGTTCTTTTTACGTTAAAGCCTACTAAAGACCTGTCCTTTACAGGTATTGACATGGAAAAAACTTGTGAGCCTGGTGAGTTCAAGCTAATGATAGGTGGAGCATCCAATGATATACAGTTGGAGGGTAATTTTTGGTTGAAGTAGAGAATGGATAAGGTCGGTACATTGTCCGTAAAATAGAATGTATGCGTGTGTGGAAAGTTAATACTTTACTCACATTGTAATGCTATTAAACAGTACTGCTTCTATTCAACTTATTAGTTTAATTAGGTGACGAAGAATAAAAAATCATATTTAAAATCAACGGAAATGAAAGATATACCATATTAAGGTACGTCCTTTTTTTACTGTTACTGTTTTTTATTTCTATAAGTTTTCCAATCGGGTTACAATATCAGGTTAGGTATAACCACCTAGAAGATAGAAACATTTAGGTCTAAATGCTATGGCACTACGAAGTCGGCAATACCTTTAAACTTCCGTCGGAGGGTGGTGTAAAATAGCCGTTTAGATCGGGAGAGCACAGGGCAGTGGCCGATACCCGGTACCATTTTCTGGATGGCGAATGGAATAGCAGCGAAATCGTTGTCATGGAGAGTAAATACGCTATACATAAATTCAATGGTCAAATTGTCAATTTGGCAACAGACTTGGGAAGTGCAGAAGGACCAATTGCTTTGGAAGCGGAAACTGGAGAAATTTTATGGAGAAATATAGAAATCAAGGAATATGAAGAACCGGTTCCGATGGAGCAGTTTCTTAAGGAATAAACAAAAAAATACGATTAATTATGGGCGATAAAAAAAGTAACAATTGCTTTTGGGATTTTATGGTATGTTTTGGTGTGGTAACACTTCTCATATGTTGTGTTAGACCAAACAAAATGGTTGGTAGTTCAGACCCCAAGAAAGAGAACACATTCTATCAATATAATATCTGGTGGGGTTTTGTGAATAAGGTGTTCGAAGGGGACCTCACTGTTAAAGAACTTAAGACCAAAGGGGATATAGGACTGGGCTCTTATTCCAATCTTGATGGTGAGCTTGTCATGTTGGATGGGGTACCTTATCGTATCAGGGAAGATGGAGTTGTGGATGTACCTTTGGATGATGAATCGATTGTCTATGTTGATGCCGCTTTTTTTGAACCTGAAGATTCTTTTAAGGTACAATCGACCAATTTCGATTCGCTTATTGTTAAAATAAACTCCCAACTACCTAGTCTTAACCAATTTTATTCCTTTAAGGTGAAAGGGAACTTTAGTTATATGAAGTGTGGAGGCCTTCACAGGCAAGAAAAACCTTTTGAAAAAGGTTTGGATGAGCTTATTCCCCAACGTCCGGTTTTCGAAAGAGTGAATGTTAAAGGAACAATGGTGGGTTTTTATTGTCCTGAGTTTATCGGCAATATTAATGTAGCGGGCTATCATTTTCATTTTATTTCTGATGACAAAACTTTTGGAGGCCATGTCATGGAATTCAATACAAACGAACTCGATATCGAGTACGACCCACTTTTGGAGTATCATTTTACCCTGCCCGACTCCGAAGATTTTTTGAATCTGTCCTTAGAAAAGGAATTTCAGTATCAAAAGAAATAAGTCATAATCAGAATAAAATTGAAAATGAAATAAAACATTAACACTATGAAATGCGTAAAATTAGTGCACTTCGTGATTACTTTAATTATAGGTAGCAATTATCTGTCATCACAAACCAACTCGATTATTGCTGATAAGGTCATCTTTGCAGAAAAAAATGGAATAGTAGCTATTGAAGCAGAGCATTTTTACAAACAATCTTTGCATGAGAAACGGCAATGGGTAATTTTCAGTAAGAGAGCATGGCCCAACTTTGGAAGGGATGATGATGCTCCACATTGCATGGGAGCCAGTGGTAATGCATACCTGGAATTGCTCCCTGACACCAGGGTCACACATGGAGATAAGTTGATAGACCAAGAAAATTTTTCTAATGTTGCGGGCAAGATGGCGATACTCCATTACAAGGTGAATTTTGAAAATGTTGGCCGGTACTACGTTTGGGTAAGGGCCTACAGTACAGGTTCTGAAGACAATGGTATTCATGTTGGTTTGGATGGCGAATGGCCAGAAACTGGTCAGAGAATTCAATGGTGCGAGGGTAAAAATTCATGGAAATGGAGTAGTAAGCAACGTACCAAAGAGGTTCATTGTGGAATCCCCATGGCGGTATACTTAGATATTAAAAACCCAGGGGTACATGAGGTGACGTTTAGCATGCGCGAGGATGGTTTTGAAATGGATAAGTTTATACTAACAACGGACAAAGAATATATTCCAAAGGGGATAGGGCCTAAAAGTGTTGTTTCAAAAGGAAATCTTCCAAAACCATTTCCAAAAGTGAAGGTAGATCTGGCCAAAGGCCGTGAAAGTAAGCACTGATTTAACTGTGTCGTTAAACTATTGATTTTCAAATAAAAGAAGCATTTTTTATTTTAAGTCAACCAGCATAGTGCAGGATAGTCTTTTTCCTACAAATCGCTAGTTTTAACATTGACTGAAAAAACTACTAAAAACTTTTTATACTAAGGAACATGAAAAAAAAATTTACTTCGAATTTTTTGCCAAGAATTCTTGTTAGAGATTACAATTTTGTTGTAGTGACCATATTGGTTTTTACTTCATTGTTTGGTAACAAGATTATTGCCAGTGACACAGAAATGTCACATTCAGGGATTAAATCGAAAATTGACAACTTACAACCAACCCATCTGGCTGTCATACAACCTGTGGCCGATGGGTTATGGTCGAACCCTGGCATTTGGCCAGGAAACCAATTGCCTTCTCAAAATGACGATGTGATCATACCCGCAGGCAGAACAGTAACGCTTGTAGGAATATGTCGCGCAAAAACAGTTAGGGTCGATGGGACATTAAATGCCGTCAATTGGCAATCTGGAGGAGCCTGGATTGACTTGGAAACTCAGGGTATCACCATAGAAAATGGTGGATTGATGGAAATAGGTACGGAAGCTCAACCCTATTATGCAAACGAGGGTGGCCCTGAATTGGTAAGATGCCAAATTACATTACTTGGAAGTAAAGTGCAGAGCCCAGCTCCAAGCTATAAAGGAATCATGGTAAAAAATGGTGGTGCCTTGGAACTGCATGGAAAGGAAAAAATGAGCTGGACTAATTTGGGAGCTACTGCAAATGCCGGTACAAATCAAATTACATTGGTTGAGCCGGTAGATTGGGAAATTGGTGATGAAATAACATTGACTGCTACAGAATTGGTTAATGTAAATAATAGTGGTTGGGAGCGTGTGGATGAGGCAAAAATCACACAAATCAGTGTAGATAATAGAACACTAACACTGGAGCAAAATCTTAATTACAAACATATTGGTGACTCTATAGCCTACACAAGAGTCGAAGACGGAAAAACTTGGAATGTTAAAATACAGGGTGAAGTAGGACTGTTGTCACATTATATAAAAATCCAAGGAGATATGAGTGGCACAAACGAAGCAGATGGATTTGGTGGTCATATCATGATGATGAAAGGGTCGACGGCACATGTGGAAAATGTTGAATTGTATAAAATGGGTCAAAAGGGAGAAGTGGCTAGATATCCTTTTCACTGGCACCTCAATGAGGATGATGCGCAGGGTAGTTATCTGAAAAACAGCAGTGTGCATAAGTCGTTCAACAGGGCCGTAACTATTCATGGAACTGAATACGTCACAGTGGATGGCGTATTCGCTTATGATCATATAGGACATGGAATTTTCTTTGAAGATGGTACAGAGCGCTATAACACCATCAAAAACAATGTGGTATTATCTACTAGAAGACCACTCCCAGGAGAGGAGGTTACACCTTCAGACAATGAATTGAGGCAAGCTCAAAACCAAACACCGGCTTCCTATTGGATCACTAACCCTAATAACTATTTTGAGAATAATGTAGCTGCTGGTACAGATGGAACGGGGTTTTGGTTTGCTCTCCCAGAAGGCCCGATAGGATTAAGTGCTATCTTGCCACAATATAATGGGCAAAGCCCTTGGACAGAGCCATTAGGTAGTTTTGATGGATTTGTGGCTCATAACTGTAAGAATGGTTGGGACATATTTGATGGATTAACTACGGACCACTCTATTATTAGAAATAAAGGATGGAACGTCAATACCAATCAATATTTCAGGAATGGGATATTTTATGGTAATCATCAAGCCATTTATACAGGTATTGGGGGTGGAGCCATATCAGCTGAAAAATATGTTGTATTTCAAGATTGTATTTTTACGGACAATATCATTGTAACCATGTTAGCCTCGGACATCACATTGGAAAACTGTTTATTTAATGCTGATTCTGGCTTCGGGGTATTTACGGGTACCCGTTCATTTTACAGGTTTTATGATGGCCCAGGTAGGCACATCAATTGTCATTTTGAAACCTGGAACCAAGCTAATGCCTTAATGATTTCACCAGAAGGAAATGGAGGGGCCACAGAGAACTTTAACCCTACTTACCAAGGCATTACCAAAGGTTTTTCCGAACCTTTTTCATTTAGATATAATGATGAAAATCCTGCAAAGGAACGTGCTAGAAAAATGGGCCATTTTTTTAAAGACTTAGATGGATCCCTTACTGGAAGTCCCGGCACTATCGTCAGAGATATTCCTTTCTTGACCGATGGACATGAATATAGACACCCCTCATGGTACAAGGCTGCCCGTTCTGACTATAATTTTTCCGGGCTATGGATCCGGCAAATAAACGATGATACCGATATTTCAGTATCTCGTACCAAGCCGGGAACAGCAGATGCATGTTTTGTTGACAAGGGAAACGAACAAGATGCTGGAACATATAAGTTTCCACTTGTTGTTAATGAAGATTTTACCTATACATTTCATTTCAATAATACCCCAAGTAGCAACATTCATATGATTTGGGATTATGGTGATGATGGGGATTTAGCACTTGTAAAGCTTAAAAATTTTGGAAAGTTTACAAATTTCAGAATAGATGGTGCAGGTTTTACTTTTCCTAAGGTAACTTCACAAGCAGCTGTAGAATCTGCAACAGACTTTGCATATTATATAGAGCCAAATGGTGATGTATACATGAAACTTATAGATATTGGTGATGCTGGTAGAAGAGAGTTTTTCTTAAAATGGGATAATATTGGAAGCTATCAACCCCCTGTTCTGCCCTGTACAGTCAATGATTTTACTCCGGGAACTTCAACAACTGCTATAAATTTGCCGGGGAATTTTGAAGCTGAAGCTTTTGCCACTAAAACCGGTAGCGTAAACACCGAAAATACACCTGGTGGGGGAGGGAGTCAAAATCTAGGCTTCATCCTGAACGGGGATTATACAGAATACCTTGTGAATGCAGCTGCTGGAACCTATGATGTAGATATGTTGGCCTCAAGTGCTGGGTCGGGTGGGACAGTTGAAATCTATTCCGATAACGTCTTAAAAGGATCTGTAACTGTTCCAGTCAATGGTGCTTGGCACAATTATCAGGCATACAGTACCCAAATTAGTTTAGATGCTGGCTCCCAAACTCTAAAGTTGGTTTTTATTGGAGGAAGTGGTTACCTCTTTAACATAGATAGGTTGGAAACCACAGTGGCTACGAATCCTACAGGTGATAACGACGGAGATGGGCTTACACAAGCAGAAGAGTCCAATGTTTGTATGTCAGATAATGATGCTGGGGACTTTAGCTATGATTTTGTCAGTACAGATCAGGGATTCACGCAGGCCAACCACATTAGCGCCTGGGTAATAACAGCTCAGGAAGAATATCTCATGAGAGTAGACAATCTCATCGATCCTTACATTGTGAAAGAAGGCCTGAGCATAAATGCTAATGAAGTTTCGTCCATTGTGATAAGGGGAAAAACCCAGGTAACCGGCGGTCAGTTTCAACTATTCTGGACCACCGCTAGTAGCCCAAATTTCTCCGCAAACAAGATGATAGCATCAGGAACGGTTACTGGCAGCTATCAGGATTTCACTTTTAACGTTGGAACTCATCCAGAATGGCAGAATGAGACCATTACCAAATTAAGAATCGACCTTCCGACAGACCCATCAGGTTCTTTTCATACTTGGGTTGATCATGTTCGAGGTGCCGATTTTATTGAAAATGCATGTTCTACCAGTCTAAAAATTAATACTAGCCTTTTCAGTGAAGATAGTGAATATGTCCAGGATAATAATCAAATGGCTATTTACCCTAACCCTGTAAGTAATATTCTATCTATTTCTGGTACCTCGTCAGATATGGTTGTTGAAGTTTTTGATTTTTCCGGTGTATTTCAAATGAGAAAACAATTAGAAATAAATGAAAGTAAAATAGATGTTAGTTCGTTGGTACCAGGGCTTTACCTGCTTCGTATAATAAATTCCTCTAACCACGATGAGGTTAAGGTTTATAAATTACTTAAGAACTAGGAACACCAATGTGTTGTTTGAAATAACCATGATATCTTTTTGGAAATCAGAGATATAATTAATGCAACCTGCGTGGATTGTATTTTACGTAGGTTGCTTTTTTTATATTAATTGGTAAGAACTTGCATCAAATGATTAAACAATAATAGCAAGGTCGTGTAGCCTATTTTGGTTATACATTTTGTTTTCAAATCACTTTAAGGTTTGGAATGCAATGTTGAATTTTTCCTACTCCTATTTTTATGGCAACCATACAATAAAATATGGATAATTACCTTTGGGGCTCTAAATATACATTTTAATAATACTCACACTGGACCTTCAAGCTCTTGCTTAAAGGTTCTTGCAACAAATTGACATAGCACTTTATTTTTATTTATTAATTGTTCCACTAGGCCATTATGTCTTTGAAATAGATGAACTTAACCCAACATTTTTAGTAGAAGCTGTTCTCCTACAATTTTTCACCTGTTTACACTAATGCCTCTATATGCTGGGGTTTCACTACTAATCCTTTATACACCTCTGTGGCGTTACTCTTGGCATAGCTAGGTTCAACGGTTTTTTTCTTGGGTGCTGTTGTACGCTCTCATTTTGGATTTGTCATCTTTTCTAATTCAATTTTGACATTTAGCCCGCTCATATCTAACAGTCCAATCAAATTCATTAAGTCCAAAACAGGGGATACACTTGGAATCATCAAGCCGGTAAGCACAGGATAAGCTTTGCATATAAGAGTCATATACTTGAAGAAGAGTAATATATAAATATTAACTAACAACAAAAACTTATGAGAAACTTTTTTAAAGAAAAACTGAAGAGATTGGTTGTTCCCATCTTCATGTTGATCTGTTTTTTAACTTTTTCGCAAAGTGATAAAACAATAACAGGAACAATTTTAAGTGCCGACGGTCAACCTTTGCCTGGGGCAAATGTAATTCAAAAAGGTACAAGCAATGGGGTTCAATCAGATTTTGATGGCAATTATCAAATCCAATTGGTATCAGGGCCTAGTGTTTTGGTGTTTTCATATGTAGGATTTGCTGCCAAGGAAGAAATCGTTGGTACTAGGTCCTTAATCGATGTAGTATTGGATGAAGATGCCCAAAGCCTTGATGAGGTTGTGGTAGTCGGCTATGGTTCACAAAAGGAATCCAAGATAACCGGCGCCGTTGAGGTTGTAGGCGCAGAAGAACTGGAAGATGCGGTATTTAATACTGTTGACCAAATGCTTCAAGGTCGGGCAGCAGGTGTTCAAATTACAGCGGCTTCTGGTGAACCTGGTGCGGCTCCCCGTATTAGAATTCGGGGTAATACCTCACTCAATGCCAATAGTAATCCTCTTTGGGTAGTAGATGGTGTTCCGTTGAGCACAGCTCCAAATTTCAGTCCACAGGAAATAGAGAGCTTTGAAGTGCTCAAAGATGCAGCCTCTACGGCCATTTATGGCGCGCGTGGCGCTGCAGGAGTTATCTTGGTTAAAACAAAAAGAGGTAGGGAAGGCACTAAAATGCAGATACAAGGTTCGGCATTGACAACGATGACTTCCCTTGGTGGCGGCTATGATGTACTTTCAGGTAATGATTACGCCACCTACCGTAATGAGATAGCAACATTAAGGCAGGTTACCTTACCGTTTCCCAATGGGGCGGATCCTGATAATTTGTTAAATGTCAATTGGGTGGACCAAATTTTTAGATCTGGTCTAAGACAAGAATACAACCTATCGGCCACAGGTGGAGCTGAGAATGTTAGTTATTTTGTTACTGGCAACTATTTAGGTGAAGATGGTGTTTTACTCAATACCGATTTTGAGCGTATCTCTTTTAGGGGCAATTTAGATTTTAAAGGCTTTAACGATAAACTGCAGGTAAATGTAAGTACGAACATTACCAGATCTGAGAATAATGGTGGTATAGTTGGGAATGGTAGATTTAGAGGTGGTGAGGGTGGTGCATACTTTAATGCACTCAAAGCAGAACCACTGGTTCCGTCCCTTGATTTTTCAGGGTCAAATTCAACAGGCCTGATATTTACCAACCCTTTAATTGATGCAACCAAAGATTTCAGGAATCGAATCAATACCAATGTGTTGGCCTCAATCCAGACATCTTATAAAATTTTTGACAGCCTTACCTTTATCAATAGTATTTCGACCAATCTTCGTTATAACAATGACAACCGATTTGCGCCAAGTGAAGTTGCACGTGCAAGACTAGAAAATGGCCGTCTTGATCTTACTAGCGCTAGATGGGAAGATCTTGTGGTCACGAATTACTTAAGATATGAGAACACTTTTTCGGAAAAACACCAGCTAAGTGTTTTAGGTGGAGTGGAGTATAGCAAGTTTAACTTTTTTCTGCAAGAATCCGATGGAACCGACCTTTCCTTAACTGATTTAGGGGTTGATAATGTGTCTTTTGCCAATACTCAAAATATAGGCTCAACAAGGACACAATCCATATTGCAATCTGGGTTCGTACGTGCCGAATATAGTTTTGATGAAAAATATTTGATCAATGGTACCATTAGGGCAGATGGTTCATCGGTATTTGCTGAAAACAATAAATGGGGGTATTTTCCGTCTTTTGGTGTTGCTTGGAAGGCTATCAACGAGTCGTTTTTCGATGAACAAAACACATTTTCAGACTTAAGGCTTCGTGCCTCATGGGGGCAGGTAGGTGTGCAGGCCATATCCCCTTACAATTCGCTTAGCTCGTTTGGTTCAAGCGTCGGAGGCCCTGTTTTATCGGCTGTGGGAAATGTACGTACTTCCGGTATTCGCCCAGTGAGACTGCCCAATCCGAACCTAAAATGGGAAACTACTGAAACTCTCAATTTTGGTGTGGACGCAGGTTTTTTTAATAATAGGGTTGATTTAAGTGCTGACTTTTATGTTAAAACATCAACCGATTTACTCCAAACAATCGCTATACCATCCCAAACAGGTTTTACCAATGCCTTGGTAAATGTAGGGGATATTGAAAATAGGGGGCTTGAAATTAGTCTTACCGTAAGACCAGTTATTACGGATAATTTTTCTTGGACCTCGGCTTTTAACGGAACCTTTAACAAGTCAGAGGTTATAGACCTAGGTACTAATCCAAGGATTATAGCCGGCGGCACACATCTATATCAGCCAGGAGAGGAGTTTGGTGTATTTTTTGGAAGAAAAAATGCCGGTTTAATACAACAATCAGACTTTGATACTGAGGGGAACCCTACCTTTCCTACTATTGGGCCTGATAATTCACTTGGTCATATTAAATATCAAGATTTGGATGGCGATGGCACTATTGGCAATCCTGATCCTGAAACAAACTTTGACGCTGATGAAACCATTATTGGAAATCCAAACCCCGATTTTATTTTTGGGTGGAATAACGATTTTAGCTACAGGAATTTAACGCTCAATGTGTTTATACAAGGGTCTGTTGGTAACGATATTATGAACCAAACGGGGGGGTTATTGCACTCTGGTAATGCCTCTTATGACTTGGATGCACTTAACAACCAAACCGTTGACTATTTCAACAATAGGTTCATTCCGGGAGTCAATGAGCATAATGACCCTAGGTATCCTAGGAGTGGAACCAATGGTGTGCCCTTTGACGCACTACGAGGTGTTATAAGCGATGTTTGGATTGAAGATGGTAGTTACGTGAGGTTAAAGAACATTACGCTGAGATATCGTATACCCTTAAAGAATATTTCTCTAGAGACCTTTGTCACAGGTACCAACCTATTGACCATTACCAACTATTCTGGAATCGATCCTGATGTGAGCCAAAATGTTGTTGGTGGTGGCTTACGACAAGGTATAGACCTATCGCCTTACCCATTGGCAAAGCAATATAGTATAGGTGTGAATTTTAATTTTTAATTAACAAGAATCATGAAATACAATCTAAAATATTACATAAACGGATTACTATTATTAGTGAGTACGATAGTGTTGTTGAATAGTTGTGAATCTTTACAGGAAGATCCTCCATCTTTATTGACACCTGAGAGCGTAAATTCTGAAGAAACCATTGAATCCGCAGTGAACGGTCTATATGATGTATGGCAATCTAATGGTGCGGGAATGTTTGTTCGCTACATGCTTGCCGATGGACCATTGCCTTATACTAAATCTAGGTTACAAGGAGATTCTGGAGCCGGATGGACGCAGTATGCATGGAACCCGGCGACAAGTGGCTTTTTGGAAAGTATATGGAACAGTAGCTATACTTTGATTGGTGTAAGTAACTCTTTACTGGACCTTATCCCTGGAAAACTGGATAGCGATAAAGAAGAGGAACTATTGGCGGAAGCAAGATTCAATAGGGCAGATATGTACTTTTTATTGGTAAGAACTTATGGTGGGGTTCCTTTACACCTAGAGACTACAACAGATATCCCTTTAGATGGAACAAGTCTACCGAGGAGCTCAGAGGAAGAAGTATATGCTGCTATTGTTGAGGACTTAATTTTTGCTGAGAGCCGTTTACCTGCAACAAGGCCTGCACAGGAAAATAGCAGACCAACTGCAGGAGCTGCCAAAGCTTTGTTAGGTAAAGTATATCTGCAAATGGCAGGTTTGAACGAGCAAGGCTTGTTATCTACAGGTGATGATGGATACGCTTTAGCAGAGGCCAAGTTACTTGAAGTGGTTAACTCTGGTAACTACGCCTTACAACCTAATATACAAGATGTTTTTGATGTAAATAACGAATGGAATTCAGAGATTATACACGGCTATTCAGTAATTCGCGATAATATTGCTACTGCTACTTTAGTCCCATGGGGATATGGACCTCCTAACAGCCCATTTAATGGTGGTTTAAATTCCTTTGTACAATTTGGCTACTTACAAACTTACTACGATTCATTTGATGAAAATGATGCGAGAAGGGATTGGTTGGCATTTGAATACATCGATAGAAACGGTGATTTGATTACGTATAATACTCCAAACGAGGGTATTGATTTAGGGTTTGTGAGTTCTTACACCGATGATGAAACGGGTATGTCCTTGATAAAATATATTGATCCTGATGGGGGAAATGGACCGCTTATTCATGAAAATGATTATGTCTTTATTCGCTATGCGGATGTTTTGCTCATGTTGGCAGAGGCCCAGGTCAAGTCGGGAAAAGATGGCCTTGCCCTACAAAATGTTAACGAAATACGAAGTCGTGCAGGGATAGCCAATCTTGATAGTGTTACTTTAGACGATATCAAACAGGAAAGGCGATGGGAACTTGCAATGGAATACCAAGGATATTATGACCTCCAGCGTTGGGGTGATGTCAAGGAGGCATTTGATGCAAGCCCAGCAGTAAACGCTGCGGGTACTGTTTGGCACGATGGCTTAATACGAATGCCGCTTCATGCCAATACATTAAGCGCAAATGCTAATTTAACCCAAAATCCAGGATATTAAATTTTTTACTTGAGTTTGATTAATTAAAGAGGGCGGTATACTATACCGTCCTTTTTATTTGATAAAATTGAAATTCACATACACTCCTAGGATAGTTAAGAAACTAGAAACATTATAAAGTAGTAAAATAGTACAATTAATAAAATAACATGTGATAAATTTTTAAATCCGCAAAGATTTGTAAAAAAAAATATTAACAATAACAGCATGGTACAGGATACCCTTCGTTAAAAAATCTTTTAATATTGAAACAGAATTTAAAGAAATATTAACTAACAACTGAAATTTATGAGAACCATTTTCAAACAAAAATTTAAAAAATTGGTTGTTCCTATTTTAATGCTGACCTGTTTTTTGACCTACTCTCAGAGTGGAAAAACAGTGACCGGAACAATCACCGATGCTGACGGAGAACCGTTGCCTGGGGCAAATGTAGTTCAAAAAGGGACAACTAATGGTGTACAATCTGATTTTGACGGAAATTATGAAATTCAATTGATTAGTGGGACTAATGTTTTGGTTTTTTCCTATGTTGGTTTTAGTGCTAAAGAGGAAGCAGTTGGCGCAAGAAACTCAATTGATGTAACACTTCAAGAAGATGCTCAAAACCTTGATGAAGTCGTGGTAATAGGTTACGGTAACCAAAAGAAATCGGATATAACTGGAGCAGTTGCTTCGGTTGGTAGTGAAGAATTGGAAAAAGCCGTTTTTAACAGTGTTGACCAAGTACTTCAGGGAAGAAGTAGCGGAGTATTGGTTACATCTGCATCAGGAGAACCAGGAGCATCAGCCAGTATTAGAATTAGGGGAAACAACTCCATATCCGGAGATAATTCTCCCTTATATGTTATTGACGGTATTCCAATCAGTGGGTCACCAAATTTCAATCCACAGGAGATAGAAAACCTAGAAGTCTTGAAAGATGCTTCTGCAACAGCAATTTATGGTTCCAGGGGAGCAAACGGAGTTATATTGATTACAACAAAGAGAGGTAAAACTGGGGAAACTTCTTTTGATTTATATTCTAACGTAAGTTTTTCAACAGTAGAAACTCCCTATGAAGTTTTGAAAGGACGGGATTATGCAGAGTATAGAAATGAGGCAAACGCAGCTCTTGGAAACACTTTGCCTTTTATCAATCCCGAGCAGTTTGAGGGGCAAGGATTCGATTGGGTTGAGGAAATAGTAAGAACTGGAATACGTCAAGAATATGGGTTAAATATTTCAGGGGGTGGAGAAAACGCACGTTTTTTTATTTCAGGAAATATGTTGAACGATGAAGGTGTGATAAAAAATTCACAATTCAAGAGGGGAAGTGTAAGGGCAAATCTAGATTTGGATGCTTGGGACGATAAGCTAAATTTGAAATTCAGTTTGAACGGTACCCAAACCCAGAACTTTAGGTCAGTTACTGATAGCAGAGCATTTCCTAATGGGGCAGGACCTATTTTTAATGCGCTTTTTGCTGAACCAATAGTGCCCTCTTTAGATTTTTCCGGTTTTACTGGTGAAGGCATACAATTTGTTAATCCCTATTTAGAAGTGGCCGAACAGGATGATAGGGATTTTTTGACAAACATACTGGGTAATGTTGAGGCTACCCTGAAAATAACCGACAACTTGTCCTATACATTTAATGGAGGGCTAAACTTTAGGCTAAGAACTAGAGATATTTTTACGCCATCAACTGTAGCAGGTGGTTTATTGTCAAATGCCGTCGGTTCCTCAGGAAATAGTAGGGCATATGACTATATTGTAAGCAACTATTTGACCTATACAGACCAATTTGGGGAAGATCATGAATTCTCTGCAACCTTAGGGGCGGAGTTCAGTGAGTTCAACAATTATGGTACCTCATTAAATGTAAATGATTTTGATATACAATTATTGGGGTTTGATAACTTTGGAGTTGCCACCGGAATACCAGTTGTAGGCTCCAATCGTTCTCAAAGTATTCTACAATCCGGTTTTGCAAGGTTCAATTATTCCTTTAAAAATAAATACCTGCTTACGGCTACTGTGCGCGCTGATGGTTCCTCACGTTTTGCAGAAAATGAAAAGTGGGGTTATTTTCCCTCGGCAGCTGTGGGATGGAGGATATCAGAAGAGGATTTTTTGAAGGATAATGCAACCCTTTCCAATTTAAAATTACGTGCTTCTTGGGGGGAAACCGGTAGTCAGGCCATAGCCCCCTATCAGTCGCTTTCGAGATATGGTACATCAGTTTATTCTATTGGAAACTCCGCCGGTTTAGCATACATACCGCAAAGCGTTGCCAACCCGAACCTTAAATGGGAAACCACGGAACAAACCAATGTTGGACTTGATTTGGGTCTATTTAAAAACCGAATTAATTTAACCGCTGATTATTTTGTAAAAACTACAAAAGACCTGCTACAGAGCATTCAAATTCCCTCACAGTCAGGTTTTGGAGGTGCATTGGTCAATTTTGGGAGTATAGAGAACAAGGGTATTGAACTAAATCTCGATGCATTGTTGGTCAATTCTAAAGATTTTCAATGGAACAGCTCTTTTAATTACACTTCATATAAGACCGAAATATTGGAGTTGGGCGGTGCCGAGGAAATTTTTGGTCCTGGCATGGGTGTAAATGTGTATGGCAGCGGACACATTTACAGACCGGGAGAAGAATTTGGCCGATTCTTTGGATTGAATGCCATTGGCCTGATTCAGGAAAGTGACTTTGATGGAGATGGTAACCCTACCTTTCCGGTCTTTAGAAACGACATCCAACTGGGGCATTGGAAATTTGAAGATGTTGATGGTGATGGGGTTATTACTAATGAAGATAGAAAAGTTATAGGGAATCCAAATCCAGATTTCTTATTTGGATGGAACAATGACTTTACTTATAAAAACTTGACCTTGAACGTTTTTGTTCAAGGATCTATCGGCAATGATTTGTACAATCCAGTACGAACGACTTTAAGTTCTGGTTTATTTGGCAACGAATCTTACAGAAATCAATCTGTTGAGTGGTATGAAAACCGTTGGACACCAGAAAACCAAACCAACGACATTAGGTTCCCATCAATAAATTCAATTATTCCTACAGTGGCTAATTATATGGTTGAAGACGGAAGTTACATTAGGTTGAGGAACATATCATTGAGATACAATGTTCCCTTGCCTGATAAAATAGGAATATCCGATCTTCAGGTCTTTGCGACTGGAACAAATTTGATCACCATAACAGACTATAGCGGTTTTGATCCAGAGGTAAATTCTTTGGACGCTGATACCCTAAGAGCTAGTAATGGTGGTTTAGCACCTGGAGTGGATCTGGCTGCCTATCCAAGACCTAAAACATTCACTTTTGGTGTTAATCTATCATTTTAAAATTTTAAAAGATATAATCATGAAAAAAATTATAATATCCATAGCGACAACCTTATTCCTTTTTGGATGTGAACCGCTTGAAGAAGTTCCTTTTTCGTTTTTATCGGTAGAAAACCTTTACCAAAACGAAAAAGATGTAGATGCAGCACTTTTTGGTGTATATAGTACAATGAACGAAGGTATAGATGAACTTTGGTATTTTTTGGCTACCTCTGGTGCGGGTGAAAGTGTTGTAGTCCGTCTTAAGGGTGATGGAAACCAAGGTCAACTTTCCGCATTAGCTTTTCAACCAACAACAGCACATGGTGTTTGGTGGAGTCATTTTTACAGGGGCATCAATAGGGCCAATACCGTGATTGCGGAGGTGTCAGGCGTAGGATTGGAACCAAGTGTTGAAGAGCAAAAAATAGCAGAAGCTAGATTTTTAAGGGCTTGGTACTATTTTAATCTGGTCAAATGGTTCGGCGGAGTACCACTACAACTTGAAGCGACCAAAGATTTTTCAGATGAAACTGTAAAAAAGCCTAGAAGCTCAATCGAAGAAGTATATAATGTCATCATAGAAGATTTAGAATATGCAGAAACCAGACTTCCTGAAAGTTGGGACAATCCGAATCTTGGTCGGGCCACTTCATGGGCAGCTAAGGCCTATTTAGGTAAAGTCTACCTTAATATGGCAGGCAAACCCTTAGAGCAAGATGGAATGTATGCAATGGCGGCCTCAAAATTTCAAGAAATTGTAGATGATGGACCGTATTCATTGCAGATGAATTTTGCAGATATTTTTTCAGTCGATAATGAATTTAATTCTGAAATCATTTTCGCACGGCCAAATATTGCTCAAAATGGTGCCGGTAGCGTTTTGAACTTTTTTGCAGGTGTTCCTTTATCACCTTTTGCATTCAATGGCGGACAATATCAATTTGGTTTTACAGAAGCTTTTTATAATTCTTTTCCGGATAACGATTTGAGGAGAGACGTTACGCTATTGTATTCATACGTTAACACTAATGGTAACACGATTGTGTTCAACGACCCAAATAATTTGGATAACGCTCGTTTTGGGGGTTATAATGATCCCAAAGGCATTGGATTTGGTAAATTATTGGATACAAGTGGTGCATATACCAATCCGTTTCAGCATGGTAATGATTTTATATTCATGCGCTATGGTGATGTTTTATTAATGCTTGCAGAAGCTCTAAACGAAAGTGGAAGTTCATCTGAGGCTTTGCCCTTTTTAAACCAAATAAGGGACCGAGCTGGTTTGGACGATGTTGTTACTACAAATCAATCAGAGTTAAGGGAAATTATTAAACAAGAAAGAAAATGGGAATTGGCCGGTGAGTTTACTGAGTATCCAGATTTACAGAGATGGGGCGATATAGAACAATCGCTTCAGAATAACGAGGATGCCCAGTTTTTTGGCACGGTCTATGACCCAAAATTGGAATTGTTTCCCATTCCACAATCACAATTGGACGGAAATGAGAATTTAGAGCAAAATCCAGGATATTAATATTGTTTGTTTAGTTTAGTGATGGGCGAAGTGCTTTTGACTTCGCCCATTTTTTTAATAAAATTACACTAATTTATATTGTCGCGGTAATCTATATAAAATTACGGTGGTCAATATACCTTAAATCAGTTGGTATGAAATTGACACAGAATACATTTATATGTTTAATTATTAAGATAGCGATACTTTGCTTCGGGTTCAACCGCATAACTGCGAACACTCCACCACAAAAAGATTTACTTAATCCAAAAGAACTTCGCGTAGAATATTTGGAAAATCCAATGGGTATTACGGTTTTAAGCCCCAGGTTCAGTTGGCTTCTTGAGGGAAATGGGAGAAATAGAACCCAATCGGCATATCAAATTCTTGTTTCATCTTCAAAGAAAAAGTTGGAAGAAGACCAAGGCGATACTTGGGATAGTGGAAAAGTAAGTTCGCATAATACAAACCAGGTAGTCTATGCGGGTGATGATCTTATTTCAAATACGGATTACTATTGGAAGGTGAAGATTTGGGACGAATCCAACCAAGAATCTGAATGGAGCGAACCTGCTCACTGGTCTATGGGCCTTCTGAATTTTTCTGATTGGCAAGGACAATTCATCAGTCATGATGTGGGTTATGACACTACGGATAAATACGATAGCCTTTATCTTCCCCCGGCCAGATATCTCAGAAAGTCCTTTCAGATAACAAAGAAAATAAAAAGGGCGACGGTATATTCCACTGCACTTGGACTTTATGAGCTAAGGCTCAATGGCGAGAAAGTAGGCGATGATTACTTTGCACCCGGCTGGACGGATTATGACGAGCGCCTGTACTACCAAACTTATGATATAACCCATTCCATAAAGCAAGGGGATAATGCCATTGGTGCCGTAATCGCTGATGGATGGTATGCCGGTTATATAGGCTATGCCTTATTGGTACGGTTGGATAAGGTGCGGGAATTTTACGGGGTGAACCCCTCTTTTATGGGGCAATTGCATATTCAATACGAAGACGGTACTGAAGAAGTGTTGGCAACAGATTCAACATGGAAATCCAATGAAGGGCCCGTTCGCGAAGCGGATATTTTGATGGGTGAAAAGTACGATGCCAGATTGGAGCATTCGGGTTGGGATACCCCCGGTTATGATGACCAAGGTTGGAAAACCCCAAAGGTATACACCTATCCAGATGGAAAACTTGAGGCACACCCAGGTAGTTTAATAAAGAATATTGAGCGATTGAGACCGGTTAAAATGACCGAACCAGAACCTGGAACTTATATTTTTGATTTAGGTAAGAATTTTGCCGGTATTGCAGAATTAAAAGTGGAAGGCCCAGCAGGGACGGAAGTTCGTTTGCGTTTTGGAGAAATTTTAAAACAAGACGGGAATATACAGACCGAGAACCTTCGCCTGGCCAGAGCTACCGACACCTATATTCTAAAAGGGGAAGGGGTCGAGGTTTGGCAGCCAAAGTTCACCTACCATGGTTTTCAATATGTTGAGGTTACAGGATATCCTGGAAAGCCCATCTTGGACGCTATCACAGGTATAGTTTTGAGTTCTATTAAAACGGATGCCAGTACGTTCAAGACCTCCAATGAAATGAACAATACGCTATATGAGAACATAAAGACAACACAGGAGGCTAATTTTTTTGACATTCCTACAGATTGTCCCCAACGTGATGAACGTTTGGGTTGGACGGGCGACGCACAGACCTATATGCGTTCCGCGACCTACAATGCTGATGTTGCAAGTTTTATGACCAAATTCTTGGTTGATCTTGACGATGCACAGCGCTGGTATGGAGCCTATCCAAATTTTGCGCCTTTTCCCTACTCTAGGCCCGATCAGTATTCCCCTGCATGGATGGATGCAGGCATCATCATACCCTACAACATGTACAAGGTCTATAATGACAAGCGTATATTGGAATTTATGTACAACGGCATGGAAAAGTTCATGGAGTTTCAAGCCGATGCAAGTACGAACTTTATACGACCTGGTGGAGGAAACAATTGGGGCGATTGGCTTGCCGTTGATGAAGAGACCAGTAAAGGGTACATTGGTGCATCCTTCTATGGGTATGATGCCAAGTTAATGGCAGAAATTGCAGAAGTATTGGGTCGTAAGCAAGATGCCCAAAAATACCGCGATCTGTTTGAAAATATTAAAAAGGCATTTTCTGAAAAATACATTTTGCCAGATGGCAGAACTACCGAAGATACGCAGACCACCTATGCCCTTGCCCTGTATTTTGACCTATTCCCGGAAAATTTGGAGGAGAAAGGAGCAGCAAGATTGGCAGAAAAAATCGAGAAAAATAGTTTCAAATTTTCGAGTGGGTTCCTTGGGACAAAACATGTGATGTTGGCCCTATCCAAATATGGGTATCACGATTTGGCCTACAAGCTATTCAAACAAACGGAGTATCCCAGTTGGGGGTATTCAGTGGAAAATGGCAGTACTTCCATTTGGGAACGCTGGAATAGCTACACCAAAAATGATGGAGAAAATTCCGATCTAAATGCAAAGATGAATTCTTTCAGCCATTACGCTTTTGGCTCCGTAGCCGAGTGGATGTTTCTGCATGCCGCAGGTATCGGTACGGAGGATGGCGGCTATCGAAACATTCGGATAAAACCTGACATAAGCAAGGAAGTCGATTTTATAAATGGAAGTTACAAGAGCATCAATGGCACCATAACTTCATCTTGGAAATGGCAAGGGAACAAGGTTATAATGACCGTAAACATTCCAGTGAATACGAAAGCAAAAGTCCATATCCCTATTGAGAATATTTCTGATTTAAGGGAGGGAAATAAAAAAATAGCCAAAGTACCTTCAATTAAAGTTGTAACAACAAATGAAAAAGAAGCTATTTTGGAAATTGGATCAGGAACGTATTCCTTTAGCTTTAAATATGCACCCTAATCTCATATCTATGTTCGGTAGGCATTTGTTGGTTGCACTTTTAATACAACTATGCGCTTCAAGTTGCGAAAAACAAACTGATGTATCGATTTTGCACGTTGTTGATTTGTGCAGCCTTTGTGATGTACCACTTTCATTTAGTTGGGATGTACAATCGCCTACTAAAAATGAACAAAAGGCATATCAAATTGTTGTGTATTCTGAACCGGAAAATATGTCAAATGCGATTTTTGATTCTGGGAAGATAGAAAGTGAGCAGCAACTTCATATACCCTATTCTGGAAATTCTTTGAAAGGGGGTATAAGGTATTACTCCAAAGTCCGGATATGGGACAAAAACAATAAAATTTCAGATTGGAGCAAGGAAAGTGTGATAATAGCACCGCTCAACCACTCCAAGGATTGGAAGGCGAAATGGATTACCTATAATTATGCAAAAGATTCGGCTTTGCCTCTTTTTCGAAAGGAGTTTCAATTGGATATTGAAAAAGAAATAGATTATGCAAGACTTTATGTGGCTGCCCCCGGTTTTTTTGAGGCGTATTTGAATGGAGAAAAAATTGGGGATCATGTATTGGACCCAGCACAGACAAACTATGAAGATTACACCTTTTATACGGGTCTGAATATTGCCAAGGAACAACTTGAAGAACTAAACGTTTTGGGGATTATGTTGGGCAATGGTTGGTACAATCAGAATGTAGTTTGGAACGACTCCATGATTTATGGGCAACCTGTGTTTTCAGCAGAGCTTGAAGTTTATTTTAAAGATGGTTCAAAAAAAATTATCATTTCGGATAATTCATGGAAATGGAAACCAGGACCTATTACTTTTTCAAATATATACGCTGGAGAATTTTACGATTCTCGTAAAGAAGCTGACGATTGGTTTGCATACACTCCCAACAAATCATGGGAAAATGCCCTTATTGGTATAGAGCATCCTACCAAGTTAGTTGAACAATTTGCGGAACCCATAAAAGTTATGGATTCCATCTATCCAAAAGCAATAATCTCGCAGCCTGATGGTACCTATATTTTTGATTTTGGTCAAAATTTTACCGGATGGAACCGATTAAAAATCGACGGGGAGCCGGGACAGGAGATAACCATTCGGATGGCAGAAGAATTGAGTGAAGATGGACGAATGGATTTTAGATCTACTGGGGTAAGTGCTACCAAGGTAATTCAGACGGAAAAATACATATGTAAGGGTGGCGATTCCTTGGAAATTTGGGAACCCCGTTTTACATATCATGGTTTCAGATATGCTGAAGTTGGAGGATTGGATAAAACTCCAACAAAAGACTTGTTGACTGGAATGGTAATTTATTCAGCCATGGAAAATACCGGTAAACTGAATACCTCAGAATCAAATGTCAATAAATTACATGAATTAACTGTACACACGCTAAGGGGCAATCTACAGGGTATCCCTACGGACTGTCCCCATCGCGAAAAATGTGGTTGGACAGGAGACTCACATGCCATGGCAAAAACCTTGATGTATAATTATAACGCCAAGAAGTTCTTGACCAAATATTTATTTGATATGCGTTCTTCTGGCCGTGAAGAAAAAAAGGAACTTTACTTTGGAACTGACTTTCACGACAGGAGCATGGTTACAAAACCAAAAGGTATTACAACCATGATAGCCCCAGGAAGAAGGACTAGTGGAACAGCAAGCCCGGACTGGGGCACCGCCGTAGTTCAAATTCCATGGTATTTGTATGTGCACTATGGCGATGATAGTGTTTTAAAAGAGTTTTACAATGATATGAAAATTTGGGTGGATTTTGTCCATTCCAAAAAGGAGGACGGTATTATTGTTCACGGACTTGGAGATTGGTGTCCGCCAGGAGGCAATGTAAATATTGATTGCCCTGTTCCTATAAGCTCCACGGCGTTTCACATTTTGGATGTTGATATTTTAAGTAAAACGGCAAAAATTCTGGGATTCTCTTCGGATGAAATAAAGTACACCCAAATGAAAAATGAACTTTCCGAAGCTTTTAATAATGCTTTTCTCGACAAAGGCACGCTTTCCTATGGTAGCCAGACGGCTAATTGTTTAGCGCTGGACATTGGTATAGTGCCAAAATCATATCGAAAAGATGTTGCCGCCAGTATTGTTTTGGATAGTCATGAAAATTATAATGGCTTTATTAATACGGGCATTTTTGGGATTGCAAGAATTTTTAAAGTACTTTCTGAAAATGGACTTGAGAAGGAGGCATATGACCTACTGGTGAAAAAGGGAAATAACAGCTTTGAACCCATGTGGGATCACTACAACGCAACAACCCTTTGGGAGGTGCTTCCGACAACTATTGATGAAACAGGTTCAGATATTTTTGAAACGCTTGCTAAAAAAAGTCATAGTCACCCCATGCAAGGAGGTTTTGATGCTTGGTTTTTCTCAGGAATCGCAGGTATCAATCCAACAATTGAAGATCCAGGTTTCAAAAGCATTGTATTCAAACCATATTTGACCCAATACATTGAAAATTCTGATATTTCTTATAAATCTGCGTTTGGAACCATAAAAAGTAGGTGGACTCATCAAAAAGATGCCTTCATATGGAACGTTACAATCCCAAATAATTGTAATGGGAGCATTTATGTGCCAAATTATGGTAAAGCTGTTTATATAACCAACAATGGAAAGCCAGTTGATGACATAACAAATGAAAATGGATTTTCATATATAGGAGATTTTGGTTCTGGCACTTATAACATTGTCGTAAAGAATAGGGTTTCAGGATAACTCATCTCGTTTATTGCAATTAAAAATATAGACATGAAAAAAGGATTGTTTTTGTTTGTTTTGGCAGCTATTATTGCTCAAGTTTCATGTAAAAACCAATCAAGTAAAATCCCCCAACATAAGAATAAACCCAATCTCTTGATTGTACTTTCCGATCAACATAGTTATGATATGCTTGGTGCTTATGGGAACAACCAGGTGATTACGCCAAATCTGGACCATTTTGCCTCGGAAGGTATCCGCTTTGACATGGCCTTTTCCAACCAGCCTGTTTGTACGCCCTTTAGAGGGATGTTGCTCAGTGGCATGCACCCTTTGAAGAATGGTGCTTTTGTTAACGACAAACCTTTGCTGCCCAATAAGACTGAATTACTTGCCGAAGTATTGAAAGCCAATGGATACCAGACTGCCTATGTTGGAAAGTGGCACCTGCTAGGTGGAAATCGCGAAAGGCCCATACCCAGCGAAATGCGCTATGGTTTTGATACTGTACTTACCAATAATTGCCATGTGGATTTTAGGCCCGGAAAAGCATTTTTTTGGAATGCTGAGGGAAACAAGGAATATTTTGACAAGTGGGAGGTTTATGGACAAACGGATCAGGCAATGCAATTGTTGGATAATTTTAATAAGGATAAACCCTTTGCCCTAATTGTCTCCTGGCATCCACCCCATGATTGGGGAAAGTTCGAAGGGGATGACGGGAAAATGCATTACCGGTATGATACTTTAGAAGAACTCATGGAGCTCTATGAAAGGGATTCGATTCAAGTTAGGCCAGATTTGAAGTCCTCACCAGATAGAAGGCGCATGTACCATGGTCATATGGCAATGATTTCAGGTGTTGATAGGGCGTTTGGCCAACTTATGGACAAGCTCGATAAAATTGGGGCGACAGAGAATACGTTGACCATATTTTCCGCAGACCATGGTGATATGTTGGAATCTTTCGGAGCGCGCCTTCCCAAACAATACCCTCATGATTATTCTGCCCGTATACCATTGATGATGCGATATCCCCAAAAACTTAAAAAAGGGACTTCGACCAGTTTGCTGATAGGTACTTTGGATTTTATGCCTACCATTCTAGGTTTAATGGATATTGAGACCCAACAAGACTATGACGGTGTAAGCCTTGCAGCCGCTATTCTAAATGGAGATGAGCATGCACAGCAATTTATACCCACTTGGGTATATAGGACGGGGGTTAACACAAATGAGGATTGGCGAGGCGTGGTCACCAAAGATTTTTCTTTTGCATATGGTATTACCGATGAGCCTGATATGTCTTCGTTATCCAACGTGCTTTTTGATAGAAAGAATAATCCGTACCAAAGCAAAAATCTTTTCTGGGATACAAATTACGTTCAGGTCAAGGACAGCTTAAAATTGCTGACCCAGAAATGGATGAAAGAGTATGAGGATACCTTTTACATAGCAAGCGATTTCAAAAGGGTAGAACCCAAGGAAGGTTGGGCTCAAAACCGGATTAAAAGCCCGTTTGAATTGTTTCGGGAAAATCGCAAAGAAGGTGACCTTCCTTAGATCATAACTTCACTTATTTGAAAATAAGGTTGAACGTTGGTGTAATTCTGTATATCGCCCATAATTTCGTCTAAATGAGGTTCAAATGCTTTGTGCATCTCATCCACGGAGTCAAAATATAGGTGTCCCATGGCCATAAAAGGACTCTCTGAGTCTCTTTCAAAAGCACTTACCCCTTTTTCTACGGCAGAGTGTTTCATAGCGTCTCCAAATAACCTTACCACCATGGGCGTATGAGTATTGCAATAGTATTCCATATTAAAATAGCTGTCTTTTTTTTTGGGGTATAGGGCACTCAGTTTGATCATTCCTTTTTCCATAAATCAAATTCTAATGGGTGTTGTACTATTTTCTAGTCTCTTTATTCTTTTCGGATGCCATATAGGATAGGTGGCCAGTTGATTCCTTTCCAAGGATTTCATGGCGCACTTTGGGGATTTCTGCCCTATGCTTTTCAATTATTTCGCTGTAGACTTCATTGTTGATTTCGTTATGCCACTCTTCGGCATCTTTGGTGTGGTCATAAAATTCTTCGGGACCATCACTATATTGAATAAAGCGATAGTTTTCCGATACAATGGCGAAATTGCCGAGACCAAAACTGGTTCTTGAGTAATGCGGCCAATCAATTTCAGTATTTTGTAGTAAGGGAATCAATGAATTTCCTTCAAGGCTTGAATCTGGTTCAAGGTTGCACAACTCCAGTAATGTGGGATAAATATCCAATAACTGAACGGGTTTATTGCATACTTTCCCTACGGGAATGCCTGGCCCCATGATAATCAAGGGAATCCGTGTGCCGTCTTCCCAAAGGCTTTGTTTGGCGTGACGTTCTTTTTCACCGATATGGAACCCATGGTCGCTGAACAGAACCACATACGTATTTTCTCCATAAGCCCCTTCATCCAAGGCAGTAAGAACGCGTCCTACCTGTTCATCCACAAAGCTTACGCAAGCCAGATAAGATTGCACTAGAGGCTTCCATTCATCAGTGTTCAAAACCCATTCGTGGGTGGGGGATACATGCTCTAACCGAGTAATATCTGAACCATAGGATGATAAATTCTTCAAATCTCCAGATATAGTTTTTGGAAGCTCAAGTGATACCAAGGGGTACATATCAAACCATTTTTGCGAGACAAATTGCGGCACGTGTGGGCGGTAAAAACCAACGCCCATCCAGAACGGTTGTTCGCGTTTCCCAGTCAGTTGTTCCTCGGCCCAACCTGCAATTTTATAATCGGGCATTTGGTCATCTCGTTCTGGGTAAACGCCCCAGTCCCATAAGGGATGACCAGGATATGCACTTAATTTTTCTTCCGGAATGGGGCCGAATCCTCCAAACTGCCCTGCATAATTTGGAATGTGGGTTTCATTGATTCCTTCTCCATTATGAAGTAGCTTTCCCGCCCCAAAGACATTGTAGCCTTCCATTTGAAATCGTTTTGGCATCACGATATTCTCTTTAGCCACTGGAGAATTGGCAATATCAGGATTTAAAAAATATATACCTGAAGTACTTGGGTATAAAGAGGTCATAATACTTGCACGTGATGGATTGCAAACAGGTGCCTGACAATGAGCATTAGTAAAAATAACGCCACGACTTGCTAGTCGATCCATATTAGGTGTTATAACTTGAGGATGCCCTCCCAAAACTCCAATTCAATCGTTGAAATCATCCACGGCAATAAGCAAGACATTTGGTTTTTTAGGCTCATTTAACTTTTCAGTCTTCTTATGTGAATTGCATGCCCCTAGCAAAAACAAAATGGCGAAAACTGGTGTGATAAATATTTTCTTTCTCATTTCAGATTTTTATGGACTCATACTTCGAGCACTTATTTTGTTATTCTTAATAATCTTAAAATAAAGAAAACATTCCGAGTCTTTCATCCTGTACCATACTGCAATAAACTACTATTCCAAATAGGAAGCACAAATGGTATTCAGCAGCATAGTACAGGACGCTTTTTCGAGTAGTTAGTGTTACCATTATTAATTTAATTTAAAATACATAAAAACAACTTTTGATATGAATAAAAGAAACTTTTTGATCATCTTTTTTGTAACTATAGCTACTGCAGGTTTTTATTCTTTTAGCCAACATAAAGAAGCGTTGTACACAGATTCGACCTTTGAACAAGAAGGCAAAAACAAAGGAGAAGAGATTTTTAACACCTATGTCGGGGAATGTTTGGCAACAATGGAAGCAATAGCACAAAGACATTCGGAGGAAGGAGTTGCTGTAGTATCTTTTGTTCCCGGAGAAAAAACCGAATCTTGGAATTCAAGAATGCGGGTGGTGGGGACATTAAGTACGGAAACACACAATTTTTTGGCGGTAGCAAGTGCAAAGTCTGCAGAAATGGCATTAACCCTTGAGAATTCCGGTACTGGTATCAGGCAACCTTTAATTGGCGAGTTAGGCTACAAAGGTGGTGTAATTAAGAAAGTAAAATGTGGTTATTTAATTGCAAGTTTCTCTGGTGCCCCAGCAGAAATCGATGCTGAAATTTCAGCAGCAGGAGTTGACTTTCTTTCTAAGTACTACTGATGCAATTATTACACTATCTTGTAGCACATAAAAATTCGAAGAATACCAAGATGATTTTATACCGACCGAGGACTAACGGTTCGATGTTTTGGGAGACTGTTGTAAAGTAGGTCCTAAAAACCTGTAATCTCTTTTAGTTTTTTAAAAAAAGCTCTCTTTCTAGAAGAATTGATACCCCAATCTACAGGGACGCTTTGATATCCATCCTCAAAAGCTTCCCCATCCATTCTATAGTCAAAATAACCCCATGATGTATAGGATTCAATGGCTGATTTAAAGTTGTAATCATCGGCATCAAAATTGAAATGATCATCTTCATTAAACAAGATGGGCTGATCACTATACCCGGTTACGTTTTTAGTTTTTCTTACCATTTCAGTGATCCCCGAAGGTTCATCAACGCCATTTCCGTGAATGAGAACAAAATCTGAAACTTGCACTACATTTTGTTGGGGAATTAAACTACCTGCGTAACTTGTGCTGACCAACAGATTTACACCTCCTATTTTTTTTACTCTTTGAATTAGTTCGTGAACTCTTGAACAGGTAAGGACCTCATGGTCATAGGAGCCATTACATTCATTGTTAATTTCAATGAGAATATTTTGGTAGCCCTTTTCGAGAATCCAACGGGTGATGTTGTCAGTTGCATTCAATATTGCTTTTTCATCTTTCAAATATTGATCTTGGCCAAAATAAAAGTATCCAAGTATCACAACCATGCCCAGCTCATTGGCCCGATCTAAAATTCGTGTTAACCTTTTGATGTAAGCAGGACGAAGATTTCCTTTTTCATCAAAAGTTGAATTGATCCATCCGTGGTTCCCATACCCCAAAGGACTACCTCCTTGGAGATTTAAAGAAAAGGCTAAAAGGCCATGCTTTTTCCAATCCTCCATTGCGGAAACAAACTCATCGGTATTGCGATCGGCATCCCATTTTTGGGTATCGCGGTAACCAAAATTTTTGACCGTTTCAGGATTTAGGTCATCAAATATCCCTTGAACCATTCTAGAGTTCATTAGAAGCCCCTCAATTTTATTACCTTCCCAATACTGGTCTTTGTATGTTAATTCTCCATTGATGTAAAATTGGTCACCTTGAATTGAAACCGAAGTTTTATTGTTTATACGGGAACAATTGGCTAGACTTCCAATAGACATAATTAATAGAAAAGTCTTAGCTAAAAAATACATTTTGTTCATCTTATAGTTCATTTTATTTTAAATATGATAATTTAAGAATAATCAAAATAAGCTATATCCTGCACTGTACTGCTATTGAACAAATTTCGACAAAAGCAAGGTTTAGGAATTGGATCCAACAATATAAAAGCATTATTGAGGTTACCTAAACCGTCGGTTTAATGATTTCAGAAAAACCAAACTTTGATTAGGTGTCATTGTAGATATTGCGGAAAAAAAATAAAAGACTAAAACTCAGACTTTATAAAGATAAGCTGCATTATCATGAAAAAGTTTTCTTTGTTCGGCAGGAGTTCTCGATTTTACAATGGTCTTCAGGGTATTTATCCATTTTTCTAGACTCATATTATATAGGCAAACGGGCCAATCACTGGCAAAAATGACTTTATCAGCATCAAAGGAATCAAGGCAGTGGTCAATAGGAGTTCTAAGTAATTCTGCTGAAAGTTCAAATTCAGGAATATGAGAAATAATACCTGATATCTTGCAATAGATATTGCTGTAAGAACTAAGGTTTAGTATATTCCTTTTCCATGCCTCGGCATCACATCTTGGGGGTCTGGGTCCTTTTACGTTGTTCGGAAAGAAAGCGACAGGGTCTACATTCCCACAATGGTTTAGGATAAATGTGGTTTCTGGACAAGCTTTAACTAAATTTTCAGCTTCTCCTAACCAGGCAGGCAAAATACCCAAATCAAAGGACAGCCCCTGATCTCCCAACCATTGTATGTTTACTATGGTTGTTGGTGAAACCATGGTGTCAACTGATGAGAACCTGCACCGTACGCCCTGAATACACCTGTTGCCAATAAATTCTTCCAAAAAAGCCCTAAAATTTGCTTTTGAGGGATCTGCGCAGATTACGGCCTTCAGTGTATTATTGTTGGGGTCTTTACATATTTCTTGCGCAAAAAGGGCTTCTTCCCTCCTCTGATGGGATGGAACATCAACCTCCATGTAGATGGACTTTACAAAGTTCAGACCTTCGACAGCTTTTTTATATTCTGGAATCAAGAAACTTTGATTGGCGATAGGAGGAACAGGCCATTTTAATTTGAAACGATTAATATCCCAAAGGTGCTGATGGGTGTCAATGATTGGCATATTCAAATCTTTTTCCAGACTTAATAATTCCATGGCGTGGGTGTTAGGCGTTAGGGCGGTCGCCAAAGCAAAATTTGAGGTCTTTTTTAAAAATTTTCTGCGTTTCATTTAATATGATTTTTATTGACATTTTTTCTATTGTTGCTTATTTTCAAGATTTGGGCACTTGCATGTTAACCTATTCATGGCTGTCAGCATATGTAATATTGTTATTCACGGGGTACCCATAAACTTTGTGATCTAAACTGTTGTTCGCTGTTTCAGTATCCTTTCATTCGGCTAAGATTAAACTTTATTCAGGCTCGTATAGGATAGGTGGTAGTTCGGGTTATGTTCATTTTACTCAGAGATAAGTAGACTTTGTTAAATTTGTTAGTTGGAGGGCGATTTTTTAAATCGCCCTTTGTTATTTATAACAATGCAGATTACTTAATCTGCTACTTCCTTTAATCTAATGTCCCTGAACTCAACCTTCATAGGTGGCCCAACATGTACCTGAACACCTACCTCACCAGAAATGGTCCTATTTATTGTATCATTATCAGTTACATCGCTCATTAAAACGCCATTGACATAATGTTTCATCCTATTGCCATTGACTATTAAATGAACTTGATTCCAATCATTTTTTTTTATGTGCGCGAGCAATGATTCTTTACTGCCCAACGATTTGGTAACTTCCCTATTTTGCCAACAATTTTTTTGAATATTGGCTGCCAAAGAGCTTTTTGTTTCGGAATTGCTTAGTGGATTCACATTTACTTTTTCGCCTTGATACGCTAAAGTGGTCCTTTTTCTCTCTTCATAATTTTGCCCTGTATAGTTGTTTTTTCCATCAATATCGGCTTGGTACCCCCTTAATGCATATGGAATTGAATCTATGGACTCACTCCGATAATTTATTCCACTATTACCGTTCTGACTGATGCGGTATTCCAATTTTAGCTCAAAGTTACTGGGTTCGCCACTCTGCCAAATAATGAACGTATTTTTGCTTAGCAGTGTTTCCGGCGTTATTATGCCAGTGAGGTTGCCATTTTCCACACTCCAGTAAGTAGGGTTACCTTTCCAATCATTTAAGGTTTCACCATCAAAAATGGAAATGAACCCATCATTTTTAGATAATGACTCTTCAGATTTGGTATTTGTTGGGTTATTGTTTTTACATCCAATCAATCCAACCATTAATGAAATATAAACTACAATCGATGTGGTTTTTACTCGTATCATTTTTTTTACATTTAATTTTTTACCACCAAATATTCGGAGAACATATCCTTAAATGGTACGTCCCTAACTTTATCAATTAGAATATTGTCCTTATTCCCCAATACATCATGGGCATAATGGCCTTCTGGAGTGGTTAGATTTTGATTGTAATACGTTTCCCGCGGTAGCATTGCGGTAGTAAAATCCAGCCTTCCGGCATATTTTCCTGTCATGATACTTGCCTGGGTAGGGGAGCACAATTGATTGGGGTAAGCTTGGGAGAAGGCGGTGCCCTCATTGATTAAGCGATCAATATTGAGTGTCTCATAAAACATTTTGGATGGTTCAACGCCGGTAAATTTTTGCGCATACGCTTGTGAGTCCATAATGCCGTAGTCATCGGCAAGGATCAATACGATATTTGGGCGATTATTTGATATCGCTATTTCTTGCTCGACTTCTGATTTGCATCCCAATAGAATTACAATACCTGCACTAAGGACAGAAACTGTTTTTTTACTTAAAAAATCTTGTCTCATTCTGAATAGATATAGTTCGCCCTTCTGTTTGGTGCATTGTCGCCAGCAGTAAAAAAATCGTAAATGCTTTCCAGTTTTGGTGGATTGTCTATCCAGTGGAATTCAAAATTTAAATGGTTATCCTTGGGAAAATGGGCTCTTGGTATTGAAAACATCAGTTGGCTTTCTTGAATTGAATATGGCGTTTCGCCACTGTTTTCCCATCCCTTTTTGGGATGGAATTTTTTGATGGTGGTTTTTCCATCAGACATCAACTCGTGATTTATCAAAAGATCATACCCTTCCCAACCGGTGGCCTTGTCACGGTCAGCGTCAATGAACAACAACATCCAATTTTGATCTTCTGGGTTGGTAATGGGATTTAGGGTCTTTGCATAGAAGTAAACTTGGCTTTCGTCCCTTGCCACTTTTGTTTCAACAATATCGTTCCTTCCTATAATATTGATATAGGGTCCTGCGGTACCCTGTTTTTGACTATTCCTGTGTGCTGTGTCACCACTGTGATCGTAAAAAGTCATTTCCACTTCATTCCATTGATTAAAATGGCCAGCTATATCAATACTTCTCTTTTCTTTGGCTGCTATTGGTTTGGGCATCCCTTTGTACCTGCGGACATTCGCCATCAGTTGATAGTAATAATTATCGGTATGTCCGCCATTCATGGGTTCAATATCCCTACTGTATTCCTGATTGTATTGATCGATAAAGTATACATCGCCTTCCTTCAGCTTTTCTCCCACTTTACCTAAATGCGCACCCGGATAAAAACTCCATTTTTGAAGATCCTTGCTAATATTCTTTCCCATTTGTTGTCTACCCGCCGACCACTCGTTCCATCCGGTTACAAAAACAAATTCTGGGTCAACCTCCAAGGCTCTATCCCATTGTTCTTGAAAGAACAAACCTTTCTCAGTATCTGGAGTAACATCAAACATATTGATTTCTGGCTGATGGAAATGATGAAAGCTACGGCCAATATTGGATAAAGGATGTTGTGCAGCGGCAACAGGTACCATTTCTTTCTCTTTAGGGTCATTGTGCCAAGCTACGGCTTGTGGGAAATGATCGATCCATGGCCATTCATCCTTACCTTTTTTATCATACCAGGGCAAAGATGTCCAAGCCCAACTTTGTTTTAAATTGAAAAAAGACCGTATTTCCTCTGAAAAAGTTATATCGTTCACTTTATTCCTGCCGGGCATTTCATGCTGTCCATATAGTAAGAGTGGTTTTCCCTTCCAATAAAACCAGAGGTCTTGGTACAAGCCTTTAGAATAAAACTTGTCCCACAGAGTGTTTACAGATATTTCGCTGCCCAAAAAAGCAATGTAAGGTGTTAGCTCCCCTTTTTTTCGCATTGCAGCAAAGACCTGGCATATTTGAAGATAGGTCTCTGGATAGGTTTTGTTATTTGTCACGTCAAGAATGATGAGATCTATACCTGCATCCACCAATTGATATGCATGTTTTTGAATGGCCCACGCCTCGTGGTTCAGGTAATATCCGATCTCGGGTTCTCCCCAGTAGTGGCTGCCATTGCCCCATTGTGGGTTTTTTGGGTTCTTTTTTAAAATTTCGGTTACGTTGAAGGGACCTGGGGCATCGGTATTGTTGTGCGTCATAAAATAGAACATGCCCACATACCGATTATCTTTAGGGTCACCGACTTCTTCGTAATCGGGCAATATTCGGCCCAAGGCATCTTTAGCGGTCCAGTTATGGTTGCTAATGTTCGATGAGGACTTTAGTTCTTTTTTTTTGATTTTACCCTTGTATCGAATCTCATCCCAACTATCTATCCCGATCATTGATTTGTATTGGTCGTATACTTCATCTTCCTGTTCCGTTCCGAAGGCCTGATAGATCTTCCAAACAGGTTTTATACCGCTGGGGTCATCCTTGTCATCTGGAAAACGCCTTAATCCAATGCGCAGCCCGCCTTCTTTTCGGTTATCTTGCCAATTGTGATATTGGAAACCGTCGATGCCGTCAAGATATTTTATTTTTTTCATAGCATAGGCCATACCAGCGGCCTGCTCTTTTAAGTCTTGATTACTATAGGTAGGTGAGTTGGTACCATTTTCCGAAAGGTAAACGAGGCGTTTCGTTTTTCCTTTGAAAAGCACTTCTGGCTGTTTTACCCAGGCATCCAAAACCTCTGTATTTTTAAAGGTGATAAGTTGAGTGTCAAAATCAAAACTGACTTTTTTGTCCAACCAAGTCTTTGGCTCACGTAGTGATTCTGGATAAGGGTGATGGGCAATGGCCCACTCAAAGTCACCTTCCTTTTTTGAAAACTGGAGAAGTTGTTCCAAAAGTTTTTTGGAATGGTAGAATTTTGGATTGGGAGTCCAGTTCCAATAATGGGTCAAGGAAATGAATACTTTTGAATTTGGATTGTATTTGCGGGCAATGTTGTGGGATATGCGCATGGATTTATGGTAGAGATCCATGAACACCAAAGAGGTCTTTTCCCCGGCGTTTGTCCACACCCAGCCTGCATCTACTTCATTGTGGATGATATAATGATGTATTCTCCCATAATTTTTATCAGGTCTGCTATATCTGTCCGCTAAGAAATCCAGAACGGCTGCATAATACTGTACCCCCTCAGGAGTGGTTAGGTTAGGCATGCTGTAGATTCCGGCGGGATCGCAGTCTGGATGCTGAAGAATTTGTCCTATCTCGGAATCTTTTGCTTTTAAAGCTTTATCCACCAAAAGTATGGCAGAGACCTCTATATCTCTTTCCGCAGTGGTAAGTAGGGTCTTGTCGTAATTCTCCACCTGTTTTTTATCAACATAGTATGTCTTGCCCATATATTCAAAAGGCATATTTTCAGGAGATGGTCCAGAGCGGAAAAAATGGGTGACCCAAATATTCACCGTAGTACTGGTGATTCCCAAATCGTCAAGATCCGAGATAGGTGCCTGTCTGTTGGCGCTATATCCACCAAGCCCTTTTTTAGTGGAAGGTTTTACAAAGGAATAGGTATATTTTGGAATGATGGAATCCGCGTAGCGAGCATGCGAAACCGGTAGGTAATTTTCTCCTTTTTTCTGTACAATCATCCATTTTGAAAGTACTCGGTCTTGATTAAACCCATGGCGCTGTATGGTCCGGTTAATGGAAATTTTGAATTTTTCTTTTTCAGATTCCATAGGTACAATGAATTCAAATTTCTCTAATTCTGTTGCGTGTTCATAAGGGCTGATTTCAGCCAAGAATAAATTTCCACTTTTGGCAACCTCTCCCTCTATTTGTACTTTATCATCGGTTACCAAAACATTTGAAATGGAGTTTAGACACTCCTTGTCCAAATAGGATATCAAATTTTTTTCAAGAAGGGCTTCCTGTTTCTTTTGGATTTCCTTCTTGACTTCCAACTCCTTTTCGCGAAAAGTCTGTGGTCTGAGTACCAAATCTCTGATCTGAATGTTCAATGCTGGGGCAGCACCAAAATCCAGACGAAGGTAATCCCCTTTTTTGCCCCATTCCTTTAATTCTGCACTTAAATCGATTTTAAATTCCACCCAGCCTTCCGTTGAACCAACGTCCCTCACAATTTTGGGTTTTATTTCTTCACGTTCCGGATAAAAGTGCAATTCAATAAAATCCACTCCCGTTGGGCAGAAGTATTCAAAAGCCAATTGATCGTTTATTATGGGAAGTTTGTCTTTCAATGGTTTTAGAAAGAGATTGGGGTCCAATCCCGTTGTCTCTATATCAAATACACCGTCTTCTATTTTAAGTTTTAGATCATGGGTATTCTGAATATTGACGCTCAGGTCAAGTTCTTGACTTTGGGAGAAACCACTCAAGGTCATAAAAAAGATAATTAAGAATGTATACTTCATAAAGATTTCCAATAAGATTAAAAACCTTGTAAAGGAATTTTTGGTACCTAAACAAGGTTTTCTGTTATTGGTGTATTATTGGTTATATTAAATACCTTTTCCCTACCATCCAGGGTTTTGGTTTAAATCGAAGTCTGGAATAATAGAAGTTTCTCCTAGTGGAATTGGAAAAATACGGTATTTGTCATCCCAAGCATTTCGTTTACTAACTACAAACCTTTGATAAGTAAAATCGCCAGGTGCATTCCTGATGATTTCCATTCCGGTAACCAACTTATCGGTCTGGTCTAGAATTTTCCATCTTCTAACGTCAAAAAAGCGGTGTTCTTCCCAAACCAGTTCAACCCTTCTCTCATTCCTCACCCGATCTCTAAACTCATCTTGCGAAAGGCCCAAGGGTAGATTGGGTATCCCAGCACGGGTCCTAACTATGTTTATTGCGTTATAGGCCTCTGTAGTTGGTCCGTTAGCTTCGTTTTCAGCCTCTGCAAGATTTAGGTAAATTTCCGCTAAACGGAATTTTTTGAATCTTGCCGGCGATCCTTGTCCAGCCTGTATTTTTGGATTGTAGAACTTTCTCAAATAGTAGCCGGTGTGCGTGTTTTTACGATTAGGTGGCGTTTTGATCAACTGGTCTGATCCCCCAATAAAGGTTTCTACCGTGTGAATATTGCCTTGTATATTGTCCCATTGAGCACCATTATACCAAACTGTGGCATAAAAACGGGGGTCGCGCCCTTCATACGGGTTGTTTGGGTCGTACCCAGATGCTGGATTTATTATAGGATTTAGGTGATCTTCGTCGCTGTATCCTAAGATCGCAGGTTCTCCGTTGGCTACCATTTCATAGCTATCTACCAATTCTTGAGTAGGGGCGGATCCGGTCTTAAATTGACCTGGTTGACTGGGTAGGGCATTGATAATGGTAAATGTTCCTGGTGATCCGTCCTTTATCTCAAAAATGGTTTCGCGATCCCTTGGGCTAGGATTCATGTCGGATTGCGAATAAAAATACTCCTCATAATCAGGAAAGAGTTCATATTCATTGCCCGCAGTCAAAGCCGTTATTGCTTCTTTAGAACCCGTTGCGGCAACCTGCCACTTACCGGTGTCATTGCTATCGTTCCATAAAGGGCTGGCGTTATAAATTAATGCGTGCGAAATAATAGCATGGCCTACGGCTTTTGTAAACCTACCTCGTTCTTGTTCTTCCGTAATACGGATGGGCAATTCTGGGATTGCAATTGCTTCTCGGCATTCATTCACAATAAAATCCACACATTCTTGGAAAGTTGGTCTTACCAAAGCGGTGTAATCCGTTGTGGTATTAAAGGGCTCCGTTACAATAGGCATTGGTCCGTACTTTTTAATCATTTCTAAGTAATAGAAAGCTCTAAGTAATTTGGCCTCTGCCGTAAATCTGCCGCGATTTCTTGTATTGGGAATATTTGCCGTTTCAACGTTCGCTAAAAAAACATTTGCATCCCGGATACCTCCCCAAAAAGTTTGGTATCGTTTAACTGCAACATCATGGCCGTTTTGTTCCAACGGATCATAACTTGGTGTTAACGATCCAGTGTTCCAAATGAAGCTGATGTTACTGGGTTCGTTCCCTACATCCGAATCTTCTGCCTCATCCGAGGAACCGGCTAAATAGGCAAAGAATTGATATTTATAAAAATACTTTGGAATACTACCGTAGACCCTGTTTAAAAAGGCTTCGGTTTGTTGCTCATTCTGAAAGACATCGTCTAAATTGGTTCTTCCATCTGGCGTAATATCCAAGGCATCAGGATCACAGCCTAAAATAAATAAAGTTAACAGTGCTATATATATATATCTTACGTTTTTCATCTTTAATTTTTTTTTGCTGATTTAAAAGGATAAGTTCAGACCAATATTGTACAGTTTTGTCACAGGGTAAGACAATGCTCCTGTAAGTTCTGGGTCAAAATCTTTTGTGGGTAAACTGTCCCATGTGACAACATTAAGTCCATTAGCATAAATACGAAAGCGTTTGGCTCCTATGCTTTTGGTAACGCTTTCTGGAAAAGCATACCCAATCTCTATATTTTTGAGCCTGATGTAACTGGCATCTGTAATAAAGAACGAGTTTGCAATCTCGTTAGGAGATGCTTGGTTGGTCAACCTAGGGTAATTAATGGGTAAACCAGCATCGTAACGTTCTTGTGTCCAACTGGTCAGATGTCTGTTAAAGTAGTTGGGGCCGGCAAATGTACCTCTATTATTATAAAAGTAGGACACATTGGACACACCTTGGAATAGTACGCTAAAATCAAAGTTTTTATATGTGAGGTTAAATGCGGCGCCAAAGGTATATTCAGGTACTTGGGAATAGCCAATAGGCGAAATGTCCTTTTCATCAACTACACCATCATCATTTAAATCCTTGTATTTAAAATCACCTGGGAGTGAAGCGCGTCCACCTACATTTTGAACAGGAGAAGCATCTATTTCTTCTTGTGATTCAAAGTACTTTTCTACAAGATAACCAAAATTTTGCCCAATTCTAAAACCGGTTTGGCGATACCTGAAGGCAAAATCCTCTGGTCTCAAAGGTTCGTCGGCAAAAATCTGCTCATTATTTGCGTAATTAACATTTATACGGGACAGGAAGGATAAACTTTGACTGAAGAACTTATTGTAATTCAACTCAACTTCATAACCTTGGTTCTCTATTATTCCAATATTTACTGGTGGTAAAGCTCCTATGGGTAATCCATTTAAAACAGGAATTGTTCCCCTGTTTCTTAGAATATTGTCACGACTTTCTTTAAAAACATCAAGTCTCAAATCAAAATCATTGAAAAGTCCCATTTCAACACCAATATTGGTTTTTTTGGCAACCTCCCATTGAAGGTTTTCGTTTCACAATTGGGCAATGGATACAGTTCCACCAAGGCCCAAACTAGGACTATAACCTCCACCGGGAACATCAATATCATCTAAGTAAAGGAATCTGGCAGAACCAATTCTGTCGTTACCAACTTCACCATACGACCCTCTTAACTTAAAATAATCGACAGCAGATTTTATTCCTTCCCAGAATTTCTCACTGGAAACTATCCAGCCCGCAGAATAAGCAGGGAAAAATCCAAAGCGATTGCCTTTGGCAAATTGTTCCGAACCATTATAACCAGCGTTGAATTCGGCAAAATATTTGTCTTTGTAACCATAGGTGATACGAGATGATAACCCCCTAAGGTTGAAGGGCAATTGTTCATCAATAATTTCTTTTTGTTGTTGCCAAAGCAAAAGGCCAGTGACATCATGATCTTTAAAACTGTGGGCATAGTTAAGGTAAGCCTGAAAATTGGAAAGACTCCTAAAGCCTCGGGATCCGGTAATATTTAAAGGTCCGTCAATATCGGCATTGAAATCTCTAAAGTATATAGTGTCTCTACCCGTTTCAGTCTGTTCAATAACCTGTACCTGTTTGCGGTAAGTTTTGGAACCCTCCAAATTATTGATGGCTCTAGAGTCAAAAGACATTACCGCCTTTGCAGATAGTCCCTCTGTAATAAAATCCAATTTTTGTTGCATTCCATATGTGGCTGTAATATTTGATCTAGTCTGTTGTCTGTAACCAGTTCTGTTTAAAAGCCCAAAAGCCGGATTTGACTGCGTGGGGGGAGTAACCACAAATCCATCTGGTGATAGAGGACCCGCTGTAGACGAGGGTGTGTCATAGATACTTGCCAAAATAAAAAGCGAGGATGACTGTCCACCTTGCCCGGTACTTGCCACTTGAACACCAAAGGGAGAATTCTGGTTTTCAACATAGCCCGCAAGGTTTAAAAATGCGCTCAAATTATTTTTTATCTGTAAGTCAATATTAGATCGGAAATTGTAACGGTCTAATTTAAAACGGGGATCATAATCCAGATTATCTTCAACTTTAAACTGCCCACCTTGATTTAAGTAGCCCGCATTTACAAAGTACTGAACATTTTTACCTGCTCCAGATACGTTAAGGTTTAACCTCTGTTGTAGTGCAAAATCACTTATATATTCATTAATATAATCAACATCGGGATAAGCTTCAGGGTTGGATCCCGTACGAAAAGCCTCTAAGGCATCTGGCCCAAAAGCAGGATCAACTCCATCGTTGGTCTGCGCTAAATTCTGTAAAGTGGCATACTCGTAAGAGTTAACAGGATGGGCAATTCTTGTAAAGGCTTGTGCACCACTTTCGTAAGTGAGAGTTACTTCTGGTTTTTCGGAAGTTCCACGTTTTGTGGTTACAAGAATCACCCCGTTTGCACCCCTTACCCCAAAAATCGCAGTTGATGAGGCATCTTTTAGAATGGTCACAGACTCAACTTCATTGGGGTCAATATAGGTGAGTTCCCTTTCCACGCCATCCACCAATACAATTGGTGATTGGGCGTTTACGGTACCTTGGCCTCTTATGAACAATTGGGTAAGGTCCCGTCCAGGTTCGCCACTACGTTGCAATGCCGTGAGACCAGGTAATCTACCTGCCAAAGTCACGGACAAGTTAGCCGCCGGGCTCTGCTTTATGGTTTTGGTTTCAATCGATGAAACCGCCCCAGTAACAGTTTCTTTTTTCTGTTTTCCATAGGCAACTACCACAACTTCGTCCAGTTGCTCGCTATTAGGTATAAGGGTAAAATTTATTTCCTTTCGCCCATCAACTGTTTCTTCCACTGGTTCATAACCTACATATGAAGCTTGGATAACGGCATTGGGGGCTGCGGTGATGGTGTAATTACCATCAAAATCTGTTGTAGTACCATTGATGCTTGCACCTTTTACAATAATAGTTGCCCCTAGCAAGGGGACATTGGATTCGCCATCAAGAACAACACCTGTAATCACCATGTCATCTTGTGCATAAACAGAGTAGCCATTTATGACCCCCAGTATCAACACTAAATAAAAGGTTGTTAATTTTTTTTTCATTTCAAGTTGGATTTTAGAAGGCAATTAATGAGACATTGCCAGATTTTTTGATTTTAGTTGATTGTTAATGTTTTAACAATTTTGTGTTAAACTAGTAGGATTTAGTTTCTTTACTATCCTGCAGGATACTGCAGGTTACTGTAATTTGATGTGCTTCTCTACTCAATTAATAATCATTTTATGCAATTAAAAAACATGAAAATCAGTAAAAAAAATGCTAAAAAAACAATTTAAATATTGTATGTTCTATTTTAGAATCTGGCTTTAAATAGGGCTTACAATAGTTTTATACTAATTGATAGACATTGTTAGAGAGAGGGCGACTAACTATATTGGGTAGGGGTCATTGTGGCAACATCTTCCGTGTTTGTAGAGTTACCGGATGTCATCACACCGCCAGTAATAAAAATCATTTTTGAAAAAAACAAATGTGATTACACACTAATGTCACAACATAGTAAATGATGCTCTGTTAAGAAAACCGAATACATTCACAATATTTTTGAGATAAAGATTCCACCATCTATTGTATAATTAAATTTTGTTATCATTTGTTCAATAACATCTTAATATTATTGTCATCTTAAGAATGGATTAAGTCTATCCCAATATTGGTGAAATGGGAAGGTCGCTGATCTTAAGATACCCGTTATCGATTTACGGGTTAAAAATTGAGTACGGATGTCTTTTTCTAATGCTCTAGATGTACATAATATTTTTTTATATACGGGTAATTGTCAGGTAGGTGTCAACAGCATTTTTTCATAAAGAAATCATTCTCCGTTCTAAGGAATTTTAAGAAGCTAGGACTTCCTTGGGGTTCCATTTTTTTTTTAAAGTTTTGTGATTATCATTTTTTTTAAAGAAGTAGCCTTTAGAGCGAGGTTGTACTCATTCGTGTCATTCGATCCAGAATGATATACTCATGCACTCTATACACAGACAGTGCAGGATGGACTATTGTACAGGTCAGATTATTTTAGCATCTCTATTAAAACCAAAAAAAATGAAAAATATCTGGTGTATTATATTTTTGACATTTTCTCTTTTGGGACAAGCTCAAGGAATAGATGAATCGCTGTATGCATTTGATTTTAAAATGGATGGGATGTCAGTTCCTGAAAGGTCAAAATTGTTCGCTGAATTGGGCTATAAGGGTGTTACCTTCGCTGTAAAAAATGACGGACAAAGAAAAAAGCTGCAGGAATATCTTGATTCACCTGAATTTTTATCGGGAAAATTATCAATACCAGTAGTCTATTTTCCTTTTGACTTTAGCCAAGATTACGCAAGTGAAGGGGAGCTATGGAAAAAGACATTGAATGCCTTGCCCAAAAACGCTTCATTGTGGGTTATTATCCTTGAGCCAAATGCCACCGACCAAAAAGTGATAACACTATTAAAGGAGATGACCTCTGAGGCTGAAAAACTTGGAAAGGATATAGTGCTCTATCCCCATGATAACACCTTTATTGAAGCTGCTGAAGAATCTCTAACATATATTGAAGCCTTGAATACCAATAATCTGTATACAACGCTCCATTTGTGCCATGAAATGCGTGCAGGCAATGGAAATAGGTTATTGGATGTGGCCATTAAAACAGCTCCGTACGTAAAGTTTGCTTCGATCTCAGGAACAGATGTGACCATGAGGGAAAACGAAAAGGCGGACTGGTCCGATGCCATACAACCATTGGATAAAGGAGATTTTGAAGTGGAAAAATTTGTTTCCGTACTTCAGAAAATCGGATTTAAGGGTAAGACCGTATTACATACTTTTGGGATTGAGGAAGAGCCAACAGACCATTTGTCCCTTTCCATGCAAAAGTGGAAAGATATGATAGTAGCAACATATACCAATTTTAACAACAACCTTGATCAGATTTTGGATACTCCAGAAAATGCATATTGGGATTCTGGTTCAAAAACCTGGTTTATATCAAACTTAGGTGGTGAAAAGGTTACTATTGAAAAAGATGGCTACGGTTGGATTACCCGTCTCGATGAAAATGGAAATGTTTTAAAAAATAGATGGGTAGAAGGTTTGGATGCGCCCACTGGAATGTCTTCACAGGATGGACATTTGTATGCTGCCGACAGAGGGGTATTGGTGAAAATACGCATTGAAGACGGTAAAATTGTAAAAAAAATACCGCTTCCTGGATCACGTTTTGCCAATGATGTCGCAGCTACCCCTGACGGAAATATTTACGTGTCTGATACGTATGAAAACATTATCTATAGAATAGACAATAAGGGGAATGTGGAAATTTTTTTACAAAATGAGGAATTGGAATGTCCCAATGGCTTGTGGGTGGATGGTGATGACCTCATTGTGGCTACATGGGGCCCGATGACCAATGAGGCTACTTTTGATACGAGTAGAAAGGGTACACTGAAGAAGGTAAATTTAAAAACTAAGGAGATTTTAGCTGTTGGAAAAGGATTGCCTATTGCCAATTTTGACGGTGTGGTCAAGTACAAAGGTTTTTATTATGCAACAGATTGGGTTGGCGGAAGACTTTTAAAAATATCCAATAACGGAAATGTTAGCGAAGTTTTGACCGGATTTGTGCAAATGGCCGATTTGGGCATTGATCCAGAAAGAGGCATTTTGCTTATTCCGGAAATGAGTAAAAATAGATTTATCAAGGTTGCCTTAGAGTCCCTTTAAATTTTAGCAGACAATTCATATGAAAGTTTCCAGTACACATCCAAGCATTTTAATAGCAAATGCAATGGAGCAAATCTATAAATCAAGACTGACTACCACATCAGGTGGCAATATATCCATCAAGGGAGAAGATAATGTTGTTTGGATTACACCTGCTGGAGTGGACAAGGGTTCACTATCCAGAAAGGACATCGTTAAAGTAAATACCAATGGCGATTATGAAGGAAGGCACAAACCTTCATCTGAATTTCCATTTCATGCGGCGATATACAATAAAAGACCTGACATTAAGGCTATTATACATGCGCATCCTCCTGCATGTGTTGCTTTTAGCATAGTAGGACAAATTCCAGATACCACAATCATTCCGCAAGCAAAGCAACTTTGTGGTTCGGTAGGTTTTGCACCTTACCGCTTGCCAGGTAGTGAAGCTTTGGGCCAGAGTATAGCTGAAGAATTTCAAAAAGGTTTCAATTCGGTCATTATGGAAAACCATGGTATAGTGATTGGAGGAAGTACGCTTTCAGAGGCATTCATGCGCTTTGAGACTCTAGAGTTTTGTGCAAAAACATTGATACGTTCTAAGATGCTAGGCAAGAGTAAATCTCTTAGTAATACGCAGTTGGGCGCATTTGAGGCGTTAAAGAATGATTTTGGAACCATTCTAGAACACGTTCCTTCGGAAGAAGAACTGCTACTTCGCTATGAAATGGCAAAAATTATACAGCGGGCATGCAGACAAGGACTTATGGTCAGTTCGTTCGGTACTATTTCATGCAGGCTGACCGAAACAGCTTTTTTAATTAATCCTACAAATTTCAACAGAAGGGAAATAACCCCAGGAGATTTGGTTTTTATAGATAAGGAAACCAAAGAGTCACAAAAAGAAGCCAGTAGGGCAACACCGATGCACCAGGAAATCTACAAAAATCATAAGAATATCAACTGTATAATTTCTACACAATCGCCCAACGCAATGGCGTTTGCCATTACACATTTAAAAATGGATACAAGGACCATTCCAGAATCCTATGTCTTATTGGAAGACATACCCCTACTTCCTTATGGCGAACCATTAAAAAGAGGGGGTGATGCCGTTAAGGTTCTGGGCAAGCATACGCCAATAGGGCTTTTTCAAAACAATTCCCTTCTTGTTACAGGTTCAAGTCTTTTGGAAGCTTTTGACCGTTTGGAAGTGGCAGAATTCAGTGCAAAGTCTATTATTGACAGTAAAGCACTTGGTGTTGTCAATCCAATCAAAGAAAATGAGATTAAAGACTTAAGGGCGAAGTTTTTAAAAGATTAGGGGTTATATGGAATTCCTATCTATGAAATTGAATTCATTTTTAAAATCCCCTCCTTTTTTATTTAGAATACTTTCTGCCGCATGTTGCTCCATTTTAACAAAATTGGTCGATATTACGGTGATGCCCAATAATTCCTTTATAAGATATTATACCAATTTCTTTATCTAAAACCTAGTCCTTTTCTCTGATTATTTCCAGAAGGTTAACTAAATCGTTTTCCTCAATAACAATAAAGACGTCGCCCTTATCTAATATCATTTTATTGTATATCTCGTCGTAAAATTCAAAATCGAGGTAATGGTGCACATAAAACTTTCTAAAGCCGTATATATTCGTTTAGGATCTGGATATATTGATTTTCTGGTTAGACCGATACCAATTTATTGTATGCTAATATTTTATCAATCCCTACGTTCAGAGCGTTATAGATATTTTCTTCAAAGGCTTGGTAAATCTGCAAAAAAATAAATGTCGGAAGGTCCCAAATTATTATCTAGGAGCTGTTTTTGGAAATCTTGGATAAAGCTTTTTCAACATCTGGGCTTATACTTACATGGTTCAGACTATCAGTTTTAAAATGGGACTATATAATAGTCGTAGACCCCAATATTTTTATTTAAAAGGTTCAGGAAAAGACCTTCATCACAATGGTAAATTTAAAGGTCAACATAAGCCTTGACGCCAGCATGTGCTACAAATGAATTGTAGACCTTCATTATATAGTTACTCAGCTTATTTATTTAAAACAGGATATTGGTTTTTGCAATTAGGCGCATACGGTTAACAAAATTTCCCTTTCTTTAGAATGATACAATAACTTTTTGCTCCCTCAAAAGATTATGAGCTTTTTCCGTAATATCCCAAGACAAGTTAAATTCTTCACTCAAGTTATTTATTAAGGAAGCCTTTAATCAATTTTAAAATTATCTAAAGGTATGTTTTCAATTATACTGTCAACTATTGGTATTTTGGTTTACGTGATTTTGGGATTTATTTTTATTCGGTTGAGCATGGATATTAATTTTATTGAAGATGAAGTATTCTAGGATGTGAAATAAAACAAAAACAGGAAAATAATATAATCCAACGGTACAGTACAGGATAGCTACTCTTTAATCTTTGAGTAAGTTAGCTGAATAATTAATAAAAATTAAAAGATGAGCACTAAACCTAAAGCTTTTAAATACGTAAACTACCTTTGGGACAATAAAAAAGCAGGTGCATTTGGTGATGATCAAGTTGCACTTTTTTTATACAGATCCAACATATTGGGATCAGATTTAAGAATTACCAATTATGGCGGTGGCAACACAAGCTGTAAAACAACAGAAAAAGATCCGTTGACAAATGAAGAAGTTGAGGTGATGTGGATTAAAGGTTCTGGAGGTGACATAGGGACTTTGGACAAGAGTGGAATTGCAGGTCTCTATACAGAAAGACTTAGAAGGTTAAAAAATGTGTACCAAGGACTTGATGACGAGGATCGTATGGTTGGCCTCTTCAATCATTGCATATATGATCTAGACAGCCGGGCCCCGTCAATAGATACACCATTACACGGTATGTTACCGTTCAAGCACATTGACCATTTGCACCCAGATGCGCTGATTGCCGTAGCTGCCGCAAAAGACAGCGAGAAGGTTACCAAAGAAATCTGGGGTGATACTATGGGGTGGGTACCATGGCAAAGACCAGGGTTTGATTTAGGTCTGCAATTGGAAAAATGTTTGGAAGAAAATCCTGGAATTCGCGGAATTGTCTTGGGTAGCCATGGGCTTTTCACTTGGGGGGACACCTCTTATGAATGTTATATCAATAGCCTTGAAGTAATCGAAATGGCCTCGGAATACATTGCCAAGATGGTAAAAGAGAAGGGTAGTGTGTTTGGAGGTATAAAAGTAAAATCGCTACAAAGTGATGAGCGTAAAGAAAAGGCAGCACAATTAATGCCTTTGTTAAGGGGGCTTTGTTCATCAGAAGGCAGAATGATAGGTCATTTCAATGATTCGGATACAGTCTTGGAATATATCAACAGCCATGATTTAGAACGCCTTGCACCTATGGGCACCTCATGTCCTGACCATTTTCTTAGAACCAAGATTCAGCCCTTGGTTTTAGGCTTGAGCCCTGATGAGGATATTACTGATTCGGAAAAGACATTGAACAAGCTAAAGCCTGCTTTTGAGCAATACAGGAGCGAGTATGAAGCGTATTACAATACGTGCAAAAGGGACAATAGCCCCGCAATACGGGATTCAAATCCAGTGATAATCTTATATCCCGGGGTTGGTATGTTCAGCTTTGCCAAGAACAAGCAGACAACACGTGTGGCAAGTGAATTCTACATTAACGCTATTAATGTAATGCGGGGGGCCGAAGCCATCTCGACTTATACCTCACTTCCAAGGCAGGAAGCTTTTGATATTGAGTACTGGTTGTTGGAAGAAGCAAAACTCCAGCGAATGCCTAAAGAAAAACCATTGTCAAGGAAAGTTGCCTTGGTCACGGGAGCAGGGGGAGGTATTGGAAAAGCCATTGCCGATAAATTGGCTGAAGAAGGGGCAAATGTTGTGTTGACCGATGTGGCCGAGAATAGATTGCAAGAAGCCGTCCAGACCTATAAAAAAGATACAGCCGCCTATAAAGTCTGCGACGTAACTAAAATGGATTCCATACAAAACGCGTACAAAAAAGCATGTCTTGAGTTTGGAGGTGTGGATATTGTCGTCCATAGCGCAGGCCTGGCCATATCCAAGCCATTGGCGGAGACATCCGAGTCGGATTGGGACATTTTACAAGATGTTTTGGTGAAAGGTCAATTTGAATTGGCAAAGCAGGGTGTGGAAATTATGAGAAAACAAGGACAAGGCGGAGATTTTATATCAATTGCCAGTAAAAACGGATTGGTAGCTGGCCCAAATAATGTGGGTTATGGCACCGCCAAGGCAGCCCAACAGCATATGGTGCGCCTATTGGCATCCGAACTCGCATCAGACAAGATTAGAGTCAATACGGTTAATCCTGATGGCGTGATTGTGGGCAGTAAAATCTGGGAAGGTGACTGGGCAGAAGGAAGGGCAAAAGCCTACGGTATAACCGTGGAAGAACTACCGGCCCATTATGCCAAAAGAAATTTATTGAACGAGATTATTTATCCGGAGGATATAGCAAATGGCGTATTTGCGCTTGTAGGTTTGCTAGATAAGTCCACTGGTAATATTATTAATGTTGATGGAGGCATGGCCAACGCCTTTGTTCGATAGTAAAAATTAAGTTACAGTTAATTAAAGTTGGTTTGAGTTAGTTTGTGAAGTCTATGAGGCCGTTTAACAGCGGCCCATGGATTTCCTAACCTATTTGATAATGAAATATGGAAATTAGAAAGGATATACTTCAAGAACAAAATAATAAGCAAATTCAAGACCTTGAAGATGATTTTACCAGATTAGCGGAAAAACTCACCAAAAAAGGAGTGAATATACAAGGGTTGCTTCAAAGGCTACAAGACTTTCAAGTGGCTATTCCAAGTTGGGCCTTAGGTGCAGGAGGTACCCGTTTTGGTAGATTTGGGTTCTTTGGGGAACCTACCAGTTTGGAAGAAAAGATTGATGATATTGGAATTCTGCACGCTCTCACAAAGACGGCAGGAGCTGTTTCGTTGCACATACCTTGGGACATACCTAACGACTATGCCGCAATAAAAGAGAAAGCCAAAGGCCACGGGATAATCTTTGATGCGGTAAATTCAAATACCTTTCAAGATCAATCCCATGCCCAATTGAGTTATCGCCATGGTTCCCTCAGCAGTATGGATAAAGAAGTGAGGCAAATGGCGGTTCAGCATAACAACGATGTTGTAGATATAGGTGAAAAATTGGGGTCTAAAAGCTTGACTGTTTGGTTGGCGGATGGCACCAACTTTCCGGGGCAGAGAGATTTTCAGAGCTCCCTTCTCAATACTCAGGACAGTTTAAAGAAAATCTATGGTCATATGCCGGATGATTGGAAGCTGTTCATTGAATATAAACCCTACGAACCCAATTTCTACAGTACCGTTATACAGGATTGGGGCACCTCATTTATGTTGGCTAATGCCTGTGGTGAGAGGGCCTATACCCTTGTGGACTTGGGGCACCATTTGCCAAACACGAACATTGAACAAATTGTGGCCACATTGATGCTCAAGGGCAAACTGGGCGGATTTCATTTCAATGATAGCAAATATGGGGATGACGACCTTACTGTAGGAAGCATAAAACCCTATAGCTTGTTTTTGATTTTCAATGAATTGGTCAATGGAATGGAAAGAAATAAACAAAATCCGGAATTGGCGTGGATGATCGATGCAAGTCATAATATAAAGGATCCTTTGGAAGATTTGCTACAGTCATTAGAGGCTATACAGGAATCCTATGCCAAAGCTATGCTAATAAATCAAGAAAGTCTTTTAGAAGCGCAGTCCAAGGGTGATGTGGTCCAGTGCCAAGAAATTCTGCAAGATGCCTTCAGGACGGATGTGAGGCCCTTGCTTGCAAAAGCACGGGTCGACTTAGGCGGAGCTGTAAACCCCTTGAAGATCTACAGGGCAATGGAAGTAAGAAATAAATTAATCGCAGAGCGTGGAAAACACACGGTTGCAACAGGATTATGATTGAATGGGCAAGAAAAAAGTAACCGCGGTCTTTGATATTGGTAAAACAAATAAAAAATTCTTCCTTTTTGATGAGAATTATGAGGAAGTGCATCGGGAATACCGCCAGTTTAAAAATAAGGTTGACGAAGAAAACCATCCTTGCGAAGATATAGAGGATCTTCAAGTTTGGCTAAAGAGTGTTTTTGAAAACACCATCAACTTGAACACCTATGATTTGCAAGCACTTAATTTTTCAACGTATGGTGCCAGTTTGGTACATTTAGATGAACATGGTAATCCTTTGTTGCCCATGTACAGCTATACCAAGCCTATACCAGAAAAGGTCACCAAAAGTTTTTTTGCCAAATACGGGCCAAATGAGCAACTGTTGGCCTTGACAGGTTCAGACGATGCAGGTTTATTGAATTCGGGAATGCAGTTGTATTGGCTTAAACACTATAAGCCTGATATCTTCAAAAAAATTAAGATATCATTGCACCTTCCTCAATACATTAGTTATGTATTTACAGGTGTTCCAGTTTCTGAATATACCAGTTTGGGTTCTCATACCTTGCTATGGAATTACCAAAAGAAAGACTATCATGATTGGGTGTATAAAGAAGGTTTCCACAAAATATTGGCGCCATTGGTACCTTCGGAAACCAGTATAAACATGAACTACAACGGTAACCGAATTAAGGTCGGGGTGGGCATACACGATAGTTCCGCAGCACTTCTGCCATACATTAGGGGTGCAAAGGAAAAGTTTGTATTGGTGTCAACGGGTACCTGGAGTATCGCATTCAATCCATTTATCAACGGAAATTTATCCGAACAGGACATCAAGAATGATTGTATTAATTATATGCGTATCAATGGTAAGCCCGTAAAGGCCTCAAGAATATTTCTGGGCAATGAATATAAGCTACAGATTGATTTTCTAAACAAACATTATGGAGTAGAAAAGGATAGGCACAAAAAGTTGGAGTTCGATTTCGACACCTTTTTTGAAATCAACAAAGATTTTGTGCATCTTTTTAGGTGGCAAAGCTTTTCGGACGAGAACATGCCCGATAAAACTGATATTCCATATAATACGTTTGAACACGCTTACCATCATTTAATGATCGAGCTTACAATGATACAGGTGAAAATCATCAAAAGGGTCATGGATGATAGAGTTGTAAACAATCTTTATATTGATGGTGGTTTCGCTGATAATGATATTTATGTAAAGTTGTTGGCCCACTATTTGAGGAATACACAGGTAATGACCACTGATTCGGCATTGGGCTCATCAATAGGGGCTGCAATAGCAGTTTCTGACCAGAAACTGAATTCAAAATTTCTTAACAAGAACTACGCACTAAAAAAACACGTTCCATTCGTTATAAAATGAACCTCATAGCACAAATAGACAGTAGATACCCAGCCACACAAGACCTAAGATTGCGTTCCAAGGAGAAGGTACCCAGATTTGCATTTGAGTATCTTGATGGAGGGTGCAATGAAGACGTCAATATCGTAAGGAACACTAAAGAGATAAGGGACGTAAAACTTATGCCCAGATACCTTAGAAATTATGGTGAAAGTTCGTTAAAAACCTCACTTTTTGGTATTGAATATGATGCCCCTTTCGGTATATCGCCAGTTGGCCTTCAAGGGTTGATGTGGCCCAATTCACCGGAAATTTTGGCCAAGGCAGCTTTTGAGCACAACATTCCCTTTATTTTGAGCACGGTCACCACTATGAGTATAGAAAGGGCAAGTGAACTGACGGAGGGTAAAGTTTGGTTTCAGTTGTACAACCCTGTGAATGATCATGTAAGAAATGATATTATTGGTAGGGCCGAAAGTGCAGGGTGCCCCGTTTTGGTGTTATTGTGCGATGTGCCCACCTTTGGATATCGCCCCCGGGACATTAAGAATGGTCTTGCGCTTCCTCCAAAAATGTCGGTTAAAAATATTTTACAGACTCTGGGCAAGCCCGAGTGGGCCATCAAAACATTGCGCTATGGCCAACCTACGTTTGAAACACTCAAACCCTACATACCGGAGGGATTGAACTTAAAACAGTTGGGATTTTTCATGGACAAGACCTTTTCAGGAAAATTGAACCGTGAGAAAATAATGCCGATAAGGGATAAATGGAAAGGAAAACTGGTGTTGAAAGGTGTGGCTTCGGAAGAAGACACTAAAGATGCCATAGATATGGGGTTTGACGGAATTATTGTATCAAATCATGGAGGCAGGCAATTGGATGCCGCAGAATCCACCATTGCGCCCTTGAGCCGTATTGCTGAAAAATATAAAGACCAATTGACCATAATGATGGATAGCGGTATACAATCCGGACCAGATATTGCCAGAAGTTTGGCAAGTGGCGCTGATTTTACCTTTATGGGCAGGTCCTTTATGTATAGTGTCGGTGCTTTGGGCAATAAGGGCGGCAACCATGCCATTGCCATGTTCAAAAGACAGTTGGGTCAAGTTATGAATCAACTATGTTGTAAAAAAATCGAAGACTTGCCAAATCATCTAATTAAATAACCAATTTGAAATGACCAAGTACAATATTGAAAATGAGCAGGAGAATTACGCTTCAGGTGAATTTGAGAGAGAACCGGTACCAAAATCAAAATTAAAAAGCTGGAAAAGCTTTTTGGGCATGTATGCCGGGGAGCATGCCGCTGGCACAGAATTTATGATAGGCCCATTGTTCTTAACGGCGGGCGTAAGCGCTTTCGATTTGATTATAGGACTATTGTTGGGTAATCTTTTAGCCGTGCTAAGCTGGCGTTTTCTTACGGCCCACATTGCTGTGAAAAGAAGATTGACGCTCTACTATCAGTTGGAAAGAATAGCTGGTAAAAAGTTGGTCACGTTTTACAATCTGGCCAATGGATTATTGTTTTGCTTTTTAGCAGGTGCCATGGTTACTGTTTCGGCCACAGCAGTGGGTGTTCCTTTTGATATGGAAATGCCAAAGCTGACCGATACCGTGCCCAATAGTTTAACCTGGGTCATTATTGTACTATTGATAGGATTGGTAATTTCCATTATTGCGGCAAGGGGGTATGAAACAGTGTCAAAAGCGGCCAATTGGATGTCGCCCATCATCGTAACAGGTTTTATTGCCTGTGGAATTGTGGCTCTTTCACAATTAAACGTTGGCAGCCTCGAAGATTTTTGGAATATTTGGGGAGAGGGAACCGATCCCTTTCCTGGTCAGCTTAAGTTTGGATTCTGGCATGTGGTAATTTGGTCGTGGTTTGCCAATGCGGCCATGCACGTGGGCATGTCAGATTTATCGGTTTTTCGTTATGCCAAGAATGAATCCAGCGGATGGACCACGGCTGCAGGGATGTATGTAGGACACTATATGGCATGGATTGCAGCAGCTTTGTTGTATGCCGTCTACCTAAAATCTCCAGAGGCGCAGACTTTTTTAGGCAATGGAGAAGCACCACCAGTGGCTCCCGGACCATTGGCCCATAACGCAATCGGTATTTTTGGAATCATTGTGGTCATCCTTGCAGGATGGACCACGGCCAATCCCACAATCTACCGAGCTGGACTTGCATTTCAGGCCATAATGCCAAAATTGAGCACGGCCAAGGTAACTTTTATTGCTGGGATGATTGCGACAGTATCGGGCCTATTTCCTGCCTTTGCCATGAAATTACTGGGCTTTGTGGCTTTATATGGATTCATTTTGGCCCCGTTTGGAGCCATCATTGTATTTGAACATTTCTTTGCCAAGCGTCTTGCGCTTGTTGAAGACTATGCGGCCAAAGAACGTATTGGGTTCAATAAAGCCGTATTTTGGTCTTGGGCCGTAAGTTTTGGTGTTTTCTATTTTATTTCCCTGTATTTTGATGTATTCCTTTCATTTGTAACCCTTCCTGCATGGATTTTGTGTGGTATACTGTTTTTAGTATTTAGCAAGTGGCTCCAAAGAAGGTATACTGTTGCAAAAGATTCTTAGATGGAAAGGCCAATTACACTTGGAGAGTACATTGTTGAGAACCAAAAAGATTTTGCCTATACTAAAGGAGAACTCACTGCGCTATTGAGTTCCATTAAATTGGCGGGAAAAGTTGTCAATGAGAAAATAAACAAGGCGGGACTTGCCAATATCATTGGTAAATTAGATAAAGAAAATGTTCAAGGTGAGATTCAGGCGAAACTTGATATAATTGCCAACGATATTTTTGTGGACACACTAAGAAATAGGGGCGAAATCTGTGGTTTGGCCTCTGAAGAGGTGGAAAGTTTTATTTCTTTTGATGAAACCATAAATCTGGATTCCAAATACGTGGTGCTGATTGATCCTTTGGACGGGTCTTCCAATATCGATGTAAATGTTACCGTTGGAACCATTTTTAGCATATACCGAAGAATATCGCCTGTTGGAAGCCCTGTGACCCTTGAGGACTTTTTACAGCCAGGGATTAACCAGATTGCTGCAGGATATCTTATTTATGGTTCATCCACTATATTGGTATACACCGTTGGTAATGGGGTAAATGGATTCACTTTTAATCCGGGCGTGGGGTCATTTTTTCTTTCACATCCTAATATAAAATTTCCTGATACTGCCGAGATATATTCTGTAAATGAGGGCAATTATGAACATTTTCCTATAGGAATAAAAAAGTTTATCAAGTGGGCGCAACGAACCGATAATTCACAGAATACGCCCTTAACCGCGCGGTATACGGGTTCTTTGGTGGCGGACATCCATAGAAATATGCTCTTGGGTGGTATTTATTTATACCCCCAAGGTTCATTATCACCTAATGGAAAATTACGGTTACTTTATGAAGCCAATCCCATCGCATTTATCACAGAACAGGCCGGGGGCAAGGCAGTTGATGGTAAGAACAGGATTTTGGAAATCCTTCCAAAAGAACTACACCAGCGCTCACCATTGATTTGTGGTTCAAAAAAGCTTGTGGACCGGGTGGAAAACTTCATCGACAAATTTCCGGAGGGATGTTGAACTTTAAAAACAGTATAGAACAACAAACTTGTCTTACAAACATATAATTGTTAGGATTTAAAGTATGGAAAGCATTAATCTTCAAAAATTAAAAACTTATCGAGCCAAGGCTGCCTTTGTGTTGCTCTTTGTTTCGGTTTTTGTTCTTGGTTGCTTTAATATAAAAAAAGATAAAAAACAAAACGAAGCTCCTCAAAAAGTTGTAGAGGATATGATTATTGTAGACATGCCAAATCATATTGAGTCAATACCGCAAGGTATGGTATGGATACCCGGTGGCAGCTTTGATCAGGGTGCGATGGATATTGATAATTTTGCAATGGCACACGAAAAACCAAGGCACATGGTTGCTGTTGATGGGTTTTTTATGGATGCTCATGAGGTTACCAATGCCCAATTTTCCCAGTTTGTTGAAGAAACGGGGTATGTTACCGTATCTGAAAGGCAAATTGATTGGGAGGAAATGAAAAAGCAACTTCCCCAAGGGACACATAAGCCCCATGATTCCATTTTACAGCCTGGTTCGTTGGTTTTCAAGAAAACAAAGTCGAGTGTACCCAATCTTTATGATTATTCCCAATGGTGGGAATGGAAAATTGGAGCCAATTGGAAACATCCTTACGGACCCAATAGTACCATAGAAGGAAGGGAGAATCATCCAGTGGTGCATATTGCTTTGGAGGATGCCCAAGCCTATTGTAAATGGGCGGGAAAAAGGTTGCCTACCGAAGCGGAATGGGAGTATGCTGCGCGAGGAAACAACAAAGATGCCCAATTTTTCTGGGGAGATGAAATAGGCGTGCTGAGCAAGTACGCCAATACTTGGGAGGGTAAATTTCCGGTAAACAATTCACTGGATGATGGTTTTGAAAGGACAGCTCCTGTGATGAGTTATCCAAAAAACGGATTTGGACTTTATGATATGGCAGGAAATGTTTGGGAATGGACCAGCGACTGGTTTAACATAGATTACTACAATGAATTGGCGAATGGAAACGGTGTGGCCAGAAATCCTGCAGGAGCTTCCAAAGCGTTTAATCCAAATAATCCATATCTTCAAGAGAAGGTCATAAAGGGAGGGTCCTTTCTATGTAGCGCATCGTATTGTGCCAGTTATAGAATATCTGCTAGAATGGCCACAAGTCCAGATTCGGGCATGGAACATTTAGGGTTTAGAACTGTCCTATCTTTAAAAATTGAGTAAGTAGACCTATTATTTACGTTAGATAGGCTAAGCATCAATAATTTTCCCGCAGTTCAATATTCCTCTAGGATCTAGGGAAACCTTCAATAAGCGCATCAATTCAATTTCTTCGGTAGACCTACTGAGTTGCAAATACTCTTTTTTGTGCACTCCTATACCATGCTCAGCTGAAACGGAACCTTTAAGTTGTTTTAAAGGACCATATACAATATCATTGACTTTTTTGGTTAGTTCGGTAGTTCCATTGGATTTTCCGACAAGAAAATGAATATTGCCATCGGCGACATGCCCATGAGCGAAGTAGATTTCTACTTCAGGTAGATTTTCAAATGTATCAAAGACCTGATCCACGTAATTTCCAATATCCCCAATGGGAAGGCTTACATCAAAATTCTGTACATGGTTGCATTTTGCGACGAGGACATCTACATCTTCGCGTATTCTCCAAAAAAAGTCGAGATGTTGTGATGACTGGGCCAATGTGGCATCATCAATCAATTCTTGGGATAGTGCTTCTCCCAAGAGTTCTTCCAATAGCTGCTGATCTTTGGAATGGTCACTCCCTAAAGTTTCCAAAAGAACATAATATGTATAGCCATAGGGCAAGAGCTTGGGAATGTTTGTGCTGGATGAGGTCATCTCCTTAAAATTAACTTCCCATAAAAGCTCATAGCCACTTAGGATTCCACCAAGCTCCATATCCATAAATTTTAAAAAAGCAACTACATTTTTATAGTCGTTAATGCCCACAAAGGCACTATTTCTGCTTCTGGGTTTTTCTTGTAACCTTAAAACAGCCTTGGTCACAACACCTAAAGTGCCTTCCGAACCGATGAACAATTGTTTAAGATCATATCCTGAGTTGTCCTTGATGATTTTTTTCATGGAAGAAACGATAGTGCCATCTGCCAAGACTGCTTCAAGGCCCAAAATCAAATTTCTCGTCATTCCATACTTAAAAACCCGAAGCCCACCCGCATTCGTTGAAATTACACCTCCTATTTGGGCGGATCCTTTTGCTCCAAAAGTCATTGGAAAGAGTAAATTTTCATTTTCAACAGCGAGGTGGATATTTTCCAAGATCACTCCAGCTTGAACGTTAATAGTTCTACTTGACGGATCTAATTCTTCAATTAGGTTCATTCGCTCCATGGCAATCACCACTTCGTCTTTTGACACCTCCGTACTACCTACCAGATTGGTTAGACCACCATGAACTACCGTAGGCTGATAATATTTGTGACAAATGGATAGGATATCCGATACATCTTTTGTAGTGGTTGGAAAGAAGACGGCTTTGGCCATCAAAGGTTTTTCCATTTCCCAAATGTGACAGAATCTATCTTTTAATTCTAATCCAACAAGCACTTTTTCAGCACCAATTACTTTTGTGATTTCTTCTATGAATCTATCTTTCATGCTGTTTGTTCAAATATGTATTCACTGTGAGCCGGCATTGACCGTATACTCACCACGACCTTCAGGCCCCATGGAAAGATATCCTCCATCTACGATTAAATTGGTGCCGGTTATAAAAGAAGCATCGTTGCTTAATAAGAAGAGAACGGGTCTTGCCACTTCAATGGCCAATCCCACTCGTTTTAGCATATGAAATCGACCCCAGATGGGGTCCCATTTTTTACGCCCACCGCCATCTAAGTTGGCTGCTTTATCGGTTTCTTGGGTCCATATCCAACCAGGGTCTACACTGTTCACTCGAATATTATCATTTGCCAAATCCAATGCTTGGCATTTAGTAAGTTGGTTCACTGCTCCTTTTGATGTATTGTACGTCCATCTATCCTTTTGCGCGATATGGGCTGAAATACTGGAGATGTTTACAATTGCTCCACCACCGGACTTTTTCATAAATGGATGTACCGCTTTTGCCATACGGGCATAGGCCAAGGGTCCTACTGTAAAACTGCGCATCCAATCTTCGGTTTTTGCATTTATTCCTCTAGCGGTAAATGAAAAGGCGTTATTGACCAAATAATTTATGTTTCCGTATCTTTTGAAAGTTTCCAGCACAGCTTCCTCGCAAAATTTTTCATCTCCCATATCACCTTTCAAGAAAGTTGTCTGATATCCCCTTTTTTGATTTTCTTCCTGTACGTTCTTCCCGGCAGCATCTATGTCTGTAAATAAGACTTTGCCACCTTCCTTACAAAACTCTTCTGTAATTGCACGTCCAAGTCCAGATGCTCCACCTGTGATGATAGCTACCTTATTTTTAAACCGATTTGAATAAAAACTATGTTTATCTGTATTGGATGTGTTCTCCATTTCTCAGAGGATTATAAGTTATAAAAATGAATCGCATTATTTTTAAAAATGGCTAAACGACTTTCTTTGGAGAGCCCTTTGGTTAGGGCAGTTGCCGTTTTGAACCATTTTGACCAAGACGAAGCACGAAGGGCATGCGGCCAATCGCTTCCCCAAATAAGCCGTTCGGGACCAAAAGCATCCATTACGGCTTCTGTATATGGCCTTAGGTCTTCGATGTCCCAATTTTCCAAAACAGCATTACAAATCAGATTTGAAAATTTACAATAATGAGGTCCGGAATTGGCAAAGCTCATAAGATGGCTTTTCCAGGGTTCTATCTGTTTTACTTGAATGTTGGGATTTCCTATATGGTCTAAAATAAATTTTGTATTGGGGCATTTTTCAACAAGTTTTAGCACAGCAGGGAAATGTTTTGGGCCAATGGTAAGTTCAAAGTGAAGACCATGAGCTCCCAAAAGTTGTACAGCTTCTACAAATTTGGGTTGAATACAAAAATTGATGTCTTTTTTTGGTTCGATTAACTGTCTAACCCCTTTTATTCGTTTATCTTTTTTAAATGCTTCCAACGTCTTTGCCACAACGCTTCCGGTGTGGAGTGGGGCCCAGGGAACAATTCCGGAGAGTCTTTTGTCTTCATCGGCAAGTGCCTGCACCCATTTTATCTCATCCATAAATTGTGAGGGCTTGCACTCAGCTTGTACAAAAACCATTTTTTCAACATGAACTCCACTTGATGCCTTATAATAATCAGACAAGGAAAAGCTTCGGTTTATCTTAGGGAAATTCATTAACCATGGATAGTTCAGCTTTTGTAAATCCCAAAGGTGAATATGTGCATCAACAACTGATAAATTTTCCATACAAAACAATTAGTTATTCATAACATAAGTGGAGTAGCCTAATAGGATGAAAGCGACGCATAGGGTCAAAACACCATAAAGCATTATGCGACGAGTTTTTGATCCTGAGTTTTTCCATTCACCTCCCAAAGCTCCTGCTAAATTGCCCGTTAAAATTGAAGCAAGTATCATCATGGGAAAACCGGCATAGGCACCATAATCTCCCATCGCGTTTGCACCTATTCCATAAATGATTATTCCTCCTGGCCAAGCCAATCCCATAAAAAGGGCACCAAGCCATTCTATGGTAAGGCTTCCTTTTTTCAAATTCTTGAATGTTCCTTTCTTAACCATCATATAAAAACCATAGATGGTATTAATGAAAAAGTTGGCTGTAAAAACCAAACTCCATAGTGCAAAACTCGTTGCATATTCAGGTACTTGCATCGCTATGGCCTGATCGGTGATGGGTGCACCAAAAATAAAGGCAAAGTTGACACCGGCAGAAAGGATACCGGATATAATACAAAAAAGGATCCCTGACTTAAAGCTCCCTTTAACATGAGATGTATTTGTGCTTTTGTCTTTGGATATTAGGGCAGTCTCTTTTTGCTTAGCCGCCACCGACATGATGACTACCCCGAGAATCATAATTGTGACTGCGCTAATTAGAACATAACCTCCCTTGGTTGCGAGTTGTGAAGGCTCAAAGACGGACAGTGGTACAATTGATCCAAAAATATTGATGAGCCCCATTAGAATTGAAACCCCCAAAGCCATGCCCATTGCAGCTATGGCCCTTCCCCAGTATATTCCGCCGATACCCCATGCAACACCACTTAAAACAACTCCTATTAAGACTGTGTTGGGTATTGAGGAATATAATTGGGATAAGTCTTCAACATATAAAGTTGCTAACGGCCAAGGCAGTAAGAGAAGGGCAAAAAGAGAACCAATCCCCCATATATTCTCAAACTGCCATGATTTCATCTTAGTTACCGGAATGGAAAATAATCCTTCAAGTATTCCTCCCAATGTAACAAGTATAACCCCAATAGAGAACGACATAATTATTTGATTTTTAATTGCCTTATCAGAATTTTATTTCATCAAGGTAGTTCAACATGTACTATGGTTTTAGTCAGGTCTATGTGACAAATAACCGGCAGTAGTTTAGTAATAAAAACTTAAGGGGAAATCCTTCCTTTAAAAATACCACGAAACTGGCTTTCAAAGTAAACTTTTGGTCAAAGAATTTTCAATTGCTTATGCTTAAAAAATATAAGTAATTAAAGGTTGACTCTTATATCCATAATGCGGATTTTTTATACTCCTTATAATTCAATAGTGTTATTTTATTCAATAGTAATTATTAAGTCCCATAATAGTATCCTGCACCTACCTGACTTTCATCTCCAGAAGTGAACTATATGGTTTCTGTGGAGGGGTGGGTTGGAATTCGTTTTTGGAGTTTTTAGTCTTTATCTGAATAGTTATGATAAATGTGGGACCACCTGTTTCGAGGTCATTTAAAAATTACGTGTTCTTAAGATTTGAGCAAAAGCATAACCCAAAATCAAATATCATTTTCATTATTAATGTCAAAGGTATGATGGAGAATCATACTGCATTTCAAGAACTGTTAAAAGTAGTGTAAAGATACTACCACGTGTTTAGGATGAAAACAAAGAGAAAAGTCTTCTCTTATGTGATTGTCAAATTACAGAGGAGGAAGTAACCGCCTCTGTCAGTTCTGACAAGGAACAGTAGGTCGCGCACCTCAAATTTTAGAGTCCTTTTCGAATTGAGCGTCATATTATTGTGTATATTCAGTGGATGTGTTGGCATAACCAAACAAAAGTATTGAGAATAGTATAATAAAGAAATCTTTAGAGTATGGAAAATGGCTAGTAGAAATCATCATTAAACTAAGGCTAAATGACCTGACCTTGGTTGATTTTTTTTTGGGAATCAATTAGCATGAAAGCCATGGAATTTAATGATACACCTATAAAACATGTATTCTTAATTGCACTGGTTCATTTAGTTAATGGCAAGCCCATTCTTAACTTATGGAAAATATTTATTCGATTGAAAAAATTCATCAAATCAGATAACTAGGCATATATTGAAAAGGTAATGGATATCCTTTTTTCCGAATACGATGATTTTGTATCAGCCTTTATGTCAACCGCATTATAATCCTGCAACATGAATTTTTTGCCTCTATAAATTATGTCTAAAAATTCAGGAAAATTATAAGAACACCCATCTCAATTTTCGCTGGTTAAAAAGACATCATGTCTCTAGGTGAAAAAATTATAAAAAGGGCAAAAATAATTTTCGCATCTTTGAACGAGGCAGTGTTATTAGAGGATTATAAGAAAGTGCATAATGGAAAATATTTTGCAGCATTAAACTGAAGTGTTATAAAGAGTGATTTTAATAAAATCAACTTTTGTTTAGTTCTAAAACAATAGATTCTTAACGCTAAAAATAAATTTGAATCGTTCTGAATAGTTTTACTATCTTTAGTTAACGAGAGCCTCAAAATGCTGAGGGACATGTCCTTAGACGTGTCCTATTTTAGAAAAAATATTGTAATATACTGATTTTCAATTGATTATGTGGCAAGGTTGTAGTCCTGTCACCCCGACTTAACTAGTTTCATCTAGTTGCATGACGTTGCAAATCACCTGATTTGCAACGTTTTATGTTTTTAGGGGGTTCAGATGAAACCACATATTACTACCTGAAAACACCGCTCTGGTGTCCAAATCGGGAATCGACAATCACAGTATTTTTTGTACATTGAAGTAGCTTTAGAAGGTATTTGACCTTGTGTTTTTGCCATTTTATTTACTCATTTAAAGCTATGTAATATGTTAGAAAACAGTAGATTATCAGTCGTATTCGTTACCCGAAAACTCAATTTGGAAACCGGGAACATCAAGCTCTATGCACGGGTCACTGTGGATGGTAAAAGAACTGAATTCAGTTTAAATCGGGAACTACCAGTATCCCTTTGGGATGAAAAACGCAAGCGAGGTAAGGGATTTTCAAAGTATGTTATTTCCCTGAACAAGTATCTAGACCAAGTTTTTACGGGATTACATGAGGCGCACCGCCAACTATTACAGGAAGAAGTGGACATTTGTTCAGCAGGAATAAAGGCCAGGTATTTAAAAGAAGATGATAGGGGCAAGACCTTACTTGATTTGATAACCTACCATAATACGTCTATGAGTACCGTACTCAGAAAGGGTACGATGAAAAACTACAATAGTACGGAACGTTGCATTAAAGAATTTTTAAAGGAGAAAATGGGTGTAGATGACATACCCCTCAAAAAATTGAACTATGGATTTATTGTTGAGTTCGAACAATATATACGAAAGTACAAGCCAGCCACCCGAATGGGTTGTGCTAATAATGGCACCATGAAACACATGGAACGGCTAAAAAAGATGTCAAGGCTCGCCGTTAAGTTGGAGTGGCTAGATAAAGACCCATTTATAAATTTCAAACTTCGCTTTGAGAAGACCGAACGCCAGTTTTTAACGGAACGGGAGTTGCAACGCATTGAAGAAACTACCTTTAAAGTGCCAAGTACCGAACATATCAAAGACTTGTTCATTTTTGCTTGTTATACGGGGCTATCCTTTATTGATGTACAAGAACTAAAAGCCGACCATTTGGTAAAGGGTATGGACGGAAACGATTGGCTCTATACCAAGAGAACAAAGACCGATGAACCTTTAAAAATTCCCTTGTTGCCAAAAGCGAAGGAAATTCTAGATACCTATAAAGATGACCCGCATTTATTTGAGAATGGCAGATTGCTACCCCTATATAGCAACCCGATGATCAATCGCACATTAAAAGATATTGCCAACGCCTGTGGTATTCGAAAGAAAGTAACTTTTCATGTAGCCCGACATACGTTTGCAACTGCGATTACCCTTTCGAATGGGGTACCAATAGAAACGGTTTCTAAGCTATTAGGGCATACCAAGCTTTCGACTACCCAGATTTATGCTAGGGTGGTTGAAAAGAAGGTTGGGGAGGATATGCAGAATTTAATGGCTACGATGAAGCAAAAGAATTATAGATCTGGAGAAGTCTCTTAGGTTGTACTCTTCTTCATTTAAAATCTTCTACTAAAAGGTAATGTAACACTTATCAACTGACCGACGGTAGGAGGGAGGGCAATTTGTGCGAAATATTTTACTGAATGAGAATTTCATCAACCTTTTGGACAGCTTCTGCAAATGAGAATGGTTTAGACTTAAAATTAACATAGCTCTTGGTTGAATCCTCCAGTAGTAGGTTAATATAAAATAAGTCAACCTCATCATTAGTCAATGTTTCTCTTATTTTCATTAATTCTCTTTGAGTTTTCTCATAACCCGCATCATCCTTTGAGAGATTAGATATGTAGGTACTTAGAAAGTTTCTAAGTAAATGAGACTCGTATTCTTCTTTATCAAAACCATAACATATGGCGTAAAGTTTCTTTAATAATTTATAATCTTTAATTATAGAATAATTTCCGAAACTAATGAATCGAATAGATGAGCTTGGTTGTGTCTTAATAAAGTTTACCAAATAATCAATAGCGTCTTCATGATTATAAATGAATAATACTTCCAATGCTTCAGGTAAATAACGTTCCATGCCAGAATTGAGATAATCAATAGATTTGGCGATACAGTATTCTTTTTCAATTTTGTCTTGGGTCAAAATTTTGATTGCTGTCCAGCAAATTCTACTATCGATATTTTCACTCAAACTTATAAGGACGTCCTGCGCTTCGCGCGTGCTAAAATTTTTGGTATAGATTTCTACAAATCTTGCGATTTTATTTGTTTCATTAAAAATTGATATTTCGCTTTTAAAATATTCGATAACATTTGGAAAAACCTCCACTATTTCATTGTTAATTGCATAATTAATGTGTTTATATAGCACAAAACTAAACATGTTGTCTGCCTTAATGTTTTCTATTACTTGAACATCAAAAGCATGAGCGTCGCCCAATTGTTCTTTGAAATTTTCAAAATTTTCATCAGAATCCCCTGTGCTATCCAATTCATAAAATTTAAGGCATTTTAGAAGAAATTCTTTTGGCAGGTCTAGTTTAAAATTCTTGAAATAAAACAAAATGGTCTTTAATTTCTCATAATCAGTACCATAAGAAAAACTGCGAGAATCAGTCAAAATAATAACATTATCAAAATCAATTTCATTTAAGGTTTTCTGACACCATTCATAAATTTTAAAAATTTGATTTTTTGAAACATTTAAAGCCCAATTACTGTTTTTATTATTGCTTAAAACAGTTTCTATCTTTCTGAAAACAACAAAATCATTTTCCAATAATTTTTTAGCTGTTTCAAAGTCTAACGTCTCAGTTCTTCTAGTATAAATTAATTCTTCAATCAAAGAAAGTACCGGACTAATTATACTACCATGACCATTTTCATCGTACCATTTTCGATTAATTAATTGAAACTTATCATAATCTAATAAGTTCTCATTTCTAATAAAAATATTTTCTATTGCACTAAGCAAACCTTTTCTTTCAAAAAGTAAATCAAATCCTTTTTGTGTTTTACTTTCAGTTTCCTTCCAAATTTTTTCTAGTTCTATTTGAGTACGAGCTTTCTCATTGAAAATATAACCTTGTTTTTCCATTCTATCTTGAAAATCAATTGCTAAGTCTCTACTGTTCATGTTACCTATGTAATTCCTAAAATGCTCTATTTTTTCTGCTGGAATTTCTGGATGGACAATTATGTATTTCTCAACTAAATATAAAGTCTCTTCACTAACGATATTAGCTATAAAATAACCCACTTCCTTAAAAGGATATTCAGCTAACATATATTTCATAGCTAATACTTCTGTCTTACTTTCTGATATAAGTAACTTCAAAAATCTTTCATGCCTATGAAATGTAAACCTATCGCCTACAATTTTTAAAAAATCCAGAAGATAATCATCATTATCATCAATAAACTCAATTAGTTTTTTGTTTATTGAATTAGCAAAATCATCATCTAAACGAAGACTGTTATCCCTATCGAAATAATATTTTACTATTTCCAAAAATTTTATGGGTGATTTAATTTTAAGAATTAACTCCCTTAAAACATAACTATTACCTCGAATTACATTATCATCATCATTTCTAAGAACAATTTTGTTATCTCTTAAAAACTCTTCTCTTATATAGTCAAAATGGCTATCTATATCCTCGTAAACATTTATGAGCGCTAAAAGACTTCTGTTAATTTGTTTATTCGTTTCGTCCTTGAAAATTTGGAATATTGTTTCTAAATATTTAGAATCTTGAAGAGCAAATTTTTGCGACTCTATAAGACTTATCACTTGTGATTTAACAGAATTATCTTGTTTAGTATCCCGCAAAAATTTCAACAAAAGAATCTTTAATTCAGGCACGTTTTTTTTAGGTATGTAAAATCCTGACAGTAAATCTATCGCCGAAATAATCGCCCGTCGGTGATTACTTTTGTCTTTTACTATTTTTAATAAATATTCGTAATTACCAGCTGTATTGGCAAAACTTACAATTTCCGTAATATCAAATATTCTATTGGTTGTAATCCAATGTGTTTTATCCAAACATTCTCTTTTGAAATAAGCCTGAAAAATTGTGTTTCGTAATCTATCACTAATTCTATTTGAATCAGCCTTAAATAATACTTCCAATTGGTTTTTTTCTAACCAGTCGATAAGCTTTTGGTAAGTAGGATTATTTTTAGTATTTGATAGGTTTATGAAAAAAGTCAATGCATTGAATAGACTAGGATGTATAGCATCTACATCCGCAACTTTTATAAAATTTAATATATTCTTAAAATCCTTATTCAACAACGACTTTGCTACGAAGTATTCCTGTATTTGTCTATGTTCAAAGCTCCAATTTTCTAAAGTAGAATTGAAAACTAGAAAAGGATTTTCAACAAATTCAATATGCTCTCTACCAATTATGGTATTTAATTCTTCTTCGGTAATATAATTACGATGCATCAATTCATTAACAAAGGCAACTTTTTTTAGGCCTTTAGTTAGCTCTGGCGCATTGGTGATTGTTTTCTTTGCAAACTTCTTCTTGTGTTCTTGAATAGTTTTCTTGACATATAAATCCCAAATTTCAGAATCAGACTCTGGCAAACATTTCTTTTCCGTGAAATAACCCGCCAACAAATCAAGGAAAAAGGGAGAACTCAAAAAATCATTCTGTTTCTTATTGAGTTTTAAGCTCTCTATTTCGATATTATGCTTGTTTTTTAGCAATGATTTTGCCTGACTGTAATTAAGACTTTTAAGGAAAAAAACTTCAAAATCACTTATCGATATTAGATATTTCTCGTAAATATTAGTTCTACAACTAATCAGATATTTTGCATTAAGAAATGAGTTTTTTGAAATAAAAATTTCCAGTTCGGATAAAAAATCTTGAATATCTACGATTTCGTCCAAACCATCTAGAATAAAAACTATCCCAGGAAGACTTTGCCAATCCTCAAATACAATAAGACTTTCAAACGTATTTGTTTGACGAAAATACTTTAGGTTTATATATATTGGAACAAAACCGGTTCTATTTTTAGTATCCCATAGACGGTCAAATACATTTTCTAATTCAGTAGTTTTTCCAATACCAGGATTACCGAGCAAAACAATGTTATCAAATTCAAATAAGGCCTCAATTAAAGTATTTTCATTTTCATCTTGCCATAAGGTGTCGATAGAAAAATTTTCTGACCTAGTAATATTTCTTTGTTCGTAGTATTTCATTAAGAAGTAGGTTTTTTAAATTTGTTAACATCTAAAATGTCCAGGTCTAATTTATTTCCTCCTTTTTTGTCCTCAAATAAATATCCAAACCCACCGTTTTTACGATTATCATCAATTCCATTTTTAGTAGCAATACCAGTATCAGCAGCAAACTCAAAGAAGTCATAAATATACTTTCTATAATGAATTTTCTGTATCCTATTCATCTCAAGGTTTAGTTCGAATATTTGATATCCAACCTGATATTTTTCAATTGGTTCTCCCGGCTTATTCAATGATGCTCTTCCCTTGAAGCCATAACAACCACCAATTGAATTAAAGTATTGTTCAGAGCTTTGTTTATGTGAATGGCCATACAGAAAAAAATCTACTCTTTTATTTACTAAAAACCTTTCCGCTTCAATTTTTTCTTCAAAAATATCTAAGGGATGATGAAAAAGGCAAACGTTAACATCTGTTCCAATTTTTTCTAAATCATTCATTCCAGAATAGAACTGCCTTGTTCCGAAGAAATGTTTATTATGGTCAGTATTTAAAACTTCACATGTCGAACAACGCCAAGAGTCATTAATTAAAATAAACCCAACTTTGAATTTATTTTTATATTCATAGATAAACGTAGATTGATTATTAGAATATTTATATAATGGAGTATGGGCATGATATCTTTTCTCGAACTCTTTGAATTTTTTAATTCTATAATTCGCAGAGTTAAAAGCCTTATCATTTTCATCTAGGTAATCACGTAAGTTTTCAGATGTAATATTTTCTTTCAATTTTTTTTCTTCTACCCAAAAGATCTCTTTTTCATCTATGTCATGGTTACCCGGAATGAAAAGAAATTGATTTTTTGATATGCCTAGTTCTTTGGCTATTGGGTTAATAAAAATTTCTTCAAATATCTGAAAAGGGCAATTAAATGCCTTATAATCGGCCATTTCAACTAATGAATGTCCTCCTCTATCTACTAAATCCCCAGTAATAATTATTAAATCAATTGGGTTTTTTGTTCTATGAAAATCCAATAAGTCCTTAATTAACGCACCTCTAAAATTATCACAAAACTCGTCGTGATTTTCTTTGGATAGATGAATATCGGAAAAGTGTACTATGTTCATTCATTATGATAATTCCTTCAAAAATAATAAGATATTAGCACTATATCTATAAAGAATAGCAGATAGCTTCCATAAAGGTATTTGGGACCAAATTGAGTTTTGGCAAAAAAGTAGGGAAGCGGGATTGACCTTATCGCATACCCAAGCCCCTGCGGAAGTCGAAAAATCCTTCCACTTCAATCCTCCCATGCGGACAAGCTACGCCGGTCCGCTGGGAAGTCTTTTCGTTCCGGTTTTCTCGACCCCCTCGTGGCCGCGCAAAAGCACAAACGGCGAAAGAGCCGATTGACCTTTCCTTCCCCTACCCACAAAATTTAATAATGCTTCTGTCTAATTTATAATTCATCATATCGGGAAATTAAAGGTGTATAGATTCTTTTAACTATCTTGAAATCAAGAGTTAGGAGTATTGAGAAAGATAATCGACCATATCACCGATTGGCTTGTAGCCTTTAACGAAAGGAAAGCCAAAGTCAACGATGACTATACCACCTTTATTAAAAGGGGTAACAACGGTTTTATATTCGGTCTGATTCCTTTCGGGATATTTTTTCTATATATGGCATTCAACCTTTATAGGGATTATGGAAATTTTTGGATTGCGCTAATTCCAATAGTGCTTTTCATCCTAATCGTATTTATCGTTTTAGTGGCTCATGCCTATAGGGATAAACTTAGAAACCGATATAGGAACCCTTCCATGAAATTGGTAGGTTTCCATATGGATTTTAACGAACGGATTCTAAGAAGAATATATGGTTCATTGACCCGTTATGAATTCCTTGATGAGAAGCTGACCAGCTTTGAGGATTTCTACAATGTTCTTGCACTAGATTTCGACGAACACGATTCCGTTCTTTATTTCAACTGTACTCAGCCCCAACTGAAATATATTTTGGACAAGTTCAAACAGCTAAAAAAGGGAATAAGTTTAAAGTCCTTCGAGCGTTCCCAAAAGATCTATCATAAAGGCAACCAGATTTCCGCTGAAACACTTTCTAAAAAATACAACGAGTTTCCCCCTAATCATGATTTTGAGCAATTAGTAGATTCGTTCTTCGATTTCTTGGGGGATATTTAAAAATAATAAGGGGGAGCTTTCCCCTTTTTGACTTTCCAACAGCTTTCATCCTTTTACATTGCATCACCTATTTGTAACACAAGTGGCTGTTGTTTCGGCTACTTCTTTAAAGCATGTACTAATGGAAACGGACAAAGACATGATCGAACTCCTAAAGGATATTAAGGGGCTTCTTTCCCACCAAAAGAAAGTAATGAACGTAGATGATCTTGTAGCCTATACAGGACTCTCAAAGAGCAAAATCTACAAACTGACCCAATTGCGTTTAATACCTATGGGAGGCAACAAACATATCCGCCAGAAATTCTTCGATAAGGATATTATTGATGCCTGGCTGTTGGGCGAACCGAATATATCCGATGACTATTTGCAAAGGGAATTCGATAAGCAACTTTCCCATTTGAAGAAATAGCCTTTGATAAAAATGGTTAACTATTCTTATCGGAAATAGTGAAAAAAAAGTAGGTGGAAAGGGAAAAAAGAGAAATGCTAGCATTTCCCTATTAATCCGCTTGAGTAAGAATTCGAGATGTGTCATTGTCATGACAAATCTCGCTTTTACTCCCGAAGGTCGCAAAAGGGTAGGCGTAGATCATTGGGTTTTGGATACGGGATTTTCTAAATCACGTGCTTTCAAAATGATCATTTAGTATCGGTCAAAAATCAATTAAGGTGAAGAAAGAGTTTGTACAATTTAGATGTTCCATTTACGAAAAAAAACTGCTTAGGGTCAAGGCCCATAAGTGTGGACTTTCCATAAGTGAGTATTGTCGCCGTGCTGCCTTTGAGGATAGAATCATTGAGCGTTTTACCCCAGAACAAATAGAAATCTATAAGACGTTGAACAGGTACGAGGTCAACTTTAAGCGGATCGGGAATATGTACCGTAAGCGAAATCCTAAACTGGCTGATGAAGTGGTAATATTGGCGAACGAGATACGAACGCATCTATTGAGTTTTAAAAAATGATAGGCCTGGGAAAATCGATATCGCATACAGGAGCTTCCATGGGTTATGGATGGGATCAGGAAAAGGAGGCCAAAGTGGTATTTAGGGAGCATCTTTCCGGTGAAAAACCAAAGGAGATTACCCAAGAATTCAAGATTATCCAGTCCCAGAATCATCAATGTAAAAAGAACACTTTGAGTTTTGTGTTGAGTCCGACCATAGAGGATGGACGAGAATTAAAGGATAAAGAATTGAGGGAAATCACGGAACGATTCATTAAAGAGATGAAATTATTGGATAGACAAGCGATAGGATTTGTGCATAAGGATAAAAGTCATTCGCACATCCATGTGTACGTGAACCGTATCGGTTTCGATGGTAAGGCCTATAAGGACAATTTTATAGGAAAACGAAGCCAACAAGCTGCGGAACGAGTGGCAAGGCAAATGGGTCTAACTACGGTTAGGGAGGTACAGCAACAAAAATTAGACAGCATTAAGGAAGTCAAGTCAGAAATCAAGCAAGTCCACGAAAATGTTATCAGTGATTTGAAACCTAAGGATTTTGACCAATATATCAAGTTTATGAAAACGAATGAAGTTACCGTAATTCCGAGCATCAACAAACAAAACCAGCTTCAAGGATTCCGTTTTGAATATAAGGGACAAAATTTAAAGGGGAGCGAAGTACATCGTTCGATGTCGATAAACAGAATTGCACAGCAAATAGGCTTCGATAAAAAGGTAGTTCAAACAATTACCAACGACAATACTTTGAAGCTTCTTGGTAATACGGTACATATATCTCCCAATTTGGCATTGACCTTGGCTAAAAAAGTATTGAAAATAGCGGTCAAAAAAACAATTGGATTAGGAATGCAAATATAATAGTATGGCAAAAATAGATGAAATCATGGAAGTGCTCACTCAAGAAATAGCTGGGTTCAATGCTTCCATCGGCAAACTGGAAGAACTTTCCAAAACACTGAGCAATCAAAAAGTACAGGCGGATACTTCGGTGATGGAGTATCATATCAATGACTTTTTACGGACTCAAAAAAGAACCATGGAGTCTGTTGAAAAGCAAATGACCGAAGTGGTTGTAAATCTGAAAACAGCTCAATTGACCCCAAAATGGGAAGGTACTATACTTCTTGTTTTTTTGTGTATAAATACGATTGCCTTCAGTTATCTGGGCTATTATTTTATCCAGTTTGAGGATAAAAATAGAGTTGCTTTTAATAAGGGTAGGGACGAAGGTGTGGGTATTGTAAGGGGCTATTTTAATGACCACCCCATTATCTATAAGGATTTTGAAAAGTGGACCCAAAAAAGGGATAGTATTCCAAATCAAAAGTAGGGTGCGCCCTATCCGGTTTTTGCTTAACGCTAATCTGCCGGAAGCACTACAAAAACCGGACAGGATCCACGCGCAGGTAAGTTATGGTAAGATTTGGGTACCTGCTATATGAAATAGTTTTTTCGGTTTTATATTTTTTGAGTTTTCGTCTCTTTTTTTCCTTTGACATAAGCCATATTTAATTAAGGATAACTTTTTCAAAAAGATGGTCATTCGGAACTTTTAAGCTACTCTGAAAAAAGAACTCCAATAATTTTCAATGTGTCCTTTTTTTGCAGTGAGTATACGATTTTAAGAAAATCAAAAAGAAAATGAAACCCTTAAAGCACACAGGTAAATGAAGATATCGACAAAGCTTTTAAAAATTTAAACACAAAGCAAGGAAAGAAAAGTTACCAGCCCTAATGGCCACAAAAAAATATTATATCTTTTTCTATTTTATAATTATATTTAAGATAGGAAAAGTATCGAAAAGTTTTTATATGGATAAAAATGCAGTCAAAGACTTGCAATCGGATGATAGGTTGAAACTGAAAGCGCTTTATAATCAATATAGAGCCGAGTTTCTAGGTTTCGGTAGATATTATAATCTAGATCAAGATTCATTGGCAGACGTATATCAAGAATCTTTTTTGGCACTTAGAAAACGGGCTTTGCAAGGAAAATTAAATACGGTGGAAAGCAGTATGAAAACATACCTCTTCGGTATAGGTAAATTTAAAATTTATGATGCGCTAAAAGCAAAAAAAAAGGAAGTGCCCTACGAATCTAAATTGCATTTGGTAGCCGATGAAATACCGGCAATTGAAATTGAAAATCCGCCTCAATTAAATGAAAAAGAGCAGTTGTTACGCAAATACCTCAAGGAATTGGGAGAAAAATGCAGGCTGGTGTTAACTTTATTCTATTATCGGGGACTAACTATTAAAGAGATTGCCGAACACGCAGACTACAGCAATGAAAATGTGGTAAAAGCCCAAAAGTCACGCTGTTTAAAAACGCTAAGAGAATTGTGTAATGGATAGTGCTATGGAGAGAGAAAACTTGTTAGAAAAATACTTACGGGACAAGCTGACGGAAACGGAATGGCAAACATTCGACGCACTCTTAAAAAGTGACCCTGATTTTAAGGAAGAAGTAGAATTTCATACGGGTGTCAAACGAGCGGTGACTGCGGAAGAAGATGAAAATTTCAGGAACATACTGTCCGATTTTGAATCGGAGTACCGGAACACAGTGCCAAAAACCGTACCGCTTCAACCATCAAAAAGAGTAAAACTCCCTATGAAATGGATGGTGGCCGCTTCGGTAACCCTATTGGCAGGGATTGCATATTTCTTTTCGGCAAATCAAGCTGCTGACCCACAAGACTTGTTTGTGGCTAACTTTAAACCATATCGGAATGTAACGCACCCCATAACCCGTGGGGAAGAGACGACAGATGCCAAGACCAAAGCGTTTTTGGCATATTCCAAAGGCGATTATAAAGAGGCTATACCGCTTTTTGACGAATTGTACGCTTCGGACAAGGAAGCCTACTATCTCTTTTACATGGCCAATGCGTTGATTCAATTGAATAGGGCAGGGGAAGCTATTCCCTTACTTCAGGAACACCTAAAAACCCAAGATGCCCTTACTAATAAATCCAATTGGTATTTAGCCATGGCGTATCTACAATTAAGGGATACCAAAAAAGCAGGAGAAGCCCTAAAAAAAGTATTAGCGGCTAAGGGCTATAAAGCAGAAGAAGCTAGGCAGCTGCTTGATGCGCTTTGATTTTTTTATATCCGACCACCAAAATTCCTATACCCAGAAGTCCGAATACTAAGGGCCAAGGCGAAACAGGTTCGTCCGATACCGGAGCGTTATCGCCCAGCACCACAAAACTAGCCCAATAATAAGGATGTTTTAGCTCTTCTTCATCTGTAGTGTTCAGGTAATCGAGTTTGGCCTGTTGCAGTGCTTTGGATTTGGTGAGGCCTTTTTTCAGGTGCTTGTAATAGAACCCCATGAGTTCGCTGGTCGATTGATCATCATTCTTCCATAAGGTTATAGAAAGACTAGGTACACCCGCATATTGAAACCCGCGTGCCAAGCTTAGCACACCTTCCCCATTTTGTAATTTGCCTATTCCACTTTCGCAGGCGCTCAATGTAACCATGTCGGCCTTCAGATTATAGTTATAAAGATCCTTGATAAAGAGTCGGTCTTTCCCTTTGTTTTGAGAAGCAAAAGCCAGATATGAAAAATCAGGCTCTTCATCATTTGTCAAAGCATGGGTGGCAAAATGGATCAAGGAATAATCGTCTTTCATCTTCTGAAAATTATCCAAAGAAGCGTTTTCGCCCGATAAAATTTTTCCTTTGAAATAACTTGAAATTAAATTTGCTTCCTGATTGTTAAAGGGAAGAGGGCTTAACCTTGAATTGGAATCAAAAGTTGGGGAAATGGTCAGAAGATTACTTTCTTTTTTTGACCTTTTTTGCGATTTGTTGGTAAGCAAGGTCGCAGAATTGGCGTAACGAATGTTTTTGGATTTGAGAAGGTAATCTTGCGTTTTACTTTCAACTAGTACATCAAATGGGATATAGTTTAGGAGACCGTCGGCGATTACGGTTAAATTGGTATTCCGGTCATTTTCAATGCAAGGTGCCAAAATTTTCGAATAAATAGATTCGCCCAGTTTTTTAATCTTATCAACTCTACCTTCCTTCTGAGTTGAAAGTAGCGAATAAATTTGCTCAATATCTTGTTTCAACTTCGCCGAAATTTGGATTTTTAAAAATGTAATGTCGGTTTTGGTAGTAACTAAAACTAAAAACTCTTCTTCCGTTTGATGATAAGAAAGCACGGTTTCGTCGGTTCCAATGAACTCCTGTAACTCCTGTACTGAAGTTGTTTTGGTGTCATACTTTAATCGATAGTAATTCGGGTGCTTTTTTTCGATGTCACTTAAGAGGGCATTGTAGTTCGTGTTTAATGTAAAAAGAGAATCCAGAAGAACTGTTCTGCCTTCGATAGAGGCGTCATCATCACTTAATTTTTTTTCTATATTAGTAATATATGCCCGGAATTGCTGCTCTTTGTCCAGAACGCGCTCTGGAATAGCGCCAAATGCGATCGCTTCTGTATTCTTAACTGATTCCAACAGCAGTATTCCTTTACTTTTTTCTAAGAATAAAAAGGCATCCTCTAAAAATCTTTTGTCCCTAGTCGCCACATACCCCATATAGGCCGCTTGTATCATTTTATGAAAGGCAGGGTAAGTTTGCTCGATTAGAAATTGTTTATCGAGTTTACTGTCAAATTCAGGACGCAAAGCATCCAAGGTGGCGACGATATTTTTGGATGTATTGGTCGATGCCTCTGAAATCGAATTCTCGAAGCTTAAGGCCAATTGTTGACTTAACACTTCCTGTTTTTTCTTTAAAATGGTTAATAATTGCGTTTTGGAGAAAACACTGCTCGGATCCGGGTTGGCAATCATGTTATTTTGATCAAAATCCATAGACGCACTTATCAAAGCTTGTTGGTAATATTCGATCGATTTTTTGAGCTGATTCCGATTCCGTTCCAAATCCCCGAGTTTTAAATAGACCTCGGCTACATCTTGGTGTCTAGATTCTTTGCGATAATTGATGGTTTCATGAAGTACGGAATCGTAATAAGCCTCAGCCTTTTGATATTGGTTTGCCTTTGTATGGAAATCTCCTAACATCATTTTTTTTTCTTTGTTGAAATGGTCATTAGGAATTGTAATCTTCTCGACTTTCTTTAAAACTTTTTCAGCAACTTGAATACTATCTTGCAATAGGTAGATTTCCGAAACTTGTAAATAGGACGTGATTAGAAGATTTTTGTACTTACTGCTATAATTTTTCTCAAAAAAACTTACAGATTCCTTCAATATCGATGTAGCCTGTTTATACTGTCCTTGACGTTTATAAATATTGGAAAGGTGTTTTTTGTTGTTGTAAAGTCGTTCTTCCCATTCATTCAAACGCTCTCTGAATTTAGCGCATAGATTTATGGCTTTTTCAAAATAATGCTTTGACTGATTTAACCTACTCTGCCTTGCATTGATTAAACCCATAAAATTAAGAGAGGTTAGATAGGCTGAAAGTTGATCTTTATCCATTTTATCGACATCCATACCGGACATCTTTTTGTATAGTTGGTCAAAATAGTATTTGCTATTTGAGTTATCCTTTAGCTTATAATAGTAATTACCTTTTAAAATTAGGGCTTGGGTAATGTAATATTCAATATTTTCAATACTATCTGCTAATGAAATGCTTTGGACAATTTTTTCATAGTTATCCAAATGATTTTTATACTTATCAAGATGGTAATAATAACCATCTGTATAGGCCAGAAAATCATATACATAGAGTATGTCCTCTATTTTATTTTGGTTTTTGGACAAATCCAGTGCCTTCTCAAAATAATAATAAGCACTATCTTGATTGATTGTAATATGGTGGTAGCCTTTCATGAAAATTTTCCCGAATTCGCTATCGAGTTTAGAATCTTGTGCAGATAATAGCCAAGAAGCCAAAATAAAGATCACTAGGCTTCGCAAAAACATTGAATATTTTTTTTTTAGATTCCTAAATGGCATCCTAAAGTAACCTTTGATATATTAAGATAAAAATAAAGAAAGTGGAACAGTAAAGGGTCTCCAAAAGAGACTGTAATACCGTACAATTCTTACTGAAGGTTTGTTAGTTCAGAGCCCATATTTGAAACTTCGATTTTAAACTGATTTACACCTATCGTGTAGCACACTCCTTATCTCAAGCGCTAAACAAGCTGACAACACTAATTTTATCAAAACAACGCTGGTATAAAAGTACAAATTATACTAAAATTAGTGGATTCGGCTACTATCGGTCCTTATCCTGTATTGCACAGTATCTCTGTTAGGAGGTGTTGGCAAATCCGTGTCGTTCCTTAGACTTTTGGTATTTCCACAATTAGCCAAGATTAGAACAATAGATAGTATTAACAAATAGCTTACAATTTTTTTCATAATCAAGAGATGTCATATTATTTAATGAAACATATAAATAGCCTTGTATTATTAGCAGTGGCCAATTACAAAAGAATTATACCATACTCTATATCACTTTCTTTGTATTAAAGAAAGATTAAGATAACCTATTTATTTCATAAAAGGCTTTCCTTTTCTACAAAGTTTAACGAAGCGCTTTATTGATTATGAAGCCTAATATCCATAATTCGTTTTCTTTTAGTGCTTTATTACATTACCGGATAATGCCTGCTTCCATATTTACACAAAATCCATCTTTTAGTAGGATTGATTTTCTCCAAGCTTTTTGAGCTTTTCCTACAAAAGAATAACCAAATAATGAACCACCTACAATGTTAGGTGGTCATGCCCTTTTCCGCTACTAAATAAAAGGCACAAGCATACCTTTTACAGCTCCTCTGAAATCTCAATGATCAGTGTCCTGCCTCTTTTTGTAACCTAAGCAAAAAAATAACCTCGCGTGTTAACCTTATCAAAAAAGCCGCTGACTAAAGCATGAATAACAAAAGTAAATATCATGAAAATAGTTCAAGGGTTTCTTTTCGGCTTGGCACTGCTACTTTTAAGTAACGTCTATTCCCAAGTTAATTATGACACAGGTAGGCAGCTGATCAATGGCATACAGTTGTTACAGGATAGTAACGAGCCCAACGCTTATTATTATATCCCAGATTATCCAAGGTTGGCCCTTAAAGAAGACGGGGATTTTGAACTCTTATGTATGAAGTATGTCGGTCAAGGTGGAAATGCCAACGGCGGCCTTTTTCATGCCTTGATTCAATTTGACCTGCCCGAAGAGGTTATAGCCGATTTGGAAAAAGAACTGGAGAAAAGAACCGGTGGCGGAAAAATTGTAGGGGTTGTACCCATGCAGCAAGCCATGAAAGATGGCGAGGATGGCATTGCCAGTTTCAAAATTGTCTCTTCCATTTTAAACAATACAGGAGGAGAAGATCCTTTTACATCCAATGTGATTACCTCGGGGCATGCACCTTTGTACGCTGGTTCCAAAGCCGCAATAGCTGCAAAATTAAACCAAGAGGGAATCACCCTTTTATATGAGTCGCTCCAAGGAAAAACCTCCGATGTTTCCGTAGTCGTAAACGGTTATTACGAAGCAAAGGTAAAAGGTTACAATGCCGTGGTCAATGCCGAGATGTCTAGCGTTTATACCCACTATAGTAAGATCATCAACAACCAAAAAGATTTTACCAAGCAGCAATTACGAAAGGTAACCGATGAGATGGTCCAGGATCAGGTGTTGAATATTGATGTTTTTGATAGATCCTCAGGACTTGGAATCAAGACCGATGACATGGCCGGCATTCTAAGCGTTGTCACCGACAAATTGATAGAATTGATGTTCGATGCTGAAATGGGTTGGGCAAAGCAACCTGAAAAAGAGGTCGTCGTTGAGCAAGGCCAACTAAAAGGCCGACAGGAACGTGGTTTTTTCAGTAAGGTTTTTGGAGGGGCGCGAAATGAAAAATATGTGACCGACAATCAATTCGTACTTAAGAAAAGAGAGGATATAAAAACTAATAAATTCTATCTGAACCTCAGTAAATCGACAACAATAAAAGTTCCCGTCTACTCTTCTGGCAACATTAGCGGGCTTTATGAGGTTTTTAAGGAAGCCCCGAAAAGCAAGGACAAGTATTTTAGGGTGGTCAACCTGGAAGATGTCGATTTCTTAAAAAGAGAGGTCATTTTTCAATTGGACGGAAACTACGTAGACACGTTTAAGGATGTACTCAATTCCGTGACCGTAAGCTTTAAAAAAAGCTACGAAGAGGATCAAAACGATGTCACAAGGGATATCACTATCAGTAGATCGGATTTGGAAAAGGGAGTCGATTACAAAAACATCTTCTATCCCAGATTGGGAGTGAAAACTGCCGATTGGTTGGATTTTGAATACAAGATTAGCTGGAACCTAAAGGGGGATGATAAAACCATTCGCATACCAGCGGGGCAGGATTCATGGCTTAAAGCAAATGATGCCTCCATAGCGCTTACCCCGCCTTTCGCAAAAAGAACAATTCAGATCGATGCGGATAGAAAGTCTTTTGCAGATGCCAATTTCCAATCTTGTTCCATGCGGTTTTTTACCATTTTAAATGGGAACGCCAATGCTCAAAAGACCTTGATTCTAAGAAAGGACGATGCGGAAAATACCTCGAAAATCAATCTTTATTTCGATGATGGCGAACCTATTATTTATCAGGTGAGCTGGTATGGCCCCGACGGGGAAATACAGTCGGAACCACAAGCTTTAGAAGGAGAGTATGTATTTCTAAATGCCCAATCGGAAACTAAAAACAACAACTATGAAAACGATAAATAAAATAATCGCTTTGCTGTTCCTTATCGGTATTTGCAATCCGTTAGCAGCGCAAATTAAAATTAATGAGGGTGTTGAGGCCAATGGTTTATGGTGCTTTCCCCTGCACGAGAAGGAAAACACTTATTTATACCTTCCAAAGAGGGCGCGCTTGGCTTTGAACGATGACGCACTTCCAGAATTTTCATACCTGAGGTACATCTTGGAAAAACCTTCTGAAAGTGCCTCCGAAACCTTGAGTCAGGCAGACGGCGGAGCTATTCTAAATTTTATGGTGCTATATGATACACCTTCGGACCTAGTCTCATCGGCACAGACTGTATTGCGAGAAAAATTAGAGAACGATTCCTTAAAACTACAAGGGCCCATTCTTTTTGATCAGGGCAAATACACCCTTGTATCCTCAATCATCAAACCGGGAGAAGGAAAAAAGAACGAAGTACTGGCCAGTGGAGTTGCACCAATAATGGAAAATAGCAAAATCCCGCTTTCTTTCAACCTAGACCCTGTAAAGTCGAAGTTGCTGCTGGAAAGTTTTAAAATGGCGACTCCGGATATTTCCTTGCTTTTTGAACTAACATTTTCAGGCCTATCCGATAATTATGAGGCCGAGATGGAAGTAGACTGGTCCGAAATCAAAAAAAGTCAGGCTTTTGATGCGGGTGTTGATATTTATTTTGTGGGAGTAGATGTTGAATTGGGGTTTGAAAAACTCAGAAAGAATCAGGCCATAAAATTTACTTCAACAGGCAAAAACGAGTCTATGGAAAGTTTGGTGCAGACAGCATATTCCAGATTATTGGAGTTGATGTTCGAACCCGTAGAAATGGCAGCGGTTCCCGAAGGGCAACAGGGAGGATTAACGGATGCGTTAGGTGCCTTAATCGGACAAAGCGGCTCATCTGGTGGACAAGGTTTGGGCTTCGGCGTAAACGTGGGGTATCAGTATAAAGAGCATAAAACAACAGGAAAAAGCACTATGGTCTTTAATGGCCGAAGCGCGGTGAGTAGAAACCATTATATCACTTTTAATGCCGGCAACTTGTTTAAAAAGTATGGTGATAATAATACAATTTTTAAGGACGTACCCCTATGGGATCCAGCTTTTCAGCAACGTGATGTATACGTGGGCGTAGACGGAAATATCGAAAAGGAATTCGACAAAATGCTGAATAGCGTAACTGTAAAACTTCGCAAAAAACATGAAAATGGGGACGAGACTACAAAAGAAATCCTGATTACGAAAAACACGTACAAAGACTCTAACGGTAAAATTCACATGAAATACCTCAACCATGATGATACCGACCAAAATGAGTGGCTCGGGTATGAGTATAAGACTGTGTGGAAGTTTATCGGTGGCGGCACTTACGAGGAAGAATGGCAGGAGGAATCCTCGGCTATGATCAATCTCTACATACCTTTTAATAGAAGAAAAATTGAACTATCCGGGGATTTGGAAATACTGAAAAATAAGAACGTACGTGCGGTAGCCGTAAAAATAGATTACGATTTTTTTGGCGACACAAAGACCTCGAATACCATGATATATCCGTCGGAAGAAAGCAACGGAAATAAGTTCGAAATCACCCTACCAAAAGGTGTAGAAGACGTGGATTATACCCTTACATGGTTCTTAACGGAAGGTGGTCCAAAACAGTTCAAGGGAGTAGACAAATATGGACTCATATTTATTGATGAAATCCCTAAATCATAAATGTCATGAAACTGAAATTATACATAGTAATGGTACTACTGCTCAGCACCCATGCGCTCATATCCCAGAATCTGTATGCAGATGCATATGAGGACATCACCCTATCCGACGGCCTTGACATAAGGGTTCATAAAAAATGGGGCCTTACCAATGATGATAACCAATATTATTATCTGCCAGTGAACCTGCAATTTTCTACTACCAAGGACAAGGAGCCAGAGTTCAGTTTTCTGGAATATAAAGAAGGAGAGATTACCGCAGGCGCCATTATGCATTTTCTAATTAGTTGGGGCCTGACCAAAAATCAATTGAACGAGGCACAGGAATCGCTAGTGGCAATTAAGGGCGAGGACGCTAGATTAATGGGTGCGGTAATACCAGCCGTGGTAGACGGGGATAACGGATTTACCATTGAAGGAAAATCCCAGCTTGTCCAAATTTTGAAAGGGACAAGAGCCAGTGTTGGTACAACACCCACAATGTCCAATACCAAAATTGCCACTTCCTTTCAATTTAATGAAGAAGAAGCCAAAATATTGGCTGATGCCTTAAAAGATAATGGGGATGATCTAAAAAATGTCAGCATAAGTATGCGGTATATTCTCAATTTCAGAAAAAATGAAACGGGAATGCGGTGCAGAAGAGAACATACATTAACAAAGAATTTATATGAATTATTAAATCAAATATTATGAAAACTAAAATAAGAAGATTGACCTACGCAGCTATTTGTTGCTGTATTATGGGAGTATCATCATTGAACGCTCAAATTATCGATGATGGAAACAGATTGGGCATAACACTTAGCGACGGAACACAGGTAATCCTCTTTGGAGAGGCACATAGTCTCTCCGATAGGAAAAGCAAAAAATACCGTGCCTTACCGGTCAATCTTCGCTTGGCGCAAACCCCGGAGGGTTATCCAGAGTTTCTCTTTCTCAAGTACATTACTGAAGAAAAGGAGGCTGACGGCGGTATTGGCGGTGCTCTTTTACACATGTTGATGCATTGGGGTCTTACCCCGGCACAACGTACCGAACTGGAAACCATTCTTAAAAATGGGGAGCAGGGTGCAAAACCCGGAAGCAAGTATTTGGGGGCGATGGATGTAAAACCAGATGGAGAAAAATCCATGAAAATTATCTCGGCGACTTTAGGTGACGATAAGCTGGCAAGATCCGTAGTGCAATCCTTTAGTGCTCCAGTTCTAGAAGGTGGCCGTGCTGCCGTTGCCTCCTCTCTAAGTCCACATGGTGCCCAATTACTGGCTGCTACTTTTGAAAAGGACATGGCTATTACAGACCTCTCGGTAGAACTTAGCTATATGTATACGACCAGGGTGCCGGCAGCAAAAGGCAAGGTTTTCGTGAACTGGAGTAAAATGAAAAGCCACATTGAGAGAGATTCCGCAGAATATGAAAAGCATACCAGTAAAAAAGGCAGGGGAGGTATACTCGGAGGGATTGCCACGCTTTTAGTTGGTAGAAAAACAGTGGTCGATAGCGTCTCTTACGATGAAGCGCGCTCGGTGGTCGATGAAATGTTTGAAAGGGAGTATATAAAGATCGATTGGGACGAAACTGTGGCTGACGAAAGGGTCACTAAAGTGCGTGAAGCTTTTTTTGAGTTCTTTTTGAATAAGATGACCGAATCATCGGAATCCGCAGATCTAGCTCCACCAACACAGAGGGAAAAAGAAGCCATGCCCAATATCAAATATGGACGAAAGTACACCTTCAACAGATCCTACATTGAAAAATCCATGCAAAGAGGTACGGAAACCTATCGGTTAGACCTGCGCTTGGCAATGGAAAAGCCTTTTACCGTTACAGGCAACCTTGCAAGCTGGTACGATGGGGTGAAGGATAACGAAAAATGTGTCGCCTCCGTCATGTTGAACGATAAGTTTTTTCAACATCGAGACATCAATTTTATACTTGACAACGAAGCCAAGGAACTGCTTGAAAAAGGAGAGGCCAATTACGCTACGGTAAGTATTAAGAAAGAGCGTGATTCTGGAAACGACTTTAACGATGCGATTACCATCGACCATGAGTATTTAAAGGAAAAAGGGCTTAAGGCAGCCATTACCTATGCACGTGGGGAAGATACGAACTCGGATACCTACAAGTATAGAACGCAATGGAGCACAAGAGGCGGGCATGTTTATCCCAAGAATCCAGAATGGATAGAGGGCGATTGGCAAGGAGTAACACTTGCCCCACCCATTGTGCCAAGAACTATTGAGTTCGAAGCCGATCTGGAGGAGTTGGAGGCAATTAAAGTTGCGAGAGCCACATTGCAGGTCAGATATTCCAAATTTGGTAGTGAGGTAGAACAGAATATTCCTATCACAGTCTCAAAGGGAGAATCTTTGGTAGAGAAAACCATATTTACCGATAGGGAAACACAAGGGTATGCCTACCGCTATGTTCTTACACATAAAGAATTAGGTAAAATGGTATTGCCTTGGGAAGTCAAAATAAATGATGACTACGTCTATGCTTCCATTCCACAGGAACTTAAAGATGAAGACCCCGATTATATGGATATGGCAGTAAAGGCCGGAGAGGTACTTCTCAAGCCCGGAAATGATGGAAAAGTAACGAAAGCTGCCGAGATACTTGATAAGTTCAAGGATGTACTAAAGGTGGTCAAAACCGACAACGAGTCTAAATAAAAAACTGGAAATCATGAAAAATACTTTTAAAAATACAATTGCAATAGTTGTGCTATTGCTCTTTACAGTGGTCGAACTGGTTGCACAGCGAGACTTCACTATGCAAATTACGGTTGACAAACCCGTGGAAGCCGGAAAACTGATGTTATTTCCAGGTGTAAAAGATGCGGATTCCTATTGGTATATGTCCAAAACGGTGCGCGTAGCGAGGAATGATGACGGAACCCCAAAGTTTTCACTAGTAAAATGGGTGCATAATCAAGATGACGGAACTGACGAAGGTCTTGGCGGTGCGGTTTTTCATAGTGTCTTTGGCTACGGTCCAACTTCCGACGAAATCAAAGATGCGGAAACAGCCCTAAAAAGAATTAATTCTAAAGGGAAAATAGTTGGACCTGTCATATTTAAGGGAGGAACCGTAACTGTTTCCATTCCAAAAATCAATGACCCAGAACAACAAGAGGTAGTGGCTATTGCCGCCGCACCAACGATTCAGGGGGCCAATATTGCCGTGAATCTGCAACTGGATAAGCGCTCGGCCACCTTGTTTTGGGATTCCTTTAATACGCCAAATCCGTTAGTGACTTTCACTTTTAATATGGAGTTGGCGGGGTACAATTCCCCAATGGAGGCAAAAATCACCATTCATAGAGAGCAAATACATAATCATGAGCGCATGCAGGCAGGAGTAGCCACGCCTTGGTTAGCGGCTGAAGTCGGAGTTTTTTTAGATGAAATGATAGACAACGGAGCTATTGAAATCGAAAAAATTGGGGAAAATTTTGAGATGCAAGAGGCTATAGACAGAGCAATAGAACACGCTACCAACGAATTTTTCACTTCTCTAGGGAGTTCCGATGGGCCTAACTTGAGCCAATTGGCAGGGTTAAACGGACAAGAACCATCTTATTTAGATCGGGCCTCGGGAGTGCTAAATTCCTCAAGACGGGAGGCTCGATCTGAAAACAATAGAATAAGAAGCGAGAATCGCCGAGAGAACGAGCGAGTGGATAGACAAAACGACCGAATTCGCACGGAAAACAGACGAGAAAGGGAAAGAGTAGATGCAGAGAATGAAGCGAATAGAACGAGGATCGAAAGAGAAAATGCCGCAAATTCCGAAGCGACTTCCGAAGATTCCGATGCAGAAACAAATGAGTCGGAGGAAAGTTCAACGGACGGTGAGGATACCGGCGGCAGTAGCACCCCTACGGAAGCCGGAGTAACACCTGAAAATGTTGAGCAAGAAGTACACATTCCAAGAGAAGCGGAACAGCGGGAAGAGGTAACCGCCGAAACACGCGAGGAAGAAGAAGTGCCCTCGCTGGCAATTGTAGCGTCTTTTGTTAAGCGAACGGTCAAAATTACCGGGGATAAGGTGATATCCTTTAAAGAAACATTACCAACGGTAGTACCCATGCCTTTTGGAGGTAATCTGGGAGTAAATAGAAAAGACTGTGAATCGTGCTTTAGGGAAATTAATCTCGATGACCCAGTGTTCAAACAGCGACCGTTACTGGCCATCATAGATGGGTTTAATCTGGAAAACTTCTCGGAATTCATTAACTACGCTTCCTTACAGATAAAGAAACCCCATGAGTCTGGAGAAACCAGTTATGATGAGGTTCGTGTAACTAGGGACAACTTCAATGAGGAAGGGAATCTGTTTACCCTAATGTACGGTTGGAAAGGAGATAATGACAGGTCCAAGTGGTTGGATTTTGAATACAAGGTCGGATGGAGCTTTTTTGGAGGAAATGAATTTGAAACGGAATGGACGCCAAGCAATAAAAACACCATCAATTTAAGTGCTCCATTACAACAAAAACGCATCACTATCGAAGCGGAAAGAGATTTGCTGGAAGAAGCGAATGTGCGCTCCATTGATGTAAAGATCATCTACAATCTTGGGGGTGGGGACGACCTACACAAACAATTTACCATAAACACCTCCAAAGACATTCTAAATGGCCAAGTTGAGATTATGCTTCCTAAAAACCATCAGGAATACGCATACGAAATCACTTGGAGGTTATGGGGTGGTAACGAAGTAAGTTCAGGGAGAAAAACAACTTCTTCTGAGGTTGTTCATGTTGATGAATTACCAAGTAATTAAAAAATAAGAAATCATGAAAACATATAAAAAAATTATACTAACACTGTTCATTCTTATAGGGGTTAATTCATATGCCCAGAGTGATACAGAAACCATAAGAAACTTGTTGCGCTTCACTTATTTTCCGGAACCAACGGAGGATAGACGTTTTCCAATAGTGAACACCAGTGTCGCATCAGGAACTGAAACAGGCCGTTTTTGGGAAGATTCCGGAATAGACGATCTCCAAAATTTTATAAGGGCGGTACTTAAAGACCCTAGTAGCGGAGGTGATGCCACCCTTCAACATGCTATTGCGGAAGTATTAAAATTAAACAATCGAAAAATTTTAGTGTACCTGTGGAAAGATGCAAATTCTATTACCAGATCGCAATATGCACATAGTCTAAAACCATGTGTATCGGATTATGATCGTAGTGATAGTGCCACGGATTATCATGTTTGGCCCTGTGCGGCATATATCTCAAGAGAGGACGATCCCAACTGGGGAGGGTATGTCCATATTGGTCAGCATTATGCTACTGCCAAGGGCTACGATAAGCTTAAGGCTACATTTATTCACGAGTTTATGCATACTCAGGATCCTGTTAGTGCCCTCAACGATAGATTCACGGTAATGAACCATTTGTATCGGTACGGCCATGATGGCACTCACTTTGATGTGGAGGCCGTTCCAAACAAAAGACAGGCCTATAAGGAAGGAATCGCGAATGTTCTCAGTATACTCTTTGATAATAATGATCTACAGCGGTATTTAAGATGGTTTGCCAATAATGGCTCCATTATGGTAGAAAGGGAGGTTCCGCATGGTTTCTTTAGGGTATTTAGAGGCATTATGGGGTACTCCGATGATGTGTGGCTTTACAATCAAATTAGTGCGGTTCATGGTGCGGGCGTACAGCATGGGTCCCATCCCGAATACTCCACCTACCCTGTTCGCAACTTAAACCCGGAATTTATCGTTCATAACGAAGTGGTTACGGCCATGGCTTTGGGGTTGACCTCATTGCACGTTAGGGATATCGATCCCTTTATTTGGGCGGTAAAGAAAGTAAATACCCAGATTAGGGGAAATCAAGAGCAAGATCCGTTTGCGCTTATCGTTAATAAATTTGCACTTGGCCTGACCTCAAGAGGAGATTCACTGGCTGAAATTCAGAATCAATTAGAAAGTTCCGGAGTGCAAGACCAACCGTATTATCCCATTTTACCACTTGCTTATTTTGATTTTTTTACCGGCTACGGAGCCAGCTCAAAAAGTGAGTTCAATGCTATGTTCAGCGGCGAATTAAACACTACGCTATTGGACATTTATTGGGATTATTTTAAAGATAGAGTGCGAACTGTACCCATCCCACCAATTCCGAATTCGTCTGGCTCTTCACGAAGCGGACAGTCCAGAATTTGGGACAACATATCCGATGTATCCATACAATGTGGGGTAAATCAGAGTCTGTTGCCGGGAGTCCAGGATTTTAATTTTGAGCCTTCTGGAAGTTCAAACAGCAATACTCCTCAAGCTACTGATGATTTGGATGAATCTTCCCGGGCTGCGTCATCTGAAGATGGCGATGAAGGGACTTCACAGGCATCGACCCAAGCGGATGGTGACTGCCGGGATTGGCCTTCATTCGGAACGGAATCTTCCGTTACGGCGAATGGCGTTTCCGTTCCTGTATTCAATGCCACCGAAGCACAAAAAAGCAACTTGGAACAGACTTTATCAAGATTACCGGTAGCCCATATAAATGCTATTCCACAGATTATCATAGTATCTGACGATGGCCCTAATTATTTTCTGAGTCATCCGGAAAGAGGGGGTGCGTCATGGAGATGTAGCCCAGCAAACCGCGCTAACGAATGGATAAAAATCTCGGCCTATTCACTGACGGAAAGAAGAAATCAAAAAATAAACTTTACCCTTCTTCATGAGATCGGCCATTTCATAGACAGGGATTTCAATATTGTTTCAGCCCATCAGGAAGAAGCCAGAAGATATCTCCGCGAAACCGATTATCAAGGACACACCCAAGGAGCCGGTGAGGCAATAGCCCAAGGTTATATGTACTATTTTGCTTCTACCACTGCTACGGAAAGAAACCCAAGGGTGCGAGATCGCTTGCCAGTTTACTTAAAGGAAATCCTAGAGAATAGTAGTGCTTGGGCCAATGTAAGCACATGGTAATAATCGCTTTATTAATAGTTAAAACAAGAAATCATGAAAAAATTTATAACAATAGTCGTCCTCTTATTTGCGTTCCAAATGAGCGCACAACATATTATTAAACATGTGGCAAGCCCTAACAATACACAAGGGCATATCACTACCATCAATAGCCCGCACACGAACGGGAAGAACAATGCGATCTTAATCGTTACCCAAAATTATGGGGCCTACAACGTTAACGAGATAGGAGTTTGGTATGCCGCAGGGAAATGGAAAATATTCAATCAAAACAGAAAACCCATTCCCAAAAATTCCAAATTTAATGTAATGGTGGTCCAGCCTAATAGCGGCAAGGCCTTTGTGCATACCACTGCAGCAACCAATACAGCAGGGCATATCACAACCTTGGCGTCGCGATTGACCAATGCCAAACCCAATGCATTGGTATTTGTTACCCAGAACTACGGGAAGTACAATACCTCAAATGTCGGGGTATGGTATAGTGGTGGTAAATGGAAAATTTTCAATGAAAACACAAAGCAGAAAATGCCTGTGGGTACAAAATTCAACGTGTTGGTATTAAACCCAGGTGAAAATAAAATCGGCAGCACAGCGCTTTACGCTTTTAAATATACCAATACCTCTAGCGGTCATATCAGTGAAATGAACGCTCCGGTAACCCTACCAAGAACTTCGACTTTGTTCGCAACCCAAAATTGGAAGAACGTTTACAATCCGAATATTACGGGTGTATGGTACAATGGGAAGAAATGGACTACCTACAATCAAAATAGAAAAGCAATGCCAAAAGGCGTTCGATTTAATGTATTGACGACAAGCCATACCGGAACAAGCACTACGAGTAACAGTAATAATACCCCATATTCTCCAATTTTGGTCAACCACAATATTCTTAAAAATGTTGGCCTAATAAAGGTAAAGCCAATTGCATCGGCCAACGCCAAGGATACTGATCGGATCGGCCCTGATGCCAAGTTGGCGGTGTCGTTTTCAACGGTATCCCAAATGGACATACTTAAAGAAACCTTTAATTTTTACGATGAGATCTACAAAGATCAAAACCCCAAATCGGGAGTCTATTACTACTTGCCGAAGCAATTCACGTTAAAATGGAACAAAGAGGCCAATGACTATGCCTTCAATGTATTTTATATGTCCTCGGATGATAATAAAAGGGGGAGCGTATTACTGAACATAGAACTCACTCCGAACATTAAAAGCGAAGATATCGACCTTGCCGAAAAGATGCTGACACAACAGCTAGGAAAAAAGATTACCCTGCTTCCTTTGGATCTGCGCGATGCGCCCGAAGTGGATTTTGGAGGCTTGCTGTCACGTTTTAATATTGAACCAGCCAGTGTCAGCACCAACATTCCTTCAGATTACAAGCAACCCATTGTGTTGGATTGGAGAATGGACAGTAACATCGATAATTTTGTTGGTGCAATGTTGAACCAGTCCGTAGGTGCTATGATGCATTTTAAACCGTATGGCGATAGTACATCGGTAAAGAGTGTTGGTATTAACCTAAAGGTGAATACGTTCGATACCTTTGGAAAAATAAAATTCGATACCGCAAGCGAGTTGTTGGAAGGTTGGACAAATTATCTGGATTATCCCATGTATCCCAACAAGATAACCGTGCTTAAAAAGAATGGAGCCAGATTGTATTTTGAAACCATAGATCTTGAGCGAAGTAAGGTAGAGCCTGGTGCGATTTTCAAAGTGAATAGTGACCCTTCAGTTTTCAATAAATTATCAAAATCTCCATTATTTGGTGTTTGGTTGAATTATGAGGTTGATGAAGATTGTGAAGCCTGTAACCAAACGGTAAAGCGGAAAATTATCGGTGGCACCTCAGGCAGTGAAATCGCTAATATGGAGGTTCAGGTAATTAATGCCCTTGAATATTCAGGCGCAAATTCCATGAAGCTTTTGATAAAATCCATTCAGGCCGATCCCAATGGACTAAATGAAATTGAATTGGATCCCATGTCAATAACCGAAGATGGTCTAACGCTGGACGGTATTCAGTTTTTTGTTCCAGAAGGAAAAGAACTTCTTTATAAATATCAACTTATCCTAGTGATGAACGATGGGGATGTTCATCGTAGTAAATGGCATGATAGCAATTCCAATTTACTCGCACTGGGCGAGAAACAAATCGATAGGCTATTTCCGGACAAGAAAAAAAATGATCTATTGAACAATGCAAAAGATAGTGCTATTGAGAAAATAAAAGATTCGGTGGGAATACATAATGAAGAAGATGCAGTGAACAAAGCTGTAGAACTCTTGGGAGGATTGTTAACGAAGAAAAAAGACAGCACCAAGACTGAAGATAAAGGTGGGGAAAATGAGCAGGAACAAGAAGATCCCAATAACGATCAGTACTAAAAAGTGGAAAGATGGATTCAGGGATCAGATTTAAATCGATGTGGGTTGTTATATTGTTGTCAACCAATTTTATGACGAGCTTACTGCTTGCACAACCAGACATTACGTCTCGTAAGAAGGTAAACGGAACCACCGTTTTTCAAGACATGACTGATCCCTTTTTATACTATTACGAACCAGGGGAGTTGTTTTTGTCCCATAACACTAATGACGAGCCAGACTTTCAGTTTCTGGACATGCGATACACCGGTTCCAAATGCTATAACGACCAAGGTGAAAAAAATTTTATGAGCCTATTGCAGTTTGGGGTTGAAATGAAAAAAATGACGGCCGATAGCATAATGGCTATTAAAAGAGCACTTAAAAACAGGGCGATTAAATTAGTTCCGGTGCCCATTACCCAAATCCGTACACAATTAGTAATCGGATCTATAGAAAATGAGGAAGAAAAAATACAAAAAGATGGTGCGCTGGATGCAAAGACCAAGGCCGGCTATTCCACATCCAAGACCTATTGGACTAAAAGATCATTTACCATAAAGTTGAACAACCATGAATCTCAAGTACTAAATGATCAACTTAGGAATGGACGATTGGGTATAAGTTTGGATTATGAGTATTACGCCGACTTTAAAAAAAATGATGAAATGGAAGCTGCAGGATCCAAGGAGCTGATAGAAGCACTTTCCGAAGAATATGGCAAGGCCGGAGAGATTACAGAAAATAGAATTTTGAAATCCGATGTCCTACCCATCCGCATAGATGTTGAAAAATATCCAGATACTATAAAACAAATGGATTTGAACGAAGAAGTGCCCCCTGCCTATGCAGGCACGGAAATTAGATGTTATGATTTCAAAAACAACCTTAGATCTGATCTTTACATAAAAATAGTGGAGATTCAAGCGCAGAGCGTAAGTAATGAAAAGGAAGTAATTGTTACCATCAAGTTTTTAAAAAGCCATTCGGATATTCATACCAAATACATTTCCTTTCCTTATGCCATTTATGTAAATGCTCCTATGCGCTATAGAGTTACCGAAATTACTATCGATGGAGATAGAACTGTGTCTGAGTGGATGAGTAAAGAATCTTGTAGTTCGGTTATTGATATAACAACACAATTTTAATGTTAAGCTGATTATTGTTCAAAGACTATCTCATAAAATGAATAAACAAAAGAATACAGAGTCATTATCCTTGTTATCCATAGGTTAATTGTAAATATTTGCATTTTACTGAATAAAGGTTTTCACAATTGTATAATTGTAGGTCTCAAACTGCTCTTTTTTCAACTAAAAGTGATTAGATGAAATTGTATGAATATATTCCCTAATTTTATACTGTAAATAACACAAAAAACTACGTTCTTAAGCTAATATTTTCATCAAGTGTCCATAAAGGGATTTGATTTGGAGAAGTACGATTAATATACTGACAATCAATCGTTTGTAACGATAAGTGGTATCCTGCCACCCCGACTTTAACATTTCGTTAACATTTTAAACCTGATAATCATTTGATTATCAGGTTTTTATTTTTGATAACTTTTCTTAGAATCTATTTTTTTACTCTAAAATCACCTTAAAAAGTCAACAAATCGGTCAACATATTACTTTCAATTTTTTTGACATGTTGGTGATTGTGTTTTTTATAGCCAATGTTGCTTTAGGTTTATTCGTGTTTGATCACGATTTATATTTTTTCGGAGGAAGTGCTTTAGGAACGTATTCTGATATGAATGGTTATGGTCATTTTTTAAAACCCTATCTGTTAATTAAATCGTATTGGTTTCTCTTCGGAATACTATTACTAATTATTGGGTATTTAGTAAACGTAAGAGGTACTGAAACCAATTTAATGCAACGCATAAGAGCTAGCAAAAACAGATTGAGCAAGCCGCTTTTTAAAGTTGGTTCTATGGTCTTTTTAGTATTTATACTCATGGGAAGTTTAATCTTTTACAATACGAATATTTTAAACACCTATTGGACCAATACTAAAGCAACTGAATTTAGAGTAGCTTATGAAAAGGAACTCAAACAGTTTGAATATATACCACAGCCCAAAATAGTAGATGTGAATTTAAAAGTGGAATTGTATCCTTCATCAAGAGATTATACTGCGGAAGGGTATTATATATTAAAAAACACCAATGCGCAACCCATTAATGAGATTCATATTCAGAAACTAATTGAAGAGAATATCACATTGGATGCTGTCACTTTTGATGGAGGCGCAACAGAAAATAATACATACGCTACCTACGATTATACCATCTATCAGTTGCATAACCCTTTGAATCCAAGAGATTCAATTAAAATGAACTTTAAGCAATCATTCACTACGAATGGATTTGAAGCAGGTAATTCAAATGCTAATATTGTTGAAAATGGAACATTCTTTAACAATAAACACTTTCCAACATTAGGCTACAACAGAAAATATGAGCTAAGTGATAGCGAAGAACGTTCAGAATATAATTTGTCTGAAAGAACAAATAGAGCAAATAGAAATGACGTGAAAGAATTAGTTAACGCAAGGTCTGGTAGTGATTCTGATGGTATTAATTTTGAAATGATTATAGGAACAGACATTGACCAAACAGCTTTAGTTACTGGGAATTTATTGAGGGAGTGGACAGAAAATAATCGTAATTATTTTAATTATAAAATGGAAATTCCAATGATTGATTTTTACTCAATTGTTTCAGCAAGGTATGACATAAAAAAAGACCAATGGATTTCAAAATCTGATACTATTTCGAAACAAGTAGATTTAGAAATTTACTATCATAAAGGTCATGAGTACAACATAGATAGAATGATGACAGCTATGAAAGCCTCATTAGATTACTATAGCACAAATTTCAGTCCGTATCAATATGAACAGTTACGTATCATGGAGTTTCCGCGTTATGCGCAATTTGCACAATCATTTCCTGGCACTGTTCCATTCTCAGAATCTATAGGTTTTGTTTTAGATATTGATGATGAAACCGATGTAGATATGGCATTTTATGTAACTGCACACGAAATTGCCCACCAATGGTTTGCTATGCAAGTAGAAGCCGCAAATGTAAAAGGGCAATACTTTATTTTGGAAACGCTTTCTCAATATGCAGCCATGATGGTTTTAAAAGCGCACTATCCAAAAGAAAAGGTTCAGCAATTTTTAGAGTTGCAAATAGAGAAATACGAAGAAGGCAAACTCAGAGAGTCTGGAGCTGAACCAACGCTAGCATTAGTAGATAATCAAGACTATATTTATTATGCTAAAGGTGCCATTAACATGTATCAATTTCAAAAGGCAATAGGCGAGGAGCAGGTCAATAAAGCTTTAAGACGCTTTTTGGAAGATTGGAATACTACAAATGGTAAGCTAAAAATAAATACCAATCGCTATGCCACCAGTCAAGACTTGTTTGGCTATTTTAGAGCGGTTACACCAGATTCGCTTCAGCATGTGATAGTTGATCTATTTGAAGAAGTTAATCAGGCCAATAATAACGTGGGGTATGGAGTATAGTTTTTATAAATAACACTTAAGCTTTATATTTCACGTTCCTGTACTTTTACTTTTCAATTTAAAAAGTATTTTGTGTCTTTGTCTAAACATGGGTAGCAAAAAAAAAATAAATACTATTACTACTAGAACATCCCTTTACTGGAAGTGCCAGTTAATCGGTTGGGGGCTGGTTTCCCTTTTTTGGTTTTATATCGCCTTGTTAAGAGATGATTTTAAAATCTCTCATGCCATTATCAACTACTTCTTAGACATTTTTATATGCATAGCAATAACACATGCGTATAGGACTATGGCAGTGCGGCGAAAGTGGAATGAACTAGGTATGAAAAATTTGATTTGGAAAGTAATTCCTGCATTGTTTGTTCTTTCCTTGGCGTTTATGTTGTTCATGAATCTTAAAACGTCTGCCTATATTTCTTTAGTAGATAGGCAAAATGATGCTATTAGCAAGCTTTTTGTTTGGAATCCTATTTTTATATGGAATCCTGTTTTAATTACTGGCTTGAGGCATATGACCATTTGGCTACTTGCATATCATTTATATCATTTTTATCAAAGGGAGGTACAAACTTCCAAAACTAATGCACAACTTTCTCTAATTGCAAAACAAGCGCAGTTAGATAATTTGGCAGCGCAATTAAACCCACATTTCTTGTTTAACTCCTTAAATTCTATTAAATCATTAGTAATAGAAAACCCTAAAGGCGCAAGAAGAGCTATTGATTTATTATCAGATTTGTTGCGTTCTTCTTTATATGAAAAAAACAAAGATTTAATTCCTATTGAAAATGAACTTTCTTTAGTCTATGATTATATTGAATTAGAAAAAATGCGTTTTGAAGATCGGCTTCAACTTAAAACCGATATTGATCAGGAAGCACTTAATTACAAGATTCCTGCGTTAAGTATTCAGTTATTAGTAGAAAATGCAATTAAACATGGAATCGATTTAAGAGTGGATGGTGGCGTTGTTTTCTTGAAAATAAAAAAGAGGGATAACTACATTCATATTAACGTTGAGAATCCTGGTGTAATTCATAAAAACGAACGTGTTGGGTTAGGTCTGGAAAACTTAAATAAACGCCTGGAAATTCAATATAAGGGTAAGGCAAGTTATAGTTTAACTCAAAATGAGAATGACTGTGTAGTTGCAGAAATAATAATTCCAATGAATATAGACGATGAAAAAATATAAAACTATAATCATTGATGATGAACGTTTAGCAAGAGAAGAAGTAAAACGCGCATTAGAAAAACATCAAGAGTTTGAAATTATAGGTGAAGCAAGTCATGTAGATGAGGCCATATCTTTAATTGAAGAACTACAACCCGATCTATTGTTTTTAGATATTCATATGCCAGGTAAATCTGGTTTTGATTTATTGGAAGAATTAACAAATGTACCAGACGTTGTTTTTACAACGGCGTACGATCAATATGCCGTAAAGGCTTTCGAGATGAATGCTTTAGATTATTTAGTAAAACCTTTACGAGATGAGCGTTTTTCTAAAACTATTCAAAAGGTAAAGGAAGAACTTTCTAACAGGGTAAAATTAGAGCCTACAACCTTACCCATGCATCAAAAGATATTTATAAAAGACGGAGAGAAATGTCATTTTATTCCGCTAACAGACATTCATTTTATAGAATCTTTAGAAAATTATGCGCGGCTGCATTTTGGTTCAGATAAAGCCATGATTAAGCGTTCTTTAAATTTATTAGCAGAAAAATTGGACCCTAAAGTCTTTTTTCGCGTTAATCGAAGTCAAATGATTAACATACATTACATTAAAGAGATTCACCCTTACTTCAATAATAAATTACAAATTATATTAACTACTGGCAAAAAAGTAGAAGTGTCTAGTAGGCAATCAGTTAAGTTCAAAAATTGGAATAGTTTATAAACTCTTTTTACGCTTATTTACGTATATCTACGTTCCTGTACTTTCCCTTTCTACATTGAAAAACTTACCATTTCTTTGCTTCATAAATGAGTATAATTTTAATGAATAAAATATTGCTATGAGGCATTTTAAAAGTAAATATCAGCTACCTATAATTCTAATTGTCTTTATAACTGGGGGACTTTATTCCTGTATAAATGACACCCTGCAAATCGCTAAGCAGCCAACGTTATCAGATTACTCCGTTGGAGAAAAATGGGTTTGGAAATATAAGGGAGTTACAACCGAAGGCCAGGTACGTTCAGAGGGAGAAGATACAAGAGAAGTAGTTATTGCAGATGGTGTTTTGGGGATGACAATAGGTAATGATACGATTCCAATAACAGACATCGTAAAACCGGAAGAAAGCGAAACACCAAGATATAAATGGCCTTTAGAAGTGGGAAAGAAGTGGAAATATGAGAAAAATTGGACCAGTCAGGATGGTACCACAGGAAAGCAAAGTCAAGATGTAGAGGTTTTGTCGTTTAAGGAAGTAACAGTAGCAGCAGGAACCTTTATGGCGTTTACCATAGAATACAAGGGAACCGTTTCGAATTCTAGAGGATATAACGCACAAACCGATGAAGTTTGGTGGTATGCTCCAGAACTAAAAAACTTTATTAAAATGACACAAACTCAAGACGATTTTTTGTACAAAGAGGAGTTAAAACACTATTCAAAACCAAATAATTGAAATATATGGTTACCCCAACTTTTTAAATGAATCAACATGACCAAAGACATCAAATCGCAATTAACACTAAAAAGGGATATTCTTGCGATTGTTGTCATGTATGCATGTCAGCTTTTAGCAGGAATTATAACCTCTTATAGTTTTAAGTTCTTTGTACCGTCAAAGACTGTTTCTATAGAGGTGATTGGAGTATCGTCTGCCTTGTTAAGTGGTATTATCATCTTGTTTCTATTCTGGTGGGACCTAAATAGGTCTGGCAAATCATTTTATCCACAGATAGGATTACAAGCTAGTAAGATCAAGAATAACAAAGGAGTTTTATTAGTGATAGCGGCATTGGTATCGACACATTTTTTAGCCTGGATATATAGGTCGGTTATTTTGCCAAGCTTTGACCAAGCAGGCATTATAGGCGGTGGTTCTAAAATGTTTAGTTTTATTCAGGCCAACGGAGGAGTACTCGAAATGAGTGGCTTTCTACTATTGGCACTCATTGTGGGCCCTATAATGGAGGAGGTTGTTTTTAGGGGGTATTTGCAATCGTCATTAGCAAAGCGTATACCTTCTTGGGCCGCAATCTTAGTTACCTCTGTTATTTTTGCTGCTGGCCATAGCCCCATGATTTTATGGCCAATGTATTTTCTCTTTAGCATTACTTGGGGTTGGATATATGTAAGAACAGGATCTTTAAAAATGGCCATTCTAATCCATGTCTTAAGCAATTTATTTTATACCGTTATTGGTTTTGCAGGTTGGGATATTCTCGCTTGAGTGAATTTAGTTGCAATTTTGAAAAATAAGCTATGAAAAAGTCAGTCCTATTATCATTTTTAATTGCAATTAGTATGACTTCTTTTGGTCAAGAATTGCCATTTAGGAAGGTAAAACTATCGGATTCAATAGCGATTTCAAAACAGATGAAGCAATTAGCGGCATTATGTAATACTCAAAATTTATCGGATTTAGACTTGTTTAAGTTCCAGTTAATTAGAGGTGATTATGCAGATGCTTTAGTTACGTTCAAAAAAAGAATTGAAGAAACACCTATAGATCAAAGACAGTACTTAGATATATATATGCATTATGTGGAGGCAAAGCGTTCTAAGAACTTTAAAGGGGCGTTTAAAAAATCGTATAGAAAATACGTAAAGAATGCTGATGACATACAAGTTATTAATTTAGATAAAGCATTGATAATTAGAGATCCTACCGATTATTATGTGAATAATTTTAATACTACATATTCTAGTATAGAATCTGAAAATCTATCACAGGAAACCGCCAAGGATTTAGTAAAAAAATATTTTTTAAGAACTGTATTTTCATCAACTAGAGATCTTTATTTTGAAGAAATTAAACAAGACCATGAACGGAGATATAGTATAAACGATAGCACAATAATACCAATGAAGGATGGTGCAGAAGTTTCTGTGGTAGTGATTCAACGAAAAGGAAAGGTATCGACTAAAAAGCCTGCTGTATTAATTGCTTCTATTTACGCAGGTACCAATGAAACTGGGGCGATGTTATCTGCCTCTAAAGGCTATGTTGGAGTGATAGCGAATACCAGAGGAAAACGCTTAAGTAGTGGAGAAGTAAAGCCTTTTGAATATGAAAACACAGATGTCTATGAAGTGATCGATTGGATTAGTAAACAATCGTGGTCAAATCAAAAAGTAGCCATGTTTGGTGGTAGTTACAATGGCTTTACACAATGGGCTTCTATGAAACACAAAGTGCATCCTGCATTAAAAACCATTGTTCCAATGGTTGCTATTGCTCCTGGTATTGATTATCCGATGGAAAATAATATCCTACACAATTATTCGTATTCATGGAATTTTTATGTGACTAATAATAAGTTTTTAGACTTTGATGCTTCAAATGATTTTAATCGTTGGAATACTTTAAAAAACACCTGGTACAAAACAGGAGTTGCTTTTAATAAGCTAGATAGTTTAGATGGGCAAGTAAATACATTATGGAATACCTACATGGCGCATCCTAGTTTTGATGCTTATTGGAAAAAAATGATTCCATATAAACAAGAATTTGCAAAAATTAACATTCCTATTTTAACCATTACTGGTTATTATGATGACTCGCAGAGAGGAGCCCTATATTATTTTAATGAGCATTACAAATATGCAAAAAACCCAAATCATTATTTATTAGTTGGTCCTTATGATCATTGGACTGCGCAAACGAAGCCAGATGAAAGCCTTAGAAATTACAAATTAGACAAATCGGCTTTACTAAATATTGAAGAAGGTCTTCTTTTTCAGTGGTTTGATTACATTTTAAAAGGAAAAGAAAAACCAAGCATTTTAAAAGATAAAGTCAACTTTCAGGTAATGGATACCAATACCTGGATGCATAAACCGAGTTTAAGTGCCATGACCAACGATACGTTGACTTTTCATTTAAGTGATGATAAAACGGATGATTTTTATGCGCTTAAATCGAAATCGAATACTTCTAAAATTGATTTAACTGTTGATTTTAAAGATAGAGAAAGCATGAATAACACAGGGTATTATCCTTGGCCTTTAGAAAAAGAAAACATCAATATAAAGGATGGATTGCTTTTTAAATCGGAACCCTTACAGGAGGATGTGATTATCAATGGATCCTTCCTCGGAAATCTTGAATTTACTATCAATAAAAAAGATGTGGATTATTCCGTTATCCTATATCACTTAACGCCAGAAGGGAACTACTTTCATTTAAGCTATTATATTGGTAGAGCGAGTTATGCTACAGATCGAGAACAAAGAAATTTATTGACACCGAATCAAAAAACGCAAGTGTCTTTCGACAATTCTAAACTAATCAGTAAAAAGCTACAAAAAGGAAGTAGGATGGTAGCTGTGGTCAATGTGAATAAAAACAATAATGCACAACTTAATTATGGAACGGGGAAGGATGTGAATGAAGAAAATATTAAAGATGCAGAAGTCCCGTTAAAAATTATATTTTCAGGTAATAGTAGTATTTCCTTACCGGTTTGGTATTCCCTAAAGGAATAACCAAATTCTTATTAGTATATCATTGGCAAAAAAGGCCTATTCGATTCTCCTTTTGGCTATTTTTTTCCGTGGACAGGGGCTGCAGGGTTGCACCTATTAATCAAAGCAAAAGTAACGATGCGGTGAGTCCCATTGTAAAGATATTTGAGAAAACGAGCCCCATAGGCTAATTTAATGGATTTGGTATCATCTCACAAATAGTTATGGAATAGAGTGAAGTCCATGACCTTTACTTCCTGTTTTTCGGTATCTAGGTTTAAGGCCCTGAAAAAGTTATTTTGAAAAGGGGTATCATTGATATACATAGAAGTAAATATGGAATCCAAATTGGTTACTTGTTTCTATGGCATTTCAAGCTTTAGAAGTATTTGCAAGGTTCTCCCATATATCGTTAAATAAACTATATGGTTTTTGTAAATTTAGCTTTGAATAATGCCTGTAATCGATAAGAAATCAATAGCTGTCTTGCCATTTGTTAATTTGAGTAATGATATTAACAATGAATATTTCTGCGATGGCTTAACCGAAGAAATAATTAACGCCTTAGCATCTATAAAGGTATTATTAGTGACCTCTCGTACTTCTTCCTTCTATTTTAAAAACAAAAAAGCAACCTCTAAAGAAATAAGGGAAAAACTAAAGGTAGCTACATTTATAGAAGGCAGTGTAAGGACATCCAAAAATAAAATGCGCATTACTGTGCAAATGATAGATGCTTTGGATGACTTTCATTTCTGGTCAGAAACTTTTGATAGAAATCCTGAAAATATTTTTGAAATTCAAGATGAAATTAGTCTGTTTATCGCTGAAAAATTACGCGAACACATAGGGCATCTCGAAATCGAAGATAAGCTAGTAGAAGCTATTGATGTACCTGTAGCTATTTATAGAGAATATTTGAAAGGAAGGTACTACATCATGAAACTAGATTATAAAAACTCTATAAAGGGTATCAATATCTTAAAAGAAGTAATACATAAATCACCCAATTTTTCAAATCCCTATTTAGATATAAATCTAGCCTATGTTAATATGGGAACTATGGGGCTTTTGCCCGCATTTGAAGCATACGAGAAGGCCCAACCTTATTTGTTAAAGGCATTAGAGCTAGACCCAAACTCATCAAGGTCACAATTGAATTTGGCTTGGATAGAATGCTGGCAAAACTGGAATCTTAAGAAAGCTTACGAACATGCCAATAAGGCTTTGGAGATGCAACAAGCAGACGATATTTACTTAACCATTTCTAATTTTTTGACCGTAGAAGGAAAATTAGATGCGGCAAGTAATTATCTTGACAAAGCCTTACAGTTAGATCCTTATGCCGCTATAAATCATCATTACAAGGGTTTTTTATACTACTTGAAGGAAGATTATAAAATTGCGATACCTTATCTAAAAAAGGCATTAGATTTAGACCCTAAGTTACCCTTTCCACCAATTTATATAGGGATTTGTTTATTGATGTCAGGCAAACCAAATGAAGCTTTGACATATTTCGGTTCACTTGAAGGAGTTTCTGTGAAAGACCTCACCAAATTAGGAGGTGAAACCATGTGCTATGCAAAACTCAATGAAACGGAAAAGTGTAATGATGGATTAAAAGAATTAGAGACGTATTTAAATACTGATCTTGTAGATAAGGCATTTACGTTTTTGATATTAGTAAATGCCTTGTTAGGTAATAACGAAAAGGTAATTGATTTAATAACTCAAGCATACAATAATCGTTTGCCCGTAATTTTATTACTTAATCCATCACCAATTCTTAAACCTGTTAAAAATCACACAAGGTTTAAAGACATCATGCTAAAAGCCATTCCAGATAATTTAAATTATAAACAGAAAAAGAAGTATAAACAGGCTTTACTAGATTCCAACGAAATCAAAAAGTACTGCAAGGAACTAGAGCAAATAATGATAGACTACAAACTGTATTTAAATCCAGACCTATCCTTAAAAGATTTAGCTTCTTACTTGGAACTTCCTGCCAATTATGTCTCGCAATTATTAAACTTGGGGTTTCAAAAAAACTTCTCGGAATATGTTAATACCTATAGAATTAACGAATTTAAAGAGCGGGTTCTTCTAGAGGAAAACAAAGGTTTAACCTTAATGGCTGTAGCGTATGATAGTGGTTTTAACTCTAAAACAGTGTTCAATACCTTTTTTAAAAAAATAGAAGGGATTACACCAAATACTTACCTTAAGAGTAATAGTTAGTTCTGATTAAAAAATAGAACCTTCCTTTTATAACCTACAATTAGTTTTACTTCATCAAATTAGTAACAGTAAGAGATTACTTGATTTATACTTAGGCAATATTTCAAAATTCGTCATAATCTATAGTGTTGCTTCATAATTTATAGTCTTGCGCTAAACTTAATAACTCTTGCTTCATAACTGTTTACTGTTGCTTCAAGGTTCATGGCATCTTTGTACCATCAAATCGGAATAGTTATTCTAAAAATTCAAAATCAATTAATTAGAATGCTGTTTGCTGATTAAAAGATTTGGTTCTGGTTTTTAAAGTAGAACTTTTTGTTTGCAAAGTCTATTTAATTTTATCAAAAATCTAATAATTATAACAAAAATGAAAATTGAAAAAAGTGGAAAGGGTCTAAAATTAGGAATAGGGATTATACTAGGTGCTATAGTTGGTTACTTGACCTCAAATATGCAATTGTGGTTTGTTTTAGGGATTGCCATAGGTTCAGCATTAGAATATGGTGCCAAAAAAAATCATAAAAAATAAAAATCACTCATTACACATTCCACTTTTTTTTAAGCATTGGCTATTAATGCTTGTAACATCAGAAACAAAAATCAAAAAATCAAAAAGCGAACAATCATGAAATCAATTAAAATGAAAACAATCAAAAAACAAATGGTATCAAGAATGGCTTGCGTAGCCTTTGCATTAGTATCAAGTATAACATACGCTCAAAACGCAAATCCAGAAACAACAACAACACAGCGAGATGGCTTTATTATTGAATTTTCAGTAGGTGGAGGTCTAATCAGTTTAGAAGATAGTGAAGGTATTCAAACGTTCGACACATCTCAAGGAACGTTTGTTTTACCAGATTTAAAGTTGGGCTATATGTTAAATGAAAAACTAGCCATTACTGCCGCAATGCCAGGAAATATTTATGAATTTCAGGATAATGACAGGCATTTCGGAGGTTTTATTCCATCGCTACAATATTGGGTAAAAGATCGTTGGTGGATTCACGGTGGAATTGGTCTAGCAATAGATTCGCCAGCACTATATGATATTAAAGATAATGTAAATGACGATTGGAATTTTGGTTGCGCTGTTATGGCAAGTACAGGTTACGAAATTTACAAAAAGAAAAACTTCGCACTTAATGTGCAGTCAAAACTAGTTTTGGGTCGTGCGTCTTTAGAAGGAGATGCACACAGAGATGCAGTAATCTTTAATATAGGGTTAGGCTTTAACTGGTTATAAGCTTTAACATAAATAGTGAGTTATCCCCTATTCACAACCCTATTAAAAAGAAACTTTTTATAATTATGAATACAAAAACATTACAAAAACTTGGTGGATTTTGCTCAATTTCACTTGGATTAATCTACATCATAGCGTTTATAGTTTATGGTGGAATATTAGCGTATCCAAAGGCAGACGCAACGGATATTGAAAGAGTAAACTTCTTGTCTGACAACTATGTAATGCTTTCAACAACAAACTTAATAAGTTATGTTTTATTTGGAATTTTACTTGCTGTATTAGTTGTTTCAATACACCAAAAAATAAAAGATAATTTGCCAAATCTTTCGATACTCGCTTCTGTTTTTGGAGTAATCTGGGTTGGCTTAGTTATAGCCAGTGGAATGATTGCAAATATTGGACTTAATTCTGTCATTAAAATTGGAATTGAGGAGCCACAAAAAGCTATATCAATCTGGACAAGTACTGGTATTGTTTCAGAAGGACTTGGTGGAGGAAATGAAATTGTTGGAGCAATTTGGGTATTACTTTTAAGTATAGCAGCTTTAAAATATTCGTTTTTCTCAAAACCATTGAACTTTTTAGGCCTACTTGTTGCGCTTGCAGGCATTCTAACCATTTTACCTTTCGTCGTATTCAAAGAAATTTTTGGGATTAGTCAGATTGTTTGGTTTGTATGGATTGGAATAGCAATGATTCGTAAACCACATAAATCGTTTGCTCACAAGGAATCAAGTTAATATGCGAACAAAAATTTTTAATTATTCCTAACTAATTGTTAGGTTTCATTCAAACAAGCTAAATGATAAATAAAAGTTTTGAAAAAGCAAAAGAGCAAAGTAAATTATTAGAAAATGATTTGTATAAGAATCCTCAAAAGTACCGCGTATTAACGGGAGATAGACCTACAGGTAATTTGCATCTTGGACACTATTTTGGCTCTATTATAAACCGATTAAAATTACAAAGCTTGGGAATTGAGACTTATATTTTAATTGCTGATTATCAAGTGTTGACAGATAGAAATGTTTTTAATGAAATTTCAAAATTCACCTATGAACTAACTTTGGACTATTTAGCCTGTGGATTAGACCCTGAAAATTATAAAACTCATATTTTTCCACATAGTCATATTCCTGAATTAAATCAACTAACTATTCCATTTCTGACATTAGTTTCCAGTTCAGAATTAAACAAAAATCCAACTGTTAAAGAAGAAATTACTGCTTCAGGACTGAGTAATATTAATGCAGGAATGTATATCTATCCAGTTCATCAAGCTGCTGACATTTTGTTTTGTAAAAGTAATGTGGTTCCTGTTGGAAAAGATCAATTACCTCATATAGAATTAACTCGGAAAATTGCAAAGCGCTTTAATACCAAATTCAATAAAAATATTTTTACAGAACCAGTTGCATTTTTTACTGATACCCCTACTATTCTTGGGTTAGACGGTATTCAAAAAATGAGTAAAAGTCGCAACAATTCAATTATGATAAAGTCAACAGCTGACGAAACAGCAAAACTAATAAAATCTGCCAAAACTGATTCAAGTCGTTACATATCTTACGACCCCGAAAACAGACCAGAGGTTTCCAACTTACTTAAGTTAGCTTCCTTATGTTCAGATAAAAGTCCAACAGATATTGCTGATAAAATTGGCGACCAAGGTTCAGGAAAACTTAAACAGCTAACAGAAGAAGCCATAAACACATATTTTGAGCCTATTAGAAAAAAAAGAATAGAGCTTGAAAAAAATAAAGATTATGTCAGGGATATTTTGCTTAAAGGTATAAGTAAAGCGAGAGAAACAGCTATTGGAACGTTGAGTGAAGTCACTGAGGCAATGAATATGAAAATATAATAGCACTACATCCAGCAAAGAACTGAAATCGGACTTGATTCAATCTTTTTATTTTGAAAGAATAGATTTGATTTTGAATGAAATCTCGAAGAACAAATAAGGCGAACGGAAGCATTTCAAAAAAAACAAAATAACTAAAACCATTATTTAATTCTACTTTTTCAAGAAGGTAAACTTCATACAAATATCAATCAATCAATAATCATCATTAATCAAAAAACATCATCATGAAAAAAACTTTAATTACCTTGACTTTGTGCGGACTAACATTAATCGCCAAAGCTCAAAACACAAGTGTAGAAAAATCAACATTCGGATTACAAACTGGAGTTCTAGGAATCTGGGCATATAATGAAGCAAAACTATCAAATACCCTAGCACTGAGAACAGAGATTGGTTTTGATTTTGGTATTTGGGAATCTACGTATTATGATGATTATGATTCTCCATTTCTACTAACACCTGTAATAGTTGTGGAGCCAAGATTTTATTATAACCTCGAAAAACGTTCAAAAAACTCAAAAAGAATTGATGGGAATAGTGGCAACTTTATTGCTTTAAAAATGGGTTATCATCCAGATTGGTTTGTCTTATTCAATACTGACGATGCTCCTGTGGTAAGTGATTTTTCTATTATACCCACTTGGGGAATTAGAAGAAATTTAGGTAAACACTTTAATTATGAAGCAGGTCTTGGTGCAGGATTTAGTTACACATTTGCTAAACGTGCTGGTTATTTAAACAACAAAAGTGAAATGGAATTAAATATGCACTTGCGTATAGGATATAGGTTTTAGCAAAAACAATAATAATTTGAATATCAAAATGGAAAAGACCTTCATAACACTACTTATCGCTGGAATACTTTCTTTGCAATCTTGTGATGCAAAAAAACAAAAAACTAAAGATAATAATATACCAACCATTAAAAACCCATATCTGGGACAAAAACCACCAGGATTAAGACCTTTACCATTTGCTCCAGGTCTTGTGTCTACGGATTTGTATGAAGTCAATAGTGCATTCACCCCAGATATGAAAGCGTTTTATTTTATTAGAAGAGGAGAAGAAAATAAAAAATCAGCTTTTTACGAATACAAATACAACGAAATTAATGGGGAATGGAAAAAATCAGAAATAGCATCTCCATGGATAGGAAGACCCGTAATAGCTCCAGACGGACAAACCATGCATTTAGGTGACAACTATCTAAAAAGAACAGAAGCTGGATGGTCAGAATTACAAAAACTAGAACCTCCTACTGTAAGTAATGATTCTATGTATATTATGCGCCTCTCATCATCTTCAAATGGGACGTACTATTTTGACACTTATAAAGAAAACGATTCAACATTTCCAATTCGTTATTCGCGTTTAATTAATGGTAAATATGAAGAGCCATAAGCCTTACCCAAAGCAATAAATACAGGAACCTTTTTGAGCCATCCTTTTATAGCACCAGATGAATCGTATTTATTATTTGATGCTAAAAGGGACGATGGTTTTGGAGAATCTGATATTTATATCAGTTTTAAACATAAAGATGGTACTTGGGGTAATGCAATTAATTTAGGCGACAAAATAAACACTAACGCTTGGGAAGCTTCTGCTAGTATAACACCAGACGGTAAATACCTTTTCTTTAGCAGAAATGTAGGGTCAGAAGATTTTGAAAATGTAGATATTTTTTGGGTAGACGCAAAAATCATCTTTGCTCTTAAAAAGGAATAATGAAAAGTAAAGGTTTGTTCCAATTTCAAAATACGAACTTTTGTACCCCACATTTTAACCAACTTTGCTGTTAACAAAAACAATTATGAAAGCAATAGAATGTCTAAAATATGGGGGGGTAGAAAACCTGGTGCTAAGTAATGTAAAAAAACCAATACCAAAAGATAGTGAAGTACTTATAAAAACCTGTGCTACTTCAGTAACTACAAGTGATGTTCTTATTCGGAGAATGAATGAACCTTTGATCCCCAGATTTATACTTCAACTTATATTTGGTTTTGGACGTCCAAGAAACCCTGTATTGGGGATGGTAACAGCTGGAATTGTACAGAGCAAAGGTAAAGATGTAACATTGTTCGAAATTGGGGATGAGGTTTTTGCGTATGGTTCAATCTCGCCTACCAAACTTCGTTTTGGTTCTTATGCAGAATATATTTGTTTACCAGAAGATTGGAATCTAGCCCTAAAACCTGTAAATCTTAGTTTTGAGGAAGCTGCAGCGATACCTTATGGTGGCTTGCTTGCTACTCATTTATTAAAAAAGACGAGCATAAACAAGGGCGACAATGTTTTAATTTATGGAGCGTCAGGAAGTATAGGCACAATGGTCATTCAATTGGCGAAGCATTTGGGTGCTCATGTCACTAGTGTTTGTAGTGGTAGAAACTTCGAATTAGTAACTTCTTTAGGAAGTGATAAGGTGATTGACTACACGATAGAAAATGCTGAAAAACAATTGGAAAGGTATAAATATGTGATTGATGCCGTAGGCAACTCAAAATCATCGATACTAAAAGAAAAGAGCAAAAAAGTATTGGCTTTGAATGGCAAATACATATCCATAGATCATGGCACTCCATTAACACCAAAAGAAGCTTTTTTTAATTTAAAAAGGTTAGCAGAACAAGAGAAACTAAGACCTGTTATTGATAGAGTATATTCTTTAGAAAAAATGGCCGAAGCTCATAAATATGTGGAGATGGGTCATAAAAGAGGAAATGTGGTCATCACTATTTAGCTCGCTATGGATTTTCCCAATTTATAAATCATCAACTCGTGCTGAGCCCAGTCGAAGCATCAAAAAACGAACAGTGTATTTTTGTCAAATCAAAAGAAGGAAAAGAAAAAATATAACCACAACTACCACTTATTTCTGACTGATATAATCTGATGTTTAAATTTAACCAAATGAAAATAGTAAAACGACTTTTAAAAATTGTATTCGCTCTCATTGGCCTGCTTGTGCTAATAGGAATCATTACACTTTGGGTTGATTCATCAGGAACAAATTACCTTGAGATTAATAAGAATGAAACTGCATCTAATAATTCTTACCTGATAAAAAAAGTCAATGTCATCCCAATGAATCAGGACACTGTTTTAGTTGATAAAATGGTGTATATAAAAAAAGGAGTTATTGAAAAGATTGCAGACACTATTGAGGTCAAAGGGATTGAAATTATTAATGCAAAGAACAAATACCTAACACCAGGACTTATAGATATGCATGTGCATGTGTGGGATAGATATGAACTCGGACTCTACCTATCCAACGGTGTAACAGCAGTTAGAAATCTTTGGGGTATGCCAATGCATTTAAGAATTAAAGAAGATGTAATGGAAGAAAATATTTTTTCACCATCGTTTTTTACAACAGGACCAAAACTAACAGGCTCTGAGTTCATTGGTGATGACAATTTAAATCTAAGTAATCCGAGTGAAGCTAAAGACAAGGTTGTAGAATATAAAGACAGAGGTTACGATTTCATCAAAACGTATTATGGATTGGATAAGGAAGTTTTTGATGCAGTGATTGAACAAGCCAAGATTTCTGAAATGGACATTGTTGCTCACCCTTCTCAAAAAGTTCCATTTTCATATCATTTAAATCCACAAATCAAATCCATTGAACATGCTGAAGAAATTGTACAGCAACCTTTGCAGTTTGATTTAGATACCCTTAAGCTTCAGGCTGTTATTGATTCTATTTCCGCGTCTAAACATACAAGTTATAGTCCTACACTTACGGTGTTTCATAATATTTATCAAATGATGATGGATGATGACATTTTAGATTCAGAATCATTAGGGTATATGAATCCACTCATTAAAATGGATGATAGCAAAAGACAGTTTGAACGTTGGTTTAATGCCAAGCAGGAAGATCCTACGACCGTTGAGCGGATAAAAAAACAGCATGATTTTCACATGAACATCGTTAATAAACTGCATGAAGCTGGAGTACCTATAATTTGTGGCACTGATGGTGGTATTGGAGTTACGCTTCCAGGGTTTTCAATTCATACAGAACTGGCCTTTTACAAAGAAGCTGGCCTTTCTAATTATGAAGTGTTGAAAACAGCTACTGTCAATGCTTCTCGAACGCATTCAATGATGAATCAACTTGGAACTATTGAAGAGGGCAAGATTGCTAATTTGTTATTAGTGGATGAAAACCCGCTTTTTAAGTTGTCTTCGCTTAAAAAACCCACCTATGTTTTTGTAAAGGGACGAAAATTGAACAGAGAGACGTTGGATTCTTTTAATGAAAAAGCAAAAAATCGAAAGAATCTAGTGGCTACTGCACTAAGGTATTTGGAAAACTTAGTCATTGAAAAATAAACTACTGGTAAAAATGTATATAAATCATGAAAACTAAATTAAGATGTAATAGAAAGGCTTATTTGCATCATAATTTATACAACTGCGTCATAATTTTCAATCTATCATCAAACTTTATACATAAGGCTTCATAAGGGTTTGGAAACGCATTGCTTCTTGATAGATCTTTGTTGAAGCAAAAAAAGTGTGCCATTAACAATAAAAATTAAAGTGTAATACATACCAATCATCGCTCGTCATAATATTTTAAACACATCAATCATAATCATCAATCAAAAAACGAACAGTACATGTTTTTCAAATCAAAAGAAGGAAAAGAAAAAATCTTATCCCTTTACAATCAAAAGTTGAATGAGCTGAATATTGAATATTCAGAAAAATTTATAGAAACAAAGTTTGGAGTCACTAATGTTATCATTACTGGCGACACTAAAAACCCTCCATTAGTACTGATTCACGGCACAGGAGGTTGTGCACCACAAATTTTAGATTCTTTCCCCAATCTAGCTTCAAAATATTGTGTCTATGCAGTAGATGTGTTAGCACAACCCAATAAAAGTGCAGAGAATCGATTAGACATGAAATCTTTAGATTATGGAAAATGGTTTATAGAAGTAGTTATAAAACTAAGATTGAAAGATGTGACCCTAGTAGGTTTTTCTTTTGGTGGTTTCATTAGCTTAAAAGCACTGGAGTTTAACGAGACACCAATTAGACGGGTTTTCTTAATCGCTCCAGTCTATATGGTAAATGGCAATCCTCTTGTAGGTTTGTTTAAAATGTTCCTACCATTAAAAAAGTTTATAAAAACTAACAATCAAAAGCACATTAAAAAGGTAATGAACGTACTTTTTTCTGAATACGATGATTTTGCATTAGAGTTTATGTCTTCTACGTTTCAACACTGCAATATGGATTTTTCTCCTTTACCAATACTATCTAAAAATGATGCAAATAGAATAAAAACACCGATTTCCATTTTTGCCTGTGAAAAGGATATCATGTTTCCCGGAAAAAAAATGATTAAAAGAGCAAAACGAATATTTTCTTTTATAGAAGAAGTTGTTTTGATTGAAGATGCTAAACACGTACCAAATTCAAAGGATTTTAAAAAAATAGAAGATTTAATTATTGATAAAAACAGGCACTGAAATGATACAAGAAATTAAATCTTTAAAATTTCCCAAATCCAATATAATTTCAATAAATGGAATTGAGTTAGAAGTATTTGAAGCGGGTAAAGAAAATATTGGCAATCCAATTGTACTCTGTCATGGCTTTCCCGAACATGCCTTTTCTTGGCGTTATCAAATACCAGCGCTTGCTAAAGCTGGTTATCATGTCATTGTTCCAAATCAAAGAGGATATGGAAATTCATCGCGCCCTAAAGAAGTAACGGCATATGATATAACCCATTTAACAGATGATTTAGTGGCCTTACTTGATTATTACAACTACAGAGATGCTGTTTTTGTGGGGCATGATTGGGGCGCAAATGTAGTTTGGAACCTTGCACTCTTGCATCCAGAGCGTGTCAATAAAATACTAAATCTTGCATTACCTTATCAAGAACGAGGTGAAAAACCATGGATTCAGTTTATGGAAGAGATTTTTGGTGAAGATTTCTATTTTGTTCATTTTAATAAAAAACCAGGAGTAGCAGATGCTGTGTTAGAGAATCATGCAGAAAACTTTCTTCGTAATTTATTTCGTAAGAATTTGCCTCTTGCACCACCAGAACCAGGAATGTTAATGATGAATCTTGCAAAAGCGGAAAAGCCTTTTGGTGAGCCTATTATGAACGACGTTGATTTGTCTGTATTTGTAAGTGCCTTTAGAAATTCTGGGTTTAATGGCGCTATTAATTGGTATAGAAACCTTGACCGAAACTGGCACTTATTAGCAGATATAGACCCAATCATCAAACAGCCTACACTTATGATCTATGGTAATCTAGATATGATTCCAAAATTTGAAAGGCTACAGCATTTTGTTCCGAATCTGGATGTGATTTGTCTAGAGTGTGGCCATCACATTCAACAAGAGTTACCACATGAAACAAATGAATCGATTTTAAAATGGTTGGCAAAATTTAATGGTTAAAAAAGAAATGGAAACAAGAATGGTATTTTATAGAGAAGGAGCAGAATTTGTTTGAGACTATAGACAAGCCTTAATTTTTGAATCCATTTAATTAACCATACTAAAAATACTTATGAAACATTTTCTTTTATTCATCGGATTCCTAATGTTAAACGCTTCAGTTTTTGCACAAACGGAAGTATCTAAAATAGAAAACACGCTTTTAAATTATATAAATGGTACTTCTTACAATAAATCTGCACTTATTGAAAAAGCATTTTATACCAATGCAAACCTGTATTTAGAAAAAAGTAACAAAACACTTTGGACCGTTCCTGTCAAAGAATATGCAAGTTGATATAAAAATAAAAAAGAAGGAGAATTTACGGGAAGAATAGGTAACATTTTATCGATTGACAACTTTGAAGGTGTTGCTACTGCAAAAGCAGAAATTATTATCCCTAAGAGTGGTTTAAGATACATTGATTTGTTTCTTTTAAAAAAAATTGAAAACGAGTGGAAAATTATTAGCAAAACTGCTAGCAGTGAAAAAAGTAACCAAAATGGTGATAAAATATTATTTATAGTATCAAATGCCTCATTCCATGGAACATCTAAACTTCCAACGGGTAATGGCTTCTCTGAAATTGTTAATGCTTATGATACGTTTAAAAAGGAAGGGTTTACTGTGGACTTCGTTAGTCCGAATGGAGGTAGTATTCCACTAGCTTATATTAATACATCTGACTCACTCCAAAAAAATCTGCTTTACAGTGAAGACTTTATGTATGCTTTAAAACACACCAAAAAACCTAAAGAAATTATTGCAAAAGATTATAAAGCGATTCATTATATCGGAGGTGGAAGTGCAATGTATGATGTGCCTAAGAATAAAGAAATTCAAAAAATAACAATGACCATTTTTGAAGAATATAATGGTATTGTCTCTTCAGTATGTCATGGAACGGCTGGTATTGTTGATTTAAAAACAAAAGATGGGAAGTACTTGGTAAATAATAAAATAATTAGTGGATACCCAGAAGCTTATGAAAAAGAGGGTGCTGAATATTTTAAGCAATTCCCTTTTTTAATTCAAAAGACCATAGAAGAAAGAGGTGGAATATTTAAATATTCTCCTAGAAACTCCGTACATGTAGAGGTACAAGGAAATGTAATTACAGGTCAAAATTATTTATCATCTAAAGATGTAGTATTAAAAATAATCGAAAATTTAAATAATCGAGAAGTCAGTCAATAACATGAAAAAATCAAACCAAATTTTACTTGCATATTTCTGCATAATAGTATTTATGGGTAGTACAGTTTCATGCTCAAATGATGATAATATTGCGTCTTTGAATCATGCTTATGTAAGCATACCTGATTCAAGTTTTGAAGCGATCCTTATAAAAACAGGTGTAGATTCTGATGGTATTATAAATCAGCAAATGCTAAGCAGTGATGCTGAAGGAATAACTACCCTTGACTTAAGCAATCTAGAATATGAGGCATATCCCTGCTTACTGTCGGTTTCGAGTCTTTAAAAGCTGCAACTGCAAAACCTTTGAAAAGTTTAAGAGATGAATAGTATCCTGATATTAAATGAAAGATTATGAATAATAAATTTGCATAAAATACGACGTACGATAGGTTATAAAAGCGATAATGGTTTGGTTGATTAAATAAATGGTTTCTAATTCTATTTGACAGCTTGCTAATTAAAAAATTAGCATATCTTTCGCTACTGCTATTATACTAACCGTTAAAGTCTTAATTTTTTAATGTTCCTGTAAAACGAAAGTTTTTCATGGCTTGTTTTTATATAAATGAAAATTAATCCAAATCTATTACTCAGAGAATTGTTTTAATTTTATATTTATAAAATCAGAAAGTAAGTCATCTTACTTTAAGTACATTTAAATTATCGTCAACAAATCGGTCAACAGTTACGTTTATAAAATTATAACTTATTGATATTTAATTGATTACAGGCTAAGGTTTGAATCCTGCCACCCCGACTAAAAAAGCCACTGATTTTTCAGTGGCTTTTTTTATATCCTAATTTTAAGGTTTTAGACTTGTAATTTAAATTTCAAAAAGGCTTATTCTTTAAAAAGCTCTTGAATAACTTCTCCTGTAGTGGCATTTGGGAATTTCAAGCCCAACATAAGTGTTAAGGTGGGTGTGATGTCGGTAATACTTTTACGTTTAGTACTCGACCCTTTTGGAATATTACTGCCATACCAAAGCATAGGCACATGGGTGTCATAGGTGTAGCCGCTACCGTGTCCGGTTCCGTATTCCCTAAAAGAACTCCAAGCTGCGTTAAACAATATTACCACGTCTCCTGAACGCTGTATGTGGTATCCTCTCTGTACCATTCCTTTTTCATCGGTAGTATATTCAAATCTTTCTAAATCCGGTCTTAGCATAACTTCAAAAACACCAGGTATTTTCATCAACTCATTTTTACATGTATTCAATACTGCATTAAAATCTAGCTTCTTCGAATCTATAAGTTCTCTATTTAAGAACAATTGGTCACCGGATATAGCCTCAATCATTCCATCAAGATTATATAGGAATTTGAGTTTGTTTTGAACTTGAGCCATAACCGCTTCAGGATGATACGTTCCAGTAGGTATTTTCTGTTCTTCAAGATATAAGCTCACATCTGAAGCTGCATGATCTGCTGTTAAAAATAGTGTGTAATTACCTTTGCCAACTTTGCTATCTAGTTTTTCTAATAAAAGCGCTAAGTCTTGGTCTAAACGTAAATAGGTGTCTTGTACTTCAATGGAGTAGGGGCCAAAAGCATGGCCAATCTTATCGGTACTTGAAAAGCTAACGGCTAAAAAATCTGTTTCATCATTTTGTCCTAGGTTTTCATGTTCAATGGCTTCAATAGCTAGTTCGGCAACAATTGTATTTCCGTAAGGAGTTTCTGGGAGTATCTCGTAACGTTCCTTGTTCGATAAGGATTTATACGCGTAAGGAAATTTAGAATCCTTTTTATGTGCAAATACGGTTTCATACACCTGTTGGTCTTTTGTGCTTTCTTTGTATTGTTCAATAGGTAAAAGCGTATTCCAATCTGTTTTCAGGTGTTTATTTACCTTATTATCTTTATTGAATTTTTGCATCCAATCGGGTAGGGCGTCCATGTAATAAGTACTGCTTACAAAATGGCCATTACTATCGTCATACCAATAGGCAGCATCTGCCATATGGCCTGCAGGCAAGATTGCGCCTCTATCTTTAAGGGATATACCAATGACTTTTGAACGACCCTGACTTGAAAGTTGCAACTCGTCAGTAATTGTGGTGGCCAACATTTTATGCGGGGATCGTTCCCCGTTATCTGAAGTACTTCCTATTGTTTTTACGTTACCATCAAAAACACAGTTTTCATCTTTTTTTATATCCTTGTGGTACCAGCTATTACTAATGATTCCATGAAATTTAGGAGTTGTTCCGGTATATACCGAAGCATGACCAGGTGCAGTTTTGGTAGGGATATAATTATAATGAGCGTTCTTGAAAACATAACCATCATTCATAATTCTTTTAAAACCTTTGTCGCCAAACTTGTCTTGAAATCTGGAGAGGTATTCTGCCCTCATTTGATCCACAATAATACCAACTACAAGTTTTGGCTTTTCCGCTTTTCCATCTTGCATGTACCCATTAAAGGATATTGCCAGTATTGCTAGAAGTAAAATTGGGTTTAATTGAAGTTTCATTTAGCTAATGTTTCGAGTTATGTATTTAGATAAACTATTCAGGCATAATGTCTCGCCAGTCGTAAATATGAAATGTTTTATCTGTAGACATGCCAACGAACATACCTTTTGGAAACTCTTCATTTATAGCGACGGAAGTAACATCAGACCCATCACTTTCTAGGGTTAAAAGTTCTACGGATTTTAGTAATACGTGATTGTTAGGAGCGTCTTTAGCGCCTTCTCTAGGGTAGATGTTAAACGTATTTCGTTGTTGGTCTGAAATTAGAATATATCCAGTTCCATCGTCATTTTTATAAATGCTGATACCTTCTATATCACGGCCAAAATCTTTAGTACCGAACAAAGCTAATTCTTCGTCTCCCTTTTTAGGGTCGGCATAATATTTTCTAACCCCATAAGCTTCATCAGAATAATAAATATATCCCAATTCATTATCAACGGCAATGGCTTCAATTTCTTTAACACCACTATAGTTTCCGAAATCTCTAACTTTGGTAATCATGGCTGTACCTTTTGGTGAACTATGTATTTTGTATTGAGATAAATACCCGGTTGCAGGACCTGTTTTTGGACCAACAATAGCATAAATTTCGTTGGTCTTTTGGTCGGTGTAGAGCGCTATCCCCATTGGGTCACTAATTTCCCTATCCGTGAATACAGGAAGTCCACCTCCATCAATAGGTTTCATGTCTGGTAGTGAAAATATTCTCAATTGATTATTACTTCTCTCGGTGGTAACGGCAATGTCTACAAGTTTTCCGTTTAACTTAAAGTCATATGCGATATCAACGTTGTTGGGGCGTTGTAAGTCGAGCACACATTTTTCTTTTATAATTTTCCCCTGTAAGTCAAAGGCATATAATCCGCCACCATCTTCTTTATCCGTGCCAATAATGAAACTGTTGGATGGGTCTTTTTTGTCAATCCAAATTGCAGGGTCATCGGTATCGAATACTACTTTTTCCGTAATGTATTTTGGATGGATGGCATTCTTTGTGTGCTGAGGTAAACCATCAGGAGCAATTAAAAGGTCTTCACCTGCAATATCTTCCCAGCTATAGAAATGGAACGTTTTATCATCAGACATGGCCACAAAAAGTCCTTTTGGAAAAAGTGTTCCCAATGAAGCATTAGTCACCTCAGAACCATCACTTTCATTGGTCATCAGGTCAATCACTTTTACCACTTGATGGTCATGTGGGTTGTCATTAGTTCCTTCACGAGAAAAAAGATGAAATTTATTTGCTTGTTGGTCAGATACAATGATATACCCCGTACCTAAATCGGTCTGATAAATGCTTAAGCCTTCATGGTCTTCGGTAAAATTTTGGTTGGCAAAAAGGGCTAGTTCCTCATTTCCTTTATCGGCATCCGCATAATATTTTCTTACTCCAATACCTTCGTCAGAATAATAAACATAGCCTAATTCATCATCAACAACAATAGCCTCTATTTCATTTTTACCACTATATTTTCCGAATTCTCGAATCTTTTTACCGGTAATATTTCCTTGTCCATCACCTTCCAATTTATATTGCCAAATGTAACCATCGGCAGGTCCGGATTTTCGTCCAACAAAAGCAAACACTTGGTCATCAGCATCTTTGTAAAGTCCCACACCCATAGGAGCTCTTAATTCTTCACCTTCAAAAACAGGTATTCCGCCATTGTCAATAGGTGTCATTTCTGGCACTCTAAAGATTCGTATTTTATTGGTTAACCTTTCTGTGGTGACGGCAATGGAGAATTCTTCTTCACCCATTTCAAACTCTTCAATATCCACATTATTAGGGCGTTTAAGGCCTTTTACGGTTTTGCTTTCAATTATTTTTCCGTTTAAATCATATACATATAGACCGCCATCTTCATTTTTATCTGTTCCTATAATCAAACTTTCTTCAGGGTTGTCCTCATTGATCCATATGGCCGGATCATCTGTATCATGTGGTGTTTGTTCTGTAATAATTTTAGGGCGTAGCGCATTTTCACTATGTTGAACAGCTTGCTTACAACTTTGAAAAAGGATAATGGTAATTATAAAAAGGGGTCTAAGATTCATCATATGGTTTTTGCAGTTGCTTTAAATTTTCTTTCTTAAAATTTTTCCTTCCTGATCAAAAAGGATATCATAGGTTTTACCGTCTTTTTCCAAATCAACTTCATAGAGTATTTTACCCGCTCTGGTCGCTACCAATTCTATATCCAGAATTTCATATTCTCCCATCTTGGTTCGTAGCGTTTGTAAAACTTTGTGGGGTAGTTCATCTACTGCTATTTCTGTTTCTGTCTCTAACCATTGACCTTGTTCATCAAAGTAGGAGCTTGTATGTTTGGCCGATAAAAAATAGTCGACCTGGTAAATATTATTTTCTACAGTCCAAAGTACATCCTCTGCTTCAGGAACCTTATCCATAAATGATTTTTGCACATGTTTGGGTATGGTTACCTGTTTGCATGTAATAACAAGAATGCATACGATGATGATAAAAATTGATTTTTTCATTTTCTTGGTCGTAAAACTATATGTTAATTCTGTAGAGAATCTGTTTTAGAATAAAAGTCGGAATTTATGGGTGTCGTTCCCGTATTCATAGGATAACTTAATGTTATGAAGACGACAAATTTTTGTAATGATGGAAAGGCCAAGACCTAAAGAATTACTTTCCGATTTCTTAAAACGTTGAAACAGTTCAGGGTTTATAGGGCCATTTTTGGCGGCATTGTAAAAACCTATTTCTCCGGTTTTAGTACTAATTTTTATATGACCGCCGTCATTATTGTGGTTTATGGCATTTTTAATAAAGTTGGAAAATAGGATTACCACCAGTTCTGGATTGATATCGTGTAAGATTTCATGCTTAACCTCTTGGTTTAGAGTCAAATTTTTTAATGAAATCATTTCTTGAAAATGCGCTATTTGGGATATCAAGATTTGAGTTAGGTTTACATTTTTTTCTACTTGATATGCCCCGGATTCAATTTTGGTCAATAGCGTTAGACCCTTGTTTACTTTGGATAGGCGAAGACAGTTATTATATATTGCCATAATAGATTTGGTCTGATCATTATTAAGATCGTTCTGCTGCAATAGTTTTTCGCATCTTCTACGAATAATGGCCAAAGGTGTTTGTATTTCGTGCGCTACATTTTCAGTAAATTCCTTTAGGTTTATATAATCATACTTAATTTTGGAGGTCATTGCCAAAATAATGTCGTTAAGTTGATTAAACTCTTGCGTGCTGGTTTTATTGAGCAAGATAGGACTGGTACTTCCCAGTTCATAATTGTTTAATGTACGTAAGGTTTCCTTGAATGGAAGCCAAACTTTTCGTGAAATCAACAGATTACTTACGATTAAAAAGGCCAACAGGCCCAAGAAAACAGAAAATAAAGAAAGTAATACTTGCTTGACCAGGGTGTTGGGTTGTATTAGTGACCTAAAAATGGAGATGTCATAATAATTGTTGCCAATTCTTCTGGTAACCCGCAACATTCTGTATTTGTGAAAATTGTCATCAATGATATCATATCTAGTGGTATCCTTAAAACTGGGCTTGTCCAAAAAAGCCTTTGAATTTGTTTTTTCAATGACCTGTTCATAGTTGTTGAGAGATTCCAACGGAATGTCATTTACTATTTGAGTTGTTACTATTTCTTCACTATTTATGAGGAGATTGTTGATTTCTTGATCAAGAATATTATTAAAATCATAAACGATAATAAATCCTGCAGCTATGAAAAATAGAAGTGAGGCAATTACATAATAAAGGGTGGTCTTGATTAATAGTTTCACTCCTTTTGAAATTTATAGCCTATTCCATAGACGGTCTTTAAATAATCCTTATCACCAGATTTAATGATTTTTTTTCTGAGATTTTTTATGTGGGTGTAAATAAAATCAAAAGAATCAAAACTATCCGTATTGTCGCCCCAAAGGTGTTCTACAATAGATTCTTTGGTGATGACCCTGTTTTCATTACTGATAAAAAAGATGAGTAGCTGATATTCTTTTTGGGTAAGGTCTATCAATTTTTGGTTTATATGTACTTCTTGAGAATCCGTATTAATGCTTATGGTATCAAAAACTACCATGTTGCTACCTTTAAAATGTTTTCGCCTAATAATGGATTTTATACGTGCATTGAGTTCATTGTAGTCAAAGGGTTTGGCCAAATAATCGTCTGCACCAAGATTTAATCCGCTCACTTTATCCTCAATGGCATCATATGCGCTTAAAATTAAAACACCGGCATTATTATCTACTGTTCTTAACGATTTTAAAACCTCCAGACCTGATCCGTCCGGTAAGCCTATATCCAATATAATGGCATCATAATTATACATATATATTTTTTCTTGGGCTTCGGCAACCGTTGTAGCACTTTCGCATAGAAAATGGTCTTTCTTGAAAAAATCCATTAAATCTTCCAATAGTTCGCTCTCGTCCTCTATGATCAGCAGTTTCATAACTCACATTTTAAGGCCATATATATTATTTGTAGCCTAAGGATATTCCAAGATACTTAAAGTGATTAAACTAGTTGTTGAAAAAAAAATATTAAGACCTTATGTCCATGGTATGATGTCTTTTTATAAAATAGCTTGTTATAACCCTGTATTCGTAATTTAAAGGCTTATAGAATCGTCAAGAATTCTATTTTAATCAAAAATTAAAGCGTAACCCTAATCTGCCCCAACTACCATAACGCTGACGTTCACGGGGCGTGGCAATGGTATTGTATAGTTCAATTTGGTTTTCATCATTAATATTTACCAACTCTATATATGCTGTCATTCTTTTTTTGGCAAAAGACTGGCTCATGGTAAAATCAATTTGCATACGGTCATCTATCCTTACTAAATCGCTACCATCAAATTCACTAGTAAAAGCACCATTATAGTTGAAGGAAAGTCGCGCATCAAATCCTTTATTATTATAGCCCAATGCAGCATTACCAACATGTTTAGCTTGACCAGGTAAATCTATTTCGGTAATCTCGTCATCCTCGGAGAAATTTTCGACTTCAGCTTTAGAATTGGTGTACGAGTAATTTGCATAAATAACAAACCCACTTAAAAAGCCAGGTAAGAAACTCAATTTCTGTTGATAGGCCAGTTCAAAACCAATTAGATTGGCCGTATTACCGTTAACCGATTGCGTTACTTCTACATTTGGTATTCCCCTATACTCCCTATCCGTAGTCTGTTGGTAAATAAAGTTATCCAACTTTTTATAAAACACACCGGCACTTACCAGACCTACGGTACCAAAATAGTGCTCCGCAAAAATATCAAGATTTACTGCTTCTACAGGTACCAAATCCGGATTAAATATTTCTGCTTCCAAATCTGCGGAATTAAATACGGCGCCTTGGGCTAAGGCTTGAAAATTTGGTCTTGAATAACTCTGTGTTGCAGATGCCCTTAATATGGTATTTTCGTTAACATTATACTTGAGGTGAAGCATGGGTAATAAAAAATTATAGTCATTTTCTCCATTTACAGCAATAGCCTCACCGGCTTCCTCATCAAATATGCCGGAATCATAGGTAAAACGTGTAGCTTCATATCGTAGCCCACCAAGAACCATTAGCTTTTTAAAATTGATTTTACCCATGGCATAGGCGGCATAAACATTTTCGGAAGCAATATATTCTTGGGATACGGTTTCTTCAATGGCTTTTTCCGTATCAGATTCAAAATCACCTAAATTGGCATTTACAAAGGTATCTACTGCATTTAACGATATAAAGTTGCCCAAAGGGGTGTTGAAGCTACTGTCCATAAATCCTATGGCATTGAAATTATCTGAAAAGCTATTACTGTCCAGCGTAAGGTCTTGGTCTCCGTCATATTCAAGTAGTTCAAAGTTCCTTACGGTATATTGTTTTTCCTTAAGCCTAATTTTACCTCCAAATTTAAATTCTCCTGTATTTTCAGAAATGGTAAAGGGCATAATGATGTTAGATTTTAAGGTTATATTCTCATCTTCTGCAAGTGTGCTTTCCTTTTCATATTCCTTAAACTCGAGCAGGCTTAAATTGGTCAGGGGGTCGGCTTCGGCACCAATGCCGTTTAAGCTCACCAATTTAGGATTTAATCTGTCCGTTACGTTGAACACAAAAGGGGAGCCTTCGTTTTCAAACACCACTTGGTCGTTACGGGGGGTATCTTGCCAAGCTTTGGAATAGGAAACTTCATAGTCAAAAATTAAACCCGGGGTAACCGTGCTGCCACCTAAATTAAGGCTAAGAACACCTTGGTTTTCTGGTCTGTCCTTTAATTCTTTGGTGTATGCATATTCTATTTCACCATCTTCCTCCTCTGCCTGGAACGTAGCCCTTCTACGCACTTCATATTCCCTTAACTCACTGAATAGGCCTCTTAGGTATAAATTGGTATTTTGTCCTTTAAAGTCAAATGTGGAGCTTGCCCCGTATCTGTTACGGTCTATAGTATAATCTGCAATTTCCAGTAGTTCTATATCATTGGAGCCTACGTCTCCCCAGCCATCAAATTCATAGCGATCATTTTCTTTCTTACTACCCGCATAACTACCGCTTAGAATAAAACCGAATTTACCATCCTCAGAGCGCTTACTAATATTGACACTGCCTTGTCCTACAGTTTTATCGGATGCGTTATTATATTCCATTGCGGCAGAACCGTTTATGGAAAGTTCTCTTTTGGTGGCGGTTGGTGTATTGAGGTTGACGGAACCACCAATGGCGTCGCCATCCATATCCGGTGTAATGGATTTGCTCACTTCCAATGAGGACAATTGGTTAGAGGGTATGGCGTCCAATGCAACAAATCTAGATTCACCCTCAGGGGAAGGAATCTGTTCACCATTGATGCTAATGTTCGTAAATTGTGGAGCCAGTCCGCGAACCAGTACAAAACGACCGTCACCCTCATCGCGTTGTAAATTTACGCCAGAGACCCGTTGTAAGGATTCTGCGGAATTTTGATCGGGAAATTTACCCATTTGATCCGCAGAGACAATACTCTTTAGATTATCCGCTGCCTTTTGCTGGTTCAGCGCCCTTTGTTGACCTTCAAGAGAACCGGTTACGACAACATCATCTAATTGTGTGGCTTGGGGAACCAATTCCACATTAATAATTTTTACTTCACCTGCATTTACCTGTACATTGATTTTTTTTGTTTCATTGCCCAAGTAACTTATCTCTATTTCAAAAGTTCCTTCTGATACGAAAAGGGTATATTGACCATCAAAGTTTGCCGTAGTTCCATTGGTTGTACCGGAGATTATTACATTGGCTCCCGGTAACGGACTTTTTAGTTCAGCATCTCTAATAGTACCTTTAACGATAGCTTTTTCTTGGGCACTGGCACAAAGGATGGTAAACAGGCTCAATAGCGTAAACAAGACCGTATTGTATGGCCTAATGACCAATTGATGTTTTTTCATTTTGATTGGTTCTTGGTTTATTATTTAGGATATACCTCAAACCTAAAGGGGAAATCTGTAGGAAATCTGTAGAAATTCGGTATTTAAAATTAAGATTATTCATTTTTTAAGGTGAAAATTTTTCAAATTCACTTTTTGGAAAAGATTTTTAAAATTATATCCTTTTTATTTAAGCGAATATATTAGTTGGTTTCTGCAATTTCAGTTATTGTACAATGAAGAAAAACTGGACTTTTTATTTAAAAAGTTTTAAGTTATTTACATCAATAGTAAAAACAATTATTGATCTTAATAGAAATTTTAAAACATTTTACCTTCATAATCATTAAAATTTTTATATAACTTTATACCGTAAACTTTAGGGGTGTTCTATTGATTTAGGACTGAGAAAAACCCTTTGAACCTGATTTGGTTAGCACCAACGAAGGGAAAAGTTGAAAAACGCATTGCAATATGTGTTTACGCATCTTTTTATGATAGTGGTGGATCTCTGCGCCACAAAATGTCAATTCAAAAGCTTCTCAACATCCTTATTGGTTACAGCATATTTAAAATATACTGTATATGATAACGATTTGGGTCAACGAGGAACGGTTAGAACTTGAGGAAGGCACTTCTATTCTTCATTTACTTCAGCATTTAGACTCTCCAAAGACCGGTATTGCTGTAGCAATACAGAACGCCATTGTACCTAAAAATTTATGGGAATCCACAATATTGTCCAATGACGACAATATACTGATAATTCAGGCCACGCAAGGAGGATGACCTATCCTGAACTAAAAAACACATTTCAAATGAAAAATAAAGACACCGCACCAAAAGAAGGTAAAATTACCAGACAACCCTTTCCTAACTCAAAAAAGATTTATGTAAAGGGTCGTATACATCCACAGATAAAAGTGGCTATGCGAGAAATAGCGCTTAGTGATACCAAGCATTCTGTTACGGGAAAGGTTACGACCAATGAACCTGTAACCGTTTATGATACTTCTGGGCCATATACAGACCCCAATAAGGTCATCAATGTCCATGAAGGTATAGAGCGTATTAAGGAATCATGGATTCTAGATCGTGGAGATGTAGAGCGCTTGCCCGGTTTTACCTCTAAATATTGTAATGAGCGCTTAAATGATAGCAGTTTGGATCATATGCGTTTTTCATTATTAAAAAAACCGCTACGTGCCAAAAAAGGTAAGAACGTAACGCAACTGCATTATGCCAAAAAAGGCATCATTACTCCAGAAATGGAATATATTGCTATTCGTGAAAATCAGCGTATAGATGAAATGACCCAAATTAGAAAACAACATCCAGGGGAGCATTTTGGAGCTTCTATTCCAGCTAAGATCACACCGGAGTTTGTAAGGGAAGAAGTAGCCAGGGGTCGTGCGGTAATACCGTCCAACATTAATCATCCAGAGGCGGAACCTATGATTTTGGGTAGAAATTTTTTGGTCAAGATCAATGCCAATATTGGAAATTCCGCCACAACATCATCAATAGAGGAAGAAGTGGAAAAAGCGGTCTGGGCCTGCCGTTGGGGGGCAGATAATATTATGGACCTCTCCACGGGGCAAAATATCCACGAAACCCGGGAGTGGATTATAAGAAACTCACCGGTGCCCGTTGGCACGGTGCCCATTTACCAAGCATTGGAAAAAGTAAATGGTGTTGCAGAAGATTTAACATGGGAAATTTTTAGGGATACCCTAATAGAGCAGGCAGAGCAGGGCGTGGATTATTTCACCATACATGCCGGGGTATTGTTACGCTATGTGCCCATGACCGCAAATCGTGTAACGGGCATTGTCTCCCGTGGCGGGTCGATCATGGCTAAATGGTGTTTGGCACATCATAAAGAGAGTTTTTTATACACACATTTTGAAGATATTTGCGAGATATTAAAGCAGTATGACGTAGCTTTTTCATTAGGTGACGGTCTACGGCCCGGTTCTATTGCAGATGCAAATGATGAAGCACAATTTGCCGAATTGGAGACCTTGGGAGAGCTCACACAGATTGCCCGTAAACATGAGGTACAGTGTTTTATAGAAGGACCTGGGCATGTACCCATGCACATGATCAAAGAGAATATGGAAAAGCAGATAGAAGTCTGTGATGAAGCACCATTTTATACCTTAGGACCATTGACAACAGATATTGCACCAGGTTACGATCATATTACATCGGGTATAGGTGCCGCCATGATCGGTTGGTACGGCTGCGCCATGTTGTGCTATGTAACCCCAAAAGAACATTTAGGATTGCCAAATAAGGAAGATGTTCGCGTTGGCGTGGTGACCTATAAACTTGCGGCTCATGCGGCAGATTTGGCTAAAGGGCATCCTGGGGCGCAGCATCGTGACAATGCCTTGAGTATGGCTCGTTTTGAATTTCGTTGGCGCGATCAGTTCAATTTAGGTTTAGATCCGGAACGCGCATTGGAATATCATGATGAGACCTTGCCGGCAGACGGTGCCAAAATTGCCCATTTCTGCTCTATGTGCGGACCAAAATTCTGCTCCATGAAGATTTCCCAGGAAGTGAGGGATTTTGCCGCGGAAAATGATATTGTGGACAATGAAATCATGCAAAAGGGCATGAAGGAAAAATCAGAAGAATTCAAGCAAAACGGATCAGAAGTGTATTTGTAAAATGTGTAGGTAGTTCCCGCACTTGTAAAAGTGCGGTCGGGCTTTCAGCTGTATCTTTTTTTTGAAATAAAAAAAAAGGATGCCGCTTCAATCCCTAACTTAAATGATACTAGTGCCTAAAACAGAATTTTATATAAACCATAATAAATGATAGTAGTTATAGCCCCGGAGCATGATATGGAACATGAATTGAACATTCTTCACCAATTGTTTGATGAAGGGTTGCACTATTTTCATTTGCGTAAGCCCCATAAAAGTTTAAAGGACCACCGAGCTTATTTAAATGAATTGGATGTCAAGTATCATAATAGGGTAGTGGTACACTTGTACCACGAACTGGTAAATGAATTTGACTTAAAGGGAATTCATTTTCAAGAACAACACAGAATAGACCATATTGACAATCCTGGGCGCTATTTCAAAAACCTTGAGATGTATGGCAAGTCCATTAGTAGCTCATTTCATGAACCGGAAGTATTGGACAATTGTTATTTTGAATTCGATTATCATTTATTGAGTCCTGTTTTTTCCTCTATCTCAAAACCGGGGTATAAAGGTCGTGGGTTTGATGTAAACCATATTGACAAAACAATCATTGGTATGGGGGGTGTTTCAATTGAAAATATAGAAGAGTTCAAAACTTTAGGTTTTAAAGGAGTTGGAGTGTTAGGTGGTATCTGGAACAGCAATGAACCTGTTGAATCTTTTAAAAAAATGAAACAATATTTTGAATAATTTAAAATACATACTTTCTATTGCAGGTCACGATCCTAGTGGTGGCGCCGGTATTACGTCAGATATAAAAACATTTGATGCGCACGGATTATATGGCCTTTCGGTTTGTACGGCCATAACGGTGCAAAATGAGAATGATTTTAAGGAATGTAGTTGGGTGCCCGTCCCATCTGTTTTGGCTCAGATAGAAGTTTTATTTGAAAAATATACCATTGACATCGTCAAAATAGGGCTTGTAGAATCTTGGCCTGCAATGCTCCGTATTGTAAATACATTACACGCAATACATCCCAAGGTCAAAATTGTCTTGGACCCAATATTAAAAGCAAGCTCAGGGTTTGATTTTCACAATGGCGAAGAACAAAATGTATTGGATGAAATATGGAGTAAATGTTACATCGTTACCCCTAATTATGATGAGATTAAGTGTTTGTATCCGCAAATGACTATTGAAGAGACACTTGAGCATATGGCCAATTATACCAACATCTATTTAAAAGGTGGACACCGTGCGGATAAAAAGGGGTATGACGAGTTGTATTATAGTCAAATTGTTATGGTGAACATACCCCCCTTTTTAAGTGAGGTATTGGAAAAACATGGTAGTGGATGTGTGTTGTCATCTGCACTTGCCAGTAATTTGGCGCTTGATATTGGTTTGGAGGATGCCGCTAGAAACGCTAAAAAATATACGGAGGAATATTTAAACTCCCACCCCTCTTTGCTGGGGTTACACAAAAAAATAATTACAGAATGATACCGAAATTGCATTATATATCGCAAGGTAAAACAGTAGACGAGCATTTATCGAACATTCAAAATGCCTGTAGTAGTGGCATTGAATTGGTGCAGTTGCGATTAAAGAAATTTGAAGAACCTGCCGTTTTAAAAGCAGCAGAACAAGCACGGGAAATTACTAGTCGTTTCCAAACCCGGTTGATTATCAACGATTATTATAAAATAGCCAAAGAGGTAAAAGCTGATGGAGTTCATTTAGGACAGAACGATACCTGTCCAAAAACGGCCCGTAGACATTTATATTCTTGGCAAATAATCGGTGGAACGGCCAATACATTGGAACAGGCACAAGAATTAATTGCTAAAAAAGTAGATTATATTGGTATGGGGCCGTTTAGGTTCACATTGACCAAAGCAAATTTGAGTCCCGTGTTGGGTGTTGATGGTTATGTTACAATCATAAAAAAGCTGAACACGGAAACACCAATTATTGCCATTGGCGGCATAACGTTGGAAGACGTTCCGGATATCTTAAAGACCGGGGTGTACGGCATAGCGGCATCGGCAGGAATAACCAGGGATTTTAATAACATAGCACACTTTAAAAAATTACTGGATGGTAATGTACAGGAACAGGTTTGGACTGCCTTTAAACATGAAAATAAATGAAAGATAAGTTAACAATTGCCGGTAAATCGTTTATGTCAAGATTGTTTACCGGTACGGGAAAATTTAAAAGCTCGGAAAATATGCGGCAGACCATTATTGCTTCTAAAAGTGAGCTGGTGACCGTTGCGTTAAAGCGGGTAGAGGTCCATAATTCTTCAGATGATATATTGGTACATTTAAGGGATAATCACATTAATCTTTTACCAAATACATCTGGAGTAAGATCGGCCAAAGAGGCTGTTTTTGCAGCTCAATTGGCACGGGAAGCTTTGGAAACAAATTGGGTAAAGTTAGAAATTCATCCGGATCCAAAATACCTATTGCCAGATCCTGTAGAAACCTTAAGGGCCGCTGAAGAACTTGTAGCGTTGGGCTTTGTGGTTATGCCCTATATACTCGCAGACCCCGTGTTGTGCAAACGCCTGGAAGAAGTTGGTGTACAGTGCGTAATGCCATTGGGAGCACCTATTGGCAGTAATAAAGGAATTATGACCAAAGATTTTTTGGAGATCATCATTGAGCAAAGCAATGTACCGGTTATCGTTGATGCAGGTATTGGCGCACCGTCCCATGCGGCCTTTGCCATGGAGCTGGGTGCAGATGCTGTTCTGGTTAATACGGCAATTGCTGTTTCTGACGATCCGGTAGCTATGGGAATGGCATTCGCAAAGGCCGTAGAGGCGGGGAGAATGGCTTACTTGGCAAAATTGGCACCTATTCAGGAACATGCTGCTGCAAGCAGCCCGCTAACTTCTTTTTTGCATGAATAGTTTTAAGGAAACTTTTGAACGGTATGATTGGCATACGCTGGAAAAGGAAATTTACGGCTGTACCTCATTAGATGTAGAACGTGTGTTGGCAAAGGAAAAGATTACGTTATCGGATTTTAAAACTTTGATTTCCCCTGCGGCCAAACCATATTTGGAACAAATGGCACAGCGAAGTAGCGCATTGACCAAAAAACGTTTTGGGAAAACCATGCAAATGTATATACCCTTGTATCTTTCCAATGAGTGCCAAAATATATGTACCTACTGTGGGTTCAGTATGATCAATAACATTAAACGAAAAACCCTAACGGATAAGGAGATTTTGGATGAGGTGGCCTATATAAAAAAATTGGGTTACGATCATGTTCTATTGGTAACGGGAGAAGCCAACAGAACGGTAGGTGTAGCATATTTAAAAAATGCCATAGCCTTAATTCGTAAACATTTTTCTAATATTAGTATAGAGGTACAGCCATTGGACCAAGAAGAATATGAAACCTTGATCGCGGAAGGACTATATGCAGTTTTGGTATATCAGGAAACCTATCATAAGGCAACATATAGGACCCACCATCCAAAAGGTAAAAAATCAAATTTTGATTATAGATTGTTAACACCGGACCGTTTGGGTAGGGCGGGTATTCATAAAATTGGGTTAGGTGCTTTATTCGGCTTGGAAGATTGGCGGGTAGATAGTTTTTATACGGCGTTACATTTAAAATATTTGCAAAGAACATATTGGAAAACCAAGTATTCCATCTCCTTTCCACGGCTACGTCCGCACCAAGGAGATGTGGAGCCCAAGGTAGCAATGACAGATGCGGATTTGGTCCAGTTAATTTGTGCCTATCGTCTGTTGGACGAAGATGTGGAATTATCCATGTCCACTAGGGAGAGTAAAGTGTTTAGGGATAATATTATTAACCTGGGTATTACATCCATTAGTGCGGAATCAAAAACCAATCCAGGTGGCTATGCGGTTGCCCCTGAATCTTTGGAACAGTTTGAAATATCTGACGAGCGCAGCACAGTGGAAATCACTGAAATGATCCAATCCCAAGGATATGAAGTCGTTTGGAAAGATTGGGATAGAAGTTATTTGGTTTCGGAATAAGAGGTAGCGTTATATATTTTATCATGTTAGCGAAACCTTATTGAACGTTTTAAGGTAATACAGTTCACTCAAACGGATAAAATGTTAAAATTTTTATTTCGTTAAACCTTTTCAAATATTGGAAGTCATACAGTGTAATGCACATTTTAATCTAATGTGTATATCTATAAAAAGAGCTAATTGGTGTATTAAAACGGTGTTAAATAATACCTAACATTTCTATAAAACAGCCTTTAAGAATTAGATTTGTGAAGTAGACGATACCGGTTTGCCAAATAACTATCCAAACTTCCAAATGAAAATAAAATACATTGTTTATAGCCTTCTTTTAATAGGAATTACCGCCCTAATAGTATACCGCATAAATGCAAACAATGAAATTGGCGGATCTAAGGCCAATGATGCGGTAGAACAAGCAACTTCTGTAAAGGGGATGGTGCTCAATGCCCAACAGTTCAATGATAATATTTCCTTATCCGGAACCATAGAAGCCAATGAACAAATTGAGATAAGGAGTGAGGTTTCCGGTATTGTTGAACGTATTAATTTTAATGAAGGCAGTAAGGTTACCGAAGGTCAAGTGTTGTTCAAGGTCAATGATATAGAGTTACAGGCGCAATTATCCAAAGTGCAAACGGCCCAAAAACTAGCCTCTGAAAATGAACGGAGGGCAAAATTATTGTTGGAAAAACAGGCCATAAGTCAAGAAGAATATGATATTGTGAGTGCGGACTACCAATCTGCCAGTGCAGAATCGCAATTAATACAGGCGCAACTTTCAAAAACTATAGTTAGGGCGCCTTTTTCGGGAACCATTGGGTTGAGGTATATTTCTAAAGGCACCTATGTAACCCCACAGACATTGATCGCCAAATTGGTCAATACCAGTAAGCTCAAGATTACATTTTCAATTCCGGAAAAATATGCATCTCAGGTATCTGTAGGTTCGCAGTTGAGTTTTACTACTTCAGATTCCAAAGAGGAATATAAGGCCAAGGTGTATGCCATTGAGCCAGAAGTAGAGATTGCTACTAGAACATTGAAAATGAGGGCCATTGCGGAAAACAAGGAAGGTAAATTGTACCCGGGAACATATGCCAATGTAATGTTGCCTTTGGAAAGTATAGATGATGCCCTAATGGTACCGTCAGAAGCCTTGATACCTGTACAGAACGGTAAAAGAATATTTATTGCAGAACAAGGTAAAGCCAAGGAAATCGATGTTGAGATCGGGGCAAGGACGGGTAATGAGGTACGGGTGGTTTCTGGCCTAAAGGTAGGGGACACTATTTTGACCTATGGAGTAATGGCCTTGAAAAATGGTACTCCCGTCAATATTCAATTTGAAGAACCTGTAACGTTAACCGCAGAATAATGAACTTATCGACCTTAAGTATAAAAAGACCGGTTTTGACCATTGTAATGAACCTTACCTTAATCCTATTCGGTATCATTGGTTATACATATTTAGGGGTGCGTGAATTTCCTTCCATTGATCCGGCGCAAGTATCTGTGAGAACCAGTTATTCAGGTGCCAATGCAGATATAATTGAGTCGCAGATCACTGAACCATTGGAAAAAGCGATTAATTCCATTGACGGTATACGTAATATAACTTCTTCTAGTGTACAAGGTTCAAGTTCTATTAGTATAGAATTTAACTTGGACAAAAATCTTGAAGATGCGGCCAATGATGTAAGGGACAAGGTGTCACAAGCGGTAAGGCGTTTGCCGGAAGATTTGGATGCCCCACCGGTAGTCTCCAAATCTGATGCCGATGCACAACGTATCCTTTCCATGACCGTGCAAAGCGATGGAAAGAATATATTGGAACTATCAGACTACGCAGAGAACGTTATTGCCCAGCGGATAGAAACGATACCGGGGGTAAGTAGCGTACAAATATGGGGACAGCGAAGGTATGCAATGCGCCTTTGGATAGACCCATTGAAATTGGCTTCCTATGGACTTACAGTGGCAGATGTTAGGACCGCATTGTTGGCACAGAACGTAGAATTGCCATCTGGAAAATTAACCGGAGATAATACGGAGTTAACGGTAAAGACAATCGGGAACCTTAATACGGAAGAGCAGTTCAACGATATCATTATTCTGGCAGATGGGGAAAAATTGGTTCGTTTAAGTGACATTGGTAAGGCAAGTTTGGAAGGGGAGAACATGGAGACCAAGATGAGCGATTCTGGGCAGCCCATGGTCGCTACCGCGGTCATTCCACAACCAGGAACCAATTATTTGGAGATTGCGGATGCTTTTTATGAGGAATATGAAAAGCTAAAAAAAGATTTGCCGGAAGGTTTTAAATTGAACGTGGTAATTGATGATACGGTCTTTGTTAGAAGGGCTGTAACCGAGGTTGCGGAAACCTTATTGATTTCAATAGTATTGGTTATCCTGGTCATTTTCTTCTTCTTTAGAAACTGGTCCATGGCCCTAAGGCCCTTAATAGATATTCCCGTATCCTTGATAGCCACTTTCTTTATTATGTGGCTGTTTGGGTATAGTATTAATGTGCTTACACTTTTGGCCATTGTACTTGCCACGGGACTTGTAGTGGATGATGGTATTGTGGTAACGGAAAATATTTATAAAAAAGTAGAAGAGGGTATGAGCCCTATAGAGGCGGCCATAAAAGGGTCTAATGAAATATTCTTTGCGGTCATATCCATTTCAATAACATTGGCAGCAGTGTTTCTTCCGGTAATCTTTTTGGAAGGTTTTGTAGGCAGGCTTTTCCGTGAGTTTGGGGTGGTCTTAGGTGCGGCAGTATTGATTTCCGCATTTGTTTCTTTGTCACTGACCCCTATGCTTAATGCCTACTTGATCAAACCCGGCAAACAGAAACAATCAAAATTCTATCATTTTACGGAGAAGTATTTTTTGAGAATGAACCGTTCCTATGCAGAATCGCTTAGGGAATTTATGAAAAGAAAGTGGTTGAGTTTTCCAATTTTGGCAGGATGTTTAGGATTAATTGCGGTGTTCTACATACTACTTCCAAAAGAAACCGCACCTTATGATGACCGTAGTTTTGTGCGGCTGAACGTGCGCGCACCAGAAGGATCATCCTATGAATACATGGATCGTCTTATGACGAATATTACTGACTTGATCAATGATTCCATACCAGAAAAGAAAGTAAGCCTTGTACTTACTTCACCAGGTTTTGGATCATCTTCCGTAAATAGTGGTAGGGCCAACGTTGCTTTGGTAGATCCTAGTGAACGGGAACGTTCCCAACATGAAATTGCGGAAGATTTGGGCAGATGGGCTAAGGCATATGTTGGTGGTAAGTCCAACGTATCTGAACGGCCAACAATATCCGTAAATAGAAGAGGTGGACCCCCGATCCAATACATTATTCAGGCACAGAACTTTAAGAAGTTAGAAGAAAATATTCCTGCATTTATGGCTGAGGCCGAAAATGATGAGACGTTTTCTTTTGTAGACGTTAATCTAAAATTTGACAAACCGGAAATCTATGTGACCATAGACCGTGAGAAGGCTGAGAGTTTAGGGGTGTCCGTAATAGATGTTGCCCAAACCCTGCAACTATCTTTGAGCGGACAACGTTTTGGATATTTTCTAATGAACGGAAAGCAATATCAAGTAATTGGTCAATTTGATAAAGAGGACAGAAATGCACCGATGGATTTAACATCAATCTTTGTCAAAAATAAGGACGGTTTGTTGATTCAATTAGATAACCTGGTTCAAACATCAGAACATAGTAGTCCACCACAACTATATCACAATAATAGGTATATGTCTGCCACCGTATCTGCAAATTTAGCACCCGGTAAAACTATCAACGACGGTATAGAGGCCATGGAGCGGATAAAAGATAAAGTATTGGATGAATCCTTTACTACGGATTTGGGTGGAGAATCAAGGGATTTTGTTGAAAGTAGTTCAAATACCCTTTTTGCTTTTGGATTGGCATTACTGTTGATTTTCTTAATTCTTGCTGCACAATTTGAAAGTTTTATAGATCCCTTCATCATTATCCTGACCGTGCCTATGGCCGTTGCCGGAGCCATGTTTTCCTTGTGGTTATTTGGACAGTCATGGAATATTTTCAGTCAAATAGGCACCATAATGTTAATTGGTCTGGTAACCAAGAACGGTATTCTTATTGTAGAATTTGCCAATCAATTACGGGAACAGGGATTAGGAAAAAGAGAATCAATTTTACAGGCATCGGAATCTAGACTACGGCCTATTCTTATGACCAGTTTAACCATAGCTTTGGGAGCTTTGCCCATAGCGTTATCCTTGGGAGCGGCTTCTACCAGTAGAATAGGCATGGGGGTAGTGATCATTGGTGGGACCATGTTCTCCTTATTGCTAACGTTATTTGTAATTCCTGCACTTTATATGCTGTGGTCACGTGAAAAAGTAGAAAGACCGGAGTTTAAAGTGCTTGAAACATATTAAAATGAATTATTACAGGATTATATTTTTTGTTGTATTCATAGTTGGATGCAATGTCCGGGGACAAGAAGTGCTCTCCTTGCAGGAAGCGGTAAAAATAGCAATAGAGAATAATTACAGTATTATTACCGCCAGCAATAATCTCGCAATTGATTCCATAGGGGTAAGTCCGGGTTATGCAGGCATGCTTCCTACTTTGGAAGCCCGTATTACGGATAATAATAGTGTGCAGAATTTATCGCAAACCCGTTCAGATGGTTCCCAGGTAGAACAGGACAATGCAAAGAACAATAGTTTAAATTATGGTGTGGCCATGGATTGGACATTGTTTGACGGCCTACGCATGTTCGCCAATCTGGAACAATTGAAACAAAATCAGAATTTGGGCGAGGTAGAACTAAAACAAGTTATTTTGACCAAAGTGGGCGAAGTAATGATCACTTATTATGATTTGGTACAGCAACAGCAACAGCTAACGGCCTTGGATAGTACCATACTAATATCCAAACAACGGGTTGAGCTGGCCCAAAATAGGTTTACCATTGGTAAGGCCTCAAAATTGGAAGTCCTGAACGCCCAGGTAGATTTAAATACGGACCAAACGCTAATGCAGCGGCAGAGGGAATTATATGCCAACACCAAAATCCAATTGAATGAACAACTGGCACGAAATTTAAAGACGGCATTTGTGGTCGCTACGGAAATTAATGTAGATGAAAGTCTTTTATTACCGGAGTTGGAAGCGGATGTCATCTCTAATAACCCACAATTAAATGCAGAGCGTATTAACAAACGTATAAATGAATTGGAGTTAAAACAGGTACGTGCGGCCAGATATCCTACTGTTTTTGCAACAACAGGTTATAATTTTGGCAGGTCAGAATCAAGTCTTGGGTTTACTACGAGTGCCAATTCCAGAGGTTTTAATTATGGTTTTGGGGCCACTTTAAATCTTTTTGATGGCTTTAATCAAAACAGAAATGAAAAAATAGGACGTTTAGAGTTGGAGAATGCTGAAATTGCCATTGCCCAACAGCAACAAGAGTTATTATCTATTCTTAGTACTACGTATCAAACCTATCTGACCAATATCAGTTTAATTGAATTGGAAGAAAGTAATGAGGCCATAGCAAAGGAGAATTTAGACATAACCGTAGAGAAATATCGCATAGGCATAATACCAACGTTAGAGTTTAGAACTGCGCAATTAAACTATATTAATGCCAAGGTGAGGTTTAGCAATGCCAAGTTTCAGGCTAAGCTATCGGAAATTATTTTAAGGCAGTTGTCCGGAGATTTGGCCATATAATCAGTTGTCCATTATTTAGGAATTTTCCAAAATCCAGCTGTTCAGCTCATCTACATCGTTCTTTTTACAAAGTTGTGAACCTTCTGTCATGGTTGCCGCCGTACCACAGGCTACTCCGTAAATACCCATTTCCTTGATTGATTTATTTTTAGAAAGGGCCAACACCATACCCGCTACCATACTATCACCGGCGCCAATGGTGCTTTTTTGTAAGACAACGGGCGATTTTATATGAAAGGCCATATCATTGGCAACGACCATGGCTCCTTTTGGACCCATTGAGATTACCAGCACTTTACATGTATTATTTTTGAGGAAATGCTTGGCAACGGCTTCAAGTTCCGTATAGGTAATTGCTTCAATGCCGCATAGCGTAGCCAACTCGCCCAAATTTGGTTTCAAGAGGTAAACCCCTTCTTTTGCACCTTTTATCAATGCTTCTCCAGAGGTGTCCAAAATATATTTGGCCTTATTCTTTGTTGTTATTTTAGCAACTTGGGCAAAAAAGTCTAAGGGCATACCAGGGCAAAGACTTCCACTTGCTACCAAGAAATCATCTTCTTCAAGAACGGTATCCAGTTGTTTTAATGTTCTTTGCCATTCCGTTTTTTGAACTATGGGTCCGGGCATTCCAAATCGGTATTGGGCATTGTTCTTGGTATCGGTTACGGCAAGGTTTTCACGTACCCAACCAGATATAGGGATTATCTGTTGGTCAATTTGTAAATCTGTCAATTGTTCCTGAAGATGAATCCCAGTAGGTCCGCCGGATAAATACATACATAAGGAAGTGCCCCCAAGTTCCTGTATTACGCGAGACACATTGATTCCGCCCCCTCCGGGTTCATATACCGGGGTGCCGCATCTTAATTTATTATCGGGCACTATACCATTGACCGTGGTGCTTTTATCGACCGCAGGGTTTACGGTAAGAGTAATAATTCTGTTCATGGTGGTAATGTTCAAAACATAGTTCAAATATAGCCGTAGGAATATGTTGGTGCTATGACCATTGTCATTGGTATAGATCAAGGTCTAGAATATCTTGGTATAAAATTGGTAGTTATGAAAGGTGTCATGCGTTTAGGAAAGGTATCCGGAATAAAGATTGAAGTTCACTGGACCTTTATACTTTTACTTTTATGGGTAGCGTTTTTAGAGTTTCAGAAAGGCAGTGGTCTAAACAGAATATTGCTCAATGAAGCCCTTATTGTGGTATTGTTCTTCTGTGTCGTTTTACATGAATTGGGGCATGCCCTGACCGCTAAAAAATTTGGGGTACAGACCAAGAACATACTTTTATTGCCAATAGGCGGTGTTGCAACATTGGAAAAAATGCCAGAAAAACCTGCGCAGGAGTTATGGATTACATTGGCAGGTCCTGCGTTGAATATCATTATTGCCATTTTACTTCTCTTGGTAGTCCCGGTACGTAGCTACTTTAATTTTGATGCTATTGTTATGGAGGAATTGCTTTATGAACCAACCTTACAGAATTTTTTATTCTACCTATTTATTGCCAATGTAATGTTGGTCGTCTTTAATCTAAAACCAGCCTTTCCTATGGATGGTGGCCGCGTATTGCGTGCATTGCTATCCTTTAAACTTGGGCGTGTAAAGGCTACTGAAATCGCTGCAAGTCTTGGTCAAGGGTTAGCTGTGGTATTTTTTGTACTCGGCTTATTTTTTAATCCTTTCTTATTATTGATAGCACTGTTTATCTTTCTTGCCGCCTATGGGGAAAACCAAATGGTAAAACAGGGAGATTTGCTCAGAGGATATATGGTTAAGGATGCTACCTTGACCAATATAACACAATTGAATACCCATAATAAAGTAAAGGAAGTCATTGCAATCCTTTTGGGGGGAACAGAGAAGGATTTTGTGGTAGTTGACAATGGAAAAATTGTAGGTGTATTGACACAAAAAAATATAATAGAACACGCCAAAGCACCAGAAACATTGGTGGGCAGTATCATGCAAACCAAATTTACTACCGTTAATTCATCTGACGGGTTAATGAAAGTATTGCAAGGGTTGGGAAGGGAAGGAAATGGTTTTTTTCCAGTACTTGAACAGGGGAAACTAGTTGGTGTAATTGATACGACCAATATTAGCGAATTTATATTGTTGAGAACTGCAGCTACTTAAAATGACATTTTGATCTTAACCAAGTTCATATGTGGGCTATATGATGAAAGCGCAAGGCTATGAGGTAGTGTGGAAAGATTGGGACCGGAATTATACCACATTGTTATAGTTTCAGGTAATTAATGTTGTTAGTTAGAATAGTTCCCTTGTAGGTCTTATTGAAAATATGAAGCAATAGTGATTAAAAATATCATTAAATAAGTAAAGGAGATTGCTTTAAAACAACCTCCTTTACAAACCTAATCTAAACAATAGTTACCTATTCCGATACAATGAAAAGACTGGCAATAGCTGTAGCTTCGTCTCCGGTTAATGGCTCGTCATAAGCTTCGGTAGATGCGCCCATGCTAAATGGGTCGCCAGAGCCTAATGTCGTTACATCAACGCCACCTTGGGTAATGTTTTCCTCACCATTATAAACAGCTTGGGTAGCTTCTGGCATTCCCATGCCTCTTTCATCATTGGTAATCCATCCTTTTAATCCTCTTAGGCGTCTAATTTCCGATGCATGTCTTGCCTCCACAGAATGAATTTGTAATGCTGCGGTCAAGAATTCAGAACCTAGAAGATTTCCTGCTTGTCCTTTATATGCTCTTACACCAGTATCTTCAAAAGCTTGTGCCAATGCCAATAATTGGGCATAGGCAGTCTCTTGTCCTGTTCCATTATTGTTGAAAGGGTCAAACGTTCCACCAGCGGTAAAGTCAAAAGTTGGTTTCTCTACCGGGGTTACACCAGCTCCTTCTAAACCGGCAATCAAAAAATCTACATGTGCCTGTTCATGTTTGGAAATCTGCATGTAAACTGTTTCTGGTCTACCAGAAGGTAACACTCCGGATTGTAAGGCTAAATCATAAAATTCATCTTCCAAATATTCCAATGTAAGTGCTAATTGCAAAGCACCCACTGGATCTGCGGACATAGACTGTGCAAATGCTTTCTTGGGCATGGTAGCCAAACCAAAAGGAACAGCGGCCAAAGCGGCTTTTTTTGTTAATGAACCAAACGTTCCAAATATATCTCTTCGTGAAGATTTACTATCCAGTAAATTATCTGTAGTAAATTCATCTAAAAATTTTATAATACTCATAATACTTTTTTTTTCAGGTTATTGTTTAAGGTAAATTGTTTGCGGTGAACGGTGTAGTTATAAATCCGGTTGCACCTACTGCAGCAAGAATATCCGATGGATCAAGTGCCACATCTAATCCGCTCATTACATCAACAGTATCATCACCGGCAAAATCAGCAGACCCCGGGTTAATCAATGTTCTAATGGCCGAAGCATGTCTTGCTTCTACGGAAACAATTTTACCGGCTAAAAGCAAATAGTCTGGGCTAGTTAAAAGTCTACCTGCACCATTGTAAGCGGCAACACCTGTGTCTTCCAAAATTTTTGCAGTACCTAAAACTTGGTCTCTGTTGTTGAAATCTAAATCTCCATAATCAAATTCTAACCTTGGTAAAACTAATTCTGTATTACTACCAACCGCCGCTGTAATAGCCGTCTTGAAAAAATCTCTATGGTTTACCTCATGATTATATAAATCCGTCAGTACCAATCGTTCTTCATCGCTAATATTTGCATAAAAGGAATTAACAACTTTAGTATAAAAATCGGCTTCTAATTGTTCTAGGGCATAGGCATAGTTTAAAACACCTAAATCGCCAGAACCTAAATCAAAAATTCCATCTTCACCTTCTGGAGGCATCATTGCCATACCGTCATCGTCATTGCTACACGCTACCAATAAGCTGGCACCTACAAGGCCCATACCACTAAGTTGTAAAAACCTACGGCGGTTCTTGGCTTTATTATTGGAATCAACTTTAATAATTTTTTTCTCCATGATATTTAGATTTTAGATTACATTTCTATTAATACCTACGGGATGTTGTAATGAAGGTTTCTAAAGAAATGTTAAAACCTTATAGGTGAGTGTTAAATTAATTGGAGAAAGCATATCGCAGCACTATAAATCCGAATATCTATTCTATCAAAGTAAGTTTATGTTCTGATTGTATTATGAGAAATAAGAAGTTGAATTTCTGAGCATAATTAAATCAATTTAGCCCATATACATATAATTTTAGAAACCTATAGCCATTTGCAATAATTACAAAAATATCACAATAACTATTCCAATAAATCAGTACTATTAGAATGTTTTTAGGTAAGTAATTGATACACTTGTTGGGCAATTTCCAATTCTTCATTGGTTGGAACCACCAGAATCTTAACCTTGGAATCAATGGTGTTTACTTCACGGATAGTTGCCGCTCTTAAATCATTTTTAGCATCGTCCAAAACTATATTAAAATGGCTCATATTTTGGCAAACAAGCTTACGCATTAAGCTAGAATTTTCCCCAATTCCGGCCGTAAAGATTATGGCATCTAATCCGTTCATGGCGGCAGTATAGGCGCCTATATATTTTTTTATGCGGTAGGCGTTCATCTCTAGGGCCAGCATACATTTTTGGTTACCATTACTTGCCTGGCTTTCAATATCCCGCAAATCATTATAGCCAGTAAGGCCAAGCATACCGCTTTTTTTGTTCAGAAGTTCATTTATTTCGGATAGGCTATAGCCCAGGGTGTCAACCATATAGAAAATTATGGAGTGGTCAATATCTCCACTACGTGTTCCCATAATTAATCCGTTAGACGGTGCAAAACCCATACTGTGGTCTATACTTTTACCATTTTTGATGGCCGTAATACTACACCCATTCCCTAAGTGAATTGCAATTACATTGGTCTTTTGATTGTTTAAATAAGCATTTGCTTTTTCAGATACATATTTGTGACTGGTACCATGAAATCCGTACGCCTGTACGCCTTTTTCGTCATATAAGGGTAGGGGAATGGCATATTGTTTGGCCTTTACGGGAATAGTACCATGAAAAGCGGTGTCAAAGACGGCAACTTGCTGAGCGTTTTTAAAGATCGCTTCCGCCATTTCTATGCCTACTAAATTGGCAGGATTATGAAGTGGCGCCAAAGGAGATAGTTTTTTTATACTCTTTTTTACATCATCATTTATTAAGGTGGTTTTTGTGTAAGTGCTTCCCCCATGTACCACCCGGTGGCCTATGGCATCAATGTTGTCCGTACTTTCAATAACTCCTTTTTCAGAATCTAAAAGTAATTCCGTTATTCTTTCCAGACCTTCCCTGTGGTTGTTTATCGTGCAGGTCCTTTCTATCTTATGATCTTTTGATGTAAAGGAAGAAATGGCATCGATACTGCCAATACGCTCAATTATACCTGCGCAAATAATTTGTGCGGAAGGCATGTTCAAAAGTTGATATTTGATGGAAGAACTACCGGAATTTATAATTAAGATATTCATGAAAATTGAGTTAAAGGCCTTGCGCCTGTATGGCGGTGATGATTACGGTATTAAATATATCTTCTACCGTACAACCACGGCTTAAATCGTTTACGGGCTTGTTCAATCCCTGTAACATAGGTCCAATTGCCAATGCTCCTGTTTCCCGTTGCACGGCCTTGTATGTATTGTTGCCGGTATTTAAATCGGGAAAAATGAATACACTTGCTTGTCCGGCAACTTCAGAATCGGGTAACTTACTTAATCCTACCTTGGCATCTACGGCGGCATCATACTGTATTGGTCCTTCTACCTTTAGATCGGGTCTTTTTGTTTTGATGATTTCAGTAGCCTTGCGAACCCTGTCCACATCTTCTCCTACGCCAGATGCACCTGAGGAATAGGATAGCATGGCAATTTTTGGTTCTATGCCAAATGCGGTACTTGTGGCGGCAGAGGAAATGGCAATTTCTGACAATTGTTCAGCTGTTGGGTTTGGATTTATCGCGCAATCGCCAAAAACGGTAACCCTATTGGGCAAGCACATAAAGAAAATGGAGGAGACTATGGATACGTCAGGTCTGGTCTTAATAAATTGTAACGCAGGCCGAATGGTGTGTTGGGTAGTGTGTACCGCTCCGGATACCATACCATCCGCATGTCCTTTATAAACCATCATTGTACCGTAATAAGAAACATCTTCCATTAAATCCTTGGCCATGGCCAAGTTCACATTTTTATGTTTCCTTAATTCAAATAAGGTATTGGCGTACTCATCAAAAACTGGTGATGCAGTTGGATCAATGATATTAATGGTCTCAAGGTCAAGGTCAATATCCAATTCAGTAATTTTTGTCCTAATCTGTTCTTTGTTGCCCAATAAAGTAATGGAGACCGCATCCGCATCTATTAATTTTTTAGTGGCTAAAAGGATACGTTCATCAAGTCCTTCGGGCAGTACAATATGCTTTTTGGAGGATTTGGCCTTTTGCAGCAAATTATATTGGAACATTCTAGGGGTAATGCCCTTTGCCTTGAAGGTAATCAAGCGTTCAGATAATTCCTTGGTGGGCACGTGTTTTTCAAATTCTTGGATAGAGGTCAAGATTTTCTCTGTATTATCAGCATATATACGAGGTCTTATGGTACCAATTTTATTGGTTACCGCATAGGTGCCACCGGCAACAGAAAGTATGGGGATGATATCCGTTAGGCCCTCAATCAATTTTGTAATGGAATCTTCAGGAAGGAGTCCGCCCGTTAATACTATACCGGAAAGTTTGGGGTAGTTGGTTGAGATATTGGCTTGCAAAGCACCTAAAATAATATCTGCCCTGTCACCGGGAGTAATGACCAGGCTATCTTCCTTTAAATGGGTGATATAATTACGTAGTTGCATGGCACCAACACCAAAACCGGCTACTTGGTTATTTATAAATGCTTCGCCAAATAATATTTTGGCATCTAATTCTTGCGATATTTCCTTGATGGTTGGGCGTCCTAAAATGGTATTCATGGGGATAGTACCGATCAAGACATTTTCAGGGAGTTTTTTCTGCAGTCCCTCATTGACGATATCTAAATTTTCTGGCTGTATTTTATTCGCAATGATCAATAGTACTTCAACACCTTTTTCCATAAACGAATCATAGGCCATATAAAGATTGCCCAAAAGTTCATCTAACGTTTTGTTTTTACCACTGGCAAGGATAATTGCGGGGATGCCTAAATTTTTGGCAATGAGCACATTAATATCCCATTCAATAATTGTTCCCTCCCCAGAAAAATCGGTTCCTTCCACTAATACGAAATCAAAACGTTTTTCAATGGTTTTGAACTTGTGGATAATGTGCCCTACGATTTCATCGTCCTTATCCTGGTTTTTAAGTTGAACCACATGGCTACGGGTATAGGCATAAGCCTCTTCCGGTACCATGTCTACATTAAAATAACTTAGGACGGTATCTATATGGTTATCTATTTTTCCATCAGGAACATCGTCTATAATAGGTCTAAAATACCCCACTTTGGCCGTCTTGCCCAGTAAGAGTTGCATAAGTCCTAAAGAAACAATGGATTTTCCGCTATTGGGCTCGGTAGTGACAATATAAATGGCTTTGCTCACGTATTGTAATTTTTTGTATGGACTACATTTAAAAGTTCGCTTTTGTATCATCCCGGATACTTGGTTATGGATAATGTTCAAATGAACCGTATGCTAAAAATCTTCGTTATAAATATAAGTATTGTTACGCCTAAATAGGCCCTTTTAAATGATATGAAACAAGATTGAATGCTATATAGGCCAATTTCCATAATTCATACGATCATTACTAAAAGCGACAAACATAAATAGGATAATCATGGCTGAAAATGACAATGCTCATAGTTCAGGTATGAGCATTGTCATTTTTAAATTACTTTGTTCAAGGTACTTTGGTTGGGTATTTAATCAAAGTACAGAAAATGCTTAAAACAAAAAAAAAGGATTCCCCTTGGTTTTTAACGGAAGAGCGTGCTTTCCTAGATGGGCCACGGAGCAGGTTCAAGGAACTTTGGTTTACGTTTAAGGTGCAGTTTCAATTTATCAAGGCATTTAGAAAACTACATTTTATAGGCCCCTGTGTTACCGTGTTCGGTTCTGCACGTTTTTCTGAGGAAAATGATTATTATAAGCAGGCGGAGGAAGTTGGTAAAACTTTGTCCGAAATGGGGTTTGCCGTTATGACCGGAGGCGGTCCCGGTATAATGGAAGCAGCAAATAAAGGGGCTTTTCTAAACAATGGTTATTCTGTAGGGTGTAATATTATATTGCCACATGAACAGGAGCCCAATCCCTATTTGCATAAATGGATCAACATACCATATTTTTTTGTACGCAAGTTTTTGTTGTTGAAGTACTCGTATGCATTTGTTGTAATGCCTGGCGGTATAGGCACGTTAGATGAACTGTTTGAAGCGGTAACGTTGATACAGACAAAAATGATCCACAATTTCCCCGTAATTATTTTCGGTAAGGAATACCATAAGGAACTATACAGGCATATTGAGATTATGGCTGAAAATGAAAGTATTTCAAAAGAAGATTTGGATTTGATGTTTTTAACCGATTCCGTTGAGGAAATGAAGGCTCATTTAAAGGAACATGCAGTTAAAAGATTTGGGCTCATTAAAAAACCCATGCGAACACGATGGTGGTTTGGTGAAAGTAAACGCTAGATAAAAATTATAATGGTCAAAAATCATTTAAGACATATGAAAATAACGATACAGATATGTTGTTTGGTTTTTTTTGTCGCCTGCCAGAGAAATACACAACATCATGCAGAGAACGTGCAAAGGGATAGTATTGGTGTGGCAATGGACTATAGGCCATTGGTAGAGGAGAAGAGGTTTGTTCAGATATTGAACGATGTAAAAGTAGGTGCCTATTTTCAGTTCATGGATTCTGTGGTCAATACATATGATAGCATTGTGCCATATGATTTATCGGAACATTTGTTGGTACGTCATAATCCTTGGATTATAGATACTTTGGAAAACACGGATTATTATAGAATGATTGCTCGTGATTCATTTGTATATGATCAAAGACAAATGATCGTATTACCTAAAGGAAGTCAACTCCATATTCCAGATTCGTTAAGTGCATGTAAATTGTTGGAAGCATTTTCAAATACGGAAATTGATGTAAATGTACCGGAATATAAACTGCGCATCTTTCAAGATTCCATATTGTTATATACGTTTCCGGTTAGAGTGGGCTTGCATAGGAAGCGATACCTAAAATTTGGTGACCGTGTAACAGATTTAAGGACAAAAACGGGCAAAGGTTCCATCATTAAACATGTAAGGCATCCTGATTTTTATAACCCAGTAAACGGCAAGCGTTTTTATGTAACCAAAAGGGATGATGGAAAAACTACGATGATGCCACAAATACCATGGATAGAGACGGAGATCAATGCAATTAGGAACGGTCAAATGATTCACCCCACCACAAATCCTAATACCTTGGGTAAAGCGTATTCCAATGGTTGTATAGGTTTAGGCGAAGCAGATTCTTGGAGGGTCTATTACTATGCCCCTTTAGGTACCAAACTCCGTATACGATATGACTTGAAAACGTATGATGAAGGTATGGTCATTTCCGTTTTAAAGGATGTGTATAATCTATCAAATTAGAATGAATATGAATTGGCTTTTTGAACGTGTCAAGAAACTTGTGCAAACATAATTTTATTAATTTTACTAAAGTGAATAAGCTTTTTTCCATACTATTATCATCGCTGATCATGCTGCAAAGTTTTGGTGTGCACTATGACGATATCGTTCAATTGGATGAATTGATAGAGCATGCGCAGTTCCATAGTGAACGGTATGGGGACAATATTATCGTTTTTCTGTCCAAACATTATGGTGAATTAAAGGCAGAGCACCAAAGGGACCATCAAGAAGAGAAGAAAGACCATGAAAAACTGCCGTTTAATCACAGTAGTAAGTCACACACCTGTATAGCGGACATTTTTATAAATACCTATAAGGCAGATTTTAACCTAGTGGAATTTTTGGATTATAGCGCCGCAAATTTTCATTACCATGCGCCTACATCCACATTACATACCCAGGGTATCTTACAGCCCCCGCGCTTTTCATAACATAATCGATTTTTAATTTATTTAGTTCAAATTCCTTGTTGAGAATTTGGGCGACTAACATTGATGTATATGAAAAGATGCTTTCACAAATTATTAATTTCAGTTTAAGGAATAAGCTCGTAGTACTGTTGTTCACTCTGTTCATTGTGGGGTATGGGCTTTATGCGCTATCACAGATTCCCATAGGTGCGGTACCCGATATAACCAATAATCAGGTTCAGGTCATTACCACATCACGGAATCTGTCTACACAGGATATGGAGCAATTCATTACCTACCCCGTAGAATTGGAAATGGCCAATTTACCCGGAGTTCAGGAAATTCGGTCTGTATCCAAATTTGGACTATCTGTCGTTACCATTGTATTTGATGATGATCTGGGAACATATTTACCCAGGCAATTAATTGCGGAAAAGATAGCGTCTGCATCGGAAAACATTCCTACAGGCTTTGGTACTCCACAAATGGGACCCATTACTACGGGACTAGGGGAAATTTACCAGTATATTTTAGAGGTGGAGCCAGCGTATAAGGACACCTATACCACAACGGATTTGCGAACTATACAGGATTGGATAGTAAAACGACAATTATCAGGTATACCCGGTGTTGTTGAAGTGAACACCTGGGGCGGATTTTTAAAGCAATATGAAGTAGCCATCAATAGCCAAAAGTTAAACGCCATGAACATTACTGCTAGTGATGTATTTAGGGCGCTTGAAAATAACAATAGTGTTTCTGGTGGTGGGTATATAGAAAAAGTCAATCAAGCGTATTTTATTCGAGGTGAAGGCTTGGTTGCCTCTTTGGATGACATTAAAAATATAGTAGTAAAGAATGATGGTATTCCAATTTATATTAAAGACATAGCCACAGTGGATTTTGGAAGTGCAGTACGTTTTGGAGCAATAACCGGCAACGGGGAAGGGGAAAAAGTTTTAGGACAGGTGATGATGCTTAAGGATGCAAATTCTAAAAAAGTGATAGAAGCGGTCAAGGAACGAGTGGAATTAATTTCAACTTCACTACCAAAGGGCGTTTACATTAATCCGTTTTTGGAGCGTAGTGAGCTAATTTCAAAAACAACCTTTACTGTTACGGAAAATTTAATTTTAGGATGTCTGATCGTCATTTTTGTGGTGGTACTTTTATTGGGCAACTTTAGGTCTGGTTTAGTGGTTGCATCAGTAATTCCGTTGTGTTTGTTGTTCGCTTTATCGCTTATGTACATTTTCGGAGTAGATGCCAATCTAATGAGTTTAGGAGCTATTGACTTTGGCATTATCATAGATGGGGCGGTAATTATTGTAGAATTCATAGCGTTCGAGATTACTAGGAAACAGCAAGAATTAAATAGTCTGCAAAAGTTAGAAAGGCAGTATTTAAAAGATGAAATCACCTTTAATGGAGCTTCAAAAATGATGAATTCGGCCATTTTTGGACAATTGATCATTTTGATCGTATTTATACCCATATTGTCTTTGAGTGGTGTAGAAGGCAAAATGTTCAGGCCTATGGCATTGACATTTAGTTTTGCGCTGATCGGGGCAATGATCTTATGTTTTACCTATGTACCGGTAGCGGCATCAATCTTTATAAAGCCCGCCAAGCAAACCGATAAGAACATCTCCGTTCGTTTAATGAATTGGTTGAACAAGAAATATGCACCTATAATTGAATGGGCATTAAATAGTAAAAAAATTGTTTTAGGTATTGCAACGGTATTTCTTTTAGGTGCAATAGTATTATATAGTACCATGGGTAGTGAATTTGTACCTACATTGGATGAAGGGGATTTTGTGATCCAGCCCGTTTTAAAAACAGGGACTTCATTGAGCAAGACTGTTGAAATTACTACCGAAATCGAGAAAATTCTATTGAAAAACTTTCCGGAGGTACAACAGGTTGTTACGAGAATAGGTGCCGCAGAAGTTCCTACCGATCCTATGTCAATGGAAGAAAGCGATGTTATCATTAAACTGGCTCCAAAAGGGGAATGGACCAGTGCAACCTCCAAAGATGAACTTGCGGACAAGTTCAAAAAAGCATTAGCCGTAATACCGGGTATGGAAGTAGAATTTACCCAACCTATAGAAATGCGTTTTAATGAGTTGATTACTGGAGTTAGGGCAGATATTGCCATAAAGATTTTTGGACCGGATTTAGATGTGCTGGCTCAAAAAGGGAACGAGATAGGTAATTTGATAAAAACGGTAGAAGGTGCTGCAGATATAAGTGTAGAGAAAATAGCGGGTCTACCGGAAATGAGGGTTCATTACAACCGGGCCAAAATTGCCCGTTATGGATTGAACATTCAAGACTTGAATGATTTGGTATCCATGGGATTTGCAGGTAAAACTGCAGGCAGTGTATTTGAGGGAGAAAAGCGTTTTGATTTAGTGGTTCGCTTAGAAAAAGGTAAGCGAAAAGATTTGGATGACCTTAAAAACCTATATGTAGATATTCCTACAGGTGGTAAAGTACCTTTGACAGAACTGGCGGAAATCAGCTATAAAAAAGGGGCGGCAAAAATTTCTAGGGACGATACCAAACGCCGAACAGTAGTTGGGGTTAATGTTCGTAACCGCGATCTACAATCTGTAGTGGACGATATTCAAACATTGATAATGGCGAACGTTAAACTACCACTAGGGTATACCATAACCTATGGCGGACAATTTGAGAATTTACAGAGCGCAAGAGACCGCCTTTTAATTGCTGTGCCTATTGCGTTATTGCTCATTTTTGTGCTTCTGTATTTTGCATTTAAATCGGTAAAGGAAGCGTTGATAATTTATTCCGCAATACCATTGGCGGCTGTTGGTGGCGTTGTACTGTTGTGGATGCGAGGTCTACCTTTCAGTATATCTGCAGGCGTAGGTTTTATAGCGCTGTTTGGTATAGCCGTACTCAATGGAATAGTTTTAATTGAGCATTTTAAGGAATTAAAGAAGCAGGCGTTCCCCAGTTTGGATGCGTTGATAAAACAAGGGACTACGGACCGTTTAAGAGCTGTATTGTTAACGGCCTCAGCTGCTGCCCTTGGTTTTTTGCCAATGGCGATATCTACCAATGCAGGGGCAGAAGTCCAAAGACCTTTGGCAACTGTAGTAATTGGGGGGCTTTTTACGGCCACCATTTTGACCTTGGTCGTTTTGCCGGTGCTCTATTCAATCTTTGGTAAATATGAATATTCAAGAAAACCAATTCCTAAAACAACGCTACAAAATGGTATTGCTTTTATTGCACTGCTATTATCGGTTGGCGCATCGGCACAGAATACAAAAATTCAAGATCTTGACGGATTGATATCCTTGGCCCTTGAAAACAATATGGGTATAAAAGCCGGGCAGTCTAAAGTTGAGGTATCAAGGACCATGGTCAATAGTGCCTTTAATTTTGATAAGACCCATGTGTATTATGAGTATGATGAAAATAATTTAGCCATTAACGGGGTGCCGTTAAAAGTATTTGGTGTGCAGCAGGATTTTCGTTTTCCTACTGAATATTTCTCCCAAAAGAGGGTGAATAAAGTAAAAAACAATTTAGTACTAACGCAATTCGATATTCAGCGTAAAGCTTTAAAAAGAGCTGTGACAATTAGGTACTATGAATATCAGGTTGCACGTAAAAAAATAATGGTCTACAAACGTTTAGATAGTCTGTATGCCAATTTCTCTTCTGTGGCCGCCAGAAAGTTTGAACTAGGTGAAACCAATTATTTGGAAAAGATTACAGCGGCTTCAAAACAACGAAAAATTAACTTGGACTATGAACGGGCCGAACAAGAATTGGCTACGGCATATAGTAATTTGTCCGGATTGGTTCAAGTTGAAGATAGCTTGGTATTATCACAGGAAATACATCTTAAAATGGATGTATTGAATGCGTCAATTGAAAATTCTCCGGAGATGGCCTTTCATGAGTTACAAATGCAACTAATGGCTGCAGAAAGTACTGTTGAAAAACAGCAATTGCTTCCAGATATCAGTTTAGCTTACTTTCAAGGGTCAAATTCAGCATTGAACGACAATCTCATAGGATATCAATTGGGGTTGAAAATTCCTTTACTGTTCAGTGGGCAGGCCGCCAAAATTAAAGCGTCCAAAATTGCTAAGGAACGGGCAGTGACAGAATCGGTTTCGTACAGGGTTCAACTGCAATTAAGACAAAATATCTTATTAAAGGAATTGGAGCAGATACAAAATTCCCTCAATTATTATGAAAATGAGGGAACGGTGCTATCAGACGCAATATTAAGGACCGCCCAGATTAGTTTTAAAAATGGTGAAATTGATTTCTATCAATATATACAGAGTTTGGAAAGTTCCTATGATATTCAATTGGGCTATTTGGAAAAATTAAAGGAGTATAACCAAACCGCCGCAAATATTAATTACCTAACCTTATAAATTCTGCATCATGCAAAAACATAGTTATAAAATTTTGAACGTTTTAATGCTTGCATTTCTTGTAAGTTGTGGGGGTGAAGAAAAGTCGCCCACGGGAAGCGGGGAATCAGTTGCAGGTACTGATGACCGTATTCCAATTTCCCAAGAACAATTTGACCAAAATAATATGAAGTTGGATGTTATGAAAGAAATGCAATTTCCGGTTATGATTACTACTTCAGGGATGATAGATGTACCACCGGAAAATAGGGCTGTAGTTAGTGCCACAATGGGCGGTTATATTAAAAGGGCTCCGTTGCTTGTAGGTGATCGGGTTCGTAAAGGTCAATTATTGGTGACTATAGAAAATCCGGAGTTCGTAGCCTTACAGCAAAAATATATGGAAATTCATGGGCAACTAAGCTATTTACAGGCAGAGTACGACCGGCAGCAGACCATGATAGACGAGAAAATTTCTTCACAGAAAAGTTTTCTTAAGGCTCAGAGCGATTATAAAACTGCCGTTGCAACCTATAATGGCTTACGTAAACAATTAAGTATGATGAACATATCTACAGAACAGGTTGAAAAAGGTAATATTAGTTCTGTGGCATCAATTTTTGCGCCCATAGCGGGTAGTATTACAAAAGTGAATGTTTCAAAAGGAACGTATGTTTCCCCTGAGGTACCTATTATGGAGATTATCAATAATGATCATATCCATTTAGAACTGTCCGTATTTGAAAAGGATATCATGAACATCAAGAAAGGACAAATGGTCGAGTTCAAAATTCCTGAATCTTCAAGGGAGACTTTTAAGGCCCAAGTGCATTTGGTAGGGACTTCTATTGACCAAAATAGAACAATAAAGGTTCATGCACATTTGGAAAACGAGGAAAAGGCAAATTTTTTAACCGGCATGTTCGTAGAAGCAAATATAATTACGGAATCAACAAAGAAAATGGCGTTACCTACAGAGGCTATAAGCATTGTAGATGACCAAGCTTACATATTGGTCCTTGACGATAAATTGGATGATCAATACTATTTTAAGCGGATGACAGTTACAACTAATGGTGATTATAATGAAATGACAGCTCTGGAGAACCTATCAGGCGATAATTTAAACAGGCAATTTTTGACCAAGGGCGCTTTTAATTTAATGGGAGAGTAAATGACCGTAAACCATGAATTATTAAGATACCTTAAGAAATAATTGGAACAATAATTGAAACTTGCAATTTAAAAATGACCACAATGAAAAAAGTAGTTTTCATTTTATGTGCTATCCTTTACATAAACGTTTCGTTTGCTCAAGATTGGCAGACAGATTTTACTAGGGCACAGGAATTGGCAAAAGCTAAAAATTTACCCATTGTCCTTGTCTTTCAAGGTTCGGATTGGTGCGCTCCATGTATTAAATTGGATAGGAGCGTATGGTCTACGGAGGAATTTAGGGAATATGCCAATGACCATTATGTCATGCTACAGGCAGATTTTCCGCGAAAAAAGAGTAATGCCTTGCCTATTGAACAATTGAATAAGAACAAGGCCTTGGCTGAAAAATATAATGGTAACGGAATATTTCCTTTTGTAGTGGTCATGGACGCTACAGGTAAGGTGTATGGTGAAACAAGTTATAAAAAGCTTTCTCCCGTTGAATATATAAATGAACTAAATTCCTTTATTGAATAGGTGAAGAACAGTTTTTTCATACTAACCTTGTGCTATATGGGCCTATTGGTTGCCCAAGAACCCTATAAACGTACCATGAAATTAATGGGTAGCCGTTTTGATATTACGGTGGTTGCTAAAGATCCTGTTGAAGCTAATGGATATATTGACTTGGCTGTCAATGAAATAACAAGAATAGAGCAACTAATTTCCTCTTGGGACGCAAATTCCCAGACGGCTGAGGTCAATAGAAATGCAGGTATACGACCGGTACAGGTAAATGCGGAATTATTTGAACTTATACAAAGGGCGATAAGTATTTCCAAATTGACAGATGGGGCTTTTGATATCAGTTATGCCTCTATGGACAACATTTGGCGGTTTGATGGTAGTATGAAGGCAATGCCTACCGCAGAGGAAATCAAGGCATCCGTTTCTAAAGTAGGGTATCAACATATTGTGCTGAATAAGGAGAATAGTACGGTTTTTCTAAAATTAAAAAGCATGAAAATTGGTTTTGGAGCCATAGGTAAAGGGTATGCGGCAGATAAGGCTAAAGATGTATTGATTGCCAAGGGTGTCGTTGCAGGGATTATCAATGCGTCCGGTGATATGAATACTTGGGGCAAGCAACCAAATGGAAACGAATGGAATGTTGCCATAACCAACCCAATGGACAAAAACAAGGTGTTCGCTGTATTGCCCATTACCAATGGGGCGGTAGTAACTTCCGGTAATTATGAAAAGTACGTAACTTTTGATAATGTAAGATATACGCATATAATAGACCCAAGGAGTGGCTATCCGGCTACGGGAATCATTAGTGTTACAGTGTTTGCACCAAAAGCGGAATTGGCAGATGCCCTAGCTACATCGGTATTTGTAATGGGTAAGGATGTCGGGTTAAATCGTATTGAACAATTGCCCAAAGTAGCGTGCATTATTATAGATGACAAAGGAAATATCATTACATCAAAAAATATAGAAATAGAAAAATCATGATACGAACATTATTAGTTCTGGTGCTTGTTATTAGCACGTTGAGTAGCTGTACGGTTTTAAAGGAATATGAAAAAATAAATATCAATGACCCGGATATGGCTTTGCAGGATAAAAAGGTGGACCGTAATGTAACGATTATGCATTCGTATAGGGAAGCTGCCGCTGGGGCCAATGGAGGTAAAACAGGCGGAGGTTGTGGTTGTAATTAATGGGAACGTAAAGTTGCAAAAAATGAATTTTTTCAAGAAAATAGGTAGTTTGGTATTACTGTTCCTAACTGCAACGGGCTATGCCCAGCAAGATCAAGATTCTGTTAAGACCTATAAAAAAAGAGTCTTGGAAACTACCGAGGTAGATTTTTTGACCAGTTATTATTCACAGGACGGTGATAATGCCGCTGTAAGTGGAGGTTTGGGAACTGAAGAATTAACGGACATTACGGGGACATTTGTGGTGGCCATTCCTCTTAACGATGATGACGTGTTAACCATTGATGCAGGCGTTTCAGCGTATACATCGGCATCATCAAGTAATGTTGATCCATTTGACGGCGCACAACCGGCAGATCCTTTTGTAGCTAGTTCCGGAGCTTCAAGTTCAGATACTTGGGCAAATATTACGGGCGCATATAGCCATAGTTCAGATGATAGAAATACAATAGTTACAGGTAAACTTTCGGTATCCTCGGAATACGATTATTTTTCTGTTGGTTTTGGGGGAGGATTAACCAAATTGTTCAATGAGAAAAATACCGAGGTTAGTATAAATGCAAATGTATATCTCGATACTTGGAATTCTATTTATCCCACGGAGTTGAGGCCATTTGCCAGCGGAGCCAATGGTTTGGCCAATGGGTTCTTTTCAAATAAAACAATAACGGGTAATGCCAATTACGATCCTGTGTTTGAAAAATTTACCGATGAATCCAGAAATTCTTACACCTTGGGCTTTGGGTTCTCCCAAATTCTAGGTAAAAATCTGCAAGGTTCATTGGCACTGGATTTGGTTAAGCAACAAGGGTTGCTGTCCACACCGTTTCAACGTGTATATTTTGCAGATGTGTCCGATTCGTTTATAGAAAATTTTCAACTTGCGGATGCCATAGAGCAATTACCCGATAGCCGATTTAAAATTGCTGCGGGCGGACGTTTAAACTGGTTTGTTAATGAAACCATAGTTGTAAGAAGTTATTATCGGTATTATAATGATGATTGGGGAATAAGGTCACACACCGCAAATGTGGAACTGCCCATTAAATTATCGGATAAGTTTACGGTATATCCTTCGTACAGATTTTACGAACAGTCTGCCGCAGATTATTTTAAAGGATATGAAGAAGCTTTGTCTACGGATACATTTTATACTTCAGATTATGATTTATCGGAATATTCGGCAAATCAATTTGGAGTGGGCATATCGTATACGGACATTTTTACCTCAATGCATATTTGGAAATTAGGTCTTAAGAGTATTGATGTGAAATTTTATAAATACGATAGGGATACCACGTTCAGTTCCAGTATTATTACCGCAGGATTTAAGTTTGTAATGGACTGACCCGCTAGCTAGAATAAGGTATTGAACAGGCCTCTAGGCCTGTTTTTCGTTTTTGGAACAAGGTTTAAAATGCCAAATCATTTAGAAAATGCCATTTGAAATAAGTAACTTTTCAAACGTTTATAGTGAAATAAAATAGTGATGTGAATGGACTTAAGAAAAGAATATGACTTAGTATGTGTAGGAGCGGGTATAATGAGTGCAACCTTGGCATTACTGGTAAAACAGTTAAAGCCAGATCTTAAGGTACTTATTGTTGAACGGTTGGATAAAGTGGCACAAGAAAGTTCAGCTGCATGGAACAATGCCGGTACAGGTCATTCAGCTTTGTGCGAGTTAAATTATACCCCAGCGGATAAGAATGGGGATGTAAACATTACCAAGGCAATTGATATCTGTACACAATTTGAAATTTCTAAACAATATTGGTCTTATTTAGTGGACCAAGGATTAATTAAAGAACCCAGATCATTTATAAATCCGGTGCCACATTATAGTTGGGTAAGGGGCAAAGAGAATACGGATTATTTGGAAAAACGCTATAAAGCGTTGAAGGAGCATTTTATGTTTAATACCATAACATTTACTAGGGATGTGAATAAGATGGAGAATTGGTTTCCCCTTATGATGCGCGGACGAACAAATGAAGAGATTATGGCCGCCTCTAGAATAGATAGGGGAACAGAAATGAACTATGGGGCGTTAACAGAACAATTATTTGCCATACTAGAAAAGGAATATAATACAAAAGTTTTGTTTAATACGGAGGTAGAGGATATTGATCCCGACCATGATGAGGATTGGCTTTTTAAAATGGAAAATCTTAAAAATGGCAAAAAGAGTACTTTAGATGCCCAACATGTATTTATAGGTGCAGGAGGTGGCAGTCTATTATTGTTGCAAAAAGTGGAAATTGAAGAAAAAGATGGTTACGGCGGTTTTCCGGTGAGTGGGGAATGGCTAGTCTGTAAGAATAGGGAGATTATTGAACAACATAATGCAAAAGTATATAGTAAGGCGGGTATAGGAGATCCACCCATGTCGGTTCCCCATTTAGATACAAGATATATCAATGGTAAGCGTGAACTTCTATTTGGGCCGTTTGCAGGGTTTAGTCACAAATTTTTAAAAGAAGGCTCAAATTTGGATTTGTTGAAATCTATCAATTTTGACAATATACCTTCTATGTGGGGCGTGTTTTGGCACAACTTACCACTTACAAAATATCTTATAGAACAGGTTGCCATGAGTTTTGAGGATAGAATGGAATCCCTGAGAACTTTTATAAAAGATGCCAAAAATGAGGATTGGGAAATTTTAGTGGCCGGTCAACGGGTGCAGACCATTAAAAAAGATGAATTTGAAGGTGGTTCGTTGGAATTTGGAACCCAACTGGTAAGCAGTAAGGATGGTAAGGTCACTTGTTTGTTAGGCGCATCACCAGGGGCATCTACTTCCGTGAAAATTATGTTGAATGTTTTGGAAAAAGCGTTTCCCGAAATAATGACTACGGATAAGGGTACACAATTACTTAAAAAAATGGTGCCGTTTTATACCCAGGAAGTTACCAAAAATTTGTTTGATACTTGCCTACAAAGGTCCAATGAAATATTAGGTTTAAACCGAGATTTGGTAAAAGAATAATTGCAAAAGAAAACGCCGTAATGGGTTTCATAACGGCGTTTTCAAATTTCACTATAGCATAAGCGTGTTAACCTAAAACAGGTTTTTGCGTTATAAACGGTTGTTTGTAATATCTTTGACCGGTTGCTTTGTACAAGGCATTTGCCAATGCGCCCACCACCGGTGGTAATGAAGGCTCTCCAAGTCCTGTGGGGTCAATGCCGTTATCCACAAAATAACTTTCTATTTCCCTTGGTGCTTCCTTATGGCGAATTAAGCGGTAAGTATCAAAATTGGATTGTTGGGGTATTCCGTCCATAAAGGTCATTTCACTATAAGTGGCATGACCAATACCATCTATAATACCTCCCTCAATTTGATTTTTTGCCGCCATAGGGTTGATTACGATTCCGCAATCTACCGCACACCAAACTTTATCTACTTTTGGCGGATTGGAATCCTTGGTCAAATCCAACACTTGGGCAACATAGGAATTATGGCAATAATAAGCGGATACTCCTCTTGCCATGCCATTTTTTACACTGCCGTCCCAACCAGATTTCTCTTTGACCAACTTAAGGACACCTGCATAACGTTCTGGGTCATAATCATTCTTTTCAGGGTTGCCCACAGGATCTTTCATGGCCCTGTCAAACAATTCTAATCTAAATTCTATAGGATCCTTTCCGGCCGCTTCGGCAACTTCGTCCATAAAGGATTGTTCCGCACCTGCAACAAAATTTGAACGGGGCGCACGCCATGCTCCTGTAGTAACATTGGTTTCTAGAACAAATTTCTCCGCTTTATAATTATCTACCGCACCCGCTGGAAACCTATTTTCAAAAATGAGGTCGTCATTGGAGCCAACGCCTTTTACATGCCAGGCAATTAAATTTCCATCCTTGTCCAAACCGGCCTTATATTTCACTTTATAGGTGGGTCTGTACGTTCCTTGTGTCATGTCATCCTCACGGGTATAGACCAATTTTACAGGGGCTTGCATCTTTTGCGAAATTACGGCAGCCTCAACGCCAAAGGTACCATAGAGTCTCCTTCCAAATCCGCCGCCCATTCGGGTCATTTTTATATCAATTTTTTCTACCGGCAGATTTAGACGTGAAGCCAAGGATTTTTCCAAAAATTCCGGGGTTTGTATAGGCCCGTTCAGTATAGCGCGTTCAGCGGTGACATCGGCATAGAAATTCATGGGCTCCATGGTATTATGCGCAAGAAAGGGTGCACTATAGGTACGTTCAATGACCTGTGCCGCACGGTTAAAAGCCTTGGCGACATTACCATCGTTTCGTGCCGGTTCCTTGGCGTTGGTATTCAGTAATTTTTCCAAAGCTTCTTCATGATAAGCTGTACTTTCTAGGGTAGATGAGTTTTCCCATTCAACGTTCAGCGCTTTCTTTGCCATCATACATTGCCACGTACTCTCGCCAACTATTGCTACCAGTTTTGCAATACCGCCACCGTCAGACCATTGTTGTTCCATGTCATCAGGGTATACATCTATGGGAAATACTTCTTTTATCCCGGGCATGGATGATACGGATTCTGCATTCATTGATTTATAGGTCATTCCAAAAGCTGGCGGATGTACGATCATTGCCGTTAACATGCCCTCTTCTTGAATATCGATACCGAATAATGGTTTTCCTGTTACAATGTTTTGTCCGTCCACATTACGTCTATCGGTACCAATGATGCTAAAATCCTTGGTATCCTTAAGCACTACTTCCTCGGGTACGGGTATGGTGGCCGCTTTTGAGGCCATTTCACCAAATCCGGCGGATTTATCGGAAACTTTGTGTGCAATGACACCTGCGTTAATGGTAATTTCCGAAGCAGGTACCTGCCACGTATCAGCAGCGGCAGCGATCAACATATGTCTTGCGGTGGCTCCGGCCATACGTAGACCTTCCCAGCTTGCACGAATAGATTGGCTTCCACCGGCTATTTGCCTTTGAAAGATATCTGTGTTCAATGGTGCTTGTTCAACGATTACATTGTTCCAGTCTACGCCGAGTTCATCCGCAACGATCATGGGCATACTGGTTTTTACATTTTGACCAATTTCAGGGTTTGGTGATGCAATCGTTACAATGCCGTTGTCGCCAATTTTTAAAAAGGCGTTGATATTGAACCATTCTTTGGGCATTCTGCTTACCTGTTCCGGTGTTGGGTTACATGAGGCCAACCAGCTAAAACCTAATAAAAGGCCTCCACCGGCAAGTGTACTGCTTTTAAGAAAGGAGCGTCTGTTATATGATGTTTTTATGAGTGTCATTTGTTTAAAATTTTATGGAGGTGAACAACCCTTTGGATAAGGGGGTAAAAAAAACTACGCATTTTGTAGATTAGCGGCATTCTTAATAGCCTTTTTTATTCGCGTATAAGTTCCACATCGGCAGATATTTCCGTGCATGGCATTTTCTATTTCCTCATCAGTTGGGTTAGGGTTCTTTTTTAAAAATGCACTAGCGTTCATGATTTGTCCGGCTTGGCAGTAGCCACATTGATATACATCCTCTTCTAACCAAGCTTTTTGTACAGGATGGTCGCCATTTTCTGAGAGTCCTTCAATAGTCGTAATTGCTTGCTCTCCAACTGCCGAGATCGGAAGTTGACAGGAGCGTACCGCATTATCGTCTAAATGTACCGTACAGGCGCCACACTGGGCTATACCACAACCAAATTTGGTGCCTACCATTTGTAAATGGTCGCGTAGCACCCAGAGCATTGGGGTGGTAGGGTCAACATCTACTTGTTCTGTTTTTCCGTTGATTTTTAAACTGAAATTAGCCATTTGTTTTTACTGTTTGTTTGAGTCCTTTGAAATTAAGGATTTTTTATATGCATCGGTCATAAAATTCCAATTAAATAGCGTTAAAATTAGCAAGGCGTATGGCATTATAAGAGTTATGTTATAAGAGTTCGTATTCATGCTTGATTAAGGAGGAGATTTACACAAAAAAGTATGCCTGTGCTTTATTTACAAATTATTGCTTCTAAAGGTAAAAGAGCTATTTATAGATGGTATTGTGCTATTTGTTTGCGCAGGATGCGGGTATTTTTATGAAATACAAAGAGACTGTGCTCATTGTTACTTGAACATGGTCAAAATCCGTAGCATATGATAACTCAAAATATAACACATAAACTATCAGAATCTATTATAGACACCATTGGAAGTACCCCTTTGGTCAATCTTGCAAATATGGTAGAAAACAAAAAGTTTAATCTATATGGCAAATTAGAGGCTGCAAATCCGGGAGGAAGTATAAAGGACAGGACTTCATTGTTTATTTTAAAGCAGGCGTTGGAAAATGGCAGGATAAAAAAGGGAGATACCATCGTGGAGTCCAGCTCCGGGAATATGGCCGTAGGCCTGGCCCAGGCATGTTTGTATTATGGACTTCAGCTTGTGGTGGTGGTAGACCCAAAATTGAATTCACACACAGAAAAAATATTGAAAACCTATAACGCACGTATTGAAAGGGTAACCAAACCTTTGGATAATGGGGGGTTCTTGGGGGCAAGGTTAGAACGGGTACAATGGTTGTTGAATACCATACCCAATAGTTTTTGGACCAATCAATATGGTAATCCGGATAATCCGTTGACCCACCATTCCACTATGACGGAAATATTAGATGCACTGCATGGAAAGTTAGATTATCTATTTGTTGCCACAAGTACTTGTGGTACGCTTATGGGCTGTGCCGATTTTATATATGAGAATAATTTGAACACCAAAATCATTGCGGTAGACGCAGTTGGTAGTGTGTTATTTGGCGGTCCACCGTTAAAACGACTTATTCCAGGTCATGGTGCAGGGGTGCCCTCCCAATTTTTGGATACCTCCAGAATACATGATTATATATATGTTGATGATGTTGATTGCGCCAGGGGGTGTTGGTCAATGTTAGAAAAAGAGGCTATACTTTGTGGTGGTTCATCTGGCGGTATGATAAGTGCGGTAAGAAAGTATGCGGATAAGATTGGGGAAGACAGCAATTGCGCATTATTTCTTTGCGACCGCGGTGAACGGTATTTGGATACTATTTATAACAAAAAATGGCTGTTAAGGGAATTGCCGGAAAGTAAATCCGCATTTACTCCTTTAGGTGGATGGTAAGAGGAATAGATGAAATGAACGATGAACATATATACAAGATTGCAATTGTAGGTTTTGGACCTAAGGGGCTGTACGGTCTTGAGCGTCTTACGGCTTTTTTGAAAGATAGGGCAATCTCAAAAAATGTTGAGGTTCATATTTTCAATAGTACTTCCTTTTTTGGTGCAGGTGATGTGTATAGAACCGATCAGCCGCACTGCCTTATCATGAATTACGCCAATGGAAATATTAACGTGTGGCCCAAGCAATTACCTAAGCCGATACCAAACCATACTCCAGATTTTGTAGCATGGTTGAAGGAAAGAAATGTGAAGAAAAGTTCAACTACTGATTTTGCCCCTAGGGCAATGGTGGGTACATATTTAAATGAGTGCTATCATAATCTAATAAGCCATTTACCTGTTAATGTTAACGTTGTACCTCATATAGGCTGGGTGGTAAATGTGGAAAATAGTAAACAGGGCTTTGCCTTGTATTATACAAATGAAAAAAAACAAGAATCAACTATTGCGGTAGATCAAATCCTATTTACCACGGGGCACATTACATATAAATCTCACATTGCGCCAAAACGGGCATCCCGGAACAATATTGGCTTTATATACCCTACCGATAAAAAACTTGTTGTGGTAGCGCCAGGAACGTCTGTTGCGATTAAGGGAATGGGGCTAACGTGCATTGATGCCGTTTTAGCGTTAACGGAAGGTAGGGGAGGTAATTTTATTAAAAATGCAGATAATTTTTTTAACTACGTGGCATCTGGTCAGGAACCCAAACAAATGCATCTATTTTCAAGGTCTGGGTTGCCAATGGTTCCCAGGGATGGAACACCGTTAGATGATAAACCCCTTCAATTTTTTACCGAGAAAGCGCTTATCAAAATAAAAGCGAGAAGACCAATCAACTTTAATGAAACTCTTTTGCCATTAATAAAGAAAGAATTCTATTGGGCATATTACCATACCTTATTTCAACAATATGGTTGGGAACTAAAGGGAGGTCTTGATTTTGAGAAGATAAGGGCGCAAGTAGTGCAATTTCATAAGCAATTTAGAGATGTGGCCTATTTTAGCTGGCAGCGAATTGTAAATCCTTTTGCGGAAAAAAGGAATATTACTAATGGGGAATTGAGGGAGTATATTCAATTTTTAATTCATGAAGCGGAATTGGGGGCTGATAAAAGTCCATTTATAGCGGCCGTAAGTACCTGGAGAAAAATAAGTCCCTTGTTTAATGAACTATATAGTTATGGTGGTTTGGATGCAGCTTCGCATAAAGAATTTGACACCTATTATTTTGGGCTGTTCAACAGGCTGTCGTACGGACCGCCTCTTGAGAACATGAAGAAAATATTGGCGCTTCATACCAGTGGGTTGTTAAATTTTTCCTTTGCAAAATCGGTAACGGTGGTGAAAGATAATGATGATGGGGAATGGTCGCTAATTGGGGAAAAGAGAAAAGAAACAAAGGTTCAATTTTTAATCAATGCTACCATTCCCAGGGCCGGACAGCAGGGATTTAAAAATGAACTTTATCAGAATTTAGAGAAAAACAAGTATATCACTCCTTTTATAAATTCATCAAGTTCTACTTACCATCCCGGTTGTATCGCTTTAAATAAAAATGGAAATCCAGTAAATGAATATGGTGAGGTCAATAAGGCCTTTACGTTTTACGGAACACCTACAGAGGGCATAACGTATGATAATGATACCCTTTCACGTACCCGCAATGATTTTGCTACCATCTGGGCCAAAAATATTTGTAAGGATCTACAGAAAAAAAATAGAAGAATAGCACATTATGAAAGAGAAGAACAAGTATTATAAAGGCAATCAAAAAAAAGGGTTGACCCCAATTACTTCGCATTGGATGCACGAAATTTTCAATGACCAAGAAGTATTAAGAGGGGTAATGGAAAAGTACGGTTCTCCCATTAATGTTCACCATTTACCAACATTTAACGATAACTGTGCGCGTTATAAAGATTTATTTGAATCGCACGATTTAAAATATCAAATTTTCTATGCTAGAAAGGCCAATAAATCCAAGGGCTTGGTAAAACAAGCGTTTGCATCTGGCATAGGAGTGGATACCGCAAGTTTTAAAGAGTTGGAACAATCTTTGGCGCTAGGAGGAAATGGTAAAAATTTAGTATTGACATCGGCCATTAAGACTGAAGAACAAATAGCATTGGCCATAAATAATGAGGTTCCAATAATTTTGGATAACGAGGATGAATGTGTGTTAACGGAACAAGTAGCCAAAAAAATGGGTCTGCGGGCCAAAGTTGGTTTCCGTATAAGTGGGTTTGAGGTCAAAGGTGAAAAGTTATATAGCAGGTTTGGTTTTGATATTGACCAAGTCACAAATTTTATTGCATCATATGTAGGTGATACAAAGACCTTTGAAAACTTAGATGTTACAGGACTTCATTTTCATTTGGACGGATATTCAACCTACCAGCGTAGTATTGCACTATTAACGTGTATTAAAATTGGAAATGACTTAAAACGAAAAGGGTATCCTATTACATTTATAGATATGGGCGGGGGTATTCTCATGAATTATTTAGAAGATGAACGCCAATGGATAGATTTTAATAATTCGTTACAAAAAGCCGTTACAACAGGAAACAATACCATTACCTTCAATAATAATGGGTTGGGGTACAGATTAGAAGATGGTAAGCTACGTGGAAAATTAAATACCTATCCGTACTTCAATAAGGTAAACAAAAATTCATTTTTAAAAGAAATTTTGGATTATGTAGATGCCGATTCTGGATTATCCTTGGCCACATTACTGCGTAAAAACCATTTTGAAATTAGGATAGAACCAGGTCGTTCCTTATTGGACCAAGTAGGCATGACCATTGCCAAAGTAGTCTATAGAAAACAAGATGCCAAAAAACAATGGTTGGTTGGTCTTGAGATGAATATGAGCCAGATGATGAGCTCAAGCGCAGATTTTCTATTGGATCCATATATAATTCATACCAGTGAAACTTCAGATAAGGAGAACGTTGATGTATTTTTTACTGGAGCTTATTGTTTAGAAAGGGATGTATTATTGAAGCGAAAAATAAGCTTAAACAGGCTACCGGCCATTGGGGATTATGTCGCTTTTGTAAATACAGCTGGTTATATGATGCATTTTTTCGAAACGGAGGCACATTTATTTGATCTTTCCACTAATTTGATGCATACAGGTACAGATGAAAAGTTATCGTTTTTTCAATTTATTGATGATAATAAGATTGTATTGGAGTAATATTTGAGCAAAAAATGAAATGAATCAATAAGAAAATGGTATAAGCCAAACCAAAAATGCTTCTTGTGGTACCTTGTATAAAAACAATATAAAATGAAAATACAAGCATATTTAGCATTTAACGGAAACTGCCAAGAGGCATTGAATTTTTACGCCAATTTGTTTGGTGCGGAAGTAAAGAATAGGCAAACGTATGAAGATAAGGAAATAGACGTTCCATCATCATACCGTCAAAAATTACAGCATGCGGAATTAAAAGGTAAAGGCGTGCATTTTATGGCTTATGATGCTTCACCAGATACCCCTTTGAACAATGGAAATCAGATTAATATGAGTGTTGATTTGGATAATTTGGACGAGGGAAAACAATTGTTCAAGGATTTGTCCAGTGGAGGACAGGTTCATCATGAATTTAGGGAACGTGAATGGGGACATTTTGGTAGATGTACCGATCGTTTTGGAATTGGTTGGATGGTTAACGTTGATAAATAGAAAATAGATATATGGATATTATATATGAGTATGACGGAGTAACGGTAAGTGATAGGCTTGAAGCGTTCGCCAAGGAAAAATTAAATAAACTGCACGCTAAATTTGATGATGTAATACGGGCAGATGTGTTTTTTAAGGATGAAAACACATCATCTAATGATACAGGTAAAATCTGCAATATTAGATTGAGTTTGCCCGGTCCCAGAATTTTTGCTGAAGCCAGTAACGAAAATTTTGAGGAATCGGTGAGTGAGTCCGTACGTGAACTGGAACGACAGTTGAGAAAAAGGAAGGATAAACTAAAAACCTATTAAAACAATGAAAAAGGCCCTAATACTTTATTTTGGTAAAAAGTTCTATAAGCAATGGTTACAAAAAAAGCGAAAGAATAGAAGTCTTAAAACGTCGTAAAAATTTGTAGATAATTAATGCTTATGAAAATAAAAAAGCCCTTGCATTTGCAAGGGCTTTTGTTTGTTTGTTGTTACCTATACTCTTCCAATATTTCAGTAGTTTCCAGGTCGTTCTGCAATTTCTCTTTTTGCGCTCTTATAAGGTCTTTGACTCTGGGAGGTATCATGGTTTCCGCTAAAGCCTTATCGTAATCTTCAATAGCGGCCTTGTCACCTCTAACGGCCTCTTCTAACATGGCCTCGTCATTATCTCCGGAAAAAAATGATTTAACGTCCATCCACGTTCTATGAACGGCTCCTGCAGCACTACCTTTAATTTCAACGCTGCCCAAATCCAGTTCCGGCACTGCGGCCCTTAACTCCCTTAAAAATTGCATACGCTCTACAACCCTGTTCTCAAAATAACTCTTAATACCTACTTGTTCTGCATTTTCAGATGCTTTTTCAAAACCTTTTATGGCATCTTCGTTCTTGGAAACTAAGTCTTTTAAACGATTTTCAATTTTTTCTATATCTGTGTTCATATTATTTTGTTTTATGTAAGGGTAGTCCTTACGGTTTCATTTCAACTCTAAATTAGATTGAAAAAAGACCTTTAGTTGACCTTAAACAACAAGAGTTTTGCTGTAAGCATTATTTAAGATATGTTTTGCATTTTATCAATAAGTTAGTAGGTTTATGCCTATATTTTAAATGGATAGAGTTAAGCAAACACTAGTACTAATGGTAATTTGTGATTCACTTAAAAATGAATGAATTATGGGATTATCACCTTTGTTCGGAGTTGCTAAACTTCTAGTACGTAGTAGAAAATTAAAGATTGCCGCAGTAGGTTTACAGTTGGCCTATTTAGGATATAAATATATATCGGATAAAAAGAAAAAGAAAAAAATTAATTCATAGGGGCTATAAATTTTAAAAAGTAATTGATTATCAATAACTTAAGTTGGTTTATGAATGAATTGGTTCATATATTTTAAAAAAACCTATGAATTTTTATTAAGAACGTATTGAATTTGTTATTGGAACTTTGGGGTATTAACCCCCAAAATCTACAATCATGAACAATTCAATTAAATGTGGCCTTTTGCTTGCTTGCATGGCTACAGTGGGTTATGGTCAAAATTTGGCCATGAATCAAGAACCCACCAAATTTCAACAACGTAAGGTTTCGGAAATTTCCAAACGTACTGAGAACTATAATAAGTTAAAAGCGCTTGGTTATGAAGATGAAGAAATTTTTGAAGACCTTGGTAATGCCAATTTTCTTTCTAAAAAATACGAAAATGCACTGTATTGGTATGGTAGGCTAATTGAGGTTTCAGAAGATGGAACCTTAAGTAAAAGCTATCAGAAAAGATACGACCATGCCGTTTCCCAATTGGGTAAAAAAGTCCAGAATGAAATCAGTGATGAAAACTGGACGGAACTGGTAAAGGATGACTACAAAATGACCCATTATGTGGCACCTACAGAACTCACTTCCAATAATAGGTCCAATTTTTTGCCTTGGAATACCACTTCTTCCAATGCAAAAATGGTATCAACCGGAACCAATGATGTTCAGCTAAACGGTGAGTATGCACCACCCGTAGCGTTGACAAATGGCGGTAACACGGCTTATTTCAGTAAGGCAACCTATCGTAAACCTGTTACAGGACTTTTTTCGAAAAAAAGAAAGGTACATAAAATCTACAAGGCCGATAAGATAGCGGGCGAATGGAAAAAAATCACCGAGGTGGCCGTATGCCCTTCGGACTATTCCGCAAAACACCCTGCCGTATCTCCAGATGGTAATCGTTTATTTTTCGCTTCCAATATGCCGGGCAGTTTTGGGGCATATGATATATATGTGGCCACCATTCATAAAAATGGAAGCCTGGGTATGGCAAAAAATCTTGGAACAAAGGTAAATACCATCAAAGATGATATGCATCCTAATCCACTTTCCAACAATCAATTGGTTTTTGCATCAGAAGGCCATGAAGGCTTTGGCGGTCTAGATGTATACCTTGTTGAGGTAGGGGAAAGAAATGTGGGCCTTGCCGTAAATATGGGAGAAAATATTAATAGCGCATATGATGAGTATTCTGTAAACATGTTGCAAAAAGATGGTTCCGGATTTGTAGTCTCCAATAGGGATTCTAGTACTGGAATAGGGCATCACGTAGCATTTAACCTAAATGATAAGCCGGCTAGTGAAAAAGATAGGGATTATCGTTTTTTAGAAGCATTTAATACAGATAAACAAATGCAGTATTCCAGTTCTGTATTTGATGATGAATAATCTCCCCCAATTATTCATTGAAATAGTTCCCCCCAAACCCCAGACAAAATAAATTTTTAATCATAAAATCATACGTTATGGAAAGTCCATTAAAAATCAATAGTTTTCTTATTGCTTTGTTCCTGTTGGCTCTGATCCAGACTGTAAAAAGCCAGGAAACCAATGCCAATCTTGGGTCTAGTAGTACGTACCACAATCAATTATATTTCAATAGGTTCTTTATTAACCCTACTTATTCCTTGGTACGAGAGAATAAATCATATTTAAATATTCTTCATAGAAACCAATATGCCACGTTCGATGATAATAGCCAAAATTATTTCTTAGGCTTCAGTAACAAGCTAAGTGATCAAACAGCCGTAGGTATAGGAGTATATAGCCAATGGGCCGGTGTGGTCCAGGAATTTGGTTTCAATGCCAACTATGCCACCTCTGTACGTTTGGCCGATAAATCCGTGTTAACGTTCGGTACCAATATCACCTATTTTAATCAAGGGTTGGACAAAAATAGGATTGTGATCAGTGAAGAAGATCCAGAACTTTCAGAGGCCAGAAAGGAAAGTAAAATAGCTGTTCAACCAGGTATCAATCTATCATTGGGCAAATTTGATTTTGGCTTGTACGCTGAGGATTTGTTGAAATATAACCAGACAACCAATGAGTTTTTAACAGAATTCTCCACAAAAAGTGTCAAGGCATCTATGCAGTACACCCATGACTTTAAAAATTCTAGAGGGCTATTTGAAAATGCCCGTTTTATGCCCATGGTGCAGGTAGGACAAAATTATGACAGTAGTCTGTATTACTTTGGTTCATTATTGTTGGATATGCCAAATTATGGATGGATTCAAACTACTTATGATCAGGATTACGGTATATCTGCAGGTCTTGGGTTTAATCTAAGCGAGAAAATGTCCTTGGGATATTTAATGGAAAAAGATATTGCAAAGCAAGACGCCAATTTGGGTTGGAACCATGAAATAACATTGGCCTATACGTTTAAGGATGACGATTTGGGCATTACCGTTGCGGCTAATAGTACAGATAATCAAATAGATAATATTGTGCGAAACTACGAAGAACAAATAGCCCACCTTATATACGAACGGGACAATGCCAGAACAACTAGCAAAGCCAAAAATGTGGAAAAAGAAATGGAAACAAGCAATGCCAAGGAGATGTATAGTGCAAGTGCAACAGATTTGGCCTACCAGAATAAAATGGTCTTGGATGAGCTGATCATGAGGCAGGATTCTATTGAAGAAGTAAGAATTGCAGCTTTCGAAGAAAGGTTCAATCTTATTGTTAGGATGTTAAGAAATGATATAGACACCACCATCAAGAATTCGTTACAAGATTACAGTGCAGAGGAAACCACTGCCTATGTAGCCAATGAAATACCTAAGAAAGATGAATCGGTAATTGCAAATACAAACAACAGAAGGGCCAATTTCAAGGAACTGCCCGTAAAGATGATGGTAGATTCAGATGTTATAGGAATGAATTCCGGATATTATGTAATTGCCAATGTATACAGCCAAACAAAATATTTAAATGCTTTTATGAAAGAGTTAAGGTCAAAAGGCTTAGATCCAAAACAATTTTATAATAAGGAAAACGGACTTTACTATGTATACTTGGCAGATTATGATTATAAGAATGAGGCACAAATGGCCGCAAGTACAAATTTAAACGGTAAGTATAATGATGAAAAATGGATAATGCAGGTGAATGAAACCACTGCTACAGTATCCAACACGTTTGAAGACGATGATATGAGTATTGAATAGTATGATTTAGATAACGGGGATTTATGATTGATTTAAATTGTCAATAAAAGGAGGGGTGTTGTCCGGGGGGATAACGGGTGCCCCTCCTTTTTTTTCTTATTGGTTGAACATTGTTTTTTTTTGGGAAAGTAAAATATCGATGAACGGTAGCATTTTTATTCAAAACATTGCATTTGAACGAAAATTCCTATGATTTTAACGATGTTATAACATTTAACTATATATTTCTCGAACCAAATTAATTGTAAACATTGTTTAACCCCAAATCCCCCCAAAACCATGAAAAACAATTACCTACTATTTTTAAGCGATCTCATTCATCGTAATTTTTCAATTTCTGGATTCCTTTCAGAAATCATTTTCCTAAAAAGTTATTTGCGTTTTAATTCATTCAATTTTACATCTAGACAGGTCACTAGCTAGATTTTAAATTGTAACCGGAATTTAAACTACTACTTCAGTACAGAATTTTTATAGGACAATTTTACGCCTTTTCAATACAATATCCTTTTACAGGGTATAAGTGTATAATGGTAGATTTTGTAAAAATTTCAAGTACGTATTTGGATTCCTAATTGTATTTAAAACAAAACTTTTGTTGTGCGGCTCCCGGCATAACAGTATTAAATATTGGAAAAAATGAAAAATACCAAGACTCGAATAATAATTTTAGAAAGAGATAGCTCAATGCACATAGTTTATAAAAACCATTTTGATGCATTGGAAGATTATGAACTAGTTGGAAGTTATACTTCTGCCAACCTAGCCTTAAAGGATTTTAAGCATACTAGGCCACAAATAGTGTTATCTGAAATTGACCTGGATGATGTTAATGGTATAGATGCCATTAAATTATTTAGAAAAAAGAACTGGGGAATCAATATTATTATGTTCAGTGAAATCAATGATTTTGAAGTTATTAAAAAAGCCTTTAAAAAAGGGGCCAACGGATACTTGACCAAACCATTGACCTTGGACAAACTTGAGCATGCCTTAAGCAGTATAGAAAAGGAAGGTGCTGCTATGAGCAATGATATTGTAAAAAAGTTTATAAGCAATTTCCATAAAAGAACGTTTGCTTTCTTTTCTGAACGTGAAAACCAGATCGTAGATTTTCTATGTCAAGGTGCAACGTATAAAATGATAGCTGAAAAACTGTTCGTGACACCCAGCGCGGTCAATTTTCATATCCAGAACATTTATCTTAAACTAGATGTAAATTCCAAGTCAGAGGCACTTACCAAATTGGAACGGTTACAAAACCAATTGGAGGAATATTAGTAGATTGCAATTATAGTAGGATAGCCTTTTACGAAAACCCTTTCGATAATTTTCGAACAGTAAAATATCCTATAATAAATTGATTTTCAATTTATTATAGGGTATTTTTATTTTTTTGACCTACAGTATATAGCGCTCTACTATTTATTTTCGTGGCAATAAACATGTTGTGGGCGTATAGTCGTTATTTTTGGTTTAACTTAATAAAGCTAAAATCAACTCACAACAAATATGTATCATCTAGGACTAGATATAGGAAGTTCATCAATAAAGATTGCCTTAGTTGAAACCTCAACAGGTAAAAGTATTGGTGTAGTTACGGAACCGGAGACAGAAATGTCCATGCAGGCGGTTAAAAATGGTTGGGCAGAGCAAAGCCCGGAAGATTGGTGGGGGTATGTATGTAGTGGCATAAAACGCTTATGTAATGAATACCATATTAATGCAACGGGGATTACCGGTATTGGCATTTCTTATCAAATGCACGGATTGGTCCTAATAGATAAGGATGGTGTTCCGTTACGTAAATCAATTATTTGGTGCGATAGTAGGGCAGTTGAAATTGGCGAAAAAGCCTATGAAGAAATTGGACCGGAAGTATGCGATACCCACTTGTTGAATTCTCCTGCAAACTTTACCGCTTCTAAATTAAAGTGGGTAAAAGAAAATGAACCTGAGGCATACGCTAAAATTTACAAGATTATGCTGCCTGGGGATTATATTGCTTATAAATTTTCGGGAGTGGTAAATACAACTGTATCAGGGTTGTCAGAGGGTATTTTATGGGATTTTAAAAATGATGCCGTTGCCCAACTATTGTTAGATCATTATGGTTTGGAAAAAGAACTGATTCCTGATATTGTAGATACATTTTCGGTACAATCCAACGTAAACGAGAAGGGCTCAATGGAAAGTGGCATTAAGATTGGCACACCTATATTGTACAGGGCCGGTGATCAACCCAATAATGCATTGACCTTAAATGTTTTTAAACCGGGTGAAGTGGCGGCTACTGGTGGTACATCTGGTGTAGTTTATGCGGTTACGGATAATTTGTCGGTCAAGGAAAGTTCTAGGGTAAATAATTTTGCGCATGTCAACTATACCCCGGGGCAACCTGCAAGAATTGGTAAATTATTATGTATTAATGGTGCTGGAATACAATACCGTTGGTTATTGAACAACCTGAATGTAACATCCTATGATGAAATGAACACCCTTGCCAATGAAGTACCGATCGGTTCTGATGGTATTGCGCTAATACCCTTTGGTAACGGAGCGGAAAGAATGCTTAAAAATCAGGATATTGGAACAAGGATCGTAAACCTGAACTTGAATAATCATGGCAAAGGACATTTATGTAGGGCGGCATTGGAAGGTATTGCTTTCTCTTTTGTTTACGGCATGGAAATCATGAAATCAGACGGTATAAAGGTCAATGTCATGCGTGCAGGAAACGATAACCTTTTTAGGTCGGAAATATTTTCTTCCACCGTGGCAACGCTAATAGGGTACGATATTGAAATTTATAATACAACCGGTGCTATTGGTGCGGCCAGGGCCGCTAATTTGCACAAGGGAGATTTTGAGGCGTACGGCAAGGCAATTTTAGAGAATGATTATGTTATGACCTTTAGTCCCAAAATGGACAAAACGAGGTATGAAAAAGCATATGCCGCATGGAAAAATGAATTGGAATTAATCTTAAACAACAAATAAAATCAACATAATGGCAAACAAGGAATATTTTAAAGGAATTGATAAAATCAAGTTTGAAGGAAAGGAATCCGATAATCCATTGGCTTTCAAATACTATAACCCAGAGCAAGTAGTGGCCGGTAAGACCATGAGAGAGCATTTTAAGTTCTCTACCGCTTATTGGCATACGTTCTGTGGTCAGGGTTCGGACCCGTTTGGTCCTGGTACCCAAAATTTTGAATGGGATAAATCATCCGATCCCGTACAAGCGGCAAAAGATAAGGCCGATGCGGCATTTGAATTTTTTGAAAAAATTGGCTTTGATTACTATTGCTTTCATGATTTTGATTTAATACAGGAAGCACCCACATTTGCGGAATCTGAAAAGAGATTGGCAACTATAACAGATTATGTAAAGGAGAAGCAAAAGGCGTCTGGGAAAAAATTATTATGGGGAACGGCAAACTGCTTTTCTAACCCAAGATACATGAACGGTGCAGCGACCAATCCAGATTTTAATGTACTGGCCAGGGCCGGTGGCCAAATTAAGTTGGCGTTAGATGCAACCATTGCCCTAGGTGGTGAAAATTATGTGTTCTGGGGAGGTCGTGAAGGATACATGTCCTTGTTGAACACAGACTTGGGCCGTGAACTGGACCACATGGGTCAATTTTTGTCCATGGCAAGGGATTATGCTAGATCACAAGGGTTTAAAGGTAATTTCTTTATTGAGCCCAAGCCAATGGAGCCAATGAAACATCAGTATGATTTTGATTCTGCTACGGCTATTGGTTTCTTAAAGGAGTATGGTCTTGATAAGGACTTTAAAATGAATATAGAGGTCAATCATGCAACTCTGGCCCAGCATACTTTTCAACATGAATTGGCCGTTGCCGCCAAAGCGGGCATGTTAGGTAGTTTGGATGCGAACAGAGGAGATTACCAAAACGGGTGGGATACGGACCAGTTCCCTAACAATATCCAAGAAACCACAGAAGCCATGTTGGTATTTTTGGCCGCAGGTGGCTTGCAAGGCGGTGGCGTAAACTTTGATGCCAAGATCAGAAGAAACAGTACCGATCTAGAAGATGTGTTCTTGGCACATATTGGCGGTGCGGATACCTTTGCCAGGGCATTATTGACTGCGGATAAAATCATTTCTTCATCGGCCTACAATGCGTTACGTGAAAAAAGATATAGTTCCTTTGATGCCGGAAAAGGAAAAGATTTCGAAAATGGCAAATTGGACTTCATGGATCTTTATGAAATTGCAAAGGAAAATGGTGAGTTGACCTTGCAAAGCGGTAAGCAAGAATTATTTGAAAATATCATCAACCAATATATATAATTCATCGATCCCTTATACCGGCATTTAATATGTTGGTTTAGGGATTGTAAAAGCTTAATGTAATAGCGATCTGTCCCTTGGTATTCCTTTGGGACAGTTTGCTTTTTATATATAAAAGGTTTGCTAAGTTTGTAATGGGTACGTTTTAATCAATAAACGCATGAAGAAAGTTACTTTAAAGGACATTGCTGGGCATTTTAAGGTTTCTATTTCGACAGTTTCCAAAGCTGTGAACGATAGCCATGAAATCAGTGCTGATTTAAAGGCGAAAATTCAGGAATATGCAAAAGCCAAGCATTACAAGCCAAACAGGCTGGCCCTAAACCTTTTAAATAGAAGTACCAAGACCATAGGTGTCGTAGTACCCAATATCCTTAATTATTTTTTTGTTCAAGTATTGTACGGTATTGAAAAAGTAGCCAATGAGAACGGGTATAATATTATTAGCTGTATAAGCGATGAGTCCAGTGAAAAAGAGAGTAAAACCTTGGAGTTTTTTGATTCTGGCACCGTTGATGGATTGATTATATCCCTTGCAGAGGAAACGCAAAATGAAAATAAGCATGATGCCCTTATAGATATTATAAACAATGACATACCTGTTGTTTTGTTCGATAGGGTTGCAGATGCTTTGGAATGTGATAAGGTGGTAGTAGATGATTTTGAGGCTGGTTATAAAACGACCAAGCACTTGATCAATGTGGGCTGTACCAATATAGCGGTCGTTAACCCAACGGGAAGTTCAAGTGTAGGGAAATTAAGGTTACTGGGCTATAAGAAGGCATTAGAGGAATTTAAGATTCCGTTCGATGCCAAATTGGTCATGAACCTTACGCCCAAGGACGATCTTGATCTGCTAATGTCCTTTCTTTTAAATTATAAAACAATAGAGGGTATTATTGGCTTTGATGAGATTACTGCTGTAAAAGTATTGGAAATTGTAAAGGCTAGGGGGTATAATGTGCCCAATGATATTTCTATAATTGGGTTTACCAATGGGCAATTGTCCAAGTATGTAACTCCGTCGTTGACCATGGTTAGCCAACATGGAAAGTATATTGGTGAACTTACCGCCAAACTCTTGATCAATAGAATACAAAATCCGGGACTGCCTTATGAGACTAAAACGGTCAAGACCAGCTTATTGGTAAGGGGCTCAACCAAAAAAATGCAATAGTCTAAATGGTATCTGGGTGTGGGTGTACCCAATTTCCCTTGTAGGTACGTTGCAATAGGTCAGTTGCTTTCCGATCATTAACAACCGTTCTGCTCTTGGGGTCGTATACCAATGGCCTTTTTAGGTCCATTGACAGATTGGCCAATATGCAACTGGCAGAGGAGATGTGTCCTTCCTCAATATCCGCAATAGGTTTTGTGCCATTTTGTATGGCATTTAAAAAATTGAGCATATGTCTTCTGGTTGCCGGTGCTGCATGTAGTTCTATGTCTTTTTCATTAAGGTCTTCAGGATAGGCCTCTCGCTCATAAAGTACCTCGAATTTTATTGGGGCATCACCGTTTGCAGGAACAAATTCCGCCTTCATGACATCGGCTTTGAGCATACCTTTTTCTCCATAAATTTTAAAGGCCCAAGGGTATTCCGGATCAGCGGCATTTCCCCACGTACGGTGCTGCCAGTTGCAATTGAAATTATCGTATTCAAATACTGCAGATTGGGTATCGGAAATAGTTGACTTACCATTTTTTTGAACAAAAATTCCACCTTCGGAACTTATGCGTTTGGGCCACCCTAAATTCAACATCCACCTAACGGTATCCAGCATATGAACACACATATCCCCGGTTATACCATTTCCATATTCCCTAAATGTTCGCCACCACCTTCTATGCGGTAACCCGTCATAGGGCCGCATAGGGGCCGGACCCGTCCACATTTCATAATCCAAACGATCAGGTACCGGTTGTTCGGGCGGATTGTCATTGGCGCGCATATGGTAATAGCAGCACATATCTACATGGCCAATAGTACCAAGTAATCCTGTATCTATAATTTCTTTTTTGACCGATATTAAATGGGGCGTGCTCTTTCGTTGTGTGCCAACCTGTACTACTTTATTATATTTTCTTGCCGCGGCAATCATGGCCTCACCTTCTATAACATCTACGCTGGTGGGTTTTTGAACGTATACATGAGCGCCAGATTGTAGTGCCGCTATGCACATAAGCGCATGCCAATGATCCGGGGTGCCAATGAGCACGATATCAAAATCCATGGTATCCAGCATGTTCCTGTAATCTATGAACAATCTTGGTCTTTTACCGTTTTTCTGTCTCTGGGCCACTAAGTTTGCGGTATTGTTTAGAAAAACCGAATCTACATCACAAAGCGCAGTGACCTCCACATTGGCTACTTGTATAAGTCGCAATAAATCACTTGTGCCATACCAGCCGGTACCGATCAAAGCAACTTTTTTAGGCTGCTCGTCCTTAAAGAATTCAAATCCGTATGTGCTTAAGGAAGATAGAAGGAGAGAGGCAGAAGCGGCTTTTAAAAAATGTCGTCTATGAAGGGTATTGGGCATAATGTTCAATTTTTAATCAGGGATATGTATTAATAAATTATTTCATCGTAATGAAATTAGCAATAAAAAGGAAGTGTAAATTAATTATTTATTAAAAAATAGGTTGAATAATTGCTTATATTTAAATCTGTTAACACTTCTATCTCTAAAATGCGATTTTATTTATTATTGATTTTCATTTGTTCAACGGCTATTGTCAAAGCGGAAATAACCTTACCCAATATTTTCTCGGACAAAATGGTGCTTCAACGAGAAACGGAAGTATTATTGTATGGTTGGGCAGACCCCAACGAGGAATTTGAAGTTTATACGGGTTGGAACGATAAGACGGTATCAGTAAAGACCGGGAATAATGCAAAATGGCAGGTAACCGTGCAAACACCTGAAGCAGGTGGGCCGTATAACATTAAGTTTACCGGAAAAGGAAATGAAATTGTTTTTACGCAAGTATTGATCGGGGAAGTCTGGCTTTGCTCAGGACAAAGCAATATGGAGTGGAGTGCCAACAGTACAATAGACAATAAGGAATTTGAAATTGCCAATGCGAACAATGATTTAATACGATTGTTTACCGTGCAAAAAAGAACGGCACTTCATCCACTGGAAGATGTAGAGGGTACTTGGGAAGCCTGTACATCGGAAACCATGCCCGATTTTAGTGCAGTAGCCTATTTTTTTGCTAAGAAAGTGGCAACGGAGTTAAACGTACCCATTGGCTTGGTCGATGCTTCTTGGGGAGCATCCTGTGCCGAAGTGTGGACACCGGAAAATGTCTTTGAATCTTTTCCGGAATTAGCTAATGCGCATAAATCCATAAAACCCAATAAATGGGTTACCATTGAACCGTCTGTGTTATATAATGCAATGATTGCCCCGCTTACCAATTTTAAGATTTCTGGGGTTCTATGGTATCAAGGAGAATCCAACACGGCCAACGCATCATCGTACCAAAATCTTTTTACCCATATGATTACTTCCTGGAGGACGGCATGGCAATATGATTTTCCATTTTATTATGCACAAATAGCTCCGTTTAAGTATGGAGGAACGTATGAAGGAGGTATTGTCAGGGACCAACAGCGCAGAACGTTGTCCTTAAAGAATACCGGCATGGCCATGACAAGTGATATTTGCACTGTTGATGATATTCACCCCCAAAACAAGCAGGATGTGGGATTGCGACTTGCCAATATCGCCCTAAAATATCATTTTAATGCTTTTGACGGGGAAGTTAATGGTCCGTTGTATGATATGGTTAAAGTCCAGGGGAATGCCATAGAGGTATCTTTTCATAATGATGAAGGAATGTATGTCAAGGGTAGGCAAATAGACCATTTTGAAATTAGTGGAGAGAATGGGGTTTGGTATCCTGCTAAGGCAAGTTTAAAGAAAGGGGTGGTGCGTGTAAGTGCCAAGGAAGTGAAATTACCGGTGCATGTGCGTTATGCTTGGAAAAGTACGGCTATAGGTAATCTATTTAATGCGGCGGGCTTGCCCGCTTCTACATTTACCAGCGAATAATATCCGGATAAATAGGTATCGATAGCACTATAAAAGCAGACGCCTGTAGAACATATTAGGTTATTCAGCTAAAAACATATTTATAATTTTTTATTAATATTTACATTGTATGCTCGAACAAATAGAAAGATTATGCAGATAAAAGAATCCTCAGAAATTTATGATGTCATCATAGTCGGTTCAGGAGCCGGTGGTGGTATGGCAACAAAACAGTTGGCAGATGCCGGCCTTAATATTGCCGTTGTAGAGGCAGGGCCATTTTTTGATCCTGCGGACCCAAAGACCATGACCCAGTTAAAACAACCTTATGATTCCCCAAGAAGGGGTGCGGGAACCACCCGTGCATTTGGAGAATGGGATATGTCCTGGGGAGATTGGGAAGTTGAGGGAGAACCATATACACATGCAGAAGGTACCGAGTTTAAATGGTGGCGGGCGCGAATGCTAGGTGGTAGAACCAACCACTGGGGACGAATATCCTTGAGATTTGGACCTAAGGATTTTAAAGGAAAAACAAGGGATGGGCATGGAGATGATTGGCCTATTGGCTATGAGGACGTAAAACCCTATTATGATAAATTGGACAAACTTATTGGGGTTTTTGGAACCAATGAAGGAAGGGAAAACGATCCTGACGGATTTTTCCTGCCTCCTCCAAAACCAAGATTGCATGAGCTTTTCTATATTAATGGAGCAAAAAAATCTAACATTCCGGTTATACCGGGTAGGCTTTCAATGTTGACCAAACGTATCAATGAGGATCGTGGGGTCTGTTTTTATTGTGGCCAATGTGGTAGGTCTTGCCAAATTTATGCGGATTTTTCCGCAGGTAGCTGTTTAATCTTTCCTGCCCAAAAAAGTGGTGGTCAAGTAAAATTGTTCGTAAATGCCATGGTACGTGAAATAACGACCAATGAAGAAGGTAAGGCTACCGGGGTTTCCTATATCAACAAAGAGGACAGAAAAGAGTATAAATTAAGGGGCAAGGTAGTGGTTTTGGCCGCGTCTGCATGTAGCTCAGCACGTATACTTTTAAATTCAAAGAGTAAACAACACCCTAATGGACTAGGAAACAGTAGTAACCTTGTGGGAAGATACCTGCATGATTCTACCGGAGCTAGTGCCGCTGGGGTAATACCAGGTCTAATGAATCGTAAAACATCATATAATGAAGATGGTGTTGGGGGTATGCACGTTTACTCACCCTGGTGGGGAGATAATTCCAAATTGGATTTCCCTAGAGGATACCATATAGAAGTTTGGGGCGGTATGAGTCAGCCTAATTACGGGTTTGGTTGGGACCCAAATGCATTGAATAAATATTTTGGATTAAAGTCTGGAGGATATGGCGATAGTTTACGGGACGATGTCAAGAAATACTATGGTTCTGTCATAGGTTTTGGTGGTCGTGGAGAAGGCTTGGCCAGCTATGATAATTATTGTGAGATTGATCCAACTACTGTTGATCAATACGGTATCCCCGTACTGAAGTTCAATTATAAATGGTCTCAATATGAAAGAAACCAGGCCAAACATATGCATGATACCTTTGAAGAAATCATACATAACATGGGCGGACATTATTTAGGGGAAAAACCCGGTAAAGACCAAGATTATGGATTGCATAAACCAGGTGAGATTATTCATGAAGTTGGTACGACAAGAATGGGAGATGACCCAAAAACATCGGTTACGAACAAGTTTCAGCAATTGCACGATGTAGATAACGTTTTTATAGTGGATGCAGGGGTATTTGTATCACAAGCGGACAAAAACTGTACCTGGACCATTATGGCACTTTCATGGAGGGCATCTGATTATATCATAGAACAGTTAAAGGCACAAAATATTTAGAAGATGGATAGAAGAAAAAGTTTACAAACCCTAATACTTGGTGGTGCCGCTGCGGGTACCGGATTGGTGTTCAATTCCTGTAAGACTGAAAATGGCGAGTCTATAGACGAAACCATCACTACCAGTACCGAAAAATATTTTGGAAGAACCCCCGCCGAATTGGAGCGTATAGAAAAATTGAATGCAGAACAATTGTTCAATGAGCATGAAATGGAAACTATAGCTGCGTTGGCAGTAGTAATTCTTCCACCTAAAGAACCCCATGGCGGACCAATAGAGGCAGGAGTACCGGAACTTGTTGAATTTATGGGCAAGGATATTCCTGAAATGGCTCCTACACTTCTTGGTGGACTAATGTGGTTGGATCATAAAAGTAATACGGAATTTGGAACCGAATTTAAATCGGCGACCTTGGAACAGAAAAAACAGATTTGTGATGAGATCTGTTGGCATGATACGGAAAAGCCATTGAGTGAACAACCTTTGGAAATTCAGTTTTTTTACACCATGAGGGGCCTCACGGTAACTGGTTATTATACTTCTGAAGTAGGTATTGCAGATTTGGGTTATAAAGGGAATACCCCTAATGTGTGGGATGGCGTTCCGCAAGATGTTCTAGATCAGCACGGTGTTGCCTATGATCCGGAATGGATAGCCAAGTGTGTGGACCAAAGCAAGAGAAATGTCATTGCTGAATGGGATGATGAAGGCAATTTACTTACATAAACGGATTATGAGGATGAAAAAAATAATCATTGCAGCCTTATTTATCGGAAGCGGATATATGGCACAGGCCCAAGAAGTGGGGCTTCAACTATATAGTCTTAGGAATCAGTTTAAGGTTGATGTAGCCAATACACTGGGGTTGATCAATGAGTGGGGTATTACTAAAATTGAAGGCGGTGGAACGTATGACATGCCTTTAGAGGAGTTTAAGGCCTTGCTTGCAGAGAATAAACTGGAGATGGTTAGTGTAGGAGCCAGTTTTGAAGACCTTGAAAATAATGTGGGCAAAGTCATAAAGGATGCCAAGGATTTTGGCGCAAAATATGTAATGTGCGCTTGGGTGCCGCATGAAGGTAATAAATGGGCTTTGGAAGAAACCAAACATGCCAGTGAAGTATTCAACAAAGCAGGTAAGAAGCTTCAGGAAAGTGGACTTATTTTGGTTTATCATCCGCATGGCTACGAATTTAGGCCTTATAGAAAAGGAACTTTGTTTGATTATATGGTAAAGAATGCAACCAATTATACGTTTGAGCTAGATGTCTTCTGGGCACAACATGGCGGTGAGGACCCTTTGGCATTAATGAAAAAGTATCCTAGTAAGATTACATTACTACATTTAAAGGATATGGAAAAAGGTATTGAGGGTAATGATACAGGGCATGAAGATGATGAAACCAATGTAGTCCTGGGTACAGGGCAAATAGATATTGCAGGTATTGTTGCCGAAGCAAAGAAATTGGGTATAGAATATATGTTTATTGAAGATGAATCTACAAATGTGGTATCTCAGGTACCGCAAAGCTTAACGTATTTAAAATCGCTGGAATAGCCTCAAGGATATAGTACACAAAAAAAGCTCCGATCATAATTGAATTGGAGCTTTTTTTATTCCACCTTTTTAAATTGTAACAACCTAAAATCGCCAACTTGGCTTTTCTTTACTTCAAGAGCTTTAAGGGTAAGAATGCCGTTACCTTTAGTAAGGGAAATAGTTCCTAAATCAAGCGCTTTAAAACTTTTTACATAAGATTCTATTCTCGGTACACGATCATTGTGCATGCCTATTAGTTCTGGGTCGTGGGCTTCCGTTATCTTACTTGCTATTTTGCTTCCGTTGAAACTCAATTCTACTATTGAACCCAAATCTTTCTCTGGACAGGTATAGTAGAGATCAACTTGAAATCGTCCTTCTTCCATTACCTCAACATCCCAACTAATGGAATCATTGACTGATTTCCAATTGGTAAAGAAAGAATCATTGGGCCATTGGTTACTGCGTATTATGGCACCATGGGCAATACCATCTCTTGCAGATAGCTGTGTGTATATTGCTTGTGGATAGCCTAATGTAAAAGCACGTTTATCGTTGTTTTTGTGAAGTGTCATGGTTTCTTCTTGCCAATTCTCCTTGGCCGCTATCAAGGAATCTCTTAATGTGGTATATATGTGGGAAACATCTATTTTCTGTCCGCGGTCTATGGTAATATCATAAAGCCTGTTTTCCTCATCTAACCTAAATTGCTGATTTCTAACACTTGTTTTTCCGTTCCAATGGTTAAATATTAAACGTTCCTGTACAGTTGTGTCCTTTTGTAATAGCAAAGCACTTAAATCTTTGCCATCAATAGGTTTATTGGTGCTTACGGGTATTTCCAATAAGCCGCAAAGAGTAGGTAGCAAGTCAATACTTCCGGCTATATCAACAAGATTTAATCCGTTTTTTATATGGCCGGGCCATTTGATAAAGAAAGGTGTTCTCACGCCGCCTTCATCTACACTTCCTTTTTTACCTTTCATTCCACCGTTCCATCGGTATGCATTAGGTCCGTTGTCAGATAAGTAGATGATGATGGTGTTTTCCTCCAATCCCAATTGTTCTATGGTCGTCATTATTCGGCCTACATTGGTATCGATATTTTCCACCATGGCCAAAGCGGCTTTCGTAAATTGCAGGTCTTCATCTTTATCTACGGAGGCTAATGAATCTAATGGTTTATGTTTCATTTTGTTCCAATACTCGTCCGGTACCTGCATAGGGCTATGTGGGGTATTATAGGGTAGGTAAAGGAAAAAAGGTTCGTTTGCATGCTTTTCTATAAAATTAATTCCTTGGCCGGTAAGGTCATCTACCAAAAAACCTTTTCCTTGAACAAGTTTCCCATTGTTTTCCAGCATGGGGCTAAAATAATTACCCCAATGCCCAGACGCAAAACCATAAAACTGTTCAAATCCTCTAGAATTAGGGTGGTAAGGCGGTTGCATACCATTATGCCACTTGCCAAATGCCCCCGTTCTATAACCTGTTTCCTGAAGTATTTCCGCTATGGTGGTTTCATTAAGGTTAAAACGTTCCCCACCCGATGAAGTTTCATATACGCCTAATCTGGTAAAATATCTTCCGGTCAATAATTCAGCTCTTGTAGGGGAGCAAACGGGTTGCACATAAAAATTATCAAAAGATGTCCCATAATTTTTAATAGCGTCTATGTGTGGTGTGTGCAGATTGGAATTGCCGCTACTGCTCAAATCGCCCCAACCTTGGTCATCTGCCAAAAACAGGATGACATTTGGTCTTTTTTGTGTAGGCAAAGGTTTTTCTATGGTTTTCTTTTCTGTACAGCCAATACCTGTTATAAAAAGGGAAAGTATGAATACTTTAATTAACTTCATTGTACACTGGGTTTACGAATGGTTTTATTTATTTCTTACTGCTAAACCAACCATTGAATCTGCCGTACCATAGTACAGGAACCATTTTTCTTTAAAGAATACCAAGCCTTGGATGAAGGTGGTCCCCGCTTTGTACTGACCACTAATTTCATGAGGTAGGCTTGGGCATATAAAAGGGGTTTCCAGTCTTTTTATCATAATTGTAGGATTTTCCTTGTCAAACAATACTTGACCACCACAATAAGTCCCTTCTGGATATTTAGAGGTAGCGCCTTCTCCACTAAGATTTTTTCCATTATATAATAAAAGAATGCCGTCATCAGTATATATTGCAGGGGGTCCGGGTTCGGTTAAATGGCTGTCAAATTCATTGAGGGTAGGGGTAAAACTATGCAATAACTTCCCTTCTTCGTTCAGTGTCGGTTCCCAATCTATGCCATTAGTGGAGGTGGCCAAGTTAACAAATAACTCGCCCCAGTACATCAAGAATGTTCCGTTTACTTTTTTAGCTAGCAATCTACCATTGACCAATTCTGTAACGATGGCACCGGATTTGCTCCATTCGTTCAAGAATTTACCACCATGTGCTTGTTCAAAAACAGGGCCATGTTTTGTCCATTTTTTCAAATCTTTGGAAGTGGCACTGGATAGTCTGGCAATATTCTTGTTCCAACTGGTGTATAGCATAATATACGTCCCATCTTCTGTTTCAACGATTCTTGGGTCTTCTATTCCACCGGGCTGGTCCCATTGTGCAAATTCATCATTGTCAGGATATAGCACGGGTGTTGGATATTTGGTAAAATTGATGCCGTTTGTACTATACGCCAACCCAATTCTTGAAGTTCTTCCACCTAATATGGCATCGGGATTGTCCTCTGCCCTAAACAATAGAAAAACGGTATCGTTCCGTACAATGGCTCCAGGGTTGAAAACATCGGCTTTTTGCCAAGAAACTGATTTTTTCGAAGTAGGATCAATAAACGAGTAAGATGAATCTGCTTGCATAATAGGGTTAAGGGCTGTTTTTTCAAACCCTAATAACCAAGGAGATTCTTTTATGTTGTTAGTGTCCAAAACGACTTGCTTTGGTGTGCCGCAGGAAATAAATAAGAATAGTATGCAGAAGGGAACAATAATATGTTGGTTCATTGTTTTTGGTTAAATTGCTTAAAAATCAGTAGGTATAAGGTAGGTAATAAATCTTTACTACTGGCTTACAGCTTAAAAGAAATTATAAGGTAGTTTGCTTAATATGAAATGGATGGGTTTGGTTAAAAATGGAACATATTTTAAAACGTTGATATGCTTATTTTTACTTACTGTTATGTTTGTAGGTTGTAAGGACACTGTCAAATCCGCAAATGGCGATTTGGAGACCCGTAAGCCTATTCCCAAATCGGATACCATATCCAAAACCGATATTGCGAAAACGCCACGGTTGAAAACAATAATACCATTGGATTCGTTAAGGGACACCACCTTTGTGAGATTAGCCGATTACAGTGATGGTTTTGCCTTTGATTTAAGATACGCTACCCAAAACAATTTTTTAAAGGAACAGGTTTATGACTGTGCGGAATGTTATACCAGGGTTAAAACCGTTAAGGCCTTATTGGCTGCAAATGCCGATTTTCATAAAAATGGGGTCAAGATTAAATTTTTTGATTGCTACCGTCCAAATTCTGTTCAATATAAAATGTGGAAAATTGTGCCCAATCCACAATACGTCGCCAATCCTGTTAAGGGCTCAATACACAATAAAGGAGGGGCTGTTGACATAACCTTGGTGTCATTGACCGGTGAGGAATTGGATATGGGAACAGATTTTGATTTTTTTGGAAAGAGAGCTTATCACGATAATTATGATCTGCCCAAACAAGTTTTGGACAACCGGAAATTATTGAAGGAAACAATGGAAAAACATGGATTTTGGTCCACTAGGACAGAATGGTGGCATTATAACCTTCAAGGAGCCTCTAATGACCCCATAGCTAATTTTAATTGGGAGTGTAATGATTAGGCTGCCTTTAATAATGATTTTTGTCCTGGCACTGACGGTTTTGGGTGGATGTGCCGCAAATAAGGAATTGGTTATTGATATTTGGCCCAAAGATAAAATTCCCAACCAATTAAAAACCGATATAGAGGAAGTTCAAGAGTATACGGACATTTTAAAATTCAGCAGGGTACAAAAACCTACAATAGAAGTTTTTTTGCCACATGCATCAAAAGCTACGGGAAAGGCCATGTTGATTTTTCCGGGAGGAGGGTATGGTATTCTGGCCTATGACTGGGAAGGTACTTCGGTTGCCAAGTTTTTGGTAGATCATGGTATAGCGGGCATTGTAGTCAAGTATAGATTGCCGTCTGATGAAACCCAAATAGATAAGCACTATGTGCCCTTAATAGATGCCCAAAGGGCTATACGGTTGGTAAGGAGCAGATCAAAAGAATGGAACATTGATCCCGCCAATATTGGTTTAATAGGCTTCTCGGCTGGTGGGCACTTAGCCTCAACTTTAGGTACCCAATACGATAATATGGTGTATACGGCCGTGGATAAGGTTGATAGTTTAAGTGCTAGACCAGATTTTATGGTTTTGATGTATCCGGTAATTACCATGGGAGAAAACACACATAAAGGTTCAAGGAATAATCTGTTGGGAAAAAATCCATCTGCCGAAAAGGTCATGCAATTTTCCAGCGATCTGCAGATTAATGAAGATACCCCGGCTACGTACTTAATTCATGCAATGGATGATAAAGCCGTTCCGGTGGCCAATAGTGAATATTTTTTTGCCCTGCACAATGCAAAGTCCAACGAGCGTGGCCAATTATATATTTTTGAAGAAGGGGGGCATGGGTTTGGGATGGCAGAGGACAATGAAATATTAAGAAAATGGCCTTTATTGGTTTTAGATTGGATTAATAGTTTGGAAACCGATTAACTTTTTTATTTTTGCAACCTTAATTTGAGAATCTAATCGTTGAATAAAAAGTTTAAGCACTATTATCCGGTTAATTTTCAAGTAAATAAACGGTATAGCACTTTTATTTTTTGCTGTATTGGTAGTCTCGGGATGTAGCGCAGTCCGGTAGCGCACTCGGCTGGGGGTCGAGTGGTCGCAGGTTCAAATCCTGTCATCCCGACTGAATGAGAAAGTGAACTGTGAAAGCAGTTCACTTTTTGTTTTCAATGAGGTCATGAACATAGTTCATGAAAGGAATTGGGAGCAAAAAGTGGGTAGGCGATAGCCTTCACTTTGTTATTTGCAATGAGGGTTCATTAGGATTATACAAATCCTGTCATCCCGACTGAATGAGAAAGTGAACTGTGAAAGCAGTTCACTTTTTGTTTTCAATGAGGTCATGAACATAGTTCATGAAAGGAATTGGGAACAAAAAGGGTGGTAGGCTATAGCCTTCACTTTGTTATTTGCATTTCATTGAACTATAAGGTTTGGTCAACAGTAAAGCTTGCAAAAAAAGTATTGCTTTTGGTCATCTTTGCGTAGGCATTTATTTATATATTCCATTAGTTTTGAAAATGTCTGTACAATATGTACATTCTTAATAATTAAAAATTATGGATATGTGTATGATAGCCCCAAAAAAATACGGTTATTTCCTAAGCATTATTACATTGTGCATATGGTTGACATCCTGTACGCCAAAAGGCAAGCCTGCTTTGGCCTTGTCAACTGAAAACACTATCGCACTTGATAATGATGACATTGAAGATTCCGTTAGGATAAAAGCTGCACATATTGTTCCATCCAAAAATCAATTTGAAGCGTTAAAGGACGAATTCATAGCGTTTGTACATTTTGGACCCAATACCTTTACTAGAATGGAGTGGGGTAATGGTATGGAAGACCCTGCTATCTTTAATTTAAAAAATCTAAATACAGATCAATGGTGCCAGGCAATGAAAGATGCGGGAATGAAAAAAGTAATCATTACGGCCAAGCATCATGATGGTTTTGTCTTGTGGCAGAGCAGGTATACAAAACACGGGGTAATGTCTTCTCCGTATAAAAATGGAGAAGGAGATGTCGTTAAGGAATTAGCTGCATCCTGTAAAAAATATGGCATTAAATTGGGGGTCTATCTCTCTCCAGCAGATTTGTATCAAATAGAACATCCAGAAGGATTGTACGGTAATTTAAGTAAGTATACCAAACGCACAATACCTAGACAAATTGAGGGTAGGCCTTTTGAGAATAAAACTACTTTTGAATTTGAAGTAGATGATTACAATGAATATTTCTTAAATCAATTGTTTGAATTGTTGACGGAGTATGGACCTATAGATGAGGTTTGGTTTGATGGCGCCCACCCCAAACGTAAAGGAAATCAGCAATATAAATATAGGGATTGGAAGAAATTAATAACTGCCCTAGCGCCTAATGCTGTAGTTTTTGGAAAAGAAGGTACGCGATGGTGCGGTAATGAAGCAGGGGCAACCAGAGATACCGAGTGGAGCGTTGTGCCATATGATGAAGACCCTAGGACTATGAATCTCTTTGCCGATATAACGGACGAAGATGTTGGGAGTATGAAAAAATTGGTTGCCGGTAAGTTTTTACATTACCAGCCAGCAGAAACCAATACCTCTATAAGGGAAGGATGGTTTTACAGGGATGATACCGACCAAAAGGTAAGAACTACAGACGATGTCTTTGATATATATGAACGTTCTGTTGGTGGCAATTCCATATTCTTATTGAACATACCCCCCAATAGGGAAGGGGAATTTTCTGACCAAGATGTACAGGTACTTAAAGAAACCGGCCAAAGAATTAAGGAAACGTACGGGGTAAGCTTATTGGACGGCGCAGATGGGCCTAAAGAACTCCTGGGTCAGGATAATAAAACGCATTTAATTTTGCAGGATGCGGAACCGATTGTTGAGGTGACGTTACCTAAGGCTACTAAGATCAATAGATTTTTAGTTCAGGAACATGTTGAGGTATATGGAGAACGTGTATCCGAACATGCGTTGGATGCCTGGATTAATGATGAATGGAAAGAGGTTGCCAGTGCAACCAACATTGGTTACAAAAGAATATTGCGTTTTCCGGAAATTGAGACTACCAAACTAAGGCTCCGTATCTTGGCATCAAGATATACACCCGTTTTACAGCATATTTCAGCGCATTATTTTAAGAGTAGGCCACCACAGTTACAGTTTAGCAGAAATAGTAAGGGAGAAGTCAGTATTGTTCCTAAAATGTCTGATTTTGGATGGAACCCCAATGGGGAGAACGCCGGGGCCAATTTAAACAAGGGCATGCAGATATTTTACACTACGGATGGGCAAGTGCCAAATTCATCGTCTTCCTTGTTTACCGATCCCTTTGTTTTTGGGGAAGGTGAGGTCAAAGCGGTGGCTATTATGAATGGGGAGAAAGGAAGTACCGCCACGTTTAGGTTTGGAATTCCAAAAATGACTTGGACATTGGTAGAGTCAAGTAGCGCACAGAAAAAGCATGAGGGAGAATTACTATTTGATGAGAATCCCAATACATATTGGCAATCCCAAGAAAATGATGGGAATAAATCCGTAGTAATTGATTTGGGTGAAGAATTGCAAATTAGTGCTTTTGCATATACACCGCCCACTTCAATATCCAATAGCATGATTGAAAAAGGAACTATTTTTTCCAGTCAAGATGGTAAGGTTTGGACCCAACAGGATAGTTTTACCTTTGGCAACCTGATCAATGACCCTACACAACGTACCTTTAGGTTCAATAAGAAGTTCCAAGCAAGGTATATTAAATTACAGGCTAATGAAATTGCGGGCAATGGACCTAAGGCGGCTATTGCAGAATTGGATTTTTACTAAATGCCTTTATATTAGGGGTGGTAATTAAATTTATATGATTTTACTCATAGGCTAACATATTCTTTAGTAGTTACTTTGGTTAAGGTAATCTAAGAAATATGCGCTTTTTTAAAATTATAGTTCTTTCATTGTTAATTGGGGGTTGTCAAGGTAATGAAGATAACATTTTACCTAAAAGAACGACCCTTACCATGTCCGTGTATGCATCCGCAACTATACAGCCGGATAGTTTATACCAACTATACGCCGCGGTAGGTGGTATTTTGGACAATAACTTTAAAGAAGAGGGAGATCTGGTTCAAAAAGGTGACCCCATTCTTCAAATTATTGATCGTGCCCCACAACTACAGACCGAGAATGCCTACTTGGCATTAAGACAATCCAAAGAGAATTTAGAAGGTAATGCCGCAGTTTTAAAAGAGATTGAAGACGAGGTTTATGCGGCCAGATTAAAATACTTGAACGATTCTCTTAATTTAAGCAGACAGCAACGCCTATGGGAACAAGGAATTGGTTCCAAAGCCGAGTATGACACCAAAATGTTGGCTTTTCAACTATCGCAAAATCAACATAAAACTTTAAAAGCACGTTATGCCAGAACGCGTTTTGAATTGGAAACGAAAATGGTACAGGCAAAGAACAGTTACCAATCTAACAAGATAACCACAGATGATTTTACGGTAAATAGCAGAATTGCAGGAAGGGTATACGCACTATATAAGGAACCTGGGGAACTGGTTAGCACCGTAGAGCCGCTTGGTACCATTGGTAGTGCCAATGATTTTATAATTGAAATGTTGATTGATGAGGTAGATATCATCAAAATACAATTAAATCAGCAGGTACTTATTGTTTTAGAGGCATATCCCAATGAAATATATACTGCAAGGGTAAGTAAGATTTACCCGCAAAAAGAAGAGCGATTGCAGACCTTTAAAATTGAGGCTTTGTTCAATGAACCGCCTAAATTACTGTATCCAGGATTGGCCGGTGAAGCAAATATTGTAATAGCCCAAAAGAAAGACGTTCTTACCATACCGCGTGATTATTTGATGGACGGCAACAAGGTTATGGCCCCAGAAGGGGATATAGATGTTGAGGTTGGGTTACAAAATTTAGAACAGGTAGAAATTCTGTCCGGAATAACGGAAACCACCTTGATAATTAAGCCGACGCAATGATAAACTGGAAGGTAATTTTAAATATTGCCAAAACACATCTTTTAACCAAGATGAAATCCACCGTAACGGCAGCTTTGGGGGTAACATTTGGTATTGGGGCCTATATCACCTTGGTCAGTTTTATGACCGGACTCAATACTATGCTGGACAGTTTAATTTTAAACCAAACTCCCCATATTCATTTATACAATGAAATTGCACCAACAAAAGATCAACCTATTTCACTCTATGAAGAATTTGAAAACTCGGTGCATATAATAAGTTCCATTAAACCCAAACAGGGGCAAAAGAAAATTCACAATGCGCTACCAATACTTAATTATCTAAAAAATAAAGATGTAGTAAAGGGGGCCACTCCCCAAGTACGCGCACAGATTTTTTACCTGTCCGGGTCTATTGAACTGGGGGGCAGTATAGTAGGCGTGGATATTATGGAAGAAACCAGATTGTCCAATATGCGGGATTACATTGTTCAGGGTTCGCCAGAAGCATTAAAAAACATGGATAATGGAATCTTATTGGGTGCCGGGTTGGCAGATAAAATGTCCTTATCTGTAGGAGATAGGGTGCAAGTGAGCACGGTAGCCGGGGCACTTGTGCCCCTTAAAATTGTAGGCCTCTATCAAAGCGGTATTGCGGATGTGGATAATGTTCAGAGTTTTTGCAATTTAAAAACGGTACAACGTATTCTAGGTGAATCTCAAAATTATATAACGGATATCAATATTAAGCTTTACAATATTGAACAATCACCACAATTGGCAGAATTTCTTGAAAAGCAATTTAATGTTACGGCCACGGACATCAATGAGGCCAATGCACAATTTGAGACCGGTTCAAATATTAGAAATTTAATTACCTATGCCGTATCCATCACCTTGCTCATCGTTGCGGGTTTTGGTATTTATAATATCCTTAATATGCTCATTTATGAAAAAATGAAGGATATAGCAATTTTAAAAGCTACAGGTTTTTCAGGTACGGATGTTCAATTTATATTTATGAGTCAAGCTATGATTATAGGCATAATAGGAGGTATTTTAGGTTTGGTATTGGGCTTTGTCCTTTCTGTAATCATTGATGGTCTACCTTTTGAGACTGAAGCGCTGCCTACCATAAATACATATCCGGTAAATTTTAGTCTTACCTACTATATCATAGGTATTGTGTTTGCGCTGATCTCTACCTGTATTGCGGGCTGGCTACCATCCAATAAGGCAAAGCATATTGATCCGGTTAAAATTATTAGAGGTACTTAACATGGTGTAGGAATGAATAATGTTTTAGAAGCAAAAAATATCAATAAGCATTTTTTGAAACCTAAGGATTTTCATGTCCTAAAGGATATTTCCTTTGCCATAAAAGAAGGAGAGTTTGCATCAATTATGGGAAAGTCTGGTTCTGGGAAATCTACTTTATTGTATATACTTTCAACAATGGATACTGATTACACCGGAGAATTATTCTTAAACGATACCTTAGTAACGGGTAAACCTGCATCTGAGCTTTCCAGAATTAGAAATGAACATATTGGTTTTGTATTTCAGTTCCATTATTTGTTATCGGAATTTAGTGTATTGGAAAATGTAATGCTACCCGCTAAAAAATTGGCCCGTAAGTCCAATATGGAAATAGAGCATGACGCCTATGAAAAATTAAGCATGCTAGGAATTGAAAAATTGGCAAAGCAAAAGGCGTCGCGCATTTCTGGTGGTGAAAAACAACGGGTTGCGATTGCCAGGGCATTGATCAATAATCCTTCTATATTAATGGGGGATGAACCTACCGGTAATTTGGATAGTTATAACTCTGACAATGTGTTCAATATTTTTAAAAGATTAAAGGAAGAGGAAGGGCTATCTTTGTTAGTGGTAACCCATGATGAAGATTTTGCAAAACGAACGGACTATATCATTGAAATGGAGGATGGGCGTATAGTATCTGGCCAATAACGGAATAATCAATGCATAAAAAAGGCTTCAAAAAGTTTGAAGCCCTCTTACATTACCATACTGTGTTATCGTTTATAGTCAAATGAAATCCAGTCTGCATGGCAAATATTTTGAGTGGGGTCCTGTTCGTTCTTAAAAACAAGGACCAGATCGGCCTTTTCAACATTAGGGGATATAGGAATGGTATAGTAAATGGTTTCTTCCTTACCATTATGTTCTAGATATTGCTTGCCTATCAATGGTCCGTCCACACTATTTTCACGAACCTCCATAATACCTTTGAATTCTTGATCCATATTATAGAAGGCGGCAAACTTTAAATGCTCTATGTCCTGAAGAGTAATAGCATTGAATTTTAGATATGCCCCATGCTGTAAAACACCCACAACCCGAGATTTGCTTGTACTCCAGGTACCCGTGCCCTCTTTGATTTCGTTGGCGTTTTCTGCTTCAATTTTTTGACTTTTAAAGATGACCTGTTCGCTAACGGTAAGTTCAGAGTTAGGTTGGGTTTTATTGCCCTTGTCCCGGTAGGAAGCCATAAGTACATAATTACCTTCACCTGCCTGACCTATATGATCGTTAAATGTAATGGTTCCGGACAACGGCAATGATTTCTGGCCTGTCTCTTCTTGTGGTTTTAGGCTAAGGATGTAATCTACCATTTGCGTAACTTCCTCTACGGTAAGCTGGGGATGGGCGGACATAGCATTTTCTCCCCAGGCACCACCACCGCCTTTTATGATCTTAGAGACCAAATAACCGGTATCTTCCGCGCCATAACGCTTTGCAATGTCTATATAACTTGGACCGTTGACTTTTTCCTTAACGGCATGGCATGCTTTACAGTCAGAAGCTTCAATGGCCTTTTTGCCAATGGGATCAAGATTACGCTGGTGCCCTAATGTGGCTTTAACAAAATCACGGCCTTCCGGTATGTAGTCAAAAGTTACCTTTACATCTTCTGCGGCAATGGTTTGATCAGCAGTAGAGCCATCCTGTTTATCTTCTACGGTAATGGTGTAATCTATGTTTTTTCCATCCCAGTATATAGTGTCATTGTTGGCTATTTGTATATTTAGGGTAGGGGCGTCGTTACCGACCAAAATTTTCGTATTGGCAGACGCTGTGTTTCCTTTGCTGTCCGTTACCTTTAAGGTTACATTGTAAATTCCGTCTTCGGTAAAGGTAAACTCGGTGTTCATTTCTTGCGATTGAGGAGAATCTCCTGTAAAATACCAGTCATATGTAAGCGCATCATGGTCAAAATCTTTTGAGTTTTCTGCTGAGAAAGCAACGGTCAACGGTGCCGCACCTACAGTTTTGTCGTGTGTAAATTTTGCGACCGGCTCCCTATTGCCTTTGATATACGATATGCTGCTCAATCTGGCGTCCAGGTTTTGGGAGTTCCATTTTTGACCATATTCTAGAATATACATATTGCCATTGGACGCAAAGATCATATCCATAGGATGGGAGAATTCCTCATTGGGCATAAAGGCATCGGCTTTAACATAATTGAACTCCTCATCTAGGGTGATCACATAAATCCAATCTCTCATCCATTCATAAACAAACCATTTGTTTTCAAAGTAAGGAGGCCATAGATTTTCTGCGTTGGGCATATCCGCTTTATGAAATACGGGGCCTGCCATAGGGTTGATTCCTCCTTGGCCCATCCATGGAAATTCTTCCGATCTATAATAGGTCATAGGAATCATGGATTTTTGTGCCGGAGGTAATTTCTGGATACCCGTATTATGTGGGGAATCATTGATAAGATTATTTGGGTCAAATTTTGCACCTGACATATTGGTCGTAAACTCAAAATCATTGTATGCTTCATTGTACCCTCTAGTAAAAGGCCAGCCCCAAAAACCTGCGTTTTTTGCTTGGTTGTATTCTCCCATTCCGCTAGGTCCCCTGTTGGGATCAGCCTTACCTGCATCTGGACCTATATCTCCCCAATATAGAATACCAGTTTTGCTATCTATAGAATGTCTAAAAGGGTTTCTTAGTCCCATAGCATAGATTTCCGGTCTTGTTTTTTCCGTACCTACGGGAAACAGATTGCCTTTTGGGATAGTGTAGCTACCATCTTCCTCTGGTTTTATTCGCAATATTTTTCCCCTTAAGTCATTGGTATTGGCGGCAGAGCGCTGGGCATCGAACCCTGCACGGTCCAATCTTTCATCCATAGGTGAGAATCCTGAAGATTCAAAAGGATTGGTATTATCGCCAAGGGCTATAAAAAGGGTTCCGTCAGGACCAAATTCCAAGGCGCCACCACTATGGCAACACTGCCTGTCCGTAGGAATTTCCAGTAGAATTTTTTCGGAATCCAGATCAAGGATGTCATTCTTTAAGGTAAAACGGGATACATGTTGTTTGGAAATATCCCCTTTGTTGGAATATAAAAGATATACCCAATTGTTCTCAAGGTAATTGGGGTCTACTGCCAGTCCCAATAATCCATCTTCGTTGCCATAGAACAAATTTAGCTGTGCAATGGTCTTTGTTTGTTCTGTTTCAAAATCAAAAAGCTTCAAAGCACCGTGGCGTTCAATGAACAAAATTCCCCTTCCGGGCAACTCATCGAGCTCCATGGGCTCGTTTAGGTTAAAATCCAATACGTTCTTAATAAAGCGGTCCTCTGGCGGCACTCTGTCCGTAGTGGCTAGGGAATAGTCTAAGGTAGCATCGCCTACGGCATAGGTAATACCGCCCAATAGATGCTTCAAAAATAACGGGTCCTCAAAAGTCTCATTGGTATGTCCCATCTCGGTATAGAAAGCCCTACCGCCATCATATGCGTGATACCAAGCTATGGGATGGCCCTCAGGATTTGTGCCGCCCTCATAACTGTTTTCGTCAATAGAAATCAGGACATTTATATTTGGATTGATATTTTTAAAATTGTACCACTCATCGCTCTTGGACCACGTTTCCCCTAAATGTTGTGTAGACGGGTGAGCATTGTTTTCAATATTCAATTTGGCTTCTTGTATGCGCGGATGGTCGTTAAAGACAGCACCCACAAGTTTATTGTACCATGGCCAATCATACTCGGTATCCGTAGCGGCATGGATACCAACAAAACCACCGCCAGCCTGGATGTAGCGTTCAAAATCTGCTTGCTGAACGTCATTTAGAATATCTCTAGTAGTATTGTTGAATATTACCGCAGCATAGTTTTTTAAGGAGTCCTCTACGATATAGTCGGCATCTTCGGTAGTAACGACCTTAAATCCATTTTCCGTGCCTAATTTTTGCAATGCAAGGTTTCCTGCCTCAATAGACCCGTGCCTAAAACCTTGGGTTTTGCTAAACACCAATATGGTATCATTTTTTTGCGAACAACTTTGTATGAAAAGAATGCAAAAACAAAGTGCTAACAGGAGATAAGGGGAACTAAGTGAAATATTAGGTCTGTACATTAAATGATAGATTTGATGTTTTTTTCAATGCTTATGGACAAGCTTAAAATTTGAGGCCAAAATAAATGGAATAATAAAAGAATTCAAACTAAATTTTTACCTAAACCAATACAATTTGTGCAAAATTTGAATACCTCCTATACTTTAAGTCAAAATTATATAGAGAAAAGGGTGTAAAGTCTACCGGTATTCAGAAGGCGCACATCCTATATTTTTTTTAAAAATACGGTTGAAATAGGATAGACTGTTAAATCCGGAATTATAGCATGCCATTGAAATGGTATTGGAGGCATTGTTTTCCTTAAGTAATTTACATGCATAATTAATACGCACGCCATTTAAAAAATTCACGAATGTTTTTTGGGTGTTCTGTTTAAAGTAGCGACAAAATGCTGTTTTGTTCATGGCTACCATTTCAGCAATTTCATTTAATTGAATTTCGTTCTTGAAATTCATCATGATATATTCTATAACGGTATTAATACGGTCATCAGCAATATTAATTTGCTCTATCCACTCAATACTTCCTAATTTGGCTAGATTTTCAATTAAGGACAAACGATATAAAATTTTTAAGGTCTGCAATACTTTTTCATCTGAAGAGGTTTCTGCCAATTCATGAAAAAGGTTTTTGAATTTTTGGCTTTCCTTGGTGTTGAATTTTAGACCCCGGTTGCTTAAAAGTAGCAAAGAATTTATGTAATTGAATTCTTCTCCCAACTGTCCCAATTTTTTTAAAAAATCATAATTAAGATGTACCACTATAGAAGAGGATTCACCTTCAAAATTAGGGGCGCTGTCAAACATATGGGGAATGTTGGAGCCTATTAGGAAAATGTTGTTGCTTTCAAAATTTCCAATGAAATCCCCTACATATAAAGTGCCCTTTCCAGAAACTATATATACAAGTTCCAGTTCAGGGTGGTAATGCCATAGTTTTAAAAATTCATCCCCTGTAAATGAAGAAAATAAAACGTTGGACCTTAAATTTTTATGTAGTAGATGTAATTTCAAACAATATGTTTAATGAATTTGGAAATACAGAATTGTTTAAATTAGAACTTTAAATTTCCGATTAAAGATACTGCTAATCCTTAGATTACATAAAAATGGCTTTTTTTACATCTTCAATATAGCTTCTACCTATGGTGTATCTTACCCCTTCAATAGATAAGCTGTTACCTTCAATGAATTCTACTTTATCCAGTGCAACGGTAAACGATCTATGGATTCTTATGAATTTATGCGAAGGCAGCTCGTCTGTAAAACTACTCAAGGTCCTATGGGCAATGAAATTTCCTTTGGTTGTTTTTATCCTTATATAATCTTTTAAGCTCTCTACAATGCTGATGTCGGCAAAGTATATTTTTTGATGCTTTTTCTTGTCTATTTTTATAAAAAGATGGTCTACCTCTTCTTTTTCCGAAACAATTTCCTTGGTACTGGTCTTTAATTCCAGTACCCGATTAACGGCTTTAAGAAATCTTGGAAAAGGTATAGGTTTTACCAAATAATCTATAGCCTCTAGTTCGTAACAATTAAGTGCATATTCCTCATGTGCCGTTGTAATGATTACCATTGGTCTGTTCGTTAGATTTTCCAAAAAATCCAGTCCGTTGAGTATTGGCATATTAATATCCAGAAATAGGATGTCCACCGGATTTTTTTGTACAAAGGAAGATGCCTCTACGGCATTAGTAAAGGTTTTAATGAGCTCAAGCTCTTTGACCTCTTTAATATATTTTTTAATAACATTGACCGCTAATGGTTCATCATCAATAATTACAGCTTTTAAATTCTTCATACGTTCAATTTTAAAAACACTTTAAATATATTATTTGTAGTTGTAATGTTCAGTTCGTATTCATCTGGCCGGTATCCCAGTTCCAACCGTTTTTTAACGTTAGAAAGGCCAATACCGCCTTCTTCTTCGGCCAATCTGTTCATGACCAAGGTTTCGGGTATAGGATTGGCGATTTCAAAATATAGTTTTTTTTCCTTGACGGCAATATTAATATCTATGGTCATAGGTTCAATAGTCTTATTGGCACCATGTTTAAAGCTATTTTCTACAAAAGGGATCAACAACATAGGTGCAATACGCTTATTGTCAAGATTGCCCGTTATGTTCATATTAATGGTCAGGGAGTCATTAAACCTTATTTTTTCCAGATCAAGATAATTCTGTATCAATTCAATTTCACTCTGTAGATCCTGTTTGTTTTTCCTTGCTGCATATAAAAGGTAACGCATTAATTCAGATAGTTTTAAAACCACTTCTGGTGCCCTATTTGATTTTTCCAATGTCAGTGAGTAAATGTTGTTCAAGGTATTGAAGAAGAAATGGGGAGATACCTGTGATCGTAAAAAACTTAGTTCAGATGTTAATTGCCTGGTTTCCAATTCATGAAGCTTTTGGTGTTCCCTTAGCCAATCTATGGTAATTTTTATGGCCGTAACGAACGATACTACATACAGTTCACCGAACATGGTAACAATGGCATAATTAAGGGTAATACTGTTGACTACTTCAGAAGCCTCTGGCATTACATTGGTGTCGATCAAATAGTAGGTTAAATTAAATTTTACGACAAGCATAAGCGCCAATGACCCCAAAATGGCCAGGGTGTATTCCAAATATCGTTTGTTAAAAACGAAAACCGGCATTAGAAAATATACATTAAAGTATGCCAATGCCATGTGTATGGGGAATCCTATTAAATTGGTTTTGATAGAATAAACATAGTCGTTATGTAAGCTTCCCCAACGTAATGTGTTGAACAAAATATAAATAGACCAGAAGATGATATGGTATTTGTAATGAATTTTATAACTCTCGGAGCCTTTACTTTCTATAATGTCATTTATTTTCTTCTTTGCGGCCATTAATTTACGCTATTCAAATACTGTATTCGACTTTCTAAACCCGTTGTTGGTCTAAATTTTATGCGATAATAACAAATGGTTTCCAATATTTGAGAGTACCGCTGTTAATTTTTATTGGACGTTACCAAAATTTGCCGTCTTCCGGACGTCATAATCTGATTTCTGAAAATTGATATGAAAGCGGTTCTAGCTTTAAACAGACCAACTAACTAATCTTAATGCCAAAAACACCAAACCTGTTCATTACCATGGTAACATGCATCCTTTTTGCATGTACGGGAACTGCCCAACAAGTACCCAAGACTTACGTAGCCGTTAAGGCTAAGGGGCAACTGACCATTGACGGACTTGCTAATGAAGTCGCATGGAAAAATGCAAAATGGACCTCGGATTTTATAGATATAGAAGGAACCCTAACGCCAAAATACAGAACACGGGTAAAGATGGTATGGGACGATACCTATTTGCATTTTTATGCGGAAATGGAAGAACCCCATATCTGGGGAACGTTAAAACAGCGCGATACGGTTATTTTCTACAATAACGATTTTGAGATATTTATAGATCCAGATGGGGATACCCATAATTATATGGAATTTGAAATTAATGTTTTAAATACTATTTGGGATCTGTACCTCACCAAACCATACCGAAACCAGGGTAATGTATTGAATCACTGGAATATGGAGGGTGTAAAATCTGCTGTGCATATTAATGGCACCTTAAACAATTCAAAAGATCGTGATAAAGGATGGGCCGTTGAGATATCCATACCATGGAATGTATTGGGAGAGGCCAGTAAAGGTACGGTACCACCTAAGAACCAGTTTTGGAGAATAAATTTTTCTAGGGTCAATTGGCAGTTTGATCTGGAGAACGATCGTTATGGCAGGAAGAAAAAAGAAAACGGTAAATATGAACCGGAATACAACTGGGTATGGAGCCCTCAAGAAGTCATAAATATGCATGAGCCGGAACGATGGGGCTATGTATACTTTGCGGAACAAAATTTACAACAGGATAAGGTGGTCATTCCAGATGATGACTATATAAAGTGGTATATGTATGAAATATATCGCAAAATGATACAGGAAAATGAAATGGAAAATTTTACTTATCCGCCCAAGGAGATAAAGGGCAAATCTATTGTAGTAAAAATTAAAAAGGAATTAAAGGGTTATGTGGTTTATACCAAGAGTCCTTTTAGTGGTAAACAATTAATCATAGATACAGATGGGAAATTTATTGAGCAGAGGTAATGTGGGCATGATCATGTCCTGTATTCTTTTAAGTGTTTTTATGGTCTCATGCAATGGTGGGCATAAGGAAGAAAAGGAAACGGCACTATTGGAGAAAGAGGAGTCCGGCCCATTTAAATTTTGGACTTGGATAACCGCAGACGCGTCCCGTACAGATGATTCCTATGTAGAAGAGTTTGCCAAATACGCGGATAATGGCATAGATGCCGTATTGATAAATACCTACACTGATCCTGAACTTTTGGCGAGATTGACACCGTTGGCTTTAGGTATGGGGTTAGAAGTGCATGCATGGATGTTTACCATGAATAGACCAGGAGATAAAATTGCGGAACAACACCCAGAGTGGTATGCAGTAAGTAGGGATGGGAAATCATGTTATGATGAACCGCCTTATGTAGGATATTATAAGTGGCTTTGTCCTACCAGAAAGGAATCTAAAGAGCACATTTTAAGCTTGGTAGAAGGATTGTCTAAGGTCGATGGTGTGGCCAGTGTACATTTGGATTATATACGTTATTCGGATATTTTCTTGCCAATAGGTCTATTACCAAAATATAACTTACAGCAAGAGGTAGAGCTACCTACCTATGATTTTTGTTATTGTGAGGTTTGTACGTCAACCTTTGAAAAAATGCACCATAAGAACCCTAACGATTTTGATAATCCTGCCATTGATATGGAATGGAAAAATTTTAGGTTGAACAGGGTAAAGGCAGTGGTGGATGCCTCTTATGAAATTGCACATAAAAATGGTAAAAAATTAACTGCAGCCGTATTTCCGTATCCGGAAATGGCAGACCATATGGTACGCCAACGTTGGGATAAATGGAATATTGACGCCGTCTTGCCTATGATATACAATCAATTTTATAATGAAGAAATAGATTGGATAGGTTATGCAACAGGGCAAGGGGTGACTGATCTTGAGAAGCGTAATGTGGAATTACATACAGGTATTTATGTACCGGATATGCAACCGGAAGAATTGTTGAGTGCCATGAAATATGCACAAAAGAACGGGGCCAAGGGCGTATCCTTCTTTGATGGTCCGGCAATTACCGAAGCGCAATGGAAGATGATAAAGGATTTTAAGGAATCAAAAGCTAAGTAATACAATACATAACGGCATGAATGGTATTACAAATCAAGGTATTGTGGGAATGAAACAAATACGGCAGTTAATTATTATGGGTTTGGCGTTGGTGCTCACATCGTGTTATGACCCAGCTGAAAGTCCTGCCAATAATATTTCGGCCATTATTCCACAGCCCAACCAAATGAAAAAGGACAAAGGGTACTTTACTTTTGATAAAAGTACCGTATTGGTTGTTGAAAATGATGCATATGTAGAACCAACGTTGATCTTGTCCCAAAGGTTGAAGAGTACCGCAGGTTTTGATATGGCCATAGTATCTAGCCCTCCCACGGCCAATTATGTACAAATTATGGTAGATACCAGTCTTGCTGCCGAGGCATATAAACTATCCATCAATGAAGGGTATATACAGTTGAAGGCATCAACCAAAAATGGCTTGGTGTATGGTATACAATCCTTGCGTTTGCTTTTGCCCAAGGAAATGGAAAGCAAACAAATACAATCTCACGTAAATTGGTCGGTTCCGGTCATGGAAATTGAGGATAGTCCCAGATATGATTACAGGGGGGTAATGTTAGATGTTTCAAGACATTTTTTTGATATCGCATATATTAAAAAAACCTTGGACCTTATGTCCCTCCTAAAATTAAATACGTTTCATTGGCATTTGGTAGATGATCAAGGTTGGCGCATAGAGATTAAAAAATATCCAAAACTTACTGAGATTGGCGGCTTTAGGGTAGATCAGGAAGATAAACACTGGAATTCAAGAAAAGTTACCCAAGCAGGTGAAGCAGCTGGTTATGGTGGATTTTATACTCAAGCACAAATTAAGGAAGTTGTTGATTATGCGGATAAATTGGGAATAACCGTAGTACCTGAAATTGAAATGCCTGCACATGTAATGAGTGCAATTGCCGCTTATCCTGAGTTGAGCTGTTTTGAAAAGCCTATTGGTGTACCTTCCGGTGGAGTATGGCCAATAACTGAAATTTATTGCGCTGGCAAGGAGCAAACATTTGTATTCTTGGAAGATGTAATAGATGAGGTGGCGGACTTGTTTCCAGGAACATATATCCATATTGGGGGAGATGAAGCCACCAAGACCAATTGGGCAGTTTGTCCCCACTGCAAAAAAAGAATGCAAGAAGAAAAGTTGGCGTCCGTAGAAGAATTGCAGAGTTACTTTATCCGTAGAATGGAAAAGTATATTAATGCTAAAGGCAAGGAGATAATTGGATGGGATGAAATTTTGGAAGGCGGTTTGGCACCAGGCGCTGCAGTAATGAGCTGGCGTGGAACACAAGGAGGTATGGAGGCATCAGAACAAGGGCATAAGGTCATAATGACGCCTGGCGAGTTCTGTTATTTTGACCAATACCAAGGACCACAGAATACGGAGCCCATTGCCATTGGCGGTTATCTGCCGCTTAAGAAAGTGTATGGTTTTGACCCTGTAATTCCAACAATGACCAAGGAACAGGAATCTTTTGTAATGGGGGGACAGGCAAATCTATGGTCAGAATATATACCTACGGAAGAACATTCTGAATATATGCTTTTTCCTAGGTTGCTCGCCTTATCGGAAACCCTATGGAGTACCAAGGAACAACGTAATTGGAGCAATTTTTCCGAACGATTAAAAGTAATCAACGAAAGGTTGGAGTTCATGGGTATCAATGTTTCCAAAAGTGCGTATGCCATTAGGGATAGTGCAACAGTGGACATTGGTACAAAATCAATATTGGTTAAACTACATAATGAATTTGATGATGCCGATATACGTTATTCATTTGCCCATGATGCGGATAATTTCATACCCTATACCGCTCCCGTTACTATTGATTCATCGGTAACGATTACTGCAAAAGCTTATGAGGACGGTAAGGCTATGTCTCCATTATTTACACAGCAATATGATTTTCATAAAGGTGTGGGTGCAAAGGTTACATATCATACCTTATATAATAGTAGTTATGCAGGTGAGGGAGAATCTACATTGGTCAATGTGTTGCGGGGCAGTAAAAATTTTCACGACGGACAATGGCAGGCTTGGCTGAACACGGATGTGGAACTGACCATAGATCTGTTGGATCAGAAAGACATTTCTGAAATCGTATTGGGTTTTCTACAAAACCAAGGTCCGGATATTTTCTATCCCACGGCAATTTCCATTTCCCTTTCCAAGGACAATATTGAATTTCAAGAAGTGGATATCATGGAAATTCCGTTTAAAAGTGCCAATACGGATGAAATACAGGACGTTAAGATTTCTTTTGGCCGGACCAAGGCCAGGTATATAAAAATTCTTGCGGTCAATGGTCCCTATCCTGGAAATGACGGGGGTTCATGGTTATTCATGGATGAAATTAAAATCAATTAACATATAAGCCAAGTTGCACAACCAGAATGGAAGGAGGTGAGGAAAATCTGAATTGATCTGAAAATCAGTAGGGTTCAGAAATGAAAAAAAATGGTATTGCAAATATTGTACAAGTGATGGCGAATATCCTTCATTTGAAAGGTTTCTATAGACTATATATTTGGTATTAAGAAAACCTTAAGATAACATTAAACTAAGTAACTAATTAAAACAATTCGATAATGATTCAAAAATTCAACTATGTATTGCTGTTTGTGGCTATGCTGTCCTTTCAAGGAGCATTTTCACAAGCGGTTTCAGGTACAATAACAGACCAGTCGGGTTCTCCTCTCCCTGGTGTGAACGTTGTAGAAAAGGGTACCAGTAATGGTACATCTGCAGATTTTGATGGTAACTATACCATCAATGTTACCGATGGTGCTACCTTGGTATTTAGCTCTATTGGCTATACCAAAAAAGAAATTGCGGTATCTGGCCAAACAGTTATTAACGTAACCTTGGAAGAGGATGCGGAACAGTTGGGCGAGGTGATCGTTACTGCATTGGGTATTAAAAAGGAGGAAAAGGCCTTAGGGTACTCCCTTACACAAGTAGACGGTGGTGAGCTTTCCGGTGTAAAGACAGTAAGTGCCATTAATTCCTTGCAAGGTAAGGTAGCTGGTGTTAATATTACCGGATCCGCAACGGGAGCTTCTGGTACCAGTAACGTGGTTATTCGTGGTGCTTCTTCTGCAAGTGGTACCAACCAGCCTTTATATGTTGTAGATGGTATTCCTATCAACAACCAGAATTTAGGATCTGCTAGCCGTTGGGGCGGGGCGGATTTTGGTGATGGTATTTCCAGTATCAACCCAGATGACATTGCCAGTATGAGTGTACTTAAAGGTGGTGCGGCCGCGGCATTGTACGGATCTAGGGCAGCAAATGGTGTTATTATCATCAACACCAAATCAGGAAAACAACAAAATGGTTTTGGTGTTGAATATTCAAGTTCATTGTTGATGGAATCTGCTATGACAGATTTGTACGATTTCCAAAAAGAATATGGTCAAGGAACCAATGGCGTTGCCCCATCTGATAGATTAGAGGCATTGGATGCCGGTATCAACTCTTGGGGAGCAAAACTTGATGGTTCAAGCGTTGCTCAGTTTGACGGTGTTAGTAGACCATATAGTAATGCTGGAGATAATGTAAAAAACTTCTTCAACACTGCTACTACCTTTACCAATACGGTTGCGGTAAGCAAATCTGGTGATGGGTATAACTTTAGGTTTTCAGGTACGGATCTAACTAACTCTGATATTACGCCAAATGCAGGTTTGAACAGAAAGTCGTTCTCTATAAACGCAGGTGTGGTAATGAACGAAAAATTAACCTTGGACGTTAACGGTAAGTATGTAATAGAGAACGTTAAGAACAGACCAAGACTTTCAGATTCTCCAGGTAACTCTAACTTTACGGTTGCCTTATCACCGGCCAACGTAAATGTGGCCGACTATCAACCAGGATTCTTTCAGGAAGGAACAACGGTTGCTGGTTTGGATTCAAGACCAGGTTACAATGAAGTTGGTTCAGAATACTTAATTTCTACGGCAAGTACCTATCACCAAAATCCATATTGGGTAACCGAAAGATTTAACAATGAGAGTGATAAAAACAGGTTCATTGGTTCCGGTACTTTAAGATATGAATTGACAGATTGGTTATATGCAATGGGTAGGGCAGGTATTGATCAATATACTGCAAGTATTACCAATGTAGAACCTTACGGTACGGCTTACAAGAATTTGGGAGGAATGACCGAAACTACATACAATGTATCTACGGTAGATGCGGACGTAATTTTAGGTATAGAAAAAGATATTACGGAAAAGTTTGCTACCAACATTGTTTTAGGGGCCAACAGTAATACGTTCACCAATGAAAGAACAGAGTTAAATGGTCAGGATTTTGTAATTCCTGATTTAGTGACCATTGGTAACGTTGCTAGAAAAAACTACGGGTATTCTTTTTCTAAGAATAAAAGATCAGGCGTTTATTTTTCAACGGAACTTTCTTATGACAGCTATTTATATCTTACCGTTACCGGTAGAAATGACTGGTTCTCTACATTATCGTTGGCAGGGAAAACATCTCCAAACTCATACTTCTATCCATCGGTCAGTTCAAGTTTCATTTTTTCCGATGCCTTTCAAATGCCTAGCTGGATTACCTTTGGTAAAATTCGTGCAGGATATTCTGATATAGGTGGTGGAGCTAACGACCCTTATCAATTGTCATTGGTATATGGTATCAATGATACATATACTGCTACGGGAAGTCCTGTTTCCATTGGTGGTGTAGGTGGTGCGGATTCCAATAAATTACCGAACATCAACCTTACGCCATTCTCCAAGTCAGAATATGAAATAGGTTTTGATCTTAAGATGTTCAATAATAGATTTGGTATCGATTTTGCTTATTACAACAATAAGACTACAGATGATATTGTACCTATAGATATTTCAAGAACTACAGGATATACAAAAGCGGTCATCAACATTGGTGAGGTAACCAACCAAGGTGTGGAACTTCTATTGACCGGTGCTCCTGTAAGAACGGAAAACTTTAATTGGGACATTACCTATAACTTAGGATATAACGAAAATATGGTGGTCAAGACAGATGCTGATGACAATCCTATATTTGCAGGTGACCAAGCAACTGGTGTCAATGTTCAGTCTGGTGCAATAGTTGGTAAACCAATTGGTGCACTTTACGGTACATCTTTCGTAAGAAATGATGCAGGTGAAATTCAATATGACAGTAACGGTACTCCATCCATAGGTGAGAATAAATTTTTGGGCAACGGTGTAGCACCTTATTCAATGGGTCTTACCAATAACTTCCGTTACAAGGACTTTAACCTTAACTTCTTGATCGATGCTAAATTTGGAGCAGAGATTGCCTCTGGTACCAGTGCTTATGCTACCTACTACGGTGCAAGTAAAAACACATTAGAAGGAAGGGAAAACGGATTGTCAGTTAGTGGTGTAGATGCTGCAGGAGCGCCTTTCTCTACTACTATAGCCCCAGAAAATGTAAGTTCTTACTATCAGAGAATATACTCTATAGCAGAAGCGCATATTCAAGATGCCGACTTTATTAAACTTAGACAACTTAGTTTAGGCTATAATCTGCCATCTAGTGTAATATCTAAAACGTTCTTAAAGAGTGCCAACATTTCCTTGATAGCCAGAAACTTGTTCTACATCATGAGAAATACACAGGATATTGATCCAGAATCTTCATTCAACGCTAGTTTTGGTGCAGGTTTAGAGCGTTTTGGTCTTCCTTCAACTAGAAGTTACGGATTAAGTTTAAATGTTAAATTTTAAAAAGGAAAACTATGAAAAATATATTTTATTTAGCGGTATTTTCAATGCTCTTCTTCACATCGTGTGATAAAGGTTTTGAGGATATCAATGTAGACCCTACATATGCTCCAACATTAGATGTAAAATACAAATTTCCACAAGCGGTATTGTATACTGCGGGGCAACGTTATGAGTCTTGGAGAGGTAATTTTATTTACTGTTCCGTAATGATGCAACACCTAGCAAGCACGCAAGGATATTGGAATGGAGATAAGTATACGTTAAGTACAGGTTATGCCGGTGCTTTATGGGAAGCGGAATATCCACAGGCAATTAAGACATTGGAAGATATGAAAGCTCAATTAGAGGCCGATGAATTGACCGCGTCTCCAGAGTATGCTATGGTTAGGATACTACGTGTATTCTCTTTTCACAGATTAACGGATATCTATGGTGATATTCCTTACAGTGAAGCTGGTAAAGGATTTATTGATGGGGTATTGAGACCGGTTTATGATGACCAAGAGTTCATTTACAAAGACATGTTGAACGAACTTAAGGAAGCATCGGATGCTTTGAGCGGTGGTACAAGTGCCTTGGGTACTTCAGATATCATATTCAATGGTGATTTGACCAAATGGAAGAAATGGGCCAACTCCATGATGTTACGTTTAGGATTAAGATTGGTAAAGAGAGATCCTGCCTTGGCGCAACAATGGGCACAAACCGCTATAGAGGGTGGTGTAATGACCTCAAATGAGGATATAGCTTATGTAATTCACCAATCTGGTAACGGAATTTTACAAAACGGAAATAGTGAGGTATTCCTTGCCGACCGTTCTTCAAGAATCAGTAAAACTTTCATGGATTTCTTGCAAGGTGATCCAAGAATGCCGGTTTTGGTAGCATTGCCAGATGGTAATAATGATGTTGCTGTTCAGAAAGGATTGCCAAATGGGTATGATGGTACAACCATTGCAAATGCACCGGGTGGTGATGATATGTCTACTTATTCTGAAGTAAATTCCAACACGTTGCAGGGATTGGATGCACCAATGTTCTTCCAAACATATGCAGAAGTTGAATTTATGTTGGCAGAATCTGCCGTAAGATGGGGTCTTGCTGGTGGTGCTGCCGCTGCAGAAGATCACTATAATGCTGGTGTAACCGCTGCCATGAAGTTTTTAGAACTGTATTCTGAGGATGCAGCCATTGATGATGCGGATATTGCAACTTACTTGGCAGATAACCCATATGACCCGGCAAATGCATTGGAGCAAATCAATACCCAATACTGGGCTGCTACGTTCTTGAACGAATATGAGGCATTTGCAAACTGGAGAAGAACAGGGTTTCCTGTATTGACTCCAGTAAACTATCCTGGTAATGTTACCAATGGTACCATTCCTAGAAGGTTGACTTATTTTACGGGTGAGGCCGTAACGAACAAAGAAAATTATGATGCGGCCGTTGCAAGTCAAGGTCCGGATTTGCTTACCACTAGAGTATGGTGGGATGCCGAATAATTTTTAAAATATGAAATCTGTTTTATTAGTTCATCTTTTAGTACAGATACAATTGTTGAGTTAGTGTAAAGGAAAGAGGAGATTTGTATAAATCTCCTTTTTTCATTTTAAGTTCATATTACAAACAGCTTTCAAGATTATATCTTTGGAAATTGTTACTTTTCTCCAATCAATAATTATTTAATAACCCTATTCAATCTAGGTTCATGAAGAAAATCATTCTTTTAATGTTCTTTATTTCAATGTATGTCAAAGGCCAACAATCTAGGTTGTTTGACTATGTTCCGGCTAGGCAGAGCAACGTTGATTTCAATAATAAATTAAAACCAACGGACGATGAGAATTTTTTCATTTACGATAATTTTTATCAAGGGGCCGGGGTTGGCTTAGGAGATGTAAACAATGATGGATTATTGGATATTTATTTCTGTGGAAATCAGGAAAAAGATAGGTTATATTTAAATAAGGGCAATTTTATATTTGAGGACATTACCAAAAAAAGTGGCATTCTAGCGGTGGATAAAGGTTGGTCCTCATCTGTATCCATGATTGATATCAATAATGATGGACTCTTGGACATTTATGTGACCAAAGAATTGTATGATGATCGTCCAGACTGGAGGCGTAATAAATTATACATCAATAAGGGAAACAGCACATTTGTGGAAGTAGCGCAAAAAGTTGGTTTGGGAGATACTACTAGAACCCGGGGTGCCGCATTTTTGGATTATGATCTAGATGGTGACCTAGATGCATTCTTGTTGAGGCAGCCACCTAATCCCGGTTTATATTCCAAATATAAGGTCATGTCAGATAATGGGGAGCTAACAGATGAACAATATGCTCCACAGCTCTATGAGAACAGGAACGGTATATTTTATAATGTATCCAAAGAAGCCAAGGTCTTGAGTCCCTCTTATGCCAATGCGGTAACCGTAGGGGATATCAATAAAGATGGTTATCCGGATATTGTGGTTGCCAATGATTTTGATGCACCGGATGCACTTTATATCAATCAGGGAGATAAAACGTTTAAAAATGTGTCCAATACGGCATTTAAACATACTTCATATTATGCAATGGGGGTAGATATTGCCGATATCAATAATGATATGTTGTTGGATATTTTTACGGTAGATATGGCGGCCAATGATAATTTCAGGCTAAAATCCAATATGAGCGGTATGAATCCGGATCAGTTTTGGAAAATTGTGGATAAGGGCTGGAACTATCAATATATGTACAATGCCCTACAATTAAACAATGGAAACGGTACATTTAGTGAGATCGGGCAGCTATCTGGTGTATCCAGTACAGATTGGAGCTGGTCCCCATTAATCGCTGATTTTGATAATGATGGGTACAAGGATATTTTTGTTTCAAACGGTATTGTTCGGGATATCAGAAACACAGATGCAGATGTAAAGATAAAACTGTATATCAATAAAAAATTACAGGAATATGTAGGCAAACATGGCAATGCCGACTATAATTCCCTTTGGGATGTGGTAGACCATAATGAAATGGTGGCCCTATTTCCTTCAACTAAAATGCAAAACAAGTCCTTCAAGAACGTAGATGGGTATCAATTTCAGGATGTATCCGAAAATTGGGGGATCGATAAAAAAACATTTTCAAGTGGTGCTGCCTATGGTGATTTGGATAATGATGGTGATTTGGATATGGTATTGAACAATGTTAATGAAATAGCACATATTTTAAGGAACAATACAAATAACAATTTTTTAAGGATACAATTGTCAGACCCCAAAAATGAAGTCGTATTGGGGGCAAATGTGCAAATTTATTATGGTGACGGTAAACAGCAATATGCAGAGACTACTAGCGCACGTGGCATGTTTTCGGTAAGTGAACCCATTATTCATTTTGGTTTGGGAAACCACGCCCGTGTTGATAGTTTGTTCGTTAACTGGCCTACTGGATTGCGTACCGAAATCTATGATCCGGTGATAAACCAACAGATAGACCTGAGCATTACTTCCGGAAAGGAAAAAATGATATCGACCTCTTTTGAAGTGCCGAAAATGTTTTCGGAACATACGGAGGGTTCATTAAAATTTAAACATAAGGAAAACAGATTCAATGACTATGCACATCAAGTTCTATTGCCCCATACCATGTCAGAATTTGGCCCTGCATTGGCCGTTGCCGACATTAATAATGACGGATTGGATGACGTGTTCATTGGTGGTGCATTTGGGGAGAAGGCTATGCTGTATATACAAGATGAAACGGGGAGTTATAAAAGTATTGCTGAACGTTTATGGGAAGGGGAAAAAAATTATGAGGACGTAGATGCCGTATTTGTGGACATTAACGGCGATGGATTTAAAGACCTCTTTGTAGTTAGTGGTGGCAATGCCTACGTAAAAAATGATATCCATTATATGGATCGCCTTTACCTCAACGATGGTAAGGGAAATTTTAACAAAGGAGCCTTGCTGAACGGTAAACCAATAAGTAGTTCCGTAGTAAAGGTTATGGATTACGATAAAGATGGGGATATGGATGTTTTTGTAGGAGGTAGACATATACCTCACCAGTACCCCTTACCAAGTTCAAGTATGTTGTTTGTTAATGAGAAAGGGCAATTGATTAATAAAACGGATGAATTGGCGCCGGAATTCAATGAGGTTGGTATGGTTACCGATGCTATTTGGGCCGATTATGATGCAGATGGTGATGCAGATTTGTTTTTGGTAGGGGAATGGATGCCAATTACATTGTTCTCAAATACCGATGGAACACTTTCTAAAACCATGGTCAATGATTTTGAAACTACTGCTGGTTGGTGGTATAGTGTACAACAAGGAGATTTTGATAATGACGGGGATATAGATTTGATAGCGGGAAACTTAGGTCTAAATAATAAATACAAAACCACCAATGAAACCCCGTTTGATGTGTATTATGATGATTTTGATGGTAATGGTAGTAGTGATATTGTTTTGGGATACTATAACAATGACAAACATTTTCCATTAAGGGGTTTTTCCTGTTCGTCCCAGCAAATTCCAAGCCTAAAGGAAGAATTTAAAAAATATGATCTATTTGCCTCATTAGAAATTGATCAGGTTTATGGCAAGGACAATTTAGAAGAAGCCCTGCATTATATAACCGATACCTTTGCATCTATCTATATTGAAAATTTAGGCAATGGTAGATTTCAACATACTCCTTTACCTGTACAGGCCCAATTCTCTAATATTGAGGATATGGTAGTGCATGATTTTAACAATGACGGTAATTTAGATGTGCTGGTCGTTGGTAATTGTTACGGATTTGAAGTTGAAACTCCTAGAAACGATGCTGGCACTGGCTTATTGATGCTGGGAAATGGTAATGGTTCTTTTGCCGCAAAAACAATTAATGAAACAGGATTGTTCATCAACAAGGACGCTAAAAGGATAAGACAATTAAAGGGCAAGGACTCTGACTATCTTATCATTGCCAATAATAATGATGAAATTCAGCTCATAAAGATCAATACGGATTAAAGCATCATTTTTGGCTAATGCATTTGTTGCAATGCTTCCTCTACAGTAGATACCGGAAGTTGGCACGTACTGTTCTGACAGACATAGATATATGTTTCGTTCTCAATGAACCTGCCTTCGAACAACGGAAGTTCGCTTTTGTTCCGGGTGCCAATGACCAAGGTGTTGGGCGTGTAGTTTGCAGTTAAGTTCCGCATCATTGTGTTAACATTGTTGCCAACAATTGCAACTTCATAGTAGGGGTGCGTTTTTTTTAAAAGTAAAGAACCCCAAACACTGTAACTTTCTAAATGCGTAAGTAGTTGGGGCTGCATAGCCTTTAACATTCGGTCGCTCTGCTCCATAAAATCGGTATTGTACAACAAATGGCCCAATTTCAATAAATTAAGCGCCATAATTGAATTTGGGGAAGGAATGACCCCGTCATCGGTTTTAATGATTTTTGCAATATGTTTGGTATGGTCGGTATACCTGTAAAATGAACTTTCCTCATCTAAAAACAATGAATTTGTTTGTGTTGTTAATTTTTGGGCAAAATAAAGGTCCTTTTCATCAAGACTAACGGAATAGAGATTGAGGGCGGCATGTATTACGAATGCATAATCCTCTATGAAACCATTGGTGTTAAGGTTATTGTTTACCATAGAGTGACTAAGTGTACCCGTATACATTTTGGTTTTAACGAAATCCATGGTTTTTTGAGCTTCTACAAGATATTTTTTTGTGCCGAACGCACGGTATGCATCTACATATCCGGTAATCATTAAAGCGTTCCAAGAAGTAATTATTTTTCTATCTATACGTGGTGCATTGCGCAAATCTCTTTGGACCTTTAGTGTATTGATCCATTGGTTGCGCAATTTTGTGAAATCTGCCAGACTTAATCCATGTTCCTTGGCAAACTCATGGTCGTTTTTGGAAAGATGTAAAATATAATTTCCGCCTTCGATCTCATTTTTTTTATCAATATTGAAATAGGTGGCGAAAAGGTCATAATTTTTGGTGATGACCTTCTTAAGTTCTTGTTCGCTCCAAATATAGAATGCACCCTCCTTACCGTTACTATCTGCATCAATGGTGGCAAAAAATCCTCCATCCTGATTTTTCATTTTAGACTCAAGAAAAGAAAGGGTTCTTATAGCTGCATTTTTATAGGATTCTTTTTTGAATACACTATAGGCTTTTGAGAATATGCTTACTAGTTGGGCGTTATCGTAAAGCATTTTTTCAAAATGGGGAACCTTCCAATATGGGTCCGTACTGTACCTATAAAACCCACCTTCTATATGGTCATGAATACCGCCAAGCAATATATTGTCTAAGGTGGTTGTTACATGTTCAAGGGTAATGTCATCTTTAAAAAGCAATCCATAATCTAGTAGGAAAGTCAAATTTTCTGGAAGCATAAATTTTTCGGGACCTTTGGTACCGCCCCAAATGGTGTCCCAAGAATTTTTCCATTTAATGATTGACTCGTTTAATTGAACACTAGATGCAAAATCCGCGGAATCCTCAGGAGACATAAAATTAAGAGAAGAAATACCATCTGTAATGGTGTCACCAAACTCATATAGTTTTTCAGGGTTCTGGGTAAACAATTCGGTAATTTTATGAAGTATGCTCATCCATTGATCCTTGGTATGGTAGGTGCCGCCATATAGCGGTTTTCCATTGGGTAATAATATAACGTTCAAGGGCCAACCTCCTTGTCCTTTTATCAATTGCACGGCTGTCATGTATAATTGATCAATATCCGGGCGTTCTTCCCGATCAACTTTTATGTTGATAAAATTGGCGTTCATTAATTTTGCTACTTCCTCATCTTCAAAAGTTTCCTTGGCCATAACATGGCACCAATGGCAAGAGGAATACCCCACGCTCACAATTATTAATTTGTTCAATTCTTCTGCTTCCTTTAAGATAGTTTCGTCCCAAGGTTGCCAATTGACCGGGTTATGTGCATGCTCAAGTAAATAGCTGCTGGTTTCATGAATCAATCCGTTGGTGAAAGGGTGTTTTTTCTCAGTTCCATGATTTTGGCCCCATGCTGCCAAACTTAAAAATAGCATGGTAACGGCAAATAGATAGGTTTTTTTATAAGACTGGAAATAGCCCATATAATGAAGATTGAATATTAAAGTAAAAATACCGTATTTATTCTAGAAACAAATGCGGTTTGCCATGACCTGTCAAGAATTTTAGATTTGGCCTCTATAGAATTATTAAGCCATAAGTAAGGTGCTAAAATTAAGAAAACCATTATTCTTTGTGTTAAAACCAAAATCATCACCAATACTATTTATACAATTCGTAAATTCATGTTCTTTTAAATTTCAATTGCATACGTGAAATTACATCTACTTAACAGAACTAGTGAATTAAATAGGTCCTTGACCATAAATCGTGAGGTCAAAAGTAATTTTTTAAGGGTCTGGCATTATCATCCAGAAATAGAATTGGTCCATGTGGTCAAAAGTTCGGGTACGCGTTTTATTGGCGATAATATAGAACGTTTTACAGGGGGCGATTTGGTATTGATCGGAAAGAATATTCCCCATATGTGGTTAAATGACGACGCATATTTTGAAGAGGAAAGTGGGCTAAGTGCAGAGGCCATATCCGTGCATTTTTTAAAAAATTTTCTAGGCGATGATTTTTTGGAAGTACCGGAAATGAACAAAATTTCCCAGCTTTTGGACCGGGCGGAATTAGGAATTAAATTTATAGATGTTGAAGACGGAATTATTCATAAAATAAAGGAATTAAATGAATTGAGACCAATTGATCAAATCATTAGATTACTGGATATTCTTGCATTACTTGCCGATCATGAACATTATGAACTGCTTTCAAGTCTGGGTTATTTAGACTCTTTTCGTAGAACAGAGAACAAAAGATTGGACCAGATCTATGAGTTCATCTATGAAAACTTTAATTCCCAAATAAGTGCTTGTGACGTAGCGGACAAAATAGGGATGAACAAATCTGCTTTCAGCAGGTATTTTAAAAAGGTGCACAGAAAATCGTTTACCAAATACTTAAACGAAATGCGTATAGGATATGCTTGTAAATTAATGTTGAATGATGAAGAGAGCATTACTGGCATTGCATTTTTATCGGGCTTTAACAATATTTCAAATTTCAACAGACAGTTTAAGATTATAAAAGGAATTACTCCTACCGAATTTATTTCAAAGTATAAGTAGTAGAATAACAAAAACCGTGATGCAAAAAAAGTATAGGTTTTGGTCGTTAATTCATTTGTTGTGGGGTTCAAATCAATATAACTTTCAATCTTTAATGTATGGTTAATGAACAATGAAATTATAATAGAGGATGTTTTGGTAAAGGACATCCGGTTCCCCACTAGTAAAGCACTTGATGGGTCAGATGCAATGAATCCGGACCCCGATTATTCTGCGGCGTATGTCATTCTAAAAACAAATATCCCCAATTTGGAAGGCCATGGACTAACGTTCACCATTGGTAGGGGCAACGAGATTTGTACCAAGGCTATAGAAGCCCTTTCTTATTTGGTCAAAGATAAATCCTTGCACACGTTTACCCAGGATATGGGCACCTTTTATAAGATGATTACGGGAGACAGCCAGCTACGTTGGCTAGGTCCTGAGAAAGGTGTAATACATTTGGCAACGGCAGCAATGGTAAATGCGGTGTGGGATCTATATGCTAAATCCGAGAACAAACCGTTATGGAGATTAATTGCGGAAATGACTCCGAAGGAATTGATAAAATGTATAGATTTTACGTACATAACGGATGCCATTACGCCAGATGAGGCCTTGGAATTGCTTACCGCCAAGGAATCCACAAAAAATGAGCGTATGGCATATCTTGTGGAAAATGGTTATCCTGCATATACTACTTCTGCCGGATGGTTAGGGTATTCTGATGATAAGATGCGTAATTTATGTAAACAAGCCAAGCATCAGGGCTTTAAGCATATGAAAATGAAAGTAGGTTCTGACCTAAATGATGATATGCGCAGGGCGGGTATCATACGGGAGGAAATTGGTGACGATTTACAGCTAATGATGGATGCCAATCAAAAGTGGGACGTGGATGAGGCCATTGAAAATATGGAGCACTTAAAGAAATTTAATCCGTATTGGATAGAAGAGCCTACCAGTCCAGATGATATTCTTGGTCATGCAAAAATAGCAAATGCCATAGCCCCGATCAAGGTGGCCACGGGTGAACATTGTCAAAATCGGGTTATATTTAAACAATTAATGCAGGCCGGGGCAATGGATATTTGTCAGATAGATAGTTGTAGGGTTGGCGGTGTTAATGAAATACTGTCCATATTGTTAATGGCGGCCAAATTTGGGATACCGGTCTGTCCCCATGCGGGAGGCGTTGGTCTTTGTGAATATGTACAGCATTTATCCATGATAGATTTTATAGCCTTTAGCGGCACCATGAACGATAGGATTATAGAATATGTGGATCATTTGCACGAACATTTTGTAAATCCGGTCATTATTAAGAATGGGGCCTATATGGCACCGGAAAACCCCGGTTATAGTATTACTATGAAAAAGGCATCTATTGATACGTACAGTTTTCCCGAAGGGGAGTATTGGGTGTCCGAAATGAATAATAAGTTATATGAAATTTAGTTTAGCACATAAAACGGCCATCGTTACAGGGGGTGGAAGTGGAATTGGAAAGGCAATTTCAAAAACCTTGGCGGCACAAGGAGCCCATGTTATGATTCTGGAAATGAACGTTGCAAATGCGGAACAGACCCAGCGCGAAATTTTGGAAGAAGGTGGAAAATCCTCTGTTTATCAATGTAATGTGGCCAACCAAGAAAATGTAGGGCAAGTTGTAGGTTCAATTGCGAAAGAACATACCATAGATATATTAATTAATAATGCAGGTATTGCTCATGTAGGTAATGTGGAGCAGACCAGTGAAACGGAATTTGACAGAATTTATAATGTAAATGTAAAGGGTGTGTACAATTGCCTGTATAGCGTAGTGCCCCACATGAAGGAAAAAGGAGGTGTAATCATCAATATGGCTTCCGTGGCATCATCCGTTGCGGTGGCAGATCGGTTTGCCTATTCCATGTCAAAAGGAGCGGTATTGACCATGACCTATTCCATAGCAAAAGACTATGTACAATATGGCATTCGCTGTAATTGTATTTCGCCGGCAAGGGTACATACGCCTTTTGTAGATGGATTCATTAAGGATAACTATCCAGGGGAGGAAAAGGAAATGTTTGCTAAATTGTCCAAAACACAACCTATTGGGCGTATGGGACTTCCAGAAGAAGTAGCTAATTTAGCTTTATACCTGTGCGCGGACGAAGCCTCTTTCGTAACGGGTACCGATTTCCCAATAGACGGCGGATTCATAAAATTGAATGGTTGATGCTTTAGAAGGGAATTAATAAAATTTGAAAATTAGTACATATGAAATTGATTAGATTTGGAGAGGTAGGTTCTGAAAAACCGGGTATACAATTATCAAATGGCGACCGGATAGATGTTTCTTCATTTGGAGAGGACTACAATGAAGCATTTTTTGGAAGCAATGGGGTAGAGAGGCTGGCCAAATGGCTAGAGGAAAATACGGATACGTGTAATAGAATTGACGGTGCGGTACGTTTGGGATCTCCGATCTGTAGACCTTCAAAAATAGTATGCGTAGGGTTGAACTACGCCAAACATGCAGCCGAAAGCGGTATGGCAATACCTAAAGAACCTGTGTTGTTCTTTAAGGCTACTTCCTCGATCATAGGACCCTATGATACGGTAATCCTTCCTAAAAACAGTACTAAATCCGACTGGGAGGTAGAACTGGCGATAGTTATTGGTAAAAAAGCTTCCTATGTATCGGAAACGGAGGCCATGGATCATATTGCAGGTTATGTTTTGCACAATGATATCAGTGAACGAGCCTTTCAATTGGATCGTGAAGGCCAATGGGTAAAGGGTAAAAGTTGCGATACGTTTGCACCATTAGGACCTTATTTGGTTACACAGGAAGAAATAGAAAATCCTAATGATTTAAACCTTTGGTTAAAATTAAACGGTAAAATGATGCAGAACAGTTCAACATCGGACTTTGTATTCAATGTGCAGGAAGTCGTTAGCTATATCAGCCAGTTTATGACCTTGTTGCCCGGTGATGTTATTTCTACAGGAACACCCTTTGGTGTTGGACTGGGATTAAACCCACCTCTTTACCTTAAAAACGGAGATGTTATGGAATTGGGTATTGATGGGTTAGGAGTTTCAAAGCAAAAGGTAATGGATTATAAGGGGTAATGGTCATAGACAGTCATCAACATTTTTGGATTTATCATCCAGAACATCATGAGTGGATTTCTGATGATATGTCCATTATTCAAACCGATTTTTTACCGCATGACCTGGAGCCCATATTAAAAGAAAATGGTGTAGACGGTTGTATTGCGGTACAAACGGCACAAACTGAGGAAGAAACAGAATTTTTGTTGCATTTGGCCAACCAGTATGATTGTATTAAAGGGGTCGTAGGTTGGGTAGACCTTCGTAATGAGCAGGTAGCCGAACGCTTAAGTAAATATAAGGAAGACCCTTATTTTAAAGGAGTTCGTTGGATATTACAAGCAGAGAACGATAGTTTCTTTTATGATACCGCGTTCAGGAAAGGTTTGGCAGAACTGGCCAAGTTTAATTTAACGTATGATCTATTGGTCTACCACAACCAATTGCCCCATGTTTTAGATTTGGTACATAGTTTTCCCGATAACAAATTTGTGTTGGATCATATTGGAAAACCTGCAATTAAGGAAGAAGGGTTGGTCAACTGGTCTAATGACATAAAAAAATTAGCTGCGTTCCCTAATGTTTATGTGAAATTGTCCGGTATGGTTACAGAGGCAGATTGGACCAATTGGACAGAAGAGGAGATAATACCATTTATCGATGTTGTATTTAATGTATTTGGGGCGGAGAGAATCATGTTTGGGTCAGACTGGCCCGTATGTCTTTTGGCTTCCGATTACCGTAAGGTCAAAGCATTGGTAGATAATTATTTGAAAAAGTTAAGTGATAAGGAAAGGGCATTGGTTTTAGGTGGTACGGCCTGCGGATTTTATTCAATAGGTAGTTAAATCCAAAAATTCTTATACCTTAGGCTAGTTATTAATTTCTAATAGTAAATGGATTTATACTTAAAGGATAAGGTGATTTTAGTTACCGGTGGTTCCGCCGGTATTGGTAAGGGAATAAGTATGGGTTTAGCTGCCGAAGGAGCAATTCCATTTATCATTGGTAGAAATAAACAGACCGTAGATGCCACCGTTACGGAAATAGAACGCTTAGGGTTTAGAGCAGGTAAGGCCTATGCGGAATTAATGGATGGGCAAGCATGTCAGCAAGCCGTAGATGATGCAATTGCCGAATTTGGTAAAATAGACGGTCTCGTTAACAACGCAGGGGTAAATGATTCCATAGGATTGGAACATGGTACCGTAGAACAGTTTACGAAATCGATCCATAAAAATTTGACACATTATTATCAAATGGCCCAATTGGTTTTGCCACAGCTAAAACAAAACAAGGGATCAATAGTGAATATTGGCTCAAAGACCTCCGTAACGGGGCAGGGCGGTACTTCCGGTTATGCGGCGGCCAATGGAGGACGCAATGCGTTGACCAGGGAATGGGCGGTAGAATTAGTACCTTATTCAATACGTGTAAACGCAGTAATAGTCGCGGAGTGCTATACGCCATTATACGAGCGTTGGATCAAAACATTTGATAATCCAGAAGAAAAATTACGTTCCATTACCGATAAAATTCCTCTTGAAAAACGCATGACAACAGAAAAAGAAATTGCGGATATGGTACTTTTTCTACTATCTTCAAGATCTAGCCATACCACCGGTCAGCTTATTTTTGTGGACGGCGGATATACCCATTTAGATAAACCAGTATTATAACTACCCATGGATCAGCCACAAAAAACACCAATAGTTTCCAAAAAAGTCATTGTTCCTTTTGTGCTGATAACTTCTTTATTTGCGCTGTGGGGTTTTGCCAATGACATCACCAACCCAATGGTCTCTGCATTTAAAAAGGTATTGGAACTGGATAATTTTCAAGCCTCTTTGGTCCAGTTTGCCTTTTATGGCGGGTACTTTACAATGGCACTACCGGCGGCTATTTTTGTAAATAGGTTTTCCTATAAAAAGGGAATTATTCTGGGACTGGCACTCTATGCCTTGGGTGCAATGTTGTTCTATCCCGCGGCGGCCTATGAGGAATTCAACTTTTTTTTGGCGGCATTGTATATATTAACCTTTGGCCTAGCATTTTTGGAGACTACGGCAAACCCTTATATTCTGTCTATGGGGTCAGAGGAAACGGCTACACAGCGTCTAAATTTGGCACAGGCCTTTAATCCCGTTGGAGCACTTTTAGGTTTATTGGTAGCGCAAAAATTTATTTTATCCTCCTTACGGTCAGATGATACATTACCGGATGGTTCTGCCGTATATGCTACTTTATCGGATAGCGCCAAGGCAGTGGTACGTACTGCAGATTTGGCCGTAATTCGCGATCCATACGTTTTTTTGGGTTTGGTTGTTTTAATATTCTTGGTAGTCATTGCGGTCTTAAAAATGCCCCGTCATAAAGAACAGGAAAATAAAGTGGCCGTAGGTAAGTCCATAGGACGGCTTTTCAAATCTAGGAAATTTGTAGGAGGAGTAGTGGCACAAGCCTTTTATGTTGGGGCACAGATCATGTGTTGGACCTATCTTTACCAGTATGCGGAATCATTTGGTATGGACAATGCCACTGCAGTGAATTTTGGAATTGCGGCATTAATATTGTTTTTGGTGGGCAGGGCCACGGGAACATTATTGTTAAAATATATAGATTCTGGCAAACTTTTGCGGTTGTTCGCCATTGGCGCCTGCCTTTGTACTGTAATTACCATATTTGTTCCCGGTATGGTTGGGCTATTTGCATTGGTTATGGTTTCATTTTTTATGTCCATCATGTTTCCTACCATTTATGGCATTGCTTTGGAAGGTCAAGGGGAAGATGCAAAATTTGGAGCGGCATTTTTGGTCATGGCTATTGTGGGCGGGGCATTGATGCCTACATTACAGGGAGTAATTTTAGATATGGGAGGAGTAGGTTATACCGATTTGAAAATTTTAGGCGTACCGGAAGTCAATTTTTCGTTCGTTTTACCCCTTACTTGTTTCCTTGTTGTAGCATTTTATGGTCATTATGTATTTAAATTATCTCTTAAAAAAAATGTAGGTCTTGATAACCATTAGGCACTGTTTTATTTGCGATCTTAAGGATGACCCTAAATTAATTGCGGAGTATAGGGCCTATCACAATGAGGTATGGCCAGAGATTATACAGAGCATTAAAAATGCGGGAATAGTGGATATGGAAATATATCTTCATGCCAATAGACTTTACATGATCATGGAGGTGGGCAAAGATTATGATGCGGAGACGAAAGCAAAAAATGATGCGGAAAATCCCAAAGTACAAGAATGGGAAAAATTAATGTGGCAATATCAACAAGCTATTCCAAGTGCTAAACCCGGACAAAAATGGGTGCCCATGGAACGAATTTTTAAGTTATAATCAGTTATATCTTTTAAGTGCAGTTGATAATGCGCATTTCCAATACTAGCAAAGATATTTTTTAAGGTATACTTTTTTTAAAGGACTAATTTAACTTTCCTTGTCTTTTAACGGATATCACTTATGACCATATATACCATCTTAAAGGAAAGATTAATTACGAATTCTAGATAATACCCAACGAATACTAAAACCCATCCTTTTTAGCGATTGTTCACTGTTAGATTTGAATAAGAAATATTAATCTAATACAACGATCATGAAACTATTTTACACTTTTTTACTGTGCGCAATCTGCAATGCAGGTTTTTCCCAAGTTACTGACAGTCCGTATTTATTGGTCTCTACCGAGAACGCCATTATACCTTTAAAATCTTCCATTACAGAAGCAAATATAGCGGGTACCATTGCCCATGTGCGCGTTACACAAGTGTATCAAAACAAAGGAGCCGAACCTATAGAAGCCAAGTATGTGTTTCCGCTATCTACAAAGGCGGCGGTTCATAAAATGCATATGATAGTTGATGACCGACGTGTAGTTGCCAAAATATTTGAAAAGCAAGAAGCTAAAAAAGTTTACGATACCGCCATTGAAGAAGGTAAGCGTGCTGCAAAGTTAGAGCAACATAGACCCAATGTGTTTCAAATGAATGTGGGCAATATTATGCCTGGCGATGAAATTACGATCGACATTTATTATACCGAAATGTTGGTGCCTGTAAATGGCGAATATCAGTTTGTAGCACCTGCCGTAGTGGGTCCACGATTTACTGGGGAAAGTGCTGAAACAGAAGGTAGTTTTGCAATGCCATACACAGCAAAAGGTATTGCAGATAGTTTTGATTTCGATATTTCGGTTAGGCTAAACGCAGGTATGATCATTCAACATGTCAATAGTGCATCACACGAAATTATAGTGGAATATCCTGATGCGAAAACAGCTGAGATTGTACTATCCCAAGAAAATAAAAATCCGTCGAACCGAGATTTTATCTTAAAATACAATTTAAGGGGCAATCAAATACAAACCGGATTATTGTTGTACGAAGGCGAAGAAGAAAACTTCTTTTCTTTTCAAATGGAACCTAATAAGAATGTGGTGTTAGACGATATTCCGTCACGTGAATATTTGTTTATCGTTGATGTATCGGGTTCTATGAACGGGTATCCTTTAGAAGTATCGCGAACCTTAATGCGCAATCTTTTATGTGGATTACGAATGACGGATACGTTCAATGTTCAGCTATTTGCATCAAGTTCAACTATGTTTAGCGCTGTGCCTGTAGAAATCAACGAGCAGAATATAGAGGCGGCAATTCGGTTTTTATCGGAAGGTCAAGGTGGTGGAGGCACACAATTGTTAAGTGCGCTACAAACAGCATATAAACTGCCTAGAAAAGATATGAGCGTAGCAAGATCTATGGTGGTCATTACCGATGGCTATGTAAGCGTTGAAAAAGAAGCCTTTGAACTTATACGTAACAATCTAGACCAAGCCAGTGTCTTCACCTTTGGTATCGGTTCTAGTGTAAATAGGTATTTAGTTGAAGGTATGGCAAAGGTTTCTAACAGCGAATCGTTCATTGCCACCACGTCTGAAGAAGCTGCCGAAGTGGCTAAAGACTTTGCAAATTATATAGCAACTCCATTATTGACACGAGTAAAGATTGAATCGAAAGGATTTGATATGTACGACCTTGCCCAAAAGAGCATACCAGATGTATTTGCAGCAAGACCGGTAGTTGTTCACGGCAAATATAAGGGTAAGGCAGAAGGGAAAATAATCGTCACCGGATATCAAGGCAAAAAACGTTTTAGACAAGTGTATAATGTAACTGATGGACATTTAAGCAAGCGGAACAAAGCCTTGGGTTATTTGTGGGCTAGAAAGCGAATAGGGGAATTGGATGATTACAAGAAGCTATTTAATGAAGATGTGAAAGCTGAGGTGGTGGCACTAGGACTCAAATATAATTTGCTGACGAATTACACCTCTTTTGTAGCGGTCGATGAAGCCATAGTCAATAAAGATGGTACATTGAGGAAAGTAAAACAGCCGTTGCCAATGCCAGATAACGTAAACAATTCCGCCGTAGGAGCAGAAGCGGAGGTCAAAGAAACCAGCAAATTCAAACGCACGTTCAACATAATTTTTGAAGATGAGATAGCAAAGAATGAAAAAAGACAGTTAACGATGGAATTTAAAGTGATGTATGCCAAATTAGTTTCGGAATACTTAAAAAAGTATGAAAGTCTGCGTATAAAATTCAATGCTCAAGGCAAGGTTATACGAGTAGAAAAATTTGAGAATGGTAGCTGGACAGTTGATGAAAGTATGCTGTTGGAATTTGATAAAATAAGTTTAAAATCCGTTAAAAAAGAAATCACATTAACATTGAAAAAATAGGTAGTTAGTTTTGGTTAGTTGGTTCTCCAAAAGGAGAAGAAAACCTGTAAGATGTGTGTCATTTTACAGGTTTTTCTTTTGCAATAAATTGAAGAATAAACATGTGGAAACCTGAATAAATACGGTCTGTTCAACGAATTCTAGATGAACAGCTACGAATACTAGAACAGCCTAATAAAAGCCTTGTCTCCGTAGTAATTTAGTAGTGTAGAAAGAAAACAACTAAAATAATTATCATGAGAAAATTCATCTTTTTAGCGTTCGTATTTTGTGTTTGTGCCACTAATGCACAAGAGTTTAAACTAACCGATATCTACGATGTTGCCAACCAAAGAACCGTTGGTCAAGAGGAAGAAGATACCTGGGCGGTAGATATCATTGTAACCAACGATCCAGAGAAGTCTATTGCCACTTTAAATATTGCAGATTTTGGTCTGTTAGATGAAATAAGAATCTCGGTTTTAGAAGAACCGGCATTAGAAGGTATCACCGAAATATTAAAAATTACCCTGGAATATAATACATGTTGTGCAAGTACGGAAGAACAGTATTATTTGGTAACTGCAGATTATGATGTTATAGCGCTGCCTAGTATTAAAAATGAATACGGTTATGATCCAATTTCGGATATACACTACATTTTTCCCAATCAACCCTTTGGGAAGGAAGGAACCATACTACGCGCTGTGGTGCAATACACGGAAACCCATACGATTAAAGATATCTCAGTTTTAAGAAGTATTGCTTGGAACGATGATGACTTTGGTCAGGAAGAAGCCTTAACGGCAATTAATTATTAACCCTTAAATTTTAGAAAAATGAGAAATGTAAAGAAAAGTGCCCTGTTCCTAAGCTTGTTTGCTATGGTAAACTTATTTGCCCAAACAGAACAAGTAGAATTTGAAATTATGGACCAAGAAATTCCTGTGGAAGAATTAAATTATGAATACCTGCTTGCACACAAGGTTTTTCTTCGGGAAAAGCCATCGGTGCGAAGTAAAAAAGTAGGTTTGTTGGATATCGGTACCAAAATGGTATTATGGGAAAAAAGTCTGTACAGCAAAGAAATAGACGGTGTAAACAGTCATTGGTACAGGGTTACCACAGAAAATCAAACCGGATGGGTTTGGGGCGGTATGATAGCTCAAAAATCCTTTGGTAGTATTGCGGACAATCAAGTAAAATTTGTGTACGGTTATGAAAGTAGCACGCAAAACGAAGCAGGTCTTACCAAGGTAAACTATCAACTTCGGGCTTTTAAAAACGGCCAACAGTTAGATAAGATCGTATTCGATAGCCTACATGCAATACCTGTTCATATTGAAAACCATGGTAGTCTTGGTTTGTTCAATGTAGAAGATGTTATTACAGTTGATCTGGCCGATGCGGAATCCGGATATCAAGTAGGGAAGAGCTATGTATTTTGGAACAATGGCAGATTCATAAAAGTGGCAGATTTGGTGGATTATGCCGATAATAATTATTTAAAAACAGAACATTTTGTTTTTCCGTCTGATATGCAAGGGGTAAAAAGTACCATACTATTGAAGACAACGATTACGAAGAACATTAAATCCTTAGATGATGCCCTGGCTCAGGATAATGTTGAATTCATTACCACACCGTATTCATGGAACGGATCTAAGCTGGTGAAAAAGCAAGAAACCCGTGATATAAAAGATAATGCCGTAGTAAGTATAGACTTTTAAGATAAAGCAATGATGTATAAGTGTTTTATTATCGTATTGGTGAGTGTGCTAATGCTTGGTGGCAAGAAGCCGTTTTCGCAGCAGTCGGGAACGGCACTTGCTTTGCCAAACACGAGCATTCAGGAATCTATCGTATTTATAGCTGGTTTTGATGAGAGTGACAATACCTATTATAGCAATGCAAAACAGTATTTTAAAAAACAGGGAATGCCTATTATAGAAGGTTTACATACCATAAATGAGATTATCACTTACATTAACAATGCAGGGGAGAACCAAGTTCAGTTCAAAGAAATTCACATAGTAAGCCATAGTAATGCCTGGTTGGGAATGTCCATGAGAATTATGGAAAATGGTGAACGCATTACCGTAAAGAGTTTAAAACGTGCGGTTAAAGAGTATAACATAGAAACCATTTGCAAAGAATATACGGGCAATACCAAGATTATTTTTCATTCATGTGGATTGGGCGAAAACAAAGCATTGTTAACAGAATTGAAGCATGTTTTTAAGGCAGATCTAGTGAGTGCATCACCCTTTTTTAATGTATTTGGCGGTAAATATTCAGAACATTACCTGGCAAAACCTTACTATGGGTATTACCCAACGGCAGAGTCTAAAGGACCAGCATTTCTATCCCAAGAATTTAGAGAAAACTACCCAGATGTACATATAGATTGGTTAACTGCTTTAACCACTAGACAAGAGTCTTCATTTGGTGAGGCTTATAGTTTTAAATTTAATATTCCGGTAGAATGGAAATTTACTTTTGACAACAGCAACGATATGCCTAAATTGGCAGATAAGGAAGCTATCATGGATTGGGTTTCAGAATCCCCAGAAATGGCGGAGGTATTGTTTGCCTTGCAAATTCCGATAGAAAAATTTCGTTGGAGAAGTGCGGTAAATGGCAATACGCTAGTTATAAAAGGAAAAACTACGGTGCTGTGTGTATTGGCACCTATTTTGCAGTCTAATGGTGCTAATGAGTACCAAAATGTGTCGATTGAAGACCGTTCGCTTTATCAAATATTATAGTAGCAATGGCGTTAGTTAATACGTAAAAGAAATCCGTTTTTTTGAATCTGATTGTAAAATACTTTTTGATTGTTTGCTGTTGTTTTGGTACAATACAATTGTTTGCGCAAAACAGTCAGCTACGGTCATATACCATTGCAGATGGTTTACCGCAATCACAGGTATATGATATTGTACAGGATGATATGGGCTACTTGTGGCTAGGGACTCAAGGTGGCGGACTGGCAAATTTTGACGGAGAAATTTTTGAAGTATGGAATGAGAGTAATGGCTTGCGTTCCAATTATATTGATGCCCTTTACGCCGTTAACGACTCCTTGTTTATTGGAACAAAAAAAGGACTTTCCATAAAAGTAAAAAACAACTTTGTTAATCTAGAGGCTCCGCAAATACTTCAATTTTTTCCAGTTGATGGTCAGTTATTTTTAGCGACTAAAAATGGACTCTATACCTACAGTAAAAATAAGTTGGTAAGCAAGGTTAATTTAAATTCGGAAATTGACAACAGCGAAATAAATTCGGTGTTTTTTGATGGGAATTATTACTGGCTAGCGACCAATAATGCTTTATGGAAATTAAAGGAATTGGGTAACAATGCTACCGAATTTATAAAAGCTGAGAAGAATAATTTCAAGTCGGTCATAGCACATAACAACCAAATCATTGCAGCAACATTTGATGATGGTGTCTTTATAATCGATAAGGCTACAACCGATAATCGCTTTTTAATGCCGGAGCCCTCACGTATAAATTCCATGTCAATTCAAAATAAAGATGAGTTGTGGATAACTACAGATAATGAGGGAGTTACCATTGTGGAGACCAAAACATTTTCAGAAATAAAAAGATTGAATACTGCCAGTGGGTTGGCAACACCACACATAAGAAAGGTCATTAATGATGAAAACGGCAATATTTGGATTGCTACATCAGGTGGCGGATTCTATAAGTATTTTCAGAACAATTTTAAACATTATGATCAGCGAACAGGCTTAAAGGGCAATCGCATTTATGCGGTCCATAACGCTCCGAACGGATTATGGTTTTCCACTTCGGAAAAAGGCTTGACAAAAATTGATTCCGAAGGCATTCATCCACTACCTAACGAGAGTACTTTTTTTGATGTAAAAATCAAGACCATCACTAGTGATGCCAAGGGCAATATTTGGGCAGGGTCGGATAATAGAGGTTTGCTTTTTAGAGAGACCAAAATGGTAGACAGTTTGGTGTTTTCATCGAGCGAAAATTACCTCATACAAATTGATACGGTTTCGGTAGAACGTACCACAAATCATATCATTGATGAAAGCAAAGGATTTCCTTCGGATTGGGTTAGAACCGTAATTGCAGACGATGATTACATATGGGCGGCAACCTATGCAAACGGAATTGTAAAATTCAAGTATTATTCAGAAAAGGATAGTTTGGTCGTTCATAAAACATTTACCAAGCGAGATGGCATAACGGATATGCTCATTACAAGTTTGGTAAAGGACCAAAACGATAGGTTTTGGTATGCTACAAAAAACGGATATCTAGGGTATATTGAGCATAATAAAGTTGCTACGGTCACCACTGACTTGGAACAACAAACCGCAATAGGAACTATTTTGTTTCATGATGATACTATTTTCTTGGGAACTTCAGGTAAGGGAATTTGGTATGCGAACAGCACGAATCCGGTAAATTTTCAGCAGCTGAAAGGTAGTAAGCGCTTATCTTCCAATAATATATATCAGCTTATTTTTGATGATCAAGGTAACCTGTGGGCAGGTTCTGAACGCGGTGTAGATAAAATAGAACTTAACGTAACGAACGAAATTGTAGATATCTATCATTTTGGTAGAAACGACGGATTCTTAGGTATAGAAACCTGCTTAAATGCGGTCGATAAAGATGAGGATGGCAATTTGTGGTTTGGTGCTATTTATGGGTTGACCAAGCATATCCCTAGCGAAAGTAAGAAAACAGCTGCTGCGCCAACCGTATATTTTACGGGAGTAGAAGAGCGGTATAAAACTATCGATTCCTTGATCTTAAAAGATTGGACGAATACGAACAAAATTTTACAATTAACTCCCGATCAAACACAATTGGGTTTTTCCTTTAGAACGGTAGATTTTGACCACCCAAACGAAGTAGCGTATAGAACTCGGTTAGATGATAATGAATGGAGCCCTTGGGTAAAGGAGAACAAGCAGAATTTTGCAGGTTTGGCGTATGGCGCACATACTTTTTCGGTACAATCCAGAAATTACAGATGGCAAGAAAGTGAACCTATAGCATTCCGTTTTTTCATTGATAGTCCGCTATACCAAAAAGACTGGTTTCAATGGTCGGTTTTGGCATTGGCGGTGGTACTATTGTTAAGCTTTGGATGGTGGTATATACGTAAGATAAAGGCAAAAAATAGAGCGGAACAAGAACGCTTGAAAACACAAAACTATTTGTTGACCTTAGAGCAAAAAGCGCTTCAGTTACAAATGAATCCGCATTTCATTTTTAATGTTTTAAATGGTGTAAAGGCAATGGCAGGCACCAAGCCAGAGAAGATGGAGGCTACCATTAATAGTTTTGCCATACTGTTACGAGAAACACTACAAAATTCAAGAAAAGAGCATATAAGTCTAGATCAAGAAATAAAGGCATTAAAACATTATATAGAGGTAGAACAGTTAATGGCGCAGAAGCCTTTTGAATACGAGATAAAAGTTAAAACCACTCCCGATGCCGAAGAGATATTGATACCGCCCATGCTTATTCAGCCATTTGTGGAGAATGCCATAAGACACGGAATATTAAAAGGAGAAAAGGAAGGGAAATTGGAGATAGGCTTTACTACCTCAAAAACCCATTTGCATTGCAGTATTATTGATAACGGACTGGGTATTTTTAAATCGCAGAGCGAAAAGGTAAAAACGGACCATCAATCAATGGCATTGACCGTTACCAAAGAAAGATTGGAATCCATTGTAGGTAAAAATACCTTGCATATCAGTGAAATTAAAAATGAAGACGGTAGCGTTGAAGGAACCAAGATTGCCTTTAAAATACCATTACTAACAGATTATTAAACACCTATGCATACAGCGATAATAGTAGAAGATATGATTGACGCCTTAACCCTTTTAAAAAAGGATATTGAGACGCAACACCCAGAAATTGAAATTATCGCCACGGCGCAGAGTGTAGTGGAAGCTGCCAAAGTACTGCGTAAAAATCAGCCGGACATTCTGTTTTTAGATATTATGTTAGGTGACGGTACAGGCTTTGATATTTTAGAGATTTTTCCAGATTTAAAATCGAAGATCATATTTGTAACCGCGAGTGATGAGTTTGCTATACGTGCCTTTAAATTTGCTGCAATCGATTATGTGTTAAAACCCTATTCCAACGAAGATTTAAGTTTGGCAATTGCAAGGGCAAAGGAGCAGTTACAGCCCAATAAAGAGCGTTTGCAGATTTTAAAGGAGACCATTTCAGCGCCAGAGAAAAAACCTAATAAGATATCGTTACACACACTTGACCAAATTATCATTGTCAGTCTAGACGATATTATCAGGTGTGAATCCGATAGTAACAACACCATTTTCCACCTTCAAGACAAACGCAAGATATTCGTAACAAAGACCCTAAAATACTTTGCCGATTTATTAAGCAGTCACGATTTTGTTCGTGTACACCAAAGTCACTTGGTCAACCTACAATGCATCAGCGCCTATATCAAAACCGATGGCGGTTATCTAATGCTCAAGAATGGAGAAAATGTTCCCGTTTCGGTTAGAAAGAAAACCGAGATTATAGATATTTTGGATAAGATGCATAAATAGAATTGTGATTATGTTTACCACCGTGATCGTGGTGTATGACAAATATCATTGAGCTATTGACCGTACAGGTATATCTTGTAAGTGATACCAATAAATGGGGTAGCCTATGGGTTACTCTAAAGTTAGGTCGTAAATTGTAAGACTATGTGGACGGTAATTTTTATTGGCATTTATATTGTACTGACCATTGTAATCGTGATTTCCATAATCATTCATGGTGCAAGGCCAACCAAAAGTTTAGCATGGCTATTGGCCATATTTGCCATTCCTGTTGGCGGTATTCTATTATATCTACTATTGGGCAGAAATAGAAGAAAGAATAAGTTGATCAGGTTAAAGAAAGACCTTTTCAATAAACTGCCAAAGCCCCAGGATAGCCATATCAATGTATTTGATGGAAAATACGGTAAATTAATGACCCATGGGTATGCTACTTCCCATTTTCCCCCTACACCCCATAATACGTTACAATTATTAAAGGATGGCAGTACCACCTTCAATACAATTTTTAATGCATTGGAAAATGCACAGCAGCACATTCATATTCAGTATTATATTTTTGAGGAGGGTGAATTAGCGGATAGACTCTTGGCCCTATTTGAAAAAAAGATTGCCAATGGGGTGGAAGTTAGAATGATATATGATGGCATAGGGAGTTTTTCGTTAAGTAAAAAATACATTAAACAACTTATTAAAATAGGGGTAGAGGTGTATCCGTTTCTGCCTTTTAAGTTTGGGCGTTATTTTTCGTCGTTAAACTATAGAAACCACCGGAAGATTATTGTGGTTGATAGTAAGATAGCCTTTACCGGAGGTATCAATATATCGGATAAGTACCTAAAGGGTCAAGTTGGTTTGGGCAAATGGCATGATATGCATTTAATGTTGCAAGGACCGTCCGCATTACATTTAAACCAAGTATTCATGACAGATTGGTATTTGGTGAGTGGTAAGGTTCTACAGCCTTTGCAATATTTAGAGCAAGATGAATTTGAACCTTCAAAAAATTTGGTACAGATTGTTGCCGGTGGACCAGATGATGATTTTCCTGTATTGGAACAGACCTATTTTTCAATCATCAATATGGCCAAAAATTATATTTTCATCACTAATCCGTATATAATTCCAGGACAGGCCTTGATACGTGCCTTGCTTACTGCGGCCATTAGTGGGGTAGATGTACGTTTACTGGTTTCTGAAAATATAGATAATACGGTAGTAAGCTGGTCGGTACAGTCTTATTTTGAGCTATTTTTAAAAGCCGGAATTAGAATTTTTCTATTCCCGGACGGTTTTTTGCACAGTAAGATAATGGTAAGCGATGATGCGGTATCCTCCATAGGGACCGCTAATTTGGACGACCGTAGTTTTGAACAGAATTATGAGGTAAATGCACTGGTCTACAATAAAGAGTTCGCTAAGTTGTTAAAACAAGATTTTCTTCAGGATTGCGCCATTGGTAAGGAATTAAATTATACGGAGTATATAGAAAGACCTTGGGGCAAAAAACTTAAGGAAGGTATTGGTAGGGTGTTAAGTCCGCTGTTTTAATCAATTATCTTGTGATAGGAAGACCAAATCCTGCTCTTCCATTGCCGTAATTACCAGTTTAATATAATCTTCAATAGCCTTATCAATATCGTTAGGGTCTGTAATATCAATGATTCCCCTCCATATCATGGACCGTTCCTTACCTTCACAGATACAGTATAAAGTTGTTTCCGCGTGATATACGGTAAATTTTTCATAGTAATTGTCATCCCAATAAATACCTTGGTGTTCCAGATAATCATCATTGAACCGGGCTTGGTGGTCGTCCCATCTTTTTATGGATTTTAAAAACTTTTCACGATCTTCAGAACCGGTAATCTTGGTCAATAAAATGGCATCGAAATCCTTGTCCAAAAGGCTTTGTTCTACATCGTCAAGTTCTTTTTCGGTTTTTCTGGAATCCGTTAGGGATAGGTCAAAGACATCTATACTGCGCATGGCATCAACATTTCTTTTTTTGAACTCCTCTAAAAGTTCGGTCTCAAAATGTGTTCTGGTATCTGAATTTTTGGCCATTCCTACCAAAAGAACCTTATTGGCGTGGAATAAAACAATATCCGGATTTTTCCAGTTTTCCACCAAACTGATGGAAGAGCAGCTCACTAACGTCAAGGATAGGATAATCAGTAATTTTTTCATGGAACTATTTTTATCGGTCTTTACAACCGACAATGTAGTATTTATAAAAATTTCAGAAAATGATAATGGTCAGCCTGATTTTTGTCTTACTGGGAAACTAGATGTACAGCTCAAAAATCTCGTTCAACTTGGGAATATGGCAGTCCCAACCTTTTGTAGCTTTAATTTTTACTCGAAACGCATCTAAGGCAGTAGACTCACCATGAATAAGAAATACTTTTTCAGGAATGTTTTTAATGGCACCTATCCAATGCAGTAGTCCATGTTGATCGGCGTGGGCAGAAAGACTTTCAATAAGATGTATGCTTGCTTTTATAGGATAATACCTTCCATGAATTTTAATTTCATGAGCACCGTCCAACAATTGCCTTCCCCTGGTGCCCTCTGCTTGAAACCCTACCAACAGCACTTTGGTGCTTGGGACGTCTACAAGTTGTTTTAAATAGGTAAGGACCCTGCCTCCGGTAACCATACCGCTACCGGCAATGACAACTTTTGGCCTTTTATCATCAATTGTTTTCCAGGTATCCGCAAAGGATGATATAATGGTAAAATGATCGCACATGGCCTGATATTCCTTGGTCGTAAGTTTATGCCAATCTGGAAATTGTTCAAATACGTTCAATACATTATTGCCCATGGGGCTATCTATAAAAATTGGAATATTGGGAATGGCGTTCTTTTTGTACAACTGCCATAAAATATACATGAGCAGCTGTAACCTTTCTACGGCAAAGGAAGGAATAATCAGGGTGCCCCTGTCATGTATGGTATTATTGATAAGTTCACTTAAGATTTCAGTAATATCTTCCTTTGGGTGCAGTTTGTTGCCATATGTACTTTCCAAAAAAAGAAAGTCTGCCCATTGGGGGCGTTCAGGAGGGTTTAACAGTTCATCGTGTAACCTTCCTATATCACCTGAGAATACAAATATTTTCTCAAATATCTCCAATTCTATAAAAGTTGCCCCAATAATATGACCGTTATATCTAAACTTGAACCTACAATGATCGGATAATGTAATCCATTCATCCTTATCGCAACTTGAAAACAGTTTAATGGTGGCTTCTGCCTCTTTAACCGTATAAAAGGGCAATGCGGGAGTATGTTTTGAGAACCCCTCCTCATTGGCTTTTTTGGCTTGCTCTTCCTGAATTTTTCCACTGTCCAATAATATGGTCCTTGCAATGGAGAGTGTTGGTTCCGTACCCAATATGGTACCCTTGAATCCTTCTTTCACCAACCTTGGCAAATATCCAGTATGGTCCAAATGCCCGTGTGTAAGCAGAACATAATCCATTGAGGAAACATCTATGGATAAAGGTTCCCAATTTTTTGTGCGTAATTCCTTTAAACCTTGGAACATACCACAATCTATCATTATATTTTTTTCAGGTGTTTCCAAATAAAACTTGGAGCCTGTTACCGTGCCCGAAGCACCTAGGAAGGTTATTTTAATTTTATTCATGGGTCTATGCGTTACAGAGTTGCTCTATTTCATTCAATATTTTGGCTTTCCTTTCTGTTGAAACGCCTAAATGATCCAAGTAGAATTTATCTTTTATCAATTGCCTACAGAGTACAATATTGCGTCCCAATAAGAACTGTTTTTCCCTGTTGGTAAGTAGATTGCTAACGGTAATAGGGTAGAGGCTTAATCTATCTATCCTTTCCTTGAGCCCATCATTTGTGGGGTAGTCCCAGCTTAAGAGGTAGAGGTTGGCGCATTTACCATAGGCCAGGGCATCTTCCGTAAACCTTGTGTTGGTGACCACCCAACCCTTATCCAATGGTTTGTTGTTGCTATTGGTTACCCAATGTGCCTTTACATCGTTGTATCTTGAATGTATATAAAGCGGAACCTTTACATTACAGTTACGGCCTTCCTCGTTATGGAATTTACATTCGATCACGGTAGTCATTTCATTTTTTTCGGCAACGACATCAATTTCATGTGTTACACATGCGCCATTTAGTACAATATCTATATTTACCGTATAGCCGGAATATTGTAAAATGGCACCAACAAAACGCTCAAAAGGAAAACCGGTAGGCCCTAATTCATAAATGGCCTTTTTTAATTTGTATTTAGAAGCGTATACGGATTTATGCTGTTTAAGCAATGCATATGCCCGGTTGTAAATTTCATTGGTGGTAATACCTTCAAAAAGTTCATCGGTAACCTTGCTCAGGATTTCTTCTACCAATTCATGATTGGCTCCACTATGCTTTAAGGAAGTTCTTAACTTGTCTAGCGAAAACTTTACCTTTTGTCCAGATGATTTTATGATTTCAATGGTATGGTGCGTGTTCATATCAATTTTTTAAATGAATGTCCAAAGGTGGTACCGGTAACAATTGTAAGGTGGTAGAAGCTAGTTTTACTTTGCCCTCAGATTTGGAAATTGCTTTTTTTATGTGATCAAAAAGTTCATGTTTTGTATGTCTTCTTCTTTTGTAATCCGTTATATACCTAAGGTTCAATTGAATCCAATTATCCGTTAGTTCTATAGCAATGGTAGGTTCCAAAGTGGCATTTTCTATGTAGTAATGTTCCACCATTTCTTGCCACTTGGCCCTTGATTTTTCCGTATACGATGATAATAGTTCCGTGGCGCAATCCAGCATTATGGTTTTGGCCAAATCCGTGTCAGAGTCAAAGGTGATCAATATGTTTAGCTCATCCCAAACAAAAGGAAAATCCATTGAGTAATTTTTAATTGGTCCCTTGAACACAAAAGCGTTACTGATTTTTACGATTCTACCGGAATAATTGTCGCTATTTACCCATTCTCCCATTTCCATTATAGTGGTATAAATACTGTCAATATCAATAACATCACCCTTAATATTATTGATTTCAATACGATCACCAGGTTTGTAGACCCTCACAAAAAAGATATAGAACGACCCTGCGATGCTTAAGATCAGTTCCTGTAAAGTAAAAGTTATACCGGCAGTGAATAACCCTATAATAATGGTATAATCTTTCATACTGTCAACGGTTACAGCCATTAATATCAAGAAAATGATAAGCATATAGCCAATAACCTCTACACCTTTTTGGGCCTTGTAACGGATGGTTATGTTTTCTATCCGTTTTTTGAGGGTTCTTCGTATAAAACCAATGGTAAGAACTATACTTAAAATCCATAAAAGCAGTTTTGCCACTTTTAATACCGTTGGGTTTTCGGTCAGCTGTGCTATAGTATCCATAGTTTACTTTTAAAAACCGTTCGTTAAAGGGACGTATACGGGTTAGGTTAATGCTGCTAATTACTGGTTTTTGAGATAATAATCCCTTACCAATGCTACGATCTCATTCTGTGACATACGATCTACCTTCACCGTTCCTAAAAGTTTTTGGGCAATGGCCGGATAATTTTCCGTCAATTCTTTTTTAAACTTTTGGTCAATATCCGCAGGTCCAAAAAGGACAATGCGATCACTGTGTTCAATGGCAGTCGCAATAGCCTTAAAATAGGCTTTAAACTGAATTTTGGATTTCTCCAGATATTTTTTCTCTTTACTAATATCTTGTGTAGCTCCGGTTTTTTTACGGCTTCCCCCTGTACCGGTCCTATTGAAGAATTCTATATTGGATGCTACGCTTTCCATTTCCTCTTTTCCGTTCGTGAGGTGAACAATATATGCATGTTTGCTATTAAGCCATATACCTGTATTTTTCATGTTCAATATTTTAATGACAATTAATGTAGGGCCAGAATTGGGATAGTTGAATCATAACCAATTGCCTTGACCAAAGGTTTGGTGAAAACACTACTGAAAAAGAAATGTTTATGGTTGATAAATGCAATTATGTCGCTATTTCTCTCCTCAACAAAAGATTGGATGCCCTTAGCAAGATTACGTTCTGGCAATACATGGAAATCATGAGCAACTTCCCCTAAAATGGCATGTAATAATTTTTTATTGTCCTCCTGCATCTGTGATAATTCTTTAGACATGTTTAAGTGAAGAACTGCAATATTTGCCTCATGCATTTTTGCAATTTCCATTAAATATCTTAGTTCCGTTCTTTTAAAGGCATCCTTGTAATCCGTAGGAAATACAATTTCGGTAGGCGGGGAAAAGGAGTATTCGCTAGGAATGGCCATTACGGGACATTCCCTAATCTTTTCCATTGCCATAACCGTATTGCTTCCCATTAAGGATCCTCTAGAGCCACTTGCACCATGGGTACCCATAACTACCAGTTCTATATCTTTCTCCGCGATAATTTTTTTTATGGCCTCGGATAAAAAGCTACTGATAGAAATGGTAAAGAAATTATGCTTAAAATTATCGCCATGGGCAGCAAGGGATTCCAGGAGTTTTAAGAAATTTTTTTCTGACTTTTCCTTTGCCCTGATAAAGACCTCACTATCCTCATCTGGCATCAATAAATTGGTGTTCGTATATGATTCAACGCTAAAGACATTTAGAAAGTAAAAGTCGCAATGAAGTTTTGCATATAGGTCTATAGCATATCTTACTGCATTCAATGCGTTTTTAGAAAAATCAGTGGGTATAAGTATACGCTTGTTCATAGTAAGTACGTGTTAGATTGTGTACTAAATGTAGAGCGCAATCCTTTTATTTACTATGATAAATATCAGTCGTTTAACGGTAAGATCAAGAAAGGAACTGCGGCATAAATACTTAAATCCATAATTACGGGTTCCTTGACCAGGCGTTCTAAAAAGTTTCTTCTGTGATAGGCCATAGCTAGAAACTTAATATCCCTAGAGGTTAAAAAATCTTGAATAACGTTGGCCTTGTTCGTGTAATTTAGGACCTCTTCAAAATTATGGGGTGTTTTTGCAAGTGAAAGTTTTAATAGCTTTTTATTTGATACCTGTTTATGGGTCATTATTTCAGACTCTTTGATGTGGAGGACGTTGATAGCTGCTTTAGCAATTTTGGAAATGGTCAACAGCATGGACAAAGTACTACGGGTACATCCTTTTTTAAAGTCGGTGACAAATGCAATATCATCAAATGGGGTATAGGCAATTTCCTTGGGTATAGCTAAAATAGGACATTGGGTTATTGTTTTGGCAATTTGTATGGTATTGCTCCCCATAAAAAGTTCTTTAGCGCCGGTTTGCCCTTTATTGCCCATTACAATGAGATCAATGGAAAGGTTATCCAAGGTTTTTGATATTACGTTCAATAATGTTCCCTTCTCGGAAATAGTATGGAATTCATGTAATGTATTATTGGTGTCCAACACTATTCTATGTGCTGTCTCCGTGAGTTTTTCCTGGGATAAATGATGTAAGTCAGAAAGTTCTTTCTTACTTATAAAAAGCCCTTTGCTTGAACCTAAGGATGAACTTTGGTCATTATAACAATTAATGATATGAAAGGTACATTTTTCTAAAGCTAGAAGCTGGGTGGTATAAAAGAGTGCATTATATGCCTCATGGGAAAAATCTGTGGCGACTAGGATATTTTTTAATTGCATAGCTTAAAATTGAGGAATGACCAGAAAAGGAATGTTGACATGAAACCCTATTTTTTTAATAACAGGTTCAATGAAAAGGCGCTCCAAAAAAGTATGTTTGTTTTGAACCATGACCAGTAAATTAATTTTTTGCTTTAATTGAAAATTGTTTATAGCAGTAGTAATTTCATTACTGGGTACATCATGGAACAATGCTTTTTTATGTAATATTTTTTCCAGTTGTTCTTTGTATTTTCTTTGTACGGGATTTAGGTCGTAACCGTTATGTACATGCATAACGTTGATAAGTGAACCATGTATCCTTACGATTTGCAACAGTTTTGATAACTTTTGCTCATTAAGGGATACTTCATAATCCGTAGGAAAAAGAACTTGCTCCGGTATTTCATATTCAAACCCGGAAGGTATGGCCATAACCGGACATTGTGCATTTTTAATTACATGTACGGTATTGGTGCCCAACAATATTTCTTTTGCCCCTGTAGCACCTTGTGTACCCATAATGACAATGTCAATACCTTCTGCCTGGATTGTTCGGGTAACTTCGCTAGAAAGTACATTTAGTGCTGAATGTGTAATAAAGGTATGTATAGGGTTGTTGAAATCACGAATAAGTTGTTCCTTCAACTCCTCAAGGTCAGACATTGATTTTTGCTGAACCACGTCACCCAGACCAATTTGTGCCGGGCTGCCCATTAAGTATTCCGTATGGTATACAGGGGGCATATAACTGTTCAATAGATAAAATGTGCATTTAACGTCCTTATATAACGTAAGTGCATACGTTATGGCATTCAAGGCGTTTGCAGAAAAATCCGTAGGTAACAAAATACGTGTCATAGGAGTAAATTTTATGATATGAAATTAAGGAGAGACCATTAGATAGGCTATGATATTTGTCAGTTGTCAACTTTTTGTATCTTCTTAGTATTAAAGAACTTAAAAGCTATCGTTATGGGGTTTAGAAAAGAAGTAAGTTCAGAAGTGCCAACATTGGTTCATTTTTTTGCACCATGGTGCTTGCCGTGCAAAACCATGTCCGCAATGCTGCATACTATAAATAAAGAAGTGCAGGGTCTATTCAACATATTGGAAATAGATGTGGATGTCAAGAAGAAACTTGGGCGTAGATATACCGTCAAAAGTGTACCCACATTACTTCTGTTTAAAAATGGGGAACCCTTATGGAGACACGTTGGTATGTTGGAAAAAGTTGAACTTAAAAAAATTATATCTGAACTAACTTAAACCTTGTGACAAAAGAAAGGGTTGCCAATAAATAATAGCTATTATGTTTCGTGGATGACAAGAAATGGCACTTTGGTGTGATAACTTATTTTCTCTACCGTAGGCCTAAAAAGTATACGTTCCAAAAAATTTAGGTTTTTTGCAACCATGACTAGTAAATCCAGATTTCTACTTTCCGTAAAACACTGTATGGATTCATCTATTTTTTTTCCCGTTACTAAATGGAACGAGCACTCAATATCCTTAAAATAATCAATTAAAAATGCTTTGTTACATTCTTGTATGGAACTAAGTTTTTCGTTTCTTAACGAAACATACAATAATCGTAATGCCGCATTTTTAAGTGAAATAATATCTTTTAGTGTACTTAAGATCTTATAATGATATTTCAATTGAAAATCTGACGGTAATCCTATTTCCTTAACACTGTGGTAGGTAGCATGTTCCGGTACAGCCATTACAGTGCATGGGACTTTAGTAATCACATCGCCGGTATTACTTCCAATAGAAACCGATTTTAAACCGGTAGCACCTTTGGTCCCCATAACGATTAGGTCAATATTTTTTTCCTTTACTTGCATTTTAATATGATCGGTCAGAAAACCATAGAGTGCCAGTGTATTGAATTCATGTTTTACATTGAGCGGAAGTTGTTCAATTCTTTTGATCAGGGCTTTTAATTTTTCTTTACTTTCCGCCAATAATGTTTCTTCCAATAATTCCGGTGCAATGTACATTGCCGTTTCTCCACTAACATTTGTATTGATTGCATTTACGTTAAGTATATGAAACGTACAATGGGTCTTTTTAAAAAAAGAAATGGCATAAAGCAGGGCATTCCATGCATTATCTGAAAAATCTGTCGGGATTAAAATATTTTTCATTTTCTCTGTTGTTGATATACGATCACCTTAACTATTTATTGGGGCAGGAACAATACCGGTATATTGGCATGAAATGCCAGTTTATGGACTACCGCCTCTCCAATTACCTTTTCCCAGAATGTATGTTGATGTCTAATAATTCCTAAAATACTAGCAGTGTCATCGGCAATATATTTATTTATACTAGTGGAAACATTGACTTCAAAAGGTATGTTATTAAAGCTGAGGTCAATATCTTTCAGGCGTTCAATTAATTTTTCCTTGTTCATTTGCTGCGTATCACTTAGGATAAATTCTACGGCCACATGCACAATCTCTATGCCCGCTTGCCATAATTTGGCCAGTTCTATCAGTGGCTCCAACTCATTCTTCTTGAATGGTTCTGCGAAATCCGTGGCGAACAAAACGGTTTTTAAGCGTTGAAAGTTAAATCCCGCAGGTACGGCTAAAATGGGGGTATGCGTAGTGGATTTAAGAACTTTAACGGTATTGCTGCCCAAAAATACTTCTTTGGCTCCCGTAGCTCCCTGTGTTCCCATAATTAGAAGATCAATATCGTTTTTTGCAATAATGTTTGCCACGGCATCGGTCAAAGCACCCGCTTTGGAAATTGTGGATATTTCATGAAGTGGATTTTTATGGTTGATCTGGAAATAGGAGAACATTTCTTCCAATTCGTTCTCTGAATATTTTTTTAAGGAATCATAAATTACCCCCAGTCGTTGTTGGGTCTTACTCCCCATAACATTTAATGCAGTGGGCTCATAGGCATGCAGTATATAGAAGTGACATTGCGTTTGGGCATACACTTTTAATGCCGTGAAAATAGAATTCCAAGAATTTTCTGAAAAATCTGTTGTAACAAGTATTTTTTTCATGGTAACGGGTTTAAGGTTATCGCGGTAAATTTTGCATGACCAAAAAAGGAACCGGTGGTTTGAGCCCGATCTCATCAATAGTGGACCTATATAACATATCCTCTAAAAAGGAATGCCTGCTATTTACCATGACCAAAAGGTTAATTTGGTGTTCCTGAATATAGTTCATGATTGCCGTAGCCCGGTTTGCTACTGCGGTAACCACAAAAGAAAGTCGTGCATTGGGCAACGATTCCACCAAGAATTTTTTATTATCCAGTTGCCTTACGCTCAGATCCTCAAAATCCGAAATGTACAGACTATGGACCTGCGACTTAAATTGGGCGGCCAAAATATCCAAAAGCTTAAGCTCCCTTCTTTTATAGGGTACCATATAATCCGTAGGGAACAGTATTTTTTTGGGTTGGGTATACTCAATTCCATCTGGTATGGCCAAAACCGGACATTGAACATATTTAAATACTTGAATGGTATTACTTCCAAAGGTTATACGTGCATCATCTGTCTTGCCTTTGGTCCCCATAATAATTAGGTCAATATTTTTAAGGTTGCTAAAATTATTGACTGCATCTACGAGCGATTCAAAAGAAGATACCGCTTCATATACATGTTTGGGATTGTGCGTACGCTCACTAATTTCGGTTACTAATTCGTTTAGTTTGCTATTGGTTAAATTTTCAATTGAATTTTTGTTTTTTTCAAAATTGGTATCGTCCACATTATGAAAAGGACCATATACTTCATCTGCATAGGCATGGATGATATAAAAATTGGTACGTTCACATTTAAACAGGTTTAAGGCATAAGAGATAGCATGATCTGCGTTACCGGAGAAATCTGTAGGTATGAGTATATTTTTCATGGCAATTCTTTTTATGGACGTGATAAAAGTATTTGAGGTCCAAAAGAAAACCTATGATAAATGTCATGAGGAGCGTAAAGTGAGTGTTATTAAGTTAAGTTAGGTTACATATTGCAGTACTTTTAGTTCCTTAATACGTATGTTCCTACCTTCAATTTCAATCAGTCCTTCCTTTTTAAAGCTAGATAAGGTGCGTATTAGACTTTCAGTGGCAATACCAGCTACACTTGCCAGATCTGCACGTGAGATTCGTATTGGCTTTGAGGCATCATTGTTCATGATTTCCGCAAACTGCAGTAAAGTTTGGGCAGTTTTTTTTCGTACGGAACTGTATGCCATTTGTAGTAGTTGATGTTTTATTTCAGAAATATTATCCGATAAAAGTGTCATTAGCTCTAACGGTATGGTGTGGTTTTCGGCAACTATTTGGTGTAGATGTTCCTTACTTACCGCAGCTAGTTCTACTTGTTCCAAGGCAGTAGCAGATTCTTGGTTTACACTATTGTTCATCAAAGAGGTAAACCCAAGAAAATCATCTGCATGGTATAGGGTGGTAATCAATTCCTTACCATCTTGGTCCATGGTATGGCACTTTACGGCTCCTTTTAAAATTAAATATACGTAGGTTGATCGGACCCCTTCTTCATAAATGGTCTCACCTTCGTTCATTTTAATGATCTCTCCATGATCGTCAAAATAGTTTTTTAATTGATTGAGGTTACCAATGGCATCTGGATCGTTAACCTCTTCAGTAGTATTTGTTTTTAGCTGATGGAGCAATTTGGATTTTGCCAATCTACTTTCAATGGCGCTAACTAAATCCTCTTCTTCAAAAGGTTTGGTAAGGTAATCATCGGCACCAAGATCCATTCCTTTGCGTATAGCCTTATGCTCCGTTATTGCGGATAAGAATATAAACGGAATATTTTGGGTGGATTCATCGGAGGAAAGGGCATCCAACACACCGTAGCCATCCACTTCCGGCATCATGATATCACATACAATTATATGCGGTTTTTTTTCCTTTACGGTCGCAATGCCAATTTTTCCATTAGGAGCCGTAATAACGTCATAACCTGATAATTCTAAAAGTTCTGCGGTATTCTCCCTTAAAATATTGTCATCTTCTATGAGTAAAACGGTTTTCATTGGGTATTACTTTTTATGTTTCTTGGAATTTGGATGGTAAATGTTGACCCCACATTTTCTTGGCTTACAAAAGAAAGGGTAGACCCCAAATTTTCAAGATGTTGTTTAGATATGTTTAGACCTATACCGGTTCCTTGATTAAGCAGGGCATTTTCTGCTCTAAAATACCGGTCAAATATATATTTTTGTTGCTCTTTGGGAATTCCTATACCTTCATCCGCAACCTGAATGGTAAAGTAATCATCCTTTATGGTGAAAATAATTTTTATAGTGGTTTCCTCCGGAGAATATTTTATGGCATTTTGAAGCAAATTGGACAAAGCTAGGGCCAAAGTTTTTTCATCAAAGGTAACGACCACTTCATCTATATTGTCTGGATAGCGGATCTTTTGTCCAGTTTTCAATAACATATTGGCATCATAGACCACCTCATTAATGACCCTGCTTAAAGGAAAATCCTCAATGCTGTAATTTACTTTGCCCAGTTCAAGGCGCTCAACGGATAAAAAGTCATTAAGTATAGTATCTAACTGCCGTACCTTGGATTTTATGGTGTCTACATGTTTGTCTCTTTTTTCTTGTTGGCCAGTTTCTGTATACTTGGATAATAAGGTCACGGAAGTAAGAATACTGCTCAAGGGAGTTTTAAATTCATGAGAAACCAAAGATAAAAATCTAGTTTTCAGTTCGTTAAGTTCTTTTTCCTTCTCCAGGGCATCGGTTAGTTGCTTTGTGCGTTCCTGTACGGTCTGCTCTAAGTTTAACGTATAGTTTTTACGTTCCGTAATATCGGTGACCAAAGCCATAACATACGTATTTCCATATAGCGTAAAAGGATTAAGACCGGCTTCAACAGGAAATTCCTCGCCATTTTTTCTTAGTCCGCTAAGATCACGGCCATGTCCCATTTTTCGTTTTTCGCTTTTTTTCATGAAGCTTGAAAAATGCCCTTCATGTTTATGATGATACCGCTTAGGAATAATACACTCCAACGATTTTCCTATGAGTTCCTGCTTTTTGTATCCAAACATTTCCTCGGCAGAGGAATTGGTCGCTACAATTTCTTGAGCGGTATTTACTAAAATAATTCCTTCGGATATTCCTTCTGAAAGTAGATGGAAAACGTTACTGTCCTTTTCAAAAACATTCATTTCTAAATATAATCCTTAACTGATAATTATCATAGTAAAGGTGATAATATAAAAGTAAATTTTCTTCATGATAATCTTAAATCTAAAAAAATGTTGAACTCTCAAAAATTTGGTCTGGAGCTATATGAAAATTTAGGGAAAGTATTTTACGCTTTGGCAAGTGCGGACGGTACAGTACATATAAAGGAAATTGATCATTTAAGGTCCTTTATTAGAAGTTATTGGTTGCACATAGATGATATAGAGGATGAATATGGTTCTGATGCTGCCTTTAGGATAGAAACAACGTTTGACTGGTGTTTGGAATATGATAAAAAATCAGCGGACTGTCTTCAGCAATTTAACATATTCTATGAGGAACATTATAACCTATTTACTCCTGAGGTAAAACGATTGATTTTGGATACGGCCAACGCAATGGCCAATGCTTATGCCGGTAAAAATAAGGCAGAATTGATTGTTTTATCAAAAATTGAAATTTTGTTTACGGAGCATGGGTAGTGGTAATCTACCTATATGACAATGGTCATAATGAATGGATTAATATGGAATTACTTTAATAAACTTAAAATATGGGAATTATGAAAAATAGATTGATGCTTTTAGCGATAACCGTCTTGGCCGTACTACCCGTTTCGGCACAAATGGTACAAGGTATAGATGAAATAGCACCTTTTAGTGAAGGCCTGGCCGCTGTTCGTAAAGGTGGTGAATGGGGATTTATAGATGAGGAAGGAAAGCTGGTAATAGATTTTAGAGATGATGTGTATTGGAACCCATCTCAAGATAACGCAATTGCTCTTGGTGCACCATACCCCATGTTCAATGAAGGACTTTGTGCCATTACACAGAAAGTTGAAGATGGTGTACCCGTATTTGGATTTATGGATAAAACCGGTGCGGTGGTGGTCCCCCCACAGTTTCTAAATGTGACCCCTTTTAAAGATGGTTACGCTACAGCTGTTTTTGTCGACAAAACATTTAAGGGCGAAAATGAATTCAAGCTCAAAATTTATGAATATAAATTTTTTGATGTACTTGTCTCTAGCAACGGTGAGATTGCCGAATATTTTGGAAAACGAGACCATATACAAATGACCGTTAAACGGTACAAAGTACCCACTATTGGTGCAAAAATGCTCAATGCACAACTAGTGGCCACCCATAAGCCAGATCAGGGATGGGCCATACAACAACTACAAACAAAAAAATAAGAATTATGAAAAGGTTGAACAATAAAGTAGCAGTTATTACCGGGGGTACTGGAGGTATAGGTATGGCTACGGCAAATTTATTTTTGGATCAAGGTGCAAAAGTAGTGTTGGTCGATAATGATGCCAATGCCATTGACAGATTACGTAAAGAGTTAACACATGAAAACATAGCTTTTGTTCAAGCGGATGTTTCCAGTAAGACTGATACCCTTAAGTTTTTGGATTTTACCTTAAAGACATTTGGCAAAATAGATATCTTTTTTGCCAATGCTGGTATTGAGGGGGTTGCCCAGCATATAGCAGATTATCCGGAAGATATATTTGATAAGGTAATCAATGTAAATATAAAGGGTGTTTGGTTGGGCTGTCAACACATAATCCCTAAAATGGAAATTGGCGGTAGCGTTATGATTACGTCATCTGTTGCGGGTTTAAAGGGTTTTGCCAACCTTGGAGCGTATGTGGCTTCCAAACATGCCGTGGTAGGAATAATGAAAGTTGCTGCCATAGAAAATGCATCAAGAAAAATACGTGTGAATACAATACATCCCGGTCCGGTTGATAATGATATGATGCGTAGGATTGAAAGCGATATGTCTCCGGAAAGTCCTAAGACGGTAAAGGATGGCTTCACTGCTGCAGTACCTTTTGGACGTTATGCCACATCAAGGGAGATAGGGGAGATAGCCCTTTTCCTGGCCTCTGATGAAAGTAAGTTCATTACTGGTTGTACGCACTTAATAGATGGTGGAATGCTCACTGCCTAATAATAATCGGTTTAAATGGTGAGAAAAACTTGAATGTATTGATACGTGATATTGATACATTCAAGTTTTTATATTTGTAAATGGTACCTTACCTTAAAATTGACAACCATGATCATTCATAATTTAAGTGAAGAAAATTCTGTTCTAAATCAGTTTATTTCTGAAGTACGAGATGTACATATTCAGAAAGATACTATGCGCTTTAGACGAAATATAGAACGTATTGGGGAGGTGTTAGGTTATGAACTGAGCAAATCATTGTCGTATAATGCTACTACGGTAGAAACACCTTTAGGTTCTAAACCAATGAACCTTAGTAAGGACCAATTGGTTATTTGCTCCATTTTACGTGCAGGACTACCCCTTCACCAAGGATTATTGAACTATTTTGATACTGCGGAAAATGGTTTTATATCCGCCTTTCGTAAACATGAAGGGGATGCCGATGATTTTAAAGTAATCGTAAATTATTTTGCGGCACCTACCTTGACTGGCAAAATATTGATTTTAACAGATCCTATGCTAGCCACGGGAAGCACTTTGGAAAATGTACTATTGGCATTAAAGGAGCACGGAACTCCTGAGGCCATTCATATCGTTTCGGTTATAGGTTCCCGGCAAGGGATAGATAAGGTAGCCAATATTTTTCCGGATAACACCCATTTATGGATCGCTGCCATTGATCCCAAATTAAACACCAGAGGATACATTCTTCCCGGTATTGGGGATGCGGGTGATTTAGCTTATGGTCAAAAACTGTAGTTTAATAGAGTTTAGCGGCGTTTGCCCCATTTCACCAGTTCATACCATAAAACGGATAGAGTGCCTACGATGATGGACATTCCGATCTGTGTTAGTGTCAAACGTTCAAACTCAAAAAAGTGGGTCAATACGGGCAGGTAGAGTAATAATAATGTTAAAAGTATGGTGATGCCGATAATTAAGGGGACCAATGAATTCTTGTACCTAATGGTCGTAAAAATGGAATAATAAAATGAGCGGTTGACTAAGGTCAAAAAAATATTGGCTACTATCAAGACCAAAAATACCATAGTCCTGGTAGTACTTTCACTATAGGAAGCTTCAACCGCATAACGATAGATAAACAGTGCGCCAATGGTGATGACAAGTCCTTGTAGAATGCTAGTGGCCAATTCCTTATAATTAAAAAAAGTGGTGGAGAACGGGCGAGGTCTTTTGTCCATTAAATTTTTTTCCATAGGCTCATTTTCAAATATAATGGAGCATGTAGGTCCCATGATCAACTCCAATAAAATAACATGTGAAGGTGAAAATATATTTGGGTATATCCACCGCAAAGCCAAGGGAATAAAAACGGTCAATATTATGGGAATATGTATGGATATGATATACTGTATGGCCTTTTTTAAATTGGTGTAGATTTTTCTGCCCATGGCAATGGCATCGACCATTTTGGAGAGATCATCGTCCACCAAGATTAAGGAGGCGGCCTCTTTGGCTATTTCCGTTCCTTTTTTGCCCATGGCTATACCTATATGTGAAGCCTTTAAGGCTGGCCCGTCATTAACTCCATCCCCCGTCATGGCTACAATTTGGTTATTTTCTTTCAGGGCATTTACGATTCTAAGTTTTGCATCTGGAAACATCCTTGAAAAAACATTTACCGTCTTGACCTTTTCTTTTAATTCCTGATCGGTCAATTGCATAAGTTCATCACCGGTCATTGATTTTTCATAGCCAATAAAATTAATTTGTTTGGCTATGGCCATAGCGGTATTTGCATTATCCCCCGTAACCAGTTTAACTTGTATTCCCGCTTTGTCAAAATCCTGTAATACTTGGCTAATGTTATCTTTTGGAGGGTCGTAAAATGCTACAAGCCCCATAAAATCAAACTTAAAATCCTGCTGGTGTTCTGGATAGGTTGATCCCGTAAAAATACCTTGACCAACGGCCAGTAATCTATACCCTTCCCTTCCTAGGTTATAAATAGTCTCCTGTAGTTTTTCTATCTGCTTTGACGTAAGGTTGGAGACTGCAATTAGGGCTTCTGGCGCTCCTTTGGCCGCAATGATCAAATTTCCTTTTTCATTTTCAAATAAATGGGTCATCATTGGTGGTTTACCCCCTAAAGGATACTCGTGAACCATTTTGTAATTTGGTCGCTCATCAACTTGGGAGAAGCTTCCATATGCATTGTGCAATGCCACTTCCATAGGGTCAAACGGTATAGGTTCACTGGCCCACATGGCCATTTTAATTAGGTCTTTTTCTGGTTGTTCCAGGTTTTCATCCGCATTGACAATGGCATAGGTTTGCAGCGTAAACAGTTTGGCCAAGGCCATTTTGTTCTGGGTAATGGTGCCTGTCTTATCCGTACAAATGACCGTGGCACTGCCCAGTGTTTCCACTGTTTTCATTTGTTTGACCACAATGCCCATTTTCATGAGTCGCCATGCTCCTAAGGCCATAAAGGTTGTGAAGGCAACGGGAATTTCTTCAGGAAGAATACTCATGGCCAAAGTGAGTGCTTTTAATAAGCTATCAAGAACGGCACCGGAACGAAGGTAGTTAATGATCCAAACAAGGATAAATACTGCTCCGCCCCAGATGGACATTAATTTTACAAAATTTGAGATCTTTAGTTCTAAAGGGGTTTTTTCTACGGTAATTTGATCTAGGCTCTTACCAATTTTACCTAATGAGGTTTTGGCGCCAATAGCTGTAATTTGTGCTATGGCCAATCCACTTGCAACGGTGGTTCCGGTAAATATTTCCGGATTTGGGCCATTGGCATCTTTGTAGATCGGTAAAGATTCGCCCGTCAAAATAGATTCGTTTACAGAAAAATCGTTAGAATGTTGAATGACACCATCAGCAGAAATGGTGCTACCTTCTTCTGCCATAAAATAATCGCCTATGACCAATTCATGACTATCAATGGCAATTACCTCACCGTTACGTATGACCTTACTTTTGGGTTGAGTAAGATTTTTAAGGTTCTCAAGGGCCTTTCTACTTCTTGAATCTTGATATAGGGAAATGGAACCTACCAATATAATGGCCGCAACCAAAAAAATACCGTCACCCCAATTACCTGTAATAAAATATATAGCAGAGGCTACCAATAGAAGAATGACCATAGGTTCCTTGGCTAAACTTTTAAGGGCGTCCACAAAGCTATTTTCCTTTTGGTGATCAAAGGTATTGGAGCCATATTTGGTCCTTGATGCCACCACCTCTTGGTCCGTAAGGCCAGAAATTCCAAAATCTTTGGGTGTATTCATGAATGCAAATTGATAGACCGTTTTAAGATAATTCTTTATTGTTTGAAAATCACCAAATTATAGGAAAATCAATTGGTCGGTACTGATAATTATCATAGTATTTATGTGTAAAAGGATGCAATTTTAGGGTACTATAAAAACTTTAATCTCAGTACTATGGAAACCGTAAACAAGACTGTTCACATTATTTTAAAAGAGACATATACCAATTTAATTACTTTAAAAAAGAAAGATGACCAAGAAGCATTCAACAATGAACTAATGAAAATACTACCCAGAATTTACCGGTATGTTTCCAATAGGCTCAATAGTGCTGTGGCCAATGGTACGTTGAAAAAGGATATGTTTGATCCCAGTGATTTTACCGATCAGCTATTTATAGAAGTCTATGACCATATGGACAAAATTGGTAATGAGGATGAACTTCATGCATTTCTTTTTAAAACGGTAGACCGCTTGTTAGAGGATAGTTTAGTGGAGGAGGAATTTGATCAGCTTTTTTTTGAGAATATAGATGCGTATTCCAAACCGGAATGGGATGCCATGGAGGAAAATTATAGTACAGATGGTGATGGTGACCTGGTCATGCTAGAGGAACTGGATGATTCTTCCTATGATAAAGGAGATTATAGCTTGGATCATGTCTTTATCACGGATGATGAAAAGGAACTTGCCGCAAAATTAGATGAGTCTTTGAACAAGGAACGCATTGAACGTCATATGCGTTTGGTACTTGGAAAAATGAATTCAGCCATGAGAACCGTCTTTGAACTTTTTGTACATCAAGGTTTTACCTTAAAGGAAATAGCGCACATTAGAGGGACCAAATTTACTGAGGTGGAGCGGATTTTAACGGATGCCCGTAAATTTTTAAAGGAGAGTTTTGAGAAAAGGTTCTTGATCGAAAGTAATTAAGGAGGAATAGAAACGAAAAAAGCTCCCAATTGATTATTGGGAGCTTTTTGTATATTTAAGGTTTAAAGCTCAAGTTTAATTCACTGATTTGTTTTCCCTAAGTTTTCCGGTACAATCGCTAATAGTAATGCGAAATACGATTGGAGCATCTTCGTCATGTATTTTAGCAGAAAATTCACTGATATATTTTGGGTGTGCCCCGTATTTGTTTAGCAGCACATCCTTTACCCCTTTAGAAAATTCATGTAACATATGCTTGGCGTCAATGCGGGACAACTCTTCAAAAGTACCTTGTACCAAAACCGATTTCCAGTTTTCTATGGAAGAAATTTCATCTACGCCCATACTAACTGCATTGTTTTTTCGCATGGCCTTTATCTTATGTCCTTCGGCAGAATAACTTATAATAGAATTATGTTCCACATCATAGAAGAAAGTAATGGGTACTATGTGTGGAAATCCTGCAGATATGTAAGCTAACCGTCCAATATAATTTTGTTCCAGTATTGCCCTGCATTCCTCTTCAGTTAAATTTCTTCTCATAATTATGGTGATTTGATGTTGAATTAAATATAGGTGGCATTATCTGGACAACCTATGATATAAATCAGGTATGTTCATATCATCTGCATGGTTAAAGTTTCGGAGAGGTAGAACTATTCAATTGTGGTTAACCAATTTTATTAAAGCTTTAAAAAGGAAAAATAAAAAGGGAGTATATAATTTTACATTATTCTCAAAAACAGGGTGTAAAGTTATATTTTATGTTAAGATTAACATAATTGTTAAAAAAGCCTCTCTATTTTTAGAGAAGGATAAGTAGTAATGCAATGTGGAACTTGTGTATGGCCGGCATTCTTTTGTATTCGCCTCCCATATGGATCTTGAGCACATTGGCATATAACCTATGTATTTCCTTGGAAATATATATCATATTCTAAAAAACCACTTAAAACTAACACATGAAAAGAAGAGATTTTGTACAGTACGCCGGGTTGGGTGCCGGAGCATTGATGATGCCATCATTATTGCTAGGTAACGACATCCCTACAGAGGCGTTACTGGAACCAGGTATGGATGCCTTGGTGAAAAAACGAATGGCAGATGTTGCCTTAAATACTGCTAAATCATTGGGTGCTACCTATGCAGATGCCCGTATAGGCAGGTATTTAAATCAGTATGTATTCACTAGGGAAGACAAAGTTCAAAACGTGGTCAATACAGAATCCTTTGGTATAGGTATACGTGTAATCGCTAACGGTACATGGGGTTTTGCCTCTACCAATAGTGTTACTGAAGATGGTATTAAAAAAGCAACGGAGCAGGCAGTTGCCATTGCAAAAGCTAACTCTAAAATTCAAAAAGAACCGGTGAAGTTAGCTCCTGTTAACGCATATGGAGAAGTGTCTTGGAAAACACCGATAAAAAAGGATTTTAAAGAAGTTCCAGTTTCAGAAAAGGTAGATCTTTTGCTAAGTGCAAATGCCGCTGCTTTGGATAACGGAGCAAACTTTGTGAACTCCGCATTATTTATGGTCAACGAGCAAAAGTATTTTGCTTCTACGGACGGCTCTTATATTGATCAGGATATTCACCGCTTGTGGCCAACATTGCGAGTAACTGCTGTGGATAAGGCTGCCGGTACTTTTAAGACCAGGGAGAATATGAGTGCTCCCGTAGGTATGGGCTATGAGTATTTAGACGGATTGGAATCTGAGAAAATTGATGGTCCTGCTGGATTGCGTTTATATAGAAACAGCTATGACATGGTAGAAGATGCCACTATCGCAGCAAAACAGGCAAGAGAAAAACTTACGGCAAAATCTGTTGATGCCGGTAAGTATGATTTGGTTTTAGAGCCTAATCACCTAGGTTTAACAATTCATGAGTCCGTGGGTCACCCATTGGAACTGGATCGTGTATTAGGTTACGAAGCCAACTACGCAGGTACAAGTTTTGCCTCATTGGATAAATTAAAATCGGGCAACTTTAAATATGGTAGTGATATCGTCAACCTTGTTGCGGACAAGACCCAAATGGGTTCTTTGGGCGCTGTTGGTTATGATGATGAAGGTGTGAAATCTAAAAAGTGGGATTTGGTACGAAACGGCGTATTGACAAATTTCCAAGCCATACGTGATCAAGCACATATGATTGGTGAAGAGGAATCTCACGGTTGTTGCTACGCACAAAGTTGGGACGATGTTCAGTTTCAGCGTATGCCAAACGTATCATTAGAGCCTGGTAAAGAAAAGTACTCTATTGCCGAAATGATAAAAGACGTTGAAAAAGGTATTTATATTGCTGGTAGAGGTTCTTACTCTATTGATCAGCAACGTTATAATTTCCAGTTTGGTGGTACTGTTTTTTACGAGATTAAAAATGGTGAAATTGTGGGTATGTTAGAAGATGTAGCCTACCAAAGTAACACCCAAGAATTTTGGAATTCATGTGTTAAGATTTGCGATAAGGATGATTACCGTTTGTTTGGTACGTTCTTCGATGGTAAAGGGCAGCCTTCACAGGTGAGCGCTGTATCTCATGGTAGTTCTACTGCCAGGTTCAATGATGTAAACGTAATTAACACAGGTAGAAACATTTAATTGTTTCACTCTAAAAAGAACAACAATGGCAATTTATACAAAAGAAGAAGCAAGAAAAATATTGGAGAAGGCATTGAGCTTTTCCAAAGCCGATACCTGCGAGATTAATTTAAGTGGGTATAATAGTGGTAATATAAGATATGCAAGAAATACGGTATCTACATCTGGGTACAGTTCTAACCAAAGCTTGGCGGTACAGTCTAGCTTCGGTAAAAAATCAGGTACGGCAACTATTGATGAGTTCGATGATGCATCACTGGAAAAAGTAGTGAGAAGGGCTGAGGAGTTGGCTCAACTTTCTCCTGAGAATCCGGAGTTTATGGAGCCTTTAGGTCCGCAAGTGTATGATGAATCGATCACATATAGCGAGTCAACAGCAAACATAACGCCGGAGTATAGAGCAGAAGTAGCCAGTAGCAGTATTGTACCTGCAGCTGCAAAAGATGTTACAGCAGCAGGATTTTTAAATGATTCGGCAGGTTTTAGCGCTATGATCAATTCTAAAGGGCTGTTCGCTTACAATCAATCTACCGATGTTGATTTTACAGTGACCATGCGTACCAATGACGGTACAGGTTCTGGTTGGGTTAAAAGAGATTTTAACGATGTAGATAAGTTTGATGCAGAAGAAGCTGCAAAGACCGCAATTGAAAAAGCTGTACTTTCAAGAGAGGCAAAAGCAATTGAGCCAGGGAAATATACGGTAATATTGGAACCAGCCGCTTCGGCAGATTTGTTACGTAATATGTTCCGTTCTTTAAACGCGCGTTCTGCCGATGAGGGAAGAAGTTTTATGTCCGCTCCTGAAGGTAAAAATAAGATTGGGGAAAAAATAGTGGATGAGCGTGTCAATATTTATTCGGACCCATTGCATCCAGAAGTACCTACATCTACTTGGAACGGAGAAGGGCAACCTATAAAAAAGACGAGTTGGATTGAAAACGGAGTGGTGAAGAACTTGGCGTATGACCGTTTTTGGGCAAAGGAAAAAGGTGTAGAGCCAGTTCCTTTTCCGTCGAACGCAATTATGGCTGGTGGCGATGCCAGTTTAGAGGATTTGATCAAGAGCACTAAGAAAGGAATTTTGGTAACACGTTTATGGTATATACGTAGTGTTGATCCACAGACCTTGTTATATACGGGACTTACCAGAGACGGAACTTTTTATATAGAAAACGGTGAAATTAAATATCCTGTAAAAAACTTCAGGTTTAATGAGAGTCCGATCATCATGCTGAACAATCTAGAAACCCTTGGAAAACAAGTACGTATCAATGGTAATTTAATACCTTATATGAAGGTGCGCGACTTTACGTTTACCAGTCTTTCAGATGCGGTGTAAGGCATCATAAAGCACTATAAACTGGTTGATTGTGACATTTCACATCAGCCAGTTTTCTTTTTTCAAGCGGAATAAAAACACTAATTACTTGCCCTTGAGCAACGAATTTTTCTTCACGAGATTACAGTATGAGTCCGGCGACTGGGATGTGGATCAGCGTATGCCATCCAACCTGCTGAACTCATTGGTGGAGTACACCACCTTGAAAGTAGATACGCAAGAAAAGATAATCACCTTGGCAAGCGATGATATTTTCAAGAGTCCGTTTTGCTATATCTCAGGTCATAAATTGGTAGAGTTTACCAAAAAGGAAAAAGAGAATTTTGAGAAGTATGTGCGCAACGGAGGCTTTGTTTTTGCCGATGACTGCAATCATGATATTGACGGCTTGTTCGCAAAATCCTTCGAGCGGCAAATGGAAGAAATATTTGGTCCGTCCGAATTAAAAAAAATACCCAACGACCATGAAATCTATACCATATTCTTTGATTTTGAAGATGGTCCGCCTACCACATCACAAGAGCTGAACGGCTGGGGCGATGATTTGGTGCACGATTATTTAAAGGCAATAGTCATTAACGGTAGAATAGGGGTACTGTACAGCAATAAGGATTACGGTTGCGAGTGGGATTATGATTTTAGAAACAAACGTTGGTACAAAATAGACAATACACGGTTTGGGGTAAACATTGTTATGTATGCCCTAACCTCATAAACATATTTTTGAATGGATAAAGAATTACAACGCATTGCAGATGAGGTAGAAATGCTTTCCGGTAAATTAAGTGCCCTAAAGCAAGAAATCGGGAAAGTGATTATTGGGCAGGAAGAAACCGTATCGCAATTACTGATTACGTTTTTAGCCGGAGGTCATGCATTGTTAGAAGGGGTTCCCGGTTTGGCAAAAACACTAATGATTAGGACTTTGGCAAATGCCATCGATTTAAAGTTTAAAAGAATACAGTTTACACCCGATTTAATGCCTTCGGACATTATCGGTACCGAAATTTTGGAGGAAGATCATACCACAGGTAAAAAGTTCTTTAAGTTCAATAAAGGACCCATTTTTTCTAATATTATACTAGCGGATGAAATTAACCGTACACCGCCAAAAACTCAGGCGGCATTATTGGAAGCGATGCAAGAATTTGAGGTTACCTACGGAGATAAAACCTATCCGTTAGATAAGCCATTCTTTATTCTGGCTACACAAAACCCAATTGAGCAATCAGGAACCTTTGTTTTACCCGAAGCACAGCAAGACAGATTCTTGTTGTACATCAAAATAGGATATCCAACACAGCAAGATGAAGAAGCCATTTTAAAAGCGACAACGGGTACCTTTAAAAAGAAATTGAACCGAGTTATTTCGGGCGATGATATCGTGCGTTTGCAACAGCTGGTAAGAGAGGTATCCATCAGTGATGCGCTCATCAGTTTTGTGAGTGATATCATCAGGGCAACCCGCCCAGAAACCACGACCGATGCGTTTGTAAAAGACTGGGTAGATTGGGGGGCAGGTCCGCGTGCAGGTCAAGCTATGATCTTAACGGCAAAAGCTAATGCCTTGTTAGAAGGTAGATTAGCGGTAACATTAGATGATATTAAAGCAGTGGCATTGCCCGTACTACGTCATAGGGTTTTGGTGAATTTCAGGGCAGAAGCGGAAGGCATTACGTCTGATAAAGTGGCAACCCATTTACTGAGTGCCATTCAACTAAAAGGTAAATAATAACTCTCGATTATCGAGTTTATGGCAAAACAGGACTATCAAGATTTATTAAAACCAGAAGTCATCAATACGGTTGAGGGACTTTCCTTAATATCGCGCATTGTGGTAGAGGGCTTTACGGCAGGTTTAAATAGAAGTGCCAGTGTGGGTCCTGGAATGGAATTTAGTCAGTACAGAGGTTACGAACCCGGTGATGATTTACGGCTGTTGGATTGGAAAATGTTGGCACGCTCGGGCAGGTATTACATCAAACAGTCGGAAATTGAGAGTCAGGTAACCATTAAGTTTATTATAGATACCAGTGCATCCATGTTGCACAAAGAAACCGAATTGTCAAAGGTGGATTTTGTTCGCGTGTTGGTGGCTACCTTAGCCTATTTGGCGCATAGGCAAGGTGATGCGGTGGGCTTATTCGCTTTAAATGAAAAAGATGCAATTAGCATATATCCTAAAGCGGATAAAAAGCATTACAACCGGTTGCTGTTAGAGTTGATTAAACTTTCAAACACAGGAAAGTGGCCGGCAACCCATATTTCAAACAAACGCATACCGAACAGAGGAGGGAAGGAGCTGATTTTTTTCTTGACGGATATGTATGAAACCGTTGACGAGATTTCAAAATTTATAAAGGGATTAAAATCCGCTAAGAACGAGGTGGTGGTTTTACAAATTATGGGTGCTGCCGAGATGGATTTCAATTACGGTGCTAATATCACTTTTGAGGATTGGGAAACAGGAGCAAGAATAAAGGTAGATACGCAGCAGGCAAAAACCGAATATTTAAATGCTCTTGAAAACAGATTGAAAAGTATAAAAGAAGAATTGCTGTCTAACGGAATAGACCATCATGTGTTTAGAATGGATGCACCTTTGGGCGAAGCGCTTCAATTATTTTTAAAACAACGAAAAAGAATCGGTTAGTATGTCATTTGCACATCCTTCATATCTATGGGCTTTATTGGGACTTCTGGTTCCCATAGCCATCCATTTATGGAGTAAAAAGGAAGCAAAGACCATTAAAATTGGTAGTGTGCAGTGGTTATCAGAATCAAAATCAAAACAATCTAGCAGTATTCAATTGAATGAATGGTGGTTGTTGGTGTTACGCATGGGCATCATTTCGCTGTTGGTATTGTTGATGGCAAAACCACAATGGCAATCAAAAGTGAGCAATACATCCCTGACCTATATTATTGAACCAGAGCTGGTACAGTATACTGGTTTTATGTCCCGCTTCAATGAAATAAGCGATGATCAAGAAATTAGACTGTTGCGAAAAGGCTTACCGTTAAAGGAAAAAGAACAAGACATAATTGCGCAGCATTTTTTACTTGATTATTGGGGTTTGGCATCTGAAATGGATGCCCTACAGACCGATAGTATTGTTGTCTTTACCAAGGGTTTAGCAAAGGGGTTAAAAGGGGCAAGACCGGAAACCAAGCATAAAATGCATTGGGTAGTCATTGATTCCGCATTAGCGAAAGAGACACCTTTATTAGCCTATAAAAAGAAGAATGGTTTACAATTGTTTACAGGCAAGAGTACTCCGTTTGATACCAAAGTTACCAATAAAAATGTCAACTTAGGCGATGAATTTACGCTTAGCAACAGTGGGGATAGCTTAGTAATTTCAGGAACGAATCCGGTAGATAAAATTCCTGTGTATGTTCAAAAATCCATCAAAATAGCACTTTATTATACCGATAGTTTACAGAAAGACAAATCGTATATAGAGGCATCGTTAAAGGCGCTTTCCATTTATTTGGATAGGGAGATTCAGGTAGAATCTAGCTTAGATACTGAAGTAGTATCAGACAAAGAAGCAGATGCCATCATCTGGCTTAGTGCAAAACCTTCCCCTAAAACGACAAAAAAGTTACTGGCCTTCAAAGAGGATGCGCTATCGCAATCAATGGTAATTCCCGGCGTAGAGAAGCATAGTTTCTATTTGACCAAACGCATAAACTCAGAGAATGCGATTACGGAGCGATTAACGGAGCAATTGTTACAAATGCTGGAAGTCAATGGTGAGGTTGAAAAATTAGTAGCTGAGGTGGATCATCGTTCGGTCTCTACGGCTGAATTGGAAACCACTTATACACCTAGTAAAAAGAAGCAAAAACAAATGGCAAGTCAGAATGTGAATCCGTACTTATGGTTAATCCTCTTAGTATTGTTATTGGTGGAACGCTTTGTAGCATATAAACGCAAACAGTGATGGAGCAGGGCAAACTAAACTTGGTGAAATTTCAAAAGCGATGGCAGTTGTTGTCATACGCCGAGGCTGTTCTGTATGCCTTGGGCATTGCTGTACTATGCTATTTTATTACTGAAAACGTATGGTTTGGCTTGGCATTATTTATTTTAAGCGTGTTACTTTTTGTCTTCATAAAAAAGCCTTGGAAGCATAATTTGAACACTATAAGTTCATATATAGATGCCCACGTTTCAGAAGCCTCATTTAGTACGGGACTACTATTACAACCAGAAGACAACTTATCCAATTTAGCGAGGTTGCAACGCTATAAGGTTTCGGAAGAACTCACCAAAAGATTGGGGGATATAAGTCCGCCAAACGCCCTAAAACAAGCATTTTTAGTCATGCTAGGTTGTATATTACTCGGCTTTATATTTCACAAGTTGGCTATATTTCCCGGGGTTGCTAACGAGCTAAACAATCCTAAAAATATCGAGCAAATTCAGTTTGTGGCAACGGATAGTGTACAAGCTAAAAGCAGTATTCCGGCAATTGAGAAGCAGGAAATACGGGTTATTTATCCATCGTACACAAGATTGGGGAGTAAAACTACAGCTGACCCAAATATAAAGGCAGTTACCGGAGCTAAAATTCAATGGAGGTTACAATTTGATGCAGTAGTGGTAACACCAATATTAGATGTGATGGGCAAGTTAATACCCATGCAAAAATCAGAAACGGGTTATCAAGTGCAGTTGCCTTTAACAGCATCAGGTTTTTATAGTTTTAAATTTCAAAATGAAGAAGGAACAGAGTTTACATCCGATTTGTTTTCGTTGGAGGCGGTAGCGGATAATCCGCCCGAAATAGAGATTTTAGGATTGGAACAGTACACCTATTTTGATTTTTCCGATAAAAAATTGGTAGAACTGCAAAGTACCATTACAGATGATTTTGGAATTGATGAAAGCTACATTATTGCAACAGTAAGTAAGGGAACGGGAGAGTCTGTGAAGTTTAGGGAAGAAAAATTGAATTTTAAGGAAACCATTTTAAAAGGAACCAAATCTATAAGAGCCACCAAAACATTGGATTTGAATGCATTGAAAATGGAAGTAGGTGATGAGCTTTATTTTTATATAGAAGCCTTTGATCAAAAACAGCCGAAGCGTAATGTGGCACGTAGCGAAACGTATTTTGCAGTAATCAAAGATACCGTTGGAGAGCAATTTGGTGTAGAAGGAACTTTAGGCGTAGACCAAATGCCCGATTATTTTAGAAGTCAGCGACAACTGATTATTGACACCGAGAAATTAATAAAGGATAAGCCCAGCATTTCAATTCAAGAATTTAAATCGAGAAGTAATGAATTGGGGTTTGACCAAAAAGCGCTTCGCCTAAAGTACGGACAGTTTATGGGCGATGAATCTGATATGGCAGAAGCACCTGCCGTGATCGAAAGTCATGAAGAAGGTAAAGACCATGATCATGCTGAAGATCAAGAAAATATGCTCAAAGAATTTATGCATGACCATGATGGTGATAACGAGCATAACTTGGTAGAACAGGATGAGCATGGACATGAAGATACAAGCGAAGAACCAGAAGACCCTTTGCATGATTACCTGCATAATCATGATGATCCAGAAGAATCAACCTTGTTTGAAGAATCTTTAAAAACCAAATTAAGAAAGGCGTTAAGTATCATGTGGGATGCCGAATTATATCTGAGATTATACGAACCAGAAAAGTCGTTGCCGTTTCAATACGACGCTTTAAAATATATTCAAGAAATAAAGAACAGTGCCCGTATTTATGTACATCGCATAGGTTTTGATCCACCACCGATTAAGGAGGAAAATAGGCTTACCGGAAAAATAAAGGACATTAAAAATTATAGTAAAAACGAAACTACTAGTGCAGACCAACCTTTTGAAGCCATTATAAACGCAGTTAGCCGATTGGAACAGTTGGTACATGGCGAACAGGAGTTTAAAAAGGATGATACTATACTTTTTACCGCTGCAGGCAACAAACTGGCACAATTGGCAATAGAAAACCCGAGTAAATATTTGCAGGTACTGCAAGGGCTAAAAAGTATAGAGAACAACACAGGAAGAACCATTGAAAATTACCGATTCGTTCAAAAAGGATTGTTACTGGCTTTGCCAAGTACGCCGCAGGTGCCCGGATCTGAAAAAGTGTACAGAGACGAAATCAATTCATTATTTCTAAAACAATTGGAAGTGTATGATTGATGGAATTTCGTTTGTACAGCAAGAATTATTAATACCCATTTTATTGGGAGGTTTACTGGTATTTGTAGTTTTTGTTTTTAAGGAATGGCGTACACGAGACAAGGGCAGGTTTACTTTAAATGCTATAGTAGCATTTATAACCCTGATTGCTTTAATACTAATTGTTTTAGAACCTAGCAAAGAAGTAGAAATACAGCACAAGCAAGGACTACTTTTAACCGAAGGCTACCGAACGGCACGACAAGATAGTTTAGAGGCGATTTACGAGGGAATTCAGGTATTAGAATATAACCCAAAGCAACCGGTTCGTAGGGCTTTAGATTCGCTAACAAGTCTGGTGATTATTGGCGATGGGGTAGCACCCTTTGATTTTTATAAGTTTGATAGTATACCCACTAGCTACTTACCAAACGAAATTACATCAGGTATTACCAAAGTAAAGTGTAATGATCATCTTGTTTTAGGGGATGAGTTTAGGCTGAACGGAACTTATGCCAAACCGAAACTAGGTTCCATCTTGGTATTGCAAGATTCACGAGGTAATGGTTTGGATTCTATTCTTTTAGAAGATAAGAGTTCGCAAAATTTCTCTTTAAAAACGGTCCCAAAAGTTAGTGGTGATTTTATTTTTAAATTATCGGAAAAAGATAGTGTGGGCAAGATGTTAGAGTCAAATCCGCTTCCAATTACAATTCGTAAAAAAGAACCTATTCGCGTTTTGATTGTAAATACTTTTCCAACATTTGAAACAAAATACCTCAAGAATTTTTTAGCGGATGAAGGGTATGAAGTTACGGTTCGTAGTCAGCTGACAAAAGGCAAGTTTAAGTTCGAGTATTTTAATACCAAAGCATCGCCAATTTATCAATTTACGGAGGAGAGCTTACGTAAGTTCAATGTAGTTATTACAGATACCGAAACCTATTTTAATTTCGGAAAAACGGTAAAAAATCGCTTTGAACATAGCATACGTGAAAACGGATTAGGCTTGTTAATTCAACCAATCGAACTGCTGTTTAAACTTGGTAAAGCAATGCCTTATTTTAGTTTTAAAAGCGATGGCGTAAATGAGGTACAATTACCCAATAATACCATCAACATAGAAAAATATCCTTTTACATTTAATGAAACATTCGCCGTGAATGCAATAGATTCAAATGAACTTGGCAAATTATCGTATTTTAGGCAATTGGGCTTGGGTAGAGTTGCAACCACTACATTGTTAAATAGTTATCAGTTAGTGTTGCAGGGAAAGAATCAAGCTTATAAAAGTATTTGGACTCAGATTTTAGATAAGATTGTACAACGAAAAGAACAAGTGGTAGCATGGCAATCGCAAACGGAATTGCCAAAAGTGGGCGAGCCTTTTTCTTTTGTATTACGTACCGGTTTGGAAGATTTTCAAGTATTGAATACTGAAGAAAAACGTGTTCCCTTGCTACAAAACGCAAATGTGTCTTTTAAATATTCGGGTACTACCTATCCGAAGAAAGCAGGGTGGAATACTTTGGAAGTAGAAGGCGACAGTACCACTCAATTTTCCTATTACGTTTATGATGTCGATGATTGGAAATCTTTAAGTGCATCTCATAAAAGAGAAGCGAATGCAAAACAGTTTGGTAATGCAATAAAAGAAAATAGGACAGTTATGGTAAACCGTCCTATATCGCTACTATTTTTTTATATCCTTTTTTTACTGGGGATTGGATGGTTGTGGTTATCACCAAAATTATCCGCCCTAAGCTAAATCAGTTTTAATGCGGTAGTTTGTCCTTTAACAAACCATACACAAATGTTCCCAATAGCGCACCTCCTATAACGACTAGTATAGAAGGAAATCCAGCACCTACCAACACATACATAGGACCTGGGCAAGCACCTGCCAACGCCCATCCTAAACCAAAAATAATACCACCTATTAAATAACGGGCAACACTTTTTGTTTTAGGGTGTAAATTCATTTCTTTTCCTCCAATGGCTTTGATGTTATTTCTTTTTATAATCTGTACGCCAATTACCCCTAGAACAAGTGCGGAGCCAATAATGCCATACATATGAAAAGATCCAAACTGAAACATTTCATAAATACGAAACCACGAAGCAGCTTCAGATTTATACATGATGATGCCGAAAAATATACCTATGGTCAAATAACTTAAATACTTCATGTTAACTAAAAATTAGGGGGAATAAAAGGTGAATCATAACCAAGCCGCCAATAAAAAAACCAATCACGGCAATTAAAGATGGCAACTGTAAATTACTTAGTCCGGATATAGCGTGACCACTGGTACAACCACCCGCATAACGAGCGCCAAACCCAACCATGAATCCGCCTAAAATCAAAATTGCTAAAACAAAGGGGTCCGATAAATTTTCGGATGCAAACAATTCTGTAGGCAAATACGCCGATCCAGCACTTTTAATTCCATAATCCTGTGAAAGATGTGTGGCAATTTCCGGATTTATTTCAACGGTATTATTTGATAGGAATTGTGAGGCTATAAACCCGCCGATAATGGAACCTAAAACAACAGTAAGGTTCCACCGTTGCGACTTCCAGTCGAATTTAAAGAAATCACTGTATTTTCCTGCACCACCGATAGAACACATGGTTCTTAAGTTGGAAGACATACCAAATTGTTTGCCAATATATAGCAAAACAAACATAGTAAGGGCAATTAAAGGTCCGGCAACATACCAAGGCCAAGGATCATATATCCAATTCATCTAGTCAATTTTTCAACTAGCAAAAATAGACTATTTAAGGTATAAATTATGTAACAATGGTTAAAGAGCTAGAAAATTGACTTTTAACTACATTGATTCAGGATATTAATTTTTTTTCACGCCTAATTTTAAAAGAATAGTCTCCAGCAGACACCATTTGGTAAAGGCCGATTGAATCAAATTCACTCCAATAAATACCGTAAACCATAACCAATTGATACTTACATAAACAACTAAAACAACACTTAATAAAATAAATGTTCCAACGATAACTCTAAAATAAGTATTTAACATATTTGACGTTTAAATTGATTTTTCAATAGGTACCACTACCGCTTTGATAGGGTTATTGGTATCTAAATTTTTATTGAATGACCTAATCAGTGTAAACAGTAGTTCAATGTTTTCATCTTCGGTAAAGGAGAATAATAAGCTGGATTGCACTCCACTTTTTTCACTGGGAAACCAATTGGAAGTGCGCACCAATGTCGTATTATTTTTATAACCTTCTATATCGGACCCACTAAAACTCTCTATATCGGCTTTTTTAAAAAGCCGAATAATATCTTTTTCAAATTCTTCAACAACAGTTACAATAAGTAGTTTCATTAGTATATTATTTAATTTTGACCGTTATCTATTTAATCGATGTTTTCTACTTCTGGATAATTTTTCTTTTCTATCATGTAGTACACCAAAGGCACAACCAATAGGGTAAGCACGGTAGAAACAATAGTTCCTCCCATTAATGAGATAGCCAAACCTTGAAATATTGGGTCAAATAAGATTACGAAAGCTCCAATAACTACGGTACCTGCAGTAAGCAAAATTGGAGTGGTACGTACCGCACCAGCTTCAATTGCTGCCTGTTTAATAGGTACGCCTTCGGCTAATCGCAGGTTAATGAAATCTATAAGTAGTACCGAATTTCGTACCATAATACCAGCAAGGGCAATCATACCAATAAAAGAAGTAGCGGTAAAAAATGCGCCCATAATCCAGTGACCTAGAATAATTCCTATCAATGATAATGGTATGGCTACCATCATTACAATAGGGGCTTTAAAGTTTTGGAACCATCCTACAATTAAAATATAAATTAAGATGATGGCTCCCATAAAGGCAATTCCCAAATCACGGAATACTTCAAGAGTAATTTGCCATTCACCATCCCATTTCACGGTATAGTCATCTTCAAACTCAGGTTGACCTAAGTACATTTCGGTAATTTGATATCCTTTAGGCAATGCTATTTCTTTTAGCTTTTCTTCCATACCTAATATCGCATATGCGGGGCTCTCTAATTCTCCTGCCATATCTGCCATTACATATACTACGCGTTTTTGATTTTTACGGTAGATACTCTTTGCACTGGTAGTTTCCTTAATGTCGACTAAATCTGCAATAGGCACCATTGTACCATGTTTAGAAGTAATTTTTAATTGTGAAATATCTGAAATTGTTGATTTCTCCTTTTCATCCAAAGCCAATAGTAAACCTACTTGGTTGCTAGCATTTTCATCGTATAAATTGGTTATAGCCCTATTCGATAATGCCATATTCATGGTATAGGCAATTTGCTGTGGTGCCACGCCATAAAGCATTGCTTTCTCTTTATCGATTACAAATTGATATTCTGTTTGGTCTGCTTCCACCAGCCAGTCGATATCAACAACGTCATCGGTATTCTTTAAAATATCTTGAACGCTATTGGCAATTCTCATTTGCTCTTCATAGTCAGGACCATAAACTTCTGCTACAATTGTAGATAATACAGGAGGCCCGGGTGGAACTTCAACCAATTTTACATTCGCATTATATTTTGCCGCTATTTTTTGAATAGCTGGGCGCAATAATTTTGCAATGTCATGACTCTGGGCAGATCGTTCACCTTTGTCAATAAGATTAACTTGAATATCTGCCATATTACTACCTCCACGTAAATCGTAATGGCGTACCAAACCGTTAAAGGTAATAGGGGCAGAGGTACCTACATAGTTCTGGTAATTTACAACCTCTGGTCTAGTAGATAAATATTGAGCAATTTCTTGGGTAACCACACCTGTACGTTCTAACGTAGTACCTTCTGGCATATCGATAACCACTTGAAACTCGTTCTTGTTATCGAACGGTAACATTTTAACGGCTACAGATTTGGTGAAGAATAATACCATAGAACCCATAAGCATTAGGAAAGTCAATCCTAAAAATAACCAACGCTTACGACTGTTTTCAATTAACGGTCTTTCGAACTTGTTATATATTTTGTAGATATAAGTTTCTTCAAGAGGCTTTTCTTTCTTTTCAACTTTACCTTTTTTATCTTTTTCTCTCAAGAAAATATACCCCAAATAAGGTGTTATGGTCAAAGCCACGAAAAGAGATAAAATCATGGCTATTGATGCACCTATGGGCATTGGAGCCATATAAGGACCCATTAAGCCAGATACGAATGCCATTGGTAAAACTGAGGCGATTACGGTAAATGTGGCTAATATAGTAGGGTTACCTACTTCATTTATAGCATACAGTGCAGCTTGCTTAAACGGTAGCCGTTTCATTTTAAAATGCCGGTGCATATTCTCGGCAATAATAATGGAGTCATCTACCACAATACCTGTTACAAAAACCAAGGCAAATAATGTAATTCTGTTTAAAGTGTAGTCAAGCATATAATAACTCAACAATGTCAAAGCAAATGTAATGGGTACGGATAAAAATACGACCAAACCACCACGCCAGCCCATAGCTAACATAACTACTAATGTTACCGCAATTATAGACCCTATTAAGTGTAATAAAAGTTCTGACACTTTATGAGATGCAGTTTCTCCATAGTTTCTAGTGATTTCTACGTGAACATCATTAGGAATTAATGTGGCTCGTAAATGGTCAACTTTATCAATAACGATATCTGCAATTTTCATCGCATCGGCACCCTTTCTTTTTGCTACCGAAATGGTAACCGCTGGGTATTCAGATTTGTAATCAGTCACCTTATCACTGGCCTGCCCGAAACCTAAAGACACATAACTTTGTGGAACTTCCGGTCCGTCGATAATGCTCGCAATTTGTTTTAAATAAATAGGCTGGTTTTGTTGTACACCAACCACAAGATTTTCAACATCGGTTACCGAAGCCAAAAAATTACCGGTATTTACCAAAAACTCAGTATCATTCTTATCAAAACTACCAGAGCTTAATTGCGCATTGTTAGTCTTAATCATTTCAGAAACAGATAAGAAATCCAATCCACTGGCGGCTAGTTTATCCTTATCTAGAACCACTCGTAATTGGCGGTCTTGATTTCCTATTTTATGGGTAATAGCCACATCGTTTACCTTTTTAATCTCGCTTTCTAACTCTTGTGCCATTTGGCTTAACTGGTACCCGTCATAATTTTCACTCCATAAGGTAAGTCCAAGCATAGGCACGTCATCAATAGCACGCGTTTTCACCAATGGGAATGTTACGCCCTGCGGCATAATATCCATATGCTTATTAATTTCATTGTACAGTTTTACAAAAGAACGCTCTATGTCTTCGCCCACGTAAAACTGAACAATGACCATACCCTGTTCTTTCATTGAAGTTGAATACACATATTCTACACCTTTAATATTCGAGATTAATTTCTCTAAAGGTTTAATTACACGCGATTCTACTTCAGCAGGACTCGCACCAGGGTAGCCTACAAATATGTCTGCCATTGGCACGTCAATTTGTGGTTCTTCTTCCCTCGGAATCAAAAACGAACTGTACACCCCAATGACCATAAATACAATCATTAGTAGTACCGTTAACTTACTGCCTATAAATAATTTGGCAATTTTACCAGCTAAACCTTCCTTCATTATTTCTATATTTTATTAGTGTGTTACCACCTGCCGGTTGGCAGGTGGACGGGCTTTCCGCTCATACTCCTCGGCACAAAAAGTGCCTGTGGGGTAACCGCTTCAATCCCTAACCCAGATTCGTTTATTGATTGGAGATTTTTGCTCCGTTAAATAATTTCCCTTCCGCAGAAACTATATATTGTTCATCTGCAGATAATCCTGATAATACTTCTACTTGATCACCAAAAGTTCTTCCCAATCGCAACCAACGTAATAAGGCTGTATTGCTTTGGCTCACGGTATAAATTCCGAATAATTGACCATTCTTCACAATGGCTTCTACAGGTATCATTACGGCAGAACTTGTTGTTTTTCGTGCTACCGGAAATTGTACGGTTGCGTACATACCAGATAAAATCTGAGCATCGGTTTTGTCTAATATAACCTTGACCAAATATTGACCTCCTGTATTTTTAGAAGAAGTACTCACTTCTGTTACCTTACCTTTTACATTCTCATTTAAAGCTTTTACCTGTACGGTAACCTCAGTGTCATTTTTAACAGCAAGAATTTCAGATTCCGGAACCATTGCCAAAACTTGATATTTACCTGGAGATTCTACTTCTAGCAAAGGCATACCTGGGTTTGCCATATCACCTGCACTAATGAATTTATTGGTGACTACACCATTAAAAGGAGCACGAATATTCGCATAACCCATTTGTGCATTTACACCGTTTCTCATTTGTTTAGCAGACTCTAAACGTGCCTTTGCCATGTTATAATTGGCTGTGATATCATCTAGTTCTTTCTGTGAAGCACTGTTTTCTTTAAATAAAGTTGAGAATCTATTAAAGTCTTTTTCGGCATTAGTAAAAGCAGCTTCAGCCTCAGTGATTCCTGCATTTACCTGTGCTAATTGAGCCGATACATCTGCATTGTTAACACTCATTAGTAATTGACCTTTATTCACTTTATCACCAACATTTACATATATCTTATCTACATACCCCATCATACGGGTACTGATATTTGCACTCTTGGCAGCTTCAATTTTTCCACTTACGGTTAAAAACGGACTACTACTATCTTCAGAAACAGTTTTTACTTGAACGGCTATTGCTGGCGAGTTATCAACTACATCTTTTTTATCTTTGCTTCCACAACTAGAGATTAGGATTGTTGCTCCTAAAATTGCCGAGATTATATATTTTTTATTTTTCATCTTTTTGCTTGGTATTAAGTAATGGATTTATGCTATTCTTTCGTTAGAAATTGTACATACGCCAAGGCGTAATTATGTTGAAAAATTGTTGCGTAATATTCTAATTGCTTTTGAGAGTATTGCGTTTCGGACATTAGTAAATCTGTAGTTTTTTCTAAACCTTGCTTGAATCTATTGGTGCGTATACGTAATGATTCTTCAGATTGTTCTAGTGCCAGTTTTGTAAGCTTTAATTTGTTTTTAGCATCTTCATAACCTCTTTTTGCTTTGTTAAGTTCTAATTGGCTTTCAGATTTATACTGTTCTAACTGTAATTTAGATTTGTCATATTCAGCCTTACTCTTTTGAGATTTTCCAAAACGCTTACTTCCTTCAAAAAGATTCCATTTTAATTCTGCACCAAATAAATATCCTTGGGCTTGACCTTGGAAAATTTCATCGTCATGTAACTCATAAGTGCCAAAGGCATTTAATCTAGGTAAGAAAGACATTTGGTCTGCCTTATGCATTTGTCTATATGCTTCGGTAGCCGAATTCATGGCTAAAATATCTTTTCTGTTTTCAGATAAGTTTACAATCGTTGCAGTCGCATCATTAGTGATAGCTAATGAATCTGAAGGTTTTAAAATTTCATTTTCATCAGTATTCATTAAAACAGATAGGTAGTTGCTGGCATTTAGAATATTACTTTTTGCGTATTGCAGTTGATTCTCTATTTCTGTAACCCGCACTTCTATAGAAAGAACATCAGATTTTTGTAGGTAGCCTTGTTTGTAGCTATTATCAGCTATACGCTTATTTTCTAAAGCTGTTTCTTGGGCTTTTTCTAAAACCTTCACCGTTTTATAGGCGAGTTGTAATTGCATATAGGCTTTTTCAACCTCAAGCGCTAAATAATCTTCTGTTCGTCCAGATTGCAGCTCAGTTGCTGTTAACTTAGCTTTTGCTGCTTTACGTTGATAAATTCCGTCGAAGTTTATAAGCGGCTGTTGTACTTCAACCCTGGTCGCAAAATCTTCTATTTGGCTAGGGTCATTTAACAAATCTGGGTTAAAATCTGCCGCAGTTAAAATTTCCTGATTCAGTTTGGATCCAAAAGCCATTAAGGGGTTCGTAGTAGCTATAGCTGTATGTGAAACGCTAATATTGGGCAATAAAATGGCATTGGTCTGTTTGTAATCACCCTTGGCGGACAATACATCCTGATGTGCCATTTTTAACGTGTTATTCTGTTCCTTAACTTTAGCTAGAACTTCATCTTTTGTAATTGACTTAGTTTGCTGTGCAAATCCAGAATAAAAGACCAATAACAATACCAATCCTAATTTATACTTCATCGTATTCATTTATTTAGTACAAAATTAGGGTGGTAAAAGAGGCTGTACAGTAACTAATGTTACCTATGAAAATTTCTTTATAATTAAAAATTCATGAAAAAAAGAAAAGCACCCTTTTATAAAGAGTGCCTTTTGCCATCAGCTGAAAATTAAAAGTAAATTCAGCTCATTTTTTAGAAGTTTTTACAAATATATTGAATAGCAACCCACCCATTAAACCACCATATAATGTACTGTTTAAAGGTTTGGAAGTAATGGCACATGTACCACTAATACAACCAATTTCCACGTAATATAAATACCCGGAAAGAGCGCCGATCACCACACCAATTGCAGTTAGTAAAATCACTTTTTTTGTCATTAATTATGGGCTTTTCTAGTGCCGCCATGACCTCTGGCTACAACCAACATTATTTTTATACTCAACCAAATGAATTTAAAAAATTGAATTATTGGGTTCATCATATAAAAACGCTTGGATTTGGATATTCTTTGTGTCATTTCTTTTAATTTTAGGTTTTATACTTTCAATTCTAAATAGTAATATTTGAGGTTATTCAGGAATTAGCCACCAAAAAGGTTTCATTTTTGCTTTATAGATAAAAGCGTAGTGTAAGGCTAGTTTTAACCAATGTCCGGCCAACCCAATTTCGCCAAAAGTCTTGTTTAATTGTCTTCCTTGTGTATCTGGATATTTTTGGTAATCAGGTACAATAGGGTAAGTGGTAATACTAACGCCACTGCCTTTTGTCATGCCATATCCTGCCGATGCAATACACGCAGCACCCATATTGCCTAACGAACCTTTATGGTACAATTCTTTTTTTCCTTTAATGATATCGATAATATTATCTGCCACTAATTTTGCGGTAATACCAGAAGGCATTCCTGTTCTGGGTGGGGCAGGAGATATGGTCGTTCCGTTCTTACTGACACGTGGCTTTGAAATTGCATGTGGTGGAGCAAAAGCGATACCTGGTGCGAAAATATTTTTATAAGATGGATTCTGATACGTTTCAGGCCAATCTTGAACACTCCATTCTTCATAGGGTTTAGGTGTATAATCAGCATCTACCAACATAAATCCTTTAAAGAGTTTTTCTGTGATATCTTCATTGTTTTTATCAAAAGCCTTAAAGCCATGCCCTGAGAAAGCAGGTATAAGCATCGCAAAATCATATGTTTCAGTATGGTATTCGCCATCTAAGGTTTCATAATGAGCTATACCGTCTTCTATTTTATTAACCCCTGCACCAATTATCCATTTAATACCACGGTCTTCGAAAACCATTTCTACCATTTCGCTAGATTTCATGATGTTGTTACCATAGGTAAGTAACATTCCATCCATGCCAAAATCACCTAATTGATGCTCATTGGCAATCCATACAACTTCAGCTTTGTCACGTACGTTGTATCGTCTCAGTTCTTGTTCAACATTTAAAATGTATTCAAAAGCGGCACCTTGGCATGTGGATTTTGCATGACCAGTGCCAATAAGTATTTTTACTTTTTTACCTTGTTTCATTTCTTGAATCAAGTCGTTCAAAGCATGCCAGGCATGTTCGGCGTGGGTATATGTACAAACAGAATATGCTTTATTAGTACCCGGTTTTAGACCTTCGGTCATATCAAAAGCTAATTTGGGTCCAGTAGCGTTTATTAAATAATCATAGGATACTTTTTCGGTTTGTCCTTTTTTCTCATCGTTTACATATTCAATATTTATAAAAGGCTTTTCAAGTTCTACATCACCTTCTGGGTGAAACGTAGTTACTTTTGCTTGTTTATAACCAATATTTTTTCTCTTGTATAATGGAGTCAAGGGAAATAGAATTTGTTCAGACTTCATACGACCGATACCTACCCATATATTAGATGGTATCCATTGGTAATTGCTATTGGGCGAAACAACCAGAACTTCATGTTCTTTCGATAGTTTTCTTCGAAGGTGCGCAGCAGCAACATGACCCGAAATTCCCGCACCTAATATGACTATTTTTGACATTATGACAAGGTTTAAAGTTTACACGAAGTTCACATTTAACTAAAAGGCATACAGCAACTTTGGTTACATATAGTCCATAATTTACCTAGTAATAATTACCATTTTATAGGATGTTCCCATTAATAGTATGAAGCTAAATTTTAAATGAAATTATATTAAGGATTTATGAATCAAGATTGATTAATATCATATTTCTAAAAAGATATGGTAATTAATTTTGTGTACATTTTTTAATATAGGTGAAGAATGAGAGGTAGTTCAAATACATTAATTTATATCGTTGCGGGTATCATATTACTTCATTTTGTGGTTGGTTTTATTTGGCTTGTTTATAAGCTAAATAAGAAAAAGGAAAATGAAGATTAGAGTAAAATTGCTTTTAGCATTTTAATATGGAGAGCGTTGGGGTATTAGGTAGACTACTAATAACTAGTATCATCTAGCTGCACCTTTCCATTAAAAGTTTTATATAAAAATAATAGGTAACCAACTAAAATGGGAGCTCCAATGACTACCATGGTAAGCATAATACCCAATGATTTTTGAGATGATGCGGCATTATATATAGTAACACTGTGGTTGGGATCAATTGTTGATGGCAATAAAACAGGATACAATTGAAAAGCTACCAACATTAATAGAAACGCCATGGTCAATGAGGAAAACACCAATGCGTGAAAATATCTTTTTTTAGAGACCAACCTTGGCACATTAGCTACTGCTAAGAAAGCCAATATGGGCAGAATAAAGAATAGTGGCTGTGCCTTAAATTTATCGGTTACCCCATGTATAAATATGAGTGTATAAAGCGAAGTTACCGCAAAGCTGGTAATAAAAAATATCATGCCTTTTTTTAATAGAAAAGTCAATCTTGCATGTAAGCGCCCTTCCGTTTTAAGTAGAAGGAAGATAGCCCCTTGGGTCATAAACAATGAAAGTGTAGTAAAGCCCGTCATAATTGCATACGGACTTAGAAAAGCAAAGAAAATACCTCCTTTGTATGAGAAATTTTCACCGATTTCAAAACCTTGTAATATATTTCCTAAAACAACTCCTAGTAGAAAGGCTATTAAGGTATTTGATATGAAATAGGTAAAATCCCAGGTTTTTCTCCACCAAGTCATTTTTTCCGCACTTCTAAATTTTATTGCAGAAGAGCGCAAGACCAATAATAAGAGGAAAAGCATAAATGGAATGTACATTGCAGAAAGCATAGTGGCGTACATGACAGGAAATCCGGCAAAAAGTGCTCCGCCACCAATAATAAGCCATACCTGATTGGCATCCCATAAGGGTCCTATTGCATTTATGGCAATACGTCTACTAAGGTCTTTTTTAAAAAAAAGATGCCAAGATCCAGCACCATAATCAAATCCTTCTAAAATTGCATAGCCAGAAAACAATAATCCGACGACTAAATACCAAAGGGTAGGGTAATCTATACCTAAAAAAGTTTCCATAATTTGTAATTAAACGTATTTTAAAAATTCATTTGGATTTTTGGCTTCGTCGTAGGGACCGTGCTTTATCTTTTTATTCATAGAATAGAGAAACAAAAGAAACAAAATGGTATATACTATGGCAAAAAGGATTAACGAGAATAGAATTTGGTTAGCCGATACTTCTTGTGAAAATCCTTCGCTAGTTCGTAAATGACCATAAACTATCCAAGGTTGTCTACCCATTTCAGCGGCAAACCAACCAACTTGGTTTGCAATTTGTGGTAAAATAGCGGAAAAAATAAATATTCTCAACAACCATTTTTTCTCAAATAACTTTCCTTTCCACCATAGAAAACTTGCATATAGTGTCAATGCAATTAAAAACATACCAATGGCAACCATAATATGATAAAACTGAAAAACGGCATTTACTTGTCCGGGCCTATCTTCTTCTGGAAAAGCATTTAATCCTGTAATAGGAGCTTCAAAATTTTGATGTACCAAGAAAGATAATCCGCCAGGCAGACCAATACCGGTTACCTCTTGGGATTCATTATCTACCCAACCAAAGAGATATAGGTCTGCCGGCGCGGATTTTTCATAATGTCCTTCCATAGCGGCCAATTTTGCAGGTTGATTTACGGCCACACCATCTGCAGAACTATGACCTGATAATAGTTGGGTCAACGAAATAATTGTAGCTACGGATAAAGCAATTTTAAATGCTTTTTTTGAAATTTCGGTAAACCTTCCTTTATATAGATAGTAGGCATGTACGCTCAATACCAAAAAAGCACCTGATAAAAACGCGCCTTGCCAAACATGTATTATTCTATCTAAACTTGAAGGATTAAATACCATAGCCCAAAAATCTGTTACTTCTGCTCTGGCATTAAAACCTTCACCTACAATATGATATCCTGCAGGTGTTTGTTGCCAGCTATTTGCAACCACTATCCATACGGCAGAAAACATTGAACCGAAAAATACACCTAGTGCAGAAATAAAATGGACTCTAGGTGAAACTCTATTCCACCCGAAAAGCAAAATGCCTAGAAAGGTGCTTTCAAGGCCAAAGGCGAACAAACCTTCGGCAGCTAATGCACTGCCAAAAATATCGCCCACATATTTTGAATATACTGCCCAGTTTGTGCCAAATTCAAACTCCATTATAATACCGGTTGCAACCCCAATACCAAATGTTATCGCAAAAAGTTTTAACCAAAAACGTGTTAAGACCTCATATTGTTTATTACCTGTTTTTAGATATAAACCTTCCATTACGACCATAATTAAACCAATACCTATACTCAGGGGTGGATATATATAATGAAAGGCAATGGTGAAAGCAAATTGTATTCTGGCAAGAATTTCTACGTCCATAAAGCACTGTTTTTTACAAAACTATTTAATAACTAATTATGCAACGGTAACATAGGTTACAATAGCATTAAAGATACTTATAAATGATTTTTTAGATGTGAAATACAAAAGACAATTTCTTAGTTAAAGCAATAAAATAAAGGGCTTGAAAAAGTGTTTATCATATTTTGGAATATAAAAATCCCTAAAATTTGATCACACCAATTTTAGGGATTTTTAATAATTGAAGACTATATTAGTCTTTATATGCAGAAAGCATCCAAACTAATTTTTCTTGCTGTGTAATATAATCGCTCATTAATGAAACTGTTCCTTCATCTTCAGCCTCAGCAGCAATTTTAAGCGTTGCCCTTTCTTTTTTTAATAAGATACTTAAGCTTTCTAATATATTATCAACAGCCTTATCGCCGTCAACAACATTTTCTATAGGCTTAATCTCAGAGCTTTCTATATACTTGGCAAAAGTATGAATTGGTGTATTGCTTAAAGTAAGTACACGTTCTGCAATTTCATCTACTTTAATTAAAGCGTCATTATACAATTCTTCAAATTTCATATGAAGTTCAAAAAATTTTCTTCCTTTAATATTCCAATGAAAACCTCTTAGATTCATATAAAACATTTGGTAGTTAGATAACACATCATTTAAATGAGTTGCGATATCGTTAGTGCTGTTTTTGTCTAATCCGATGTTTGATAAATTCGTATTTGTCATGACTTCTGTATTTAAAACTATATGATTAGTAATAGGGTAAGATTATAGATAAATTAATATTTGATAAATTTATTTTATAGTTGTAATGTGTTTAGTAACCTAAGTTACATAGAAATCTTTTTAACATAGTTTAACAATTGTCCCGGCTTAAAGAATCCCATGTATTGCGAAGTACGTTATTTCGTTTATGTGACTAAAGTCACATTTTTAAATCAATAAGGGCACTTAATTTTGCAGCATGAAGTTGTCAAGCTTTACTATATCATTAATGTTTACATTCATTTCATTAGCAAGTAGTTATAAGACTGCTAGTGTAATGAGCTATTATGCTTTGTTTACAACTGATTTTGTGGAGCGATTTTGTGAGAATAAAGAACGACCAGAATTAAAATGTGATGGTAAATGTGCCCTATCTCAAATGTTATCTAAGAAAGCCGATGATGAAAAGACACCCATTAATTTAGACTTGCTTAAAAATGAAACGGTATTGTTTATTAAATCGTTGACTGCATATGAGTTTGTACAACAACCTAGAAAAGTGGTGCATAATGTACTGTATCGTGTTCTTTACGATTTTCATTTTTTTGAACGTATCAAACATCCTCCCAAAATTTAAAAATTTTCATTTCAATTTAATGTATCTAGCTCCTTATTAAGAGGAAGTTGGATAGTATTTCTATTAATTAAAATTTTTAAAATGAACCTAAAATATCTTTGGGTACTATCGGTATTATTATCGACACCCTTATTATACGCACAAAATTTATCAGGAAAAATCATCTCTAAAATTGACCAACAACCACTTGATGGTGCTCACATTTTGACTAATAACGGATTAGCAACATATACTAATTTTGATGGTGATTTTGTTTTAAAAAATGTTGAAGAAAATGTGATATTGACCATATCTTATGTTGGGTATAAAACCATACAACAACAAGTACTTGACATTAATACCCCAATTGTAATCACTTTACAAGAAGCGCCCATTGCCATAAATGGAGTTTTAGTGACAGGAAATATGAAAATTGACCCTGTACTTACCTTAGAGACCAATGATTATGTAAAAAAAATAGTTCAGCCCAGAAACGTGGCTGATTTATTCAATGATGTTAATGGTTTTTCGTTGATTAAAAGAGGGAATTATCCAATTGATCGTAGTTTTAGAGCAACGCAATATGAGCAGTTAAATGTGCAGTTTGATGGTGGTACAAAAGCCATGAATGCTTGCCCCAATCGTATGGATCCCATTACTACCCATGTGATACCAGAAGAAATTGAAAAAATTGAAATTATAAAAGGACCATACTCTGTTAGATATGGTGCTACTTTTGGTGGTATCGTTAATATGGTGACCAAAAAACCAACTGTAGAAGATTATGGTCTTCATGGTAGTGTAAGTGGTGGTTATGAAAGTAACGGTAATTCTATGGTCTCTATGGCGAGGTTACAACAGGCAACTGAGAAATATGACGTAGCAGGTAATATTGGTTTTCGTGATTTTGGTAATTATGAAGATGGTGACGGTACAGAAATTCCGTCTTCTTTTAGAAACTTGGATTATGGCATAAAAGCGGGTGTTAATTTTACTGAAAATCAAAGACTACAAGCACATTGGCGACAGTCTATCGGGCGCGATGTTTTACATGCTGGTCTTCCTATGGATACCGAGGAGGATAATAGTAGTATTCTCTCTTTAGATTATAAATTAGGCAGTATGCCAGGTCTTGTAGAAAGCATAGATTCTAAAATCTACTATAGTTATGTTGATCACATAATGACCAATTACAATAGGCCAACCTTTATGATGACATCTGCAATTTCTGCAATTGATGCTACAACGGCAGGTGGTAAAGTAGAGTTAAAATTAAAACCAACAGACAATCTTGCCGTATTTACAGGTGTTGATGTTTTGCATATTGCACGAGATGGCAATAGAACACGTTTAGTAAAACGCAATGCTATGGGAATTTTAGAAACACCCTTGACATTTGAAGATAAGGTATGGCAAGATTCCTATATAAATGATATTGGTTTATTTGCAGAAGGTAAATACCCCATAACAGAAAAAACCATGTTAACTGCAGGTGTTCGTTATGACAATGTAACTTCTGAATCAAAAGATCCAGAAGCTGATTTTACTGCTTTATACACTGATTTAGATAAAAGAACCGAACATAATGTTAGTGGTACCGCTTCAATTAAATATGTGTGTTCTCCGCAATTTATTATGGAAGTGGCGTTTGGTCGTGGTGTTAGATCAGCAAATATGATAGAACGTTTTATTAATCATTTTAGCGTAGGTCAAGACGCGTATGAATATGTTGGTAATCCTAATTTAGAGGCAGAGGTAAATAATCAGTTTGAGTTAGGTTTTAAAGGAAAAATGCCTATTTCCGAAAACACTTCAGATATGTTTAGGTATAGCACTTCATTCTATTACTCCCTTTACGAAAATTATATAGTAGCTATCATAGATGAAACACTAACAAGAAAATTCATGCCAATGAATGAACCGTACAACGCAAAGGTTTTTAGAAATTTAGATGATGCGTACAAGACAGGTTTTGAAATTATGGCAGGTATAGATTTTTGTAATCATTTCAATTTTACCACTGAACTTGCTTATGTATATGCGAAGAATAATGACTTAAATGAGTCATTACCTCTGGTACCACCTTTAGTTACAAGGTTTAAATTGGGCTTTGAAAAAGAAAAGTTTTGGGTGAATGCAGAATATAGGCTGACTGCCGAGCAAGATAATATTGCGTATTCTTTTGGTGAGCAGGTTACACCAGGGTATGAAATAATGGATTTACGTTTAGGTGTAATACCAATGAAGAACCTAACTTTAGGTGTTGCTGCATTAAATGTTTTCGATAAAACATATAGTAATCACCTCAATTTCGCATTTAATAATCAGGCAGAATTTGGAACGGAACCCATCAATGATCCAGGAAGAAATCTATCGGTTTTTATTCAATATGAATTTTAATAGATGAATATAAAAAAGGGACCAAATGTGGTCCCTTTTTATATTTTAGTGCCGGTAAACCGAATAAAAGAAGCATCACCAATATGGTAAATTCCTTCGTTCAATTCTATTTCCTTTTCTTCTAAAATTTCAAAACTTATTCCATTAAACTCATTTTCAATTTCATCAATTGCATAGAGCATGTCAATATTCTTAGGTCCACCAGAAGATTTTCCTAGTTGATTTTTAGAGAATGCCTCAAAAATGATATGTCCGTTTGGTTTTAATGATTTTAAAAGATGTTGGTTTGCTTTCTTTCTAATAGCTGACGGAAAATGTGCATAACAGAAGGCGATTACATCAAACTTATTAGTAGCATTAAATTTAAGGGCATCAATTATTTGATATTCAATGTTAAAGCCATTTTTTAAAGCAAGACCCTGCGCTTTAATTTTAGCAGATTCACTAAAGTCAAAAGCCAATACTTCCCAACCTTTAGATAGTGCATAGACGGCATTTCTACCTTCACCTTCGGCAGGCAGTAAAATAGAACCTACATTTAATTTATCTAATTGTTGTTTAAAGAATTCATTTGGCGAGCTCCCATAAGCATAACTTTCTTCGTCATAACGCTCGTTCCAAAAATCTTTCATGTGGTAATTATTTATGGCATCAAAATATATCCATCTATTTGATAATTGGCAAGGACCATCATAGCCGATAGACCTAGTTCGGTGTTTGGGTTTAAATCGTTAGCCTCAATTCCTCTGGCCGCAGTAGCTTGGGCACAAACATAAAATTGTACTCCATAATCTTTTAAAAGCTTTATAACTTCTGCATTTGGGTTTTCCTTTTCATATTTTGCTTTATACTTTTCATTGTTCAGGGCAGTAAAGGTAGCACCACCATGAATGGCGGCCACTATATGAACCTTGTCAGCAGAAATACCATTGGCTCCCAACATGTTGATCAAGCGTGCAATCTTAAAATACCCAATATTGGTACCTTCCATTTCCCGCTCATCCTTAAGGTCAAAGACCACATTGTATTCTTTGGTGGGGTCAGGTAAAGAGGCCATATTTTTAAAATCTTTTATTTTTCCATAACCATCTATAATGGGCGTGGTCCAATCTTGAGATGTTACAATTTGTGTTCCCATAAGTAAAATGGCAATTAGAAGTGCATTTTTCATTTTCGTTGAATTTATAGAGATAGTGTTGGTTTAAATTTAAATATTATTTATCTCTAATGTCAGTTATTTTAAAAGGAATAAAAGTAAATTAATGTATTTAACGTAACTGTAACCTTGGTTACTGTACTATTGATCGTATAATTATAGATTCGCTATTTAAATTAGCTTAAAATTATATTTCTATGAATGAATTGCGGGTATTGGCAAAACAACTTTTTAAGCTATTTGTAATAGTCTTTGTTTTAATAGGCCTTGTCTTTATATGGTTGTTGACCTATAAACCGAATTCTAAAAAGGAAATATTAGATAAAACTGAAATTATAGTTTCTATTGAGAATTGGAAAGCTAAAGATGCAATTTTGGAGTTGACCAATATGCCCCGCAGGGTTAAATCTGGATATTATCTTATTTCAGAAACGTCTGCTTATATGGGTCCTTACGCCGTTAGGCCAGAAGATCGGTATAGTGGCAATAATTTGGCATGTTCCAATTGTCATTTGCAAAAAGGGGCCCAGGCAGGTTCTGGCTCTTGGGTAGGTATTTTGGAGCGCTTTCCACAATTTGGGGGTAGAGCAAATAAAATGGGCACCATTGAAGATCGTATCAATGGTTGTATGGAACGAAGTATGAACGGTAAAATACTACCAGTGGATTCAGAACAAATGAAGTCCATTATAGCATATATGGAATGGTTGGGCGAAGATATTCCGGAAAGTAAAAAGGCTGAGTTTAAGGGATATCCCAAAATTAAGATTCCAGATGAAAAGGTAGATTTAGTGAAAGGTAAGCAAGTATATAGCAAAGAGTGTGTTGTTTGTCATGGTGAAAATGGAGCTGGCGTTCTTAATACTGAAGTTGGTAAGGGATATACCTATCCGCCTTTGTGGGGACCGGATAGCTTTAACGATGGGGCAGGTATGAACAGGGTTATTACCGCTGCAGAATTCATTAAAAGTAATATGCCTTATTTACAGGCTACTTGGGACAATCCTAAACTTACGGACGAAGAAGCTTATCATGTAGCGGGCTATATCAATAGTTTTTCTCGCCCTCATAAATTTAATACCGAAAATGATTATCCGGACAAAAAACTAAAACCGGTATCTACACCTTACGGTCCTTGGGTAGATGATTTTTCTCCAGAACAACACAAATACGGACCGTTTCCGCCCATCATTGAATTTTATAAAAAGAAATACGGAATTACAAAAACAAAGTAGGCATTATGCGAATTCTATTAATACTCATTTATTGCCTTCCGTTTTTTGCCATGGGTCAAGATACCCTCAGCACCAAGAAAGGAACCTTTTCCGGACAATGGCGAACCTATTATATGCGGACAGCAAACAAAGGTGATTTAAAAAACTTTAATGCCTTGGCCACAGGAGGTAAATTAAAATACCAATATCAATTTACAGATAATTTGGAAGTTGGTGCAGCCATATATAATTCTACTAATATAGGCTTAGAGGATTTAACTGTTCCTGACGATGCTACTGGTAGAATTAGTAGGTATGAAGAAGGATTGTTTGATCGATTGAACTTAAATAACGATGCAGTTTTTTTATTGGGTGAATTATATGCAAAATATAAATTGAACCAGCATGCCTTTACCCTAGGGCGTATGAAGATTAATACACCTCTTATAAACCCTGAAGATGGTAGAATGATACCAACTTTAGTACAGGGTTTATGGTATAATTATAAAATAGGTAAAAACACCTTTCAATTTGGGTTATTAAATGAAATAGCACCAAGGTCTACAGGTCAATTTTATGGTATAGGCGAGAGTATTGGAACATACCCTGTAGGTAGAAATAAGTATGGAAATGCTTCCCTATATACTGATAATACGGAGTCGGATTATATACTGATGTTTAATTCAGATTTTGAATTAGCGAAGAACTTAAGAATAAACGTATGGAACCAATATGTAGAAAATGTGTTCAATTCTATTTATATTAAACCTTCTTTTAAGTTATCTAAATCTGTGCAAATAGCAGGGGAGTGGCTACATCAAAATAAAATTGGAGATGGGGGTAATGCTATAGATTCCCTGCGATATTTTAATCAAAATACAGCAGATGTTTTAGGATTGAAAATGTCCTATACGGATAAGGTAAGATTAGTTTCTTTGGCCTATAATAGAATTTTACCTCAAGGTCAATTCATATCTCCAAGAGAATGGGGTAGGGAAGACTTGTTCAGCTTTCAAAAACGAGAGCGTAGCGAAGGTTCTGCGGATAATCATGCACTGGTTCTAAACTATAAACAAGAGTTTAAAATTTTTAAAGAGGATCTAAACCTAATTTCAATATTAAGTATTGGAAAGCATTGGAAACCAGATGTAACCAATGCTATTTTAAATAAATATGCAATGCCAGATTATACCCATATCAACCTGGATATTTTTTTTAAAATAAAGAAAATTAAAAGCCTACGACCAGAATTATTGATTACCTCTAAAATGGGAAACGGGGATATTCCTGATAACCCTAATTTCTATTTCAATAAGGTTGATTTGTTTCATTTGGATATAATCTTGAATTATAATTTTTAAATGATATTATGTTCAGTTAAACGTTTTTACCTTTCATCATCTTGTTCCAGTACAAATAGGGCAACCCGTATTTTTTAAGCATCCATAATCTCCAATGTTCTTTAGAAGAATCGTTTATGAGCATTCTTTTTAACTTAGGATCCGGGGTGAAATTATTGTCATAATCAAACTCTGCCAACACCATTTTGCCATAATCCGTAACCAATGGGCAAGAAGAATATCCATTATAGGATTTAGTTCCCATTTGTTTACTTTTCATCAAAAGGTTCAAATTATCTACTACGATAGGAACTTGTTTACGAATTGCGGCTCCTGTTTTAGCAGTAGGTAAGGCAGCGACATCGCCTAACCCAAAAATATTGGCGTAGGTATTATGTTGCATAGTTTGATGGTTAACATCTAACCAACCCGCTGCATTAACTAAAGTCGAATCTTTTACAAATTTTGGTGCCACAGAAGGCGGTGCCGTATGCATCATATCATAGTGAATACCATAGCGGTTGCCATCAACGCTAACTTTTACATCTTTATAATTATATTGAAATTTTTCATCTAATTTTAAGTCATCGACCTTATTACTAGAAATAACCACACAACCACCAGCAGTAATTTCTTGACCCATTTCATACCAGGCAATTTGTTTATCACCATCTACAGCAACCAATTTATGATGGAATCTTAAGTTGATATCTTTTCTGTCAACAACTTCCATTAAAGTCTTCGCTACTTCTTTTACACCAAAAATAACTGTGCCCCCTGTAGCAAAAATCACATCAGTCTTTTTTCTAATACCACTTTTTCTAAAATGGCTTTCTGCTAAATACATTATTTTTTGAGGTGCGCCGCCGCATTTTATAGGCGTTGTAGGTTGTGTAAATAGGGCGGTTCCGCCTTTAAAATTTCTTATTACGTCCCAAGTATGTTCTGGGTCGGTATAATTACTGCAGACCACACCTTTGTCCATAACTTCACCTAGTCCTGGTACTAAACTAAAATCATATGCCAAACCGGGGGCTACTACCAAATAGTCATAAGTAATATCTCCTTTGGTGGCTGTATGTACCTTGTTATGTTCAGGGTCAAATCCTGTTGCTTTATCCTTGATCCATGTTGCACCTTTTGGAATGACCGATGACATTGGTCTTGCCGTTTTTTTGTAATCATACGTGCCGGCACCAACTAAAGTCCATGCAGGTTGGTAATAATGGGTCTCTGCAGGTTCAATAATTGCAACGTCTTTTGCTTTTTTTGAATGTAGAAGTTGGGCAGCAACCATAATTCCGGCGGTTCCTCCTCCTATAATCACTATTTGATGATGTGAGTTCATTTTTAGACTATTTAATTAGGATTCAATAAATATAGTCTTTGAAAAATGATAATTATGTAACAAAAGTTACATAAGATTGTGTATAATGCACATCTTCATTTAAGAGTAGTAATTCTTGTCCATCGAACGATCATTTATTCAATTTGCAGGTATTTATGCCTAATAGCGTGTATAGCGGACAGAAACTAACAAATGTGGTAAGAATCAAAACGCCTGCAATAGCAGCCAATATATAACCAAAAGTTCCAGTTACGGTATCCGTATAAAAAGTAGTTAAAAGTGCAACGGCAATAAAGATTCTAATAAATCTGTCTGTACTTCCCATATTTTTTCTCATGATAGGTTGTTTTAATAATTAAACAAAGATGTAAGATCACAGCCAAGCATTGACTTGTTTAAAGTTACCTGTTTTAACTGGACTTACCTTTGCAAAGTAATCGCAATCTCTTAAATATGGTATGACATTGGTCATGTTCAACAGATAGTCAAAAGTATGGTTTAGGTAACATAAGTTGCATATAGGAGGGCGTATTTATGGTATTTTTGTAAAAATCTAATAATCAATGGAAGCATATTTAGATGCATTTTTAAACGCAATCACCGGAACGTTAAGTTGGACATGGAAATCAATTATTTTTAATGTTCCATGGTACCTGAATTATTTTTGGGGATTGATACTGATTTCCTTGTTGGTATGGGTTTTGGAAATTAAATTTCCATGGCGTAAGGAACAAGGTGTTTTTAGAAAGGATTTTTGGCTGGATGCTTTTTATATGTTCTTCAATTTCTTTCTCTTTGCAATTGCGATAAGCGGTATTTATAAGATACTTCAAGTATTTTTTGAGGATATTGGCATTTCATCTAATAGTTTGGCCTTGATCGATATTTCTACTTGGCCCATGTGGGGACAGTTATTGCTATTTTTTATAGTGTTGGATTTTGTTCAGTGGTTTACCCATATCTTGCTTCACAAGTATGCTTTTCTATGGAATTTTCATAAGGTACATCATAGCGTAAAAGAAATGGGATTTGCAGCCCACCTAAGGTACCATTGGATGGAGAATATACTCTATAAACCATTAAAGACTTTTGGGGTTATGGTATTGGGAGGTTTTGAACCGGAACAGGCTTATATTGTTCATTTTGCTGCTATTGCAATTGGTCATATAAACCATTCCAATATAAAAATTACTTGGGGACCTTTAAAATATGTGTTCAATAACCCGGTCATGCATCTGTATCATCATGCCTATGAATTGCCGCCAGGTACGTATGGTGTTAATTTTGGAATTAGCCTTAGTCTATGGGATTATTTATTTAAGACCAATTATATACCTGAAGACAGTGGCAAGGTGAAGTTGGGTTATCCTGGTGACGAAAATTTACCTAAGGACTTTTTAGGGCAGGTTACCCACGGTTTTAGAAAAAGGAGAAGTAACATTTAGTTTCTTCTCCTTTTTCTATTCTTAATTTTAGTTTGCTAGTTTACCAGAAGCACAACTTACAAACGACTTGGCTTTGGACAAGACGGAATTTTCTTCATCTAAGCTGGGGTATCCTATGGACTTTAATTTAGATTTTACCGTAGCGATATCTTCTTTTTTTAAAGCTTCAAAAGAAACCGATGATTTTTCAACATTTACGGATACATTGGTAATAGTAGGAATTTCTTCTAGTTTAGATATAATAGTTTTGGCACAGCCACCACATTTTAAATTTTGAATAGGAATTATTGATGTCATATCTTATTTACTTAGTTCGTTATTAAAAGTTATACTCCAAATACCCCTTACCTCATTTTTTGTATAGCCAACCGCTTGGTCATATGGATATTTATTATTCAAAAGTTGTGTAACCTTTGGATCAATATTCATTTCTGGAACTCCGTGGCAATTTAAGCACATAGCATTGGTAATAATTGGGGAATAGAAATTAGTAGTACCGTCCTCGTTTGAGATTATTGGTTCGTAAGGCTCGTTGTTATTGATTTTTGATTTAAAAAATTCAATATACTCCAGTTCTTTTTGGTTTGCTTGGTTGTTGGTATTTCTTGGTTTGTCACTGACCCTTCTAATTTTGGCATGATGAACAAGTGCCATACTATCCGTTAGCGGATATGCCTTTTCATTACAAAATTCTACAGCACCAACGGTACCGCTTTTTTGTAAGCTGGTCATAAGATTTTTACCTAGAACTTTTTGGGTACTCTGTGCAAACTTTTTTCCTTTTTCTAGCAGGATACTATCGTTGGTTTTCAGGTCAACGACCATAGTATTATTGATCTTGGATTCATTCGTAACATCATCTAAGCTCTCTTGTTTATTTTTCGGAGACTCTTGACACCCTATAAAAAAAAGTAGCCCTAATAGTAAAGTAAAATGTTTCATTTAAATCAATTTTATAGTTTATTTCCATGCACTATAACCACCCCTTAGGTCAAACACTTGTTCAAAGCCCATCTTTAACAGTTTACGTGCTGCTTTTTGGCTTCTAGCTCCTGATCTACAATACACATAAACTGCTTTTTCTTTATTTAATTTTTCAAAATATTTTTCAAAATTACCCGTATTGAAAAAATCCACATTTATAGCATTCTTTATATGGCCACCCCCATATTCTAAGGCAGTTCTTACATCAATAGGCTTAATGTTATTGGTGATGATTTGGGTTGCGTATTCGTTCTTGTTCAATATAGTGATATTACCTGTGGTTACTTCTTTTTTACCAAAGAGGCTACTTAAAAATGACATAGTGTTTTATTTAAAATTAATATTCAATAATAGAAAGTAACGGTCTTTTATTTGACCGTTACTTTCAAAACCAACCAATAAAAAATTAATTAAGACTTTTTTTAGCTAAATACCAATCAACCTTTTCCAAAGTATCATCGGCAATACGAGCATTAAGTTCATTTAAGGTTTTTGGTGGGGATACAATGACCTTGTCACCTTTTTTCCAATCCAAAGGCATTGCTACCTTATACTCATCTGATGTTTGCAAAGCTTCTAAAGCCCTTAAGATTTCGTCCATATTTCGCCCAACATTTAGTGGGTAATACATTATTAGTCTTATTTTTTTCTTTGGGTCTATAAAGAAAACGGCACGTACTGCTGCAGTTTCACTTTCATTAGGCTGAAGCATTCCGTATTTCTTGGAAACCTTCATGTCCAAATCTGCTATAATAGGAAAATCAAAATATACGCCTGTATTTTTGCGAACGTTCTGTACCCATCCTAAATGCGCATGAACACTATCTATACTTAAACCCAACAGTGCAGTATTAAGTGCATCAAATTCTGGTTTTCTTAGTGCAAATCCACTCATTTCAGTTGTGCATACCGGTGTAAAATCTGCAGGATGCGAAAACATGACGATCCACTTATCTTTTGCAAATTCAGATAATTTAATTTTTCCTATAGTTGTTACAGCTTCAAAATCTGGAGCAATATCCCCAATTCTAGGCATGCTTGCTATTTCATTATTTTGTATTGTTTCCATGTTCATCTAATTTTAACTAAAGGTACAGCTAGGAGGCAATAGGTACAGTAACACTAGTTACATAGCATAAATAAATCAGAAAAAAAAGGAGGGGTACTTTAGTATAAAAAGTACCCCTCCTAACATCAACCAAACTGCCGTTAAACAGCATTAAAAACTAAATCAAGTTTTAACATAATAAAATATCGTGTCCAATAATAATTTTGACTATAGTGTAGTAGGGCAGATAAAATCTGATACTGGTATTCCTGCTTCTTTTATTGATTTGAATCCTCCTTTTACATCTATTAGATTATGAATACCTCTACTTTTTAAAATAGATGCCGCAATCATACTTCTGTAACCACCGGCACAGTGTACATAAAACTGTTTCTTTTCTGGAAATTCTGCTAAATGATCATTTAGGAAATCTAACGGAGTATTTTTTGCATCTAGGATATGTTCAGATAGAAATTCAGATTCTTTACGCACATCAAATACAGGTGCTTTTTCAGTTTCAAGAACTTCTTTAAGCTTGTTGGCATCAACTTGGCTAACGGTATCATATTCCATTGCTGCCTTTTTCCAAGCATCAAAACCTCCTTCTAAATACCCTAAAGTACCATCAAAACCAACTCTAGAAAGTCTAGTCACTGCCTCTTCTTCCAAACCAACGGGAGTAACCAATAAAATAGGCTGTTTAACATCGGCTATTAAAGCACCTACCCAAGGAGCAAAGCTACCATCAAGACCAATAAAAATAGAACGTGGTATATGACCAGCCGCAAAATCATTTTGGTTTCGCACATCTAATACAATGGCACCTGTTTCATTTGCAGCAGCTTCAAAAGCCTTTGGGGAAAGAGCTCTTGTACCACGTTCCAAGACTTCTTTTATATCTTCATAACCTTCTTTGTTCAATTTTACGTTTAAAGGAAAATATTGAGGTGGTGGTAGTAAACCATCGATCACTTCATCAATAAACTCTTCTTTGGTCATATCTGAACGTAAAGCGTAATTCATTTTCTTTTGGTTGCCCAAGGTATCTACTGTTTCTTTCATCATATTCTTACCACATGCAGAACCGGCACCATGAGCGGGATAGACGATGACGTCATCTGCTAAAGGCATAATTTTTTCACGTAGACTGTCAAATAAGAATCCGGCTAGGTCACGCTCTGTCAATTCGCCCATTTTCTGAGCAAGATCAGGTCTGCCCACATCACCTAAAAATAAAGTGTCTCCGCTAAATATAGCATAGTCTTTACCATTGGCATCTCTTAGTAAATATGTGGTACTTTCCATTGTATGCCCAGGAGTATGTAATGCAATAATGGTAATATCACCTAATTTAAACTCTTGATTATCTTTTGCTATTATAGCTTCAAAAGACGGATTTGCTTTTGGTCCGTATATAATATCAGCACCAGTTTCTTTGGCCAAGGTTACATGACCACTAACAAAATCTGCATGAAAATGGGTTTCAAAAATATATTTTATTGTAGCGTTGTTGGCCTTTGCTTTGTTTATGTAAGGTTGTACTTCCCTTAATGGGTCAATTATGGCAACTTCTCCATTACTTTCAATATAATAGGCACCTTGCGCCAAACAACCTGTATAAATTTGTTCTACTTTCATTATTCAATGATTTAATTGTGGTCAAAATTACAAGTTGGGCCATTCATGCACAGTAACTAAAGTTACATAGGGTAGGGGGCAAAAAAAAGAGCCCTGTACTTACAAGGCTCTCTTTGGTTTAAATTATAATAGTGTTGTGGGGCAGACGTAATCAGAAACAGGAATAGAAGTTTTGGAAATTGCGTCAAATCCACCTTTGACATCGGTAAAATCCTGCCATCCCCTTTGTTTTAATATAGATGCGGCGATCATGCTCCTGTAACCACCCGCACAATGAAGGACAAAAGGTTGGTCCTTAGGAAATTGAGCAAGGTGCTGGTTTATTTCGTTTAAAGGAACATTGATAGCCCCAATAACATGTTCAGAATCATATTCGCTCTTTTTTCTTACGTCGATAACTAAAGGCTTTTTGGTAGCAATTAAATTTTCCAATGTGGTAGCGTCTATTCGATCACTAGTTTCATATGCCTTATTTGCGCCTTTCCAGGAATCAAATCCACCTTTTAAGAATCCTACCGTATTGTCATATCCAACCCTGGACAGTCTAGTAATGGCTTCCTCCTCCTTGTCCTTATAGGTTACCAAGAGAATTTCCTGTTTTATATCAGGAATCATTTCACCTACCCATTGGGCAAAACTACCATCCAGTCCTATGTTGATACTGTTTGGAATAAAGCCTTTTGCAAAATCTTCCGCATTTCGGGTATCCAGTACCAATGCACCTGTTTCATTGGCTACGGTTTCAAAAGCTTCTGGAGAATATGGCGTGGTTGCCCGATCCATAATTTGATCTAGACTTTCATACCCCTGTATGTTCATAATGACATTTTTGGGGAAATACCCCGGAGGTGCGGTTAAACCGGTCAACAATTCTTTAATGAACTCTTCCTTGGTCATGTCTGGTCTTAGGGCATAGTTGACCTTCTTTTGATGACCTAGGGTATCCGTTGTTTCCTTGCTCATCATTTTACCGCAAGCGGAGCCCGCCCCGTGATTAGGGTAAACGATCAAATCATCATTTAAGGGCATGATTCTATTCCTTAACGAATCGTACAAATGTGCCGCTAATTTTTCTTCGGTAAGATCGGCCACTACATGCTGTGCTAAATCTGGTCTACCTACATCACCAATAAACAGGGTGTCTCCCGTTATCAATCCATGTTCTTTATCATTTTCATCAATTAAAAGATACGTGGTACTCTCCATGGTATGGCCAGGGGTATGGATAACCTTCACCTTATAATCGCCAACTTCAAATATCTGATTGTCATTTGCCGTTGTGGCCTTGTATGCCGGTTTAGCTCCGGGACCAAATACGATTTCAGCTCCTGCTTTTTTCTGTAGGTCTAAATGTCCGCTGACAAAATCTGCATGAAAATGTGTTTCAAAGACATATTTGATTTTTGCATTATCTTTTTTGGCACGTTCCAAATAAGGCTGAACTTCGCGCAATGGGTCAAAAACCGCGGCTACACCCTTACTTTCTATATAATAGGCAGCGTGTGCCAAACATCCGGTATAAATTTGTTCTACTTTCATGATATAATTGTATTGATTAATACCTAAAATTACTTGAAGAAAACATGTTGTACAGTGACATTGGTCACATAAGGAATTTTATTTTAAAAAAATTCCATGTAGAAAATAAAGGCCGCCATAACAAGAATGAAATAACCAAAACCTTTCTTTAACTTATTGCCGTCTATGAAATTGCCAAGGTAGCTACCAATAAAGATGCCTATGAGCGAAAGGCCGGTAAAAAGGAAGAGAAAGCTCCAATCTATGAGCATTGTCATAGCATCGCCCAAAAGAAAACCAAGCAAAGATTTTATGGCAATAATGACCAATGAGGTTCCTACGGCGACTTTCATTTCTACATTTGCCAAAATGACCAATGCGGGTATGATCAAGAAACCGCCACCAGCACCGATAAGTCCTGTAATACCGCCAACCAATAATCCTTCTAGAAGAATTAACGGATAATTATAGGCAACGTCACCTTTAGTTGTTATAACTTTTTCCTTTTTAAGCATGGAGTATGCCGCAGGAATCATTAAAAGAGCAAATAGGCCGAACATGGCCATTCTACGGGTAAATTGTAATTGTTCAATTTCAAAGAGGACATCTGGCATTGCTGGAACTACATAATGTCTTACCATAGTAACACCAATAATGGCAGGTATGCCAAAAACTATGGCGGTACGCCAATCTACATACCCTTTTAAATGTTGTTGCCAGCCTCCAACAAGCGCACTGGCCCCCACAGTGAATAGGGAGTATGCCGTAGCAGCTTTTTCATTGATGGTAAACAGATAGGCCAGAACAGGTACGGCCAAAATAGAACCGCCACCGCCAATGAGTCCTAATGAAATGCCAATGACCAAGGCGCTGAAGTATCCAATAATGTGCAATATTTCCATGATATTTTTTTAATACCACAAAAGTATTGCGGGTGCCTGTCCTTGGCAGTAACAATGGTTACAAAGGCACTATAATTGAATTATTTCCAAATAATTTCTATGAAGTTTTATTTTGCCCATTTCCTCTAATTTTTTTAATAGTCTAGAGATCACCACCCTAGAGCTGTGTAGGTCGTAAGCAATTTCCTGATGCGTGTTATGTATGATATCATCTTTGGTAACCCTGGCCTTCTCCTTTAAGTAGCCTACCAAGCGTTCGTCCATTTTTTGAAAAGCGATGCTATCCAAAGTACTCAAAAGCTCGTTCAATCTTTCGTGGTAACTATTGAATACGAAGTTGCGCCATGATTTGTATTTGGCCGTCCATTCCTCCATTTTTTGAATGGGCACCATTATCAACTTTGCATTGGTTTCGGCAATGGCCCTTATTTCACTTTTTGCATCGTTTATGCAGCATGCCATGGTCATGGAGCAGGTGTCTCCCTTTTCAAGATAGTATAGCAATAACTCATCACCATCCTCATCCTCTCTTAAAATCTTAATAGCTCCAGATATGAGAAGGGGCATACCTCTTAAATAATCACCTATTTCAATTAACTTAAAACCTTCGGGAACCTCTTTAAAAGTACCTACCTGAACAATTTCATTGATTAGTTCATTTTCAAAAATAGTTCCGTACTGTTCTTTTAAATCCTGTATCATATCAATTTTAGTTAACGTTCTGTGCTATTTTCTTGTCAAATTTAAAAAAGAAATTGGCCCAAATAATCTTAGAGACTGCGGCAATCCATGGCATTGTCAATACCAAGGCAACAACAATCAACGTAAACAATGTACCTATGCTTGTCTGTAGGCCAAAAAGTAAGGTCAGCACGTAAACTGCAACCGCTACGGCAATACCAACAGCATACGAGACATACATGGACCCCGTATAGAAACTGGGTTCAATACTATACTTTAAATCGCACTTGGGACAGTGTTTTTTCACCTTGTTGAAGTTACTTAATTTATAGGGATTGGCTTCTAAAAATTCCCCTTTATGACACCTAGGACACTTAATAAAAAGTATACTATATAGTTTGGTACCCTTTAATAGCATATGATTAAAATTTAGAGCAAAGTTATTGGATTGCACTTTTTGATAACGTAACAATGGTTACACAAGGCCTTGGTTAAGTTGATATCCCAAAAAATCAAAATTAACGGCTAGTACCCAATATGAAACTGATAAAAGTCATATTATTTTTTAGGATGGGTACATAAGTTTGTAGTAAAATCAAATACTATGTGTTCGCTTGTTCAAAAATATAATGTACCAGGCCCTAGGTATACCAGTTACCCAACCGTACCATTTTGGGATATTTCTACATTTTCCGGTAAAAAATGGGAAGAAACGGTCAAAAAAAGCTTTCATGCGAGCAATTCAACTACGGGTATTAGCCTTTATATCCATCTGCCTTTTTGTGAAAGCATGTGTACCTTCTGTGGTTGTCATAAACGTATAACGAAGAGGCATGATGTGGAATTACCCTATCTTAAATCCGTTATTAAGGAATGGCGACTTTATACAGCGTTGTTCGATGATAGGCCAATAATCAAAGAACTTCATTTGGGTGGTGGTACACCAACCTTTTTTTCACCAGAAAACTTAAAATTTCTCATAGAGGGAATTCTAAGGATAGCGAACAAGGCTACAGATGCCTCCTTTAGTTTTGAAGGTCATCCCAACAATACCACCAAGGAACATTTACAGGCATTATACGATGTAGGATTTAGAAGGGTCAGTTTTGGGGTACAGGATTACAATGAAACCGTACAAAAAGCAATTAATAGGATACAACCTTTTGAAAATGTACGTAACGTTACCCAATGGTCCAGGGAAATAGGGTATGAGTCCGTGAGCCATGATATCATCTTTGGATTGCCACATCAAAAATTGGAACATGTGGTACACACTATTGAAAGAACCAAGGAATTAAAACCAGATAGGATCGCTTTTTACAGTTATGCCCATGTGCCTTGGTTGGCGGGTAATGGTCAACGGGGATATAATGATGCAGATCTCCCGGCGGGCGATGAAAAAAGGGCCCAGTATGAAATGGGTAAAAAAATGTTGCAGACCAGTGGGTATCAAGAAATTGGTATGGATCACTTTGCATTGGAGACAGATGCATTGTATCAGGCTATGGTAACGGGCAGCTTGCATAGGAATTTTATGGGGTATACCAGCTCCAATACCCATTTAATGGTTGGTTTGGGTGCATCCAGTATTAGTGATAGTTGGTACGGATTTGCGCAGAACGTTAAGAATGTTGAAGAATATCAAAATTTGGTGAACAACAATATTATACCCTTGTATAGGGGTCATATTTTAACTGAAGAAGACCAAATTATACGTAGACATATCTTAAATTTAATGTGCCAGTTCAAGACTTCTTGGAGCGCTTTTAAATTGCACTTGCCCCAAATGGACAGTATATTGGAAAGGTTGTATGAGCTGGCGGAAGACGGTATAGTTGAAATTACGGAAGGTAACTTAAAGATAACCGAAAAGGGAAGACCTTTTGTGCGGAATGTTTGTATGGCATTTGATTTACCATTGCAAAAGAAAGCACCGGAAACAAAGTTGTTTTCAATGACCGTTTAAGAAGTAACTTAGATAACATAATATGAACTTCAAATAACAAAATCATGAAAAAGATTATTGTACTTACGGATTTTTCGGAACAATCCAATCATGCCCTTAAGGCTGCGGCGGACTTGGCTAAAAAATTCAGCGGGGAGCTGTTGGTGGTTCATATGTTGGAGCTTAATCAAGCTTTGCTTACCTCACCAGATGGGGTGTATGCGGAACAGACCGTATTCCTAGTAAAACTGGCAGAAAAGAATTTGAAGGAATTTTTGTCCAAGCCTTATCTGGAAGGACTAACGGTAACTCCCATCATTAAACATTATAAGGTGTTTAGTGAATTGGATTCAATTGCCGAAGACCATAGTGCAGATTTAATCGTCATGGGATCTAACGGTACAAATGGTTTTGAGGAAATTTTTATTGGTAGCAATGCAGAGCGGGTAGTACGTAATGCTACCGTACCCGTTTTGGTCATTAAAGGGGAAATAACAGATTTTACTATTGAAAGATTTGTTTTTGCCTGTGATTTTAATGACGATAGTTTACCGGCTTTTCAAAAAGCAAGGGAATTTGCAGAACTGTTCAAAGCATCTATGGAAGTCGTTTATATCAATACCCCCAACGATAATTTTATGAGCAATAGGGATGCTTACCAGAAAATCAATAAATTTTTGACCAAGGCGAACGCAGCGGACCAAGTTGAAGTATATAATGATTATAGCGTAGAGCAGGGTATTATTAATTATGGGAACACAATTTTAGCAGATGCTATAGCCATACCTACCCACGGTCGTAAAGGCATATCGCATTTTTTTAATGGAAGTATAGGTGAGGACGTTGTTAACCACGCCAGGATTCCTGTAATTACATTTAAGATATAGCTCTAACCACATCTATAAACAAAAATAAACCCAAGGCATATGCCTTGGGTTTATTTATTTAATGTATTTCCTGTAAAATTTTAGTTACCTAGGTGTTTGTTGTAGAACTCCCAAGCTTGGTGCGCTACATCTCTTCCCAATTGTAATCCGGCAATATTATCCGCTTGAATATGGTAGCCTCCCATAACCCTGGAAATACCGGCCATATTGGCTGCTTCTGTAAAGGTCGGGAAAGTTATGGTAACCGGTTTTCCATAGTATTTGGCATCCAATTCCGTTAAGGTTCCTGGTACCAATTCAACAGATACCCCAAAATTGTCATCCCCGGTAAAGAGCCGTAATACTTCTGCACAACCCCCGCTAATGGTACTATGGCCAGAGGTATAGCTGGGAAAAGGAGGGCATAGAAAAACATCTGGGGAATACGGTCTCCATTCCTGACCTTTCATTTCTACGATACCTTTTCCGGGTCCGCCCCACGCTTTAATGGTCTTATCTTTATAATATTCATGAACCAACGCATAAGGTCTTGCAAAATCATAGAACATTTTAGAGTCCCAAGAGGCTATAAATGCATCCATGGCGGTAATTTCGGTTAGAAAATACATTTTTACATCGTCATCTAGGGTATGGTTGTCCCTTCTAGAAACATCTTGCGCAAATTTTAGCCAGTGACCGGCCTGTTGAACAGATTGTGGTCCATCTCGCATAAATTCAACCAAGGCCTTATCCTCATCGGTTAGGTTTGCCTGCAGGTCAACCACTTCTTTAACCTCAAGTTTTAATTGTTCCGAGCCCACCATTGGTGGCGGTCCAGGTCTAAATTGATCGGCTGAGGTAAGGGTTATAGGGGTAACCTTTTGCCAATATGGGGTTAGGCAACCAGGTGCAAATTGCCCTCCTTTGCCATCTGAAAAATATTTGGGTTGCCAACGGTTAATATCCGTACTTTCATCTGCGGTATTTACAGGACTATAAGTAGTATAATCAAAATAGGGTTTGCCATTGGAACCTGATACTTCACCATATTGATTGCTTCCATCATTCTTTCTGGCTTCAATAGTAGCCCTTGCTGCTAGATTACCTATGCCCTCTGGAGTGGAGGGGTCCAAAGATTCGTTATCCGGATCAAGGCCTAGATCTATCATAAATTTTCGGAACATATCGGTATCGGAATAATAGTATTCCTTCATGGCGCCAAATGCGGCATAGCTAATGGCTATTTCCTTATTGGAAAGGGAGTGCTCTGCCAAAGGTCTTCTTTCCACATTTTTTAAATATACCGGAATAGCGTTTTGGTCATACCTGGACCATGCATCGAAAATTGTGGTAAATATCAAACCTAAATATCTGGAGGTGATGGTTGGCCTTGGCTTAAATTTTTCGGTATCGGATGCAGTGGCGTCCAATGCCATTTTGCCCCATTTATAGGCAATGTTTTCGGTACCCGTTGGTTCAATTTTCTGTTGCTGTGCGGTCATATGCACATGTAGAGAAAATAGGGTCAGTAAAAAAATAATAATACGCTTCATTAGTTTTGTTATTAGACTATTGAACAAAAATCAAATATACTAAAGTGAGTTAAAGATTTTAAATTCATTCTGTAAGAACATTCATCATAAAATTATATAATTGTAACATTTGTGGTTTTCCCTTTTTTTTTCCTGCCCTGCCAAGGAAATAAAGTACCGTCCATAAAAGTATAAGTATGACCATGCCTCCTAATTGTATATGGTAGTTTTTGCCAAGGGAAGCACTTGAATAGGCCCAAATCCCCATCACAATAAATAGTATGGCAATGACAAAATGGATGAACATAAAAAAGGTCCATAAAGTAGGGTTGGGGCCAAAAACTCCATATAGTTTACAAGTATTTTCTTCATCTACAATTTCTAAATGCAATTGTGGCGACCAAAAGTGATTGTTGAGGTTATTGAATCTTATAAAGACATGTTCATCCAATCGCTTAATTACAAAAGGGTGGTCCATAGCATGTTGAAAATGGGTCAATATGGTTTCCTTATCCTGAACCAATGTAAGCTGAAACCTTGGCCTAAGTACAATATCATTTGGTAAAGGTTTCATGGTTTGGAATATTGGAAATTAGTTATGACATTCTATAGAGCTGCTAACCATATTCGTAGCAGGAGCGGGAGAGATATATGGAATACCCAAGCCTAAACCCCTTAGTATAAATAGAATACCAATGGCAACTACAAATACAGGTATGGTCTTTTGAATTTTCTGTTTAATACCGCCCTTTAACAGACTGCTAAAATAAATTGCGGTAGTCATTAGTGGTATGGTACCTACGCCAAATAGGAGCATATATAGTCCACCTTGTATTGAACTACCCATTGCAATAGAAGCAAAAAGGGCCATATAAACCAGACCGCAAGGTAGAAATCCATTTAGGAATCCTATGGTCAAGAAGGTATCGGGAGATTTTTTTTGGAGCTCTTTGCCCAATCTACTCTTTACCTTGGATACCAATTTAAAAATAGGTTTGGAAAAATTATACTTGTTAAAGGTTTGATATGGAATTAATACGATGAAGATCATGAGGATACCAATGGCAATGGAAAGTTTTTGTTGTAATCCAAAAACGGATAAGCCTTTTCCCAATAAACCAAATAATAGTCCAATAATTCCGTATGCCAATAAACGTCCTATATGATAGATGAATATCTGTCCAAATTTTTTATAAGGGTTTGTCCTATCTACCGGAAGCAAAAAGGCAATGGGTCCGCACATTCCTACACAATGCAAACTTCCCATAAATCCTAATATGAGGGCAGATAGTACCATTTTTATTAATGGGTTATACTTTTTTTAAACAAAAATTCTTTTCCTTGATAGCTCCATGCTATTTTAATGTCCCAACGACCATCCAACAAGCGTTCATTAGGTATGAGGAATTTTGAGTTTGTCAAGGCAATGGGTAAGTCAAAATCCAAGTGCTTATTAGATGGTCTATAAAGGGACACATTTCCTGATACCGCAGATACGTCATAATGGTTTGGGAAAACGATCAAAAGACCTTCCTTTACATTCGTTACCTGTAGCGGTTCTATTTCGTCCTTTGCGTTTTGTTCCGCATCTATTTCTTTTTGATAGCCTAACTCTGCCTTATAATAGTCCTCGGTAACTAAATCATGGTTGGCGTCATGGCTCGTGGTCATTTTGACAACGAAGAACATGATAAAACTTATGAAACCTATTATGGCTATAACAATACCGGTACCCCAATTAATTTTCATGGTGATTTTAATTTGCTATTTATAACTGCGTGGTGCCAAAAAGCGCGCTGTAGTGGTCTCTATTAATTTATCCTTACTGTAAACCCCTATCTTAAGGTTGTTCTTATCCCCGCTTAAGACCGCTGCATTTATCTCTATAAACAACGTACCTTCTGCCAAGGCTTCTGGTTGTACGTCAAAATTTTCATGGCGTACCAGTTTAATTTCACCTTTTGGAGATATTAATTTAAAATGAACGTCCTCAACTGTTTTAGTGGTTTTGTTCAGCAATTTGTAGGTATACACATTACTGATGATATTTCCCTCTTTATGTTCGTACAGTTGCCCTGGTAGCCTTAGAATATTTGCTTCAAGGTCGTTTCTCAGGAACATCATACCTATTAGTACCCCTGTCAATATAATCAATACGGCGGTATACCCTTTTAAACGGGGCGTAAACTTAAATTTCTTCTTTTTGGTAATTTCATCTTCACTGGCATAACGGATCAAACCTTTTGGTAAGTTTACTTTTTCCATGATGGTATCGCATTCATCAATACATGCCGTACAATTAACACATTCCAACTGAGTTCCGTTTCTGATGTCTATTCCCGTTGGACAAACGTTTACGCATTGAAAACAGTCTATGCAATCACCATGGCCAAGTGCTTCACGGTCTTCGTTCTTACGCCATTTTTTTCTTCCATTTTCGGCCTCACCACGTTTGTGGTCATAGGCAACAACAATTGATTTGTTGTCCAATAGTACTCCTTGCATACGTCCATAAGGACAGGCAATGATGCAAACTTGTTCCCTAAACCAAGCAAAGACAAAATAAAACACGGCCGTGAAAATCAACAAAGAGATCATTGTGCTTATATGCTGTGCCGGTCCGTCCGTAATGTATTGTATCAAACGGTCACTACCAATCAGATAAGCAAGAAACACATTCGCAATTATAAAGGAAATAATAAAAAAGATGCTCCATTTAAGCATTCTTTTTCTAATTTTCTCAGCGTTCCATTCCTGTCTGTCCAATCGCATTTGGGCACCACGGTCACCATCTATCCAATATTCAATTCTACGAAAGACCATTTCCATAAATATGGTCTGTGGACACATCCATCCACAAAAAATACGGCCAAATGCAACGGTAAACAATGCAATGAAGACCACCCCAATGATCATGGAGATTACAAATAGGTGAAAATCTTGAGGATAAAATGGAAAACCAAAAATATTAAAACGTCTTTCCAGGACATTGAACATTAAAAATTGGTTGCCGTTAATTTTGATAAAAGGGGATAAGATCAAGAATGCAAGGAGTCCATAGCTAACATATTTACGGTACTGGTAAAACTTGCCGCTGGGTTTTTTTGGAAATACCCAAGCCCGTTTACCATCTTCCTTTATGGTGCCTATAGAATCCCTGAAATGATCTTGATCTTGTGACATACTATTTTTCTTTACTGCATTTGGGAGGTATGGCCCTCCATCAATATTAGTTCATAGTAACCGATGCCGAGTCTATTGCGATTTCAGGTACATCAGTTTCTACCGGAGCTTCCTGGGCCGGAGCATTGGGATCTGCCCATATATCTCCTTCCGGTGCTTTAGGGTTTGCAGGAGTAGTGCCTTGAAAACTCAGTACATAACTTGCAACCTGGGCTATCTCTGCTGGTTTTAGATTCTGTTTCCAAGCGATCATACCCTTACCATCACGTCCACCTTCGGAAATGGTGTTGAACACATTTTTAATGCCTCCGCCAAGAATCCAATTCTGATCGGTCAGGTTAGGACCTATACCACCGCCACCATCTGCCATATGGCAGGCCACGCAATTACTTTCAAATATGCCTTTACCGGCATTAAGGTCGCCGGCATCGGTCAATAGTTCTACCGTGCTGGCGTCTACTAGGCCTTTAGCCGTTTTTTTGTATTCTTCAATTTCCAATTGGGCTGCTGCAACTTCTTGCTCGTATTCCAATTTTTGGTCGTAATCGTTAAAGACATGAAAACGCAATAGGTAAACCACACCAAATACTATTGATGCATAGAACAGGTATACCCACCAAGGTGGTAAGTTATTGTCCAGTTCTCGTATACCGTCATAATTATGGTCAAGTATAATTTCCTCTTCAGACTCTATAGGCTTGCTGCCCAACATTTTGGCATACATCTTTTTGCCCCATGTCCATTCCCATTTTTTATTTTTTTCTGCCAGATACCGTAGTTTGGCTTCTTCATCCAAGGTGTTGAACAATACGTTTTCTATAGCCTGAACAATAAATGCAATGGCCAATAATAACAGTAAAATCAAGGCCATAAAGCCGAACATCATAGTAGGGTAAGCAATGAAAGCCGGTTTATCGCCACTTTCTATATAAATCTCCATAAGTACAACGACCATAAAAAAGGCCACTGTTATTCTAAACCACCAAGCTGTATTATTTTTCATAGGTCTTTATTTTGTTGGTTATCTTCTTCTAAGGGTAATTCGCTAACTTCTTTGATATATGATTTAGAGGCTGTTATTACCCACCAAAACAAGAGGGTGAAAAAAACAAAGAATATGAGCAATGATATCATGGGGTAGGTTGCTACGCCATCTATGGTTTCCATGTAACCTTTTACAAATTTGAACATGTTTTTTAGTTTTTGTTATCAGATAATAATTCGCCAGTTTCCTTAATTTTAATATCCGTACCCAATCGTTGTAGATAGGCTATTAAGGATACAATTTCACGGTCTCTCATTTCTGTAAATTCCTCACCGTTTTCTGCCGCATATTTTTTATCGGCCTCATAGGTTCTTGCAAAGTCAGGATCACTATATAGGTTTTGTTCTATTTTTTCCGCTTGTGCATCTATCATGGCATTGGCGTTTGCAATGTCTTCTTCTGTATAAGGAACACCAAGAGTAACCATAGCTTCCATTTTTGCTTGAATATCGCTTCTGTCATGCTTATTACGTACCAACCACGCATATGCAGGCATAATGGAGCCAGATGATGTACTTTGTGGGTCATACATGTGGTTCAAGTGCCAGTTATCGGAATATTTACCACCAACCCTTAATAAATCTGGTCCTGTACGCTTACTTCCCCATAAGAAAGGATGGTCATAAACAAATTCACCGGCTTTGGCATATTCGCCATAACGTTCAACCTCACTTCTAAAAGGACGAACCATTTGTGAATGGCAACTTACACAGCCCTCTCTAATATATAGGTCACGACCTTCCAATTCTAAGGGTGTATAAGGTTTTACACTGGTAATGGTCGGTATATTGGACTTCACCAATATGGTAGGTACAATCTGTATGATACCACCGATCAATATGGCAATGGTAGCCAAAATGGTCAATTGAATTGGTTTACGCTCTAACCAAGTATGGAATGTTTCACCGGCCGTTCTTCTTTTTGAAACCTTTGTAAGGGCAGCAGCTTCTGCCAATTCGTCTTCTATGACACTACCGGCTTTAATGGTTCGTACTACATTGTAAACCATTACGATTGCACCAACTATATAGAGACTGCCACCAATGGCACGCATCCAATACATAGGCATAATTTCGTTTACGGTTTCCAAGAAGTTTCCATACACCAAAGTGCCATCAGGATTAAAATCTTTCCACATTAGGGCCTGTGTAAATCCGGCAACGTACATTGGTAAGGCATAAAGTATAATACCAAGTGTACCGATCCAGAAGTGGAAGTTGGCCAATGGGGTAGAGAATAATTTCTTCTTGGTCATTTTTGGAACCAACCAATAGATCATACCAAAGGTCAAGAAACCGTTCCAAGCCAAGGCACCTACATGAACGTGGGCAATAATCCAATCGCTGAAGTGGGCAATGGCATTTACATTTTTAAGGGATAGCATAGGACCTTCAAAAGTGGCCATACCATAACCGGTAATTGCGACAACCATAAACTTTAGGACCGGATCGGTACGCACTTTGTCCCAAGCACCACGTAAGGTTAACAATCCGTTGATCATACCGCCCCATGATGGAGCCAAAAGCATGACCGAAAAAGCTACTCCTAGGTTTTGGGCCCAATCTGGTAGAGCGGAATATAATAAGTGGTGAGGACCGGCCCAGATATAAATAAAAATCAATGACCAGAAATGTACAATGGACAGTCTGTATGAATACACCGGTCTGTTCGCAGCTTTGGGAACAAAATAGTACATAAGCCCTAAAAAGGGAGTAGTAAGGAAAAATGCCACGGCATTATGCCCATACCACCATTGTACCAAAGCATCTTGTACCCCAGCATATACGGAATAACTTTTTAGTGCCGTTACAGGTAATTCTAAACTATTGAAAATATGTAGTACCGCTACAGTAACAAATGTTGCCAAGTAAAACCATATGGCCACATACAGGTGGCGCTGTCTTCTTTTGATCATGGTGCCTATAAGGTTAATACCAAAAGCCACCCATACCAATGCAATGGCTATATCTATGGGCCATTCCAGCTCTGCATATTCCTTAGAACTAGTATAACCCAACGGAAGGGTAATAGCGGCGGCAACAATGATCAATTGCCATCCCCAGAAATTAAATTTGCTAAGAAAATCACTGTACATACGGGCTTTTAACAATCGTTGCGTAGAGTAGTAGACTCCCGCGTAAATGGCATTCCCTACAAATGCAAAGATTACCGCGTTGGTATGCAACGGGCGTAAACGACCAAAACTTAACCATGATATACCGTCGGTTAAATTTGGAAACATGAACATGAAGGCCAATAATAAGCCTACAGACATACCCACAATACCCCAGAACATGGTTGCGTAAAGGAAATTTTTCACGATTTTGTTATCGTAATAAAACTGCTGTACTTCCATAATTATACTTGTTTATTTAGTTGGATTTTATTTTTATTGAATGGAGAACAGAGCGAAAAAAAATTAGAGAACAAACTCTTGTTAATTTGCAAATGTCCTACACGTTTAATCATTTACTCTTTACTTTACTTTTTTTTAGGTTTAACCAGTTCGTCCTCAAAAAGCATGCGAACAGAAGGGGTGTAAGAGTCGTCATATTGGCCTTGCCTGACCGAAATGATAAAAGCGATAAAAAAGATGATTGCCACTACCAGGCTAATCGTCAATAACACATAAATTACACTCATACCTAATTGAATTATGCTGTAAAATTAGGAGTGGAAAAGCCGTTAGAAAATGACATTTGTCATACTTTATTATTTTCTGTGTACAACCGTATTTTCAGGTTTGAAAAATATAAACCACGTGTTGTTATATTGCTTTAAATCAATAATTTAGGGTAATGTAAAAATTCAGATTAGTTAAAAACTAAAGGAGTGAAGAATTGATTTTTTATTAAAAATAAATTGAATACCCCAATTGGGTTAGTGTTCAATTTTAAGAAAGTTTTCTTCCTAAAAGATTGGTCATTATCGTCGTAAATACAACTATACTTATAGAGCTTAGCGGCATTAAAATTGCTGCAATAACTGGCTCTAATTGCCCGGTGACGGCAAAGTAGAGGCCTATACAATTATAGAGCAAGGATAGTACAAAACTCATTTTAATTATTTGTATTGACTTTCTGGATGCTAGGATATATTGATATAACTGTTGAAATTTGGAAGCATCTAAAATTGCATCACATGCGGGGGAGAATACATTGATGTTTTCTGATATGGCAATGCCTACATTACTTTGGGCTAGGGCACCGGCATCATTCAGTCCATCACCAACCATCAACACTTTTTTTCCTTGATCCTGTAAAGTTTTGATGAAATTAAGTTTTGTTTCCGGTTTTTGGTTAAAATACAACGGGGTCATTTTAGGAAGTAGTGCCTCTAGGCGTTCTTTTTCACCCTCATTATCACCAGACAGGATTGCTAGATTCAATGTTTCTGACATGTTCTTGAAAACGGAGGACAACCCTTCGCGATATTGATTATGAAAAACGTAGCGCCCTTTATACGCATTGTTTGAGCTTATATAAATTGAGGTATCCATTAAATTTTCAGTAGTAAACTTACCCACAAAATTTGCTGAACCAATTTTCATTTTAATATCGTCTTTTGAGCTCTTTAGCCCATTACCAATATGTTCCTCGTATTCATCTAACGTTATGATATCCTGTTCTTTAAGAAGGTCATATAAAGATCTGCTTAAAGGATGGTTAGAGGCCCTAATGGTATTTTTCAATATAGATTCCTCATCAGGTGTTAAAGGCATACCCTCATAGTGCGCCGTACTTTTTTGTGTGGTCGTAATCGTCCCTGTTTTATCAAATATTGCAGTATCTATCTTGGCCAATTGTTCAATAGTCTGCGTATTTTTTATGTAGAATTTTTTCTTCCCAAAAATACGGAGCATGTTCCCAAGTGTAAAAGGAGAGGCCAATGCTATTGCGCAAGGACATGCAATGATCAATACCGCGGTAAATACGTTCAAGGCTTTACCTGGGTCATAAAAAAGCCAGAATGCCGTGGCTAAAAAAGCAATGGATAGTACCCCAATGGTAAACCGTTTGCCAATACTGTCCGTAAGGTTTTGGAATGCGGTAGCCTTATCCGTTTTAAAGACTGCATTGCCCCATAGCTGGGTTAAATAGCTTTGGGAAACGGATTTGGAGGCAATCATTTCTATGACCCCGCTCAATTGTTTTCCGCCTGCAAAAATTTGTTCTCCAATTTTTTTTGATACCGGTTCTGACTCTCCTGAAACAAAACTGTAATCTATTTGCGCATTGCCGTAGGTAAGCTTGCCGTCTACCGGAATCATTTCTTCATTTCTGATCAAGATTCTATCACCTTTTGCAATTTCCTGTACGGGTACCGTTTCTTCCTTTCCATTAGGGGTTAGGCGAGTTATGGCTATGGGAAAATAAGATTTGTAATCTCGCTCAAAGGACAAAAAGCTATAGGTGCGCTGTTGAAAGAATTTACCAAGTAGGAGAAAGAATACCAACCCGGTAAGCGAGTCAAAAAATCCGCTGCCAAGGTTAAAGGTTATATCAAACGTGCTTCTAAGAAAAAGAACTACGATGCCAAGGGCAATGGGTACATCAATATTTAAGATTTTGGCACGTAAGCCTTTAAAGGCGGATACAAAATAATCACTTGCGGCATAGAAAACCACAGGTAACGAGAAAACAAACATGAGCCAACGGAATACATCTTGATATTTGTTCAGCCAGTATTCTCCCCCAGAAGCGGCGCTAGAGCCTAGGTCAAAATATTCCGGAAAGGATAGGAACATGACATTCCCAAATGCAAATCCGGCTACGCCCAACTTATAGAGCAGACTTTTATCCGTTGTTTTTTTACTGCCCTCAAAATCCTCTAAGGATATGTAAGGTTCATAGCCAATTTTTGTCAATAGCAATACCAGTTCCTTTAAACTAATGCCTTCCTGCTTGTAGGTAACCCGAATAGTTTTTTGTGGAAAATCTACTTGAGAATTGGTTACCTGTGGGTTCAGCTTGTTTAAATTCTCCAATATCCAGATACAGGAGCTACAATGAATGGTAGGGATGTAAAGGTTTACGATCTGTACGGCACCATCATTAAACTCCGTTAACCTAGATATGATTTCTTCGTTATCAAGGAAATCATATTTACCTTCTATAGCTTTGGGTGTTGTACCCGCAGCCTCCTGCAGGTCGTAATAGTATGAGAGATCGTTACTGCTAAAGATTTCATAGACCGTTTTACATCCTGCACAACAAAAAGGTTTTTCGTCAAATGTAATTGGCGTACCCGTGCATGTATCCCCGCAATGAAAACAATTTGTAGTCTGCATAGTTATTGCTAAAACTTATATCAAAGATGAAAATGATGACATTTTAATACTATGACATTTGTCAGCTTTTAACTTCAGCCAATAAATAACCATCATAATTTGGATTTTATTGATAGTAATACTACTAAATTTGTGGCCGAAAAAAGTTACCGGTTAAGGCTATTGTTGTAATATGGCAAAGTTAGTTATGCGTATCACTAATTATTCGGCATTTGCAAAATATAGTTCAAACGCTTCGGTTTATTATAAATATCTTTAGCGGCAGAAATTAGTAACTAACAATAAACGAAAAGTGAGCGGGGTTAACGAAAAAAAAGTTGCTGCCTTGGAAGCGGTAAAATATGTAAAATCTGGAATGAAGGTTGGCTTGGGTACGGGTTCTACGGCCTTATATATGATCCAGGCCATTGGCGAAATGGTCAAGAACGGACTTAATATCAAGGCAGTGGCAACATCCGTGGAGACCGAAAAATTGGCAAAAAGCCTTGGAATAGAAATAATTACGCTTGCTGAGGCAAAAAGGCTGGACATTACCATAGATGGCGCGGATGAAGTCAATGAAGAATTTCAATTGATTAAAGGTGGGGGCGGTGCATTGTTACGGGAAAAAATTGTAGCCCATAATACCAATCTAAATATTATCATAGTAGATTCGTCCAAGAAGGTATCAAGATTGGGAAAATTTAAATTGCCCATAGAGACCATACCGTTTGCTACCCAATTGATCATTAGTGAACTGGAGGCCATGAATTTAGAACCTATACAACGATTAAACGGTGATCAAGTCTATAGGACAGATGAAAATAACGATATCATTGATGTAAATATTTGGAATTGTGATGAACCGTTATCAGATTTGGAGCAACGCTTAAAGGCTATACCGGGGATTGTAGAAACCGGCTTGTTTTTAACCACGACCAATGTGGTCATTGTTGCAGAAGGAGAAAAATCGGTAAGTAGAAAAAGGTAGCTTGTTTGGAAGTAAGCTTTAATGGTGTCCATAGAAACAAGGATATAATCTTTGATTTTGGTCGTAAGTATTATTTGTAGGTGGGTAATACCTTCCGGTCCTAAATACAGAAAATGAAAATTTTGTTACATTAATAAAGGTCAAATTGGACCCTAACGCGGCTGGAAATAATTAGCAAAGGAATATTGGCATGATTAAGATTGCTGGTGAGCATATCTTTTTAAAGGTGTAATGGTCTTGTTTTTAGTAACTAAGAAAGGTTATAGGTTATTTCTTTTCCTTAATATATTTTCGAAAACCCTTTCGAAAGCGCTAATAATCCACACTATCGGTATAAAGGGGCTTATGACTTGAAAGCTATAGAATTATGTTGCTTCAAATATTTTAATTAGCGCTTTAGATAAAGTATCTTTGGGTAGATTTTTAAGAAATCAAAAAAACACGAACCTTAAAAAATAATCTGATTAATAAATGAATAAGGAAATAGATCAATTAGCGGCAGATAATATTAGGGCATTGGCGGTTGCCATGGTTGAAAAGGCGAACTCCGGACACCCAGGCGGACCAATGGGCGGGGCAGATTATATGCATATTTTATATTCTGAGTTTTTTAACTACGATCCATCTGACATGCACTGGCCATTTCGTGACCGTTTTTTCATGGATGCTGGTCACCTATCCACACTAATGTACGCCCAGTATTATTTATTGGGTAATTATGCAAAGGATGATGTTGCCAATTTTAGACAATGGGGATCGGTAACACCGGGTCACCCAGAAGTAGATGTGGCAAGGGGTATTGAAAATACATCTGGTCCATTGGGCCAAGGTCATACAATGGGTGTTGGTGCGGCAATTGCGGCTAATTTTCTAAAAGCACGTTTTGGAGATTGGATGAACCATAAGGTTTACGGATTTATATCCGATGGTGGTGTACAGGAAGAAATATCACAGGGGGCAGGAAGGATTGCCGGTCATTTGGGATTGAGCAATTTTATTATGTTCTATGATTCCAACGATGTTCAGCTTTCCTCTAAAACAGATGAGGTTACCTCTGAAAATACGGCCATGAAATATGAAGCATGGGGATGGAAGGTTGTCACTATTGATGGTCATGACCATGAACAGATCAGACAGGCATTGAAGGATGCCAATGCGGAAACCGAAAAACCTACCTTGATCATTGGGGAGACCATTATGGGGAAAGGTTGTGTAACTGCAGATGGTACTTCATATGAGGGGTATACAGAACTACATGGTAAGCCAATTGGCGATACAGGGGCGGACTATGAGAAGACCTTGGTCAATTTAGGGGCAGATGTAGAAAATCCTTTTGATATTTATGCCCAGGTAGAGGAATATTATGAAGGCATCATCAATAGAAAGAAAGATGAGGCCCAAGCTAAAAAGAAGGAAATAGACGCATGGCGTGCACAAAACACCGAGCTCTCCGCTAAGCTAGATGGTTTCTTGGAAGGGAAGATGCCAGCATTGGATTTTTCTTCAATTCAGCAAAAAGAAGGTCAGGCAACAAGGGCGGCATCGTCCAATGTATTGGCGTACTTGGCGGAAAACGTAGAAAACATGATCGTTTCCTCCGCAGATTTGTCCAACAGTGATAAAACCGATGGATTCCTTAAGAAAACAAGCGTATTGCAGAAGGGTGATTTCTCCGGTGCATTCTTACAGGCCGGCGTTGCAGAATTGACAATGGCAACAATAGCAAACGGTATAGCCCTTCATGGTGGGGTAATACCAGTGGTGGCCACGTTCTTTGTATTCTCTGATTATATGAAACCGGCCATTCGTTTAAGTGCCATTCAGGAATTACCTGTAAAGTTTGTTTGGACACATGATGCCTTTAGGGTAGGTGAGGACGGTCCTACACATCAGCCAATAGAGCAAGAAGCCCAAATACGTTTGTTGGAAAAATTAAAGAACCATAGTCATGAGCAGAGTTTTGTGGCCTTGCGTCCTGCAGATTCTCAAGAAACGAACGTAGCCTGGAAAATGGCAATGGAAAACCAAAAGACACCCACGGGCCTAATCTTATCCAGACAAGGTATCAAAGATGTTCCGGCAATGAACGGTACACGTTACGAGGCAGCTTTGGGAGCGGAAAAAGGAGGTTACCTGGTGCAGGAAGTAGCTGACCCGGATGTTATTTTAATTGCCAATGGTTCTGAGGTTTCTACCTTGGTAGCGGCCACAAAATTATTGGAAGAAAAAGAGGGGTTGAAGGTGAATATTGCATCCATCCCATCAGAAGGTATATTTAGACAGCAGCCGCAGGCTTACCAGGAGAAGGTAATTCCACCAAACAAACCGGTATTTGGTCTTACGGCAGGTTTGCCCGTAAACTTGGAAGGTCTGGCCGGACCAAATGGTAAGGTTTTTGGATTGGAGCATTTTGGATATTCTGCACCCGCAACGGTTCTTGATGAGAAATTTGGCTTTACCGGAGATCAGGTATATCAACAAGTAGTCGATTTTTTAAAGTAATTAACAATATTAAAATAAGATAAGGATGAAATTTTTTATAGATACAGCAAATTTAGACGAAATCAAGGAAGCTCAGGATATGGGTATTTTAGATGGTGTAACCACTAATCCTTCCTTGATGGCAAAAGAAGGCATTACCGGCGCGGAGAATATTTTGGCACATTACAAAAAAATATGTGACCTGGTTGACGGTGATGTAAGTGCAGAAGTAATTTCTACTGATTTTGAGGGTATGATCGAAGAAGGGGAGAAGTTGGTTAAGATCAGTCCGCAAATCGTCATTAAAGTGCCTATGATCAAAGAAGGGGTTAAGGCAATTAAGTATTTTTCCGATAAGGGATACAGAACAAACTGTACGTTGGTATTCTCCTCTGGCCAGGCATTATTGGCTGCAAAAGCAGGTGCAACCTACGTGTCACCGTTTATTGGCCGTTTAGATGATATTTCTACGGATGGTTTAGGTTTAATAGCGGATATCCGTTTAATCTATGATAACTACGGTTTTGAAACAGAAATTTTAGCGGCTTCTGTACGTCACGTAATGCATATTATTGACTGTGCCAAAATCGGTGCGGATGTAATGACCGGTGGCTTAGGTGCCATTACTGGACTTTTAAAGCACCCATTGACTGATAGTGGTTTGGAGAAGTTCTTGGCCGATTATAAAAAAGGAAACTAATTGTAACCAATTAGTCTAATTGATATAAGAAGCATCACTTTTAAGTGATGCTTTTTTTTGTTTTATATTAGTTGGGGTATAAAAGATATTTGTAATTGTATTGATATATAATTCATTGCAGAAATTTCAAAAAATGTAAATGATAAAAGAAACATTTCTTGATTTATATCATTTTCTAAATAACCCAGGCGATAGTAGATCTAAGTTATCTTTCAAAAATAAGTTGGTATTTATTTTCATTCTCTTATTATTTGAATTAATAATTACGGCATTATTTATTATTCCAATTGAATATGGGATTGAATTGTTTATTGATGTTCGATTTGATAAAATTGATTATTCTGAAACAATTTGGAGAATTGTTCTTTTAAATATTCTTCTCATCCCGTTTGTTGAAGAGCTTATATTTAGATACTTTTTAAGATACAAAGTTTTTAAAACTAGATTTATTAGCTTGGATAATTGGAAAAGAATCTTTGGTTTTTTAGTTTATGTATCCGCTTCATTATTTGGATTACTACACATTACTAATTATGACAACAACGAGCATTTGTTTTATGTTTTGACTCCCTTTATTACTTTAAGTCAAATATTTGGAGGTTTAATAATTACTTTTATACGAGTGAGACTTTCATTTCTATATGGGGTTATATATCATATTCTTTGGAATTTTTTAGTAATTATCGCAATACCAGCAATAATTATAACAGTTCAAAATCCTATCGACATTACTAATGATGTATGTACTTTAAAGATTACTGAAAAATTATTTTTTGAAGAAAATTTGAGTCAAGAACTAAAAATAGACAGCTTAAATGGTAAGATTTTTGAGATGACTATTAACCAATATTCTCTTCAACATATTCTTGATACTTTATATAATCCAAAAACTTACTATATAGATGATGTTTTAATAGACGGTGAGTTTAAATCGGAAAATGGAATTGAAAAAAGTAAAATTGTTGACATTCTAAAAATATATTATGACATAGAGTAAAAACTTCGGCTAACTATGTCTTAATGTAATATGAACTCCATTAATTCTTAATATTTAAAAATGCCTACCAACTAGCGGTACGTTTTTTAGGTTGCTACATTCACTCTTAATGCTTCCAATTAATTGGTAGTGATAATAGTACGATGTAAATCCCAAATTATCAGTAAGTAATTAGAAGGTAAAATTATCTGTGCGTTTATTCAGTAGATGCAAAATCATTGGGTTGTATAGAACTGAATTCTTAAGATATAGGACAACATTGAACATATGAATATGTAATGGTTGAGAACGCTATTCGCCCCTAAAGTTTTAGATATTTCAATATCTTTAAAGCTATCTATCAACCTATACCATATGAGAAATCTATTTCTAGGTCTTTTTATTGCTTTGTCTTTTTTGTCCTGTAATGAAGAAAAGAAGTCAGAAGCGCCTACAGAACAAAAACCGAACATCATTTACATATTAGCAGATGATTTGGGCTATGCTGAAATAGGGGTTTTTGGTCAGGAAAAGATAGAAACACCCCATATAGATGCCTTGGCGAAACAGGGTATGATTTTTACCCAGCATTATTCAAGTGCTCCGGTATGTGCACCGGCCAGATATATGTTTCTTACTGGTAAACATTCCGGTAAGGCCTTTATTCGTGGCAATGATGAGTGGAACGAGCGTGGTGATGTCTGGAATTACAAAGCAATGGCAAAAGATTCTACGTTAGAGGGGCAGCGACCGGTACCTCAAGGAACAAAAACAATTGCTTCTTATTTAAAAGATGTTGGCTATAAAACGGCTTTGGTTGGTAAATGGGGTTTGGGAGCGCCACATACGCATTCCATACCCAACGAAATGGGTTTCGATTTTTTCTATGGATTCAATTGCCAACGTCAGGCACATACATACTACCCGTTACACCTATACAAGAACAGAAACCGTGTGCATTTGGCAAATGATACCGTTGCACCTAGTTCACCTTTTCCAAAAGGATTGGATCCAATGAATCTCGAGAATTATAAGGACTACACCTTAACGGACTACGCACCGGACTTAATGTTCCAAGAACTTACCGGCTTTATTGCTCAGAATAAGGACCATCCTTTTTTCCTGTATTGGGCAACTCCCATTCCGCATGTAGCATTACAGGCACCACAGCGTTGGGTAGATTATTATATAGAAAAATTCGGTGAGGAAGAACCCTACCTTTCAGGTAACGGCAATGGGTATTTTTCGCATCGTACACCACATGCCGCCTATGCTGCCATGGTTTCCTATTTTGATGAAAATGTGGGTAAGTTGGTGCAGCAATTGAAAGATGAGAATATTTATGAAAATACATTGATCGTTTTTACATCGGATAACGGACCAAGTTATGCCGGTGGAGCGGATCCCCAATTTTTTGATAGTGCCAAACCTTTTAAGGGTGGGTATGGTAGGGGCAAAGGATTTGTTTATGAAGGTGGAATTAGAGTGCCTACATTTTTTACTTGGCTAGGTAAAATTAATCCAGGTACTACTAGTGACCACGTATCTGCACATTATGATATGTTGGCCACTTTTGCAGATATTACAGATTTTGAAATTAAGCATGAAACGAACGGTATAAGTTTATTGCCTACGCTGCTAGGTCAACAAAATCAAGAACAACATAATTTTTTGTATTGGGAGTTTCCGGAATACGGAGGCCAGATTGCCATTAGAATGGGCAAATGGAAGGTAGTACGCCAACATATAAAGGATGATATGCCGCCCACCTTAGAACTTTATGACCTAAATGTAGATGCATTGGAACAGCACAATATTGCATCTAAACATCCTGAAATTCTACAAAAGGCGGACAGCATTTTCAAAATAGAGCATACCATGCCTACTACGGTACGTTTTCAAATTCCCTTATTGGTAAATGGATTGTTAAGTCAATAATTATTGGCTATCCATTTTATGAAAGGAAATGGTCCCGTTCACTTATTTTTTCCTTCTCGTTTACCAAGTTTAGTTGTATTTTGCAGGGATTCAAAATTGCCGAAAATTTATATTTTTAAGCTATAAAATATGAATGTTGGTAATTGGCTAGGGTCAAAATGAGAAAACAATAGTATTAAATCCAATTTTCCGTTGTACGGAAGCATACAGTAGAACACGCATAATATGAAAAACAGCTTAAAATTTTACGCCTTCACTTTTTTGTTAATTTCAGTTTTTGGTCAGGCCCAGGCTCCAAAATGGGAGAACCCTGAGTGGGAGAATCCGGAAATATTTCAAATAAACCGTTTAGAACCTACTGCTTCTTTTTACAGGTATACGGACATTGAAAATGCCTTGGCAAACGATAGTTGGGAGAATTCCCCATTGTATCAATCCTTGAATGGAGAATGGGATTTTAAATATGCGGCTAGTGTTCCGGAAAGGCCTGTTACTTTTTTTCAAAATGACTTTGACACCTCTGGTTGGGACAAGATAAAGGTGCCTTCCAATTGGGAATTGCAAGGGCATGGTATTCCTATCTATACCAATATAGAATACGTCTTTCCAAAGAATCCACCGTTCATACCACATGATGAAAATCCTGTTGGTAGCTATAAACGTAATTTTAAGATTTCAAAGGATTGGGACGGTAAGCAAGTGTATTTGCATTTTGGCGGCGTTAGCGGGGCAATGTACGTATATCTTAATGGTACAATGATTGGCTATAGCGAAGGCAGTAAAACACCCGCGGAATTCAATATTACGGATTATTTGACAGAAGATGACAATACTTTGGCCGTACAGGTGTTGCGTTGGTCTGATGCCAGTTATATGGAAGACCAAGATTTTTGGCGATTAAGCGGTATTGACAGAGATGTGTATCTATATGCCACCAATGACGCAACTTTATATGATTACAGGGTAATTGCAGATTTGGACAATACCTATTCCAACGGAATGTTAAACCTGGATATGGAATATAGGAACACGGGTAAAAATATAAAAGGGTACCAATTGGATATTGTTTTAATGGACGATGGCCAAGAAATTTACACCACAACTCAAAAAATTGATTTGCCTAAGGGAAAGACCAAAGTCCAGTTTAATAAGGAATTGCCCAAAATAAAAACATGGAACGCGGAACAACCAAACCTTTATACATTGCTCTTTGCCCTAAAGGACAAAAAAGGTAATGTTGTAGAGGCTATACGTTCTAAAATAGGTTTCAGAAAAATAGAGATTAAGAATAATCAGTTCTTGGTGAACGGCCAACCAGTATTGGTCAAAGGGGTAAACCTTCACGATCATGATGAGGTTACAGGGCATGTAATCGGTAAAGAAATTACCTTAAAGGATATGGAGGTGATGAAACGCAGTAACATAAACGCCATTAGGTGCAGCCATTACCCAAAGAATGAATTCTTTTATAGAATGGCGGACAAATACGGATTTTATGTGGTGGACGAGGCCAATATAGAAATACACGGTATGGGTACTACCAATCAAGGATTGGACAATAATGAGGAGGCAAAAAAAATACATCCAGGTTATTTGCCGCAATGGAAAGCAATGCATTTGGACAGGACTATTAGGATGTATGAAAGGGATAAAAATTATACCTCTATCGTAACATGGTCTTTAGGCAATGAAGCGGGTAACGGTAAAAATCTTGAAGCTACGTACGCATGGTTAAAGTCTAAAGATGAGACTAGGCCCGTGCAGTATGAGGGTGCCACTAATTATGCAAATTCAGATATACAGGCACCTATGTATGCTACCATAGAACAAACTATTGCATATGCGGAAAACAATCCACAACGCCCTTTGATTCAGTGTGAGTATGCCCATGCCATGGGAAATAGTGTAGGCAATCTTCAAGATTACTGGGATGTGATAGAAAAATATGATGTTCTTCAAGGAGGATTCATTTGGGATTGGGTAGACCAAGGTTTAAAGGCGGTAAATGAGAACGGTGAGGAGTTTTATGCCTTTGGTGGCGATTTAGGCGGTGCCGAAATACAGAACGATAATAATTTCTGTTTAAATGGCTTGGTAGATCCGGATCGCTCTGCACACCCATCCTTATATGAGGTGAAAAAGGTTTACCAGTATGTAAAGTTCAATTCTGACAATCCTAAATCCGGTGTAATTTCATTGAAGAATATGTATGATTTCACCAATTTATCGGCATATAATTTTTCATGGAGGCTATTGAAGAATGGTGAACAGATCGCCAATGGTAAAATAGCGGATGTCAATGTTGCCCCTTATGCCACTCAAGACGTACAAATAGCATTACCGGAGCTCAAGGAAGAAGATGCCGAGTATTTATTAAATGTCTATATGACCACTAAAAAGGCAGATGCCTTGATACCGGTACATTTTTTACTGGCGTATGAGCAATTTCAACTTACGGATTATACGCCCACTATTTTTGAAGAAGATATAGACGGACTTGAAGTTACCAAAGAGGATAAGATTATTACCGTAACGGGAAATGATTTTAAAATTGGTTTTGACAGTGCCAATGGTATGTTGGTAAATATAGATTATGGGCTGGGAAATTTACTGCAAAAAGGTCCGAGCGTAAATTTCTGGAGGGCGCCAACGGATAATGATTATGGCTATAATATGCCCAAGCGCCTAAAAGTTTGGAAAGAAGCTACGGAAACTCAAAGTTTAGTCAGTTTAGAGGTGAATTCCAATGAAGGAAAAAAGAGTATCGATGCCGTAAAACTGACCAAGAATCCATTTAAGATTCGGAAAGATTTTAAATTGTCCGCAAAATATGGGCTACCCTCCGTAAAAGGGCAGGTGAACGTAACCTATACCATTAATAACAAAGGGCAAATATTGGTAAGTACTGCACTGGATGGCATTGATAATAATCTGCCAATATTGCCAAGATTCGGAAATAATTTGATCATTGATAAAAGTTATGACAATGTAACGTGGTATGGCCGTGGAGAACATGAAAATTACCAGGATCGTAAAACTTCTGCGTTGGTAGGGGTATATGAATCTAAAGTATCAGATCTGTACTATGAATATATCCGACCTCAAGAAAATGGGTATAGAACGGATATTAGGACAGTATCCTTTACCAATGATGCCGGACAGGGGTTTACCGTAAGTGCTCCTCAACTCTTTGGATTTAGTGCGCATCACCAGTTAAATTCAGATTTTGATGAGGGCGATGAAAAAAGACAGCAACATACTTATGATATTCTTAACAGAGATTTGATAAATATCAACATAGACCATAGTCAGATGGGAGTAGGTGGGGATAATAGTTGGGGATTGTTGCCACATGACGAGTATCAGATAAAACCGAAAAATTTATCATTTTCTTATATAATCAGTCCTCAATAAGCCAGTAAAAAACTAATTTGGGCATGTAAATGATTATGATGAAAAGAAGGACCAATTTAATTGTATTGATGCTGATTTGTTCTATGTTAGCATGTTGCAAAACGGAACCAAAAAGCAATGCTAGCGTGCATGAAGAAGCTGTGCAAAAAACGGGTGGTGTAGCACCAAATCATAAACTAATAGTGGAAAAACCAGCTGATATTGCCGTACCGGAGGGTATGGTGTGGGTGCCAGGGGCGGCATTTAAGCAAGGAGCCGTAGGTTTGGATAAAATGGCCATGGGGCATGAGAAACCGGCAATAGAAGTCTTGGTAGACGGGTTTTTTATGGATGTCACAGAGGTTACCAATAAGGAATTTGCGCAATTTGTCAAGGAAACTGGATATATAACCGTGGCGGAGCGCGGTATAGATTGGAATGAATTAAAGAAACAGGTACCCGAAGGAACCCCAAAACCACATGATTCCATTTTACGCCCAGGATCGTTGACATTCAAAAAAACCAAATCTCCGGTTGCAAATCTTTATGATTTTTCACAATGGTGGCAATGGTCTATTGGGGCCAATTGGAAACATCCCAATGGGCCTGAAAGTTCAATTGAGGGTAAAGAGGATTACCCAGTGGTACAGGTGGCTTATGAAGATGCAATGGCTTATTGCAAATGGGCGGGAAGACGCTTACCTACGGAAGCCGAGTGGGAACTGGCCTCTAGGGCTGGAAAATTTGGAACAATCTATCAGTGGGGCAGTGATAGCGGCCAACTGGTTAAGAGTGCCAACACATGGGAAGGAAATTTCCCAAATGAAAACACTAAACTAGATGGTTTTGAATTAAGGGCACCCGTTAAATCGTATCCACCAAACGCATATGGAATATATGATATGGCGGGTAATGTGTGGGAATGGACCAGTGATTGGTATAATAGTGGGTATTACAAGGAGTATACAAATAAGGGCAAAGTAATCTTAAATCCTACAGGGGCATTGGAACCGTTTACACCGAACAATCCTTTAGCAAGGGAGAAGGTGATAAAAGGGGGCTCATTTCTATGTAGTGCATCGTATTGTGCAAGCTATCGTATATCGGCACGTATGGGTTCCAGCATGGATTCTGCTTTGGAACACACAGGGTTTAGAACGGTTGCAACTGTAAAAATGCTGCAATAAGTTCACTAATCCACACAATTGAGAAGTTTGTCCAACTCTAAGTTTTTGGTTCGGCTTATCGGTATTTTTTTATCCTTTATTTCTATGAATTCATGATTGTACCGTTCAACCATATTTAAGTTGATGATGAAGGATTTATGGATGCGAACAAATTTATCATCTTTTAGTCGCTCATGAAAAGCACTCATAGTGGACAAGATTACATAGTTTTTTTCTGGGGTAATGACTTTTACGTAATCGCCTAGGGCCTCTACCCAATGAATAGCATGTATATTGAGTTCTACCTGTTTTAAGTTATGTTTTACCATTAATTTACCTTCCGTATTGGACAACGAGCGTTTTCTAAATTTTTCAATGGCTTTTCCTATTGCAATATCAAATCTATTCTTGCTATAAGGTTTTAATAAAAAATCAGTCGCATTGTAATCAAATGCTTCTAGGGCATATTTGGGATTTTGGCTTATAATAATGACTTCTGCCGGTACTTTAAGTTTTCTTAGAAACTCAAATCCGTTCATAACGGGCATTTCAATATCCAAAAAAATGAGATCAACCGGTAATTTGTCAATTACCGACAGTGCCTCTGAACCGCTGTTAAAAGATCGGTATAGTTGCAATTGAACGTTCTTTTCAACCAGTCTTTCCAGTAAAATCCTTTGTACGTTGGAGTCTTCTACTATGGCACATTTTAATGTTCTCATATAGTAATTGTTAATGGTTCTCTTAATATGTACGGGAGAAAAGGTGTTGGGGTTCATAAATTTACAAAAAATTAAGACTTCGTTATAATTTTATATTAACTATTGGCATCCCTTTATTTAGTATATGTTCTCCTTATGTGCAGATTAAAACTTTTGATAACTTAATTGTAAGTTTTTTGCTCAAAAACCTACTTTTGTAGTAGAACGAAAACTGAACAACTTCAAATTATGTCTGATAAAATAGAACGCGTTAAAACATTGATTATAGGATCTGGTCCCGCAGGTTATACTGCGGCAATTTATGCCGCCAGGGCAGATTTAAAACCGGTAATGTATACGGGTATGGAACCTGGAGGTCAGTTAACGACCACGACCGAGGTAGATAATTTTCCCGGATATCCTGATGGTATCGATGGGCCTACGATGATGGTGCAGTTGCAGCAACAAGCGGAACGTTTTGGAACGGAAGTAAGGATCGGGATGATTACTGCAGTGGAATTTTCCAAAGTACCGGGAGGCATCCATAAGGTTATTGCAGATGGCGAAAAGGAGATTGAGGCAGAAACGGTTATCATTTCTACAGGAGCATCGGCAAAATATCTAAATATTCCAAGTGAGCAGCGTTTGCGTGGCGGCGGCGTATCTGCTTGTGCCGTTTGTGACGGATTCTTCTATAAAGGTCAGGATGTTGCCATTGTTGGGGCAGGTGATACCGCTGCGGAAGAGGCTTCTTATCTGGCCAATATTTGTAATAAGGTGACCATGTTGGTACGAAGGGATGAAATGAGGGCTTCCAAAGCAATGCAGCATAGGGTAAACAGCCTTAAGAATATTGAGGTACGTTATAATACGGAAGTAGATGAGGTTTTGGGCGACCAAGTGGTAGAAGGTTTACGTATGGTGAACAATAAAACCGGCGAAAAAGATGAAATTGCCATTACGGGTCTGTTCATTGCCATTGGGCATAAGCCAAATACGGATATATTTAAAGGTCAACTGGATATGGACGAGACGGGTTATTTAATAACCAAAGGCAAGTCAACCAAGACCAATTTACCTGGGGTGTTTGCAAGTGGCGATGCTCAGGACAAAGAGTACAGGCAAGCGGTTACCGCTGCTGGATCAGGTTGTATGGCCGCATTGGATGCGGAACGATATTTGGCAGAAATTGGTTCTGTGGAAGAGACCGTTGCAGGGCAGTATAAAATATAAATTGCAAGAATACCATGAAAAAAGCGCCATTTTCTAGAAAATGGCGCTTTTTCATGTTTAGAAACGGTCTAATCGATTCTTTTGTAATTTTCGGAGAACGTCCGGTTTCCTTCCTCGTCTAAACTAATTTGGCTGAACTTATCATCGCTCAGCATTAGTTCAAAGGTAAAGATCCTCATAGTATCCATAGCCTGTATCATTTCATTGTCACCGTATTCCAAGGTTTCTACCAGGCGGTCTTCAGTAATATGGTACGTTCCATAACCGAACCTTCCTACTTTGTCTACCGGTACATAACGGCTCCACATTATTTTACCGTTGTAGTACATTTTAACCTGCCGGTAACCGTCTGTTGTGGGTACGGTATCAATGACCTGTTGGCCATCATAATTATAAAAACTTTCTAATTCCCAAGTGCCCTCAATAGTGTGCATGTAGTCAGTTTTAAGGGTATTGGTAGAGGCTGCTGAAACCAAAATGAGCAATAATGCAATTAATCCTAGAATTTTTTTCATAATGGTAAGGTTTAAGTTAATAATTGTGTTGAATGAGTACTAAAAAGATACGATAATTATTTATAAATTAACATAAATTACCCATGTTAATTATGGATTTAATAATTATGTATCTATTTGATTGTTGATATAATAAATCAAGAAGGGTCAAAGCGATTTATGGTATCACATAGGGTAAGAATGTCTTCGGCCGTATGTAACGCACTGATTACAATACGGCTCATTACCGCATCATTGCAAGTAGGATATCTAAAATTGGTAACGATAATTCCATTTTTTTCTAGGTACAATGTCAATTGTTCATTTTGAAAGCTAAACGTAGGATGGCCTGTAGAGAACTTGAACAAGGATGGTAACTGTACATTCTTGGTGAACAAGGTTAAATTTTTTTGTAATACCAATTGTTTCTTATGAATGATGTGTTCCGCATCCTTAATTGTAGCTAAAGCAGCTGGAGCGGCAGGACTGGAGCCTCCGTACATTTCTGTATCCCTTAATCGTTCTATCATGGTATTAGCGCCAAAAATGGCACCGGCACCTATACCGTATCCCTTTCCTAAGGAACATGAAACCACTAGGTTCTTAGGGTTAAGGGATTGTAAAAATCGATAGCTTCCACTACCGTTAATTCCCGTAATGCCAATTCCATGGGAATCATCGACCACTAAGGTGGTATGTTGCAAGGGTATGGTCGTTAGCCAATGATAATCCGGATAATGCTGACCGTTAAAATCTATGCTGTCCAATAAGATTACTTTTTCCTGATTTGGAAATTTTTTTAAATCCGTGATCATTGCTAAAATAGTAGCATACTTATTGGTCATCTCATTGGATAATGCGGAATGGGTTTGTGGTGCGTAAAATAGCTTGTGGTCGTTCTTGCACAAGTATTGATAAATTAACTGACCGGCAAGATAACCGGAGGACATGGTCATACATTGTTCTGAACCAACGATATGGGCTAAATAATGCTCTACTTCATCATACACGGAAAGTTTAATATTGGATTTACGTGATGCACCGTACCCCGTACCATATCTTTTCATGTTTTTAAGGTAAAGCGCTTGAAAAGCCATATTGGTCTGTAACCCTAAATAGGAGGTTCCGCCAAAATACAGATAATTTTTATCCTCTATTTTTACTTCTCTTCCCGGAAATTCATTTAGGATATGCATTATTCTAGGAGCTGAATACCGCTGCCGGCCAATTTAGGAAAGATAACCTTTGCTTCGTTAGTAATCTGTACTCCCGTAGCAATGTCTTTTTTTAACAATAAGGCACCGTCCATATCTACATAATCTAGCTGTGGCAATAATTGGGCAATGGCAGAGATGCCAACGGTAGACTCCGTCATGCAGCCCACCATAACTTTTAGGCCCAATTGTTTGGCTTTTTTGATCATGCGCAGGGCAGGGGTAAGACCGCCACATTTGGTCAATTTTATGTTGATACCCGTGTAGTGAAGGGCACATTTTTCAACATCGCTCTCCACAATACAGCTTTCATCTGCAATTACCGGTAATACGCTATGGTGCATTACCTCTTCCATACCGGCCCAGTCATTGGCCTTTAAGGGCTGTTCCAAAAATTCAACGCCAAGTTCTTTAAGAATTGAGGCGTTAAATATCGTCTCTTGGGCGGTCCAGGCACAATTGGCATCTATCCTAAAAACGGCGTTGGTATGTTTTCGTAATTCTCTCACTATGGCTACATCGTCTGGAGTGCCCAATTTAATTTTAAAGATAGGCCACGGCATTTCCTGCATTTTATTCAGCATAACATCAATACTGGCAATACCTATGGTATAGTTGGTTATGGGGTAATGGCTATTGTCCGTACCCCAAAGGGTGTACAGTGGTTTTTCCTTCAATTTACCATAAAGGTCATGTGCCGCTAAATCTAATGCACAGACAGCAAAATTGGATAAGCCTTTGGAGGTTAAAAATTGATGAAATACTTCTGGGGTAGTAAAATTGAAAGTGGTTATTTCTTCCTCGACCGCCATTATTTCCTTTTCCATACTATCTACAGTAATTTTATAGTAGGGATTGGAGGTAGCTTCACCATATCCGGTTTTACCGTTTAGTGTCAAGGCAGCGATGAGGGTATCCTGAACATCATGGGACTCCCTGGAAATACTGAATGTATGTTTTAGGGGGAGGGAATATTTTTTTAAGAGTACTTGCATAGTACTAATATACAGATAAGGATGCTACTAAAAAATGAAAACCCGCTGAACGTTCAGCGGGTTTTTAATTATTCTGTTCCTTGTAATCAATACTTGTGTACGCTACCGGAAACCGATTTGTTCTTTTGTACGGAAGGTTCGCCTTTGTACGAGATGTTGCCACCGCTAGATGCTTCTGCAGTTAAATTATCCTGTACATAGATGCTCACATTTGCACCACTGCTTGCATCCGCATTGCAGGCAACCGTCTTTAAGTCGCCGGCTTTGATATTGGCACCACTGCTACCATCCACATATACTTCTTTGGCCGTACCTGATAATGTAATATTGGCTCCGCTACTGGCATCGACTTCCATATCCGTAACATTTACATTGGCGCTTAAAATTGCACCGGAACTGGCATCTACTTCCAGTTTTTCTGACTGTATCATGTTCTCTGCCGTTAATTGTGAGCCGCTAGAAGCATGAAGACCACTTACTTTTGGTAAAGTAACGTATACTTTTTTGGTAGCTCTGCCAATGTTCTCTATGGCATGAATTTTAAGTTTGCCGTTTCTTATATCGGTACCGATCAAATCCATAATATTTTCATCTGCCTCTACCAAAATATCAAAATCGCTTCCTTGGGTAACATACACCTCAAGACCTTCCGATGCCGATACTACGGTAAATTCTTCGGTTATTTCACGGGTTTCCTCAACGACCACGCCGTTACCTTTTTCCCCTGAACCAAAATCCCCAAAGTTAATGTCAAAGCCGCAAGAGGATAATAAGAGGGCTAAGACTAGAGCTACTGTAATTCTTACTAATGTTGTCATGATTGTTTGTTTTTAGATTGATGTAAATTTGATGTTTTTATAAGGTTGTTACCACAATATCTTACCCAACTGTAGATACTGGTAACCGAACTGTAATTAATTGATACTGTCATTGGCGTTGATCTTTACGCCGTTCTCGTCCACTTTCATTTTAAACATTTCTCCGTTATCGTTGACATCGATATCAATACCGTTTTCATTGATCATAATTTTTCCTTTTTCCCCGTTGCCGTTAATATTGATATCTATGCCCTGGCCATTAATGTTGATACGGTTTTTGTTTTCATCCTCATTTTGAATACCCAGATAATCAGGGCAGTCTAAACAATGGAGTTCACCATTATCTTGCATTTCCCAAACATAGCCTTCCAGGTTATCCACATCCCTGTCCGTAGACATGGTCGTAATCCAATTTCTGCTATTGTCCTGTTCATAAGTTAATATGGTGCCTACCGGTAAAAATACATTTACACGTACTTCCTGATCTTTGAACTTTGGACCTTGTGTGGTCAGGTAATCATTTAAGGAAATGGTATTACCGTTTATCTCATAATCATAATTTATCTGCTCCGCAATTTCCTTTGCTTCCCTGTTAGATGGTCCGTCTGCTTCTTTACGTACTTGAATACGCACTAAACTGTCCTTTGACTTTCTTATGCGGAAACGCACATCATCAGAAACCAAGATCTTGTTACCTGCCTCATCATAAGAAATAAACGTATCTCCCATATGCATGTTTTTCTCATAATCGAACTCATCTGTCGTTATAATTCTTAGGGCAATGGTATCTGAAGGTATTACGCTCGTAATTTCATTCTCAACGGATGTGCTACCCGTATATGCGTGCGATGCCGCTTCCCTAATTCCAAAGACAATTAATAGAATTATGGATATGAGCCATAAGCCCAGCAATGAAAACTTAGCAATACTACCTATGGATTTTAGGTTGTTCACCAGTATTTTAAGCCCAAGGTACATTAGAAAGAAAAAAGGAATACCAATAGCGAAAAATGCCAATAAAGATACCACCCAGATTGGCATGTTGGTAGAATTCACCACATTGTAAAAATCAATGCCAGGTACATGGATCACATCCAAAATACCAACGGTAAACATACCTACAAATAAACCTATTAAGGTTGTGGCCCCAATAATGACCAATAAAATACCTATAAACTTGCCAAAAATCTTAAAAATAAACATGACAATATCACCAAAGGTGTCAAAAATTGTTTTCCCTCCTTTTTTGACGGTGTCGCCTACTTTTTCGTAATCGACACTTTTTACACGATCCGCTACGTCATCAAAACCCTCTTTGACCTTACGTTCAATATTACTAATGTTAACGGCTTGGCCGCTCATGTCCAATTTTTGAGAGGTAGTCTTTGCCTCTGGAATAAGGATCCATAACAGGCCGTAGATAAAGATGAAGCCGCCCCATGTAAAAATGGTAAGGAAAATCCATATCAAACGTATCCAAAGGGGGTCAATGCCAAAGTAATGGGCAAGTCCGGAAGAAACACCTGCAACATATTTTTTATCGGTATCCCTAAATAATTTTTTGACCCTGGTCTTTGTACCGGTACTTTTTGCCCTTGGCTCATCTTCAAAAATTTCCTCATCTACCATATAATCTTCGGGCTGTCCCATAATGGCAATGACCTCGTCCACTTCCTTATGGGTAATTACCTGTCTGTCGTTCTCCAATTTTTCATGGAATAATTCTGCAATACGGGCTTCTATATCCGCAATGATTTCGTCACTTCCAGGTGTGTTGGCAAAGGACCGTTTTACCGATTCCAAATACCTTCGCATTTTATTATATGCCTCTTCGTCAATATGGAAGAGCATGTTTGCTAGATTTATATTTACTGTCTTGTTCATTGTTAGCTGTTTTTAGTGTTGGTTACCAGGTTGGTTGCTTTTCTCAGTTCGTCCCAAGTAGTGTCCAATTCCTTTAAGAAGAGTTTTCCCGTCTCGGTTAAGGTATAGTATTTTCTTGGCGGTCCAGATGTGGATTCTTCCCATCTGTAGTTTAAGAGTCCGGCATTCTTTAACCGGGTAAGTAGCGGATAGATTGTTCCTTCTACTACCAGCATTTTGGCATCTTTAAGCGTTTCTAGGATTTCTGATGCATACTTGTCATGCCCGTTTAAGATGGACAGGATGCAGTATTCCAGAACCCCTTTTCGCATTTGCGCTTTTGTGTTTTCTACGTTCATAATGTCTTTTTGCTTTTTATGCAGACCCCCTCTTGCTGGGGGTTGCTCCATGGTCCCTGTTGTCTGCATAGATTAACTGTTCGTTTTTTGATTGATGAATAAACATCCTGATTGATTTTTTTTGATTGATTGATAAACTCTTTTAGGTGTGATGAGTACCTATTTTTAATGATTACGGTAATTATTTAATAAACTTAATGATTAGCGGATACTGAAAGTGTTGGCCTTCATTAGTACGTATGGTAGCCAATATGGTGTACACAATATTAATGATGAACAAAGCTGATTGGGCAAAAACCAAAACTCCTGCAGGTATCATCCACGGTCCAAAGAAATGGTCACTATCAAAATGAAAATTTACCGAGTTCAGATTTGAAAATGTTGAAAATCCAAAATGGTCAAAATCAAAGAGATTTGGAATCAGTCCGCCTAAAAAGAAGGGCAAACTGATCATGCCAATTAAAATGGAGTAGAGCAAAATGCTAATTTGAAAATTCAGCGCTTGCTTACCGTTATGGTCTACGAAATCATATTCCTTTTTATTGGCGGTCCACAATACAAGGGGAATAATAAAATTCCCAAAAGGAATAAAATACTTGGAAAACGTACTTGCATGGATAATTGCAGAGAGGTTTCTTTCGTGCTTGGTTAATGTTTCTGTCATGATTGATGTATTATTTGATGATTGATGTTTTGGTTACTAGGTTAAGACCAATTACGTTGATAACCTATTAACTTCCTATGCAAATATATGTCTAAAAAAAGGTACTATGTAACGCATAGTACTAATATTTAACATTAATTTAACATTTTAGAATACTGTAAATTATGGCTACTTTTATCGAAATAATAAAAGTATATGGCTGTTACCGCTAGTAAATTCAATATGTTCGCCTTTATGAAACTACCGGCCGCCTGGTGGTGCGGAGTGCGTTTAAGGGAAATAGATAAGGAACGTGCAATTGTTACCGTAAAACATAGATGGATCAATCAAAATCCGTTTAATTCCATGTTTTGGGCCGTGCAAGGAATGGCCGCAGAGTTGTCCACAGGGGCCATGATGATAGACCAAATAGAGGCTACTGGAAAAAAAATTTCAATGCTGGTGGCCAATAATAAAGCCAATTTTTCTAAAAAGGCAACAGGTAAGATAACATTTACCTGTACGGATGGCCATTTAATAAAAGGTGCGTTGGAAAGAACCATTGCCACGGGAGAAGGGCAGACCATTTGGATGAAATCCGTAGGTGTAAACGAAGAAGGGGTTGTGGTCAGCACATTTGATTTTGAATGGACGGTGCGTTTAAAAAAGAGATAGTGTACGGGAGAATTACCCAAAATAGAAAGAAATTTAATTGAATAAATAATAATATATAATAATGAAAAAGTGTTTAGTTCCCTTGCTGTTATTGTTGGTGGTAAGTTGTTTACCCGATAATTCGAAATCAGAAATTCCAACGACGGATTTTACGGCTGCGAACGAGGAAGAGATAATTACCTATATAAACGATAATAATTTAGATGCTCAAAAAAGTGCATCCGGACTTTATTATGTAATTGAAAATCAAGGAACAGGTGCGGCACCAACGGCAAGTTCTGATGTTACCGTGGCGTATAAAGGATATTTTTCAGATGGTTCTGTATTTGACGATAGTCAAGGAGATGGCATTACCTTTAATTTAAGTGGAGTTATTGCTGGGTGGACAGAAGGCATCACATATTTTAATGAAGGTGGTAGTGGTATATTATTGATACCCTCTCGTTTGGCATACGGTAATGCGGGTAGATCGGGAATTCCTGGTGGAGCCGTTTTAATTTTTGATATAGAATTGCAATCGGTTAATTAATAAAGTAGTATTTCCCTTATATTTAAGGAAGTTTATCAGTTTAAGCAACCTTTGGCGAACAAAATATATTTTAAGGAAACTCAGAAATTCACCCAAGGATGGTTATGGATTTTATTGATAACTCCTTTGGCTCTTTAGGTATATCAAGTTCTAGCTCCTATTTTTCAGACCGATCCCAATACATTTGGCAATCTTTCATTTTCTATAACAGCACCTAAAAGTTTTTGGATTAGTTTTTTAGTATTGTTATTAGTAATTCTATTTATCGCATTCTCAAAACTAAAGACGATAATTACAGAAGACACTATACAAATTAGGCATTTGTTATTTGTAAAAATGATTATCAACACTAAGGATATTGAAAAAGCCGAAATGATTACATATGGTTTTGTAGGCTATGGTATTCGGCTAAGTTTAAAACATGGTACGGTATATAACGTTAAAGGAAATACTGGACTGGCCATTATCTTAAAAAATGGTTCAAAGTATTTGATTGGCACCCAAAAAAAGAAAGAATTATCAGGTGTCATTAAAAAAATCTTACCGGATATGTAACATTTGAATGCTAATGCACATCTAATAGTCATCAATCAAAAATAAATTATACAATGAACGCACACGAAATAGACTACGAAATTTTTGGAGAAGAAATGCAATATGTAGAAGTAGAGCTAGACCCACAGGAGGCGGTAGTAGCCGAGGCGGGTAGCTTTATGATGATGGATACGGATATAAAAATGAATACCATTTTTGGAGATGGCAGTAATCAAGATAATAGTGTTTTAGGTAAAATATTCTCTGCGGGTAAACGTATGTTAACAGGAGAAAGTCTTTTTATGACCGCTTTCTTGAATATTGGTCAGGGAAAGAAAAAAGTCAGTTTTGCATCGCCATACCCAGGTAAGATTTTACCAATAGATTTATCTGAAATGGGTGGTCGTTTTATTTGTCAGAAAGATGCTTTCTTATGTGCCGCTAAAGGCGTTTCAGTTGGTATTGAATTTTCAAAGAAATTGGGACGTGGACTTTTTGGAGGTGAAGGATTTATCATGCAAAAATTAGAGGGGGACGGAATGAGTTTTATTCACGCCGGCGGAACCTTGGCTAAGAAAACCTTAGGTCCTGGAGAAGTGTTGAAAGTTGATACCGGTTGTATTGTTGGCTTTACAAAAGATGTGGACTATGATATAGAGTTTGTTGGGGGTATCAGAAATACCATATTTGGGGGTGAAGGACTGTTTTTTGCGACGTTAAGAGGTCCGGGTACCGTATATATTCAATCACTACCGTTCAGTCGTTTGGCGGGCAGGGTTCTTGCTTCTATTCCTCGTGGAGGAAAGGACAAAGGTGAAGGAAGTATTTTAGGTACATTAGGAGATATCGTTGGTGGTGATAATCGGTTTTAATTTTAAGTACAAAGTAGGAAGTACAAAATAAGAAGTTCGAGGTACAAAGTAAGAAGTACAAAGTAATAAGTACGAGGTACAAAGTATTAAGTACAAAATGAATTTGATTTTTGAACTTGAACTTATAATTTTTAACGAGCAACGAGCAACGAGCAACGAGCAACGAGCAACGAGCAGCGAACAACCAACAACCAATTAATGAGTTTCAAAAATCAAATAGAATTCCTTAAAGAACTTCAAAAGAATAACAATAAGGAATGGATGGACGCAAACCGAAAATGGTATAAGGAAGTACGGGATGAATATATCAATTGGCTAGATAGTATGAACAATAGACTATCACATATTGATAAGGATTATTACGATACGCCCGGTAAAAAGGGCATCAATAGAATTAATAATAATTTGATGTTTCATCCCAACAAACCCGTGTACAAAGATCACTTTGGTGCCGGATTTGATAAAAAACCAAAGACAGCAGATTTCTATTTTGAGTTGGGTATAGAACGATGCATTTTTGCTGGCGGTTTATGGAGACCGGAACCAAAAGTAGTACGTAGTGTTAGGGAGGCTATAGATTATGATGGTGATGAACTTCAAAAAATCCTGAATAAAAAATCATTCAAAAAGCTGTTTGGCGGATTATATGAAGATGTAAACCTGACCAAAGCACCTAAAGGGTTTGCGCAAGACCATAAGCATATAAAATTGCTCCGTCATAAAACCTTTGCGGTTGAGATAACCTTTGCCACGGAGCAGACTTTCCATACAAATTTCGAAGAACGATTAATTGAAGTGTATCAGGAGATGCTACCCTTTAGGCGGTATTTAAACAAGGCAATTACCGTTTAATTATTCAGCGTTTGAAGCCGGTATCCATCGGGCGGACAGGTCAGGGTCTTCCATGTCCGCATCTAAAGGAAACATAGGTCTTTTAATACGTTTATAACCCAATCTTTGTAAATCTTGGTCCACACCGCCTGGTGTCAATGCCATAGTCCAATCGCCACGCATATCATATAATTCAGGAACTAAATATCCAATTTTAACCACCACAATATCGGTTTCCTTAGGTTGTAATCCTAAGTTGGTGAAATCGCTTAGATGGTGGTAGGGTTTCCGTTTCTTGGTGACTATGACATCAATATTGCCCACTTTAACCACAACTTCTACTTCTGCGTTGACATCCCCTTTTTTAATGGCGGTTATGGTGCCTTCCAAAGTCAGTGGTCCGGCAAAACGGTTATCTACAGCCGCACCCGCTTCCGCTTTAATTTTTCCTCCCACACCTATTTCTAGAGCTTTTTCGACAAATTCAGGTCCAGGTATAGAGGCATAAATAAGAGATTTGCCATTTGTAGAGGTAAATTCAGGTCTGTCCAACAATTCCTTTAAAGTCCAAGTAACATCACCAGCACCCCCAGCTGTGGGGTTGTCGCCCATATCGCTTATCATATAAGGTTTTTTATCACTGGCCAATGCCAATTTCAAACTCTCGTCCAAAGTGGTGGTAGGGGCTACAAATTCAAATTGTTTTCTAACCTCCCAAAAACTTTGTGCTAGATGTTCAGCTCCCTGTTCAACTTGCTCTTTATTATCACCGGTCACCATAACCACGGCATGGTTTCTTGGTTCATCTGCCCAAGCGTAGCCTATCCAGATAGCCGCATCAATGACTCCGTCTTGTTTTGTGATATCCGGAATTTTTGCATACAGACTTTTGCCCGGTTCTATGCGTGTACTCGTTTTTTCCCCTGGTAAAAGTATGGGTACGGGAACCCAAGCTTTGTATGCAGGTTTACCTTTGCCATTTTCCAATCTATCTATAAGATTGGTCACAGCTCTTTTTTTAGACTGTATTGCATCTTCATGCGGCGCCATACGATAGCATGTAATGAGATCGGAATGTTGTGCCAATCGTTCAGAGACATTGCCATGTAAGTCCATGGAAGTTGATACCAGAACATCATCGCCAATGACCTCACGTATACGGGCTATCAAATCTCCCTCGGGGTCATCCAAACCAACAACGCTCATTGCACCGTGTATATCAAAAAAAAGTCCGTCATACGGTCCGTTTTCTTCAAGAAGTTTTAAACTTTTGGCTACCAAGGATTCATAAGCCTCTCTCGTTACGGTGCCTCCTGGTAAAGATTTGCCTACCAGTGTTGGTATCCATTCTGCCCTTTGTCTCTGTAATGAATCCAGCTGTAAAAAAGGATATCTGTTATAAACGGAATCCCCAATTTTTGCATGAAAGGCTTCTTCCGTAGAAAGGGCTGGAGAAAACGTGCTACTTTCAATTCCTATACCGGCAATGGCAATTCTCGGTAATTTTTTTTGTTGCAGGTCCTTTGTACCCTCATTGCAGGAAGAAAGAACCAATACGAACAGAATCAAGTAAATGTATGTAGTTTTCAATACAGAAGTTGGTTTATGGTTTGTTATGAAAAGATAGAAAAAAAGCAGTGTTATAACCAATAGTATTTGCCCGATGACCTGTATGAGGCTATCAATGTAATAAAATAACCTGTTAGGCACACTTTTAACGAAAAGGTTTTCGAAGATATGGATGTTGGTTTTTTGATTGTTTAATCCATATTATGATGTAAACACAACACTTAATTTTAAAGTTTAGGCTGTATTCTATGTTGATAGTAAATAGCTAGAAAGTGAACAAAGTTTGACACGTGCATTAAATCAACTAAATTGGATGTAGAAATCAACTCAAACCAAATAATGGCAAATTTTAATATTGATGCAAAGAAGGAGGTCACCTATGATGCGATCGTTATTGGATCGGGAATTAGTGGCGGATGGGCGGCAAAGGAACTTTGTGAAAAAGGATTGAAAACATTAGTGCTGGAGCGTGGGCGTATTGTTGAGCATGTAGTGGATTATCCTACCATGAACGTAGATCCTTGGGATACAGAACTACGGGGCGGTCTAACACCAGAGCAGAAAGAAAAACACTATAAGGCAATCAGGTCTGGTTGGATCGGTACAGATACGGAACATTTTTGGGCAGATGATAAAGCTAATCCATATACGGAAGAAAAGCCTTTCTTATGGTTGCGAGGCCATCAAATGGGGGGGAAGTCTTTGTTATGGGGCAAGCAGACCTACAGATGGAGCGATTTGGATTTTGAGGCAAATGCCAAGGACGGCCATGGAGTAGATTGGCCTATCCGATACAAGGATATAGAACCTTGGTATACCTATGTGGAGAAATTTGCGGGCATTAGTGGAGAGGCTTTAGGTTTACCGCAATTACCGGACAGTTATTTTTTACCACCAATGGAATTAAATTGTGTTGAAAAACATGTGAAAAGTAGGATAGAGGAGGAGTTTTCCGGTAGAAACATGATTATTGGAAGGGTAGCCCATTTAACCCAACCCCACAATGGTAGGGGCCAATGTCAAAATCGAAATAGATGTAGCCGTGGTTGTCCATACGGAGCTTATTTTAGTAGTAATGCCGTTACTTTACCTCCGGCAAATGCTACAGGAAACCTGACCATACGACCTTTCTCAATTGTTCAATCCTTGGTTTATGATGAAAAAAAGGAAAAAGTCACCGGAGTAAGAATCATTGATTCCGAGACCAATGAGGCCATAGAATATTCGGCAAAAATAATATTCGTCAACGCATCGACCTTAAGCACAACACAGATACTCATGAACTCTAAATCTAACCGTTTTGAAAACGGATTGGGTAATGATAGTGGTGAGTTGGGCCATAACCTAATGGACCATACCTATAGGGTAGGTGCAATAGGAACGGTAGAAGGTTTTGAAGATAAATATTATAAAGGGAGAAGACCTAATGGCATCTATATTCCCAGATATGTGAATATTGATGAGAAGAGTAAATCTGATAAATTTTTACGTGGTTTTGGTTATCAAGGAGGAGCCTATAGAGGGGGCAATGCGGCAAATGTAGAAGCCTTTGGAGCAGATTATAAGGATAGCATACTAAAACCCGGTCCATGGGAAATGTTCATAACAGGTTTTGCGGAATGCCTACCGTACCACGATAATAAAATTTCCTTGAATACGGACGTTTTGGATAAATGGGGGCAACCGACATTAACTATAGATGCTGAATTCAAGGAAAATGAAAAAGCGTTGAACAAACAAATACAGGAAGATGCCGTAGAAATGCTCACAAAAGCCGGGGTCAAGGATGTTTTAGGCTTTGATAATGAGCATCCGCCAGGATACGGAGTGCACGAAATGGGTACAGCACGAATGGGGCGTGATCCAAAGACTTCCGTATTAAATGGATTTAACCAAGTGCATGCCGCTAAAAATGTATTTGTTACGGATGGTGCGTGTATGACCTCGTCATCTTGTGTAAATCCGTCATTAACCTATATGGCATTAACGGCCAGGGCAGCGGACTATGCGGTATCCGAATTAAAAAAATTAAATATCTAGGCAATGGACAGAAGAAAAGCGTTACAAAAAACAGGACTTTTTGCGGGAGCAACATTTTTAATGCCTTCCATGCTTTCATTATTTGAATCTTGTAAATCTGAAAATAGATTAGATTGGAAACCGTTGTTCTTTACGGATGTAGAGGCAAAAACTATTGCTTCCTTGGTAGATAAGATTTTACCTAGAACAGATACGCCAGGGGCCTTAGATGTAAAATCGGATATTTTCATCGATACGGTAATTGCTAAATCTTACGATAAGGCCGGACAACAACATATGAGGGCGGATATAGCCGCTTTTAATGAAAATTGTTATTCTAAATATGGTGATGTATTTTATAATTTAAGCGATGATGATAAAACGGCCGTATTGAATGAGGCAGAAAAAAGTTCAGGTAAATTTGGCAAAGGCGTATGGGGTGCTGGTGTAGGGCCTCAAGAAGAAATTGGTTTTTACAGGTCAATGAAGTCCATGGCTATTTGGGCATATATGACGTCTGAAGAAATTGGTAAAAATGTTTTGAATTATGATCCCGTTCCAGGAGAATATGAACCTTGCAAGCCGCTTTCCGAGGTTGGGAATAAATGGAGCTTAGGTTAAGTTTTTAAAATTCTAATGAGATGCTTTAAATAGCTTCACTACAATAGACCATCATAATGCATATTCTTTATGATGGTTTTTTAATGGAATCAAGATTCTAAGGTATATTTATGGTCAAACTTAATTTTCTTGTAGATTGAAAAATAATAAAGTGCGCAATATAAAGAGGGAAATTTTATCGGATAATTGGTACACCCTTAATAAATATACATTTGAATACCAAAGACCAGATGGTACTTGGGAAACGCAAAATCGTGAAGCATATGACCGCGGAAATGGGGCGGCCATACTTCTGTACAATACGGATAAAGGTACAGTGGTAATGACCAAGCAATTTAGGATGCCTACCTATGTAAACGGAAATGATGATGGTATGATGATAGAGGTTTGTGCCGGTTTATTGGACGGTGACAACCCGGCGGACTGTGTACGGAAGGAAACCGAGGAGGAAACTGGGTATAAGATCAATAATGTCAAAAAAGTGATGCAAACTTATATGTCCCCCGGGTCCGTAACCGAAATCTTGCATTTGTTCGTAGGTGAGTACGATGACAGTATGAAAGTCAGTGAAGGTGGTGGCGCTGAGGACGAAACTGAAAATATAGAAGTATTGGAATATCCTTTTGATAAAGCAATGGAAATGATCGCCACTGGTGAAATCATTGACGCAAAAACCATTGTACTACTACAGTATGCCAAATTAAATGGGTTAGTTTAAGCAAAAACATCCGACAAAAATATATGGATGATTTAGATACCATAGGGTTTGGAGGTGGTTGCCATTGGTGTACGGAAGCTGTATTTATGGCACTTAAAGGCGTTGTTAAGGTTGAACAAGGTTTTATTGCGCCATTAAAGAATATGGGAAGTTTCTCGGAAGCGGTGATTGTACATTATAGTCCAGAGATAATAGATTTGAAGGATTTGGTTGCCATTCATTTAGATACTCATAGAAGTACCAAGAACCATTCTATGCGTAACAAGTATCGTTCTGCCATTTACTATTTTGAGAAAAATGACAAGCCTGTTCTATTAAAAATTATGTCAGAGTTGCAACAAGATTTTAATGCCCCGATTATTACGGATATACTTTCGTTCGGAACTTTTAATTCATCCGAAGAACAATTTCAAAATTATTATTTCAGCGATATTGATAAACCGTTCTGTAAAACCCACATAGCGCCCAAGATTAACTTGTTGAAAGAGAAGTATGTTCAACATGTTTCTACAAAGGTAATTTAGTTAGTAGTGATCTCGCAGCATTTGCAACATTGCTTCAAGATGGGTGCGTTCATCACTTGTTGAATTTCTAAAATGATTGTTCATTACACTGAAAATCAAGGTTTTTCCAGAGTTTGTAATTAAATATCCACTTAGGCAATAAGTGTTGCTCAGACTACCCGATTTGGCATAAATATATGGTTTTTGATTGCCGGCAAATCTATTTTTTAATGTACCGGATAGTCCTCCGGCAGGGAAAATAGTATATAAACGTTCCCTAGGTAAATCTATATATAGTTTGTTTAAAACTTCTACCATATTCTGTGGGGTAAACAAATTGTACCTTGATAAGCCGGAACCATCTACCCAACGCGGTGATTGAACTAGATCGGCCAGCTGGTTCTCCAAGATGTAAGTTCTGGCCATAGCACTGCTCAACGTATCTTTTAACTCAGATACCGCAAGGATCAATAACTGCTCTGCAATAAAATTATCACTTTCGTGCATCATTCTAATGTATAGGGAATCTGCATTTATGCCACGCAAGGTTTTTTTTGTTCCCTTGGGCATACGCGGCCGTGTTGTAATTTTTTGATTCAAGGTATTTTCCAAGATAGAGCGTGTAGTTGCCGTACTCGTGATAAACGGTATTTCTAAAGTATCACGACCTTGGGTTGGATAAAAAAATAAATTGGAAGTTTCCTTGCGTTGGTCGGTATGGTTCATATTTAGCACACTATCCTTGAAATAAGGGGGAGTGACCTGTATTCCTTGATTTGTATTTATCATTACCACATTTCCGTATATGGGTAAAGCATTTTTTTCTGGGGAATAATACCATTGATAATCATCCCATGCCCAACCTGGACCATATTTTTTATCCTGAAAATTATCCGTTACATACACCAAATTGTTCTTGCTTTTCAAAAATGTAAATGCAGTGGAATCCTTTAAATACGGGTGTAGAAATGATGGGTCGCCTGTACCCTCAAAATATAGGGTGTCGTTAGATTCTATATATTTAAGAGCGGGTATGTGGTCTGGGATGGTTTTAATAGAGGTGTACAGGGTGAATATTTTGGTATTACTGGCAGGTATAAAATATTTATCACTTTCACGATCGTATATGGTATCCTTGGTTTCGGCATCGATCACTAAAATACCTGTAAATTGATTTTTGTAAAATGGGGTAGATAACTTATTATCCAGTTGTTTTGTAAGCAAGGCCCTAGAGCTACGGCAAGCGGTAAAGGTCAATGTAACTAAAAGGATATAAAGTAAATTCTTCATGGCTTCTAAAGTACAAAAGATTCATCTTTAAAATCTTGAAAAATTTAACACGCAAAGGTTTACTTTAACTTTTTATATGCAATATTAACCCTCCAAATCTGTTTACCTTTATACCACAACAAACTAATTAATTAATGTTAATCATGGCTATTTCAATGCTAGAGTATAGTAAAACAGTACTTAAAAAAGTGAGCTTTGATACATTGCTTTTTTGCAAAGAATTAAAAAAAGCGCTCATGACCTTACTACCGGAAGAGGTAGAAGAATTGAAAATCTGGTTGGAACATTATATTACGGACAAGCCAGAATTACAACAAAGTTTAATTTACTTAAAATCATAACAAAGAGCCACTGTACAGTGGCTCTTTTTGTAAGCAACCAATTAGCTGTTTCTGTATCTATTTAATAAATAGATGTTATGAAAATTTCCATATCAATTTTATTATTGTTCTTTCTAACGTGTCAAAAAGATGATGTTTTTTACGATACCCCAATAGATGAAACGGGTATAGTGGGTGAGTGGTTGCTAAAGGAAACGTATATAAGCCCAGGTGGTGAAACCGATTGGAAAGATGTAGCCGAAGGGCATATGTATTTATTCCGATCAGATGGTAGTTTTCAAAAAACGGCCACGGCAACAACACCAGGGCAAACAGGAGATTATGAAATAAATGAAAATGAACTAATTCTATACGTTAATAACGATACGGCAAAAGATACCTTGGGTTTTAACGCCAATTTCAACGACGTGAAAACAATTTTGACATTGTCGCCTACGTACCCCAATATGTGTATAGAAGGCTGTTATTACCGCTATAAGAAGCAGTAGTTTATTTGTTCAACGGACTAATAATCTTAACATCCTGAAAAGCAATTGCACCGCGTACTACACTTGTAATTACATCTTTTAGGGCATCGGTTATTTGTACCTTTAGTTCTTTTTTGTGGTAGATCAAACTAACTTCACGGGCAGGTGAAGGTTCTTTAAAATATTTAAGTTGTTTCTTTTTTCCGGTATCTAGTTCAATGGTGTTCAGGTAGGGGAGTAATGTCATTCCCAGTCCTTCGTTAGATAGGTTGATCAAAGTTTCAAAACTTCCACTTTGCAGACTAAAATGTTCACCGCCTATTTTTGGTGTCTTGCAAAGATTTAATACGCCTTCCCTAAAACAATGTCCGTCTTGTAGCAATAAAATATCGGCTATATCCAAATCTTCCGGGACCAGTTCTTTTTTGTTGCCCAAACGATGCTCATTAGGTACATAGCCAACAAAAGGTTCATAGTATAAAGGTCGTTCCTTTATAAAATCTATCTCTAAAGGAGTAGCCGCTATTGCGGCATCTAAATGGCCATCTTGTATATTTTTGATCAGGCTTTCCGTATTCTGCTCCTTTATGATCAAATTTACCTTTGGATACTTCTGTATAAAGGTTTTTAAGAACATAGGTAGTAACGTTGGCATTATGGTAGGTATAATTCCTAACACATAATCCCCGCCAATATATCCTTTTTCCTGTTCAACAATATCTTTTATCCGTGATGCCTCATTGACAATATTCTTGGCCTGTTCCACAATTTTTTTACCAACTTCTGTTATGGAAATGGGCTTTTTACTACGGTCAAAAAGAAGAATATCAAGTTCATCCTCTAACTTTTGTACTTGCATACTAAGGGTAGGCTGTGTAACAAAACTTTTCTCTGCAGCAAGCGTAAAGTTTTTATATTCCGCTACGGCAAGTACATATTGCAATTGGGTAATGGTCATATGTATAGTTTAAGGCTATAAAGTTACCAAAAACTATATTTAGAACCTATAAATGATTTCACTGTATCATTAAATTATTAATCCAAATTGGAAATGAAATCCTACGGTTGAACAGAGGCTCTTAAATTATGGAATTAATTCTAATAAATGCTGATAATGGTATTGATAAAACGTTGATAATATAACACTTACAGGTGTTATGTAAAGGTGTTATTTTAATTGGATATAGTCCAATTCAAGATTAAAATCCTCTTCTTTGTTATTACCAATTAGAATACCTATCTGAGTAAGAAAATCGCCATGGTAATTAGGCATCTTTAGGGCATCTCCTCTAAAAAAAGGTTCCATTTTCGAGAATGGTATGGTAATGGTTTTCCATTCCTTACTACTCGTAAAATGATAAATATAAGAGTGCCGTTGATGCTCTCCGGATTTACATCTAAATTGATATTTTTTTCCATCGCCCTTTAACCTAATTTCAAAAGATGAAAACTTTGATACATCAATCCTATCCATATCGTACCGCACCAAACAAAAACCGCCATTGTGTTCTAAGGATACATGTCCGCTAAAAACACCTTTACCCTCTTTGTTCAGTTGAACAAGTCCCATGGAGACACCGCCCATGACCTCATCATTTACTATATGCCAGTTGCTAAGTTTCTTTTCTTTGGAAAATTGATAAATCATTAAAACATCGCTCATAAATTTCCTTAAATTAATAACCATTTAAAAGTACACGATGCCTAAGGTACATGTACATTCATTTAAAGTATAATTTGACTTAATAAAATTGGAGTAAGTAAAAAAGGGCCATGTTATATTCTCTCCATTTTATGGCCTATGTTCTAAATAGTGTTCTAAGTCCTTATAGGCAAAATTGGTAATTGATAATAATACCGATACAAACGTCATAATAAGGGAAAAAAGTAGATAGGTCATGATAATAGCCTTTTTAAGAATCTACCTTATTTACGTCAAAAATTGGAAATGGTTTGTTGTTTCTTTTATGTTAAGGAATCATTTTTCTCATTTCACCCGCAACCGCCTTCTCTGCAGGGCCTCTTTTTTCCAATTCGTCAATAATCTTAGCATGGTCTTGGTTTCTGCCTTGCGATAATTTGTGAACGGCCTGTATCTCATTAATGGTAATTTCAAATCCTATTATGCCCGTAACCTGTCTCATGGTTTTTTTGGACATATCATTTAAGGAGATAGGATTTTTAGAAGCTTTTTCATACTTATCGACCAATTGATGCAGGGCATCTAGAAGCTCTTCTTGACTTTGTAACTTAACCGTTCCATAAACGTGAACGGCGACATAGTTCCATGTTGGAACCTCTTCTTTTGTGTACCAAGAGGAGGAGATATAACTATGTGGACCGTTGAAAATGCATAGGACTTGATCTCCGTTTGCTAGATTTTTACTTTGAAGGTTTGCCTTGGCTATATGTCCTACCAAAACCTCAGAACCTTTTTTATTTTGGGTAAGTTCCAAAGGAATATGTGTACCCCAAGGTTTACCTTCTATGGTATTGATTAGGATACCAAAACTATTATTTTTTAAGAAGTTGCGTATCTCTGTTGGGTCATTGTTTCTGTAGTGTTCCGGTATAAACATGAATTACGTTTTATACCGTAAATATAAACGATATTCCTTCCTTTTTATGAGCAAATTATTTAATGTTTTACGCTAAGTCTACTCAATGACGATAGCTATCTTGTATTGAATTTTTTAAATAAAGAATATGCCATTTATAACAAATACAAAAGCAAAAGAACCTGTAGATATATTTTATGAAGATTACGGAAGTGGACAACCAGTCATACTTATACATGGTTGGCCGTTAAGTAGGAAATCTTGGGAACAGCAAGTATGGAAAATCGTTGAGGAAGGATTTCGCTGTATCTCTTATGACAGGAGAGGGTTTGGTACATCTTCCGCACCATGGGCAGACTATGGTTATTCTGCTTTGGCCAGTGACTTACAGGCCATAATTGAAAAATTGGATTTAAATGATGCCATTATTGTCGGGTTTTCTATGGGTGGAGGAGAAGTAGTCCGTTATTTAACGGATTACGGTTCTGATAAAATTGCAAAAGCGGCATTGATCAGCTCCATTATTCCTTTGGTGAAACAAAAATCTGACAATCCAGATGGCGTAGCGGAAAAGGATTTGGATGGAATTATAGATGCTCTACAAAATGATAGGGTAGGGTTTTTAAAGGAGTTCAGCAAAGGGTTCTATAATTTTGACGAGAATAAAGGTGAGCGGGTAAGTCAGGCACAATTAGATTATGATTTTACCATTGCTTCCTTTGCTTCGCCCAGAGCTACCATACAGACTGCTTTGGCTTGGATGCATACAGATTTTAGGTCCGAGTTGAAGAATGTGGATGTACCTACGTTAATCGTACATGGAGATGCAGATGCTACGGTGCCCATTGAAACCTCGGCCAAACAGGCAGCAGCGGAAATTAACGATAATACCTATAAGATCATTGAAGGGGCTCCACATGGACTTAATATTACCCATGCCAAAGAACTGAACGATATCCTAATAGGCTTTTTAAAAAAATAAGCATTTGACTAAGTTGAAAAGATCGGGCCACTTTGCCCGATTTTTTCTTTTCTAGAAGTTTCATGATAAGAAGAACGACTTTTATACAATGTGCAATTCTACTTCTTGTACTGATTTCAATAGGTTGCAAGCAGATAAGAAAGGTGGCAGATGTACTGGTACAACCTACCGCAAGGGAAATTTATGCACGAAATTTTGAGAACGATAATCAACAGTTTGCCATATGGGAAAGAGCGTTTAAAGAAGCAAGAAAAGATAGTTTGCTCATTAATTTGCCCTATGTGGAAATAGCCAAAGGGTTTTCCCATAGGTATGTGGTCTATAGTTATAACCTCTTTTTGGAAGAGGGAGTAACATTACATGTTGATATAAAAAATAGGGAAGAAGAGAGTCGGTTTTTTATAGACGTCTTGCAAATAGCATCAGATAGTAGCATTGCTCAATTTGCACAAAATGAAATCAACAGCCCTATATTGCAGATTGAGATTGAAACAACAGGTACCTACAAAATATTGATACAACCGGAAATAAATGCTCTAGGTGATTTTGAGATACAAATGTACAATACGCCCAGGTTCATGTTTCCTGTGGCAGGGAGCACTAATGATGCCGTACAAAGTTTTTGGGGTGCCAAGCGTGATGCCGGCGCACGTTTACATGAAGGTATAGATATATTTGCCACACGCGGCACCCCGGTGGTTGCCGCCGCGGAGGGTAGAATTACTTCAGCAGGTAATAGGGGGTTGGGCGGTAAACAAGTATGGTTGCGTACCGGTTTGTTGGGAAAGTCGCTTTACTATGCCCATTTAGATAGTATTATGGCACAGGTAGGAGATAGGGTCAACGTAGGAGATACTTTGGGTCTGGTAGGTAATACAGGCAATGCCAGGTCTACCGCGCCGCATTTACATTTCGGTATATATAAAACCGGTAAAGGAGCGGTTAATCCGTTACCATTTGTATGGAAGACCACCAAGCCGGAACTGACGAATCCTTTGCCGATCACACCTCAACTAAAGGTTTCTTCAACAAGGGCCAATCTAAGAAATAGTCCTACCACCAATAGTTTGGTTGTGGGCGAGGCAATTAAAAGTGATACGTTACAATTACTGGGGTATACAAACAAATGGGCCCATGTACTTACCGCTAGCGGTAAAAAGGCTTTCGTTCATAGTAGTTTAGTAGCTACACCCTAATAAACGGTTGTTCAATAAGGCCTTGAACATTGTTTATGACCCCACAGAATTAAGTGTTCAATTTAATTGAACATGTGCCAATACCGGAAGGTGGTCAGAGATATGCTTATTATTTTCCATGCGGTCATCAATATGCATATACCTGTTTACGGTTGCATTCTTTATAAATACATAGTCTATCCTATCCGTAAGGTTTTTTTTATGGTTAAACCCGTTAAACGTACCAGTTGGCCCATAAAAGGGTTGTCTGGAAATTGATTGGCCGTCTTGTAGCACATTTTTTAAATATTGAATTGGTGCTTCTTGGGGTTTTAAATTTAAATCACCCATAAGTATAACGGGTAAATTTTCTGTGTTGAGCTCTTTTATTTTAGCCACGATCAACTGTGCGGATTTTTCCCTGGCTAACGTTCCCCTGTGGTCAAAATGTGTGTTGAACACCCAAAATTGCTTTTGCGTTTGTAGGTCTTGGAATAAGGCATAGGTACATATTCGTTCTAGTGCCGCATCCCACCCCACAGAAATTTTTTGGGGAGTATCGGACAGCCAAAAAGTTTCACTTTGTATCATTTTATATTTTGATGCATTGAATAAAATAGGGGAATACTCGCCCTTTGTTTTGCCATCTTCACGACCCACGCCAACGTAATTGAATCCTTTTAGATGTTGGTTCAAATAACTCAATTGTCTGTCCAACACCTCTTGCATACCCACAATACCCGGTTGATAATGTGTAATTAGATTAACCATGGCTTCTTTTCTATCGTTCCAATTATTTATGGTGTCACCGGTATTGTCATATTTAATGTTATAGCTCATTACTATGGCATCTTGTGCTATAGTAGTTGTTGTAAATAGTAGAACCATTAATATTTGAAGCGCAATTTTCATTTATTGAATTTATAGGTTGTTTTCGCTTTATGAAGATAATGATATTGTTATTGTTTTCACTCACGAATAAGGTGAAATTCAAAGTATAAACGCTTTCTTAACAACTGTTATTTATTGCTTTTTGTATTTTCACGGTATGGAGGTAAAAGGCTATTTACATCAAATACATCCCGTGCTTCCCGTTTGGGATGTTGTAGAGGCGTTGGATTTTTATGTCAACCGTTTGGGTTTTAGGATTGCATTTGCGGATGATTCCAAAAAACCTAAGTATGCCGGGGTCATAAGAGATGCTATAGAAATACATTTACAATGGCACGATGTTAAGGAATGGGAATTGGAAATTGATCGGCCCATGTTGCGTATCGTTACCCAAAATATCCAAGCATTGTATAATGAATACGCAGAAATGGATATTTTTAATCCCCACACCTTATTGCGAGAAACGGCGTGGGGTACCAAGGAATTTGCCTTTTACGATCCATTTAAAAATGGTTTGACCTTTTATAGGGATATATAATATAAGTTAATTTAAAAATTTGATTATCATATAAATAGAATAATAAATGAAAGTATTGTTTATTGGTGGAACCGGAAATATAAGTACACCTAGTAGTAAATTGGCCATTGCAAACGGAATAGATTTATATGTGTTGAACAGGGGCAAGGCAAAAGTTGAGCTCAAAGGTGCACAATCCATAATAGGTGACATCAATAAACCCGAGGAATTAAGCGAATTAAAAAAACATGATTGGGATGTTGTGGTCAATTGGATTGCGTTTACCAAAGAAGATATTGAACGTGATATTGAACTATTTAGTGGAAAGACCAAACAATATATATTTATTAGTTCCGCGTCTTGTTACCAGACTCCGTTAAGTTATCCGGTAATCACTGAATCTACGCCGTTGTACAATCCGTTATGGGATTATTCACAGGATAAAATTGCTTGTGAGGACCGTTTGCAGCAAGAATACCGAAATAATGGATTCCCTATTACAATTGTAAGGCCATCATTGACCTATGACACGGTCATACCTATAGCTATTGGCGGATTTGATAAATTTAATACCGCTCAACGTATATTGGACGGTAAGGAAATTATAGTTCATGGTGATGGTACCTCTCTTTGGACGGTAACCCATTCCGATGATTTTGCAAAAGGCTTCGTTGGTCTGTTAGGGTTACAAACGGCTATAGGACATGCATTTCACATTACCTCTGATGAAGTGCTAAGCTGGAACATGATTTATAAAATTTTAGCCGATGCCCTGGGGAAAGAAGCTAAAGTGGTACATATAGCCTCTGATTTTATCTGTAAAGTTGAACCTTCATTTACAGGAACACTGTTGGCTGACAAAGCAGAAAGTGTCTTGTTTGATAATACCAAAATAAAAACCTTCGTTCCCGGATTTAAAGCAACCATTCCTTTTTCTGAAGGGATAAAAAGGACCGTAAAGTGGTTACAGGAAAATCCGGAGTACCAAAATATTGACGACGATACAGAAGCTAAGATAGAGAATGTCTTAAAGGCTTATAAAGGTTTGTAGATTTTTGAGAATACTAGCAGGTTGATTCACCATTTGTATTGCCCACCCCTAGACCCTCTAGGGAGGGGAATAGTTTATTGTTTTAAAAGGACTTTGAGTAGATTATTGTTGTTTTTAAAACTTCAAATTTGCCAGAAACCCACAAACTAAAACGTGTTTTTCCCCTCTTGGGAAGGGATTAAGGGTTGGGTTCTTTGAGTCTGCTGAATTTTTTCTTTACTGTGAAATTATAATAAAAGTATACATTGTACACAATCATTTTCTTCACCGTGGAGTGGTAAGTGATGAGTAATTATATACTAACTTGAATCTTACTTTTCATGATGCTCTAAATAATTATCTATTCTGTGATATAGGAGTGCAGCATCTCTTTTAGCATACTCAAGCCTACTTAAAATAGAATAGGCATACGTTAATTCTGAATTAGTGAGTTGGTAAAATTTATCCTTACGCATCATTTTTAAAAGAATGGGGATTTCATTGGGACTTACGGAATCTGGAAATTTAGGGTTAAATACTTTATATGAGTTCATAAAATGCGGATAATCACTACGTGAATCTGCACCATATTCATATAAGAATTCTAAATTTAAATAGTACGCAACAATCTCATCACGAATGTCTTGGTCTGAGATAAGGCTAATATTACCTGTACTTGATAACTCATTATAAGTTCTGTTATTAGGGGTAAGCCTGCCGATGCCATAAATACCACCATAAGCTACATCATTTATAAATGTGATGGTATCGGTTGGTATAATACTGTTCAGATAATAATTTTTAGCTTTATTTAAGCCTTGTATTTTTTTATCACCTCTTTTAAACCAACTTCTTTCAAAATATAAAGAATCCGATAGTAAATCTTCTTGAATGTTCTTGAGGTAATTCAGTTCTACTTCTCTGCTTTTACGAGACTCATTCCAATTATTAATCTGTAATGCAATCAATATTCCAACAACAACGAGAATAATTTCACCGATGGCGTATTTTAAGTACTTGGAGACTTTGCCTTCTTCGAGCAGGTTTCTTCGGATTTTTCTAAAGAAATTAATCATTGGTCAATTGTTCTGATTTCTGGGCGTCAAATTGATTTATTTTAGAGTGCGTTCAATTTTTAATAGGAGCTTCAGGAACTTTACTATATAGTACATTTGCTGCAGCTTCATACTTATCTCCTTTTATCCAATAAGGCCTTTCCGGGTCATTGGCAATAGAACGACCGGAAAGTATATATCCTTTATAAAATTTTACCAAGTAATCATAGTCTAAACTATTGGCCTCATCAGCAGCCTGATGATAGTATTTGTTTATTTCATCATCAAAGGCATCAAAACCTGTAGAGTATGTAGGAGAAGGGATACCGACTCTGGCAAAGCTTACATTATCGCTGCGGTCAAAGAGCCCTTCTTCCGGGGCTACCTCATCAATATCCAAAGCTTTTAACCCAAAGGTCTTAGCACCTTTAATCATTTTGTTTTTAGCAGTGGTACGGTTTAGACCGGCAATCGTAGCTAAGCTTGTATTATTGTAACCGCCGCCGTCTGTATTGAAGCAGTAAATCATTTGATGTAATGGTATAACCGGGTTTTCTACGTAATACCTACTACCTAAAAGCCCTAATTCTTCACCTGTAAATAAGATAAATAGAGCTGAGCGTTTGGTAGGATACTTGGATAAATTTTCTGCCATTGATAAAACTGCTGTGGTTCCAATAGCGTTGTCTCTGGCGCCATTGTAAATACTATCACCTTGTGCATCGGGTGTGCCAATACCAATATGATCATAATGGGCAGAATAGATAATATACTCCTCCTTTAGCTTTGTGTCCGTTCCTTCCAATACTCCAATTACGTTTTGCGTTTTTAGTATTTCATTTTGGATTCCCGCACTCTTAATTTTTATTTGTATGGATTCGTTACCAAGTTTTTCTAAGTTTTCAGGAGAAGTCTGTACCCATAAAAAAAGCGGTAAAGGTTCTTTTTCACTTTCTGTTAGACTTGTACGCTCCTCAAAAGCATGTTTAAAACGTGGCCATAAAGCAGTATCAAAAGAACCAACTTCAATTAAACCCCTTGCACCATTCTGAATTGCTAGTTCCCGTTTAGGTGCTCTACTACGCAGGGCAGGTCTCAATTCATTATTTTCTGGAGTACCAGCCTTTACAATAATTATTTTACCTTTTACATCTTTGCCTTTATAATCTTCTTCAAGACCATAATTAAGATAGATGGCATCCTCTTCACTATCAATGGCATCTATATCAAAAGCAACCACTTCAGGATAGTTTTGTCCACCAAATGAAAGTTCTATGTCTTCGGACAAAAAGTAATGGTGCAAATCTACATTTTGATAGTACGTTCCATTTTTGGGGTTTGGCTTAACACCATATCCTCTTAAAGTGTTGGCTAAGTATGATGCGGCTATTTTCAATTCTGGAGAACCGGTAGCGCGTCCTTTTAATGCATCATCTGCCAAAAAGTAAATATGGCCCTCAATTTCGTTTCTATTAACGGTCTGCTCGGCTATTTCTGAATCTGTCTGTGCAGCGACAAAGGTAGATATGGAAAGTCCTAGAATAGTAAATATTATTTTTATGGATTTCATACTTTTTATTTTTTAAATGGTTATACTGTCGTTTGCCTATTTACAGTTTCTAGCTCCGACCAAAAGGCTTTTGGCCAATTACTGTTAATCCAATGATATAAAACTATAGTTTGTATTTGGATGTTCTTTGTTAAAATTAATACTAGAAACCATAGCTTTTAAATGAAATATACGCCAATTATTAGCGTATTGAATAATTCGCAATAAATTTTAAAAATTTTAGAAGTACTACATAATTAGTAAAAATAATTTAGAATATTGAATGATTTAGGCTTGAAATTTTGAATTTATGAAATTGAATTATGTTGAAATCCATAATAATGATTTTCAACTATATTTTTCATATATTTACGTGAGTGCCAGCCGTTTCCCCTTAAGGTTGTCTAAACCAAAAATTAAAAGATGGAAACAAAAATAGGTATTGGTTTTAGCAACCAGACAGTATCTGAACGTGCTGGAATTGAAGCTGCGAACCTAGCTCTCCAAAATGGAAATATAAAAAGACCTGATTTTGCTCTTATTTTTAGTGGAGGCAAACATGATCCCCACGAGTTTTTAAAAGGTGTAAACCAAGTTTTACCTGATGTTGCAAAGGCAGGCGGTTCTTCCTTCGGTATTATTACAGATGATTTTATTGGTTATGATGGTTTTGAAGTAGGTGTAACCGTATTCAGCTCTGACAACATTCGGTTTCAAACATTTGCCGCTGGATATCTTAAGGAAGATGAGTACGCAGTAGGGGATAAACTTGGTAAAAAAATTAAAGGAGCCATTAGTGACGACTCCCAAGGTTTATTTGTGTTCTATGATTCCAGTAAGCAGCAAAATCCTCCAATGCTAAATTTTGCAACACCCCTTTTTGCTGCTTTAGAAAAATACTTACCCTCAGGGCTTGCAGTAGCTGGAGGTGGTTTTTTGGCGGATATGATGCTGAGTTCTTGTTACCAGTATATAGATAATAACGTGTACACCCAAAATGCTATTGGAATTTTAATGTCTGGTAATTTTACTATGGACGTTGCAATATTGCACGGTTGCCAACCTTGTAGTGATTATATTACGGTTACAAAAACGAACGGACCAGTATTGTTAGAAATTGACAACCAACCAGCATTAGAAGTCATAGATGGATTACTTGGTGGTAATCACGGTATAAATGTCAAGGACTTTGCCATGAACGTAACCCTTGGTGTAAATAGAGGTGATAAATTCAGCGCGTTTAAAGAAAGTGAATACGCCAATAGACTTACCCTGGCAGTTGATGAAGAAAATAAGGCTTTAATAATGTTTGAACCAGACCTTAAAGAGGGAACCGAGGTTCAATTAATGAGACGTAATTTGGATTCTAACTACGTAACAGATGTTATTAATGTGTTGAAAGAAAAAAATCCAAATCCTTCGTTTGCTTTTTATATTAACTGTGGGGGTAGGGCAAAACCCTTCTCTGGCGTTGGATTCGAAGATGCGGAAGAAGTACGTAACAATTTAAACGGAATTCCATTGGCTGGATTTTATTCAGGTGTGGAAGTTGCCAAAGTAGGTGAGCATTTACAAGCCCTTGATTGGACAGGTGTTTTATGTGTATTTTCAGAGTTATAATTTAAATAAATGAGTTCAACAACACATACAGAGTCAGCGCAGAAAGAAATTGATTACTATAAAGAAAGACTTAAAAAACTGACAAGTTCTTATATGTCTTTGGAGTATAGAAATGCTGCATTGGCAAAAGATGTATTGGAAATGAGTGAGGGTCTCAAGGTAATTTCTTCCTTACAGTATAAAAAAGATTCTGGCCTAAAGTTAGAAGAACTTTTAGATTTTCTTACGGAAAATATCAATGTTCGTTTAAAAATGGATGTAACGCTGTTACTTATCCCAGAAAATGAAATGAACCAATCTTTTAAGCCTAAGTTTATAAAGGCATTTAACAGCTATAATAAAGAAGCAATTTTAAAAAAAAGTGTTTCTTTCAATACTGATTTTGTAGAAAGTAAATCCTATATCATTAGTGATGACAATGAAAATTACAAAGATTTTATATCAAAAATTAGGCAAGTATTAGAAATAGACCATTTTATTTTATCCCCTATAATTAATACGGAAGAAATAATTGGTTACATATTTACTGGAAGAAGATCTCAATTATTACAGACCGGCACAGGATTGGTATCATATCACCACAATATTTTGGAAGCAATTAGTAGTGTAATTTCAGCTTTAAGAAGTCAAATAGATCGTAATAAAATTCTAGAAAAAAAAGTAGCAAAAAGAACGGCAGAATTGCGGAAAGAAAAGGAAGTAAGCGAAAAACTTTTGTTGAATATACTTCCTTATGAAACTACGCTTGAGCTTAAGAAAAATGGGTTTGCAAAAGCTAAGGATTACAGTGTAGTAACTGTACTTTTTACCGACTTTGTCAATTTTACCTCGTTCAGTGAAGGCTTGGAATCACAAGAATTAGTAGCGGAAATCGATTTTTACTATAGTGCTTTTGATAACATCATCAGTAAGTATGAGATTGAAAAAATTAAAACGATCGGTGATAGCTATATGTGCGCCGCGGGGTTACCCGTTAAAAATTTTACACATGCTATAGATGCCATTAATACGGCACTGGATATACGTGATTTTGTAGAAAAAACGAAATTGGAACGAATAAAAGAGAACAAGCATTATTTTGATATTAGAATTGGCCTTAATAGTGGTCCGGTTATAGCAGGTATTGTAGGTATTAAGAAATTTGCCTATGACATATGGGGCGATACTGTTAATATAGCATCCCGGATGGAATCTAGTTGCGAACCTGGTAAAATAAATATAAGTAAATCTACATATGACTTGGTTTGGAAAGATTTTGATTGCACGCATAGGGGCGCCATAAATGTTAAAAACAAGGGAGTAATAGATATGTATTTCGTAGAGAGATTAAGCTGATTTATCGCTTATAACAGCTAGCTTACGCTAACAACGTTTTGGTTCTCGCCAGGGATAATGCCTTGATTATTTTATAAAAATAACTTTAGAACCATACCATGAGCCAATTTAATTTTCCACGTATCAATTTTCATGGCAGCGTATTGTTAGACGTTGCTACAGCAAATAATGGTCGCTTTCATCCTTTAAAAGTGTATGACCAAAACGCAGCTTTACCTTATTTTCCACCAAGAGTATATTTATTAAAAGACCAAGTTGCATATGTTAAACTAACTTGGCCGCAGTTCCCGGTAATTTCAGATGGAGAAGAATTCTATGTGGAAATTACCCCTATAAGCAATGCTGATATTTTTATAGAGTGGTCTAAATGTAATATTGGTACTTATGATAAAGACAAACAGTTTATGGAGTTTTACCTCTATGCTTTTTTATCTGATAACGGAATTACAAAAGACTCACCCAATTGGATACAACCCGGATATTGGAACTATTATGGTGATATGAGTGTTTATACGGAAGATGTGAGAATAACAGGTGTACAGTTACCTAATGGAAATGGTGTAAGTACATGGAGTCCAGGAAATACAGATGGTTGTCCTCCTATTTTATCTCAAATATTAGGAACATCTCTTTCCTTTCACACCGATTTTTTTGCAGAAGACCCTAGATCATCTGCTGTTTTTTGTGATGTGGATAGCGAGGGACAGACTTGTACCCAATTATTTTATGGAAAAGCGGGAATTTACGATGATTCTAACGGGCAGCAACGAACATTTTTCAATGGTAAACCATGTAAGTCTACTTTTAATTGGATGACATTGAGTAAGATGCTGAATTGGATGGATAAAAGTTTAATGCCAATGAGTGGTGCTACCTATTTTTATTCTACAATAGATTTAACAAATACGGATAGTACAAGTAACAATTACATTGACCCAGAACTTCAGGCATTGTTTAACCAATATGCCGGACAAAATGTTACTGCACTTTCTATGAAAATTTCAGTGCATGAAGTTTATGAAGTCCACAATCCAGATTACGGTAAAATGCCTACAACGCCAATGGGTAATAATCAAACTAATGTGCCTAAAAACCCGGCCAGAGTAGCTTTTTCAGGATCTATATGTCCTTATGTGGATGGTGATATGAAAACCAATACCATAGCTAGAATATTGAAGAATCCACCATCTGTGAATATTCCTATTGACAATACGGACAATAAAATTAAACCGCCAACGGTAAAAGAAGGCTTAAAATTCGTTCCAAACAAGTTAAAGGTACCTACCTCTGTTCAACTGCCACCGTCATTTCTTCATCATGACCAAATAAACAATATAATTTCTTTGGATATGATAAACAGCATACCGGAATATGGTATGGATTTAGGAGTTCCTTATCCCTATGGAGGCGATACCTCTATACCTCCATTTATGAAATTCGAAAATTATGATTTAGGAGTAATAAGTCTCTACTTCATGCAAAGAGGCAGTAGTATTCCTAGTTTGATAGGCAGTATAAGTCATAGTGAACATTATAATTATGAAAGGTTTATAAGTATTGGAGGGGTTTTTAATTTTCCTACTAAACCAGGAGTTGATTTTACCAATGGTACTTTCTATCTAAGTACGCCAACACAAAAAATAGCAGTGGAAGATGAATATCTTATATTGAGTGATCAACAAGGTTCTTATGCGGAACAAAATCAAAGTTCAAATGAAGGATATATGTCCGATGGTTTACCCAAGGGGCCTATATTTATTAGGGCTTTCAAAAATGGTATACCTATAAAAAAAGAGGATCCTTGTCAAGGTTGGGTACAAACCATCAATTTAGCTGAAGAATCTAAATCTCAAATGCCCATTTCAATTTATGACGGAATGCCATTTTCATATCCGGTAGATAAACCTGGGTGTTGCATGTATGGTTTTGCAGCTACCACATCTCAACTAATGCCTGGAGATTGGAGTAAATTCGAATATTTTCTTTCCAATGGTTATTTTATAACAACACGCGTGTTGGAATATAGTACAAAACTTCAAAATCTTTTAGCCCAATCCTCCATAACATTTGATGATATTTATGACAATGTATTGGTCAATTACCATACGGTATTACCTATTATGGCAGTAATCTTACCCTTTACTGAAGAAACATGGAGAGAGCCGTGGGTATTAAGAAGAATGCTCGCCTCCATAGCCGAAACCAGTTGGAACGGCCCTATGTATATGCCGGTAACTAGGGAACTTTCTGCACAGCAAAGACAATTACTGCAAAAGTGGGCATATCAAATTTTAGGGAATGAAAATCAAGAAGCATGATCAACACACAAAATTTATGGGGTAATATCTGTTTTATTATAGTGCTATTTACTTTAGGCTGTAAAGAAAACAAGACCAAACAAGTACAAATTAAAAATAATCTGCAATTGCATGTTGCCGCTCATTCAGAAAAGGCGAAAATAGATGATGAGGTGCCAGATGTGTTTCAAGTAAGTGTACGTGAGGCAGAGCTGAATTTTAAAATCCCGGCATTTCAGAGTGCAGCTGTTGCCAAATATGATGGTAAATGGTTGCTTATTGGGGGCAGAACTGTTGGTTTGCATAGTTTGGATAATGATCCGCCCGCTTTTAGGAAGGATAAAGCAAACGATTCTATTTGGGTAATAGATCTAGAAAGCCAACAAAGCATTGGTGTACCTGTACCAAAGGAATATGGCAGAAATCTATCGGCAACAAGTCAACAATATTATCAGGTTAATGAAAAATTGTACTTGGCAGGAGGTTTTACCGTAAAGGATACGTCAGCCGTAAATAATTGGACCTCTGATCTATTTTTTGAAATTGATCTTCCATCCTTAATTGATTATGTAACTAATAATGCCACAATACCGTTAGAACAAGTTTTTACCAAAGTTATTCAAAATCCTTATGTGCAGGTAACTGGGGGCGAAATGATGGTCGTTAACAATAATTTCTACATTATAGGTGGTCAAAATTATCAGCAGGCCTATGTTCCAGGTTATACTGGAGTTTATACGAATGCAATACGAAAATTTAGTTTGCTGAATAATAATGGAATTTGGCAATTGAGCGATACCTTAACACTAGAGGATAGTGAAAATCTACACAGAAGGGACTTTAACATGACGGAAACGGTTATGTACGGAAATGATTCCATAGGGGCGGTAATTTACGGTGGGGTATTTACAAATAATGAAATGGCCTACAGGCACCCCGTTTATATAAATGGTTTGGTATCGGGTATACCTACTATTGAAATTGACACCAGCTTTCATCAAAAAACAAACCTGTACACCGGTGCTAAGATACAAGCTGCACTTTTTTATAACGACAAGGGTTGGTTTTACAATCATACCACATTTTTAGGGGGTATATCCTATATGACGTTAAAGCCGGGTGCAGATAGTTTATCGGTACCCGAAATGGGTAACGAATTGCCTTTTTCCAATGTGATTTCTTCATTTTTAACAGATGGGGAATTTTATTCAATTGAAAAAGTACAATTACCACCTAATGAAATCTTACCTACCTATTTGGGTACTAATGCAACGTTTTTTGCAAAACCTGGGTTTGCATTAAAAGGACATCCAGAAATATTGGATTTAAATAAGATATTTAATAACATTGATTTTAATCAACCAGTTTCTATAGGTTATATGTATGGTGGTATATTGTCACCTGTTCCTAATACTTTTACAAGTAACGGGCATATGAGTACATCAACAAATAAAAAACTTTATGAAGTTTTTATGACCATGAAAATACCTGGGAGTTAATAAAGCACATGTTTAAAATAGACTAAACAGTTATCCAAAAATATTTTGGGAACATACATATCCTAACGTATTGGTTTTACCAATTTTGTATATTAATACACTATGTTAGTTAAATAAAAACTTAAGCATGGTAAAAATAATACTGGCACCAAGAAGGGCAAAGAGGCCAAATGCTAAAAAGCGTATTGCCAAGTTTACACATTTAAATTTATATGCGGAGATTTTGGAAATAATAAAAATTTGCTGACCCAATTGATCAAAAAGTTCTTCTTCTTTTAAACTGATATTATAAAAGGTTTGCGAAAACTCGTGTATAGTTCCAAATTTTGATATGATATCTCCAAAAAAGAAAATATTAGGGTCGTATTGGGCTTCTATTTTTGGTATAAAGCAGCGAACGCTAAAGTAAATTGAAATAATAGTGCATAGCATCCAAATGCCCAATAAGATTAATATGAGGATATTGCTCACTTCGTCCTGCAATACGGCAGTAATATTTTGATAAATGATATTCAGTAAAATACCATAAAAAGATAAAATTAAACCCGCTTTTATCTCAGATGCCTTTATTAAGCTAAAAACATAATTGATGCTGCCCCAATAATGATCTACAAGCTCTTCGGTATGTGCACTTTTTCCCTTAACCAATGTGCCTACCTTTTTTTTAGCATCTTTTTGTGTTTTGGTCTGTTTTTCCATTTTAGGGGTATAATAAATTAATTATTTCTGAGGCCTTATCTTACTTTTTATTTCTTGTAAGGTTAACATTTTTTTAGAGGACCTATTTTCTTTTGCAAAAGCAGTATGGTAATCATGATTTTCTAAGAAATCCACCTGTACTTGTAACCATTCTTCTTTTGTTTCTAAAACATTGTAATAAATAAATTCTTTAAATAATTCCTTGCTCAATTTATTATAATCTGTTCTTCCAAGATAATCTAAATCGGCATCTGCTAAAATTTCTTCATAAAAAGTGGTTGGTTTTTGAGGAACTTTAGTAGCTCTTATTAAACCATTAACCGTGGCAATTTGTCTTTCATTAAGTTCCTTTTTTAAAAAAGGTTCAATTTCTTTAATACCTAATTCTTCATGATCAACTGGTGAAATTAAATAACCTATATCATGACTTATTGCAGCTATACGAATTAAATCTGCGTTGTCTTTGTCAATTGCATAGTGAGAAATATATGTATTACAAACATTGGCTACATCTATAGTGTGTAATATGCTATGATAAGTTAGATGACAAGGCCATTTGTCTTTCATATAAGAAAGAATTTCTAAACTTAAATTGGGGTAAGATGCTTTATTATGTAAGTGTGTAACCATTGTATGGTAACGAAATTTGAAAAAAATAAAATTTATATTTTCAATTTACGATTTATAGAATAAAAATCATTTTGTTTTAAATACTATTCGGGTTAAACATGTTATTCTATTACATTATAAACAGTAAGAGGTTGCGCTTTGTTTTTCATGTTAATACTACCAAGGTTCTCACATTTAAAAGCTTCTTTTACTTGTTCATAGCAACTTTCGCAGATAATTATTTGATTTTCCTTAGCGGCATCTTGCAACCTGGCGGCCGTATTTACGGTGTCGCCAATTACGGTATAGTCAAGCCGTTTTAAAGTAGCGGAACCTATATTGCCCGATATCATTTCTCCACTTTTAATACCTATGGAAACTTTTGGTTGGTATGTTTCTTTTCCTTCCTCTTCGGGTAAGCTGTTCACTTGATTTCTAATGGCAAGAGCGGCATCAATGGCGCGATCTAAATGATATTCTCCCCTAAATACGGCCATTACTGCATCACCTATAAATTTATCTATTATGCCATTCTGTTCCATAATTTCTTTGACCATGGCATCAAAATAAGTGTTGAGCATGGTGACTACTACATCCGGACTTGTAGTTTCACTTATTTTTGTGAATCCACAGACATCTATGAACATGACCGTGCCTTCAATGCTTTCGTTTGCCATGATCTTTGACTCGTACTCCTGTCCCCCCATGAAATTAAGCACGTTTTCATCCACATACATTTTAAGGATATTATTTTCCTTAATTGCCTGTAGTGTCTTTCTTATTTCTTTGGCATGCTTCAGGGTTTTCTCCATGGTCAAAGTAAGGTCCTCAAAATTGATGGGCTTGGTAATGAAGTCAAAAGCACCACGGTTCATGGCCACACGAATATTTTCCATATCACCATAGGCGGAAACAATGACCGCTTTAATAAGCGGACTGGATTCATGCAGTTCTGAGAGTAGGGTAAGACCGTCCATCTCTGGCATGTTGATATCGCTCAAAACAATATCCACCCCTGGATGTTCAGCAAGTTTATCCAATGCATCCTTCCCGTTTACCGCAAAGACAAATTCATATTCGTTTTGCCGTATTTGCTTCCTAAATTTTTGTTTGATGAGTATCTCTAAGTCCGTCTCATCATCTACTACCATTATCTTTGCCATAGTCTTACGTTAAGGTTATCAGCTTGTCTTTAAGGAGTGAAAAATCTAAAGGTTTGGTTAGAAAGTCGTCCGCACCTAGATTTTTTGCCATTGTTCTATTTTCATCATCTCCATAGGCGGTAATCATCATAACCATAGGAGGCGGTTTTACATAATTTTTTTTGATGGTATCTAATAATTCCAATCCGCTCATACCCGGCATATTAATGTCAGATAATATAAGTACTGCTTCATGTTCCATTGCTTTCATTAAGTTTAAGGCTTCTTCGCCAGAAAAGGCAAATACAAACTCTAATTCTTCTTTTCGTATTTCTTTTCTAAAACGCTGTTGAAAAAGCACTTTAACATCTTGTTCGTCATCTACAACTAATATTTTCATAAGGTAGTTTTTAGTGGTTTATTTTATTGGTAATGCTATGGTGAAGGTGGTGCCTTCTCCCTGTTTGGTGTCAACAGTTAATTCACCGCCATGTACTTTTACAATATCATAGCTTAGTGATAGTCCTAATCCGGTTCCTTCCCCAGAAGGTTTGGTCGTGAAAAAAGGTTGAAATATTTTATCCAATACCTCTTTAGGCACTCCGTTACCATTGTCCGATACTTTTATGAATACCATAGTATCTTTCTTTTCCGTAGTTACCGAAACGGTAGGTTCGTAACCATTTGGGTTTTCTTCTTTTTTCTTTTTTACCACATAAAAAGCATTGGTAATAAGGTTTAGAATAACTCTACCCATATCTTGAGCTACGATATTCAATTTGCCGATTGAGTCATCAAAATTAGTATTCAACGTGGCATTGAAGCTTTTGTCTTTTGCCCGTAAACCATGATAGGCTAGGCGTAGGTATTCATCTGATAAAGTATTGATATTGGTCAATTCTTTTTGACCGGTACTACTACGGCTATGTTGTAGCATTCCTTTTACGATACCATCGGCACGTTTACCATGAAAGATAATTTTATCCTCATTGTCAGAAACATCTTTGGCCAGGGCTTTTACTTCATCATAATTACCATTCTCAATTTCTTCTACCATTTCTTCTAGAAGTTCTTTATTTACTTCAGAGAAATTATTGACGAAGTTTAACGGATTCTGAATTTCGTGGGCAATACCTGCGGTAAGTTCACCCAAACTTGCCATTTTTTCAGATTGGATAAGCTTTGATTGTGTGGATTTTAATTCGTCTATCTTTGTTTTTAGCTGAACCGTTCTGTGACTAACACGTTCTTCTAAGATTCTATTTTCTTTAGTTAATTTTCTGGCCCTAAAAACAATATATGCCCTTAAAATACTAGCTGCAATTAAACCGAAGAGCAAGTATGCCCACCAAGTTTGCCACCATGGGGGATTTATTTTGAAAGATAGGCTATCGGGATCGGACCAATTGCCAATGGAATTTCTAACGGCAACTTTAAAGGTGTAATTTCCTGGTTTTAAATTATAATAGTTCTTGGTCTTGGTTGCATTTGCAGCATAGCTCCAATCTTCATCTTCACCATCTAGAATAAAACGATAGTTTAATTTATCCCTGTTGAAAATATCATTACTACCATAACTAAAACTAATACTGTTCTGATCATAAGGTAGGATAAGGCCTTGAGGTAGGTTGTATGGACGTTTTACCGAATCCCATGTTATACTATTGGTACTGGCATAAGTTGAAGTTTGCACCTTTGTAGAATCTTTCTTAAGGTTGAACCCGAAACCCGGATTTTCATCCATGACGAACATGCTGTTAATTTGAACGGAGCTGATGGTACTGTCTTGATGAGGTTCTGAATTAAGAACAAGTAGCTTCCATTCACTGGAAGTACTCGTAACACCTGACCAAAACTGGCCATTTTTTAAAAATTTAGGTGAATTTTGTAAATAGTCGTTCGATTTAAAACCGAGTCCACCGTTAAAATTATAGAAGCCTTTATCTGTTGTTTTTGCACTGGCTTTTTCCACGGCAATTAGGCCATTACCACTAGCGGCGTACATCATGCCTCCTTTTTCGGTCAGATCATAAAAATCTGTAGGGTATAGTCCGTTTTCTTTCTTTATTGAGGTAAGCGTATTTTGCTCTAAGTTGAGTATGTTAATACCATTTGCGGTAGCTAACCATAGCTCTCCTTCGTTAGAAATTTTGGCTATGGATACATTGTTATTGCTAAGACCTTGTTCTTCTCTAAGGTAACTTACGGTGTTCGTTTTTAAATTTACCTTGGCTAATCCATTCGTAGTAGGGATCCAAAGAATTTCTTTATCATAAACCATTATGGATCCGCTTCCCGCTATTAAAATATCAGGGTCATTTTTGGAAACTACTTTTTTAAAGCTGTTGTTTTCAATATTATATACATACAGACCTTTATTCGCATATATTGCAAAGGTATGTTCATTTATAATTGCAATACCTGCTCCGAAAACTGCGGCAGAATTGGCGTATGAAGTTATTTTACTTTTTTTCCTATCAAGAATAGAAAAGCCATCTCTAGTATTTATAAAATAAATATTAGGTGTGATCTCTTTAATAAAACTAATTGTGTTAGGATTGCAATGTAATTGCTGAAAACTAAGAGCTTTTATAGATTTATTTTTCAAGTTGATAATATTGATTCCCGCAGCTGTTCCTAACCATATATCACCATTTGAGTCTTCTTCTATTTCCCAGATTTCCTCATTTATTAGACCTCTAGTGTCATCAAAATATTCCGTTTGTAAAGTGTAATTTGTGGTTATTAGCACTCCATTATCCGTAGTGGCAATCCATAACGAGCCATCCTTTCTTTTTAAGGGTCTAGGAATTTTTAGGGAGCCTTGTAGTGTGCTGTTTAATAGTATTGTTTTATATTTTTCCAGATTATTACTTAAAATATATGCCTCTTTAGCTCCCAAAATCCAGATATTACCTTTGTTATCTTCTACTATTTCGGTACCTATTATGTCATAGGCATTTTCGGCATCTAATAATTTTATAGTATTTTCTTTTAAGGAAAGCTGAAAAACCCTAGGATTAGCATTGTTATTGTTTGTAGAAGGATAAGGATAGTTTAACCAAATGTTACCCAATTGATCTTCTGTAATATCCCAAACAATAGAGTTTATTTCAATATCTGCAATTCTTGAAAGTGTTTTAAGTTCCTTTCTATCTTTGTCTAAAATCGCCAGATGATTCGTAAAACCTAACCAAAGGTTATTATTACTATCTTCAAAAAGCCTCCAGGGTTTGGAGCTATTTATATTTGTTATCTTTTGCATATTTCTTAACTCCGGATCTATTGTATAGAAGCCTTCATTAAGTGATGCTATATACATTGTACCGAGATGGTCGCAGAGTATGTCGAACGGGGTGAAATTTTCAGTTCTGGTAATGGTATATTCTATATTATTATCGAAATCTAATACATGGATTATGCGATCAGCAGGTCTAACCAACCAAAGTTTGCCTTGTTTGTCAAATTCCATTTTATAGACTGTATTGTAGTCATAGATAAATGCATTTTCACCGTCATAAAGTGTTAATGGTGATGCAGAGGAAGATGACGCTATCCAAATACCACCATCCTCCGTTTCTAAAAAGGAGGTAATATCATTAGAGAGCAATCCTTCATTTGATGAAAGTTGTAAAAGGTTTACGTTAGTACCGGCCATATTTCCAAGTGGTTTAATTTTGGTAATGGTCGGTTTTTTTATGGTAGATTTTGTGATAGTAAACGAAACGGTATCAAACTTCAAATCTTCTACTGGAAAATTGTCCCAATCCAAATCGTATTCCTTCATTGGGGACTTCAGCGGTTTAAACGTGTTTAGTTCAAAAGGTTTGTTGGGCAAGGCATCTACATCTAAATCATAAGCAACAGGGGTTGTAACGGTATCGTTGGTTATGGTTTCCCATTCAAAAGGTTCTGGTTCCGTAAATTGTAAAGGAATGGTTTCTGGAACCTTATAATCACCTACAGTAGTTTCCGTTTCGGACTTGCTTTGTTTATGGCAAGAAACCAAAAACAGGCAGCAGAAAAAGCCGATTATAAGTACAAGTTTACTTTGTTGTGTATTTTTCATACTGGTTTGGTTGTTGGTCTAGTTTGGTAATTCTATAATAAATGTGGTTCCTTTATTTTTTGTTGTTTCCACTTTTAGATTTCCATCATGTCCTTTTGTCACAATATCATAACTCATGCTTAAGCCCAAGCCGGTACCTTGACCAGTTGGTTTAGTGGTAAAAAAAGGTTGGAATATTTTCTCTTTGACTTTTTCAGGAATGCCATCACCATTATCAGAAACACTAATGGTGATATGTTCATCAGACTTTTTGGTACTGACAGTAACTATGGGCTTAAAACTAACATCTCTTTGTTTTTTCTCGTTTACCGCATAAAAAGCGTTGGTAATCAAATTAAGAATTACCCGCCCCATGTCCTGTGGTACAATATTTACTTTTCCAATGTTCTCGTCAAAATCGGTTATGAGTTCGGCATTAAAAGTTTTATCCTTTGCCCGCAGACCATGATAGGCCAAGCGCAAATACTCATCGGCAAGGGCATTGATATCCGTAGGTTCTTTAGTGCCACTGCTACTCCTAGAATGTTGTAGCATTCCTTTTACAATATTGTCCGCACGTTTACCGTGATGGTTTATTTTTTCAAGGTTTTGTTTGATATCCAACGAAATAGCTTTCACTTCTTCAAGATCTCCTTTATCCAATTCCTCGTTCATTTCATCAACAAGTTCGTTGCTTACTTCAGAGAAATTATTGACAAAGTTTAAGGGATTCTGAATCTCATGGGCAATGCCGGCGGTAAGTTCACCAAGGCTTGCCATTTTCTCGGATTGGATGAGTTGTGATTGGGTGGCTTTTAGATCATCTAAAGATTGATTTAATTCTGATGTGCGCTCCTTAACTTGTTGTTCTAAGGTATCTTTTTGTTCAGATAGAATGGATTCTTTTTCTTTGGATAGTTTTTGAACACGTTCTAAATTTAAACGTAAGGATTGACTTCGGATACCAAAGAAATAGCCCAAATATATGGTGATACTTAAAGGTAATAAAATATAGGCAAAAGGAATATAGTAGATTAATTGTGGTAGATCAATATAGCCTAGTTGATGTAAAGTAGCTATAATCCAAAATATTAAATTAAGGACACCCGTTAAAAGAAAAATTAGAGCTCCAATTTTATCAGATTTAAATGAAAGACTACTAACTCGTAGAAATTCAAAAAGTATGATAACTCCAAAAATATGTCCGGTAATTACTGAAGTGACAAAAAACCCTAAAAGGATGAATAGGATACCTATTGCAGTAATACCCCAATAAAAATACCCAATACGTTTATTGAAAATTTTATAGATGCAATAGAGAACAGCTAAGGGATAGAGTACATCAAGAATACCAATAATAAAATCATATTTAAACTCATAAAAGTTAGTTTTATATTCTAACAAAATGGCACCAAGAAAACAAGAGTATAATAGACTGGTTAGTGCAAAATAACCATTGATTTTTTCGCGTTTAAAAAAAATATACAAACAAAGAAAAAGTACAAACATAAATAATACAATACCAAAGACGATATATAAATTGTTGTAATAATTTCTTACCTCTTTACGTGGAGTTACAAGTCTTGGATCGGTGGTTAATATATTATGTAATGAGGTGGCTTGTATGTTAATAAGACCTTCGTTCATATAATATTTAGGATATTTTCGCTGAGAATTTACAAACCTAACAGCCAATAAATGTTCTTTATTTTTTTCTAAAGGCAAGTGAAATACAATATTCCAGGAAAAGATCGTTTCAATTTCTTCTGGATTGGAACTCACTTTACCAAGGGTGCGTATAAGTTTACCATCAAGATAAATTTCAGAAGCACCTACTTGATAAACATATAACACAATAGGATTATTGAACGTGCTGTCTGTTTTAATAAGCTTGCGAAACCATACAATTTCATTGTCGCCACCAATAATTTTATTATTTGGTTTGTTTAAATTTTTACTTGAGATTGTTGTCCAAGATGAATCATCAAATTTGGGGTCAGACCAATTAATATTATCACCCTTTTTATAACTCCAATTAGATTCAAGATATGCCCATCTATTTACTAAGGTGGTATCTGAAATTGTTAATACTTTATCCTGTTGACTAAAAACTGTCAACGAAAGCAGAAAACCAATAATGTATAATATATGTTTCATTATCATTTAAATTAAAGGAAAAATGATTTTAAAAGTGGTTCCTTCACCTTGTTGTGTTGTCACCAGCAATTCACCACCATGCCCCTTAGTAATAATATCGTAGCTCATGCTTAAGCCCAAGCCGGTACCTTGCCCAGTAGGTTTGGTGGTGAAAAAGGGTTGGAATATTTTCTCTTTGACGTTTTTAGGAATGCCATCACCATTATCAGAAACACTAATGGTGATATGTTCATCAGACTTTTTAGTGCTGACAGTAACTATGGGCTTAAAATTAATATCACTTTGTTTTTTCTCGTTTACCGCATAAAAGGCATTGGTAATCAAATTAAGAATTACCCGCCCCATATCTTGTGGTACAATATTTACTTTTCCAATGCTCTCGTCAAAATCGGTTATGAGTTCGGCATTAAATGATTTATCCTTTGCCCGAAGACCATGATAGGCCAAGCGCAAATACTCATCGGCAAGGGCATTGATATCAGTGGGTTCTTTTGTGCCGCTGCTGCTCCTAGAATGTTGTAACATACCTTTTACAATATTGTCCGCACGTTTGCCGTGATGGTTTATTTTTTCAAGGTTTTGTTTGATATCCAATGAAATAGCCTTTACTTCTTCAAGATCTCCTTTATCCAATTCCTCGTTCATTTCATCAATAAGTTCATTGCTTACTTCAGAGAAATTATTGACAAAGTTTAAAGGGTTTTGAATTTCATGGGCAATGCCGGCAGTTAACTCTCCAAGTGAAGCCATTTTCTCGGATTGGATGAGTTGTGATTGGGTGGCTTTTAATTCTTCTAAAGATTGATTTAACTCTGATGTTCTTTCTTTTACTTTTAATTCTAACTTTTCATTTTGTGAAGTAATTAGCGCACTCTTTTCAGCTTCAACCTTTACAAGTTCCATTGCATTTTGAAGCATATCCTCATTTTTCTCTCTCATGCGATAAGCGACAAATGCCAACATGCCTAAAAAGAGAATGGCTTTACCGATCGTATCACTATGAACCATTATTAACCTTAGACTAAAATCATCTTTTATAGAGGATTGTCTTACTAAAAGTCCAAGAAGAGTAATGACATAAGAAAATGTTAAACAATAAAGAAGTATTCTAGCAGATAAAACTTTATTCTTAGACTTTATGGATAGGTAGATTAAGAAAATGCCAATACTAATTTTAAATATAAAATATAGGACATCCCCTATATCGTTAGTTGCAAAGAAGAAAAATAATGGTATTATCAAACTTGCCAAAATAAGCCATTTAGGAACTTTTCCATAATATATTTTATAGGCGAACAAAACGCAGAATAAGTAAAAACATAATTCTAAATAAAATCCGCAATAGGCAAGTATTATCATGTAATGAGAAGGAATTGTAAAGTATAAACTACTACCACCATAGAAAGCTAAGCTAAAATTATCTAATACCATTATAGTAGAAAAAAGAGCGATAAAGAGTAGTTCACTTTCCTCTTTAATGAGGAAATAAAGAAGCCAGAAAAGAATGAAGAAAATGAAAGAACTCAATAAATTAAATAATTGTCTATACCCTATAAAACTCATGTAGTCAAAATAGTCATTGGTAACAAATCTGGTAGAGCCCAAAGGAAGCAATTTAGCAATGCCCCAATAGGTACTATAGTCAACATAATGTATGGCTAATGTATATGTAGTGTCAGGCTCTAAAAAAATAGGAGATCGTATGTCGAAATCTTGAATATGCTCTTTAAACGAGGCTCTGTCATTCCCTTTTTCTCCAAATTGGCGGAACAACTTTCCATTTATATAAATATCCTCTGCTGCATGGTCTTCTTTGTCCAAGTAGAGTGGAAGCTTTGCAAAAGCACTATCAATGGTAAATTGCAATCTGAACCATCCTTCAAATTTTCCGGAACTATCTGCCATATCATTGGTTATCTCAGAAGGATTTAATCGTTCCCAACCCCCTAAATCAATGTCCATAGATGATGCATCTTGGCTATTTCCTGATTTAAAAATCCAACCTGCTTTATTTGTCAACCTTAAACCAAAAATTGAATCTAAATCTGCTTTCGTAAAATGCACGATTGTATCTAGTGCCAATCCATTTTTATCTACCGGGTTTTCTTGCCCACTTGCCGTAAATAGCATACAGAAAAATAGCGTGATGAATAGGAGGGATTGTTTAATCATGTATTCTAAAGTTAATTATGAAAGTGGTGCCTTCACCTTCTTTTGTGGTTTCGTGGAATTCTATACCGTGTGGTTTGCATACCATATCATAGCTCATGCTCACGCCAAAGTTGGATCTATGAATTATAGATTCTGAGGTTGAACCCTGTTCAATGATGCCAGTAAATAAATTGGTAGTAGTAGAACGAATTAAAAATGTTCCATGTAAGAAAGTACCGTTAAAACAAGTGTCATAATTAAAATTAGAAACATAGGTTTTTGCGGAGACATTTAAATAACAGTGTAACCACTTATTATAAAAATCTAATGCCGTAACTTCAATATTCTTGGTCGGTTTCATTACTTGGTCGATACTATATAACTACGGCTATTTAGAAAAATGATGTATATATACTATCAATGGAGTTTTAGGCCATTTCTAAATATTTAAAAACAAAACCGTATTCTAATTGATCAATATAATGACCAATCATAATTTGATTTTCAAAATAAAATTTGGGGAGACTTTGTAGTTGTTTAAATTAAGGAAATTAGCTTTAACTTGTATTAAATCCAGAATAGAATTTACTTAAAGGCTTAACATCCTGATTTTTAATTGAATATTGCCGAATGAATAGGGATGTAGCTGATTTTTTTTAAATACCGCTATAATTTTTTGAGTGAGTAAAGCCATTTGGAATTACTTTTTGGGCAGTAAACAATCTTTAAAACCTTGAAATTTTTATATCTACCTATAAATTCGATATTAAAGTTAGATTAACTGATTATGGAATTTGGTAAGCAATTTTCCACAATTTCACCGTCTTTTAAATACACGTAATAAGAGTGGTTATCTGCATCTAATGAAACGGACGTATGTACTTCTTCGTTAATAAAATGAATAGCAGATCGGTCATCACACGCGTAGCCTTCTGAAAGTTTTCCGGATAGAATGTTTTCATGATAGAGTGGTCGTCTATATTTTTCTGAGTTGTAATGTGGACAGTGGCTTTTATCAATGAATGACATCCCTTTTACAATACTCAATTCCTTAGGTCTGGAATCCGTAGTGCCACCATTGAACCAGCAAAGGGAACCAGCACTCCCGCCACCCATTACTACGCCGTTGTCATAGGCATTTTTAAGTGCAATGTCTATACCTTGGGCTTTCCATATGGCAAGCATATTTAGGGTGTTGCCGCCGCCCACAACAATGGCATCCATATTAGAGATAATTTCCTCGAAACTTTCTTTTTGGTCATAGGAATTGATCCAAACGCTCATGACATGTGGCACTACATTAATCTGGGAACAGACTTCATGAAAAGAATTTATATAATCCCGGTCTTCACCACTAGCTGTTGGTATAAAGCAGAGGTTGGGTCTATCCTTACCGGTTGCCTCTGCCATGTATCTTAAAAAGGGCACGGTATGTCGCCCGCTACCATAAACCAATACCTGTTTCTTCATGCCTTGCCAAAATAAAGGTTAAAGATACAGGATACATCGTATTTTATAAAATGCTATTCAGAACTGCTATTAAAATTTCTAGGTTTTGGTTTATTGGTATTTCTGTTGTTCTTACCTCTAAAATTTGAATTCCCGGATTTTTTTTTATGGTTGTTCTGACCCTTGGAACGGTTGTTGGATCTTGGCTGTCTTTGTGGCCTATCCTCTTTTTCCTCTGGAGAATCATCCATAAAAGGATGCGGACCTAAACGGGGAACTTCTTGTTTGATCAATTTTTCAATATCCCTTAAATAAGGTCTTTCATCTTTATCACAAAAAGAAAGGGCAGTACCGCTTGCATTGGCACGACCTGTTCTACCAATACGGTGTACGTAGGTTTCAGAAACATTGGGTAGGTCATAGTTAATGACCAAGGACAACTCCTCAACATCTATGCCCCTTGCCGCAATATCAGTAGCTACCAATACTTTTAGCTTGCCATCCTTGAAGTCGCCCAAAGCTTTTTGCCTTGCTGTTTGGGACTTGTTGCCATGAATTGCGGCAGAACGAATATCTGCTTGGGCCAATTTTTTGACAATTTTGTTTGCGCCATGTTTTGTGCGCGAAAATACAAGTACCGAATCTTGTGGTTGTTGTTCCAATAAATGCACCAATAATTTAGGTTTGTTGGCTTTTTGGACAAAATATACGCCCTGCTCAACTTTTTCTGCGGTAGCCTGTTCAGGTTTAATCGTCACCCGTTCAAAATCGCCCAACATTTTACGGGATAGCTCCACAATATCTTTTGGCATAGTGGCCGAAAAAAATAGGGATTGCCTTTTTGGAGGCAGTTTGGCTATAATTTTTTTAATATCGTGAATAAAGCCCATATCTAACATCTGGTCGGCTTCGTCCAGAACAACATGCTCCAAATCCCTAAAGGAGATTAAACCTTGGTTCATTAGATCTAACAAACGCCCAGGTGTGGCAATCAATATATCAACTCCGCCCCTTAAGGCGTTAACTTGTTTACCTTGTTTTACTCCACCGAAAATAACGGTATTCCTTAGTCCGGTGTGTTTGCCATAAGCGGTAAAACTTTCACCTATTTGAATGGCAAGTTCACGTGTGGGGGTCACTACCAAAGCTTTTACCTTTCTTTTGGATTGGCTAAGACTAATTCCTTCATAAAGATGATGAAGAATTGGAATGCCAAAAGCAGCCGTTTTTCCTGTACCGGTCTGTGCAACCCCTAAAAGGTCCTTGCCCTTTAGCAATATAGGTATAGATTGTTCTTGAATTGGTGTTGGGTGGGTATATCCTTCAGCTTCCAAGGCTTTAAGGATGGGTTCGGCTAAGCCGAGTTCTTTAAATGTCATAATTTTTAATAAGCCGCAAAGGTACACTTAAATGTGGAAGGAAATGTAAAGTGAGGTTAAAGTACAAAATACAAAGTAAGAAGTATTAAGTATTAAGTAAGAAGTATAAAGTAGTTGAAAGTAAGAATATAGAAAATAGAATAAAGAGAATAGACTTTTTTGATTATTACCTAATCAAGTGTATTTAGCAAAGCTAAATTTTATAACAACCAACATCTATTTTCTCTTCTCTATATTCTATCTTCTTTTATGTACTTGAGTTTGTATTTGAATTTCACCTGTACATCGATTAACGACACTAAATATCGGTAAGCTGAAAGCAGGGCTGATGTCGTTTATCGACAAGATTTTACACTTAGTCCGAATCTATGTCAAGTAACGAGAATTTGGTGTTTTTCAGCGATTCACGACCTAGTAAAACAAGGTCTTGGGCGTTCTATTAGTGTAACAAACGCAAGTCATGAAAACAATAGCAACAATCATCTTCATCATCTTTTTAAGCTTCACTGCCCAAGCTCAAAATTCTACAAAGGAAGTTAAGGTAGCTACTATAGAAATGAGCATTGTAGAAGACATTACAATTACTGAAACTGCTAACAATAAAATGGAGGTTGCGCGTTTGTACAAGTATAAAAATTCAAAAATTAAAAAAGCGTTGAATTTCATCACTAAGGCCAACAAACCAAAAATGGCATAATTTCAGTGTTCAGTTGCCAGTTACAGTTTACAGTATTAAGTACAAAGTGGAAAGGAGAAAATAGAGTAGAGAGGAAAGACTTTTGGTAATGAAAATTTTGCTTTGCAAATTATCATTTTTCAACAAACAACAAACAACAACTCATTTTGAACTTGAACTTGAACTTGAATCTTGCACTTGAACTTACAACCCTGCCATGGCAGCTTCGGCACATCTTTCACCATCCATAGCTGCTGAAACAATACCACCTGCATATCCACCGCCTTCTCCACAAGGAAATAAACCTTTAATGTCCGGATGTTCCAATTGCTCGTTCCTTGGGATGGTTACCGGGGAAGAAGTTCGTGATTCAACCCCAACTATATTAGCTTCATGCGTGTAATAGCCATGCATTTTTTCTCCAAAGGCTTTAAAGCCCTGTCGTAATCTACTACCTATTAATTTGGGCAATAGTGAATGTAATGGTGCAGATTTCAATCCGGGTTGGTAAGAGGTAGGATTCAAATCTTCGGACAAATTTCCGTTTACGAAATCAGTTAAACGTTGTGCCGGTGCGGTCTGCGTTCTTCCACCAGAAGTGTATGCCAACCGCTCCAAATCCTTTTGATATTCCAAACCTTTTAATGCGCCAAATTTTTCATATTTGGGAATATCCGTGTCTACGTTAATTTCTACTACAATACCTGAATTTGCATAAAGGTTATTTCTTTTTGATGGGGACATACCATTGACCACAACTTCGCCTGGTGATGTAGCGGCGGGAACAATAAAGCCACCCGGACACATACAAAAGGAGTAAACGCCTCTGTCCTTAACCTGCTCTACAAGACTATATGACGCTGCGGGCAACAATTCATGTCGTTCACCGGAACAATGGTATTGAATACTGTCAATAATATGTTGCGGGTGCTCTACACGTACACCCATGGCAAAAGATTTTGCTTTTAGGGTAATGTCTTTTTTATGCAATAAAGTAAAAATGTCTCGAGCGGAATGTCCGGTAGCAAGTATTACCCGTTTAACGGACATTTCATCTTTTTCGTTAAGAATAATGGCTTTTAAGGTGTTGTTTTTAATGATAAAATCCGTCACCTTGGTATTAAAGTGAATTTCGCCACCACGATCAATGATCACCTCTCTAATATGCTGTACAATTTTGGGCAATTTGTTCGTGCCAATGTGAGGATGGGCATCTACAAGAATTTGGTCTGTAGCGCCATGGTATACAAGGCTTTCAAAGATGCGACGAACATCTCCCCGTTTTAAACTACGGGTATACAATTTACCGTCAGAATAAGTTCCTGCGCCTCCTTCACCAAAACAATAATTGCTTTCCGGATTTACCTGATGGTCTTGGTTAATGGCTTTTAAATCTCGCCTACGATCTTTAACATTATTTCCCCGTTCCAGTACAATGGGTTTGTACCCCATTTCCAAGCAGCGCAGTGCGGCCCACATTCCTGCAGGACCAAAGCCTATAATATGTATTGGTTTGGCTTTGGAAACATCTTTATAGTCAAAATTTATGGCATCTTTAGGGGCCGGTTCGTTGATATATACGGCCAATTTATAGTTGAAAACAATTTTTGGTTTACGGGCATCTATAGATTTTCTAAGCACCTTGATCTTAAAGGAACCTTCTTCCAGACCTAAATAGTTGGTGGTACGCAATTCCAGACCGTTAGGTGTAGCTTCTTCTTTTAATGATAACCGCAATTGTACATTTCTGACCATGCCGCAAAATTAAATGAAATAAAGCGATCCTATTTCAATAACTTATAAATCCTTTTCAGGAAATTACTGCGTATCCCCAATTTAAACTGTGGTTACAGATTCAAAATGTGTACTAAGCAAATGGCTATAAAAATAATAAGAGAACAGCAGGTACTTGATCTTTTAAATGCTAAATGATATAACCAGGCACCTGCTGTTTTTTGTTTAATGATAAATTACTTAGTTTTAGGCCAACAAGGTCTTGATTCTATTGTTCCATTTTTGAATAGATTGAAATTCACCACTTAATTGAAAATGCGTTTCAGCATTGTAAAATTCCAGCACCTTGTTGCTCTCATTAACATCTTTTGGAAAAAATAATAGGTTTAACCGTTCCGTTATTTTTTCCTTCTTATGATTGTTACGGCCAATATTTGCAATTTCACATGTTAGGATATTGCTTAAATCAATGTATTGTTCTTGAATTATTTCGTTTGTAATTGAAGTAAAAAACACAAACTTGTTCTGTTGATCAATACCTATGGCATAATGGCCAAATAGCTCATATTCTTCTACAATTGCATTATGCTTTTTTGCAACATTTTGTAAGGTTGTATATAATTTTCTTTCCTTTATTTTTCTATTTCCATTGGTTAGAATAAAAGGTATTGCACAGAGTGCAACAGATGTAATGCCAATTACGGCAACTCCTATTTCCATTTTGGTGATTTTTAAAATTGATAAGACTGCTATGTATATAAAGCAATTGATTTGCTTTGTATTAAGGATATAGCCAACATAATCGTATATGTGGCAGGGGAACGGACTTACCAGAAATTATGAAAAGGAAATATAAGATTAGACTTTCTGTGTCTGATCAGTAGGGTAGTATAGTAATTGTTGTACTGCTTAAAACCAGAATAAAAGAAAAGTTCTTGGTTACTGCTTAGCAGGCTAAAACACGACAGCGATAGTTTAAAATCTATGGTAATACTTTCGGTGCTATCGGAAAATGTTATCTGGGGCTGTTGTGCATGCGGGGACAGGGCCCTTGAGGAGGCCTTTAAAATTTGGTTTTGACCTTCATCCTGGACTACATGGATTTCGTTAACGGTGGAAGCATTGTCCACTGCGTTAAACATCCCAAAACTATACGTTAAGAGAAGTGTAAAAACCTTAAGTAATTGACCCACTTTTTTCATGTTATGCGACAACATTTTGGTCGAGAATTTGATTCACTTCTTTCAAGCTATCTTCATTATCCAACAACAATACCAAGATATCGTTTGCCTTAATAACGGTAGCGCCTCCGGGACGTACAAATTTATTGTCCCTTTTGATCATTACAATAAATGCGGACCTTGGGAAATGCAGATCAATAATTCGTTTATCGACCGCAAAACTATTTTCAGGAATAGTCACCTCTTCCATCTCTGACTTGGGGAGGTTTAAAATATACCGATCATTCTCTGTAATTGGCTTCACTTCATCTGGCAAGGCCACATGCAACCATTTTGCGAATATAGAAAGTGTGGTTCCTTGTATAAGAACAGAGGTTACGGAAATAAAGAATACGATGTTAAAGATCATATTTGCTTTATCTATACCGGCCAATAATGGGTAAGTGGCGAACACAATGGGTACGGCACCGCGTAGACCTACCCAAGAAATATAAAACCGTCTACGCATTCTCATCTTAAAAAACATTAAGCTTAGAAATACACTTACGGGGCGCGCCACAACAATCAAGAATACGGAAATAAGGATTCCAAGTCCCATATACGGGATGATTTCTGAGGGAAATACCAAAAGTCCTAATGTAAGGAACAATACAATTTGCATTAGCCAAGCCAAACCATCGAACATTTTTATAATGGTAGATTTATGGATCAAATCCTGATTGCCCAGATACACTGCACAAATATAGATGGCAAGGAAACCATTACCGCCAACGGCGTCCGTGGCAGAAAAGGTAATGAACATTAGCGCTATGACCAACACGGGATACAGACCTTCAAACCCAAGTTTAATCTTGTTGATGATAATCTCGCTCAATTTCCCAAATGCAAATCCGCCAATTCCACCCAAAACCATTTGCTGTAGGAACAAGGGTATAATAGAGAACACACTTAAATCTTGATTGATGACCAAGGTCAAGAAAGCAAGCGTGAGTACATAGGCCATTGGGTCATTACTACCGCTTTCCAACTCCAAGGTGGGCCGTAAGTTGTTTTTAAGGGCTAAATTTTTTGACCTCAATATAGAGAATACCGCCGCCGCATCGGTTGATGAGACTATAGAGCCCAGCAACATACTTTCATAGATGGTGAAATCCGTAATATAGTACACAAAGGTACCTAGGGTAACCGCGGTAAGCAATACCCCCAGGGTAGAAAGTACCAAGCCTTCCTTTAAAATAGGTTTAACCGCTTTCCAGTGGGTATCCAGGCCACCACTAAATAAGATAAAATTAAGCGATACAATACCTATGAACTGTGCAAGTTGTGGATCATTGAACCTAATGCCGCCTATACCGTCCGATCCTGCCAACATACCTATGGCCAAGAAAAGAATAAGGGTAGGCACACCAAACTTATACGAGGTTTTCCCGACTATAATGCTAATAAATAGCAATAAGGAGCCCACCAGTAATATGTTTTCTATGGTTAAGTTCATGCGTTCAAAGTGCCAATTTTACACCTGCAAATTTACTGTATTGATTGTATTAAGCTATGTATTGTACGGTTTTGTTTATATAATTTTTGACATCGAATTATGGAGTGGTACTAATTGTGTTTTTTACAATTTTCCACGAGTTGAAGTACGTTATAATACGCTGCATATTGTGCTTTGATTTTGGCATTACTACGTCGACTGGGGCTATAGTTACCGTTGGTAATAGTTACTTTATGCACGGGAAAATTTAATTGATGGGCCAGTAGACATAATAAAAGATCCAATCCCCATTTCATATCATAGGAGACTACAATTGGCAGTTGCAAAAGTTGTTCAATGACACTTTTTGTGAATAGTACCGTTCCTGAAGAAACAGGGTTGTAATTTTTAATTTTTAAACCTTCCATTAGATAGACCCTCATTTTTTCTTGCTCCGAAATTTCCAGTGGTGATAGTTGGCTTTGATCTGCAACAAAGCGTTCACCTATAAGAATTTGTATTTTGCTGGATCTGTTTTGCTCAATGAGCTCCAAGAACATTGAAATGGCCAATTTATGGGGTACATCGGTATCCATATCACATTTTAGAATATAATGTGGTCCTAGGGACAGCGCGGTTTGCAATAATCTTTTGGTTGAGGTTACGATTCCCATATTGCTTTCATTTCTCAAAATTGTGATATCTACCGGATTGTTTTTGGCAATTTGGTTTAAAATAGCCAGGGAACTATCCGTACTGCAATCGTCCAAGATCAAGATTTGAAAAGAAAAGGCAGGGTATTCAAGAAGATGTGAAGTAATTTGTCTTAACGTATGTTCTATATGAAACTCCTCATTATAGCAAGGGATGACAAGGGTTATGGAAATTGGTACAGGTAATTGTATTGGTTGATCGTGGTTCATAAATTAAGAAAGATGGCAAATTTGACCCATAGCAATAAGGACCTTAAATTAAGGTAAAACAGATAAAATATAGGTACAAAAAAGAGAAAGCCATAATAGGTGCAATGGTGTCATTTAAAAATGTCAATCTGACATTTTTGAAAAAAGAAAATTTGACATCACTTCTGATAATTTGACAGAATTTATAATTGAATCATTGTCAACTTATGGTATCGTTCCAATTTGGTATTTAATTTGCTTGTATGATAATGAAGTCTATACGATTTCAGATTTGAAACAATGTTTAATTTAAAATTTTGTAGTTATGAGCAATTTAGTAACTGTTCCTAAAAACGGAAGTTTAACAAACACTACTTCAAATGTAAACTTCCCATTATGGTCTAATTAGATCGATGATTTGTTTAACCGGGATTTACCATTGGTATTCACCTCTAATTTTAATACCGGAATAACCTTACATAAAGTAAACATCAAGGAAACAGCCGATGCCTTTATGGTGGAGATGGCTGTGCCGGGTCTTAAAAAATCTGATTTTCATATTGACCTAGATAATCAAGTTTTGTCCATATCTACGGAAACCAAGGAAGATAAGGAAGAAAAAAATTCCAATTATACACGAAGGGAGTTTGGCTATGCTTCTTTTAAAAGATCATTTACCTTACCTGAAACCGTAGATGATGATAAGATCAATGCCAATTACACGGATGGTATCTTAAGTATTCTCTTGCCCAAAAAAGAAGAGGCCAAACAAAAGCCGGCAAGGAATATTAAAATTTCTTAATTACAGTTTAAAGAATGGTATAATAGGAGGCCAATAGGCCTCCTAACTACCAAAATGTTCAATCATTTATAAGGTAGTATTATGTCAAGAAAGTTTAAACCAGGTGATTGGGTAAAGGTCAAAGGATTGCTCAATTCGCCTAAAATGCAAGTGCTCAAATACGTTTCAAAAAAGAATCCCATTTTTGGCGTTTTATATAATAATAGCTACGTAGAATGTGTATGGTACCATAATGGTGAACGAAAGTCAGACATTTTCCATCAGTACAAGTTGGTACATGCCATGGATACCGGTGGACTGTTCATAACGGTGCCAATAAAATCAAAAACAACATATTCTAAAATATAGCATGCTGAATTTTTAAGCCATATAAACCACAGTCAAATTTATATAGCGGGTACCATTAATTATTAATAGACTTCATATTCTTTTTTGTAGGCCAAGGGCGTACGTTGGGTAATGTTCTTAAACTGTTTATTGAAATTGGATAAGGTAGAAAATCCACTTTCATAGCAAGCCTGGGATACATTCATTTTCTGTTCTATAAGCAGTTTACAGGCATGGCCTATGCGTATTTCGCTCACAAATTCAGAAAATGATTTATTGGCATGAAGTTTAAAATATCTACTAAACGAGGTAGGTGTCATATTGGTCAATTGAGCCAGTTCATCCAATGTCATCCTACGTTTAAAATTATTCATTACAAAAGCATAGACATTGAACATACGTTGGGTATCGGCTTCGCGTAGGGTATTGGTATAACCGGGGCTGGCCAATATACCATATTCCTTGGTTTGGCTAATGAAGTCCAGTATTTTTAATAGATGTAGAATTCCTTCAAAGCCATCTTTGTCCAATAACTCCAGCATTAATTTCTGTAAAATTGTGGCGGTCGTTGCAGTAAATTCCATACCCCTACGACTTTTATGGAACACTTGTCTTAAGCGTATGGCCTCATCGGTCTTCAATAAATTCTCCCCCAAAAAATTTTCATGGAAATAAATTACCACCCCTTTGGACCATGCAATATTTTTTTCCTGTTCATGCACATGCTCACTACGCCACATGTGTGGTAGATTTGGACCTGTAAAGGTAATATCTCCCGCTTTATAGGATTTTACGTTATCACCAATAAACCTGGTGCCACTTCCTTCCAGCACTAGGAATAATTGATATTCAGAATGAAAGTGCCAGTGTGGGTCAAAAACCGGCTCGTTCAACGTTCTAGCCAAATAGGCCTTTGTTTCTGGAATCGGAGATTTTTGAAGAGCAGATTTCATTAATGTGTTACAAATTGAAAGGTCGTAATTGCATACTAATTTATCAATAAAACTATCATTTATAAAATGAAATGATAAAATACAGTCAGTATGTGGTAAATAAGAGTGATTTCCAAGGTACTATTTTATGTAATATTGAGATAACAAAACAACGCTCATTATGAAAATCAACTACCCGTCGCTCAAAGTATTAATTATACTCTTGTTTTTTGCGGCATGTTCACCCACCGAAAAGAAACAAACGGATGATGCTCCTCGAAGGATAGAACTTTTATTCTTAGGACATGAAATAGAGCACCATAACTCAAGGGAATATTTTCCAATATTGGCTTCGGCGTTGACCAAGGATGGTATTAATATATCGTATACAGAAAAGCCTTCTGACCTAAATACCGAAAATCTTGCAAAATATGACGGACTCATTGTGTATGCCAATCATGAGGAATTGGAAAAAGCAGAGGAGAACGCCCTGCTCAATTTTGTAAAGGAAGGTAATGCGTTTATTCCTATTCATTCCGCTAGCTTCTGTTTTAAAAATTCTCCTGAATACATCAATTTGGTAGGGGCGCAATTCTTGAGTCACGATACCGGTACCTTTACTGCGAATATTGTAGATAAGGCACATCCTATCACAAAAAATCTGACCCCTTTTGAAACATGGGACGAAACCTATGTACATGATAAAATTGCAGATGATATTACCGTTTTAATGGAAAGGGTTGAGGAAGACCATCGTGAACCTTGGACATGGATTAAACGTTTAGGAGAGGGTAAGGTTTTTTATACCGCTTATGGACATGATGAGCGAACATGGCAGAACAAAGGATTTCAGGACTTGGTAAAGAACGGTATACTTTGGGCGGTCAATGATGAGGTTAAAAAGAATTGGGAGGGTTTTATGAAAGATATGCCGACCTTAACTTATGAGGAACGCGCAAATATTCCCAATTATGAGAAGAGAGATCCCGCGCCAAAATATCAATTACCGTTGTCGCCAGAAGAATCAAAAAAATTAATTCAGGTACCTGCCGGTTTCAAAGTTGAACTATTTGCTTCGGAGCCACAGATTATTAATCCAATTGCTATGAACTGGGATGAAAAAGGTAGGCTATGGGTCATTGAAACCGTAGATTATCCCAATACGGTACGTAATGATAATAGTGAAGGTGATGATAAAGTGAAAATTTTGGAGGATACCAACGGAGACGGTAAGGCAGATAAGGTAACCATCTTTGCGGATAAATTGAATATACCTACCAGTTTTACCTTTTATGACGGAGGCATTGTCGTATCGCAAGCTCCACATTTTATTTTTTTAAAGGACACAGATGGTGATGATAAGGCCGATGTAAAAGAGATTCTTATAGACGGTTGGGGTACGTTCGATACCCATGCAGGACCGTCCAATCTACAATATGGTATAGACAATAACCTTTATGGGGTAGTAGGATATTCCGGGTTTGACGGTGAGATTTTTGGAGAGGATTATAAATTCAATCAAAATGTATACAAGTTTCATCCCAAGCGTAAGACGTTTGAAGTATTGACCAATACTAGCAACAATACGTGGGGTTTGGGGCTTACAGAGGATAATTCAATTTTTGCATCCACGGCCAATAATACCCATAGTGTATTTGTAGGGATTCCTAATGCCACCTTGGACCATGTAGAAGGTATTGGAAAGGACGGAAGTGCAAAAATAGACGGCCATTATTTTATGCAGCCTATTACGCCCAACGTAAGGCAAGTAGATGTTTTTGGAGGATTTACGGCAGCTGCAGGCCATCATTTCTATACCGCAAGGGCATATCCAAAGGAATATTGGAACCGTATTGCTTTTGTATGTGAGCCAACCGGTGGTGTGGTGCATCAAGCAAAAATTGTAAGGGATGGCGCAGGATATTTGGAAGAAAATGCAGGAAATCTATTTGCCTCCTCAGATGAGTGGAGTTCACCTGTAGATGCTAAAACCGGCCCTGATGGTGCCGTTTGGATAGCGGATTGGTATAATTTTATTGTACAGCATAACCCTACGCCCAATACGGAAAGGGGTGGTTATGATGCCGAAAATGGAGAGGGAAATGCCTATGTTAATCCGTTACGTGATAAAGGACATGGAAGAATCTGGCGTATTGTACCCAAACATGATTATACCTATGAGGAAATGCAATTATCCAAGGATGACCCAGACGCTCTACTCGAAGCTTTGGGTAGCGATAATCAATTTTGGAGGTTAACGGCACAGCGCCTATTGGTAGAAAGAGGTAAGACAGATGTGTTGAACGATTTATATAAATTGGTAAATGCCAAACAAGTAGATGATGAGGGCTTAAACAATGCGGCAATGCATGCCCTTTGGACTATTGATGGTTTGGATGCCATGGATACCGATAGCAATGCAGTGGGTGTTGTTAAGGGAGCTTTGTACCATAAAGCCTCTGCAGTACGTAAGGCGGCCATTCAGTTATTACCTAAGAATGATGATAGTGATGATGCATTGTTCAAGGCCAATACTTTAAATGATCGCGATCCCAATGTACAGTTGTCCGCCCTTATCTATTTTACATCAAGGCCATCATCACAAAAAGTAGGTTCATTACTACACGATCTTGGAAAAAATGATGAGGTTATCAATGACCTATGGTTGTTCAAAGCGTTATATGCCGCTGCGGCAAAACATGTAAGTGGATATCTAAATGCATTTATGGAAGCAAATCCTGGTTTTAAAGCTCCCGGTAATGAGGTGAGCGATTTTAGTTCGCCAACATATGACGATAGCAACTGGGAGTCTATGGAAATTCCCCAGTATATAGAGGATGCCGGTTTGGACATGGACGGTGTCATTTGGTTTAGAAAAGAAGTAAATGTACCGGGCCCAATGGCCAAAGAGGCCAGTATTCTTTCTCTGGGACCTATTGATGATTCTGATATTACGTACGTTAACGGTGTTGAAGTTGGTGGAATGGCTTCTAGTTATAGTTCCAATAGAACTTATGATATTCCTAAGGGAGTCTTAAAGCCAGGAAAAAACACAATTGCCGTAAGGGTAGAGGATAATGGTGGAGAAGGTGGACTTTATGGTAATTTTTGGCAATTATATATTAAATCAGGTGATGAATTGATCAGGATTCATGGACAATGGAAATATAAGGTAGAAAAAAATAGTACTGGGCAATTGGCCAAAACATATTCCAACACCGATATCGCCACGCTATTGATGAAGTATTATGGAGAAGGTGCCACAGAATCTTTGGCAGATGAAATAGAGGATGTCAATGCTAAAGTCATACAGATGAAAACCATCACCAATGAAATGAAATATGATGTAACTCAATTTAGGGTTAAGGCGGGTGAACAAGTTGCCTTGGTTTTAGAGAATCCTGATTTTATGCAGCATAATCTAGTAATTACCAAACCCGGAAAAAAAGAGGTAGTGGGTACCGCGGCGGATAAGATGGCCGCTGACCCTAATGCGGCACAGTTAAATTATGTACCACAAATGAGTGATGTTCTTTTTGCGACACCATTGTTAAATCCAGATGAAACCTATACCCTAAAATTCAAAGCTCCTTCTACGCCGGGGGAATATCCTTTCATTTGTACGTTCCCTGGGCATTGGAGAATTATGCAAGGGGTAATGATTGTGGAATAATTGAGGAATAAATATAGCAATGATGAAAAGTAACATAACATTTGGCGTAAGTACTTGGTTGTGGCAGTCACCGTTTACGACCAATTCGATCGCACTTTTTCCCAAGATAAAAAGTATGGGTTTTGATGTGGTGGAAATTCCATTGGAAAACCCTTCGCTTGTAGATGTTGCCCAAGTTAAACAGGCTTTAAGCGATAATGGTTTAACACCTACCGTATGTATTGTATTTGGGGATGATAAGGATTTGACCGCGGCAGACCCTATTTTCCATGACAATTGTTTTGAATTTGCCAAAAGATGTTTTGAACAGGCAAAAGCCTTGGAGGTTAATTTTGTGGCAGGTCCATTATATGCAGCCGTAGGTAAGGCCAGGTTGGCAACAGATGAACAACGTAAAATAGAATGGGATAGATCGGTAAGGAATTTAGGAAAGCTTGCATCCTTGGCTCGGGAACATGCATTACAAATTGCATTGGAACCCTTGAACAGGTTTGAGTCCGACCTTATAAATACCGCAGATGAAGTAATGCGCTTAATTGGGGACATCAATGAAGATTGTGTTAAAGTTGCGTTAGATGGTTTTCATATGACCATAGAGGAAAACAACATACGTAAGGCCATAAATTCCGTTGGTGATAAATTGATACATGTACAGGTTTCTGAAAACCATAGGGGAATTCCGGGAACCGGTCTAACTCCTTGGCAAGATTTTGCTGATGGTCTAAAGGATATTGAGTATAACGGCGCAATGGTAATTGAAAGTTTTACACCAGAAATAAGGGAGTTGGCCGCTGCTGTAAATATCTGGAGAAAATTAGCCGATGACCAAGATTCTTTTGCTAAACAAGGATTGGAATTTTTAAAAAGAACGTTTAACGATTAAGAGATCAAAAATGAGTGAAAAAAAGATAAAAGTAGCCATCATAGGACTAGGTTTTGGTGCAGAATTTATTCCTATTTACAAGAAGCACCCTAATGCGGAGCTGGTGGCGGTTTGCCAACGTAATGAAGATAAATTAAATGAAATTGCAGATGCTTTTGGTATAGCTAAAAGATATACGTCTTATGAAGAACTACTAAAGGATGATGAAATAGAGGCTGTTCATATAAATACGCCTATACCAAACCATGGGGAACAGTCTATCCAGGCATTAAGGGCGGGCAAACATGTTGCTTGTACAGTTCCTATGGCTACGACGGTGGATGAATGTAAACAAATAGTGGAGTTGACGGAGCTAACAGGTCTTACCTACATGATGATGGAAACCGTGGTTTATGCGCGTGAGTTTTTATATATGAAGGAGCTATACGATAATGGAGAATTGGGTAAGGTTCAGTTTTTAAAAGCTAGCCATCAACAGGATATGGACGGTTGGCCAAATTACTGGCCTGGTTTACCGCCAATGCATTACGCCACCCATTGTGTTGGCCCGGTGTTAGGTTTGACCAGGGATGAAGCGGAATATGTTTCTTGTTTTGGTTCCGGAACTATACGTAAGGAACTTATAAAGGAATACAATTCGCCATATGCCGTAGAAACTACACATATTAAGTTTAGAAATTCTGATTTAAGTGCCCAGGTATACCGTTCCCTGTTTGATGTAGCCAGACAGTACCGGGAAAGTATAGAGGTCTATGGTTCCAAAAAATCAGTGGAATGGCCTTTAATTGAAGGCAAACCTTTGGTAGTCCATACCGCTAAAAAACCGGAACCGGAAATTCCGGAAGAAGTGGAAAGTCCAGATTTTGCAAAACTGTTACCAAAGGAAATTCAATCGTTCACGACAGAAGGAGTATATGATGAAGATGATAATCAGCATTTGTCCTTTACCCAAGGAGCGGGACATGGGGGTTCTCATCCGCATTTGGTGCATGCTTTTATAGATGCCTTGGTAAAAGGTACTTCTCCCTATCCTAATGCTAGACAGTCCGCAAATATCACGTGTGTAGGAATACTGTCCCATGAATCTGCCATGAAAGGCGGTGAACTTATAAAATTACCCAGTTTTACGTTTACAAGTTAACAACCAAGCAACCAACCCTAATTACAGTTCGGAGGTCATTTTTGACATTTCGGACTGTAATTTTTTTTGTTTTATATAAAGGAATGCAATTTTAGGCTTGCATTATGATCCAGTTTAAGATTACAGGTTATGAAACAAATACCTATTTTTAGAATTTTGGAAGGGGTACTGCATATTTGGCGTAATGTTAATTGATCAAGGGTATGGGTAATTTTTTAAAAGTGTTGAAAATAGGGGTAATCATTACCCTGGTCATTGTAATCATTAATTTTTTATTTTCCGACTGGGACACTATTACGTGGTTTGGGGAGCTTCAATTTGCAGGTATAACTTTTCTCTATTCCTTTGTACTGACCTTTGTAAATGCATATTTCAACCAATATATCTCCAAAATATATAGTTGGGAAAAACATACTCAAAAACGATTGTGGTATGGTGCCATAGGTTCTATACTTCTAACTATTTTAGCATTTGCCCTACTAAGATGTTTTATAGAGGTAGTACTTTTTGGAAATGACTTCTCTAAATTTTTAGAGACCGAGAATCTTGGTCATTACTTGGGCATTTTGGTCATTACCCTTATTGTTTCACTCTTTTTGCACGCTTTTTATTTTTATAAGGCTCTACAGGATACCAAGGTAAAGGAACAAAAGATAATAGCAGGTTCTGCCTCTGCAAAGTTCGATGCACTTAAAAATCAATTAGACCCACATTTTTTGTTCAATAGTTTAAATGTATTGACCAGTTTAATTGAAGAAGATCCCGATCAGGCTCAAAAATTTACCACATCCCTATCCAAGGTCTATAGATATGTATTGGAGCAGAAAAGTAAAAATCTGATTTCGGTAGATGAAGAACTTAAATTTGCCAGAACCTATGTGCGCTTGTTAAAAATGCGTTTTGAGGACAGTATCATTTTTGAAATTCCGGAAAAGGCTTTAAATCCAGAAGCCAAAATTGTTCCTTTATCCCTACAATTATTATTGGAGAATGCCGTAAAGCACAATATTGTAACGTCTGCCAAACCACTTCATATCAAAATTTATGAAGAGGGCAACTATTTGTATGTAAGTAATAATTTGCAGGAAAAACAAGTGGTTAAAAAAAGTAGTGGGGTAGGCCTACAGAATATACGTCAACGATATGCCATTCTTACCAAAGAAGAAATGCAGATTTTTAAAAGCGACCGGGAGTTTAAGGTACGTTTACCTATGTTGACCACTGAAATTGCATTTAAGGAAACACAGGAATCCTTTATAAGTAGTAAACGTTATGAAAAGGCAAAGGAGCGCGTTGAGATGATCAAAGGGTTTTATGGAAACCTTATGGCGTATTGTATAGTGATACCCGTACTTGCCTATATCAATTATAGAACAACAAGTTTTACTTGGGTAATCTTTCCGGCTTTGGGTTGGGGTTTTGGTCTTGTGGGCCATGGTCTTAAAGCCTATGGCTATAATCCGTTCTTTGGTAAGAACTGGGAAGAACGCAAAATAAAACAATATATGGAGGATGAGAACTTTTAGGCTTTCATCATTGCTTAAATACCCATACCCGTATGATAACTATACACCTATATAAATAGAACTGGATAATTTTATAATATCTCACATTTTAAGGACGGTTATGTCCTTATCCCTGATCAAATATTTTAAGTTTCATGGTCCGCTTTTAGGGGATTTTACGAGTTAATTTACACGTACCATCATCAAACTTCTATATAGTACGGGCATGGTAATTTGGCTTTTAATATTGTATACGACCACTTTTTACAATTCAGTCATTAAAATTTACAACTGGGTAGTTCTATTTTTTAAAACCTGCACTTTCTACCGAGATTTGAGGTATAGAAAACAAATAATAACCTAAAACAAATTAAGATGGAAACCAATTTAATGAACAGCGAAAACTATAAGTATCAAAAAGCAAAGGAAAAAGTAAATGCCATAAAAGGATTTTACGGGAATCTATTGGCCTACTGTATAGTAATACCCATTTTGGCGTATATAAATTATAGGACTACTGAATTTCCTTGGGCTATTTTTCCTGCGCTAGGATGGGGGTTTGGTTTGTTGATGAACGGTCTTTACGCATACGGATATAATCCTTTATTCGGAAAGAAATGGGAGGAGAGAAAGATCAAGGAATATATGAATGAGTTTTAATAAAAAATATAGGCATCATGGACAATACAAAATATAATAAAGCAAAAGAGCGGGTTGTTGAGTTAAAGGAGTTCTATGGCAAGGTATTTTCGGCCTTAGGTACAATAGTAATCGTAGCCGCATTAAATTATTATTTTAATGAATGGCGTTACCCTTGGTTTTTATGGGTGGTATTTGCATTCGCAATTAGCCTTTTTTTAAAGGCGATTAAAATCTTTAACTTTAATCCTTTCTTTGGTAGGGACTGGGAAGAAAGAAAGTTACGCGAATTTATTCAACAGGAAGAAAACGAACAACGATGGAAATAAACGAATTTGAACAAAACGAGAAATTGGCAAGAGCCAAAAAACAGGTTAAGGAGTTAAAAGGATTTTATATTCATTTATTTGTCTACATATTGGTAAATCTCTTTATAATGAGTTTGACCGTTATGGCCAGAATGAACAGCGGGGAATCTTTCAATGAAGCGTTCTTTAACTTTGGAACTTTTTCTACGCCGTTTTTTTGGGGGATTGGTTTAGCATTTCATGGGGCAAGGGTATACCATTTTAATCCCTTTTTCTCAAAAGATTGGGAGGAAAGACAAATACGAAAATTTGTAGAACAAGAGCAAAAGAAAGCAGATAAATTTAGATAGGCATGAACAAATTGGAACAACATAGTAAAGAGCAAAGGGCCCTTCTACGTATTGAAAGTATTAAAAAATTTTTCAAACATTGTCGATTGTTCATCACGGCCAACGTATTGATTTTATTTGTGTCAAAAGATATATTTAATTGGTTTGATATAGCGGCTATTACGGACAATGGATTTAAGCAATGGGTTATGTGGAATATTGCAAGTATTCCAATAATTTGGTCAATTGTTCTAACAATTCATGCGCTGGTAGTCTTCAGGATACGTTTAGTTCGTTTTAAGTGGACCAAGCCTGAAATGCTGATTAAGTGGGAACAAAAAATGATACAGGATATTTAACAAAAGGAATTATGAAGACCATTATTATTGAGGATGAAAAACCTGCGGCACGCAGACTATCTAGAATGCTGGAAGAACTAGATGTAACCATAGCGACTATGTTACACTCCGTTGACGAGGCCATAGAATGGTTTCAGAACAATGAGCATCCAGATTTAATTTTTTTGGATATCCAGTTATCAGACGGTCTATCCTTTGAAATTTTTGATGTGGTTGAGGTGCATAGTGCAATAATATTCACAACGGCTTTTGATGAATATGCCTTACAGGCGTTTAAATTGAACAGTATAGATTATATCCTTAAACCTATTGATGATGAAGACTTGGAACAGGCGGTAAATAAATACCGTACTCGTTTTAAAACAGCCGTAGAGCCCAATAAAATAGCTTTGGATTTTGAGGACATCAAGAAATTGTTGGTAAATCCGTTAGAACGTGAATACAAAAAAAGGTTTACGGCCAAGGTAGGGCAACATTTAAAGATCATCAATGCAGAAGATGTAGAGTGTTTTTTTAGTGAAAATAAAGGGACCTATGCGGCGACCAAGGATGGACGTAATTATTTATTGGATACTACCTTGGAACAGTTGGAACCGGAATTGAAGCCACAAACCTTTTTTAGGGTAAGTCGCAAATACTTTGTGAATGTGGATTATATAAAGGATATCATCTCCTACACCAATTCTAGACTACAGATTAAATTGAACAACAATCCACAATTGGAAATTATAGTAAGTAGGGAAAAGGTAAAGGACTTTAAATTGTGGCTGGAATAATCATAATAATGGTCAATGCTGTTTTGCTTAATCAGTAAAATCTTCATCATCGATCCTATTTTCGTCAAAGGCAGACGGCAGTAATTTAGGAATCAATTTGATAAAAATAGGTAGTAGTATAGCCCCACCGGGCAAAATAAAAATGGCCAATGAGGGTATGCTCTTAAAAATATCCAAGAGTTGGTTTTGTACTTTTCTCTTTTCATCATTACTGAGGTCCCTCACCGTAGATTTGGATAATAAGGAAACCAATTCCGCACTTTGTGAAAGCTCTTTAACTAGACGTTTGCTATTTCTGAGAATTAATTTTTTTACGATCTTACCCATACTGTCGTAAAATTGATGGGCCAGATTTTTCTCCTTCAAATAATGAATAGTATGCATATTAAGCTTAAAAAAAGCGGTAACATGGGTAATGGATTCCAAGATAATAGCATTGGCAAGTCCCAAATCCTTTCCTATTCCAAAAATAAAATCAGACTCCGTATAATCTAAGGAGTGGTCTTCCCAAACGGTCAAACAGGCCATATCCAGAAAATATCTATTTTCCCATATATCCTTGTTGTTAAGCAATCGATCTCTATAAGATCCATCAAAGGTATGACTGGCACATTCTATATAGGTTAATGATGAAGCTAGTAATTGGGATAATTTGTTATCCTTTCGTTGAGCCTCCTTGGAACTTAAGGCATGGTAGGTAATGTTAATGGCCAAATATTCAATCTCTTCGGCTTTTGACTTTAAATTAACGGCATGGTTTAAATAATGCTTAAAAAGCAATACATCAATAAACAGTAAGGAGTTGGTAATAAGGTTATTGAATGTTTTGCTGAATATGTTGTCCTCTATATATATGCGGGAGGCCATGAGTTTTTCCAACTTTGAGGAAGTTTTGTTTCCTGTAAGCAATTTATCGAAAAAACCTACTTTGTTAATTTTAAGAATTTGATAAAATTTAAAGACCTCAGTAATAAAAACAGTATAATCTGTGGAGTGCGCTTCTATCTTATAGGTAAAATATAGGGCATTCAATAAATTTATCTTTGCCTTTTCATCTTCAGATAAGGTATGTTCCGGTCGTATGAAATGGGGTATGTCCGCATTTAGTCCATACACAAATCCATTTTTTCTCAAAGCGGAATATAGGGTATCAAAATTTGGATATGCGTTTTGGTTCTTTTGAACGACCGAGCCATATTTTTCAATCCAGCCAGAGGCAGACGGGTTCATACTTTCACTTTTTTAATGCGCAAAGTTAGCCAAATATTATAAGGTTGGTTAAGTAATGTGTATTATCTAAAGTCTTATAAAAAGGGTATTTATAATTGTTGTATTCTGAATTTTAGTGAATTATATAGGATATTTTAATTTTTTTTTGAAAAAAAATGAACCTTCCATTTAATGTCTCGTAAGTAAGGGTGATTCTAATCTAAAAATAAGATAATGAAAAAATCAAAATTATTTATGGGACTTGGGGCTTTGGCCTTAGTTGGGGGCCTTTTAGTTGCGGCAGATCATATTGATGCGCCCGGGGTAACCAACACAACGGCAGACATTGCCGATTTTTATGCGTTTGAACCTACAGAAGGTTCGGACAATACCGTTTTTGCGGTAGACTTACAAACCAATGTGCTGCCAGATTTGGCCTATGGTACATTTGATGAAAACGTATTGATGGAAATCAATATAGACAGAACCGGTGATCTTGTAGAAGATTTGGTCATACAAGCTATTCCACGAAACGGTAAAATGTACTTTTTTGGACCCGTTGCACCTAGCGAAACCGGATTGAACGGTACCGTTATGGTAGATTCCCCTTTAGGTTCGGTAGATATTTCGGCTGAAACCGCAATTGTAGAAACTACGGCAGACGGGGTATCGTTATTTGCAGGCCCTAGGCAAGATGCATTTTTCTTTGATTTTTTTCAGTTTAACGAAGTAATTGGTGGTACGGCTCCCTTAGGGTTTAAACCGGCTGGAGACCCCAATACAACAGACGATGATGATGAAACCGCAGTAGATACTTTTGATGGTGCAAACACAATGTCCATTGTCATTGAAATACCAAATAGTATGCTCGGCGAAACAACCGCTGTAAATGTATTACAACTACCTGTTTACAAAACTTGGGTAACTACCAATGTTAAACAATAATAACCTTATAAAAAGTAATAAAATGAAATTTAAAAATATAAAATATACGTTTTTGTCGCTTTGTGCAATGATGGCTTTGGCTTCTTGTAACAATGATGATGATAATACACCGGTTGTAGATACTGCAACCTGTAATGATGGTATTATGAACGGTGATGAGACCGGCGTGGATTGCGGCGGTTCAACCTGTGAACCTTGTGAAGATGCGATGGAGCCTATGGAACCGGATTTCTCTGGGACCTACGCACAGGCGGATTTTATGGGTAGACCAGGTATCAATACGGTATTAAGTGCAGATGAGGCCACCAAGGAAATGCATAACGTTTCTATCCCTTCTGAAATGGAAGCAACGTTTCAAGCTGCATTTGAAGCAAGATTGGAAGCATACCATGATGTTTATGCCAACATTTTAGGAGCTGACCCAGAAGCGGTAAATTTTGAGCCTAATATTTTAGGTGATATTTTGAACGGACCTACAGATGATGGATATACCAATAACCCGGTTACGGCTACGGTTTTGACAACTGTATTGGCCAACGATGTATTGGAAGTAGCACCAAATTTGCCAACAACATATTTTAACGGAGGTAGTGGTGCTCCAAATTATGATGGTGCAGTAGGACTAACCGGAAGAACCCCTCAAGATGATGTAATCGATGTTTCATTGATTTTATTGTTCGGTGGTGGTGACGGTGCTAGATTTAGTGGACAGGATACCAATGATGACGGTATGGCAGATTTACCAAGGTTAACTTCAGACGGTGTTGGGCTTACCGCAACTGTAGGTACTACCTTCCCATATTTGGGAGCTCCAGAATAAAAAGTTGCCTTCCCCTTATCGTAATAGCTATGATAAGAAAGGCACAACCCTAATTGCTTATGAAAAAGAAGGGCGGGGGAGTTGAAAAGCTCCCCTTTTTTTAAACAATCCAAAATAAAATACAACCTAATGAAATTTGTAAGGCTTTTAATAATAATGATATTGATATCCTCCTGTAGTTCCAAAGAGAATAATGGGAGTATAGCACAACAAGCGGATTATAATAATTATTTAGAAGTGAAGGAATTGAGCACCTCATCTAAATATTTTGATTTATGGAACTCTAAAATTAGACCAGATAGTATGCAGCTTACCAGTTTTGGTATAGTAGGCGGTGAATACAGTAGATACTTTCAACAGACTGGGGATATCCAATACTTGAAAAAGGCAGAGCAAAGCCTTAAAAGGGCCGTAGAGATTGCGGCAATTGGTAAGGCCGGTTATTACAGGGCTTTGGCAAGAAATTATATTTCACAGCACCGTTTTAAGGAAGCTTTACAATTAACGGATTCGGCCATGGCGATAAATGGAAGTAAAGTAGAGGGACAACGCCTTTATTTTGATATCCATATGGAGTTGGGCAATTATATGCTAGCAGAAAAGTATTTGGATAGTATAAGGAATATGTCAGATTTTGGATATATGATTCGTCTTGCCAAATGGAACGATTATAAGGGAGATTTGGATACGACCATAAAATTTATGGAATTGGCAGGAAAAAAAGCGGAGTCGGCTAAAAACAGTGAACTTATGCTGTGGAGTTATACCAACTTGGCGGATTATTACGGACATGCAGGGCGAATAAAGGATTCATATGACCATTATCTAAAAGCGTTGGCCATTGATAAACATAATGCCTATGCCAAAAAAGGTATTGCCTGGATTCTTTTTTCTAATGATAACAATCCTAAGGAAGCCATTAGAATTTTGGATTCCGTGACCGAGACATACCGTGCTCCGGACTACTTTTTACTAAAAGCGGAAATAGCGGATTATATGGGTAACGACTTGGTTCGTACAAAAAATTTAGATCGCTATTTTACCTTGGTTCAGGACCCGGCCTATGGTGACATGTACAATGCATACAATTTAGGGTTGTACTTGGACGAAACCAAGCAATACGACAAAGCGCTCAATTTGGCTAATCGTGAAGTAATGAACAGACCTACGCCAGAGGCATATAGCTGGCTGGCATTTAGCCATTTAAGAAAGGGTGATAAAGAAAAGGCTATGGAATTAATGGATACCCATGTTTATGGAAAAACCTTTGAGCCCGCTTTATTGTATCAGGCGGCAGAAGTATATAAGGCCAATGGTATCTATGACAAGGTCAGGGAACTTAAAGCAGAATTAATAGGGGCGTTATATGAACTAGGGCCCCATATGGAAAAGCAGATTCAAGATTTGTAATTAATTGCCCAATTATTTTCATTTCTGGTTTGTTTTAGGTTGGATTGTTTTTTTTCAGGGCCGTGGTTTATCCGCGGCTCTGTTATTTTTTAGGTATTTCGTCGAAAAATTAACAGATTTTAAGATTTGTATGGATGAAATGCATATATTTATCGACCAAATACATTTAAAATGCCCCAGCATCTTAAATACGTTAACTAAATGTTGTCACTAAAACTAGTAATGTTATGGAATACCTACTCTTCACATTATGGATTAGCTTAATGATTTTATTGGTTGGAAAAACAATTTTCGCGTATAGATCTCTTCAAAAAACGCTTAATAAAACCAATAATTCTATTTAATCAATTTTCTTAAAAGTACCGGTAGCAGGAGTAAATCCAGTATTAAGGCCGTTACCAGGGTTACACTTATGATCAATCCTATTGTTCTACTGGGTTGGTGAATGGAGAATAACATGACCATAAATCCAAAGAACAGGATAATGGTGGTGATGACCAATGCCCTACCAGTCTGTACAAAGGTTTTTTCCAGCGCGGCCTCTTTGCTTAGCCCTTGGGTAATTCCTAGTTTGTATTTTCCCAAGAAATGAATGGTATCATCTACCGCTATGCCAAAAACAATGGCAAAAACCACGGATAATGATGCCTCTAGCGGTATATTTAAAAAACCAAGTACACTACCGGCAAATAAAATTGGAAGAATATTGGGCACAAGTGATATCAGGAAAATTTTAATGTCCCTGAAAATAAATGCCATGATCACCCCAATTAAAAGAAGACCGTACAACAGTCCTTCCAATAAATTTTTTCTAATGTATTTTGAATTTTTATCTAGTAAGATGCTTTTACCTGTAATCTTTACCGTAACGATAGAAGTATCCATCTGGGTTGTAGCAAAATCAGTAATACTTTTGTAAACTACGCTAAGGCTGTCCGTTCCTACGTCTTGCAACTTTCCGTTGATACGGGCCACGGTTTCATCTTCAGAGATAAACTGTCCCAATTGTTTGCGTACTAAGCGATTGGCATCTTTTTTATATTTTTCAAAAGTAGATTTGTCAGGTGGAAGCTTAAAATAATCAGCGTTGTTCAGATGGTAGGCCTTATTGATGATTTTATAGGGCAAGTTTGCAGATTGTACGTTGCCAATGCTTTTAAGGGTTTTTAAATGGACCAATAATTTTTCAACTTCTTGCGCAACCTCAAAATCGGTCACTTTGAACTTTGGCTTGCTGGTTACTGCAATTTCCAGTGGTCTAAAACCTGCATAATTTTCTTGGAAAAAATCAAAATCTGCAGCAATCTTACTTCTTGCCGGTAAGGCTTGCTTAAATTCATAATCGGTTTTTATGAGATAAATTCCTAGAAAGCAGAGTAGTGTAAAAACTACGGTCCCAAAAATTATACTTTTAGGATATTCCCTAGTAAATGTATTTAGGCGCAATAAATAGGTTGTCCATTTTATAGAAACACTTTTGCCCCCAATCAGTTTTTTTTCCGGTAGACTGATCAATAATGAACCGGTCAGGAAAATGACCGTAAAATAGGCAACTAAAACACCAATTGCGGCATTGATTCCAAAGTCTTGGATACTGACCAATCTAGACGATAAAAGAGTTACAAAACCTATTGCAGTGGTTACCGAGGTCAATAAAGTAGTCATACCTACTTCCTTTAACGAAGATAGTATAGCGGTATAACGCGGTAAGCCGTTTTGAAGTTTTCGTATATAACTATCCGTAAGATGAATAACATCTGACGTACCAACAATGAGCATTAGCACAGGATAAAATACGGCCATGGCATTTAGTTCTTTCCCCAAAACTGCTAATAGTCCCATAAACAGTAACAATGAAAGGGCTATGGAAAATACGGAAATCCAGACAACGGGCATACTACGATAAACCAATAGTAGGATTATAAAAACAAGGATAGAGGCAACAATGGTGGTGGTTAGTACCTCTGTTTTCTGCATATCCACTATGGCCTCGTAAAAAAACGCCCTTCCCAAAATATGGTAGGAATTTAAATGATGCCTTTTTAAGGAGGCACGTACACTGTCCAATAACACACCGGACTGTTTATAATCCAAATTATCCTCGGTTTTTAAGGCCAGTACCATTGATGACCTATGTGCATCTATGAGTACATTGGTAAATAAGGAATCTTCCTGAATTTTGCGCCAGTCTTTTTCATATTGTAAAGTATCATCAATATGTATAATGGGTAGGGTAGTATAACCAAACGATGTTTTTAGCGGGTAGGATAGGGTGGTCAAGGAACTACTCTCCAACACATGTTCAAAACCCTTACTTTCACGGGAAAAGGAATCAAAATTGTTTAAAAATTCGTGTTGAAAGATATTGGGACTGTTTTTTACAGCTATAAGCAAGAAGTTGTCATCTGTACCAAATTTCTCAACATAATCATCATAAAACGCCAAGTCCGGATCCTCTTCGGGAAAGAACTGACTAAAATCAAAGGAGAATTTTAAATTGCCCAATTGAGTGGCGGAAACTGTGCCCAACAATACAAATGCCCCTATACATATTTTTTTGAGTAGACCTAGGTTGACCTTCATATAACGAAGTGAGGTGAAAATTATAATTCCAGTGCAAATTTACCATTCTAGTTAGTATTTACTGCATTAAGAGCATTAATAGCAACTATTATGTCGTTATTTTACCCATATGCAAAAAAATATAGCAAGAATACTTTTTGTGTTGCTTACAGGTGGGTGTTGCCTTTTACATGGACAATCACAGCAAGTGGAAGAGGACACTATAAAAAACTTAAGATTAAATGTCTTGCCCGTAGTATTCTATACACCGGAAACCGGTTTGGGATATGGGGCATTGGGTCTATCCACATTTAGGTTAAAGGGTGAAAAAACAACTACGCGACCCTCTTCCGTACAACTGGGCATTACCTTTACCTCTAAAAAACAGTTTTTAATGTTCATGCCATATGAATTTTATTTGGATGAGGAACGTTGGAGGTTTAAGGGAGAGCTGGGCTATTATAAATATTTCTATAATTATTACGGATTGGGAATGGATTCCAGAGAGGAGGACAAAGAACTGTATACTGCAGATTTTCCTAGGTTTCGCCTAGCTGCATATAGGGAATTGTTTAAAGGATTCTCAGTTGGTTTGGGCTATGAATTTGATGGATATAATGTATTGGAGCCAGAACCTAATGGACTTCTTGATGCAACAGCGGATATTATAGGAAAGGATGGGGGAACAATATCCAATATTGGATTGTTGGCCCTTTACGATACACGTGATAATATATTTCACCCTACAAAAGGTTGGTATATAGAGGGGGTCTTTTACAATAGTGCCCCATGGCTGGGATCTGATTTCACCTATCGTAAATTTGAGCTGGATACCCGCTATTATCAGCGAATAAAAGGTGATATCATTTTAGCTTCCAACTTATTTTTTGGTAACCGTAGTAGTGGTACGCCATTTCAGGATTTAAATTATTTGGGAACCAAGAGAACAAGGGGATTTGATAACAGGCGTTATCTTGATAAGAATGAAATTAGTTTGGCAACGGAATTGCGTTTTCCTATTTATAGAAGATTTAAAGGAGCTGTATTTGGTGCTTCTGGAACTGTAATACCATCGTTGAGCCAGGCCATTAATACCTCCTACAAAAGTGCATTTGGTGGTGGGTTCAGATATATAGTCAACAAAAAGGAAGGTACAAGATTACGGGTAGACTATGGAATCTCCAGTGAAGGTGGTCAATTTTATTTTACCATAAATGAGGCATTTTAAACTTATTAAAGCTCAATAAAATTATTGAGGTCCAAAGTCCAGTCATAATTTTGATACTCCAAGTCTATACCCTTGGTAGTAGGAATAAAACCTTTATTCTTCAATATTTTTTTAATACCGCCTTTCCCGCCAAAATCGCCCCTAAACCAATTAAATAAAGAACTAATTGTAGCAACTTTGGTACTCGGGTCATAGTCGGTGGTTCTTTCAAGGTACTGTTGGGTACCTTTATTAAACTGCTCATCTAAACGTTGCCACTCATATATTGCTACTGGCGGACAGTCCTTTGCGCCACAGTTTAAGGCAAAATGAATTTGATACACGGGATCGTTAACACGTAATTTTCGTTCAAATTTATTAGGAAACCATTTTCTAATATAGCCAAGGCCATATTCAAATTGCGACTTTCGTATAAGACCGTGTTCTATTTTGGCAAACGAAATGGTTTCTCCGGCTATTTTAATTTGCTCTTTTTTAAAAAAACTGCCACGATCATCATATAATTCTGGGTTTTTCTGTAATATCACCTGTATATACGCATTGTAGATGTTTATCCAAAATGCCAACCTTTTAGCATTGGAATCCAGGGCCTTGTCAAGTGTTGCAATGTTGGTATTAGCGAAAATATCCTGTAGCTCTTGCGTGTTTTCTTTATCGATGATTTTTTGCAGAAATAATTCTGACAATTTATTAAAGTCTTCTGGTATATCTGTCGAAGTTTGTGCGTTTATATTTTCACAATGGACCAAGAATGTAAAGCAGAACACCAACAAGGAATACAGGTAATTTTTCATATATATACTATTAGAGTATCTTAATTACGTAAATATGGGGAAAAGGTTTGTGGATTGTTAGTCGTATCAATAATTAAGTGATTACAAAGACCTTTTTTTATAATTTGTATCAGAATTAAAACTATTTTCATCAATTTGCGTAGGTAGAGGAAAGTCAAAACATTAAAAATTGAAAGACGGTATTTCTAAGGTAAAAATTTTCCAAAAGTAGTACGAATATATGATCAGTATAATAATACCAGCACATAATGAGTATGTTAATTTGGAACGTCTTTTTAACAGTGCGGTTTTTTTACATCACCGGCAACTTCTGGAAGTTATCATTGCCGCATCCCCATCAACAAATGACGCAACGTCATCGCTAAGCAGTATTCCAAAAGTTAATGTAATCAATTGTATTAACAAAGGTCGTGCGGCCCAAATGAATGAAGCTTCACAAATGGCTATGGGCAATGTTTTGGTTTTTTTACATGCAGATGTCTTACCACCGGCCAATTTTTTGGATAATATTTTAGACCGATTGGAGAATGGTTTTGATGCCGGTTTCTTTTCCTATAGGTTTGATAAGGAAACATGGTTTCTTAAAATGAACGCATCGTTTACCGCAAGGGATGGTTTTTTTACCGGAGGGGGAGACCAATGTCTGTTCATACGTAAATCTGTTTTTAACAATTTAGGCGCGTTTGATGAGCAACAGGTGCTTATGGAGGATTTTGAATTTTTTAACCGAATGAAAAAGGGCAAGGTGCCATATACCATTATAAAAAATGATCTAGTGGTCTCTGCCCGTAAGTATGAGTGTAATTCTTATCTTAGGGTTAACCTTTCCAATTTGCTTTTAGTAATGTTGTTCAAATTGGGTTGTCCCAGTTGCACATTAAAAAGTCTTCATAATAAATTGATACGAACCCCATATAATGGTTGAGGTAATAAATGGTATACAGCAAATTGGTATTGGGGTCTTGGATACTAAAACCGTATTTAATTGGTATAGAAAGCATTTAGGTTTTAATGTGTTATTGTTTAAGGATGAGGCAGTTGCGTCGTTAATGACACGGTATACCAATGGTAAGGCAGAAAAGCGTGATGCCTATTTATCATTAAATTTAGTTGGGGGTGGCGGTCTGGAAATTTGGCAATTTAAGGATAGGCTTCCCGCAGCTGCTCAAAATGATATTGTTCTGGGTGATCTTGGAATATATGCCATGAAGATCAGGTGTAAGGACCTTGTTGCCATGCATGGTTACCTAGAACATATAGGGGTATTGCAGTTAACCGATATCATAAAAACATTACCACATAGTGCCAGTTTTTATTTTGATGATCCATTTGGAAATAAAGTGCAAATGGTACAGGATTCCTATATGTTCAGTGCGGAAAAGTCTAAATGTGGTGGTGTTATGGGTGCTGTTATAGGAGTTAGCAATATGGAGCGATCCATAGAATTTTATAAAAGGATGTTGGGCTATACGGTAGTGCTGTATGATGATATAGAGACTAATGGTACTGCAGCCAATAAAAAGTATAGAAAGGTAATCCTTGGTCAAAATCGTAAGCATATAGGTGGTTTTGGAGATTTATTGGGTCCTACGCAATTAGAATTGGTGGAAATGCTACAAGGTACGCCTACAAAAATTTTCAAAGACCGTTTATGGGGAGATTTGGGTTATATACATCTTTGTTTTGATGTACAGGGTATGGACTCCTTAAGGGAAAAGGCCAAGATTCTGAAAACGCCCTTCACGGTGGATAGTTCCAACAGTTTTGATATGGGAGATGCCGCGGGTCACTTTAGTTATATAGAAGATCCGGACGGTACGTTGATAGAATTGGTAGAAACCCATAAGGTACCTATCGTAAAATCATTGGGCATTTATTTAAATCTCAAGAAAAGAGATCCGTATAAAACACTACCTAAATGGTTGGTTAAAAGTCTTGGTCTACATAAGGTAAGCAAAGACCTATAACCCTCAATAATCGTTTAACCCTTACTCGTCGTTCGTATCAATCCAATGCCCGAAAAGAAAAATATTGCGCCCAACACTCCATATACAATAAGTTGTTTGGTAGTGCCGGAACTGTTTCCAAATAAGATTGCCGCGTATACCAGACCGCCAATACCTAATAAGGTCAATACGGTCCCAAAAATTTTCTTTAAATCCATGGGCGAAAAATAATAAAAAAAGGGCAGTTAATAACTAACTGCCCTTTTAAACAATACATATATTTTTTAAGAAGCGGACACTACACCAAGTGTATATAATTGTTCCAAGGTGGGAGATTCACTTCCGCCCGCTGGTTCAAGTGTAATTCCAAATGCCTCTGATTCGTTAGGATTGTTCAAAGCAAATACCTTGTTCTCATCTGTAGCAAAATCTTCAAGGAGTCCCATACTTGTTGGTGTAAGGGGCGATAATTTCAAAGACCAGACTTGGTACACAAAACCATCTGGTGGTTCCGGTAAGCCTTTGGCATCTATGTAAACTTTTTCTTCTTTTTTGTTCCAATAAGCCTTTGCATAGGAGGTAGGGGATACCGTCTGTCCGCCAAGGGCAATAACATTAATATCCTTGTCCCTAATCGTATTCAATAATTCTTGCGTTTTTTCCAATGAAGAATCAGTGTCCGCTATTTGCTGTTCCAAAGAAGTATTTTGTTTTTCAACAACTTCAATGTTAGACTTAAGTTCCTGATTTTGTTGGTACATAAAGAACAGACCAATTGCCAATAATAATGAGGCGGCCCAACCAATATACGTCATAGCGGAACTAGATCGTTTATTCATTGAAATAACCTTACCTCCCTTGTTAATTCTGTCCATTAAGGATTGAAAGGTATAAGAAACACCCGGAGATGCTTTTTTGGATAAAGTCAATATGGAAGCTTCAATGGCTTCAATTTCCTTTTTGATTTCCGGATATTCCTTGGCATAGTTGGCTATTTCCAAATTTTCCTTATCAGAAAGGATACCGGCCACATAAAGTTCCAATATTCCCGATGCTATGTATTTTTGTACATCCATTCTATATGCTTTCCATGTTTTCCCTTAGTTGGGAAATGCAACTTCTATTTCTTGTTTTTACAGTTCCTATAGGAATGTTCAGCTCTTCGGCAGCATCTTTTTGCGTGTAACCTCTAAAATATAATAGTTCAATGATCTGAACACATTTTTCCTTTAAATTTTTCACAAGTTTTTTTAACCCTTTGGTATCTACCGCCATATGTTCCTCTTCCCTGCTTTCTAAAATACCTACGAAGTAATCTGCAGAAAGGTTCTTTTTTTGATTTTTATACGTTTTACTGCGTATTTCATCGATAGCTGCATTTCTGGCGATGTTTAGTATCCAAGTAAAGAACCTTCCTTTACTGGAATTATAACTTTCGGAATTGTTCCAGATTTTAATAAATACATCTTGACAAATTTCTTGGGCCACACTATCATTTTTAACAATGGTATTGATAACCCCGCAGATATTGTCGGCATACATTTCATGTAAGGTTTTGAAAGCGTTGGGATCCTTCTTTCTAAACTGTTCTACCAATAGGTCTAATTGCATGGATAAATTTTTATATCCGTTAAATATAAAAAAAGCTGTTCTATGAACAGCTTTTAAAAATTAAATAATTGACTCTATTCAATAATACCGGCACAACTTATACGTGCACCTGCGGCACCACTGGGCTGTGAAGTAAAATCATCTACACCTTGGTGAACGATTACTCCTTTGCCAAGAATATCCTTGTTTTCATCACCACAACCAATACACCACTCATCTGTGGAAAACTCAACATTGGCAGTACCATCTGCATCAGCGGTAAAATTACCGATGTCTCCTTTATGGTAGCCTTCTGCAGCTCCCCACTTTCCATGTGGTTCATTGGTAGGGTTCCAATGTCCACCGGTAGATGTTCCATCAGCAGAAGAACAATCTGCAGTTTGGTGGATATGTATGGCATGCTCTCCTTCAGAAAGACCGGTTAAATTTGCCGTCATGCTCACTTCACCATCCTCTTCGGTAAAAGTAACTTCACCTTTTACCTCGCTATCGCTCTTGGGTTCCATCATGAATTTAATGGTAGTGACCTCTTCGTTCATTTCCGCTTTGGCTTCTTCCATTAATTCCTCTACTTCTTCTTTGGCCTCATTGGTCTCTTTTTTGACCTCTTTACAGCTAAAGGCTGCAATTAGCGCTAAAAATGCTATTTCAAATTTTAATATTTTCATATTCATGTTTTTTAGGTTAGACCATAAAGTTACATATTAATACCTACAATCTTTGCTCATATACAATCGATTTTAACATGAAAAACGATTGCATTTATAAGAGGCTGAAAATTATTCCTTTTTCTTGAACAGACCGCTTAAATCCGTATTATAGAATACCCCAACCTGCAAACGGTCAAAATTAGCCCCGGTAAAATGATTTTTCAGGTATCCAAATTGCATGCTTAAATCTTCAGTTACATTTACCCCAAGTGCGGCATAGGCACGGTTCTGACCAAAAGCATTGTCTTGTAGATTTATGAAAATTTCATCATAGAAATTTAAGAAAAAGATATCGGTTAGGGGCAAGGTCATCTGTATTCTATACCTGGCCCGGTGCAAGGTATTGCTTACATTGGTATAATTGTCCTGCACAAAACGCTGTTCCAATCGGTAACGATGTTCAAATTTAAATTCCCATACCTTATTTTTCAAAATAAACTGTTCAAAGATCCTGTGTTCCGATATGGAATTGTTTTCAAAAAATACATCATCACCTAGAATATCAAAAGCACTAAAGGTAGGATCCGTTTCTATAAAACCGTATCCTAAAGTAGCTATAGCGTTGTCATTGATATGATAATTTGCACCTGTCCTCAATAACAATTGGTTAAAATTGGATGCCATTTCATAATATCTAAACTGTGCTTCTGTATGAACACTCCATTTATCTGAAACTTTATTAGTGCCAAAATACATGAACCAACTGCCAAAATCATCTTCACCCGTACCTTCATTTTGGGCATTGACATGTAGTGTAGCAATGCATAATGCCATTATAGCTAAAATGTTCTTCATTTTTTATCCTCTTCTTTATCTATTAATTGATGTTAAATGTTTTGGTTTCTTTAAATGGCGATAGGTCCAAACGTTCCATTGCCGCTTTGTATTTTGCCCAATCATCCGTATAAAAACTGTTTGTTTTGTCCAATGCGGTTCCTAATTCCTGTTTGGCAAAATTGATTAATTGGGTTTCTGTAGCGGTCATACCATTTTTGCGGGATCCTACATAGCTTCTTGCGTTTTGAAGCCGTTGCATAACCGTAATTTCCTTATTTCGGGTAATTCCTTGACGCTTATCTACCTTACCCAGGTAAAGGGCTATTACAGAATCTGTTTGTTTGATAATATCTTTGGATGCTTCAATTTGTTCCTTGTATTTCTTCTCGTCCAATTTCTTGAGGTCTTTCTGAAATTGTTCTGCGACTGTTTTACTTTCTACCAATTGCTTAACGGCATCCGAAGCCTTTTGCAAATAGGACTCCAAAAGCTTTCCATTGGTATATACTGCATTGATTGCTTCTGGTGAAATTTGTAAACGTGGGTCTGATTTTACGGTAATGGAGGATTCTTCAATTGCATCCCCATACATCATTTTAATAATATACGTTCCCGGTTTAACGTCTACACCGCCGGATTCCCTTTTCCTAGTCTGAATTTTTCGGGATGGCCTGTCCGGTCCTTTTTCATCCATTCCCCAGTATATTCTATGAAACCCAGGTTTTTCAGGCGTCTTATACTTTAAGGTTCTTATAAGTCGGTCACTATCATAAAAATCAAACTGTATAGAATCCTTTTTCTGTACCCCGGTTAATTTGGGCTGTTCTGTAGATAAAGAATCCTTGGCCACGTTGCCCTTATCGGCTTTATTTGTGGTACCTTTTTCCTCCTTATCTTTTTTTGAGTTGCCCTTTTTATTGCCCGTTTTCAGGTAGTATGTAATCATTGCACCTTGTTTTCTATTTTCACCTTGGTAAAGGGCATCTCCACCAAAACGGCTTCCCGTTGGTTGTTGATAGGCTGCTTGATAAGCGGTAGGAGGATCAAATAGCTCAACGTCCTTGTTCAATATACTTAAATCCGTTGCCAAGGCTCGTAACGGACGTATATCGTCCAACACCCATGCGGCCCTTCCAAATGTACCAATGACCAAATCATGCTCCCTTGGGTGTATGGCCAGGTCCTTTGTTGATACGGTAGGAAATCCTTCGGTCCATTTTTGCCATTTTTCTCCAGCGTTGAACGATAGGTATAGCCCGTCATCCGTTCCCAAGAACATTAGATTAGGATTTTCAGGATCTTCAATAATAGATAAGGTATAACTTTCCACATCATTGGCATCTACAATCCTGGTCCATGTTTTGCCATAATCCTTTGTTCTATATGCATAAGGGGTGTAATTGAACCTTCTATAGTCGTTGGCAATTAAAAGGGCTTCACCCTTATTGCGTGTAGATGCTTTAATTTGGGGAATCCAACTTCCTTTGGGCAGACCTTTTAAATTGGCGGTTACCTCTGTCCAGGTTTCACCACCGTTTTGGGTATAGTGCACACGACCATCATCTGATCCAACCCATAGCATATCCTTTTCTACTGAAGAAGGTTCAATGACCAAAATCGTGGTATGGTTTTCTGCACCTGTTGCATCCATGGAAAGTCCACCACTTTCACTTTGTTTTTGTTTTTCTGGATCATTAGTGGTCAGGTCAGGGGAAATTATTTCCCAGGTCAAACCTTTATCACTACTCTTATGAACAAATTGACTTCCAAAATATACGCTGCTATTATCAAAAGGTTCCTGGCTTATGGCCGAGTTCCAATTAAACCGCAGTTCTGTTTTTGCATCTGGCGGGGTAGGCCTAACAATATAGTTGTTACCTGTTTCATGATCAAAACGTTGTACAAAACCTTGTTGGCTCATGGTATAGCCATATCTAGAATCTTCAGGATCGGGAACTACGTCAAAACCGTCTCCAAAACTGATTTCTTGCCAGTAACTGTTTCTAATGCCCTGTGCTTTCCAAACATAGGCTGGTCCACGCCAAGAACCGTTATCCTGCATTCCGCCATAAACATTGTACGGATAATCGTTGTCCGTGGCTATATGATAAAACTGGGCCACCGGCAAATTGCCGATAAAGCGCCATGTTTTACCTCCATCTTTGGAGATATTGAGTCCGCCATCGTTACCGTCCATCATGAACTGACCATTCTCCGGATGTATCCAAAAAGCATGATGATCTGGATGTACCCCGTTATCCACTCCATAGGCCGGCATTAATTGTTCAAAGTTCTTACCGCCATCTTGGGATACGTTGACATAGGTAAAGACAGAAAATACCCTGTTTTCGTTTTCCGGGTCTACATAAATTTCGGAATAATAAAAAGGCCTGTTGCCTATATCTCCTTTATCATTGACCTTTTTCCATTTAAATCCACCATCCTCAGATTTATAGAGCGCATTCTTTTTGGCCTCTACCAAAGCGTAGACCACATTAGGTTTGCCTGCGGCTATGGCCACACCAATTCTTCCTAGGTCACCAGCGGGCAACCCATCCTCTTCGGTCAATTTTTTCCAATTCTTACCGCCGTCATGGGTCATATATAGTCCACTGCCGGCACCACCGGAGTTAAAGAACCAAGGCTCACGTTTGTGTTCCCACATTGCCGCAATCAGTTTATTGGGGTTTGAGGGGTCCATGATCAAGTCCGCCACACCGGTTTTATTATTTACAAAGAGAACTTTCTCCCAAGTTTCGCCACCATCCGTAGTTTTGAAGACACCACGTTCCGGGTGCTCGCCCCAAGGGGAACCAATGGCCCCCACATATACGGTATTAGGATTCATGAGGTCTATTTTTATTCTGTGGATGTGTCTCGTTTTTTCAAGCCCCATGGATTTCCAGGTTTTTCCCCCATCCAAGGATTTAAAGACACCGTACCCTCCATTTAAACTATTTCTAGGATTACCTTCACCGGTCCCTGCCCAGATTACGGAAGGATTATTTTGTTGAATAGCGACCGCACCTATGGACGCCGTGACCTCTTTGTCAAAAATAGGTTCCCATTTTATACCGCCTGAGGTAGATTTCCATAAACCTCCCGAAGCTGTTCCTACATACATAATATCTGGATTGCTGATAACGACATCAATTGCCGTAACCCGGCCGCTCATACCGCCAGGTCCAATATTACGGGGTTTAAGGTCCTGTACGAGGTCCATTTTAAATTCTTGGGCAGTAAGTAAAACAGATGCGAAAAGCATCAAAATGGAGAGTAATTTTCTTGTCATTTGAGTGGTTTGTTAGTTATGTTTCTAAAAATAGCAGAAAAGAAAGGGAAGTATTCTTAAAAGGATGTTAACAGTGAATACTTTTGAAGAATCTATAATCCTTTAACAGTTTTGGTGTTGGTTATTGGTTGTTTGTTGCAGATCTACGGTATTCAGTGTGCTGCTGTTCGTATCCGTGGCAGAATCAGCGAGCAATGTTCAGTTTTTTAATAGCAAGGTAAGATGCAATCCATAAGATCAGTGTTCCTAACATCTCGATAACGTAAGATGTGGCAAAGATCCAAACTGTTAATGGAACTCAACCAGAATAACCGAAAAAGGACTTGGGACAACGAAAAGCGAGCAGAAGACTGCGCGCTACAAATTATGGTCACAGAACCTCAAAAATACCGAACAACTCTTTACCTAATCTTGGGGGGATGGAATTGTAACAGCGATCAAAAGTGATCGTTTTAAAATAAGGGGTTAAATAACTGATATATAATTCTTTATTCCCTCCAAATGGGCGATTTTCCATGTCCTCTGTCAAGGGAAAATCAAACCAGACACCAACAAGTTTACCATTAGGTTTTAAAAGGCTGGCCATATGTTTGGCATAGGCCCTTCTATTTTCATCCGTAGGTACAAAGGAGCAAAAGAACGTCTGTTCCAGGATAAGGTCGAACTGGTCATGGTAATCAAAAAAATCCCCATGATGCACCTGTGATCTAGGAAAACTTTGATTTCGTTCAATAAAAGCTTGTAATGGTAAAATAGAAATATCTAAAATATGTACCTGCCTAAATCCTTGTTGCCATAAATATTCCGCTTCATAGGCATTTCCCGCACCGGGAATCAATATTATAATTTCTTTGTCCTCTAGCTGGTCTATATAATCTTTTATTGGGGTAGACGGGTATCCAATGTTCCATCCGGTGTGGTGTTCCTTATAGCGCTGTGTCCAATATTGCTCTTCGTTCAAAATCAGGATATTTATTGATTTATAAAATTAAACAGATTTAAGGGTAATGCCAAGTATGTAGAAAACCGATCCATTGGTCATTCTTCCTTTGTGGCAAACAAATCAATTTCCTACCTTACCCACCAGCTAACCATCAACGAATAACGTATGAGAAAATTTATTTGTGCCATAATTTTGGCTTGTTTTACCCTTGCCGGTTTTGCCCAAACCAACCCTAAATGGGCAAGGTATCCATCTATAGCACCAGATGGTAAAACCATAGCGTTTACCTATAAGGGCAATCTATTCTCCGTTGATGCAGTTGGTGGTCTTGCCAAACAACTAACGTTTCATGCCGCCCATGATTACGCTCCCGTATGGAGTAAGGATGGCAAGCACATTGCTTTCTCGTCCAATAGGTATGGAAATTTTGATGTTTTTGTAATGAATGCAGATGGTGGTCCCGCAAACCGACTAACGTTTCATAGCAATGATGAAACACCGTTTTGTTTTTCCGCGGAAAATGATAAGGTGTTATTTGGGGCAACCCGGTTAGATGCCATTACGCACAGACAATATCCTACCGGCACACAACCGGAACTCTATAGTGTCTCCAAGGAAGGAGGGCGCGTGGAGCAGGTACTGACCGTTCCAGCAGAAGATGTTCAGATAAACAATGAGGGCACAAAAATGGTCTATCATGATAAAAAAGGATATGAAGATGTATTTAGAAAGCATCATGTATCTGCCATTACCAGAGATATTTGGTCGTATACACCCGCAACAGGGGAGCATGTAAAATTAACCGATTTTGAGGGGGAGGACCGTAATCCGGTTTTTGCAAAGGATGGAAAGACCATATTTTATTTAAGTGAACGCAAAGGGTCGTTCAACGTATTTTCCAAAAGTTTGGATGAAAACCTTCAGCCTACCCAACTAACCAATTTCAAGACACATCCCGTCCGCTCTTTAAGTATAGGAAACAATATATTGGCCTTTGGCTATGACGGTGAAATTTATACCCTTAAGGAGGGTCAAGATCTAAAAAAGGTTAATATCATCATTAGAACACAAGAAGAAAATAACCCTACCGCGTATATTTCCATTAACGGTGGTGTAAGTGAAATGGATATAGCGCCCAATGGAAAGGAAATAGCTTTTATAAGCAGGGGGGAAGTCTTTGTTACCTCGGTAGATGGTGCGTTGACCAAGCGAATTACCAATACCCCGCAACAGGAAAGATTTGTAAAGTTCATGCCAGATGGCCAGAGTGTGGCCTATGCAAGTGAACGAAATGGCAAGTGGTCCATTTTTAAAACTTCAAAAGCACGATTACAGGAGCCTTATTTTTTTGCTGCAACCGTTTTTAGGGAGGATACACTAGTGAGTTCAAACAAAGACATTTATTTACCGGAATTCTCCCCGGACAGTACCTATATAGCCTATGTAGAAGGCAGAAGAACCTTAAAAGTGAAGAATCTAAAAACAAAGGAAGAATTTACATTGCTAACCCCTAAGGAGCTTTACCATATGCAAGATGGAGACCAATATTTTAAATGGAGCCCAGATAGTAATTGGCTGCTGGTAAGCTGGGGGGTATCATTAAGTAATTCAGAAGTATTGCTGATTTCCAAGGATGGCAAGCAAAGGAAGAATTTAACGCAAAGTGGCTATTATGATGGTTCGCCAAAATGGGTAGACAAAGGAAACCAGTTGCTATATTTCTCCAATAGGGATGGTCTTAAAAGTTACGCTACAAGCGGTAGGTCAGAATTAGATGTGTACAGTATGTTCCTAAATAAAAATGCATGGGACAAGTTCAACAAATCCAAGGAAGAGTATGATTTGTTAAAACTGATAGAGGATGCGGAAAAGGAAAAAGAGGAAGCGGCTTCCAATGATGATAAGAAGAAAAAGAAGGCGGATAAAAAAGAAGAGGTAAAACCCTTGATGTTTGATTTAGAAGATGTGGAACAAAGAAAATCCCGTTTAACCATTCACTCTTCTCTATTGGCGGATGCCGTGTTGTCCAAGGATGGCGAAAAATTATACTACCTGACCCGTTTTGAAAAAAATCTTAATCTATGGGAAACCGAAATACGGACCAAGAACACCAAACAATTGGTTGCCTTGGGAGCCAAATCCGGAAGTTTGCAATGGGATGCAAAAAAGGAAAATTTGTTTCTTTTAGCGGACGGTAAGATTTCAAAAGTTGATTTAACGGCAAAAAAGACCGAACCGGTAAAACTAAATGCCGAAATGGTTTTGGACGTGGATGCGGAGCGAGAATATATGTTCGATCACATATGGTTAAGGACAAAGGGAATTTTTTATACCTCTACCTTTCATGGTGTAGATTGGGACTTTATGCGTACCGAATATGAAAAGTATTTGCCGCACATTGGCAATGATTATGAGTTCGCAGAAATGATTTCGGAAATGTTGGGAGAGTTGAATGTAAGCCATGCCGCAGGCCGGTTCACCGATACAATTGAAAACGGCGATAAGACAGCTTCTCTTGGTATTTTTATAGATTATGGTTATTTGGGTAAAGGATTAAGGATTATGGAGGTTATTAAAAATGGACCCTTGGACAAAGCCGGATTTGATATAGAACCGGGAATGAACATTGAAAGGATAAACGGTATTGAAATAGATACGACAGTAGATGCAGCCTTTTACTTAAACCGGATAGAAGGGGAATTCACATTGTTGGATATTCTGGGAGACAATAACAAAAGAAAGCAAATTACCGTAAAACCCATTTCCTTGAACGAAGAAAATAAATTGTTGTATAAGCGCTGGGTCAACATCAATGAAAAGGATGTATTGGAAAAGAGTAACGGTACATTGGGCTATGTGCATATTCCCGGTATGAGTGACGGGCCTTATAGAAGCATTTATGAAGAAATGTTGGGTAAGTTTAATGACAAGAAGGGGGTTATTGTAGATACGCGGTTTAATGGAGGTGGAGATTTAGTTGCGGATTTGGCCATGTTCTTTACGGGAGTACCCTTTTTGTCCTATGAAACGGAGACCAGGGTAGTAGGCGGTGAACCTACGTCTAGATGGACCAAGCCTACATTGGCCATGTTCAATGAATCAATGTACAGTGATGGTTCATGCTTTGCAAGTGGATATGTTGATTTAAAAATTGGTAAAACGGTTGGTATGCCGGTACCGGGCACCTGTAGTTGGGCCGGTTGGGAACGTTTGCCCAATGGTGGGCGTTGGGGCGTTGTTCCAATTAGTGCAAAGAACAAAGCAGGTGAGTGGATGGAGAACAACGAAACCAATCCAGATATTTTAATTAAAAACCAACCAGAGATAATTGTAAAGGGTATTGATCAACAATTGGAAAAGTCCATTGAGGTATTGATGAAAGAAGTAGAATAGTTATTTCCACAATTAAATTTATACGCGCAACAACTTAATATAGTTACTGGTACTGATATTTAGTTGTTGCCATTCATTGTGGAATGCAATTTTTAACTAAGGAAAAAAACACAAATAAATGCAATGTTTAAATTGTAATAATTCGGTCAAGGAAAATTTCTGCCCAAATTGTGGACAAAAAACATCAACACACCGGTTTTCGTTTAGTTATATTTTTGATAATGGAGTATTAAACGGAATTTTTAACGTTAACAAAAGTTTTTTCTTCACTATAAAAGAGCTTTTTATACGCCCTGGGCATAGCATCAGAGAATATATTCAAGGAAAAAGAATACGACATATTAATGCTTTTAGTCTATTAATATTGCTAATTGCAATTGAATTTTTGCTTGATTTTGGCAATGTAAATAGTAATGAGACATTACCGGAAATGTTTAAGAATTCTGGGGATTCGCTGGATCAAATTTTCGAAACTTATCCGCAACTTACCTATTTAATTGTTATTTGTGTCACAACTATTTCCAGTTATCTGTTTTTTAGAAGAAGCAAACTGAATTTTGCTGAACATTTAATAATGAATATCTATTCTTGGTCTGGTTTAATTGTACTGGGATTACCTCTTACCTTATCATTTGCTTTCATTGATGATAAATCGCTGATAAGACCACTAATTAATATATATGCGTTAATTGGTTTTGGTTATGCTTTTTGGTTCTTTTATCAATTTTTTTCAGGATACCAATACAAAAAAATATATTTAGTTTTAAGAGTGTTATTGGTACTTATAATATCGCATATTTTGAAATTTATTACACTTGCTGCTTTACTTGAAATTAATAAGCTTACGAATTAAAATGCTGACTAAATTCACTCAAACGCTGAATATGGAAATCTGAATGATTGAATAATATGAACGATTAAAAATAACGAATTGGCAACACCGTATAAATTTAATTACTGATTTTTAGCCTACTTGCCAAAGTCCTGGAGCACTTTCTATATGTGATTTATTTGCTAAATTTAGTACTTGAACCACGCAACTAATAGTATACAAACACGATATGCCTAATTTAAAAAATATGAAATGTTTGTTGTTCATTCTTACTCTTTTACTTTTTTCATGTGATTTTAATGGTAAAAATGGAATTGAAATATATCAATTAAATTGGAGGTCAATAGACTTTCTTGAAAATAATAGGAAAGGAAATTATTGTGATTTAAAGATTAATCAGGAGGACCTATTTGACAAACCAATTCTAACAGATTCAGATATTGCTCATTTCGATTGGAATTCTCAAGAACTTATTTTAACAGAAAAAGGACGAGTAAAAATTGATTTACTAAAAATTCCATTGGACGGATTAGCGGTTGCCATGATTTTAAATGGAGAGATAATCTATGGTTTCTGGTTTTTGAACTCAGAATCTCCATACGGTTGTGGTGGTGTTTATTCAGAACCAAAACTAGATTTTAAATTAAAGTTTGGGCAAGCGGACGGTTATGATTATGGGAAAGACCCAAGATTTGACTCTAGAATCAAAGAATACCTAAAAACAAGAAACTAGCTAAAACAAAGCCTAGAATGAAAAAATGCGGACATTAGGGCTAAATCTAAAGGTCTGTGTATATTTTCTAAGTCGCTAAATCTTCCTATTTAGCTTTGAATAAAAAAATAAAACTAAACAATAAGCTTTTGCTGCGTGAGTAGATGGTAATAAAAAGTTTCCTCGCCTCCGCCTACACCTGGACCAAACCTTGTAGCCAATATTTGAAATGAAGACTGCCGTTAATATAAATTATAAACTTTGGAGGAAATATATTCATGAATTATACCAAAAAGATTGGAAGGTAGTTGAAAAATATTGTGCTTATGATGCCTCTATTGATTTTGATTTTATAATTCTTAGAAAAAATAGAATTACAATTAAATTTGGATGGGAATTATGGAACAATGGTGAAATTAAAACAAATAGTAAAGGGTTTGAAATTTTAAATTCTATTCATGATAATCAATTTGAATTTGGTAAGCCAAAAGTATTGAATTTTAAAACAATGTTAATTACTAGGCCAGTTACAATTTTTACAAGATTGAGTATGAATAAAAGAAAACTAATGGATAACTTTTTCTATTTTACAGGGAATAAAATTTAATATTTAAAATAGAAACACAGGTTGCAACAATGGCTGTAGTTTGGTTTTGCCATCCTTCTAACTTGAAAATATTAACTTTAAGCCAACTCAAATCCATGAAGTTAAGGTTCATTTTTATCATTTGCGGTTTTGTCAGTACAATTGGTATAGCACAGGAAAATAGCTCTCAAATTACTATTGGCGTTAATCATACTATTAAGTCTGCTATATTAAACCAAGATAGGACAATTCAAATTTACTTACCAGATAGTTATTCAGATTCAAGTCAAGACTATCCTGTTTTATATATTTTAGATGGACAATGGTATTTTTTAAGTGGCGTAGCAATTCAAAAAAGCCTACGAACTCCTAGTGCTATACCAGAAATGATTGTTGTAGGTATCAACAATAGCAATCCATTAAGAAGAACATTGTTCAATGATGAAAGTAAAAAGTTTACTGAATTCTTAATTAATGAAATAGTACACTACATAGATACTAATTACAGGACAAATAATGAAAGGGTCATTTTTGGCTGGGAAGCTGCCGCTTATTATATAAGTGAATTAATTTTAACAACGAGGGAATTTAATGGAGCTATTATAACTGACGGTGGTTTTGCTTCTGAAGATTTAGTGAAAGAGTTTACTTCAAAAGAAGATAAATATCTCTTTATGGCCAACTCCAGAAAAGATATTTATTATATAGGTTCAACAGATGCATTCCATAAAATATTAAAAGAGAACAATCCTAAGAACCTTATTTGGAAATACGATTTGTTTAATGATGAAGTGCATGAATCATTAGCCCATTTAGCGCTATATAAAGGTTTGAAATACTATTATCATAATTACGATTCACCAGTTTTTGAAAGTATTCAACAATTTATAGATTTAGGCGGAATGAATTACCTGACTAATTATTTCAAAGAAAGAGCACGACGTTTTGGGGGTGATGGACAAATAGATAATAGCACAAAAAATGCATTAATTTGGTTAGCATGGAACAGGGATAATTTTGAATATTTTAATTTCTTTATGAATGAATTCAGTGACGTCTTGACGACCAAAAGATATTCTTCAGGCTACTGGCAAAATCGTTTTGGCCAATTTTATTTAAAACACAAAGATTACCAAAATGCGATCAAATATTTTGAAGCAGGTCTTGTCGATTACCCATATTCACAATTTAAGGAAGAAATGCAAAAGGGACTTATTGATGCGAAAAACGGAACAAACTAATTAAAACACATTTTACAACACGGTACATAAATAATAGCGGCTAAGAACGAAAACAAAAACATGAACAATAAAGAAAGGTCAGTGTAAAACGAATATTAACCTATATAGCCTGTAACTGGCGATTATACTAAAGAATTGGCAAATAGTTATAATCAATTTAATGTGATTGACTTATCTAAACAGTAAACAATAAAAATGAAACAAATTTTAATCTTAATTTTTGCAATTTGTCTTTTCTCTAATTGTTCAAAAGATGATTCCAATAATGATGTAAACATTCGCTTATCTAATGTCACTGATATGGACTTTAAAAATATTATAGTCAATACCACAAACTATGGTAATTTAAAGTCCAACCAAGTTTCTGAATACAAAAACTTCAACAAGGCCTATCGATATGCCTATGTAGAATTGAATATTGGAGAGGAAACGTATACTATACAACCAATAGATTATGTTGGTGAAACACCGCTGACTAATGGTAATTACACCTATCAGCTAGATTTGGTTAGTTATAATGAAGGCTTTCTCGACCTAACCATTACACTGATAGAGGAATAAAATTTTTTGCGGACAAAACCCAATTATTCAACATCCTACACTTATGATATATGACGAACAGGATATGATTCCAAAACTCCAAAACTTAACAGATTTTGTTATTAATGCACAGGTCATAAGTTTAGATTGTGGTCATTGTATTAAATAAGAAAAGACAGTAGAAATAATCAAGCGATTTTGAAATGGTTGGGACAACAGAAAGTCTAAAGATGAAATAATAATATATTAATTTAAAAGTCAAACAGATTGGAGAAACTGATTTTAGAAAATTATTGGTTAAAAGAGATTATTTGGCTTTTTTTTTAAATATTTTAATACACGTATTGAAAGATATGTATTATGGAAAAATTAGTTACCGAACGTTTGGTAAATAAATAAATTATTTTAATTTTGCCTTATGAGACCACAAAAGATAATGGACAAGGAAATGCTTAATGGACTTTCGAAAGTTTTTAAATCGAAAGGATATGAAGCTGCTAGCCTCAATGAACTAGCCCAAATTACCGGCTTAAAAAAAGCAAGTTTATATCATAGATTTCCCAAAGGAAAACAAGGAATGGCAGCTGCCGTACTTTTAGATATTGAGAAATGGGTAACCCAAAATATATTCGATGTCTTAAATGGAGATGAAGAAGGTTTGCCAGAAGTACGGCTAAAAAAAGCATTGTCTAGCATTGAAAAATTATATGATGGCGGCAGTGAGCCTTGTATTTTTAGAGCATTCTCCATGCAATCTGCGTTAAATTTATTTGAAAAGAATATTAATGACGGAATGACTAGTTGGGTAAACGCATTTACATCTATTGGTATTGCATTACAGCAATCACCAGATACAGCTAGAGAATTAGCGTTAGAAGTCATAATTGAAATTCAAGGTAGCTTGATTGTTACTAAATGCATGAATGACACTACAATATTTAAAAATGCTTTAATTAAAATTGAGAAGAAATATTTAGCAACATAAAAAAATTTAAATAATTAGATTACCGAATGTTCGGTAAAATATTTTTGTAGAACTAGAACTACTATACTATGAAACATTTAAATCAGCTCTCCTTTCTCTTTTTAATTACCCTATTCGGTTGTCAGTCAAACCCTAATACAATTTCAAAAGAACTTAATAATACCCATAATCAAATGAACAAGACAAAATATAAGACTCTAGATGTAAACGGAATTTCTATAGCGTATCGTGAAGCAGGAAACGTAAATAATCCTACAATCCTACTATTACATGGTTATCCATCATTTTCTCATCAATATCGAAAAGTATTGAACCAACTTGCCGACGAATTTCATTTAATAGCACCAGATTATCCAGGTTTTGGAAACAGTGATTTTCCAACACCTGATAAGTATGAATATACCTTTGACAATATAGCATCTACCATGGAATCTTTTATAAAATTAAAAGGAATGGATTCCTTTGCCATTATGATGCAAGACTATGGAGCTCCTATAGGATTTAGAATAGCTACTGCTAATCCAGAAAAAATTACTGCAATTATAACCCAAAACGGAAATGCTTACGAAGAAGGTATTGGTGAAGCTTGGCAAAGTATAAAGGCTTTTTGGAAAGATAGAAATGAACGTACCGAAAATGCTTTATTACCTGCATTTACACTTGAGGGTTTAAAGTGGCAATATACACATGGTACTAGAAATCCTGAAAATGTAAATCCAGATACTTGGCAGTTAGATTTTTTAAGAATGAATAGACCTAATGCACATAAAGTAAACTTGGATTTATGGTATGATTATCAAAATAATTTAACCCTTTACCCTGTATGGCATAAATACCTTCGAGATAACCAACCGCCTCTATTGGTAGTTTGGGGAAAAAATGATGAATATTTTCCAGAAAGCGGTGCTAAAGCATTTAAAAAAGATGTAAAAAACATTGACTATAACATATATAATACAGGCCATTTTGCTTTAGAAGAAGATGGAGATATTATTATTGAAAAAATTAGAGTATTCTTGAATAGGGTTTTTACCAAATGATAATTCAATAGTATTTCATTGTACTCAACTTGTGGTTATGAAAGAATTAGTTGACTATATTTTACAATTTGGCAGCTTAAATAAGCAACAAATTGAGCTTATAAAGTGTAAATCTGAAGAAATTGGTCTAAAAAAAGATGACTATTTTTCTGAAGCAGGTAAGGTACCTAGACAAGTTGGTTTCTTAGTACAAGGAGTAGTTCGTGGTTGCTATTATAATAATAAAGGCGAGGAAATAACCCGTTGCTTCATTAATGAAAATAGCCTGATGGTAGACTATGTTAATTTTGAAGCAAATACAGTTTCTTCTGAATATTTACAGGCTTGTACCGACTGTAAGTTAATTGTTTTTTCTAAAAAAGGCTGGGAAGAACTCTCGCAAATTATTGTTGGTTGGGACAATATAAAAAACAAGATGGTTCAAATATGTATGTACCAAAAATCTAGAAATGGACCCGTAATTTCTCAAGACGCAACAACGCGTTATATAGAATTTATGAAAAATTACCCAACACTTATTAATAGAATTCCATTGTTATACATTGCCTCTTATTTAGGTGTTACACAACAATCATTAAGCAGAATTAGGAAGAGTATTAGTTAATCGCTTTTTATCATTTGGTAAACCATTTTATTTTTAATCATTAGAACTTTACTTCATTAATTTTAAGTAAAGAAAAATGAAAAAAGCATTAATTACAGGAGCCAATAAAGGCATAGGTTTTGAAACGGCTAAACAATTATTACAAAAAGGATTTTACGTTTACATCGGAAGCCGTGATTCAAATTTGGGAAAAGAAGCAGTTAAAAAATTAAAATCACAAGGATTAAGTAATGTAGAAGTAATTCAATTGGATGTCACCGATGAAAACTCTGTAAAAACTGGTCGTGAAGCAATAGGCAGTAAAACAACTTCTTTAGATGTGCTTATCAATAATGCCGGTATCAATGGCGGCAGTCCGTACACGGCACTTGAGGCAAGTTCTAAGCAATTTGAGACAGCATTCAATACCAATGTATTTGGAGTGGCAAGAGTAACACAAGCATTTATTGATTTATTAAGAAAATCGCCAGAACCAAGAATTGTAAACGTAAGTACCAGTGTTGGTTCTCTGTCGCTGCAAAGTGACCCAAGTTGGCCTGCTTACAACTTTGCTAAATTTGCAGTTTATGGTGCATCAAAAGCAGCACTGAATATGCATACCATTCATTTAGCGTATGAGTTACGTGAAACTAATTTTAAAGTAAATGCCGTTTGCCCTGGTTATACAAGTACTGATTTTACTTTTCATAACGGAGGTGATGTAAAAATTGCAGGAAATAGAATTATAAAATATGCTTTAATTGATAGAGACGGGCCCACTGGCAAATTCTTTAGTGAAGAAACCAACCCTGAAACAGGCGAAATATCTTGGTAAAAACTCATCGTTTAAAAATGTAAAAAAAAGCAAAATGGTACTTGGTGAAAGTTTTGGTAGTATTTATTTAATGACCAAATATTAAGTCTAGGTAATAAAGGAGGTAAATAACGAACAAAATTTATACATTGGTTTTTATCTTGATTAATGGTATATAGAAAATAAAATAATTGAATGAAAAATAGAATACTTGGTAATAAAGGTTTTGAAATAAGTGAAGTGGGTTTAGGTTGTTGGCAGATTGGTGGCAATTGGGGCAATGGTATCCAAGAAAATAAGGCTTTTGAAATATTGGAAGAAGCCGTAGCTAGTGGCATTACATTTTTTGATACCGCAGATGTTTATGGAGATGGCAGAAGTGAAAAACTCATTGGCGATTTTTTAAAACGTACAAAAGCAAATATTAGAATAGCGACCAAGTTTGGCCGTGGGGCCAATGTATTTCCAAATTCCTATACGGAACAAGCATTAAGGGAAAGTGTAGATTCATCTAGAAAACGGCTTAATGTAGAGTGTCTGGATTTGGTTCAATTGCATTGTATACCCACGCAAGAATTAAAAAATGGGCATATTTTCAATTGGCTGAGAACATTAAAAGATGAAGGTAAAATTCTGCATTTTGGTGCAAGTGTGGAAAGTGTGGAACAAGGGTTAATTTGTTTAGGGCAGGAAGGATTACAATCGCTCCAAGTTATTTATAACATTTTTAGACAAAAATTGACTCAAGAGTTATTACCACAAGCCGCTGATAAAGGTGTGGGCATTATTGTACGTTTGCCTTTGGCCAGTGGATTGCTCACCGGTAAATTTAGTTCGGGTACCACATTTTCGGAAAACGACCATAGAAATTTTAATAAGGATGGTGAAATTTTTAATGTAGGTGAAACCTTTGCGGGTCTACCGTTCAATAAAGGGGTGCAACTTGCCAATGAGCTTAAAACAATTTGTCCCTCGGAAATAAGTATGGTTGAGATGGCACTAAGGTGGATTTTGGACCATAAAGAGGTAACTACCATAATACCTGGAGCAAGTTCTCCTAACCATATTAAAGATAATGCCAAAGCAAGTGAATTAACTCCATTATCTAAAAAACTAATGAAAGATTTGGACACTTTTTATAAAGAAAAGGTGCATGCACACATACGCGGGGTATATTAGATGAGCAACTTCTACTATAAACAAATTGTTGGGATTACAATAGTTTCGTAAATTGTAAAGGGCAATATCAACATATGGAGATACCGGAAATTCCTAATTTAATTCATTACGCAATTCCCTTTTTTGCGGCAACGGTGGTATTGGAAGTTATTTTGACCGTTAAATTAAAATTGGAAGATTACGAATTTAAGGATGCCGGTACCTCAATACTTATGGGTCTGGGTAATGTAGCTATAGGTTTGTTTACCAAAGGCCTGGCATTGGGTGTTTTTTATGCTTTATATAATTTATTTCACCTCTTTGAGATACCGTTTTCATGGTGGGCATGGTTGATATTACTTTTTGCCGAAGATTTCTGTTATTATTGGTTTCATAGGATAAGTCACGAAAGTAGACTGTTTTGGGCCAGTCATATTGTTCACCATTCTTCACAGAATTATAATTTAAGTACGGCATTGAGACAGAGCTGGTCCGGTGGATTTTATACGTTTATTTTCTGGATTCCCCTAATAATAATTGGTTTTCATCCTGTTATGGTATTGGTACAAATGTCCGTAAGTTTAATTTATCAATATTGGATACATACGGAACTGATACACAAAATGCCCAACTGGTTCGAATTTGTTTTCAATACACCAAGTCACCATAGGGTTCATCATGCAACTAACCCCCAATACTTGGATAGAAACCATGCAGGAATCTTTATAATTTGGGATAGAATATTCGGAACTTTTGAACCGGAAGACGAAAAACCGGTCTATGGATTGGTAAAGAATATAGACACCTATAACCCAGTAAAAATTGCCTTTATGGAATGGTATAAAATGTTGGGCGATTTCTTTACTTCCAAAACCTCATTTTGGAACAGGTTAAAATATTTGGTGAAACCACCTGGATGGCGTCATGACGGTAATAGTGTACTTTCTTCAGATTTAAGGAAATCATGGGAGGAATCCAATAAAACGGTTAAGTAGTGTAACGTAATCATTATAATATAGTCTTATGGGTTAACCAACATCTACATTAAATGACCAACAAATTAGTAGCGTACATTGGAATAGCGGGAATAGCTTTATTTGCCATTGCGGCTATTGTTGGTCCGTTGTTAATAGATGATTATAGTGTAGTTAGTCAATACATTAGTGAATCGTTTGCCTCTAATACTGAATACGGATTGTATTTACAGTACTTCGGATATATACCTAGCGGAATTTTGACCACCATTTTCTGTTTTAGCGCACCAAAATATCTTCCTAGTTCAAGGTTGATTAAATCCGGATTTTTTGGACTTGCTATTTTTTATGGCCTGGGAACTATCCTTGTGGGCTTATTTCCATGCGATGCTGGTTGTCCAACCGCCATAGGCAATTCCAGTACGGCACAATTAATTCATAATGCGGTGGCTTCGTTGACGTATATTTTTCTACCACTTTGTATTATCGCCATTGGCCTAGGATTGAAGAAAACCGAATCTCATCAACGATTATTTCAAATTGCATTAATAACAGGAATTATAAGTGCCATTTTCATTTTTGTTTTATTTTCAAATGCGGAATCTGAGTACCGTGGTTTGTTGCAACGGGTAATTGAAACCTCGTTTATCATTTTTATAATTTCCAGTGCCTTGAACATAAAGGACAGCCAATAAATAGAAATTAGTTCAACTAATCTATTCCTTATAAATTACCCCATCTTTCATCACAAAAGAAACATCTTTCATAGTAGATATATCTTTGGTAGGATTTCCTTTTACGGCAATGATATCGGCTAAAAAACCTGTTTTCAACTGTCCTAAGCGTTTTAGGTGAAACATGTTTGCATTGCCAGACGTTGCAGTTTGCAATACCTTTATGGGTTTCATTCCATATGCTACCATTAGTTCCATTTCGCGGTAATTTTCACCATGTGGAAATACACCTACGTCACCACCAAAAACAATTTGCACACCAGATTCCAAGGCTTTTTTAAAGGAGTTGCGTTTTTGTACTATTCGCTCAGGTTCTTTGTCCGTAGCTTTGTTCCAGCCACGGTATTGGGTAATGGCGTCTCCGGCAGCTAGGGTAGGGCATAGTCCAATTCCTTTTTCCTTCATCAACTTAAAAATTTCCAAAGTACCGCCATCGCCATGTTCAATAGTTTCCACGCCGGCTAAGATGGCTCTTCTCATACCTTCTGGGGTGCTGGCATGGGCAACCACATATTTCCCTGCTGTAGAGGCGGTTTCAACCATGGCATTGATTTCTTCCTGTAAAAATGTTGGTTGGGAATCGGCACCTGGCGTCCATCGGTAATCGGCATATATTTTGATCAGGTCCGCACCATGGCCCATCTGTCTACGTACGGTTTCCATACATTGCTGCACCCCACTTGCTGGTTCTGCGCCAAGTGGAACACTTACACCGTCATGAAAACCTTTAGGTCCGTATGCTCCTGTTGCCACAATTGCAGGTCCTGCAACTAATAATCTTGGTCCATCTATAATTCCGTTATCAATGGTTTTTTTCAAATACACATCTGTATAGCCTGCACCTTCAGCGCCTAAATCGCGCATAGTGGTAATACCCGCCATCAATGAATTTTTTACGTGTACGGTGCCTCTTATGGCACGTTCCACTGGCGATTCCTTTAAAACTTGGTCATTCCAATCCGTCTCGTTATAAGGATGCAGCAATACGTGGGAATGTCCTTCAATAATGCCCGGCATTAAAGTACTCCCCGACAATACTATTTCTTGGGCATGCACCGGTAGCGCTACGCCGTTTGACTTGCCCACATAGGTAATTTGATTTTGTTCTACTAAAACGACCCAATTCTCATGCAGTTCGGTACCATCAAAAACCCGGTCTGGTTTTAAGAGTATTTGCCCTAAACCGGATGCTGAATAGAATAAGCAGATAAAGAATGCTAATCTCATAATTTATAATGTTTAATTGACTTCGGCCTCTATTAAAAGTTGTTGCAGATCTGATGCTGTATGTAAATTTCCGTTGGACAGGACCATAAAGATATCTCTAGTATATCTAATGTTTTCCAGCGGATTGTTGTTCAGTAAAACAATATCTGCGTATTTACCGGCCGCAATGCTTCCATAATCGGCATCCTGTTTTAAAAATAGGGCACCATTGTAGGCAGAAGCCCTTAACGCATCTAATGGTGAAATACCAATGTTGACCATAGCTTCCATTTCTTTGTGAAGGGAAATACCTGGGTACGTATAGCTATTGAAGGCACCACTATCCGAACCCGCCAAGAGGGATACGCCGTTTTGTTGAAGTTTAAGGGCAAGTTCCCCAAAAAAATGGTCCAATGCCTTGCGGTCCGCAACTTGTTGTTCCGTAGCATGTTCTACACGCGCAATTCTTCCTCTATAGGTTTTTTGTATGCCCTGTGTAATATATTTTAGATAGTCGTCATTGGTATGGTCTACTTCATCCAAATAACTAAGTACTCTTCCTATATGAAGGGTAGGTACAACAAATACGTTATGATCCTTAAGGTTCTTGAATGTTCTTAAGGCAGTTGAATCTGCAAAGGAAGACTGTAGTAAGGGCATGGCATCCCAAAATCCAATTTCATTTTTTAGCAGTTGCTGGGTAATAGCCTTTTCTTTGGTAGAGCAACCTTTCATAATGTAATATAAATGTTCAATGGCATCTATACCGGCATTAATTGTAGCATCCAATTCAACGGTAAAGGGCATATGACCAGATGTAATTAGACCTCTTTTTTCAGCCTCTTCAATGGTCTGCAAGTAATGGTCCGAAGTAATGCGGCTATCATAGATTTTTACAAAGTCTGCGGGTATGGATTGCAATGAATCCAACACTTTTGCAATATCATTGTCACTGTCCACTTCCAAAGAACCGGCCCAAGTAGCTCCAACGCCATCAACTTTTGGTCCTGATGTAAAAATTCTTGGACCGATCATTTTATTTTCGGCAATGGCCTTACGCCATGAAAGAACGGCAGTCGTTAAATCTCCGCCAGCATCCCTGACCGTGGTTATTCCATTGGCCATAAAAAGGTTTAAAAAATTTTGGTTTGCTTCCGTTAACGAGTCGCCACCCCTAAAATGTGTGTGGTTGTCCCAAAAGCCGGGGACAATATATTTGTCCTTGGCATCTATTATGGTATTGGCCTCAAACGAATTAAAGACGGTGTTTATGGATATGGTATCAATTTTATTGTTCCTTATCAGAATATCGGCATTGACAATACTACCATCTTCTAGGTTGATGATGTTTCCGTTTTTAAAAACTACATCATAGGTCGGTTTAGTTTCCTTACAACCCAAAAGGAATATGATCGCACCTGCGGTAAATATCTTTCCCGTTTTCCAAATTTTCTTCATGTATTGTATTTTGGTCAAGGAAAGGTAAAAAGAATATATGATAGATAATTCTTTTAAAGGAAACGGCATTTTGTAACATGTAGGATTTTATACTAATAGGTTACGGATAAGTTGTTTTTTATTTTTTGGAACTTTGCCAACCTCCATTGCCTCTGTATTTAAGGTTTTGATCACAATGGTGAATAATTTCTATAATTCTTTTATCTCTGGTTTCTTGTCTTTTGGCTTGGTTCAAGTAATACAGATAGCTTTTCCGTTGGCTATGGGTAAAATTCTTGAAGTGGGTAAAAGCTTGTGCATTGGCATTGAAAGCTAATTGAAGGTCTTTGGGGATTATTCCGCTTTCAACATCATCCAAAGCGGTCCAGGAACCATTCTGCTTTGCAACTTGTATGGCATCCAATCCGGCAGAGTGCATAAGACCTTCAGCTTTCAAAAATTTAATATGGTCTTTGTTGACTTTGCTCCAAACGCTCTTAGGTTTTCTAGGACAAAAATATTGCCTGCGCTTACCGTTACCCAAACTTTTAACCGTACTGTCTATCCAGCCGTAACATAAGGCTACTTGTACCGCCTCTTCCCAGCGCATGCTTTCATTTAAATGGGCAACGGAATAAAAAATGAGATGTATCCCCGTATATTGCATATGGTTATTGTGTAGCCATTCTCTAAATTCAGTATCATTTTTGAAATAGAATTCAGGTATTTTTGTCATAATCCTACATTTTAAGGGTTAAATTTTCATAAAAATACAATCTTTGGTATTTAAAGTATTGGTATTTACAATTACACGCCCTACTTTTAGCAATTCAACAACAACTAATCAACAACTTACGTATGAAAAAAATGTTACTGGTGCTGCTTTTGGGCTTTGCACTTACTATTGTCTCTTGTGGTGGCAATAAACGGGAGGGAGAACCTAAGGTCTTGGTCTTCTCTAAAACCATGGGGTTTAAACATGCTTCTATTCCTGCCGGGATAGCGGCAATTCAAAAATTGGGTAAGGAGAACGGCTTTGTGGTAGATACCACTAAAAATGCATCACTCTTTACCGAGGAAAATTTAGGGCAGTATGCCGCCATTATTTTTTTAAGTACCACGGGCAATGTGCTGGACCAATATCAAGAAGCAGCATTTGAACGTTATATACAGGCCGGGGGTGGCTATGTGGGTATTCATGCAGCGGCAGATACGGAATATGACTGGGGATGGTACAATAAACTTGCCGGCGCCCAATTTCTAAGCCATCCTAGTGGTACGCCTACGGCGGATTTTATCATTAAGGACAATACCTTTAAAGCCACGGAATTTTTCACGGACACGGTTTGGAACAGGACAGATGAACTCTACAATTACAAAAATATTAATCCAGAAGTTAAGGTATTGATGACCTTGGACGAGTCAACTTATGAAGGAGGGGCCAATGGAGATTTCCATCCTATTGCTTGGTATCATGATTTTGATGGAGGACGCGCATTTTATACTGGAGGAGGCCATACCGATGCCAGTTTTTCCGAGGAGCTGTTTCTAAAACATGTATTGGGCGGAATACAATATGCCATTGGTGACAATTTAAATTTGGACTATTCCAAGGTATCGTCACAAATACCCCCCGATGCTGACCGTTTTGCAAAGGTTACATTAAATGAAGGAGGATTTTTTGAACCTACTGAAATGGCCGTTTTGCCCAATGGTGATGTGTTGATTGCCCAACGTAGGGGAGAAGTGATCTTATATAATGAAGAGACAAAAGCATTGACCGAGGTTGCAAAATTGGATGTGTACAGCAAAACCTTGAACACCCCGGGAGTAAATGCGGAAGAGGGATTGATGGGCCTACAAAAATATCCTGATTTTGAAAATAACAATTGGATATATCTATATTACGCACCAACAGGAGATGATTGGGTCAATAGATTATCGCGTTTTAAATATAAGGATGGTAATTTTGACCTAGCATCTGAACAAGTGATTCTTGAGGTAGATTCCCAAAGGGAAATATGCTGCCATACGGGAGGATCCATTGCCTTTGGACCCGATAATCTCCTTTATCTTTCAACGGGAGACAACTCTACACCATTTAATGAGCCGGACCAAAAATATGTAAACAATGGGTTTGCCCCGTTGAACGATACCCCGGGTCATGAACAATATGATGCCCGAAGAACATCGGCCAATACCAATGATCTACGAGGTAAGATTTTAAGGATTAAGGTCAATGAAGACGGTAGTTATGCTATTCCAGAAGGAAATTTGTTTCCCGTAGGAACCGAGAAAACAAGACCGGAAATTTATACCATGGGACATAGAAATCCGTATAGGATATCCGTAGATATCAAAAGGGGCTATTTGTATTGGGGAGATGTAGGGCCAGATGCAAGGGCAGATAGTTTGGCCACAAGAGGGCCTAAAGGATATGATGAAATGAACCAGGCGCGTAAACCGGGCAATTTTGGTTGGCCTTTATTTATTGGGGACAACTTTGCTTACAAGGAGTATAACTATGAAACGGGCGAAACTGGTGAGGAATTTAATCCGGAAAAACCAATGAACACCTCCCGAAACAATACGGGGCTAAATGAATTACCACCAGCAATACCCGCTTATGTATATTACCCTTATGATGAGTCCGCTAGCTTTCCACAAACAACAACTGGTGGTAGAAATGCAATGGCCGGTCCAACATACTATTCCGATTTATATGAAGGTGATGAAAAACTACCGAGTTATTATGACGGCAAGGTCATAATATATGATTGGATGCGTGGGTGGATGTTTGCCGTTCATTTAGCGGAGGATGGCAGTTTTAGTAAAATGGAGCCATTTGCACCCCAAATAAAACTGAACAACCTTATAGATATGGAAGTAGGTCCCAATGGTAAGATCTATTTGTTGGAATATGGTAGTGGATGGTTTTCTCAGAATGCAAATTCAGCCTTGGGATACATAGAGTATAATGGCGGAAACAGGCCACCTTTAATAAACGAAGTTACAATCGATAAAACATCGGGTAAATTACCGTTGACCGTAACGGCCAATGTAGTATCTAATGATCGTGAGGGCGATGCCGTACAATATCTTTGGGATTTTGGAAACGGAGATACCAAGGAAACGACGGATCCAAGTGTAAATTACACGTATAATAATGCAGGTTCCTATAAATTGAACGTTACCGTTAGCGATGATAAAGGAGCGTCCGCTACAAGTGAAAGTTCAAGTATTGTAGCAGGAAATTCAAGGCCGGAGGTCAATATATCATTAGGTGGGGAAACCCCCTCTTTTTACCTGCCGGGACAAAAGATAGCTTACGATGTTACCGTTACTGACGCAGATGGGACTCCTATAGATTCGGACAATATTTTTGTTAGTGTCGATTATTTGGAAGGCATGGATAAAGTAGCTATGAATTTAGGACATCAGCAGGTATCAGCGGCGGTGACCGGAAAAGCACTTACACAGGCAATGGACTGCAAAACCTGTCATAAGGAAGCAGAAGCGTCCATAGGACCAAATTATAAGGATATTGCAATGAAGTATAAGGATAGGCGTGATGCCGCCAGATATCTGCAGGGTAAAATCGTTACCGGTGGTAGTGGTGTTTGGGGAGAGGTTACCATGCCCGCACACCCAAAAATTACTTCAGATGAGTCTAGACAGATTGCATTATATATTCTTTCATTGTCCGGAGAGCAGAAGAAGGAGAAATCATTACCTGCCAAAGGCAGTATAACCGCAGCACCGACTACACCAGGGCATATGCTCGTAATTACGGCAAGTTATACTGATGATGGTGCGGAAGGTACCATACCGTTAACAGGTTCCAAATCAATAGCAATACCTAGCAGTACCTTAAAATTTAATGACCAGATGAAGCTTGACGGAATGCAGGCTATGCAATTTGGTGGCATGGATTTACTGCTGATTGGAAAATCTAGCGGTTGGTTCATGTTGGAAGACATATCTTTAAAAGGAGTAAAATCTGTTTCTTTTACCGCAGGATGGCAATCGCCTCCTACTATGTATTTTGATTTTGAAATCCATGAGAACACTCCAGATGGTCCTCTTGTGGGATCTGGAAGATTAAATGCACAGCCAGAAGGCACGCAAGGTACCATGTTCACAGTTCCTATAACGGGAACGATTTCAGGTAGCGGCCCGTATTATGTAACCTTTAAAGGGGAGGAAGGTAAGGAACTTTCACAGCTGGCCTTGACCAGTGCTATTTTTAAATAGGAAATTCAAAAATGATAAAGCCCGCTATTAGCGGGCTTTTTTTTTGATATATAATTAGATTCTATTGTTTACATACTTTTTATTTGATCATTTTCTTACTGATCAAATTTCCAATTTGCATCAACAGGGATATTTCTTTTTCGGAAAAGTCATAGGGAATAGGTTTTGCTATTCCAATAGTACCGTAAAGGGTATTGTCATGTAATAGGGGTGCGGCCAATGAACCTTCTACTTTAGTATCCTTGGCAGAGGGTCTGGCTACACCAGAATCATCGGTTTGTAAATTGCACATTTCTACTGGTTTTTTTCGTTCTGCAGTAATACCGGCCATACCTTTTCCTATGGGGATGGTGGTAAGTTTAGGTATTAAAAATTCGGAAATTCCTTTATGGGCCGTCAATTGTAATAGCGAGTTTTGGTCAAGTGTATGTATGGTACCCGTGGTACAATCGAAAAAATTCAAGGTGGCGTTTAAGACCAGTTCCCAATTTGGGTGATCATTCCCTAATTCGTCAGTTATTGTTTTAGGAATTTCAGAAGTAATACTCATTATAATTTGTGTTCATGCCCACTAAAGGGGTTGTATCTTATTTAGACCAATAAATGTACATTTTATCTTTTTGAAGTCATAAATATTTTAAGCAACTTTAGTTCCTCTGGGCGGTCTGCGATAAGCATAATAGCCTAGTACGGCATTAATAGCCTTTGCAATTGCTATGCGAATAGGGTATAGTTCTTCTCCCAATGAAGCATCTATTGACCTAAGTTGCATGTAGTAATCACTGATTAGGGGATAATTTTTATTTGCGGCAATTTGTCTTTCTGCCTGAAGGACGGCTTCCGGTTTTCCTTCCTTAATAGGTTTACATGTTACTAGCGTAGGCTTATTGTTCTTGTGGAGCATAGCTGAAAAACCAAATAGTCTACAAATTAGACCCCTATGTGCATAATCTGAACAAAAGCCTATTTCCCCGGGGGATAAAATTGAATTCAGTATAGGACAAAGTGTTGTAGAGCGATCATTGTTCAATTGGTCCAAATATAGCTCCGCCTCTCCATTCTTGAATAATGAATAGGCAAAAGGTAGAAATTCCAAAGCAGTGGCATTGATATCCGGTTTTGTGCAACACTTGCCGCAATTGGCAACACAGCCTAACCCAGTGGATTTTTGAAAGGAGCCCACCTCCTTTTCCAATTGGTAGAAAACACGTTCTACGGCTCGGACTTTATGGTATATTGACAATCAATAAAAATTAGGGGAACGAAGGTAGGCTAAGTTTGCATACAACGACCAAAAGCTTTGAAAAATTATGAATTTTTTTACTATAAATGAATGGGGGTATGTAGTAAAACCAACTAAAATCGCTCTGTTTTTAGTTTTTTGCCATAATTGGTATTTCTCTCAATAATGGTAAACCCGATCACCCCCAAGACCTGCTCTTCCTCGGTTAGCACTTGTACTTCCCATTCCCCGGGCCTAATATTATTTTTGAACGTATATCCTCTAAAGCCTCCATCTCTACCACCGGTAATATCATAACCAATGTCATCTAAATTCTCCCACTCTTCGGTCTTTGGATTATACCATCTCCAACGATGAAAAACCGCTTTTTTTAAATTGGTAGGAGCAAAGATTGAAGAAAAGATATAGACATTCTGGTCTGGAGTATAGCTAAATTCCAAATTATGTTTTCGCCAGAAAACATAAGAATCTTCTGCCTCATAAGTAACGTGGTATTCATTATTCTTCAGTTCAATGTTATGTGCTACGATTCCTTTGTCCAGGGCAAGGGGTACCGGAGGTATGAGCTTCATAAAATAGAACAGATTTATTACCGCATATATGACCAATATAATACCGATCATCTTGCCTAATTGTATTTCTTTTCTTGTGCTAGGACTTTTACTGTAAATAAAGGTCAAAAGAACCAAGGTACATAATAGGCTTATTCCGCCAGAAATCAAAAAGACCATATTGTTCAATTCCTTTAGGAATACGGGTACCATAAATGCAAAGAAGGTAAAACTGATAAAATAATAAACCCCAAATTGCAGGTATTTGTTGGAGATTCTTTTTTTTAAAAATTCATTGGCAATCAATAATAGGACCAGAATTATAAAAAATGATGCCGTTTTGGATAAGGAGACACTTCTTGAAAAATAGATGACATACGCACTGGAAAGGCCTCCAAAGAAAAATTGAATTGCCAAGGGCAGATACTCTGTATATCGTTCAAGGAATGTATGTTTCCATTTGCCGTCGTCTGCCAAATTGTAGAGGTAAAGGGTAATGGAAAGGGATGTCATGTGTAGGCATAGAACCGTTAGGTCATAAGTACGGTCTATGCGGCCCAAGGTCAATGTGTCAAATATAAAACCCCCAATGAAGAAAAGGATGGGGGCGTATTTAGAATGCCTTCGAATAAAACTTCTAAAAGCACTATTTCTAAATTTTACGAAAGTTCTTTTCATTGATTAGGGATGGTATGCGCTAAAAATAACACAATTATTTGTGCACCCTTAACGCTAAGGCCAACATTTATACCTTATAACCATTGTACTTAATACGCTTGTTATTCATTTACCTGTTGGCTATTGATATAAAAATTTGGGTCTACTGCTAGTGTACTTAGATCGCCCTTAAGTTTTTTGGTTTGCCACTTATTGCCAGGTTTGATCCATAGGGGGTTGTTTTCTACATAAATACGTATAGGTAGCCTAAAGTCTGTATTAGTATTGGTGTACCGGTATATGAATTTATTGTCCTTAATTTTATATTCCAGGACAGGAATTTCAACAGTACGTAAATACTGGTCAAAGAAAGGTTTTAGGTTCATGTCCATCTGCTCGGCAATATATGTTTCAATCTGTGCCGTAGTAACTGTTTTATGATAAAATTCCTTGTTTAGACCTCGTAGTATCGTGCGCCATTTTTCATCGTTGTTGACAACCTGTCTTAACGTATGTAATATATTGGAGCCTTTATAATACATATCTCCACTACCTTCATAATTAACATCGTATATACCAATGATTGGTCTATCGTTGCGTATATTTTTACGAATGCCCTGAACATAAGCGTTCGCTGCCTGAGTACCATAATGATAGTCCAAGAACAGGCTTTCAGAATAGCAGGTAAAACCTTCATGCACCCACATATCCGCTGCATCCTTATAGGTGATATTATTGGCGAACCATTCATGACCCGCTTCATGGATAATGATAAAATCAAATTTTAGTCCCCATCCAGATCGTGATAGGTCTCTACCCAAATACCCTTTTAGATACTGATTGCCATAAGTTACGGAGCTTTGATGCTCCATGCCTAGATAAGGTACTTCAACCAGCTTAAACGAATCCTCATAGAACGGGTAGGGACCAAACCAATGTTCAAAAGCTTCCATCATTTTTGGGGCATCTTTAAAATGCTCTTTTGCTTTCTCCAAATTATCCTTTAAAACGTAGTAATCCATATCCAGGGCACCATTTTCTCCTTGGTATATTTCATCGAAATGAACGTAATCTCCAATATTTACATTTACTCCATAATTGTTAATAGGATTGGAAACGAACCATTGATAGGTATTGGTTTCTTTGTCGATACTTCTTAGTCGTCCATTAGATACGTTCATTAGACCTTTTGGGGCTTTTACACTAATCAACATACTATCTACCTCGTCATACATGTGATCTTTATTGGGCCACCATACACTTGCTCCCAGACCTTGGCAGGAAGTGGCAATGAAATCTTTGCCGTTATTATCTTTTTTCCAAGAAAATCCGCCATCCCAAGGAGCATTGACCGCTTCTTTGGGTTTTCCGGAATATGTGATAATTACCTCATTGTAATCACCGTTAATCTGTGGTTTTGTCAATGTAATAAAATGGGCATTGCCGTTATGCTCTACATCCAAAACTTTCCCTTCTTGCATAACTTTTTCAATCTGCAAAGGAGGTTGTAGGTCAACTTGTAGGACCTGATGCGGTTGTAATACTTTGTAACGTATAGTGTTGGTACCGTTGATATATTTTTCGGCAGGGTCAACTTCAATATTTAAATGATAGTAATTTAAATCCCACCAAGCGCGTTCTGGAGTTATGCTGCCTCTAAGGGTATCTTGTTCAGTAAAAGTTTGGGCTTGTAAAAGTCCAGCAAGACCTAAACAAATTGCAAATGCTGTTTTTCTCATGTTTGCGATTAAAATAGTTTGGGATTCAATAATGTTAAAAGGTGTTTACCTAAATATTCCATTTGGAAATACAACGGGACTTTCAAATCCGTTTTCACCAACTGCAGATATGCCAAAGAAATAATTATCGATTACAATACCGTTCAAAACAAATTCAGTGACATCGCCAACATAACGGCTATTGTCCCAGGTAGGGGAAGTAGTATCCCTCCAATAGATTTTGTAACCTTTGGCACCATTTACCTTACTCCATTGAAATTTTGCCGCAGGCTGAACGATACCGCCAATCTTTACGGTCATAGGTGCTGGTGGCGCCCAGGCCAGTGATGCCAGGTTGATAGCATTTACCGCGGTCAGTTTAGCGGCATATTCAAAATTTACGTGTTCCAGTACATCACCATAGGCAATGCCATCTTCTGCACGTATATCTTGGTGTTGTTGGGTATAATTTTCATGGGCTTCCATGATACGTATACCTGGAAAACCTGCGTCATTAAATGGCCTGTGATGACCACCACGACCAAAACGGTCTAGACGGTATATCATCATTGGGTTCATTTCGGGCATATACAGCGTTACGTTTTTGTGAACATATCTAGCCAATTGTCTAGAAACGCCATCTACTTCACCTCCATAAAAACGTCTTGCCTTTCTTTGTTCTTCTGTTTCCGTAGGGGGAACGGGCTCTGAAAAAATTCTAAAATCTACGTTGCTGATCGTGCCGTCCACACCTTTAATGTTACCTATCATGTCATTATTAAAAATACCGATAACTTCCCAGCCTTGGTCCTTAGCGTATTGAGCTACGCCACCACCGCCAAAGAGACCTTGTTCCTCTCCGGAAAGTCCCATATAGATTATACTGTTTTCAAAGGTGTATTTAGAAAGTACGCGGGCAGCCTCTAAGGTACCGGCCATTCCACTAGCATTATCATTTGCGCCAGGTGAATCATCTGTAAAATTGGTAGGGTCACTAACACGTGAATCAATATCACCACTCATGATGATAAATCTATTAGGATAAGTTGTTCCTTTTTGTATTGCCAGGACATTTACAATTTCAACATCCTTTACAATACGTTGGTTGGCTCCTTTTTTTACCAAATCTTTTTGAAAGAACACATTAAGACAACCATTACATGCAGCTGAGGTTTTTTCAAATTCGCTTTTGATCCATCTTCTTGCAGCACCAATTCCCCTAGTACTGGAAACCGTATCGCTTAATGTATGCCTTGTACCAAAATTTGCCAGTTTGGTAACATCGTTTTTAATACGTTCGGCAGAAACTGCATCTATAATATCATAAATGCGTTGATCGGTCTGGGCGTTTATTACAAACGTAAAAGCTAAAAATAGGAATAGGTAAAGGTTTTTCATTTCAAGTTTTTTAATAGGAAAATATAGTGTTGGCAATTTACTTCTAAAATTAAGTAAAATATAAGGGCGACCATAATTTGGTGCGAAAAACTATATCCGGTCTAACCGTAATTAAAAAGTTTTAAAGAGTTGTTTTCAATAGCTTTTTTTCGTTTTCTTTTGGATGAGGTAGTAGACACCTAATAATGGGCCTATACCTAGCAGTATGAATAACAAATTCATTGGGATAATTGTTTGAAGCAATCCAAGGAGCTGAATGCTAACAATAGTAATGGCAAAACCAATACAATTTACAATAGTAAGCGCTGTGCCCTTTAATTGTGGGGAAACAGAAGAGGCTACCAAATTAGAGAACTGAGGAGAATCTGCTGTAACGGCTATTCCCCATAAACACCAACATGTCAAAAATAGATATACGGGCAATACGAATATTACGGGCGAAATAAAACAGAATATGCCGGATGTAAGCAATGCTTTCAATGCTACCCTTTTACTTCCTATACGTTGAGAGATCATTCCTCCAAAAGCACAGGATAGCCCACCGAGCGCAATTACGATTCCTGTCCATAAAAAAACCGATAATTCGTTGTCGGTCTTATTAGAAAACCATTGCAAGGCAATAGGGGTAAATGCCCAAAAGGCATAAAGCTCCCACATGTGGCCAAAATACCCAAAAGCGGCTTTTTTAAAATCATGATTCTTGAAAAGTCTTGGACCTGCATTTAATTGTAAAGAGGTGCTTGCCACCCTGTAGGGACCGTTAGGTACAAGTGCTACTAGTAGAAAACCTCCCAAGACGGTTATACCAGAAGTAAGCTGTATAACACTATTAGGATCATTTGCCCAAGATGTACCTTTTATTAGAAAAGGAAATGCAGTACCTAAAACCAAGGCGCCCACCAAAAAGCCCAAAGCTTTCCCTAGTCCTTTTTCATAATAATCGGCTGCAATCTTCATTCCTACCGGATAGATACCGGCAAGGAAAAAGCCGGTACCAAATCTAGCAAGCAATAAACCAGAGATGTTCAAATTAGGTGCAATAAGGGTTAAATTGGATAAAGCAGCCAAACAAGCGCACACCATAAAAACTTTTGAGGGCGAAAATCGATCGGCAATCATTAGAATTCCAAAAATCAATGTGCCTATTATGAATCCGAATTGTACTGATGAGATGACATAACCAACAATATCAGGACCAAAATTTAAATTTTTGGCCAACGATTGTATAATGGCATTGCCCGCAAACCAAGTTGAGGTACAGGCAAACTGTGAAACTATTATAATAGGGAGTATATGTAGCGTTTGCTTCAATAGATCAATGTAAAAAGGTAACCTTGGCTATTTTATTATGTTCAATTTCATAAATACCTATTGCCGAGAAGGACTTACCGTTTGCAGTTATAAATTCTTCATCTATGACAATATTACCGATCACGATTCTATTCTTTGATTCACAGTGTAGGTCTGGTGTCGTTGCAAAAAAATCAGAATATCGATTTCGCATGTTTTCAATACCCGCTGTTCTAAGTACGCCATTGTCACCATAAATTTTTACATTTTCAGCGTACGGGCTTAAAAAAGTATTGATGTTTTTTTGGTTATAACCTTCAAGCTGGCGTTGTACAAGTATTTCCGGATCATATTTAGTGGGTAAATCCTGGATAAAGGTCATACTGTTTATAAGTCCATCAACTTTATATATTGCAACTTGTTGATGCTGTTTTCCACCAACGGTAACCTGTTCTTGGTCTATGACGGTCTGCCCCAGATGTATCCTAGAGGCGACTTTTACCTCTACAGACGGTGTTCTATCATAGAAAAGTTGATATTTTTCCTTGAGAATTTGTCGTCCAACATACAGTGTATCCATTGGATAATTAGAGACAATAACGTTTTCGGAAAAACAATTTGCAAATGCATTGACATCTCGGGCATTGAACGTTTCAACTTGCTGGTCAACAATTCTTTTTTGTGAATCATTGGAAACAAAACTTAAATAATTTCCTTGCGGACTTATGGCCAACCTAGAGATACTGTTCACATCTGGATTATTGATTTGGTAGGCCATTTTCCAATTCTTATCCTTTTTTGGATTAAACGATAGAATATTATTGTCAAAAGCAGTAATTAGGCTTCCGTCCTTCATCCAACTAATATCTTCTGAATTTTCTGGCAATGATATGATATCCTCTGAATGTAAGTATTGAGGATTTAAAGATTTGATCATATTTGTGGTGTTAGATTTTGAAATATAACTTATAAGATCGCTATCAGGTATTTTATGTAAAGACCTGCCCACATTTTGTTGAACCGTAATATTGGTAAGATTTTTTAAGTTGGATATAACTAGGTCCATTCTATTTTCGCGCAAAACCGTGCAGACCAGTAAGTCTTTTGAAAACCACACATGATAACCAACTTTTAAACTATCCAAAAGAACGCCGTGTTCATTGGTGTCCAAATTATATTCATAAAGTCTTTGTAAACCATTGTCATCCAATCTAATAGCTGAAACCGCATTTTTCCCAGGTATTTTCGTTGGGGAATATTCGCTGCCATTTGGGGTATTGGTAAGCCATGAAATAGACCTGTCGTTAATATGGTACAACGCAATATCCGTTTGACCGTTTCTCGTAGCTGCAAATAACAAATTGTCATTATCAAAAAACGAAGGCTGATTATCATAGCCTTCGTTATTGGAAATATTAATGGCATTATTTATATGCAAGGAATCAACTTCCATTTCCAAATAGGTCAAATATACCTCTGTGCTTTGTTGGGCTTGCAGATGAATAAAGGGCATAATACTAAGCAATAGCCAAAAACACTTAAATGTCATAAAATTAAATTGAGGTAAATTTCAATGCTTCTCTGCAAACCTTTTTAAAATGGAACGCACGTTTTTAGTGTTGTCCACAAAGTATTTAGCTTGTGTTTTTTGCCTACCAACCTTAACGGTTACGGCGTCATCAGGTAATTCCTGAAACATAAATTCATCGGTCCAATCGTCACCAATAGCAAAAACAAAGTCATATTCATGCTCCGTATATACTCGCATAGAGGCTCTACCTTTGTTTACGTTACTGCTCTTTATTTCCATAACCTTGTTGCCATTTAGCACGCTGAGGTCATCATTGGCTATAAGACTGGTTAATACCGTGTTTAGTTCTACCGATCTCTTTTGTCCAAAATCTGGATCGGTGTTTCTATAGTGCCAAGCTAAAGAGTAATTCTTTTCCTCAATAAAACTACCAGGTGTTCGATCAACAAAAGACTCAAGAACCGGTAGAATTTTTTCCATCCAATCTTTTTTGACCGTTTCAAGCATTCTAAACTCTTCTCCACCTTGTGAGATCCATACGCCATGTTCAACGATCATATTGTATTTTTTGGGAAGGAACCATTTGGTAAATGTTTCCTTGTCCCTGCCACTGATCAAATACATATCCGTATTTTCCTGTGAAGAAATTTGATCTAGCAGTTCGTACAACGCTTCATCAGGTGAAGCTTTTTGGGGGTCATTATGAAAACCGGCCAACGTGCCATCATAATCCAAGAAGACCAACCTTCTTTTTGCATTCTTATACTCTTTCATGATCACGTTCATCACATCCACGGATAAACGGCTAGATACATAAGTTTGATTATTATGTTTTTGATTGATCAAGGAGTTCATAAAGTCATTGGCCCATTTTTCTACATTATAGCGTTCCAATCTTTTTTGCAACAGGGCATTACGTGAAATCTGCTCTTCCTTAGGCATGTTCAAGGCTTCGTTCAAAGAATCGGCAATCTGTTCAAAGTTATTTGGATTGATCAATAAGGATTCGTTCATCTCATTGGCAGAACCTGCCATTTCGCTCAATATCAACACTCCGGTCTGATCTGTCCTTGTAGCAATATATTCTTTGGCTACCAGATTCATACCGTCCCTAATGGGGGTTAACCATGCAATATCTGATGATGTGTAAAGGTCGATCAGATTATCAAAAGGCATAGACCTATAAAAATACCAAATAGGTGTCCAGCTTACGGTAGATAGTTCACCATTGATTCTGCCCACCAATTCATCTATTTCCCTTTTCAATAACTGGTATTGGGGAACGTTTGACCTAGAAGGAACGGCAAGGATAATAAGACGTACTTTTTCCTTATACTGCGGATATTTGTTCAAAAAGTACTCAAATGCCTTAAGACGTTTGGCTATACCTTTTGTGTAATCAAGGCGGTCAATGGACAAAAAGAATTTTGCATCTGGAGCAGATTTCTTATGGGTATCCAACCTTTTTTGAAGTTCTGATTTTTCGTCTTCGCTTCGTTGGGAATGTTCTTTGGCCGCATTGCTGAACTTTTTATAGTCAATGCCCATAGGAAAAGAATCCACCTTAATAATACGGTCATCCAAATAAATATCATTAAAGCTTACTTCTAAGCCTAAAAGCCTTCTTACGGAACTTAAAAAGTGACGTTCGTAATCATAGGTGTGAAAACCAATTAGATCAGAGCCCAAAAGCCCGGAAAGTACCTCCTTACGCCATGGCAATGTTCTAAAAATCTCATAGGAGGGAAATGGGATATGCAAAAAGAAACCAATTGAAATATTCGGCCTTTCTGCACGTACCATTTGTGGTACTAGCATTAATTGATAATCATGTACCCAAATCGTATCATCGTTATTGGCCTTTTCTAAAATGGCATCGGCAAATTTTTGATTTACCGCTTTGTAGATTTCCCAACTTTCCAGTTCAAATTCGGAATATTCCAAGAAATAATGAAATAAGGGCCAAATGGTCCTGTTGCTAAAACCATAGTAAAAACCATCCACTTCCTTTTCGGTAAGGTTTACCTTGCTGGAACCATGTTCGGCAAGGGCGTTATCGATTTTGGAAACCAATTGCTCAGGAATTTCCTCATCGGTAAGTCCGCTCCATCCGATCCACAGACTATCTCCACCAGAATGAACGGATTTCATACCGGTTGCCAATCCTCCTACGCTTGGAACGGCCGTAATGTCTCCATTGCTAATTTGTAATTGAACAGGTAATCTATTTGAGATAATGATAGTTTTAGCCATAAAAGAGATTTATTTGCTTCTTCTTGAAAATTATTTTTCTAAATTTCGTGAAAAAGGAGGCCAATACCAATTGAAACCTCAAATGAATCAAGAATTTTATTGAATGGATAATTTAGACTACGGAATAATAGGAAATTGTAGAAGTGCAGCATTAATATCAAAAACAGGAAGCATAGATTGGTGTTGTTTGCCAGAATTTGACAGTCCATCTGTGTTTGCAAAATTACTGGATGAGGAAATAGGGGGTAGTTTTGAAATACATGTTGATGATAGTTATAAAATTACCCAGAAATATGAACCATATACCAATATATTGATCACTTCCTTTAAATCTGGGGAACATCATTTTGAGATCCATGATTTTATGCCAAGGTATAGGAAGGAAGGTAACGCATATCATGCTCCGCCAGAATTGATTCGCTATTTTAAATACATATCCGGCACACCCAAATTCTCGGTACTATATGATCCAAAGCTTGAATATGCTATAGGAACAACGGAATCCTTTATAAAAAAGGATTTTGTGGCCAGTTTAACCCATGATGTAAAGTTTGATACCATATTTCTATATTCATCCTTTGCTAAAGAACGTATTGTAAATTCTGAGCAAATAGAACTTACTGAGGATGGATATATATTAATAGGATATAATGAAAAATTGTTGTTGCCTACTACGGAACGTGCTTATTTAGATTTACAAAATACAAGGGTCTATTGGTTGAATTGGTCCAATTTAACGCCAACCTATAAAAAATTCAATGAGGAAATTTCACGAAGTGCCCTTACGTTAAAGTTATTGAGTTATGATAAGACCGGTGCCGTACTGGCTGCCGCAACAACCTCCTTGCCAGAAACCATAGGTGAGGTTAGAAATTGGGATTATCGTTTTTGTTGGATCCGTGATGCATCTATGGTAATCAAGGTAGTATCTGAACTTGGCCATAAAAATGTGGCAAGACGCTACTTGCAGTTTATTATTGATTTAATCCCGGATAAGGCAGAAAAACTACAGATAATGTACGGGATTAATAAGGAAAAGAAGTTAACGGAGGAAACATTGGATCACTTGGCCGGTTACAAAGGTTCCAAACCCGTTAGAGTAGGTAATGCGGCCTATCACCAAAAGCAGAATGATATTTATGGTATTTTAATGGATGTCATATATGAGCAAATGGTAAAGTTTAGTGTTGATATCGATAACGGGGAGGATTTATGGGCCATTACCAAAGGAATTGTTTGGATCGTTAGTAATAACTGGAAAGATGCGGATAAGGGTATTTGGGAATTTAGAGCTGAGGACAGACATTTTACATTTTCTAAGGTATTATGTTGGACTGCATTGGACAGGGCGATCAAAGTAGCGGAAATGCTTGATAAGAAGCATAAAATTGAAAAATGGGAGCCAATACGAGCGGAGATATGGAAAGATATCTATGACAACGCGTGGAATGATGAAGTTGGCGCCTACACCCAATCTTACGGTTCTAAGGAATTGGATGCCTCAGTTTTGTTAATGGAATCCTACGGATGTGTGGATGCCAAAGATGAACGTTACATTAGTACGGTCCATGCCATTGGAAAAGAGTTAAGTAATGATGGACTATTGTACCGTTACAAAAATGAGGACGATTTTGGACTGCCATCTTCTTCCTTTACCGTATGTACGTTCTGGTATATCAATAGTTTGTTTAAAATTGGCGAGCGTAAGAAGGCTTTGGAATATTTTGAGCGTTTATTGGGCTATAGCAATCATTTAGGATTATTTAGTGAGGACATAGATTTCAAGACCAAACGATTGCTCGGTAATTTTCCACAAGCCTATTCACATCTAGCGTTAATAGAATGTGCCATTAACTTTTCAAAGAAAGACAGTGAAGATCAAATGGTAGAGTCGTTACGAGATTGATTATAATACGAATCTTTTTATTTTTTGTATGAGATTCTTAAAGTGGGCAATGTCAGTAAACGGATTCATTACGGTAATCCTCATATAGAATTTTTGTCTCAATTTGGTTTGTACAATATAAAATTCGCCATCTTCTAACAAAGATTGGCGAATTTTTGCATTTAGCGCATTCTCACGTTCTAAGGTCAAAGATGGGGAACAATATCTAAAGCAAACAATGTTGGACATTGGGGTTATGGCAACTTCAAAATTGGGCTCATCTTCAATAAGGTCCGCAAACAGTTTTCCCATATCATATAATTGGGTTACGTAAGCGTCAAAAACTTCTTCACCATAAAATTTTAGTAGCGTATACCAATGGATGGCCATCATATTCTTTGTACACTCAAAGGTACGTTTGCCAGAATTATACCAATCTTCATGTTCCGAGTCTGACAATAAATAGTCTGCTTTTTGGCTAAACGTGGCCTTGGCATTGACTTCATCCTTAAAAAGGAGAGCAGTCGTCAATGCGGGCATCATCATCATCTTATGTCCATCTATCACTACACTATCCGCATGTTCTATTCCTTTTAAGGTATGCCTGTATTTTTCTGAAAATATCCCTGCACCTCCATGGGCACCGTCCACATGAAACCATATATTCATTTTTTGGGCAAATGCGGCAATCTTTGATAAGTCATCAAAAATTCCGGTTGCCGTAGACGGTGCGCTACCAACTATTGCAAATATTTCAATGCCTTTTGCCTTAGCTTCTACATATTTTGCAAGTAACACGTCTGTATTCATTGCAAAATTATCGGTTACGGGAATTTTAACGATACCTTGCGCACCCATGCCCATAATACGCGCGGCACGATCAACACAATAATGAGCTTCTTCACTAACCATAATACCTAATTGGTTCACCATACCCTTGTTCCATATATCTGCTTGGGTAATGGCCTTGCGGGCACTCAACAAAGCGGTTAGGTTGGCTAGGGTTCCGCCAGAAGTAAGGAACCCGGCAGAGTGGGGGCCATATCCTATCTTTTCGCATAGTTTTTCAGTTATTATGCGTTCTATGGCATTTGACGCCATACCCATTTCATAAACTGCTGTTCCGTTGTTCAATAACGAGCTTAACAATCCAGTTAGAGCGGTTATAGGAGCAGGAGGGGCAACCTGATGGCCCATATAATGGGGATGGTGGATATAAGTGGTATGTTTTGTTATTTCCTTGAATATATCCGCTTTGTCCCCATGGTGCAAAAACTCTTTCCAGAATTGTAGCTCGTTCTCAGGAGTATTCCATGGTATCGCCGTATTGGATAATTGAAAAAGCTTGTTCTCCAGGTGTTCCGTTAATTGGTCAATAAGTGAATGGCCAATGGAATTAAATTCAGATGGACTATATACTTGTTTGAGTAGTTCCTTGTGCATTGTTCAAAATTAGCGGTATGTTAGAATTTGAGCAAATAAAAAACCGCCCTTTTAAGGGCGGTTCCTATTCATTTTACCAAACAACAAAAAGGTAATCTGAACTAGTCAAAGGTATACCCGTTGTCTGCGGCAACTTTATCGGCAATTTGTGTGCGTAAAGCTACTACATTAGGGTAGTTCGTATATTTTGTAAAGCGTTTAAGTCCCATTAGCATCATGCGTTGCTCATCACCTTCTGCAAAGGAGATTATAGCTTCCTTACCTTTATTGATGATTTTTTCAACGGCATTGAAAAGATAAAGTTTAGACATGGCTATTTGCGTAGCCTGTGCTTCTTCACCAAAACGTTTCGCATTTTTTTCCGTACGTAATAGGGCAGATTCTGCCATATATACTTCAATAAGGATATCAGATGCCGCCAACATTAATTGTTGGTGCTTTTCCAATTCAGGTCCGTATTTTTGAACCGCAGATCCAGCCACCATTAAAAACACTTTTTTAAGTCTTTTTAAAATATCTTTTTCTTCAGCAAACAATTCAGAAAAATCAGGAGTATCAAAGGAAGGAATTCCCATAAGTTCCTCACCAACGGCAGTTGCAGGTCCTAATAGGTCTACATGACCTTTCATAGCCTTTTTAACAAGCATACCTACAGCTAACATTCTATTGATTTCATTGGTTCCTTCATAGATACGTGCAATTCTTGCATCTCTCCAAGCAGATTCCATTGGTGTATCTGCACTAAAGCCCATTCCGCCAAAAATCTGAACACCTTCATCAGCGGTATGTTGAACATCTTCGGATACTGCTACCTTTAATATTGAGCACTCAATTGCATATTCCTCCACACCTTTTAACTCGGCTTCTTGGTGGGTATTACCTTCACTTTCCCTAATAGCAATACGGTCTTCGATATTCTTTGCGGCACGATAGCAGGCAGATTCTCCTACATAGGCATTGGTGGACATATCTGCCAATTTGGCTTTTATAGCACCAAAGTTAACAATGGGAGTTTTGAATTGGATTCGTTCATTGGCGTAATTTACTGCTTCATTGATTACCCTTCTTTGGGCTTCCAAACATGCAGCCGCCAATTTAATACGACCTACATTCAATGCATTCATTGCTATCTTAAAGCCATTTCCTCTTGTTGAGAGCATATTATCCACAGAAACTTTTGTTTCATTGAAAAATACCTGACGGGTAGAGGAGGAGTGAATTCCTAATTTCTTTTCTTCATCTCCTAATGATATGCCATTACTAGGGTCATTTTCAACGATAAATCCTGTAATATTCTTATCATCCTCTATACGGGCAAATACGATAAACAGGTTACAAAAACCAGCATTTGAAATCCACATTTTCTGACCGGTTATGCTATACGTTTTCCCATCTTCTGATAACACCGCTTTTGTTTTACCGGAATTTGCATCTGATCCGGCACCTGGTTCAGTAAGGCAATATGCACCAAACCATTCACCTGAAGCCAATTTAGGCACATATTTTTGCTTCTGCTCTTCTGTACCGTATAAAGTTATAGGCATGGTGCCAATACCGGTATGCGCTCCAAATGCAGTACTAAAAGAACCTGTAGCGCCAGAAATATAATCACAGACCAACATAGTAGAGACAAAGCCCATTCCCATTCCACCATAGGATTCTGGAACGGCAACACTCAATAAGCCCAATTCACCGGCTTTGCGCATAGTTTCTTCCGTATACGCATAATCTTTTTTCTCAAAACGTTCCCAATGCGCCCACAATTCCCTGTCAACAAATTCCTTGGTGCTATCACGCATCATTCGTTGTTCCTCATTTAAGTCCTCTAGGGTGAAAATATCTTCACAATTGGTTTCCTTGACGAGAAATTGTCCTCCTCTAAGAATGTCTTTATTTATTGTTTCTGCACTCATGTTATTAATTGTTTTTAGAAATTAGAATTGAGAGAATAGAAAAGAGAATTATACAAGGCTATTTTGAAACCCCATGGTCATTTTCTGAAATTCTTCAATCTTGTCTTCGAGTAATTTTAATTTAATATCAGTTATATAATTTCTATGATATGCTATTAGTAGTTGTGTTCCTAGTTCAAAAGATGAACCTAAAGAGATACTTAAAAAATGACTAAACGACTTATCTGTTCTTGCAGATCCCTCTGCAATATTGCTTGGAATAGAGATAGAACATCTGCTCATTTGAGAACTTAAATCAAATCTCTCGTGCTTAGGGAAACTTAAGATAGTATCAGATATATCATTAGCTATGCTTATCCCTAACTTCCAAATTTTTAAATTTCTATAGTTATGCCTGAAAGCCATTTATCTTAATCTTATCTCTTTATTCTAATATCTAAATTCTATCGTTTAGTTTAAAAATTCAAAAATACCTGCGGCACCTTGTCCTGTACCCACGCACATTGTTACCATACCGTATTTGCCTTGCATATTACGCTTACGCATTTCGTCAAACAATTGAACAGAAAGTTTGGCACCGGTACATCCTAATGGATGTCCTAAGGCTATTGCTCCACCATTCACATTCACGATATCTTGGTTTAGGTCAAGCTCACGCATAACGGCCAAGGATTGTGAGGCAAATGCTTCGTTCAATTCAATTAATTCAATGTCGTCTTGTTTTAAACCAGCTTGCTTTAGTGCCTTTGGAATTGCTTTTACAGGTCCAATACCCATAATACGAGGCTCTACACCGGCAGCGGCATAATTCACCAAACGTGCAATAGGCTCAATATTGAGCTCTTTGACCATTTCTTCGCTCATGATAAGAACAAAAGCGGCACCATCGCTCATTTGCGAGGAGTTACCGGCTGTTACACTACCACCTGCGGCAAACACAGGTCTTAAACCGGCCAAAGCTTCTTTGCTGGTACCTTTTCTTGGTCCCTCATCCTTGGAAACGGTGTAACTTCTATTTGCTTTTTTACCATTTTCATCTACGTATGTCTGATCAACCGTTATAGGAACAATCTGTTCTTGAAAACGGTCTTCGGCTTGGGCGCGAAGTGCTTTCATATGGGAATTGTATGCAAACTCATCTTGGTCTATCCTAGATACATTGAACTGCTTAGCAACGGCTTCTGCGGTATTACCCATTCCCCAATAATAATCCTCATGGCCAGATTTTACCAAATCATAGTTTAATTCCGGTTTATTACCTGTCATGGGAACGGAGCTCATACTTTCTGCACCACCTGCTATGATACAATCTGCCATTCCTGACTGAATTTTTGCCGTTGCAATACCAATCGTTTCAATTCCTGAAGAACAAAAACGATTTACGGTCACCCCCGGTACATCCACAATATCCAATCCCATAAGTGATATTAAACGTGCCATGTTCAAACCTTGGGAACCTTCTGGCATAGCATTGCCCACAATAACATCGTCAATACGTTTTTTATCCAATTGGGGTACTTCACTCATCATATGCTGAATGGTCTCGGCGGCCAATTCATCAGCTCTTTTAAAGCGGAAAACCCCTTTTGGCGCTTTTCCCACTGCCGTTCTATATGCTTTTACTATATATGCTTGTTTCATATCCTTTTTAGTTTCTTAATGGTTTACCTGTTTTTAACATGTGCTGAATTCTTTCCAATGTCTTACGTTCCGTACATAATGACAGGAATGCTTCACGCTCTAAATCCAAAAGATATTGTTCCGATACGCGTGTTGGTTCAGACAGATCACCACCGGCCATTACGTATGCCAATTTATTGGCAATCTTTTTGTCATGCTCACTTATATAGTTACTGTCTTGCATGGAGTCCGTACCTACTAAGAACATACCTAAAGCCTGTTTGCCCAAAACTTTAATATCCTTACGTTTTACAGGTTGGGTATACCCTGCCTCGGCCATTAATTGAGCATGGGCCTTAGCGGTAGCAATTTGTCGGTCTTTATTCACCACCACAATATCCTTGCCCGATTGTAAAATTCCTAAATCATACGCTTCATAGGCAGAAGTGGATACCTTAGCCATACCTATTGTTAAAAAGTATTCTTGAAGTACGTTCAGTTCAACATCGTTTTTATGAAACAAATCTTGTGCTCGCAAGGCAAACTCCTTAGAACCGCCACCACCTGGGATTACACCAACTCCAAATTCAACCAAACCTATATAAGTTTCTGCAGCGGCTACTACTTTATCCGCATGTAATGACAGCTCACAGCCACCGCCCAAAGTCATACCGTGGGGTGCGGATACTGTGGGTATGGCGGAATAGCGCATGCGCATCATGGTATCCTGAAACATTTTTATTGCCATGTTCAATTCATCATACTCTTGCTCAACGGCCATCATGAATATCATACCGATATTAGCACCAACAGAAAAGTTTGGGGCTTGATTACCAACAACAAGACCTTGAAAATCTTTTTCGGCAAGGTCAATTGCCTTATTAAGTCCGGCAAGAACATCGCCCCCAATCGTATTCATTTTGGATTGGAATTCTACATTCAAGATTCCGTCTCCTAAATCTTCAACGACTACGCCGCTATTTTTAAATACTTCCTTGGATTTTCTAATATTATCCAAAATGATAAACGAATCCTGGCCAGGTATTTTTTCTATCGATTTTTTTGGAATATCATAATAGTAGGTAGCGCCATCCTTAACGGCATAAAAAGAAGTAGATCCGGCTGCGAGCATCTCTGTTACCCAAGCAGCAGGTGTTTCTCCTTCCGCTTTCATTATTTCTATTCCTTTCTCGACGCCAATGGCATCCCAAATTTGAAAAGGTCCGTGTTCCCAACCAAACCCAGCTTTCATGGCATCGTCAATCTTATAAAGTTCGTCCGTAATTTCAGGTATTCTATGCGATACATAGGCAAATAGGGCAGCAAAGTTCTTTCTGTAAAACTCACCGGCCTTGTCTTTACCTGCAACCAATACTTTAAATCTATCAACGACCTTATCTATTGTTTTGGTAAGTTCCAATGTGGCAAATTTTGCACTTTTCTTGGAACGGTACTCCATGGTATCCAAATCCAACGTCAAAATTTCAGTCTTGCCCTTTTCATCTTTGGATTTTTTATAAAAACCTTGGCCGGTCTTACTACCCAACCACTTGTTCTCCATCATAGTATTGATAAAACCAGGCAGTTTAAAGAGTTCTAACTTTTCATCATCCTTACAATTATCCGCAATTCCGTTGGCTACGTGCACTAAAGTGTCCAGACCAACCACATCTACGGTTCTAAACGTTGCGGATTTTGGACGACCTATTACTGGACCGGTCAATTTGTCTACTTCTTCTACAGTCATGTTCATATCCTTGACCATATGAAAAAGGCTTTGGATACTGAATATGCCTATTCTATTACCTATAAAAGCAGGGGTATCTTTTGCGATAACAGAAGTTTTACCTAGAAATTTTTCTCCATATCCGTTTAAAAATTCCAGTACTTCAGGAGAAGTCTTGGGTCCGGGAATAATTTCAAACAATTTTAAATATCGTGCGGGATTAAAAAAGTGTGTTCCACAGAAGTGTTTCTGAAAATCCTCACTACGGCCTTCACTCATAAAATGAATAGGAATACCCGATGTATTGGATGTAATCAATGTACCTGGAGTCCTATGCTTTTCCAAGTTTTCAAACACCATTTTTTTAATATCAAGTCGTTCAACAACTACTTCAATGATCCAGTCAACCTTGGCCACTTTTGCAATATCATCCTCTAAGTTTCCAGTAGATATCCTATCTGCAAATTTTTGATGATAAATAGGGGAGGGCTTAGATTTTAGTGCTGCAGCCAATGAATCGTTAACCAATCTATTACGAACAACTTTATCGTTAAGTGTTAAGCCTTTGGCTTTTTCCTTTTCCGTAAGTTCTCTTGGTACGATATCCAATAGTAATACTTCGACTCCAATATTGGCAAAATGGCAAGCAATGCCACTACCCATTATTCCAGAGCCGATAACTGCTACTTTTTTAATATGCTTGTTCATGTAGTTTAATCGGTATTAATTTGATATATTTTTTGAAAATAATTTTTTGTCCGCAATTAGTTTATTGATGGTTTCCGTAACCTCAAAGAAGTTCAGAATTTTTTCCTGGTCCACTTCTTGCCTAATAGCTTCATTAAATTGAAGTACGGTACTTTTAGAAAGGTTTCTTTTTTCCAGACCCATTTCGGTCAAATAGATTAATACCCCTCTTCCGTCATCTGGGTTAGGCTTTCTTAGAATGAGCCCTTTTTTTTCCATACTCTTTAAGATTCTGGAAAGACTTGTAGCTTCCATGCCCATTTTAGGTCCTAAAGCGGTAGATGGAGTTCCCGTTTTGGGGTCAATACTCAATAAAGTAAAACCTACTGCCATTGTAGAATCAAAATTCTTTGCTTCTTCATTATACATTCTAGCTACGGCTTGCCATGTAGCTCTAAGTGCATAATCAATTGTTACTTCTTTCATACGCTGGTGGTTGCAGCCCAAATATAATAAAATTTATTATGCATGCATAATAAATTTATGAAATATTTAAGCAAAACCTATTCCTTTTTTGAATTTGGTACAATTGCCTATATAAAATTACGGAATGCCGTATTTAACAAGAATTGGGTAAAAGATTAACTTGGTATTATACCAAGTTAATCCATATAGATTAATTAAACCCGGGCAGTAGGTTAAAATTCCGTTTGGGCTTTTCTAATTTTGGTGGAATATGGTCTTAATATCCATAAATATCATTGTATAGGTCAATGTATTTTTCCTTGATGATTTTTCTCCTCAATTTCATTGTAGGGGTAAGATGTCCGCCCTCAATACTCCAGATGTCCGGTGTAAGCCTAAATTGTTTAATTTTTTCCCATTTGGCAAAATTTTCATTGGCCTTGGTAACTTCTTCGTCCAATCTTGCAATTACTTTTTCATTAAGTACAATATCAGAATTTTCACCTACGGTAATTTTATTCTTCTTGGCCCATTCATAGATATAATCAAAATTGGGCTGAATAAGTGCAGCGGGCATTTTTTCACCTTCACCAATAACCATAATCTGCTCAATGAAACGGGATTGCTTGCATCTGTTCTCCAACAATTGGGGTGCTACATATTTACCGCCGGAAGTTTTGAACATTTCCTTTTTTCGATCGGTAATCCGCAAAAAACCTTCATGGTCTATTTCACCGATATCCCCTGTATGGAAGTAGCCATCTTTGATGACTTCGGCGGTTTTTTCCGGATCCTTATAATAACCCATCATTACGTTAGGACCCTTGCATAAAATTTCGCCATCTTCGGCAATCTTTACTTCCACATCTGAAATGACCTTACCTACGGTGGCAATTTTCCACCCGTTGTTACGTACATCGTTTACAGAGATGACAGGTGAAGTTTCGGTGAGACCATAACCTTCCATTACAGGAATACCTGCGGCGCCAAAAATTCTACTTAGACGGGGCTGCAAAGCGGCACTACCGGATACCATTATGCCAAGATTACCTCCTAGGCCTTCTTGCCACTTGCTGAAAATTAACTTGCGTGCTATGGAAAGTTTAAATTCATACCACCACCCGTTGGCCTTATAAGGTTCAAATTTTAGACCTACACCAACGGCCCAAAAGAACAGACTCTTTTTTATACCCGTTAGACTTGATCCTTTTGCAATTATAGATTCATATACCTTTTCTAACAACCTGGGTACTACGGTCATTAAATTTGGTTTTACTTCTTTTAAGTTATCACTTATTTTATCCAACCCTTCGGCAAAATGAATTTCAATTCCGCAATATTGGTAGAGATAAAGAATCATACGTTCAAAAATATGGCAAACGGGTAAAAAGCTTAACGCTGTATCATTGGTGCTAGAGGGAACACGTTCTTTACTTGCTACAACATTGGACACCAAATTATTATGGCTCATCATTACACCTTTTGGTCTTCCAGTGGTACCCGAAGTATAGATTAAAGTTGCAAGATCAGATGGTTGAACGTTATTCTTTAACGTTTCTACTTCTTCTTGGTTGGTCGTATCCGCACCTTGGTCCAATACTTCTTGCCAATTAGGGCAATTATCTATTTCATTGAACGAGTATACTCCTTTAAGGGATTTTACATTGCCCTTGATATTGTTGACCTTTGTCAATACCTCTGTACACGATACAAAACAATACTGTGCTTCTGAATGGTTTAGCACATATTCATAATCCTCTTCAGAAATAGTGGGATAAATTGGTACATTCTGTGCGCCGATCTGTAATATTCCAATATCCAAAATATTCCACTCCGTTCTGTTGGTCAATGAGATAACGGCTATTTTGTCATTAGGTTTAACTCCTAAGCGAAGCAAACCCCTGCTTATGGCATTTGCTTTATTAATATACTCTTGCGTGGAAGTGGCTATCCATTTCCCGTTTTTTTTGGTTACAAGAGCTTTTTCAAGGTTAAAATGCTCTAATTGATAATAAGGTATATCGAATAGACGGGTTATTTTTTGCATATGCAGATTATAAACTTTTTTGCAAAATAATGAAAGAACTCGGTATTTTAAAATTGTATTGACAAATAAAATAGCTTATGATTATAAAATTCTTAATCTGAAGGTTCAGCTGTGCTTCGGGATAATTTTAACTATTCGTCTACAATAAATTGCAAATGAACGGGTTATGTATGCAATTAAAATAAAAGTAGGAAAATTCCTTAATTTTTGGAATTATGTTTGTCCTTAATTTTTGTATTGAAATTGTAGAAAATATGAAAAAAAATTACACCATTTTACCATTTTATAACTTCACCTTTTTGCTTATCCTAATATTGGCGTGTAGCAAAGTCCTTTCCCAAGCGGAACCATTTAATTGTGACTATAATGCCTATTTATTTCAGTATAATGATATTTATGCGTTGGATTTGGCTTCGGGCAGCTCCTATTTAGTTGCTGAGGATATTACCGCTGGTAATATTAATGGTGTAGGTTATAACACTACAGATGGATTTCTTTGGGGCTATTTGTCTACCCCTTCCAGCACAATCGTGCGTATTGGTAAGGATTATTCCATAGAGCAATATACCATTCCTGAGTTGCCAACAGGAAATAAGTATGTAGGTGATATTTCCGCAAATGGTATATATTATTTTAAAGCAGGAGGCTCCTCATATTACAAAGTAGATATTAATCCTAGCTCATCTACTTATCTAGAATTTTTAGGAGCATTTGAATTAACTCAGTCCATGTCCATAGCGGACTGGGCATTTAATGCTGCGGACAATATGTTGTATACTGTAGAAAAAGGTACCAATATTCTTTATAGGATTGATCCAGATACAGGAGTGGTTAATGCTTTAGGAGTTGTACCCATACTTCAAGGGTTAAATTATACGTTTGGTGCGGTTTATTTTGATGTGGACGGTAATTTCTATGTTTCTGCAAACCAGACCGGTTCGGTATATAAGATAGAACAAGTGCAAGATATTGCGTTGGGCGTTATACAGTCCAATATTTTCGCCTTTGGTCCGGCAGCTTCAAGTAATGATGGTGCACGTTGTCCTACCGCCCCAGTGCCGCAAGAAGATTGTTTAAACGGTGTTGATGATGATGGTGACGGATTAATTGATTGTGATGACCCCTCTTGTTCAGGTGTAGCTACTTGCCCGGTAATCGTTACGACTTCTAGTGCTAATAAAGGTGGATTGGAAAGTAATGATAGATTGGCGAATTTAATCAGTAAACGTAATTATAATAGAGCCAAGGCAAATTATGTTTTTGATAAGAAAACGGCCAAAAAATTAGTGAAAAGTGCCTTGTACGGTCTAAATGCCAAAACTGATATTTTCAATATTCCCCTAAATTCATTGGTTCCTTTGGGTATTATTGGCGAGACAAGTACAATTGAATCATCTCCAAGTGATTTGCTGGATTTGACCAATGCATCGGACATTTATTCCGTAGATTATTTAAATGGAATGGATAATTTAGGTTCTTTAATGGTCATTAAAACCGATAGTCAGGTATATGAGCATAGCAAATTTATCTGTGACCGTTTTCTTGGAGCCCAATTATTATCGGTCTCTAACATACAATTAAGGGAAAAAGACTTCATCAAATCCATTATTAAACAACCGGACGGTAGTCAAGAATTTGCTTTGACATTCTCTGCAAGGGTTAACAATGATGGTAATTTTATAATAGAATCTCATTGGAACATTGATGCCTACACTAGTAATACCTCCTATTATAATTTTCAGATTTGGTCCAGTTCAGTAGATGATCTATTGCTATTGGCAGATGAGATACTAAATCTTTTGGAAGCAAATTCTGAGATTTCACAGTATAACGGATCAACACCGCCCCCAGTATTTGTTAAATCGGCCAGCTATAAAAATGGAGAAGTATTGTTAAATATAGTGAACTACAATAATTCCGATCATATAAATCTAGAAGGTGGTTTAAAATTAACGGAAACCAGTGACACAGAGAGTTTAGGGGTAACAGCGGATATTGAAGGATATTTGGATGCAGTTGCTCTTAAAACCGGTACTTTATTTGATATGGGCTTTAGGATAAGTGCCGGATTAGGGCAAACACCAGATGACCTTTTTGTTGCTGATGCCCCTTGGGGATTGGATGATTCTGGAGTTGATACCATGGTATCTAATTATGAGGTATTGCCAGCCGATGGACCTTATGTGGGAGACGGATACCCTATAGAGCGAAATATTAAATTAACAGGAACTACAAAAAGTTACTTAGGAGTCTACAGGGCCTTAAATCCTAGGTTTTCTGCTGTAAACCTTAACGAATACGCGAAAATGAGTTTTGAGGCTATGGGCACAGGAAGCTTAGAAGTTCAGTTGATAAAAGGTGACGGCACAATTTTTAAGACTTTTATAGCCTTAACTACAGAAATGAAAGGTTATACACTTCTTAATGCTGATTTTAAGAATGAGGCAGATGTAGGTACGGACTTTTCCAACATTAAGGTTATTTCCTTCAATTTAGTAGCTAATAATGAATATGCCGAAGAGAGAACATTGGAGCTACAAAATATAGATTTCCATAACCGAGAGGCGGCACAAGTTTTCGTCGATAATAATTTAAACAAATCTGTAGTTTACCCAAATCCCATGATAGAAAGAACAAGCCTTTATTTTTATGACGAAAACGCAGGATCATTTGACCTTGATTTATATACTATAAATGGTACTTTGTTAGGTAGTCACCATCTTGAAGGTGATAGTGTAGAAGGTCAAAATGAAATAATTATAGAACGTAAAGACCTGGATCCAGGACTATATTTATATAAATTAAAAAACTCCAATGAAAAAACATGGAGTGGTAGAATATTGGTAAGATAGATGTTTAGGTTTTAAATAGCTGTGTTCCCCCAATTGAGGGGGCGCACAGTTTTTTTTGCTCAAATTTTAGTTATTTGTGATTAAGAATCCAATCCTTGGCATTCACAAAGGCTTCAATCCAAGGTGAGACTTTATCCTTTCTATTTGAAGGATAATGTGCCCAGTTCCATGGAAAAATAGAACGTTCTATATGGGGCATTGTCACCAGGTGTCTACCGGTTTTATCACAAAGCATTGCCGTATTGAAATCACTACCATTTGGATTTGCCGGATATCCTTCATAACCATATTTGGCAACGATATCATAGTTGTCCTCAGAAAGCGGTAATGAGAATTTACCTTCTCCGTGAGAAATCCAAACCCCTAATTTGCTTCCTTCCAATGAGGAAAGCATTACGGAATTGTTTTTCTGTATTTCTACGGATGTAAAGTTGCTTTCGTGTTTATGGGAATCGTTATAGGTCATTTTACCATGGGTTTCATGCTCCGGATTTATTAGGTCTAGTTCCATGAACAATTGGCAACCATTGCATATACCTACCGATAGCGTATCTGGTCTAGCAAAGAAGTTCTTGATAACGGTGTTGGCCTTTTCATTGTACTTGATGGCACCCGCCCATCCTTTGGCGCTTCCCAAAACGTCTGAGTTGGAGAAACCTCCAACAGCACCTAAGAACTGAATGTCCTCTAAATTCTCGCGTCCTGAAATTAAATCGGTCATATGAACGTCTTTCACATCAAAACCGGCCAAATACATTGCATTGGCCATTTCGCGTTCAGAGTTACTGCCTTTTTCACGAAGAATGGCGGCCTTAGGTCTGTCTTTGGTTGCGTTTAAGGTTTTACTTGGCAGGCTTATAGGGGTATTATTGGAAAAGGTATACTGCAAAGGTTGAACCTTATAATTTTCAAATCTGTCCTTGGCCAGACCATTTGCAGTCTGTTGATTGTCAAGAAGGAATGATGTCTTGAACCAAGTGTCCCGTAAGGTTTCTATATTTAGTCCCATTTCCATACCATTGTTTTTTATGGTAAGAACGGCTTTGCTCGTAACGGTACCCAATTTAATGGCATCTATATTGTTAGATGCAAAAATGTTTGCTATACTGTCATCTTTTGCCTGTAGCACAACTCCTGCATTTTCAGAAAACAGAACTTTTATGGTATCTGCCTCGCCCAATGAGGTAAGGTCAAGATCGGCCCCTAGTTCAGTGTCCGCAAAGCACAGTTCCAGAAGTGTTGTGATCAACCCGCCGGAGGCAACATCGTGCCCTGCAACAATTTTATCGTCCTTAATTAAGGTTTGTATGGTGTTAAAAGCAGTTTTAAAGTATGCGGAGTCCGTAATGGTGGGGGTTTCGCTACCGATACTGTTCCTTGTTTGTGAAAATGAAGAACCTCCTAGTTTATAGGCATCCTTAGATAGATTGATGTAATAGATAGAGCCGGCATCTTTTTGTAGAACAGGTTCTATAACCTTGGTAATATCGTTACAGTTACCCGCAGCGGATATAACCACGGTACCCGGAGATATTACATCACCATCCTTATATTTTTGTTTCATGGAAAGGGAATCCTTTCCTGTGGGTACATTGATACCTAATTCAATTGCAAATTCGGAAACAGCTTGTACTGCTTTATATAAGCGGGCATCTTCTCCTTCATTTTTGCAGGGCCACATCCAGTTGGCGGATAAGGAAACGGAAGCCAAACCATCTTTTAACGGCGCCCAAACCAGGTTGGTCAAAGCTTCTGCAATACTGTTCTTGCTACCTGCGGATGGGTCTATAAGCGCAGAGATGGGGGAGTGCCCAATACTAGTGGCAATACCTTCCTTGCCTTTAAAGTCCAAAGCCATTACACCACAATTGTTCAAAGGTAACTGTAACGGCCCCACACATTGCTGTTTGGCAACACGACCACCTACGCAACGATCAACCTTGTTGGTGAGCCAATCCTTACAGGCCACTGCCTCTAGTTGGAGAACCGCGTCCAAGTAATCATGAAAATATTCAAGCGAATAGTTGGCATTGGCATAATTTCGAGCTACGGTATTATCGGTCATAATTGTTTTTGGAGAACTGCCGAACATATCTGAAAGTTCCAGGTCCATTGGCTTGTCTCCATTGGTCTTGGATTCGAACGTAAAACGATCATCACCTGTAACATCGCCCACTTCATACATTGGTGAGCGTTCGCGATCGGCAATTCGTTTTAATAGATCTATATGGTCCTTACCAATGACCAACCCCATACGCTCCTGTGATTCATTGCCTATAATTTCCTTAGCTGATAATGTAGGGTCGCCAACGGGTAATTTATCCAAATCTATTTTTCCGCCTGTTTCCTCAACAAGTTCAGAAAGACAGTTAAGGTGACCACCAGCACCATGGTCGTGGATGGAAACTATAGAATTTTCATCACTTTCCACCATACCGCGTATAGCGTTTGCTGCCCTTTTTTGCATTTCAGGATTAGAGCGTTGAACAGCATTAAGTTCTATCGCGGAACTGAATTCCCCCGTATCTGCACTGCTCACAGCCGCACCGCCCATACCAATCCTATAATTATCGCCCCCAAGAATTACAATTTTATTTCCGGTTTGGGGCTTGTCCTTAATGGCTTGTTCAACTTTCCCGTAGCCTATACCACCAGCTTGCATAATAACTTTGTCAAAGCCTAATCTGCGTTGATTTTGTGAAGCTGACGACATATTGTCATCGGTACTGTCAAAAGGCGAGGAAGCTTCATCATGTTCAAAAGTTAAAACCGAGCCAGAGATGAGCGGCTGACCAAATTTGTTTCCAAAATCGGAAGCACCGTTAGATGCTTTGATCAAGATATCCATTGGTGTTTGGTATAACCATTTTCTTTCTGGCATTCCCTTTTCCCAAGGTCTGTTTTGTTCCAAACGGGAATATGCGGTCATATATACGGCCGTTCCAGCTAAAGGTAAGGACCCTTTTCCGCCGGCCAAGCGATCCCGTATTTCACCACCTGCACCGGTTGCCGCCCCGTTAAAAGGTTCTACCGTAGTAGGAAAATTATGGGTTTCCGCTTTTAAGGAGATAACGGAATCAAATTCCTTTTCCTGATAAAAGTCTGGTCTATCTGCACTTTTAGGGGCAAACTGTACCACCTTTGGTCCTTTTACAAAAGCTACATTGTCCTTATAGGCAGATATGATATCATTAGGATGTTCCTGGGATGTTTTCTTGATCAATTTAAATAAGGAGGTAGGCATTTCCTCTCCGTCGATTACGAATGTACCGTTGAATATTTTATGCCTACAATGTTCAGAATTGACCTGACTAAAACCAAAAACTTCAGAATCGGTCAATTTGCGACCTATTTTTTTACTCAAGTTTTCCAGGTATTGCACTTCCTCTTCGTTGAGGGCCAAACCTTCTTGTAGATTAAAGGCTTGGATATCTTCAATTTCCAATATAGGTTTGGGTGCAACGCTAATAGTGAACACATCTTGGTCCAATACCTTATACTTCTGCGAAATCATTGGATCAAATCCTGTAAAATGCTCATCTACGGCATTAAATTCCTCAATTCTAATGATACCCTCAATACCCATATTTTGGGTGATTTCAGTAGCATTGGTACTCCAGGGAGTTATCATTGCGGCACGAGGCCCAACAAAAAAGGCGTCAAGTGACGCCGCATTTATTTTCGGTAGGTTGCCAAACAACCATATAAGTTTACCGGTATCTTCAGTTGAAAGTTCCTTAGCGGTCTGTACCGCAAAAACCTTTTTGCTAGGTTCCCCAAAAAAGTGAATCATTATAACGAGTCTGGTATTGATTTTTAAAGTACAAAATTAAGGTTTTAGCAGTTACTTTTCACGGTAATTTGAAACACTTTTAAACAGTAATTGTTAATGAAAAAAGTAGGATTTTGTTTTACCTTTATCCAATGAACTAAAAATTGCCGATAGTTTTTAAATTAGGTTTGAATTTTAGATTTTTATATAAGATTAAATTACAGTCTGTTTTAAAGACTTTTATAAAGACAGTATTTATACGATTAAAATAGGCATCCATTTTAAATTTGGGACAAAATGACAAAGCATAAAAGCGATATACAGGCGCTATCAAAATGTATGGATATGATAGGAGGTAAATGGAAACCCATACTCTTATATCATATTTCTAAGGGTACAAATAGATTTAATAAATTATTTGAAGCCATAGATGGGATAAATCGCCAAATGTTAAGCAAACAATTAAAATCATTGGAAAAGACGGGCATTTTGGACCGCACTTTATATGGAGAAATTCCGCCACGTGTGGAATATACTTTAACACCCGCAGGAAAGTCATTGTTACCTGTTGTACAAGCTATGATGCGTTGGGGGCAAAAACAACAGACGGAAAAAGTAGTTGTGCCAGACGCGCCGCAGAACCAACAGTTGCCGTTGTTTTAATACAGCTTTACAATAGTATAATTTTGGCATGCAAAAATTGCTATTAATATCAAAAAAATGGGTTGTAAGCTCTTAATTAGACAAAAATTGATGTAGAGCCACGGTAGGGCGATTGAATTTGCGTATCTTTTTGGAAGCTAATTCAAACCAACCATGAAAGAAAAAACTATCCTATTAGCGGCCATTTGCTCACTCTCTATGATGAGTAGTGCAATTGCCCAAAAGAAAAGATCAAACAAACAAATTGAAAAATTAAAGGCCGAAGTCGCATCCATAGTCGAGGATAATAAGAAGCAATCCCAAGTCATGGTCGATAAAATTTTCAGTTTTTCCGAATTAGGCTTTCAGGAAGTAGAGTCGTCCAAATACCTTACTGGGATATTAACCGAAAACGGATTTGAAATAGAAACTTCAATATCTGGCATACCTACGGCGTGGTTTGCTACTTGGAGCAATGGTGAGGGCCCTGTTATAGCATTGGGAAGTGATGTGGATTGCATTCCTAAAGCATCACAATATCCTGGTGTAGCCTATCACAAGCCCATTGTAGAAGGTGCGCCTGGCCATGGTGAAGGTCACAATTCCGGAATTCCAATGAATATTTCTTCTGCCCTTGCCGTAAAGAAGATTATGGAGCGAGAGCAAATAGGAGGTACACTATTGGTCTGGCCCGGTATTGCCGAAGAACTTGTGGCTGCAAAGGCGTGGTACGTTAGAGATGGTTTGTTCGATGATATAGACATGTGCATCTTTACACATGTGGGCAATAATTTAGGTGTCTCCTATGGACCCACAAGGGGCACCGGTCTAATATCCGTTGAATATAGTTTTGATGGTGAAGCTGCACATTCCGCAGGATCTCCCTGGCGGGGAAAAAGTGCCCTGGACGCTGCTGAACTAATGAACATTGCTTGGAACTATAAGCGTGAGCACCTACACCCGTTAAAACGTTCCCATTCTATATTTACGGATTCTGGAGATCAGCCAAACGTGGTACCTTCAAATGCATCTATATGGTTCTATTTTAGGGATATTAAATATGAAGGTATCATGGAAATGTATGCCATGGCCAACGATATGGCAAAAGGTGCGGCAATGATGACCGGCACTACTATGACCTCAAAGGTTTTGGGTACTGCCTGGCCAAGGCACTATAATAAGGTTATTGCAGAAACTATGTACGGGAATATAAAACAAGTAGGTTTGCCGGAATGGTCAGAGGCGGACCAAAAATTGGCAAAGGCGGTACAGACAGAAGTCGGTTCGGAAAAGGTAGAAGGTCTATCTACGGAATTAGCTGATTTGGGCCTTCCTGTAATTGAACCCGTAAGTGGTGGTTCTGATGATATTGGCGATATTTCTTGGAAAGTTCCAACGGTTACCCTGAGGTATCCGTCTAACATACCCGGACTTCAAGGCCATCATTGGAGCAATGCCATTGCCATGGCCACACCAATAGCACATAAAGGAGTTGTAGCCGGAGCAAAGGTTGAAGCCATGACCATATTGGATTTTCTGTTAAAACCCGAATTGATGAAAGGTGCGTGGGACTATTTTAACAATGAACAACAAAAGGATACCAAATATCAACCTATGATTTCAGAAAGTGATATGCCTCCAATTTACCTGAACAAGGATAAACAAGAACAATTTAGACCTGCTTTGGAAAAATTCTATTATGATGAGACTAAGTATGATACTTATTTAGAGCAGTTGGGGATTGAGTATCCAACATTGAAAGAATAGGTTGCTAAATATTGACCAATAAAAATAGCCTTTCAGCTTTTGTAAGTTGAAAGGCTATTGTTTATAATTTTTTAATTAATTGGTTTTTTCCAATAAAGCCATGAAGAAACCATCATAACCACTCTTTGAGGCATATATTTTTTTGTCTTTAACCAACGTAAAATCCTTACCCTCTTCAGATTTAAGGAAAGACTGTACTTGATGGCTATTTTCTTGTGGCAGTATGGAACAAGTAGCATAGACCATCTTTCCACCAGGTTTTACGATTTTGCTATAGTTTCTAATAATCTCATGTTGCGTTTGCACGATTTTATCCAGAAATTCGGGTTGCATTTTCCACTTGGAGTCTGGGTTTCTTCTTAAAACGCCCAATCCCGTACATGGGGCATCTATAAGCACTCTATCTGCACTACCATATAATTTTTTATATATTTTGGAAGAATCTATTTCCCTAACTTCAATATTGTGTGCTCCGTTACGTCTTGCCCTTCTTTTTAGTTCCTTAAGCTTGCTACCATAAATATCCATGGAAATCAGCTGTCCTTTATTCTCCATCAAGGAAGCCAAATGCAATGATTTTCCACCGGCACCTGCACAAGTGTCAACTACCCGTTGACCAGGTTCTACATCCAAAAATGCGGCAACCAACTGAGAGGAAGCATCTTGTACTTCAAACATACCATCTTTAAAGGCTTGTGTTACAAATACATTTGCACGCTCAACCAATTTTAAGGCATCTGGGTAACCACGTATAGGTTCGGCTACAATATTCTCGTCCAGTAATGCTTTTCTTAATGTTTCCTTATTGGTTTTTAAAGTATTGGTGCGTAAGATAACTTCAGCCGGCTCATTGAGTTTGGCTATTTCTTCTGTCCACAACTTATCGCCCAAAGCTTTTTCACCCAGTTCATCTATCCAATCTGGAATAGCTTCCCTAAATTTTCTAATTTTTGAAAGCTCGTCGAATTTTCCTTTTATCCTTCTTTCCGGTGTGGGTTCTATTTGTTTCCAATCCGGTAATTTTATTCCTTTCAAAACCGCCCAAACGGCCCACATACGAAACAGGTCCGGCCTGCTGAAGGGTGCCTTTACTTCTGCAATTTCTGCATATAATCTTTTATACCTTACCATTTCATAAGTGGTCTCGGCAATAAATCCTCGGTCGCGAGCACCCCATCGTTTGTCAAAACGAAGTACTTTCTGAACGACCTTGTCCGCATATTCATTTTCGTTAAAAATGAGATTAAGGGCATCTATTACGGCAAACACGAGATTTCTATGTAATTTCATGAGAAGAGATATTGTTTATTATGGTTGAAAGATTGTGTCACTGAGAAAAAGCTTGCACCTTTTAAGCCGTGGTCTTTCAAAAAATTAGGGTGCAAAGGTATTGTTTTAGAAGTGATTCCATTTATTTTTGAGAAACTTTATACGATAATATCATGCGCTATGTACTTCTATTGATTGTTTTACTGGTTTCCTGTACCGAAAGTAAACAACCGGTGACATTTACATCTACGACAATTGAAACCCTTTATACCGATTCTATAAGTGTAAGAGCTATTGAGCTTATGGGTAATAGTTTGGCTTTTGCGGCCAATAACGGTGTTTTTGGCACTATTGAATTAGGTACTGGAAAAGTAAGGGCCAATACGATTTCTTCACCAGAAGGAAATCCGCATTTTAGGGCTGTGGCACATACATCAAATGATTTTTTTATGTTGTCCATAGAATCACCGGCTCTATTGTATAAAACGGGTGGTAATGGACAGATGCAAGTGGTGTACAAAGAGGAGGGAGAAGGTGTTTTTTATGATGCCATGACATTTTTAAATGATTTGGACGGTATAGCACTTGGTGATAGCGTAGGGGGGTGCTTAAGTATTATCACAACCGCCGATGGAGGAAATACTTGGTCCAAGATACCCTGTAGCCTGCTACCGGAAGGTATTGTGGGTGAAGGCGCTTTTGCTGCCAGTAACAGCAATATCAAAACTATAGGGGATAATATTTGGCTGGCCACCACCTCGGGTAGAATCTTGTTCTCTCCGGATAAAGGTAAATCATGGCAAGCGTTCAGTACGCCCATCCGCAATACCCAACCTACGGAAGGAATTTATTCCATAGATTTTTACGATGCCAATACGGGAATTGCCATTGGGGGTGATTATACTGAACCAGATGATGCCAATGCCAATAAGGCCATTACGGTAGATGGAGGAAAAACTTGGAATCTATTGGCCAATAACATGGAACCAGGATATAAAAGTTGTGTACAATTTGTGCCGGGAACCAATGGTTACGGAATAGTTGCGGTTGGCTTCACCGGTATCTCCTATTCATCTGACAGGGGTAACAGTTGGAGAGAACTTTCAAAAGAGTCATTTTACACCCTTAGGTTTCAAAATGATAGCATAGCTTACGCCGCAGGCAAGAACCGCATTGCCAAAATTAAATTTCAATAGGCTATTTACCACCTTTGTTATGGCGATATTGTTTGATCAGATCACGTTTAAAATCCTCTTCTGCCTTTAGTAAAAGCAATGCTTTCTTAGCGGAAGTAACTTTACTGACTTCCAAAAGTAAGGCCTTGTCCAGTTCCTCTTCATCTTCTTCAATGGAAATTTTTAACGCCAGTAATTTTTTGGCATCCTTTTCCGTAAGATCATCACTGTTCTTTAATTTGCTCCTAATTTCATTATGGTCTTTACGACCTAAAGCATGTCTTTTCTCCTCATATTCATTGTATATAGGCCAAAATTCTTGTGCTTCCCTACTGTCCAAGGATAATTTTTCTGTAATGTAGGCTACTTTTAAGGATTTTATTTTTTCCCAATCTTTTTTATTTTGACTAAAAGAGAAAGCGGTAAAAAGCATAAATAGTATTACAATATATTTATTCATTTTCCTGTAAATTAAGTTCTTCAAAATCATTTATATTATCACTTAAATAGTCCAATATGTTTTCATTATCAATAGGTTGGCTCAACATGTTGGAATATTCTGTGTCTGTAAAAGGCAGCACTTCTGCTATTTCATAAGAGGTTAGGTCAAACTCCGTATTTTCAAAATAGGCCTCAATATCGGTATTGGCCAAATCGCTAAAATTGACATCTTCTACATTGTTCCATTGATATCCGAAAAAAACAAGGGCAATAGCCGCTACGGATGCTGCAATAGCTATTACTTTCTTGATTGGGAACAATGGTATTACTTTGGTTTCCTCAGATAGCTTTTCAGTAAGCTTTTCATTGAAGTTTTCAAAATAATTATCGGGAACCTTAAAAGCATTGTCCTTTGGTATAGCTACATGATCATCTGATAATTTAGCCATAAGTTTATCCTGAAAACTATCAAAATAGCCTTCTGGAGTTTTAAACGGATGTTTGTTTTTATTGTTCATGATACTTATTTGACTATCAAATACATAAATAGTTTAATCCTCTTTTAAAAATTGTTCTACTTTTTTTACCGCAAGGTGGTAAGAGGCCTTTAGTCCCCCTACGGATGTCTCAAGAATTTCCGATATCTGTTCATATTTTAATTCTTGAAAATATTTCATATTGAACACCAATTTTTGCTTTTCGGGCAAGGTTGCAATTGCTTTCTGCAACTTTAACTGTATTTCGTCACCTTCAAAATAAACATCACTTTGTAAATTGGCAACCAGCTTCTCTTGGTAATCCACGTCGTTCAAACCTTGAATTTTTGCCCTTTGTTTAATAAAACTTAAAGCTTCATTGGTGGCAATTCTGTACATCCATGAAAAAAGTTGACTGTCACCTTTAAAGCCATCAATATTCTTATAGATTTTGATGAACGTATTTTGTAACACATCATCAGCATCGTCATGATTTAGTACAATGCCCCTGATCTGCCAATAGAGTCGTTCTTTGTACGTACTTACCAATACCTCAAAGGCTTTTGCCTGGGTATTCTGGGTCTTGAGTTCCTGTACAAGTGTTTCCTCTGCTATCAATGGTTCTTGAGGTTTGTTCTTCATTAGGACTAAGAAATTATAAAAAGGTTTAACGGCAACGTTAATTTTCGCTACTACTAGTTCAATATAAGCGGCCTTTAGGATGCCAACGATTGCATCTGTACCAATTTTTTATAAGTGCCGTTCAACGCTAACAATTGGGTATGGGTACCTTGTTCCACAATTTCCCCTTTTTGCAGAACTACAATGTTGTCCGCGTTTTGAATGGTAGATAAACGGTGGGCTATTACTATGGAGGTTCTGTTCTTCATCATTTTCTCCAAGGCATCCTGAACCAAACGTTCGCTCTCAGTGTCCAGGGCAGATGTTGCTTCGTCTAAAATCATAATGGGCGGATTCTTTAAGACGGCCCTTGAAATGGACAGCCGTTGTTTTTGTCCTCCACTTAATTTATTGCCACTGTCCCCAATATTGGTGTCATAGCCTTTAGGTAGTTCCATGATAAAATCATGTGCATTGGCAATTTTGGCCGCAGCCATAATCTCTACTTCCGTAGCATTTTCCTTTCCTAGCGCTATGTTGTTTTTTACGGTATCATTGAACAGAATGGAGTCTTGGGTAACAAGTCCCATTAAACCTCTGAGCGATTTTTTACTCAGGTTTTTAATATTGTTGCCGTCAATACTTATTTCACCTTCGTTGACATCGTAAAATCTTGTAACAAGGTTGGCTATGGTACTTTTGCCGCTACCGGATTGCCCAACAAGGGCTACGGTAGTACCTTTTTTTACCGTCAGGTCAAAGTTTTTAAGAACGTATTCATCCTCATATTTGAACGAAATATGCTGAAGTTTTATGTCACTGTCAAATGACGTTAGTTCAATAGGATTTTTAATCTCTGCAATAGGGTTCTCTGTCTCTAAAATTTCTAAAACACGTTCAGCCGCCGCATTACCTTTTTTGACACTATAGGATGCTTTGCTTATAGATTTGGCAGGAGTAAGTATCTGATAGGACAGTGCCATATACGTAATAAAGAGCTCAGCTTCCAATGTTTTGTCTACAAGAACCATTTGACCTCCATACCAAAGAATTACGCCTATGGCGGCTATACCAAAAAACTCGCTCGTTGGGGATGCTAAGTTTTGTCTATTGAGCAGACTATTGGAAAAATTGAAAAACCTTTTTGTGGAAGATTGGAATTTTTTGGCAAATACAGATTCCGCATTAAATGCTTTAATAACTCGTAACCCACCTAGAGTTTCCTCTAAGATGGATAAAAAGAAACCTTGTTCATTTTGAACCTTGTCAGATTTTCGTTTTAAAGATTTTCCTATCAATGAAATTAGAAATCCGGAGAGCGGTAGAAATAGAAATACAAACAATGTTAGCTTAGGACTAATAGCCAACATGGCTGCAATTGTAAAAATTATTGTCAACGGTTCTCTTACAATTAATTCCAATATAGATAAAAACGAATGTTGAATCTCCAATACATCTGATGTAATACGGGCAATTGTATCGCCTTTTCTTTTTTCGGAATAATAGGATATGGGCAATTCTATTGTTTTATCATACAGTTCGTTTCGCAAATCTTTTAGAACGCCATTGCGCAGAAATGTAATGAAGTACATGGCTAAGTAATTAAAAAGATTCTTAAGAAGAAACATTGTAATAATCAACCCAACCATAAGCATGAGCACCTCTCCGGGATCACTTTGTTCGCTTTGTTCCGTAACAAAAAAGTTTAAAGTATCGGTTACATAATTTTTTAAATTAGAAATACCTGTCCATTCTGGTTTGGTATATATTTTCTCTGTTTGCTTAAAGAGCACGTTCAACATTGGAAATAAGGATATCATTGCCAATGTTGAAAACAGTGCATAAAAAATATTGGATATAATGTTCAGTAGCGCATATATCCTGTAAGGCTTCGCAAAGCGAAGGATCTTTTTAAAATAGTTCATTAACCTAAGTTAAGCTCAGAAAGAATATTTTTGATTTTCTGATCAAGTTCTGCCGATACTTTTTTGTAATCTTCAATCTTCTCCAATTTTGTATTCGTGCTGATGTAAAATTTAACCTTAGGTTCCGTACCGCTAGGCCTTGCGGCAATTCTGGTACCATGCTCGGTTTCGTATATTAATACGTTGGATTTTGGAATGTCAATGGCCTTTTCTTCACCGGTCAATACATTTTTTGCAATTGATGTGTTGTAATCTTCGATCCATTTAACCTTGGAGCCAGCAACTGATTCCACTGGGTTTTCTTTAAAATCCTTAAGCATCTGCTTAATTTCCTCGGCACCACTAATGCCTTTTTTGGTAATGGAAACTAGATGCTCTTTATAGAAGCCATAATCAACATAACATTGAATTAGGTCTTTATAGAAAGAACTGCCATTAGCTTTTGCCTGACTGGCTATTTCACATGCCAATAGGGTAGAGGTAACCGCATCTTTATCACGTACAAAATCACCTACCATATATCCAAAGCTTTCTTCGCCTCCGCCAATAAAATCAGATTCAGGGAAGTCTTTGATCATCTTACCGATCCATTTAAAACCAGTAAGTGATGTTTTGAACTCTACTCCGTAAGCTTTAGCCATAGCCTCCATCATTGGCGTAGATACAATTGTTGTGGCAATAAATTCATTTCCTTTAAAGCCTTTTTCCTTTCTCTTTTCAAGAAGGAATTTTGTCATTAAAACCATAGCTTGGTTTCCGTTAACAATTTCCATTTCACCTTCAAGATTACGCACGGCAATACCTAAACGGTCACTATCTGGATCAGTACCTACAACCATGTCCGCACCAATTTCTTCAGCTTTTTTTACGGCCATGGAAAGTGCTTCTGACTCCTCTGGGTTAGGGGATTTCACCGTGGGAAAATTACCATCTGGTTTTGCTTGTTCTTCTATAATGGTAACGTTATCATACCCACCTTGTTTTAATACTTCCGGTATTGCGGTTATAGAGGTTCCGTGCAATGAGGTAAACACAATTTTAAAATCATCTTTGCCATCTGCATTGAAACTACCGGCCTGAACCGATTGTTGAATAAAGGCATCATCAACTTCTTTGTCAATAACTTGTATTAGCGCATCGTTGGCAGTGAATTTGATATCTTCAAAACCAAGGGCGTTGATTTCCGCTATAATTTCTCCGTCCTGTGGTGGTACAATTTGTCCGCCATCCGTCCAGTAAACCTTATATCCATTATATTCTGGTGGGTTGTGGGATGCCGTTAAAACTATACCGGCATGGCAGTCTAAATACCTTACGGCAAATGAAAGTTCTGGGGTGGTCCGTAATTCTGAAAATAGAAAAACCTTGATACCATTGGCAGAAAACACTTCTGCGACGGTTCTTGCCAGAGTATCGCTATTATTACGGCAATCAAAAGCTATTACGACCTTGATTTCCTCACCTGTATAGACTTTATTCAGGTAATTACTAAGTCCTTGCGTACTTTTGCCCAAGGTGTATTTATTTATTCTATTGGTTCCTACGCCCATTACGCCCCTCATGCCACCTGTACCAAACTCCATATTTTTATAAAAACGGTCGTTCAGTTCCTCTTGATCATTGGCGATCAGGTGTTCAATTTCTTTTTTGACTGCAGGATCAAAAAAATCGGTCAGCCATGTTTTGGCCGTGTCAAGGATGTTATCCATATGGTTGTTGTTTATATGCTATTAAGTTAATGAGAATTTTAGTTATCAGAAAGCGACGTGTTAATTTCTTCGGATACAATATATCTGTTTTCCCCCTTTTTGGACCTGATCAATATTTCACCAAGAAACCCTGCCAAGAACAGCTGAGTACCAATAATCATGGCAACCAATGAAATATAGAATTGAGGTCGATCCGTAATCAATCTTCCAAACGGATTTATGAATAATTTATCGATACCTAAATAAATGGCAAAAGAAAAGCCAATAAAGAACATAAGTACACCAAGGGCACCGAACAAATGCATGGGCCGTTTTCCAAATCTTGATACGAACCAAATGGTCAATAAATCTAAAAAACCGTTTATAAATCTTTCCATACCAAATTTAGTGCTGCCGTATTTGCGGGCTTGGTGTTGAACTACTTTTTCTCCAATCTTTGAGAAACCCGCATTTTTTGCCAATACGGGGATATACCTGTGCATTTCTCCAGAAACTTCAATGTTTTTGACCACATCCTTGGCATAGGCCTTTAAACCGCAGTTAAAATCATGAAGACGAACTCCAGATGTTCTTCTGGCGGCCCAATTGAATAATTTAGATGGGGTGTTTTTGAAGATTATAGAATCATAACGTTTCTTTTTCCAACCGGATACAAGCTCATAACCTTGTTCGGTTATCATTTGGTATAACTGGGGTATTTCTTCTGGATTATCCTGTAGGTCTGCATCCATGGTGATAATTACATCACCTGTAACCGCCTTGAAACCGGCGTGCAAGGCTTGTGATTTGCCAAAGTTTCTTTGAAAATGTATTCCTTTTACAAATGGGTTTTTCTGTGAAAGTTGGTTGATGACATTCCAGGAACCGTCCGTGCTGCCATCGTCCACAAAAAGTATTTCATACGAAAAATGATTGGATTGCATTACGGATACAATCCAATCATGAAGTTCCTTAAGTGATTCTTCTTCGTTAAGTAATGGAATTACAATAGATAATTGCATGTGCTACTTCTGGTATTGCCCCCAAAAATACTACAATTACTTAGGTATTAATAAGCCGCTTCTTCTTTTTTTAGAATAAGACCGGTGATTAGGCCAATGATCAGGCCAATTACAACATTAATTATAAGACCTATAGGATACATGACCCATGCAAACCCTTTTTGCATCTCTATACCTTGATCAATTTGTTCTTCGGTAAGGCTAGGGTTGTCTGCCATAGCTTTTACTTTACCTATTTCGTATACTTTATCTAAATAGTCAGGTTCTATGACATTGGATAGTAAAAAGAAATACAATAATCCTACAATTGCTGCAATTAGAGCTACACCTGCACCAACTTTTAAAGCTTCAGAAATTGATAAAAGTCCGTTGCCCGTCTTTTTAAATTGTATGATTGCCATAACAATACCTGCGGCAAGAATTAAGGTCTGTGTAATTTGTACGGCCGCTCCTTGCTCATAATGCATGTCCATGATATAGAGCATGATGCCGAATATAACTCCGATAATTCCAGTAACAAGCCCATAATTCAAGGCAAACTTGCCAGTTTTTGGTTGGTTTTCTTCCATGATTTTTATTTTTAAAGGTTGATTTCTATATAGGTATGGTAATGTATGACAATGTTACATAAGTCTGCAATTTATTTTTTTATATTTTTTGATGTTTCTAATTGGTATTTTGGAGTTTTTCACTAAATTTGCAGCCTTAAAATGAGTGCCCGTCGGAATGGGTGCAATAAAGTTTTTAAAATGAAAAAAGATATACACCCAGAAAATTACAGGATAGTGGCCTTTAAGGACATGTCCAATGATGAAGTATTTTTAACTAAATCAACAGCTGAAACAAAAGAGACTTTAGAGGTTGAAGGTGTTGAATATCCTTTGGTTAAATTGGAAATTTCAAGAACATCACATCCGTTTTACACTGGTAAGGCTAAATTTTTGGATACCGCAGGTCGTATCGATAAATTTAAGAACAAGTACAAGAAATTTGCTAAGGAAGAAAAGAAGGAAGAGTAGAAATTGGTGTACAATTAATTTTTCTTATATACTAGAATATAGCGCCCTCGAATTTGTTCGAGGGCGTTTCTTTTTGCATTCAACTTGGTTTTAGGAACACTGAACCATAAAATATAGTACCTCTGCGGATATTTATTAATTTTGTTAAAAATCATCTTGTATGAATTATATTCTCTTTGATGGTCCACGTAGGGATCATTTATTGCCGTTTACCTTTACACGTCCGGTTGCTGAAATTAGGGTTGGTATTATGACGATGCGTGAACGCTGGGCGGCTTACTTAAAAGTTGGGGTTACGTCCTTGACCGAAGATTATTTAAGGGCTAAGTTTCCATTGCACATAGAGAGCGAGAATGTGTTTATTGATGCATCCATCTTACCATCAAATACATTGTTAAAGGCAATTGGTTCTTTAAAAATGGGTCAAGTACTCATGAAAGATGAAATGGTGGTGGCCTATTGCAGTGCAAGTGTTAAGGATAATGCACAACTTTCTGTTTTTGAGCAAATTGTTTTTGATCAGACTCTAGAGCAGATAAACAATACATGGGATATTTTTGAGAAAAATACCACTATTTTACAGTCAGATTTTGATTTTTTGACAAAAGGCAGAACAAGTTGCCCTATACCCAAGACCAATCAGGTAATACATCCTGAGCGGGTGTTTTTGGAAGAAGGGGCAAAAGTGGAATATAGTATATTAAATGCCACTGACGGACCAATATATTTAGGTAGGAATTCAGAAATATGGGAAGGTAGTCTTATTAGGGGAGGTTTGGCATTGTGTGACCACGCTATCATTAAAATGGGAGGCAAGCTTTATGGGGCGACTACCATTGGTCCCTATAGTAAAGTTTGTGGTGAAGTAAGCAATTCGGTAATTTTTGGCTACTCCAGTAAAGGGCATGAAGGGTATTTAGGTAATGCGGTATTGGGAGAATGGTGTAATATAGGTGCGGATTCCAATAACTCTAACCTGAAGAACAATTATGCAAAAGTGCGTTTATGGAATTATGCTACGGAAAGTTTTGAGCAGACCGGTCTGCAATTTTGCGGGCTAATGATGGGGGACCATAGTAAAACGGCCATCAACACCATGTTCAATACAGGTACGGTTATTGGGGTAAACAGTAATATCTACGTCCCGGGATTTCCTAGAAATTTTGTCCCTAGCTTTAGTTGGGGAGGCGCTTCTGGATTTTCTGCCTATCAGCCAGAAAAGGCGTTTGATGTAGCTAAGGTAATGATGGCAAGAAGGGGTGTGGAATTCAACGAAATAGAGGCGGATATTTTAAGGCATGTGTTCGAGATTACCAAAAAATGGAGAAAATATTAAGCAGCGTGTATTTTATGAGGTACTTTGGTTCTTGGTGGCTCCAATAAACTTTAAGTATTTTTGCACCTTGCAAGAAATAGTAGGATGAAAAAAAAGGTAGCTTTTTATACATTAGGATGTAAATTGAATTTTTCGGAAACATCTACCATTGCCCGAAATTTTACCGATGAAGGATTTGAGCGTGTAGATTTTACCGAAAGGGCAGATATGTACGTAATCAATACCTGTTCGGTTACGGACAATGCGGATAAAAAATTCAAGACCATTGTTAAGCAGGCACAAAAAAATAATGAAGATGCCTTTATTGCTGCGGTTGGGTGCTATGCCCAGTTAAAACCAGAAGAATTGGCAGATGTAGATGGGGTAGATTTAGTACTTGGTGCCACGGAAAAGTTCAAGATTACGGATTACATTAATGATTTGACCAAGAATGACCATGGTGAAATTCATTCGTGTGAAATTGAGGACGCTGATTTTTATGTAGGTAGTTATGCCATTGGTGACCGTACAAGAGCCTTTTTAAAGGTGCAGGATGGTTGCGATTATAAGTGTACCTATTGTACTATACCACTTGCACGTGGTATTTCCAGAAGTGACACTTTGCAAAATGTATTGCAGAATGCCAAAGATATCTCTGCACAGGGAATTAAGGAAATTGTCTTGACAGGGGTAAATATAGGTGATTATGGTAAAGGTGAATTTGGGAACAAAAGACATGAACATACCTTTCTAGACCTGGTTCAGGCGTTGGACAACGTATCGGGCATCCATAGGTTGCGCATTTCATCTATAGAGCCTAACCTACTTAAGGATGAAACCATAGATTTTGTTGCCCAGAGCAATACCTTTGTACCTCATTTTCATATTCCTTTGCAAAGTGGTAGCGATAGGTTATTAAAATTGATGAAGCGCAGGTATATGACCAAACTGTATACTGAGCGTATTGAACGTATAAAGACTATCATGCCAAATTGTTGTATTGGTGTAGATGTCATTGTTGGTTTTCCAGGTGAGACAGAAGAACATTTTTTGGAGACCTATCACTATCTAAATAATTTGGATATTTCTTATTTACATGTGTTTACTTATTCTGAAAGGGACAATACTCCCGCTGCAAATATGGAAGGTGTTGTTCCAAAAAAGGTAAGGAGTAAGCGAAGCAAAATGTTACGTGGGCTTTCCGTAAAAAAGAGAAGGGCGTTTTATGAAAGCCAATTAGGAAACGAGCTGACGGTTTTGTTTGAAGGGGAAAATAAAGAAGGGTATATCCATGGCTTTACGGAAAACTACGTTAAGGTAAAGTCACCTTGGGACCCGGACTTGGTAAATACCTTGCATGAGGTAAGATTGACCGAAATAGCCAATGATGGTTTAGTGAGGTTTGAATTTATAAAACAAAGTGTAGAAGTATAAAAAAAAGCCTTTCCAACGGAAAGGCTTTTTACATGTCTTAAATTCGAATACCGATAGGAAGCATTTCTTTATACTGTAATCGATTTTTTCTTAAAAATCCTGCAATGTGCGGGCTCGTAGGTACCACTCTTAGATTTTTTTCCTGTATGGTGCTAAGAACGGCTTTGATGAAATTTTCCCTAAAACCTTCTTCGGTAATTTCTTCAGGAACAACTAATTTGGTAAGAAATACTTTGCGTTCTTGAGAAGAATATTCTATTCTGGCAAGATGACCGTTTACGGTCGTTTCAAATTGGCGCAAAAAAGAATTGTCCTTAATGATAACATCGTTCATATAGATTATTTTTGTGTTGGTACTAGACAAAAAAATTACGACGTTCTCCTATCGTAATTTATTGTTGTTGAAATGCTGTACGTAATTTTTCCTATATCGTTATAGGTGATTTTCACACTCTGTACCAAAAGTAGTTAAAAAATCCCTAATTTCCTATCTTTTACATGGTTTGATGCGTATGAACGATAATTTAATACATGTTTATTGTATGCCCGGTATGGCTGCTAGTTCAGCTATATTTGAATATATAAAATTGCCCAACACGCATTTTAAGATGCATTTTTTAGAATGGGATATACCTCCGCATAACTGTACGTTTACAAGCTATGCAGAACAGATGTGCCAAAAGATAGAACATGGGAACAGTGTATTGCTCGGGGTTTCTTTGGGAGGGCTATTGGTGCAGGAAATGTCGAAATTTATAGAGGTAAAAAAAATAATTATAATATCAAGCATTAAGTTGACCCAAGAAATGCCCAATAAGATGAATTTTGCCCGTTATACTGGCGTTCATAAAATTTTACCTACCAGGTTAGTGAATAATGTTGAATTTCTGGCCAAATATGCCTTTGGTGAACCAGTGGTCAAAAGATTGGACTTGTATAAGCGTTATATGTCCATTAGAGATACAGACTATATAGATTGGTGTATTGACAAAATGGTTCATTGGAAACAAAATGAGTTGCCCAACAATCTAGTACACATTCACGGAGAAAAGGATACGGTGTTTCCCATAACCAAGATAAAGGATTGTATTACGGTTCCCAACGGTACGCATACAATGATCATACATCGCGCAAAATGGTTTAATGAGAACTTGCCTGCAATTATTTTGGAATAAGAAAGTTCTATATATACCTTTGGTAGAAACCTATTAGAGGTTGAAAAATTTTAAATTGTCATATATGAAAGTCATAAAGAATATATTGATGCTTTTGGGCGTCGTTTTTGTAGCGGGAACTTTAATTTTTGCCGTACAATCTACTAATGTAAATAATTTAAACGCTACAGTGGTTGCCAATGATAGTGTACAAATTAATGTAGCATCTGAGTACAGAATCTCGTCTATAGATATTCCGGAGGACTTAAATTTTGCCGGCGAGGTGGTACCACAGCAAGATCCAGAAATTATGGAGCGTGTGGATAGGGAATTTTTGGTCAATACCTATTGGCAGTCCAATGCCTTATTGTTAATGAAAAGGGCGAACAAATATTTTCCGATCATAGAACCAATATTGGCTAAAAATGGTATTCCAGATGATTTTAAATATTTGGCAGTTGCGGAAAGTGGTCTTACCAATGTGGTTTCACCCGCAGGCGCAACAGGATTTTGGCAAATAATGAGAGATACTGGTAGGGAATACGGTCTTGAGGTTAACGCTAACGTAGATGAACGCTATCATTTGGAAAAGTCCACGGAAGTTGCCTGTAAATATTTAAAGAAATGGAAAGAGAGGTATGGTAGTTGGGCATTGACAGCGGCAGCATATAATGCAGGCCCTGGGGCCGTGAACAAATATTTAAAGATTCAACAGGTAGATACGTATTGGGATCTTTTGTTGGGTAGCGAAACCGGTAGGTATGTATTTAGGATTATGGCCATTAAGGAAATACTTTCCAATCCTGAGAAATATGGATTTCATATCGATAAGGATGATATGTATACCGCAGTACCGACCTTTACGGTAGAGGTAGATACACCTGTAAGTGATTTTGCCGACTTTGCACAGGAATACGAAATCAATTACAAAATTTTAAAGCGCCACAATCCTTGGTTAAGGGAACCTCATTTAAATAATGCCTCCGGTAAAAAATATACTATAGAAATTCCTAATAAAGGATACTATGTAATGGGTAAGTAGAAATAATTAGATTTTTTTCATTTGCTGTTGCATCATCTTAATCTGATCGGTCAACATATTGTTTTTATCCAATTTTTTAGCTTCGTTCAGTAACGTAGTCGCCTCTCTTTTACGTCTTTTTTGCATGGCTATACCGGCAAGGCTTAGTTTGGCCATGGCTACATCATAATCCATGGTCAGGCCAAGTTTTAGGGCTTTCTTAAAATATTTTTCCGCTTGGGTAAGATTGGTCTGTGAGAATATAATGCCATGTAGGTAATTAAAATATCCTTGTTGTTTTACGGTCAATGCCGCTTCTGGGTTTTTTATTTTATCGAGCCATTTCTTTGTTCCTTCCAAATCTTGTTTTCTCATGCGCATAAATGCCAAAAGAATGATTTCATTTCTGAAATAAAGGAAGATAAAAATAGTGGATAACAATAGAAGGCTTATACCGTTACCTATATATCCTTCTATAAATTGATAAATGGCAAATGCAATGATGAGTCCGGCTATGACTAATTTTAAATTTTTATTGAACATGTTTTAGGTTTGTTTTTATCTAATTGGTTGTTGACCTATACTATGGTATGTACATGTAAGTCCAATAAAATATAGGCAACGGCACTACAAAAGTTTAATTCTGGCAAAATTAGTCAAAAGCATTGTTTTCAGCCGTACGGAATTATAAAAATATTTTTTTCATAAGCACTTGCCAAAGAAAAAACTCTTTGTATATTTGCGCCCAGTTTCACAGAGGATTCTGTAAAATATCAAATAATAGTAAAGGTTTAAGAGATGCCCGGACAAAAAAGAACATATCAGCCGTCAAAGAGAAAGAGAAAGAACAAACATGGTTTTCGTGAGCGTATGGCTTCCGTAAACGGTAGAAAGGTTCTTGCTAGACGAAGAGCAAAAGGAAGAAAGAAATTGACTGTTTCCTCTGAAACAAGACATAAAAAATAATGATTGTATAGTTTTTAAAATATCTAGGTGTTACTTTTCTGAAAGTAACACCTTTTTTTTGACCAATTCCCAAAATATATATTTCAAAAATGCCGAAAAGAAAAGATTTAAACTCAATTTTATTAATAGGATCAGGCCCAATTGTAATAGGGCAAGCATGTGAATTTGATTATGCCGGTAGTCAATCTTTGCGTTCATTACGTGAAGATGGTATAGAGACTATCTTAATTAATAGTAACCCGGCAACCATTATGACGGATCCCTCTATGGCGGATCATGTATACTTAAAACCGTTGACCACAAAATCTATTGTTGAAATTTTAAAGGCCCATCCACAAATTGATGCGGTTTTGCCCACCATGGGAGGTCAAACAGCATTGAACCTTTGTATAGAGGCCGATAAAAAGGGTATTTGGGAAGATTTTGGAGTAGAGTTGATCGGTGTGGATATCGACGCAATCAATATAACCGAAGATAGGGAGCAGTTTAGGGAACTTATGTTGAAAATAGGTGTAGGCATGGCACCACAGGCAACTGCAACCTCATTCTTGCAAGGAAAGGAAATTGCCCAGGAATTTGGATTTCCATTGGTAATTAGGGCTTCATATACACTTGGCGGTGCGGGAGCTTCCATTGTTTATAAGGCAGAGGATTTTGACGAACAGTTGAGTTATGGTCTGGAGATTTCACCTATTCATGAGGTAATGATCGATAAGGCCTTGATGGGATGGAAAGAATATGAGCTGGAACTATTAAGGGATAAGAACGATAACGTCGTAATTATCTGTGCTATAGAAAATATGGACCCAATGGGTATTCATACCGGAGATTCCATAACCGTGGCGCCGGCAATGACCCTATCCGATAAAACATACCAAAAAATGCGTGATATGGCCATTCATATGATGCGCAGTATTGGAGATTTTGAAGGAGGATGTAATGTGCAGTTTGCCGTTAGTCCAGATGAGAAAGAAGATATTATAGCAATTGAGATTAACCCACGTGTATCAAGGTCATCGGCATTGGCATCCAAAGCTACTGGGTATCCTATAGCAAAGGTTGCAACTAAATTGGCAATAGGTTATACGCTTGATGAATTGGATAATCAGATTACAAAGTCTACATCGGCATTGTTTGAGCCAACCTTGGATTATGTCATCGTAAAAATACCTCGTTGGAATTTTGATAAGTTTGAAGGTTCGGACAGGACATTAGGGCTTCAGATGAAATCCGTAGGGGAAGTTATGGGTATTGGGCGTTCATTTCAAGAAGCCTTACATAAAGCAACTCAATCCCTGGAAATAAAACGAAATGGATTGGGAGCGGATGGTAAAGGCTATAAAAATTATGAGCAAATCATCAGTAAATTGACCATTCCAAGTTGGGACCGTGTTTTCGTGATCTATGACGCCATTCAAATAGGAATTCCGTTGAGTAGGATTCATGAAATCACCAAAATAGATATGTGGTTCCTAAAGCAATATGAGGAGCTTCATTTCTTGGAAAAGGAAATATCCAAATACACCATTGCAACTTTATCTAAGGATTTGTTGTTAGAGGCCAAGCAAAAAGGCTTTGCCGATAGACAAATTGCCCATATGTTGGATTGTTATGAAAGCGAAGTTTATAACAAACGTACCGAACTGAACATCAACAGGGTGTATAAATTGGTAGATACCTGTGCCGCAGAATTTAAGGCAATGACACCGTATTACTATTCTACTTTTGAAGCAGAAATTGAAACTGCTGAAGGAGCCCGGTATGTGGAGAATGATAGTATAGTTACCGATAAAAAGAAAATTGTAGTTCTAGGTTCGGGACCTAACCGTATTGGTCAGGGTATAGAATTCGATTACTGTTGTGTACATGGTGTTTTGGCCGCGGCAGAATGTGGTTATGAGACTATAATGATCAATTGTAATCCAGAAACGGTTTCTACCGATTTTGATACTGCGGACAAGCTATATTTTGAGCCTGTATTCTGGGAACATATTTATGATATTATCCGTCATGAAAAACCAGAAGGTGTAATTGTTCAGTTAGGTGGTCAAACCGCATTGAAATTGGCGGAGAAATTATCCAAATACGGTATTAAGATCATAGGTACTAGTTTTGAATCGCTAGATTTGGCAGAGGATAGGGGAAGCTTCTCAGAGCTGTTAAAAGAAAATGATATTCCTTTTCCAAAATTTGGGGTAGCAGAAACGGCAGATGAAGCATTGACCCTTTCAGAAGAATTGGATTTTCCATTATTGGTAAGACCCTCTTACGTATTGGGTGGTCAGGGAATGAAGATTGTAATCAACAAAGAAGAATTGGAAGAGCATGTTGTGGACCTTCTTCGAAAAATACCAAATAATAAATTATTGCTTGACCATTATCTAGACGGTGCAATAGAAGCAGAGGCAGATGCCATTTGTGATGGGGAAGATGTTTACATTATTGGTATAATGGAGCATATTGAGCCTTGCGGTATACATTCTGGGGATTCCAATGCTACATTGCCACCTTTTAACTTAGGGGAATTGGTAATGCAGCAGATAAAGGATCATACCAAGAAAATTGCATTGGCATTGAATACAGTAGGTCTAATCAATATACAATTTGCTATCAAGGATGAGGTAGTCTACATTATTGAAGCCAATCCAAGAGCATCACGTACGGTGCCGTTTATAGCAAAAGCGTATAAGGAACCTTATGTAAATTACGCTACCAAGGTAATGTTGGGTGAAAAAAAGGTCAAGGATTTCACATTTAATCCGCAATTGGAAGGTTTTGCTATTAAACAACCGGTATTCTCCTTCAATAAATTCCCTAATGTCAATAAGAATTTGGGGCCTGAAATGAAGAGTACAGGTGAAAGTATATTATTTATAGATAGTCTTAAGGACGATGAGTTTTACAATCTTTACGCAAGGCGTAAAATGTATTTAAGTAAATAATAAACCTAAATCAGGAAATTTGGGGTAAACATGGCCAAGGCCGTTGTTTACCCCTTTTTTTATACCGGATTTTTAGTGTAACAATGACTTTCAGCAATACCCTTTACAACCTACATTATCCTTTTAAAATTATTGTTTAAGGTTAAAATAAAAATTTATAGCAAACTAAGTTCGTTCAAAAAATAGGTAATCTTACAGTATAGGAATCTAACTGTAGAAATGGGCAAAAAAGTTCTTTTAGCTGTAATTATTGTGATAGCACTTTTTGTGGGTTTCACGTATTGGTCGCTTTCCAGTACTTCTAAAACCTTTGACACTTGTGAAATTGTTGGTCGTGAAGAAATGAAACAAATCAATTTCAGGGAATTTGATTCTGTTTTGGTTGCGGCCAGCACACTTTATGAAGGCAATACTATAAAGAACATAATGCAAGGAGAGCAATATAGAAAAGCGTGGTCAACTCCAGTAAAAGTACCTATCGTCTTTTTGGATACCTTACTTGACGGGGTACATATTTTAGAAGAGGGTGGGGGTCACCAGACACATTCCTTAAAGTTGAAAACAGCAGATGGTACATTGCTTACCCTTAGAAGTGTTAGTAAAGATCCCTCGCCATTAATTCCTAAAGTGGCAGAATCACTTGGATTGGAAAATATAGTGGTGGATGGTATTTCTGCACAACATCCTTATGCAGCCCTGGTGGTCGCCAAATTAGCTGATGCGGCAAAAATATTAAATACCAGACCACAGTTGGTCTTTGTTCCGGAACAGGAGTTTTTGGGCAATTATAACGAGAAATTCGGTAACCGTTTATTTCTATTGGAATATGAGACAGAAGGAAACGCACAGTGGCTAGGAATAAATGCGGTAAGGACATTGCTTGATACTGAGGACCTACAAGAACTTAAATTTGAGAAAAATAAAAATGTAATTGTTGATCATAGGGCCTTGGTAAGGGCCAGGTTGTTCGATCTGCTTATTGGTGATTGGGACCGCCATTCTAAACAGTGGGGGTGGGCAATCAAGGATAGTTCAGAGATGAAGGTAGCAATTCCCATGCCCTGTGATCGAGATAATGCGTTCTTTAATCTTGAGGGCGTACTCCCCACATTAATTTCCAATAATACATTTCTGCCGGAGGTTCAATCATTTGAAAGTGATATCGATTTTTTAGAAGGTTTGGTTTCTCCCTTTGATATTTATTTTATGAAAGATTTCGATGAAAATATTTTTAAGGTGGAAGCTAGGGAACTGCAAGTATTATTATCAGATGAGGAAATTACCAAGGCATTTGCGGTATGGCCTAAAGAAATTCGTGAATTGGATGCCGATAATTTGATTGGTAAAATAAAGCAAAGAAGGAATGATTTGGTAACCTATGCCAAGGAATTTCATGATGTTGTAGCTTCCGCAGAACCAGTAACCGAACCATTAAATGGCTCAGAGGATTTAAAGTTGAATGACACCCAATTGACCTGTTTCAGTTGTTCGGGGAACTATAACAATGAAAGATAATAAATCAAAACATTAAAAGGCATAATCAAGAAATAAGGTAAATACCACAAGTATGAATTCTACCCATGTAAAAAAAGCGGCCAAATATGTAAAAATTTTGTTAGCGGAACAATTGAATAAAAATTTTCTTTTTCATAGTCAAGGGTATACCAATAAGTTGGTGAAAAAAGCGGAATTGATTTTAGAGGAGGATAACACCCAAATAGATCAAAATCTTGTATTGGTCGCAATTTGGTTTTTAAATGCAGGATACGCTAAAGATTATGATGGGCACATTACAGAAAGTGTACAATTGGCCGTAGATTTTTTAAGGCAAGAAGAAGTTGCGGAAGAAGAAATAGATCAAGTTGTTAAGCTTATTGAAAAAGCTTGGTCCAATGAACATCCTACAACTAATGAGGAAGCATTGGTTAAGGACATCAATACCTTTTTTTATGCTTCTAATGATTTTGAGGAACTTTTACAATTACTGCGTTTAGAACTTCAAAATTTTGAGAAAAAAGTTCCCGATCTGCATACATGGCGAATGGAATATGTAGAAAAACTTAGGGTTCAGCATACGTTCTATACGGATTATGCAAAGGAAAATTGGCAGGAAAAAAAGGAAGATAATATGCTTTCCTTAATTTCTTCCATCCAAAAAGCGGAAAAGAATTATAAAAAAGAGACGCTAAAGGCTAAATTGAAAGATGAAAGTCCTCAACGTGCTATACAATCCCTTTACCGTATTGAATTAAGAAACCATATTAAATTAAGTGATATAGCAGATACAAAAGCAAATATTTTACTATCGGTCAATGCTATTATTATTTCATTGTTATTGGCCAATCTTTTGCCCAAGTTGGATGCGCCCTCCAATTCATATTTAATTTACCCAACAGTAATCTTTATATTGTTTAGTATTGCTTCTATGATTATGTCCGTTTTAGCAACCAGACCCAAAGTGGATAACGCTAATCTTATGGAAGATGATATAAAGAAAAAGGATACCAATTTTTTATTTTTTGGCAACTTTCATTCAATGGATCTTTCAGATTTTAAATTAAAAATAAGGAACATAATAAAAAATAAAGAGTCAATATATGACTCCTTGACCATGGATCTTTACTATTTAGGAAAAGTACTTCAGCACAAGTATAGATTGCTACGTTGGACCTATACCATATTTTTGGTTGGTGTTATATTATCCGTAATTGCTTTCGGTTTCGCTTTAAAATATTTTGGTATGGAGGATGAACTATTAGATGCCGTTACTCCGGCAGTAAAATAGATTATGAAAAACGTGTAATGCTTTACAGGACAACCTATTAATTGAACCAGACCGCATATTTTTTTCTGCGCAATTCCAATGCCAATTGTTTTTCTATCTTTAACGCCTCGACTTTAGTTGGTATTAATGGAATATGATTGTATAGGCTTCCCCTAAGATATAGCCCATATTTTCTTACGATGGATGATGAAATATTAATTCCTTTTTTACTTAATGTGCCGTTTTTATGTTGTTCAAAACGTTCTTTGGGTGTTTTGCTGGTCATACCTACATATAAACATTCCAGGACACCATTAAATTGAGGGTTGGCCTCCCTAAACTTTTTGTTTTCAGTATATATTTTCTTGGATAGTTCAATAACATAAATGGAATATTGTGCTTTTGCCATACCTAATGGAGTGAATATCATTATAACAATTCTATATACAAGTTAGGGTTTATAAAGCAAAAGAAAATCAACCTTTTTGCATTATATAGGCAATTATCTTTTTTAAAATCGCAATAGTAGGGTGTAAAATTTACTAATCTTAATAAATCCATGTCAATATTGCTTTGTTTTGCTAAAATTTATACTATAAAATTGAAGAAAATGCATGTATTTCTTTAAAAAATACATCGTTTGTAAATAAAATGTTATTTTTTTACAATTTATAAATAGCTAATAATCAAGTAATTGATTGTTTTGTAAACTTTATATCCATGTTTCGGAATGATTTGTCCATATTAATTTCCTTAAGCTAAAATATATTCGGTCCGTAACTACTAAACAATCAACTTATGAACGGACTTAAAAAATTAATATGGGTCATTTGTCTGGGCCTGGGCTCTACATTATGGGCCCAAGATCAACTCTCTGGGGTTGTGAATGATGAAACCGGTACTCCTATACCCGGTGTAAACATTATGGTAAAAGGAACCTCTAACGGAACGGTAACTGACTTTGATGGAAATTATCAAATAAGGGTTTCTAAAGGAGAAACGTTGGTATTCAGTTATCTAGGCTTTAAGGGTCAAGAAATAGTCTACCAGAATCAAACTACAATAGATGTAATTCTTATGGAGGATACGGCAAAGCTAGATGAAGTCGTAGTTATTGGTTATGGGTCCGTTAAGAAAACAGATTTAACGGGCGCTGTAGCATCTATTGGAGCAGAGGAATTAACGGAACAGCGCAGAACGGATTTAGGTCAGGCGGTTCGTGGAACGGTGGCCGGTGTAGATGTAAGGCGTTTAAATTCCAAGCCAGGTTCACCGTTATCCATTAGGGTAAGGGGTAATACGGTAATTACCAATAGTAACCAGGCAAATGCGGATGGGCAGAGTGATGATGTTACGGCAGATTTATCCAGACCTTTATACGTGGTAGATGGGATATTCTTGGATAACATCAATATTTTAAATCCTGCGGATATTCAACAAATGGATATTCTAAAAGATGCTTCGGCCACTGCCATTTATGGATCAAGGGGAGCTAACGGTGTTGTTATAATTACCACCAAGAACGGTATTGAAGGTAAAACACAATTTTCATATGACGCCTCTTTTGGGGTAAGTTCCGCGAGTAATTTGGTGGATATCATGTCCGGAGATGAATATATTGAATTTATAGATGATAATTTAAGGGCACAGCAATGGAAGGCAGAATGGTTGAATAGTTCAACACCAGATCCTACCCCTGCAGATTTTGATAATTATACGATTAATAGAAGCCAATCATTCTTTGATAATGGGGAAACGGACAATATCGCCAATAGAAATTATTTTGATTGGATAGACTATATTACCAGGACAGCGGTTCAGTCAAGCCATACAGTTTCTATGTCCGGAGGGCAAAATGGTTTGGTATACAGCAGTTCTATAGGTTACTTAAAAGATGAGGGTGTCGTAGGTAATGACCAGGCATATGAGCGCTATACCGCCTCAACTTCCTTGTCCAAAAAGATGAATCGTTTTACCATTGGTCTAAGGGCATATCTCTCCTATTCAGAACAAGAAAAAGGAAGTAGGGAACTATTTAGAAGCGCCTATAGATTGCCGGTTACCGCAGATCCTTTTGATGATAATGGTGAATTGATATTATATCCTGATAATGAGGACCAACGATTCGTTAATCCGTATTACGAGGTAAACGGGGCATGGAAAAACAATCAAAGGATTTTAAATGTAATCTCTAATTTCTATGTTCAATATGAGCCTAGCGATTGGTTAAAGTTAAAAACTACGTTCTCCCCTAATTTATCATCTACCAGAAATGGTGAGCATAGGGGGTTACTTACTAAATCTGCAAGAAACGATCCCTCCAGGACCAGGGCTTATTATGGGGTAGATTTAAGGAACTCGTATACATGGGATAATACGGCCGATTTTAATTTTGATATTACGGACAAGCAGAAACTAGGTGCAACATTAATCACTTCTGTATATTACAACCAATTGGAAGGAAATAATATAGAAACCAGGAATGTTCCGGATTTTCACGGTTTTTATAATACAAGCGCCGGTACGGATGTTAGGCAATATAGTTCGTATTATGAAAAGGAAACCACGGCTTCTGTGGCAGGACGTATAAACTACAATGTCAATGATAAGTATTTGTTCACTTTTACAGGTAGATATGATGGAGCTTCTAAACTTGCCGAAGGTAACAAATGGAACTTCTTTCCATCCGCTGCTTTTGCATGGCGTGCCAGTGAAGAGCAATTTTTACAGAATGCAGATTGGTTGACCAACTTAAAATTCAGGATTAGTTATGGTAAATCCGGAAACTACAATACGGTATCGCCTTATAGATCGTTCGCTTTCTTGAACAATAGCAATTATCTATTTGGTGATGATCTAACGAACGGAAATATTGTAAACGGTCTTTCAAATCCGGAATTGACATGGGAAGTTTCAGACGAGGTAAACTTAGGTGTAGACTTTGGTATGCTGAACAACAGGGTTAATTTTTCTTTGGAATTATATGACAAGACCACGGAAGGTGCCATATTTTCAAGAAACTTGTTGAATGTTACCGGATTTAGCAGTGCGGTAGGGAATTTTGGTTCTATGAACAATAGAGGTATAGAATTTACCTTGAATACCAAGAATATACAGACAGAGGATTTTAGCTGGAATACCAGTTTAAATTTTGCCAAGAACAAAAATGAGATTTTGAAGCTGGAAGGAGATTTGGACTTACAAGTATTTGGTAGGCATAGTGCCTTAATAGTGGGCCAGCCATCAGATGCTATATATTCTTATGAAAAAGATGGTATTTGGCAAATAGACGAAGCAGCTGAGGCCGCAGTATATAATGCAGTACCAGGGGAACATAAGTATGTTGACCAGAATAATGATGGTATACTAGATGCCGCCAATGATAAGGTCGTAATTGGGACTACGGCACCTGATTGGACTGGGGGTATGACCAATAATTTTAAATACAAGAATTTGGATATGTCAGTGATGATGTATACAAGACAAGGTGTTTTTGGCCATTCGGAATTTCATCAACATCATGATACCAATGGCGAAACGAGGTTTAGTAAGATAGATGCTGCCTATTGGACACCTGATTCACCAAATGCAGATAACCCGTTACCGGGAATAGGCCCAACACAAGGCGAATACTTTTTTGAGGATATGTCTTTTGTGAAAATAGGAAATATTGGTCTAGGCTATAGTTTTCCTGCAACCTTGTTGGATAAGTTTCATATGACCAGCGCAAGGTTGTCCATAGATGTTCAAAATCCTTTTACGTTCACGGATTTTCAAGGACCCGATCCAGAAACAGGTTTACAGAATTCATATGATATGAGTTTTCAGACCAGGACTACCTTAATTGGTTTAAAAGTAGCATTCTAAAAATAAAATTTAAGAAAATGAATAGATATAAAAAAAATGTAGGGCGGTTGCTTATGCTTGCAGCTCTAGCTGTTACTGCCTATTCTTGTAATAAATATATTGAAGAGGAAAATTTCTCTAATTTAACAGGGGAGGATTTTATAACGGAAGACAATGCAGATAGGCTGGTTGTTGGTGTATATAACTCATTACGGGCCGTATACAAAGGATATGATATCCATATGCTCGGTACGGATATATTTACCACCCAGGGCAATGTAAATACAGATTTACACCCTTTAAACGTATATGTAAACATTAATAGTAGTACAGGGGAGTTTGCCAATGAGTGGCGAGATAATTATAATGTTATCAGTAAAGCCAATATTGCAATAAACCGATATACCAATGAAATAGAATGGACACCTTCTAATATTCCTGCAAGGGACAATGGTATTGCACAAGCTAGAACAATGCGTGCTATGGCTTATTTTAATCTGGTGCAACAGTTTGGTGGGGTAGTACTTACCTTAGAGGAAATCAATGAAATTAGTTCTGATTATGTCCGTGCTAGTGAGCAGGAAACATATGCACAAATAATTACCGATTTAGAGGAGTCCATTCCAAATTTGGAGGATGCGCCCGCAACCGGCAGACTTTCAAAGAGAGCGGCACAGCATCTATTGGCAAAGGTATATTTGACTAGGGCTTATACATCTTTTGGAGATAGTAATGATTTTAGTACGGCCGCAAGTTTGGCGGAAACCGCTATAGGTGGATATGATATCAGAACACAGAGTTATGCTGAAGTTTTTGATTATGACAATCAGGTAAACGATGAAATCTTGTTTTCCATTCAATATGGTTCCGGAGGAGATTTTCAGGATAGAAACAACACCAAGCATTCAATCATAAGATTTGCAGTAAATGAATTACCGGGTATGAGTAGACAAAACCCATACGGTATAAGAGGTGGTGATGTTATGCCTACAGAATTTTTCTATTCCCTTTTTGATGAAAACGATACTAGGGATGAGGCAACCTTTCATAGGGTGTTGTATACAGATACTGAGGATGCGGTAGGTACGGATAACATTGCGGTTGGTGATACCATCATCTATTTTCCAAAGCAGGCGATTTCAGAAGATGACCTATTGGATAAATTAAACAGATACTATGTGTATCAGCCAGATGAATATTACTTTAATGATTCGCCGGAAAATGTGGCCGGAGTTAATTATCAGTATACGGATAATACAATCTTTGCAAATTTCCCGATATTCAAAAAATTTGAAGATGTTGGTTTTGATGAGCTTGAAGGCGGTTACCGGGATACTTTTGTATTTAGGATTGCAGAAACGCATTTAATTGCAGCAGAAGCTTATTTGGGAGCGGGAAGTCCGGCACAGGCGCTTTCCCATATCAATATTGTAAGGGAAAGAGCAACAGGAGAAGCGGATTTTTATGCTACCGTAACAATTGATGATATTTTAAATGAAAGAGCCCTGGAACTAGCCGGTGAAGCCAGTAGGTGGAACGATTTGAAAAGAACTGGAAAATTGCAGGAGCGTATTAATCAATACAACCCGCATGTAGTGGACCATGGTTCATTTGATCCATCTGTTCATTTGTTAAGACCAATTCCGGCCACGGAAATTATTTTATCCAATAATAACATTGAGCAAAATCCTGGATATTAAAAGCATACATGAAAATTTGTTAGTTGAGTGAGCAGTTTTTTGTTAGTTAGGGCGGACTGGTTTGTCCGCCCTTCTTCTATTCATTTTTATACTACGTAAGAAATTCACTAAAACCTACTATCAGCTTAGGATATTGAATGGTTCAGGGTCAATTAAGAGAATGAAATAGTACATTTAAAGGAAGAAATCATTTGCCATTATAACATACCATGAAAAATAATATAAGTCGTGCACAATTTTTATCAGCGGGTAGCTTGGCCATGGCCGGATTATGGTATAGTCAAGGTATATGGGCAATGGGTATAAAATTTGTAGATAAAAAAAGTGATAAGTTACTAATATCAAGAGTTTTAGAGGCCAATGATCAAAGTGTCAAATCATTGTTAAATGAAGAGAAATTGTCCAGTTCAAAAAGATTTTCTTCCTATAGAAATGTTGCCAGGAATATATCCGTTATGGCAGCTTCTTTTTCCCATAAGGATTCAGACTTTTATCGGTCACAACGCGTATTGGAAGCTTTGCAACTTTATGCTGATATTTTATTGAAGGGTCAATATGAAGATGGTACGTTGGATTCTGGAGGAAACCGGCAATCACCTCCGGATACGGCATTTGTATTGGAGCATGTATGTGGTGCAATGAGTGTTTTGAAAAAAGACAACTTCAAGAACACCAATATTTTGACTAAAAGCATAGAAAAATTTATCTTAAATGCCGGGGAAGCAATGGTAACTGGTGGTGTACATACCCCAAACCATAGATGGGTGGTCTGTGCAGCTTTAGCGGGAATTTATGAACTTTATCCTGACGAAAAATACGTCAATAGGATAGAGCAATGGTTGGCGGAAGGTGTTTATACCAATAATGATGGTCATTATCTTGAGCGTAGTGCCAATTATTCCGCCGTAATCAATAGGGCATTGATAACCATTGCAAAAACGCTACAAAGGCCAGCGCTTCTAGATTCAGTTCTTAAAAACTTGATTACTTATTGCTATTATACAGAGCCAAATGGTGATGTAGTCTCTATTGATTCTCGAAGGCAAGATCAATTACGACCTTCTACAATAACCAAGTTTTATGTGCAGTATAGATATATGGCTCTACGGACTAAAAATCCTTTACTGGTATATATGACGAAACAAATAGAAGGATTTGCTGATTTTGATTCGGTTATTCTTTCCCGTTCCTTGATAGAATTTATGATTGAGCCAGAATTGGGGTATGAGTTGCCTAAATCCGATCTTGTATTTGAGGAGTATGAAAAGATGTTTTCATCGTCCCATTTGGTTAGGATAAAGAGAGGTAATATTACAATGACCTTATTTGGTGGTAATGATAGGCCGTTGGAAATTGTATCGGGGAAATCATCGAACCCAAATTTTCTAACGTTTCGTAAGGGAGCGGTGATATTAAAACACATGCGATTGTCAACATCATTCTTTAGAATGGGTTATTTTAGAAGCGAAGGAATTACAAAACAAGGAACATCCTATAAATTACATGAAAAGAAAGAAGCCTATTATTACCAGCCTTTAGAAAAGCAATATCATTTGGATAATGGGGATTATAAATTGTCGGAATCTCACGATAAAAGATTTTGGAACAAAATGGACTTTGATTCTAGGAAAAAGAGTAATGTTAAAACACAGGTTACGGACATAACATTAATTGAGCAAAACGGAAAACTTAACATTGATATCAAGGTAGATGGACCGCCCCATGTGGAAGTTACCTTGGAGATGTGTTTTGAAAAAGGGGGTACGTTAACCGGAACAACAACCTTGGATACCGATAAACATTTACTTAAATCGGGTTTTGGAATGTATCAGGTAGGAGAGGATCAAATTACATTTGGGCCGGGGCTGTACGTGCATAATCGGGTTTCTAGATTGGAAAGTGAACAATACGGTTATCATAACGGAACACTACAAACAGATGGCGAATATGTATATATAACAGGTATTACACCTTTTGCCCATAGCTTAACCTTAAGTTAAGGTTGAAGTAAAATCAATATAAAATTATAAGTAAGCAATCAATAAACCACACCAATGGTCAACAAGAAAAAATCGTTATTCTGGGATAGTTTAAAATTGATAATTCTAGCCTTGTGCCTTACCTCTTGCGAAAAGGATAAGAATGATATGGAAGTACAACTGGTAGATTTGGTATACCCACAATTGGATACTGAAAATTCACGTTGGTTTTTCTTTTCATCTGCCAACAGGCCTTTTGGTATGGTAAACCTAAGTCCAGATACGGAAATTAATGGTGCTTGGGGCAGTGGTTATCGTTACAAAGTGGACACTATTAAAGGATTTAGCCATATACATGCATGGCAAATGTCCGGTCTTTCCGTTATGCCTATAAAAACCACAACAGAAAGGGATAGCACTATTTTTACTGATTTTTATTCAAGTTTTGACCATAATGAGGAAATTATATCACCGGGGTATCATTATTTGGAATTAGAGCGGTATGGTATCACAGCAGAATTGACCAGTACAAAGAGGGTGGGTTTTCATAAATATACCTATGCTGAAGGATCTAAGTCACGATCGGTTCTATTGAATTTGAATACCGTATTGGGACCAAACGAAAATATTGATGGCACCCTGCAAAAAGATTCCAATATGGAACTTTCCGGGAGTTTTGTGATGACACCTACCAGAAGAAGGCCAAAACCGTTGACTACATATTTTAAAATAAAGTTCAATACACCCATAGCTACTATTGAACAGGATGAGCAGACCAATAATTATATGGTGGTATTGAACGACACTGAAGATCCTGTGTTGATGAAGGTTGGTATTTCATATACCTCTATCAATAATGCGGAGACCAATATAATTACGGAACTTCCCCATTGGGACTTTAGTAAAACTGTAAACGAGTCCAAGTTGGAATGGAATACAATGTTGTCCCGTATTCAGATAGAAGGGGGTTCCGATCAGGACCAACGAAGATTTTATACCGATCTGTGGCATGCCTTACAGGGAAGAAGGATTATTAGTGATGTCAATGGGGCGTATCCGGACAATACGGGCAAGGAGTTTAGAATAGGGCAATTACCCCTTAATGAGCAAGGAACTCCAAAGTTTAACCACTATAACTCGGATTCCTTTTGGGGTGCGCAATGGACGATAAATACCCTTTGGGGATTGGTATACCCTGATATTATGCATGAATTTAGCCAATCGTTAATGCAGTATTATAAAGATGGTGGGCTGGTACCAAGAGGACCATCTGGCGGCAACTATACCAATGTAATGACTGGCGCATCCTCAACACCCTTTATTGTATCTGCAATTCAAAAAGGAATTGTAAACGAACAATTGGATACCATTTATTCTGCTCTGAAAAAAAACCATATGCCAGGAGGGATCATGGGCAAAGCAGGTTATGAACATGATACGGATATAGGCGGAGGGCTAAAATATTATTTGGAGAAAGGCTATGTGCCTTGGCCTTTGCCAGAGGGTAAATTTGGTATTCATTTAGATGGATCTGGACAAACCTTGGAGTATGCCTATCAAGATTTTACCTTGGCTCAATTGGCCAAAAAAATTGGCAGGGAGGAAGATCGGCAATATTTTGAAAATCGTTCAAAGAATTACAAAAATGTATTCAATTCTGCTAGCGGATGGATGCAGGCTAGGAATGTGGAGGGGGAATGGTCAAAAGATTTTGATCCCTACGTATATGAAAACGGGTTTGTAGAATCTAATGCGGCCCAATCTACCTGGTTTGTTCCACATGACATGGATGGCTTAAGTGCTTTAATGGGAGGAAAGGATAATGCGGTTGACAAATTGAACGCGCAATTTAAAAAGGCAGAGGAACTGAATTTTACCTCGGGAAATTCCCATGAAAGTGAACTGCATCCGGAGTATAGAAGAATTCCCGTAAACCTAGGTAATCAACCTTCTATACAAACCCCTTTTGTGTTCAATAAACTGGGTAGACCAGATTTAACGCAATATTGGACGCGTAAGGTTGTTGAAAAAGCCTTTAGCGGACTAGCACCAAATACAGGATATAATGGCGATGAAGATCAGGGGTTAATGGGAAGCCTTAATGTATTATATAAAATAGGATTATTTCAAATGAACGGAGGCACAGAGGAAAATCCTGAATACCAAATAGGGAGTCCTATCTTCAATAAAATTAGCATTAAACTTCATCCTGGATATTATCAAGGAGAAACATTTACCATACAGGCAAAGGATAACAATGCATCCAATATATATTCTGACATCCCGGTATTCAATGGTGCGGAATTGCCCAATTATAACATACGGCATTCAGATATTGTAAAAGGAGGAGAGTTGATATTGAATATGAAAAACAGTGCAAATTAAACGGGAATGAAAACGAATCCATTATATATACCATTAGTATTTACCTTGTTATTGTTGACCCACTGTACCACAATGTGCCAAACGCAACTCCAAAACTTAAAAGCGTACCAAGTAACCGATTTTGGGGCATCGGACAAAGGAGATGAATTAAGTACGCAAGCCATACAGCAAGCTATAGATGCGGCACATAAAGCTAAGGGAGGTAAGGTTGTATTAACAAAGGGTACATATTTGTCAGGTACCATTGAGCTAAAGGATAATGTACATTTACAATTAGATGAGGGTGCTATATTATTGGGCACTACGGACGCCTATCAATATAAAAAATTGGAGCAGGGTAACCTGGCTCTGATCGTGGCAAAGGAAGCCAGTAATATCTCTATAACCGGTAAAGGAACTATAGATGGACAAGGGAGGAAATTGGCATTGGCCATAGATAGTCTTCACCACATTGGGGAGCGTATAGACCCTAAATATAACAAGAAACGCATGCGGCCAAATGAGTTGCATAGACCAGAATTGATAAATTTACTTAGGTGTACCAATGTAAATTTTTCCAATGTTACCCTAAAGAGTTCCGCCAGTTGGCTCCAGACCATTGAGCAATGTACGGATGTTAGGTATGACAGTGTCACTATTCATAACCGAGCCTATTGGAACAACGATGGTTTTGACATTGTAGATTGTAAAAATGTTAGTATAACCAATTGTAATATAGATGCTGCAGATGACGGTATTTGTTTAAAATCGCATTCTAAAGACCATTATAATGATGGTATATATATTGCAAATTGCACCATTAGGTCCAGCGCCAGTGCCATTAAGTTTGGTACGGCATCCTTAGGTGGTTTCAAGAACGTAACCATAGAGAATATAAAAGTTTTTGATACGTTTAGATCGGCCATTGCCATAGAATCGGTTGATGGGGGAATTATAGAAAACGTTAAGGTAAATAACATAACGGCCTTAAATACCGGTAATGCATTATTTATACGTTTGGGTCATCGATCAGGGGACAGACCAGGTGTAGTCAAGGATGTTAGTATAACGAATATAGATGTTCAGGTGCCATTTGGCAGGCCCGATATCGATTATGATTTAAGGGGACCAGAAGTAAATTTCTTTCATAATCCATTTCCATCTTCTATTACAGGTATTGAAGGGTACCATGTAGAAAATGTTCAATTAGAAAATATTACGATTAGATATCCGGGCAGGGCGTCCAAAGGAATGGCCTATGTGCCATTGAGTAGATTAAATCAAGTAAAGGAAGAGGTAAAAGGCTATCCAGAATTTTCCATGTTTGGAGAGCTTCCTGCGTATGGGCTATATGTACGTCATGTAACGGGCATTACTATGAAAAATATCATCTTTACTTTGGAAAATGAGGATTTTAGACCTGCCATAATATTTGATGATGTCTCCAATATTACACTTTCAAGATTAGAGGTGCCAAAAAGTAATAAAAGTGAGATTATCCTCAAAGATGCATCAATTAATTCTATAGATGAGGAGCTTTTGCAACAACTAGAAAAGCTTTAGGTAAAGTTTGTTTGTTAAGCGTTTAAATGCCTATTTTATGAGAATAAATAGATAGTGAACATATAATGAAATATTGTTATAGTTTTATGTTGATGGTGTTGGTGAGCTTACAATTAAGTTCGCAAAACCTGAAATTCAATCATTATAATGATAACAACGGGCTCTCCCATAATTCGGTTAGATATATTAACCAAGATAAACATGGTTTTCTATGGTTTGGTACATTTTCCGGGCTTAATAGGTTTGATGGCTATCAATTCAAACAATATCTAAGTACTTCTCCAGGACAAAAAACATTGTTGAACGATGATATAACCGCCCTTGAGATAGATGAGCGGACCAATACCATGTGGATAGGTACCCGTGGCGGACTAACTCGTTTTAATATGGATACCCACACGTTCCATACCTATCTTCCTGAGGACAATAAAAAAGATGCCTTGCCAGATCAAGAGATCAGATCTATATATATTGATCAATTTCAACGGATTTGGGTAGGAACTAAGAATGAGGGTTTAAGTATCCTGTATCCTGATAAAGATAGTTTTGAGCATGTTGAAATAGAGGGGTTTAACTACGTTAAAGATATATTTGAAGATAAGGAAGGTAATATCTGGGTCGGTAGTTATGGCTCTGGCGGGGTGGCAAAAATTTATTTAAATGCATCAGGAGCCATTCAACAGATTAAAAGGTATACTTTGGATATTCCCAATAGTACCGAAATAAACCCCTATATAAATTTCATAGATCAAGATCATAAGGGAGACCTATTTATAGGAACACGTGAGGGACTGTATAAGTTAGATTTGGCAATAGATGGCTTTAACAATTTGGTTATTTCTAAAAATGAACAAGGTAATAATCTAGGACCGTATTTTTTGGCATTGGCAAGGGCCCCTGATGGCAAATATTGGTTAGGGACTTTAGATGGGGTAGTGGTATGCCATCAAATGGAAGATTTGACCACAGGGAAGTATGAACTTCACCAATCCGTTTTGTCGGACGGTACATCGTTGGTGGACAATTTGGTATCGGCATTGTTTTTTGATAAATCTGGTGTGTTGTGGATAGGCACCGAAGATGGTCTGGACAAGTATGATCCGGTTGAAAATCAGTTTGCGCTCAATAAGGATATCTCAAGACTAATAGGTAACAAGGCACCTAGAATCAGGGGATTCTCAAAAGCATTTGATGATAGGATCATTGTAGCTACACGAAATAACGGTCTTTTTGTTTCCAATGGTAATGGGTATGAAGCATTATTGGACATTGGTACGGATATGGCCAGTATTTATACGGTAGATGGTAAGCTTTTCTATTGTGGACTATGGAACGGCAAAGTGCAGGTATATGACTACATCCGTAATAAAGCAAAAGTCATTGAGACCGGTTTTACGGCTTCGCCAGTGTTGGCATTTACACAGCTCAACACAAATACTATTTTAGTAAGTTCTTTTGGTGAGGGAGCAGTACTCTTGAATACGGAAAATTTAAGCGTAACACCTTATGATCAAAGATTTTTAGATGGTTTTCAAATCAATACCATGGTCAAGGATGGTAATGACATATGGTCCGCAACAGAGACAGGTATTGTTCGTTTGAGTATGGATTCTGGGGAATTTAAGGTTTATGATGCACTTTCGGACGAAAAAATAAACTTTCCTGATGCTAATAATGTGAGTGATATCCTTAAAGACGATAACGATATTATTTGGGCTTCCTCAAGATATGGATTTAGTTATTATGACCGTACATCAGATAGTTTTCAGACCTACTTAAAACATAAAGAACTTTCGGGCAGATGGGTAACCGATATTTTGAACGATAGTGATAATAACCTGTGGCTCAATATGAACAATAACAGTATTGCAAAACTCAATACTTTGACCAATGAGGCAAATATCTATCAAGTAAATAGTGGTAATAGATTAGACGTATTTAGCTCCGGGGGGTTTTACACTGCAGATGGCAGGAATATTTATCTTGGCGCCAAAAGTGGCATTATCCATTTTTCTACGGAAACATTGGAGAGGAACCTATCTAGTACAACACCGGTCATAACTGCGTTTAGGATACAGAACAAAGAAGTTACGCCTGGTATGGAAGTCAACGGCCAAGTTCCGTTACGATCGGATATCAACCTTTCCAAAAAGGTAGAGCTCAACTATGATAACCGAAATTTTTCGTTGCAATTTTCAGAACCTACTTTTGCCAACGAAAAGCTGAACAGTTTTGAATATATGCTAGAGGGTTTTGATGATCAATGGATCACTACCACAGGTTTTTCCCGTACGGTACAGTATACCAATTTATTTCCAGGGGATTATATATTTAAGATTCGTTCCAGAAACGGTGATGGACAATGGAGTGAGACCGCATCTTATCAAATAGAGATTACCCCCCCTTTTTGGATGACCCCCAAGGCAATCCTATTATTTTTGATTCTTTTAGGTTCGGTAATTTATTTGGTAAGGAGGGAGATTAAGAATCGTATTCGATTAAAACAAGAATTATTGACGGAAAAGGTCAATAGGGAACATGATGTTAAATTGAACAATGAAAAATTACGTTTCTTCACGAATATCTCACATGAACTCAGAACACCACTGACCCTTATTTTAGGACCTGTTAAACAACTTTTGGAAGATAATGCACAGCAAGTGACAACGTACCAAAAAAGCAGGTATGAGCTAATTCATAACAATGCAAACAGGTTGTTTTCTTTAGTAAACCAGGTTCTTGATTTTAGAAAAGCACAAAGTGGTGAACTTAAGCTAAAAACAATGGAAACGGATATTTTGGCCTATTCAAAAAATATATTCGATTCATATAAGGAATTGGCCAATAACAAGAATATTGAACTAAGCTTTATCACAGAAAATGAAGATATACATGGTTGGATAGATAATGACAAATTTGATAAAATTCTGTATAATCTATTATCCAACGCATTAAAATTTACGCCGGACTTTGGTAACGTAGAACTTTATTTACGCTATAATGAAAAAACAGGAAAATTAAATATAGAAGTAAGTGATAATGGGATAGGTATTTCCAAGAAAAGTCAGAAAAAGATTTTCAATAGGTTTTACCAAGCCACCTCCACTAAACAAAACAACACGGGGTCAGGAATTGGTCTTTCATTAGTACAATCATTGGTGGAACTCCATAAAGGTAGCATTGAGGTAAAAAGTAATTTGGACAAGGGTAGCATATTTATGGTAGAATTGCCTATAGAACGTAGATTTTATGAGGATGATGAGGTGTTTGAACTTTCGTTGCCAAAACATAGCAAAAACGAAGAATTGAAAGATGCACCCAAAAAAATTATTCAAGATACCGGATTAAAACAAAAAATATTGGTAATAGATGACAATGCGGAACTAAGAAAATATTTAGTGGATTATTTGTCTGGATTTTATAAAGTATATGAAGCGGAAAATGGAGATCAGGCATTGACTCTTTGTAGACAGATAAGACCTACCTTATGTGTATCCGATGTAATGATGCCCGTAATGAACGGACTCGAGTTTTGTGAGAAACTAAAGAACGATCAATTTATAAGTCATATTCCCGTAGTATTATTGACTGCATTGTCAGATAATAAGGATAAGGTCAAAGGATATGGCACAGGTGCGGACGGTTATTTGGTAAAACCTTTTGATCCGTCATTGTTAAAATTAATGATAGAGAATATTATTAAAACACGTTTGGATCTTAAAGCAAAATTTGCGGCCGAAACAGAAAGTGAGGTCAGCTTGCTCACGCATTCTCCCGTAGATAAGTCGCTTATGCTCAAGGTTACAGAGTTGATCAATTCCAATTTGGATAAATCAGATTTATCAACTTCTTTTCTATGCCAAGAGTTGGGAATGAGCTCCTCTAAATTATATCAGAAAATAAAGGAACTGACAGATTTGGCACCTACGGAATTTATTAGGACGGTACGATTGAAAAAATCAGCGTCCTTATTAAAATCAAAAAAGTACAATGTTTCTGAGGTTACGAATTTAATTGGGTTTAATGATCCGTTATATTTTAGCCGTTGCTTTAAAAAACAATTTGGATATCCCCCCAGTAAGCTATTAAAATAGAAAACTTTTATTCTTTAGGTGGTCTTCCAGTAAAATGGTCCATGGTATGATATACCCCTAGGACTTTGCCGGTAAGCCAATCAAAAGTTGTTATTGGTAGTACAGCTTGCGCAAAGCGTATCAATCTATACATATAACCGGGTATCGTAACCATTTTTTTGTTATTCTCTATAGAGGTAATGATGGTCAATGCAGTTGCTTCAGGTTCCAAGATGGGAATTTTTGAACGTACCCCATTAAACATTCCGGTAGCTATATAATAAGGCATTACGGTGGTTACCTTAATGTTCTTGTTTAATTGTTCCATTTCTAGGCGTACACTTTCGGAAAAACCTATTAGGGACCATTTACTTGCTACGTATACGGACATTTTTGGGTTAGATAATAAGCCGCCGGACGAAGCAATATTACATATATGACCCGTATTTCTCTCCATCATGGAATTTATAAATGCACGGGTAACGTGTATAGGGGCATTGGCATTAATTTGCATGGTCCTATCAATATCCGCTACGGTATGTTCAGATAAATACTTGCCTACAATGATACCTGCATTATTAATAAGAAAATCTACCCCGTTAAAGTTGTTTAAGACGTTTTTTGCCGTAGCATGTATACTTTGGATATCGGTAACGTCAACCTTCATAAGCACCAAAGAGCCCAAAGTGCCGTAAGTAGATTGCAACCTGGTAAAAGCACTATCGTCAATGTCCCATATAATGACCGTAGCACCTCTTTCAAGGAGTAATCTAACCATGATTTCTCCAATACCCGAAGCTCCTCCGGTTACGAGGGCAATCTTATTGTGGAACGTTTGCATTGTACTGTTTTAAGTTTAAATCTCCTCTATAATGGAAACCCCTTCAGATTTATCTCCTGATGTCCAACGCCATTGCTCATGAAGTCTAATTTTTCCATTTGGCAGAACTTGGGGCGTTGATCGGCATATGCCTGTCATGAGCTCACCTTGCACATTAATTTGATGATAGCGCATATCTATTGTTCCGTTGGCATCAACAATACCGAGTATGTGTCCTGTTGTAATTTGGCCTCCTGAATAGGTGGCAGTAAGTACAGCACCGTTTTGTTTATAAAGAAAAACGGTTCCATTCCCGGTTTCCCCATTTTCTGAAGTTGTGAGAACTTTAAAACGTTTGTTGTCATAGTTCATAATAAACTTGCCAATACCAGATTAAAAAAGGTCTATTCTTGCTCTACTTCAACACCTTCCGTTGTAAAGGAAAAAGCCTGTGCGCCAAGACCACCTACCATTACTGCCTGGAACAGGGGATTTAATTTTTTCTTGGAATACCAATCAATGATAAAATTGGCTCCGCTACCTCCTGAGGTGTCCTGCTGTTCTATAACATAATCAATAGTTTCCATAGGCTTAAGGTAAATAGGGGCATCAAGATAACTTCTAACCAAATCTCCCTGAGTATTATAATAATCTATTTTACTAACGAATAGACTATCACGAATACTGGTGTTTCGTATGCTTAACGTAGCGGTAAGCAACGTCCTTGTGTCCCTCGTCTGATTATAGATATCGGAATAGATTGGCACATAAACCTGTCGCAATAATGAATCGCTAATGGCTGCATTTGCCCTTCTGTTCAATGTATGGTCATCCAAAATTTCTACAGGTTGTTCCTTGGGGTTGACCTCTTTACATGAACTCATGGTATGTACCAAAAGTGCCATTGTACAATATCCAAATATTTTAAATACGGATGTTTTCAATTTTGTGATATTAAGCTTCCCACTCGGTATGGAAAATTCCTTCTCTGTCCAGTCGCTCATAGGTATGAGACCCAAAGTAGTCGCGTTGAGCCTGAATAAGGTTCAGCGGTAACTTACTAGAGGTATAGGCATCAAAATAGGTAAGTGAATTGGATAGTCCTGGAAGCGGTATACCGTTTGTTGCCCCAAAGGCAACTAACTTCCTGGCTGCATCAACGGTATCTTTGATTTTATCCACAAATGTGGCAGAGAGTAAAAGGTTGGGTAATGCAGGCTCCGCCTTAAAAGCTTCGGTGATATCTGCTAGTAGGCCTGCACGGATAATACAACCGGCCCTCCATATTTTAGCAATGACAGAAATATCCAGTTGATATCCATATTCTTTAGAGGCATCTGCCAATTGGTGCAATCCTTGGGCATAGGTAACAATAAACGAGAAATACAATGCCTTTTCTGAAAGATCGGTCAATTGTGCCTTTTCCATATGTTGCACGGTTGGTCTATCATAAAGGGCATCTGCCTTGATTCTTTCATCTTTTAATGCAGAAATCTCGCGCATACTAACGGCCACATCTATAGAGGGGACTGGTATACCCAAGTCCATCGCATTTTGGCTGGTCCATTTACCCGTACCTTTCTGCTTGGCCTTATCCAAAATTTGATCAACCAAACGGCCTTTGACCAGTGTGTCCTCTTGCTTAAAGATTTCAGAGGTTATTTCTACAAGAAAAGACTGTAACCTACCAGCGTTCCAACTGGCGAAAATGTCATGTAATTCATCATTATCATGATTGCCCCCTTTTCTTAATACATCATATATTTCGGAAGTAAGTTGCATTAGGCCATATTCAATACCGTTATGCACCATTTTAACATAATTACCTGCAGATTTTGGACCTAAATAAGCTACGCAGGGTTCACCATTATATTTTGCGGATACAGCTTCAAATATGGGCTTTATATGCTCATAGGCAGATTTGGATCCGCCGGGCATAATACTTGGGCCCTTACGAGCTCCTTTGGCACCTCCTGAAACCCCGGCCCCAAAGAAATTGATGCCCCGGTTCTGTAACGTAGCTTCCCTACGGTCGGTATCGGTAAAAAATGAATTACCGCCATCAATGATGATATCGCCTTTGTCAATATGTGGTAACAATGATTCTATTACGGCATCTACAACTTTTCCGGCAGGTACCAATAACATTATTTTACGTGGCTGCTTAAGATTCTTTACAAAGGTCTTAATATTGGTAGAGGCATCTACTTGCTCTAAATTTCCTCCTTCATTTTTTAAGGAATTCACCTTTTCGGCATCTAGATCATACCCAAAGGCAGAGAATCCGTTATCCGCAACATTAAGAATAAAATTACGTCCCATTACTCCAAGACCTACCAATCCAAAATCGTACATAAAAAGTTGTTTATAGAATTAAATTATCACTTTAGGAATTTATTTTGTTATAGGAATTCCTAGGCCCTATAAGGTATAGTTCAAAATTAATTTAAAATATTGACTTTAATGGTTAATGCAGTTGCAAAGCAACGTAAATTTGCTTTTCTTTTCAATATATTCTAAAAATAGTATAGAAAGCGTTTATGAAGAACACAGACAATCAAATGCTCATCATATTTGGAGCATCTGGAGATTTGACCGCAAGAAAATTAATTCCCGCAATCTTTAATTTATATAAGGGCAATCATCTTCCAGAGAACTTTGTGGTGCTTGGTGTTAGTAGAAGTGACCTTGGTGATCTAAAATTCAGGAACAAGGTAGTTTTGGAAAGTGTTTATCTTGAGGAGGATCGTAAGCAGTTTGATGAGGAATTTATTCAAAAGTTCGCCAATAAACTATTTTATGAGGACTTGGGTTCAGAATATGATACTTCGTATGAACGTTTGGAAAAACGCATTTCTGACCTTGATCAAAAATACGGCACTAACGGAAACCATATCTTTTATTTATCTACCCCACCAAGTCTTTACGAGCCTATAGCTAAAAATTTATCCGATCAAGGATTAAACGATCAGACCAATGGTTGGCGAAGGCTGATCGTTGAGAAACCGTTTGGATATAGTTTAGAAACAGCACAGGATCTTAACAAAGGGCTACATTCCTATTTTAAAGAAGGACAAATATTTAGAATCGATCATTATTTAGGCAAGGAGACCGTTCAAAATTTATTGGTTACCCGTTTTGCCAACAGTATTTTTGAGCCGCTTTGGAACAGAAATTACATACACCACGTAGAAATTACAAATGCGGAGAGCGTGGGTGTTGAAAAACGTGGAGGATATTACGATAAGAGTGGGGCGTTAAGGGATATGTTTCAAAGTCATCTATTACAGATTGTAGCCTTGATCGTAATGGAACCCCCATTAAGTGCCAATGCAGAGGAAATACGTAATGAGAAGTTAAAGGCGTTGAAGTCCCTTAAGATAATGACAGATGAAAAAACCCTCTATGAAAATACAATAAGGGCACAGTACGTGGCCTCTAAAATAGAAGGGGAGGAAGTTAAGGGATATAGGGAAGAAGATGGTGTGGACGAGGATTCAACTACGGAAACCTTTGCCGCCATTAAGTTTTTTGTTGATAATTGGCGATGGGCAGATGTACCCTTTTATGTTAGAACGGCCAAGCGTATGCCCACAAAGGTAACAGAGGTGGTCATACATTTTAAGACACCACATCATCAAATTTTTAAGGAATCCGGTGTAAGCAATAAAGACAATAAATTAATTATTAGGATACAGCCAGATGAAGGTATATTGTTGAAATTTGGTGTTAAGGTTCCGGGCCAAGGTTTTGAAGTGGAACGTGCCAATATGGATTTCTACTATTCTAGCTTGACCGAAAATCATGTTATGGAAGCTTACGAGCGACTGTTATTGGACGCTATGCAAGGAGATGCCACCTTGTATGCCAGGGCAGATGAAGTGGAGGCGGCATGGGCCTTTGTTGATCCTATTTTGGATTACTGGAAAAATGGTAAAGATGTTAAAATGTACGGATACGCCGCAGGTGTTTGGGGTCCGGAAAATGCCAATGATTTGATAGAGGGTCTAGGGGAGTGGCGCAACCCTAGTGAAAATTTAGCCGATGACCCAGGTTTCTGTGTAATTTGCTAAAACCTGTAATACGTTATAAAATATAGTATAGAGAATGGAAATTAAAGTTTATCAAAATAAAGAAAAGGTTGCAGAGGAATTTTCAAAGTATTTTATAGAAAAATCATCCACTAAAAGCCCATTTCATGTGGCGTTATCTGGTGGTAGTACCCCTAAAATAGTCTTTGATGTCCTAGCGGAAAAATTTTCCGATAAAATAGATTGGAACCTTATTCATTTTTATTGGGGAGATGAGCGTTGTGTAGCACCGGATGATGACGAGAGCAATTATAAGATGACGGTAGAACATTTGTTGTCCAAAATTAATATACCGGAGAAAAATATCCATAGAATCAAAGGTGAAGAAAATCCAAAGGAAGAGGCAAAACGCTATGGTGAACTCTTAGAAGATCTATTGCCCAAGGAATTGGGTTTGCCACAATTTGATTTGGTCATACTTGGAATGGGAGATGACGGGCATACGGCATCCATATTTCCACATGAATTAAAGTTGTGGGTCTCACCGGACAATTGTGAGGTGGCCATGCATCCGGAATCGGGTCAACTTAGGGTTTCATTGACCGGTAGGATTATCAACAATGCTAAAACAGTAACGTTTTTGGTTACTGGAGAAAGTAAGGCGGAGAAAGTAAAGGTTATAATTGATCGGGAAGAGGACTATTTGGATTACCCTGCAAGTCATGTATCTCCAAAGACTAAGGATTTAGTTTGGTTCTTGGATGCCGCAGCGGCAAAACTGCTTACTTTAGATCAATCTTAATATTTTCATTTTCCAATTCCTTGATATAGGCTTGCGGGTTAAACGTCTTTGATTCAAATTTGGTATCACGTTCCTGGGCTTCTAATTTGCGGTATTTGCTCCTTGCAAAACGGCGTACCCCTTGATCATCGGATATGATTAGTCCTGGAACGGGAACGTTTTTGCCATCATCTCCTTTGGCAACCATTGTAAAATAAGAGGAATTACAATGCTTTTTCTTACCTGTGGTAATATTTTCAGATTCCACGCGTACACCAACCACCATTGAGGTACGGCCCGTATAATTAATGCTTGCCTTTAAGGTAACCAGCTCGCCCACTTCAATTGGATTAAGAAAATTCACCCTATTGACAGATGCCGTAACGCAATATTGTTGTGAATGTTTGGATGCACATGCAAATGCTATTTGATCCATTAAGTTTAAAATATAGCCGCCATGAACCTTGCCTCCAAAATTGGAGTGTGAGGGTAGCATAAGTTCTGTTATGGATACCCTTGATTCCTTTACGTTTTTATACTTTTCCATCTGTTGGGGATGTGCTTTAAACAATTATAAATTCAACTAATTTCTAAAATGTGGAGATTGTTCACGTTCTACATCGGTAATAAAATATTTAGTGTCTCCCAACCAGAAAAAAGTGGCATAACGCTCTGTGTAATTTACCTTAACGTACTGGCCTTGGTATTCCTTTAACTTTTCTATGACCTCTTTGTCCTTGTCCAGAACAGAAAAAGAAAAAATTTGTGCACCGGATATTCCTTGACTGATCTCACCTTCCCATGTTTTTGCAATAACGCCTTTACGGGTAAGTTTGATCAATTCACCGGAACGCACTCCTTCGCTAAATGACACAAAGTAGATAAAGGCATAATAAATGGCTCCCAGTGCTATAACACCAAAAACTATTAGTGAAAGTATTTTTTTCATGTGGTTTATATTTTAAATAAATCTGTTCAACAACAAAATTAATGCGGGGTCAAGATATAGCTGAAATTTTAGTTTTACTAGTAAACCTTTAATATGTTATACCGTAGTTGTTAAAGTTTCTTATAATTCCAATTTTGGTTCTTCATCTATGTCTTCATCTTCCAAAGCTCTATTTAAAACAGATTCCGGAATCGTTTTTTTGGCCTTGGCACCCATTTTCTTTAATTTTTGAATACTCGTTACAATATTGCCGCGGCCTTCTACCAGTTTGTTCATAGCCCCTTTATATTCACTTTTTGCCTCATCCATTTTTTTGCCCACTTTCATTAAATCTCCAACAAACCCTTCAAACTTATCATAGAGCGCGCCTGCTTGTCGTGCAATTTCAATGGCATTTCGTTGTTGTTTTTCATTATTCCACATGCTGTCTATGGTACGTAACGTAGCTAAAAGGGTAGAGGGGGTAACAATGATAATATTCTGCTCAAAGGCTTTATTGTATAACGAACTATCTTGATTAATAGCGATTGCAAATGCGGGTTCTATGGGAACGAACATCAATACAAAATCGGGACTTTCCATTTCATAAAGGTCCTCATATTTCTTAGCGGACAACTGGGCAACATGCCTACGTAATGAGTTGATGTGGTCTTTTAAATAGGAATCCTTAAGCTCTTCATCTGCATTTACATAACGCTCATAATCAGTAAGCGATACTTTAGAATCTACAATCATTTTCTTGCCATCTGGAAGATTGATGATGACATCGGGAAGTACACGACTACCATCTGCCCTAGTGAAACTTTGTTGAACCGTATATTCTCGGTCTTTTTCTAGTCCTGACTTTTCTAAAACACGTTCTAGAACCAATTCGCCCCAATTCCCTTGCATTTTACTATCACCTTTTAAGGCTTTAGTTAAGTTTTCAGCCTCTTGGGAAATTTTCAAGTTTTGAGATTGAAGATTCAAAAGTTGTTCTCTCAGTGCAGAATGAATACTGATATTCTCTTTCTGACTAGCTTCTACTTTCTTTTCAAAAAGCTGTATTTTATCATTTAAAGGAGTTAGAATATCTTTAATATTCTTCTCGTTCCGCTCCGTGAATTTTAAGCTTTTTTCTTCTAGAATCTTATTGGCCAAGTTTTCAAATTCCTTTGTGAATTTTTCCTGGAGCTTTTCTACCTCTTCTTTCTGTTCACGGTTTTTATCGTGCAAATGCTCCATATCAGCTTGTGCCCGTACAATTCTGTTACCCAGCTGTTCCTTTTCTGTTTGTAGCGAAAATTTCTGTTGCTCTGTCTCTTTAAGGCGTTCTTGTAAAACCGATAAATTAGCTTGCATTTGCTGTTCGCGTTCCTCTAAGGCACTTTGCTTAGAAGTTGTTTTTAATTGCTGTATATAATTACCTAGAAAATAGCCGATTGCAAGGCATAGAATAGCAATTAGGAAGTAAATATATAGTTCGTTCATGAGTGTTTAATGTGATACAGTAAAGATACTGGATCAGGTATTAAAAATATAAAGCACCTATCCTGATTTATTCAACATAGGGAAGACCTAAATTGATATGGATTTTAAACCCTTCATTTCTTGATTTTAAAAGTACCAGAGTTGGCATCAAATGAAATCAGTTCTGCAGGAAATAAGGTTTCAAAATTTTTATGTTCAATATGTTTACACGGTTCATCAAAAGGATTGGTAAGTCCGTCTAATATCAACATTTTATCACATAACTGTATGGCTAACTCTATTTCATGACTCGTAAAAAGAATTGTTTTTTCGGTTTGATGAGCTATAGATTTCAAAAGTTTTAAAATCTGCACTTTATGATATAAATCTAAATGCGTAGTAGGTTCATCTAAAAGTATAATACTTGTGTCTTGAACCAAGGCCCTAGCAATCATTACACGTTGCAATTGTCCGTCGCTTAATTCAAAGCATTTTTTATCGAGAAACGGGGTTAGCTCCAATAGCTTAACACTTTTGGTAATGAATGCCATGTCATCATCAGATAATTTGCCTAACCAATTTGTATATGGTTGTCTTCCCAATGCCAATAACTCTTTTACAGACATGTTCTTTGATGCGAAAGGTTCTGTAAGTACTACACTCACCTTTTTGGCCAAGTCTAACGAATCAATATTTGCTAATTCTATTCCTTCAATTTGTATGGAACCGGATAGCTTTGGATGAAATCCGCCTATGGTGCGTAATAATGTAGATTTACCAATGCCGTTAACGCCAACAATAGCAACAAGTTCCCCTTTTTTTAAGTCGAATGAAATACTATCGGCAATGACTTTTTTGTCATATCCAATAGATAAATTACTGACAGTCAGTGTGCTATTTGTGTTTTTATCTTTGATAACTTTATCTCGTTTGCATTAAAACATCATTTTCTTTTTCCGGACCAATAACCAAATGACTACAGGAGCCCCAAACAAGCTGGTTATGGCGTTAATGGGCAATACGCTCATTGAACCTGGTAGTTGCGCAATTGTATCGCAAATCAACATTAATATAGCGCCACAACAAAGAACAGCTGGTATTAAAATTTTATGGTCGGTTGTGTGAAATAGTTGTCGGGTTAAATGGGGTACCGCTAGACCAATAAACGCTATGGGTCCTGCAAATGCGGTTATACATCCGGCTAAAAGTCCGGTGGCAATGATAATGGTATAACGCGATTTTTTCAAATGGATTCCTAAACTCTTTGCGTAATTCTCACCTAGTAAATATGCGTTGAGAGATTTAATGGAAAATATACTTAACAATATGCCTATGCAAGTACAAAGGCACAGAATTGATAATTGCATCCAGGTAAGATTACCTAGACTTCCAAATTCCCAAAAAATATATTGTTGTAATTTTTCAGCTTTTGTAAAATAGGAGAGTACACTTACAATAGCACTAGTAATACTGCCGAACATTAAACCAATAATAAGAAGTGCCATGGTATCTTTAATTTTAACGGCTACGGTAAGCACAACTAAAAGCACAAGAAAACTACCTGTACTAGCTGCAACTGCCAAAGCAATATCGTTAAAAGCGGAAAACGTCATAATTCCTGAAAATAGGGAGGAGCCCATAATCAATAACGCTGCGCCTAAACTTGCCCCGGAACTGATACCCAAAACATACGGGCCAGCAAGTGGATTCCTGAAAAGGGTTTGCATTAATAAACCGCTTAAGGCCAGACCACTACCAACCAAAATGGCGGTTAGGGCTTTTGGTATACGATAGTTCCAAATAATATACGAAGTGGATGAATCGGTAATATCGGTACCAAAAATAACATTAATGGTGTCCATGACCGAAATGCTGACAGAACCAAGACTTATATTTAAGCCCAAACAAATAAGCAATACTATCAGTAAAGCAATAAAATGGATACTATATGTAGGTTGTTTAACCAATTAATTTAGTGGTTTAAAAAAGAAAGGTTCATGCTCGGGTAAAAGATCGGGATGTAAAATATGAATTAAATCTTTCAACACAATATCAGGGCGTTGAGGTGCAAGTTCATAATACAGATTACCACCGGTTTCACCAATGGTATTGGCAAAAGTGTATACTTTTTTATTTTTAAATGCATCAAACTGTAGGTAATGTTCACTTGAAGATTCCATTTCAGTGTACGACTTAAACTGCGCAGGTCCAATCCAATATTCTGCAGTTTTGGCTTCGAGTAGAACATTTTCCCAACTTAAGGATAGACTACCGCTATCAGTAGTTTCTTTCCATAAGTAATTTGCGTTGGCATCTTTAAGAAAATTTGCCGCCCAACTTTTACCACCCGGTAAATACCATACATCTTTATACATTGCGCCGCTAAGTACAGTGGGCGTTGTATGTGCAGTTTTTGCTAATTTTTTTGCATCGAGGTACGTCTTTTCAATTTCAGCGAAAATGACATTTGCTTCAGATTCTTTATTGAAGAAGGGTGCTAAAAATTTAATCCATTCCGCTTTACCCAATGGTGTTTCTTCTACCCAATCACCATTATAGATTACGGGTATCTGGGAGCGTTGTAATGTTTCGTAAGCGCTATTACTTCCACTAACGGCAAAACCCACTACCAAGTCGGGTTTAAGGGCTAAAACAGCTTCTGTGTTTAAGCTTTCGTTGATGCCAAGTTCTTTGATTTGGCCAGCGTCAATTCGTTTTCGCGCGGCTTTAGAAGAAACATATTTGGTATCTGAGAATCCTACAAGCTTGTCTAGTGCGCCTAAAGCTTCAAGTGCAGGTATATGGGTAGTTGAGGTTACTACAATATTATCGATTGGTACGGAAATTATGGCGTCATATTGATTTTTATCCAACGAAATAAATGCTTGTTTCCCTTTAGGAATCAATGCATACGTAAAAGAAGCTTCCGCATTTGGCCAAGGTGCCAATATTTTAAGAATCGTAATGCCAGAGGCTTGTTTTTCTATTGTAAAACCATTTGCATGGTTAATTGCTACATTTTCAACTGCTATTTCTAATGGCGGCGATTCTGTCTTTTGTTGTTTACATCCACATAAAAAGAGTACGTAACCGAATAAGAGAAGTTGTTTAAGCATTTGTATTTTATATCTATTTTTCAAAAGTAGTATTATAAAAGTTTACCTAGAAAGATTAAACAAAATGTTTATTTTCGCCGTGAATTTTGGTTTTCGCTGCTTATGGCAGTGAAATTAAAAGGGAATCCGGTGTAAATCCGGAACTGTTCCCGCAACTGTAAGTTTATACCGACCACATCTATTGACGAATAGGTTTTAATTGGTACCTCGTTTAAGAGGATGTTATTTACTGCATAGCCACTTTGTTTTCTAATCCGGTATAGAACATGGGAAGGCAAAATAACATAAAACGAGTCAGGAGACCTGCCTTATTCAAACAACAATGTTAAACTTTCGGGATAAAGGTTTACGTATGGGTACAGACATACTATGCTCCCGTTTATGAATTTAAACGAATGAAAAATTATTTTTTGTGGCCAACGGTCACAGTATTGTTATGCGCTAAAGTAGGAGCGCAACAAGAACAGGATTCATCCAACATTTTACAACTAGACGAGGTCGTGGTGAGTGATTCACGATTTGAGCTAAAGCGTGAAAATTCCGGTAAAACCGTCATTTCCATTTCTCAAAAAGAATTGGAACAAAATCAAGGTAGGTCCGTTGCCGAAATCATCAATACCAAAAGCGGTATAGAAATAAATGGTACGAGAAGTTATGCCGGTCAAAATTTATCAACCTATGTTAGGGGAGGAAATAACCGCCAGGTATTGGTTATAATTGATGGAATTCAGGTTTCTGACCCATCAGGTACCAGTGCAGAGTATGATTTACGTTTATTAAATACTTCTCAAATCGAAAGCATTGAAATTTTAAAAGGAGCTGCAAGTACACTTTATGGTAATTCAGCGGCAACTGCGGTAATCAATATTACTACCAAAAAGGCGAAGAAAGAGGGACTTTCTATGGATGTGATTTCGAGTATGGGAACCAACCAATCTCAGGATGACCAAAATTTTAATATCTCTGATTTTTCCAATACGGTAAATGTATCGGCAAAACATGGAAAACTCTCTGTATTGGCTTCTGGTGGACATCAATTTACCGATGGGCTATCTGCAGCTATTGGTACTGAAGTAGATGTTTTTTCACGAGTTGATGGTAATTTGAAAGTAGGTTATCAATTTACAGAACGTTTTGGCGTTACAGCTTCTGCATTTTATAATAAATTGAACAGTGATTATGACAACGGTTTTCCAATTGAAGATGCCGATTTCTCGTTTTCCGGTGAGCAATCTCGTTTTGGTCTAGCTTCAACGTATAGGTATGAAAAAGGAAGTATCCATGTAAATACGGCGTTTAATCAAATAGACAGGTCTTTTGTTTCAAGCTTTCCCGCGGCATACGATTCTCAGTCTTATATTTTAGATGTTTTCAATAAATATACATTCAATGAAAACATACATACTATTGTAGGACTGAATTATATTGACAGTCAGACTTTGTTCAGTGAAGAGCAAAACACAAATACAGTAGACCCTTATGTAAATGTTGTGTATGTGGGTAAGCGTGGAATTAACATAAATGCAGGTGTGCGTTTAAATAACCATAGTGATTATGGTTCTAATTTTATCTACAATTTTAATCCATCATATAGAATAAATATTAATTCTGGATATCTGAAGTTCTTAGGTTCATTTGCTACCTCATATATAGCGCCTAATTTATCACAGCTATATGGACCATTTGGTGCAAACCCAGATTTGAATCCTGAAGAGGATACTACTATTGAAGGAGGTTTGGAATATAGACTTTCAGATAGGTTTATGATAAATGCGGTTTATTTTAATAGAACCGAAGATGATAGGATCGATTATGTAACCATAGACCCAAATACGTTTGAAAGTCAGTATCGCAATTTGGCAGATACAGCACATTTTAATGGGGTAGAAGTAGGGTTTTCTGCTGTACCAACAAAAGATGTAACTATTGACGCCAACTACACTTATACCAATTCTAAAGAAGGTTTGGCGTTGAGAATACCAAAGAGCAAGGTCAACGCTACAATTGGTTACACTATTGCGAATAATACATTTTTAGGCGCATCATATCAATTTGTATCTGATCGTACCGATACTGATTTTGCCACCTTTACCAATGTAAACTTAGATAGTTTCTCATTGGTAAACCTTCAGGTGAAACATCAGTTTTCAAATAATTTCGGGGCTTTTGTAGGTGTTGATAATCTTTTGAATGCAGAATATACAGAATTAGTTGATTATACGACTAAAGGTTTAAATTTAAGATTAGGGTTTAAACTAAATTTATAGCAAAAAAAAGGGCAGCTGATAAGCTGCCCTTTTTTCTTTACTAAAGTTAAATAAAAACTATTGGTCATAGACGGTATCATCGATCATTTTATTGTTCATAGGATTTGTCATTTTTGAACTTCCGATGATATCTACAGGGTTATGGACCGTAAAATCGCGCTTGCCCGTTTCTGACGTTATTTCCTGTATGGCCCTTGCCAATAAAGGTTCATTTTGATCACCTAAAATACCTAGATTGCCATAATCTTCCTTTAAAAAAATATCTGGTTGTAATCCAGAGGTATAGTCAAAGAAACCTTCCGTATTTTCGTTTCTACCTATTAAGGGCTGTATGGCCCATTGATTGTCAGGATTAATTTTATTAACCCTTGATGGTGTATATAAATAGGAATTGTCACGATCATCTACCAAAGTGGTTGAAAATTCGTTCTTACCTCTTGTAACATCCCCAATCTGAATAACGTCCATATAAGGTTCCAAACTATTGATCAACAATTCACTTGCCGAGGCAGAACTAGCGGATGTTAGCACATATAATTTATCAAGTCCTAAGCTATTAATGGTGGTACCATCTATCTTGTCCGTAAAATACACTTCTAACTGACTATCGTTAAACTGCTCCTGCAATTTATCATTGTACCTTTTCCTTAAAAAAATATTAGAAGTATTGGTATCATAAATCATGCTTGCAAGCAAACGTGTTGTATTTACCGAGCCACCCGGATTATATCTTAAATCCATCACCAAACTTGTAATACCTGCTGATTTTAAGGCTTGTATGGCACTGTATAACTGATTATCATATTCGTTGGTAAATTGATTATACATGATATAACCAATATTGGCACCGCCAATTTCAAAGGATTTGGAAATTAAAATCGGGTTTTCCGCTAAAGCTTCTTCTTTGGTAAGTTCTACTTCCTCTTCAGTAGGGCTTATGGAGCCATTGGCAAATTCGGCCATATTCAACGTATAGGTATCATTGCCAGTAAATAAGAGTTGCTGATAATTGGATAAGGTCAATGTTTGTCCATCCACTCCCGTAAACAAATCGCCCCTTTTGATGCTGGTAGTTGCAGCATTGGAGTTGGGAACAACGTAACGAACCACACCAAACAGTTCTTCACTATCCTGAAAACGTACCAGACCATATTCCAATCCGTTACTCTTGGAAATACCGGCTAAAGAATTGGTGAGTTCCCTATAATCATCGTTGTAAAAACTAAAACGGTCCTCAATATACTGAAGCTTGTTTACAAAGAACGCAGCAGGACTGTTTTCAGAATCTAAAAATGCGGTGTATTCTGCCCTACCTTCAGTAGTATTTGTAAACCGGTCATCTGCAAGGTCATCTACATTTTCTTGCCAGAAATACCAAAAGTTCATGGCCTTCCACATAAAATCCTGTACCTCTACATCTGCGGAGCCATCTGGGTCTACCGTAGTGGGCAAAGTTAAATCCTCATCCTTTGAGCATGATAGTACAAGGCAAAAGATGAGAAGCGCCAAAAATTTCTTTTTCATATATGTTTAAACTAAACTATTCCTTATTTATTCTTTGGGCAATAGTAGATCACCGGTAGGCATTCTACCATTATTAAGCAAAAGCGTGGCATTACGTGGATTATGAAGCTTAGAACTGGAAATAAGGTTTGCAGGTATCTGTACCTCAAAATTTCTTTTGGCTCCTTGACCAACGATTTCCTGAATGGCCCTTGCCAATAGGGGCTCATTTGCATCTCCCAAAATTCCAAGGTTGGTAATATCTTCGTCAAGTTCAATATCTGGATTTAAACCTTCTGAATAGTCAGAAAACCCACTGGCGTTCTCCACTTTACTTATTATAGGCTGTAATCCCCACTGCACGTTGGGGTTAATTTGATCTTCTCTTTCTGGATCATAAACATTACCGCCTTCCGGGTCATCTACAAATAAGACTGAACCTTGGTTTTTACCTATGGTGGTCGTACCAACGTGTACCACATTAATGTATGGCTCAAGGCCTACCATGACCAATTCACTGGCAGAGGCAGAGCTACCTGTTGCTATAATGTATACTTGAGGTAAATTTAAAGATGTCAATGCCGCATCGCTATTACCATCTTGCGTACCTGTAGTGCCTACAAAGTAATTATCGGTAAAACTACTGTCAAATTGCGATTGTAGTTTATCATTGTACCTGGTTCTATAAAAAAGGTCGTTGGTATTGGTACCATAGATTAAACTGGCCAATACGGCGGCAGTTGAGCCACGACCTCCAAGATTATACCTTAAATCCAATACCAAGTCCGTGATGTTTTGCGCTCTAAAATCGGCAAAAATTGCGTTCATTTCATCTTCCGTACCAGAAACGAACTGGTTGTACATGAAATAGCCGATTTTCCTGTCGCCAGCAGTAATGATTTCAGTAACATGAATTGGGTCTTCTACCAAACCTTCTACCTTGGTCAATGTTACTTCCTTATCGGTAGGGCTTATGGTATTATTATTTATTTCGGCCATGTTAAGCGTATACGTATCATTATCACCGAACAAAAGCGAAATATAATTATCCCTGTTCAACCGGGTACCGTTAACACCAATAAAAACATCACCTCTTTTAATATCTTTACCGGCTGCATCAGAGTTTTTGATAATATATTCTACATAACCAAATACATCATCCGTATTGCCGATCAAGGAAAGTCCAAATTGTAGACCGTTACTTTTGGATACCCCTGCAGAACTGTTGACCAATTCTCTATAATTTTCATCGTAAAAGGTAAATCTGTCCTCGGAAAAAAGCAACTTATTTTCCAACAGGTCTACTGGATTATCATTTTCCGTTAAATAGGCTTCATAAGCAGCTTGTGTATCAAAACGGTCATCCGCAAGATCCGTAACTTCACCCTGCCAAAAATAATACAGGTTTAGGGTCTGCCATAAAAAATTCTGTACTTCAATGTCAACAACTTCTTCTTCCTCAACGGGGGTTTCAATCTCTTCTTTTTCTTCTTCTTCAATAATGGGGTCGTCGTCATTTTTGTTACAAGAAGTTGCAATTAACCCTAGGCACAGTAGGGACAGGAAAAATTTTTTCATAATAATTTTTTTAGTGAATATTTACCTAAAGAACAAAAAACATTCCAAAAATAGAATGTTTGTATAGCACCTAAGTAAATGCATTTTCATTTATGTACGTAATTTACAAGCTTTAAGATGTTAAATTTACTCACAAGTCATCAGAATAAAAATTAATTGTAACAAAAATCGTTCTACTTCGTCTTCATTTTGTAAGCCTGTTAGCAAGCTTATGAACAGCCAAACCAAAAATGAAACAAACAGAGTTTTTAAATATTGTAATGCCTTTTAAGGATAAACTTTTTCGCATGGCCAAAAGGTTGTTGGTATCTACGGAAGAAGCTGAGGATGCTACGCAAGAGATACTGATCAAATTATGGTCCAAGAAAAGTAAAATTACATCCTATAATAACGTAGAGGCATTTGCCATGACCATGACCAAAAATTTTTGTTTGGATAGATTAAAGTCAAAACAAGCTGGAAATTTAAAATTGGTCCATAGTAATTATACGGATTCTAGCACATCGTTGCAGAACGAGGTAGAAGCTAAGGATAGTGTCAATTGGGTAGAACGTATAATGGATGAGTTGCCGGAACAGCAGAAAATGGTGTTACAATTAAGGGATGTGGAACAATATGATTACGATGAAATAGAAAAATTACTGGATATGAAACCTACAGCTATACGGGTTGCATTGTCCAGGGCAAGAAAAACGGTAAGAGAAAAATTAATGGAAAAGCATAATTATGGAATTGCATAATATAGAAAGATTAATAGAGAAATATTTTGAAGCGACCACTACAGTAGCAGAGGAAGAAATGTTAAGGTCGTATTTCTCAGGTGACGATGTTGCACCACATTTAGCGCAGCATGCCCCTATGTTCAATTATTTTACCCAGGCAAAAAAAGAACGCTTTACAAAGCCGGTCCCATTAAAACCTAGAAAAGAGTATTTAAAATGGGTTTCTGTAGCTGCAATTGCAGTCTTTATATGTGGGCTATACTTTTATCAACCTACACCGGCGCCGGTAACTTTGGCAGATGAGTATACCCAAGAGGAAATAGAGTCCGCAAAAGAGGCCTTTGCGTTATTGGCAATGAATTTCAATAAAGGCACAGAGCAACTCTATCACTTAGAGGAATTTGAGAAAACAACGAATAAATTTTTAACGAAAAAGTAAATAAAATGAAAAAGATAATACTATTGGCCCTGTTGGTATTGGCCCCAATACTTTCTAAAGCACAGGATATTTTTGAAAAGTATGAGGACAATGATAAGGTAACATTTGTTGCCATGCAGCCAAAAATGTTTCAGATGCTCGGTAAAATGAGTGTAAGTTCAGATGATCCAGAGGCAAAGGAGTTTTTTGAACTGGTCAATTCAATCACCAGTTTTAAAGTAATAACAACGGAGGACCCGGCCATTTCCAAAGACGTGGATAATTGGGTGACCAACCGGTTAAAGAGTTCATCTTTTGAAGAGTTGATGCGCGTACGCGATGGCGGTTCTAATGTGAAATTCTATGTCAAGGAAGGCAAGGATAGTGATCACGTAAAGGAATTGCTAATGTTCGTGACCGGCATGAAGGAAATGGATATTGATATCAACGGTAAAAAATTGGAAACCGTACTATTGTCCTTAACAGGAGATATCAATTTAAAATCAGTTTCAAAATTAACCGATAAGATGGATTTACCTGGTGGCGATCAATTAGGTAAAGCAGGAAATAAGGGAAATAAGTAACAAGTTCAGGATATGGTGGCCCTTACACAACGCATCATAAATGAACGACTAACATTCATCAATTAATCGATCATGGAAACTAATTAAGTGAAGTGATCTAAAAACAACAATCATGAAAAAAGTAGCAGTAGTATTTTTAATGGCAATGGTACCCTTAATGGGCTTTTCACAATCTGTATTCGACAAATACGAGAATATGGACAACGTAGGTTCCGTAATCGTTAATAAGGGGATGATAGACCTGGTCTCTAAAATTGGCGGTATGAGCGATGATGCCGAAGCTAAGGAATTTATGGACATCGCAAGTGGATTAAAGAATGTTAAGGTCTTTATGACAGAGGATGCCGGGGTTTCGGCAGATATGACGGCGACCGTTAAAAAATATCTTAAATCTTCTAAACTTGAGGAACTGATGCGTGTAAAGGATAAAGATGTTAATGTAAAATTCTATGTTAGGGATGGAGCCAAAAAGGACCATGTCACAGAACTGTTGATGTTCGTATCCGGTTTGGAAAATGTTGAGGTCGGTGATCATGGTCGCAAATTGGAGACCGTATTGGTAAGTCTTACCGGTGATATTGATCTAAATAAAATTGGTTCATTGACCAATAAAATGAATTTGCCAAAGGATTTGAACAAGGCATCGGGCAAATAGATAAAATAGGATATAAGGTCTTTTCCTTTTGGGAAAGGCCTTTGTCATTTAATAACCGAGTAGTATGAAAAATATAAAAAGGATTTTGGTCGTTTTATTGGCCGTGGTAGTTACTTCGTGTTCTTCTGAACAGAGCCTACAGCAATATTTTGTTGCAAATGCGGAAAACCCCAACTTTATGTCATTTGATATCCCGGCAAGTATATTAAACGTAGAAAAGGCCAATTTAAGCGAGACCCAGGCAAAGACCGCAAATTCTCTCAAAAAGCTAAATATTCTGGCCTTCAAGAAAAATGAAGTGAACGCGGCCGATTATGAAACGCAAAAGGTAGCGATAAAGAATATTTTAAAAGGTGGTGATTTTAGCGAATTAATGAAAATGAATACCTCCTTTGGTAAAGCCACTATACAATTAAAGGGTGATGACGATTCAATAGACGAAATTGTTATTTACGGCGATAATGATGAAAAAGGGTTGATTCTCGTTCGTGTCTTGGGTGACAATATGAATCCCGCAAGTTTCGTTCAATTGTTGCAAGCTATGGAAAAATCGGACTTTAATGGAGAAGGCTTGGAACAGTTAGGAAGTTTTTTTAAAGGTTGAGTTTTTGAGTTTTAACTATAAGCGGCCCGTTATTTTTAGATAACGGGCTTTTTTTGTTAACGCAGTTGAGAGTGTTTAAAGTGACTTTAAACAATTTATGGTGTCTTATAAATAAGAACAATAAATAACAACCTAAAATTGAAAAACATGGAGAAAGCACAAGTATGGATTGACAAAGGAATTGATTTGGTATTGGAATATGGGCCAAAAGTAATTATGGCCATTTTAATGTATTTGATAGGCTCATGGATTATAAAGAAATTGGTAGGGGTAATAAGAAAAGGAATGGCCGCCCAAGATTACGATGAATCTTTAAAGAAATTTTTGTTGAGTTTGGTAAAGTGGGCACTTACCATCTTTTTGATTATTACGGTGATATCCGTATTAGGTGTAGAAACCACCAGTTTTGCAGCTGTTATTGCAGCGGCAGGTTTGGCCATAGGTTTGGCTTTACAGGGATCACTGTCCAATTTTGCAGGAGGTGTGCTTTTAATCATATTTAAACCTTACAAGATTGGTGATTTGATCGAAGCACAAGGTGTTTTGGGAAATGTAAAGGAAATTGAAATTTTCACCACAAAATTAATTACCCCACAGAACAAATTGGCTATTGTACCCAATGGAGCCATGGCCAACGGTAATATCATTAATTATACAGCAGAAGGTAAAATGAGGGTAGATACAACGGTAGGTGTGGATTACGGTTCTGATCTTAAAAAAACCAAGGAAGTTTTGTTAGAGATGTTGGTGGCCAACCCTAAAGTGCTAAAAGACCCGGCTCCGTCGGTTAATGTTTCAGAACTGGCAGATAGTTCCGTAAACTTGGTGGTAAGACCTTTTTGTAAGCCAGAAGATTATTGGGATGTATTTTTTGCTACGGTTGAAGGAAGTAAACATGCATTGGATAAAGCTGGTATTGAAATACCTTATCCACATGAAGTACAAATTAATAAATAGATTAGTTGAATTTTAATAAAAATCCCGTTGTAGTTTTACAACGGGATTTTTTATTTATGCTTGGTCTTTAACCATTTGTAGACTGTTCTTGCCAAAATCCAAGGTACGTATTGGGAACGGAATATTGATTTCCCGATCATCAAAATGTGTCTTGATCAATTTAATGGCCTTATGTCTTGCGGCATGTTCTTGTTTTACATTGACACAATCTGCCCAAAACCGAACCATAAAATTAATGGAGCTATCTCCAAACTCAGTAAAGAAGAACTCTACGGATTCCCCGTCGTTCTGTTTAAAATTATCTTGGATAATCTTCACTGTCAAGTCCTCCACCATTTGTAGATCACTTTCATAACCAACACCGCAATGAACAAAAATTCTATTTCTGTTGTTCATGGAATAATTGGTAAAGGAACCGTCAATAAATTTTGAATTTGGAATAACCACAACATTATTGTCCGGTTGTTTTATAATGATATTGCGTAAACTTATCTCGGTAACAAATCCAGATACACCGTCTGCTTTTATAAAATCATTTATTTTAAGCTGAGGCATAAAGGACAATATCAATCCGCCAAATGTATTGCTAAGTGTACCCTGTAAGGCCAAACCTATGGCCAGACCAACAACACCTGCACCGGCCAAAATACTGGTAAGCACTTTATCAAGGTCCAATACGCCAAGTGCTATAAAAAAACCTATTAAAATAATGGTTACGAAAACGACTTTTGCAATAATTTCCTGTATGGATACTTGAGAGATTTTCCTAAGGATGGTTCTTCGTAAAACTTTACGTATTCCCCTGGCCAATAAATAAAATAAGAACATGACCAAAATTGCCATTATCAAATTTGGCAATTTTAAAATAATGGCATCTAACCAGCCCCCTAATTTTTCCCAAAGACTACTAACTGATTCTTCTACTGAGAAATTTGCTTGCATATACGTTTAATTTTGTGTTTAATTAATAATGTTAAAACACAAAACTAAAATTTTGAAAGTCAAATCATTAGCTTTAATCGAAATGAACCAAAGAAAAATGTAATTGAATTAAAAGTGACTTAAATTCCCGTATAATTGCTTGGAGAAATCTGTTTTAGCTCTTCTTTAATTTCATTGGATACATCTAAAGTATCGATAAAATTGGCAATGGAATTTTTATTTATAGTTTCATTGGTGCGTGTTAGACCCTTTAAAGCTTCATAAGGATTAGGATAACTTTCTCGTCTTAATATAGTCTGTATTGCCTCTGCAACTACGGCCCAGTTATTTTCAAGGTCTTGTTCAAACTTTATTTTGTTCAATAATAGTTTGTTCAATCCTTTTAGGGTAGATTGAAAAGCGATCATCGTATGTGCAAAAGGTACTCCTACATTACGTAGAACGGTACTATCCGTAAGATCTCTTTGTAATCTGGAGACGGGTAGTTTGGCAGATAGGTGTTCAAAAATAGCGTTGGCAATACCAAGATTACCCTCGGAATTCTCAAAATCTATAGGGTTCACTTTATGCGGCATTGCGGAAGAGCCAACTTCACCAGCCTTAATTTTTTGTTTAAAATAATCCATGGAAACATAGGTCCAAAAATCTCTATCTAAATCCAAGACAATGGTATTGATGCGTTTAAGGCAATCAAATAAAGCGGCCATATGATCATAGTGCTCTATTTGCGTTGTAGGAAATGAATGTTGAAGACCTAATTTTTCCTGAACAAAATTGCGACCAAACGTTCTCCAATCTATAGATGGGTATGCCACCAAATGTGCATTAAAATTTCCTGTAGCACCACCAAATTTTGCAGCGCTAGGGATATCGTTCAATAAATTAAATTGCTCTTTTAAGCGTACTACATAGACCATAATTTCCTTGCCCAAACGGGTAGGGGATGCAGGTTGCCCATGTGTTCTGGCAAGCATGGGTACATTGCTCCATTCTTCTGATAGGGCGTTGATTTTCTCCAATAATTCTTGATACTGGGGAACATAAACATCGTTCATGGCTTCCTTGATCGATAACGGAATAGCAGTATTGTTAATGTCTTGGGATGTCAATCCAAAATGGATAAATTCCTTATACTTTGCCAAGCCCAAAGAATCGAACGCTTTTTTTATAAAATATTCTACAGCTTTGACATCATGATTGGTAGTTTTTTCAATTTCCTTAATCTCTTGTGCATCAGCGGTAGAAAAATCTGTATATAGTTTTCTGAGCGCTTCGAACTTACTGCTATCAAAATCGGCCAATTGGGGCAATGGTATTTCGCATAGTGCTATGAAATATTCAATTTCTACCCTAACCCTGTACTTTATAAGTGCTTCTTCAGAAAAAAAGGGAGATAGTGCTTTGGTTTTTGAGCTATAGCGGCCATCAATTGGAGAAATGGCATTAAGTGCGTTAAGAGACATAATCAATGGTTGTATTATTAAGCGGCAAATATACCTATTAGCGCTATAGTTTAAAACACTTATGCGCAGAAGTTACAAGGGCATTTATTTAAAATTAGGTATACGGGTAGATGTCTTAGTCCTTTTTAAGCTTTTCAATTGCTTTCAATGTCATCCTTGCGCGGGCTTTATAAGCGGCACTCCCATATTCAAAGTTAAGTTTCAAGATTTGCTCCAATTCTGGATGTATCCAATCAATACTTTTTCCTAGTGAGAATAATGTGGTCATTGCATATGCTTTGGTGGCCACTTTATGCTCACCTATCAACCAATCAAAAGCTACCTCTGCAATAGTATTTAATTCTGTTTTGGTGAGTTTGTATTTTGGGCCGTCGCCGTAATGATAGCTTACCAATAGTTCACAAATCTTGGATGCGGGCCTAATGGAAGATTCAAGTGATAGATAAGGCAAAGCATCCTTAAAAGGTTGTATGTTATGGAATATATGGTGAATATCATCTTTGGCAACAAATTCCAAGACCCAACTGGCCTTGGCGGACAACGGAGCCTTATCGTCTTTCATAATTTCGATTAGCAAAGGTATTAATGAGGGTTGGGATAAAATGGTTGCCGCCATTTCACCTCTTTTCTCCCGTAATGCATTGACATAATTCAAAGCATTACAAAGCATTTCCTTTGTCATAAAATTGTATCTTTATTTCATATTTCCCCCAAATATGAAAATACTAAAAAAAATTAGCCTAGGCGTGGTTTTGATATTGGTTGCCATGCAGTTTTATAGTCCTACAAAAAATATTTCCCCAGGTGATCATACCGTAATTTTTACTAAGGAAACGAACCCGTCACAAAGCCTTAAAAATACCCTTAAAAATTCTTGCTTTGATTGTCATAGTGACAATACGGCCTACCCATGGTACAATAATATTGCGCCTATATCTTATTGGATCGCTGACCATGTACAGGAAGGTAAGGAACATTTGAATTTTTCAAAATGGGAGCACTATACATTGGATAAAAAAAATCATTTGTTACAGGAAATTGAAGAGGTGGTGGGCAATGAAGAAATGCCATTGACTTCATATACCTATTTGCACCGTGAGGCCGCACTGACCGAAATTGAAAAAAATGAAATTTTAGATTGGGTAAAGCGCACTCGAGTTATTTATCAATTAGGGAAGCTACCAAAGTAGGGACCCCTTCTACCGCTTTTTTGGAAATTACGGTTAAATTTTTTGCACTGCTTAAAGCAGGATTGGGATCAACAAAATATATAGGGGTTTCCGGTCTGGCAAAATCTATTAGACCAGCGGCAGGATATACTTGCATGGAAGTTCCTATGATGATCAAAATATCTGCCATTTGGGTATACGCAACGGCGTCCTCCAATAATGGTACCGCTTCGCCAAACCAAACAATGTGTGGTCTAATTTGATGGCCATTCTTGCAGAGGTCACCTACGCAGATATTATTGGAACAGTAAAATATATCATGTGGATTTTTTGTGCTTCTGGCCTTTAATAATTCTCCATGAAGATGCACAACATGGCTACTGCCGGCCCTTTCGTGAAGATCATCGACATTTTGGGTAACTATCGTAACATTGTAGAGCTGCTCCAACTTTACCAGTGCCCTATGGGCTTGGTTGGGCGAAACGGTCAGTAGTTGCTTTCTGCGTTGGTTATAGAATTCAAGCACTAACTCCGGATTTTTATTGAACCCTTCTGGGGTGGCAACCTCCATAACATCATGACCTTCCCATAACCCATTGGCATCTCTAAAGGTTTTTAATCCACTTTCTGCAGAAATTCCAGCTCCGGTCAATACAACAATGTTTTTCATATAGTCGTTCATTTCAGCTTAAAAATATACTTTTCTTATCTTGTCAACATGATAAATGAAAAGCTTTTAACATATTTGGAGCAATTTATTTCCGAGGAAAGAATAGAGCGTTTTAATGAGGTGTTGAGCCAAAGGACCAATTATATAACGGTAGCCATAGAAGATGTATATCAAATGCACAATACCAGTGCGGTCATTCGTAGCTGTGAGTCTTTTGGAATACAGCAAGCACACGTTATTGAGCGTAAATACGGTCAACGTTTGGATAGCGAAATTGCAATGGGCGCCCAAAAATGGGTGGATATTATACGTTATCAGGAATCAAGTGAAGCTATGGATGCATTGCGCGGCCAAGGTTATAAAATTGTTGCAACAAGCCCCCATGCCAATAGTTCCTTACTTCAAGACTTTCAAGTAACGGATAAAATAGCCTTGTTCTTTGGTACGGAAAGAAAGGGTTTAAGTGAATATGTATTAAATAATGCGGATACCTCCTTAAAAATACCAATGGTAGGCTTTACGGAAAGTTTGAACATTTCCGTCTCGGCTGCAATTATCCTTCAACAATTGACCGCACAATTAAAAGCAACCGAAATAGATTGGCAGCTAACTCCCGATGAAATAATCGCCAAGCGATTGGATTGGACCAAAAAATCCATTAAAAGCATTGATGATATTCTTGAACGATATGAACGGGATAATTAATTTTTATTAACTTGTTGTAAATAACCAATTTACCACCAACATGTATACCCTCATCATTATTTTAGGAATAGTATTGTTCATTGTATTGGTACTTGCCTTGATTGCCCCTAAAAATTATCATGTCTATAGAAGTATTGAATTAAATCATCCAACTAGTAAGGTTTGGGAACATATTAAATACTTGGAAAAGCAGAACCAATGGTCACCTTGGTCTAGAAAGGATCCTAACATGGAACAAAAAATTATTGGTACAGATGGTACTGTAGGTGCTGTCAGTTACTGGAACGGTAATAAAGAAGTAGGAGAGGGGGAGCAAGAAATCACCAAAATTGTAGAAGGAAAGCGTGTGGAACAAGATTTAAGGTTCTTAAAACCTTATAAGTCCGAATCTGAATGTTATATGGATTTAATAGAATTAGGCCCTAATAAAAGTAAATTGACATGGGGCTTTGCCGGGCAGAATAAATTTCCAATGAGTATAATGATGTTGTTTATGAACATGGATAAAATGGTAGGCAAAGATTTTGAACAAGGGTTGCAAAATTTAAAGGCTCAACTGCAAGGTGAATAATTAGTTATTGGTGAACATACCATCTTAAATGGTTAGAATTTTTCGTAGGCACAGAATTGACATTTTGAGTTCATAAAATTTTAAAGCGCTCTATATCAATTTTGCTATCGTTATTTATATTGGGTACTAACTATTACAGCAGCTCTTTATTCGTTCTAATTAATTATCATGTGATTATATGAAATCAAATAATTATTGTTCGGCGAGTTCCAGAAGAGCAGTGTTAAACTCATTTTCCAATTCAACCTGTTGATTGGCCACAACGACATAGGTATCCGTATACCGATCATATAATTTTGTGCCATTGCCAAAAATGCCTTTTACGGAGATTGATTTTTTACCTTTAGGAAGGTCTAGTCCAATTACGACTTTATCCGTGTACTTTTCGTTAGAGAAATATCTGCTAAAAGCATAAGGTTTTTCAGTAAGGCGATTATGGATTCCTGCACCGATACTTGGATGATCATTTCTAAAACGCCCAATTTTCTGCCAATGTTCCAGAATGTTTTTTGTTTGTGGAATGCTATCCAACTCGTTCCAATTCATAAAGGACCGCAGTGTGGCATCACCTTGGGTACCTTCAATCGTTAAGTTTCTTGCCGTTTCATCACCATAATAAATCTGAGAGGCTCCTGGGGTCAATAATAATACGTTGGCAGCCCTAAACGGGTCGTTACGCTCTTTGTCAAACGGTTGGCCATCATCATGTGAGGTAAGATAATTAACCACGCTTTTGTCCTTTAAGGTTGTGTGCAACAGTTTACTGTATTTTTTAAATATGGTTTCATACTCCTTTTCTGCATCTGTCTTTAGTTCAAAGTTGATAAGACTCTTAAAACCGTTATCGTAATAGTCAACCTTTTTATCCCCCAAATCAAAATCCCTTCCGCTTGAGATACCATAGTTGTAAACTTCGCCCACCATATAAAACGGATTATCGTCCAAGACCAATGATGCATTTTTTTGCTTCCAAAGCTTAAATGCAGCAGCAGCTTCCGTATATAATTCTGCCCATGCGTTTTCGTTGACGTGCTTAACGGTGTCTACCCTAAAGCCATCTATTCCAAATTGGTGTATATAATCCGTAAGCCATTTCATGATATAGAAGCGGGGTGCCCTGGGGTGTCCTGTTCTGTTGAAAAATACGTCAAGTTCATCTAGTTCTTCACTAAGTCTACCTTCTTTTTTCCATTTGGCCAATAAGGCATCGGGGAGTTTTACAGCTGTATTGGATTCTGTTCGTATATCTGGAAGGTTCTCAACCAAGGTACAACTTGTAGTATTTTCATAGGTTGTAAATTCACACGTTGGTGAGGTCCTGACCCATTCTTGCGGCCAGACCGGATCTTGGTCCGTTACCGGGCCGGTATGGTTCAAAACTACATCCAACAGAACGCGAATTCCTTTATCGTGTGCCTTTTTTACCAAATTCCTCAAATCTTCCTCGGTACCAAAATTAGGGTCCAAAGAGGTCCAATCCTTGGCCCAATATCCATGATAGGCATATGTGTTACCGGTACCTTCGTCAGTTGCGCCATGCACTTGTTCAATTACCGGAGTAAACCAAATTGCATTAACACCAAGGTCCGTAAAATAACCATCTTCAATTTTTTGGATTATTCCTTGTATGTCACCGCCCATGAACCCTCTTAATTTGCCAGTCTCTTGATCGCGCCCATAATTAATATCATTACTAGGGTTGCCGTTATTAAAACGATCGGTAAGTAAGAAATAGATTGTGGAAGATTCCCATTGAAAATTTGGGTTTGGTGTAACCGCTTGACCTGTTGTGAGGGATGAATTCTGGGTTTTTTCTTTATTCTCTTTAACGGTAGGCTGGCAGGCTACAAAAAGAAAAATAGAAAGTATGGCAAGTATGTTAGATTTCATTTCCGTGTTATTTTTGCTAAAGCTATAACAAGGAACCGAGTCTAAAAAATATTATTTTTTTCTATTTAGAACTTTGTATTCTTCATAGCAACTGCTTATGGCATCCAAAATTTGAAGGTCATTGGCTGTTGTGATAAATGATTTGGAGTAATTGCAATTATTAAGGATGTCTTGAATATCAACTTTTTCCAATTGAAGAAATTCCGTCAAAGTTTCACGATCAAATTTAGACGCAAGTAGATTTCTTATTTCGTCGTCTTCGCGCATTTGCCTTAATTTACGTAATTGTGCGGGTTTTTTGCCAAATAGATTCCGTAACAGGTCAGCAGGATTTAATATGGCTCCCAATACCTTTGTTACCGCGCTAGGGTTCTTGTTTCCGCCCTCATAGCTTACGCCCAATCCGGAAATACTATATTGGTATGCATTGTTGATCGGAAGGTTTTTGACGTCAATTTCTAAATAGCCGGTAAGTTGATAAGGCCTTACAATAACTTCTTCAAGGGCATAGGCCAATTCAGTAAGGGCAATTTCAGTATTTTCAAATTTGAACATGTCATTGGTTACGCGTACTTTTTGTGATTTAAAACCAAGAAATGAAAAGTATAGCGTATCATTTACTGCCGCTGTAATGGTAAATTCCCCTTTTTCGTTGGTTATTGTACCAAATACCTGGTTTAAATTGACAACGTGCACACTTTCTAAAGGGGAAGCTGTCTGTGCATTTATAACTACTGCTTTTATACGTTGTGCGTCATCCCCGTCCTGGGCAAAACCAATAAATGATAAACAAATAAAAAATAAGACTAGAATATGCTTCATGCTGTTAACAAGGGGTTTAATATGCAAACAAAACAAAAAAATACGCCGAAGCGTATTTTTTAATATACAATTAACTAAAAGAAATCACCTCTTCTTTTAGTGCCTGATCTTCTTTTTCCCGAGTTTGGACTATCAGATTTGCTCCGTTCCCTTCTTCGTCCCTTACCGGAACCACCTCTGTCATCATCTCTTTTTGCGCCTCTTTTGCCTTTAAAGCCACCGCCTCCGCCAAAGCTTCTACGTTTACCGCCGCCACCGCCACCGGGGTTTTTGGATACTTCCACATTAACAAATCTACCATCTACCTTAAAATCTGTAAACTTGTCCAAAATTTGTTGCGTGGATGAAGATTCAGTATTAAAGAAAGAAAAACTTTCCTTTACATCTACTTTAAATACGTCTTCTTGTCCCAGACCAACGGTATCTCGTACAAAATCCTTCAATGACATCCAGTCATACCCATCTTTTTCACCAACGTTGATGAAGTAACGAACCGCACCATTAGTAGGTATTTCACCACCTCTTCTGCTATCGCCCCTGTCCTTTCCGCCATCAGGTGAATTTAGGTCCTTGGATTTGTTATAATAGTTTGAGAATCTTGTGAATTCCGCGGAAATTAATTTTTTTATCAGTTCCTCACGATCTATACCTTCCAATATTTCGTTAATGGCGGGTAAGTAACTGTCTATATCAGAACTGGTTTCGGTATCCTTGATTTTATTGGCCAAATGATGAAGTTGAATACCACAGATTTCCATTCCCGTGGGTACTTTTTTCAATTCAAACTTTTGGTTGATCTTGTTTTCGATTGCCCTGATCTTGCGTTGTTCGCTTTTGGTGATCAAAACCATTGAAATTCCGGTTTTACCTGCACGTCCCGTTCTTCCGCTACGGTGTGTATAGGTTTCTATTTCGTCCGGTAACTGGTAATTGATTACATGGGTAATATCGTCAACATCAATTCCACGTGCAGCAACATCCGTAGCTACCAACATTTGAATTTGGCGTTTACGGAACGAGTTCATTACCAAATCTCGTTGGTTTTGGCTCAAGTCACCATGCAGTGCACCTGCATTATATCCGTCTTCTATTAAATTTTCAGCAACCTTTTGGGTGTCTCTCTTGGTTCTACAAAAAACAACTGCAAATATGTCCGGGTTGGTATCTGCCAATCTTTTAAGCGCAGGATAACGATCACGTCCGCCTACAACATAATATTCGTGCTGTACCGTAGTAGCGCCTGAATTTTTGGCTCCCACCGTAATTTCCTGTGGTGAGTGCATGAATTTTTTAGCAATAATGGCGACTTCCTTGGGCATGGTTGCAGAGAACAGCCATGTAGATTTGTCGTTGGGGGTTCCTGAAAGGATATCCTTGATATCCTCCATAAAGCCCATGTTCAGCATTTCGTCAGCTTCATCAAGAATACAATAGTCGATCTTGGAAATGTCTACCAGTCTTCTACTGATCATATCCTTCATTCTACCGGGGGTGGCCACTATAATTTGGGCACCACGCTTAATTTGCCTTGCTTGCTCCGTAATACTGGCGCCACCATAAATGGCTACAACGTTGATGTTGCGCTCGTATTTGGAATAGGCTTGCATTTCTTTGGTAATCTGTAAGCAAAGCTCACGGGTAGGAGATAGGATCAAACCTTGTGTGGTTCTACTGTCACTATCAATTTTTTGGATTAATGGAAAACCGAATGCGGCGGTTTTACCGGTACCGGTCTGTGCCAGGGCAACTAAATCGGTTTCGCTTTCCAATAAGATCGGAATTGCTTTTTCTTGTACTTCAGATGGATTTTCAAAACCCATGTCGGTAACAGCATCTAATAAGGACTTCTGCAGTCCCAGTGCTTCAAACTTTGTCATAAATATGTTATACTAAATCGCAAATATGAATGTTGCATAGAGCGATTATCGATATAACCTTAAATTAGACTCAGCGCAACACATGCTATACCAGCGGCGTTAATTAATTTGCAAAGGTACTACGAATTATTGGACTAGTATAATAAATAGGAAAGTATTAAGGAGCCAATACATAGCCGTATACAGATAGGATGCTTCCTATAATGCCAAATATAATCATAAGTACGATTAGGCTTTTTTGCAACAAGGGATTATCATAAATAATTATACAGACAGCGCCCAATACGATGCATATTTGATAAAAAAGCATACCATAGTCAAATTTTTTGGTGGCATAATCATAGGATGCTGCCAGTTCTTGCCATTCCTTGACACCGGTTATTTTTCCTAATTCGCCTTCAAGGTCTTGGGTCCAGTTATCTTGTCCTACACTGGCGGAACCGTTTAGAATTTCAGTTTTTTCGGCTCCATATTTCTCTATCTTGTATTGTACCGCTTTAATTTTTTCTTCTACAATGGGAATTTTATCTTCGGTAACGATTCCTGTGCTGATCAAGGCGTTTAAATAGTCATATTCACTTTCCTTAAGACTTTCCTTGATACTTTTGGATTGGTACCAGTTGGAGTAGCTGACTACATTGTTGTGTGCGATCATCATTTCTTCCTCCAGCTCTCCGTTTACCATTTGTGAAATAGCCATGAGGGCGGCAAATATTGCAATAAGGACACCGCCTATGGCTTCCGCTTTTTCAGATGCGACCGAAACTTCTACTGTTTCCCTGTAGTTTTTATCTTGTGACATTAGTATGCTTTAAATACGCTATTAATTTTTGAAACGCCCTGCCTCTGTGACTAATCTTATTTTTTTCGAACAAAGGTAATTGTGCAAATGTTTGGTCATACCCTGTAGGTTTAAATATGGGGTCATAGCCAAACCCTTGTTCTCCATATTGAGACATGGTAATTTCACCATCCACCTTTCCCTCAAATATATGGGTTTCACCGTTTAGATTTAGTGCTATAACGGTTTTAAAATAAGCCGAACGATCTTTTGACCCTTCTAATTTGGTCAATAATTTAGACATATTGGCCTGTGCATTGTTTTCAGGACCGGCATATCGTGCGGAGAGAACGCCAGGCTCACCATTTAGTGAGGTTACCAACAGTCCTGTATCATCTGCAAAGCATGGTAATTGATAGGTTTTCGTAATGTAATTGGCCTTTAATCTTGCGTTGCCTTCCAAAGTATTCTCGGTTTCTGGAATGGCTTCGTGGCACCCCAGCGTTTCTAAGCTTATTAGTTCTAACGAAGGAGGAACCAATTTTTGTAATTCTATTAATTTGTTAGGATTGTGTGTAGCAAAAACAAGTTTCATTGCAATAATTTGGGGGACCAATTAATTAGTTTTGATTTTCAAAAGTAGTAATTTTATAAAATGGAATTAAAGTTACCTCCCGCTTTGGTGTTTTTGGTCTTTGGCTTTTTAATGTACGGTCTTGATCTTGTATTGCCTTTTGGCCATTTTGATTTTTTTGGACGCATGTTGCTTTTTAAGGCTTTAATGGTTTCAGCCTTTGTAATTGTTTTTATATCCTTATTTCAATTTTATAGGACAAAGACTACCGTGGATCCAACCCGTCCGGACAAGGCGGCCAAATTAGTGGTAGATGGTATTTTTAAATACTCTAGAAATCCTATGTATTTAGCCATGTTGCTTACGTTATTGGCCTTAGGAGTGTATTTAGGCAATGCGTTTAATACTCTGGTAGCCGCTGCATTTGTTGCTTATATGAACCGTTTTCAGATAATTCCGGAAGAATTGGTTTTAAAGGAAAAATTTGGGCGTGCATATAAGGAATATTGTACGTTGACCAGACGTTGGTTTTAGACAATTTACAATGTATATATTATCTAAATCACTAATACTTAAAAATATTAGTTAATTTGCTTATAATTGAATATATTAGTGTTTTAAATAATAGTTATGATCGCAATTATAACAGGTGATATTATAAATTCTGAAAATTATCCATCCTCACAATGGATTGATATGTTAAAAACATATTTTAATCAATTTGGTGCATCGCCCATGAATTGGGAAATTTATAGAGGAGATGAATTTCAATTAAAGGTTACCAAACAAAATGCGCTGTTTACTGCAATAAGAATTAAGGCAATACTTAAGACCATAAAGGGTCTTGATGTTAGAATGGGAATAGGAATAGGGTTAGAAACCTATATAGGTTCTGGGGTAACGGAATCTAATGGTCCTGCATACCAACGTTCAGGTAGGAATTTTGAATCGCTCAAGGATAGCAAGGTCAATTTAAGCATTGCAACAGGTGTGGCCCAATATGATCGTACTTTGAACCTAATGTTGCAATTAGCACTTGATTTTATGGATGATTGGAGTGTGGTATCTGCAGAAATTGTAGCCTTGGTCTTAGATCATCCTGATGATTCCCAAAAAGAAATAGCCCAAAAACTGGGAATAAAGCAATCTGCGGTTAGCCAACGTTTAAAACGTGCCAGGCTAGATTTGGTATTGGATTTATTGAATTATTATAAAGAGATAATCACGGAAATTTAAGATGTTGATATTTATAAAATTGATTTTGGCACATTTAATTGGGGATTTTGTCCTTCAGCCAACTAAGTGGGTGGTACATAAGGAATCCAATAAAGTTTCCTCAAAGTATTTGTACTTACATGTTTTACTGCATTTTGTACTTTATATGCTTTTATTGTGGGACCTTGCCCTATGGAAAATGGCGTTGGTCATAGCTATTGGCCATTTAGGTATAGATATTCTTAAATTATATACCGATCCCATGTTTAAAAATAAGAGCATTCCTTTTTTTATAGATCAAGGGCTACATGTGTTATTGATATACATATGTGTATTTTATGGGGATCTAAGTGGAAGGACCGTTTTGTTATTTCAGGATATGGACTGGTACTTGGTTACGGCAATTGTATTTGTAACTTATCCGGCAGCGATCATAATGGGTAAAGTTTTGGAAGGCATGGCCAACCAGATAGAAACAGATCATAAATCCTTGCCAAATGCCGGTAAATATATTGGAATGATAGAGCGTCTATTTGTTTTAATCTTCATCGTTATTGGCAGGTGGGAGGTCATTGGTCTATTGATAGCCGCTAAATCCGTATTCCGGTTTAATGACCTTAAGGAACGAAACAATAGAAAGCTTACGGAATATATTTTGATAGGAACTCTGGTTAGTTTTGGTTTGGCAATTTTGGCCGGATTATTATATATGTCTCAATACCATTAGTATGTATGGAAAAAGTGTTCTAATAACATGCCTTATACTTTTTTGTTCAATTGGTGGTGCCCAGGAAAATACCTTTGTTTCATTTGATGGGGTACCTATTGTATATACAGATGAAGGGGAAGGAAAGCCGGTATTGTTAATACATGGGTTTATAAATACACGAAAGTCATGGGACAATACCGAACTAAAAAAAGATTTGTTGGCAAATGGTTACCGGGTAATAATACCTGATTTAAGGGGAAATGGAGAATCTGGAAAACCCCAGAAGGATGCTGCATATGCCGGTAATTCCGAAATTATGGATCTTAAATTATTAATGGATCATTTGCGGATCACTGCATATTTAGCAATTGGATATTCCAGGGGAAGTATACTGTTGGCCAAATTGTTGACCGAGGATAAACGAATATCAAAAGCGGTACTGGGCGGTATGGGAATAGATTTTACCAACCCACAGTGGGATAGGCGGATCATGTTCGCAAATGCATTCAACGGAGATGTAAACGAACTAACTATTGGTGCGGTCAATTATGCAAAGTCGATCAATGCAGATCTAAGGTCATTGCATTTGCAGCAGAAATATCAACCTGTAACTTTAAAAAAAGAATTGAAGGCCGTTAAAACGGAAGTTTTGGTGGTGCGCGGAGATCAGGATCTTGAAAACGGAAATTCAGAAAGTTTGAGCAAAGCCTTTAAAAACGGTAAGTTTGCCATAGTAAAAGGAGATCATAACAAGACATATAAGACCAAGAGTTTTGCCAGCGTAATACTACAATTTTTGGAGTAGGTCCATGCCTTTTGATTATATATGCATCATAACCAATCCTTTTTGTTTTATTTACAGGATATCGTTTAACAGGACAAATTTAATTTTTACTTTTGATGCTTAATTTTAACCAGAAACCTAAATCTAAAACAGTAGTTGGCAATGACCGAATTGAGTAGAAAATACGTTTTTGATTTCGATAGTACCTTGACCAGGGTAGAGGCATTGGATGTTCTTGCGGAAATGACCTTAGAGGGTAAGTCCAATAAAGAAGATGTGATCAAGGAAATACAGAAGATCACTAATCTGGGTATTGACGGAGATATCTCGTTTACGGAATCCTTGGAACGTCGTATCAAGTTGCTCAATGCCAAAAAGGAAGATTTGGACGGTTTGGTAAAGGAACTACGTAATAAGATTTCAAAATCTATTGAATCCAATAAAGAGTTTTTTCAGAAATACGCAGATGATATCTATGTGATATCCTGTGGTTTTAAAGAATTTATTGATCCAATTGTAGAGGAATATAATATTCCGTCTGAAAGAGTGTATGCAAATACATTTAAATTCGACGAAGAAGGTAATATCATTGGTTTTGATGAAAAAAATGTACTATCTCAGCATAATGGCAAAATTGATTGTCTTAGGCAAATGGATTTGGACGGAGAGGTTCAAGTAATAGGAGATGGGTATAGTGATTATGTAATGCGCGAGGCAGGTATTGCAGATAAATTTTTTGCATATACCGAGAATGTGCATAGAGAAAAGGCCGCAAACAATGCGGATTATGTTACACCAAGTTTAGATGAATTTTTATTTGTGAATAAATTGCCAAGAAATATCTCGTACCCAAAAAATAGGATTAAGGTCCTATTATTAGAAAATGTGCACACCGCTGCATTTGAAAATCTATCTGAAGACGGATTTTCCGTAGAACTTATTAAACACAGCTTGCCAGAAGAGGAGCTACTTGAAAAAATCAAGGGCGTACATGTTTTGGGTATAAGGTCAAAGACCCAGGTTACCCAAAAAGTTTTAGACGCCGCGGATAAATTATTGGTAGTAGGTGCGTTTTGTATAGGAACTACCCAAATAGATCTACAACATGCTAAGAAAAAAGGTGTTGTAGTATTCAATGCTCCTTACAGCAATACAAGATCAGTAGTAGAATTGGCCATTGGTGAGATTATTATGTTAATGCGTAGTGTATTTGATCGTAGTAGGGAAATACACGAAGGGCAATGGCAAAAAACGGCTGCAGGCTCTCGTGAGGTACGTGGAAAGAACTTGGGAATTGTAGGTTATGGAAATATTGGTAAACAATTATCCGTACTTGCAGAAGCCATGGGCATGCGGGTATATTATTATGATGTGGATGACAAATTGGCCTTGGGCAACGCGGTAAAATGCAACTCATTGGAAGATTTGCTAAACGTATCGGATGTGGTCACGTTGCATATAGACGATAATAAGGCCAATAAGAATTTTATTGGGGCACGTGAGATAAAGCAAATGAAAAAAGGAGCCATGCTTATTAATTTGTCTCGTGGTTTTGTGGTGGACATAGATGCTTTGGCAGATGCGTTAAAAGAAGGTCATATTGGCGGTGCGGCCATAGATGTATATCCGGATGAACCTGCCAGTAACGGTAGTTTCCAAACAAAACTTCAAGGTTTTGACAATGTAATATTAACTCCACATGTGGGTGGCAGTACAGAAGAGGCACAAAGGGATATTGCGGACTTTGTACCCAACAAGATTATGGATTATATCAATTCCGGTAATACGGTAGATGCGGTAAACTTCCCAAACATACGTTTGCCAAAGCAAAATAAATCTCACCGTTTCTTACACATTCATAAAAACGTACCTGGCATTATGGCCAAAATCAATAAGGTATTGGCAGAATATGAGTTGAATATTTCCAGTCAATATTTGTCTACCGATAATGAAGTTGGCTATGTCATAACGGATTTGGATAGGGAATATAATAAGGATGTAATCAAGGCTTTGAAAAAAGTAGAGAATACCATTAAGTTTAGGGTCCTATATTAAAAGTTCTTAAAAATTTAAACATAACAACTTAAAAAGTTCGAAATTGGGTTAAGCACTTAAATTCGGACTTTTTTTGTACATATAAAAAGTTTAAAACGGTTACAAAGGCTAATCTATTGGTGATGATACGGTTCGTTTCTTAAAATGGTATAGGCCCTATATATTTGTTCTGTAATGAATAAGCGCACCATTTGATGTGAAAAGGTCATTTTGGATAGACTGATTTTACCAGAAGCCTTGGCATATATTTCATGACTGAAGCCATAAGGTCCGCCAATTAGAAAGACCAGTTGCTTTATACCTGAATTCATTTTTTTCTGTAAAAAAGCAGAAAATTCTACAGAGGAGTAGTGTTTACCTTTTTCATCAAGGACTATAAGTACATTGGTAGGGGCTATTTTTTTAAGAATCAATTCGCCCTCTTTGCTTTTTTGTTGTTCTTCGGATAGATTTTTGGTTTTCTTTAAATCGGGTATCAGCTCTATTTCAAAATTGATATAGTGCTGTAATCGTTTATCGTATACATCAATTAGTTCTTGTAATTGGGAACTATCGGTTTTGCCAATGGCCAAAAGTTTTATAGTCATAGTTCAAAAGTAAATCAATTTCACAAATGGATTTGTAAATTAGCATAGTAATACATTCTAATATATGATTTCAGAAGCACAATTTAAGGAGGAGATAAAGTTAATAATAGCCAATGCCATTCGTGAGGATGTAGGTGATGGAGATCATAGTTCATTGGCCTGTATACCCAATACCGCTACCGGAAAGGCAAAATTACTCGTAAAGGACAAAGGTGTAATAGCTGGTGTAGATTTTGCAAAACTGGTCTTTTATTATGTCGACCCAGATTTAACAATTGATGTAAAGATTAAGGATGGGTCATCTGTTAAATATGGTGATATTGTATTCTATGTTGAAGGAAGTTCGCAAAGTATTTTAAAGGCGGAGCGTTTAGTACTTAATGCCATGCAACGAATGAGTGCTATTGCAACAAAGACCAATATGTTCGTCAATTTATTAAATGGCACGGGAACAAAAATTTTGGATACCAGAAAAACTACACCGGGAATACGTGCATTGGAAAAATGGGCGGTAAAAATAGGAGGAGGGGAAAATCATAGATTCGCATTGTATGATATGATTATGTTAAAGGATAACCATATAGATTTTGCAGGAGGTATTACCAAAGCTATCGAAAAGACAAAAAAATATTTAGAAGTTACCGGCAAAGATTTAAAGATTATCGTGGAAGCAAGAAATTTGGAGGAAATAAAGGAAATATTACAGTCCAGTGGTGTGTATAGGATTTTAATAGATAACTTTAATTATGAAGATACCCGTAAAGCAGTAGAATTAATTGGAGATACATGCCTTACAGAATCTTCTGGGGGTATTAATGAAAAAACCATTAGGGAATATGCTGAATGTGGGGTAGATTATATTTCCTCTGGGGCTTTGACCCATTCTGTATATAATATGGACTTAAGCTTAAAAGCGGTGTAAATGTCATTGGAGGTCGAAGAGAAACTAGATAAAATCCCTATTATTAACTGGCTCGTAAAGTTATTGAAAGAGATTAGGTTGCCAGGCTTTGAGGGGCTATCTGTATATGACCTTTTGGAAATGTATGTTTTGGGCATATTAAAAGGAACTTTGTCCACACGCGCAAGTGCAATTGCATTTAGCCTGTTTATGGCACTTTTCCCTTTATTGATTTTTATGGTGACTTTGGTCCCTTTTTTATTACCCTATATTAATATTGAACATGGAGATTTTGAGGTACAGTTTAGATTGTTCTTGGAATCATTTTTGCCCACGGCCACAGGAGAATATTTTGGAGAGGTGTTTCAACAGATCAAGGATCAAAAGAGAGGTGGGCTTCTTTCTTCATCTTTTGTATTGTCCATTTTTCTAATTGCCAATGGTGTCAACTCCATTTTTGGGGGTTTTGAGACATCGTACCATATAGAGCTTACACGTCATTTTTTCAGGCAGTATCTTTATGCGTTAATGGTAGGTCTTATTTTGGCCATTTTAATAATTCTTGGTTTTGTGGCCTTTGTATATTTTGAATTTTACGTACTGGGCTATTTATCGGAATTTGCAGCAAGGCAAGGAGGATACATTCTTGGTGAAGAGGAAGTAGTAGGTGTCCAAATTGCAAAAGTGTTATTTTTTATTGTTCTATCGTACTTTACTACGGCAATCTTATATTATTTTGGAACCAGGGAAGGAAAGCAAGCTAGGTTTTTTTCCTTTGGAGCATTAATGACAACCATTCTTTTTTTAATCACTTCATATTTGTTCGGTATTTATGTAGAGAAATTTGCACGGTATAATGAATTATATGGGGCGTTGGGAGGTTTATTGATATTAATGGTATACATCTGGTTAAATTCCAATATATTGCTGTTGGGGTTTGAGCTTAATGCCTCCCTGAATACACTTAGAAAAATCACAAGAAAAGAATGAGAGACCTAATTATAAAGTTTAGTTACCTATGTATGATAATGTGTACGGTAAGTGCATACGGTCAATCCGTATTTGGTAAATGGAAAACCATAGATGATCGTACCGGATTACCAAAAGGGGTCATAGAAATATATGAAAAGGACGGTTTAATGTATGGTAAGGTCATTAAAATATTGGAAGAAGGTAAAGAGGGGGTAACCTGTGTTAAATGCGATGGGAAGTTAAAGGATAAACCGGTAGAGGGCATGGAAATTATTACGGCAGGAGAACGAAATGATGATGGGGAGTGGAAAGGTAAAAGGCTTTTTGACCCAGAACAGGCCATGACATTCAGGTTTAAGATTTGGTTGAATCCTGATAATTCAGATGAATTGAAGGTAAGGGGTTATTTGGCCTTTATCTATAGGACGCAAACTTGGGTCCGCGTAGAGGGGTAATTGGTATGGCAAACTTTATCAATGTCATATTGCCCATTCCGTTAGAGCGTCTATTTACATATAGTATTACAAGTGAAGAAGCTGGTTTGTTAAAGCCTGGTATGCGTGTTGCGGTACCTTTTGGCAAATCAAAAATTTATACAGGTTTGGTATATAGTATACACCAAGACCCACCACAAGCCTATGAAGCTAAGGAGATTCATCAACTTTTGGATGATTATCCTATTGTACATGATACACAGTTAAAACATTGGGAATGGATAGCTTCATATTACATGTGCACATTGGGGGAAGTGGTGCGCAGTGCACTGCCAAGTGCATTTTTGTTGGAAAGTGAAACCTTGGTACTCCGTAATACGGCTTATGAGATTGATGAAAATGATTTGCTGGACGATGAATTTTTAGTGTTCGAGGCATTGCAGCATCAATCTGTCCTTAAGGTTCAAGAAGTTTCTGCCATTGTGGAACGGAAAAACATTTTGCCCGTCCTAGAACGGTTATTGGCCAAAAAAGTCATTGTACTTAAAGAAGAGGTATATGAACAATATAAACCTAAGTTGGTCCGCTATGTTCGTTTAGGTGCCCAGTATACAACGGATGAGAAATTAGAGGCCCTATTACATACCTTAACTAGGGCACCTAAACAAAGCCAAGTTGTACTCACTTTATTTCAATTACAGGGAAGTACCGGAAAACCAATAAAGGTTTCCGAGCTGGAAAAATCGAGCAACACTTCAAAAGCTATTATTAAATCTTTGGTGGACAAGGCTATTCTAGAGGAATATTATATAAAAACCGATAGGGTTAACTATGATGGTGGTACGGAGCATGTTGATAGTAAAGCGCTGAACGAGTATCAGGAACAAGCCTTGCTGGATATTAAAGCATCTTTTCAAGAAGATAAGGTTACGTTGCTGAAAGGAGTAACATCTTCCGGTAAAACCGAGGTATATGTAAAGCTCTTGGAGGAATGTCTGGAAAAAGGTCTTCAAGCATTGTATCTCTTACCGGAAATTGCCTTGACTACCCAGTTGATAAGCAGGCTACAGGAATATTTTGGTGATAAGATTGCAATATATCATTCTAAATATAATGTTCAGGAGCGGGTAGAGGTATGGCAGAATGTATTGCAGGGCAAGCCAAAGGCGCAATTGGTCATTGGGGCTAGATCGGCCATGTTTCTACCTTTTGGCAAATTAGGTTTGGTAGTTGTAGATGAAGAGCATGAGGGATCTTTTAAGCAATTTGATCCGGCTCCCAGATATCATGCGCGTGATGCCGCTATAGTGCTTGGCCTTATGCACAAGGCAAATGTACTTTTGGGTTCGGCAACCCCTAGTATAGAAAGTTATTTTAATGCACAGTCACATAAATATGGCTATGCGGAAATTACAAGAAGATATGGCAATGTGCTCATGCCGGATATGGAGCTTGTGGATATAAAGGAAGCAACCCGTAAAAAGCGGATGAAAGGACATTTTTCTGAACAACTGTTCGTGGGTATAGATGAAACCCTAAACGAAGGCGGTCAAATTATTTTGTTCCAGAACAGAAGGGGTTTTGCACCATTGTTGGAATGTTTAACATGTGGCCATACGCCTCAATGTCCCAATTGTGATGTAAGCTTGACCTATCATCAATACAGAAACCAGTTGCGCTGCCATTATTGTGGACATCATACCGCTTTACCAGAAAGTTGTTTTGCATGCGGTAGTCCAGAATTGGATACCAAAGGTTTTGGTACGGAACAGATAGAAAAAGAGGTTTCTGCATTATTTCCCAGCGCAAAGGTTGGCCGTATGGATCTGGATACTACCCGCGGAAAACACGGGTACGAAAAAATAATAACAGCTTTTGAACAACAGGAATTGGATATTTTGGTAGGTACGCAAATGTTGACCAAGGGTCTGGATTTTAGGAATGTGAGCTTGGTAGGTGTTATGAATGCGGATTCCTTATTGAATTTCCCGGATTATAGGGCCCACGAGCGTACATATCAATTATTGACCCAAGTTTCAGGAAGGGCTGGACGAACGAAAAAGCGGGGTAAGGTCCTTATACAGACCTATAATCCCTACCATCAAATTTTAAAGCAGGTTACCACGGGCGATTATGAAAATATGTATGCGGAACAGCTGTATGAAAGGGGGCAATTTAAGTATCCGCCAATATGTAGGATCATTAAGGTCACGTTTAAACATAAAAACTACAATGTAATCAATGAGGCTGCAGATTGGTTTGCTGGGGCGTTACGATCAAATTTTGGAGGAACGGTCTTGGGTCCGGAGTATCCGCCTGTTGCCAGGATAAGAAATCAATATTTAAAGCATATTATGGTAAAGGTGCATAGTGGGGAATCCTTGGCAAGGACTAAAGCCAATATTAGGCGCATAGAAACATCCTTTAAGGCGGTATCCATGTACCGTAGTGTACGGGTAATTTATAATGTAGACCATATATAATATAAAAAGACCGCTGTTAGGCGGTCTTTTAAAGTAGAATTATCTCATATTTCTTATACGTTACTTAGCGCTTCGGCCAATTCTGTTTTTTTGTTTCTGCTCAGTGGTATTGATCTACCGCTAACCTCAACATTTTTACTGTTGAATTTTTCAACCTTCTCTAGGTTAATGATATAAGACTTGTGTATTCTTAAAAACTTGTCTTCCGGCAATTGCTTTTCAAAAGATTTCATTGTTGATAAGATTACGATATTTGCCTCATCGGTTACTAGTTTTATATAGTCGCCAAGTGCTTCTATCCACTTAATATCATTTAATATAACCTTTCTTTTCTTAAGGTTGCTCTTTACGAAAATGTGTTCTTCATCTTCGTTCACGCGATGCATTTGTTCATAATTTGCAACCGCTCTTTTCACAGATGCATCAAAGCGTGCCATGGTAATGGGTTTATGTAAATAATCCGTTACATCATAGTCAAATGCTTTTAGTGCATAATCTGGTTTTCCGGTAATCAATATTACCTGAGGACTGTTTTCTAGGGACTCGAGTAGGTCGAATCCTGTGATAATTGGCATTTCAACATCAAGAAAAATAAGGTCGATCTCATGGTTCTTGATTCCATTTTTTGCTTCGATAGCATTGCTGTATTCTGCTACCATAGTTAAATTAGGATGATTGTTTACCAACTTTGCTACGGCCATCCTTTGCATGGACGAATCGTCAACGATGATACTTCTTAACTTCATAAGGGCTGATTTGTGGGGTTAAATCATCGACAAATAACCGAAAAAACCTGCTGAACTACAACAAAAGATGTGAACAATGCAGTGTTGATCGTGTACTTGGTAATGATCATATGTTTAAGATTTGGTTTATTTTTTTAATGTTGTTACCATTCAATAACGAAGAATATTCACATTTCTTATAATTATTTTAAAATAATATCTATTTTTGCACTCCTTAAAACAAATATAATATGAACCATTACGAAACTGTTTTCATTTTGAATCCCGTTCTATCTGATGTTCAGATAGAGGAAACAGTTAAGAAATTCGAGGATTTCTTAATTAAGAATGGCGCCAAAATGGTAGCCAAAGAGAACTGGGGGCTAAAGAAATTAGCTTACCCTATCCAAAACAAGAAGAGTGGATTTTATCACTTGTTCGAATTCACTAGCAACGGTGAGGTCGTTATGCCTTACGAGCAGGAATTTAGAAGAGATGAACGTGTTATGCGTTTCTTGACCGTTAAATTGGACAAGCACGCCATTGCATGGGCAGAAAAAAGAAGAACAAGAAACAAAAAAACCGCTAAAGCTTAAGTATTATGGCAACATTACAACAACAGGCAAAAGGAAAGAAAGATGGGGAGATCAGGTATTTAACTCCATTGAACATTGAGACCAACACAAAAAAGAAGTATTGTCGTTTTAAAAAATCCGGTATTAAATACGTGGATTATAAGGATGCGGATTTTTTATTGAAGTTGGTAAACGAGCAAGGTAAATTATTACCTAGAAGACTTACAGGAACTTCGTTGAAGTATCAAAGAAAAGTAGCCCAAGCGGTAAAAAGAGCTCGTCATTTGGCGTTAATGCCATATGTTGCTGATTTATTAAAATAATAAGAAAAGTATCATGGAGCTTATATTAAAAGAAGACGTACAGAATTTAGGTTTTAAAGACGATATAGTAAATGTTAAGAACGGATATGGAAGAAATTTCCTTATTCCTCAAGGCTTGGCCGCTATGGCTACTACATCGGCTAAGAAAGTTTTGGCCGAAAACCTAAAGCAAAGAGCACACAAAGAGAAAAAAGTAATTGATGCCGCCAAAAAGACAGAAGAGGCATTAAAGGCTTTGGAATTGAAGATAACTGCTAAAACAGGAGCTGCAGATAAATTGTTTGGTTCTGTAACTAATGGTGATTTGGCAGATGCACTTGGAAAAGAAGGGCATGAAATCGATAAAAAATTCATTAGCATCTTGGGTGGTGCGGTTAAAAGAACCGGACCATATAATGCACAGATCAGATTACACCGTGAGGTTATCGTTGATTTTGGATTTGAAGTTGTTGCCGAGAAAAAGTAATAACAAGATTTGTTAATAATTTAAAAAGAGCTATGCGTGCATAGCTCTTTTTTTTATGCTTATTTTTGGCCGATAACTCATAACCACCTCAAAACTAATTTTATGAAAAAACAAGTATTGTTTCAACTGTTATTTTTGATACTAACAGTAACAAGTTACGCTCAGGTTACGACCTCCAACATTAGGGGTTTGGTCGTAGATGATCAAAAGGAGCCTTTGTTTGGCGCCAATATTGTAGCGGTCCATACTCCAACGGGAACAAAGTATGGTTCCATTACAAATGAAGATGGTAGATTCAATTTATTAAACCTCCGTGTAGGCGGTCCCTATATATTGGAAATTACATATGTTGGTTTTAAGACCTATACCCTAAATGATGTCTATTTATCCTTGGGCCAAACATTTAATGTAGATACCCAGTTAACTAGCGAAAGTCAATCCTTGGACGAGGTGACCGTAGTATCTGATCGTTCAGGGACTTTTAATAGTGATAGGACAGGGGCAGAGACCAATGTGGGCAGAAGGGAGCTGACACGTTTGCCTACAATTACCAGATCAGCACAGGATTTTACAAGATTGGAACCAACGGCCAGCGGTAATTCTTTTGGGGGTAGAAACGATCAGTTCAATAATTTTTCGTTGGACGGTGCCATATTCAATAACCCATTTGGATTAGATGCGGCAACACCTGGCGGCCAGACAGATTCTCAACCTATATCCTTGGATGCCATAGACCAAATACAGGTTTCTACTGCACCTTATGACGTTACACAGTCAGGTTTCACCGGAGCATCCGTTAATGCGGTAACAAAAAGTGGATCTAATGAATTCCATGGTACTGCCTATGGTTTTTTTAGAAATGAGGATATGACCGGGGGCAAGGTAAAAGGAGAAGATGTTGTTAAACCAAAATTGGAACAAAATCAATATGGTGTAAGTATAGGTGGCCCTATTATAAAAAACAAACTATTCTTTTTTGCCAATTTTGAAAAAGATGATAGAACAGATTTAGGAACCAATGGTTGGGTGCCTAATACAGGTTCTGGTGCAATTAACGAATCTAGGGTGTTAGAGAGCGACTTGATTGCAGTGAGAGATCAATTATTGGCAGTTGGTTATGATCCCGGTGCATATGAAGGTTTTGTGCATAAGGCAGAGTCTACAAAGGGTTTGCTCAAATTAGACTGGAATATTGATGATAACAATAGATTGGCGGTCATTTATAATTTCTTGAACGCCAGTAAGGAAAAGCCGGCGCACCCTACTGCTATTCAGTTTAGAGGGCCAAGTGCCAATACGCTTCAATTCCAGAACTCCGGTTATGAGATCAACAATGAATTAAAATCGGTTCAAATTGAATTGAACAGTACCCTATCGGAAACTGCTACGAATAAATTACAGGTAGGGTATACCCATTTCAACGACTATAGAAATCCATTTTCCACTCCAGCGCCATCAATTAATATATCCAAGGATGGTTCTAATTACATTATTGCGGGTCATGAACCGTTTTCCGCAAATAACAGATTGGATCAAAAAGTATTTCAGGTAACGAACAATCTTAATTTCTATAAGGGCGATCATACCTATACTGTAGGTTTTTCGTTGGAAAAATTTATGTTCGACAATTCATTTAACCTTACTGCTTATGGTTTTGATTTGTTCGGTAGTGTGGATATAGCAGATTTCGATGCAACCACATATGACTTTGCAGGCCCGCTATCAACCTTTAACGCAAATAATAGTGTTCCGGATGGTGAAGGTTGGGCACTGGCAGAAACCAATGTGGGTCAATTGGCATTTTATGTACAAGACGAATGGAACTTGAGTGAAAAGTTCAAGTTGACCTACGGCGTAAGATTTGATAAGCCTTTGTTTTATGATTCTGCAGAAAAAGCACAAGATGTTATAGATAGGGCGTTTGTAATTGCAGATCAACCTTATCAAAACCCAAATACAGGAGAAACGGTATTTATTGATAATACCCAAATGCCAACCAATGATTGGCTGATTTCTCCAAGAGTAGGTTTCAATTATGATGTCTACGGAGATCGTTCATTGCAATTACGTGGTGGGTCAGGATTATTTACAGGACGTTTCCCATTTGTATGGTTAGGAAACCAAATAGCTGCCCCAGATGTATTTTTCCTTCAGGCTGTAGATCCGGAATATAAATTTCCACAAGTTTGGAGAACCAACATAGGTGCGGACAAACGTTTGGATAACGGTCTGGTACTTACTGCTGATGTCTCCTACACCAAAGATATTAATGGTCCACATGTCCAGAATTGGGCATTGACGTCCCCTTCCGGTAATTTATCCGGCGTGGATACAAGGGCAATTTATACAGATGCCGATTTATTGAATAGTTTTGGTTTAGGTGCAGGTCCGTATGTATTTACCAATTCCAACAAGGGTAGAATTTGGAACGCATCATTAAAAGCTGAGAAAACTTTTGATAACGGTCTGTATACTATGGTGGCTTATAGCTATTTGGACGCCAAGGATGTAAATTCTATTGAAGCGGAGATTACATCAGATGCCTTTGTAGGTAACCCAGTGGTCAACGACGCCAATGCAGATGTTCTGGCACCTTCAAAATATGGGGATAAGCATAGATTCATTGGTGTGGCCAGTAAAAATTGGACTTATGGCAATGATAAATGGGGGACAACCATTTCAACATTCTTTGAATATGCACAAGGAGGAAGATTCAACTACACATATGGAGGTGATATTAATGGTGACGGTTCCGGGATCAATGATTTGATTTACGTACCTACACCAGCAGAAATTGATCAAATGCAATTTTCAGCTGCTGGACAAGGAGCTGCATTCAATAATTATATTGAGCAGGACGATTATTTGAGCGGTAGAAGAGGACAGTATGCAGAACGCTATGGGGCATTGGCGCCATGGAGAGGTAGATGGGACCTTAAAATTCTTCAGGATTATAAGTTTAATGTATCTGCCACCAAAACAAATACTATACAATTCAGTATAGATGTCTTGAATATTGGAAATATGATCAGTTCTGAATGGGGCTTGGTGCAACAACCAAATAATATACAGCCGGTTGGTGTATCTGTAGATTCGGATACAAACGTACCTACCTATACATTTAATCCAGATTTAACGGAAACTTTTGGTTATGATGCAAGTCTATTGTCAAGATGGCAAGCCCAATTTGGTCTACGCTATATTTTTTAAAAAGTGAAATAAAGTTAAAAAAGCCCTGACAATTCTGTTGGGGCTTTTTATTTTTGCAATATGAAGTATACAAGACTTACAAAGGAACAATTGGAAGAATTGCACCAAGAATTCATTAAATTTTTGGCTACACAGTCCATTACGGGAGATGAGTGGGAGAAGATAAAAAAGGATAAGCCAAAAATTGCAGAAGAGGAAATAGATATTTTTAGTGATTTGGTATGGGAAGGAGTGTTGACCAAGGTAGGCTACTTGGAAAATATTTCTAAGGATCAAATGCATTTGTTTCATCTCACGGATAAAGAAATGAAATTAATTTCGGTCAAAGTAATGAACCCAGAAGTTGACCTCACCACAAAAGAAGGCTTTGGTTGGTTCAAGAAAAATTGGCAATCGGACTTTGTAGAATACCTTACGGCTTCCAAAGCCTATACCGATGATAAGAACGTAGATAAGTTTTTGTTGCTGCAACAAGGTGCGGTCATAACCAAAGGGGAGTTGTACCAATGGTTTGAGAATGTAATTGAACCATCATAAAACTACTTGCATTTATTTATTAGTTCTTCTTCATTGTAGTCTAGGTCAATGAAGGTTATATTTGTAAATCAATCAAACATTCATGGCACAAAAACCATCCATACCCAAGGGTACGCGAGATTTTTCTCCTTCAGAAATTGCAAAACGTAATTATATTTTCGATAGTATAAAGAAAAATTTTCAAACCTATGGTTTTCAACCTATAGAAACACCCTCTTTTGAAAATTCCGAGACCTTATTAGGTAAATATGGGGAAGAAGGAGACCGTTTAATTTTTAAGATATTAAACTCGGGCGATTTTATAAGCAAGGTAGACAATGTTACCTATAGCTCTAAAAACTCGGCAACTATAGCTCCTAGAATAACGGAAAAGGCATTACGGTATGATTTGACCGTTCCTTTTGCCCGCTACGTGGTTATGCACCAGAATGAATTGGATTTTCCTTTTAAACGCTATCAAATTCAACCGGTTTGGCGTGCAGATAGACCACAGAAAGGCCGTTTTAGAGAGTTTTTTCAATGCGATGCGGATGTGGTTGGTTCAGACTCATTGCTGCAGGAAGTGGAGCTCATACAGCTTTATGATGCGGTATTTGCAGATTTAAAGTTAGACGGCGTAACTATTAAAATGAACAATCGTAAAATTTTGGCCGGTATTGCGGAAGTAATCGGTGCCAAACATTTATTGATAGATTTTACGGTTGCTTTGGATAAGTTGGATAAAATTGGAGAAGAAGGTGTAAAGAAGGAAATGCTGTCAAAAGGTATTTCCAAGGAAGCTATTGATAAAGCGTCACCGTTGTTTGAACCACAGGGCAGTAATGTAAATCAATTAGAACGTTTGGAAACCTTACTTGAAAGTTCAGAGGAAGGTAAGAAAGGTTTGGAGGAGCTCCGGTATATCCTGGAAACCATTTCGTCCATTGGTCTGCAGACCGCAAAACTTACTATAGATGTAACTTTGGCCAGAGGACTAAATTATTACACTGGGGCTATTTTTGAAGTAGCAGCTCCAGAAGGTGTTAAAATGGGCTCTATTGGCGGTGGAGGAAGATATGATGATCTAACCGGTATTTTTGGATTGAAGGATGTGAGCGGAGTGGGAATTTCATTTGGATTGGATAGAATCTACTTGGTGTTAGAGGAACTAAACCTTTTTCCCAAGTCCGTAGATAGAACATTGGATGTGCTTTGTCTTAATTTTGGGGCAAAAGAGGCACTTGCCTCCTTAAAGTTGATAACCGTATTGCGCAAAAATGGTGTATTTGCAGATGTGTATCCGTCCAATGCCAAAATCCAGAAGCAATTTAAATATGCCAACAATAGAAAAGTACCGTATGTCATTCTTTTGGGCGCGGAAGAATTGAGTTCAAATACCTTTATAGTAAAACATATGGAAAGTGGTCAACAGACTACCTATTCATTTTCTGAATTGGATAAGTTTATTTCAACCCTCTAGCAGCTGATGTTGTATGGCTTTGATAATTGTGCTGTAATATTGCAGTGAATGGGGAACGTATTGCGTGGTATTTATGTTTTCCACTTCTGTTTGGAAAGTTTCCAAGGACAATAGCTTAAGTTCATCTACTTCACTTTGTTGTTTAATCAATGAGGTTACCGGTACGGATATTTCAGAAATATAGGTATGGTGAAATTCACAATCCAACAACGTATTGGAATGGTTTTGAACCGATTTGAAAATTCCGATTTTTATAAGTTGTTCTTTTTGGATATCCAGCCCTATTTCTTCCTTTACTTCCCTTATTGCAGTATAAAGTGCGGTTTCTCCGAACCCTATGTGGCCAGCAACGGAAACATCCCACAATCCCGGAAATGTATCTTTGGTTATAGACCGTTTCTGCAATAGAATTTGTCCCCTTTTTGTAAAGAACCAAATATGTACCGTTGCATGAAATAGCCCCTCTGCATGGGCAATAGACTTCATTTGAGATGTACCTGTAGCGGAACCATCCTCATTTAATATATCAATTAGTTCATCCATTTGAAAAAAAAATCCCTCCATATTAATGAGGAGGGATTATAAGTTTAATCGAAATAACTAAAGGTTTCCCCTTCCTTAATATTTAATAATGTTTCATAAATAAGTTGAATTACATTTTCAACATCCTCCCTATGAACCATTTCAACCGTTGTGTGCATATACCTTAAAGGTAAAGAGATCAATGCAGATGCAACGCCGCCATTGCTATAGGCAAAAGCATCGGTATCCGTACCTGTTGATCTGGATGCGGCCATTCGTTGAAAAGGTATTTTCTTTGCTTCTGCGGTCTCTATTATACGCTCACGCAGTTTATTCTGTACCGCAGGGGCATAGGAAATTACAGGTCCCAATCCTATTTCAGTATGACCTTGGGTTTTCTTTTCGATCATTGGTGTGGTGGTATCATGGCATACATCCGTGATAATGGCCACATTGGGTTTTATGGTCTGTGTAATCATTTCTGCCCCGCGAAGTCCAATTTCCTCTTGAACGGAATTGGTAATATAAAGACCAAAAGGTAGTTTAACTTTATTTTCATGAAGTAAACGGGCCACTTCTGCAATCATAAAACCACCGGCACGGTTATCTATTGCCCTACATACAAACTTATCACCGTTCAAAACATGAAATGTATCAGGATAGGTTATAACGCATCCTACATGTACGCCCATTTTCTCTACCTCGGCTTTATCCTTAGCGCCTATATCAATACAGATATTGTCCAATTTTGGAGCAAGTTCCTCTTTTTCGCCTTTGCGGGTGTGTATGGCAGGCCATCCAAAAACGCCCTTTACAATACCGTCTTTAGTATGGATATTTACCCATTTGGAAGTTGCTATTTGGTGATCGCTACCTCCATTTCTTATGACATAGATCAAACCATTGTCCGTAATATAGTTTACGTACCAAGATATTTCATCGGAATGACCTTCTATAACCACTTTGTATTTGGCATCTGGATTAATAACACCTACGGCTGTACCATAAGTATCGGTAATGAAGGTATCCACATAAGGTTTAAGATAGTTCATCCATAATTTTTGCCCCTCCCATTCATAACCGGTTGGTGCAGCATTATTTAAGTATTTTTCAAAAAAGTCCAAGGACTTATCCGTAATTATTTTTTTATTCGCCATCTACATAATTTTAAGATACAAACTTAACAATATTAGCGTTGTATTAATAATAACCTTTTGTATTAATCGTTAATTTTGGCAAGACTTTTGCTTAACCTGTGTCAATGAAATATGTATTTGTATTCTTTTTAATTATAGGAGGTTCCATACCATTATGTTTTTCCCAAGTAGAGGAACAGGAATTGGATTCCATTTCTGAAAGAATGATCATTGTTGCAGGTGACTCATTGATACAAAGTTCAATTGCACTTGAAGAGGCCTATGTTTTTGGGAAACTTAAATTTTCGTCATATGACGATAAATTGCGGTATTATATTCTGCGTAGAAAAACAGAAAAAGTCTATCCTTATGCCAAACTTGCCGCAGAACGGTTGGTGGAATTGAATGATAGTTTAGCAAGTATAAAGAATAAGCGAAAACGTAATAAGTATACAAAAAAGGTTCAGAAATACATTGAAGAGGAATTTTCTGAAGAGTTAAAAAAGCTTACCCGTACAGAAGGCCAAATTTTGGTAAAACTGATCTATAGACAAACGGGTTCTACTGCATTTGATTTGGTAAAGGATTTAAGAAATGGATGGCGTGCTTTTTGGTACAATACCACGGCCAAATTATTTAAAATCAGTATAAAGGAAGAGTTTCATCCGGACCAGATTGAAGAGGATTATCTTATAGAGGATATCTTACAGCGCGCTTTTTCAAAAGGGAAATTGGAACGGCAGGCAACCGTGTTGGACTATAATTATGACCAACTTTACAACAAATGGAAAAAAACGACCAAAGTACCTAAGGATTAGCTGTTTTTGTTTTTTTTGCCAAAGACGGATTCAACAATGGTGGATATACCTTTAAACCCCATAATGACTGCCCAGCCGGCTAAAATTATCCCCAAAATGCACACAGGCCAAAATAACGGATGCTCTTGATTTTTAAAAGCTTGCCATAAAACAAACGGTGCAGTAAACATTAACACTACCGTGGTTGCTAGTCTTTTAAGGCCTTTAACAAGCAAATCTTTATCAGTTCTCTTCATGTTGAATAACAATACTTTTTTTGTATTCCTGCACAATTGCAAAATAACCTAGTGCAAAATTGTTTGACCGCTCTACATTATCTTTGACGTCATCATTGTCAATACCGGTTATATTGGTAATGTTGCCCCTAACCGTAGCTGCAGGAGTTTGAAAAGGACCCTGGTCACCACCTGATTGTACAATAATTTGGTTCATATAATTATAGAATGCCTCTGTAGCACCTAATAGACTAATTTCTACGGTATCATCTGTATCCAAGGCCAGATCGGCATCGTAAAAATAAGAGAATACAAATGTTTGACCTTGATAGAATTCATCTTCGGTAACTAAATATTCATTAAAGTCAAAATCCAGAATATAAAAATCATCTCGTTCTCCATTATCGGTAAAAGTTACAATGACCTCGGTTTCATCTCCGGAAAATAGAGTTTGATCCCCTTGTTCCAAACTGTCTATTGGTACTGATTTTACATATGTGGTAGAAGCAAAATAGCGTTCTTGTTCGGTCTCGATAATAAGTTGAAAAACATCTCCTTCATTAATATTTTGAACCCTAATTCTTTGATCACTATCAAATGATGGATCAGGCACCCATTTACCACTACCAGGTTCAAGTTCGGTTAAATTAGAAACTCCGCCTCCTTCAAGTATTTCGGGTGCATCTATATTTGGTGTGCCATAATATATAACAGCGTTCTTTATATTGGCAACAGTATTGGTTTCAAAAAAGGAACTACTCTGTGTTACCGTGATTTCAATAGGCACATATTCTTCCGTTTCATCTACGCGTATAACGCCGTTGACAATAAGTCTTGTATCGTTTTCCGGTAAGGTCACGTCTATTACATCCTCACAGGATGCAACTAAGATCATCAATAGGATCAATGCTAGTTTTTTCATGATCTTACAGTTTAAAATTATAAGTTACTGCGGGCACAATGCCAAATATAGAGGTTCTAACAGCTTCATTGGCCCCGGTGTCATCATTACGTCTAAAATTAATTGAAGCGGCATTACGACGGTTGTAGACGTTGTAAAGGCTAAAAACCCATTCTCCTTTAATTTTTCTATCCGAATTTTTTCTAGGGGTCAAAGTTGCGGATAAGTCAAGACGATTATAGTCCGGTAAGCGCTCGCTATTTCGTTGTCCATAGTATGGAATGGTTAACCCTTCAAATTCAAATTGGCCTATGGGGTAATTGGTAGGTTGACCGGTTTGATAAGTGAAATTACTGCTAAAGCTCCATTTTTTATTTAAATCGTAGCTAACGAATACGGATATATCGTGGGTTTTATCATACGGTGTATTGTACCAATTGCCAAAATTGATGCCAGATTCCAAATTACTCCTGCCATTATCGGTAACCGCTGCTCTTCCCGGTGTTCGTTGTTCAGATTTAGATAGTGTGTATGCTAGCCATCCTTGTAACTTACCTTCATTTTTACGTAACAAAAGTTCAAGACCATACGCTCTTGCCTCACCGTTTAGAATTACCTGTTCAATGGCATTGTTGGCTATAAGGTTTGCACCATCTATATAGTCAATTCTATTCTGTACATCTTTATAAAATACTTCACTTTCCACAGAATAATCCCCATCTGCCAAATTTTTAAAATAGCCAAGGGCATATTGGTCCAACAACTGTGGTTCAATAAATGGGCCACTTGGCGTCCAGACATCTAAAGGGGTAGGGGAGCTTGTGTTGGATAAGAGATGTAGGTATTGTGCCAATCTGGTATAGCTGGCCTTGACCGAACTGGTCGCTGTCATTGTATAGGATAGGGAAGCTCTAGGTTCAAAATTTCCAAAAGTAGATAATGTGGTGCCTCTACCAGGATTGATTACATCTATGGGCTCCGCTTCCTTATAGATTAGTAATAAAGGATCAAACTCCACAGGATTGTTATTGGCATAGACATTTAGCTCATCTTGGCCTAATCGTATAAAATGACTATAGCGCAATCCGTAACCAACGCTTAAATTATCCGTAATACGTTGTTCCACATCAATGTAAGCGGCAAATTCATTGGCGTATTTTTGTATTAATTGCTCTTCTACAATTCCGGATTCGGAATTGCTAGGTTCAATCTTACCCGGATTAAATTGATAATATACATTGTTGATACCGTAGTTTACTTGAAGTTTGTCGCTTAGGTAATGTTTAAGGTCATATTTTACATTAAAATTACGTATGCCTGAATTCCAGTTAAACCCAACAAAATCCAATTTTAGGCCGTAATAATAGTCGGAATAAATTAATGATAGGTTGGAAAATAATTTATCTGAGAATAGATGATTCCACCTAAAATTTCCAACAGCGTTACCATAAGTGTTTACAAAACTATCATTGATTCCAAAAACATCCCTTCCAAAATAACCACTTAGGAAAATGTTGTTTTTCTCATTAAGCCTATAATTTAATTTGGTATTTAAATCGTAAAAATAAGCGGTATTATCAATATCGAACAGGGGTAAAAAAAGGTGGGCGTATGAAGCTCTTCCACCAATTAAGAAGGCGGACTTATCTTTTTTAATTGGGCCTTCCAATAATAGTCTGCTTGCCACGGCTCCTATACCGCCATTCATTTTAAATTCCTTGCTGTTTCCTTCTTTTTGAAAGATATCCAGTACAGAAGAAACCCTGCCACCATAACGAGCCGGAATCCCCCCTTTATACAATTTTACATCCTTTATTGCATCTGGATTAAATACAGAAAAGAAACCAAATAAATGAGAAGAATTAAAGATTATGGCCTCATCCAATAAAATTAGATTTTGATCGGCAGCTCCACCACGAACATTAAAACCAGATGCCCCTTCACCTGCATTTGTTACTCCAGGTAGTAAGAGAATAGATTTTATGACATCTGCCTCGCCTAATATAACCGGTATTTTTTTAATAGTGCCAATGGATAAGGTATTGACGCTCATTTGAGGTTTTCTAATATCCATTTTCTCTACGTTCTCGCTAACAATTACTTCATCTAACTGCTCGGCCTCTTCGTTCATAAAAAAATCTATTTTTTTATTTTCGGATAGAACGATTTCCTGTGTGATATCGGTAAAACCTAAATAGCTGATACGGAGTTTGTAGGTTCCTTCTGGTAGGGTGATGGAGTAAAAACCGTATTCATTGGTAGTAACCCCTGTTTGTAATTCGGGAAACGCAACGGTAACCCCAATTAGTGTTTCATTACTTTGATTTTCTGAAATGGTACCACTTAGCGTATACTTTTGTTGGCCACAAGAAACAGACGGAAAAAGAAAAGCACAAAAAAGAATAATGAGTAAATATTCCTTCATCAATTTTTTTTGTAAAAATACTTAGAAAAGTAAGATGTTCCTAAGTTAAAAATTGACCCAATAAAAATACCCTTAACCAATGGTTAAGGGTATTGACTGTAAATATTATTTCTTTTATAGGGTATTAAGAATATTATTTAACGTTGTACTAGGACGCATAGCTTTTTCCACTAGTACTTCATCTGGTTTATAATATCCGCCTATATTTTGTTCAGAACCTTGGGCATCGATCAATTCCTGAAGAATCTGGTCTTCTTGTTGGTTAATTTGACTGCTTACCGTGGTGAATATAGCTTTTAAATCTGCGTTGTCATTCTGTTCGGCCAAAGCTTCCGCCCAATATTTGGCTAAATAAAAATGACTACCTCTAGTATCCAGTTCCTTTACTTTTCTTGATGGAGACTTATCGTTCAATAGGAATTTTTCAGTGGCACTGTCCAAAGTATCCCCAAGGATCTTAGCTTTGGCATTATCATTTTTCTCTCCATAAAATTCCAAAGAAACTCCTAAGGCCAAAAATTCTCCCAACGAATCCCAGCGCAGGTGTCCTTCTTCCATAAATTGCTCCACATGCTTAGGAGCGGAACCACCTGCTCCAGTCTCGAACAATCTTCCTCCGTTCATTAAAGGAACTATCGATAACATTTTTGCACTGGTACCCACTTCTAAAATTGGGAATAGGTCGGTCAAGTAATCCCTAAGAACATTTCCTGAAACGGAGATGGTATCTTTACCGGCCTTCATCCTTTTTAAGGTGAATTCCGTAGCTGCCGTAGGAGCCATAATTTGAATATCAAGATCTTGGGTGTCTTCGTTTTTTAGATAAACATTGACTTTCTTTATCAGTTCCGCATCATGGGACCTGTTTTTATCCAACCAAAAAATTGCAGGGACATTGGTGGCCCTAGCTCTTGATACGGCCAATTTCACCCAATCCTGCACGGGGGCGTCTTTCACCTGGCACATACGCCAAATATCTCCTTGTTCAACTTCATGTTCTAAAAGCACTTTTCCGGAAGCAATGTCCACTACTTGAACTTTACCAGGCTCTTGAATTTCAAAAGTCTTGTCATGGGAGCCATACTCTTCTGCCTTTTGTGCCATTAAGCCTACATTAGGTACCGTGCCCATAGTGGTGGGGTCAAAAGCACCATGTTTCTTGCAAAAGTCTATTGTTGCAGTATAAATACCGGCATAACTACTGTCTGGAATAACAGCTTTGGTATCTTGTGATTTACCTTCGGAATTCCACATTTTTCCAGAATTTCTAATCATTGCTGGCATTGAAGCATCAATAATTATATCACTAGGTACATGTAGATTGGTAATTCCCTTATCTGAATTTACCATGGCCAAATCTGGACCGTCATTAAAAGCTTCATCCAAATCTTTTTGAATCTGGCTGCTTTCTTCGGAAGGTAATTGTGCTATCTTCTGATATAAACTGGCCATACCGTCGTTAGGACTAATACCTAACTTGTCAAATGTGGCCTCATATTTTTTGAATACCGGCTTTAAAAACGTTTCTACTACGTGTCCAAAGATAATTGGGTCCGATACTTTCATCATTGTAGCCTTTAAATGCACGGAAAATAATACACCCTTATCTTTAGCGTCCTTAATCTCTTTTTTAAGAAAGTCTAATAACGCTGTTTTACTCATAACGGTGGCATCGATAATCTCACCGGCCAATAGGTCAATATTTTCTTTTAATATGGATGTAGCACCGTTGCTTACCAATTTTATTTGTACGGCAGTTGCGTTGGGCACGGTCAAGGATTTTTCATTGGCTTGGAAATCACCTTCGCCCATAGTAGCAACATGGGTTTTGGAATCTGGGCTCCAGGCCCCCATACTATGTGGATTTTGTTTGGCGTAGTTTTTAACGGCTCTTGGAGCTCTACGGTCAGAGTTGCCCTCTCTTAACACGGGGTTTACGGCACTACCTTTAATCTTATCGTATTTTGCCTTTATTTCTTTTTCTTGGTCATTTTTAGGCTCGTCAGGATAATTGGGTAAGTTATATCCCTTTGCCTGCAGCTCTTTAATGGCGCCGTTCAATTGCGGTACGGAGGCACTGATATTAGGTAGCTTAATAATATTTGCTTCCGGCATTTTGGCCATTTTGCCCAATTCTTCCAAATCGTTAGATACCCTTTGTTCTGGCGTTAAAAATTCTGGAAAAGTTGCGGCTATTCTGCCTGCAAGTGAAATATCCTTGGTTTCAATCTGTATTCCCGAAGTTTTGGTAAAAGCTTTTACAATAGGTAAAAATGACTCTGTTGCCAATGCTGGCGCCTCGTCAGTTTTGGTATAAAATATTTTGGACATATTTGGTTTTGTTTTTAATTAAAGCGGAACAAATATACAATTTTATATAGGCTAAAAAGATAGGATTTGCCTGAATATTTAAGGATAGAAAGGAAGATTTGTGAAATAACAAAAGCCATATCATTGTACAAGTACATTGATATGGCTTTTTAGAAAAAGTTTACGGACAGTTTGTTTTAATTTTTCATTAAAACGGCAACCCTTGATTGCACCCGCTTCACTGATTCAACGTTTGAAATAATGGATATCCCTAACAAGCCGTTCAGGATAACATCATATTTCATTTTTATTACCTTCATTAACTACATAATGCTTAATTACATAAGTCCTAATAATTAATTCATTAAAACTAGGATAAAGCGACAGCCTTATTTGTTTTAACTCACTTGAATCTATTGCATTGCAACTATCAAGTTCAGTAATAATCCAAAGAACGCAAACTTTGAAATGACCTTAACATCGGATTTCTTGGTTATCCTTATTTAACAATCACACCTCAAGATATAAAAAATTTTGTTTGTTTTCGTTTTTTTTAACTATTTATTAATCAACAGGTTGTAAACTGTGTTGTTCACAATTGTTTATAAAAAAAAGCTCCGTTTCATAGTTGAAATGGAGCTTTTATATGATTGCGGATATTTATTATCCTCTAACTTCCTTGATTCTGGCTTTCTTACCGGTCAATTCACGGAAATAGTAAATTCTAGATCTACGTACTTTACCACGCTTATTAACTTCAATTTTTTGAAGAGCAGGTAAGTTGATAGGGAAGATACGCTCTACACCTACGGTACCTGACATTTTACGGATGGTAAAAGTTTCAGTAGCGCCGGTTCCCCTACGTTGAATTACTACACCTTTAAAAAACTGTGTTCTGGTCTTTTCACCTTCTCTAATCTCATAGTACACTGTAATAGTGTCACCAGATGAAAACTTTGGGAATTCTTTTTTGGTTACGAATTCGTCTTGTACAAATTTTATTAATGATTCCATTGTATTGTTAATTGGAATTAGGTCAAAGCAACATTCACGATTTTCGTCAGAGGTTGTTCTAACAGGGTGCAAAAATAATCCTAATTTTATAACCTACAAGTATTTTTTGCGATTTTTAAAATTATAGGGGTTATATTTTATTTTAATAAGTCCGGACGTAGTTTTTCGGTTCGCTCCATGGCCTGGTTTTCGCGCCATTCCTCTATTTTGCCAAAATCACCGCTTAAAAGTACATCGGGTACCTTCATACCTTTATATTCCGCTGGCCTTGTATAAACCGGTGGGGCCAAGAGCCCGTCCTGAAAAGTATCGGTTAGGGCAGAGGTTTCATCATTGAGTACGCCGGGTAAAAGTCTAATTACTGCATCACAAAGGACGGCTGCCCCCAATTCGCCACCGGAGAGCACATAATCGCCAATTGAAATTTCCTTAGTGATATAGGCGTCCCTTATTCTTTGGTCAACACCTTTATAGTGGCCGCACAAAATTATAATGTTGTCTACCATGGACAATTGATTTGCCATTTGCTGATTTAGGGTTTCGCCATCTGGGGTCATATATATGATATCATCATAATCTCGTTGTGACCTTAAATTGGATATGCATTTGTCAATTGGTTCAATCATGAGTACCATTCCTGCTCCACCACCAAATTGGTAGTCGTCTACATTTCTATATTTAGTTGTGGTATAATCCCTGAGGTTGTGAAAATGGACTTCAACCAAATTCTTTTCAATGGCTCTTTTAAGTATTGAAGCTTCAAAAGGACTGGTCAATAATTCGGGTAATACCGTAATGATGTCTATACGCATGGTGTGTAAGCGGATTATTTAACCGACCAAAAGTAGTGAAAACAATGCGAATCTTTCTTCCAGCCTAATTTTTCATATAATTTCTGGGCAGGATTGTCTACGGCAGTTTCTAGGGCCAAACCTTTATAATTAAGGGAAGTACAATACTCTTGGGCTTTTAGCAACAAATCTTTTCCAATGTTTTTATTGCGAAAAATAGGATCAACGTACAAGTCGTTCAAAATTAGGGAGGGTTCTAGACTTACAGATGAAAACGTAAAGTATAATTGTATAAAGCCTACGGCCTTGCCATCTATATATGATGTAAAAATGATCGATTCTTGGTTTTTGATTCGCTCGTTCAAAAATAAAGTTGCGGCGTGAATATTTGACTGCTGTCCGTAAAAAATACGGTAGCCGTCAAAGAGATGAACCATATCCCTAACCTGTGCTAAATCAACTTGTAAAATAGTATTCATGGTAAAAAAAAGCTCCTTGGTAAGGAGCTTGTGTATTTATTTCGTTTTTTTCTGTTTATTGATTTCATCTTGAAGCTGCCTACTGATCTTTTGCTCTCGTTCCAGTGCCCTTCTTCGATGATCTTCATATTCTACCTCAAGTTCGGATAAATTCTGTTTTGCCTCTTGAGTTAGGATGTTACTGTTTCTAAATTTATAAATAAATAAGCCCAGTAACAGGAACAATCCTCCAATAATGGTCCATAATATAAAATTGTAGGTTCCTTTTGATACCGGAATACCAATAAATGACATGCTATCCTTTTCTTCTGTTACCGCCACTAGGTTAGTAGTGGTTTCTTCCAACTTTTTATTCAAAGAACTAATGGTGGTCTCATGTTCGGATATTGTAGCCTTAAGTTCACTCGTTTTCTTGTTCATAGCGGCGATGGAATCCAATACGTTTTTACGTATCTTGAATAAGTTGGATTCCTTGACGACCTCGTACCTGACTCCATCTGCCCTGTAATTACCGGAGCGTTTGGATATATAGTCGAACTGATTGCTAATGGGTCCTTCATCCAAAGATAGTTTGTCATCTTCTTCAGTTTCTTGTGCATATTGTAGGTTTGCAACAAGCAGGAATGCCAGAACTAATAGTATTCTATTGAATTTCATGTAATAGGTTCTTGTATTAAAAAAATGATTTAGAGTGGGCTAAAGTAATTTATTAAAGTCAATTTAGAAAAAAAAAAGGGCAAAGGTTATAAGCCTTTATTAATGTACGTAGCGTATTAAAAAAAAGATGTTTTTTCTTAAAATTAGTAATAGGTAAAGCGGCGCACTTTGGCAATATATTTAGCTAATCGTATGACTTGATGCGAGTAACCGTATTCATTATCATACCATATGTAAAGTACTATTTTTTTTCCTGTATCTGAAACTATGGTAGCACAACTGTCATATATAGATGGAGCAGAAGTGCTAATGATGTCGCTAGATACAAGTTCTTTGTTGAGCGAATATTTTATCTGCTCTACCAAATCTCCTTCCAAAGCATATTTTTTGATCATGGTATTGATACCTTCCAAGGAGGTTTTTTGATCAACTTCTATATTTAAAATGGCTAAGGAACCGTTTGGTACGGGAACTCTAATGGCATTTGAAGTCAGTTTGCCTTGAAGGGAGGGTAAAGCCTTGGCAACCGCCTCTCCGGCACCGGTCTCCGTAATTACCATGTTCAATGCTGCGGCCCTACCTCTACGATATTTACTGTGCATGTTATCCACCAAGTTCTGATCATTGGTATATGCATGAATTGTTTCCAAATGTCCATGCTTTATACCTAAGGTTTCTTCAATAACTTTTAGGATAGGACTGATTGCATTTGTGGTGCAGGATGCCGCTGAAAATAATTGGGCGCTATCAGGATCGTATTCTAAATGATTGACACCATGTACAATATTGGCTATTCCTTTACCGGGAGCGGTAAGTAATACTTTTTCTGCTCCCTTGGCCTTTAAATGCCTTTCTAGCTGTTCCTTTGTTCTAAAAGCCCCTGTATTATCAATGATTAGGGCATTGGAGATTCCGTATGCTGTATAATCTATTTCTTCCGGTGCGTTGGCATAGATTACATGGACCGTTGTGCCGTTAATGATTAATTTTTGGTTTTCATGATCGGTATTTACGGTTCCGTTAAATATTCCGTGTACGGAATCGGTACGTAATAAACTGGCTCTCTTTTCAAGATTTTCGCTAGTATCCTTTCCTCTAACCACAATGGCCCTTAACCGCATTTGGTTTCCTTTACCGGTTTTGGACATCAATTCCCTGGCAACTAATCTGCCAATTCTGCCAAAACCATAAAGCACAACATCCTTTGGTTCTATTGTTTTATAGTTCTGTGCGGTTTTTAATTTATCGAACACAAATTCCTTTACATTGTCAAATGTATTATCGTCAGAGTGAAATTCATATGTTAGTTTACCAATGTCCAATTTGGCAGGAGGTAAAGGAATACTTGCTATTGCGCGTAAAATTTCTACGGAATCAAAAATTGATATTGGTTTCTGGACAAACTCACCTGCATATTCATGTAAATGGATAATGTCACTTACATTTTTATCGATTACTTGGTTCTTGAACAGAACAATTTCTATCGATTTGTCATACCATAGGTCACTTACAATTTTTATGAATTCTGTTGTCGCCTTTCTTCGATCGGCCTGAAAGGCCAATTCCTTCTCATACGTGGTGGTTGGAACCATAATCAGTTGATGCTTTTTTTTTGTTGTTTTTTGCGAAATTATGAAAATTAAAAGCTTTTAATGTGAATTATTATTAAAAAAGCCTTCGTTGTTGCGAAGGCTTTAATTTTTAGAAATTTACTATTGGAAAATTAATCGATCTCGTTCACCATTGGATCCCAACATGGTAATGACCGTTTTATCATATTTTGAAATTGCGCCAAATGCATTGTATGCATCGTCAATATTCCCAATTTCTACCTCATCTACTTTTATGATTATTTTTTCGGACAAACCATATCCTCTATACCGTTCGGGCACACCAATAATCTTAACCCCGGTTTTGGTCCTATACACTTTCTTGTCATGTTCGGTCAGGTTTCTGACTTCAAGACCCATTTCTGGAACTACCAACTGTTGCCGTTCTTTTAGTGTTAGCGGCAATTCCATAAGTTCCTTATCCCTATCGATAACAACATTTAAGGTGTCGCCAGGTCGTTTGGTAGAAAGATATCCGGTTAGGTCGGGATATTTGTGTACGGTAATTTCGTCCACTTTTTTAATAATATCCCCAATTTTCATACCTGCCTCTTCTGCAGCGGATTCAGGCTCTATACGTTCAATATATACACCATCTATATTATTGATTCCTTTTTCAATGGCATCACGTGTATTTACAGGAGCGGGACTAATACCCATAAATCCTTTTTGTACATTACCATATTCCAGGATATCCTGAACAACCTTTTTGGCAATATTACTGGGCACTGCAAAGGAATATCCTATATATGAACCAGTTTGGGATGATATTGCTGTATTGATGCCCACTAGGTCACCATTTGTATTTACCAATGCACCACCGGAATTTCCAGGGTTTACCGCGGCATCCGTTTGGATAAAGGATTGGTGCTTGCCCAAATTACGCGCTTTGGCACTAACGATACCTGCAGTTACCGTAGAGGTAAGGTTAAAAGGATTGCCAACGGCAAGGACCCATTCCCCAATCTTAGTCTGGTCAGAGTCCGCAAATGCCAAATAAGGAAGTTTTTCCTTTGCATCTATTTTTAATAAGGCTATATCTGAATTGGGATCTGTTCCAATCAATTCCGCATCATAGGTTTTATTATTGTTCAAGGTAACCTGTAACTGATTTGCTTTGGAAATGACATGATTGTTTGTGACTATATATCCGTCAGATGAAATAATGACTCCTGATCCCGTTCCAATTTGGGGAACAGTACTACCGCCATGCCCATAGAAAATATCAAATATGGTGGTGGGGCTTTTCCTGAGGGTAATATTGGCCACGTGAACTACAGCGTTGACCGTATTTTCTGCAGCTGTGGTAAAATCCACTTCATTTATACCCGCTCCTTTTGCGGAAGTGGGTGTATAGCTCGTATTGACAAAACCATTCTCACTGGTTTGGGTAATAATGGTAAAGTTTTCTTTCTCGATGAAATATTTATATCCCACTAAAGTAATTGCACCTGCAAAAACTGCTACAAGAAGAAGACTAGCTATTTTTTTCATAATCTATTTAAATTTAGCAAACTACCTGTAAAATTACTGGTTTTTATGAGTATTTATAAGCGTTTAACTACTTTTTAACTACTCTTTGCAACTTAATTATGTGGTATATTTGTCACTTTAAAATAACATGAAAAATACATTTTACAAATATCAGGGTACAGGGAACGATTTTGTCATGATCGATAACCGAAACGGAGACTTTTCCCATACGGATAACACCTTGGTCGCGCATTTATGTGATCGACGGTTTGGAATAGGTGCAGATGGCCTCATTTTATTGGAAAATGATGATGACACAGATTTTAGGATGGTATATTTTAATGCGGATGGTAATGAAAGTACCATGTGCGGTAACGGCGGAAGATGTATTGTGGCTTTTGCCCATTTTTTAGGTATAGTTGATGATGAAATGGAGTTTATGGCCATAGATGGACCTCATAAGGCACTAATACAGGGGGGCATGGTAAGTTTAAAAATGCAGGATGTTAGTGAAATAAAGGAAAAGTCCAACGCCTTATTTATGAATACAGGCTCGCCACACCATGTGCAAATGGTAGAAGGTCTAAAGCAATATGATGTAAAAAAAGAAGGAGCTCGTTTGCGGTACGGGGTGTATGGAGAGAAAGGAAGTAATATTAATTTTGTTGAAGCAAATACAACGAACGGATTTAATATACGCACTTATGAACGTGGTGTAGAAGATGAGACACTTTCATGTGGTACCGGGGTTACTGCGGTAGCCTTGGCAATGCACCATTTAGGAAAGACTAGTGCCAACCAAATTGCAATAAGTGCCTTGGGCGGCAATTTAAGTGTTGATTTTAAATATAATAATGGCTCTTATACTGATATTTATTTAAAAGGTGCGGCTAAACAAGTATTTAAAGGCGAAATGGAGTGGTAACATTAAAAGGAAATATAGTGTATTTAAGGGCCTTGGAACAAAAGGACCTGAATTTCCTATATGAATTGGAAAACAATACCTTGGTCTGGGAAATAAGTGGCACGGTTACACCTTATTCCAAAGATGTGCTACAGCTGTATTTGGACAATGCCCATAGGGATATTTATGATGTAAAGCAATTGCGTTTGGTAATCAGCAATCTTGAACATAAGACAATTGGATTGATCGATCTATTTGATTTTGACCCCAACCATAAACGGGCAGGTCTGGGAATAGTTATTCATGATGAGGCACAGCGTAATAAAGGTGTTGGGGCAGAAGCCATAAGTTTATTGTGTAATTATGTGTTTCAGGTGTTGGGATTACGGCAGGTATATGCCAATATATTGGAGGATAATATAGCAAGTATGCATTTGTTCCAAAAATTAGGTTTCATTCCCGTAGGTGTAAAAAAAGATTGGGTACGTGTGGGGAGTACATACAAGAATGAAATTTTATTGCAAAAATTGAATACGTAATGAACATTAAGCGAATTATTTTAGGGGTAGCAGTATTGGGATTAATCGGTGGAGCAATATTTGCCTATATTCTTTATAGTACTTTTTTTACGCCCAATACCAGTTTTGAAACGAAAGAAGCTTATGTGTACATTCCTACCGATGCTTCAATAGATTTATTGAAAGAACAATTGACACCTTATATAGACAATTGGGAATCATTTAAATCTGCAGCGGACAAGAAAGGGTATCTACAGAATATTAAAGCGGGTAAATACAGGCTTAAAAAGGGCATGAATAATAATAAGCTGGTAAACTCTCTAAGAAGCGGCAACTTACCGGTGAAGGTTTCATTTAATAATCAAGAGACCCTACAGGATTTGGCGGGTAGGATAGCGGCACAGATAGAGGCGGATAGTATGGCATTGTTGGCAGCGTTTGAGGATAAAGCTTTTTTGGATGAAAATGGTTTTAATGATGCCAATAAATTAGCGGTATATATTCCTAACAGTTATGAATTTTTCTGGAATACATCTGCTACAGGATTTAGGGATAGAATGCTGAAGGAATATCAACGTTTTTGGACCAAGGAACGTAAGGACAAGGCAAATGCTTTGGGGTTATCTCCAAACGAAGTTATGGCATTGGCTTCCATAGTACATAAGGAAACTGCCAAAGTAGATGAGCGGCCACGGGTTGCGGGAGTTTATTTGAACAGGATAAGAAAAAATATGTTGTTACAGGCAGATCCAACCGTAATCTATGCCATAAAAAAAGAAACGGGAAATTTTGATACGGTTATTAAACGTGTGCTATATAAAGACCTGGAATTGGATTCTCCATATAATACCTACAAGTATTTAGGTTTGCCTCCTGGACCAATTGCCATGCCGGACATTACTGCAGTGGATGCTGTTTTAAATTCGGAAAAACACAATTATTATTATTTTGTAGCCAATGTTGAAAAATTTGGGTATCATATGTTCGCGGAAAGTTTGGCGCAACATAACCGAAATAAAGCACAATACATCCGGTGGATAAACTCCCGTAAAATCAAAAGATAGGTAAATTACCCGAATTTTAGCACTTGTTAACTAAATCTTGATAGTTTTAACAGAACCTTCTCATTCTACATAAATTTCCATTCTACCTTTGTCTTTGAAATTTAAGCAGGCAAATAGTAGTCGCCGTAAGTCTTAAGAAATAGATACTATGAAAAGATGGATATTGATAAGTTGTCCTCTTGTTATGATGTTTATTTTATCTGGTTACGGGTTTAAAACATTAAAGGTTAGTGTTCCGGATCAGCTTAAAATGAAAGAACCTACTTTAGTTTCGTTTCCTCAGGACGAAACATCTTTACCCGGTTATGAAATTAGACCTCCCTATATTGGCAGTCAGTTTATAGGATTTAAGGAAGCCTTGGCCTTTAAAGAATCTCAAGGAAATTATTTTGTTACCAATACTTATGGTTATTTAGGAAAATATCAATTTGGCTTAGGGACATTGGCGCTTGTAGGTATCTATGACGGCAATCATTTTTTAAGCAATCCGGAATTGCAGGAACGTGCGTTCTATGTTAATATTTCACGTAATAAGTGGATATTACGTAAAGATATAAAGCGTTTTGTAGGAATGAAAATGCGGGGTATTGAGATTACGGAATCCGGAATATTGGCCGCTGCGCATCTAGCGGGTCCAGGAAATGTAAAGATCTTCTTAAGGTCACAAGGAAGAATGGACATAAAGGACGGATATGGGACAAGTATATCTAATTATATGAAAAAGTTTTCAGGTTATGATATTTCTATAGTTTCACCAAAAAGAAACCCTAGAATTTAAAAGTTTAAGTAGATATGAAAATGGGAAACCTTGGCAGTGTTTTGTCAAGGTTTTTTTATGCTTGAATAATAAATATTGCGGGTCGTTTATGTAAATCTACATGTTCCCTTTTCCAATTTATAGCCGTTTTGGTTTTAATATATTCCGTAGGCAACGTAATATCTGCGGCAACGCAAATTCTTGTACTTGGGGCCAATGTCTTAATCAGTTCCTCTAACATTTTATTATTGCGGTAGGGCGTTTCAATAAATATTTGCGATTGATTTTCCTCCTTGCTTTTTCTTTCCAAGGTTTTAATATACTTTTTGCGCTCGGCTCCATCAATGGGTAAATAGCCGTTAAAGGCGAAATTTTGGCCGTTCATACCACTTGCCATTAATGCCAATAATATGGATGAAGGACCTACCAAGGGTACTACCTGTAGATTTTTTTCATGTGCGATTTTGACTACTGCTGCACCCGGGTCTGCAATACCCGGGCAACCGGCCTCTGAAAGGATACCAATATCAAAACCTTCTAAACAGGGGTTTAGGAATGTAGGTATTTCTTGATGTTCAGTAAATTTGTTTAATAGGGATAATTTAAGTGATGGCTGGGATTTTCTTGGACTAATCTTTTTAATGAAATGGCGAGCGGTTTTTTCGTTTTCTACAATATAATGGTCTAACCGCTCTATTGTTTGCTTTATGGAAATTGGTAACACCTCTAAAGGGGCCATATCTCCCAAGGTAGATGGAATCAAATAAACACCTCCAGATTTTGCGCTGTGCTGTGTACTCATATTAGTTATTTATTTTGGCGGCTATTATTTCACAAGCTTCATCGATCATCTGAAATACGTTCTCAAATCCATCGTTGGAGTCATAGTAAGGATCCGGAACTTCACGGTCCGTAGCATCTATTTCGTTTAAAATTAACCTTACTTTTGAGCTATCCTCTGTATTACGGGCCTGGGCAATAATAGTTCTATAATTACTTTTGTCCATAGCGTAGATTAAATCAAAACGGTCAAAATCTGAAATAGAAAATTTTCGGCATCGTTGCTTGCTGATATCTATTCCGTGGTCAAAAGCTACTTTTATTGATCTCGGGTCAGGTGGGTTGCCTATGTGGTAACCGGCAGTACCTGCAGAATCTACTTTTATTTGGGTGTTCGCTACTTTATTTTGAAGTATACCTTCCGCCAATGGGGACCTACAAATATTTCCTAGGCAAACCATCAACACGTTCATGGGGCAGGGGGTATTATGAGAATTTTTTGGTCAGGTCGTCAATATACTTCCTAAACTGTTTATCTGTCTCCGCAAGATTGTCCACTGTTTTGCATGCATGCAAAACGGTTGCATGGTCTCTTTTGCCAATTTGAGATCCAATACTTGCCAAGGAGGCCTTGGTGAATTTTTTGGCAAAGAACATGGCTAATTGTCTTGCTTGTACAATGTGCCTCTTTCTCGTTTTGGATTGAAGCGTAGCAACATCCATCTCAAAATAATCGGAGACTACTTTCTGGATGTAATCAATAGATACTTCACGTTTGGTGTTCTTCACGAATTTCTCTACGACTTGCTGCGCAAGTTCTATGGTTACTTCCCTTTTGTTCAGGGTAGACTGTGCGATCAATGAAATTATTGCGCCTTCTAATTCCCTGATATTTGTTTTGATATGTTTGGCAACATAATCAATAATATCTTCTGGAATTTCAACCCCGTCCCTATATAGTTTATTCTTAAGGATAGAAATTCTTGTCTCATAATCCGGACTTTGCAATTCTGCAGATAGGCCCCACTTAAATCTTGAAAGCAATCGTTGTTCAATATCCTGCATGTCTACAGGAGCTTTGTCAGAAGTAAGGATTACCTGTTTGCCGTTTTGGTGCAAATGGTTGAATATATGGAAAAATACATCTTGGGTACCGGATTTTCCAGATAGGAACTGTACGTCATCAATAATCAGTACATCTATTAACTGATAGAAATGTATAAAATCATTTCTAGTATTTTTCTTAACAGATTCTATATACTGTTGTGTAAATTTCTCAGCAGAAATATATAGTACAGTACGCTCTGGATATTTATCCTTTATTTCAACTCCTATGGCATGGGCCAAATGAGTTTTGCCTAGACCAACGCCACCAAAGACCAATAACGGATTAAAGGATGTTCCGCCAGGTTTGTTGGCTACTGCCATACCTGCCGATCTTGCCAATCTGTTGGAATCCCCTTCCAGGAAATTATCAAAATTATAATTTGGGTTTAACTGGGATTCTATCTTTATGTTACGTATACCTGGTATTACGAACGGATTGCGTAATTCTGGGTTTTTAGACTTAATGGGTACATCCATTTCTTGCGCGGCCATTGCTCCCCTGTTGGAACTTGGAATCTTTTCTGTGAAAGGTTCTTTGTTACCATAGGTATTCTCCATGCGTATGATGTAGACCAACTTTGCGGTTTCTCCCAATTCCTTGGTCAGTGCAACTTTTAAAAGCTTCACATAATGTTCTTCCAGCCACTCATAAAAGAACTTGCTGGGAACTTGTATACTTAATGCATTTTCTGTTAACTTAATTGGTTTAATGGGTTCAAACCAAGTTTTGAATGCCTGCGGTTGGATATTATCCTTAATAAACACCAAACAGTTTTTCCATACGGAATTAGCAGTAACACTCATAATAAAATCTTCACTTTTTAAGGTTAGCATTTAGCTAAAGGCGATTGAAAAAATTCAATCAATGTTCTCATTCAACTTGGGCAAATATGTGAACAATTTATTTAAAAAAAAAATTGATTATCATTGAATATGACCTTTTTTTTTCTCATGTTCGTTAACCCATAGGGGGAGCTTTTAAATATATACTTTTTACTCCGAATAAATGCGATCAAATCAAATTTCTTTTAGAATAAGATACAGTGAAACCGACCAAATGGGCGTTGTCTATCATGGTAACTACGCTCAATATTTAGAGATGGCAAGGGTAGAGTGGTTAAGGGTGTTGGGTATTTCCTACAAAAAAATGGAAGAGGATGGTATTATGCTTCCTGTAATTAGTTTATCAATCAATTACTTGAAACCTGCATTGTATGATGATTTGATTACCGTAAAGGTAATATTGAACAAAAAACCGGTGATTAGAATAGAATTTGATTATGAAATAACCAATGAGGCGGGTGAGCTGTTGGCCACGGCAAATACTGTTCTGGTATTTATGGATATGCAGAGAAAAAGGCCTACTAGGTGTCCTGATTTTTTGTTAAAAAAATTGAACTACTGATTTCTATTGGTCAGTTTTGATTTTTAGTTTGTGTTGTGTCTTAAAAAGATTCAGTGTCCGTCTAAAATCACTTTTCTTAACAGCTATCACCATTGAACATTTTAAATGTAGGTCTTGGGATATAATTTCCAGTTGATGTTTTTTGACCATACGCATGACCACATCCATTTCGGCATACTCAAATTCAATTTTAAATTGTTGTTTTATGATCTTGGTAATTATTTGCGCTTGTTCCAATGCTATCTTGGCAGTTTCCTTGTAAGCTGTAATTAATCCGCCTACGCCAAGTTTTGTACCTCCAAAAATGCGGACGACGGCTACAAGGGTGTTGGTAACATCATACGATTGTAGTTGTCCATAAATTGGCATACCTGCAGAATTATTGGGTTCGCCGTCATCATTGGCTCGGTAAGTTTTTTTCGTCGTACCAATTTGCCATGCATAACAAACATGGTTGGCCGTAGGATATTCATTTTTTAAGGAAGCTATATACTGCTTTACCTGTTCTTCATCGTTCACCGGAAAACAATACCCAAAGAATTTACTTTTCCGTTCCTTGAAAAGGATAGGTGCAGTAGGTTTCAAAATAGTACGATAGGAATCCATTTGAAATTGAAAAGTTTATATGAGCATTGTTAGATGTTGTCCAAAAGCGACCATAATAATACTACATACGGCTAAAACAATGCCTAACCAATTTTTAGGGGTAAGTCTTTCCTTGAACAGTATAATTCCTAAAAGGGTGGAAAACATGACTATGGCCACATTATTGATCGTAAATACCGATGCGCTGTTCCAAGTGGGGTGCTGTAGAGCCTTTAGTAAATAAAAAATTGAAAAATAGTTGGGTATTCCCAAGCAAATACCGCCAATGATATTTTTAAAATTAAATTTTAAAGGTACTTTGGTGGACTTTAAACCGATGTAAAAAAGTCCTATAAGCCCTGCCGAACCAAATACCGTAGCGGAAAATAGGGCATATTCTTCCTCTGGCATGTGGGCGTCTTGAAAGTATTTGATACTGGTGTCTATAACTCCTGAGCCCAGAAATACAAGTACGGGTAGGGCAAATGCCCATTTATTGGCCTTTATTTTTTGTTCCTTTAAGGAGGCAAAATAAACGGCCAATAGCGCAAGGATGATACCTATGATTTCTAGTATGCCAAGAATTTCCTTGTAGAAAAATACACCAAAAAGAACCGGTATGGTCAAAGACATTTTGGTTGCTACAGATGCTACGGATACACCAAGTTTTTGGGAAGTAGCCGCCATTAAATTAAATATAAGTATGAATAACAGACCTAATGATAGGCTGCCCCAGAACCAACTTTTTTGTGGCACGTCTACCAAGGTAATGGGACCTGAATAATTAAAAAGTCCAACACTACAGGCTACAAAATAATTTACAATAATCGCAAAAAGAGTCTGTACACCAAATTTGGCATATAATTTAAAAACAACAAAAATTAGGCTAGAGAAGAGAATACTTAACGCTAGGTGTATCATTTACAGATGCCTTGAAATTTCTTGGATATCCTCTTTACCTACTTGTAAATTCCAACACTGAATACCCAATTTGGCGGCGCTATCCGTATTTTCTTTGGTGTCGTCCACAAAAAAAGTTTCATTGGCAACCAATGCATTTTTTTGTAATACATATTCATAAATATCCGCATTTGGTTTGCGCATCTTAATTTCCTGGGAAAGGTAGAATCCTTCAAAACATATTTTGAACCTTTGAAAACGTTCCATCCCCATTGATGCTATTACTTTTTCTATGTGAAGGTCGTTTGTATTGCTTAAAAGAAACAATCTATACTTGTTTTCTTGCCGTAAAAGTTCAATAAATTGTAAACGCTCCTCTGGAAAATCCAAGATGATAGAATTCCAAGCCGCTTTAATTTGCTGAATGCTGGCCGTAGTAAAGACTGATTGTAGTCGATGTAGGAATTCTTCGGAACTCATAAGTCCCATTTCGTATTCCTTGAAAAGGGAATCTAGTTCTGGAGTCAGTTCGGTAAATCCAAATTTAGCCATTTCCAATAAGGGCGCTTCTTTATTTAAATTTATAAAGATATCACCAAAGTCAAATATAATGTTCTTGATCATTATGTAATACGGTTAATTGGTCATTTAAAATTTGAGTGTGTTGTGTTGTATAACCTTTGATCCTTGGAGCGGACAAGCCAGTGCCAAAACGGTTGGTTCCTTTAAAAATTCTGGCTTCATCCCAAAGATTTGCATCTATAAAACTTTGCAAGGTGTGCAAACCACCTTCAATAATAATGCTTTGAATATTTTCTTCGTACAGGATTTTACATAGTTGCTGTGCCAAATTAGCTTCAAAATCTACGATTTTATACCTTGCGTTGGAGTTGTATTGTTTGCTGTCTACAACTTGGGTACAAATTAAGGTTTGCTGCTTTCCATCAAAGATATGATAGGTTGAAGGTATTTTTAGTTCGCGGTCAAGTACAATACGTAAAGGGTTCTTTCCGGTCCAATTCCTAACATTTAGTTGCGGATTATCGGCCATTACAGTATTGGTGCCTACAAGAATACCAGGTTCTTCACTTCGCCATTTGTGCACTAATTGTCTTGATCGTGTATTGGTAATCCAAAATGGTTCTTTTTTATCACCACGTCGTAACGTGTCTGGAGCTATATAACCATCTATGGTCTCCGCCCATTTTAAGATGATATAAGGCCTTTTCTTAATACAATTGGTCAAAAAACGTGCATGATGAACCTTACATTTTTGTTCCAGAATACCCACTTTTACGATACATCCTGCACTTTTAAGTCTTTTAATACCATTCCCTGCAACCTTTTCGTGAGGGTCCTTTAAACCTATAACCACTTTGGGTATGCCCATTTGTATGATCAGGTCCGCACAGGGCGGTGTTTTTCCAAAATGGGAGCACGGTTCTAAGGTTACATAAATTGTCGCATCTTTTAATTGGGATTTATCGCTTACGGAATGTATGGCGTTTACTTCTGCATGGTTTCCTCCAAATGCACTGGTAAACCCTTCTCCAATAATCTTTCCACTGTGGACAATGACTGCACCTACCATAGGGTTGGGAGCAGTAGAGCCAAGGCCGTACTTCGCTATTTCAATGCACCGTAGCATGTATATTTCATCATTAGTAAGCAAATCTACAGATGGCGGTACTTTTTTATTTGGCTGAGGATTATTAATGGACATCAAACTTTACCTTTTTACGCATATCACGTATCTTCACAGATCAAAAATAGTACTTTAAAACCTATTGTCTTTTTGCCATGGAAAATGTTGTGATCAGGGAAATCAAAAAAGAGGATAATGTCCAAGTTGCCAAGGTGATAAGGCAAGTGTTGATAGATTTGGGGGTTCCAAAGGTAGGTACGGCATATGAAGACCCATCTTTAGATAACATGTACCGGCATTATGATAAGCCTAGGGCTACCTACTTTGTTGTGGAACATGATGGAACAATTTTAGGTTGTGCAGGGATAGCTCAATTGGATAATTACAAGGGTAATGTTTGTGAACTTCAAAAAATGTATTTCCTGGAATCGGCGAGGGGTAAGGGAATTGGCCATAATATGATACGGGCGTGTTTGGAACGTGCAAAGGAATATGGTTTTGAATCTTGTTATCTGGAAACCATGCCTTACATGAAGGCGGCCCAGAAACTATATAAGAAAATGGGGTTTGAATATATAGATGCTAGAATGGGAGATACAGGCCATTATTCCTGTCCTGTGTTCATGCTTAAAAAATTATAGTTGTGTTACTACGGGAAATAAGGAACATATTTCATTCAGAGCTCGATACGCTCTACACCAAAGATGAAGTTACCAGCTTTTTCTATATACTTACTGCGCATTATTTTGAATTGGAACGTTTTGCCCTGGTATTTGAACCTAACTTGGTTATTGATAAAGATCAGGAAACGATATTGTTCAAAGCCTTGTCTCAGTTAAAGATGGAAAAACCTATTCAATATATTACCGGTATTGCCCATTTTATGGATATGGATTTTAAAGTCAACGAACATGTCTTGATACCTAGGCCCGAAACCGAGGAATTGGTAAGGTGGATTTTGGAAGATAAAGCAGGTGTAGATACCAACATACATATCTTGGATATGGGTACCGGTAGTGGGTGCATTCCAATTTCCTTGGCTAAAAATTTACCTAATGTTCACGTAAAGGCCTTGGATATATCTCCAAAGGCTTTATTGGTTGCCAAAGAAAATGCTGCTGTACAGGGGGTTAAGATAGATTTTCAACTTGCGGATATTTTTGACTACCATACGGATAATGTACAGCGTTTTGATATTATCGTATCCAATCCGCCCTATGTAAGGGAACAGGAGAAATCTAATATGCAAAAAAATGTATTATGCAATGAGCCTGGTTTGGCCCTTTTTGTTCCTGATGATGATGCATTAAAATATTATAGGGCCATTGTGCATTTTGCAACAAGGAATTTAAATCAAAATGGTAGCTTATATTTGGAAATCAATCAGTATTTAGGTGAAGAAACCAAACAATTGTTGGTCCAAAACAAGTTTAAGAATGTGGAGTTACGAAAGGATCTTTATGGCAATCACAGAATGCTAAAGGGAATAAAAAAATAAAAAGTATTAGGGTATTTTGCGATAGTTATAAGGATTATGGTAGAATAGAGAAGATTCAAAGATCGGTCAGGTAACTGTCAATGTGGAGCGTTTACTGTAAATAATGAACGGTTAGCCACCTGTACCTACCCAAAATAGGATGAATTAAGAGCAGCTATAAATTAAATGGAAGCTAGAATATTAGAATTACGAAAAGAACTACGGGAGCATAATTATAATTATTATGTATTGGACAATCCTACCATATCTGATTTTGAATTTGATATGAAGCTTAAGGAGTTGCAGGAGCTAGAGGCAAAGCATCCAGAAAACCATGATCCCAGTTCACCTTCGTTAAGGGTAGGCGGTATGATCACCAAGAATTTTGAGACCGTGGTACACGAACACCGTATGTATTCCTTGGACAATTCTTATTCCAAAGAGGATTTGGAGGATTGGGAAAAAAGAATACAACGCAATTTAGGGGATGTGCCGGTAACATTTACGTGTGAGCTAAAATATGATGGGGCGTCAATAAGTATCACCTATGAAAATGGCAAGTTGGTAAAGGCCGTAACCCGAGGTGATGGTATTCAGGGCGATGATGTCACCAATAATATCAAGACTATAAAATCCGTACCCTTACAATTAAAAGGCGATTATCCGGAAAAATTTGATATTAGGGGGGAAATTGTATTGCCTTTTGATGGTTTTCTAAAAATGAATGAAGAACGTATTGCCAATGGCGAGGAACCTTATATGAACCCTAGAAATACCGCATCCGGTAGCCTAAAACTTCAGGATAGTAGCATTGTGGCCCAAAGACCATTGGACTGTTTGTTATATAGTATAGTAGGAAGGAATTTAAATTTTGAAACCCAGTTCCAAATGTTGGAAAAGGCCAGGGAATGGGGTTTTAAGGTTCCTACGGTAGCCAAGCTTTGTAAGACTACCACTGAGGTCATGGCATTTATAGAGGAGTGGGATGTAAAGCGTCAAGAACTGCCCTATGAAACTGACGGAGTGGTCATTAAGGTTAATAGTCTGCAGTATCAAGAGGAACTAGGGTATACCGCAAAAGCACCAAGGTGGGCCATGGCCTATAAATTTAAGGCGGAACAAGTATTCACCGTTTTAAATGAAATTACGTATCAAGTAGGGCGTACAGGTGCCATAACTCCGGTAGCCAATTTAGAACCTGTATTGTTGGCAGGAACTACAGTTAAAAGGGCCTCGTTGCACAATGCGGACCAGATAGAGAAATTGGATATTCGTGTGGGCGATACGGTCTTTGTTGAAAAAGGTGGGGAAATCATCCCTAAGATTATAGCGGTGGATTTTACAAAAAGGCCAGCGGATTCTAAACCTACGGAGTATATCCATGAATGTCCTGAATGTGGAACACCATTGACCCGAACAGCGGGTGATGCCAAGCACTATTGTCCAAACGAGTATGGATGTCCGCCCCAAATTACGGGTCGTATTCAGCATTATATTTCAAGAAAGGCTATGGATATAGAAGGTTTGGGAGGAGAAACGGTAGAGCTTTTGTTTAAGGAAGGACTTATCAATGATTATGCGGATTTATATCAATTGACCAAAGAGGATATTTTGCCCTTGGAACGTATGGCAGAAAAATCAGCGGAGAATTTAATAAAAGGTGTGGCAGAATCCGTAAAAGTACCTTTTGAGCGGGTGTTGTTTGCCTTGGGTATTCGCTATGTAGGTGAAACCGTAGCCAAGAAATTGGCAAAGGCCTATAAAAATATAGATGCGCTCAAGGAAGCGCCTTTGGAACATCTGACGGCAGTAGATGAAATAGGGGAGCGCATTGCACAAAGTGTTATCCAGTTTTTTGCCAATGAAAAGAATTTAGATGCCATAGAACGTTTAAGGCGCTATGGTGTGCAAATGTCCATTTCTGCGGAAAAGTTACAAAACCAGACTAATATATTGCAAGGCAATACCTTTGTAGTTTCCGGTGTGTTTGAACAATTGGGTAGGGACGAACTAAAGAAAAAAATTGAGGATAACGGTGGTAAAGTGGGCTCATCCATTTCCTCCAAGACTACCTACTTGGTGGCAGGAGATAAAATGGGACCGAGCAAAAGAGCCAAAGCGGAAAAATTGGGAGTTCCCATAATTACAGAACAGGAATTTTTAAACATGTTGACCTAAAATGAATATGGATATTTTTACGATAACGTCAGTACTGGTATTTTTATCGGCCATTTTTGGCTATATCAATGCCCGTTTTTTAAAATTGCCCAATAGCATTGGTTTAATGTTAATAACCATTGTATTTACTTTAGTGGTATTTGCCATTGGCTATGTAGACGATACGTTGATAAACGCGGAAAGATATATCATTACACAAATAGATTTCAAATCTGTTTTGTTGGATATCATGTTGAGTTTTCTACTTTTTGCAGGTGCCTTGCATACCAATTTTGAACAGTTAAGGGTACAACGTTGGCCTATATTGGTATTCTCGACCTTAGGCGTTTTGGTGTCAACGTTTTTAGTGGGCACCAGCGTCTATTATCTTCTTCAAATATTGGGTATGGACATTGCCTTTATTTATTGTTTATTATTCGGTTCATTGATATCGCCTACGGATCCCATTGCCGTATTGGGCATATTAAAAAAAGCAGGAGCCCCTAAGCAGTTGGAAACTAAAATCGTTGGGGAGTCATTGTTCAATGATGGAGTTGGGGTAGTGGTATTCTTAACTATTTTTCAATTGGCATCCTCTACGGAGGTAGCGGTCTCCCCATTGGAAATTTTAGAGCTTTTTGGTGTTGAGGTCATTGGTGGTCTGGCACTGGGCCTTGCCTTGGGTTGGGGCACCTATAAGTTAATGAGGTCCATAGATGATTATGACATTGAAGTTATTATCACCTTGGCTACGGTCATGGTTGGGACCCTAATTGCACAAAAATTTCATTTATCGGCCCCTTTGGCCATGGTGGCGGCAGGTTTGGTGGTCGGTAACGATACGGTACGTAATTCTGCCATGTCGGCAACAACCGAGACGTACGTGGATAAATTTTGGGAACTGTTGGATATTTTGTTGAACACATTATTGTTTGTATTGATCGGTATGGAAATGCTGGTACTATCCTTTAAAACGGATTACATAATTGCCGGTCTAATGGCCATACCTTTAGTATTGCTATGTAGGTACTTATCATTGTTGCTCCCCATTAAATTTTTTGAGAAAAGGTTGGATTTTGTTCCCAAAACCAATTTGGTCATGACTTGGGGCGGATTAAGGGGAGGAATATCCATTGCGTTGGCCTTAGGACTTACAGAAGCCATGCATAGGGATGTTTTTTTGGTTATTACCTATATAGTAGTTGTCTTTTCAATTATAGGGCAGGGATTAACGGTTGGTAAATTAGTAAAAAGGGTAACAACATGATGCCACAAAACTATTCGGAATTTAATTCCACTTTACAACTTTCCGATCCACCAAAGGACTGGCCCGATGCATTAAAGGCAATGTGGTATGATGCTCAGGAAAATTGGGAGGCCGCACATGATATTGCACAGGAACTTCATAGTAAATTGGGTAGTTGGATGCATGCATACTTACATAGAAAAGAGGGAGACCGATTTAACTCAGGTTATTGGTATCGATTGGCTGGTAGGACCTATCCGGATATTTCTTTGGATGTTGAATTACAAAAAATTGTTGAGTTTATTTTGGAGGGTAACGGCTAGTTGATTTGGAAATATGGATTTTTGCAGTATATAATTACGATTTTTAGAACTGTGTTATATGCTATTTCAAAAGCTTAAGATTAAAGTAAATGCTTATGGATGGCCACTCTATTAATGCCTTGATACTAGGTTTACTGGATAAACCAGCCCACATGGTATTTCTGTATCATTGACCCTGTACCAAGCCTTATTGTCTTTAAAGAAGAAACCCGCACGCACTTTATCGTTCAATCCTTTTTTAAAGAGTGTAATCACATAAAAAATATTTGTTTCCTTAGGTGGTATGGTCAATTTTAATGACGTCGGTTTTTGGAGCGTATTTTCTAGGGCAGCCGCTAAATCTGTAAGCCCATAGTTAAACAACGGTACCTTATCAATACGCATTGTAGCATTTGGTAGTAGTACGTTTAGGGAATTGTCGAAAGATGTTCCCTGCGGAATGGAAGTTTTGGGCATTTTAAGTGATAGTTCAAAAGTTGTTTCTGTAGTATTGATTATACGTGACCAAAAAATAGCGTAGACAAATTTTTGTCCATTGGAAAAAGTATAGGTAAGGCCACCTTTTGGCAAACTATTTTGTACAATAATTTGTTTTCCCTTTGTATTGGTGTATAGGTATGTAGTATCTATCCATGCGGCAATGGAATCTAATTGTATTTTTTGGTTTTCATTAGATGCCGTAGAAGTCAACTTCGTATTTGCTAACGAATTAGGGGTGAACTCATTTTTATGTTCCTGTTTGCAGGAAAATAACAGTACAGTAGTCAATAATGTTATGAGTAGCCGTTTTATCATTGTTATATTGGTTGCTCTGCTGTTTAATTAATTGGTTTTATATTGGTAGTTGTTGATAACGAAAGATCGCTTTTTTTTCCAAAGAATACTACGAGTAATTATAAAGCTTATGTAAGAACATCTTAACATAAGTTGTTTATTGCAACCATTTTTAATCCTTAATTTTAGTCATCATGAAGGGTGCTGTAGTATGTTACCCTAAAGTTGCCATCTAAACAAAACCGTATGAAAAAACAATTCCTTTTAGCCGCCACAGTATTGGTGGTATGGGGCATGGCTGCCCAAGAAACCTTATTGCTACGGCAACCTACCTTATCTAAGAACGAGGTAGTCTTTATTTACGCCAATGACCTATGGAAGGCACCGGTTACCGGTGGTGATGCCATACGGTTAACCAGCGGTATGGGCTATGAATATGCGCCACATTATTCACCAAACGAGCAATGGATCGCTTTTACGGCAGAATATGAGGGCAATGATGATGTGTATGTTATTCCCGCAACAGGTGGAACACCAAAGCGGCTTACCTTTCACCCTTCGGTAGACGAGGTTCAGGGTTGGACACCTAATGGTGAAATTCTTTTCCGTTCTACACGAAAAGCAAGACCTACCATGACCAGTCAGTTCTATACGGTATCCTTAGAGGGTGGTCTGCCCAAGGCTTTGGAAATTCCTAGAGGGGCCTATGGGGAAATCTCTGAAGATGGAAGCCATATAGCATATACACCGATCACTTCTTGGGACCCGGAGTGGCGTAATTACCGTGGTGGACAGGCCATGCCCATTTGGATCGTAGATTTGAATACCTATGAGTTGACCACCACCCCACAATTGGACCAAGAACGTCATTTATATCCGGTTTGGATAGGAAAAAAAGTATACTATTTATCGGAGCGTGATTATACCAGTAATATCTGGAGCTATGATACCGCTACCCAAACTGAGGAACAAATAACCTTTCATAAAAAATTTGATGTTAAAAGTCTAGATGCCGCAGGAAATCAATTGGTGTATGAACAAGGTGGGCGTTTACATATTTTGGACATTGCCACCAAGCAGGCCAAAACAATTAACATTAGTGTTAAGGGGGATTTGAATTTTAGTCGTTCCCGTTGGGAAGAGGTCACCGCCAACAATGTAATTAATCCCAATATTTCACCCAATGGCAAACGTGCCGTTTTTGAATACCGTGGCGATATTTTCACTTTCCCAAAGGAAGAGGGTAGCTGGCGAAACCTTACCCAGAGTAGCGGGGTTGCGGATAGGTCTCCCATATGGTCCCCTAAAGGAAATAAAATTGCATGGTTTTCTGATGCAAGTGGGGAATACCAGTTGGTGGTGGCAGACCAATTTGGGCAGAACAGGAAAACATACCCCCTTGAGAATCCAACATTTTATTTTAAACCGGATTGGTCGCCCAACGGAAATCTCATTGCCTATACCGATACGGATTATAACATTTGGACCATAAATCTTGTTATAGGAAAGGTAAATAAGGTTGATACGGACCGTTATGCGCACCCTAATAGGTCCATGAACCCTGTATGGTCGCCAGATAGCCGTTGGTTAACTTATGAAAAACAGCTGGACAGTCATTTTAAAGCGGTTTTTATTTATGATACCCAAAGCGGAAAAGCGGTGCAGGTAACGGATGGTACTGCAGATGCTACCAGTCCGGTGTGGGACGTTGCGGGCGAATACCTTTACTTTTTGGCAAGTACGGATTATGGACTGGCATCGGGGTGGTTAGATATGAGCTCCTATGACCCAAGTATTACCCGTAGCCTTTATGCCCTTGTGTTGAGCGCACAAGGTAAAGCCCCAAATCTTCCAAAGACCGATGAAGAAGATATAGACGAAGCTAAGTCCGATGAGACCAAAACATCATCCAAAAAGGCTAAAAAGGACAAAGATGAACCTAAGAAAACCATAAAACCGGTACAAATAGATTTTCCTGGCATTCAAAATAGGATAGTGGCCTTGGACTTACCTGCGCGTGACTATCAATTTTTACAGGCGAGTTCGGAAAAGCAGGTGTTCGTTGCCGAAGCCATCCCAAATCAAGTTGGGCTAAAAATGCACAATTATGACATTGCCAAGGAAAAGGCGACCAATTTTGAAGACGGGGTAACCCAAATGGTAGTTTCAAAAGACGGTGCACATACCCTTTTGAAGCATAAAGCAGGGTGGACCATTACCGGAACAAAAGATGCACCCAAACCAGATGATAAAATAGCGGTATCGGCACAATTAAAAATAGACCCTACGGCAGAATATGCACAGATTTTCAAGGAAAGCTGGCGTTATATGAGAGATTTCCTATATGTGGACAATGTTCATGGGGCACCGTGGAATGAGGTTTATAGTTGGTACCAACCTTGGGTAAAGCATGTAAGGCATAGAACGGACCTTAACTATATAGTGGATATACTAAGTGGGGAAGTAGCCATTGGGCATTCCTATGTATCTGGTGGGGATATGCCCAAAATAAATGAGGTTCCCGTAGGATTGCTAGGTGCCGATTTCAATGTGGTTGATGGGTATTATAGAATTGAGAAAATCTACACCGGGGAAAAATGGAATCCTAACATAAGGGCTCCATTGGCAATGCCCGGTCTTGATATTAAAGAAGGCGATTATATAGTTGCCATCAACGGAAAGCCAGTGGCTCAAAATCAAAATATATATGCTTTGTTGGAACAGACCGCCGATCGTACTATCAATATTTCCGTGAATAATTCACCATCAATGAACGGGTCTAGAAGTTTGACCGTGAAACCTGTTGAAAATGAATACCAATTACGTTTTATTGATTGGGTAGAAGGGAATAGAAGAAAGGTTGATGTATTATCTGGCGGAAAACTAGCTTACGTATACATTCCCAATACCAGTAATCCGGGTTTTGAAAGTTTCAATAAATATTATTTTTCGCAGCAGGATAAAAAAGGGGTTATTTTGGATGAGCGAAACAATGGTGGTGGTTCCGCTGCAGATTATATGATTGATATAATGGCACGGGAACCTTTTGGCTATTTCAATAGTAAAGCCAACGATAATAGGCCTTGGACCTCTCCCATAGCGGGAATTTGGGGACCTAAGGTTATGATCATAAACGAACGCGCCGGTTCCGGAGGTGATTTGCTACCTTACATGTTTAAGGAAAAAGGCCTTGGTCCCTTGGTAGGAACCCGAACTTGGGGCGGTCTGGTAGGTACTTGGGATACTCCGCGTTTTATTGATGGCGGACGTATGGTTGCGCCACGTGGCGGATTCTATAACAATGATGGAGAGTGGGATGTGGAAGGTATAGGAATATCGCCTAATATAGAAGTCATACAAGACCCAAAATCTATTGTGGCCGGTAAAGACCCACAATTGGAGCGCGCCGTTCAAGAAGCCATGAAACTATTGGAAACACAAGAGTTTATCATGAAACTGGAACCCGCGGCACCGGTAAGGTGGAAACGCCCGGTAGGCTATGAAAATGAAAACTGATATTAATAAAAAGCCCAACTTCGGTTGGGCTTTTTTATGCGGTCAACATTAGTGGAAACAGTTTAAATCCCATCGTGAATAATTTTAACAATTTAATATATGAGAAGTGTAATAACTAATTTAATGTAGCCAGGTTTGTTATTGTTTCTGTGTCAGCTAACTTTCTTCCTTCTTCAATTCCTAGCCAAGAATCGCTTGCATGTTTCTCTGACCAAAATCCGTTTAAAATAGATTGATTCAAGACTTTATATACAACTACGCCTTTATATATTTTATATGCATCACCTTCATAAGAAAAATTAATGACCAAAATATTATTGTTATAAAAACCAGTACCAACTTGGGTTTGCTCACCACCAATTACCCATTCTGCATGAACCCTGTGATTTCCCGTTTGTTTTAAGTGTAGAAATCCTGAATACCTACTTTTTTCTTCATTTTGATTAAAGCCTATGATATGGTACGTACCCTGCAGGTTTTCAATCGTATTGTTGGAAATTACGGGGTTAGAGGTGTAGGTACTGTACATCAGTTGTCTTTTCGCCACTTCATCCTTTAATGCGTTAATTTCGTTTTGGGATAAATGGTCTATTTGCAACAATGCTTTTTTTGAATTTTCCATCCAACCGTGTACATCCGTATGGATAGGAAAATCAGTTTTACTTGGGCTTTTTTTCGTAATAGTTTCGATTTTATTTTTATTCTTATTCGATTTTAAGAATAGGTAAAACATAAAGAACGCTACACTTAATAGTACGATGACAATACCGAATACTACTTTTATAGGTACAGTTTCGTATAATATATTGGCCATAGAATGAATTACGTGTACCTATTTTAAAGGTAAATTTTAGTTCATTATCCATATTAGGATTGACTAAAATTAGGTTGCCCAAATAGGTTTAATTATTGATACTTACCGAATAGATTTTACCGGCCATCATATCAGGTAAGAGCAATCTACCTTTTTCCTCTTCCAAATAAAAATCTGCAGCAGATTCTAGATTATCAATCAGCACAGTAGACGCTTCTGTTGTACCATCTATTTTCCATACTGTACCAGAAGCCCAACTACTAATATAATAATCTCCCTTACTGTCTTGCTCAACTGCATCTGCACCTCTAAATTCTCCTTTTAAAGGAGTTAGTTGTCCATTACGTTTTACTAAGAAATTTCCTTTAAAAAATGCGCCAACCATGATATCGCCATTATTGTCAACACCAACGCCATTTGGGTTTAGCATTAACGGGTTTGTGTCTTGGGCAATTGTAATATTGCCTTTTAAATCTATATGATAAATACGACCTAACTCTGGTACTAATTTAGCCTCATCACTTTCTAGGGGCCAAAGGTTATTGTCTTTGTCGCGCATGTATTGGGTGGCACCCATATCGGCTACATAAATTCCTGTGTCATCTGCATTTATGGACACATCGTTTAAATATAACACCTCTTTAGGGAAGTCATCTTTGTCGACAAATACACTTTTGTTTCCTTGTTCATCAATTTTCCAAATACGTGTAACATCAGAAAAGTATAAGTGATTATTTAGATATACAATTCCTTTAGGTTCATTAAAGCCATTGGCAAAGGTTGTGACCCCTTCTGTAGAAATTTGGACTACGGAACCATCACCTTCATCTTTGCCGTTCATTATAGTAACATAATAATTGCCGTTGAAACCTTTGGTTATACTTTCTGGCTTAACACCCACTTCAACAGGAAATTGAATTTCATTTTGTGAAAAACAGAAAGAAATGGCAAAAAATATTGAAACGCAGAGTAAAATTGTGGAACGTAGTTGACTGTACATTTTCATGAGTGTTGGTTTTAAGTTGATGCAAGCTAAATTTAATAAAAAATAACCTTACAAAATTGCCCTTTGTAGTGTTAAACAATTGAAATCTATATCGTTATATTTTTATTTGCTTCTCATAAAGTCCCTTATTCTTGTTTTCTATTTTGGAATTTAAAAGTTTTAGGTCCTATATAAGATTTTTTTAATCCGCCAAAATCCAACATAACTTTTTGTACTACCATACCTGGATCAATTACATGTAATTTAAGGGTATGTATCCCAGGAGTATCAATTTGCATTTTAATAGAATTGATGGCACTATTTCTCATTACGTTCTTGGCCCATTCCTGGGAATATTCCTTTACAAAATTTGATTGTACTACTATGTCCTGTTCATCTAACTGCATACCATATGCGGTACCATGTTCCTTATCTTTTGAAAACAGGGGAAGCATAACGGTCTGTATACTGACCTCACCGGGTTTTTCAACATAAAAATCATACGCCACGTAAGAATCGTACCCTTGGTCAAAAGTTGCATTGCCCAATTGCAAGGCTTCATTTGAATAGCCCAGACCAGGGATTTTTTGAAAATGGATACCACCATTTTCTGTTTTTCTATGAAAATTTGTAGGATTAATACTAATTACCCCATCCATGGGCATATAGATAGAATTGTTAGGAGCAACTTGCTTGTTGGCTACGACTTTTATAATACTCTTTTCTGTTGAAGTGTGAATTATAATTTCACCCTCATTTTGTCCTAAGTTTGGCACTCGATCCCAAATTACGGAAACGTTAATACGTTCTTGTGTTTGAACTGTTCCTTTTAATCTATCTAAAATCAGCCAAGGGGCACTTGTATTTGTATAAAAATTTAGAGGCTCTTTACCGGTGTTGTACACTTCAATAAAATGTGATTGTTTATTTAAATTGCTGAATTGGGGAAGGGTTTGGTTTTCTGTTTTTTCAGAATTGCTGCCTTCTACAAAAATTTCAAGAGATCCATCTTTAGGTGTAATTATTTTCTTGGTAGGCGCAATTTGAACTTGTGGCAAGAAGCCTGGAGCGGTCATCATTCCATTCCATTTTCCGTTCAATAGATTATTATACTTTTTGGTGATATCCGCTAAGGAATCATGATATAAAACAACTTTTGCCGCCAGTTCATTGGTAGTGGTTCTTTTTTGTTTGGCATACCATCTGTTTTTTTGTGCCAATAACATTTCATGGTTGTATAATGATGCGCCTTTTACAGGGTAGTAGACCATTTCGTAAAAAGCAGCTTTTTTTTCATCAGGAAGTTCTTTTAAAATTTTCGTTGCCATTTGTGCAATTTTGCCATATTCCGCCAATCTGGTTTCCGCCTCGTTATAGTTGATAAAAGAAAAGTCCGTATCTTTTATATTCTCTTTGGCTTCTAGGCTGTTCCATTTCCAATCGCCCGTCATATATTCCGGTTTGCGGGTAAATCCATGATAGTAATACCGGTCCAAGATATAAGCAAGGTCATTGGTATACTGCTCACCAAAAATATGGGTCAATTTTTCTACTTGGTAATCATTGATGTTTTCAAAATTAAAACGGTCAAAATCCCAAGCCATATCCATGAACAATTGCATTCCCATTTCACCAGGCTTTATGTCCCCAACGTTTAATAACCAGTACTTATCGGCTCCCAAGGAATATGCTTTTTGCATTTCGGTGTACATAAGGGCCGGTGGGGTAGTATTTAGCCAGAGGTAGTCGTTTGGCCAGCCTAGATAGGAGATGTGGTAATATACCCCTGCACCGCCGGATCGTTGCTGTTCTTTTTTGTTGCTTACTTTTTTAATGTAGCCGTAATTGTCATCTGGCCAAACAATAATAATATCCTCAGGAACCTCCAAGCCTTTTTCATATAGCCCTAAAACTTCTTTATAGGGTACAAATATCTGTGGAACATCAACAATAGGGTCGTTCATGTATTTGGTCAGTATGGCACGTTGGTCCTTAATGGCCTCGTCCAACATTTTAAATTTCTGCTCATCAGAACCGCCGGACATACCTTCGTCGTGCATTCCGCGCAAGGCAATGGTGTAAATGTTTTCCTTTTCCTTGGCTTCGTTTACTCGCTCATCCAATACGCGGTTAATTTCTTTTTTATTGGTTACATAATTCCACTCACCTTGGGTTTTTTTGTCCCATTCCGTAGCATTGTTGTAGAGTAGTGGTTCACAGTGGGCGGTAGTGATCATTATAGCATAGGAGTCCGCCATTTCCATATTCCCGGGGACGGTATAGAATGCCTTTGTAACTTCGTGCATTGCCGGGGCCACCATATTACCTTTAAGGCGAAGGACAAGTTCAAATACTTTTTCGTAGGTATTTGGACCAATATTTTGAATATTCGAATCCATTTTGTTTGCAGCCCAAGGTAATAGTCCCCAATCTTCATCGTTCAGGAAAATTCCCCGATATTTAACTGAAGGGGATTTGGAGGTATAACTAAGGTTTTTAAGATAAATTTCCTTTTTCTTTTCCACAGGAACATCTGCCCAATAATACCATGGAGATACCCCCATAGCTTCGGAAAGACTGAATACACCATAGGATGTTCCGCGTTTATCGCTTCCGGTAATAACTAGGACATTCTGATTTTTCCTGAACTGGCTCTTAATGGTCTGTATTAGATAACGTTCAGGTTGATCTTGAATAGTGGAAACATTCAATTTATGAGATCGAACCAATTCGTCTATCCATTTATTTTGGCCTAGGGTTCCAACGAGAATTATATTCCCTTTAAATTTCTTGATATCATTAATATTGTTGATAATGCTGGGACGTTGATTCGTTACCTTGTGCACATCTTCAGCAAAAAGATTTACCGATTTTTTTACGACCGGAAAATCTGTATTTTCCATATAAATCGTTGTAGGACTTTCAGTGGTTACAATTGGAAAATAAACATCTAAGTTTATTGCCGAATCTACGATGTTGAATTGGGACAAAATTAATTGTGGAAGCAGAATAACCGCCAAAAGAATCTTTCTCATAAATAAAACAAAAGTTAAATGTAGTAAATACACTTATTAAATCCAATTGTTTCTATTGTATGATTAAATTTAAGTAAGGTCCTGCAATGTAATTTACGGGAGAAAAAAAGTGTATTAAAGGTCTTTTTTAAAACAAACACTATTTGCTATGCCAACATAAGGTGGATAGTTGGCAATAACCTGATAACCATTTTTCTTATAAAGGGCTATAGCTTCTGGCTGCCGCAAACCAGTTTCCAACACACAGGTTTTATAACCTAATTCTTTTGCCCATTCTTCCAGCCCTGTCAAAATTTTAGATGCAAAACCTTGACCGCGATTTTCTGGTAGTACGAACATTCGTTTTACCTCAACTGAAGTTTCATTGAACTTTTTAATAGCGCCACAGGCTATAGGCATATCATCCTCATACAAAACTAGTGTATGTTTTAGATGGGTAATACCATTGAACTGGGCATAGAAACTATGATCCTCACCGTCACGTTTTGCAAGGTCTGTGTCCAAAAGACTGACTAAATCCTTAAAATCTGGGTTTTGAGAGTCTGTACGGAGTATTTGAATCATTAGTTACAATTTTAGACTTTTATGGAATAGCCAGAGGCTGTATTTTTTTCGATATCAAAATTAAAATCTATCCTGCCCAAGTGAACGCCAAAGCACCCCACCTGATTCACCAAGACGTCCCTATCATTAGCATTGCTGATTATAGTAGGTTTTTCCAAAAATGTATGGGTATGGCCTCCAATAATCAAATCTGTGTATTTAGTTTTTTTTGCCAATTTTAAATCATCTGGTTTGTTGATAGAGGCATACTCATATCCTAAGTGCGAAAGACAGATGATTAAATGGCATTGTTCCGATAATTTTAATTGCTGCTCTGTTTCAACGGCAAGTTCATAAGGATCTAAATATTTTGTTTCCTGATATAATTGTTTGCTTACCAACCCATTCAGCTCAATTCCTAATCCGTAAACCCCAATTTTTATACCATCCTTTATATAAATTTGATAGGGTTTGGTCAGTCCTTGCAATGGTGTATTGGTAAAATCGTAATTAGCGGAGATAAAATCAAAATTAGCATGAGGCATTTGCGCAAGGAGTCCATTTATGCTATTATCAAAATCATGATTTCCTATTGTTGCCCCATCATAATTGAGCATGCTCATTAATTTAAATTCAAGTTCGCCCCCATAAAAATTAAAATACGGTGTACCTTGAAAGATATCTCCGGCATCAAATAACAAGGTGTTGGGATTCTCTTTCCTTATACGCTCCACTAGTCCGGCCCTACGGGCCAATCCACCAAGGCCGGGAAAATTAGCATGATCCTTTGGGAAGGCGTCTATATGGCTATGAACGTCATTGGTATGTAAAATAGTAATATGTTTTTTGGAAGGGGTGGTACACCCATTCAACCCAAGTCCACCCAAAGTCAATAAACCGGATGTTGCTGCGGTATTTTTAATAAATGTTCTTCTTTTCATATTACTGTAGCTGATAAAAACGTGAATCTACTTTTGGTTCAAGCGTATCTACTTTGGTAAAATAATCTATCATGGCATTGCGTATCTTATATTCGGTTTCGGTGATGGATACATATTCTTTAAAAAAATTCATGTTATCCCCACCTGTGACCAGGTAATTGGAGGTTGCCACAAAGTAAGTTTGTTCCTTATTCAAAGGTTTTCCATTGATGGAAAACGTATGTACGCTATAGTCTTTGTTAAGTACCAACTGCATACCGGCAATTGGGTGTGCTCTCTTTGCCTTGCTTAAATAATCTATCATTTTAAGTAGCGAACTGCCTTTTAATTCTACTACGACTACCGTATTCTCAAAAGGCATGACCTCATAGGCCGTTCTGGCCGTTACATTTCCTTTAGATATTGTAGCGCGTATACCGCCATGGTTTAAAAGGACAACATCTATATTATTTCCTGTACGTTGTTTAAATATGGGTTGAGATTGTTGCAATACGATATCTGCCATGAGGTTGCCGGCCGTAGTATTATATTGACCATCGGTTTTGCTAATGGTAAAAGGGGCATAGGCAAGAGGGTTAGTTAATATTTCCTCAATTCTATCGTGATAGGGTGTTATAAATTCCTGTATGGAATCAATGGCCGTAGAATTGCTGTCTATGGTAATTCTGTTGCCTTCTATAGAGGAAATAGTTGGTATCCCTTCCTTACACGATAAGAAAAGACTAATTGTTATAAATATAACAAAGTGTTTTATTTTTAAATAATCAAAGTGTTTTAACTTCGCCATAGAGTTGCAGGGATATTATTTACATTTGTGTAAATGTAAAAATACATGTTTTTAAAAGTTATTAAGGACAAGTTCAAACAGAAATCTGGTCGAAAATTATTGAAACAATTATCGGTCAATCCTGTAGCAGTAACGCGTGAGAAAAAGGGAATACGTTCTTTAGGTTGTATTGTGGATTTGGATAGGTTTGAAAAATCTGAAGTGTTTTTTCAGTTTCAGGAAGAGTTTTCATTACGTCCAAATGCAGTTAAAATAATAGGATACAAGCGGTTATATGATAAAAATTCACCCTATGCCACACCTGTATTTTCAGATAAGGATTTAGGTTGGAACGGTGAAATTGAGAATAGTTATGCCCATGAGTTTTTGGGAAGGGAATATGATCTTTTGGTCAATTATTATGATGAAGATAGTCTTTTGTTAAACTTGATGACGGTAAAAACAAAAGCACGGTTAAAAGTAGGGTTTAAAGAAGTGGACCCATTGTACAATGATTTAATTTTTGATACGCCATTAAAGGATTTTCAGGTATTTAAAAAAGAACTGAAAAAATATTTAGGCATTTTTAAGGAGATTTAGTTATGAAAGAATTACAAGGAGCAGGTGTTGCATTGATTACGCCTTTTAAAGAAGATGGTACAGTAGACGTAGTTGCTCTTAAACAAGTAGTAGCCTATAATATTGAACGTCATATAGATTATTTGGTAGTATTGGGTACTACAGCAGAATCGGTAACATTGACCAAAGCAGAAAAGCAACTGGTCATGAATACGGTAGAGGAGGCGAATGCCGGTAGACTTCCATTAGTGCTAGGTGTAGGTGGTAATAACACTATGGGCCTTGTAGAGGAATTAAAAACCCTTGATCTAACTGGGTATACGGCCATATTATCTGTGTCCCCTTATTATAACAGGCCAACCCAGGAAGGTATTTACCAACATTTCAAGGCCATATCCAATGCATCTCCATTACCAATTATACTTTACAATGTACCAGGTAGGACGGGAAGTAATATGTTGCCCGATACCGTGGTAAGATTGGCAAAGAATTTTGACAATATCGTTGCCGTCAAAGAGGCCTGTGGCAATATGATACAGATACAGGAATTAATAGCTAAGCGACCAAAAGGTTTCTTAGTACTTTCTGGCGATGATATCACCGCGTTACCCACCATAGTAGCGGGTGGTGAAGGGGTTATTTCCGTAATAGGGCAGGGACTTCCGCTAGAGTTTTCATCAATGGTCCATGAAGCCATGAACGGACATGTGGAGGAGGCCTACGTACTTCATTATAAAATGCAGGAAGGCATGCAACTTATTTTTGAAGAAGGAAACCCGGCGGGTGTTAAGGTAATGATAGAATACTTAGGTCTTGCCAAACCATACGTACGCTTACCATTGATTCGTGCAACAGATGCATTGAAACATCGTATAGTTTCCTTTATGGAATCTATAGTGCGCATACCTGCATAATTTTCGTTAAATCTTCCATAAAAGGGACTTTTCTGCTATGGAAAGCATGTATTTTTATTGGTTTAAAATGTTTTTTAAATCCATTGATAATCACTAATTTTGCAAAATGTTTTTTAATATGAGGAGATTATTCCCAATTCTGTTGATTACCATTGCTTTACAATCGTGCAACGAGTACCAAAAAGTGCTTAAGAACGATGATGTAAAAGCAAAGTATGATATGGCAGAAAAATTTTATGCGGAGGGCGACTTTAAAAGAGCCAATAGACTGTATGAACAAATAGCACCAAAGTATGTTGGTAAGCCACAAGGTGAACGTGTTATGTTCTTTTTGTCCAATAGCTACTTTGAGCGTGGTGATTACAATATGGCGGGCTATCAATTTGAGCGTTTTGTAAAATCTTATCCAAAGAGTGATAAGGTTGTTGAAGCATCTTTTTTGGGGGCCAAAAGTTTTTACGAACTTTCTCCAGAATATTCTTTAGATCAATCTGATACTGATAAGGCCCTATTGAAACTTCAAAATTTTATCAATACCTACCCTGATTCTGAATTTTTTGCTGAAGCCAACAATATGGCCAAGGAATTAACGGTAAAAAAGGAGCGTAAATCATTTGAAATTGTCAAGCAGTACAACAAATTGGGAGAATTTAATCTTGATATGTTGAAATCTGCGGTGACCGCAAGCGATAACTTCGTTTCTGATAATCCTGGATCCGTTTACAGGGAAGATGCCATGTTCATTAAAATGGATGCTCTTACCCATATGGCCATGAACAGTTTTGAAAGTTTAAAAGAAGAGCGTTTAAATGAGGCCAAGGCCGCATATTTGGCACTAAAAAAGAAGTATCCGGAGTCTAAATACGACAAAAAAGCGACCAATCTTTTAGAAAAAATTGATAAGGAATTACAACGTTTTCAAGATCAAGGCGTTGAATCAAAGTAAATAATTTAATTATGAATATGAACGATTTAAAAAACTCTAAAGCTGCTGTTTCTACTGTTACCATTAACCGTAATGAGTTTGACAAGCCTACCGAGAATATTTATGAAGCTATTTCAATTACTGCAAAGCGTGCTGTTCAGATAAATTCTGAGATTAAAAAAGAGCTTTTGGAGAAATTGGAAGAATTTGCTACATATAGTGATAGCCTAGAAGAGGTTTTTGAAAATAAGGAGCAAATTGAAGTTTCCAAGTTCTATGAAAAATTACCAAAACCTCACGCAATGGCGGTAGAGGAGTGGTTAATGGATAAAATTTATCACAGGAATACAGAAAAAGACGCCTAAGAATATGTTGCACGGCAAAAACATCCTTTTAGGCATAACCGGAGGGATTGCTGCTTATAAGACTACTTTCTTAGTTCGTTTATTCATAAAAGCTGGCGCTAACGTTAAGGTTATCCTTACCGATAGTGCCAGCTCTTTTGTTTCGCCACTTACTTTGGCTACTTTATCCAAGAATGCGGTTATATCGGATTTTGTGAAATCTGAGGAACATAGTGTGGAGTGGAACAATCATGTAGAACTTGGGCTATGGGCCGATCTAATGGTCATAGCTCCTGCGACTGCAAATACGATGTCCAAAATGGCCTCAGGTGCTTGTGATAACATATTGTTGGCCACATACCTTTCTGCCAAATGTCCTGTATATGTAGCTCCGGCTATGGATTTGGATATGTACAAGCATCCAAGTACCAAAAACTCCCTGAGTATTCTGAAATCTTTTGGTAATCACGTTATCCCTGCTGCCAGTGGTGAACTTGCCAGTGGTCTACATGGGGAAGGTAGAATGGCGGAACCCGAAGAAATCATCAAATTTATTAAAGCGCAATTGAACAAAGGATTACCGCTTTCTGGTAAAAAGGTCCTCATAACCGCTGGTCCTACGTATGAAGCTATAGACCCTGTACGTTTTATAGGAAACCATTCAACAGGGCTCATGGGGTTCGAGCTGGCTAAAACTGCGGCCAATTTAGGTGCCCAGGTATATTTGGTGACCGGGCCTACGAGGCATAGTGTTGCCCATGATAATATTGAAGTAATTCCGGTTGTTTCTGCAGACGAAATGTACAGGCATGCACATGCATATTTTAAAAATGCCGATATTGTTATTTGTGCTGCAGCCGTAGCGGATTACAAGCCTAAAACCGTAGCGGAACAAAAAATTAAAAAATCCGATGCCAGTTTTACCTTGGAATTGGTTAAGAATGTAGATATTCTAATGTCTCTCGGAGAACAAAAAAAGGAGCAATTCCTTGTAGGTTTTGCTTTGGAAACCCAAAACGAAGTTGCTAATGCCTTGGGAAAATTGCAGCGTAAGAATTTGGATGCCATCGTGTTAAATTCGCTACGGGACAAAGGGGCCGGCTTTGGTGGTACAACCAATAAAATTTCATTTATAGATACCAATTCAACGATAACTGCGTTTGAACTAAAGACCAAGGCAGAAGTTGCGGTCGATATTTTTAATGAAATTATCAAGAGACGATATGCGTAGATTTATTTTTTTTGTGATTTGCTGTTTTATAGTGTTTGGGGTAAGTGGGCAAGAATTAAACTGCACCGTTACTGTAAACTCCGATCAGTTGTCACAAGGAGATCTACAAGTGTTCAAAACCTTAGAGCGTTCGTTGAATGATTTTATCAATAAGTCTAAATGGACGAATAGGGTTTTTAAGGAAAATGAACGGATTAACGCACAAATGTTCATTACCATAACGGAATATGAATCAAATAGATTTAAAGGTAATATTCAGATACAATCTTCAAGACCGGTTTATAATACCTCTTATTCTTCGCCTATTTTTAATTATAAGGACAATCAATTCAATTTTCAGTATATCGAGTTTCAGCCATTGATCTTTAACGATAACCAATTTGAGTCCAACTTGGTAAGTGTACTGGCGTATTATGCATATATTATCATAGGGCTCGATGCGGATACGTTCTCGTTGGAAGGTGGCACGGAATATTATAGAAAAGCCCAGAATATCGTAACAATGGCTCAAGGTAGTAATTCTGCCGGTTGGAGCCAATCTGCGGACTCTAACCGTAGTAGGTTTGAACTGGTTGACAATCTACTGTCCAATACCTATAGAGAGTACCGTATTGCTATGTACAATTATCATAGAAAAGGCTTGGATATCATGCCAGATAATAATAGCACGGGCAAGCAGGTGATAGCGGGTACTATGAATTTGTTTCAAACCATGATCAATAGAAGACCAAATGCATTTTTGATATCAACGTTCTTTGATGCCAAATCAGAGGAGATATTGAATATTTTTTCGGATGGTCCAAAAGTAGATATCGTTAAACTGAAGGAAACACTGAACAAAATTGCTCCATTATACGCATCTACTTGGAACGATATTAAATATTGAACCTTTTTTCAAAACGGAATATAGATTACCTTTGTAGTTCTAAAATTCCGAAACGTGCTTTCAACCCTTTCCATTACAAATTATGCATTGATCGATAGCTTAGAAGTGGGCTTCGATAAAGGTTTTACCGTAATTACGGGAGAAACAGGTGCAGGTAAATCCATTCTTTTAGGAGGTCTATCCTTGGTTCTAGGTAAAAGGGCGGACTTATCTTCCCTACGTTTAAAGGATCAAAAATGTATAATTGAAGGTGTTTTCAAAATAGATACCTATGGACTTCAATCTTTTTTTGAGGAAAATGATTTGGATTATGATGTGCATACCGTAATCCGTAGGGAGATTTTGTCTAGTGGGAAGTCAAGGGCTTTTATAAACGATACGCCGGTTACGTTAGATGTGTTGTCGCGTTTGGGAGAAAATCTTATAGATATCCATTCCCAGCATCAGACCATGCAGCTTACGGAAAATGAATTTCAGTTAAAACTGGTTGATGCCTTGGCCAATAACCAACAGCGTCTTGCTGTCTATGTTAAGTCTTTAAAGGCATACCGCAAGGCACAGGGAGAATTGGATCGGATGATGGAGGTGCAACTTACCGCCAACAAGGAACAAGACTATAATACATTTTTATTGTCCGAGTTGGAAAAGGCACCATTAAAAGTTGGGGTAGTAGAAACCTTGGAAGAGGAATATGAGCAGTTGAACAATGTAGAATTGATCATGGAACATTTATCCAAAGGGGATCAGTTGTTCAATGATGAGCAAATTGGGGTGTTGTCTTTGGTTACCGAAATGCGGCAGTCACTTTCTAAATTGGTGGATTTTGGAGCAAATTACAAAGAGCTTTATCAGCGTGTACAATCCGTTTTAATAGAATTGGATGATATAAATTCGGAATTACAACATATACAAGAGGGTGTAGAGCCTAATCCCGAAGCACTGGAACAAGTAAGTTCAAAGCTGCAATTACTTTATAACTTGCTAAAGAAGCATAATGTAAACGATGTTTCCGAGCTCATAGAAATTAAGAACGAATTGGCCGACAAGGTTTTTGAAACGGCACATTTAGATGAGAAAATTGCGCTAAAGACCAGGGAGCTACAGGATATGCAATCCGTATTGGAGGAGCAAGCGGTAGTATTACGGGAAAAAAGAAAAGAAGTAATACCAGATTTAAAATCAAAATTAGAGGCAGACCTTGCCCAACTAGGAATGCCCAGTGCCTCTTTTCAAATTAATCTCAATGCCGCAGATTCTTTTACGGCAACAGGTATGGATGAGCTACATTTTCTTTTTACCGCAAACAGGGGAGGAAATTATGGCGAATTGAAAAAAGTGGCATCAGGAGGTGAGCTCTCTAGGATTATGTTGGTCATTAAGGCCATTTTAGCCAAATATGAAAAATTACCCACCATTATGTTCGATGAAATCGATACAGGGGTCTCAGGTGAAATTTCCAATAGAATGGCGGACATAATGAAGGAAATGAGCGGAGACCTTCAGGTTTTTTCCATTACACATTTACCACAAGTGGCCTCTAAAGGAAACCATCATTTTAAAGTGTTCAAAACTGAAGGAGAGGAGCGTACCATGACCAATATGAAAAAATTGGCCGAAGAAGAGCGAATCGTAGAGCTGGCACAAATGTTAAGTGGTAATGATCTTTCAGCTTCGGCATTGGCACATGCTAAACAATTATTGGGTAGCTCTATTTAATTTTATAGTACGTTCAAACTACATCTCTTTAATTTTGATCAACTATTAGGGAAGTTAATTTATAGGTCAATTTTGGAGTTTTAAAGAAACCTGCAATTAGGTTTTAACATATTTTGGATATCTTTGGTCTTTAACTAAACAATACAATCAACGAACATGGGATATAATTTATTAAAAGGAAAAAGGGGAATTATTTTTGGTGCATTGGACGAAAATTCCATTGCTTGGAAAACGGCACAGACCGTACATGATGAAGGCGGTACTTTTGTATTGACAAATGCCCCAATAGCAATGAGAATGGGTCAAATAGACGAATTGGCAAAAAAGACCGGCTCTCAAATAATTCCTGCAGATGCAACCAGTGTAGAGGATTTGGATAATTTAGTTGAAAAAGCAGTTGAAATTTTAGGAGGCAAGATAGATTTCGTGCTTCATTCCATTGGAATGTCCGTAAACGTGCGTAAGGGCCGCGCCTATACCGATGAAAAATATGATTTTACGGCCAAAGGTTGGGATGTTTCCGCTTTATCGTTCCATAAGGTTATGCAATCGTTGTATAAGGCAGATGCCATGAATGAGTGGGGTAGTATTGTTGCATTGACCTATATGGCGGCACAACGTACTTTTCCAGATTACAACGACATGGCGGACAATAAGGCCTATTTAGAATCAGTAGCCCGTAGTTTTGGTTATTTCTTTGGTAAGGAAAAAAAGGTTAGGGTCAATACTATATCACAATCACCAACCGCCACCACTGCTGGACAAGGTGTTAAAGGTTTTGATGGTTTCATAAGCTACGCTGAAAAAATGTCGCCACTTGGTAATGCTACTGCTCAGGACTGTGCGGATTACACCGTTACATTGTTTTCTGACTTGACCAGAAAAGTGACCATGCAAAATTTATTCCATGACGGAGGCTTCTCCAACACCGGGGTAAGTCAAGAAGTAATAGAGAAATTTTAATCAGGTTTTTAATATTCCAATTTTTTTGGAGCCTATTCATTAGAGGAAAGTAATAATGGAATTATCGTTTTCTTTTATCGTTCCCGTGTACAATAGACCCAATGAAATTAGGGAGTTATTGGATAGCTTGTCCTTACAGACCTATCAAAAGGGTTTTGAGGTGGTTATTGTTGAGGATGGCTCTACCATTTCATCAGAACAAGAAGTAAGGGCATTTGTAAATGCCCTTACTATTTCATATTATAAAAAGGACAATTCAGGCCCAGGGGATTCTAGAAATTATGGTATGCAGAGGGCCAAGGGTAATTACTTTATTGTTCTTGATTCGGATTGTATTCTTCCATCTAATTACCTAACGGAGGTGGAGCAAAGTTTACAAAAGGATTTTGTGCATTGCTACGGAGGTCCAGATGCCGCGCATGAATCTTTTACGATTGTTCAAAAAGCAATAAATTATGCTATGACATCCTTTTTGACCACTGGTGGTATACGCGGTGGTAAAAGGGCGGTTGATAAATTTCAACCTAGAAGTTTTAATATGGGACTTTCCAAAGAGGTGTTTGATAAAGTTGGGGGGTACGGTAAATTACATCCTGGCGAAGATCCAGATTTAACCATACGTATCTGGAACAAAGGGTATAGGACAAAATTAATTTCTGAAGCCTTTGTATATCACAAAAGACGTATAGATTGGAAAAAGTTTTATACACAGGTCAATAAATTTGGAATGGTACGTCCAATTTTGAACAAATGGCACCCAGCTACTAGAAAGCTTACCTATTGGTTTCCAACGTTATTCTCGTTAGGCCTTATTTTCGCAGTAATTTTGGTAGGATTAGGAGTTTATCTACCATTGTTTTGCTATGTTCTATATTTTAGTATTTTATGGTTGGATGCATTATTGAAAACCAAAAACATTTTAGTTTCTATTTTAGCCATTTTTGCAACAGGAGTGCAGTTCATAGGATATGGTTATGGATTTCTAAAATCAACAATTTGTTTGGCGGTCAGCAGTAAAAAAGCCAATGAAATATTTCCAAAACTGTTCTTTAAATAAACGCAATGAAACCGCTATTGGAATGGATACGTACGGGATTAAAAAAAAGAAAAGTAAAGGTTTTTCTTTTGTTTTTGATTTGTGCCTCATTAGCATGGTTTATTAATAAATTGTCCCAAACATATACTAGTAATACAACTTTTTATGTCAATTATATAAATGTACCTTCTAAGTATTTGTTGGCCAATTCGCCTAAAGAGGAAATTCAAGTAAGGCTAACGGCGGCGGGATTTCAATTTCTGGGTTATCATCTTAAACCAAAGCATATTACGTTGGATGTCAGTAAAATGGTAGAGAAGGATTCCTTGTATTATTTAACCTCCGATCAAATTCGAATACAACTAGAGGACCAACTGAATAATTACAGCACATTAACCGATTTTGATAGTGATTTAATTTATTTTGATTTTACTTCTTTGGAAACAAAGAAAGTTCCCGTTATCGCCATGTTGGATATTACGTATGCTACCAATCATATTTTAGAGGGTAAAATTGGTATTCTTCCGGATTCTATTGAATTAACAGGGCCAAAAAGTAAGATAGATACCATTAATACCTTAAAAACGGAACTTTTACAATTAAATAATATCATTAGCACATTTTCGGAACAAGTGGCCCTTAAGCTACCTCAAGATTTGGAAGGAATAAATTTTTCAGCTACCAATGTGCAGATAAAGGGCAAGGTCGTAAAATTTTCTGAACAGGTAATGGAAATACCGGTTACGGTAATCAATGTGCCGGAAGGAGTTAAGGTGCGTACATTTCCGGAAATTGTCCAAGTGCGTTGCCAAGGTACCATCCAGGATCTTAAAGAACTTGAGACCAATGATTTTATGGTAGTGGCAGATTATTTAAAGGTTGCTGATGAAACAGAAAATAGGCTTGCCATTACACTGGAGCGTTATCCAAAAACCTTACATAACGCCCAGATGAATGCCAATGAAGTGGAATTTATATTAAGGCGGGAATGATTGTAATAGGACTTACCGGTGGAATTGGTAGTGGCAAAACTACTGTGGGAAGAATGTTCCAGGATTTAGGTGTGCCCGTTTACAATTCAGATGTACGGGCCAAGGAGTTAATGAATTCCTCAAAAAAAATACAAAAAGAGTTAATAGCACTTTTTGGCGAAAAGGTTTTTAAAGACAAGGAATTAAATAGAGCTTTTATTGCGGAGAAAGTATTTAAGGATAAAAACTTGCTAGAACAGTTAAACGCAATAGTACACCCAAAAGTAAGAAAGGATTTTTTGAAATGGTCCAAGGATCAGACTTTTGCTTATGTTATACAGGAGACCGCACTTTTATTTGAGAACAATTCCCAGAAGTTATATGATGAGGTAATTTTGGTTACCGCTCCAAAAGAACTAAGAATAGAGCGGGTTTTACAAAGAGATCAAATTACTAGGAAAGAGATTCTTTCTAGAATGAACAATCAGCTAGAAGATAAGGTGAAGGTCAAATTGGCAGATTATATAATTGAAAACATAGACCTTGACCAAACCCGTCAAAATGTTTTGGACCTACATAAGCGTATCCTTGCTAAATACTGCTAGTCCCCCAATTTTAACATTTTTGTTAAGGTTAGGTTAAACGTACAATCCTCTATCTGTTAAATCTTTAATTTTATGCTCCAATGAACAAAAAGTTATTTGTGCTCTTAATAGTTTTAATGAGCCTTTCGCTTATTGGTCTGATTTTCGTTCAAAGTTTCTGGATCAAAAAATCCATTGATAACAGTGAAGAGCAATTTTCAAGTAGTGTTTCAGAAGCATTGAACAGCATCACCAATAAAATATCGGAAAGAGAGACTAAAGACTATTTTGATAGATATTTGAATGCTAAGGATAGTATCGGTGAACTTAAGGGTACGCAGCTGTTTAATTTTTTCTTTATTGATAGAGATGTCAACTCCAATGAAATAATGCTGTATGAACACGGTATTTTGGAAGAGGACTATGGCATTTCATCTACGTTCTTTGATAACGGTGATGGTGTTGACACCACCATTATAAAAAATTTGACCAGTAGGCGAAAAACTACGATTTGGAAAGAGGATTTTGACCTGGAAGGCAATCGTTTTCGCTTAAACCCCATTCAACGTATAGAGAAGATTGGTGGCCTTAATAAGATGGAAAAGGCCGCTATGGAGGAGATGTTCATGGTACATGCAAAACGGGTTCCTATTCATAAAAGAGTTTCCAAACAGGAAATTGAACTTTTATTACAGCGAGAACTTGAGAATAGGGGAATAGATATTGCGTTTGAGTACGGCGTATATAGCAATGGTTTGCCCACCAAGGTGAAATCTTCCAAATTTAAATATGCGGAGACCAATGTTTATAAAGCGCCAATGTTTGTTGATTTTGAGGGAATTTCCAATTTTGACCTGTTAATTTCCTTTCCTAAAAAGAAACGATTTTTAGTACAGTCTATTTTGGGACTTGCACTATTGTCATTATTGTTTACGATAATAATTGTAGTGGCCTATGCAGGCGCAATTTATCAGTTGATAAGACAGAAACAGATTTCCGAAATAAAAACGGATTTCATCAATAACATGACGCATGAGTTCAAAACACCAATTGCAACCATTAACCTAGCCGTAGAGGCAATTCGAAATCCAAAAATTATTGCGGATCAAGAAAAGGTATTACGTTATCTGCAAATGATTCGTGATGAGAACAAGCGTATGCATGCACAAGTTGAGAACGTTTTAAGAATATCCAAATTGGAGAAAAATCAATTGGATATCAGTAAGGATAGGGTAGACGTGCATGAAATCATAGAGGATGCAATAACCCATGTAGATTTGATCGTTGCGGATAGGGGAGGTTATATACACACCCATTTAGATGCGGAACGCTCAGAGGTTTTGGCAAACGAGATGCACTTTACCAATGTAATCGTTAATATGCTGGACAATGCCATTAAATATTCAAATGAGGCACCTAAAATAGATGTCTTTACGGAACGGGCAAAAAATTATATAATCATTAAGGTACAGGATCAAGGTGCCGGTATGAGCAAAGCCGTTGTTAAAAAAGTTTTTGAAAAATTTTACAGGGAGCACACAGGTGATATCCATAACGTAAAAGGACACGGACTGGGGCTTGCGTACGTTAAAAAAATTGTTGAAGATCATCAAGGCGAAGTTTATGCCGAGAGCGAAAAAGGAAAAGGAAGTACATTTTACATCAAACTGCCGTTAATATAAATATTATGGAAACAATAAATAAGAAAATACTTTTAGTTGAGGACGATCCAAATTTTGGAATTGTATTGAAAGATTATTTGTCAATGAACGACTTTGATGTTACGTTGGCTAAAAATGGAATGGAGGGATTTGAAAAGTTCAAGAAGGATAATTTTGATATCTGCATTTTGGATGTAATGATGCCCTATAAGGATGGATTTACATTGGCGAAGGAAATTAGGGAGAAGAATGAGAACGTTCCAATAGTATTTCTTACGGCGAAAACAATGAAGGAAGATGTTTTGAAGGGATATAAGGCAGGGGCGGATGATTACCTGAACAAACCTTTTGATTCTGAAGTATTGTTGATGAAGCTAAAGGCCATTTTACAACGTAAAGCTTCCAATGGTTTGGCGGATAGTAAAAAGTTTGAATTTACAATTGGTGGTTTTCATCTAAATTCTAAACTAAGATTCTTGAAATATAAGGATAATGAAGCTATTAAATTATCTCCTAAAGAAAATGAGCTTTTACGTTTGTTGGCCTTACATGAAAATGACTTAATGCCAAGGGAATTGGCATTGACCAAAATTTGGAGGGACGATAATTACTTTACTTCACGTAGTATGGATGTATACATTGCAAAACTACGTAAGTACCTAAAAGTGGATGATACCGTAGAAATTTTAAATATTCACGGTGAAGGTTTCCGTTTAGTTGTCAAGAACGAGGGTGAATAATTTACCTATAATCCTATGAAAATTTAAAAGCATCCGGTTTAGGATGCTTTTTTAGTTACAACATTTTTATAATATCCGCTACTATGGCTTCAGGAGATTGGTCAATGGATACGGTTATGGCATCATGGGGGATTTCTAAAGTATCAAACTGTGACCTTAATAATCCTTTGGGCATAAAATGATTTTTGCGCTGAATCAACCGATCATTGATAAGTTCATAACTTCCTTCCAGGTAAACTATTTTGTGTAAACCTTCTAATTGATTTCCTAAAATAACCCTGTATTTTTCCTTTAAAGCGGAGCAAACAATTACAGCGCCCGTTGTTGTGTGTTCTAAGGCAAGTTTATTTAATCGTTCCAACCAACCTTGGCGGTCGTCATCGTTTAATGGAATACCAACGCTCATTTTTTTAATGTTCGAAGCCGGATGAAAATCGTCTCCGTCAAAAAAAGGAATGTTTAATTTTTGTGCCAATAGCGTGCCTATGGTAGTTTTTCCACTGCCCGAAACACCCATTACAAATAAAATCTGTGGATTATTCATGAATTAGGTTTACTAGTTCTTCATCAATTTTAAGAATTATTGTGCTAAGATTATCATCATAGTTGAACCAAAATGTGTCTATATTTTTTAAGAACCAAGTAAGTTGGCGTTTTGCAAACCTCCTAGTATTCTTTTTGATTTCGGCAATGGCAAAATCCAAAGTCCATTCACCTTCAAAATATCTGAACAATTCTTTATATCCTACAGTTTGTAATGCGTTATACGATTTATAGAAATGTAGGCTTTTGGCCTCTGCTAACAAACCTTCTTCCATCATAAGGTCAACTCTTTTGTTTATTCGGTCATATATTACAGGCCTATCGGCTTTAAGACCTACGGTAATTACGCTGAAGTCTCTTTTTTCTTTAGGTTTATTGATAAAAGTTGAATAGGGTCGGCCACTTCCAATACATACCTCTAAAGCCCTTATTACGCGTTGTGGATTATGTACATCAACCTTTCCGAAATATTCCGGGTCCAATTCCCTTAAGGTTTCCTGCAAATAGGGTAATCCTTTATTTTCCAAGGTTTGATTAAGATTTGACCGTATTTCTGGAGAGACGGATGGAAAGTTATTTAAACCCTCTGTAACTGCATTTACATATAGTCCGCTGCCTCCTACCATAACCACTACCTCATGCTTTTTGAAAAGAGCGGCAATTTTATTGAGCGCCTCTCTTTCGAAATCACCAACAGTATAAGGTTCCACAATGCTTTTATGTTGAATGAAATGGTGTTTGGCCTGTGCAAGTTCACTTGTTGTGGGTACCGCGGTACCAATACTCATTTCTTTAAAAAACTGTCTAGAATCAGCTGAAACGATCTCTGTATTGAAATGATTTGCCAATGCTATGGCAAGTTTGGTCTTACCTATGGCAGTAGGGCCGGTTACTGAAATCAGTGCTTTTTTATTCATTTAATACCGATCCACAATTATAGCAATGCGTAGCATCATCACGATGACCTTCTTTGGTACATGACGGACAGGCTTGGGTGTTTACATGAATATACTTACCGGCACTTAAATTTCCTGTCTTGTCCCTGGTCTGTCTACCAAATTCTGCTGTAACGATACCCGTAGGTACGGCTATGATTCCATAACCTAATAGCATGATTATGGTAGCAATAAATTGACCAGATGGGGTAATAGGTGCAATATCTCCATATCCAACAGTGGTAAGGGTAACAATGGTCCAATAGATGCTGGTAGGTATGCTAGTAAATCCTGCTTCATCTCCTTCCACAATATACATTAGGGTACCCATCATTACTGATACAATAAGTACGGCAAAAAGAAATACTGTAATCTTGGCCCTGCTGGCTTTTAATGCACTCTTAAGTTGTGACGCCTCTCCTAAAAACTGAACCAATTTTAAAATCCGGAATACCCTTAAAAGTCTAAAGGCTCTAACGGCCAATAGGACTTGAGACCCTGCAAAAATATAGGAGATATATAATGGTATGGTAGATAAAAAATCAATGATACCATAAAAGCTGAATATATATTTAGACGGCTTTTTAATGCAAATGATACGGACAATATATTCTATTGTAAAAAATATGGTGATAACCCATTCCAAAACAAGTAGTACCCTATGGTACTTAATATCAATACTTTTTACACTTTCCAGCATAATAAGTATAATGCTGAAAATTATGAGTATAAAAAGAATTATATCGAACAATTTACCCATAGGGGTATCCGCTTCGTAAATAATTTCATGAAGCTTGTTCTGCCAAGGCGATAATTTTTCTTCCTCTTTCAATTTATGAATATATCTCTACTGTTTTAAGTACTTTCTTTTTTCTTAAGTATGATTCAATAAGAAAATTGGCATCCCTGGTTCCGTTCATTGGTGTAATAAGGTTTTCCAAGATATGAATATTATTTATTTGATGGTTAAGGTCATAAAATCCTAAACCAACCAGTGAACCATTTTTTATTAAGATAGCACTTTGTTCGCCAATTTCCCTTCCTTTGTCCAACAATACCATGTTTTTCTGGGCCAAATTATACTTCTCTATAGAAGCCGTAACCCTTTTGTTATAAGTTTCTTCAGGTTCTTTGCCTATACATGCTCCTAGGCATAATCCATCGTCATAATTGGAACAATTTGAACGTGCTTCACTTATACCGTTAAGTTTTTCGCATAGTTGAAACTCTTTGGTTATTTTAAACAAATGATTTTTTCCGCTAAAAATGCCATTGAACAATCCTAGAGGTTCCTTGCACTCCTTGTATGGTTTTATGCGTAATGTTATATACCCATTTTCATTCTTCTCTTTACATAAGGCATGGGAGTACATTCTTTTTCTTGGTATGGCATTGTACTTAGGTCTAAGTTTCAAAAGTTCTTCGTATTCCTTCAGTATGGCCACCAATTCATTTCCTGTTTCCTCATAAGTGACTTTTTTGGTGTCTTTGGCCAATTTTCGTGATTTGTCCCCGTTTTTGGTAAAGAGTTGGTTTACCTTCTTTTTAATATCGGTAGTCTTATTCAGATATATGATGTCCCCATCTTTATTATGCATGTAGAATACTCCTGTTTTATTGGGTAGATCTCTAACGATATCTAATTGTTTTTCAGAAAGCTCACCTTGGCTTTCTTTGCGTATGGTTTCTTTGATAATTACTTTTTCGGAATCTTTGGCAAGCAATAATTTAAATAGTTTTATGGTGGCCAGGGCATCACCATTAGCCCTATGGCGATCACTTACCGGAATACCCAAAGATCTTACCAATTTTCCCAAGCTATATGATTCTGCTTCTGGTAATAATAATTTTGAGAGGTCTACGGTACATAAGGTTTTGCGCTCAAAGTTGTAACCCAACCTTCTAAATTCCGTCCGTAGGATTCTGTAATCAAATTGAGCATTATGCGCTACTAAAACGGTATCCTCTGTAATTTCAATAATTCTTTTGGCTACTTCATAAAATTTGGGGGCAGTCCTTAACATTTTATTGTTGATTCCTGTTAATTTGACTACGAAAGGCTGTATTTCCTTTTCAGGATTTATAAGACTTATAAATTTATCCACCACTTGTTGACCGTCAAATTTATGGATAGCAATTTCCGTAATGCCTTCTTCATTAAATTTACCACCAGTGGTTTCAATATCTAAAATTGCGTACATTCAGTAAAAATGGTTTTTAAGTATGGTTGGTTTACAATTAATTTCGTGACCCAAAGATACTACTTCCTATACGTACCATATTGCTGCCTTCTTCTATGGCAACTTTATAATCACCGCTCATGCCCATAGAAAGAATATTAAAATCTGCATATTTAGATTGTAGTTGTTCATATAAGGTAAAAAGATTTTTGAACTCACGACGTACTTGCTCCTTATCATCGGTAAAAGTGGCCATCCCCATTAATCCTTCGATTTTAACGTTTTCAAATGATTTAAAATCTTCATTATCAACAAGTTCTAGTAATTCCTTTTCGTCGAATCCAAATTTGGTATCTTCTTCTGCAATATGTACCTGCAATAGACAGGAAATGGTTCTATTGTGTTTTTTTGCCTGTTTATTTATTTCCTTAAGTAATCTTGGGCTATCCACGCCATGAATCAAAGCTACATACTCCGCCAAATATTTGACCTTGTTTCTTTGTAAGTGTCCGATCATATGCCATTCTATATCCTTTGGCATTGCTTGCCACTTTTCGGTCATTTCTTGAACCTTATTTTCTCCAAAGATACGTTGGCCTTCCGCATAAGCTTGGTCTAAATCTGCTATTGGTTTTGTTTTGGACACGGCAATCAATGTAACCGTGTCCGGAAGAGATTGAACAATAGCGGCTAAATTTTCCTTTATGGACATAAGTTTTAAATTATAAATTGGTTAGCGACAATTTCCGCCTTTTTACTTTTGGAATAATCATAAAAACCTTCTCCGGATTTAATTCCTAGTTTCCCGGCCATGACCATGTTTATCAATAGGGGAGAAGGTGCATATTTTGGATTTTTAAAACCATCATACATAACATTTAATATGGATAGGCACACATCTAAACCAATAAAATCCGCTAATTGCAAAGGTCCCATAGGATGTGCCATTCCTAATTTCATAACCGTATCAATTTCTTGAACACCGGCAACATCATGGTGTAAAGTCTCTATGGCTTCATTGATCATGGGCATTAAAATCCTATTGGCTACAAAACCAGGGTAGTCATTTACCTTTGTGGGTGTTTTGCCTAATTTCTTGGAAAGGTCCATAATGAGATCGGTAGTGTCCTTTGATGTGCTATAACCGTTTATGATCTCTACTAGCGACATAATAGGTACCGGATTCATAAAGTGCATGCCAATTACCTTTTGTGGTCTAGTGGTGGCTGCGGCAATTTGGGTTATGGAAATTGAGGAGGTATTGGATGCCAAAATAGTTTCCGGATCGCAAAGGGTATCTAGTTTTTTAAATATACCCAATTTAACCTCTACATTTTCAGTTGCGGCCTCTATGACAAGGTCGGTACCAACAACCCCTTCTTCCAAAGTTGTAAAACTTTTGATATTGGATAGCGTATTTTCCTTGTCGGTCTTACTTATTTTTTCCTTTGCCAGCATACGGTCCAAATTTTTGATTATGGTGGCTATACCATTATCCAAGGCCGTTTGTGTTACATCTATTAAATGTACATTATAGTTGCATTGTGCAAAAACATGGGCAATACCATTACCCATGGTACCGGCACCAATTACGGCAATTGTTTTCATATAGATGTAGTATTAAATGATGAAATAATTTGTAAGGCCACTTCCAAGGCCTGTGTACCTTGTCGTAAACTTACTACCGGTGTAGTATCATTGTTTATGGCATCTGCAAAAGATTCCAATTCATCTAGTATGGCATTATTGGTAGCAATAGAGGGGTTTTCAAAATATATTTGCTTTTTGATGCCTTCCGCATTTTGTAGAATCATATCAAAATCACCAGCTTCCTTGGGAGCGTCCTTCATTTTAACTACCTCAACCTTTTTCTCCAAGAAATCTACCGAGATATACGCATCTTTTTGGAAGAACCTTGATTTTCTCATATTTTTCAGGGATATTCTACTGGCAGTTAAATTGGCTACACAACCATTTTCAAATTCAATGCGCGCATTTGCAATATCTGGAGATTGACTTATCACCGATACACCACTAGCGTTTATCTGTTTAACTTTAGAATTTACCACACTGAGAATGGCATCAATATCATGAATCATTAAATCTAGCACCACGGGTACGTCCGTACCTCTTGGATTAAATTCCGCCAAGCGATGACTCTCAATGAACATAGGTTCTTTGATCGTATCTTTTATAGATGTAAAGGCAGGGTTAAAGCGCTCTACATGTCCTACCTGGCCTTTCACGCAGAATTTCTTTTCCAAATCCAATAAAGATTGTGCCTCTTGTAGGGTATGGGTAATTGGTTTTTCAATAAAAATATGTTTACCCTGTTCTATTGATTTTTTGGCACATTCAAAATGAGAAAGGGTGGGAGTAACAATATCTACTACATCTACTGCAGCAATAAGCTCATTAATGTTATCAAAATAAGTATAACCAAATTCTGCACTTACTTTATTGCCATTAATTATATCCGCATCATAAAACCCAATTAAATCATATTTTGGAGATTCTTTAAGCAATCTAAGGTGTATCTTTCCAAGATGCCCGGCTCCTAAAACACCAACTTTTAACATTTGTTTCTTTTTTCTCAAAAATACGCATAGTTGTGTAGTTTTATCCCATGAGGAAATTCAATTTTTATGAATTTGAACTTAAGTTTTGAACAGGGTCTTCGTTGGTTGAAAGAACTTTGCTAACTTTGGTTTCCAAACCAACTACCATTGAGAGATACCTTAAAACACAGGGGAATGCGCAATCATTTGGCGCAACTATTGATTGATAAGGGAATTACGGACAATAAAGTTCTTGACGCCGTAAGGGAAATTCCTAGACATTTATTTATGGATAGCAGTTTTGAAGGGCATGCCTACCAGAACAAAGCATTTCCTATTGCTGCGAACCAAACTATTTCACATCCTTACACTGTTGCATTTCAAACTGAATTATTGCAATTAGCAGAAGGGCACAAAGTTTTGGAAATAGGTACGGGTAGCGGATATCAAACCGCAATATTATTGAACCTTAAGGTAAAGGTTTATACCATAGAACGTCAATTGGAACTTTTCAAGAAAACCAACTTATTCTTTAAAAAAATGGGATATCGCCCTAAAAAAATCATATTTGGGGATGGATACAAGGGGCTTCCGGAAAATGCACCGTTTGATCGTATAATAGTAACAGCAGGTGCTCCAGAGGTGCCAAAGGCTCTGTTGTCTCAGCTAAAGGTGGGGGGTAGATTGGTCATACCAATTGGATTTGAGGAACAAATTATGACCTTGTTCGTAAGAACGACCGAAAAAGAATTTTCCAAAACAGAATATGGTTCTTTTAAGTTTGTGCCCTTACTTGAAAATAAGAATTAATTATTAAAATTCTTTTTTACACGATCAAGGTTACGTTTGTTGTCGCGGTCTTTAAGTACTTCTCTTTTGTCGTATAATTTTTTACCTTTTGCCAATGCTATTTGTAGCTTGGCCAATCCTCTTTCGTTAATGAAAAGGTTTAAGGGAACAATTGTAAGTCCTGATGTTTTTACCTCTTTGCTCAATTTTTTAAGCTCTCTTTTTTGTAAGAGTAATTTACGTTCTGCTTTGGGTTTATGATTAAAATGAGACGCATGGGAATATTCATCTATTTGCATATTAATGACAAATAATTCTCCCTTGTCGTTAAATTCACAGAAACTCTCGGAAATGGAGGCACGACCTTCACGAATAGATTTTATTTCGGTACCGGCCAAAACTATTCCCGTTGTATATTTATCCAAAAGCTCATATTCAAAACGAGCTCTTTTGTTCTTAATGTTGATATTCTTTTGCATTAAAAGCAAAAATAAGCACAATTGTATGAAAGTGGGGGAAAATTGTCATTATTTGATTAAGTGGCGTTTTAACGTATAGGCCTTTACTTAGTCAGGGCAATTACAGTTGAACAAAAGTTTGGTTACGGTGGGTATATCATTGACAATTTGAACGATAAACAAAGTACCGTTTTCACTATCATCGATATCTGTAAATTTATCTTCCTCAATCAATAAATTGACAAACTCCGGGGTGGTATTGCTATGGCCTACGATAAGAACATTTTTATTGAGGTTATCTGCCTTAAATTGTTCAATATCAAGGATTCTAGGGTCGTAATATTGAACGTCAATATTTTTTTTGACCGATGTGGGAGCAGCGGTCATGGATGTTCTGTTATAATTGGTAGAGTAAATGGCGTCCAACTCAACGTCATTAAAAATTTCTGCCCAATGCATTGCCCTTCCCAAACCCTTTTGGTTTAATTCTGGATCCGCATCATCTGGGTTACTTCTTATTTTTTCCGCATGCCTAATCAAGTAAAAAGTTGAAACCGTAATTTCTTCGTTTGGTAGTTCTTTTGCTGGTTCTTCCTTGCAGGATAGCGTAAAGGTTAGCAATATAAGAAGCGCAAATTTTACAACTTTCATAAAATTAAATTTATTGGATTAATTTAATAACTAAAATTAGTTTAAAATAGTACTATAAATAGTCTATTTTTTGTTTTTTTGCATATGAAAAAATTCTGTGGGGCACTTCTTATTGGTTTTGTAGTTTTAGGCTTAAGGGCGCAGGATGTCGTACTGCCTACTGATTTTAGACAACAAAACCTTACTGAATATAATGGTAGCTTATTAAATCCGGCATATAGCTTAGGGCGCAACAATCCGTCTTCCATTGCCATGTGGGCCAGATGGCAATGGCAAACCTATGATGCCGATCCTACATCATTATTTATAAACTATACGGCCAATATCAATGAAGTTTCCGCAGCAGGTGTGGGTTTTTTTCAACATAATACCGGTATTTATTTAAATACGGGCGCAGCATTGAACTATGCGTACAACATTCAATTGAATGAGGATGTATTTCTGGGTGTTGGACTTAACCTTTTTGCATTTCAGCAAAAATTGGCCGATCAACGCTTTTTTGTGCCCAATCCAATTCAGACCACCATTAGCAATGATTTTATTATTCAAATGGCACCAGGTATAAATTTAAGGGTCGATAAATTCAACATAGGTTTAGTGTCCGAAAATCTGTTTGACTATAACCTTAGCACAAATGAACGTAACTCCGACCCTGGTGACCGAATGTTTTTTGCGTTGGCCAGTTACGATATTCCCATTTCAATTTTAAATGGGGATGATAATTCAGTTCTAAGACCCTCCTTATATTATAAAACCGTACCGGGCGTGGATAATCAATTGGGGCTACAAGCGTTGTTGACCACTAACAAATATTGGGTGCAAGGAGGTTATAATAGTTTTTATGGTATTTCCGGTGGAGTAGGTGGCAGGTTTTTTAAACGATTGTCCATAGGTGCTCTTGTAGAAGTAGGTACCAGTAACGACCTGAAAGGTCAGGACCCATCCTTTGAATTGGTAACGTCTTATAAATTGGGCAAATTACAATCTACGGAGGATCAACTTGAAGAAGAGTTGATAGCGGCCCAAAAGGAAAAAGAAGAACTGGTTAAGGATGAATTGACTAGGGCAGAAAAGCTTGCTGTTAAAAGAGAGGCCAAAAAGCAAGACCGTTTGGAAAAGTTGCAGGCCCAAAGAATACAGGATTCCATATCGGAATCTACACGATTGGCTGAAGCTGAGGAAAAGATTTCCAAAAGAGATTTACGAAAAATGCGTGATTCCATTGCAGAAGCCAAGGCGGCACAAGCACTAGCCGATGCAAGAGCGTTGGATCAAAAAAGGAAGCAGGATTCCATAGCATTGGATATGAGGCAAAAGGAAGAGGCCTTAGCGGCGTTGCAGCAGCAAAAGCAAGATTCAATAGCAAAGGCAAATGCCGCTATTGCCGAAGCGGAGCAATTGGCCGCACGTAATGAAGTGGTACAGCCAAGGGCAGGAGAGAAGTATGAAGAAGTGGAAAAAGAAGGCTCCTTGACCCCAGGTTATTATTTAATAGCTAATGTATTTGGAACCAAGAAGTATTTAGATGCCTTTATGGCGGATATGGGTAAAAAAGGCTTAAATCCTAAATCTTTTTATCGTTCATTGAATAAGTACAATTATGTATATTTAGGAAAGTATAACACAATAAAAGAAGCCAGACAGGCTAGAGATTCAAAGTTAAATGGACGTTATACTGAAAAGTTATGGATATTTAGGGTTACGGGTAAATAGTAAGGGGTATAATACGTATACCCAGTATTGCTTTTATCTATTGTGAAAGGATACCCTTTTTTATAAAAGGGTACTTAGTTTTATTTAAGTTCTCTCCTAATGAGCACTTCCAAGTAGGTAACCGTATTCAATAAATATTTTCTATCCTTGGTCAAGGTTGCCATTGCAATAGAGCCTTGTATAATGGTAAATAATTGCTTTGCAAACTGTAAGGGCGTAACAGGAAGTTTAAATTCGCCCTTATTGACCCCGTTTTCAAGGACCAATGCAATTTTACCCTCAATGTCCTTAATGGTTTCCTTTGTAGCGGAAGCCAGTAACCGGTTATTATGTTGTGCATCTATACCCACATTAAGAATGGGGCAGCCACCCATGGTAAGGGTAAATACATCATACTTTTTATAAAATGCGATTAAGTTGCCGATTTTCTCCATTGCGGTGCCCTCAATGGCCAGTTGTTCATCTATCGCGTTTAATAACAAAGTGCGATTATATTCAAAGGCAGATAGGGCCAACGCCTCCTTATTTTCGAAATTGCCATATAACGCTCCTTTGGTTAAATTGGTGGCTTCGGTCAAATCGCTCATACTGGTGCCAATATAACCGTGCTTGTTGAACACTGGTGCGACTGTCTCAATAATATAGGCGGTCGTTCTTTCGGCTTTGGTAGACATATTCGACGGTTTTATGCGAATATAAAAAATCTATACTGTATGGTATATATTGTTGATAAAAAAAAGCGTCCATAAAAATTATATGGACGCTTAATTATCAATTTATAAAATTATACGGTAATATCCTCTTGATTTCTAAATACAAGGCTGTTGTCAAAAGCATCTAATAATACAACACTATCAGATTTGATTTCGCCGCTTAACAATGATTTGGAAAGATTGTTCAATACTTCCCGCTGTATCGTTCTTTTGACGGGCCGTGCTCCAAATTGTGGGTCATATCCCTTGTTTGCCAAATATTCTATTGCTTCCTGGGTAGCATCCAAAGTAATTTGTTGCTTATCCAACATCTTCTTCAAGTTTTCTAACTGCAACTTTACAATTTCCTCAATGTTATCTTTGGTCAAAGGCGTAAACATTACAATATCGTCTATCCTATTGATAAATTCAGGTCTAATCGTTTTTTTCAGTAGCCCAAGAACTTCAATCCTGGCCGCTTCAGTTGCGCTATAGATATCATCTGTATTCTCAAATTTCTCCTGTATGATTGCACTACCCATGTTACTCGTCATGATTATAATAGTGTTTTTAAAATCTGCAACCCTACCTTTATTATCGGTTAACCTACCTTCATCCAATACTTGTAAAAGAATATTGAACGTATCTGGATGGGCTTTTTCAATTTCATCCAAAAGAACTACTGAATATGGTCTTCTTCTGACCGCCTCTGTCAATTGACCTCCTTCATCATACCCCACATATCCTGGAGGGGCGCCTACTAATCTACTAACCGAATGGCGTTCTTGATATTCGCTCATATCTATACGGGTCATCGCGTTTTCATCATCAAACAGATATGCTGCCAATGTTTTGGCCAATTCGGTCTTACCGACACCTGTAGTACCTAAGAATAAGAACGATCCAATTGGTTTCTTGGCATCTTGCAAGCCGGCCCTACTTCTTCGTATGGCATCCGAAACGGCCTCAATAGCCTCCTCTTGGCCAACCACACGTTTGTGCAATACCTTTTCCAATTTCAGCAATTTTTCACGTTCACTCTGTAGCATCTTGGTAACCGGAATTCCAGTCCATTTGGCAATTACCTCTGCAATATCCTCACTGGTAACCTCTTCTTTAATAAGTGTTCCCGAGTTTTGTTGCGCATTGAGATCATCTTGCAACTTGGTAAGTTTTTCCTGTGCCTCTTTGATCTTGCCATATCTAATTTCGGCAACGGTGCCATAATCACCGTTACGTTCTGCACGCTCGGCTTCTGCCTTGTAGTTTTCAATGTCCAACTTTGTTTGTTGAATATTGTCCACAACGGTTTTTTCACTTTCCCATTGAGCAAATATTTCATTACGTTCTTCCTTAACATTGGCTAAGTCTAAATTTAAGACCTTTAGCTTTTGTTTATCGTTTTCACGCTTTATGGCTTCAATTTCAATTTCTAATTGCATGATTTTACGGTCAAGCACATCCAGTTCCTCTGGTTTGGAATTAATTTCCATTCGTAACTTGGATGCTGCTTCATCCATTAAGTCAATAGCCTTATCCGGTAAGAACCTATTGGAAATATAACGTTGGGAAAGTTCAACGGCAGCAATGACGGCCTCGTCCTTTATACGGACCTTATGGTGGGCCTCATATTTTTCCTTGATTCCCCGTAAGATGGAAATTGCGCTTTCAGTATCAGGTTGGTCTACGACAACTTTTTGAAACCTTCGTTCAAGAGCCTTGTCCTGTTCAAAGTACTTTTGATATTCATCTAATGTAGTAGCGCCAATTGCCCTTAATTCACCACGTGCCAAGGCCGGCTTTAGAATATTGGCCGCATCCATGGCACCTTGGCCGCCACCGGCACCTACCAAAGTATGTATTTCATCTATGAATAGGATAATGTTGCCATCTGCACTAACTACTTCCTTAATGACCGCTTTAAGGCGCTCTTCAAATTCACCTTTATATTTAGCTCCTGCAATCAAGGCTCCCATATCCAGGGAATAGATAACTTTTTCCTTGAGGTTTTCCGGTATATCCCCTTGAATAATTCTATGGGCCAAACCTTCTACAATGGCTGTTTTACCCACACCGGGTTCACCCACTAAAATTGGGTTGTTCTTGGTACGCCTAGATAAGATTTGTAAAATTCTACGAATCTCCTCATCCCTACCAATAACTGGGTCCAATTTACCGCTATCTGCAAGTTGATTTAGGTTTTTTGCATATTTCTGTAATGAGTTGTAATTATCCTCAGCACTTTGCGAGGTGACTTTATCACCATTTCTTAATTCTGCAATTGCGGTATTCAATTGTTTTTCCGCAACACCTTGGTCTTTTAATATTTGGGAAATTTTGCTTTTAGAGCGTAAAATGGATATAAACAAATGTTCAATGGAAACGAATTCATCTCCCATTTCCTTAGCAATGGCACTGGCTTCATTGAGCGACTTGCCTGCTTCTCTTGAAAACTGAATGTCACCACCCGTTACTTTAGGAAAACTCTGTAGCTCTTTATCCAATATCTGTTGTACCAATGTAAAATTTACCCCTAATTTTTTAAGTAAAAAGGGCATAACATTTTCCTCAACCTCTGTTAAGGCCTTGAATAAATGTTCATTCTCTATTTGTTGATGCCCCAAATTGTGTGCAATCTGTTGGGCATGCTGTATAGCCTCTTGGGATTTTATAGTAAAATTATTTATGTTCATTATCTGTATTTTTAGTTAATTGTAATACTTTTGAGGTGTGATGTTCAATAATCTTACCAAGTAATAAGGTAAGACAAAATGGCTTGATTTAACAGAAAATAACAGACAAATAGTCAGGTTCGATGTGTATCAAGAACATTAGACCGAAGATAATTTATGGGAATATTTAGTGGAATTTTTGGAGGGGCAAAAAACGAAGGGGAGCAAAATAGTAAATCAATTCCTTGGCAAGATTTGACCATGGTTGCCCAATTAGAAGAAATAAAGCAAGCATCCGCCGCAAGGCCACAAGTAATTTTTAAACATTCTACCACATGTGGTATCAGTAGAATGGTCCTGAATATGTTCAAGGGCAATTATAAGCTGGATGAAGGGCAAATGGATTTTCATTTTTTAGACTTACTTGCCTATAGAGAGGTGTCCAATGCAATTGCCGCTACGTTTAACGTTATGCATCAATCGCCCCAGATGCTCATCATTAAAAATGGGGTAGTGGTCTACCATAATTCCCATGGTGCAATTTCAGACGTAGAATTAGAAGAATATGTATAAAAAAAAGCCCCAGAAATTTGGGGCTTTTTTTAGTTAAAACTTTGTCTGTTCAGAATATTTTTGAGGTTGTTCTTTAAGTCTTCCCCCGCATCATATACCATTTGCTCATTGCTTGGAAAAGGTACTCTTGCACGCTGTAACAATGCCGTTAAATTATTGTCCAAGGCTCTTTTGTCACCGCTATAGTTGGCATATATATGTTCAAAAACAAATTGGCTGCTCAAAGGGTATTGATTTATTTTTTGTTGTTTTTTTAAATCTATAAAATTTACAACACCGGTAACTTCCGCACTCTTAAATTGTGTAAATTGATAAAAATCACAACGAACCGTCTTGAACTTATCGATTTTAATGCTATTCCCTAAACTGTCCGATACCACATTGCCATTGCGATCCTCCACAAACGTATACCCATCCTTAATCTGCTTCTCCTTGCTTATTTGCTTTTCGCTTATCTGTTCCGGTGAAATATTTATATTTTCAAAAGATAGCTCCATTAAATAGTCGTACACTCTATCTTTAATTTCATTGGTATGGTATTCCGTCCACTGGTTGTTAAGGCCGTAAGTATTTAAATTCAAAAGTTCATCCTCTAAACGTCGTGGAATAACCATATCCGTATTATTGTTCATCTCTACCAAAACATAATCCAATCCTTTTTGGTAGGCTTCATCTATTTTTAAAGTTACATCTTTAAAATTAGGATTAAGTTGCTGTAAATAATTCAACTCATTGTAAGCAGTCCTATAATCAGATTTATAAGTGGCGTTGTTTATTAGGTTGTTTGCCCTATCATATAAATAGTCAGATAGATTCAATTTAGAAGCTATGATATTATCATCGTAATTTTTAAAACTAAATTGAGCCTTCCTGTTTTCATCCTGAATATATAACGGCAATAACGGTTTGATCCGCTCTTGGATAGCCTTTAGGTTGTTATAGGTATTGTATATCTCTTCAAAATTAGCAGGATTGCCATCTTTTTTTAAAAATTTTATGTGCTGTAATTCCCGCTCAGCATGTTTTTTAAAACCTTCTTCCAAAAGAACAATATAGGTCTGATTGCTTTTTTTGGTCTTGTTTTCTGCAATGTTTACAAGTGCCTTATTGATTGCGCCAAGGTAATTGCCTGTATTTAGGGCTTCTTGTGTTTTTTTAACTCCGCTACATGAAAGGAGTATTCCTATAAAACTGAATAGTAGAAATTTTTTCATGACTGATAATTTTAGAATTCAATAGAGCTATTTCAACAGCCGTGCCACAAATAGCTGAATAGATAACGAATGGGGGTGATTAATAGTATATTTTCGATGAAATCCATACATGGTTGGAATAAAACAGATAAACCATAGATAGTTATTAACTTTTATTTAATAAAAAATAATCCCTTTTGAACTTTTTTATATTTCATTAGATAGTCTATTTGTATTTTTGCAACTTATTCAAAAGAAAGAACAGCATGCAACGCGACACTACGATTTTTAATCTAATAGAAGAAGAAAAGCAACGTCAGATCAATGGAATTGAATTGATAGCTTCAGAAAATTTTACCAGTCCCCAAGTAATGGAGGCCCAAGGTTCCGTTCTTACAAATAAGTATGCAGAAGGCTACCCTGGAAAGCGTTACTATGGAGGTTGTGAAGTTGTGGATAAGGTAGAACAGTTGGCCATTGATCGTGCAAAAGAGCTATTTGGTGCCGCATATGCCAATGTACAGCCACATTCGGGTTCGCAAGCAAATGCTGCCGTTTATCATGCATGTTTAAAGCCAGGAGATAAAATTTTAGGTTTTGACCTATCGCACGGTGGACATTTGACCCACGGATCTCCAGTTAACTTTTCAGGAAGATTGTATAAGCCCGTATTTTATGGGGTGGATAAGGAGACTGGTAGATTGGATTATGATAAAATTCAAGAGATTGCTACCAAAGAGCAACCTAAGTTGATAATTGCAGGTGCTTCTGCCTACAGTAGAGATATGGATTTTGCCCGTTTTAGAAAGATTGCGGATAGTGTGAACGCTATTTTATTGGCAGATATATCTCACCCTGCAGGATTAATTGCTAAAGGTTTATTGAGCAACCCTATACCGCATTGCCATATTGTGACTACAACAACACACAAAACTTTGCGAGGGCCAAGGGGAGGTTTAATATTGATGGGAAAAGATTTTGAAAATCCGTTTGGGATAACCTTAAAGAACGGCAAGCTAAGAAAAATGTCAGCTTTATTGGATTTGGCCGTTTTTCCTGGTAATCAAGGAGGTCCGTTAGAACATGTGATAGCTGGTAAAGCTATTGCTTTCGGTGAAGCATTAACAAGTGAGTATGCGGCATATATTGAGCAGGTAAAGAAAAATGCCGATGCAATGGCCAAGGCATTTGTTAAGCGTGATTATCATATTATTTCTGGCGGTACGGATAACCACATGATGTTGATCGATCTGCGAAATAAAGATATATCCGGTAAAGATGCCGAAAAAGCATTGGTAGAAGCAGATATTACCGCAAACAAAAATATGGTGCCTTTTGACGATAAATCACCTTTTGTAACTTCTGGTATTAGATTTGGTACTGCAGCAATTACCACACGTGGTCTAGTAGAGGCGGATATGGAGGTTGTCGTTGATTTAATTGATCAGGTCATCAACAACCCAGAAGATGAAAAAAGCTTGAAAACCGTTAAGACCAAGGTTAATGCAATGATGAATACCAGGCCTATATTCAACGCCTAGGTCATGATCATTTATTCTGTTAGGAACTCAAGGTCTCCGCTGACGTAAGTATTACGCATTACGTCATAAATAGAGGCCTCATCATCTTTATCAAGATAAATGCCCCAGAATTCTAAATAGGACTTTGGGGCAAAATCTATGGCTGAATCTGAAATTTCAGAATTTTCCAAATTTTCTTCAAAAATGGGCACAAAAATTTCATAAGGTTTTTGTGTAAGTCCCTTGGTCAAAAAGACATAATTACACGCAATCTGTTTTAGAATATTATTGATTTGGGTAGGAATACTTTTGTCATAGATGCGCTTAATTACAATACTGGTATCATTTAACGAAATTGTAAGCTCATCTATATCTATTACAAGTTTGTTTTTCAAATTAAGTACTTCCAAACCGTGTTGTAAAGGTGCTTCGTTTTTATGGTTGTTGCCCCATCTACCGGTATTGAAATGTGAAAATAATTCCATTAAATCCAGGTTACAATCAAATTCCAGTACCAGATTTATTCCGTTAGAGGTTATACTCTTACTCTTTAATTTTACTGTAGAAAAGTAATAAAACTCTAGGGTAGATAGAAATTCATCTAAGCCAATTATCTCTTTATTGTATTCTAATTTTAATCTAGAATTATTGATAAAGTTTTCAAAATTGAAAGGCATAAGCAATTTTTTAAAGCATTCTTTCTATAAAGATACTTTTCTCCCCAATTTTATAACACTAGGAAAACCTTATAATTTTGGAGGATATTATAATAAAATGACACAGATAAATCATAATTATCTGTAATTCAATTACTTAATTTAGGTGGTTGATTTTTAAAGAAAACCACGATTTTTGGCTTCGTTGATTAATGCTAAATCGTTGCCGTTTTTTATATCAAATAACGCTTTCAGTTGTCTTTTACGAGCTTCGACCGTAGTATTGGCAGAACCGATCAAAGGGGCAATATCCCTGGTATGGATTCCTTGTGATAGATGATAAAGAATTTTTTGATCTTGATCATCGATTACAATATCACTGGACATTCTTCTTCTTATGGCAGCCAAGGCACTCGCAGTATAATAAGATGAATTCTTCATAATGGTCTCTACCATACTTTTCAAAGAAAGTTCATCTATCTCTGACTTTACCATGTAGCCGTCCGGATTAACTTTTTTAAAAATATTGTTGATACGGTAATTGTCACTGTATGAAGACATAAATACAACTTTTGATTTAGGCACTTCTTCTCTTGCTAAAATGCCAAGGTCAATACCAGTTCTGGGGTCTTTGGATTCTACTGAGAAAAGCTGGATGTCCAATAGAATGATATCATAGGGAATGGCTCTTTTTGATAGTTCAATCTTAGCCTTACCTTTTTCAAAACTTTTTGCGATTTCAACTTTTACGTTAAAATCATTAAAATCAGAATCTTCCAAGATATATTTATATCCTAAAGTCGTCATTTCATGATCATCTACCGCTAAAATCCTTACTGTTGAATCCATTATGGTTGTTCTATGCTATTGTAAGTTACTAAACGTTTTCAAACCTAGTATTATTATCATCAAAATTATTTGATTTATTTCTAATGGGTATCCTTAAGGTAATTGTGGTTCCCTTCCCTTTTGCGGATTCTATGTTCCACGTACCGTTTAGCTTATTGATCCTAGAAGTAATATTTCTGATACCAATACCTTTTTTGCCTTTTACATTTTTAAAACCTACCCCATTATCACTCATAATTATCTTAAATTCATCATCCGTTCTAAGAAAAGTTATTTCAAATATGCTGCATTGGGCATGCTTGATTGCATTTTGAAACGTTTCTTGGATAATTCTATAGGCATTGATTTTAATATCACCGTCCAAACTATCCCAATCCTCATCTTCATTGAATTTAAAGAAAGTATTAATGGCCACATTTCTTTTAGCAGCATCTAAAAGTGATTCTATAGAATCCGTAAAGTTGTTGATCTTTTGGTAAGCGGTATGGCTCAGTTCATGAGAAATTGAACGGATCTCATTCTCAATTTCCTGGAGAGAGCCCAATGCCTTTGATTTTTCGGCAATGGCTTCTTCCGTTACACGTTTATTTAATCCGGTCAAAATCATTCTAGCGCCCAGCATTTTACCAAGTACGCCGTCATGTAACTCTTCTGATATTCTTTTTTGTTCCAGCCGTTTAACCTCATCAACTTTTTGTTTTTGAGTAAGCATGAGGTTAAAAATTTCCTGGTTATTGGCCTGCTGTTGTTGGTCAAAACGAAGTTTTTGGTTTTTGGCACGTTGGGTGATAATGATATAGATGGATAGTCCTAATAAAAATAACCCCCCTGCAATGGCAATCCAAATACTGCGTTGTCTGGAAAGAATGTTCTTTTCACTTTCAAGCTCCACATTTTCTGCAATAAATTCATCGGTTTCAAACCGGATACGTGCAAATTTGTTTTGTTGTTTACGCTCTTCTTTTTGTAAACTATCGTCTAATTGAATATATTTTTCAAAATAATCTATTGAATTTTTTTTGTCCAAAGTCGCCAATAGTGACCAAGTTTGAAGTAGGATTTCAAGGTTTTCACTTTCCAATGAAAGAGTTTCCGCTTTTTTGGCACTTGTTATAGCTGCTAACGTGTCCTTAGAATAAACTAAGTATTCAGAAAAATTAAAATAAGAACCGGCAAGGCTTGCAGTTTGTTCTTCTTTAGTCTTAATGTCAATTGCTCGCTTAAAAATGCTTTTTACCCCTAAAGTGTCTTCGCTATAAAGTTTGCAAGCTGCTAAATTGCTTAACGCTATAGCATATAACTTAGGTTTGTCCTGTAATATGTTTTTAGTTGTAATTACTTTAAAAAAATTTTCAATTGCATTCTTGTATTCTTTTTTATCTCTGTATAGAACCCCTATATTATTGATAACTTGCGCTTCTTCGTAATTTTTAAAATTTAAGAAACTTAGATAATATAATGCTTCATTATAGTAAGAAAGAGAATTGTCATACTCACCCAAAGCACCTGATAAAATACCTAATAAGTTATAGCTGTGGTAAAGGAAAAGTGTATTGCCCGTTTTTTTAAATTGTTCAATAGCTTTTATAATTGCTGATTCACTTCCTATATAGTCTTTTATTTCAATTTGAATTTTAGCCATTTCTAACAATATCCTTCCAGATAATTCTATTTCATTGAGTCTTTCAAAGACTTTTTGAGCTTCGTTAAATGCGTAATATGCACTATCCTGAACGGCATATTTATCATAATAAAGAGCCAAATCCCAGTAGCTATTAGCTAAGGACAAAGAATCCTGGATTCTCTCATTTAGTTTTATTGCTTTTTTGTTGATTATACGGAAGAGTGTACTGTCAAAGGTAAAACTTTGGTTAAAGGATAATTGGGAATAGTATTTGGCTTTTACAGTATCGATTGGTTGTTGGTCGGCATAATGTACCGCTTTTTGCAGTAATTGTAGTTTCTTATCATTGTTGTTCTTGATACTTTGACCCTCCTTAATCCAAATACTAATGCTATCATTATTAGTAGATGGAACGTTATCGTCCAATTTAATATCCGAGTTGGTACAAGCTTGAAGTGAGATTAAGATTAGAATTGTATGCAGGTATTTTTTAAGCAAGAAATAGGTTTATGGGATATTATTGAAACCAAGGTATAAAAAAAAAGTCTTCAACCGTTGGTTGAAGACTTTTTATATGGTAATAGTAGCTGACTAGCTTACGCCAGACTGTCCACCTCTAGGAGGCAATTCAGCTGAACAATCAGAACAAGCCAAAGCTTTGGAAATATCATTTAAAAAATCAAATTCATTGGCACTATTCTCAATTACAAAAGTTGCCATTCCTAACGCCATTACTGCTACTGCTAAAATACTCGTTACTTTTTTCATTTTGTGTGTTTTTAGGGGTTTTTGGTTTATTATACTGCCAAAGTAATATCCATTAAACACTTAAATAGTAAGTTTTTCCACACTTTAGTGAAAAGGTGGAATCTGCTAGTAAATGACCTGATTTTGAGAGAATTCGTTAATTTAGGGAACTTAGTGTATTTCTGGACAATACTTTCTTAAGGTTGTTCATATTTTCCCTATACGTTTTGGAGAACGGTAATTGTTCGTTGACGGTCTTTAGGGCGCAAATAGATTTTCCAAAATTTATCCTAGAAACATAATCAGTATTGACGATATAACTCTGGTGAATACGTATAAAGTTATTAGGTAACGTATTTTCAAAGGTTTTTAGTGTCTTATAGGCATTGGTTACGGTGCCGTCCTTCATAAAAAACTCTGTTGTATTATTGTCGGCTTTTAAATAAAGGATATCATTAGTGTTCAAATACTGAAAATCGTTATATGATTTTAAGCACAAGGTTGCGGGTGCTTTCTCCTTTGGCATTCTCTTTTTCAACTTTAATAATGATTTTCTAATGTCAAATTCATTAAAGGGTTGAAGCCAATAATCAAAGAAGCCATTTTTTATAGCATCATAGGCATAATCCTTGGAGGTAGCTATACCAATAAGTATAGGTAGTTCATTTACGTATTGGTGTATTTCCATGACCATTAAAAATATGGAAGCATAATCATGGTTAAGGTTGATAAACACGATATCTGGACTAAACTTTAAAATATCGTTTAATCCATCATTGGGATTTGTGGTGGTATTAATACATTCAAAATCACCATATTCATCCAAAAATGCATGTAACTGCAAATTGGAAACAGCATCAGAATCTATTATGGTGTACGTGTAATCCAAAAGAAATTAGTGTCTTCTACGAAATTACTTATAGCCAGCTAATTACGGACCAAGAATGTCCTTATAAAAATGGAGGACTTTTTGATAAAATCAACATATATAGGCTTTGTGAGAGAAAAACCTTTCAAGTTTAAGCTTGTTATTCGCTCGTTTCTTTGATTATTGCTTGATATGCACCCAAATCTGAAGTTAATGTCCGGGAGGTTCCTAGTAGGTCATTTGGTACATTGTTGGCAATATTTTGGTCGCCTTTACCAATTATATAAGAATCCAGGCCTATTCTAAAATCATTGCTGGATGGTTTAAAATAATCCAAATTTCCTCCCGTATAGATGTTGGAAAAATATTCCGTATTTAAAAAATCATATAACGGACCATCCTCAGCGGGTAGTTGGTCTTGCGTATATTGTATATGGCAATTTAGAAAACTAAAGTTGAACAATTTATCATTAGATGGGGTAAGTTCTAGTTCATATGCCGTATTGCCATCAATGATGCTATTTTTAAAATCAAGTTGTACTAAATCAAAATTAAGTTCTGGATTACTTCTGGAACTACTGGAAACGGTAAGGGTTGGTACAATTCTAAACCCTTTATTCCAATAATTGGCAATGGTACAATGCGTAAAACTATAGTGGCCTCCGTTTTCTATTTGCAAGGAGGTAGAGCCTGCACCACCTAAAACAAGGTTTTCGGCTATTATAATTGCTTGTTTGGCCCAGATATTATGTTGACCATTGTTATAAACCTGACTATTTCTTATGACCAGTGATTCTGTATTTTGAATTGCTTCCCCTTCAATAAATAATCCGATCTGCGCATTTTTAATGGTCAGATAATCTATAGTGTTTCCAATACTTCCTTTACTTATCCAGATAGTCCCCCATTGACCGGGCATATCATTATAAGCAGGTTCAAGTCTGTCTCCTTCAAAAATCACTTGATTTTCTAAACGATCCTCATCATCACTCAATTTGCCATTAATTGTAATACGAGCTTTTTCCCTTACGACCAAACCGGAATTGTTGTGAAAATATACCCTTGCACCAGCATCGATTTGAAGTTCTTTTTCTTCAGGTACTACGGCGTAACCAAAAATCACATATGGTTTATTGGCAGTAAAATGTAACGAATCTTCACTAAGTTCAAAACCGTTTACGTTTACTTCTTCACCATTTTCATCGGTATATAAAGTGATATTGTTTACATGGTTTCCTAAATTATTGGGATGCAAAAAAATGGCGTCTTTTGCCAAAGTGATCAATTCTACGGATTGTTGAAAAGGAGATTGATTAAACAAAATGGCATCCGTATATATAATTTCATTACTATTATCCGTAATCTCAATAGTCGTTTCAATTAGTATATACAGACTGTCTTGAGCGTATAATGGAATATTGTCAAATGCTTTACCCGCCACACCGTCCACATTTAATCTATAATAACTATCGGCGCCGTTTCTTAAGGATATTTCAGGAATAAACATATCCTCTTTAGTGCGGTTATACACTTTTAATGTGTATGTACTGCTGCCAATATTAGTAAATACGGTATCTAGGAAAACCGTGTCTTTGGAAAAGGTCAATTGCCCCATACTTGGGGAATATTCAAAATTTTTTCTACAGGAAGTAGTAAAAATTAAGACAATAATGGCAGAGAATACAATAAGTAAATTTACTCGCACAACCGTTATATTTTTCAAGTTAAAGGAAAATATCCTTTAATTTATCGGACACCCTAATAGGCCTATTGGTCTTGCTGTTCAATAAACACCATTCCGTACGTGCAAGAACCAATACCTTTTGTGTTTTTCCATGAATCATTTCTACAATTCTGGTAGATTTTGCTCCTGTGCTCGTCTTGATAAAAGTTGTCATGACTATAGGGTCATTTAAAAATGCCGCAGATTTGTATTCAATATGGTGACTTAGTACTACCCAAATTACTTCTTCTTGCAGCTCATTGGGGGCTTTGTGCTGCCAATGCTCTTTTGATATATCTTGAATCCATTGGACATAACGAACATTGTTAACATGGTTCAAGTCATCCAGGTCATCTTTAGAAACTATAAGTTCTTTCCTGTATACATCCATATTATTTTTTCTGGATTTTTACTTCAAACATTTTATCCCAGAATTTTCCGGTAACGAAAAAAGTTTTCCGTTCAGGATGATAAGCTATACCGTTCAAAACATTATTTACCTTGTCCCAATCTGCCGATTTTGTTATTAAATCACTAAGTCCGCTAAAATTAATAACCCCTTCAATGGCACCAGAATTACTATTGATAATCATGACACTAGGCTTTTGATATACATTGGCATAAAGTTTTCCATCAACAAATTCCAATTCATTTGCGGAATTTACTATAGATGAATTGGTAACGGTTTCAATATAACCTTCCTCGGTCATGGTATTAGGGTTTATGAACCAAATCTTTTCCGTTCCATCACTCTTAAATATTATATTGCCGTCATTGGCAAGTCCCCATCCTTCACGACTTTTTCCATATTGGAAATTATCCAATTTCTTAAGGGTGTGTAGGTCATAAATAAATCCAAGTCCGCTTTTCCAAGTAAGTTGATAAATTTTGTCGTTTAAAATGGTAATGCCTTCTCCAAAATAACTATCGTCCAAATTTATTTGTTCATAAACCTTGCCAGTTGAAAAATCTAATTTCCTTAAAAATGATTTTCCGTTCTTACCCGTACTTTCATATAGGGTGTCATTGAAGAACTCCAATCCTTGTGTATAGGCACCGGTATCATGAGGATATTCCTTTATGATGGTATACGTATATATTTCAGGAGCTTTTGCTGAAAAAACTTTAATGTTCTTATTGATTACCACGGTTTCACCTTCAGAATTAATTTTAGCGGTAAGGGTTTTATTTCCTAGAGTGGATACATCAATTTTAATAGTATTGTTGGTAAGTGGAACATCTTTGCCGTCTATACTATAGGTGACCTGGTTAATATCCTTATTTTTTTTATTTTTAATGGTAACACCTATTTCATCAAATTGTGTAATTTTTTTTACATTTTTATCAATGGTGATTTCAAATAAATTCGATGCTTTTTGATTGCCACTGCCACATGCCATATAAAGGCTAGGTATAAGAATTATGCAAATTATCTTAACTATTCTCATTAAAAAATTTTGGTATTTATGTTTCTATACTGATTTTCAGCACGTAAGAATTGCTGTTTAGAGAAGGCAATTTAATTCATAAAAATTAGAAACTAAAAGGATTGTGAAAGATTTAAAAGATTGTATATTTGCAGCTGGCAAGTCCTACACGACCAGCTCCTGTAGAATCCCCCAGGGCGGGAACGCAGCAAGGGTATATGGTCGTAGCGGTGCGATGTAGGTAGCTTGCCTTTTTTTGTACCTTATATTCAAATAATTTTTAAAAAGGTAACTTGTTAAAAACCAGAATTATATATGGTTTTGATTCACTTATTTTTCTGAAAAATGAATTCAAAAGTAGTTTTAATAACAGGCGGTTCTTCGGGAATAGGAAAGGCTGTAGGCATTTATCTAACAGAGCAAGGATATAAAGTTTATGGCACTACACGTAACAAGTCAAAATACCCCTTGTTTAAAGATTTTCCACTTTTGGAAATGGATGTTCGTAACACTGCTACCATAGCTAAAGCGGTTTCAACGCTAATGGAAAAGGAAGATACCTTGGATGTTTTGATAAACAATGCCGGAGTGGGTATTACCGGACCTATGGAAGAAACTCCTCAAGAGGAAATTATTAAGGCCTTTGCTACTAATTTTAACGGTCCTCTCAGTGTCATCAATGAAGTTTTGCCTATAATGCGTCGTCAGCAACATGGTTTAATAATCAATATTACTTCAATAGCCGGTTATATGGGATTACCTTATAGGGGTATTTATTCTGCAAGTAAGGCAGCTTTGGAATTGGTAACTGAAAGTTACAGAATGGAGACCAAACCTTTTGGGGTGAAATTTACCACTTTGGCACCAGGGGATTTTGCAACTAATATAGCTTCAGGGAGGTATCACACTCCTGTATTTGAAAACTCTCCTTATAAAGAAAAGTATCAAAGCACATTGGAATCTATTGACCAAGATGTGGACGGTGGTGGCGATCCACGTAATGTTGGCAGAAAGATTGCTAAAATTATTGAAACAAAAAATCCTAGGCCCCATTACAAGGTTGGGTCTTTTATTCAAAAACTATCATTGACCCTTAAAAGTGTTTTGCCGGGTCTTTGGTTTGAAAGATTATTGGAGCGGCACAGCGCCAATTAAGGATATACCGGAAGAATACCGGATTTAAATTCAATTATAATAAATGTTGGAAAAACCGTCTACTATTACACCATTATTGGTTATTATGGCCTTGTTCATAGGGTAGATAACCAATGTTTCAGTAAATTCTTTATAATTATCCGTATGGTATTGAGATTGGGTGTCCACACCTAGGTTTTTTAAAATCACCTTCCAATCGCTGTAGTCCGTCCTAATGTTGATACCTACAAATTCGTGGTCAGGTTTTTTGTCCTTTAGTTCCGCTACTCTTTTAAAAATTTCTTGGTATTGTTTTTTATTGTTTCCTGACCAAAAATAGAACATTACCTTTTTGTTCTTTCCAATCTCTGACAGTGTTCTGGTTTCATTATCAAATGAAGCAACGCTTAAATTAGGTATGACCTTTGAAGGCTGTAGGTTAGCTATTCCTTGGTATAGATTTTCAATCTCCTCTATATGCATGTTGTTTTTGGAGACCGTTTTAAATTCATTCAAGAACATTTCATTGTACTCAGGTTTGTCCTTTCTTTTTAAAAGATAGTCAAAAGCCACATTTCTGAACAAATTATCCCTTAATTCCTTCTCCATAACAAGACTGTCGATTAATTGCAGTTTGTGCTTGTTAAAATGTAAATGTTTGCTGGTATTAAAGTTTCTATTTTCGCAGCCTTTTATACAGTTCATATAGGACATATTGCCAAAATGGGCCTTCATGAAATCGTAATAGGGTCTTAGGTAGGTAAAATTCTTATTGTTGTAATCAATGGTGTTACGGTAGGCATAAAAACCTTTTGGGAGTTCATGTATATTTTCCTCTGCAGTTTTTCTTCTATGTTGAAAAGGATAAATTTCCTTATACCTATTGTACGTATATTCAATATTACCGGCCAAAAGTTCATAGCCATCATCAGAAATGGCAGTTTCTGCTCTTAGTTCGTTCAATCGTTTTAACTTATCATTCTTAAGACTTGAAATTTTGGAAAGAAATTCCTGAGGTTCCATTTCATAGTATTCAGCGTACATTGTTCTATCTTCCTCTTCTGCAGATAAAAACAATTCCAAAAGAAAATTGTTAAGCTCCTCGTTTGTTCCGGAAAACACTAAGGATTCATCAAAATAAATGGTGTTGAGCCTAACCATTAAACTATCTCCTTTTTCTAGATATACATACTGGTACTCGGGAGCAAGGTTAAAATGGTAAAGACCATTTTCTATATTGGCCAAATTGAATTTAAATCTATTCTTACCGTCCAGTTTGGCAGAATCAATTTTTTCCCCGCCCTTAAAAAGTACTACTTGGTCACTGGTAGGGTTTACGATTTCGCCTGCGAATAGAACGGTTTCCGAATCCTTTTTGGAAGAGGTGCAGGCTACAGAAAAAAGTACAATTGTACAGAGTAGAATTCTAATCATATGGTATTAGGGACTGATACATTCCAAAAATAAGGAACGTAAGGGCTGGTAGCTGTTAACGGCTAGTTAAATATTGTGAAGTTGAAAGTATAATAACTTAATGGAAATAGATGCTTTACATACTTGAAAAAGCTTATTTATTCTGTATTTTTGCACGGATTTTTAAATTACTGTTATTATGCTTTCTGTATCTAATCTTTCTGTACAATTTGGAAAAAGGGTGTTGTTCGATGAAGTAAACGTTGCTTTCACCCAAGGAAACTGTTATGGTATCATTGGTGCCAATGGTGCAGGTAAATCTACATTCTTAAAGATTCTTGCAGGACAAATTGAACCTACTTCCGGCCATGTTCATCTAGAGCCAGGTAAAAGAATGTCCATTTTGGAGCAGAACCATAATTCTGCCGATGCCTATACCGTATTGGAAACCGTGGTAATGGGTAATAAGCCTTTGTATGAAATTAAAAAGGAAATAGATGCACTTTATGCTGATTATGATGATAAGAATGCAGATAGGATAGGGGAGCTGCAGGTTAGCTTTGAAGAAATGAACGGATGGAACGCGGATAGCAATGCCGCGGCTTTACTTTCCAATTTAGGAATCAATGAAGAATATCATTATACGTTGATGTCGGAACTTGATTCCAAATTAAAGGTAAGGGTACTTTTGGCACAGGCCTTATTTGGAAATCCGGATGTATTGATTATGGATGAGCCTACCAATGATCTGGATTATGAAACAATTAGTTGGCTAGAGAACTTTTTGGCAGATTATGAAAATACAGTGATCGTAGTGTCGCATGACCGTCACTTTTTGGATACGGTGTGTACGGATATTGGGGATATTGATTTTGGAAAACTTAATCTATACTCGGGTAACTACACATTTTGGTATGAGAGTAGCCAATTGGCAGCCCGCCAAAGAGCACAACAGAATAAGAAATCTGAAGAGAAAGCCAAGGAGTTGCAAGAGTTTATTGCACGTTTTAGTGCCAACGTAGCTAAAAGTAAACAAGCTACATCTCGTAAGAAGATGTTGTCCAAATTAAAGGTAGATGATATTAAGCCTTCTAGTAGAAGATATCCGGCAATTATCTTTGATAGGGAACGAGAGGCCGGCGATCAGATTTTACAGGTAGAAGGACTTTCCGCTTCTACGGATGAAGGAGAATTGTTGTTTAACAATATCAATATAAATCTCGCCAAAGGGGATAAAATTGCTGTAATTTCAAGGGATTCAAGGGCTACAACAGCTTTTTATGAAATTATAAACGGGAACAAAAAGGCGGATAAGGGATCTTTTCAATGGGGTGTTACCACTACACAATCCTATCTTCCGGCAGATAATGCTGAATTTTTTAACGAAAACATAAATCTTGTAGATTGGTTAAGACAGTATGCCAAAACCGAGGAAGAGCGAGAAGAAGTATATATTAGAGGATTTCTTGGTAAAATGTTATTCAGTGGAGAAGAGGCATTAAAGAAATGTACGGTTCTTTCCGGAGGAGAAAAAGTACGCTGTATGCTTAGTAGAATGATGTTGTTAAGGGCCAATGTGTTAATGTTGGACGAACCTACCAACCATTTAGATCTGGAAAGTATTACGGCATTCAATAACTCGCTAAAGAATTTTAAGGGAACGGTACTGTTTACTACCCATGATCATGAATTTGCCCAAACGGTTGCAAACAGGATTATAGAATTAACTCCTAAGGGCAACATTGATAGGTATTCTACGTTTGATGAATATATGTCTGACAAGGCATTAAAGGAGCAACGTAATAAGATGTACGCTGTTTAAGCATAAAATAGATTAACCCAAATCAATGTTTTATGAAAACCTACAATTATGTGGCCTATATTGGTATGGCCCTAAGTATCCTAGCTTGTGATACGGTTACCAATATTGATACGGAAGAGCCTTCTTCCTTATTCGATGCCGATTATACTGTTATTTTGGAAAAGGATGGCCGTACATCTGCAGTGAATTTGGCCGCTGCGGAAGATGGTATGGAACTAAAGGAAGAATCCGCGGGATTTGAAAAGATTCCTAATACTACCCAAAACTATAGGGGCCAACAAAGTATAGGTTATTATTATACCAATAATTGTCAAGCCTTTGTTCAAGTGTTCAACGCACAAAATGATAATTCCTTTGTCATAACCGCATTTACCGATATAAATCCATGTGATATTGAAGTTACTGCTATTGCTTATACTGAAAATGCAATATATATAGCCTATATACAGGAATTGGCCGGCAAGAATGACCAATTCGCTATACGGTCCATTTCAAGGACGGGTGGTCAGGCTTCGTTCGTAGATGTTATGTTGGATAAAAAACCTGTGGATATGATACCTTCTACAGGAAGGTTATTTGTATTGACCGCTAATGAATATGTAGATAATGCATATTACTTAACAGTTATTGACGAAGAATCAAAAGGCCAACTAACGGAATTGGATATGGGGAAAGATGCAGCCAAACTGTTAAGAAATCACAGTAATCAGGTCATTGTGGCTTACCCAGAGTTGCACACCACCTTAGATCCTGTAAGTTTGGATAAGACCTACACCATGTACGGCAAAGGTACCGAACCGGGGTTTTTAACGGCAAAAGATGTGTACATGGATAGTTCCGGCCAAATCTATTATCAAAAGACGGAATCGTCCGCTGTTGTCAATACGGTACCCGCCATATATAATTTTGAACGAAACAGTACGGTAGTTTATCTGTTCGAAAATTTTTTAACGGAGTCAGAGATGGATGTCAAATATAATATCGGAGCTACGACCGCAATTGGTTACGATGATGCCAATGGTTTTATCCTGATAGGCTATCAGAAAAAGAACCAATTGCAACATGGGGGAATTTTAAGAGTCGGTATAACTCCAGATTTTAAGCTAATTGATCATATAGATTTAGAAGGTGTTCCGCAAAGCATTTTTGTGAAATAGCAATGAATATTAACTATTAAAATATTTGCTGTTCCAAATGGCCGGATTGAAATTTTTACCCAGGGCAAAGCCATAAAAAATAACTACTGCAGCAATACACTTGAACACAAAAAAATACATGATCCAAAATTGGGCATTAGTACTGGATTTTGAGAAAAGACCATTGGGAATCATCAATGTGGCTACATAACTGATCATTAGTACAAGAACCGCTAAATTCACTATGTTTTTAAACGGCCACATCAATAACTTTCTCATGGGGTGTAGGTCATTGCCCCATTTATGAATTAAATAAAAATAGCCATTGCCTATTGGGGCAAAAAGTAAAGGATCATCCTTGTCTTCCAATTTAAATAGTTTGGATGGAGCTATAATTTTAAAACCTTTAATTTCCGTTTGATGTAAATTTTCCAATTGTTTTATTTTGGAGAGGGCTTCAACCGGTAGTTTTCCTTTAAAATATTTGGTATCCAAAAAGCGTAAGCGGTAATCTATACAAATGTTTTTTATATCCTCAATGTGATAAATGTTTTCAAGTTTCAATTCATTTAACTTAAAATCATTTTGTAACATTTTTGAGGATGAAGATACGTTGGTCTCAATACGGTCAAAATCTTCATCTACTTGAGAGAAAATTTCTAATACGTTATCAAGTAGGTTTTCTTCTGATTGTATACGCTTAAACTTGGCTTTGTGTAATTTTTTTTCAAGGTCTGTTTTAGGTAATAACATATCTCTTTCTTTAGCAATCCTCTCAAAGTTAGCCAATTAATGAGATTGTTGAAATTTTGTTTAATCTTAAAAAATGTTAATATTTTGTTAAATTGATGATTTGACTTATTTTGGATAGGTATAACATTGTCTATGTTGTATATTGACGGATAAATCGTGCATTTCATCGATTTTAATTATTTGAGCCCTAATTGAACTTACTATATGAAAAGATTGACATTGTGCATGTCATTGTGCACCCTAATGTTAGGTATTTATGCAAACGCGCAAACATCCTTGATCAAGCTCCCTATGGAGCAATTGCCTTCTAAATTAATTGTGTCAAAAAAGACCATAGAGGAGCGTACGGCAAGCTTTGAAAACTATTCTACACTTTCCTCCATATTAAAGTCTACCCATTTGGATAAGGTTTTGGCCTATGATGGGGAATTTACGGTGTTTGCACCATCAAATACAGCTTTTAAAAAATTGCCCAAGTTAACGGCGGATAAACTATTGGACCCTAAAAACAGTAAAGTTTTAAGAGATGTACTTTCATACCATATCATTGCGGGGAATTTTTCTGCATCTTCAATTCTTAGGGCCATGTGTAGGGGTAATGGTGTAGCAAGGTTTACCACGATCTTGGGAGAAAAGATAACGGCTACCATGAATGGCATTGATATTGTCCTCACCGATAATGCTGGGAACAAAGCTACAATTGTACGGGCAGATTCCACCCAATCTAATGGGGTTATTCATGAGATAGATGCCGTCTTTCTACCTATACGGATTTACTGATTACCGTAAACTTGCTCCTAGTTTTTGTTCGTAATTTTTTTGAAGCTTGCTCATTATTTTCTCTATCTGCTTATCCGTCAGTGTACTCTTATCATCTTGGAGGGTGAAACTGACTGCATAGGATTTTTTGCCCTCCGGTAAGTTAGCACCTTCATAGACATCAAAAAGAGAAATATCCTTTAAGTATTTGCGCTCTACGCTCTCAGCCAATTCATAAAGCTCTTTATACGTAGTTTTCTGATCGAGCAACAAAGCAAAATCCCTCTTAACTTCTGGGTATTTAGGAATCTCTTTGTATAGCACTGGAGTATTGCTCAACTGTTTCAGGATTACGTCCCAATTAAAATCGGCAAATAAGATATCCTGTTTAATATCAAATTGTTTAAGAATGGTTTTTTTGACCAACCCAAAAGAAACTAGATTGTTTTTCTTATAAAATAAAGAAAGGCCTTCGGAGAATAAATTGGATTCCGTTGGCAAACTTTTTAGGTCACTAAGTCCCAAACGGGTAAGAATGGTTTCTACAATTGTTTTTAATTCAAAAAAATTGGTTGCAACAGGTTTGCTGGTCCAACTTTCTGGTAAGGTGTTTCCGCATAAAAGAATACTGAGGTATTTATTTTCTATGCGTTTATTTTCTTTGGATAAATACGTTTTACCAAATTCAAATAATTTAAGATTTCCTCTTTTTCTATTGATATTATAATTGGCCGTTTCTAGGGCAGAAAATAAGGAAGCTCGTCTAAGTACTGATAAATCTCCACTCAGGGGGTTAATGATCTGTACGGATTCCGTTTGGCTGTCATTTGTTTGCAACAGCTCGGCATAATTTGGATTGGTAAGGCTATTGGTAAGTATTTCATAATAGCCCTTAGATGCCAAAAGGTTGCCTATTGTATTTTGAATAATATGGTCCTCTGTAGGAGAAGTGGTAGCTATAGAGGCATTTAATTTATTACCAAAAGCAATATTGTTATATCCGTATACCCGTAAAATTTCTTCGATGACATCAACTTGGCGCTGAACATCCACTCTGTAGGAAGGTACTTCAAGCCCCATACCAGCTTCGGTAACGTTCTTTACTTTAATATCAAGTGATGCCAAAATGGATTTAATGGTATCCTGCGGAATATCTTGCCCTATTAATTTATTTATTTTTTCAAAGGCCAGGAATACTTCAAAATTGGTGACTTTATTGGGGTACAGGTCAATAATATCTGATGTTATTTCGCCGCCGGCAATATCCTTTATGAGCAAAGCGGCTCGTTTAAGGCTGTATTCAACATTTTCAATATCAATACCGCGTTCAAACCTAAACGATGCATCCGTATTTAATCCATGTCTCTTTGCAGATTTCCGGATAGCCACCGGATTAAAATAAGCACTTTCTAAAAATATAGAGGTTGTACTCTCGGTAACACCGGAATCCAATCCACCAAAAATACCTGCCAGGCAAAGTGGATTTTTGGAATCACATATCATTAGATCATCTTCATGTAAGGTTCTTTCTACACCATCTAACGTTGTAAACTTGGTGCCTTTGGGCATGGTCTGAACAACAATTTTATGTCCTTTTATTTTTGCGGCATCAAAAGCATGTAAGGGCTGACCTAATTCGTGCAATACATAATTAGTAGCATCTACGACATTGTTCTTAGGTGTCAATCCTATGGATTTAAGCCTATTTTGTAGCCAAGTAGGAGAAGGCTGTACAATTAAATTGCTTAGCGTAACCCCGCAGTATCTAGGGGCCAAAGAAGAATCCTTTACATCTACGTCAATTTTTAACGAACGATCGTTTATGTTAAAATGACTGGTAGAAGGTGTAATCAGTTCCTTGGTAATTTCTTTTTGTTTTAGACCGGCCTTTAGGTCTCTTGCCACTCCAAAATGGCTCATGGCATCTGCACGATTGGGAGTTAGTCCAATTTCAAAGATTTCATCCAGCTCAATATCAAATAGCTCCGCACAAGGCGTACCTACCTTTAAATTTTTATCCAATACCATAATGCCTTCATGGCTTGTGCCCAATCCTAATTCGTCTTCGGCGCAAATCATACCGTGACTTTCCTCTCCTCGTATTTTTCCCTTTTTTATAGTCCAGGCTTCTCCTTCTGGGGTATATAATGTAGTACCTATGGTAGCAACAGGTACTTTTTGCCCTGCCGCGACATTACTTGCGCCACAAACTATTTGTAGGGGTGCTTCCAAGCCTATATCTACCATGGTAACATTCAACTTGTCCGCGTTGGTATGTTTTTCACAGCTAAGGACATGGCCTACGACCACTCCTTTTAGCCCTCCTTTAACAGATTCAAATTTTTCGACACCTTCAACCTCAAGTCCTAAATCGGTCAATAGTTCAGCGGTTTCATCAGATTCCCAATCTATTTTAATGAACTGTTTTAACCAGTTGTATGATATTTTCATTCAAATCATTTAAGGGCGCAAAGATAAAACAATGCCCGTAGACATTCAATATGGAGATAAGTGTTTCTTTTAATTTTTAATTGTGGGTTATATATCGTTATTTCGGGCCGTAAATGTATTGTGATGAAAATAGGTGTAAGAATCTTGATTTTTTGTATGTTGATAATATCCTGTAAGGAGCAAGTACAGGATGCAAGTTTGAACGAAGGAATCTGGCGTGTAGAATTGGAAGTAATGGATAACCAACTACTACCGTTTAATCTTAAAGTGAATAAGGGTGAGAATGGGGAATATATCATGAAAATCCTTAATGCGGATGAAGTGATTGAAGTAGATGAAATAAAGATTTTTGGAGATTCAATTATAATGCAGACCCCTGTGTTTGAGGGATATTTGGCAGGGACGTTTACCAATTCTTCAATAACCGGTTCTTTCGTTAAGGAAAGTTTGGACAGAATAGTACCGTTTAAGGCCGTATATGGAGAAGAAGAGCGTTTTTCAATAAAAAATTCCAGCAAAAAAAATGTATCCGGCATATGGGAAACCTATTTTAGTCCCCATACGGATGATGGTTATCTGGGTAAAGGTATATTCTTGCAAGAAGATAATAAGGTTACAGGTACTTTTAGAACTACGACTGGAGATTATAGATATTTGGACGGTGTCGTAGACGGGGACTCGTTAAAACTTTCCGCATTTGATGGGGCTCATGCCTTCTTGTTTACCGCAAAGGTTACGGATTCTAGTATGAACGGTATATTTTATTCCGGGAATCATTTTAAGGAACCTTTTATTGCGAGTAGAAATGAAGGTTTTGATTTACCAAGTCCAGATTCATTAACTTTTATAAAAGAGGGATATGATCAATTGGCGTTTGAATTTCCAAATATTAACGGGGTTACGGTTTCTTTGGCAGATGACCAATTTAAGGATAAGGTGGTCATTGTACAGTTAATGGGAACATGGTGCCCCAATTGCTTGGATGAGACAAAGTTTTTGGTGAATTACCTTGAGCAAAACCCCAATGAGGATGTTGCAATTATTGGTTTGGCATTTGAATCTGCCAAGACAAAGGAGAAGGCTATTAAGGCAATTGAGCGTCTTACGGATAGGATAGGGGTAAGGTATCCTATTTTATTAGCGCAATATGGTTCTTATGATAAGGCAGAGGCCCAGAAAAAACTACCTATGCTTAATCATGTATTATCCTACCCAACTACCATATTTATTGATAAAAAAGGTGATGTAAGAAAAATTCATACCGGATTCAACGGTCCTGCAACGGGTGATAAATTTTTGGAATTTAAAAAGGAATTTAACGGGTTTATTGACCAATTGCTACAAGAGTAATGATTAAATGATAGTAGATTTGCCTAAACCTATATTTTCATCGTTCATGGTAAAGGTGCCATCCAGTTCCATGATGTTGTCCGCTATGAAATCACCTACGTAATTTGTTCCATATTTGGAACTTCCCATAATATCCGGAGTAACGATTTTTTTAGAAAACGATTTCAAAACGGCAGCCACTACAGCATCTGATTCTTCATCCATCTTAAAATGTTGCAATAACATGGCCATACTTAAAATAGATGCGACAGGGTTGGCAATATTCTTACCTTTTGCATCTGGATATGAACCGTGAATAGGCTCAAACATAGCGTATTCCAGTCCTACGGAGGCTGACGGTAACAAACCTATGGATCCGGCAATTACACTTCCTTGATCGGAAAGGATGTCGCCAAACATGTTGTCCGTAAGTATAACATCGAATTGAGATGGATTCAAGATCATCTGCACTGCGGCATTGTCAATAAAAAGGCAATCTAAAGTAACATCTGGGTAGCTCTCCGAAATAGAATGGACCACTCTGCGCCACAATCTTGAAGTTTCCAATACATTGGCCTTGTCTACCAAGGTAACTTTCTTCTTTCTTGAACGTGCTGATTTAAAGGCTAAATGTGCTATTCTACTAATTTCCGCTTCGGTATATGTGCAGGTATCCGTGGCTGAACTTTGGTCGTTGCCTACGGCTTTGTCCCCATAATATATGCCTCCTGATAATTCCCTAAAAATGACCAGGTCCGTATCCTTTACACTTTTTTTGGGCAGCGGAGATTGCTTTACGAGAGAGGGAAATACCTTTACGGGTCTAATATTTGCGAAAAGGCCAAGCTCCTTTCGTAATTTTAACAGGCCTTGCTCCGGCCAAACCTTGGCTTTAGGATTATCATCAAATTCTGGCAAGCCCAAAGCCCCAAATAGGGTGGCATCGGTATTTTTACAGATTTCCAATGTTTCATCGGGTAGTGGGGTGCCTGTTTTTTTTATCGCAGTAGCGCCTATTAACCCTTTTTTAAAAGTAAAGCTATGGCCAAAGGTTTCTTCAACAGAACGTAGGCATTTAATGGATTGGGCTACGACTTCGGGCCCAATACCATCACCTTCCAATACCGCGATATTTAAATGCATAATTAACTAATACGTTGTAAATCTATTTTTGAGGTTTCAACAATTTGGTGAATATCCTCGTCCTTGACCTCTTTTTTTGAATCTGCATAGGCCAAAAATTCTTCATACACGGTATCCAATTGGGTTTTGGTCAGTTCATAACCTACAATCTTGGCTCTATAGGCCAAAGCGGCCCTTCCGCTCCGTGCGGTAAGCACAATGGATGATTCCGTTACACCTACATCAGAGGGATCCATGATTTCATAAGTTTCCCTGTTTTTGATAACACCATCTTGATGAATACCGGAACTATGTGCAAATGCATTGGCCCCTACGATAGCTTTGTTGGGCTGAACCATCATCCCCATTTTATTGGAAACCATTTTACTGGTATCATAAAGAAGCTTGCTGTTTATGGTGGTATCTAGGTTAAGGTCCGGATGCTGGCGCATAATCATCACTACTTCTTCTAAGGAAGTATTACCTGCACGCTCCCCAATACCATTAATGGTACATTCTATCTGCCTGGCACCGTTCATAACGCCCGCTATGGAGTTTGCCGTAGCTAGGCCCAGGTCATTATGACAATGACATGAAAGTATTGCCTTTTCTATTCCCCTTACGTTTTCCTTTAAATATTTGATTTTGCCGCCATATTCCTCCGGAAGGCAGTAACCTGTTGTATCTGGTATGTTAAGTACTGTAGCACCTGCTTTTATAACGGCTTCGCAAACACGTGCCAAAAATTCATTGTCCGTTCTTCCTGCATCTTCAGCGTAAAACTCAACATCCTCTACAAAAGTCTTGGCATAGCTGACCGCTGCAACAGCGCGTTCTATAATGGCATCCCTGTTAGAATTGAACTTATATTTTATATGTGAGTCAGATGTACCTATACCTGTATGTATTCTTGGTGTCTTGGCATGTTTTAACGCCTCTGCGGCCACTTCAATATCTTTCCTTACCGCTCTGGTCAATCCGCAAACGGTAGCATTTTTAACGAGTTTTGCTATGGCTTCGACAGATTTAAAATCACCCGGACTTGAAACAGGGAAACCGGCTTCGATGATATTAACGCCCAATAAATCTAGACGCTCAGCGATGACCAATTTTTGGTCCATGTCCAACTTGCAGCCAGGGACCTGTTCTCCATCTCTTAATGTCGTGTCAAATATTTGTACTATATCTTTACTCATTATATTTATGTAATTTTACTCGTCAAACGAATATATAACCTAATACACAAAATTCATAAATTTTGTTACCACGTTTACAACGTTAAGACAGATTTTTAGGTATATAAAATGCTGAATTGCAATTATTTAAATACTTTTTTTTACGATGACAAATGCCCATAAAGATGCTTTGTTTGTTTTAGTGAAATCTCTTTCAAAATCTGAGAAGCGACAGTTCAAGCTTTATGTTGGCAGATTAGGGGTAAATACCGATGCAAAATTCCTGGCGCTTTTCAATTTATTGGATAAAATTAAGCAATATGATGAGAAAATAATACTAGAAAGTGGGATAGTTAAGAAAGCACAGTTATCTAACTTAAAAGCACATCTTTATAAGCAAATTTTAGTGAGCTTACGCTTAAATCCCGTAAATCAGAATATTAGGGTTCAAATACGTGAGCAATTGGATTTTGCCACCATTTTATACCAAAAAGGACTGTATAAGCAAAGTCTTAAAATTCTTGACAAGGTAAAAACGATTGCCATTGAAAACGAGGAAAAGAATATAGCCTATGAAATCGTAGAGCTGGAAAAAATCATTGAAACCCAATATATTACGCGCAGTATACCGGATAGGGCTAATGAATTGGCCGTACAGGCCAAGGAATTGTCCGGTCATAATGTAATGACCAGCAAATTATCCAATCTTTCCCTTCAGTTATACGGAATGATGCTGAAAGTAGGTTATGTGCGCAGCGATGAGGATTACCAAAAAGTGAAAACGTATTTTAATGATCATTTGCCCTTGTACAATATTGAGGATTTAGGGTTTCGTGAAAAATTGTGGTTGTACAAAGCATATTTATGGTATAGTTTTTTGACTCAGGATTTCCTGTCGTGCTTTAAATATTCCAGTAAGTGGGTTGATCTTTTTTATGACCATAAGGACATGATTTACCTGAACCCTGTTTTCTTTTTAAAGGGTAACCATTATTTATTGGAATCATTGTTTTATGTCCAGTACAGTTCTCAATTTAAGGAGGTCCTTGAGCGTTTGGAACGAACCATAAAGGAAAAGGAATTTCCTGATAATGATAATATAAATTCTTTGGTGTTTATGTACATCAATGCCAATAAGTTAAACCTGCATTTTTTAGAGGGTACTTTTGAAAAAGGGTTGTATTTGGTAAAGATTATTGAATACGGAATCAATAAGCACAGGGATCGTATAGATGTGCACCATGTTATGGTTCTCTATTATAAAATAGCCTGTTTGTATTTTGGTATAGGGGATAACAAAACCTGTATTCAATATCTTAAAAAGATCATTGATAATAAAAATTTGAAGATGCGTGAAGATCTTATGTGTTTTGCACGGGTTTTAAGTCTTGTGGCGCACTATGAAGCTGGAATGGATTATCACTTGGAAATTCAGTTAAAAAGTACCTATAAGTTTCTTTTAAAAATGAACGATATGCATGCCGTACAAAAGGAGATGATAAAATTTCTGAGAGGCTTGGGTAGCATTTACCCTAACGAGTTAAAGGCAGAGTTTCAAAAATTATATACAGAATTAAAAAAGTATGAAAATCATCCTTATGAGAAAAGGGCCTTTTTATATTTAGATATCCTATCATGGTTGGAAAGTCATTTACAAAATAAGCCGGTGTCGCAAATAATTCGCGAAAAAGCGATGGCACATAGTCGTTAAGGTAATTTCTGTTATGAAGAAATTACATCTACAGCATTTATTGGAAATTAATCTTGCCATGTTCTTTATTGCCACTTCTGGCGCATTGGGCAGATATGTTCAATTGCCCGTAACCGTAACTATAGGGGCTAGGGCCATTCTAGCATGTTTTGCACTAGTAGCATTCTGCTGGTACAAAAAATATTCTTTTAAGATAAAACGTAGCGATTGGACATTAATTGGGCTAACGGGAGTGCTTATGTGTGTGCATTGGTTAACCTATTTCTATGCCTTGCAATTATCTAGTGTGGCCATAGGTATGTTATCCTTGTTCACTTATCCTGTTATTACCGCTTTTTTGGAACCATTAGTGCTTGGTACAAAATTTCAGCGGATACATTTTCTCTTGGCAGTCTTGGTTTTGGTAGGTATGTATATGCTAAGTCCTTCGCTGGATCTTAAAAATTCCAATTCCATTGCAGTTGGGTTTGGAGTATTATCCGCATTGGTCTATGCTATTAGAAATATCTTGTTGAAAAAAAAGGTGTCGGAATATAATGGATCTGTTATTATGGTATATCAAACAGCGATAACAGGGGTTGTTTTACTGCCTTTTCTGGGTACGGTGCCTTTGGTACAGGTGGTAACTCAATGGCAGGCATTAATTACCTTGGCAATATTGACAACTGCTATTGGCCATACCTTGTTTTTAATGACCTTTAAACATTTTACCATTACCACGGTAAGTATTTTGAGTAGTATACAGCCAATTTATGGAATACTAATTGGGGCACTGTTTCTTGCAGAAATACCACAGGTCAATACTATAGTTGGCGGTATACTTATTTTAAGTTCTGTCGTGATTGAAAGTATTAGAACCAAATCTTAAAGTAGCAAGATTTAATTATTGGGTTGGGTGCCTCTTGTAGTGGGACCAAATTGACTGATTATATTTTCTCCGAATTTAGTGAATTGTTCATTTTTAGCCATTTCCCTAACCTTTACAGGGTCAAAATCACCATTGAAATATAAAAAGGAACCGGACAGGTTATCGTTATTGTAAATAAGGATTTCCTTTACTGAATTTCTTTTTTCACGTATGGAAACCACATTACGCTTAAGCTCATCGTTTTTCCTAAAGACTTCTATAAAGGAAGAACCCGTAATACCGTTCATTTGCGCATTTAAATATTGTGATCTAGCAGGGGTGGCACTTGGAAATTGCATAAATCGCAGGTCTTTTGTATTACCTACCAAAGCTTTCATTTCTGGAGAAATTTCACTGATCATTGCCAACATGAATTGGGGAACCCGTATTGCTGTTACCTGATCATCGTTTTTATGGTCATTGTAAAAATTATCAATAGAATTATATCCGCCACAAGAAGATAAAATAGCAAGAAGGAAAATGAAAATTGGAAATCGGCTCATAATAATAGGTTTAGATTGCTTTAAAAATAGTGAAATTAAAGACATGCGTTCCATATAGGGTCATTAGGAGGTGGGGCCACAATTTCCATTTGTTCTTTTTTGACGGGATGCATGATTAAGAGCTTGCGGGCGTGTAAATGGATGCTTCCGTCTGCATTGCTCCGGTTAAAACCATATTTTAGATCTCCTTTTATGGGGCATCCTATGGCGGTAAGCTGACTTCTTATTTGATGATGCCTTCCGGTTTCCAAATCAATTTCCAATAAGAAATAGTTTTGCAAACTCTTTAAGAGTTGATACGTAAGAATTGCTTTTTTACTGTCGTTTACCTCCTTTTGTTGGGCGTATGATTTATTCTGTTTGGTGTTGCGTTTTAACCAATGTACCAATCTTTTTTCATTATTCTTGGGTTTGTTCTTAACTATGGCCCAATACGTTTTTTTGGCTTCTTTTTCCGCAAACATCTTGTTAAGTCGGGGTAAAGCTTTTGAGGTTTTCGCAAATACCACAATACCGGAAGTAGGTCTATCTAAACGATGAACAACACCTAAATATACATTACCCGGTTTTTGATATTTTTTTTTCAAGAAAGCCTTTACGGTCTCGCTTAATGGCTGGTCACCAGTCTTGTCTCCTTGAACAATATCTCCAGGGCGTTTATTGATTACAATAAGGTGATTGTCCTCATAAAGGACCTGTAAATTTTCTATTGTAGAATGTTGTTTGTTTGACAAATTATTTTGGGCTAAAAAAAATTAAAATAAATTGATTAATATTTTGGATAATGCATGTGGTAATTAAAAAGTTCGCTGTTTTTATAATGATAAAGTTTTACTCTTGATCATTTCATATAATAAAAGTACAATGCCTATGGTTACGGCAACATCCGCTAGGTTAAAAATTCCTGTGCGCAAAAAAGCAAATCTTAATTGAAAGGAATCTGTCACTGAACCATATACTATCCGATCAATTAAATTACCTAGACCACCCCCAATAACCAATGCAAAAGCTGTAAGGGATAAAGGTTTTAAGGAGGATTTTGTTAGAATTCTATATAAAAGAATTCCCAATACCAATAATGGTATGGCCTGAAAAAAAATGCGCTTGACCAAGGGAGGAAAATCTTGACCAAAACCTAACATTGCGCCAGTATTTTCAATATTTGTCACTATAAAATAATCCTTTATTACGGAATTGTACGATTGTGGTACTATTTCTAACCTTGTTAAAACTTTAACCAATTGATCGCTTGCTATGGTCAGTAATACAATAGATGAAATCCAAATTTTAGAAAAGTGGGTAGCGCCTTTCATTCATAAGGGTTCTAGTATTGCTCATCGTCATTTGGAAAATCCAATTGTTTAACATCATCCACGTAGTTGGATATGGCTTTGCCCATCTCTTCATAAAGGTTCATATACCTCCTTAAGAAACGAGGATTGAACTCATGGGTCATACCCAATAGATCATGGACTACTAATACTTGTCCGTCTGCATATTTGCCCCCTCCAATACCAATTGTTGGTATGGTTAGACTTTCAGATACTTTTTTGGTAAGTTCTGCCGGAATTTTTTCAAGTACCAAACCAAAACAACCTAACTTCTCCAAAAGCTTTGCGTCTTCCATAAGCTGCTCCGCTTCTTCTTCTTCCTTGGCCCTTACGGTGTAGGTGCCAAATTTGTATATGGATTGTGGGGTTAAACCCAAATGTCCCATAACCGGTATTCCGGCGGCTAGTATACGTTTAACGGATTCCTTGATTTCTGCACCGCCCTCTAATTTTACTGCATGGGCACCACTTTCCTTCATTATTCGTATAGCTGAACGCAATGCTTCCTTTGGGTCGCTTTGATAGCTTCCAAATGGTAAATCTACCACCACAAGCGCTCTATGTACCGCCCTGATAACGGAAGATGCATGATAAATCATTTGGTCCAATGTAATAGGTAATGTAGTCTCGTGGCCGGCCATAACGTTACTGGCAGAATCACCAACTAAAATCACATCGACCTTGGCCGCATCAACGATTTTGGCCATAGAGTAATCATAAGCGGTCAGCATGGATATTTTTTCCCCGTGCTGTTTCATGTCCACCAATGATTTTACAGTGATTCTTTTATATTCTTTTTTTGCTGTTGACATAGTTAGTTTTTGATTTTTAGCACTATAAAAGTAAGGAGTTTTAACGACTAGACCGATTTTGAAAAGAAAATCAATTTATATTCTTATTTTACGCATAAACCTGATTGCCATGATTAAGAAATATGTCCTTTGCTTTTTAATAGGGTTGTTCACTATAGCTCTTACTGCCCAAAACCAAGAGGAAGCGGCGGTAAAGCAAACTATTGAAGATTTTTTTAAGGCTTTTCATAAAAAAGATTCTTTGGCATTATATGAAATGGTTCACGAAACTATACGGCTACAGACCATAAAGACATCAAAAGATGGACAACCCGTTCTTTTTAATGAAGCATATGATACACTAGTAGGCTCAATAACAAAAATACCGGATACATTAAAATTTGAAGAGCGTATTTTGGATTATAACATTAAAATAGATGGGGCAATGGCCAACGCTTGGACCAAGTATGAATTTTGGTTTAATAATGAATTTCATCATTGCGGTGTTAACTCATTTCAATTGTTTAAAGAAAACAATACATGGAAAATTATATACTTAATAGATACAAGAAGGGTCGAAGACTGTAAAGCTTCAACCCCAAAATAAGATAAATTTGTATTAATTACTTTCTCCAATCAATGGATTGTACCATATCCTCCGTTGGAAAATTTTCTGGAATCTTTTGTGTTACCTTTCCTGTAGCAGCCCATTCTGCTCCACGCTGTAGGGTAGTAATGAAGCCTACACATTCCATACTATAATCAAAATGACCCAATGTAGAATGAAAAACCCTTCCCTTGCCATAGTTTATGGCCATAAGTTGCGCTACATGTTGTCCTAATCCTTTTATGTTCGGGTCCCATGGTGGAGCGTTTTTCTCCACATCTGCAAATGCGGTGGCAAGAATTGTAGCATTTTCAAACGGACCTCTCATACGCTCGTAGAGTTCGTCTTGGGTGTGCAGCCATTTCTTAGGCAAACCTTTCATAATGGGATGTTCTGGAGCCCTTGTGGTCAATTGAAATTCATATTCTGCACCATGGGACCCACACACACCTTCACCATTGTCCTTGATCAATTCGCCAGCTTCGTTATAGTAAACATATGGGCCTGAACTTTCATCACGCCCTCCCCAGGCACCCAAACCTATCATTTTGTTGTATTCTTCCCATTCGCCCCAGGCATTGTTAGCGGCGTGTAATACTACCAATCCACCGCCGTTGGCCATATAGTCTTCAAAGGCTTTTCTTGTATCTGCTGGCCATAGTGGTGAACTTTCGCCCAAATTGGATATGATTAAGTCGTAATCGCTAAAATTTATTGTGAAGTCAGATGTAGTAATCGGTGCATCGGATATGGCGTATTCCTTATCATTTAATGGATAATCTTCAATGAACATGGTATAGGCTTCCGGTCTGGATTGGTTGTATTTAATGCCTAACCAAACGGAATCCATACGTTCTATTTCTACGGTAAAGAGTTCTGTTAGTTCCAAATAGTCCTTGATCATCATGGTAGTTTTGGGCCATACATAATGATTGTTCTGACCATCAATGATCAATGCTTTAAGTTTAGCGGGCGGTTCTTCTTGGACTTCCTTTTTTTTCTCGCCACAAGAAATCATCAACAAACAGAATAATGGTAATGCCATTAGTTTTTTCATGGTTTTGCTATTTAAGTTGCATATGCTTTAGTACATATGCATATCTTGACTTTAAATGTACATGAAGTAGTTTAGATTACAAAAACTCCTGTTTTAATATCCTTAAATGAAATAATAGGAATATGTTGTCGATTAGTAAAACAGCATATATTTTAGCGTTAAAAATAAAATAAACAATGAAGTTATTAGGAATAGGGTCAAGGATTATACATGAAACTTTTGGTAAAGGTGTAATTACCAATGTATCCTCCAAGCAATACTGGGTAACCTTTATGGAAAATGGACTGGAAACCATTGCTATAGATGAAAAGTTTGATGTGGTCGAGGCCGTAGAGGCAGAGGTAGATACGGTAAGCTTTTTAGATGTGGAAACAACATTGGTCTCCATATTGCAAAAATGGAGCGATGTTACCCAACGGGTAGCTATAGCCGATAAATGGAAGGGAGGTAATCTTGTTCTAGAGCCGGGCGATACCTCTCTTACCAATAAAGAAATTCCTATAGATACATTTTTTCATAAGATCGTTATGGTACGGGATCGCATTAGGGTTATGGAGCAGAAAATAAATTCCAGTAAAAATCTAGATGATCAGGAGAAAGTGGATCTTCAACAATATATAACACGTATTTATGGTAGCTTAACTACGTTTAATGTGCTGTTTAAAAATAAGAGCGATCAGTTTACGGGAGCCAAGTCAGCCAATTAGAATTGTTGAAATGTTGGGTGGTTCAATCTTTTATTCGCCATGGAGGATTTAGTCTATTCTCTCCAGCATGATATAAAATAATTTGGTTACCGTCCCTATCCTTTAATCGGGCTTCTCTCCATTGCCATCTTTGATCTATTGGTAATTGATCAAATTCTATGCCTTTGTTTTGCAGCTCTTGAACATATGAATCTAGATCTTTACATTCAAAATAGACGTAGACGCCATCTCCTGTCGGCAATTTTTCAACCAGATGAATGGAAAATGTAGAACCGCCTTCCGGACATTCAAAGCGGGCGTAATGGGGTAGGGACTTTACAATTGGCTTTAGCCCTAGTTTTACATAAAATTCAAAAGATTCATTTAAGTTCAGCGAAGGAACGGTAATCTGGTTCAGGTTCATTGGTGCACTTTTTAGACTTATGGGTAATTGTATGGCTTAACCAACCAATGTAGTGGGTTGATGATGTACTGTAAAATTGCATGAATTTGCAATGAAACACATACGGTTTGCCTTTTCGTGAAGTGAATTGGCCAATGCTGTTAAAGTTCCATCGGTAATGGTAACGATAGGGTTAAGGGTTACCATAGTAAATTTACCGCTACCATCAACTGATTCTTCCATTGTTCCTTTTGCGTTGTCTACATAACTGGTGACCACAATCTTATGTACGCTACAAAGATGTAAAAACCATAGCATATGACAGGAGGACAAGGAAGATAGAAATAGGTCTTCAGGATTATATTTGGACTTATCACCTAAAAAAGAAGGGTCTGATGAACCTTGAATGGCATCATATTTTTCTGCAACCATGATTTCATGATCTCTGCTATATGATGCGTAATTTAATGTCCCTTGCCCTTGATTGCCCGTCCATGTTACCTGTGTCTGATAGTTGTGTTGTTTCATTTTTAATGCTATGTGTTTCACTTTAAAATTAGATGTATGAATTTAAATCATTTTTATTTTAAGGTAGCAAGTTTGGTTTTAAACATTTTGGCAGCTGATGTATAGCCACCTTCTGTACCATCCACAAAATGGGCATGTTTGGTCTTCCTGTCCAAAACATAGCAAGACATTACGGATGCATGTGTAACATGAATTCCGTAAACAATTTTTTGTGCAGCCTCTAAGTGATTTAGATAGGAAATAAATTCATTTATTTTTGATTGCTCTGCCGTAAAGATGGTGTTGATGGTTCCGTCTAACATAAAAGTGTGAGAAAGTTGGCCAATTTGGGTTAAATACCGTTTTCCTTCTTTTGAAAAATTAAAATATATTTTACCAAATAGTGTCTGTATCCAGTGTTTAAGTACGTAAATGAGACTTTTGTTGGAAATACTAATTTTCATTTCCTCTAAAATTTTACCTAGCCTAAAGTCCAATTTTAAACTATTGGAACGTATGGGTTGTCTTTTGTTGAATGCACCAAAGAGTAGGTTCATCTGTGTAAGCACATCCTTATAAATTGCGCTCTGCTGATTTTCATCTGGTACATCCAATAATAGACACACCACTTTTTTTTGTAATTGAACAGGGCTGATCTGTTCCCACCTGCATTGCATTCCTTCAAGGTTTAAAAGATTTTTTTTAAAGTTGGTGTCGGTTTGTGCTACAAATGTTCGTTTAATGATTGCCTCTGCTTTTTTTAAACCGTTTCCTAAAACTATAGGAATGGTCAATTGTGGTGTTAGTTGATGTTTTAGGATTTTAATACATGTTTTTTCCGACGCCAACTCTTCTGTGGATATATGGCCGACCCTTAGTAAAAGATTGGTGTTTCTTTTAATATGTAGACTATAATTTTTAAGAACAGTGATTATTTCCGACAACAGCATATCCGGAAGTAAAAAAGTAGCTCCGTCTCCACCAAAGAAATAAGGTATTTCTATATTCTTCTTTTTTTTCCTGACCGTATTTAAAACAGATATGATAGCGCCGGTTGCAGTAAGGTTTATTTGATGGTGTTTTCCCTCTTCAACCGCTTGTGTTGAATTTTCCACATCCACAACAACAACATGCCAGGAGTTTGGAATCTTTGAGAATTCAGTTTCAATACCAATAATTTCGCTCAGTGCCCTGGTCGATTTTTTTAGTTTGGAATAAAAGTAAATATCCCTCATTAAGGTGTTTTGAACAATGAAGTTGGAGTAATATGAGCTTCTGTTGATTCAGATAGGTTAAAACTAAATAATATTTAAGTAATAGGTCTAAAAAATGCCTGCTATCTTATAATATTTAGAGAAAACTAACTCTTTTTAAAAATATGAATTAAGGATGAATAGTATGTCCACAATGAAGACCATGATTGGTAAGAGGGGTAAATGAATTTCTAAACCCTAATTTAAGCTTTCAATTATTCTTTTAACAACATGGAATAGCCCAATAATATATGAGACTTGTTAATACTGAATGAACGGACAAGTTACACCGCCTCTTTTTTTTCTGAAAGGTATTTCCAGTACCGTTTTGGTACGTGTTGGGTATGCAATTTTGTGTTAATACGGGATTTAATATTCGTGCTTTTAAAATAATTGGTCCAAAGATTTTGATATTCGTATTCTTCATCAGTAAAAGCAGTACTCTTTTCAAGGCTATTGGTGTGTATCTCAGTTAGATCTAATGATATGACTTCAACCGATTTTAGGTCATAGAACAATCCGTACTTACGTTTAACATCATAAATTATCCATTGCTGGTCTGCATAACGATTTCTAAAGTGTTTGGAAATCAATGGTAAAACATCAAAATCAGGTTCTATATTGGCAAAATAGACACCGTCTTTTGTTAACTGAAACCTTATAAAGGCCTCCATACGATGCTTTTCACGACCCACTTTGTGTGCAATTTGATTGATTTTTAAGATACAATCATCGCTGAAATTAGTTGCGCTATTAATTTTACTTCCCATTAATTTTCTGATGTAGTGATAAAGCAGGGCTTCAATATTCCTATTTTCACTTAAAAACGTAAAATATATATTCTTAATAGCAGCATTACTTTTCTTGCGAATACCGTTCCATACTCGCTGTGCCTTTTCCACATTTGTAAAGATTGTTTCTGTTTCAGCAAAAAGACCGCCTTGGTTTTGACCCTGACGTTGAATATCCGCATAAGATAGTTTTTGTTCATAGGCTATAAATACAGCCGTAAGAAAACCGTTAAAACTACCATCGTAAACAAGGGTTTTTGTAGTTTCCATATTTATGATTTAAATATTAAATAGTGTAAATAATTGCCTTAAAATAGCCGCTCTTTTCTTAAGGTTACTTCTTAATAATACCAGTTGGTAACCAAAGGCCAAAACATGGGAACGGCAATAGTCCCAAGCGTTTATCGGTCTAATATTGTCAGTAAACTTTAGTGTATAATTTTGATTCGGCATCATTTAAATATTTTTAAGTGTTACTTTAGTTAAATAAGGATAATTGATTGGTATATTGATTTTTGAATTTACTTTTTAAATTTTGCAGTATCATACTTCTAATACGTATGGCATCAAGGTCTCTGCGTTCCCAGTCCGTAGAATTGCAAATGATAAAAAATTTGGCCCTATTAAGTGCTACCCCCATTTTTTTTAAATGGTCCCAGTTTAATTTCCTAAATTTTCTACCGTTAAGTATTTTATTTACCGAGCCCATTCCAACACCTGGTATTCGCGCAAGTATATGTTTGTCCGCTTTATTGATATCTACGGGAAAGAAATTTAGATTCCTTAATGCCCACATCAATTTAGGGTCAATATCCATATCTAGATTTGGATTGTCTGCATCCAAAATTTCATTTACGCTAAAACCATAAAATCGCAACAACCAATCTGTTTGGTATAATCTATTTTCCCGTAGCATGGGAACCTCCGTTCCAAGGGATGGTAATCTGCTATCCATAGAAATAGGAACATACCCTGAGTAATACACCCTTTTCATATTGTAATTCTTGTAAAAATGGGTTGCGGAGTACATTATATCCTTATCGCTTTCTCCTGTGGCACCTACGATCATTTGGGTACTTTGCCCTGCAGGGGCATATTTAGCGGTATGTTTAATAATTTTTTTCTCCTCTTTGTAGCGAATGATTTCATTTTTGACCTTAAGCATCGGTTTTATGAAATCTGCATGATTTTTGTCCGGAGCCAGAAGTTTGAGACCGGATATTGTGGGGATTTCTATATTCACCGACAAGCGGTCAGCATATAATCCGGCCTCGTACATAAGTTCATCACTTGCACCGGGTATGGATTTTAAATGAATATATCCATTGAAGTTTTCCTCTTCCCTCAGTTTTTTGGCAACGGCAATGAGGCGTTCCATGGTATGGTCCGCACTTTTAAAAATACCGGAGCTTAGAAATAATCCCTCAATATAATTTCTTCTATAGAAATTGATAGTCAGGTCTACAACCTCCTGAATTTTAAAGGCGGCCCGCTGTATATCGTTACTCTTCCTCGTTACACAGTAAGCACAATCAAAAATACAATGGTTGGTCAGAAGTATTTTTAATAGCGATACACACCTACCATCTTCTGTATATGAATGGCAAATTCCATTTCCTGTATTTCCTAGGCCATTGTTCTTGTTGGTTCTATTGCTACCACTACTGGAGCAGGAAACATCATATTTGGCCGCATCTGCCAAAATATTTAGTTTTTCTTTTATTCTATTGAAATCCATAGCATTTTAGTAATTATTCCAAATTTATGGATATATTCCTAATTATGGAAATAATCCAAATAAAATTTTGGATATAATCCATATTGAGTATATTTGAAGAAGAATGGCGGAGAACCACTTAGTTAAACAAATTTGATTATGGAGAACGAGCTTACATTAAAACGATTTACGGATCTTAGAAGGGATTTGGGCTATACACAAGCAGATTTTGCGGCGTTATTGGGCGTATCCAATACTACGGCAGATATAGAAAGAGGGCGTACCAAATTATCGGGCAAGGTAGTGCTTGAGTTGCTAAAACAATTCAAGATAAATCCCCTTTGGCTTTTTGGGGAAAGTGATGAACAATATCTGGAAACCTCCAAGACCAGTGTTATTCCTAAAGTGGTTACAGTGGATACTTCCAACCAAGAAAATATGGTATTGGTAAATGCTAAAGCTGCGGCGGGATATCCCCAGAATATATCCGATACTAGCTGGTACCAACAATTGCCGGCATTTGATTTACCAATTCCCGAATTCAGAAATGCTACCTATAGGGGCTTTCAGGTAGAAGGTGATAGTATGCTTCCCAATCTGCACCCTGGTGAGTGGGTTTTGGCAAGGGCAATAGAACATATTGATTATGTTAGTGCCAATAAAATGTACGTGGTGGTATTACAGGATTCCATAATGGTTAAGAAAATTGAAAAACGTCCAAATTCCAATAATATCACATTGGTTTCATTGAACGAGACGTATCCGCCTTATGATATCAAACCTTTCCAAATTCAGGAAATTTGGGAGGTAAGTAGTAAGATTACGTTTAATGTAGATGCTACCACGGATAATGGATTATTGCGACAACTACAAGAGTCTATGCAAGAGTTAAAGAATCAATTACAGCACGTTAAAAAGGTAAATTAAAGTGATACTTTAAATCTTTTTAATATACAGCCCGCTTTCTTTTAATGTAAACCCTAAGCTTTTATATAGCGAAATGGCTGCTGTTCTATGGTGGCCGCTAAATAATAAAATATCTTGAAGTTGTTCAGATTTTGCATGGTCTAGAAGCTTCTCCATTAGCTTTCTTCCTATACCCTTGCCTCTGTGGGTTTTTGCGACAACTACATCCTCGATCATACCTTTATGTCCGGATATTACTTTGTATTTGGCCATCATTGCAATACCTATTAACTTATTGTTATCCATGCAGATAACGATGTCCGTAGTTCCATATGCACTAAAAATTGAATTTAAATCCAATTGATCTAATTCGGCATTTAGTTCTAGGTATAACTGGGATAATTGCTGTTGCAGGTCGGAATTAACTTGTTCTTTGGTTAATAGTTGTATGGTCATAATTGGGTATTCTAAGTTTTAATAATGAACAATTTTGTAATGAGTCGGATTTAAGGCAAGGCATTGACCGTTCCCATAGAAATGGTGAAAGGTCCTATGGAATGGGAGGTAGGTAGTAGTGCACCGGTTTCTGTTTCTTTCCAATCGTTCCAGGAAGCTTCCAAGCCTCCAATAGGAATAATATTCACCCACATTTGAAAACTTTTTGGTTTTCCACTAGGCTCCAAAATCCATAAATAGGAGTCTCCAGGGGTGTCGCCGCCTTTTTTGTAAGTTACTAAAAGACCTTCGGAACCGTCTTCTAAATCTACCAAATAGCGTTCTGTACCAGCATCGAATACTTTATACGGGGCAACTAACCAAAAGGAATCATTATTGAAATAGCCAATTGCTTTTTCAATAAGGTCTTGACTTTCTTCATAAGATAGCCAAACATCATCTTTATAAACAATACTTGAGGAAGGACTTATAAGGTCAAGGTCTATACTGTAAGAATCCCACTTTATTTGAACCGTTGCCTTGGTTTTGTTCCAGGAGTATATGTGTTCATCCCTAAATGACCACTCCAAAACTTGGGAATTGTTATACTTATCATAGTGTAAAGCATCTAACATTCTATACGCCAATGCATCTGCTTCAGGTCCGGAAACACCTTGTGGCAGAGGTTTGTTATATGCATAATATAGCAGTCCAAACCCTAGGCCCAACACTAATAATACTATGATTAATAGTTTAAATAATTTATTTAGCATATGTTGTTTAATTAATTGATATTAAGATGAAAAGAATGAAAATATAATCTTTTTAAAAATGCATTTAGATTAGTCTAAAACCCAACTGCAGTATCGTCTCCGCGTGGATCGGCTCCTCCTTCAAGTTTACCGTTTTTAAGAATGCGTATTGCATCAACCTTACCAATGATAGGGGTGCGCTCTTCGTTAATTAAATATCCTTTTGATTTTAATTTTTCTTTTAGTGGTGTTGAAAATCCATTGGGTTCAAATATAACCGCATCGGGCAACCATTGATGATGAAAGCGTGGCGCGTTCACAGCATCTTGCATACTCATATTAAATTCATATCCGTTTAAAATAGTCTGTGCTACCGCGGTAATAATCGTAGATCCCCCAGGGGTACCTACCACCATCCACAATTCTCCATTCTTTTCAACAATGGTGGGGGTCATGCTACTTAACATTCTTTTTTCAGGTTCAATGCTGTTGGCTTCTGCACCAACCAATCCAAACATATTGGGAACTCCAGCTTTAGCACTAAAATCGTCCATTTCATTATTTAGGAAAAAGCCAAGTTCATCACAGTATAGTTTGGAGCCAAAATTGCCGTTTAACGTAGTTGTAACCGATACGGCATTGCCCTCCTTATCTACAATGGAGTAATGTGTGGTTTCCATACTTTCAACAATTTCAACGTTACCATGGGCAATAGTTTCCGACTTTGTTGCTTTATCCCAAGAAAAATCATCCATACGGATCTTTAGATAAGTTTTGTCTAGAAGAGATGATGTTGGGATATCAACAAAATCAGGATCTCCTAAAAAATAGTTTCTATCCGCGTAGGCACGCCTAGAAGCTTCGGTAAACAATTGTATCGCCTTTTCACTATTATGTCCAATTGAGGCAATATCATAAGGTTCTATCATTTTAAATATTTGGTTCATGGTAACGCCACCGCTACTAGGAGGTCCCATGGAGATAATTTTTAAATCCTTATAGTTGAACACCACGGGCAATCTCCAAACCGCATTATAATTGGCAAGGTCGTCCATGGTTATAAAACCGCCGTTTGCTTGTACAAAATCTGATAATTTTTGAGCGATTTCCCCTTTGTAAAAACCGTCCCTGCCTTGTTTGGAAATGGTGCGCAGTGTCTGTGCCAAATTTGGATATGTTATGATATCGCCTTCTTTATACATTTTGGCAAATTTGGTACTGTCGCTATTGACTTCAATGAATACCTCCTGATAATTTTTAAGTATTTCAGCTTGTTTGGCAGTTACTTTAACTCCATTTTCCGCTAAGGCAATAACGGGTTCAAAAATTGCCTTTAAGGGCATTTTCCCAAATTTCTTATGTACTTCAATGATACCTGCGACAGAACCTGGAACCCCTACGGAGGTTGCGCCCAATGTGCTCATGTCCGGAATAACATTGCCAAACGAATCCAAGTACATATCCTTATGGGCGGATTTGGGGGCCTTTTCCCTAAAGTCCAATGAGCCAATATTGCCATTAGCCTGTCTATAGACCATAAATCCTCCACCACCAATATTTCCGGCCCTGGGGTAAGCTACGGCAAGTGCCAATTGTGTGCCGATCATGGCATCAAATGCATTACCGCCTTTTTCCATAATATCGCTCCCAATTTTGGAAGCTTCTTGCCTGGCGGAAACTACCATGGCATTTTCCGTAACCGTTCCTGTCGGAACCGCCGGATTCTGTTTGCACTGACAGCAAATAATTAGCGTTAACAACACAAACGCAGTTTTTAGTGGTCTCATTTTTGGTGGTATTATAGGTTTATGTTATATATTATAAATGTTTATATTTCAAATGTTTAAATTTTTTCATTTATCGATTTGTATTTTAGTTTGGAATAGGTGATGAGTTCGGTAAAAAATTCTTTAAACTCGTGCTCAAAAGCGTGGTAATGTTCCTCCAGGTCCGTAATCGCAAAATTCATTTTGGACCTATTTTTAGTTCTGCGGTTCATTCCGTTCAAGACTTTTGCTATCCCATCCATATTGGAATAGTTGTAGATCCAGTTATCGGCGATCATATACGGCATCATACGTTTTACACCATCCGGTAACACCTCGAAATTATCTTCAAGAAGATCATAAAATCGATCTACATAGACATCCAAAGGAACATCGGAATAGGTTTTCCAATTTTTGGCCAAAAAATGATCATAGAAGATATCCACGATGACCCTGCTGTAATGTCCATAATTCTCATGAAGACGTTTACTGCTTATTTTCGGTATGGGGTGGGTATCGGTAAAAGTGTCTATATGTCTATGTAATTTAATCCCCTTTTGTATCCTTTTAGGTAAATGCTGGTACTTATTGCCTCTAATACTATCGGCAATAAAATTTCCTAAGGTTATTTCATCATCGTCAAATGACAGATAAATATGGGCTAAAAAGTTCATTTACCTATTTTATGCAATATAAATCGAATTTACAAAGAAGGACAATAGCGGTACAAATGAACCGTTTATATTTGCAAAAACTTATTAAGAATATATGACACTTATAAAATCCATTTCAGGAATTAGAGGAACCATTGGTGGAAAGCCAGGTAATAATTTAACACCAATTGATGCTGTAAAGTTTGCTGCATCTTATGGAATATGGTTAAAGGAATATTCAAAGAAAGATGATTTGCGGGTCGTCATAGGTCGTGATGCACGTTTGTCTGGAGAAATGATACAGAATTTGGTGGTTTCAACTTTAGTGGGCTTGGGTATAGATGTTATAGATTTAGATCTCTCAACCACACCCACCGTAGAAATTGCGGTACCTTTAGAAAAGGCAGATGGCGGTATAATCTTAACGGCCAGTCACAATCCAAAGCAATGGAACGCTTTAAAATTATTGAACGAAAAAGGGGAGTTTTTAAATGCCGAGCAAGGGGCAAAAATTTTGGCAATTGCTGAAAAAGAAGATTTTGATTTTTCAGAAGTTGATGATTTGGGCGAGATCATAAAAAATGATAGTTATATAGACATTCATATAGATGAAGTATTGAATCTTTCTTTGGTGGATGCCGAAGTGGTAAAAAAGGCTAAGTTCAAGGTTGTGGTAGATGGCGTTAATTCTACCGGGGGTATTGCCATTCCTAAATTGCTTAAAGAGTTTGGGGTAGAAGTAGTAGAACTGTATTGTGACCCTACCGGTCATTTTCCACATAACCCAGAACCGTTAAAGGAACATCTTACGGATATTTGTGACCTGGTAGTCAAAGAGAATGCAGATTTTGGTATTGTTGTGGATCCAGATGTAGACCGCCTTGCTTTTATAAGTAATGATGGAGAGATGTTTGGGGAGGAATATACCTTGGTGGCCTGTGCGGATTATGTATTGGGCAAAACAAAAGGAAATACCGTATCCAATCTATCCTCATCACGTGCTTTAAGGGATATTACCCAAAAACATGGTGGTACCTATGAGGCCGCAGCAGTTGGTGAAGTAAATGTAGTCACCAAAATGAAGGCCAATAACGCCATTATTGGCGGTGAAGGTAACGGGGGAATCATATATCCAGAAAGCCATTACGGTAGGGATTCTTTAGTCGGTACGGCATTGTTCTTAATGTTGATGGCGGAAAGGGGAGGCACCGTGGCTGAACTTAGGGCCAGTTATCCCAGTTACTTTATGAGCAAGAAGAAGATTGAGCTTACGCCAGGACTGGACGTTGATGGAATTTTAGAATCTATGGCAAGTAACTATGCAAATGAGGAATTGTCTACGATAGATGGGGTTAAGATAGATTTTGCCGAAAATTGGGTTCACCTGCGTAAATCAAATACAGAACCGATTATTAGAATATATACCGAAGCCAAAAGCCAGGAAGAAGCAGATGGTCTTGCCAATAAGATTATTGGGGAAATCAAGGAAATTGCCGGTATATGATAAAGGTGTAAAATAGCCCAAGGCTAATAATGCCATAAAATTATATTGAGATGAAATTAACCTGTTACTGCAAAGGAGGCAGGTTTTTTGTTTCTGTGCTTCCAACGTTTATGGGTCCATAAATAATGTTCTGGCTTTTCTATAATCTGGGCTTCCGTTAATCGTAGAAAAGCATTGGTGATTTCATGTTCTTCGGTTTCTTTGGCATTTCGAGCAATAGGAATGAATTCTGCCTGGTAATGTCCTCGCTTTACCTTGCTTACCTTTAAAAAAACCACGGCCAATCCGGTCTTGCGTGCCAAAGTTTCACCACCATTGAAGATGGGCACCTTAATGTTCATGAATTTTGACCAGTATTGAGCTCTATGTGCTTGTGGGGATTGATCGCTCACCATGCCATAAGTTGCCCTAATATTATTCCTGTAATTTTCTATGACCGTTTTTGCCGTTTGCCTTTGTGTAATTAAGGTAGTGTTCCATCTGGCCCTTACTTTTCTTATAAATGCATCAAAATAACTATTGTTTATTTTTTGGTAAACGGCATACCCTTTGGATTGAACATAATTGTTAATGCTCACGTTCCACTCCCAATTGGCGTAATGGGCACAAAGAATAATAATACTGCGTTCTTTTTCAATTTCCCGTAATACCTCAGGATTTATAATGTGGTATTTTTTGGCTACCTGCTCCTTACTCAGGTTCATGGTCTTTACCATTTCTAGAAATGTATCACAAAGATGATGGTAAAATTCCTTTTCTATATGGGCTATTTCCGCTTTACTCTTATTGGGGAAAACAAGATTTAAATTTTCCTGTACCACTTTTCGCCGATACCCAAAAATATGATAGACAAAAAAGAAGGCAACGTCAGAAAAGGCATAGAACAAAGAGTGTGGTAATATGGAAATGAACCATAAGAGGGGATAGGTCAGAACAAAGGCCAATAGTTGCATTCACAGAAAAATTATGGGCAAATATAGTTATATTTGAGGCTAATTAAATGGCATAGAATGTACAACCTTCATTTGGCAACAATAGCGATTATTGCAGCAAACGTATTGGTATCGTTAAAGGGATTTAATGATACCGTTTTTTTTGAACGATATAAATTTAGCATAGGGGCCATTAACGCAGGTCAAAAAGATCGCATGGCTACTTCTGGATTTTTACATGTGGATGTTTCTCATTTGTTGTTCAACATGTTGACTCTGTATTTTTTTGCCGGTGTGGTCATCAACTGGTTTGGAACGGTAAAGTTCTTTATCATATATGCTGTAAGCCTCTTGGCGGGCAGTTTGCTGGCCTTGAACTTTCATAAAGACGAACCGTATTATTCTGCAGTAGGTGCCAGTGGTGCGGTTACGGGTATTCTATATGCGGCTATTTTACTACAGCCCTCCATGCAATTGGGTATCATGTTTATTCCCATTCCTGTGCCTGCTTATGTAGTGGGTATTGGATATTTGTTATACTCTATATATGGTATGAAAAAACGTTTGGGTAATATTGGACATACTGCCCATTTTGGAGGTGCAATTGGCGGCTATGCCTGTACCTTGTTGTTCATGCCCAGTCTTTTGCAGACCGATACGTTAATGGTGGGGTTGTTGGCCTTGCCTATAATTCTTCTGTTTGTCTTGGAAAAAATGGGCAAAATATAGTTTTTTTGGTCACGGAAGATTTAAAACCAGTTTTTTAGCTAAAATTTTATGCATTTCATCGGATTTATGTAATAAACGGCAACAATCAGCAAGGTTCGTCGTTATTGCAAAAACCCAAATTTGAAATGAGATCAACTTTATCTTTTAGAAAAATATGGTTCCTGGCCATATCCGCAGTGTTTATGATTGCGAGTTGTAGTGATAAGACTACCATTTTCGAAAACCCCGAGGATAATTTAATCAAAGAAACAGATCAGCAAAAACTGGACAACAGTGTAAATTTTGACCGTGCAGGTGTACTTGATATTTATGAAGATCCTGCAACAAGTGCCAAAAGGTACGGTAATATGACCGGTAAAGCTGAGCCGGCAGGAGATTATCCGCTTACCCTAATTGCCCAGATATCGCCACCAACGTTTGAAAACGGCGAGAATTTGGCGGCTACCCACGTGGCATTGGACGGAGATTATGGTTATGTTTCCTATAATACTGTGGGTGAGGACTTTGTAGGTACCATAGATGTTATTGATATCAGTGATCCTTATAATCCTAGTTTGACCTCTAGGGTGTATTTTACCAATGCAGATTTAAATTCCATTGCTTATGACGGTGGTTATGTATATGTAGCTGGTGGTGTAGATGCGGAACAGTCCGTAACGGCCACATCAAATTCATTGGTTGCCAAAATTGCAGTAAATAACGGAAGGTTAAACACCTCGGATATAACATTTGGCTTTCAGGAAGGTGATAATGCTACGGATGTACAGGTTGTGGGCAACACGGTATATGTTACCAGTGGGCAGGAAGGATTTGTCGTTGCCTATGACAAGAGTGACATGACAGCCTTAAATGAAGCCGCGTTTACAGATTTAAGATCTATTGCGGTCAATGGAGCCGATATAGCCGTATTGGATGCCGCCCAGGGGGTGAGTGTCTTAGATCAAAGCTTGTCGGTAAAAAATACAATCGCAATAGATTCTGATTTTGGAATAGATGCTAAGCGCACATTGGATTTTTCTGGTGAGAATATCATTGTATCCGAAGGAAATAAAGGAGCGGGTATCTATAATGCTACTACCGGTAGTTTTGTTGAGCATATGCCTATACTGACCAATCCGGAAAACGCAGAGCCTGGAGATATCGTTACCAATGGTGTTGCCGTGAACGACGATGTTTTGTTAATGGCCAATGGCGCCGGTGGTTTAAGCCTTTCAGAGACCAGGGCGGATAATACTACAGGTGTTGGTGTTATCGAGTTGACCGGTTCCATAAACTATGTTGCCTCAAAAGGGGATTATGTATTTGCCGCATCCGGTAGGTCCGGATTTCAGATTATAAAATTGAACAGGCCTAGCGAAAGTCTTGTGGAGCGTTGCGAAGATTTGCCTTCGTATAACGGTACATCAAACTATAGTGTGTCAAATGGGGAACAGGAAGCATACTCAGGCTCCAAAAGATTCAATTCTATTGCTGTGGACGGTTCATTGTTGCTTTGTGGTACTTGGACAGTTAGCAACGGTATAGATATCGATGACAACAGTGTTTTTGAAATGAACGGAGCCATTACGATTGGTAGACAATATAGAACTCGTGATGTAGTGGTTGGTGCAGGTTCTACGTTGCGTATTGAGGGAAATATAATTATTTACGGCGATTTAATTCTTGAGGACGGTGCTACCGTGGAGTTTTTGGGAGATTCATCCATAGCCGCTGTAGTAGGTAATGTTATTAAGAATGGAGATACGACGATAACAGGTACTTTTAATGACTACTTCAATAGATTTTAAATGACCTATTAAAAATAGAAAATCCCCTGGCACCATCTGTTGCTAGGGGATTTTTCGTTTCATATTGGTTTGGAATCTTAATTTAGAAGCTCCGCCACCTTTTGTTCAAGGGCGGGTCCTCTTAAATTCTTTGCCACAATAACGCCATTTTCGTCTAGGAGAAAAGCCGCTGGTATAGCTTTTACATTGTATAGTTGGGCAATTTGATCATCAAAATAAGCAATATTGGATATATGGTTCCAATCTAGGCCGTCATCGGCAATTGCCTTCTTCCAAGCCTCTTCAGTTCTATCTAAGGAAACGCCTATTACGTTTAGGCCCTTGTCGTGGTATTTATTATATACGGCAACAACGTTTGGATTTTCGTTCCTACAAGGTTTGCACCATGCTGCCCAAAAATCTATTAATGTAACCTTGCCCATTACATCCTTTAAGGCAATGATTTCGCCATCTGGGTTTGGACCTGAAAAATCCGGTGCTTTTGCGCCTATACTGGTGTTTTTACTGGCTTCTGCAGATTTTTTAAGCTTTTCTAAGTTTTGCTGAATTTTTTTGCCAGGTTGAGAACTTCTAATTTCTTCCGTAAACGTATTGAAAATAGTTTCCGCTTCCTCAAATTCAACTGCTTTGGTACTAATGGCCCTGTCCAAGACAAGCGCAGAAATCAAAGCCTTTGGATTGGCCTTTGCATAATTCAATTCAAAATCCTTGTACTCTTCCTGTAGTTCTGTCATTTCATCCTGCAGAGCCAACGCTGCTTCTCCTGTGGCAGATTTCATATCTTCTTGAATAGATCTTGCTTGCAAAGAGATTGCCCTGGATTGATCCATGTAATCGGCAAAACTCTCATTTTGGAACGTGCCTTTTATTTCGGCAAAACCCATGCTATCTTTTTGGGCGTTAAATTCAATAGTTCCGTTCTCAAGGATTACGGCTGTGTAGCCCGGTACCTGTTCAACAAATATGTAATGTAGTTCTGGCGTATTGGCAACTCCGGTAAACGTAAATTCGCCATTTGTAGTAGTTGCCGTATCTACTTCTACGGGTTGGTTGTTATCGCCAATTTTTTTAAGGAATACACTTGTACCATCTTTTAATTCCCCCCTTAAATTACCGTTTAATGTAAAACCCTCTGGGTTGGAGTTGCAACTGAACAATAAGCCAATGGCCAGTAGAATAACAATATTATTTTTCATATAATACACTTAGGTTAGGTTGCAAATGTACTTATATAAAGGATATAAAAAAAGACCTTTGACGGTTGCGCCAAAGGTCTTTGAATTAAGGTATCTTGTCTTAGAATTGATATCTAATACCAAGTCCAATATCAAAATCAAAATTATCTGAAAATCCGTTATAACCGGAAACACCTAGTTCAGGTCTAAAGTCCAAGGAGAGAATCAACGGAATATCAAAATTATATTCAATACCAATGTCGCCCGCAGCAAATACGAACAATCCGCCATAATCATCATTTGGTAGTCCTGGAAAGTCAACACTTCCTAGGCCGCCACCAACACCATAATACCAATTAAAATCACCCTCAATGGTTCTTACCCATTGGTAAAGTCCAGCTAATTTAAAAGCGTTAAAGTTTCTACTGTCCCTCCATCCAAGGTCAACTTCCAACCTATTGTTAAGGCCTAATGATTTCTGGTAGCTAATTTCGGCACCAAAGCCGTCACTGTCCCCCAAACGTAGTCCTAATGCATGATTGGCTATGTCCTGAGCCGATGAAAGCGAACAGGTGGCCATAAAAATAAGTACGGTAATTCCTTTTAAAATCTTCATATAGTTCATGTTTTTTGTGATGAAAAATGAGCTTTTTTATAATGTGGCTCACACAATAAAACTTAATTTAGCACTCAAAATTGTGCTATCTTGAAAAATAATTTCCTGTCAAAGTTACAACAAGATTTAGAGGGTGAGGTCTTATATGACGACCTTACAAAAAGTTTATATGCAACGGATGCTTCGGTTTATAGAAAAATTCCATTAGGAGCAGCCTTCCCTAAATCTGTAAAGGATATCAAGCGTATTATTGAATTTGCAAATCATGAAAGTATTGGAATAATACCCAGAACCGCCGGAACGTCCTTGGCTGGACAATGTGTTGGTGATGGTTTGGTGGTAGATGTTTCTAAATATTTTACAAAAATCATCAAAGTAGATGAGGCAAAAAAGCAGGTTACGGTACAACCAGGGGTAATACGGGATGAGCTCAACCAATATTTAAAACCGTACGGTTTATTTTTTGGACCCAACACTTCAACCTCTAACAGGTGTATGATCGGTGGTATGGTAGGTAATAATTCCTCTGGTACTACATCTATACAATATGGGGTGACCAGAGATAAGGTTGTTTCATTGAAAACAATTTTGGCCGATGGTAGCGAGGCTGAATTTGGTAGGCTTTCTTCTACCGAATTTCAAGAAAAAATGAAAGGTAATTCATTTGAAGCTTCACTTTATAAAAATATTTATAATGAACTAATTGACAATGAAGTATCAAGCGAAATAATTACACAGTTTCCCAAACCTGAAATTCACAGGAGAAATACCGGTTATGCCGTAGACGAACTTTTAAAATCCAACGTATTTGGTGGTCCTCTGGGTTATTTCAATATGGCGGAACTGCTTTGTGGAAGTGAAGGTACCTTGGCATTTACAACTGAAATTACCGTTCAATTGGATGAATTGCCCCCGGCATTCTCTGCCATGGTCGTAACCCATTATACATCGTTAGAAGATTGTTTAATGGATGTAGTACCGGTAATGGAGCACCCATTGCAACTATGTGAAATGATGGATAAGGTTATTTTGGATTGTACAAAAAATAACCGTGCGCAACTTGCAAATCGTTTTTTCGTAGAAGGTGATCCGGAAGCATTATTAATGTTGCAAGTTTCTGCCCATTCCGAAATAGAGCTAAATAAAGCGGTAGATGCTTTGATCAAGACCGTGGAAAAGTCCGGACTAAGCTATGCAAATCCTGTATTGGTCGGCAGTCAAATTAGTAAAGCCATTGAATTGCGTAAGGCCGGTTTGGGGCTACTGGGCAATATTGTTGGAGATATGAAAGCGGTAGCATGTATAGAGGATACGGCCGTTGCTCTGCCCGATCTAAAGGATTTTATAGCAGAATTTTCCGTAATCATGAAGGGGTATAAGCAGAACGCGGTGTACTATGCACATGCCGGTGCCGGTGAACTTCATTTGCGTCCGATTCTAAATCTTAAAAAGGCTACGGATGTTGCATTGTTCAGGAACATTACAACAGATGTTGCCAAGCTTACCAAGAAGTATAGGGGTTCGTTTAGTGGGGAGCATGGTGATGGTATCGTAAGGGCAGAATTCATTCCGCTCATGATTGGGAAAAAAAATTATGAACTGCTCAGGAGGGTAAAATCATATTTTGATCCCAAAGGTATATTGAACCCGGGGAAAATAGTAGATGCTTATCCTATGGACCAATCATTCCGTTATGAAGTGGACCGTGAGGAACCCAATATAGAAACACTTATGGATTTTTCCGATAGTGAGGGTATCCTTAAAACTGCGGAGAAATGTAATGGTAGTGGGGACTGCAGAAAAACCCATCATATGAACGGGGGTATGTGTCCAAGTTACCATGCTACAAAAAATGAAAAAGATACCACTAGGGGCAGAGCAAATACATTAAGGGAATTTTTGACCAATCCTAAAAGTACGGCACAAAACAATTTTGACAGTCAAGAAATCAAGGAGGCTTTTGACTTGTGCTTAAGTTGTAAAGCTTGTGCCAGTGAATGTCCAAGTAATGTGGATGTTGCTACGTTGAAGGCGGAATTTTTATATCAATACCAAGAGGCCAACGGCTATCCTTTAAGAGGAAAATTGTTTGCATATAATACCAAGTTAAACGGGTTGGCAAGTAAAGTTTCCGGCTTGACAAATGCGGTATATGAATCCAAGTTTTTTGGAGGTTTATTGAAAAAATCCAGTGGTGTGGCTCCTGAGAGAAGTCTGCCAAAAGTTTATAGTTTTAATTTTGATAAGCATCTTCAAAATACTGCTAATCAATATCCTATAAATAGAAATAAAGTAGTCTTATATATAGATGAATTTACCAGGTATTTGGATATTGAAGTTGGGAAGGATGCAATTTCCCTTTTGATTAAATTAGGATATGAAGTTCAACTATTTTATGCTGAAAGTGGCCGTACATTTTTATCTAAGGGCTTTTTGAAACAGGCAAAAAAACTTGCCCTCAAAAATATGGTAGAGCTAAAAAAATTTGCAGATCAATCAATTCCTATATTGGGTCTGGAGCCATCTGCAATACTATCTTTCAGGGATGAATATAAACGGTTGACCACAGATCGGATCGGTGCGCAACACATTGCCGATCATTCTTTCTTAATAGAAGAATTTTTGGCTAGTGAAATTGCTAACGGAAACTTGAGTGCATCTTCCTTTACAACGGAGTCAAAAGATGTAAAGATTCATAATCACTGCCACCAAAAAGCATTGAGCAACCAAAAAGTAACTTTTGACATTCTTAATTTACCGGTCAATTATAAAGTAAGTATTATCCCTTCCGGTTGCTGTGGTATGGCAGGTTCATTCGGATACGAAAAAGAGCATTACGGGACCAGTATGAAAATAGGTGGCTTAAAATTGTTTCCTGCAGTTTCCAAATCGTCACCGGATACCATAATTGCAGCAAACGGAACCAGTTGCAGGCACCAAATTTTTGATGGTACCAAAAGAATAGCAAAGCATCCTGTCAGTATTTTGAACGACGCGTTGGTATCTTAATTAAGGTTCATTGTTTTTGTTGCTTTTTTTTGTTGGCTTTATTAGTGATGGTGGCAATCAATTCGTTGATATCCATGGATTTTAATTCCTCGTCCATATAGAAAGAGGCTAGTTTATCATTGTCATAATGATATAGTTTCCATCGTTTAAAGGAATATTCCAAGGCGGTCTTGTGAGTAACCCAATCCCCGGAGTTTAAATATAGGCAACTGCCCTTTTTTGTTTCTATAACCTGTTTTTTAGGATGATGGCTGTGTCCGCAGATAACATGGTCAAAATGCTGGTCAATGGCTAGTTGGGCCACATTGTGTTCAAACTTTGCAATAAGGTTCGGGTCCCGTACTTTTTGGTATTCCGTACTTAAAAAGGGCTTGTTTCTTTTGCCCATTTTTTTGAAAATTCTAGATTTTAATTTGGAAAACCTTAAAAGGGTCGTAAAACCTATGCTTCCTAAATGAAGCAACCAATGGGAGTATCTAAGGGAAATATCAAAAATATCGCCATGAAAGAAAAGCGTGTTTTTTCCATTAAGTTTTAAGATCAATTTATTGGATACTTTAATGGCTCCCATATGTATTGGGTCAAATTTTCTAAGAGGCTCATCATGATTACCGGTAATATAGTGTACTTCAGTACCTTTGGCCGCTAGGGAGAATATTTTTTTAATGACCTTTAGGTGTGCCGGTGGAAAATAGTTGTTTTCCATTTTTTTGGTATCTAGTATATCACCATTTAACACTAAAATCTTTGGGTCTATGCTAGAAAGGTAGGTTAGTAGTTCTTCTGCGTGACATGTATATGAACCCAAATGGATATCGGATAGTACGACAATTTCTAGACGGCGTTTTTTCAAAGGCGTAATTTTCGTACAAAATTAAACCTAATGGTATGGTTATCAGTTCGTAGCAGCATCATTTTTACATGATGCTAAGGTTAAATAATTATTACTGGAAAAGATTACTTTGTTTAGGTAATAAGCGATTGTAATATTTTTGTATCAAACATTTAACTTTTACCTTTGAAGCTTGGACTTTTATAGTCTATAGATTGTTTATCCATTAATAATTGAAATAATTTATCATGGCCGGAAATAGCTTTGGAAACCTATTTAAAGTTAGCACGTTTGGAGAATCTCATGGCAAGGCCATAGGTGGGGTTATAGATGGATGTCCGTCTGGAATTACATTGGACCTCGCAGCAATTCAAAAAGATTTGGATAGGCGTAAACCCGGTCAATCGGCTATCGTAACGCAGCGCAAGGAACCGGATGAAGTTGAATTTTTCTCCGGAATCTTTGAAGGGAAGACTACAGGTACTCCCATTGGTTTTGCAATTCACAATACCAATCAAAAATCTAAGGATTATGGTCATATCAAAGACTCCTATAGGCCATCTCATGCGGATTATGTGTATGACCAGAAATACGGATTTAGGGATTACAGGGGTGGCGGTAGAAGTTCTGCAAGAGAAACGGCAAGTAGGGTAGTGGCCGGTGCTATCGCAAAGCAATTTTTAAAGGGTATTGAAATACAGGCTTTTGTATCCCAAGTGGGAAATTTAAAATTGAACAAGGATTATAAGGAACTGGACCTTTCCCAAACTGAAAATAATATAGTGAGATGTCCGGATCAAGAAATGGCCTCACAAATGGAAGATTATATCAAAGCCATTAAAAAGGAAGGGGATACTATTGGAGGTGTAATTACCTGTGTTGCCAAGAATGTACCAATAGGTTTAGGAGAACCGGTATTTGATAAATTACATGCCGAACTTGGTAAGGCAATGCTATCCATAAATGCCGTTAAAGGTTTTGAATATGGTAGTGGTTTTGATGGTGTAACCATGAAAGGCAGTGAACACAACGACCAGTTTAATACTGATGGTACTACAAAAACCAACTATAGTGGCGGTATACAAGGTGGCATAAGTAATGGCATGGATATTTATTTTAATGTCGCATTTAAACCTGTGGCAACGGTCATACAAGGGTATGAGACCATAGATAGGCAAGGGAATAAAGTACAGACCCAAGGAAAGGGTAGGCACGATCCCTGTGTGGTTCCAAGAGCCGTTCCCATAGTAGAGGCAATGACGGCCTTGGTGCTGGCAGACTTTACGTTGATCAACAGAGCCATTAAATTATAGGTTCCTTTTTAGCACTTTTACAAGCAAAATACTATCTTACTTCCCAAAACCAAATTATATATGAGGAAGCTAGAGTTGCATTGGCAAATTCTATTGGGAATGTTGGCCGGAGTATTGTTTGCATTGGCCATGGTACAGTTGGAATGGGGACCACAATTTATTTCGGATTGGGTAAAACCATTCGGTAATATTTTTATCAATTCATTAAAACTTATTGCAGTTCCTTTGATATTGGCATCATTGATCAAAGGAGTCTCTGATCTTAAGGATATTTCCAAGCTTTCACAAATGGGTGGAAGAACGATAGCTATATATATATTCACCACAGTTATTGCCGTATCCATTGGTTTGGGGGTGGTAAATATTGTAAAACCTGGTGCTTCAATTAGTGAGGAGACCCGATCGGAATTGGTGGAAAATTACAAAGGTGATGCGGATGCAATAAAGTCCAAGGCGGACAAGCAAAAGGAAGCTGGGCCTTTACAGGCGTTGGAAGATTTGGTACCAAGCAATATTTTTAAGGCGGCATCCGATAACGGAAATATGCTTCAAGTAATATTTTTTGCTATATTTTTTGGTATAGGTCTAATTTTAATACCTGAAGAACAAGCTTCACCGGTAAAGAAATTTTTTGATGGCTTCAATGAAGTGATATTAAAGTTGATTGATTTGATAATGCTTGCAGCTCCTTTTGGAGTATTTGCTTTATTAGCGGCACTGGTGGTAGAGTCCCCAAGTTTGGATTTGTTCAAGGCGTTGGCTTGGTACGCCCTATGTGTGGTATTAGGGCTAACTTTAATGTTAGGGGTGTACCTGTTAATGGTTTGGGTCTTTACGAAAACCTCGCCAAATACCTTTATGAAAGGCATGTCCCCGGCGCAATTATTGGCTTTTTCTACAAGTTCAAGTGCAGCTACATTGCCCGTGACCATGGAACGGGTAGAGGAGCATTTAGGCGTAGATGAGGAGGTTACCAGTTTCGTTCTTCCAATTGGCGCTACCATTAATATGGATGGCACAAGCCTTTATCAAGCTATAGCCGCTGTTTTTATAGCTCAGGCCTTTGGTATGGAACTAAGCCTATCCGCTCAGTTGGGTATAATCGTAACGGCTACCTTGGCATCAATAGGTAGTGCTGCGGTACCAGGTGCGGGAATGGTAATGTTGGTCATAGTTCTTGCTCAGGCAGGAATACCAGAAGCAGGACTGGCATTAATATTTGCCGTTGACAGACCTTTGGATATGTGCCGTACCGTAATCAACGTTTCCGGTGATGCTACTGTTTCCATGATGGTGGCAAAGTCCGTAGATAAATTGCATTCGCCCAAGGTTAAAAACTGGGACGACAATTATAAAAAGTAGGGATTTGAAGGTATTTATGCTTTAGACGTCAAATTGGCGATAAGCGGCCATGGTAAACATATATAGACCATAGCAAATTAAACCTATAGCAATGGTACCTAATAACCAATGTCCATAAACTTGTTCTTGGATAAAGGAAAAAGCTTGAGCGGTACCTTTGACCGTATTGGAAGAGTTTCCCTTTAAATTAAAGCCAGCGGTAAGAAAGAAATAAGCAATGATCAAGGTTACGATTCCTCTGGAAATGAGTCCGGCATAACCTATACGTCTAACGGTCTTTCTTTTAATGACCGAATTGATATTTTGGAGATTTAATTTTTTAAGTACATCTCCATTTTGGATTTTTAGAAATTGAAAAACTCCCTTTAATGCCAGTCCCGCTCCAACGACGATAAATATCAATGCGCTCAACGTTCCGTTTTGTAAGCTTGTATTTCCGCCTCCACCACCCTTAGCTATCAGGGACGTAATGTTGAGTGCGTCCAAAATTGCAAAAACTCCAATTGAAGCATATACCAAACCGCTAACGAAAAAGCCCACACGTTTTCCTAGGCCTTTGATGTCGGTGCCATAATCTTCAGGGTCGTAAATGCTGACAATAAATCTCCATAGTGCAAAACAGAGAAGACCAAGTCCCAAAATAAAAATAATCACGGTTCCAAAGGGTTGGTTCTCCAAATAGTCGATAACCTCTAATTTACCAGCCTTTTGACCTCCCATATTAAATGCGGAAAAAAGCGCTAAAACACCGGTAATGCCATAAACGGTTCCTTTGGCAATATAGCCCAATACGGCAATCTTCCTTAATTTTTGGTTCATAGGAGTAAATGTTTAAAGCTACACTGGCTATTTTAGCCAATTTGATGTTTTGGAATTGTAGAATATTAAAAAGGCATAGAAAGTTGTATACATCCTTAACCCAGTTTTATTTAGATTTTTTTTCCTCTAATGCGTCAGCACCCTCTGTGGCATCCTTAAAATTTAAATCGTCATCTACTACCCCTTTATAGGCTTTTATCCAAGCATTTTTAAAAATACCGGTAATGGTAGGGATGATCTTTGTCTTTGCGCTATTTAAATCACCTTCTATAGGTATTTTTGTTGCCAATGTATCTTGCCTATGATTCTTTAACAAGAATTTAAAGAAGCCAACAAAGCCTTCCCATAATGTTTTCAAGAAACCATCATCCTTGCCGATCAATTTAGCATTCCGTAAAATAGGCTTAAACGAACCTTTTAAGTATCCATCGGCAATGGCCATTTCTCCGAAAAGGTCAAAAGTGCCTTCGTCGAAATCTATGCCTGCATAAAAGTTCGTGAAATCATTTAAAGCCTTGGCATTTGCTTTTTCCAAACTAAAGGAGATGTCCATATCCGGAATTTCCTTGACCAAGTTCATGTCTCCTTTTAGAATAACATTTCCGTTACCTATAGAGACTGCTGTGGCGTATATAGTAGAAGGTAATGTCCTTGTTTTTTCTACCACATTCCTAAGGTTGGACGCAGAAAGGTTTACGTTGGAAAGGTTCAGGTCAATATTGGGGTCTGCCTGTAATTGTAGAAAGGCAAACTTACCTTGTTTAACGGTTAATTGATTGATGTCTATGGGAACTAAGTCCGTAAGTGCTTTGGACCAATCTTCGGTATCGGTTTGGGCCGTATCTTGTTGTTGGTCTTCAAAAACATAGATCACGGTTGGTTCTTTCATGATAATTTCACTCACTATTTTTCCATGAATCAATGCTTTCCACTCAATGGAAATGTCGGTTTTCTTAAAGTCTAGAAAAGGAACATCGGAATTTGCATTTACTTTATTTAAATACATTCCCTTTATAGTATATGCACCGCGGATTAAAGCAAGGTCAATATCTTCAACATGTCCATAATATCCGGGAATATCCGCTAAAACCTTATTGACATAATCTTTAACGATATAGGGTAGGGCAATGCGAAAAATAAGTAACACTACAATAAGTGTTATAGGTAGTAGGTATCTTTTTTTCTTGTATCGCCGTCTTTTAATTTTGCTCATTATGTTTCAATAATGGCGATAATATAATTTAAATCTTTGGTATATAGTTGATATAATGGGGATAGGGGCAAAACTATTATTCTTTGGATTAGTAAAATTTTAGATGCACCGATTTATCAATAAGGTTAAATGAACTTTTGCTTTATTTCATCCGTTGGTATCATACATTCTTCTCTTTTGCCATACCATTGATACCTATTTCGAGCTATAAAATCGTATACGATATTACGGAAAGACTCCGGTAACCATAATAAAATGCAGGAAATTGTTCTTATTCCTTTTAATTCTTCACCAATCTTTAAAGCAGCTGTAGATTTTATATAATAAGCAACGTTGGGTTCAATAAGAATAATAGAATCAACTTTTTCAGTATCTATATTTCGTTCTAGAGTCAATTTTTTTCCAGTTTCACTTTGCAAGGCGGCAAATTGAAATTGGTTTTCAGAATCTCTTTTAATGATAAACTGTACGGCTCCGTTACACAAATTGCAGACCCCGTCAAATAAAATAATTTTCTTTTTATTTTCCACGGATTAAAGATACAATGAGTACCAATTATATCATTACCATTTATAATCTATTTAAGAAAGATGTTCAATGGATATTTATTTATTCCTAAATCTTTAATAGATTGGGAGTGCTAGACATATAATTGAGATATCACTGGTATAAATAACAATTCCACTAAAATATTCCTATGATAAATTTAGGCGTCAGCAGGAATTAATGTAATAAAGGGTCAATAAGTACTAGTTTTATGTGAATATGGTGTTTAACAATTTATAAAAATCGTATACGATTTAATTTAAAATACTTAAAATCAGTTTGTTAATATGTTATTTCTTTCGTTCTACCAATTCCAATTGGTCAACACTAACATTGGTCGTAAAAATGCCATAGTTGACTATCGCTTTTCCTTTTTCCAAGGAATCTATTGACCCTACGGACTTGCCATCTAACATACGTACACGATCACCAATTTTGAAAACTGGTTTAGGTTTGTTTTTTTCTTTTGCTATGGCCTTTTTCTTGGCAACCTTTTTGTTTTCACGAATGACCTTCACCTCTTTTTGGACTTCTTGGGCTACTTTTGCTTTTTTTGCACGTTCTGCCTTGGCCTCATTTGCAGTTTTTTTCTTGCGCTTGCTATTCTCCGTTTCCACAATTCGTAATAGCTCAGATACCAACTGGCGCTTTTTATTGTCCAAAAAGTATTTGTCCGCAGCAATGTTCACCTTGTTTCCCAATTGAATCATACGTTGATCATGGTCGTATAACTCTTGATAATTTTCCAATTTGCTCTTGATTTTGGCATTCAGCTTTTCCAAGCGCTCACTTTCCTCTCGCGCCTTGTTTTCCTCCTCTTTGAGTCTAGAGCCTGTCTGTGCCATTTTACTGCGTTCTTTTTGTAATTTGGCAATAGTGGCATCAAACCTTACTTTTCCACGCTCTATTTTCTTTTTGGCCTTGTTGATCAGGGAATAGGGGATACCGTTCTTTTGTGCTACCTCAAAGGTAAATGAACTACCTGCTTGCCCAAGTATAAGTTGAAAAGTGGGCTCAAGGGTCCTGCCATCAAAAAGCATATTGGCATTGGTAACATGGGGCAGTTCATTGGCCAATGCTTTTAAATTGGCATAGTGGGTAGTGATTACGCCATAGGAACCCCGCTCATAAAACACTTCTAAAAATGCTTCTGCCAAGGCACCCCCCAGTTCCGGGTCGCTACCTGTACCAAACTCATCGATCAAGAACAAGGTATTGTCATCGCAGCGTTTTAGAAATTGGTTCATGTTCTTTAAGCGGTAACTGTACGTACTTAGGTGATTTTCAATACTTTGGTTGTCACCAATATCCGTCAATATTTTTTTGAAAAAGCAAACTTCGCTACGTTCGTGTACAGGAATCAACATACCGCTTTGAAGCATAGCCTGTAATAGGCCAATGGTTTTCAACGTAATACTTTTTCCACCAGCATTGGGGCCGGAGATGACGATGATCCTATTTTCCTGGTGCAGCTCTATAGTCTGGGGATATGTTTTTTCGTTCTTTCGCTTATTGCTTAAATATAAAAGCGGATGATAGGCATCCCTTAAATAGAGTCTGTTGTTGGTATTGATAGTAGGCATTAGGGCGTTGATATCTTCCGCGTGCTTCGCTTTTGCGGCAATGACGTCCACTTGTGACAAATAATCCTGATAATCGCTTAAAAGCGCTCTAAATGGCCTGATTTGATTGGTTAATTGTTTTAGTATCCGTTGTACTTCTTCTTTTTCTTCGTATTCCAGATTATTCAGTTCCCGGCTATATTTTAAAACTGCTTCCGGTTCAATGTAAACGATACTGCCGGTTTTGGAAGTGCCCATTACCGCACCCTTAATTTTTTTACGGTACATGGCCTTTACGGCAAGGACCCTTCTGTTTTCCACCACACTCTCCCTTATTTCATCCAGGTAATCGGATGATTGGTAAGTTGAAAGTGCCGCGCCAAAGCTTTGGCTGATCTTACCCCTGACTTGGTTGATTTGCCTTCTGATAATCTGAAGGTTGTCCGATGCATTGTCTTTTACCTCACCAAAACGGTCAATTACGTTGTTGATCAACACTGGAATTTCGGTTGTTGGTTCCAGTTTTAATGCAAATTCATGGAACAATGGATAATATTCCTTGAATTTTTTAAAGAATTTTTGATGTTGGGCAACCGTGGTGCAAATACTCGAGATACGTTTGAATCCCTGTAGTTCTAAAATGGTATTTTCAATTTTTAACAACCGTAAATCTGCATTGATACTATCAAATCCATGATTTGGAATACGGTTTTCACTAACCAGGGAAGAAAGGTATTCGGCCGTTTTACCTAATTCGATTCTAATAACTTCCTCGGTTAAGAAAGGTGCTATATTCAACGCTGCCTCTTTGCCCAATTCAGTATGGCAACGCGCTGCAATCTGCTGTAAAATGGAAGGGAATTCTAAATCCTGTAATGTTTTGGAATGTATATTGGCCACGAGCTAATTTAATATGGGGTAAAGGTACGGATTGAGAGCGATATCTGAAATTTACGAAGCAAGCGTTGTTTGGTCTTGGTAACAGTTTTTTTAAGTAGTGTAGTTCCTTTTAACAAATGAGGCCATGTTACTTGGGTTTCATATGTTGAATACATTGACAATTAGATAAATTTGTAACCTGGTAAACATACTTTACATTATGATTATAAAAAATATACATCCCACTTGGACACAGGAATTAAAGGAAGAATTTGAAAAAGAATATTTTCGGCAACTAATAACCTTTGTGGAACAGGAATATCGGCAGTATACCTGTTACCCGGCTATGGAACACATCTTTGCCGCCTTTGAAAAAAGTAGTTTTGCCGATGTTAAGGTAGTCATTATAGGACAAGACCCTTATCATGGGCCCAATCAGGCTAACGGATACTGTTTTTCAGTAAATGATGGAGTAAAACATCCACCTTCATTGATAAATATTTTTAAGGAAGTCGAAACAGATATAGGAAACCCGTACCCCTTAAGTGGAAATTTGGAGCGATGGGCCGCACAAGGGGTTTTGTTACTAAATGCAACATTGACCGTTAGGGAACATGATCCGGGCAGTCATCAAGGAAAAGGTTGGGAAGTTTTTACCGATGCGGTCATTAAAAAACTATCTAGCCAGAAAAAAGATATCGTTTTTATGTTATGGGGCGGTTTTGCCAAGAAAAAGAAAAAATTAATTAATATGAACGCCCACCATATTCTAGAATCCGGACATCCATCGCCCTTAAGCGCAAATAGGGGATATTGGTTTGGAAATCAGCATTTTTCCCATTGTAATAAAATATTGACAGGTATGGGCAATAAATCTATTATGTGGTAAGTTATTTATTAATAATTTTTTTTATAACTTTAAGAAGACACTATTTTATAGGTATAACATTAACTAACAATAACTCGCTATGAAAAATTTAGACAGATTAAACAGCATTTTATTGGTGGATGATGATGAGGCAAGCAACTTTCTTCATTCCATTTTCATCAATAAGCTTGATTTGGATGTTAATTTAAATTCTGCCCTAAACGGCCAGGAAGCATTGGATTTCATTTTAGGTAAAGGTCAGGAAGAACTGGAATTACCTTGTATGGTCATGCTAGATCTTAGAATGCCTGTTATGGACGGATGGCAATTTATGGAGGCCTATGAAGAAATGGTCCCAAAAAAATTAAAAGACCAGATTACCATCGTTCTTGTTACCATAAGTGATAACCAAGAGGATAAAGATCGCGCCATAACCAATCCACATATAGCGGATTTCTCACAGAAACCTTTATCTGACGATACGTTTAAACAGCTTATTCAAAAGCATTTTAGCTTAGCTGCAATTTAAATTACGTCAAAATATGATCGGCAGGAATTATTTGGTCGATCAAATTTAATTCATTTAGGGTATCCTGTACTTTTAACAAGGTATGTTCAGATAGTTGCTTTTGACTCCATTGGGTTAATTGCAGCCATTCCTGTATGTCCTCTAATTTCTGTTTATACCTATGGGCCAATGTACGGTCAATACTGGGTATTTGTTTAAATTCTACGGTATAGGTGTTGATAATTTCCCTTATATGGGCAATGAGGTTTCCGTTTTTCGCGATAAATGATGTCGTTCCTGCAAGTACAAAACAGGGCCATGGCGTGGGGCAATCTCCTAAATGCCTGAAAATACCACCATCTACCAATGGTTTCGTCGTAAAATGTTCCCACATAAAATAATCTGCATTTCCCGTAGAAAGGCTTTGGACCGCACCCTCAAGGTTGTTTACCAGGTTAAATTTCAGGTTTTCTAAATCCCACCCCATTTGTTTTGCATGTACATAGGCCATTAAATGACTTCCGCTACCAAATCTGCTTATGGCCGCAGTAGTGTTTTCAAGGTCCTTTAAATCCTTTAAACTACTGTTGGTATCCACATGAATGCCCCACAGCAAGGGAGAGGCAATATATTCTTGTATGATTTTGGCCTTGTTTCCTTCTGTAATACTTTTTACAATTCCTTCCGTTAGGATTATGGCTAGGTCCGCCTCGTTATCCTTTAATAAATTGCACATTCTGCCGGTACCCTCTGGCACATCTGTCCACACTAAATCAAGACCTCTTTCCCTAAAAGCTCCTTCGTCTATGGCCAGATGCCAAGGAAGGTTGAAATGTTCCGGTACACCTATAATTTTAACCGTTTTCATTTAATTTATTTTTAAGATAGTCATAAATGGCATACTGTGACCTTACAGGTTCCTGGTGGTCTTGGACGGTCACTTTTTTATTGGAATTTTCAATATCCAATATTCGAGCCTTTTGGTTATCGTTAAGCTGTAAAGTTAGAATATGTTTTAATTCACTAAAAATATCTGGGTCAAGAATAGGGGTAAGCACCTCAATTCTGCGGTCCAAATTTCTGGTCATCCAATCTGCGGAGCCAACATACATGAGTTCATTACCACCGTTTTCAAAGAGATAGATCCTGCCATGTTCCAAATAGCGATCTATGATACTTGTAATAAGAATAGAATCTTTCATTGGGGCATCAGGATCGCCACTAGCCTTTAGATAGCAACAAAAGCCTCTGACAATCAGCCTAACCTTAACTCCGGCATTGACCGCTCTATATAGGGCATTAATCATATCGGCATCCTCCAAACTGTTCATTTTGGCTGTAATGGCGGCATGTTTTCCACTTTTTGCAGCATCAATCTCGTTTTGTATAAGGTTTAAAAAGGTAATACGTGTGGTAAAAGGTGAAACCAGAAGACGTTTTAACTTGGGAATGATTAATTTTCGCTCCAACACCTCAAAAACCTGTTTTAGGTCCTTTGTTATTTTTTTATGGGCCGTAAAGAGTCCGTGGTCACAATAGATTGTTGCAGTCTTTGCATTAAAATTCCCAGTACCTATATAGGCATACCGTCTAAATTTATCACCTTCTTTTCTAAATACCATAGCAATTTTAGAATGCACTTTTACCTGTGGAATACTAAATATTACCTTGGCTCCTTTTTCTTGGAATATTCTGCCCCATTTAATATTATTTGCCTCATCAAAACGTGCTTGGGCCTCTACGAACAAAGTAACCTCTTTTCCATTGTCCAAGGCTTTTAACAATGCATTTGCCAAAGCCGATTTTTCTGCAATTCTATAAATTGTCATTTTAATGGCAGTTACCTGTGAATCGTTTGCAGCGCTTTCCAAAAAATTTTCAATAACATTGAAATCCTGATAAGGAAAATGTACCAATTGGTCTTTTCTGGCTATTGTTTCGAAAACATTGTTGGATGTTGATAGAACCGGATGTGGTAAGGCAGGCTTTGGCTCGTATTGTAAATGTTCGGTACCCATTGGCCTCGGAAAGCTAAAAAAATCGGAAAGGTTGTGGTATGTTCCTCCTGGGGATAAGTCGGCCTCACCTAAATTCAAATGAGTTTTAAGTACATTCAATAATTCATTGGGTATATTACTATCATACAATAAGCGCGTAGCTTGCCCGGTTTCCCTTTTATTCAGGGAATTGTATATTTTCTCTACCAGTGCGGCATCCGTATAATCATCTTCTAAATATAACTCCGCATCTCGAGACAATTTTATGGAATAGCACTGTGTAATTTCCTGATTGGGAAATAGCTTATCCATATTAAGTCGAACAACATCATCTAAATAACAATATTGGTGATGGTCGCCCGGTAATTTTATAAAACGATCTGCTTCATCGGTAGGAATTTGCACTAGGCTATATTCGTTGTTCTTATGATGAACGGCCAAATATAATGCACCATCTATAAGCGATACATTGTTTGTTGTACTATGTATCTTACAATAAGGCTGTATAGAAGTATGGAATAGGTTGGTTAAAAATACTTTTTGTTCATCATTGAATTCACTTGGGTTTCTTAAGAATATATGGTGCTTTTCCAACTCGTTCAAGGTAGTCGCTATCACCTTGCCAAAAGTAATTTGTTGTTGTTCTATAGTTTCTAAAATATGTTTTAAGGTACTATTTGCCTTGAGCATTAGTTTCTTTCGCAACTTCTTGTCCAACTGCCGTATTTGGCGAAGACCGGAAACCCTAACCTTAAAATACTCATCTAAATTCGAAGAAAAAATTGCAAGAAATTTAAGTCTTTCCAATAGGGGAGTTGACTTATTGGCTGCTTCAAGTAATACACGTTCATTAAAATAAAGCCAATTAATATCCCTATGCTTCAAATTTTTATTTTTCATAAGCACAAAAATAAGAAGACCACGGCAGGATACTTTTAAAAATGCGTTAACTAAGACGCCCTAAACAAAATTTTATTAACTCATCTACGGATTCCGATGGAGTTTTGGAGAATTCCCCTGTTGCTCTATTTGCCAGAATACAGTTTAAGGAAACGGCGTGATGGCCTAATAAATGGGCAAGGGCATATATACCGGACGTTTCCATTTCCAAATTTGTAAGTTGCAGGTTTTGGTAAGAAAATGAGGAGAGTTTCTGCATTAATTCCATTTGGCTGGGCTTAAGACGTAATTGGCGGTGTTGAGGGCCATAAAAGCCTGTATTTGTTGCGGTAAAGCCTAATCGTATACGATTATCAATAAATAATTTTGCTAGATTATCTGCATATTTTATTATATATGGTCGTGCTTTATTGGCATTCCAATTACAGTATGTTATAAAAGCATCCTCAATATCCGTAAAACCCATATTTTCATGCTCATAAAAATGTAAAAGCCCATCAAAACCAATGGCGTATTCGCTGATTAAAAAAGAGTCAACCGGAATATTGGGTTGAATGGCGCCACTTGTACCGATTCTAATAATATTAAGCGGGGTATGTTTAGATTTAAGGGTGCGGGTGGAAAAATCAATATTGACCAAGGCATCCAGTTCATTAAGCACAATATCAATATTGTCCGTACCTATACCCGTGGATATAACGGAAATTCGTTTACCGTTCTTTATACCGGTATGCGTAACAAATTCTCGTTTTCCTTTTTTTAGTTCTATACGATCAAAATAATTGGAGACTTGATGTACACGATCGGGATCACCTACCGTTATGATGGTGGTCGCTATATCTTCTGGAAGTAGATTTAAATGGTATATACTGCCGTCATCATTGATGATCAGCTCAGCAGGCCTTAATTGCATGCTATAATTTTAGAATTCTATTGGCATTGGTATTATAAAGGTAATTGTACTTTAATGCCCCGCCTAAGTAAACATCATTATCCTGTATACAGGAATAGTAACTTGTTTTGCCCTCTAAAATTTCCTTTCCCTTTTTAGATAACCTAACCGGATTTAAACTGCTGATCAAAGGTTTTAACCTTGTAATTGCACGGTCATATTGGGTATCGGCAAAACCAAGGTTACCTTGATTATTGAGGAGAACGTTCATGAATTCTTTTTTTGATTTTGGCTTTTCGTCCATGGCCAATCTCAAAATGGTGTTTTCCATATCGTTTAGTCCATTTACGATACTGGGAAATCTTTTTAGATGTGTTTTAATGGCATCTCCTAAATAGTCAAATTGGTAATCATTAAAATCGGTCAGATTCTCCAATCGTATAGGATTGTTGCTACAATATAGTTGCCAGACGTAATCCGCAAATTCGGTATCGTCCTGCGTTAATATTTTTTTATTTCTGTATAGACCAAGTAGCTGATCATCGGTAAGTTCCGTAAGACTGTACATGTTATCCGTTTCATCTTCCTTACCACAGCATACCAAAGATATTTCAGCATATTTACGATGGGTAAGCAACCAACTGATAACGGCCAACATATTTACTTGGCAGAAAAGATCGTATTCAAACCATAATACTATTTGGTCCTGTTGTTTATGGCTACATAGTGAGCGGTATTCCTTTAAGGTTTTTTCGATGAACCATGATTTTGAAACCTTGTAATTTTTATGAAGGAATTCAAACCTGGTTTTCCAAAAAGTTTCGGTGCCTACAGTGGGTAATGTCTTTCCTTCACATAGCATTTCGCGCCATGTGATGACATCTCCCTTTAAATTCAATTTTTGGAGTCGTTGCGTAAAAATATCGCCATTGGTAATATGTAAAACAGAACTCATGCCAGATTATGATTTAGTTTGGTGAACATTAAAAATAAGACTTATAACAATGCTAAAAAATAATTTAACAGAAAACAAATTAATTGCAAGTCTATTAAACTATAAAAATTATCCTCCTACGCGTTTTACCTTAAAGCCTTTCTCCTTTAAAATGTCCATGATTTTTGCCCGGTAATCTCCCTGGATAATGATTTTGTCATCCTTAAAACTACCGCCTACGCTCAACGTTTTTTTGATATCCTTGGCCAATTTTTTAAAATCTTCCGTTGCACCGGTATATCCTTCCAAAATGGTAATTGGCTTGCCTTTACGCTTTTCGTATTTACAAATTATGGGCTCATCCTGCAACCAAATACGGTCCTGTGGTTCTTTTTCAACAGGAATATCTTGGGGTTCATGATCGGGAAAAAGATTTTTAAGCTGGTCTTGTAAGTCCATTGTTACTTCTTTATCAATCCTAATTCAATCAAACGCTCATGTAAAAATTCGCCCGCAGTAATGTCGGAATAAAGTTTTGGATGATCTTCATCAACACAATTATCTAAACAGTTCAATGACATTTCGCTAACCGGATGCATAAAGAATGGTACGGAATATCTAGAAGTGCCCCAAAGTTCCTTAGGTGGGTTTACCACTTGGTGTATGGTAGAAAGCAATCGGTTATTGGTCAATCTAGAAAGCATATCACCTACATTGATCATTAATTCGTCCGGCTTTGCAATGGCATCTACCCATTCGCCCTCATGGTTCTTTACTTGTAGACCTTTACCATGTGCCCCCATTAAAAGGGTAATTAAATTGATATCACCATGTGCCGCCGCTCTTACCGCATTTTTAGGTTCCGTGGTAATAGGAGGATAATGAATGGGGCGTAATATGGAATTACCGTTTTTAATGAAATCATCAAAATAATATTCATCCAAATCTAAGTGTAGGGCCAGGGCACGCAAAACATATTTTGCGGTTTTTTCAAGCATTTTATAGGTCTCTTTTCCAACTTCATTGAATTTGGGAAGCTCTTTGACCAATACATTGTCCGGATATTCCTTTTCCAATTTAGGGTCGTTCTCCACATACTGTCCAAAATGCCAAAACTCCTTTAAGTCTCCTTCCTTTCTGCCTTTTGCATGTTCCTTTCCAAAGGATGTGTAACCTCGTTGACCACCAATACCTTCTATTTCGTATGAATCCTTAACATCTTGGGGCAGATTAAAGAATTTTTTAATTTCGTCATACAAGGAATCAACCAGTTCGTCCGATAGAAAATGACCGCTCAGCGCAACAAAGCCTATTTCTTCAAATGCCTTACCGATCTCATTTATAAATTTTTGTTTTCTTTTTGGGTCCTCCGAAAGAAAATCAGATAAATCAATACTAGGTACCAAGCTCATAATTTTATGATATTTATGTAAAATTAATAATAATTGCCGATTTACAAGCTGTGTTATAAATGTTAGTTGCTGTAGGCATTTTTGTTACATTTATATTTTATAATACTTACAATACCAGTTGATGGACTATAAACAATTTAAGGTTGATAAGGATTTTCAGATAAAACTCTATAAATCAATGCTGTTGCCCAGAATGATTGAAGAGAAAATGTTGATTTTACTACGTCAGGGTAAAATATCAAAATGGTTCAGTGGTATTGGCCAGGAAGCTATTTCTGTAGGTGTGGCCAGTGCACTCAATAATGATGAGTACATTTTGCCCATGCATAGAAATCTTGGCATTTTTACGACAAGGAATATTCCTTTGCACCGCTTGTTTGCACAATGGCAGGGTAAAGCCAGTGGTTTTACACAAGGGCGGGACAGAAGTTTTCATTTTGGAACCCAAGAATATAGGATTATAGGGATGATATCACATTTGGGTCCGCAATTAGGTGTGGCAGACGGTATTGCCCTTGCCCATAAACTGCGTAATGAAAAAAAGGTAACTGCGGTTTTTACGGGAGAAGGGGCCACGAGCGAAGGTGATTTTCACGAAGCGTTGAATGTGGCTTCCGTATGGGATTTACCGGTATTGTTCTGTGTTGAAAATAATGGATACGGACTTTCCACGCCTACCAATGAACAGTTTAAATGTGAGCATTTGGCCGATAAGGGTATTGGCTATGGTATGGAGTCCCATATAATAGATGGCAATAATATCCTTGAGGTATATACTAGGGTAAGGACTCTGGCCCAAGATATGCGTAATCGTCCTAGACCGGTATTATTGGAATTTAAAACCTTTCGTATGCGGGGGCATGAGGAAGCCAGTGGAACCAAATATGTTCCACAAGAATTAATGGATACCTGGGCCGCTAAGGACCCGCTTGATAATTTTAAGCAATTTTTACTGAAGCAGGATATAGTCAATATGGAGTCTATTGAAGAATTTCAAAAGGATATACAGGACAAAATAGACTCACATTTGCAAATGGCGTTTAATGAAGATGCAATTGTACCTAATGAAAGTAAAGAATTAATTGAGGTATACAAAACATTTGATTTTAAATTAATTGAACCCTCAATACATACAAAAAGTATCCGCTTGGTAGATGCCATATCTCAAGGGTTAAAGCAGTCAATGCAAAGGTTTGAAAATCTGGTTATCATGGGTCAGGATGTGGCGGACTATGGAGGTGTATTCAAGATTACGGAAGGCTTTATCAACGATTTTGGAAAGGAACGAGTGCGTAACACGCCCATATGTGAATCGGCTATAGTTTCCGCTGCAATGGGCTTGTCCATAAACGGTATGAAAGCGGTCATGGAAATGCAATTTGCAGATTTTGCAAGTACGGGTTTTAATCCCATTGTCAACTATTTGGCCAAAAGTTATTATAGATGGGGGGAACATGCGGATGTAGTAATCCGTATGCCATGTGGTGGCGGGGTAGCCGCCGGTCCGTTCCATTCACAGACCAACGAGGCCTGGTTTACAAAGACCCCGGGACTTAAAGTAGTGTATCCGGCTTTTCCCTATGATGCAAAGGGTTTATTGGCCACGGCCATTGAAGACCCAAATCCGGTGTTGTTCTTTGAGCATAAAGGGTTGTACAGAAGTAGCTATCAAGAAGTACCCGTAGATTACTATACACTACCATTTGGCAAGGCAAGTTTGATTAGGGAAGGTGCATCTATTACTATAGTTACTTATGGGGCAGGGGTTCATTGGGCTTTGGAAACGTTGGATACATTAGGGATAGATTCAGCAGATGTGCTTGATTTGCGTACCCTGCAACCGTTAGATATAGATGCCGTATATAGTTCAGTACGGAAAACGGGTAAGCTGATCATTCTTCAGGAAGATAGTTTGTTTGGTGGTATTGCTAGTGATATTTCCGCCTTGGTCATGGAACATTGCTTTGAATATTTGGATGGCCCCATAAAAAGGGTAGGTAGTTTGGAAACTCCTATTCCTTTTAACTCCGCTTTGGAAGCACAGTATTTGCCAAAAGACAGATTTGCCGTTATACTTCAAGAATTAATAGCTTACTAGGATACACGTTAACATCTTTTTTTTTAGAGCCAAAAGATATGCGGGTAATCAGTCATCTTTGCAATGTCTTGAGGTAATTTATAAAGATTGCCCATCCAAAAAGTAAGACATAACGTATATACGTTTTAACCTTAACCTAAATACATTTATTTATGAAGAAATTAGTTTGGCTAGTCAGTATCGTTCTTTTAGTGTCGTCTTGTTCCATCTCAAAGGATGCACGAGCTAAAAGAAACTTGTTGAGCGGTACCTGGACTTTGGATAATGTTGCTTTTGAAGGAAACACCGGTAATGTAAAAGCTGTACTGTTCAATGATGTGGAGGATATCTGCTTAGAAGGTAGCGAGTGGTTCTTTCGTGATAATAATAGTACCGGAAGATATACTATTAGTCCGTCAACACTGTGTAATGGCGGTGACCGCTATATTAGATGGTCTGTGGTAGAAAGAGAGGAAAATTATAGCAGTCAGCTACAATTTAAATTTATCAATGAAAAAAATCAGGATATATCGGGCGGTGCAGGATATCGATTGACTATTGATGCCCTTACCGATTATGCAATGGTACTAAAATCCAACGTTATGGTAGACGGTTCACCTGTGAACGTGGTATATGAGTTCAGTAAAAAATAATAACCTACTTAATAATTAAAATTAAACATATGAAAACAATGATATTACGTAAGACCAGCTATATTCTTGCACTGGCAATGGTAATGAGCTGTAGCACGGTAAAAAATGCAAATAAAACGCAAAAAGGTGCAGTTATAGGGGCCACTGGTGGTGCCGTAATTGGCGGAGTGTTGGGCAATAACGTGGGTAGTGGTAACAATACTGCCCTTGGTGCAATATTGGGTGCTGCCATTGGTGGTGCTGCAGGTGGATATATTGGTAATAGAATGGATCGTCAGGCAGAACGTATTGAGGAGGAAATACCTGGTGCGGAAGTAAAAAGAGTTGGTGAAGGTATCAATGTAACCTTTAATGAAGATGCAGGGGTATATTTTGATACCAATAAATCTAACGTACAAGGAACATCGGCCGCAACTTTGGATAAATTGGCGAACATTTTCAAGGAATATCCAAAATCCAATATTTTGGTCGAGGGACATACCGATAGTGCCGGGGCGGACGAATATAATATGAATCTGTCCAAGCAAAGGGCACAATCCGTTACCAATTACCTAGTTGCAAAAGGTATAGACGCAAGTAGGTTTGATACCAAATGGTATGGAGAGAACCAACCTGTAGGCGATAATACTACGTCTGAGGGTAAGGCAAAGAACAGACGTGTGGAATTGGCCATTGTTGCAAGTGAGGAATTAAAACAAGAGGCGAAGTCCCAAACAAATTAAGAGGCATACTTTTATGCTTTTGAATTAGAAATAAAGACCCTGCTAATAGCAGGGTTTTTTGTTTTGATGTAACTTTCCATAAGTGAAAGAACACGAAATTGTTATCATAGGTGGCGGATTGGCCGGTTTGACCGTTGCGATACATTTGGCGCAAGAAGGTATGGATGTAGCAGTTATGGAAGCCAATACCTATCCGCACCACAAGGTGTGCGGGGAATATGTGTCTAAGGAAATAGCACCTTATCTGGGCAGGTTGGGTATTGATCTCCATAACGTAGGTGCGGTAGATATAAAAAGACTTCAGCTTTCAGCCGTAAAAGGTGATTTATTGCAGACCAATTTGGACCTAGGGGGATACGGGATCAGTAGATATACCTTGGATAATTTATTGTATAAGAGGGCAAAAGCTTTAGGTGTTCATTTCTATTTTGAAAAAGTTGTTCAATGTAATTTTAGGGAAAATGGCTTTATTATAACCACGATTACCAGAGCGTACACGTCCAAATTGGCTATAGGTGCCTATGGTAAACGTTCTTTATTGGACAAAAGCCTTAAACGGAATTTTAGTTTAATGAAGCACGGTTGGTTGGCGGTAAAAGGTCATTATACCTGGAATGATTTTCCATCGGATGTTGTGGGTCTTCATAATTTTGAAGGAGGGTACGGCGGACTATCAACAACGGAGCTAGGTCACATTAACTTTTGCTATTTGGTACATTATAACAGTTTTAAGCGCTATAGGGATGTACAGGAGTTCAATAACCATGTGGTGGCACAAAATAAGTATTTAAAGCAATTTTTGGAAGAGGCAACTCCAGTTTTTGAACAACCAATGACCATTGCCCAAATTTCATTTTCCAAAAAGGAGGTAGTTGTAGATCATCTGTTAATGTGTGGCGATACGGCTGGACTAATTCATCCGTTGTGCGGTAATGGCATGGCCATGGCGGTTCATAGTGCAAAAATTGTGGCCGAGTTAATTTTGACCTATAAAAATGATTCGGCATACGATCGCACACAATTGGAACAAGAATATATAAAAGCCTGGTCCGCAAATTTTGGAAAGCGTATATGGATGGGTAGAAAATTACAGTCTATATTAATGCACGATAAGTGGGTTTCGTTAGGAATTCGCACTATCGGAAAGTCTCCCCGTGTCCTAAATTATATTATTTCTAAAACACATGGTAAACTAGTGCATTGATGAAGGATTTTTTTAGAAGAAGTACGGAGATTGAAATTATGGATCACTATAATGGGTCCAAAGAGTCACTACAAGCCATTTTAAACGATATCAATAGGGTAAATCGATTATTAGGAGGATATGCTATAACATTAAATGCTGTATTTCAATTAATTGCAAAAAAAAGAAAAGAATCGTATACGATTTTGGATATGGGTTGTGCAGAGGGTACCATGCTAAGAAAACTCGCTTTAGCCGCTAGAAAGCGAAAGATTAAGGTTCAATTGATAGGGGTGGACCTCAATGCACAAAGTTTGGAATTGGCTCGGCGAAATTCGGTTGAATTTCCGGAAATTAGGTATATGCAACGTGATATTTTATCCGCGGAATTTTTACCAGCGCAATTTGATATTGTAATGACCACCTTGACCCTTCATCATTTTAACAATGTGGAAATTGTTAAATTTTTAAAAAGGTTTGTTTCATTGGCTTCTATAGGTGTAGTCATTAATGATTTACAAAGAAATCCACTTGCATACTATTTGTTCAAAGTGTTCGGGCTATTTTTTATTAAGACGGAAATTGCCCAAAAGGATGGACTTTTATCTATTCTGAGGGCTTTTAAAAGGAGGGAACTAATGGGGTATGCGCATCAAGTTGATGGGGCGGATCATTACATTAAATGGAAATGGGCCTTCAGGTATCTGTGGATTTTAAAAAAGAAGTAGTAGATTAGGGTAAGAATGGCTATGAATTATACAAGAATTGTTAGTGTCACCAAAGAATTGCCCAAATATTATAGGGAGACAAAAGAAATACTACCCTTAGTGGAGTTCTGGTTAAGCGGTCAGGAAGAACGTTTTATCAGAAAGGTAATTAAGATATTTGAGGGTGCGGCCGTGGATAAACGTTATTCCATAATGCCGCCCGAAGAGGTTTTTTCAGCAACCACTTTTGAGGATAAAAATAGGATTTACGTACGGGAGGTTAAACGTATGGGCGAAAATGTGCTCAGAAATGCCCTGCATAAGAGTAAATGGCAGGCAGATTCCTTGGATTATATCATTACGGTAAGTTGTACGGGTATCATGATTCCGTCTTTGGATGCTTATCTCATTAATGCGTTGGGTTTAAGAAAGGATGTCGTAAGGCTTCCGGTAACTGAAATGGGTTGTGCCGCTGGAGTGTCCGGGATTATCTATGCTCATAATTTCCTTAAATCCAATCCGGGAAAACGTATCGCATTGATATCCGTTGAAAGTCCTACCGCTACTTTTCAACTGAATGATTTTTCCATGGCCAATATGGTTAGTGCGGCCATATTTGGTGATGGTGCGGCATGTGTTCTGTTATCATCGGAGGAACATGCAGTGGGGCCCAAGATCGTAGGAGAGGAAATGTACCATTTTAAGGATGCCACCCATATGATGGGTTTTGATTTGACCAATCACGGATTAAAAATGATACTTGATCCTGCAGTACCCGAAACCATTGCCGATCATTTTGAAGATATTGTGCATCCTTTCTTAAAAAAATATGAAACCTCTATAAACGATGTGGACCATTTGATCTTTCATCCTGGGGGCAAGAAAATCGTACAGACGGTAGAATCGCTTTTTGGAGCGTTGGGTAAGAATATAGATGATACCCGTGAAGTTTTGCGCTTATATGGCAATATGAGCAGTGCCACCGTATTATATGTATTAGAGCGTTTTTTGGAAAAGCCGATACCGGTTGGGGAGCAGGGACTAATTTTAAGTTTTGGTCCTGGGTTTTCAGCACAGCGTGTATTAATAGAATGGTAATGTATTATGGGTACAACAAATAACAACAATACGTTTTGGGCCTTAATTTTAGGCGGCAGCAGTGGCCTGGGACTTGCCACGGCCAAAAAATTGGCCGCTCATGGTTATCATGTAATTATTGTACATAGGGACAGGCGTTTGGAGCTGGAGGATATTGAAGCATCGTTTAATATGATCAGGGCTTATGGCAATAAGTTGATTACCATGAATATAGATGCCTTTAATGCGGATAAACGCACTGCGGCCGTTATGGAAATTCAGAATCTGCTGCCTCAAGGACATTGCATCAAGGTATTGGTGCATAGTGTGGCCAAAGGTACGTTGAAACCAATGTATTCGGAACAAGGGTCAACCTTGGTAAATGCGGATTTTAAGATTACGTTAGAGGCAATGGCACTTAGCCTTTATGATTGGACCAAAGCATTATTTGCTGCAGATGTATTCGCCGCGGATACCCGTATCATTTCATTTACAAGCGAGGGCAATACTAGGGCATTGCCCAATTATGGCGCAGTTTCCGTGGCAAAAGTCGCGTTGGAAGCGCTAACGAGAAATATCGCCTTGGAATTTGCACCAATGGGAATTAAGGCCAATTGCCTACAAGCGGGAGTTACCCTCACCAAATCCTTAAAAATGATACCGGGCTATGCATCCATAAAAGAACATGCCTTGGCCCGCAATCCTAATAAACGGTTGACAACACCGGAAGATGTGGCCAATGCAGTATATATGTTAACGCTTGATGAAGCAAAATGGATAACCGGCACGGTCATAAAGGTCGATGGAGGGGAAAGTTTACAGTAATGAATATAGCAAAAAGATGAGTGAACGATCATGGCAATGGGTACTGGAGGCCTTACCATATACTGAACCTTTTTTGTTTGTGGATGAACTTACGAATATACATGCCACGGGAGCGGAAGGTCAATATCGTTTTCCACCGGATGCCTATTTTTATAAAGGACATTTTAAGGACCGCCCAGTTACGCCCGGTGTATTGTTGACGGAGTGTTGTGCGCAAATAGGTCTAGTGTCTTTGGGAATTTTTTTATTGAAGGATGAAAAGAATTTACAGTACCTGACCATTGGCATGAGCAGCACCGCAATGGAGTTTCTTAAACCGGTGTTTCCGGGAGAGATTGTACGGGTAGTATCCGTACTGGAATATTTTAGGTTTCAGAAATTAAAATGTAGCGTAAAAATGTTTAATGAGGAGAATAATTTGGTTTGCAAGGGTACCATAGCGGGCATGATAGGTTTCAATAATGGGTAGGCGCGTAGTTATCACAGGTATGGGCGTTTGTGCCCCAAACGGTATAGGGTTAACCAATTTTACCCAATCACTTATTCAGGGCACTAGTGGAATTACGCACCGGCCACAACTGGAAAAATTAGGTTTTGGTTGTCAAGTAGCCGGTGAGCCACCGGTAAACCAGGCCATGTTGGCCAACTATTTTACTCCATTGGAACTCCGGGGCTTAAACGCAACCGGAATTGTATATGGGGTCATAGCGGGTATGGATGCATGGGCCGATGCCGGTTTGAGTAAAAATACCACGTCAATTCCAAATTGGGACCAAGGCATCATTTTTGGTACCGGTATTCTAGGGGTCGACAAGTTTAGAGAGGCCATTCATTTAATTGATGAGGGAAACGTTCGTCGGTTGGGAAGCACATCGGTCATACAGACCATGGCAAGCGGTATAAGTGCCTATTTAGGTGGATTGTTAGGGTGCGGAAATCAAGTGACGACAAATTCTGCGGCGTGTACCACAGGTACCGAAGGGGTCATCATGGCGTATGACCGCATTAGCCAAGGTAAGGCAGAAAAAATTTTAACGGGTAGTTGTAGTGATAGCGGACCCTACGTTTGGGGCGGTTTTGATGCAATGCGCATACTGCCAAGGACCTATAACGATAACCCTACCCAGGCCAGTAGACCTATGAGTGCCACCGCTGGCGGATTTATACCCGGTAGTGGTGCAGGGGCATTGGTAATGGAATCCTTGGAAAGTGCCCGGAAAAGGGGTGCAAGAATATATGCAGAAGTTTTGGGTGGAGAGCTCAATAGTGGCGGACAACTGGGCGGAGGGTCCATGACCGCACCAAATAGTATGGCGGTGCAGCGTTGTATCCGCAAGGCTATCTCCAATGCGGGTATTAGTACTGCGGATATCGAAGTTGTTAACGGACATTTGACGGCGACATCCAAAGATGCGTTGGAAATTGAAAATTGGAGCAAGGCTTTGGGGCGTTCAGGCAAGGACTTTCCGTATATTAATTCTTTTAAGGGAACGGTTGGTCATTGTTTGGCCGCCGCCGGAAGCATAGAATGTGTGGCAAGTATATTGCAGTTTCAAGAAAATACTATTTTTAAGAATATTAACTGTAATGATCTGCATCCGGACATTGAATCAATCATTAGTGATCAATGTGTTCCTCGGGAACCAATTTCTAATAATGCTTCAATTATTGCAAAGGCAAGTTTTGGCTTTGGAGATGTTAATGCTTGTGTCATTTTCAAATCCTACAAATCGGATATATAAACCAATCGGTATTAAAATTAGTGTATATGGAAAGGGAAGAGAAATATCAAACTTTAAAAAATATAGTAAAAGTATATTTGCCTGAAGATGTGGATGTTGCCGATATTAAGCAAAATAGTCACTTTATGGAAAACCTGAACATTAATTCGGCCAATTTAGTGGATATTGTATTGGATGTGGAAGATGCTTTTGATATCAGGTTAGAGAATGAGGATATGGATCAGATGCAAACGGTAAATGATGCATTGGCCATTATAGATGCAAAATTATCGCAAAAATAAGTTGTGCTCAATAGCTGCACCAATACTTCATAACCTTAATCAGATTACTCATTATGGTGTTGTCTTCTCCTTGATCAGTACCGAGGCTAAAATACCAGATACCAATGAAATTGAAATAACCGCTAAGGATACCCATTCCGGTAGTTCAATGTAGTGCGAAAAGAGCATTTTAAGTCCAACAAATGCTAGGATTACCACCAGACTATAGTTAATGTACCTAAACTTTTCAAGCATTCTTGAAATTAGAAAATACATAGACCTTAGGCCTAATATTGCTAAAATATTAGAGGTAAATACAATAAATGGGTCTGCGGTGATGGCCAAAATAGCAGGTATACTGTCAAGTGCAAAAAGAATGTCGGTTAGTTCAATAACGATTAGGGCTACAAATAGTGGCGTAGCAGCTTTAACGCCCATTCTTCTAATGAAAAAATCATGTCCGTGCATTTGGGTGGTCACGGGATAAATCTTTTTGATCTGTTTAAATACAAAGGAATTTTTTGGATCAAAATTATCATCCTCGCCCTTGAGCATATTAAATGCAGTGTATAACAGAAAAATACCGAAAATATAGATAATCCATTCAAATTTGGTGATGAGGGCAACCCCAAAGAAAATCATCAGTGCCCTAAATACTATGGCTCCCAAAATTCCCCAAAATAGTACACGGTGTTGGTACAAAGGCGGAATCTTGAAAGAACCGAAGATTACAGCGATGACAAAAACATTGTCCACGCTCAGGGACAACTCTATCAAATACCCCGTAATATATTTTAATACGGCATTGTTGGGTGTAAGTCCGGTTGGATTTTCAATTAGTCCGGTATTGAACAACCAATAGATCACGCCGCTAAAACTTAAGGCAACGGTTACCCATATAGCGGTCCATATCCCGGCCTCCTTAGATTTTATGACATGGTCGTTCTTATGGAACACTCCAAGGTCTAAGGCTAGAAAAACAAGTACAAAGGCAATAAAAACGATCCAGACTATCATATGCAAATTTAAAAGTGGCAAAGGTACTATAAATAGTCCTTTTGAAAATTATTTTAGCAATTTCTTCACAGCTTGAGAATCAACTCAATACATTAAAAATTAATGGGATAAGATCAATCAAAATTTTCATTTAAACGTACTTTTAAAATAAATTTTTAACTGTAAAAGATAAATATGGTACAGCAAGAACACATTGAAAAGGAAAAAGTTGCGGATACGGATCATGAACTATTAAATCTATTGAAACAGCGGTATAGCCCAAGGATTTTCAGTGATCAAGAACTACGTGAAGAAGAGATGCAGACTTTGTTTGAAGCTGCTAGGTGGTCTGCCAGTTCCAATAATTGGCAGCCATGGCGATTTATATATGCGCATAAAGGATCGGATACCTATGATAAAATAGCGGAATGTTTGGGAGAGTTCAACCAGTCATGGGCAACCAATGCTCCGGTACTTATGCTATCCGCCTATAAGAAAACCAATCCGGAGGGTAAGGAGAATTTTCATGCCCTGCACGATTTGGGAATGTGTTTGGGGACCATGGCCATACAAGCGGAACATATGGGCATAGCACTTCACCATATGGCAGGTCTGGATTGGAAAAAAGCCCATAACATATTCAAAGTGCCAGAGGAGTATCATATTACTACAGGAATTGCCATTGGTTATTACGGTGGCACGTTAAGCGATTTGCCGGAGAAATTGCAAGAGGCAGAAGTAGCTAAACGTAAACGAAAGCCCCAGGAGGAATTTGCTTTTAAAAATGAATGGAGAACCATATAAAGTTATAGTCACATTCGCCCTTAAAAAAATTAAATTAGCTTACAACTTAAGTTTAAAAATTACCGGCAATATCGTGGGTAAGAAGTATGGATTAAATGTAAACTTTTTTCGATAAACAGATAAGTTTATAGTAGAATATTGGGGTTTGTATTTTATGTATTAATTTTCTCTTAGAACACGTTATTGACATGAAAAATATAACCCTATTTGGGGTTGTCGTTGTAGGATTTTTTGTAGGAATTCATACAACGCAGGCCCAAGACACCGTAATGGTGGAATCTTACGTAAAAAAACGTACCCTATTGAACCAATTTGAGTCGGATTTTGTGCTTCCGGCCTCTAAGAGGATTGCATTAAAGCAGAGTAGAATTGCATATCAATACCACACTAAGGAAATATTGGACACCCTTGATATTTCGGACAGAAAACGAAAGCGTTTAATCGAGGAATTAAAACGCAATCCGTTTTCTGAACGAATACAAGAGGTAATAGCCAATGAACACGAGGCTAAGGAATAAACATCTTCCGTAGCTCCGGAATAATAGTGTTTAATGCGATTGCATCTTGGCCTTACGTTTTTCCAATTGTCGTTGTAAATCTTCTACGGACGAGGCAATGGAGGCCTCAAAACTAGCGGTGGAGGATTGCGCAAACAAACGCGGCCCTGGGGCACTCAAGCGGATGTTGCATACCATACCGGTGTCTGGGGAAGAGGTGTTTTCCTTCTTAAAAAAAACATCGGATCGTACTATAAAATCGAATTTGTCCATTAATTTTTCTAATTTCTGGGCAGCCATAATCTCTAAACGATTGCTGGCTTTGACATCGTCATATTCAAAATTGATATTCATAGGTTGAAAGTTTAGTTTAAGGTACTCATTTCCGTTAATCCATACAACTAAAAAAAACTTAAAAATAATTTTCATTTAGGTTATGAATTTCTAACCCTTTTGTTTTTAAATCGTTATCTTAAAGGTGGGAAAATTAAATTTAAGTTAAAGCATGTAAAAGTCCATTTATCTTCGAGCAACTTTCTTAATTTGAACTAAAATTCCCACAAACCATTTAAATCCTTTGTGCTATGGAAAATGTTCAGGACAAATCTAAATGTTTAGGAAAATTAGAACGTTGTTATAACATCCTTCAGCATATAAGAACTAAGATAGATTCATACCTATATGAGCCTTCTACCTGTGCACTTTTCGAGACCAAGGAATATCTAAAACAAAAAATAGATAAATTGATCGCTGCCAACGAGTCCTTATTGAATTACTTACGTGGAACCAATGAGTTATTGCCCGATCAATTTAAGGATGTAAATTATCATATTCAGGAGACTTTTGAACTTGAGGATGATTTTACGGACTACACCTTAAAATCCAGTAAGAACTCTTAGTACGTTATCATTTACATTAAAGTTGAGTGGAAATCTTTGGATAAGTAAATAAATCTTACTTGTCCTTATTTTGAAATTTGTTAGTACTTTAGGGGAAGAACCTAAATGATCAAACAATGAAAACGTTATATCGTTTTGCATTTTGCTGCTTATTATTCAGTGTAGCAACAGTACATGCGCAAACGGACAGCCTACAGAAAAAGTCATCCTTGTCCGTTGAGGATGACGGACCTATTATGTACCAGTTTGAACCTAATTACGCAGCGGTACAATTAAAACGTAGAACGGCACTACTACAAAAGATCAGGGGGTTGGATACTTTGGATATTTCCGAGAAAAAGAGGCTTAGACTGATCAAGGCACTCTATAAGGACCTGAATTCCGAAAAAGTGCAAAAAACGATCTTAGCCGATACCCAGTTCGAGGAGGAAGAATTTTAGTATCATTTTATGTGAAGGAATCCTCAACTGGCATAATTTTAGTGGGTTATAATGCATTATCGATACTATTGAAAGCTATGGGAAGGAAAATTTTGTATTTGTTATTTTCAGCGCTTTTGTGGAATTGTTCTACAACCAAGGCACCCACAGAAGCAGAGATCAGTTCGTTGCAGGAGGTTATGCAGCATCAATCCTTTGAATTCATTGCGGAATGGGCAAACCCTATGGCTACACGTAGTCTAAATAATATTTCCAATGCAGGTCTTTTGCCTCCTGGAAGTAATGTTACCCGTATCAATCTAATGGGGAATCCTAATTATTTAAGGGTGATGGGCGATTCTGTATCCGGTAATTTGCCCTATTATGGAGAGCGACAGTTCAATGCAGGCTATGGATCCGCTACCGGTATTGAATTTGATGGTCGAGCAAAATCGTATTCAGGGGTGTATGATACGGACAAAAATGCATTTAAAATCCAGTTCAAGGCCAAAAACAATACCGAACAGTATACCGTTAATTTGTTGGTCTACCCAAATAGAACCGCACAAGTATCGGTCACATCATCAGACCGTTTATCCATACGTTATGAAGGTGCTATAAAAGAAATAGATAAACATAATAATCAATAATTAAAGCTATTCTATATAAAGTTATCATTTAATAACTATCCGTATTCGTTACAAAAGCTATTTTCTTGCTATCCGGAGACCAACTTGGAACATTAATAGTACCTTGTCCGCCATAAATATGGGCCAAAACTTTGGGTGTTCCTCCTTTAGCGGGCATAATTCTTAACATGCAATGTTTATAGAACGGATGTTGGCTAGGGTCAATATCTTTTGGAAAGGAAATGAAGACGATCCAATTTTGATCGGGACTAATATGGGGAAACCAATTGTTATAGTCATCAAAGGTCAGTTGGGTCTGTTTTTTTCCATTGGCCTTCATACGGTACAATTGCATGGTTCCGGAACGTACGGAGTTGAAATAAATATATTTGCCTTTAGCATCAAATTCAGGCCCATCATCCAAGGTAGCAAAATCCGTCAGTTGTTCTTCCTTTCCTGATTTTACATTGATTGAAAATATGTTATAAGCTCCGTTGCGTTCGCCCGTGAACAACATTTCCTTATTATTGGGAGACCACCCGTGAAAATAGGAGGCACCGACCCCTGGTTTGGTCACCATTTTAGGTAGTGAATCCCCCTGGGTAGGCAAATAGTAAAGTGCGGATTTACCCCCGTCGTCTTGGTTATGGTTGCTTATGCCCAAGAGTTTTCCGTCAAAGGTAAGTACGTGGTCATTATTGTTATGTACTGCAAATCCGGTATTTAACGGAGTTATGGTAGAAGTTTCCAACTCATAATTATAAAGATGTCCTTTGGAATTATAAATCAATTTCTTGCCATCAACCGTCCAATTGGGAGCTTGGATAGAATGGGCGGAATGGTGGAGTATTTTTCTATGACCGCTCTCCACATCCATTAGTTCCAAATTACTGCCAATATAATCCCTATACGGGGAGTAATCTTCTGCTACGGGCTTTATGATCCTTACGTTACTGAAGGTAGCGCTCTCCAATACCTTGGGGTTGTGGGAACAGACATAGACACCTACATAAACTTCATTGTCCAACTCCATATCGGTGAGGGTCTCACTTACGAATTCCTCCCCAAATTTGGCCGTAGACATCATGTAGGTAGTTCCCCGGCGTTCCAATTGTATTATGGTGGGCGATTGTTGGTCGGACTTTAGTTCTTCGGTATTTCCTCCAACCGTTTTACGGTACTGCAAAGAGGTGAGTCCGTCCCCATGTGTGCTGGCGTTTACATGTCTGGAGTTGGTATCCAGGTTGTCCTTGATGATCCAACCGGCCTTACGGTGGGGGTCTTTTCCTTCACCGTTAAAATGTACGGTGGCCCTCACTATAAAATCACCTTGTATGGTGGTCCATAGGTATTGAAATTCATCAGCGCCAAACCACATATTGGTTCCGGAACCTGTTAAGGTATAGGTCTGGTCCTTTGCATTGTAATTGGCGGTGCCTTTGATCTTTGGGTTGCCTACGGCGGTATTTCCATCAAAAATTCCAATAGTATGTTGGGCTATGGTGGTATTAAAGCATAGAAAAAGGCATACCCATATGCCTAAGGAGCAGTGTAGTTTCATAATGAACGTAATTTTGTTGGTTGTTAAGTTGACCTTTAAATATACGGTTTTAATTGCTTTAAAAATGGGGTATGGCCCTAAAGAAACGGTAGAGCTATGCACAACTACGTTCGTGAAATTGGGTCTAAATGGTGCGTAAATCGCTTAATACATGCTTATTTACGTTAAACTAAACCTAAAAGCCCAAGGTTTTGCGCTATAATTCTTTTTTGGCCTATGAGAACGATACCTTTGTTTCTTATAAAAGATAATTAGTAGAATAAAACAGTATGAGCAAAGTAAAAGCAGACGACAGAGTAGTACTTCATTACACAGGAAAATTGAGTGATGGCCAAGTCTTTGATAGTTCCGTAAACAGGGAGCCTTTGGAAGTGAAATTAGGAGAAGGTAGCTTAATCCCCGGTTTTGAAAAAGGATTGTTGGATATGGCGCCCAATGAAAAAAAGACCATCGTAATTGCCAAGGAAGAAGCCTATGGCGAAAAACGCAAGGAACTTTTTCAGACCGTAAGCAAATCGGATTTACCTGAAGATTTAAAGGTAGAGGTAAATATGGCACTAATGGCCACCAATGCGGACGGTAGCGAAAAGCAACTGCGTGTTGCGGAAGTAAATGATGACAATATTGTGGTAGATGCAAATCATCCATTGGCCGGTGAGGACCTTACGTTTGAGCTAGAGCTTGTAGCCATAAAATAAATAGTATTCAATTATAGGAAAACCGTTCTGAATAGGAACGGTTTTTTTTTGTTTTCAATCGTGATTTAAAGTAAGTTCGTACAGTCCTTTTACGCGCATCGTAAAGGTGCTTAAGCAAGAAGACATTATTGAATAACCCATTTAGAACTTCCATGAAATTGACAACTAATTTCTCAATTAAAAACGCCCTTAGGTCAAGTATTAAAATATTGGTGCTACCATTGGTTATCGTAGTATGCATTGCCTGTGGAGAAAAGTCCACCAATGAAGCGGAAGATGACTGGGTAGCTATTTTTGATGGCAGCAACTATGGGGACTGGACCCCAAAATTTACCGGTGCCGCCCTTGGGGAAAACTATAGGGACCGTTTTGTGTATGATGATGGACTGTTGAGTGTCAGGTATGCTAAGACCGATACGTTCAAGGGCAATTTCGGACATTTGTTTTACAAGGAAAAATTTTCACATTATAAACTAAGGGCCACTTACAGGTTTGTTGGCGATCAAATGACCGATGGTCCTGCATGGGCCTTTCGTAATAACGGACTGATGTTGCATTGTCAAGAACCGGGCACTCTAGGCTTGGACCAGGATTTTCCCATTTCGTTGGAACTGCAATTATTAGGGGGCGATGGTAACCAACCGCGCACTACGGCCAATCTATGTACCCCGGGCACCAATGTGGTTTTGAACGATAGCCTATTTACGACCCATTGCGTAAACTCCGTTTCCAATACCTATCATGGGGACCAATGGGTAACTGTGGAAGCCTTGGTTTTGGGTGATTCATTGATACAGCATAAGATGGAGGATAAAGTGGTCATGGCATATAGCTCGCCCACTATTGGCGGAGGAAATATTGCCGGCTACTTGGATTCCGCCTATAAGGAAGGAGAGGCGTTAAAGGAAGGTTACATAGCCATACAGGCAGAATCCCATCCCATAGATTTTAAACGGATAGAGGTATTGAACCTCTGTGGATGTATGGATGAAAAGGCCAAAAATTATAAATCCTATTACATAAAACCCGATAATTCTACATGTATCTACGAATAAATTATTTTTCTACTTCCATAAAGTATCTAACATGCAGTTTGCTTTGTCTGGTATTCTTGAACTGTAAGGACAACAAAGACGCAAAAACTACATCTCCCGTAAAAGCCCAACCCTTGGTGCAAGAAAAGGCCGTAACATCACTTTATGAGGATTTAGAGGGCAATGCGGTATCGTTGAAGGACTTTAAGGGAAAACGCATTCTAATGAACTATTGGGCCACCTGGTGCAGGCCCTGTATAGAGGAAATGCCCGATTTGCTGGAACTGCAGTCCATCCTGGAAAAGGAAAACTACGTCTTTCTACTGGCATCGGACCAATCCGTGGAAAAGATAACAAAGTTCAAGTTGGACAGGGGCTTTGATTTTAAGTTTATAAAATACAATGGGTCGTATCCAGAGAAGGACATTAGCGCCTTACCCGTAACCTTGATTTATAATGAAGTAGGGGAGCAGGTAGCCCGTTTTGACGGCGGTATGTCTTGGAACACCCCAGAAATGGTAGAACGGTTAACCAATATAAACTGATGCAAAAGGTAGTATATAGGTTGTTCTTGGTCCTTTTCCTGCTATGCGTAGGATGCAAACAACAGCAGGAGCGGCCACAAAAAAAGGAGGTGGCGCAGTTAGACCTTCAGGAAATGAAATCGCCCGCCAAGGCAATGAGCTCCCTACCGCATGTCGTATCCAATAAGGACCTGACCCTACTTTCTTGGGTAGAGGCGGTCAACGATTCGGTCTTTACCGTTAAGTATGCCCAATTGCAGGATGGGGAATGGCAAGGGGCGCAGACGATCATAACGGGTAGCGATTGGTTTGTCAATTGGGCGGATTATCCAATGATCGCGGAAAACAACGGCCATTTATGGTCCCATGTGCTTAAGAAATCCAGCAAGGGTACCTATTCCTATGATATTCAGATGAACATAAAACCCCGTAATGCACAGGAATGGACTACGGGATTAGCGTTACATACCGATGCAACCCCTACGGAACACGGTTTTGTGAGTGTTACGCCATACAAGGATGCCTTTTTCGTGAATTGGTTGGACGGTAGAAATACCATGGAAAATGAAGTAGGGGAGCGGGGGGCAATGACCTTGCGTGCCGGTGTGGTTTCCGTAGCGGGAAAATTGGCCCAGGAGGAGGAATTGGATGCAAGTACGTGCGACTGCTGCCAGACCACTTCCGCCATTACCGATAACGGGCCCGTGGTGCTGTACCGTGACCGTACCGAAGATGAAGTGCGGGATATCAGCATTGTAAGACAGGTAAAGGGGCAGTGGACGGCACCAAAAACCATCCATGACGATAATTGGGTCATAAAAGGTTGTCCCGTCAACGGACCAAAAGTGTCCGCAATGGGAAATAATTTGGTCGCTGCGTGGTTTACGGCCGCACAGGAAACGCCCAGGGTACAGGTAATATTTTCCGATGATGGCGGAGAGCATTTTTCCAATCCCGTTTTAATTGCCGATGAACATGTAATGGGCCGGGTAGATGTCCTTTGGGTGGACGAGGAAACGGCCGTAGTAAGTTGGATGGAATCCGAAGCGGGAAAAGCCTCTTTCAAAGTGATGCAAGTAAATAGAAACGGAACATTGTTCACACCACGGACTATAGCCGTAATGGATGGTTCACGCAAATCTGGATTCCCACAAATGGAAATAGAAGAGGGAACCCTATATTTTGCTTGGACCGATTATACGGATGATACCTATAAGGTAAGAACGGCTAAAATGCTGGTAACGGCTTTGGCAACGGATTAAGGCATACTTAGTGGCGAAAAGGCATAGGTGTAAAGCAAGAAAATACGAAATTTGCCAGCGTTAAAATAAATAGAAGAGATGACGGAACAGGATGAATATTTTATGAAGAGAGCCATAGCCCTCGCTGCAGAAGGAATGCAATCCAATGCAGGCGGACCCTTTGGCGCAGTGGTGGTGAAAGATGGTGAGATCATTGCCGAGGGATACAATCAAGTAACCTCTACCAATGACCCCACCGCACATGCAGAAGTAGTGGCCATACGCAAGGCCTGTAAGACCTTGAACAATTTTGAATTAACGGATTGCACCATTTATACCTCGTGTGAACCCTGCCCAATGTGCTTGGGTGCCATCTATTGGACCAGGCCCAAAATGGTATTTTTTGGATGCAACCGAGAGGACGCCGCAGCCATAGATTTTGATGACCAGTTTATTTATGATGAAATTGATAAGGATATAGATGGGCGTCAGATAAAGTTTGTACAATTGGCCCGTAAAGAAGCCTTGACCGTTTTTAGGGACTGGGATACCAAACAGGACAAAACTGCCTATTAGCCAACAATATTCCGGCAAATAGTGATAAATACGGAGGCTATAAGAGATAAGACGCGTAGCCAAAACATATTTATGGCACTATAATTGAATGTAGTAGATTAATTAGTAACATTTAATTAGAGTACCATGAGTAAAGGAACAGTAAAATTCTTCAACGAGACCAAAGGTTTCGGGTTTATTACGGAAGAAGGTTCAACGAACGATCATTTCGTTCACATTTCAGGATTAGTAGATGAGATACGCGAAGGCGATGAAGTCGAGTTTGAGCTAATTCAAGGAAAAAAAGGATTAAACGCGGTAAACGTAACAGTTATAGATTAAGACGCTTAAACTTTTAATTGTAATGCCTGTCAGCAATGATGGGCATTTTTTTTGTTTTAGTTTGATGAATATATGGCTCAATCAGATTTTCGGTTGGGATGAAATTTATGTAGATGTGGGATATTAAACATTTTATTTTACATACACGAGCATTTGAAATTATCCTGGGGATGATTTTAAATGTCGGTGAGATGATGTGTAGGATTTGGTATGTCGGATTTTTATATAATTTTTAAGGTTCTATTGTAGAAGTAATAGTGGCATTCTAAAAAGTCTATTTTACATAATATAAATTATAGTACAGATTGATATATAAGTAGTTTTGATTCAACACCTTAGCTGTAAGCTATAATTCTATTATGTAAAATATCCTTCACATTTATAGCTCTTAAGCAAATTACTAACAGGGTCATCAACCTTTTTAATTTACGCTACTGGAAATTTTTAGCACAGAATTAATTTTATTCTAAACTTCGAAATTCCGCAACCCTTATAAGAAACCCTCCGTCTGTACTCATAATTTGCCGTTATGTAAAATAGCCGCTGCCAAACGCTCGATTGCTTTTTAAATTCCAAAATGCTGAAAAACACATTTTAAATTTAAACACAATTTGCCAGCGCTTGCCAACGCCAAAAAAAGCAAAACTTTTAGATTCTTTTGAAATTCATGTACCTGCCTGCCGGCAGGCAGGTTTGAGGAAATATGTGTAAGATTTTTTTCTACAGCATTCCTGCCTGCCGGCAGGCAGGCTCGTCAGCTTGCCGTAACAGCTAAAATTTTCTCTGTGAGCAAAATTCTTAGCCCTTGCTACTTCTAACGTTTCTAGAAACCTTTCTTTAATTTCTATTTGACATAATGTTTATATATCTATAATCAGAACAGATTATTTCTTTTTAAATAATCTTTGATCAAAACCAAAAGGGCTTTTTTCTACTATTTTGACCTTTGAAAATTCAACGTGTGAAGGATTTATTAAAAAATTATAATCTCCAGGAGCAACCACTGACGGAACCTTTAAAATCAGGTCTTTGTTGGCTTTTATGAAATCATCACCGATTTTCTGTGTTATATGTGAAGGAGGATGGGAATTCCATGTTGTACCTTTTAAATTCTTGGGATGAACAACGGAGATATTGACATCAGGTATTTCAATTGAAATTACAAAATAACCTTTGGGTAAAATACCAAAAGGAACATTCACCGCAACTTCTGCCATAGCCAAGGCAATTGATGATGCTGTATATAAAACCTTGGTTCCTTTATTATTCCATCTGCCCCCATTTATTTCAGCGCCAGTGCCTGATAAATCATCTTTGTATTTCCCTCTTGCGATTCTATAAACAATCATGCTAAAATACCATGCTCTATTCTACCTAAGGCATCTTTTACAATACCTAGGCCTACAGAAGTGTCTAGTAATTCTTTAGGACTTACACCGCCCATAGCAACATTATCCATCATCAGCCAAGAATGAAAGGAATCCATATCTCCAAAAACTTCTTCCCCGTATTGCATTAACTGTTGAATTTCAACAATCTTTTCTGTCTGTTTTGGCGCGAAAGTTTTGTTATCCTTTTTATATCTGACGAGTGTGCGCAAAGTTGTATCTAGTACAATAGCCCAGTCTTTATCCTTTAGAGGTGTTTTAACCGCAACGCTTTCAAATGTTTTATAGTCAATGCCATCTCTAATGACCGTTACCAATTCAAAGCCGCGAGAATCATCATTCCAATCATATGAGACAGCTTCAAGAATTTTTTTTGGTTTTCCTTCAAAGGTAACTTTAATTATATTCTCATTTACTGCCGTTTTCTTATGCACAGCTTTCCCGACAAGGTCTTTTTTATGCAAACTAACACCTTGTCTAACATATTTAACTTGTTTTGCCTGTCCCGTCTTCTTTTTAGTTGTCATACTTAAAATTTAGTTTGTCTAAGATATAAAAACACGATGACATTTGTCTTAATTTTAACGACAATTTACCAAAAATATTGTTTTATAATTTTTAACACATGTAAAACAACCTATTCTTTTTTCTTGATACGGCAAAAGTATACTTTGAGCTAGATGATGCGGCTGCGAAATCGACGCAGGAGATTCAAGAATACCTTAAAAAAACAATAGATAAGTAATGAACTAAACAAAAAGATGCCAACGCCCCAACCCGCCACCAAAAGTAATCAGCCAATGGCTAATTTCTTTTGTCACGTAGATAATTTTGGAAACAACCTGCCTGCCGGCAGGCAGGTGTACGGCTCAGTCGCTATATTTTAGGATCCATTGTAACTCTTAAGACTGCTTTTAGAAGAAACAACAAATATAGCTGTTGACAATTATGGTAACCAGCCCCCTAAAATTCTTAACGCTCCTCTCCCCTATTGTTTTACCAAAATTCTCTTAGGCCCAATCAATTACCACAAACTAATCCTTTACAACTGAAACGTTTGTGGCCTTAACAGATTCTTTGTTCTTTTTTTTATCGAATGCTTTAACTAATTGAAAATTAATTTGCTGTCCTTCATTAATTGATTTTGGAAGTTCACTTTTACTGCAAAAAAAAGATTCTTTCCCAGATTTTATAAAACAAAATGGTTTTGTAGGATCTCCAAGTTTGACAAAACCTCTAAGCATTTTGGAATTGATGCTTTTTCGCGATTTGTTTACAGTTTTTCTAACTCCTAATTCGCTCCATATTTCCTTGCACATTTTGAAAATGTCTTTTATTCTATTTGAAACAGTTGCATGTCCAGTAGTCGCCCTTAAATTATCCGTTCGTTTTATTAGTTCATCAGAGACAAACCAACCGTTTTCCTCTCTTATAAGCTTAACTAGATGCAAATGAAAAAACGACTCTTTCAATTTGTTTTGCTTTTCAAATTCATTAGCTAAATCAGAAAATAATGAAATTTTATTAATTAGTGGACCTGGAGCTATTGCTGCACGCAAAAGCATTTTAAACCCTTCCACAGCTTTGCCATTTTTTATAAGTAGTTTACCATATTCTTGTAAAATCCACCAATCTACTCTATCATTACGAGTGAGTTTTTTATAGATTTCTTCTCCACCTTCAAAGTTTTGTCGGGCTATTTGAGCTTTAGCGGATAACCTATCAAAAAACTTCGATTTACTTCTAAACTCTCCCTTTACATTTTCTATGAATTCCAAACCCTTCTCAAAATCTCCAACAGCTACTAAACCAACCGCCTTATAATAATACCAAAGTTCCCTATCTGTCCAGTTACCCTTAATTTCACTTTCAGATTTTAGTTCTTCAGAATCTATTTTTATTAACCAATCATTCATTAAAACCCAATCTCTATTTCTTTTCGCCGTTTTTATCACTTTGAAAACAACAAAGTTATAGGCAATTATTTCTGGCTTCATCTCCAAAATTGAATTAGCAATATTAACCACAGATAAAGTATCAATGTTTTCGGGTAGATTAAAGAGTTTCGCAGATATATTAGTCCATATACATTCATTTCTACACCAATCAAAATCAGGAAACTTAGAGTATATTTCAGAAGATAGTTCTAATGCCTCATTATATTTTTGTTCTTTACGTAAACAATGTAATAGTCCAGCACCTGTAAATTTATTCTCTTCTATCGCCCATAGTTCACGATAGATTTTTATAGCTGCTTTAAAATCACCAGATTTACGTAATTGATTTGCCTCAGCACTTTTATCTAAATTGTCCGACATTAATTCAATACTTTATCAGTTGTTTTAAAATGTAATTTGGCTACATTCTTTAAAACATCTGTATTATAATTTTCGATTAAACTTCTGGCTTGATTTACCACTTCTTCAGAAACACCTTTTGATAATTTCATACCATATTCAATCGATAACTTATTTATTTTTTCTAAAAAACGTGCCCTTGCTAAAATTGAAGCTGCTGCAACTGATGTATATTTTTCGGCTTTATGTTCTTGTTTTAAAGTTACCTCTCTTCCTTTTTCTTGTAACTTACTGATAATGAATCGTTCATCGGCAAATTTATCTGAAATTGCCAATTCGCAATCAACTTTAGTTAAAACCTCTTCTATGGCTTTTGCGTGGCCCCAAGCAAGTAGATTGTTTAAGTTTTTTCCTTCTTTTTTAAAAGTATCATACAAGTTATTATAAGTAAGCGGAGCGATTTCAACAATTACATACTGATTTACACAAATTCTTTTTATCATTTGTGCAAGTTCAAGTATTTTTTTGTCACCAATTTTCTTACTATCCCTAACCCCATTATTATCCAAAATTACTTTTGTTTTTGCATCAACATAAACACCTGCCACAACTAGGGGACCAAAATAGTCTCCTTTTCCTGATTCATCAGTACCTATGGCATTTTTGAAAGAATTAACCTTTTCATTATCTTCAATATCATTAATAACATTCTCATTCTTGACTTTTGTTTCATTTCCTTCAAGGAAACTGGATAGTTTTGACAAAAAAAGTGAGTCATTTATGGTTGAATAATCGAATTTAATATTTCCTTTTTTATTATAAAAAATCCTAAAATTTAAAGAATCATTATTTACTTTAATTTTGAATTGTCTACCATAATTGATATCCTTTACCTCCAAAATATTATATTCATTCCTTAATTTGTTCTCAATTTCTTGTAATATTGCTCCGACATTATCCATAGAATTGTAATATAGTAAGATAAATATAGGCAGAAATGGCTTCAGAATACAAAGACCTTCCCATAAATAGAGAGAAAATAGACCAGATGTTAAACGAATATCCGGGAATTAAAAGTTTCACTAAAACTGAAAAACCTAATGGTCTTTTTCAATATCACCTTAATACTGAAGGTGGTCCTGCATGTTTAAATGTATACTTACTTAAAGGCGGTGGAACAACCTTTCATCCTTCAGGAAAAAATCAAGAGTTCACTAAATCAGTAGCAGGTTTTCTTAAAGCAAATTGTTTGAGGGGTGATGGTGAAACTAAAAGTATTAGGATAGCAAATTTCCCTTCTGAGGGTAAAGATTTATTATTTAATTTTTTAAAGGAGGAATGCAATGCAAAAGTAAATAATGGGGATAATCATCCCCATGGTAAACAATATAAGATTGTTGGTAAAGATGGCGATTCAGTAGTTTTTTGGATATATACTAATGGTGCCTGTCATATACAAGGGCGTCAGTACTCAGTTTATACTGATATCTTAGAGATGTTGGCTGAAATAATGGATTATCGAGAAATAATAGATAGTCAGCTCAAAACTATAAAAGTTGATATAACTGCAGCTGAGGCTTTAGGAGATATGCAAGTATTACTACCTTCCACATTTGATTTTATTAAAGATAAACTCAAAGCTATTATTAGCCCAGCTCTCGCTTTGAAAAAGCTTGATATTGAGTTAACTGATTATTCTAGCTTTGCTTTTCCCGTTTTAAGAGGCTTGGAAGGCTATTTAAAGCAGGTTCTTGGACATTTTGGTATAGTTATTGGGAAAGATGGTTTCGGTGAGATTGTGGAGTCAAATAGTGTGGGTAGACCAGTACTAACAGAATTTGCAAGAGAAAAAATTACAGTTACTAGTAAACAAAAAGTTATATTAGACCTTTATAAATATTTTAATAAACATAGGCATGGGCTTTTTCATGTTGATTCGGCTATTGAAAGTGCGCGAGTACTGGAAAATAAAAGTGAATGCATAACGTTAATTGATAATACAGTCATATTGATTGAGGATTCGCATAAAAGTTTGTTTTAATGAATAAACCTTATCACATAAGTGATTATTACGATAGTTTTAAATCTCATTTAGTTTTTTCAACAAGTTATTTGGGATTGGAAAACTATATTGCTGATTTAGCTCATCATTTTCGTAAAACAAAATATGAAGGCAATGTTATAATTGATTTATTGCTAAGTAATGGTAAAACTCGCAATAGATACATTCAAATATACTTTGATGGCAAGAATTTTGACATTGAAATTGCCAAAAGCATTAAGGCAAATAAGGAACTCCAAGATAAAAGCTTATGCTATTATGCAGAAAATTCCGAGTTGTTAAAGGATAGTGTACTTAATAAATCACAAGCATACTTAATTAAGAATAGAATTGCTATTTAAATCATAGTGATGCTTTTCCTTAAGCACCCCAAATTGATTCTATTTTATTAAGCCCATGGCACACACATTGACTTCCCTCCTATCGTCGGTCAGTTAATAAGTGTTCCATTACCTTTTGAGAAGAAACTTTCTAAATAAATTGGTGTTAAGAGGCAATTAACTTCGTTAAGTAAAAAAGCTTAAAAGAAGTTTAAGACGTTAAATTTGAATCATTCATATTTAAATATCTTAGAAAATTATTTGCAAAAAAATCATCAATCGAATTCTTTAATTCCCCTACCTGAAAAATTTCTAGAAACAGTTCATAATACTTTTTTTGAGCATTAACAATTCCAATCATATGCCAATCTGTACCAAAACAAATTTTATCTTTCAATTTGAATGTTGCATTTTCATTCGAAAAATTTATTACTAAATTTTCAATGAATTGGTTTTTATGTGCTTCTGATTCCATGATTTTATGTAAATGTGCGACTTCACAATAAACATTTGGGTATCGTTCACATAATTCCACGACTTTTCTAGCATAGCATTCCTCACTAGCCCATTGTTCTTCATCACTATACCAACCATGAAAATCATGCCCTTTAACATTTGGATCTCCCCCACCAGCATGACCAAAGCAAATTCGTAAATTTTCATAACTAGGTTGTTCTAGCAATTTTTGCCAATAATCTGGGTCGCTGTTCAGACCATATCCTTTCTTTGCTTGAAAACCTACCGGTGTACAATGCGTGAAAACTGGAATTTCGTCTTCTTTGCATATTTTAAAAAAATCAGAGACTCTTTTCCTGACCTTGGAATTTGGATCACCATATGGCAAATAGCCCATTGGAGGATAGAACTTGACTCCAACATTACCCATATCTAGTCCCTTCTTCACTGACTGTATAGCGTTTTCATTCTTGGGATTGAAAGCGGTAAATCCTACCAGTTTGCTATTAGAAGCTTTTACTATTTCCATCATGTTACTTGATTGCGTAGGATGAAAATCATAGTAGGGTTTGCCTTTTTTATATGAAGCCTTCATGTCCATCATGTAATGAGCCAACAAATGTGGTTTTAAATTACCATAGCCATTTATTGCTTGTTCATATATCTTGGCTTCATTTGAAAGCATCAGTGCTAAAAACGTAAGTACTGGAATATGTTCGTGACCTATATATTTCTGCAACTCTTTTTCCGATTCTTCTGAGCCTAATTTTGAGAATGACCACTCAATATCCTCATTGAATGATGATTCAAACATTTGATTAATCAAGATAACAGCTTTGTTTTCACCTACTAAGCTTACCTCGGATGAATTTTTATCTAAAAAATCATCTGCGCTAAACGAGTTACCTCCAGTTTGCTCTACTCTTCGTTGTTTTGCCAATTCTATCAAAGCCTCGAACAGATTTGAGTTTCGTAAATTTTCTTCAATGAAACTTTCGCCAGTTTCTTCCAACAATTTAGTATGTGTCCTTTTTACTAGCCACTCAATTACCTCAGTTTTTGGCGTATGTTCTGTAAAGTTGGCAGACTCACCTGCAATATTATCCATATCAAAATCATCGGTAATTGCATTTAAAAGTTTAGCCAATGGACCGGCAAGAGGTTTGAGAACAAATACCTTTTTTATTATCGCCTTAAGTGGTAAGTACCTTGCATTGAATAAATGTATATGTGCGTCAACAAGTTTCTTGGGTTGAATAGTGATTTTCATATTTATTCTGATTTTTCATTTAACTTTAAGCCAGTGCAAAACACGACCGTGATAAAAGTCCATGGCCTCATCTATTAATGGACCATGTGTTTCTAAGAGGTTCCTCATATTCGTAACCTGAAAACTATTAAATCTTTGTTGCGGCGCAAATAATCCTATCATATCTTCTACATTTCCTAGTAGAAGTTTTATTTGACCATCTGAATCTTCATAACCGCCTTCAAGTCTTTGCAATAAAAAAACAGCCACATCATTAACCGCCAATTCTCTTTCAACAACCGCGTTGTCAAATGTGTCGGTCATATTTTCTACATCTTTATATGGATAAAAGAATCCATTGATTACGGTGGTATTTCCTGTACCATCAGATTTTGGTTGTGTGTTAAAGAAATAATATTTCGAATCTAAAAAAGTGAATTTTGAGATTGTGCTATTATTTATTTTTGAAAACCATTCTTTTAATTTCAGCGGCTTTTCAAGCGAAATGGAAGGATCAATAACTAAAGTATCCACTATGCCAGTAGAACTCTTAGTTAAAACACTTGGTGCTACATGATATCCCCAATATATTTTATCGTCAGGCACGAGGTCATTTGGATCATTAATTTCTAGTTGCCTTTTATCACTATGATCCAAAATTATCGGGGCAAAAAGCCAAATTTTAGAATGTTGTATTTCTTTTTTCTCTAATATCCGATGCATCATTTGAGCTCTTTGTTGACATCCACCTTGCGGATAACTAAAGGTCATCCCAGAGTAAACAATAATATGGTTGAATACTTCGTTAATTTCTTCTTCTAAATATATTTTTAACTCAGATAGTGTTTTGGTAAACGTTCCACATTTACAGTTAAAATCTTTTTCAACTTCAAAATATGTTTGAGCATTCGATGTTTGAATTACTAAAAAAAATAAAATTGTCAAATACGAAATTTCTTTCATGATAACTTTGCTATTAGATTAAAAAGTACTCTTCTCATCGGCTTGGACCTCTTCACCTTTATTAATAATATATAAGCCCGCCTTTGTAAGTTTGGAAACTGGTATTGAGTATGATATAGTTAGAAACCCTCTCTTTTGATTTTCTTCAATTGTACCTAATTCATAACCATAGCCCACGTGAAAGTCTAAGATATTTATACCAGCGGTTAGAGCAAATATATTTGTTGGGGTTGTACCAGTTTTAGCGGAAAACAAAAATCCCGCTTGAACTCCAATAATATTATTAAACTCGTTGTCTGTGATTTTAGAATTACCGTCAGTAGTTTGATATAGTCTACCCAAATTGTAACTTATCCCTGCGCCTACTGAACTGAAGAAGGTTACATTCCCTTTAGCAAGTTCGTCCGCGGTATCGTCAATAAAATTAAATCTTACTAAGGGCACAGTGAAATTTGTGTTTAGGACTTTTGAATTTTTATATTCAGTAACTGAAAGTGATTGAGAATAACTGGTCAATGTCATCAGCATAATTAGTAAAATGACTGCTTTTTTCATTTTTTTTGGTTTTGATTAAAACTGATAAAAAAACTTAAACGACGAAATACCCAACAATGGGTATTTAAGGGGGGGAAGAAATAAAATGTAGGTAGAAAATTATTTGAGGTATTTAAATATATAAAAAATTAACAAGAAATAAATTACGGATTTATAGAATAAAATAAATAATGTAGTAAAATACCATTCCACACACATTGCCCTCCCTCCTACCGTCGGTCAGTTAATAAGTGCTCCATTACTTTTTGAGAAGAAACTTTTTAGAAGAAAAATTTAAATAGAAATTGTAAAAGAAAACTTTGCTTTACCCAAGCAAAGTTACATAACGCAGAACATTATGTTTCAAAAACGAAACATAATTTGACGTTATATCAAATAGCGATAAGTTATAAGTAATTAATGTCTATTCCTAGTCTAGAGATGTAAAACGCTATTTTCAAATTGTGGTTATCATCAGGGCGGTAAATTTTTCAGTAGATTTTGGGCAACTTGCCGCAACAGCTAACGGCAGTATTTTGGAAGGTCTACTAGACCTTCTAAAATATGCGCGAGACTGCGCGTTGGCCAAGCGTAATAATTTCTTAGCACTTGCTAACCTTTCGTCTTGTTTTATGCTTTACTTTAAACCAAGTATACGTTTAAAAGTTCGTAGTTCGCCTTTGTAAAATTGGATAAGATTTTTCTTAAAATTGTTTTGTTTAGATGTATTCTTCATGGTACTGAATATTATATTTATACTATTAGTATATAAAACATGAAAATTGTCACACTAAACAGAAGAAAGTTTTTAGAAGACGACATAATTTTTAAAGATTAATAATCTTAAAAAATTTGTGCGAGATGAAGCGTTGGAAAAGAAAGTGCAGTACTAAATACCCCCGCGCATCATCTCGCTCAACAAAAAATATGATTCTCCATCTTTATTTTTATGCCGTTAGCATAGCTTAAGTCATTCTTCGACCATGCTCAGGACAGGCTTCAAGCGGAACATTAAAATAAAGAAGGTCGTAAAATCTTACAATGCTGCTATTCTAAGACAACCGAATTATTCTTTGACAAAAGCCGGTACAAGGGTTTCAAAAATGGGTTTCATGATTTTGTCATCATCCCTGTCGTGACCGGAAATGACAATGACCAATTCTAATTCTTTTACGACCATAACACGCTGTCCGCCACCACCCCAAGCCAAGGTCATATCATAGCTTTTGTTGCCTACCTTTACTGGTGTGTAGTACCAAAAATACCCATATAGATAATTCTTAGGCATCCAATCAATCTCAGGTCTTAAAATACCACTAGTGGCCTTAGCAAGATACGCTTCAGATATGAGCTGTTCACCATTTAATTTACCTCTATTGAGAACCAAATTCCCCAATTTGAGCATGTCACGAGACATCAGACTCGCCATCCAACCTGCTTGTGGCAGACCACTTACATGGTTAGACCATTTATAATTAGTAATACCTAGTTTGTCAAGTAGCTCTGTTTTTATAAAGTCTTCTGCTGTTCCGGGGACTACGGCGTCAATGACCGTCATCACCATCATGGGATTAAAATTACCATACAAGTAGGTTTGAGAAGCATCCGTAATGGGTTCGGAGTATTCAAGTAAGTTTTGTACCAGCCCCTGCCCTTTTAAGGTAACAGAATCATTTTCAATTTCTTTCCATTTATCCCTATCTATTGTTAAACCACCTTGCATGGTCAATGCTTTATGTAGGGTGATTTTTTCAAATCCTTTGGTAAATTTTTTTGGGTCAACATCTTTTAGAAAATGAACTAAAGGCTTGTCTAGGTCTTCCATGGATAGGTAACCCATTTGAATTGCCCTACCTAAAACCAAACTGGTATAACCTTTTACCGCAGAAGCTTGTCCGTGTGGCAAATTAATACGCCCTTTCTTATAATAGGATTCAAAAACTAATTTGTTTTTATACGAAATGAGCAAGGCGTCGTAGTTCCCGTATCTGTCGTCAAAAATTTCTTGGGCAACATTTAGGATGGCCTTCTTTTTATTGCTGTCTACAGATAATTCACCAACTGGTATACCATCATCTCTATCCTCAGGAGCTGTGCTTATAAAGGCATTATTAAGGTGGGGAATCTCCCAAAATGAGACGTCATAGTTATCACTTGAAACATGACTCATCAAGGAAGACAACCAAGCGACACTTCGAACTGCTGTCATAGGAAATGCCGTTTGATGATTACCATCAATCACTTCTTTATGTACGGACAAACCGCCATCTCTTCTATCATTTAATAAGCTAACAAATTCCTCGATAGGTTCAACCATCTTATCTTCTAATGAGCCATGCGAAATAAAAACATTTGCCTTCAGACTCGAGCTTTTATTTGAGGCTTCATAAGGTCCAAATTTCGAATTAAGTTCAGATAAATAAGCAAGTTCATTTTTAATTCCAGGACTGCCAAGAATGTAGTTATTAAAGGTGTCAGGTTGCGACATAAGTATATAGGCCCCAAATTTTCCTCCCATTGAATAGCCGAAATAAGAACGGCTATTGGTATCGGTTCGATACATATTGTTTATATATTTAATTACATCATTGCGAATAAAATCTAAATGTTTATTGGCTTGACCCATTTGGTATTTTGCTTGTATTTCCGGTTTATTAGATTCAAGAATACTATAATCACGGTACCGACTCACATGGGCTCCTACTTCTTTTTTCAAGTCTTCATTAATATCTAATTGCCAGGAAATTCCGACTAGAATAACGTCTTCTAACATGTATTCTGATACACCAGAAAGCATTTCTAGATGCCACATAGCATCTGTATAATAAAGGACAGGATAGCTTTTATTAGGGTTTTCGGCATAATCTTCAGGTAACTCTATATATAGTTCATAGTTTTTTTCTGTTTGGGTGTCTTTTATTGGAACTACCTGAATTTGTGGCACTATGAAGGAAGACGTTTCGCCGTTTGAGACCAAATCTTGTTCACTATTTTTTTGGGCAAAACCTATATTTATTGTGGCTAGAAAAAGGATTAAAAGTGATACTACTGTTTTGTTTATCATCTTATTATTTTTTATGAATGCACCTTAAAAGTATTGGATAAACTGAATTATATATAGTAAACAGGATAAGCATAGAAATTAAATGATAAGTTGATTTCATCATTGATATAGGCCTTTTGAAAGAAATTATGATAATTTGTGTTTGAACGCAGTATTTTTATCTCTTAACGAAAAGCATGATACAGAAGTTTTTGAAGAATACCATACTCATTAACTTGGGTGCATTTTTATTGGTGCTACTCCTTGAGCTATTTAGTAATCTGATCATTAAAGACAAATTAGGTTCCGATTACGCGCTATTCATTCACAGTTTAAGTTACACCGTGCACATCATGGGAATCATTTGGGTGAACCATTTTATTCTCATACCTTATTTTCTGGATAAAAAACGCTATCTGTTATTCTCGATACTGTTTGTTGCCACCATCTTTGTTGCAATTTCTACCAAAGGCAATTTCAGTTACGACTGGATAACTATTTCTAAATTTTTCTTCTTTTTTTTATATACCACCGGAACTGGAATGGCAGTTTTCTTTTTAAGAAGGAATATACGCATTGAAAGAGAAAATAGTGAAAAAGAAAAATTGCAAAGGGAGTTGGAATTGAACTACTTAAAGGAACAGGTAAATCCTCATTTTTTATTCAATTCATTAAATAGTATATATGCCCTTTCTAGGCAGCAATCTAAGGAAACACCTGAGGTGGTAATGCAACTTTCGGAATTAATGCGATATCAATTAGAAAGTGCTAAAAAAGACTTTGTTTCTTTGAAAGAAGAGTTAGAATTTATAGAAAATTATTTATTGCTAGAAGAGAAAAGGTTAAGCAAACGCTGTACGATTGAATTTTTAATTGAAGGAGAACTATTAAATTATAAAATAGCGCCCATGTTGCTCATACCATTTGTTGAAAACGCAATTAAACATGGTGCACAAGCCACGAATGAACAGAGTACAATTGATGTGTACGTCGCCATAAAAAATGCCAAGCTTCATGTAAATGTTGTAAATTCAAAGCATACTGCTGTGGTCAAATCGACACGGACAGGAATGGGACTCGAAAATGTGAAGAGACGATTGAATCTTTTATATTCGGATGCTCACATATTAGAGATCAATGAAATGGAGAAAGAATATCATGTGAATTTAACCATTGATATAACAGACTAGTAGAAATGATTAAAATTGCCATTGTCGATGATGAATTGTTAGCTCGTGAAGTGTTAGAAGAATATTGTTCTAAAATAAAGAACTTTGAGTTGGTTCTAAGTACAGGAAATTCTATTGAGTTTGTGAATTTTATTCAGCAAAATACAATTGACCTTGTTTTTTTGGATATTGAAATGCCAGAACTTAGTGGGATGGGGGTTTTACGTTCAATGACAAAGTCGCCTAAAGTTATTTTAACGACGGCATATTCTGAATATGCATTAGAAAGTTATGATTTTGGTGTGGTAGATTACTTATTAAAACCCATAAAATTGGAACGTTTTTTACAAGCAATTAACAAAGCTTCAACTTTAAAAATAACAGAACCCAAAACGAAGAATAAAAAAGAAGAACTTACCATAAAACATGACGGATTACCGGTAACCATCCCTTTTAACTCCATTCTCTACATACAGAGTTTTGGGAATTATTTAAAAATTTTCACAGATACTAGAATGTATCTTATCTCCGAAACACTTATTAATATTACTGCACTATTGTCTGAAAATTTTCAACGCACACACAAATCATACATTGTTAATTTAAACAGAGCTACAAAAGCTACCCGAACGTTTTTATTAATTGAGGATAAGGAGGTTCCTGTTAGTGCCATGTATAAGGTAGTTGTTTTTGAAAAATTGGAAGCTTTACCTAAGTCATAAATATTTATTCTAATTCTAAGTCATTCCACGCACATCATCCTTCCCTCCTTTCGTTGGTTCTCATAATAACTGTTTATTCACAAGGTTATGAGAAGAGCGTGAAGTGCCAAGGTTGCCAGCGCATCAACCCATTCAAAATATAAAGGTCTGCCAAACCTCCATACTCTAAACATATAAGACAAATGATGAATAGTTTAAAATACAGACCTTATTGCATTGCTTCTAAAATACCTTTGCGTAGCCATAAATTCGTTCAAAATCTTCGTCTTCATTTTGGAATGTAAAAAAGATTCTGTCCACAACAGTATCACTACCATTTAAATATCGAAAAGAAATATCAAAATCGTTTACATATCTGGTACCAGTATGTGTTCCGGTAAGGATGATTGAGAATTTTACTTCCTCATCGTCCCATTCCCAATTTCCTACGAATGTCTCGGGACTACAGCTTTCCAATGCTTCGGTATAGAAATAGGCAGTACCTATATAATCGCCTGAATAATCAAAATTAAAGTCCTTGTCATCGTACGGGTCCAGCGTAAATTCAGAATAGGTAGTTTCATCACAAGAGGTAATATTTTGTTTTCCATCAAAAGTTATAGAGATTAACTGCCATTTTCCTTCAATTTGTACAATCAGGTCCTCTTCATGTTCAATTTCTATGAGCGAACATCTTGTTGTAAGTGCCAATAATAATATGGCAATAAGTAATTTAAATTTCATACGACTGCTTTTAAGTCAAAACTACTTTTGAACCTTGCCGTATACAATACCCAATATTGGGTAGATTTTATTGGAAAGTACGTTGTGCTATTAATTACAACATCAGGTTTACTAAGTAAAGAAATTTAGGGAGACGTTGAATGGAACAATTTTAATGCGCTTGGCTGTAAAAAACTATTTGAACAAACCCTCTAAGTTTTCCAGCACTCCTAAGGCAGCGCTTTCTCCTGCTAACATTGCGGCATTTAAGGAACCGTTCAATTGTACATCTCCCGCTAAATAAATGGTTTCGGTCAAACGTGTTTCAGAAGGCCGTACTTCATATTGTAGTTCGCTCAATTTTGGTAAAGACATGGGAATATGGTAATGTTTTAATAAGGCACAGGACGTAATACCACAGTATTTACTTAATTCTTCTTGAACCCTATTCACAAGCTCTTTTCCAGTAACCCCTTTATTGTTAACTACCGTTACCGAAAGCAATTCCTTAGTGCCGCTTGTCTTGGTTTCAAGACTTGTGGGGTAAAAAATGTTATTGATTAACGAGTCGGTTTCTGGTAGAAGTCCGATTAATTTTTTATTGATTTTTCTGGTATCGGTCTCAAAATATAAGGTATCGCAACTGTGCCATTCCGTTGCTTGATTCTTTAGATTACTAATGAATTGACTAGGTTCCGTAGCAACAATCGTAAAATCGCTTTCCAATGTAGTTCCGTTGGCAAGCAGTATTTCTTTCTCGTTAATGGACGCTACAGCAGTATTGTACTGTATAGAAGTGTTTTGTAGCTGACGGACCAATTGCTTTGGAATTTCCTCCATACCTCCTTTGGGTACTGCAACATCACCTTCACCGAACATTTTATAAACAAACTGGAACATTCTACTAGATGTTTCTAGCTGGTCTTCAAGAAAAATTCCGCTGAAGAAAGGTTTAAAAAAGTCACGTATCATGCCATCTGAAAAGCCAAAATTCTTTAAATAAGCAAGGGTTGATTGCTCCTTGGTGGCAAAAATCTCTGAAAGGGATGTATTTTTAAGTGTTGTGTTTAATCGTAAAATTTTGAGTTTATCGGTAACGGTACCAATATTTGCGAATAGCGTTGAAAATAAGAGGCTTAAATCTCTAAGCGGATCACCTATAATATGTTGTTTTTTATTCTTGAAAATTGACGCACCAGGTAAAATACGTTGTAGCTCCAAAGAATTGAAATTGAGATATTTTTTAGCGGCAGGATAAGCCGTTAGTAGCACTTGAAACCCTCGGTCTAATTGATAGCCGTTAATAACATCCGTCTTGACCCTACCTCCTACTCTTTCTGTTGCTTCAAGAATTATGGGAGAAAAGCCGTTTTGTTCTAAAACTCTCGCCGCTATTAACCCACTAACCCCGGCACCTACGATATGTATTTTATAATTCTGTTTATCCACGATAAATTTTGTTTAACTAATTTTAAATAAATATAAACAAAATTAGTATTTTTGAAAGAAGGTTACTAATGACCTTTAATACAAAACTACTTTAAAATGAATTATGTAATCATTGCTTGTCAAATAATAGTAGGATTGAGCATACTAAATGTTTGGCTAATACAGTATAAAAAAGAAACGAAATGGCGCGGCGGAAATGCAAAAACAATAGTGGAAGAATTTAAGGTCTATGGACTTTCTGAAACTATGTATTATATCGTTGGATTCTTAAAAGTAACTCTTGCTATATTACTTATTGTGGGTATTTGGGTGCCGGTATTGACACAACCCGCAGCTTTAGGATTGGCCGTTTTGTTGTTGGGTTCAATTGTTATGCATTTTAAGATTAAAGACCCTCTGTTCAAATCTTTTCCTGCAGCCTTGTTTTTAACACTTTGCTTGGTGATTGCTTTTATGTGAAAATAATTAGGCAATAAATTGTTGGTAATACCTATACGCTATAAATAGATTAATTAGCGCAAGAACTAGTGCAGGTAAAGACTCTAAAATACTATCTTTTATTTTTATCCTGACCCCAAAACCCAAAAGCATTAGGAGCGATAGTCCTGCGGCAGAAATTAAGATTAATAAGGGTGACATAAAAAATCCGAAAATTAAACCTAATGCTCCGGTAAGCTGAAGATATGCCGTTAGCACCCTTTGTTTGCTTAAGCCAAACCGAATAAACTCATCTTTCATTTTTTGGGAAAATAGACATTCAAATCCATAGTACAGGAAACCTATACTCGATATTAAAATGGCTATGTTCAAAAAGGTCATTAACAATGGATTGGAGTTGTTCTATATAATAACAACTAATTAATCAAGTAGTTCTATTTTTTTCATTATTTCATCGGCTTCAAACGTTTTTTGATCACTCATTTTTCTATTTGTAGTGGACAAGGTATGCGCTTCTTTTAATAACTTTTCATATTGAGATTGCAATTTTTCTTTTTCCGACTTCTTTTTAAATATTCCGAACATAGTTTTCTTATTTCTGATGAATATACATCTACAAAGTATACATCAAAAATACAAAATGTTTAATTATGTATCATTATAATTAAACAAAATAAACATTCATTAAATTAGGATTAACTCAATTGTGCTAAAACTCATTAAAAGTTAGGGTTATAATACAATCCATGTTCCTGCGTATTATTAAAATAAGTAGGATAATCAAACTTTACCCTAAACGGTTTACTTCTAATAATACAACCTAAAATCAAGTAGTTTACAGACATTGTAATGCCTCGGTATAGAAATAGGCAGTACCTATATAATCACCCGAATAATCAAAATTAAAGTCTTTGTCATTGTACGGGTCCAGCGTAAATTCAGAATAGGTAGTTTTGTCTGGCTCTAACAATAAAGATTCTCAATCTTTATTATTATGCCGTAGCCAAAGCTCAAGTTACATAACGCTGAACATTATGTTTCAAAAACGAAACATAATTTGAAGACCTATGCACATAAAAAAAGCGGGATAATTATCCCGCTTTGATTTTTTTGTTTAGAATTTGCCCTTTTTATTCAACAGGCATTTTGCCTACCTTTTCAATTTCCTCACGCTGTTTTTTAATCTTTTGCTTTCCTTTTTTGATAATATCCTCCAGTTCGTTCAACTTTTCTTCTGCTTTTAATATTTTCTCTTCTTTTTCTTTTAAAACTTCTTCATCAGCGCTTTTCCCTTCGCGTTCTTTCACTACTTTTTCTTTGGCTTCTTTTACTTTTTCACGCCCGCGCTTTAGTGTTTCTTCCTTTTCATTCAAATCGGTTTCGGATGCTTCAATTTTTTGTTTTACCATGGAAGCTCTATGTTTTCCGAACTCTGTACCACTCATATCACCTTTATCGCGACCGTATGCATTGCCCTTGTTCGATTTTTCTTTTTTTGCCTTTTTTTCAGGATTTTCAGTACGCTCTTCTTTTGAATCATTTTCATAATCCTCAGCGTCTTTGAATGCATCATCATCTTTTATCTTATCCTTTTTATCTTTGGCCTTTCCCTTCATTTTACCCTTCTCCTTCATTTCGTCAGCCTTGCTCTTAACGGCCTCTTCAGCATCATCTACTTCTTCTGCAACATCTTCTTTAACCTTATTTACTTTTTCCTTTTTCGCTTTTCCTTTCTCTTGGGATTTTCCTTGGGCATACCCAGAAGTTGTTGTTAAAACAAGGGCAAAAAGCATCAAACCTAATATTCTTACTATATTTTTCATAATTCCTTGACTTTAATTTTACAAATTATCTAATTCATTAAGAGCAGATTCTACTTCTTCTACTTTTTGATCTAGCTCCTCTGTGGTTTGGTCAAGATCTTGCTCGACCGCCTCTATTTTGTCAAGGGTTGCATCTAATTGTTCTTGCTCTTTTTTAGTATCTCTACAGGATACAACTCCTATAAAAAGAACAGACATCATCAACATACTTAGTTTTTTCATGATTTTATCTTTAATGATTAGTTTTTGCTTAACGTGGAAACGAAGTCTTAATTGCCTTATTTGCTTTTTTTATGGATAATTATAAATAACTCTAGGACAGATCAAACCCAATATTTGGAAACAAAAAAAGCGGGATTTTGATCCCGCTTATATGCTAAAATGTAAATGATTATTAATTAGTTAACACCAATTGGATCGGCGGAACCATCTGGATCACCGTTTACAGTACCATCAGTTGAAATATTACCCCAAAGCAACAATCCGGCTGCATGTGGTGACGCCATTGATGTTCCGCTAATGGTGTTATAACCACCGTCGTTCCAAGTAGACTTAATGGCTACACCTGGCTCGCAAAATTCAATTGGGGGGTTGTCATAATTTGAAAAAGACGCCCAATTATCACCCACAGACATTGCTGAAATGGTATAAATATTAGCTCCGTTTGCAGAAGCAGGTGATTTTGTAGTTGCACTGGTACTTTCATTACCTGCGGCCAAAGCAAACTTAACTACAGACGATGCATTAATAACGGCATCGTTCAATGCTTGTGAAAAACCACCACCGAGACTCATGTTTGCTACATCGCCAGCAGAACCATTTGCAGCTACATGATCGACACCGGCAATTACACCGGAATTAGAACCACTACCACGACCGCTTAATACCTTTACGGGAATAACCGTTGCTCCTGCAGCTACGCCAACAACACCTATGTTGTTATCAATAGCGGCAACCGTTCCTGCAACATGTGTACCATGTCCATTACCATCGGTAGCAAGATTAGAATCCTTACCTTTTGTAAATGCATTAAAACCACGACTTACATCTACGTTAAGGTCTTCATGATCTGCTTGAATACCACTATCAATAATCCAGGCAACACCTGAGCCATTATAGGTTGCTCCACCGTTAACACGGGTAATACCCCAAGGAGTTTCTTGAGGGTCGGTGCCGCCACCTCCTCCTCCACTACCTGGACCTTTTCCTGGAGGTGGGGCAAGAGTAAACATTTGATCTTTTTCTATGTAAGCTACACGACTATCGTTAGCGACTGTAGTTGCCTGTTCTTTACTCATTTTCACAGAAACACCCATTAAGGTTTTACTGTATACGTGATCAATGGCATCTCCCTTTAATTGTGCGCCATTAAATACCTTAGCTGCAATATCACGCACGGCACTTTTTGAGGCGTCATAATCACCCGCAGATTTTGAAGTAACATCACCGGTAACTTTTTTATCAAAGACAACGATATAAGATCCTTCAATTTCATAACTACCTTGATTGTAAATAGCTGCTTCAAGAGATTCTGGGAGAACATTTTGAGGAACTATAGTTTCTGTCGGATTTTGAGAATCATCTGTACAAGAAATTAAGAATACCCCGGCACTGGCAACGACGGCCATGCTTCTGAAAAAAACACTTTTCATATAATTATAGTTTTTAAGATTTGGTATAATTTACTAATATTATGTTAAAAACATAACATTTGTAACTATAACTATGTGAATATTTATATTAATAACAATTATATGAAATTTTCATTACGTAATTATCGGAAAAATGAATGTGATGATGTTAAAATGGAAAAGGCAATAGCATATAAATTGAACAACTTAGTGCTTATTGAATTTCAAATTATAGATGCATACCAACAAGAAGATTGAAGAAAATAATGGGGTAAAAAAAAAGCGGGATGAGTATCCCGCTTTGTATTAAAAAATATAAATGTGATTAATCTTCTAAAGTAAGTTCAACATCTAGGACTGTTTTATTGGCCGCGTTTATTTGTACGTTATCTACAGTTTGCATAATATAACCTTCCTTTTCTACTTCAACGGTATATGATCCCGCATCCAGTCCCATAAGCATATAACTGCCATCAACATCAGAAAATGTAGTTGTATTCAGTGTATCGGCAACGAAAACAGCAATTTGAGCACCTTCAACACCTAAAAGAGTTTCTTCTTGTAATTCAGTAACAATTCCTGCAAGTGTGCCTGCGGTAGACATGTTACTTGCTTTAATAACTGGTTTAAAGTTAAAGCCAGTAATATTTTGTATTCCACCTTTTGCCACAAACGATCTACTAACATCAAAGTCCAATAAAAGATCAGATGTTAATCCGCCACTTACGTTCAAACCAGGTTTGATAAAAATTTTGATTCCTGATTGTGATCCGCTTGGAACTTTAAGGTCATAGGTAGTACCATCTTTAAGAACTACGTTTATTCCTTCTACATAAACACGTATAAGGTCATAGGTGCCAACAGGTACATCAATATCTGTCAAATTTTTGGTAACCCCGTTGGTAAGCTCTAAAAGATTTACCTGTACCTCGTCTTCCATTAGAACAATAAACGGGTTATCTCCATCTGTTTCTACGGTTGTGTTGGTACTATCGATCATTTCGTCGTCTAGATTTATATCACCTTTATATCTGGCATCGACTTTGAAAATAGTTACATTGGCTTCTGCCACCAAATCATGGGGAAAGGGAGCGTCGGTCAACTTAACCGATAGTCTGCCATAATCACTTGTAACCTCATTGTCATCTGAGCAACTCATCATTAGCGTGCTTAGGGTAATAATTGCAATAGCGAGAATGTTAGATTTCATAAATTTCATTTTTAACAATTTGTAGGTTTAACTTAAAAAATTAATATATACTCTAGGTAAACAACTAAGAACGAAAGAACCCTACTTCTAATTTTAACTATTCGACGAACTACTTGTATTTATTTACGAACGTGTATTTATTAAAAAGATATTTGAAATGAAAAAAGCTGGACTTTTTGGTTTGTAATAAACTGAATTTTAATAAACTATAAGATTTACAGCTAAAATGACTCGAAGTTTTTTTTGTAGAGTTACTATACTATTATTTGAGCTTAATAATACAATCTAAAATCTAGTAGTTTACAGACATTGTAATGTCTTTGGTGCAGTTCTTCGACCACATCGAACATATCATCATCTTCTTTAAATAAGTTGAAGAATGCCTTGTCAAGGTTGGCGCTACTTACTCCGTTAAATGCATTGCCATAACCAGACACAGCTTTTGCGCCAGTGATATCTAAAAAGTATTGCGCTTCCTCTTCGTCTAAATCTAGAATTTTTGCGTTGGAGAAATGTAAAATCTTTCCTTTTAATCGTCCTTCAAATAGCTCAGCAATTTCTTGTAGCGTATAATAGTAATCGTTTAGGCAGATACTATTGGCTTCACCGGCCATGACCAAATAAATGATTTCATAGTCCTTAAAATTATGGTCATCCAAAACCAGTGCGTTCAGGCTATCCTCAAGACCTTCAATAGTGTCGCATGTTTTATAAATACTTGCTATTCCATATTTCATGACCAGTTGCGTCAAACTTTTTTGAGCTTCGGTAACCTTGTCGGTTTCTATATCTTGAACGCCTTCCAAACAATAAATGAAATTTTCTTCATCCGTAAATTGTTCTTGGGGTAATTGGTGTCTTTTCTCTAGCAAGATTCTGTAATTAATTGAACCACAAAATTACTGTAACACTTTTTGTCTTTTTAGCGATTTTGCATAAAAATCTGTTTCAAACACCTTACTTTTCTTCATACCTAAAGACTAAAAACTATAGCATACCAACATAATAGATTTAATAAAAAGTCCCTGTAAACCCTTCAGTTGTTAACTCATTATGGTATACAGAGACTGTAAGAAGTGCAGTTCAATAATGAGCTGCAAATCTTGATTATAGATCAATGGCCGTGTTGGCCATGTTTAAAAGGTCTTTCATGGTAAAAACACCATTGGTGCCTAAGGTTGGGGACCAATCCCTATTGCTGCCCAAATATGAAGCTTCGTCCATTTCCAAAAGACCAATAATGGTTTCGGCAACGATGGTTGCACCTACAGGTCCAAGCCCTTCGCCAGGTTTGCTACCAGCGCTATCAATTCTACCTATTTCTTCGGCCTCTGCCAAGATATAGAACCATAAAGGCGTACCGCTGTCCAAATTAATATCATGGGTCTGTGCCAGGTTGCGGATTAAATTTTTGACATCGTTGATTTCTGCGGTATCTCGTTGCATACACTCGGCAATAGTTTCCCCGGAAGGCAATAAAAAGCTCTGCCCCCTTCTCAGGTTTCGGGTGGCAAGCGACCTATCTGCAGGGTTTGCGGACTGTATAAAAGGTAAATCCAATAAGATTGCGGCTAGTTTGGTATCCAGTTTTTCCGCACGTTGATAGGTACCATCAAAATCAAACAAGGTTTCCCAATGGATAACCTGTGCCTCATTCTTTATCTTCTCGAAGCCCCTACCAAATTGGGGCGAAAAAATACTATGGACAGGCCCACTAGGTTGTAACTTAAGGGTCTGGTTGATCATGGAGTGGCCAAATCTATATGCAGCGACCGAGAATTCTACAGGTATAAAAGGTTGGTTGCACGGTTTGTAAAACTTACGTCCCGATCCCAGGATATCGCCCACAATTTTGGAACCACATAACAAGGGCAAAAATTCGTTCACTACGATCCATTGGTAATGGTACATGACTAGCTCACGTGCCTCTTCGTATATTTCAACCGCACTCTTATGGGGATCCGCGTTTTTAATAGCATCATAGTTTGCATTGTAAAAGCGGATCATGGCCAACTGAAATTGGGATATTACCCGGTTTTCATCATTTCTAGGATCACCGATTATGGCAGTTTCGGTACCGGTACGGGGGAGGTCATGCTTTTCCAATTTGGCCGCTTGACCTTGATTTTGGTTGCTTTTTCCGGTTAATAGGTAAAGTCCTCTACCGTTGGGATTATCGTATAGAAACGGTTCGTCCTCCGGTCCACCACCAAAAATACAGTCCAGGTCCAAATTGGCCGTTCGGGTATTTTCTATTTGTAGCGGATTGTTGATACTGCTAAAATTGGATTGTGTGTCAAACGTAATGTCATGGTCAATAAACTGGCCAAAAAATATCATTCCCAATGGTACATCACTGGTCAATTGTACCGGTGAGGTCCCCTCCATTGGTCCACCGGGTGCACCCAATTTATTAAGCTCGAGCGGATTGATATATAAGGGCGAAACTTCCCGGAACATTCTTCCAAACCTACCTATGGATTCAATTTGGTAGGATTTAAGCGTGCATAGCATATTCTTGCCATAAAAACTGTGTTGTCCATGATTGTTGTTCATAACTGCTTATTTAAAGGATTAGTTTATATAATGCCTGTAAGGGCTGTTGCTACTTTATTACTAAGTAAGGGGGACTGGATAAATTATCTAACCGACAATAAACATATAGCGCTCAGGAGCTTTTATTTAGAAAGCACTATGAAGCGGATGACCATAATACCTGCTGCAGGAATAGTACCTACTTGGATAATCCGATCAGTGTCGGGAAAATGTTATAAATGAGAGGAAATTGGTTGTATAAATGTAATTACTTAATTATTAGGAAGTTATAATTTTGTGCATGTTGATAGTTATCTTGTAGGAATTGCACTTTTTTTGTAGGAATTTGTAGAGAATCGATGTAAGCCTACATTGGTCTAACCCCAATTTGGACCTGGTTATTGACCGAAGAAAAATGTCATTGAGCCGTGCTTAGGTACTGAGCGTTAGATTATAAAGAACTTTCAGGCAATTCATCTGAAATTATTTTCCATAATTGAAGTATGCGGTAATTTTCGCCTTTGAAAAATCGTATTCTATTTTTATGAAGCTCGAATTAGTTATTGTTGATGATTCCCCATTATGGCTATCCCTTGCAGAGAAACTGGCCAGCGCACACCCTTTGGTAGGCGGTGTTCTTACTTTTGAAGATTCCTATGATGCATGGATACATATACAGATTGCCAAGCCACAGGTGGTGATGGCAGATATTGAAATGCCGGGAATGAACGGTTTTTCCTTTTTAGAGATGTACGGAAATCGCTTACCGTTCATATCTAGCTCTACTAAATTGGATTTTGAGGTAATTGCCAGGGAGCTGGGGTGCGTTGACTTTATTGCCAAACCCTTCTCCAAGCAGGCATTTTTTAAGTCCATCGATTTGGTGTATGACAGGATTTATGGCAAGAGAAGTGCTTAATACTCGGATTATACTTTATCATACTGTTTTAAAGAAATTTCATAAGCAACGTCTTTGAGCGTATGTTTTAGAAGTATAGGAAACCATTAAGAAAGTATGTTTTTAAGACTTAAGTTTTAATTACTATGCGATAAAAAAAGAGCTTGTAGGAATTGAATGCTACAAGCTCTTTTTGTAAAATTTTTGATTCTTTATCTAATCAAGACCAACAATTTAAAAAGTGGTCTATACTACTTTTTCATATTAACGATACCAATGGGTGGTAATAAGGTTTCCATAGAACCAATGTGTAAGCCAGTTGGATTGGATTTTGCCGCAACACCAGGAGAGCCCTATGGTAAATCGTAAGATTCGCCAAAGGAAGGCACCAATGAAACGCCATTGTGGGTAATACTTGCCGTACCCCTAAAATCATCTAAAAATTTGTTGTTGTCCCAGCGTTATTATTTTGGGCACAAACCATAAAACAAAAAAGACATAGTGTAATTGCTACTACGTTATTCATGGAAGTTACTTTACCTTTCGATACAAATTTAGGATAAGAAAGAAGGCAGGGTAATACCCAAATGACGGATGTTTATACCCTAATTACTGAATTTTAGATTAGGGTTTGATTACATGGTAATCAATACGCTATCTTTATTTTAAATATAAAGGGCCATGAAGAATATTTTAGAAATTAAAACCATTGCAGATTATTTTAAATTGCGAAATTATGAAGTGTTGCACCCGTTGGTAGGTATCGTAGATTTTGATAAAGTAAACAAGGACGGATACTCCAATAGGGCTTACGATGGTTTTCATTATGGGTGTTATGCCATTTTTTTAAAGGATGCTGTGGGTTGTAAAATAATGTACGGGGGCAATTCTTATGATTATGATGAGGGTACGTTGGTTTTCATGGCACCTAACCAAACTATTGAATTTGGTGGGTACGACCCCAATTATGTACCAAAAGGCTATGCATTGCTATTTCACCCAGATCTATTATTGGGTACCGATTTGGCCAAAAAAATACACGAGTTCAATTTCTTTGCCTATTCTAGCAATGAAGCTTTGCATTTATCGGCGAGAGAACGGAAAGTGATTTTAAGTTTATTGGATAAAATCCAGTTTGAATTGGAATTACCGATAGATAAACACAGTAAGAAACTGATCGTGACCAATATTGAGCTGTTTTTAGATTACTGCCTTCGTTTTTATGACCGTCAATTCATTACACGAGAAGTGGTTAACAAAGAAACTTAGAAAAGTTCGATAATCTTCTTAGCGGTTATTTTTCATCGGATAAGCCAAAAACAAATGGATTACCATCGGTAGGATATTTTGCGGATCAACTGCATTTGTCTTCCAATTACTTTGGTGATTTGGTAAAAAAGGAAACCGGAAAATCAGCTCAAGAATATATACAGGGCAAACTTATTGAGGTTGCAAAGGAGAAAGTCTTTGACCCTAACAAAACCGTAAGTGAAATAGCTTATGAATTGGGGTTTAAATATCCCCAACATTTTAGTCGCTTGTTTAAACAAAAAGTAGGGTATTCCCCCCAAGGAGTTTAGGGCGTCCATTAATTAATAAATGTTCACTTTGACCAATTTTACTTTTGAAGTTTGCCGCTGTTAATTGGTTTTATTTAGGAATGGTAAAGAAAAAGGTACTACCCTCCCCTTCCTTGCTCTCTACCCAGATATTACCCTTGTAATAAGTGACAATTTTTTTGACAATGGAAAGTCCAATGCCCGAAGAAGAGCCTGTACTTTCCAATTTTGTAAACACCTTAAAAATACGGTCATAATATGTAGATTTGATACCTACCCCATTGTCCTTGACATAAAATTCAAACTCATTATCCTTTTCTTCCATACCAATATTAATTTTTCCTTGGGGCTTGTCGCTATAATCAATAGCGTTCTGAATAAGATTTTGAAATATCTGTTTAAACCTCCAGGTATTACCGTAAATGTGAGGTAGATTTTTTTGGACCTCAATTTTTATATGTTCTGGTACCATTAAAGTCTGAACAACTTCGTCCACAATAATGTTGAAATCAATATGTTTATCATCGCTCTCCAATCGGTCTATAGTGGAATAATTTAAAATACCCTTGATCAGAAAATCCATTTTTTCCACATTGAACATCACTTGATGCAAGGGCGCCATGGCACCTTCATCCAAAACTTCTTGATTATCGTCCATAAACCAACTGATCAAGGTACTTATGTTGATAAGCGGAGCTTTTAAATCGTGTGATACAACGTGGGCATACTCGTTCAGTTCCTCGTTTTGGCGAGATAGGTATTGCAATAGTTCCTCTTTCTTTTGTTCCTGTTCCTTAATACGCTCCTCATTTTCCTTACGTTGTATAACATTGACGAGCATGTTTGCAAAAACAAAGAGTATTTCCTTTTCAAGGTCGTTGTATTTATTGATTTTCCGAACAGAATCAAACCCAATGAAACCTATTAATTCTTTGTTTTTAATTTTAGGTATGGTAATTAGACTTTTAATTCCCTGTGGCTCTAAAACCGCACGTAGACCTAATTCCCCATCTTCCGGTAACTGACTTACATCTTCCACAAAAAATGCCTCACCGTTCTTATGAGCTTCAACCCATTGCGGAATAAAATCTATGGGAACGTTCTGTAGATTTTCAATTTCAGGTTCTATATCCTTGGCACACCATTCATAAGTGTTAGAAGTGGTATTGTTGACCAAATCATAGGAAAAAATATAACTTCTGTCAGATTCAACAAATTCCCCTATCTGTTGCAGCGATTCGCGAATCAACTTATCAATATCCGATAAATCTGAATTGATATAAGTGGTAGAGATACTGATCAATAATTCTTGAAAACGCAATTGCCTTTCAATAATGGAATCCTTCTCCAACGGATTTAAATTTGCAATTGAATTTTGCACTAGAGGCGAAACTTTACGTGTCTTGTCCATATTCGATGTTTTATTCAACTACTAAGATTTACAACGTTTAATGTGAGAAACGTTTTTAAAAGTGCATAGGTAAACCTTAATACATACTTTAAAAATAGTGTTTTTTAAAAACTTATATGACATAAAGTAATTCAATCTCCCATACCGGAGAATCTAATGACAGCTATTACGATTTCGGTATATTTAATTAGGTATAATTTCCCTAAAATAAATAATTACTGCCCACTGTTAAGCTCCTGCATGATTTCGGCAAAAAGCTCATAGGAGCGTATTTTAGCGTTAATGTCGTAAATATTGGTAACGCCAATAAGCTCATCTACCTGGCTTTGCTTTAAAAATTCCTGCACCTGCTTTTTAACCGTATCTTTACTACCTACAAAGGAGTATTTAAGCATTTGGTGAACTTGAGGATTTTGAACGATATCCCTTAACTCATCGGTCATTTCAGTAGGTGGTTGTACAAAATCTCGCTTACCGGTAAAAATACCAACGATCATGCGTATCAACGATGTATATAGACGTTCCGCCTCTTCATCGGTATCTGCAATGATACAGTTTATTCCGGCTATCATGTATGGTTGCGCTAATTCTTTGGAAGGTTGAAATTCCGTACGATAGATTTCCATGGCATTCCATAAATGTGTTGTTGCAAAATGGCTGGCAAAAGCATACGGAAGCCCATTATTGGCCGCCAAATGCGCACTGTCCGTACTAGAACCCAAAATGTAAATAGGGACATGGGTGCCTTCTGCCACTGTAGCACGTATTTTAGCATTCGCATTCTCCTTAGAGAAATAAGTCTGAATTTTTTGCAGTTCCGTTGGAAAGGATTGTGCCGCCTGCATAAAATCTGAACGGATGGCCATTGCGGTTTCCCTATCCGTTCCCGGTGCCCTGCCCAGTCCCAAATCTATTCGGTCGGGATAAAGTGATGCCAATGTGCCAAACTGTTCCGCAACGATCAAGGGAGAATGGTTGGGCAGCATGATTCCTCCAGACCCCACGCGTATGGTTTTGGTCCCCTGGGCAATATACCCTATTAAAATAGAGGTTGCACTACTCCCAATATTTGGGGAATTGTGATGCTCTGCCAACCAATAACGCGAATACCCATAACGTTCTGCATGTTGCGCCAATTTAAGACTGTTGTCAAATGTCCGTTGCAGTGTATGGTCTTTGGATACTAATGCAAGATCTAAGATGGAATATGTAGTTTTTTTCATTTATGTGCTACTAATACTATGTTTAGACTTTTTTATGAAGCCATTTTTAGGAAATATTTTAAATTGAAAATCATTCCCTTAAAAAAGTTAGCGATAGATTTTGTCGCTATGGTCATAAGAACCTTACAGTTTAAAAGCAGTGCTTTTTAGGTAACACAAGTGAACAAGAATGAAACAAATAATTTTATGGATTTGGTTACGAGGCACTTTCCCATTTGCGCCATCTTTCCATGCCGTCTTTATAGGTTTTGTTCCCTTCTATGCAGCGTAAATCGTTGTTGCGTTCAACCTTAAATTCTATAGGTTGATTATATATATGTCCGTTTTTCCAGGCTTCGTAACATTCCAATAAAGTAAGTACTTCCTCATCTTTGGTCACATCCATATCCAATTGATATAGTTTTTCAATAAGGGGGATTACCTCTGTTGGTGTTTGCTGGTCAAAATGAATCAAAGGGGATAAACGTATCATGTTCTCTTTTGGCGTTTGCCCAGTAGTTGCCCTTAAGAACATCATGGCAATATAATTGGCAGTATCGGGCGGTTGATATAAAATTGTCTTTGCCTGATTGAATACGGTAGCTTGGAAAAACTTTAATTGATGTCCCAGTTTTAAAAAATGTAGTTTTTTTCTCCTGAATTGCTGGGCCGTTTGTTTCCAATTCCAAAATTTGGTCTTGTCATGAAGGGACATTAAGCTATTGCTGGTCCCTAGGGAAACCACCCTGATATTGTTTAGTTCAATTCCCAATTTATAGGCTTCAATGATACCGGATAATACCGGATTATTGAATCCGCCCAATGCACCATCCCACAGCTCATAAAATATCTCACTGTCCTTAGCCTTAAACCTGACAGGAAAATCAAAATATTGTACCGGTGCGTTAGATGAGCCGTTAATCGCTTGGGTAAGCCTGACCGAATCATGGCCGTGTTCGCCGCCTATATAGGATTTAAAAAATTTTGCACGGTTGTTCAGTGCGTCATAGGTGCATACTACCAATTTTAGGGAGGCTTTGCCAATGGCCAAGGGCAATTCCGACATCTGCAACTTATCAATATTCGGAAAGAGGTGTTCAAAAGCTTCCTTTTTCTTTTTTGAACTGTATTTAGGTCCAAATCCTATACCAATTAAGCGTAGATAATCTACCGGAAAAAAGCGGTCTGCAAATCTGTTTTTATGAAATATGAGCGTTCTGTTCTCTTTTAACTTGAAAAGTGCAATGGCTTCATTTAGCGTATAATTTTCGGCTAAAGCGGCAAGGACTATACTGCCGCCGGAATTGGCAATAACCAAATCAAATTTCTGTAAAAGATCATGTCCTTTGATATTACCGTAGCGGTCTTTTAAGGTCAACAACTGAATTATTGCCCAACTTCCACCGCCGTCTAGGGATAAGATTTTAAACATTTTCAATAATGTATTAAAGCCCATTTGATGATGGCACTTGATCAAAACGATAAAGGAGGGGGAACTACCTTGATTGTATGCATTAAATTTAACGATAGCATTTTAAAAACCATTATAGAAGAACCTTAGAATATATGAGGAAGTATTGTTTTTTCGATGAATGGTCACTTTTTAATTGAACTTCATATAAAAATCTACCCCCCCCCTACCGAATATGATTGAATATAAAGTTGTGTTAATAAAAAAGAATGAACGTTCATTTTTAATAGATTTGTAATCTAGTTTAGGAATTATGGCAGCACTTCAGAAAAGTATTGATAAAAGAAATGCACTTATAGAGGCAACAATTGAACTGGTTAACAATGACGGTTTTCATGCTACTCCAATGAGCAAGATTGCTAAAATGGCCAATGTATCTCCAGCTACGATCTATCTTTATTTTGATAATAAGCAGGACTTGGTGAACAAAACTTATATTGAGGTAAAATCTAGATATACCGCGTATGCCTTTGAAACATATAGGGAATCCATGTCCGTCGAAGAAGGATTTGAGGTTATTTGGAAACGTATTGCAGATTTTAAGTTAAAGGAAGTCGCCGATGCCATGTTCCTGGCACAGTGCGATAATACCCCTATGATCGATGAACCCAGTAGACGTGAAGGCATTAAACACTTGCAACCTCTATTGGACCTATGGGCACGTGGTAAGGCTGAAGGTATCATCAAACCCATTTCAGATTATCTACTATACGCTTATTCCATTAATCCGTTATCGTTCTTAATGCTTGTTGAAAATAGAGGAGCTATCAAAATTGGGGCCCAAGAGCTAGAGGAAGCTTTTCAAGCAGCGTGGAGCAGTATCAAAATCAATCGATAAAATGAAGAAAACAGCCATAATTTTAGGAGCTACAGGTTTAACAGGTAGTATTTTACTGCAAAAACTAGAACGGGACGACCGTTACGGTACTATAAAATTATTTTCAAGGTCTAGGATAGAAGGGCTTTCCAATAAAGTAGAGCAGCATATTGGCGATGTCCTTCAGTTGGAAAAGTTCAAAGATCATTTTATGGCCGATGAGGTTTACTGTTGTATTGGTACAACGACCAATAAAACACCGGACAAGGAACTTTATCGTAAAATAGATATGGGTATTCCTGTAACTGCCGCTCAACTCTCTAGGCAAAATGATATAAAGAAATTTTTGGTCATATCCGCAATGGGTGCGGATAGGGATAGTCGCATCTTTTACAACAGGACCAAAGGTGAAATGGAACAAGGGGTGCTAAAACAGGAAATTAGGTACACCTCCATATTAAGACCTTCACTTATTGATGGCGACCGTGATGAACAACGTACCATGGAAAAAATAGGTATCAAGATATTTAAGGTCTTAGAGCCTTTATTTGTTGGGCCTTTAAAAAAATATAAGATTATCCAGGCAGAAGAGATAGCCCAAGCAATGATCAATTTGGCAAATGCTTCCAGTCATGCGGCGGTAATTATTACATCGAACGATATTAAACAATTAGCAAAAAAAAATTAAAAGGAATTTATGGAATTATTGGATAAATTAAATTGGAGATACGCGGCAAAAGCAATGAATGGCGAAAAAGTTGCAGAAGAAAAGATTGAGCGTATTTTGGAAGCTGCAAGATTGGCCCCCACTTCCAGCGGATTACAACCCTTTGAAATTATTGTAGTAAAGAATCAACAGGTCAAGGAAGAGATAAGGGCGGTAGCATGGAATCAATCCGTTATTACAGATTGTTCGCACTTACTGGTGTTTGCCGCTTGGGATACCTATACGGCAGATAGAATAAACTATATGTTTGATCTAACCAATGATATAAGGGGATTTAAAAATGAAGGTTGGGAAAATTACCGTCAAATGCTATTGGGGTCCTACCCTCAAAAAAGTGAAGAGGAAAATTTTAACCATACTGCAAAGCAGGCCTATATAGCTTTTTCCCAATCTATAAGTGCAGCGGCTTTTGAAGGGGTAGATGCAACTCCCGTAGAAGGTTTTGAACCGGATGCCGTAGATAAGATTTTAGGGTTGCGAGATAAAGGATTGCGTAGTACGGTCTTGTTGCCTATAGGGTACAGAAACGAGAGCGAGGACTGGTTGGTCAATTTAGAAAAAGTTAGAAAACCAATGAAAGAATTGGTAACTGTAGTAGAGTAAATTATTTAAAAATGCTATAAACTAGAAAAGAGATGAACAATTTTGAATTTAAGAATCCTACCAAAATTATTTTTGGTAAGGACACGATAAAAAAGTTGGAAAATGAAATTCCTGAAAATGCAAAGGTCCTGTTTTTATATGGGGGCGGAAGCATTAAAAAGAATGGAATTTACGAGCAAGTAAGTAATGCATTATCAAATGTAAAAGTTATTGAGTTTGGAGGCATTCCCGCAAATCCAGAATATGATGTTTTGATGGATGCCCTAAAAATTATCAAGGAACAACATATTACCTATCTATTGGCCGTGGGCGGAGGTTCCGTAATTGATGGAACCAAGTTTCTTTCTGCAGCAGCAGTATATGATGGCGATACGCCTTGGGATATATTGACAAAGAATATTAGGACCCAAAAGGGAATGCCTTTTGGTACCGTATTGACCTTACCGGCTACAGGTTCAGAAATGAATTCAGGAGCAGTAATTACTAGAGCGTCAACCAAGGAAAAATTGGCTATGGGCGGACCAGGATTGTTTCCGGAATTTTCAATATTAGATCCACAGGTAATACGTTCAATACCGGAGAGACAATTGGCCAATGGTATAACGGACGCTTTTACACATGTCTTGGAGCAATATATGACCTACCCTATTGAAGCAACTTTACAGGACAGGTTTGCGGAAAGTATTTTGCAGACCCTTATTGAGGTTGCACCAAAAGTATTGAAAAATCCATCTGACTATAAGCCTGCGGCAGATTTTATGTGGAGTTGTACAATGGCGCTTAATGGGTTGATCCAAAAAGGAGTTCCTGGAGATTGGGCAGTACATATGATGGGCCATGAACTAACGGCATTATTCGGTATAGACCATGCACGTACATTGGCCATTGTAGCCCCAAGCCACTATAAATATAATTTTGAAGCTAAAAAGGCAAAATTAGCACAATATGGTGAGCGCGTATGGAATATTACGGAAGGCAGTCAGGATGATAAAGCTTATGCGGCCATTGAAAAGACAGAAGCTTTTTTTAAACAACTTGGGATAGCCACAAAATTATCTGATTATACCGAAAAATATGAAGGTACTGCCGAAGAAATTTCAAAACGTTTTACCGATCGTGGTTGGAATGGATTGGGAGAACATCAAGACCTCTCCCCGGATAAGGTTGAAAAGATCGTGAAAATGGCATATTAAGTAATTTTCTGTAAATGATACAAAAAGGTTTCCGATAAGGAAGCCTTTTTTTATTGGGGACTTTCTCTAAATCCAGACGATAAGTCTTTGTAGGTGGTATTGTTAAAAACCAATATCTTCGCAGCCGTTATGTGGATGTACCTAGGTCTTTTGGCGGCATTGTTTTTAGGCTTGCATAATTTATGCAAGAAGCATGCGGTACAAGGAAATGAGGTATTTCCCGTGTTATTGGGAACCATATCCGCAGGATTTTTGTTACTCCTCCCCTTCTACATTGGTTCTCATTTTTATAAGGATTATATGATGGGCATTCAGTTATATATTACCGATATTTCTTGGAAGACCCATGGTTACATCTTGATTAAATCAATGATTATGGCTACATCATGGCTATTGGCGTACCAAGCTTTAAAACATTTACCCATAACCATTGTAACACCTATACGTTCGGCCGGACCATTTTTTACCTTTATAGGAGCTATTACCATTTATCAGGAAAAGCCTAATTTTTATCAATGGATCGGTTTTTTTATCATTATATTCTCTGTATTACTTTACTCCAGAATAGGAAAGAAAGAAGGAATCCATTTTAAGCGGAACAAGTGGATATTTGCCATAATTGGGGCTACCTTTTTAGGAGCATCCAGCGGACTTTACGATAAGTTTTTAATACAAAGCTTAACCTTAAATCCACAGACATTGCAATTTTGGTTCTGTTTTTATACCGTACTTATTTTGCTTCTCATCTTATCTGTTATGTGGTTTCCATATGCCGAAAAGAGAAAAGCGTTTAAATGGCGGTGGTCCATACCTTTGGTAGGTATTTTGTTACAAGTGGCAGATTACTTTTATTTTAAGGCGTTACAGGATCCAGATGCGTTGATCATGCTATTATCCGCTATAAAGCGAAGTCAGATTTTAATAGCTGTGGTAGTAGGAGGTTTTATCTTTAAAGAACAGAATAAGCGTAAGAAATTAGTGCCGCTAACCGGAATTATGTTAGGGGTTTTTCTCATTCTATATGCATAAGGTATGGTTGTTTTTCCAAGACTCTTTAATAGTCCATTAGTTTAGGTACTCCCATAGTAGTCTGTATATTTGCAAACAGAATTTCCTTTATTTAAAAGTAGTAATTGTTGAATTATGTCATTTAAAAAATTACATCCACATCTTAAAGAAGCATTTGAGCGACTTAAAGTTGAGGGGCCTACACCGTTCCAAGAAAAAGGTATACCTGTAATAAAAAGTGGAGCCAATGTCTACTGTATTGCACCAAACGGTAGTGGTAAAACAACTGCTTTGATTCTCACTACCCTACAAAAAATAAAGTGTAGCGCGTTAGGTAATGCGCCCAGGGCGTTGGTCTTGGTGGAGGATAAGGAACGGGTCATTGAAATGCACGATGCGTTTCAAGAGTATGTAAAATATACGGATGTTAGGGTATATATGGGATATAAGGAACTACATGTGGATATTCAAAAATCTGAAATATTTGAGGGAATAGATATATTGATCACAACGCCTACCAATTTGCACAAACTATTCTTGTTGAACGGGGTAAGCACATCACAATTACAAATTTGTAGTATTGATGATGGAGAGTTCCTAAAACAGAAATCGGAATACAATGCCATGTTGGCCATATCCCAAAGTATTTTTAAATGTCAATATGTGCTGTATGCGGAACAGATGAATACGATGCTTCAACGTTTTGAGGACCATTTTATGGAAAGGGCCAGAAAGGTAAAATTATAAGCGATTGAATTGGTAAACAGGAACTCTATATTCTATTCCTGTACTGAATTATTGGTGTGTAGCTCATCCAAAACATCAATTCCTTTGGCACATGATGTTATAACCAACAATAATATACTGGTGAATAAATGAATTCTATTGGCTATAATCTTCATGCTAAATTATTTTAGTGATATTATTATAACGGTACTACTATTTTATTTAGTGTATGAAATGGCCAACATTCGATAAATGACCACAATTTTTAAGAATATATTACAATTTAAAGAATTTCCAAGAAACAGAAATTCAAATTAACCTAAAATTAAGGGATTGCATAGTAATGGGAACATAGCGGAAATTTAGGAAGTGGAATTTGGATTGCTTTTATCCAAGGCTTTTCTGATCTGTTCACTATCCCAGTGGTTATCATAAGCCACTACGCCTCTTTCAAAATCTGCATTTAGTAACTTTTCCTGCTCCTCAAGTTCCTTCCTTGCCTTAAAAATATAATTTTCATCTTGTTTGGGTTCCGATGCCAATCTACGTAAACTGCTTTCATCATACTTGATGAAATTTTGTACTTGCCTATTCAAGGTATATTTTCTAAAGCCCAATTTACTAAGTACATCCTTGGCCAGTGCCAGTGATGTATCCAATGATTCCCTATAAATGTTTTCAATACCCATATTTAAAAGTTCATAGGCATCATATCTGTTTTTAGCACGTATCATTAATTCAACATGCGGGTATTTTTCCTTGACTAACTTGGTAACTTCTTTGGTAACCCCCGGATTGTCTATGGCACAAATTAAAATCTTAGCTTGTGCAATACCGGCAGATTCCAAAAGATCAATACGTGTGGCATCCCCATAATAGACTTCAAACCCCATTTTACGAAGAAAATCTACTCTATTGGAATCTTGGTCAAGTATGGTCGCTTCAATACCATGAGATCTTAAAAAGCGGCCCACAGTACTTCCAAAATGTCCAAACCCAACCAAAATGACATTTTGAGATTTTGCTATATGGTCCATTGGGCGTTTAATAGATTCTTTAGTACCAATTTTTGGTAATATGAATCGTTCATTAATAATACTGATTATAGGGGTCAATGTCATGGTCAGTGCGGTAATGACCAACATAATATCCATTTGCTCTTGGTCAAGGATATTTAATTGAAAGGCAAAGGACAAAAGTACAAAGGCAAACTCCCCTATTTGTGCCAAACTAAAGGTTAATAGCAACTTTTGGTCCAGCTTTAGACTAAAAACCCTGGCGGTTATCCATAAGACCAATGCCTTAATAAGGATTACGGAAATCAATATTCCTCCAATGGTGAACGGGATTTTAGCAATGACCACAAAATTTATAGATGCACCAACGGCAATAAAGAACAGTCCAAGTAACAGGTTCTTAAAAGGTTCCAACGTACTTTCCAACTCGTGCTTATATTCGCTATTTGACAATACAACACCACCCAAAAATGCTCCTAATGCTGGCGATAAACCAACATATTCCATTAAAAAGGATATACTGAATACAATGAGCAGTGCAGAGGCAATCAGTAATTCGCGTACTCCGGTCTGCGCTACTTTACGCAACATGGGAACGATCAAATACCTACCGGTTACAATAATCAATACGACCGATAAAATAATCGCCAAGGTTTGATAACCCAATGGCAGGCTATCCAATAAATTACCCGATGTTTCATGAGTGCCGGCAACTACCCCAGTTTCCGAACTGGACAACAGGGGAAGTGCCCCCAACATAAATATCACAATTATATCTTGAAACAATAATATGGAAAAGGCTGAGGTGCCAAAAGTTGTTTCCATAAGCCCTTTTTCCTTTATGGTTTGCATGGCTATTGCTGTGGAGGAAAGTGCTACGGCCATGGCCACCACCAAAGAAACTTTCCAATCAAAACCTATGGCATAAAAGAAGAAATACGTTATCAATAGCGTACCTGCCACCTGCAAGCCGCCCATCCCGGCAATGGTCTTACGCATATTCCAAAAATTCCTAGGTTCAATTTCCAGACCGATCAAAAAAAGCATGACTACCACCCCAAATTCCGCAAAGTGAAGAATATCCTCGCCTTCTTCCCCAATGAACCCCAATACGTATGGTCCTATCAACACTCCAGCCATAAGATATCCCAGTACGGAACTAAGCCCTAATTTTTTGGCAACCGAAACGCAAATTATGGCACCAAGTAAGAAAACTATGGCATCAAAAAGTATACTTCCCGTCATATTGATTTAATTTAAACTATTAACTTTTATACCGTCCAGAACAGGAATATTAAAATTGCTGTAAACTATCTATTAGCGCATTATAAGCGGCTCCATAACCATCTAGTTCTTCATTGGTCAATTTATAGGTGCCCATTACCGCAAAAGGCTTTTGATATTTCATGAGGCATAAATTGGCCGTTTGTTCAAAAGGTCTTAAAAATTCATTGATGGTATAACTGTTACTTCCTTGGGAACAGTACAGTTCTTTGGAGCCACCCGTAGTTATTGCATTTAAACATAGTTTATCCTGTAAAGCCTTACCTTTGGGTCCATATGCCCAGTTGAACTCGAGCACCATATCTATCCACTGTTTTAATAAAGGAGGACAACTGTACCAATACATAGGATGATGCCAAATAATGACATCATGTGCTTCCAACAATTTTTTTTCCGCGTCTACATCTATATGGAAATCCGGATATATTTCATATAGATCATGAAAAGTAACCCCCTCTTTTTTTGCAATGGCATTTATTAGAACTTGGTTAGCCCTGGATTTTTCATACTTTGGATGAGCGAATAAAACCAGCACTTTTTTCATGGTCAAATGTATATGGATATGGTCTGATATTTAGTTTGTAATCAAATCAAACGAAAGTTTAATACCTTCAATGATCATACCTGTGCCTATGATGGCAATGATCAATCCCATAATCTTACCGATTACGGATATAACATTATAGCCAACAAGCCGTACGATCAGATTACTGAGCCTAAACGTAAAATAGGTAAGTAAGCTCATAAAACCGAAAATTGCAATCACAATTATAATCTGTATAGGTTCTACGTTGGAGACAAAGTTCATTGAAGTAACAATGGTTCCCGGACCGGCCAAAATGGGTATAGCCAACGGGGATACCGCTATATTCTCATCAATATGCACATTTTTAATACTCTTAATACTGGATTGTTTGGATTGAAGCATATCAAACCCAATATAAAATATTAAAATACCCCCGGTTATCTTAAATGCAGGAATACTAATGTTGAACAGCTCAAAAATAAACTTGCCCAAAAGAACGAATACCAAAACAATTATAAACGCTATGATATTGGCTCTTTTATTGATATCCTGTTTGGTCCTGTTATCCGCTCCTTGGGTAAGCGACAGGAATACCGTCATATTGGATATAGGGTTGGTAATGGCAAAAAAACCAGTAAATACGGTAATAGAAAAGGTTATTAAATCATCCATTAGATAAGAAATTAGCTATCTAAAAAAATAAAGCGAACGTTTAAAAATAGCAACTTCTCCAATATTTTTTTAAAAAAGCAAAATTACTTGAATTTTGTGAGCTACGGTACATTAGAATTATAAAGCAAAGCCAAAATTATATGTTAGGAAAAAAACGATCGGTAATTTGTAATAATTCTTCTATTTTGGAAGCATTATAAGCATCCGTATGAGCTTTGTTATATCCACCACGGTTATTATCAAAATACTCACCTGTTTTTGCTAAATCTGTCATATTTAAATTGTACAGAATGTCAACTCCTTTTTTAGGGGAAATACCTACTTGTCTTACCTATCTTTCCTTTTCATAACAATTCTTATGGTTTATTTCACTTCAAAATCACCATTAGAGCGGATGTAAATAACCGTTTCTGTATCTGTATCCAACAAAGGCTCAGCATTTTCTTCAGCTCCAAAATAAGAACCTGGTTCTAAGACATTTTTAGCCTCCTTTATAGAAAATTGGTGGGTTACCTTGCCAGAGATAACTACAGCCCTAAAATTGGGACTTAAGTTTTTGATACTTCCCTTGAAACCTGCTGGCAATTTTAAAAGTGCGGCACGTAGCTGATTTTTTTGATGACTTCCCCATAAAAAGGCAGTTTGCACATTACTCTTTTCAGCAACCCATTGGATGTCGTTAGCGTTTAACCAAACCAAGTTTGTTTTATCAACATTTACAGGTCTTTCACCATTATCAAAGGCTTCTGATGTTGGTTTTACCAAATACGGACCTTCTTGAATGTCTAAAAACGCCATATTTTCTTCACCGTCAGCAGCGGTAATATGCGCTTCTCCTGCTGGTTGTTGCCAATAAGAACCTGCTGGTAAACATTGTTTTTCTGCTTTTTCATCATCATTATGTAATAAACCTTGTATTACTACACCTCTATAAGTAATGTTGTGAATGTGTGGAGGCGATGAAAATCCTTTTTTGAATTTTACCAAAAATCCCGTTGGTTCTTTTTTGGTTCTGTCTCCCCAAAGTTTTCCTGCAGCGGGACTCTTATCGCCTCGTAACGGATTTAACCAACCCCATTTTACATTATCTGCGGTTACCACTTCATTTACAGATTTTACCGAATCTGTTGTTGGTGTTTGTGCCGTTGAGATAACGCTAACTATAAGTATAAATAGTATTGTAAATGATGTTTTCATTGTGTTTTACTTCCAAGTTACAATGTCTTCAAAATTTCTTCTAGATTTAGGAAACTCTGGGTCCGCTTTTCTATATCCAAAGGCTGCCATAAAAGCTAGTCCGTATTTATCGGTATCAATTCCAAATTTCTCCTGTAATAAAGCCTCTGCTTTTTCTTGATGAAATCCTTCAATTGGGCAAGAATCTATGCCCGTTAATGCTGCTGATGTCATCATATTACCCAATGCTATATAGGTTTGTTTCGAAGACCAGTCGAACAACTTCTTATCCGTATCCAGGTTAAAATCGCGCTCCTGAAATTCCCTATAAAATTTAGAGTACATTTCTATAACTTCGGCAGGCATTTGTTTTACCTCTTTCATCATATGTTCAATATAAGGTGCGTTATGCTTTACCATAGGCGCTTTCATTACTAAACCTAAAACAAAGTGGCTGGCAGTATCTAATTTTAAAGGAGCGCCCCAAGCAACCGGTTTTAAAAGCTCTCTTAACTCTTTGTCTTGTACGACCACAAAATGCCAGGGCTCAAAACCAAATGAACTAGGCGATAAATGTGCCGTTTCTAAGATAAATTTCATATCGGCATCAGAAATGGTTTTGCTAGCATCAAATTCCTTAGTAGCGTGTCTGTAATTAAAAGCATTTAAAATGTCTTCCTTTGCAATGTTTGGTATTTTCATGTTTGTAACCTTTTATTAAATAATTGAATGTATACTATCAAAAGTATAGTTCAAAAGTAGAATGGCTATTTAGAACTTGCAATAACGGTCAAAAATGATAGTACTATAATTTAAGAATTGCATACTTATAAATAACTGATTGCTAATGAATTATAAAAAGTTAAATAAACTATAAAAAGTATAGTTGTATACTATATTATAGTTCGCTAATTTTAAAATATAAATTCAGTAGTCATGGAAATTGAACATAAAAAGCGCCTGATTAAGTATAATGATAAAATGTTTTCATGTACTACCAGTATTGCTATGGAATTAATTGGTGGTAAATGGAAGAGTGTTATTCTAATTTATTTGTTGAATGGAAAGAAACGCTATAATGAACTCTATAAATTAATTTCAACAATTACTGAGCGCACCTTGAGTTTACAGCTTAAGAAGTTAGAAGAGGATGGATTGATTACGCGACATGTTTATACCAAAAAACCTCCATTAAAGGTGGAATATCAATTAACTCCTTTTGGAGAGAGTTTGGCTCCGGTATTGACATCTATTGCTGAGTGGGGAAAAATTGTTGCCGCGGAAAAAGGAGAGGTAATCGAATAAAAACTTATCTAATTTTAATAATGTTTACTTAACAATAAACTATTGTCCTATTTCTGCAACCCCTTTTACTTATTTCAACCTTCCTTTTTTTTTAGCTCAAAAGCAATAATTCTATCCTCTATTTGCAAATAGGTCAATGCTAGTGGTAAACTAGTCAATCATACTTGTTCAGTGCTATTATCTTGCTCAGGAATCAAAAAAATATGAGTAATGAAAATAGAAAATAGTGTAATAATAGTAACAGGAGCTTCTAGTGGAATTGGCAAAGCTACGGCACATAAATTGGCTGCTCACGGAGCCAAGGTGGTATTAATGGCCAGAAGCGAGGATGAATTAAATGATTTAAAATCCAATATTGAGGAAGAAGGCGGAGAAGCATTAGTGGTTTCCGGTGATGTAACCAAAATGGAAGATTTTGAGAAAGTGGTTTCAAAAGCTAAAACCACTTTTGGCACTGTAAACGTTTTGATCAATAATGCAGGACTAATGCCGCTATCCTTTGTTGAAAAATTAAAGACAGAGGAATGGAATAAAATGGTTGATGTCAATATAAAGGGTGTTTTGAACGGTGTTGCAGCGGTACTGCCAGAACTTAAGAAGAATAAAGGCGGACATATCATTAACATCTCATCCATGGCTGCGCATCGCTATTTTCCAGGTGGAGCGGTCTACTGTGCAACAAAAGTAGCCGTAAAAATGTTTTCAGAAGGATTACGGCAAGAATTGGCCCCTAAATATGGAATCAATATAACTTCAATAGAACCGGGAGCCGTTGCAACTAATCTATTCGATACTATTACCGATGACGATATCAAAGAGAAAATGAAGGAAATGCAACAAATGGAAACTTTGGAAGCAGAGGATATCGCAGACGCCATTTATTATGCGTTGTCGCAACCTGCGCGAGTAAACATCAACGATGTGTATTTAGTGCCTAGCGAACAACAATAAATCATTAAAGAAAAAGAATATGTCTACGACAACAAAAAGAACAACATTTAAAACAATTGATCCAACCACGGGTAAGGAATTGACTACCTATTCCTATATGACAGATGACGAAGTAGAACAGTACATTCAACAATCCCATAAGGCATTTTTACAATGGCGAACCAAAAGTGTTGAGGAACGCGGAAAGGTAATTGAAAATATTGGTAAGGAACTACAGAATTATAAGGCTGACCTTGCCGAGCTGATGACCAAAGAAATGGGTAAGCTTTTAAAACAAAGTAAACAAGAGGTAGATCTATGTACCGCTATTTGCGATTACTCCGCCGCTAATGCTCCTAAGGTATTTCAAAAAGAGGAACGTGAGCTTTCCAATGGCGGAAAGGGCATTGTCACATATTCCCCAATTGGAATCATTTACGGTATCATGCCATGGAACTATCCAAGTTATCAGGTAATTAGGTATACCATAGCTAACTTAATGGCAGGGAACAGTATTTTGCTAAAACATGCGTCTAATGTAACCGGTACTGCATTATTATTAAAATCCATTTTTGATACGGCAGGATTGCCAGACGGTTTGTTTAATGTAATGGTAATTGACCATGACCAATCCAATACCATAATAGAGCACGAATTGGTACGTGGTGTAACCTTAACGGGAAGTTCCGGTGCTGGTGAAAAGGTTGGTGAACTTGCTGGTAAAAATTTGAAAAAATCCGTATTGGAGTTGGGTAGTAACGATGCGTATTTAATTTTGGACGATGCCGATATAGCCACAGCTGTGGAAAAGAGTGTTAAAGGTAGAATCTATAATAATGGGGAAACCTGTATTGCTGCCAAAAGATTTATTGCTACGGAGAAAGTATATGATAAGTTCAAGCAAGAATTTGTTAAAGCAATGAAAGCCTTAACCATTGGGGACCCCACTGCGGAAGATACGGAACTGGGCCCTATGGCAAGAAAAGATTTACGTGAAACCATCCATGAGCAAGTATTGAAAAGTATAGAAAAAGGAGCACGATTATTATGTGGCGGTGAATTAATGGATGGTGATGGGTATTATTATCCTGCAACGGTCTTGGACCAAGTGTCACCTGGTCAACCTGCTTACGACGAAGAGCTTTTTGGCCCTGTAGCTTGCTTGATCAAGGCCAAAGATGACGAGGATGCCATGAGAATTGCAAATGATAGCCGATTTGGATTGGGTGGCGGTATTTTTTCCAAAGATGTTGATAAAGCGGTAAAGTTGGCAGAACAACACTTTGATACCGGTATGATCTTTATCAACTCTTTTGGTTTAGCGGAGCCAGCTATGCCGTTTGGTGGGGTTAAAGACTCCGGTTACGGTCGTGAACATGGCGGTTTTGGTATGAAGGAATTTGTCAATGTAAAATCCATAATGATTTCAGAAGATTGATTCTAAAATTCAGCGTAAAGTAAAAGCACCCTTTCGGGTGCTTTTTTTACGAATATTGGGTGCTTTTCAGTATTGAAGGTCAAGCAGGTCAGTCACCGTTTGGTGTATTAAAGACTCCCTTTCTTCAAGTACATTCCAGCCATGGTCAGCATTTTTATACGTATATAGTTTACTGTTTCCCTTCCAGCATGCCACATATTTTTTAGCATATTCCATAGGTACCACATCATCCTTTTCTCCCTGATGGATAAATACAGGTTGGTCATAATTATCCAATCCTTCATACGGTTTAAACCCCTTGGCCTCTTCAATAAATTTGTAACCTAATTTTTGACCTTTAAAATCAAAATAACCCTTTTCCGCTGCTCCTTCAATTGATTTTCCTTGAATGACCCCCTGCTCCGCAATTTCATGGGCAAACACCGCAGCTGGTGCCCATAATGACAAAGATGCGATTACGTCCGGTCGTTGTGCGGCCAATTTTGCAGCCTCCATACCCCCTAAGGAATGGCCCAGTACATGCACTTTTCTATTATACTTGCTTAAAACATAATTTACCATGGCATGTAATTGCTCAATTTCATAATAAACGGAGATATGTTCAAAGCACCCTTCACTTTCACCATGACCCAACCGGTCAAAGGAATATACTTCAAAACCATTATTATATAAATGTTGGGCAAGGTTTATAAATGAACGGCCCACCCCAATTCTGTTTGATCCAAAACCATGCACTAGCAATACTGGATGCCGTAATCTTGTTTTTGGGGTAAACCTACTACCATTTATCTGCTGTTTTAAATGAGTAAAAGCAATACAATCAGTAAACATAATTATCATATAAATTGTTCCATGGTAAAATTATAATACAGGTAAAATTCTTTTGATTGTAAACTATTGTTTGTTAACGCAATCGCTATTGGTTTTAGGAGATCAACAGTATAACAATTATCTTTAAAATAGTTCAACATTACTGTTAAGCAATGTTAAAAATGAACGTTCATTCTTTTTTTATGATACCTTTGTAAGGTAAAAAAGTTAAGGATTTTAAGTCCCGGATAACCGAACGTCCTAATAGTGCTAATTCTAGGATTGTAGGAGATGGTAATGGGATAAAGTTATTAATGAAATTGAAAAATAATAGTGTATGAATACTTCGATTAATTTAAAACAACGACCGGTAGGTACCCCTACCTTAGATGATTTTTCGTTTGAAGAATTAGATGATAACTTCACATTGAAAAATGGGGAAATGCTCCTTGTTTCAAAATATATTTCGGTAGACCCATATCTACGTGGCCGTATGAGCGACGCCAAATCATATGTACCTCCTTTTAAAGTAGGTGAACCAATAAGCTCAGGTATCGTTGCAGAGGTTCTGGAGTCTAAAAATGAAAAATTTAAGGAAGGAGATTTTGTTTCTGGATTATTGCAATGGAAGGAAAAACAAGTGTCCAATGGCGAGGGTCTACAAAAAATAGATAAAAGTAAAGCGCCTTTAAGTGCATATCTAGGCATTGTGGGTATGACGGGTTTAACCGCCTATTTAGGCCTTCATGAAATAGGTAAGCCCAAGCAGGGAGAAACCATGGTAGTATCTGGAGCCGCTGGTGCAGTAGGTAGTGTTGTTGGCCAAATAGGAAAAATACTTGGACTTACTGTAATTGGAATTGCAGGTACGGATGAAAAAATTGACATGCTCAGATCTGATTTTGGATTTGATCATGGCATCAATTATAAAACCACCAAGGATATGAAAGCGGCCATAAAAGAGGCAGCCCCCAATGGAGTGGATATATACTTTGACAATGTTGGCGGACCCATATCAGATGCAGTACTGTTCAGCATCAACCAATTTGCACGAATTATTATTTGTGGTGCCATATCGGTCTATAATAAGACAGAATTGCCAATGGCCGTTGCCGTACAGCCTTTTTTGGTAAAGACCAGTGCTTTAATGCAGGGTTTTATTGTATCTAACTATGCAGACAAATTTCCGGTGGCCATGAAACAGTTAGCTACATGGCTAGGCGAGGACAAATTAACATATAAGGAAACCATTGTAGAAGGTTTTGAAAATACGCCACAGGCCTTTTTGGATATGATGGATGGTAAGAATAAAGGAAAGATGATAGTAAAGGTCTAATAATTGGACCATATATTAATGGACAAAAAATAAAGAAAATGAAAATATTATTTGTATTAACCTCTCATGATTCATTGGGAGACACAGGAAAGAAAACAGGGTTTTGGATTGAGGAATTTGCTGCGCCCTATTATAGTTTATTGGATAAAGGTGCGGAAATTACAGTGGCAACCCCAATGGGCGGTAAAGCTCCAATTGATCCAAGTAGTGATACGGAGGACGCACAAACCAAGGATACCATACGCTTTAAGAAAGATAAGGTAGCCCAAGATTTGGTGAACTATACCAAAATATTGGCAGAGGTAGATGCAGCAGATTTTGATGCTGTGTTTTATCCAGGAGGCCATGGACCATTATGGGATTTAGCCAATGATGCCACATCGGTAAAATTGATAGAAACATTTAATGAGCAGGGAAAACCAATAGCATTTGTATGTCATGCCCCAGCAGCCTTAAAAAGAGTTTCCGGTGTGGATGGCAATAAATTGGTAAAAGGCAAAAAAGTAACCGGTTTCACCAATTCTGAGGAAGAAGCGGTCCAGTTAACGAACGTGGTTCCGTTTTTGGTAGAGGATATGTTAAAAGAAAGCGGCGGAATTTATTCCAAGAAAGAGGATTGGGCGGCATATGCCGTACAAGACGGAAATTTGATTACTGGTCAGAATCCTGCTTCATCTGAATTGGTTGCCGAGAAACTTTTTGAAGCTTTGAAATAATAGCATTTCATATTGAATATAAATGCCTGCAAGCTGTTTGCAGGCTTTTTTGATTTTATATAGTAATTAAACCTTAATATTTTTGATACAAATTATTCCGCACCATATGAGAATATTAAGGTTGTCCTGACTGTAGTCAGAAGGCATATCTAAACTCGTATGCTAATTGATCTATAATTACTTTTCATTTCTTTAAAACGGACACGTACTTTGTTCAGCCGTATTCTTCACTCTAAATCCACAATTATTATCATCTACTCTATGATATCCATCAATTGAATTCATTACTTAAAATAAAGCAAACTGTATCAAATCCGATTTAATTATTCCCTGAATTATGATTTTGGAACAATATTCTGGTTTATCCTAAAAAAGTTAGTAGGGTCATATTGATGTTTTATAGCTGCCAAACGATTATAGTTGTGTTTATAACTCGCTTGTACCCGTTCCTGCCCTTCATCCATCATAAAATTGGAATAGGCACCACCTGCTGAATATGGATGCAAGGCATCATAATATCCTTTACACCACTCCGTAATTTTATCAGCATTCTTTGGGTTGGGATCAACACCAACGTATACACCACAATAATCAGCATCACGGTATGCCCAAGGAGTCTCGGTTGCTCCTACCCTACTTGCGGCACCTGTTATTGGGTACAAATGCATTTGTGATAGAGGCGTCGGAATTTCTGAACCAAATTTTAAATGCTGGGCGGTAATTTCAGGAGTCAAAGATTTAAAAAAATCGGCCCTCCAATACCATTGCATTCCTGTTGGAAACAAACCATCGAACATAGATTGCATAGCTGGATAAGGCATTTCTCCCATATGAGCAAATAAGGGATTCTTTTCTAAAATCGGAGCAAAAGTCTCTTCCATTTTATCCATTTTACCTGTATAACACCAAACAATGGCGCAAAACTTCTTATTATGTAGGTGTTCAGGAAATGGCGATTCGGGAATTATCATAGTGGCGATAAAGCCGTTTATATCATCTGGCGCCTTTCTAATAAAACCATCAAACCAACCCATAATCTCCTCTGTTTGTTCTATGGGCCACAAGGTTGGTCCTCCATATACCATTTTCTGTTGATGTGCCTGAAAAGTAAATTTAGTCACAATTCCAAAATTACCGCCACCTCCGCGAATAGCCCAAAACAAATTAGGATGTTCATCTTTGTTGGTGGTAACTATGGAACCATCTGCCAAAACCATTTCAGCTTCTAATAGGCTATCAATGGTTAACCCGTATTTTCTAGAAAGATATCCAACACCACCACCTAGTGTAAGTCCCCCAACGCCGGTACTTGAGACCATGCCGGAAGGTATTGCCAAACCGTGCTCATGCGTGGCATTATCTACCTCGTTCCAAATACATCCACCACCTACCTTTACGGTCTTATTTTCTGTATTGACGGTAATTGATTTTAGACCTGATAAATCAATGACCATTCCGTCATCACATAATCCTAATCCGCCACCATTGTGTCCACCTCCTCTAATTGCAACGAGTAAATTATTATTTCTGGCAAAGTTTACAGCGGTTTGTACTTCAGTAGAATTCGTGCACATAACTATGACTCCAGGATGTTTGTCTATCATGGCATTATATATTTTACGAGACGTATTATAGTCTTGGTCGGTCGGTGTTATTAGTCTACCATTTAATTGCTTTCGTAGGCTTTCTATATGTTTTTCTGTGATTGGTTGTTCAAGGCTTTTCATGGTTTTGTTTCGTTTTATATAATTGTTGTATTGTTTTTATTTTGATATCATCATTCCTTTTAAGGACCACAATATGGCAAGGACATCTTTTTTTGATTCCTCGTCAATTCCGTTTTGATCTAACGCTTTGAAAATATCATCCATTACATGCATATACTCTCCTGGACTTATATTCATTCCTGTATGGGCCGTGACCATATCCATGCCGGTATAGGTTGCTGGTCCGCCACTACCAGCACTAAAAAAGTCGATGGTATGACTTTTAATTATAGCCAGACGTTGCGGTTGATTTTTTAAAGGCAAGAATCTAGCGTTAACAGCTGGGTTATCCATATGATTGGTAACTGTGTTATCAACTATAGTGGAGATTCCTACTCTTCCTCCTAGACGTTCAAATAGCGATTTGTTCATAATATATAGGTTTTAAAAAGATTGTTGTTTTCATAATTTGGTAAAAGGGATAATCATGGGAACCTTTTTTTGATAATCGGTATAAGTTGTACCTAATGCTTTTTTTAAGTCTTTCTCCTCTAGGAATTTAACTGCAATTAGAATATAGCTGGTGGTTACTACTGCGAATAATAGATGACCTATCGTCATAGTTGGTGTAGCCCAAAAAGCGATTATAAAACCGAGCATAATAGGATGACGCACCAGCCCGTAGAAATAGTTGACCTTAAATGAAGGTTCTTTGGTAACCTTGTTTTTAAGATTATCTACGATTTGAGTGAGACCGAACAGTTCAAAATGGCTTATCATAAACGTTGATAATAAAACGATTAACCAACCCATAAAAAAAACTCCTTGAATAATGGAAGCTAAAACTGCATTATCTACAGACCATAGCACCTTAGTCATTGGCTGCCATTGCCAATAAATTAATAGTAACGCCAGACTGGATAAGAGTATATAGGTACTACGCTCTGCTGCTTTGCCTATAATGTTCAACCACCATTTTTTAAATGCCGGTCTTGCCATAACGCTATGTTGTAAGGCGAAAACACTAAGCAAGCCAATATTTATTAATAATGCATTTAGTGTATCTATTTCAACACCGGAGTCTATACTTTTTGGCACCCATAAATTATTGACGAAACCTATGGCATACAGAAAAGCAATTAGGAAAATGAAATAAGCTAGAATACCGTAAATAAGGATGATAATTTTTTTCATGACATTGATTGTTTTGGTTTTACCATTCAAATCTAGCCATGCTTATTCATTGCAAATTCTACATTTCAATCAAATACTATAACTTTTCGTTCATTGATATAAAAGTCAAATTATGCTTTTAAACACTTTTTAAATAATTGGAAGGCAGTATGTTATATTCTTTTTGAAAGCATTTTGTAAAATATGCCGCACTATTGAAACCTGTTTCAAATGCTATTTCAGAAATGTTCATATCTTTTTTAATCAAAAGTTTAATAGCCTTGTTCAACCGATGTCTTTGAATTAAATAATTGGTTGATGTCTGTAGTAGACTTTTAGTTTTTCGATATAATTGAGAAGTGCTTAACCCCAAATGTGAACAAAAATCGTCTACACCTAAATTGGGATTTTGCCATTCACTATCTAAATAATTCATAACATCGTTTAAAAACTCTTCTTCTTGAAAAAGGAGTATTTTAAAAATATCAGGATTTAATCTTTTGTTCTGATTTTCACTCTCATATAACTCTTTAACTTCTGTAGTTATAATGATATGCGAATGCTGTAAATCCGTTAAACGTTTTGCTGTCTTAATCGTTTCTTCAAAAAAACCATGGTTTTTGGTAATTGGAACTCCCGCTCCAATACCAATACGAATTTGCTCTGTACTTTTTGTAGTCAAAACATAATATTCTTTCAATTCTAAAATACCATGCAGTGCGTTGGTTGTAGATGTAAAGGATATCAGCAAATATTCTTTATGACTGTCTATCAGTCGGCCCGCATAATTTTCAATGATGTTCTTTATTTTTTCCAGTACTTCTTTACTCGGAGAGGTTAAGTATTGGCCATCCATAAATTTAAGTGCGGCCAAAATTCTAAATCCAGGATTATTGACAATATTAAGTTCTGTTTTTTGAGATTTGGATGGGTCCTCAATGCGTCCTAAAAAAGATTCTACAATACTAGTATCTACTTCAATTATAGTGTTGGGCACATCACCATGAGAATTGGTATGCATTTCTATTATCGCATCCATATTTGGAGCTTCTACTAAACAAAATGCGGTAGAACGATCTTCATCGAACCAATAGCTCAGACCTTTACAGCAATATTTATGCTGAACAATTAAATCTTGATTATGCAGATCTGCTACATCCTCTGCGGTTACTCCTTGAGACACATCGTGTCTATCCATGTATATTGGCATGTTGGTATTTTTTACAAGGTTACTGTTCGTAAAAACCGGAGGATTATGTTTTGTAAGCCTTATAAAAGTAAGTCTTTTATATAGAGAATTGATTGTTAACAGGTTGTAATTCAATTTTTAACATTAAAATACCCAATACTATAAAGAAAGAGCTGTTCTAAATACCATTACCTCATTCCCTTTTTTTCGCTGTAGAAATCTAAGTGTCTCTTAGTAAATACATTATGTCATACCTCGTGAATTTGTGAATATCTAATGGTTTTTTTTATGAAGCGAACTAAGGCTAACTGCTATATTTGCCACCCCTAAAAAAACATGATATGAGTGCAATTTGGTATGAGTGTAAAGTAAAATATAGAAAATTGGATGAGGCAAGTGGTATGCTAAAGGTCAAAACAGAACCGTTCTTGGTAGATGCCATTTCCTATACTGAAGCAGAAAGTAGAATAACCCAAGAAATGTCCGCCTATTTAAGTGATAGCGAAGAAATAAAGATTACGAACATTAAGGTTGCCAATTACGCAGAAATCCATCCGTTTGAAAATTCGGATAGATGGTTTAAGTCCAAGATATCATTGATCGCCTTTGATGAGGAGAGTGGCAAGGAAAGTAAAAGCAATCAATATTTATTGGTTCAGGCAAATGATGTTAAGGAAGCTTATGACAATACGGTTAGTGTAATGAAGGATACTATGGGAGATTATACCATACCGGCCATTACTGAATCGCCCATCATGGATGTTTTTCCTTATTTTTCAGGTGAAGAAGATGATTTGGAACGTATTCAAAAATTTACAGAACTAAAGGATTCGGTGCCTGTACTAGAAGTAGATGAAAGTTTGAAGAGTGAAAATGAGGTAACGGTTTAATGCGATAGCATTGAATTTCTAAATTCCCTTGGGCTTAATCCTTTCAATTTTTTAAATGTTCGGTTAAAATGAGATAAGCTTTCAAAGCCACAATCAAAAGCAATAGCCTGTATAGGTTTATCCGTTGTGGATAAATGCATACAGGCTAATTCTATTCTGGATAAATTTAAAAATGTAACAAACGAATGCCCCGTACTTTTTTTGAACCATCTACAAAAAGACGGAGCTATCATATGGGCTTTTTCCGCCATTAGGTTTACGGTAAGTTTACTGGTAAGATTTTCAAGAATGTAAGACGTAATGACTTTTATTTTACTTTTTGATTTATCCGTTACCATTTGCGGAAGGTATGAGGATGAGGAGAGATAAACCGTGTCTTCGTGAAGAAGCAATTGCTGAATTATTTCAATTAAAGCGGCTAAGTGCCCTGTTTTTGATAAATCATCAAACGAGCATAATTGTTCTAACAGTTGTGGGGCGGGATGTAAAAACTGTATACCCCTAGTGGCAGAATTATACAGTGTTTTAAAAGCCTCACATTCTATAAAACTATCAAACAAATGGGCTGGAAATTGAATAACGATCGCTTCTTGGGTCATTGATGGGTTATTTAAGTGGGATATATAATTGTGAGGTAGGTTACTACCCAAAAGGACCAAGTCATTTTCAGTATAGTTAAGTATACTGTTACCAACAAACCGTGTACCGCTACCCTTGGTAATTAAAGTAAGTTCCAGCTCTGGATGATAATGCCAAAAGGGTTTAAATTTTTGTTCTTTTAATTTAAAATACCGAAAAGATGTTTGGGATTCTTTAAGGTCTATTCTTTCAATGATGGGTTTCATTATAAGTTATAATTAACTATTAATGTATACAAATTACATCATATGGGATAAAATATGCACACTATTGGTTAAAATTGTAAAATATGTACCGCTGTCATCTATATACTTTTATGAACATAAAATTTATGACATGAAAACAATGGCACTTTTAGATCAGGAATACATACTCACTCATGAACAAATACAATTTTATGATTCCAATCGCTATATAAAATTGAAACATGTTTTTGATCCCGAAACCATTTCATTTTTTAATGGGATCATTACCAAGAAAGTAATGGAGTTGACCAAAGAAAAGCAGCCAATGAAACATAGGGACACCTATGGCAAGGCGTTTATGCAACTTTTTAATTTATGGCAAGAGGATGAATTGATAAAGACTTTGGTATTTTCAAAGAGACTAGCACAAATTGCCAGTGCTTTAATGCAAGTTGAAGGTGTACGTTTGTACCATGACCAAGCCTTGTTCAAGGAAGCTGGTGGGGGTATTACCCCGTGGCATGCCGATCAATACTATTGGCCCTTGGCCTCTGATAAAACCATAACTGCCTGGATACCCCTACAAATAACACCATTATCAATGGGACCATTGGAGTTTAGCGCAGGTAGTCATGAAATTATGGACGGTAGGGAATTATCTATAAGTAATGAGAGTGAACAGATTATACAGAATAGATTAAAAGTAACCGATTTTAAACATGTTATATCGCCTTTTGATGTTGGGGAAATAAGTTTTCATTCTGGATGGGTTTTTCATCGTGCCGGTGCAAATACTACCCGGAACATGAGAAAGGTCATGACCATAATCTATATGGATAAGTATATGAAATTAAAACAACCCACTAATGACGGGCAACAGAATGATTGGGAAACATGGTGTCCTGGCACTAAAATAGGTAGAATTATTGATTCTCCCTTAAATCCTGTTTTATTTTAACTTCAACATACCGTTTAGGTTTATTTAATTTAGAACACCGTTTATGAAAATTCATAAATATGCAATAAAAAAGAGGGCACTTAAGGCCCTCATTATAATATACCCATCAAGGATTATTTTGTCAGTAGCACATCATTGATTATGTGTATAATTCCGTTAGAAGCTTTTACATTTCCTAAGACAATTTCACTTTTATTTCCTTTCTCATCCTTTAAAACAATTTTGTCATTCTTTAAACCAGCGGTAATTTCTGATCCGGCAACTGTCGTCATTACATATTTACCATTGGCTTCCTTAATATTATCCACCAATTTATCTGTAGAAATTATGTCATTTATTACATGATACTGTAATATGTTGGTCAATAATTCTTTATTCTCTTCTTTGCCCAATTCTGCAATAGACCTATTATTAGGTAATTTTTCAAAAGCATTATTAGATGGTGCAAATACGGTATAATTACCAGGTTCAGATAACATTGCTTCCAAATCAGCTGCTTTTACAGCGGATAATAACGTGGAAAGTTCATTATTTTTATGAGCAAGTGCGGCTATACTGTTAGCCTTCATTTCGTTTTTTTTGGCTTCGACTTTAGCCTTTTCCGCTTCTGCCTCAAATTTGGCTTCCTCCATTGCTATTTGATCCTCCATGGCCTTTTTATCGGCATCTATTTTGGCTTGATCCTTACATGAATTTAATGCAAAAAGTATCATGCCTAAACATACCAAAGTTTTTAAATTTCTTAGTGTCATAATTCCGTGCTTTTAGATATTGTTATTATACTATTTACGTACAATTACAGGTGATAGTTTGCTGAAAACCATGACTTGTGTATTAATAATTAGTTAAAAAATTATTGTTTATGTTAACCTATGTTTAAAAGAACTGTAAAAAATAAAAAATGGATTCAAAGAGAAAATTGATTTGCACGTTAGTTAATAGTAAGAAAATACATACATAACTTGGCGTTTCACAACATTAATAAGGAAGTATTGTATTTACATTATATATTTAGTGTTTAATTCCCTCATAGTGATGAAGTTTATTTTGTCCCCTACTAATTATAAAAAATGCATACTTTTAGTAGTACTATCATTGATGTTGATACCTACATCGTATTCTCAATCAGAAAAAAAGCTTCTTAAACAGATAGAGGAATTAAAAGCGCAACCAGAATTTAATCCTGAAACCCCCCTTTACATAGATTTACTTTTTGATCTGGCCAAGGAATATACCTACAAGAATAAGGACAGTACGTATATTTTGGCAAACCAGGGGCTTGCTTTAAGTAAACTTACCAAATATAAAAAAGGGGAAGGTTATGCTTATCTACGTTTAGGTGACTACTATTCCCAATTAATGGATAAGGATAATTATAAAAAGTATTATGATAAGGCAATAGAAATAGCTGATAATTACGATTATGAAAAGCTTAAATTAATTGTCCTCAACAATTACGGCACTACCCTTTCTATAAATGGTGATGTAGATGAGGCTTTAAAATATTACTTGGAAGGCATTGAAATTGGTGAAAAAAATAAGGATAACCTTATGTTGCCGATATTATATGATAATATTGCCATTATGTATTCCGGTCTAAAAGACTATGAGACCGCGTTGATCTTTCATGAAAACTCACTTCGTTTTAGTGAAAAAAGCAAGAGTGCATTTACTATGGCAAAGACCTTAAGTAATATGGCCTTTTCATATGCATATTTACACAAATTTGAAAATGCAGAAGATGTAATAAAAAGGGCCATTCCTATATTCATTGAAGAGGATAATATGGATTGGCTTTCCTTTTGCTATGAGGTTAAGGGAATTATAGCCTTGGAAAAAAAGCAATTTGAAGATGCTTTGGAATGGTATATGGAAAGTAATTTGCTATGTGAGGACCTTGATTATTTTACGGGTACCATTAATACTTATAATGGTCTGGCAGAAGCGTATATAGGCCTAGGTCAAATAGATTCTGCAGAACATTATGCCCTTAAGGCCAATAAGGCGGCAAGCACCACCCACTACCCAGAAATTTTAATGAAATCCGCAAAAACTCTTGCTGATATTAATAGGATGAAAGGTGAGTTTGAGGTGGCGTTGGATTACCAGGATGAGTATTTGGAACTTGCGGAAAAAGCAGATACCGAAAATTTTAAGAAAGGCTTGGCAATGCTCCGTAGTTATCAAAAATACGAGGCACAAAAAAAACAGATTCTGGATGAAAAAAACAGGGAACTGGCAAGTCAACAAGCGTTGACCTATATTGCCTTGTCAGGTCTATTGCTATTGATTATCATGCTGGTTTTAATTTATAGAAACTTTAAAATTCAAGGACGTTTTAATGGTATTTTACAGAAAAAGCAACAAATACTAGTCAATAGGGAATTACAGTTAAAGGAAAGTAATAATACCAAGGATAAGTTATTTTCATTGATAGCGCATGATCTTAGAGGCCCAATTCATTCCTTTCATGGCCTTATGGAATTTTATGTACGTGGTCAAATGACCAAGGAAGAAACGGACAAATTTTTGCCTGTAGCCTTACAGGATTTAAGTTCTATTGCAGATATGTTGGATAATCTATTGATTTGGGGTAAAACACAGATTAACGGTACCAAACATGAACCTAAAAATATTAATATCAATGATTTGATAGAAAATAATATGCGTTTATTAAAACCTTTAGCGGATAAGAAATCTATTCAAGTTAAAAGTAATGCGGAAAAGAATTTAGTTAGCTATAGTGATGACGCACATGTGGATATTGTACTAAGAAACCTTATTGGTAATGCCATAAAATTTACACATAAAAAAGGTGAGATTACTATAGATGCTATGGAAGATGAATCCCAATTGGTACTTTCAGTGGCGGACAATGGTGTTGGTATGTCCCCGGAAAAAAAGGAGAATTTATTTAACAAGAACAATTATGAATCTACTTATGGCACCAATAATGAAAAAGGAACAGGACTAGGATTATTTTTATGTAAGGAAATGGTAGAAATGAACGGTGGACGAATATGGGTAAAAAGTGTAATTGACCAAGGATCAACTATCTATTTTACCGTACCCAAGAAATTAAAACTTCGCAAGGCCATTTAATATGTTTTAAAAATGAAAAATCCACCGAAACCATAGGCTCCAGTGGATTTATCCCATATATAACCATTTTATTACACGGGAATTTTATCGGCCAATTTGCGTCTTTCCCAATTTCTGTGCTTGGAAATACTGTCTACAAATTTAGAGGGCTCATCATTGATATGTATGGCGTTATCATCCTTATATGCGTTAATAAATGATTTGTCCAAAGCCATTTCACCTTCATCATCTACGGCTATTGCCTTACAATATTTGAAACTTTCATTTATAAATTTGATAAACTTTCCATTATCCAAAATGGCTTCCACAGATTTTTCTCCTCCAGGAATATAGACTGCATCAAATAAAACACTTTCCGTCGTTGCTATAGCCGCATCAACTTTATGTTTCATACCTTCATCGCAAGTAATACTTCCTCCGTGAGGCGCAACAATTTTAACCATAGCTCCTTCTTTCTCCAATATTTCTGTCATGGATTTAAATTTTTTCATGTTGAATCCATCTGCTGCAAGTACGGCTATCTGTCTGGTAGCAATACTATTGAATTTTGTATTGGCCATACTTAATGCCTTTGATTTGTCCAGGTAATTTTTCTTTTCACCAGGTTGATGTTTGTCCGCATCAGCATCGGCACCTATAGCCTGATTAATAGGTCGTTCAATATCCTTTGGTATTTCCATACCCAATCCTTCCGCTACTTTATTGGCAAGATCATCATCTATCTGGGCGATCAACCATAACATGCGCTCCTTAATGTGTTCATGGTTACATTTGCCCAACTCAAAAGTATAGGCCGCTGCCACGTGCTCTTTTTCCCAATCTGCCAAACTTCTATAGAATAATGCCGGTTGCGAGAAATGATCGTTAAAGCTCTCGCTTCTTGTCCGTATCTTTTTTGCATCTATACGTTCCTCATATGAATGGAAACCACCTTCCGCCATTTTGGAAAGGTGTGGGCAACCACCGCTTAAACTATTTGGAAAATATGCAGTTTGTCCTTTAGGAATGGACATTTGCATATGAGCATCCCTTTGATTGTTATGCGTTTCTACAACAGGCCTGTTGATTGGAATTTGATGAAAATTAGGGCTTCCCAATCTGGACAACTGGGTATCTCGGTAAGAAAATAATCTACCTTGTAACAAAGGATCGTTCGTAAAATCAATACCTGGAACAATATGACCTGGCAAGAAAGCAACTTGTTCCGTTTCCGCAAAGAAATTATCCGGGTTTCTGTTCAAGGTCATTTTACCAATTATTTTAACAGGAACCATTTCTTCAGGAATAAGTTTGGTTGGATCCAACAGGTCAAAATCAAACTTATGTTCATCTTTTTCCGCTACTACCTGTATACCAAGTTCCCATTCAGGATATTGTCCGGCCTCAATGGCATCCCATAAATCCCTTCTGTGGAAATCCGGATCGGCGCCATTTATCTTTACTGCTTCTTCCCATGTTACGGAGTGTACGCCTAGCTTTGGTTTCCAATGAAATTTTACAAAGTGTGCTTCTCCCTTTGCATTGATCAATCTAAAGGTGTGAATTCCAAAACCTTCCATCATACGTAAACTTCTAGGAATGGCCCGATCACTCATAACCCAAATATGGTTGTGCAAGGTTTCCGTAGTGAGAGAAACAAAATCATAGAATGTATCATGTGCAGATGCAGCTTGTGGAATTTCCTTGTTCGGTTCTGGTTTAACGGAATGAATCAAATCTGGAAATTTCATAGCATCCTGTATAAAGAATATAGGCATGTTATTTCCCACAAGATCCCATGTTCCTTCTTCGGTATAAAATTTTACTGCAAAACCACGGACATCCCTAGCTAGGTCAGGTGAACCTTTTGAACCCGCTACGGTAGAGAAACGTACAAACACAGGCGTTTTTCTTGCGGTATCCGTAAATATGCCGGCTTTACTATATTCCTCAATACTATCATATAATTCAAAATAACCGTGTGCCGCACTACCCCTGGCGTGTACAATACGTTCTGGAATACGTTCGTGATCAAAACTTGTAATTTTTTCCCGTAAAAGGAAATCCTCTAATAATGTAGAACCACGTTCCCCGGATTTTAAACTGTTATTTGTATCGTTAACCTTTAATCCTTGGTTGGTGGTCAAAGGTTTGTTTTTCATATCTTTTTGATAATGCTCTAGGTCCTTGATTTTTTTGGACGCTGATTCTTTATTTTTCATAGTGTACGATTGTTTGTTTTAAGGAGCTTAAAACTAGGGGTAAAATCAGATGAGCTTTTGCTGTTTAAACTTTAAAACTGGCTCATATAATTTTATTGATAAAAATCTATACAGATAATTTCAATTGTAAGTACCTATAAAAACTAATTAAACCCGATCTAGTTGAAATAATACAGAATTAATATATCCTATTTGAAAATTATATTTTATAGTCAATCGTCTAATAGTCAATAGCCGTTATTTTAAATATTCGCTGTTCCTTCCCCATTTGTAACATGGCACTATCCCCTATTTTTTTTCCAATTAAAATTCTCGCTATTGGGGAAACATATGAAATTTTCCTTGCCGCTATATTGGCTTCATCCACCCCAACTATTTGATAGGTCTCTAGTATTTTATTTCTATTGACCATAACGGTAACCTGTGCTCCAAAACGCACACTATCTAAATGTTGGTCTTTAAAATTGATTACTTTGGCACTTGCAATCCGGGCATTTAAAAGCTGTAGTTTGGCATTGATAAAATTGCTTGTAATCCGACGTTCCTTATCATTGCCGCTAGGTAATTGTTCAATTTCCTGAATTAGTGTCTTTTTTTCGGTCTGTAATAGAACGAACCCATGTGGAGTAACATAATTAATGGCCCCCTTAGGTAAATCTGCCCTTGGCGGAACCATTGGTATTTCCTCTTGATCATCTTCTTTAACAAATCCCCTGCTCATATATATTCTTTTGAGGACAACATACAATTAACTGATTTAGGTATGTAATGGCATTGCAAATTTTTTTACCCTTATCAGTTCCTACAGGTTGGCCCTAAATTGTTATAAGTTACAGGTTGTGTGTATTTTGCAAACGTAGAATCCCTATATTTAAAATCACTTTACTTAACAATAAAACCATATACAATGACAACTAGAAGAAAATTTTTGGAAAAAATATCGGCCACCTCGGTCGCCGTGCCATTATTGTATTCGCCTTTAAATCTCTTTGCCTCCTCAACCGTTCATTATGAAGGACCGGTACTGAATGTTGCAATCATGGGGCTGGGTAGTTATGGTACACGTGTTGCCGAAGCCATGCAGGCTTGTAAAAGGGCTAAACTGGTAGGGGTAATTAGCGGTACACCTTCCAAGGTCAAAAAATGGCAATCTACTTACGGTATTCCTTCTAAAAACTGCTATAACTATGATAATTTTGATGCTATTAAGGACAACCCGGATATAGATGCAGTATATGTCATTACCCCAAACGGATTGCATAAGGATCAATCTATACGCGTAGCCAAAGCTGGAAAACATGTTATTTGCGAGAAACCAATGGGAATAAATGCCCAAGAAGGTCAGGAAATGGTAGATGCCTGTAAGGCGGCCAATGTAAAATTGCTGATCGGCTATAGAATGCATTTTGAACCCAAGACAGTGGCTGTAATAAAAATGAGAAAAGAAGGTCAATTTGGTGACCTCAAATTTTTTCAAGGTCAATCTGGGTTTACGATAGGTGACCCCAACCAATGGCGATTAAATAAGGAACTTTCCGGTGGTGGCGCCATGATGGATATAGGTATATATTCCATTAACGGTGCTAGATATATGTTGGGCGAGGAACCTATTTGGGTAACTGCACAGGAAACTAAAACGGATCCGGTAAAATTTAAGGAAGGAATAGATGAGACCATACAATTTCAAATGGGTTTTCCAAGCGGTGCGGTAGCCAACTGTTTAAGTACTTACAATATGAATAATCTAGACCGGTTTTTTATGACAGGGTCCAAAGGGATCGTTGAGATGCAACCCTCTACGGGGTATGGCCCCATAGAAGGAAGAACTCATGAAGGTCCGTTGACCCAGCCACATATTACCCATCAAACCTTACAGATGGATGGTATGGCCGCATTGATTTTTGATGGTATAAAACCTATTGTACCCGTAGACGGGGAAGAAGGTGTAAAGGATATGAAAATCATTGATGCTATTTTCCAAGCGACCAAGACAGGGGAAAAAGTAATGCTATAAGCTAGGATAACATTAATATTCCATAATTTCAATAGTTTTAAAATCTATAGGGTGGCTGTTCGACTGTAAAGAGATATAGCCACCTTTTACTTGAGTATTATCACCGTCTATCAATGATTTGGCCATTTCATTCTCCGTATTATAGGTTGGATTGGCATATCTTAAAATTTCTTCACCATTGACAAAGTGTTTAATTTCACCATTGTTCACTTCTATCTCTGCCGTGACCCATTGATTACCATGAAAAGTCTTCGGTATCTCTGCAGGGATACAAGTAGTGGTATTTTGGGTTCCCTTATATTCTATGAACATACCATTTGTACAAGCAGCGCCCAATGGTCTATCCTCTATACCATTACCTCCATGAAAATTATATTCTAGGCAAACGGGAAATGCCTGGTCCATTTTTTGGGTTGCGGGTGGTTGACCATGAAATTGAATCCCACTATCACGATACCCCCAAGTAGGTGCACCAGGAGCGGTTTCACCTACGAATCTATACCTTACCTTTAACCTATAATTACTGTAATACTTATCATAATATACCGTTCCAAAACGATTGTTGAACTCTGTGCCGTATGCATCATACCGTATTTTTAGAATACTGTCCTCCACACGCATGGTATTGCCAAAATTTTCTCCTAAAGCGTGTCCTGGTATTTTAATGGTCCACCCGGTTAAATCAGTTCCATTGAAAAGTGAGACCCATTGGGGAATTGTGTCTTCTAAAACCGCAATGGATTCGTTCATGCCCTTATTATCTTTTTTCTTGGTGTTGCAAGCGGATATAAGCGTCAGAAGTGTTAGTAAGGTCAATGATTGCTTAAGCGTACTTTTCAAATTCATTAGGGTTGGTTTAAAGCTCTAAACCTAAAAGTAACAAAAAAAGGTATGTCTTTTGAACATACCTTTTTATAAATCTTTCCCTTAAATTTATAAATTGGCCTCTACCTCCAATTTTTCCAGCGCCGCAACTAGTTCCAAATAACGCTCCTTCATATCCTTACCTATAATTTTGTCCGCATCTCCCACAATATAGGATAAGTAGGCCGTTTGGGCCGCCAACATTTGTTGAGGGTAAGCACCTTCATCGTTTTTAATTTCCTTAAGGATTTTTTCCAAGTTTTCTTTTTTATCGCCTTTACTTTTCTTGATTTCGGACTCTAAATTGGATTGAAATTTTCTAACATTGGTCAATAACTGAAGTACTTTATTTTCAAAACTTAAATGTTCAGTAATAATTGTACTGTCTATACCCTCTTTGGCCATACGCGGGTCGACCATAATTTTAAAAGGTTGTTCATATTCCTCGGTTCCAACGGTTAATCTAACTATATAATCTCCTGGTGGCACCATAGGTCCGTTTTTATAGCGTCTGGACTCTCTTTTGTCCCAAGCACCTTTTTGCCGCATATTCCAGTGAAATCTATTGATCCCTTTTTTGGTTTCCAGTTTATTGTCAAAATAGCTGAAAGTCATGCTTAGTGCCATATTTTCAACTTCTTCTTTTGTAGTCATTGTTTTGGTAGAATCGCTTACAATACTAGCTACAATTTGCCTATCCGCATTCAGCACTTCCAATTTTACTTCATTCGCAAATTCCTTTGGAAGGTAATAATCTATTAATACGCCGGTATCCGGATAATTGGGAAAGTCTCTTGATCTTCTTGGAACCCTATATCGTATAGTATTGTCCGGTGCAAATAATACAGGGGTATCGTTTAAATTGCTTATGGCAGAATTTCTTAATGAAGTTATATTGTCCAAAATCCAAAATCCTCTGCCCATGGTACTTAATACCAAATCGCCCCTATGAAGAATAATATCCGTAATTGGGGTTATAGGTAAATTTTGTTGAAAGTTTTTCCATTCCTTTCCATCGTTCAAGGAAACAAACATCCCGTATTCCGTGCCGGCATATAATAGCCCTTTAGTCACAGGGTCTTCCCTCAATACTTTGGCAATATGGTCCATTGGTATTCCATTGGTTGTCGTGCTCAACAGTTCCCATGATTTACCGAAATCCTCGGTCTTATAAAAGTACGGGGTTGTATCGCCCAATAAATGCCTGTCCAAGGCCATATAGGCCGTTGCGGGATCAAATTGGGAAGGTTCAATAGACTCGACCCTACCCCCCTTCGGCATTTTTTTGGGAGTTACATTGGACCAAGTCAATCCCCCATCTTGGGTTACGGAAACTACTCCATCATTGGAGCCTGTCCAAATCAATCCTTTTTTGATTTTAGATTCCCTAATAGCATATAAGGTGCTGTAGTATTCTTCACCTGTGATATCCCTAGTGATCGGGCTACCGGATATAACCTGCTTATCTTCTTCAAATGCGGTAAGGTCTGGAGAGATTGTTTCCCAAATAACACCGTCGTTCCTTGTTTTATGTAGAAACTGAGAACCCATATATACCACATCTGGGTCATGTGGAGAAACATGAACTGGTGCCACACGTTGAAATCTATATTTTAGGTCTTTTGGATTGTGTCCGTAAATATTGGATGCGCCAATAGAATATTCCCTATCTACCCCTGTTATTTTATTATAAACACTAAAACGGCCTTTACAGTTGTTATATACTATATTATGATTGCCAGGTTTAGGTATGGACGGACCCGTTTCACATCCTCCCACATTGATCATTATCTGTGTTCCTTGAGGACCCGTGGCACTTGGAGCAGAACTAGGAATGGCAATGGTTGTATTATCTTGTTGAGCGCCATAGACCCAATACGGATATTGGTCATCAACGGCAACTTGATAGATTTCTGCAGTAGGTTGATTAAATTGAGAAGACCATGTCTTGCCCCCGTTATGGGACACATTGGCACCGCCATCATTACATTGAATCAACAAATCTGGATTGTTAGGATTCAACCATATATCATGGTTGTCACCATGTGGTACCGCCATCATCGTCCATGATTTGCCGCCATCTGTAGATTTTAAAAGTGGATTGGCGTTGGAATACACAATATCAGGATTGGTAGGGTCAAGTTCAATATTGGTATAATAGAACGGTCTGTTCACCAAACCTTTGTTATCCGAAGTCTGTACAAAACTATTGCCTTGATCTACTGACTTATATACACCGCCTTCATCACCGGGCGCCTCAATTACCGCATAAAGAATGCTTGAATCAACTGCAGAGACCGCTAGATCAATTTTACCGATCAATCCCTTAGGCAGCCCTTTTTCCAGTTTGGTCCAATCCTTTCCTCCGTTTACGGATTTGTAGATGCCACCTTCGTTTTGCTCACCACCTGAGATAATGGTCCATGGTGTTCGTTGAGCTTTCCAAGCGGCAGCGTACACGATATTTGGATTTCCTGGTAGCAGTTCCAAATCTGCAAAACCGGTTGTGTTGGAAATATGAAGCATTTTCTGCCAAGTAACACCACCATCCGTAGTTTTATAGATACCGCGTTCCTCATTGGCCTTAAATGCATTGCCTATAGCCGCTACCCATACAATATTACTATTGGTGGGGTCTATTTCTACGGCACCTATCTGTCCGGCATGCTCAAGTCCTATATGGTTCCACGTTTTTCCGCCATCTATAGATTTATAGACACCTTTACCGCCAATAATATTACTTCTTAATCCGTCTGACCCGGTGCCAACATATACTATATTGGGGTCGTTTATCGCAACTTCAATGGCACCTATGGATGGTGTTTTAAAAAACCCATCGGAAACGTTATTCCAGGTAGTTCCATAATCCTCGGTTTTCCAAACTCCCGCACCTGATGCACCCAAATAAAAAGTTCCGGGCTCAATGGGCGTGCCCGTTACCGTCGTTACCCGCCCACCCCTTAATGGGCCAATGGTACGATATTCAAAAGCGGAGAAGTCCTGTGCTACAAGAACTGTGGAAATACCAAAAAGAAAGAAATAGGTAAAGTGGTGAAAGAGCGTTTTCATTTTAAACTGGATAATAGGTTGGTTAAAACCTAAAGTTACTTAAACCTATATCCAATTCATATATCAAGTCAAATTTTTATGATTTTCCTATTGTACCCTATCAATTTTAAGAAAAGTCTGTGTGTAGTTTTGCCTTATTGGCATTAATTGAATTTTATAAAAGGAATACAGTACTTATTTCTTGTTTTTTTTATCCGCTTCCTTAAGTTTGTCCTTTTCCCAAATACCGCTTAGAATGCTACCGTCCTTAGTATAAAATGTGCCCCTGCCACTTCTTTTATCATCTTTCCATTGACCCACATATTTATCGCCATTTGGCCAAAAATAGGACCCCTCGCCATTCCGCATATCGTCTTTGTAACTACCCACGTAATATTCTCCGTCTGACCAATAAAAAGTACCTTGACCGTTACGTTCATTATCTTTCCACTGACCCTCATAACGGCTTCCGGTTTCCAAAACGGCAATACCGGCGCCATTGGCCATATTGTTTTTCACTTGCCCAACATAGTGCAATGCGGTGCCTTTTTTGCTTTTGAAACTCAAGTATTCCCCAAATGATTTTTTATTGAGTTGGTTTCGCATGTTATTCAGTTGAACCCTAGCTTTCTCAAGCGCAAAATTCAACGAGTCTATACTTCTTAGTTCTTTAGGTGAAATGGATATACTGGATACTGAATCTGGTCTATTTTGGTCCGTTCTATTGTCAAAATTATTTCGGGAATCCGTCTGCATTAATTTCTCCGCCAAGGCAATACGCAGAGGTATAATCGTATTCAGTTCCTTATGGTTTTCCAAGGTAGTATGATACGATTCTATTGCCTTATCATATTCACCTTTCATTAATACCGAATCTATGGATAAAAGTTCCCTATTACCGGTCACCAATTCATCCAATTCTTTTTTGGCTTTGTTGCTTTCCCCTACTTCATTCTGTAGTGCATTGGATTTTATACCAAAATATAGGGCAAATGCAGACACAATGGCCAACAATACGTAAGGTAGTAAATGCTTTTTCTTCATGATAGTTGACTAGCTTTAATCCGTCAAGTGAATTTCCGGCAGTTTATTTTTAACCTTTCTAAAATCTGGGGAGTAATATACATGAAAGCGCATGGCCCAGCTATGTTTAAAATATCCGCCATTGGTTAGGTCTTGACCTTGGGAATACATTGCACCGGCCGCTACAGTTAACCTAGGGGTCAAAATATAGCCTAAAGTGGATGTTAAACGTAAGTCTTCCATGGGGCTTGCCACTACGGCCTTTCCACTTTGCATGATCAGCTCCGCTTCCGGAGCAACATACAATGTTTTTGGTTTTAGCTTGTGACTGTTCAATGGAATTTTCATTCTAAACATATACCGCCAACGATTTCTGAAGATATACTCACTATCCTCGGCAAAACCTTGTGTCCACCTATGTTCTATACGTATACGGTGGTAAATCATCATACTGGAAAGGGATTGTGCAAATTGGTACTGATGCCAAATACGCCATTCCGGTACCAGGTTGCGGTCTTCTGAACTTTCGTCCGTATTGAAGTTTAAGCGGAGTACGCCCCCTAAGCGAACATTGAAATATTTAGAGTGAATATATCCTATTGCGTGCCTATTATATATTTGGGCCACTTGTCCAACAAAAGGTGTTTCCTTGGTTTCCTCTAATCTTAAATGTGTTTGGGCATCCCAAAAAAGGCGTTTTCCTATTCTTATATTTCCATAGGAATTAAACCACGTCTTAGTCTTTAGGTCCTTGTATTCTGAATATGGAGGTAGCTCAACTTTTTCACCCTCTTGGGCAAGTACACGAAACAAGAATAGTATACAGACCAATATGGTTAAATTATGCTGAAATGTACGAAACGTGCTCATAGACTATTGTTTAACAGTGTTTTGTACGTTCAACATTTGTAGTATAGTTGAAGGATCCTTTTCCTTTTTAAGCTTTCGTTCCAACTTTTTGGTCTCTTGATCCCTTAATTCTAAAATTTGAAGATAAGTAGAATTGATTTGGTCATTCAACGTAGAAACTTTATCACAATCTAATGCAGAAGTCTCGTTCAAAAAATAAGGTTCCAAAATTTTATTGTATGCGGTGGTAATACGTCTTTTAATGTCCTCATCCATAAGTGTGGCCATGAACGGGTTCCAAATACGGTCTGTATATGTATCCTTTAAGGTGCCTTTATATTTCGGCATTTTCTCAACGGTACGGACCAATTGGTTAAGACCTGCCAAACAAGTTACGGTCTTACGCGCCTGGATCAATCTATTTTGAGCCGATTTAACCTTGGAGTAATCATTTAAAGTACGGTTTGCAAAAGATTTAATATGTTGTACCGGTTTTCTATAAAGTACTGGCATATCCGTTACCAGTAAGGAGTCCGAAAATTTTATGAGGGAGTCGTTTTCCATGATGATTTGCTCTTCAAGATAAACCAGTTCATTCTGCCGTTTTTCCTGTGCCAAAGTTTCCTTGACCTCATCTGCAATGGCCATTATCCCGTCTAAACCCGCTTTTGAAATAGCTACTAAATTCTCTATGGTACTTTTACTTTCATCAATAAAAGCGGATGTAGGTATTTCATAAGCTTTGTAACCCGTTGTACTATCAATTGCTATTTCTATAGTAAGGTTTTTAGAAGGAAAACCGTTAGGAAATAAATGTTTCTGCAATTGTTCACGGGCCGCAAATTCTTCAATGCCCAATGAATCAAAATCTACCACATTTTTTATGGGTTTTAAAAATTGGTTCTTTAATGCCAATACACTGTTATATTGATAGGCCGTAGTGCTATCAGAAAGTTTAAGAAGGTTTAATTGAGAATTGTGCAAAATAGTCTCACTTAATATTTTCGCTTTTTGATAAAAGGATACAATACTATCTACACTATTTCTTTCTATAGTATTCAAAGGATAATAGGGCACCTTCACTTTAAATTCCGGTAGAAATTCAGATTTCCCCAAAGAGGATAAAATAGCATCTATTTCTTGGTATCTATTGGCATTTTGGGTCAATAATCGAGGTAAGGATTTATCTTGTAAAATTTCTATATTTTCTTGTGAAAGTTGTATTTCCAATGCTTTGATATAACTTTCATTTAAGTTAATAGTCTGGGTTTTGCCATTATAATCATTGTATGCCTGTATAGTTTTATGATCGTTGTCATCATCTACCCGAATAGACATTAATAAACCGTCCCTAAAAAACCAACTTTCAGATTGATCTATACCGTTTACGGGAAACAGGGACCACTCATCATGGGCCAGGCCATCCCGTAAGAATCTACCAATTAAGGTATAATCCTCATTATTGATACTAAAGTTTTGTTGTGGAACGCCATTATCAAAAGAAATGACACTTTTAAAAAGGGTATTGACTATTTCAGAATTTTCTATTTGCTCCTCCAAAATGGTCCATTTGCCATTAGGTTTACCCATATTTATTTTTCCGGAAGCAGATTTTTGAATACCACTTACCAAAACCCTATATTGATAATCTATAATTTCTGACTGACTTTCGGAATTAAATTCCCCGAATTGAAATTTCCAAGGGCCATTGGCCGTACCCTCCACAAAGCTGCCTTTAAATTGAAAAGAGTAATCCTGCTTTTGTAACAATTCTTGAAGATTGGAACGCACCACTAAAAAGTCGCCTTCCAAAACCGTGTCGTTATCAACAATTTTATACGTGTATTTTGCCATACCGTTGTATTTGCCAATCTGTAACGGACCGTTGTAATTTTTGACCTCTTGGGCATTCAGCGAATTTGTAATACCGATACAACAGCATACAACAAAAAATAGTAAAGGGTTGATAGTTAGCCTAATCATGCCGCAAAAAAACGAAAATAGATTCAGACTAGTAAATTAGAAGAGTATGATTTTTAACTTTTTATTAAAAGTTTTTAATCAATTCAGAATGAAGCAATAAAAGCTATTAAAGTTTGTGAAATTACCAATCAATTGGGAAATAATCCTTCAAAAATTTGCCGCACCAATGCTTACCGGTATTTATACCATCGAATAATGGATCCATAACCCTGGCTGCACCATCAACAATATCCAAAGGGGGCTGAAAATCATGTACTTCTTGTTTCTTTTTCGCTAATTCCGCAGGGTCCTCATCGGTAACCCAGCCGGTATCCACAGCGTTCATAAAAATACCATCTTTTGCAAGTTCGCCAGCTGCGGTATGCGTTAACATATTCAATGCGGCTTTCGCCATATTGGTATGCGGATGGCGCGACTCTTTAAAGAAACGGTGGAATTTACCTTCCATGGCCGTAACATTGATAATATGTTTTTGACCGGTGTTTTCTTTTTTCATCATTTCCGCCAAACGATTACACAGTACAAAAGGTGCAACGGAGTTGACCAATTGAACCTCGATCATTTCGGTAGTTTCTATCTCCCCTAATTTAAGTCGCCAACTGTTGGTTTTACGTAAATCTACTTGTTGAAGATCGGCATCTAATTCGCCCGTAGGGAAAACCTCTTGGGCAACCAATGCATTGTCAAAACTATACGGTATTTGTGATAGTTGAGCAGAAGCTCTCAAGCCAATACCGGGTTCTGGTCCGTGCCATGTAACCGGCATGTTTTGGTTTGGTGATGCTTTTGAGCTGAATGTTTTAAGCTCTTCCAAACAGCTTTCATGGTCGCTTAAAACCATTTGGGCAAATTTTGGCAACGACGAGAAATCGCGTTCTTCGTTCTCCATTAAGTGATGGTAGAATCCTGCCGGTCTACGCACTGTTTGCGCAGCATTATTGATCAAGATATCAAGTTTATCATATTGCTGTTCTACAAAATTGCAGAAGATTTCTACACTGGGTATATGACGCAAGTCTAGACCATGAATTTTAAGTCGGTGCCCCCACTCCATAAAATCTTCCTCCTTAGAAAAACGTAATGCAGAATCTACAGGAAAACGTGTGGTAGCAATAACCGTTGCACCTCCACGAAGTAACATTAAGGTAATATGATAACCAATTTTTAAACGTGAACCGGTAATCACCGCTACCTGACCTTTAACATTTGCAGTCTGAAATCTTTTGGCGTAGTTGAAATCCCCACAATCTGTACACATGGTATCATAAAAATGGTGAAGCTTTGTAAACTCGGCCTTACACACATAACAGTTGCGAGGGGTAGTAAGCTCCGGCAAATCTTTACTGGCCAATTCGGCTGCAGGTAGTAATTTTGGCGCAACAAAGACATGTGCTTCACGCGCACTACGAATTCCGGTTTCTTTACGGGCATGTTTGTCACGAACAGCCTGCTTTCTTTTTTCATTTCTTTTGGCGTCCTTTACCCGTTTAGCAAATTCTTGTTTGCTAGGGCGAGATAATTGACCGGCAACTTTAATTAAGGCAATACGTCTATCTTCAGGAATTTCAAAAATCTGGTTGGTGTCGTTTACCAAACGATTTAAAATATCAATACAACTTTCAATCTCGTTTAAGTCGATTTCTGTTTCTTTATACTGCTGTTCTTCCTTCATGATACTACCTTAATAAGGGCAAAAATACTAACAATGCTTAAAGTACGGTAATGCGTACTTTCTTCTTTTTTAATCGGGTGTTGTTCAATTTATTCGCAAGTTCTTTTGATAGACTTTTAGGTACCGCAACAAAAGCGCAATCTTGCTTTAGTTCTATATCTCCCAATTGGTCTCTATTTAAGTCGCCTTGCTTAAAGAAAAGTCCCGCAATATCACCTTTGGATATTTTATCTTTTCTTCCGCCGGAAATAAATAAGGTTTCCCAAAACGGATCGCCTAATCTTTTTGAGGAATTGATTTTAATTGGGGTCGATGCTTCAATAAACTCGGGTAATTTTTCCTTATCCCATTTTAAAACATAGGCTGTTCCCAATTCATTTACACGCGCAGTTCTACCATTACGGTGGGTAAACTCTTCTATACGATGCGGTAATTCGTAATGAATGATGAATTTTAATTCGGTAATGTCAATGCCCCTAGCAGCAAGATCAGTTGCCACTAAAATTCTGCTACTACCAATTCTGAATTTAATAAGCGCACGTTCGCGATCTCGCTGTTCCATACCACCGGAAAAGCATTCGTGCAATATACCTTGTTCGCTTAAAAAAGTGCTTACACTCTCAATACTATCCTTGTAATTACAGAAAATAATGCCGGGTTCTTCACCAATAAATTCAAGTAACTGAACCAAAGTGTTCAGTTTGTTTTTTTCTTTGGAAACAACAGTACTAATGGTTAATTGTGATGGAATTTCCTTTTTTAGAAAATTAATTCTTCTTGGATTTTCCATACCCACAAATTTTGGAATTTTAACGCCCTCGGTCGCAGAGGTGAGAATGCGCTTTTTAAGGTTTGGCAATTCTAGCAAAATTTCTGTCATCTGCTCTTCAAAACCAACTTCGAGCGATTTATCAAACTCATCAAGTACAAGCGTATTAATATGGTCTTTGGTGAAACGATCTGCCATAAAATGATCTAAAATTCTACCAGGTGTACCAATTAAAATGGCAGGTGTATGTTTTAGTTCAATCTTGTCCTTGGACATTGCCCTACCGCCATAAATAGCATTTACCTTAAAACCGGAACCCATATCACGCAGCACTTGTTCTATTTGTATGGCCAGCTCACGAGATGGCACTAAAATGAGCACTTGCACTTCAGGATTGTTTGAATCCAAAAGGTCTAGGACCGGTAATAGAAACGCCAAGGTTTTACCAGTACCCGTGGGTGAAAGTAATATGGTGTTGTTAGACGAAGAAATGGTTTCTAACGCCAATTCTTGCATAGGATTTAACGCATTGATATTCAATTTTGATAAAATATCCTTTTGATTTTTCATGCGTTATAACCCTTTGAAAATATTATATTATGCTTCTTGAAGATCTCGTTTAGATTTTCTATATAAGTAATTTGGAAAAATACTTCTTTTGGCAAATCTGTTTAATTTGTTGGCATTGATCATCTTTTGGAAGATAGGTTTTGTTACCCCAAAATATTCGTATGTAGCACCATCAACAAAAGTAACTTCTAAAACAAGACCGTTATGTTGAAAATCTGCAATGCCAGAAGTAATGCTTTCTTCGTAAGCTTCTTTATTAGCTTCTTTGGTTTCTGGAGCAATACTTACTAGAAAATGGTAGCCGTCAATAATTCTACGACTTTGCACTTCTGCCTCTTCCCTCTTTTCATCACCCTCTTGAAATTTATCTGGATGCCATTCTTTAACCAAGTTTCTGTACTTGGTTTTTAAGGCTTTAAGTTCAATTTCCTTCTCTACCCCAAAAAGTTTTTTGTATTCGTTGATACGTTTCATAACACAGCTTTTTTGCGGCTGCGAAACTACGTCATATTTTTATGTGAACACCTATAAGATCTTGAAATAACGAAAAATAGAAGGGTTTTAATTCAACTAATCTTTTTTAAGTCCGTTTTGTAATACCGACTTAATACCGGCAAGATTTTCTGAAAACTCCATCATTTGCGATAAAACTTGTGCCATTTCGTTGGCATTGCCAAAACCTTTGATCTTATTATTCTTTACAAACTGCTCTTTTATGGCAGACCATCTTTCATTTTCATCTGTAGAAAGTTGTCCAATTAATTCATTATATTTCAATAAATTAGCCTCTGCTGACCCGGTAAGTGTCTGTGCTTCGTTTTCATAATGAGATCGTAATAAGGTGTTTAGCTCCTTATCGTTCATTATTGGAACAATTTGGGCAACAAGTTTGTTCATATCCCTATATGAACCTTGTAGTTTAAAAGCAGGCTCGGTTCGGTATTCATCTTGCATGGCTGCACTTTTAATATAGGTGGCATTTACCTTTAAAAGCACATCTCTAACCTTAAGGACCTTTTCCAATACTTTTTTGTATTCCTCAACCTCTTGACTAGAATGGTTTCCTATTAACTGACCTTCATCTGTTTTAGATTCTATTTGGTTGACCAAGGTATAGACATCTTCAAACTCCTTGCTTGCCAATTGTTGCAAAATAGGGTTTGCAGTGAGCGAGTTTTCAATTAAACTCAATCTGAACAGATGTTCGGTTTCTCCAATAATATCACCAAGGTTATAGATATCTGCACGGTTTGCCAACATATCTGGAATCTTAAATTTCTCTCCACTTTCGGTATAAGGGTTACCCGCCATAATCACACAGAACTTTTTGCCCCTTAAATCATAAGTTTTAGGTTCATTGTCATAAACCCCTTCTATTTTACGGGTACCATCTGATAGTGAGATGAATTTTTGAAGAAACTCTGGATTACAGTGTTGAATGTCATCTAAATATAACATAACATTGTTTCCCATTTCAAAAGCCAAGTTCAGCTTTTTTAGTTCTTCCCTTGCCGCACTATTATTTGCAGATGCGGGGTCTACATTGGTGACTTCATGACCAATTGCCGGACCGTTGATTTTTACGAATATTAAGCCCAATCTGTTGGCTATATATTCCATTAACGTGGTTTTTCCATAACCAGGTGGAGATATTAAAAGCAACATACCCATTCTATCGGTACGTTTATTGGCTCCTACAGTACCTAGTTGTTTTGCCAGGTTATTACCGAAAATGGGGAAATACACTTGGTCTATCAACTTATTACGAACAAAAGAGGTAAGAACCCTAGGTTTAAACTCTTCCAGTTTTAAATCGTTTTTAAGTTGCTCCGTTATTTCTAATTTGGTTTTTTTAAATTTTTGAAATGCCGGAACCTCGCTGGTTACGAATAATCTCATTCTAGAAATAAAATCATGGTAATTAAAGATATACGTACCATTGTTTATGGTAGTATGAGAACCTCTTAACTCCTTAATGGTTTCGTTAGGTGAAACGGATTTAATTTTTGAGGCAGATTCATCTCTGAACAATAAAGCTCCAACAATTTCATGCGTATACCTTTTAAGGTCTATTCCTTGGCTTTCTTTTTCTTTGGTTTTCAAGAATGCAGCCACCCATTGTTTAGCTAAACGAACTTTGTCCTCTAAACTAACAGTATCTTCAATGCTCTTTTTAAATTTTAAATCTGCCTGATGTGATTTTAGGAATTTTATAAAGTCTTCTTTCAATTGTATTGCCACACTGCTGTAAACAAACTCAGAATCAGATTTAAGTTCTTCAAATATATAGGAAGCAACATCTTCACTCAGCAATGGGTCATATAGGGTAGTATTTTCTCCAAATTGAGCTACTAAACCCTGTATTTTTTCAACAACAGAAGCATATTCATTAGATGTTGGAAAGAACTGCAGAACCTCCCCTGCTGTTTTTAGACTTTTATCCAACTCGTTTTTCACCTCTTCATTTAAACTGTTCCAGAAAAATTGGGCGTATCCTCTTATTTCTGGTCGGTAAGTAAGCAAACCTAATTCATGATGTTTGTGAACCAATAGCTTTAATAATCTTGATGCATCTACATCATGAACACCTTTTACATAACCTTCAGAATAGTCATTTCTACTCTGTTCTTGAACTACCTTCAATAACTCATCGTCATTTAGCGATAGTAACTCATCTTCGCTAAAGTTGGAAAACAATTTATAGGCTAAGTAGGCACCTCTATAGATTTCATCGGTTTCAGATACATACTCTTGGTTCCATAAATGTCTATTGTTTACAAACTCCTCATTATCCAATTGTTTGTAGAAATCGGTCCCCGTTAAATGATAATTTAGTTCATTGTCATGAAAAACAATGGTTAAATCCAATTGCTGCTTGTTAACACCAAATTTGTGCTTTCCTAACCTAATGACACTGTCGCCATCTTCATAAAGATCAAGTTTATCCTTTAACTTTCTAAGTGCATCCTCTCGGGCAGTTTTAAGTTGGGTCTCTATCTCTTCAGCCTTTCCGCTATCATCTAACTCTTGTAGTTGGGTAATGATGTCACGAAGCTTATTGATCATTAGGTCCGATGCAAAATACCCATTGATTTCAACCGCGGTATTAAAACTCTGTGCCTTCTTTTGTACTCCTTTTAAAATACGTTTAGAAGCATTGGTCAATGCGCTTGACTTCTTATTTCGTTTTTCAATCAAGGAATTTTTTCGGGCATCAAAAGCAGCATATACCTCTTCTCTTTTTTCAATGATGATTTCAATAAATTCTTCAAAATCCGTGAATTTGCCCTCAAGCTCCTCGAGTTGAATAGATGTTTTCGTTTGATATTCATCGCACTTCTCAGGAGTAGTTGCCATATCAATATAATTGATGATACTTTGATCAATCAACTTTAATTGAGCGGCAAATTCTGCCTTTGCCTCAGATATGCCCAAAGAATTTCTTTTGTTCTTTAAAGCCGCCTTTAGCTCATTTATCGTGGAAAAAATCAACGATATATCATCTATTATTTTGGTGGAATGTGCAGTATCCTCTATATCTAAATTTGAAACAATATCAATCAACATTTCAAGATCGGTACTGATTTCATTGATTTCCTCTTCCTTTTTCTTGGCTTCTATTACCTTATCAACGGTATCTATAAAACTCTTTTTTTCTTCTAAAGCTTTATGGTAAGGTTGTAAGGCATTCGGATTCAATAAAAACTGTACGCAGCGCTCAGATATTTTTTTAGTTTGAGCTTCAATTTCTTCTTCTAATGATTTAAGAAATTCCAGGTCAATATATCTAACCTCTTTTAGCGAAATGACCTCACCCCTAGTGGATCGTAAACGTGTTAAAAGTGCTACGAATTCATCAATACTTTTAAAAGATGTACTCTTAATTTTATTGAATAGTTCCGATGAGTTTTTTTGAATTTTCTTAGATTGATTTTGAGCGTTTTTACGAAGCTGTACAACCTTCTCAAATTCATCTATAGCGGCATTGGACGCTTTATTGATTTCCTCTATAGGAACATTAAGCTGATGCGTTTCCGGTTCTGGCAACCAGTAATATGCATCTATAATATCTTTTGAAAACTTGGCGATATCACTGTAGAGACCCGCATAGTTGTCATTTTTGTTCAATAAGGTAATTAAGCTGTTTACTTCAGCCATTGCCCGCACAATGTCCTTATTGCCAATTTTGTACAACAAAGTATCTTCATGTTGCGATGGCATATAATCACCTTTCAAATAAGGAGTTTGCCAAATTTGTACTACGTGGTGTTTGGTCTGCTCCTGCTCTGTCTTAAAATAGCATAGTTCACCATTTTCTAAAATGGTAAATCCGTTACAAATTATTGGTGTTTTTATAACTTGACTAATGATGTTGAAGGACATAAGATTATAGAGTCCTTCATTAGCTGCATAAAACACGTAAAGAAAATCTTCACCGTTAGGCGATACAATGCGTTGCTGAAATTTTACATTCGGTATAGCATTGTCAAAAATGTGATATTCTCCGGTTTGTAAATAATATCCGGTTGGGAAAATGATTCCTTGATCATCGGGAAGAAGAATACAGGCATCTTTTACAGAATCAATTTTCTGTACTTCTTTCATTTTATCGTTAAAAACAAAGTAACGAGGCGACTCTTGAAATGGTTTTATTTCTAGAACCAACAAGTTTCCTAAATCTCCAAAACGATACTGACCATCATCTAAAGTCTGGTCTACATACTCAACCGGTTCATCAAAAATACCTTTGCCTTCTTCGGTATTATCTTCAATTTTTATGGTTAGGTCACCACCAATGGTTTCAACAAATACACGATCTTTAATAGAAACATGTGAGTGCACACCATAGCGGTGCATATCCCTACTTGCCTCTTGCCACTTAAATTCTTGCTGAACAGGAAATTTATATTCATGTTCACTTCTGTTGTCAACATATTTTAAAGTGTTGTTAACCAATAACCATTTAAAGGTTTTTATATCTGTAGGGCTATCGCTTAAACGAAAGACCATATGCAGATAATTACCAATGATGGCAAAATTGGAGAATATAGTATTTCTGTAATACTTGTACAGATTGGTAAAATCTGTTTTAAAAGTATCATCCTCTAAAAGACCAAGGTCTATTGCCTTAAAGCTATTGTCCTCAAAGTGATAACAACTAAAAACATCTTTAATGTTGATGTCCGTCCTTAGCCCAAAATGAACATTATAACCAAACAGACACGTATTGCCAAAAGAAACAATATCCCGTGCAATACAGTTGTTCTCCGTATTGATGCGGTCATTAGCAATAAGCTTGGTCTCCAATGAACCAAAAACTGTTTTTCTGTCGTTGTTAAGGTCAATTAACTTGTTCTGTAACAGCTCTTTTTGCTTCTGTAATCTATTTTTGATAACATCATATGTGCCACCGTCCAATACATGCTCTTCCGTAGTGTCTGTTTGGGTATGCTCTGCCATAAAAATTCTTAGGCTTTTAAATCACATTATTAATTTAGTTGAAGTAATAAGCTTTGGTGTTAACGCAATTTCTTATCACTCATTCCCAAACCTTTGGCAAGGTTGAATAAATTGCTGAACAAGGTTTGCTCATCATTATCGCTGGACTTAGATTTTAGGTCCATCAATAAATTTGCAATGGTTAAATTCTTAAGATCATCTGAAGAAATGCCATATTTATCAGCGAATTCTTTCACCTTTTCCAATAGGTTGCCCTTTACGTCATCACTACCTAAAATAGCATCTTTTATATCTTGTATGTTGGTACTGTTAGCTACGAGCCTGTCATAACCTTTACCTTTGGTAATTTGCCCAATAATCTGGTCAAAGAACATTGTTTCACCACCAACAATATCAATTTTAGCAGCTTTTAACGCATCTCCAATAACTTGAGCTTGAGCATCGGCAATATCTTTCTGGATATTAATTTGAGCCAGGTCAATTTGTAATTCTTTGTCTAAACGCAGCTTAAACTCTTCATGCTCTTTACCAACGCCATCTAATTTTTTCATGGCATTCGCTTTTTCTTCTATACCGGCAGCATCTGCTAAGGCTTTCTCTTTAATTACATCGGCTTCTGCCAATCCATCCTTACGTTTTGCTTCGGCTTTAGCTTCAATACCTGCAGCTTCAGCTTTTGCTTTTTTCTCAATGATAAGCGCCTGTACAACACCTTCACGCTCATAGGCATCTGCTTTGGCATGCATTACTTGTGCTTCGGACATACCAACGGTAGCTTCCTCTTTAGCTTGAGCTTCAGCCAAAATCTTACGTGCTTCGGCTTCTTTCTCACTAGCTTCTTTATGTGCTAGTGCTTCAATATTGATTTCCTCCGCTTTTTGCTTGGCCGCTTCTTTTTGAGCTTCTGCCGCTTTGATTGTTTTGATCAAATCTTCTTGTGCATTAGCCTCTGCAATGGTAATCTTAACTTGTTTTTCACGATCTGCAGTCTTGAAAGCCTCAATGTCTTTCATGTTCTCCTGCTCTTCCACTACTCCTTTTTCTAGGGTAACACGATCACGAATAACATCTTGAATGTTCTTCTTTTCTATTTCTACTACCTTTTCTTTTTCAATTTGCGCAAGTGTAACAACTCGCTCTCTTTCCGTAGCCTCTAATAAACGGTCTTTTTCAACTCTTTCGGTTTCAACAGCATCTGTACGTTGTTTATTTTTCAACGCTACAATGATTTGTCGCTCCATATTCTCTTCGGCAACCTTCACCTTTTCCTGTGTTGCAATACGTGCGGTTTCAGACTTTAAACGCTCCTCTTCGGCTACTTTTAAAGTTTCTGCTTCTTCGCGAGACTTTATGTTAGAGATTTCTCTTTTTTGTTGCTCCTCTTTTTCCGCTAACTGCTTGTCCAGCTCAAGAATGGCCTCACGAGCTTCAACATCTTGTTTGCGGATTATTTTCTCCTCATCGCGCTTAATAAGGTTTGCTTTAATGTTTTGTGCAGCGGTTAGATCGGTAATTTTTTTGATACCTTCAGCATCTAAAATATTATCGGCCTTTAAATGGGCAACAGCAGTTTGTTCCAAGTAATCAATGGCACAATCTTCTAAAGTATAGCCGTTTAGGTCAATACCAATAATATCAACAATTTCATCTCTAAACTCTCTACGGGCTTCATATAATTGAATAAAATCGAATTTTTTACCCACGGTTTTTAAAGCTTCAGAGAATTTGGCTTCAAAAAGTTCTTCTAATGTTTCTTGTCTAGACGCTCTTTGTACACCAATAGTCTGCGCTACCTTTTTAATAAGGTCAACCTCATTGTTTACCCTAACAAAGAATGCCACTTTAATATCTGCACGCATATTATCCTTACAGATAAGACCTTCTGTAGCCAGTCTTTCTATTTGAATTTTTTTTACCGAGATATCCATTACCTCTACACGGTGAAAAACAGGAACCACATATAGACCTTTATCGGTGGCTACCTTTGTGCCACCAAAACCAGTTCTTACCAAGGCTTGACCTTGATGAACCTTTTTGTAGAACATGGCAATAATTGCAAAATAAACGATGATAAGGAAAAGAAGAACTCCTAGACCTATACCAATAATTGAAAAGATGGATTCCATAAATGATTTAAGATTTATTGATTATAAGATTGAACTAAAAAGTGTGTGTGATCCGCAGATCTTTTAATAATAAGTACAGAACTGCCATAGGACAAAGGTTTACGGTCTAACGATTTTACGTAAATAGAATGACTGTTACCATCTGCTTTTACTTCTGCATTACCCAGTTTATCTTCACTAATACTGGATAACATAATTGCTTGTCTCCCCAAAAAATCTACCGGGGCGTCACCATCCTTATTCAATTGCTTAAAAAATCCTTTAAACGGAGTGGTAAGAATTTTATTGATAAACAAAGCAGGAATAAGAACCGCAATCATTATGATAAAACCAATGTAGTTTTCATAGGTACCTGTAAGTGTTGTAAGCATGGTAGTAGCAAACCACCAAACGAAAATCCAGAAGGTAAAGGTGAACATGAACGGCAAGCCAACAAAGTTGAAATAAATGAGAAATATTTGCCACTTTTTTAAGGGTTTACGTTTCTTACCTATAACATCGTCTTTATTGACTTCTGCATTTGAAATGTCCTCAAAATCTAGATTTCCGCCTTCAATACCGGCATCAAAATCTATATCTGCATCTACCTCTATATCTACATCAAGGTCATAATCAAGACCACCGATCATGGTAATGATCCAGTAGATAATTAGAAGTATCAACAGTACGGTCAGCGTAATGTTTACTTCAGAAAATAATATGTCGGTTAGTTGATTCAAGTTCTTATTTTTTGGATTTTGTGAACCCTAATTGTTCTTTTAATTTTTGAAGTTCGTCATCTGCAGCAGCTTCTGTGGTATCTGCAGCTTTATCTAGTTCTTCATCAATAGATTTACTAGCATTGGCAATATCACCATACGCTTCGGCCAAGGCCTCTTCTTGCGCTATTTTTTCTTTCATACGCTCAAGCATAGAAACCGTACCACTACTGTCCAGCTCTGCCATTTGCTTGTTTAAATTTTTGGTAGCATTACTTACTTTAACACGCGCTTTTAACGTTTTAAGTTCGTTTTCCCAATTATTTATATTCGCCTTTAATGCTTCAACGTTGCCTTGCATTTGACTTACATTGGCTTCGAACTTTTCAGTTTCTACCTTTGTAGCCTCTAGTTGTTTCTCATTGGTCTCTTTTTGAATTAAAGCTTCTTTTGCCAACCTGTCCGCCTCATTAACATTTAATTCTTTCTTCTGTGCCTTTTTAAGTATTATGATTGCTTTATCTTGATATTCTTTAGCTTTGTTTTTAAAGATATCCTGGTCATTTTTTGAACGAATTGCCAAGGCTTTGACTTGGGCCAAGGCTTCTAGACTTTTTTCCAAATCTAGTTTCATATCCCTTATTCCCTGCTCCGTCATTTTTATGGGATCTTCCATTTTGTCTATTGCTGAATTTGTTTCAGCTTCTCCAATTTTAAATAGTCTTTTAAATATATTCATGATGTTATTATTTTAATATTTAGAAAATTCAATTATTTGTTCAGAGTATTCACTCATTAAAAGGCTTAAAGAATTTAAACTAGCTTCAAATTCGTTTAAATCCATATTTTCAATTTGAAGTGTATCCCTAAAAATAACTTTGCTTGCAGATTCATCTAAGACAAAAGCACCATGTATGATGTCACGGTTCTTTTGAAGTAAGCTTTTAAAAACCTTTTCAGATTGATTATGAACGGAAAAAATAAATTGTTCCATAATCAATATTGGAGGGGAAACTCCCAAAATCAAATTTTTGATTCCGAAATCTTCTTTTTCCACGACCATGATACCATCTAGCCTATTCTCTTTAACGATGCTAAAATTTAGTTCTAGAAGATAATCTCTAGTTATATTATAGTGATTTTTCATATTGTTGGTTTTGTAGGTGGTTTCTTTATTATCAATAATACAAAATTTAATTGGTGTCCTTTATGAAATTGACAGTAGGAACGCTAAAACGTAAATTAAGACGATGAACATAATATTGATTTTAAATAATGTTAATATTGGCTCAAAACAATAGCAATTAAAATATTATTGCTAATATTGTTAGACAAATATAATACAATATTTGTAAATTGCAAATTATATTAGCAATATTATGTCGTATTTTGGAAAAAACATTCGGAAGATTAGAAGTTTAAAAAGTTTGAGTCAACAGGCATTCGCCGAGCTTTTCGACTTAAAGAGAGGTACCTTAGGCGCATACGAAGAAGGTAGAAGTGAGCCTAAATTGGAAACACTGATAAAAATTGCTAATTATTTTAGCATACCTATAGATGATTTATTAACATCAGAGTTAACGGTTAATAATTTATTGAAGTTTAAAGGTAATCTTACCATAGAGCAAAATATTGGTGAGCAAGAATATTTTACTAAAGTACCCTGTATAACTACTTTAAATTTAAATGATTATGTAAAATATGCCGATAAAGAATCTTTTGTTCAAGAATTACCCTATTTAACCCTACCTATTAATTTAGATAAAAAATTTAGGGCTTTTACAGTTCAAAATTTGGAAATGAGTAAAAATGACTTGGGTATGTTTCCCAAGGATATAGTAATTGGTGAACTTACACCCTTAGAAGTGCATTCCAAACTAAATAATGGTACATTAGTTTTTATTGTAACGCAAGATGATATTATTTTAAGACGATTATTTATTAGTAGTGGAGCAATAGTACTAAGGGCGGATCATAAGAATGTTGAAGATATCGTACTTACATTAAAAGATATAAAGGAGATATGGCGTGTTAGGTATGTGTTTTATCATAGAATTCCAGAAACAAACTTTAGTCTTGAAGAGAAATTGGAACAACTGGAAAAGGATTTTGATATATTGAAAAATAATAAATAATAAAAAAGCCCTTCACATTGTGAGGGCTTTTTCTTAAACTAGAATGTATATATGTTTAAATAACTTTTACGTTCACTGCGTTTAATCCTTTGTTTCCTTCTTGAAGATCAAATTCAACTTCATCTCCTTCACGAATTTCGTCTACTAATCCAGAAATGTGTACAAAGTGGTCTTTTTCAACTCCTTCTTCAGTGATAAAACCGAATCCTTTTGTGTCGTTGAAAAATTTTACTGTTCCTTTACTCATTGTAATGTATTTTAATTTTTATTACTTATTGTTGCGCAAAGATGACGCCAATAGTTGACATAGGACCCCTTATTTACATTTATATGCATTAATTGTGATATATTTATGAGTTTATATCTCTAAAACATTGAAATTGAGATTAATTCATTGTTTTTACTTTCATTTTTTTTTGGAATCATTCTTCCAAATCCATAAAATTCTCACACCTATTTAATACAATTCCTCAATTATAGTAGTGTATTTTATAATACTTTAGTAGCAACAACTAAATCACTTTAACAACATGACAAATTCTTTAGCGACAGTACGTACGCTGTATTTTCTTTTCTGCGCCATCCTCGTTAACTGCAACGTAATGGCGCAACAAAAAAATTTTGATATGTCCAAAGATTTACTTTTGGTCCAAATGGATTGTAAGACGGATATAGATGACTTGCATACCGCAGCTGGTTTAGCAACCTTGGTGCATCATGTTAAATATGCAGAATTAAATTATTTGCCAATTGTAGGTACATATGGTATACAGGAAGGATTATATGTTCCTCCAAACGAATTGATGCAACTAGCCTTTGAAAAAAATTGGTTGGATGCCCATAAAAATTGGAAAAAAGCAGTTAAAAAAGTCGTCAATGAAGTTCATAAAATAATTGCCAAAGGGGGTGATGTATGGGTGGCAGAAGCTGGCCAATCAGAATTTACCGCAGACTGGGTTCAATTACTTATGGAAAAAAATCCTGATATTGAAATTAGTAATAGGATTCATGTGGTACAGCATAGTGATTGGAACGAGTCAGCTACAGACCCCGATAAATTGGCCTATGTTCAAAAAACTACCGATTATCATAAGATTGCAGATGGTAATGCCGAAGGTAACGGTACACCTGGACTTAAATCTGAAGGTGAAATTGATTGGCAGTCCTATATTAACGATACCCATTTAATCGATATTTGGAATACTTCTATACGATTGGGCAATCAATACAATGGAAAAGATGGAAGATATTTGAACGAAAGCGTCGCTGATGGTGGTTTGGATTTCTCCGATTTGTCAGAAGTGTGCTATATACTTGGTGAAATGAAAATTGTAAATGCAGTTGATTTCTTTAAAGATTTCAAGGTTAAATAACTATTTTATTTAAGATTAAAAAAGGCCTCTTGCAATTTTTTTGTAATGGGGCCTTTTTCATTTCCCATATACAAGCAATGATTGTCTATTTGACTAATGGCCGCAATTTGCGTGCTCGTGCCCGTTAAAAATGCCTCATCCAATAAAGCAAGTTCCTTTAATTGATATGGAATTTCTTTTAGCGCTATTCCAAGGGATGTACATAGATCTTTAACGATTGCTCCGGTAATGCCGTTCAATATGTATTCATTTGCCGGATGTGTATACACTACTTGATCCCTGACAAAAAATACGTTACAATGGGATGCTTCGGTAAAAAGGCCATTACGGTACAGCAAGGTTTCAAAACTACCATGTTGCATAGCTTCTTCGTTCAACATGACATTACCCAAAAGTGAGGTCATCTTTATATCGCATCTAGACCACCTAAAATCTTCTCTGGTAATAACTTTGGTATTTGCCTGATTGATAGCGGGCAATATTTTAGGCAATGCATACATCATCACCGTTGGGTGTATATCTGCAGGATATGAATGTTGTCTTGGAGCAACCCCCCTGGTTATTTGCATATAAAGTAAACAGTCCTTATCCGTTAAAGAGCTTGCTTTGAGTAGCTTAGGTATTTCTGTTGTCAGTGACCCTACATCAAAATTGATGTTAATTTTATCCAGTCCTTCCTGCAATCGATCCAAATGTTTCTGACCATAAAAAAAAGAACCATTGATCTGTACCATGACCTCATAAATTCCATCGCCAAAAATAAATCCGCGGTCAAATACTGATATAGTGGCCTCTTGCGCATTTACAATCTTACCGTTTAGATATACTTTTTCAGGGTAAGACATAAGTTATAAATAACGTTGAAGATGTTTTTTAAAATACTGGGCACTATCCGTTATGCTTTGCATGGAATTCTTTGCAAAATTACCGCCTTGTTCTAAATAATAATACTGTAAATCCTCTTTATTGATATTGGCCAAGATTTGTTTATAGTCAATTGATCCATTTCCCATTTCAGAATAATCCCGCGTAATCTTATCCATATCCTTAATATGCCACATAACATATCGTTTCGGATTTTCCCGTATTAAATCATGAATGCTTTTGGTGGAAGAATGCTCAACCCAATACATGTCCATTTGTAATTTTACCAAATTGGGGTCGGTTTCCGCTAAGATTATAGCATTCCCTTGTTCGCCGTTATGATCGGTAAATTCAAAATCATGATTATGGTAGGCAAACTGCAGTCCGGCATTGTTGACCTGCTCCCCTATTTTATTTAATTTATAGGTCAATATTTTAAAATGTTCTATAGTTCGGTATTCAGGTGCCAACCATGGCCAGGTTATATATGTGCTTTGTAAGGTTTTTGCACCTTTTATGCATTGGTCCACATAACGCATAAGTACATCTTCCGGTTCATTGAATAGATTAGAAAAATTATAGTGGCCGCTAGATATCGTAAAATCCAGGTCATCTAATTGCTTTTTAAATTCTTTGGAAGGTATACCATAATAGCTATCATTTTCCCCATCATAACCATATATTTCCCCATCCTCATATCCCAGCCCTCTTGCATAAGCTATGCTACCAATAGGATCGTTTGCCATAGCATCACGAATAGTAAATAATTGTAATCCCATTTTATATTTATAATCCAATGGCAATACCGATAGCGGTAACATGGAACTTACGGACAATACACCTGTTTTTTTCAAAAAGGTCCTGCGAGAATTGGGATTATTCATACGTATAGATTTAAAGCTGTACTTGTGATTAATAAATATAAACCATAGTCATTAAAATTAATATGATACGCATAAAAAAAGCGACCATATTGATCGCTTTTTATATTTACTTCAACATTACGTTTACTTTTGTGCTAGCGCACTTTCGCTATAGGTGACTCGGTAAATGGCATCTCCAAAATCATCAGAAATCAACATGGAGCCATCCTTTAGCATCAACATATCTACTGGTCTTCCAGATGCTTTTTGCTCTACATCATCTAACCAGCCATCTATAAATACTTCGTTGCCTATAACCTCCCCTTCTTCTATATCTACCATCATTATCCTATATCCTACTTTTTTGCTTCTGTTCCAAGAACCGTGCTCTGCAATAAATGCCCTGCCCTTATATTCTTGGGGAAACATGGTGCCGGTATAAAATTTGATACCTAAGGGAGCCACATGAGCTCCAAGTTGAAGTGCCGGCGAAACAAAATCCGAACACTGACGTTCGTCACCAAATTCCGGATCTTTTACAATACCACCATGACAAAACGGATACCCAAAATGCTGACCAGCTTCGGTCACCTTGTTCAGTTCACAAGGAGGTATGTCATCACCGAGCATATCCCTGCCATTATCCGTAAACCACATTTCCTTGGTTTCTGGGTGCCAAGTAAAACCAACGGAGTTTCTAACGCCACGGGCATAAATTTCACGATTGCTACCATCAGGGTCCATTCTGGAAATGGTCGCAAAACGTTCATCTTCATTGGTACGGTTGCAAATGTTACAAGGTGCACCTACCGGCACGTATAATTTATCATCCGGTCCAAAAGCAATATATTTCCAACCATGATGAAATTCAGTTGGGAAATCATCATATACCAATTCTTTCTCCACAGATTTGCCCAATTGGTCTTCTATACTGGGATATTTCCAAAGACTACCTACCTGCGCAACATACAGATCCCCATTTCTAATGGCTATACCGTTTGGAACTTCCATGGTATCCAGTATAATAACATTGTCCGCTTTAAAGTCGCCATCATTATCCTGTATGGCATACACCGTGTTTTCATTCCTAGTGCCAACAAAAAGGGTACCGTTATCACCCATAGCCATTGAGCGCGCACCATCTATTCCTCTAGCATACACTTCTATATTAAATCCTTCTGGTAGGTTTAATTCTAGCAAAGCTAAGTCTGTACTGTCCATTACTACTTCATTGGCTACCTCTGTAGCCTCTTTCTGTTTTTTATCCTTGCAGGATAAAATTGCAATGATCAAAATGGCCAGCGATATAATGTTATAAATTTTAGTTGTCATAAGGGTTCGTTTTTGTTTATACGAAGATACATAACCATAGGTTGTTTTAAAACAAGGCACTCTAGTCAATTAAAAGCTGTTTTGAGAAAATGATAAACGAATATAAAAAAAGCTAAGTTCCGTCAAGAAATTAGCCTTAATTGTAAACTAATCAATAAATAGGTTTATTGAGCGGAAACGGCATCCAGTGCCTTACCGATCAGGGTTTCCCCATTGATAATTTCAAATGTTTCGTTCTTGGCAGAATCATCATGTAAAGAGCTCACCAAAGTTTGGGCAACATCATCTCTGGTAATAGAACCTTTTTCCCCAAGCTTGGACTGTAATTTGATTTTTCCTGTACCCTTATCATTTGTTAAGGATCCTGGTCTTACTATGGCATGTACAAGTTCTGTAGATTTTAAATATTCGTCCGCATTATGTTTAGCTTTTAAATACTCCTGTAAATCTTCCGCTTCTTCTGGACTGTCTGCCCCCATTGAGCTGAGCATTACAAATTTTTTGATATTTGCTTTTTTAGCCTCATCGATCAATCTCTTTGCACCTTCTTGATCTACTTCCACTACTTTTTTTCCACCTGACCCAGCAGCGAATATGACCTTATCAATATCCTTGACCGCATGTGAAATATCCTTTTCCAAATCACCTAATACGGTCTTAATATTCTCTTTTTTAAATTGGTCTTGTTGTTCTTCTTTTCTAACCATGGCCACTGGAACAAAATACTGTGAAGCTTTTAAAAGGTTTACAATTTTTTTTCCCGTAGTACCATTGGCACCGGCAACTAATACATTTTCCATTTTCCTATTGTTTTTTATGCAAGTTCATGATTGTCATTGGTATTGATCAATGCAAATACCTATTTAATTGACCTGAATCATATAGGGACTATAGTGCATAAAAAAAGGCGGCCATGTGGCCGCCTTATAAAATCTATTTTAAAATTTAAGATAAACTGGCATTAAGAACTACTTCGGCCTTTAGTAATTTGGAAACAGGACATACTTCTTTAGCCTTATGGGCAATTTTCTTGAATTGTTCTTCCTTAATTTCAGGTACGTCACCTACGAGGTCCAAAGTTACTTTCACGATCTCGCCATCCTTGAACGCTACTTTTGCCGCTAAGTCCAGTGTGGTTGGCGTAAAGCCTTCCTCACCCAATAAAAAACTCAATTGCATGGAGAAGCAACCTGCATGGGCCGCTCCAATAAGTTCTTCGGGGTTTGTACCCTTTTCATCTTCAAATCTTGTATTAAAGGCATAAGGGGTATTGTCTAAAACGGTACTTTCAGTGGACAACGTTCCTTTGCCCTCTTTGCCACTACCTTTCCATTGTGCCTTAGCATTTCTTGTAAAATTCATTTTCTTATATTTTAATTAATAATGTAGTTTATCTGATTTAAGTGCTATTCCCCAATACTATGTATTAGACAATTTGCGCTTTTTCTTGATATGTGGGATAATCCAAGTACCCTTCTTTTCCAGGTGTGTAAAAGGTATCCTCGTCCCATTTAGATAATTCATGGCCGTTTTTAAAACGTTCCACCAAATCCGGATTTGAAATATAAAGTTTACCATAGGCCACCAAATCTGCATTGCCCTCTTCAATTACCTTATTGCCGCTTTCTTGGTCAAATCCTGCATTTATCATTAGAGTACCATTATACAATGGTCTAAAGTGTTTTGCAATATGCTGCACAGCATAAGGTATATCGGAAACATCGGTGAATGGTTCTGACATATGAATATAGGCCAAATTGTAGTCGTTCAATTTTTTAATGATATATTCAAAAGTAGGAATGGTCTCCTCGTCCATAGTCATACCAAATAAACCATTTAGAGAGGGATTAAAGCGCACGCCTATCTTTTCTTGTGGAATTACCTCTTTAACGGCATCAAGCACTTCAAAGAAAAAACGAGTTCTGTTTTCAATAGAACCACCGTACTCATCTGTCCTTGTATTTGACGTGGCGTTAAAAAATTGATGAAACAGATATCCGTTTGAGGAATGGATTTCTACGCCGTCAAATCCGGCCTCTACCGCATTTTTTGCCGCATTGACAAAATCTGTTACGGTTGCCTTGATTTCTTCCTTGCTCATTGCCTTAGGGGTAACGGTATCCTTGAAACCCTCTGAGGTAAACGATTTTGCATTAGGGTTGATGGCTGATGGTGCTAAAGGTAAATTACCATTATGAAAATCTGGATGAGACATTCTGCCAACATGCCAAAGCTGTATAAAAATGGTACCTCCTGCATCATGTACCGATTCTGTAACTTTTTTCCACCCTTCTACCTGGGCCTTGGAATGTATTCCAGCAGTGTTTACATAACCTACTGCAGCTTTAGAAACTTGGGAACCTTCAGTAATGATAAGTCCCGCAGAAGCCCTTTGCGTATAATAAGGTACGTGTAAATCCTCCGTAGGGGCATTCTCTTCATTAGCCGCCCTACTCCTGGTCATGGGTGCCATAACGACCCTATTTTTAAGTTGAATGTTTTTATGATATGGTGTTAATAATATTTCTGTATTCATAGTTATCATTTGTTATTTGAGAGTTCACAAAAGTCTAACATTATCGGCATGATTATTAACTCGTCTCAATAAAAACTTATCATATATGAAAAAAGGACACTGCAAATCTTTACTAGGTTTTACCATAAATTAATGCTATTGGGAATACTAAATAAGGGTGGAAAAAATAATTGCTGAGGATGTGAAATTTAGGTGTCTACTATAAATTTGCAGATTTACAAAACCTTATTATTTTTTTGTCGTAGGTACGTTAAAGACATTCTTTAACCTAAAAAATATAAAAATGAACTATAGCTACAAGTGGGCACTTAGGCTGTTACAAGTATTAACCATAATTTTAATATCCACTTCAGTAAAAGCACAGAACATTAAAGGTAAGGTTACCGATTATAATGGCACGGCCTTGGAAAATGTCGGTATTTTCAACCAGACTTCAGGCCAACATAGCCATACCAACTTATCTGGGGCATTTTCACTTCCTGCTACCCATATAAACGATTCCGTATACTTTTCCAATTTGGGCTATAAAACTTTTGTTCTAGTCATAGAACCTAAACATTTTAATGAGCAGGTACAGATTACCTTGGAGGAGTCCAGCATAAACTTAGATCAAGTTGTTGTGGTGTCCAAGGTAGATGCAATGAGTAAAGTTGTGAATATAGATGTACAAAATGATCCGGTAAAATCTTCCCAGGAAATTTTACGAAAAGTACCAGGGCTTTTAATTGGCCAACATGCAGGCGGCGGTAAGGCAGAACAGATTTTTTTAAGAGGTTTTGATATTGACCATGGTACGGATGTAGCCATTAGTGTAGATGGTATGCCGGTGAATATGGTATCTCATGCGCATGGACAGGGCTATGCAGATCTACACTTTGTGATACCGGAAACAATAGAACATATAAATTTTGGAAAAGGATTGTATTATGCCGATAAGGGAAATTTTAACACCGCTGGGTACGTTGACCTTGGCTTGAAAAAAAATATTGACAAAAGTATGGTATCCTATGAAACCGGACAGTTCAATACCAATAGATTTGTGGGACTTTTTAAGTTATTGGAAGGAAATAAAAGTGATGCTTATTTTGCTTCGGAAATTTATCTTACCGACGGACCGTTTGATTCCCCACAAAATTTCAATAGGATAAATATTTTAGGACGTTATAATTATAAGGACCTTGGTAAGGAAGAGCTTACCTTGACCGCCTCTCATTTTCAAAGCAAATGGGATGCCTCGGGACAAATTCCTCAAAGGGCGGTTGATCAAAACATTATTGGCAGGTTTGGCGCCATAGATGATACCGAAGGAGGACAAACCAGTAGAACAAATTTAATGTTGAACCATACCAGATTTTTGGGCGATGACCAGTTTTTAAAGACGAGGGCATTTGTAAGCAAATATGATTTTGAATTATTCTCAAACTTTACATTCTTTTTAGAAGATCCGGTAAACGGAGATCAAATTCGTCAATTTGAGGATAGGACGGTTATGGGTGCTGAAACAGCTTTTGAGCAAATCAATATTACGGTTGGTGAAAATGATATGGTTGGGTACAAAGCAGGAATAGGTTTTAGAAATGATAATGTAGATGATGTGTCCCTATCACATACCTTAAACAGGAAGACCACTTTAGAGCAGTATGCATTTGGGGATGTCGATGAAACCAATATATACGGATTTTTGGATGGCACTTATAAAACCGGGAATTGGACTTTTAATCCCTCTGTACGTTTAGATTATTTTAAGTTCGATTATGAAAATAAATTAAGCGAAGCTTACGATAGCAGAAGTGAAAACAAAGCAAAAGTTAGTCCAAAACTTAATACGTTATATACGGTAAACCGCAATTGGCAAATGTTCTTAAAAACAGGTTTAGGATTTCATTCTAACGATACACGTGTTGTAACCGCGAATGAAGGTAGGGATATATTGCCAACAGCGTATGGAGCAGATTTGGGTACTATAGTAAAACCTGTGGATAAACTTGTATTGAACGCTACGTTATGGGGACTTTTATTAGATCAGGAATTTGTGTACGTAGGTGATGCCGGTATTGTTGAACCTAGTGGAAAGACACGTAGGTTAGGAATTGAACTAGGAGCCCGTTATCAATTATTGGACTGGTTATATGCATATAATGATATTAATTATACCTACGCCAGAAGTACGGAGGAATTAGACGGAGAGGATTATATTCCACTTGCGCCGGATCTTACCTCGGTTGGTGGCTTATCCATAAGTGATTTAGGTAACTTTTCCGGGTCATTGAACTACCGTTATTTAGGGGATAGGGCTGCAAACGAAGATAATAGTATAGTAGCGGAAGGTTATTTTGTAACCGATTTAAACTTGAATTATCATATTAAAAATTGGACATTGGGTCTGATAATTGAGAATTTATTTGATACGGAGTGGAACGAGACCCAATTTGCTACAGAAAGCAGATTGTTTAATGAAACCGCATCTGTTGAGGAAATTCACTTTACTCCCGGAACACCATTCTATCTTAGAGGCAAAGTATCGGTAAGGTTTTAGGAATTTTGCAAGTATCTACAAGTAATAAAAAAATTGAACGTATAAGTTAATCGAAATTTAATCCTCTGGCGGATATCCATGAATGTCTTCAAATACGGTATCGAAATTTTCTCTTAGGTATGCGTTCAATTTCTTTTGGTAGTCGTCCTTTAACCAGCTTAGAAAGTTATAGGTACTTTTACTTATACATTTTCCGTACACATGTATACGATTATCAATATCTTCTTTCAGCAATTTGGCCAATGCAAGTGCATCATAAACATCTTCACTGTTTTCAATACACATATGGGCATGTTGGGCTATGGAACGCTCTAGAACCACTTTAGATGATTCTCCTGCAAACGTAGCGGTTTCATACGTTTCCTTGATATCAAAATAGGTCTCCTTTGAGTTTTTGAATTCTGCTTTGACCTCTTCGGACAAATCCAGTTTAAAATCACTTTCAATATCCTCATCATCCCTAATACGATCCATGTAGAAATTAGGTGATTTGAAAATAGCGCCCCAATCTAGGTCCGCACCCCAAGGACCAAAACGATAAAGGTTGTTCCCTAGGTCAATTACGGTGAATTTGGATTTATTGTTCAATACCCTAGAGCCCCTTCCGATCATTTGATAGTACAGGGTAAGTGATTTTGTTGCCCTATTAAGGATAATGGTGTCAATGGTTGGTTCATCAAAACCGGTTGTTAAGATACTTACGGATGTTAAGATGGCATCTGGCGTTTCCCTAAACCACCTTAATATTTGTTTACGTTGTTTTTTGGTCGCCGTGTTGTCCAAATGCATAATGGGTAATCCTACGGCTTTGAATGTATGGTATACTTGTATGGACGTTTCTATACCATTATTGAAAATTAAAGTTTTTTTACCTTTGGAGTGTTTTGAATAAGCTTCTAATAGCTTGTTCAGCATAGCCGGGCTAGTATAAAGATCGGCAGATGATTTTACGGTATAATCACCATTAGAGCCTACTTCTAACGAAGTTAGCCCCATATCATAATGAAACACCTCTGCCCTAGCCAAGAAATCGTTCTCTATAAGGTTTTCAATACTTTCCCCGGGTATAAGTTCATCATAATTCTTGTTCATGGGCAAGTCCTTATTGGAACTTAAAGGAGTGGCCGTTACACCAAGAACAAATGAATTTTCAAAAAATTTGAACAGTTTGGTAAATGAATTGTAATGCGCCTCATCTATGATGACCAGGCCAACATCTGAAATATCCAGCTGGTCGTCGTTTAGACGATTGTTCAAGGTTTCTACCATGGCCACATAACAACTGTAACGTTCTTGGTCATCCAAATTTGCCTTACTGTTAACCACTTTGTTAACGACGCCAAAATTGGTGAGCATTTCAGAAGTTTGATTACAAAGTTCTATACGGTGGGTCATCACCAAAACTTTCTTGCTATGGTTTTTAAGGTACTGTCTTACTATTTCGGAGAAAATAACAGTTTTACCACCACCGGTTGGCAATTGATATAAAAGATGGTAATCTTCACGTTCAGAATCGAACTTGTCAAAAATTTGTTGAATAGCACCCTGTTGGTAGCTATATAGTTCCTTATCGGTTTTCTTATCCTGTAGTTCAAAAACTGTCTCTTGCATAAAATCTTTTCTGGAAGTTGCAAAGGTAACATTATCAATAGTAGATTACTAATTCATGGGTTAAAAAGGGTATCTTTTGCGACCATTGGTAAGCAATTTTTTACAGACCATACAAAATAATGAAACATTGCCATTTTAAAGTGTATAAACCATTTGGAATGTTGAGTCAATTGACTTCCAACGAAGAACGGCAGTTACGCAAGAAAAAGTTTTTAAGTGAACTTTATCCGTTCAATTCTGAAATTATGCCTATTGGTAGGTTGGACGAGAAGTCAGAAGGTCTTTTACTCATGACAACGGATGGTAAATTAAGCGATATCATAAATCGTAAAGGAGTAGAAAAAGAGTATCTGGCACAGTTAGATGGACTAATTAGTACACAAGCCATTATAGAACTAAGTAGCGGGGTAAATATTGGACTTTTTGGCACTACCTATGGTACAAAACCCTGTACGGTAGAGCAATTAATGACTAACCCCACATTACCCGAACCCAACGCTAAGCTCCGTATTGGAAGGCATAGACCAACTTCATGGATACGAATTATACTGACCGAAGGTAAATTTAGGCAAATACGCAAAATGACGGCTGCGGTCGGTTATCCTACCATACGACTTGTACGTGTACGTATAGGAAATATCTATTTGGGACACATGCAACCCGGACAAGTGGAGCCAATAACCTTAAATACGGATATTATTTAGAAATTCTTTTACCTGAAAACCTAGAGAAAATCGTTAAACTCTTTTTGGTATTGATAAAATAGACCCCGGTCAAAAGCACTATTGAGGCAACTATGGATTGTAATGTAATCTGTTCATTTAAGAAATACCAGCCTAATACCATAGCAATGATCGGGTTAACGTACGAAGAAGTGGCCACCTTTTCTGGAGAAACAAACCGTAACAGATAATTAAAGGCCGTAAAGGTTACAATACTGCCAAAAATAATAAGTAATAACATAGACCAAAGTACCGGTATACTCCATTGTGATGGCCAAGACCAAGTCTCTCCAAGTAAAAAGCTAATAATAATGAGGGAAAAACCACTGGTCAACATTTGATAGCCGGTATTGACAAAAAAGTTTTGTGGTAAATCTGCCTTACCGACAAATAAACTTCCATAGGACCAACTCAACATACAGATAAAGATGAGGAACATTCCCAATAATGCACCTTCTTGGGTTATTATTTGCTTTTGCCCAACCAATAGAAAAATACCGGTAATACCCAATATTACACCTATTACGGACATGGGTTGAATTTTTTTACCTTGCAACACACGCATCATCAATAAAACTACCAAGGGCTGTGCGGATACCTCCAAGGCCGCAAAACCGCTATCTACGAATTTCAAGGCCCATACCACTACCCCATTTCCAAAAGTTAAAAAAAGAAACCCTGCAATAAACGTATTCTTAAATTGTGTTTTTGTAATGCCTAAGGGTAGACCCAAAATTTTGGATATGATGAAAATTAAACTACCGGCCGTTAAAAAACGAATACCTGCCAGCATAAAGGCAGGTAATTCCGTTACCGCAATTTTGTTCCATAAATAAGTAGATCCCCAGATGAAGTAAATGGCAAAGAAAGACAATACTACCAGAACGGTATTGCGTTGCAGTTTTGCCATAGGGAAATGTGTTGGCTATATTTTTTTGACACGAACGGCATTCATACCCTTCATTCCTTTTTCAAGCTCGTACGAAACCTTGTCATTTTCCATGATTTCATCGATAAGACCGCTCACATGAACAAAATATTTTTCATTGTTTTCAGAGTCTATTATAAAACCAAAACCTTTAGAAGTATCAAAAAATGAAACCTTACCGTTTCTTACCGGATCAAATTCCTCAACATCACCTTCTTCTTTTTTAGGAATACCCAAAACAATATCCTCAGCTTCTATCTCTACCTTCATGGCAGGATCTGGCGGTGTATCTACCAAATTGCCATTGAAGTCCACATAGGCCAATGGTATGCCAGAAGTTCCACTTTCCTTCGCCGCTGCCTTGCGCGCGAGCATTTTTTTCTTTTTCTCTTCTCGCTTTTTTAAGCGTTTTTTTTCTTTTTCAGTTTTATTAAATGTCTGTTGTGATTTTGCCATTCGAAATTTTAATGATAATACTTGAATTTTACTGTAAAGGAATTGAAATACGTGGTGACGTATAGAACCAATGGTAAGTTTTTTGAGTAAACTATGCTGCCATTTGTTGTAAGGCCATTGCAAGAATCATCTGCACCCCTTTAAAGTCCAACAAAGATATGATTTGTATTTCAATTATTTAGCATTACGGGGCATCAAACTATTAAACTTTTAGAAGAGTTTACCATTATTTAATAGATAGCCAAGAAATATGGATTGTAAGATGTCATAATACAGGAAATAATAGTCCTGAAAATGAAAAGAGGAGTTTAAACTACTGTCGTTTAAACCCCTCTTTTAAAAAATTAATATGATATATACCCTAATCCTTTAGGGTAATTTCTTCTTGAACGCCGTTAGGATAGGTCATAGTGGCACTATCATCACAAGTACCATCACCAAATGCTACATTAACGGTAAGTCCATTTTTGGAGATATCCAAATCACCTGCAGCAATATAGGTACAGCCTAAGTCGCTTTTTAAGGGGGAATTTACCTCAATTTTATACGTGTTTCCTTCATATACCACGGTCCACTCCCCTGTTACACTATATGAAGCCGTTTCATCAAAAGTAATGGTCGTACTTTTTGTTCCGTTATCGGATATTATTGAGCCATCTTCCATTTCTACAGTTATATCGCTTGTAACCTCAAAAGTTATGGCACTTTCGTTATCATTACCACTGAACACATAAGATCTGGAACCGTTGACCTTGATTTCCCCAATATAAAAATCCACATAGCTTGCGGTAAAGGAACCTTCTTCTCCCTGAAGGTCATAGGTCACGGTCAACGTACCGTTTACTTGATCCGTTCCGTTCAATACACAATTGTTGAATACCGCTGTGTAGCCGGTATCCGTATATTCTGCGGTATAGCATTCTTCATTAGATGATTTTCCCGAAGAACCTTGGGCAGATGACATGTTGTAAAGTGCAAGGTCCACACCGTCCAAATAATCATCGGTGGTTAAAACTGCTTGCAATTCTGTTTCTGTAATAACTACTTCTTCATCCATAGCATTATCATCGCTACAGCTATAGGCAATGAATAATACCGGAAGTACGGCAGATAATTTTCTTAAAATTAATGTTACTTTTTTCATATTGTTTGCTTGTAGGGTTGTGCTATAAAAACGTACAAAAACACCATTAATTATAAAGACCGTCAATTTTATGCCGTGTTCTCAGAATATAAAAACCACAACGTATACGAAAACATGAAAATATTCGCTTATAATCATATACGATATACTATTTTTGACTCATGTTGGTAAAAGTAAACTTAAGGGACCAAGTAAGGGATTACCTTCTTTCTCAGATGATTACCGGAAATCTAAAAACGGGCAAAACCATTAATTTGGCGGCCCTTTCGCGCGATTTAGATGTTAGTGTAACCCCAATTAGGGAAGCGTTGGCACAATTGCAGCAGGCACATATCATCAAGGCCGTACCTAACAGAGGGTTCATCATTGCCGAACTGGATGTTAAAGAAGCCGAGGACCTTTATGGCCTAGTGGCCAATCTAGAAGTAATGGCCATTGAAAACACGGAGTTTACCCAAGAAGACATTGAACAACTAAAAATGCAGCAAGAAGTATTTGAAAATGCCAAAGATGCCATTTCCCGGATACAAGCGGATTTGGAATTTCATAGGCTACTAACCAAGGGCTATGAGAACGATTTGGCCTTACAGATACTAAACGACCTTAAAACCCGTATTTTCTTTTATGAAAGGGCCTTTACCAATGATGACTCCTTCTATAACAAATCCGATAACCAACATGAATCCATAATAGCCGCCATTGCCGATAATAACGTTCCTACGGCATCACTGCTATTGAAAATGAACTGGATGCTTATCTTAAACTACATCCAGAAAAAATTGACCGAATAATTAATCCAGTTCTTTCAAAATTTCTTGTGCAGATTTGGTCAATCGCATATATCCTCTATAACCCCATAAGCAAAAAATAAGGGTAATCACTAAAGTAATAGTTAGGAATATCCATTGTGTAGATCGTAAACCTTCCATAAAGATATCCTTGCCTGAACTAATTTTTGAAAAAGTAGGTAAAATAAATACCATACCAGCCATTCCAATACCCATAGCTATCTGCTGTATGCGCAATAGGCGATTTTTAGATTTTAAATAATGGGTAAGATTGGCTTTATAGCTACCGTTTAGAAGGTCTAAATTTTTAATCCTACGCAAGGCATACAATACCAGAACTGGAAAAATAACCATATAGCCTATGGTCAAAATTCCACATAAACGTAAGTACCAAGTATCCAAAACATTGAATTTATATAAGAAAAGTAAAGCCAGTGCAAAGCATACTATAGCACCTATTGTTTCTAGGGTTAGTGCGCTTTTAAATTTATTTTGATATTTCGCTTTGGTCATGTTCAAGATAATTGTATTCGTCAATTTTTTCTGCCGTTCCAGTTCGTTGCCCATTTGCACCCAGGCAGATTGTAATTCCTCCAGTTCCATAGATTATGATTTTATCATGTTAGATTTTAATTTTTGTTTGATTCTTGAGATTCGCGTTCCCACATTACTGGCCTGTAACCCTGTTATTTCTGCTATTTCCTTATAGCTTTTTGCCTCTAGTAGAAGAAAAATCAAGGTTTTGTCCAAATGATTTAAATGCTTTAAATGTGCATATAACAACCGTAATCGCTCTTCATATACGTCATCATTGCCAGGTTCCATAATTTGTGAAACTGTATCTGCCATAGAAACGGAATCCGGTCTTCTTTTATCTTTTTTTAAAAAAGTAATGGCCGTATTCATGGCAACTTTATACATCCAAGTGGTAATTTTAGACTCATTCCTGAACGAATCAAAGTACTTCCATAACTGAAATACCACTTCTTGAAAAAGGTCTTCTTGGTCTTGTTTGGTATCGGTATATATAGAGGTAACCTTAAACAACAAACCTTGGTGATCTCTTATCAAATTGGTAAATTCAACTTCTTTGGACATGTACAACCGTTATTTTCCCTATTGGTATATGAACAAACCTTTTTGTCACAGATAATTATTATTTTTTTGTTATTTGCTATCGTTTGGTTCGTATATAATGACTATCCCATTATGTGTAGAATAAAGATAACCAGCTGTTTAGCATATATTTAAAACTATCTATGCAACATAGGGCACAAATGTTCGTTTTATTTAAAAATTATTAGGTTATGCAATTTTTAAACAAGGAAATTGAGGCTTTGACTAAACGTAAAAAAACCGCTGCACTAGCCAAAAAGCAAATATCATGTGGTATTTTTCAAGATACTAAGGATATCCCTGTCAAAGCAGAGGATGTAGTATTGAAAAAAGTGTAATCTTATTCCTGAAACAAGGATTTATCCAGTCCTGGAATGAGATTTAGCGCATTTTTATAATATACTTTCTTCAACACATCGTCGGGTAGATCAAGCCCGTACATTGCCCAAAAGGCATGATATTTCTTGTAATAAGGAAAGTATTCATCATTGCTCTCCAACACCCTAAAATATGTCGGAAATTCCTCTGGTTTCCAACTATCCTTACCAAATAGGATACGGTCTTGATATTTAATAAAAAATGCCCTTGCATGCTGTGGTTGTCTACCCAACTCCGCAATAACGGCAGATATACCTACATTCATATTGGGCATTGCATCAAGTAACTCGCCTAGCTTTTCCAAATTATTGGCATGCCATCCCATATGTGCATTAATAAACTTGGTCTTAGGATGTTTTTTAAAAACGTTATGCTGCTCCTGTATAATTTGTTCAAAAGGTGCCGGATCTCTGTCAGACCTTTTTCTTCTAGGATGTGTTTTTAATTCTAGCCAACGCTCGTTTTCCGCATTCATTTCGTCCCAAAATGATTTGGGGTCAGCTGCATGAATCAATACTGGGACGCCCATTTCAGCACATTTTTCCCAAATAGGATTTAATCTGTAATCGTCAATAGCCAAACGATTTCCATCGGCATCTTTATTACGCAAACCTAGACTCTTAAAAATCTTTAAGCCTTTAGCCCCGTTCTTGATATCCAGTTCCAACTGGGCGGCAGCCTTTTTGCCCCACTCCAAATCTTTTGCTCCCTCAAAATCCACATTAGCAAAAACAACAAACCTATTGGGATAACTTTTGTTGATATTGTCAACTTTGTCTTTAAGACTTTCACCTGAACGACCACTTAAGTTCACCATTATGGCTTCGTTCATGGCGTTCATATCCTTTACCAATGCCGTAAGTGCTTGTACTGACATATCCCTTTGGTGGCTATGCACATCAATAAATGGAAATTTGGCCGTTTTAATTTCTTTGCCCGGTATGACCAATGTTGAAATAGGGTTATACTCTTCAAATCCCATTTCTTGGGAATATGCAAAATTAACTAGAATAAGGAAAACACTGGAGATTAGTATTGCTTTAAGGTGGTACATCATATTAATTATTATGTTGGTTATTGGGTATCTATAATTAGTTGTTCGTATGCCGCTTTAGTGTCTATATCAATAATTCCTTTTCCTGCATTTAGGCCAATGGTCTCTTTTCTATAACGTTTCAATATTTCTTTGGCCCCATAATCATCTTTAAGCTGGGAAAGTTTTTCATAAAAGGTAATAGGAAACAAAGCCGGTACACCCGTTTTTTGGGTATAATTGGTAGCAATTATTCTATTTGGATTTTGTATAAAATTTTCCACCATTAAATTTAAATAATCGGATGTCATTAATGGTTGGTCCGCAAGACAAATTAAAATACCTTGCGGTCTGGATGCCAATGAAAGTAAATGGTTTATACCATATGCTATACTATTTCCCAAACCCATTTGCCAATTGGGGTTTATCATATAATCAACATGGAGGTCGTTGAGGGAACATTTATCCACAATACGCTCTGCATGAGCGCCCAAAACAAGTTGTACCGAGCCTACCCTACTATTTTTGGCTGTTTTTATGATTTCTAATAAGAAATTGGAATCTTTCCACGGTAAAAGTTGTTTAATATCCTGCATGCGTTTAGATTCCCCTGCGGCCATTATTAAAACGGTTATGTCTTTTCCAGAAATCATTAAACCGGTTTTTGTGCCCTGTTTTTTAGCATCATGGGTTCGGTTTTCCTAATAACCGTTAGTATTTCCGCTAAAATTGAAATTGCAATTTCCTGAGGGGTTTCTGCACCAATATTTAATCCGGCAGGACCATGAATAGATTCAAGGAAATCTACAGAAATGTCCATATCCTGTTCCAATAGATGGTCCAGTAATTTTTCCCTCCTTTTAATAGGTCCTAAAACACCTAAGTACATAGGCTTTACATTTTTTAAGGCCATTAGATATTTTAAATCCTTGGCAAAGCTATGCGTCATAAGTACCACAGCCGTTTCTTCATCTATTTGTTCAACGGGGAATAGTTCGGGTTCATAATTCAATAATTCATCTATACCCTTAAAATCCAATATGGACTTGTTCTCTTGTGGAGTCACGGCCACCCTTACTTCCCAACCCATACCAACTCCAAAATGAGCTAGCTGAACCGCGTCATGTTCTCCACCTATAAGTAATAACCGTTTGCAAGGAGGCATTGTTTGTTCAAAGGAATGTGCGTTAGACTGTTGCTTGGTATAAGGATTTAAAGGATATGTTTTTGCACCTAGTGTTATAAAGGTGCCATAACCATTTAATTGCCCATATTCTTTCTCATATGTTGTTGATAAAGTAAAGTCCGTTCTATTCTCTATTACCTTTTTAAAGGCATGTACAAGGGATTCGTTGGGAGAGAAAATTTCCAACATAATGTACAAGATACCTTCGCACCCTAAACGAAAGCGACCGTCATAGGTCATTAATTTGGCAGAATGGTCCTTAAAGACGGACTGTGACTGAAAAAGTACTTCTTTTTCCACACAACCACCACTGACTGCTCCGATCATTGTATCATCTTCACGAATCAGCATACGGACACCTGGTTTTCTATACGAAGAACCTTCAAGAAAAACTACGGTTGCCAAAACACAACTTACATTTTCCTCCTTTGCCAATTCGTACGCATTAAAAATGGTCTTAAGTTCGTGGGTCATTTATTGTATTATGTTTAAAAGTACCATTTTATATAGCTTAGGACTCTATTAGATTTGCTATAAAGCTACTAAAATTATAGGCTTTTAATTTTTCAATATAAACAGGCAATTCACCTTTAACAATCTTTAACATTAATTTTAAAATCTTCTATAATTTAAATACACTTTGTCCGTTCTGCTAGTTGAACGTATAAATATTGAATATGAAAAATTTTTTAAAGACCTTCAGTGTGTTTTTTGTACTGTCTTTACTGGTTTCGTGTGGTAATGCAGATGATGATGTAAGTTTGGATCTGAACCTTGGGGATGGTCTAGGGAAAGGAGAGCCGGTAGATGATTGCTTAGGATTGGAAGAGGGCGAGTTGGTGCTTTCCATTCAGGAACAGTATACCACATTGCCGGGAAAAGTGTCCGTTTTCTTTAGAGTATCCGATACTAGCGGAAATCCCGTTCCAGGCTTAACGGCAAATCAATTTACCATTTATGAGCAAGGACGTAATGATGATTGTTTCAAAACCATTTCTACCTCTGAGTCTTCTGCAAGAATTTCTCCCAATTCCCAAATATTCTCTAACAATACCTTATTGGTGTTAGATTTAAGTAATAGCGTGTTGAGCAGTAGCTTGCAGGAATTAAAATTGGCCTCAACCAGTTTTATTGACGCCGTAATGCCATCTACCACCCAAGAGTCCGTAAAAATGGCTATCTATTGGTTTGATGGTGAAGATGAACTTCACCTCTTGAACGCTTTGACCCCTTCTAAAGATGAACTTATCGCATCTATAGATGGTATAACCGATGATATCAGTAACGATCCATCTACAGATTTATATGGTGCGGTAATTAAATCTACCGATATAGCATCGGATTTGGTAAAAACTTCTACCGCAGGCGGTAAAATTGGAGCTGCCTCCGTTGTTTTATTTACGGATGGTACGGATCAAGCATCTCGTTATACCGAAAGCGCCGCCCTTAAAAAAGTGAACGAAGCAAATGCCAACATTTCTTTCTTCAGTATAGGATTAGGTGGTGAGATCGATACAGAGGTATTGACGGATATAGGTAAGACCGCCAGCGTATTTGCACAGAACAAAGATGAACTGGAACGTACGTTCAGGGATATTTCAGAAAAAGTATCCGAAAGGGCCAATAGCTATTATTTATTTGAATACTGTAGCCCTAAACGAGATGGTAGCGGTGATAATAATCTGGCCATAGAACTTAATACCGGAGCCAGAAAAGGTGCGGTACAGACCAAGTTCAGTGCCAACGGATTTACTGGAGGTTGTGAATAAGTTTAATATGAAATGATAAGGAAAGAAGCGTATTTACGCTTCTTTTTTTTTGTTTTATTCCAGCACCAACAACATGTTGATACTCATTTTGTTGACGTTAAAATCACACTTAATTTTAAGGTAGGTGCATGGATACAAAACGTCCGTTTACCGATTTGCCCCGTATATAAAACCGATTACACAATTATTAATTTAAAATATATAAAATGAAAAGATTATCCTTGGTTACTATATTTTCGGTAGCATTGCTTACTTCATGTGTTTCTAAGAAGAAATATGTTGCCTTAGAAGACAACCTTTCACAGACACAGAGCACGCTTCAAAAAACACAGGTTGAAAAAGAAGAATTAGAGGCTCAAATGTCAAAAATAGAAGCCCGTGTAGAAGAGTACAACGCTAAGATCAATTCATTGAAAGAAATGAACGATAGCCAATTTACCAGCGTTGACGATGTTACCGTAATGAGTAACAACACCAAAGCCAAAATGAGAAATACGTTGAAGAATGTAGACCCGGCAAAATTGGCAGGCGCAAAAACACTACAGGATTCTATGAACTTGGCGGTGTCCTATAAACTAAAACAATCCATATCAGATGAGGATGAGGATGTAAACGTAAGTATTGATAAGACGGTAGTGATGATCAATATTTCTGATGAACTTTTGTTCAATACGGCCAGTTATAATGTAAGCAGCAAGGCAAACTCTATTTTAAAGAAATTGGCAGATGTCATTAAATCAGAGCCAAGTATGGAAGTAATGGTTGAAGGCCATACGGATTCTAGAACTATTAATACCCCAATGGTTACGGATAACTGGGATTTAAGTGTAAAACGTGCCACCTCTATCGTACGTAAATTACAGAAGGAATATGGTGTTGACCCATCTCAATTAATTGCATCGGGTAGAAGTAGCTATTTGCCATTGGTAGAAAACAATTCTAAGGAAAACATGGCAAAAAACAGAAGAACCAAAATTATTATTCTTCCTAATTTGGATAAGTTCTTTGCATTGTTAGATGCGGAGTAATCTTCTTATTAGGTTTTAAATTTAAAAGGGATGGTTAAACCATCCCTTTTTTTATATTCAATATTTTTTGAGCAATCATTTATAGATCATGCCATTGGGCACCTCAATATTTGATTGTGATAGATTGACCAAAAAGCCGTTAATAACCGCATACTCCAAACGGCCATCTTTTTCCAGAAAAAAGGTTGGGTTTATACCTGGTTGTAGTTTAAGTTCCGGTATTTTATAATTGGCACCAATTAAATGAACCGGAAAAGGCGAGTTAAGTTGTTTGGCCGGTATTGTGGACATACGAACATAAGCGTGGCCATCTTTCAATAACTGACCAAAGTCCAAACTTTGTACCTCGTTGAGGGTATTTAGGGTTTTTGGATACGCTGTAGCTTGTTTTATGGTGTAACCGGTAGCATCCAGGGTTTCATAACCATAATAGGTAGAAAGATCTCCCTGATCAAGAATTCGGCTACTGTACCAGAAAGAATTATGGTCTGCATAATCCACTTCAACCTGATGGATGCCTACATCAATTTTATATGAATTCCCCATTAAGTTATAACTGGCATTGGTTATTTTTAAATCGAAGAGTTTACGGTCGTTTTCCGGAATTTTTTCATATTCACCTATAGCTATTTCTTTATAGTTCTGTTTGGCAATGGTATATATTGCGGAAAGAATGGACACATAGTTAAGTTTTCTTATTTCCTGTTTTTCGGTATCGTTAGGATAGCCTCCAGATTCTATTAAAATAGTACTTGTACCCCATTTTTGAATATTGTCACCAAAGGCACGTGGTTCAAAATCATCATTGTAGCGACCAACTTGTCCCGGAGTATATTTTTGAAGGATGGAATTCATGAAAACTATTATTTTCATGGCATTGCCACGTACTTCGTTGATATCCTTTTCATAGTTGTAAGCTGGTGCCAAATAGGATATCGTTGCCGGTTTGTCGGTCCGTTCGGCATTGTAGTAGGTACTTTGGTCATGAAGGTTAAAGCCAAAATCCGCCGCTAGACTATCCCGAACCCTTTTTAAGGTTTTTGATTCGGGCGATTGTAACCTAAGCGCATCACGGTTTATATCTATGCCCAACAAATTACGTCGTTGAAAAAGTTCAGCTCCATCAGGATTTAGCATTGGTAAAAAATGGATGCTGAGATTGGATAAAATGGCCTCTTTTTCTTCTTTAAAATCCTTACTGTCAAAAAAATTCAGAATATCGAATATAGCCTGTGTCGCGGTAGGCTCATCACCATGCATTTGTGACCAAAGAAAAACATTGACGTCTCCCGTACCCAAACTAATTAAGCTTAACTCCTTCCCTCCTATTGATCGGCCCACGGTAGAAACCTTGAATTTGGGGTTGCTACGATACGTAGCTATTAGTGGCTGTATATCGGCTCTTTTGATCCTTCTCTTCCCAATTGAACCCTCTTTATAATTTTCGTAGGTATCATATAATTGGGTGGTCAATGCGGATGATTGACCAAGACCTAGCATGGGTAATGCGCATAAAAGTGCCAGTGCTATTTGTTTCATATGTTTTATTATTTGTTCTTATTGATTAATAGGATAAAAATACGATTTGCTTTACTGTGCCGGCAAAGGTTTAAAATCTAAATCCCTGACCGCTCTGCGCACTTTTTTCATAAAGTCATCACCCGGATCGGTTTTTATAGTCCTGTACCCCTCATCTTTTTCTAGCCACAACGGATGATTTTCAAAACGGGTATATTCATAATGGCCTATTAAATAATCAATATCATATTTCTTCTTCAGATAACCTACCAGCCATATATTGGCTTTTAATTGGGCCTTGGTCAACGGCAATTCATTTGTTCCGCCTACATTTTCAATACCTATCGCACAATGGTTAAGGCCAATGACATGACGTGCCATGGTAGTTTCCGGTAATAGTTGATAAATGGTACCGTCCCTATCTACCATAAATTGTGAAGACACGTTCAACCCACTTATATCCTTAATATCCGGACGCCAATTAGGCAGTATTTCCAGGTCAAAAGCTTCAAATGATTCCTTAAAAGTGGGAATTACCGTCCAATGCAAAACGATCATCCTTGGTATTATTTTAGGAGTTTCTTGTATGAGGCCATACCTATCTTTTAAATAATTTAACGTCAGTTGTTCACGCTGTTCCTTGAAAGTAATGGGATGCTCCAAAATGGTTTTGCTCGTTGAGCAGGATGCAAATAGTAGAAATAGGGCTAATAGGATAAAAAGACGTTTCATGGATTGGTATTGTTAATAGTGTCCTTTAATACGGCATAGGTAATGGTAATTTTTCGTTTTCCCCATTCTTTGGCTTTTTTTACATCTTCGTCCATATAGATATCTATGCGGTTTCGCCAACGGGAATGCATTTTATCCTTTACAAGGTAAATACCTTCCAAAGTATCTATTTTCACCATGGTATTATACGCTAGGCCTTTTTTCAATAAATCCCTAGATACGGCAATCCATTTTACACCTGGTTTTATGGAATCTCCCCACGCAGTTATTGCCGGATGCTCGTATGAGGTCTGGTTTGGTAAGGAATTATAGGCCGTAGCCGTAACCTCTAAAGGTATCCATTCATATTTTTCTACCACTTTTGGACTACATCCCAAAGCGAGTAAAAAAATGGATATAACGAATACCTTGTACTTCACAAGCTCTAATGTAATTTATTTTCCAGAATTAGTAGATCGGTATAGCTTTCTTTCCAAACCTTGTTCAAGGTTTCTGTTGCCGGGGTAAACCCAAACGACATAGCACTCAGTACAATATCAATATCACCATCGGCATCTGTGTCCGCGGCATCCATCAAGAACCATCTTCCCAAGGCTATATTGGCCAAATGTTGCTGCTTAAATGCTATGCTTTTACCGTTCATATTTTCCAAATAAACAAAATTATAATCCGGATAGTTTTCATAATCTGGAAATGTTGCCAGTAGAGCCATATCTATATCCCCGTCTTCATCAAAATCTTTTGCAATTACCCGGGTGGCCCCGTTTAAAGGATGAAAATAGTGTTCCTTAAAATTATTTTTTCCATCATTGATATGAATGCGCATGCCGTGATACGGTTTGCTAACAAATGACTTATCCGCATTATCCCCGTTAACGGTAATAATGTCATCAAAACCGTCCCCGTTAAAATCGACCAGCTCAAACCAACTGGAGCCATATACGGGACTAAACCTAATTATCTTTTTCGCTTTAAATTGTAAGGCTTCCTGCTGATAAAATATATACATTGCTTCATCACCTTGTGCCATCAATACCACTAAATCATCCTTACCATCCTTATCCATATCCCTTACAACAACACGCAAGGCACCAGGGAGGTTCAATAGAATGTTCTTGGAATAAAAACCGTATTTGTCCTTTACCAAAACGGAAAGATTACCGGTAAGGTCTCCAAATTCGCAAAGTAGAATTTCTTCCGTACCGTTATCATCTAAATCTGCATAAATGGTCTGCACCGGTCTGTGTAAGGAATCCTGTAAGATAGCCGTGGCTTGCCCATGTCTTAATACCGTGCTTCCCCTAGGTATTTCATTAGGATCCATAACGCCCATATTGGTTACATAAATACTATCCCCCACAAATCTGGCCGTAGTAATAGCCTTATCAAAATATCCGACATTTTGGGCTGTATGTGTGCTTAGGTCATACGTCATTAACTCACCAAACCTAGATCCCGTAACAATCTGTTTTCGTAATGTATCTACTTCCAAAAATGTTAAATAGCTGCCCTTTACGCTATCCAGAGTAACCGGTTGTTCATTGAACTGCGTAAGGGGTATACTATGGATAGTATCTGATCTTGAAGGCAAATTTTCCGGAGCAAGCTCAATAATATAATTTTTTAAAAGTTCCCAGTCCTTTAAATCGATTATAGGTTGATAAGGATAAATACCTGTTTTAATAATGGCAGATTGTTCATTGAACGGAAGTTTATAATAAGGATGGTTTTCTTGGGTTATAATACCCATACGCGCAGCCATAGCCGGTAGTACGTTATCCTCCCAAATATGTTTTGGTAAATCTTGAATATCTGGCGCCATATGACAGCTGGCACAATAGTTTTCATATAATACCACTTCCTTAGGTTTGTTTTCTGTATTGCATGAAAACAGGGCAGCAAAAAATAGAAAGAAAAGTGTTTTTTTAAGGATCATTAGCAAGGAATATGTTACCTAAAGGTTCAATTAAGAATGGAAGATACCTATACCCTAATAATCTAACAAGGGATAAATGCAGGCTTTTCTTAAATTTGTACTGCTATGAAAAAAGATATAAAACCGGACTATGTAGTCTACAATGAGGAAACACAGGAATATCATGGAAAATTACTGCCATTTGCATCTGGTGTTTCCGCACCAAAAATAACCCCGCCAGACGTAACTTCGTGGAAAAACAGCCACATTATCAGTGCCAATAACCAAATTAAGGCACAATATGAAGAGCTGGAAAAAGCCTATAGGGTATTAATGGAAAATTATGAATACAATAATTTGGTCTATAGTGCAAAGTTCAATTTTGAACCTATAGTGGGAAAAACCTACCACCTATATAAATCTAATGATGAGAGTACATTCTTATCCTTAATTCAACCGCACGAGTGTAATTTTGACCATTTGGGCAACTTTAGGCTAACGGCCGATAAGATTTGGGAGAAACTATAGACCGGGCAATGGAATATAACTTTGCTCACCTTTCATCATAGGGAACGATCTTTGTGCCCATTGTTCCTTAATTTTCTCTAGGTTGGCCTTATCATGGGAAACAAAGTTCCAAAATATATGGCGCTCTTCCGGGAAAGGTTCCCCACCAAATAAAAGAATATGGCTACCTGCACGAATACGCGTTTTGCAGGTGTCCGATACTTTTGCTACAAGTATGTTACCTTTTCCTATTTCTTCCCCACAGGCTTCAATACTTCCTTCTACAATACAAATACCAATTTCACCGCTTAGGTTGTTCATGGTGTCCAATTCATACGGCTCATCGGTCTTTATTTCTATCATGAACAAAGGGGAATGTACCGGTACGGGAGATGTACGCCCATAACCTGAGCCCGCAATCAATTTAAATGAAGCGGTATGGTCTGTCCATTGTGGCAATTCCTGCGCTGTAAAATGATGGAACTCAGGTGCTATTTGCTCCTTATTCTTAGGTAATGCTACCCAAATCTGGTAACCGTGGGCAATAAATTCATTGCCCTTTCGTAGGCTTTCCGGTGTACGTTCCGTATGGGTTGCCCCTCTACCGGCAACCATCCAATTTACTGCACCGGGACTTATAACCTGCTCAGTACCCAAACTGTCTTTATGAAGAATTTCACCCTCGAGCATAAAAGTAAGGGTAGATAGGCCATAATGTGGATGCTGGTCTACATCCATATAGTGGTGCGGACCTAATTGCGTAGGGCCCATATGGTCTATAAAGATAAAAGGGCCTATCATTCTCTTCTTTCTAAATGGTAACAATCTACCCACAAGAAAGTCACCAATATCCCTACTTCTTTCCTCAATTATTAATCCGATGTTAGACATACGCTTGCTTTTGATAAATTTACATAAAATGAAAAGTTGCGCATGAGAAAAATAAAATTACTTCTGGGTATTATACTTGTAGGGGTCGTAGTACTGGTTTATTTTAATTATCCCAAACTGAACCTTATTTCTGGTTATGCGGCAAAAAATATGGCATCTAGCGTGTACGTAGCCGATAGAAGTACTGAGGATGTGCAATTTTATGATCATGACATGCCCTTGATAAAATTAGCCAATGCAACGGTTTCAGATCAAGCACATACGGCCAGTGCCAAAGTCTACGGATTAATGGAAAGAACGGCATTTTATAAAGAGGGATTGGGTGCGGTATTGACCAATGAAGAATATAGCCAACATGCGTTCAATACGGTTCCTCACAGAAAAACAAAAAAAGATACCTTACCTTTTCCCTATGGAAACAATGGCCTGACCGATACCCTATTGCCCAATGTTGATTATGATCAGGTGGAGGTGGCGCTAAACAATGCCTTTCAACATCCCGAGGAAAAAACTAGAACATTATTGGTAGTCTATAAAGACCAGATTATAGGTGAACGGTATATTAATGGATTTACGGAGGATACTCCAATTCTAGGGTGGTCCATGACAAAAAGCGTTTTGGCAACATTATACGGGATATTGCAATACCAAGGACAAATTGATGTAACTGCTCCAGCTCCCATTAAGGAATGGCAAAATGACGGGAGAAAAGCCATTACCATTAACAATTTGCTACGTATGCAAAGCGGATTGGCATGGGAAGAGGATTATTTTAAAATATCCGATGTTACGAAAATGCTGTTTTTAGATTCTGATATGACCCTTGCACAACGCAAGAACGAAATGATTGCCCCACCCGGTGAAATCTGGAACTATTCCTCGGGCTCCAGTAATCTTTTATCGGGTATTCTTCGCAATCAGCTTGGTAGCCATCAAACGTATTTAGATTTTCCATACAAAGAACTTATTGATAGAATTGGAATGCATTCCATGTTACTGGAAACAGACTTGGTGGGAAACTATGTTGGCTCTTCTTACGCTTGGGCCACTACGCGAGATTGGGCCAAATTTGGACTTTTGTATTTACATAACGGTAACTGGAACGGTGACCAACTGTTTTCAAAGGAGTGGGTGGACTATATCACTACACCAACACAAAATTCCGACGGTAAATATGGTGGACATTTTTGGTTGAATGCCGGTGGAATTTTTCCGGATATACCAACCAATGTATATTCTGCGAACGGATTTCAAGGTCAGCGTGTTTTTATCATTCCCTCAAAAGATATGGTTGTGGTTCGTACCGGCTTGGAAGAACAAACCGATGAACAATACAATACCTTACTGTCCGAAATTTTATTGGCTATTCAATAAAAAACAAAAACTTTAGCTTTTTTCCTACAAAACCACATTTTTGAGCCCTTTCACAACAGAATCCTCTAATGTGGCAACAATAGTTTCACAAAACTAAGGATCATTTCTACATTTACAGTGTTATAAAAAACGAATTAAATTTTTTCATTTTCATATAGTGTTCTCGTAAAAGAGTCTGACCTTCAAATGGTTAGACTCTTTTTAGTTTAGGGTAATTCAGTTTCCAGTAGCAGTAGTCAGTTTTTGGAGACATAAATGATGTACTCGGTATTATGTATCACTTAAAGTGTACAAAAACGCGAAGCGTTTTATACTAGCAACCATTAACGGACAACCATCAACGGACAACCATCAACGGACAACCATCAACGGACAACCATCAACGGACAACCATCAACCAACCTACGGTAGCCAATTGTCTTTTCCAAAATCAGGTTTACGCTTTTCCAAAAATGCGTTTCTACCTTCTTTGGCCTCTTCCGTCATATATGCCAAACGGGTTGCTTCACCCGCAAATACTTGCTGGCCTACCATACCATCATCTGTGAGGTTCATGGAGAATTTCAACATTTTAATTGAGGTAGGCGATTTTTCCAATACTTCTTGGGCCCACTGAAAAGCGGTGTCTTCCAATTCTTCATGGGGTATAACGGCATTTACCATACCCATTTCAAAGGCATCTTGGGCAGAATAGTTTCTTCCTAAAAAGAAAATTTCACGTGCCTTTTTTTGTCCCACCATCTTTGCGAGGTAAGCAGAGCCATATCCGCCATCAAAACTGGTAACATCGGCATCGGTTTGTTTAAATATGGCATGCTCCTTACTGGCTAATGTCATATCACATACAACATGCAGGCTATGTCCACCACCAACGGCCCATCCCGGTACTACGGCAATGACCACCTTTGGCATAAAACGGATCATACGCTGTACTTCTAAAATATTAAGACGGTGTTGCCCATCAGCACCCACATATCCTTTTTCTCCCCTAGCCTTTTGATCACCACCACTACAAAAAGACCAGATTCCGTCTTTCGTGGAAGGTCCTTCCGCAGATAAGAGTACCACACCAATTGACGTATCTTCCTGCGCATCATAAAAGGCCTTGATCAGCTCGCTTGTAGTGTGCGGTCTAAACGCATTACGAACATTGGGTCGGTTAAAAGCAATACGGGCTACACCATTACATTTTTTATAGGTAATATCATCAAATTCAATAGCAGTTTTCCAATTGGGTGAATTCATAGTCTATAACAGGTTTTTTAAGGTATAAAGATACGGTTTAGGCGCTTACCCAACCAAAAATACCTATATCGCCAAACTATTAAAATTTCAAAATAACACGTAAAAGAGTCATTTATCCAATGCATTGTACTATTAGATTTAAGCAAATACCGCTAAGTTTACGGTCTTATTATTGTTGATTATGAAGCAATCACTTTTTACGTTTATAAAGAAACTACGGGAGTTTTTAGAAAAAAAATTACATCAGTACAATACAACCTTACCGTATGTCATTACGGTTGTCGTTGCCTTAATTTTAGTAGTAGGTGGAATAAACCTGTTTATTGAACTTACGGATACCTTAAAGACCGAGACCTTGGCCATGTACGATACTCAGATTACCGATTATATAATTTCATACCGTACACCGGCATTGACAAAATATTTTATATTCATGACAGATGTAGGGGATTTTCACGGTTATTTAATTGTTCTTGCAATTTTTTTGTTACTGTCACTTTTGGTTTTTAGGCGGTGGAAATACGTAGTACAGGCTACGTTAGTGTTAGGTTTGGCAACAGTTTCCAATATGATGTTGAAACGATTTATTGACCGTGCGCGCCCTGGAATTGAACATTTGGTCTCCGTAGAAACATTAAGTTACCCCAGTGGTCATGCCATGAGTGCCATGGCATTTTATGGTTTTCTAATGTTTTTGATGTATAAATTCAACATACAAAAAGTGGCAAAGGTTTTACTTATGTTTCTTTTGGCACTTATAATTCTAAGTATTGGCATCAGTAGAATCTATTTAGGTGTCCATTTTCCATCTGATATTGCCGGTGGTTTTATAGCCGGTGCCATTTGGGTAATTTTTTGTGTTTTAGTTTTCGATTTGATCGAGCTGTTTAGAAGAGATCCAAAGACCTGAAATCCATAATCCGGGAGAGGGCATATTTGATAACTATTTTTAACTTTGATACCATAAACTATTGAAACATGGAAAAGCGAAAAATAGCATTGGTAACAGGAGGTAGTAGAGGGTTGGGAAAAGAAATGGCACTGCGCATTGCGGAAAAAGGTTTGGATGTCATACTTACCTTCCATTCCAATGAAGATGCCGCAAAAGATACGGTGCGTTCTATTGAAGATATGGGGCAAAAAGCAATAGCCTTACAATTGGATACGCGCAAAGTAGCGGAATTTGACACTTTCTTCAAGAACATATCTACGCACCTAAAGGATACGTTCCAGCAAAATACGTTCGATTACTTGATCAATAATGCGGGAACGGGTATCTATAAGCCATTTTTGGATACCACCGAAAGTGATTTTGATGAGATGATGAACATTCATATAAAGGGTGTATATTTCCTTACCCAGCATGCCGTACCCTTGTTGACCGATGGCGGGGGAATCATAAATATTTCTTCAGGATTGGCACGTTTTTCATTGCCTGGCTCGTCTGCATATGCCAGTATGAAAGGTGCGGTCGATGTATTTACAAGATACTTGGCAAAAGAATTAAGCAATAGAAAAATCAGGGCCAATGTTGTTGCTCCAGGTGCTGTGGCCACAGACTTTGGCGGTGGCGAAAATAAAGAGAACGATAAAAAAAGAGCCTTAATTAGTCAAAATACTGCATTGGGCCGCGTTGGCGAACCAGAGGATATAGGTGGTATTGTAGCATTTCTATGCACCGAAGATAGCTGTTGGATCAACGGACAACGTATTGAGGCCTCTGGAGGAATCATGTTGTAATACTTACTTAAACAAGAGAAAAAATCCGAGTATTTTCAACAATAGTCACAATTTTAGACTAGTCTTTAAATTATCTTTATAATGTTTCCCAATGGGGATTATAATATCATTTATAAGTATTCTGTTTCCTTCAATCGTTTGTAAATGATTCTTAGATATTATAAAAGATTTATGTACTTGTATAAATTGGCTTGAAGGAAGCAGTTCCAGAACATCTGATATTTTTTCTCTAATTACTATGGTGCTCCCTGTTAAAACTACTTTCGCATAATTGCCTGCGGCCTCAACATATAAAAGGTCTGCAAGCTTAACGTGCACATGTTTCTTATCACTATACAGAAATATGCTATTTTTTAATGATGCATGTATTGAATTGGTAGTTGAGCTAGCCGTGGGCGACAATGCCACTTTGTTCACCGCCTTTAAAAATCGTTCAAAACTGAACGGTTTTAATAAATAATCGGTAATGTTTAATTCATACCCTTCAAGAGCATGTTCTTGATATGCGGTCGTAACAATAACATGTGGTGGCTCGCTCAAGGTTTTTAAAAACTCAAAACCCTTTAATTTGGGCATGTTCAAATCTAAAAAAAGCAAGTCTACCGTATGCTCACGTAAATAGTCGAGCGCCTCCAACGCATCATAACAATTCTTCATGAGTTCCATATGCGGTAATAGGTCACAATATTCTTTAATAATATCATGTGCAATGTGCTCATCGTCTATAATTAAGTACCGCATTATAAAAGTAATTCAAGTTTAGCGTTATAGATACCGTTTGTAGAAGTAATTGAAAAATTATGCTTCTTAGGATACACCAAATATAACCTTAGTTTCAAATTCTTTAGACCTATCCCCTCTTTTGTTGATGTATTCTTAGCATCAAAATTATTTTCAATTTCAAAAACCACTCTTTGTGCATTACCTGTAAGGTTAATATGAACATACCCATGTTCGGTTAAATTCTCAACACCATGCTTAAATGCGTTTTCTACCAGAATTATGAATAACAAGGGCATAATACTAGCATTTACTTTAATAGCTTTTTTAAATTGAATGTCGATGGGCTTATGATATCTAATTTTTTGTAAATCGATAAAGTTTTGAATATAAGCGGCCTCTTCGTCTAACGTAACCGTAGTCCGTTCCCCTTCATAGATACTATACCGCATAAGTTCAGATAGCTTAAGAATTAACTTCTTGGTCTTTTCGGCATCTTTATCTACCATTCCATATATATTGTTGAGCATATTGAAGAAAAAATGCGGATTTACCTGTTGTTGTAAATGCATGATTTCATTCTTCTTGGTCTCATTACGTAAGGTCAACAAAGACGATAATTGAGAAAGTATCCAAAGTATACCTAGTACTAAAAGAATGGTGTAATATATAATAATTAGAATACCGATGGCAATTGGGTAATCTTCTAAAAACACAACAGATTCATTACCGAGAATAATAAACTCATAGGCCATAATCCCTAATGGGAAGGCGATAGAAACAAGTGCAATAATCTTTACAGCAAGCCAATTCCTTTTTTTAAGTATCGAAATCATAGTACAAAAGTAATAGAATCTATAAGGTCTACTTGTAATTGTGATGAACGTACTTCTTTGAAGGACATACATCGTTTAGCATCCTATAAATAAACTTTACGGACCAATTTTTTTATGTGTCCCTCAAATGCGACTACTCATCACAAAAATTTAAGTATACAGGTTTGTCCCTTCATCTTTGTCATCATCAAAAAACGAACAGTTATTAAATAAATCCACATGAAAAAACAAATTCTCCGCTATTTTAAACACATTTTCGCAACCATTTTTATAGTATTAGTAATCGGTATCATTGTCGTCATATCTATGCACGGTAGTATCGGATACGGCACCAATTCACAAAGTACACACCTAGATAAAGAAGGGCCTTATGTATTCTATGAGAATGACAGTACAATGGCCGTCAACTATATAAAAGGAAACAAGAATGATGGTTTTTATTTGGATGAGCAACAGTACGCATCAACCCAAGAAATAAAGGCTAGTTGTTTTTTTCCATTGGATTCAACCACGTTTCGGTTCATTATAAAATCGGAATTTAAAATCCCACAAAGTACCTATTATGATGATGAACCCATTTTAGCAATTTCAGATATAGAAAGCGGATACAAGACCTTTCGTGATTTTCTTATTCAAAATAAAGTGATCAATAGTCAATTAGATTGGACTTTCGGCAAAGGGCATCTGGTTTTAGTTGGTGATTTTGTAGACCGTGGGTTTTCGACCACTCAAGTATTATGGTTCATTTATAAGCTAGAACAGGATGCTAAAAAACAAGGTGGCAACGTTCATTTTATTTTAGGCAATCATGAGCTGTACAATTTACAGGGTAAGTATACATCGGCATCATATAAGTTTTACGGAGTTGCCTCTATATTAGGCAAGCAGCACCACGATTTGTATAATGAACAATCATTTTTAGGTAGGTGGATGGCAAGTAAAAATACCTTAGAACGTATTAATGGCGTATTGTTCGCACATGGGGGTATAGATCCAGAAATCGCTAATCATGATATAACTATCGAGCAGGTAAATACTATTAATCGTGCGTACTACCGGAAATCTTACTTTCCAAAACCCGAAGAAAATATTGCGCAATTAATAATTTCAAGTAAGACGGGAATATGTTGGTATCGCGGTTATTTTAAAGATGCTATATCGCAGGAAGAAGTTGAAAAAGGCATTCGAAAATTTGGTGGAAAAGCCATTGTAGTAGGACATACGATTCAATGGAAACCAAAAAAATATTTTGAAGGAAAAGTTTTGGCCATAGATGTAAAACACCCTAAAGATTATAATAAAAACTGGCCCTCTAAAAGTTCTGAAGGCCTATATATTCATAAGGGCACTTACGCAAGAGCTTTGGCTGACGGAACTAGAAAAGAACTTTAATACGAAAATCTCATTCAAAAATAATACTATCATGTGGCTACTTGTACTCCTTATATTGAGCATATTACTGTGATTATAACGTACTTCATTTGTTACGTAAAGATTAAAGCATTTTTTAACCGTTTTAAATTTTTTAATCCATTGTAATTTCGACCTTTGCTGTATAATCATTTGATGAATGAACTGGATTATCTTAATTATTGCCGGCCTGTTTGAAGTAGCATTCGCTTTTTGTTTAGGAAAAGCAAAATTAGCCACTGGAAACGAAATGTATATGTGGTACGGCGGTTTTTTGGTTTGTTTGTTGGCAAGTATGACCTTACTGATAAAAGCAACGGAAAGCTTGCCGTTAGGTACTGCTTATGCCGTATGGACAGGTATTGGTGCCGTAGGCACGGTGTTATTGGGCATTTTAGTGTTTAAAGAACCGGCAAGCTTTTGGAGAATCTTTTTTATCGTGACGTTAATAAGCTCCATCATTGGGCTTAAGGTGGTTTCGCATACTTAGTTTTCACACAAGACCTTACTAGCTTTATATTAGTATTAGTTAATAACTTCTTACAAAACAGATTACTAGGCACTTGACCAACAATTTCAAAAAAGCGATTTTCGTTATCAACCGCTAAAAGGACTATGTACTGAGCTTGCCGAAGTATTGAAACTACCCTTAGCCTTGACGATAACCAATCCCAACCATCAACCCTTATTCTTCTCTTCTATCCATTTGCCCATAAACTTTGTTGCGCTCATGGTCTGGTGCTGTAAAAGGCCACCGATAAAATTTTGTGTTCGGTGATGTTGTAAACCTGTTTGGAGTTCCGTTACTTTCTGTAGTAGTAGATGTGCTAGGCTCGCCTCTGAATATAAAGTGTTTACAAGGGTCTTGCCCTGTTCTTGTGCTTTGTTCCAAGCAGTGGGTATGGTATATAAACGTACTGCCGCTTCTACAAATGCGGTATGGTCATTTTCTATATAGCCGTTCCATTCCAAAATACCGTACATGCCTTCGGCACCAATGGTAGTCGTTACACTTGGCGTACCATTTGCCATAGCGGCTACTAATTTTCCTTTGATTCCAGCTCCAAATCGTAGCGGTGCCAAACAAACTTTTGCAGCAGCCATTACCTTATTTACATCGGCTGCCCTACCCTTTACCAAAAACCTTTCTTTGGGGTTATGCATTTCAACAATTTGTTGGGGTAAATAAGCGCCATAAATATGCAATTTTGCCTCTGGTAATCGTTCTTGTAACAAAGGCCAAATGGTATGTTTAAGACATTTAATGGCATCTATATTGGGAGCATGTTTTCCGCCACCAATAAAAAGGAAATCCGTTCGTTGTTCAAAGGGTTTCAAACTAGGATTTTCCGGTATTTCCGGCAACATAAAAGGGAGTAACAAAAGTAGACTATTGTCTATTTTAATAATATCGGTCAACAATTCTAGTTCATAGCTAGAAATAATCAATGAAAGGTCGCACCGATATATACTTGCAATTTCCCGCTTTGTTTTATCGTCCTGTAACCAGGCATCGGTCGTAAATTCAACATCCTTTTTAAAACAGGTTTCCCGTACATGACGCAGTGAATGTAAGTCTTCGGTATCCAGAATTCGCATTACGTTTGGGCACTGTTTTGCCACACGCCATCCAAATTGTTCTTCGGTCAAAAATCTGTCGAACAACACCGCATCGGGATTCAATTCCGCCACAAAAGCATCAAACGAGCTATCGTTCATTTGTATAGCCTTCGTTTTATATCCGCAGGACCCTAAATCTGCCGAATGTTCAGACGTAGTTGCGGCCGAAGCAATGGTAATTGAATATCCGTCTCGTTTAAATACATCTAATAATTGCATCATACGCACTCCCGCTGCCGTAGAAGAAGGTTCCGGCCATACAAGGGCAATTACGAGTAAAGATTTAGAATGATTCAAGGAGCTGATTTTTCGAATTGATTATGCGTGCTTTTTAAGAAATACAAAATACGTGAAACAATAATCAAATAGCAATTTACAGTTAACGATGACGATAATCAAATACTACATTTTAGCAGCAAACTTTTTGGAGATTTTTGAACGTAATTTACGCTCATAATCTTCCTCTAGCCACTCTTTATAATTCTTGGTATTGTTCATGATGCAGTATGAATACTGACGAACACGGTATTTGATTTCCTCTTTGAGCTTTTTCGCAAGAATACGGGCATCAAATACATCCTCAGAATTTTCTACACAAATTTTTGCGTGCTGTTCAATACTTTTCTCTAATACCAGTTTTGATTTTTCACCGTTGGCAAAACTCTTTTTGTATTCTGCCTTGATGTCAAAATCTATATCTGTCGATTTGGCAAACTCCGCCCGTAGATCCGCCGGCATTTCATATACGAACTCACGTTCAATCTCTTCATCGTTCTTGATGTTCTCCAAATAAAAATCCGGAAAATGAAATATTTCCTGCCAATCTATCCCGGCATTCCACAATCCAAAACGGGCCACATTGTTACCCATATCAATAACGTTGAACTCCTCTTTGTTGGGTAAATAGCGCGAACCACGACCGATCATCTGAAAATACAGTGTCAACGATCTTGTGGCCCTGTTCAGTATGATGGTTTCTACACTGGGTTCGTCAAAACCAGTTGTCAGGATACTCACGGAGGTTAAAATGGCGTCCGGTGTTTCTTTGAACCATTGTAGAATTTCACGACGTTCGCTGGCACTGTTCTTGTTGTCCAAATGCCTAATGTTATACCCAGCCTTTTTAAACGTTTCGCAAACATATCTAGAGGTATTGATACCGTTGTTGAATATCAATGTCTTTGTACCTTTTGCAATATCATTATAAGCCGATACCAGTTTGTTGAGCATATTATGGTTCCCGTACAGCTCATCTGATGATTTCACGGTATAGTCACCACTAATACCCAATTTAAGGGTCTGGAGGCTTACATCGTAATTATACATATTGGCCTTGGCCAGAAACTTTTTCTGAATCAAGGATTCTATGGACTCCCCAACGATCAACTTCTTATAGTTGTCCTTCATGGGCAATTTAATATTTGAGCTAAGCGGTGTGGCGGTAACCCCAATGATCACACTTTCCTCAAAATATTTAAATAGTTTTCTAAACGAATTGTAGTGGGCCTCATCTATGATGACCAGTCCAATATTATTGATTTCAATTTTTTCTTCCTGTAGCCTATTGTTCAAGGTTTCTACCATGGCCACAAAACACATGTATTCGTTCTGGTCCTGCCATTCCTTGACTTCACTGTTAATAATTTTGTTCTTGACCCCAAAACCTTTTAGCATTCTAGAGGTCTGTAGGCTCAGTTCAATACGGTGTGTAAGGACAATGACCTTTTTTTTGGTTTTCTCTATATATCTTTTGGCAATCTCTGAAAACACGACAGTCTTACCTCCGCCCGTGGGCAATTGATATAATAAGTTGGAATTATCCTTGTTCTCGTCTAAAAACTTAAAAATGCTGTTTAGATCGTCCTCTTGATAATCGTACAAGGTTTTTTCCGTAGTTTCTTTTTGTAGCTTCAAAAGGGTTGTAGGCGTTAATAGGTTAATAATGCAAAAACCTTATAAAATTATGTGATTTTTATGGGTAAAAGAAATATAAATCCTGAATTAAGAAATATTAATAGCCCTTGTCCATATCTATCTTGTTTTTTAGCTCCTCCCCGTTTTCCAATCGATAATAGTTCTCTATCAGTTGCGGGACTACGGAATCTGTATCTGACACACTTGCATAATGCGGGGTCATATGAACCTTTTTATGGTTCCAGAAAGGATGTGCCGTTGGTAAGGGCTCTTTATGGTAAACATCTAGGTACGCACCGGATAAATGTCCGTTATCCAATAGCATTAATAGGTCTCCATCAACCAAATGTCCGCCACGTGCCACATTGATAAGATAGGCTCCTTTGGGAAGTTGTTCCAAGAGCGATTTGTTTAAAAAACCTTCCGTTTCCGGAGTCAATGGTAACAAGCATACCAATAGTTGTGTAGAAGTAAGGAAAACGTTGAGTTCGTCTTTCCCGGCATAAGTGGTCACATGGTCAATAGTTTTCCTGCCCCTGCTCCAACCTTGGACCTTAAATCCTACTTTGGCCAAATCCTTCGCGGTTAGTGCCCCTAGTTCCCCAAGACCTAAAATACCTACGGTGGTATCCTTGATCCGTGTATACTCCACGGGCTGCCACAAATTGGCCACTTGTTGCTGTTTGTAAAGATTTAAATTTTTAATGTGTGCCAAAATTACAGCAAGCACATGTTCAGACATATCACTGGCCAATAAGGGATCAACGATACGGGTAATTGGAATGTGCCGTGGACGTGTTGGATCCTCAAATATATAATCTACCCCTGCACCGGCAGAGGCTATACATTTTAAGTTAGGATAACCTTTGAGCGAACCGGCAGGATGCTTCCAGATGACCGCCATAGTAATTTCCTCCTTAGGATGCTCTTCCAGATAGCTATACACTTTTAACGAACTGTCATCTTTAAGGAGAGCATTCTTCCAAAGTGCTATTTTTTGGTCTTGACGAATGATAACTATTGCCATATACTATTCTATTATATCCAAGGCCTTTGAGAAATCTTCCTCTAACGGCCAACGCTGTTGTTGGGTTTCTTTATAAATCTTTACTATTCTAGTCTTAAAATCAGGGAAAACACCTTGGTTTACCGTAAACTGTATTACTTCATTAAAGGAATTGAGCATACTTTTATAAAAGGAATCCGCTACATTTCTTTCCATGGAAAATGTTTGTGCGATTTCCAAATTATAGCACATTACATCTGCAATTAAATTGGGTTCTACCCCTAATTTTATAAAATGTTTAATGAATTTTTGGGCTACGGAACGCCGTGCCCTTGGGCGCTTTCTTCTAACAGGAAAATATTCATTGGATATTTTGGCCTTGGCCTCCTGTATCAATTTGTCCTCTTTAGGATTAAAGGCAAAATCGTAATAGGTCTTTACCGCAGGAAATTTTGTATACAGTTCCAGAATCTGTTCTTCCAACGCTTTTTTTGGCATTTTGGAGAGGTATGTCTTTAAGGCCCTTTTACTCATAAAATACGTCTGTAAAACATCAAAAATACACCATACACGGCTAAAGACCTAAATACCTAAATCTTTGTTAAAGCTAATAAATCCTGTAGAACTATAATGAAGTTTCCTTGGTAAAGACAATAAATTGTGGTATACTGTAAACTTGTATAACTTCTAAATTCCATACACACATATGAGGCAACTAAAGATTATTAAGCAGGTAACGAACCGTGAATCAAAATCACTAGACAAGTACTTGCAAGATATCAGTAAAATAGATTTGATTACCGCAAATGAAGAAGTAGAGTTAGCACAAAAGATAAGGGAAGGTAGTCAAGCAGCTTTGGAAAAGTTAACGACAGCGAATTTAAGGTTCGTAGTATCCGTTGCAAAGCAATATCAAAATCAAGGTTTAAAATTACCCGATTTAATTAACGAAGGAAATTTAGGATTAGTAAAGGCGGCGAAAAGATTTGATGAAACAAGAGGTTTTAAATTTATCTCTTATGCGGTATGGTGGATCAGGCAATCTATTCTACAGGCCTTGGCAGAGCAATCAAGAGTTGTACGTTTACCATTGAACAAGATAGGTTCTATCAATAAGATCAAAAAGACATTTTCTTATTTGGAACAGGCGCATGAACGTCCGCCATCTCCAGAAGAAATTGCAAAAGAACTTGAAATGACCGTTTCCGAGGTGAAACAAAGTCTTAAGAACTCTGGCAGGCACGTATCTATGGACGCACCGTTACGAGAAGGGGAAGATTCCAACCTTTATGATGTTTTGCGCTCAGGCGAATCTCCTAGGCCAGATAATTCCTTATTGCAGCAATCCCTAAATACCGAAATTAATAGAGCTTTGGATACCTTGTCCCCAAGAGAGGCAGATGTTGTAAAACTATATTACGGTATTGGTGACCAACAGTCCATGACATTGGCAGAGATTGGGCAAACGTTTGATCTGACCAGGGAACGAGTTCGTCAGATTCGTGAAAAGGCAATCCGTAAATTGCGTCATGCCTCAAGAAGCAAATTACTGAAGACCTATTTAGGCTAATAACAACCTATTACCACAAATAAAAAAAGCGTCCATTATAGAATGGACGCTTTTTTAGTTAACAGGGATATAAACCTACGAATAGGTTAATTTACTGATATTAAAATTTACTAGAATGTCATTTAAATCCTGAATAAAATTCTGATAGGATGAAAAATCTTGGTTTTGATGTGCCATAGGTTTGTTTTTTGGTTGATTCAATTGGAAAACATTCTACATGTAATCCAATTCGGCTAATTCGTTTAAACTTAAAATTTCATTTAAATCTTGAAGAAACACTAAGTATTCTTCACCGTAGGTGTCATAAAGCATGTGCGTAGGTTTAATTAATATTAATTTGGGTCATTAATTTCAATGAAGTAAATATAATTGTAAGACCATGCTGCGACAATTAATTGTGGTGAACTATTTTAATTTTGTTGTAAAACCTACAAAAAAGTGATGTTTGAGTTTTTAAAATCGCCTTGAACCCTTATAAAATAGGGGTTTTGAGGGGTACCGTTTATCTATGATATTGGTTTTTTATCGATATTCCATCGCATTGGCGGCGATATATTTCATTATTAAATATGTACTTGAACCACCAAATAATTAAAAATAACATACTTAATCCATTTATTGTCCTAAGTTTTTGCAGGTAAAAGGTACGTAATGCACGAATAATATAATGGCTTGTATTACAACAATATGAACCCCTATTTTCCGTTAATTATATAATCATTTTACCTAAAATATAGAAGTAAACAATTCCGTATATCAATGAAAAAATTATCCCCTACCCCTATCCATTTTATACGATTTACATTGGTGTTACAAGTTGTAATGTTATGCGCTTTTTTTCAAGGATGGGCCAATGTAATTGAACCTTCGCAAAAAGAAGGTATTTCATTTGCAACCTTAGAATTGAACAGTCATAGTTTTAATGCCAAAAAAAGAAGCTCGTTTAATTATTTATCCCAACAGGAGCATTTGGAACGTGGTCTTACCATTATTCATTTTATAAATGCCGACCAACTTGAATACAAAACATTTGACACCTATGGAAGTAAGGACGAGGCGCAAGAATTTATAACAGTCTTAGGCACTATGATTGCAGATGACGCAAATATGGCCATTTTAGCACATGATTCCGCTGCAGCCAGTCTAGGTGATATTACTAAGGCCTTACAGGACTTGGCGTTCGTACAACTAAGTAATTTAAAGGGCAGACAAGCATATATCATGCATAATTTTAATGCAACGATTACAGAAGAAATTCATGATACCAGCATTATTAAAACAGTTGAAATACCTTCAAGTATTGGTAATCAAAAGGAATATTTCCCTAAGATCAAATATGAATTTGAACCCAATATAAATCGATATATTGCCCATGCAGGTGGTGAGGTCAATGGGGTAAAATCCACGAACACCAAAGATGCCCTAGATCAAAACTACAAAAGAGGGTTCCGCTTATTTGAATTGGATATTATTACCACTTCGGACGGGCATTTGGTGGCTGCACACGATTGGAACATGTGGGCCAGGTTTACAGATTATACAGGTAGCCTACCTCCTACACATGAACAGTTTATGAAACAAAAAATTTATGGGGACTATACTACCATGGATATGCATGGCATCAACGCATGGTTTAAGTCACATCCAGATGCAATTCTGGTTACGGACAAGGTAAATGACCCCATTGCTTTTGCCGATGCCTTTATTGACAAGGACCGTCTTATTATGGAACTTTTCAGCGTTATGTCCGTTGAAAAAGCTTCTGAACATGGTATCCAAGCCATGATATCCCAAGAACCGCTGCTTGCCATTAAGGGAGACAAGATTAATTTTCTAAAAGTAAACAATGTTAAATATGTGGGCCTATCCAGAAGAATGATAGCCAGTCAAAATAAACTGTTATTGAAATTAAAGGAAGCCGGCATAAAGGTTTATGTATACAACGTAAACTTTGATCCCGGCAAGGATGAGCAATATGTTCAGGATAATGAATTGGGATTGGTCTATGGTATGTATGCAGATAAGTGGATTACCGATATGAAAATCCCTAAATAGAGTCTTTTTCATACAAGATTTTTGACTTAAAGTAGGATTGATAAAAAGGATAACCTATTAAAAATTAAATTGATAGGTCAATCCTGCAGAAAAGGAATAAAAATAGGTACCTGGTGCAAATGATTGCTCTTGTCTAAGCACTCCTACGTTGGTACGGTAGGCGCTAAGATTGTTCTTGCTCGTAAATTGATATTCAAAGCTCAACCGTTGAGATTCAATATATAGCAAGGTTTCTGCCAATAACTGATCTCCTGAAGAGAATTGTCTTAATTCCGGTGAAAAACCAATACCAAAATTAAGACCCATGTAATTTTCCGCATCCTTTAAATATTTACGGACCAAAATATTTCCTGAGGCTTTGGTCAGCTCAGCTTCCTCTCCGGGCGTAATAAAGGAACGTAATGAAAAATAATAGTTGCCCCTATAATACCCTAGTGAATTGGTAATCGATTTTACATTTCTGGTGGCAAAGTTGATAAAGCGCCCACCACCGGAAAATTCTACACCACTCTTATGGTTGTAATATACATCTCCTCCTACCTTGTGATTGGGGAATAGTTCTGAATTTGAATACCCGTAATTAACATAGGCATAGAATCCTTTGGCAATTTTGGGGTATATATCAATATCATATTGAAGGCCGTTCTTTCCTTGACGGCTACTAAAGTTTAATCGTGGAATTATACTGCCAAATTCGGTTTGCCGTTTAAAGGAGATACTTGAGGAAGTAATGGGGTCAAAACGCTGGTCAAATACGGTAACCGAACTATTTACCGCTACCCTATTTTTCTCTACTTCTTCCGTCACAGGAGTTTTTCTGATACTATTCTCCTTGTTTTGCGAGGCTACCTCATTTTTTGGTTTACCAGCATTATCCATTTTCTTTTTAGCTTTCCCAAAAGTGGTGATTTTACTATCCACATTATACCACCCATTTTCTGGATACGAAGTTCCTTGGACATTTTGAAAGGCTAAATCCTTGAGTCGGACAAGTTCGGTATCATCATTTATGTTCACCAATGCCTTGTTGGCCAATCCTAAGGCCGTGGCATAATTTTTGGCGTAAAGTTCATTTTTAATAGCGGAAATCCATGCTTCTCTATTTTTCTTGTCCGCACTTAGCACTTTGTTGAACTCGTTGCGAGCTTGGTCATAACTCCCCTTCCAGCTTAACGTACTGGCCCAAAGAGCGGTCACTTTCGTATTTTGGGGCTGTTCCTTGGCCAAATTGCCCAATATGGTATTGGCCTTGGATGTTTTGCCTGCAAACGCCAAGTCATAGGCACTATCATAAGTAAGGGAATACCCGGTTGAATTTTCTTGAGATTGCGCATAAATGCCTCCTAAGCATAGGATGAAAAACCAAAGAACGATATGTTTCTTACTGCTATTCATTATTTAGTTGCTGCCAAGGAATTAGATGCCGTTAATTTGGTTTTAGAAGCAATCTTAATACCCGCTTTTCTTGCCAATACTCTTGCACGATCGATCTTGTCCTTGATTTCATGGGCGCTGGCACTATTTTCCTCAACGATGTACGTTAATTCCAGTCCTTCCTTATAATGGTCTGACCAGTAATAAATATCAAATAGAGCTGCATAGGAGTCTATATAATTGGGATTTACTTCAATACATTCCTTTAAGATCTTAATGGCTTCCTTATGGTTGCCTTTCCAAGAATTGACCCTTCCCATAAGGATTTTGGTGTCAATATGGCTAGGCGCTTCTGAGAGATTATAACGACATAACAAAAGTGCTTGGTCCCATTTTTTGTTCCATGCCAAATCCCTGGCCTTAAAGTAACCCTTGTCAGAATCTTTTCCGTCATAAACACTATTGAGCCATACCGTTTCGCTATCCGTAAATTTTTCTTTTTGTATCGTAAAAATGGCCAAACTGTCGGGGATAATTTTATTTTCGCTCGTAACGTAATGGTTCATGGATTTGAAGGATTCTAGTTGCGATTCTATCTTGGACCCACTACTGAACGAAGAACTTACGTTCATATTATCCTCCAGCTCCACTACATCGCCATCCGTGTAAAGATTATCGCCACTTATATATTCCTTCAATTCATTCTTATTACGCATTAAGGGAATATTTTTGGTTGATCTGAATGAAGTTTCCATATCAATGGCACCGCCCATCCAAGCTACTTTTTTGGGCATTTTTAATTCATAACGATTTTTGAGCATGGATAAAATAGTTGGCGTCACATCAAAATGAGAAGAAACCGAACTCATCTTGCGCGTACGCTTTAACATAGGGCTGTACATGATCAGCGGTACGTGAAAACGGCTTATGTTATTTCGTTGCGGAATAGGAATTAGCCTATGGTCTCCTGTGATTACGAAAATGGTATTCTCATAATTAGGTTGTGATTTATAGGCGTCCATGAACCATTTTATGGACTCATCTGTATATAAAAGGGTTGCGAATACATTATCGTTCTTTTCAATAACATTTTCTACCCTGGAGTCATAATTTCCTTTTTTCAATAACTTGGCGACTTCCTGCTCATAATAGGCTTGGTTTGGCGGAATAAAAGGCTCATGGGTACTAATGGTCATATAGACCTCTAGCCTTGGCTGTTTTTCCGCTCTAGGTAAACTGATGCTTTTCTTGAACAGTTCCTTATCAGGATACCCCCATGAAGAACCGGCGGCATCCTCTGCCTGTTGTTGGTAATTGACCCCAAAACCAGATTTGTCCAGCACAAAGTCTATGTTTTCACTCTTAAGAAACCGGTCTACCTTATCAAAAGAACTATTGGTTCCTTGATAGAACGAGGTATGGTATCCATTGTTCTTAAGGACACTAAAAAGGGTCAACTTATTTGGAAATTCATCCAGTTCCATAAAACCACTTTTACCGAACGGCAAGGAACCCAATAAGGATGGCAATACGCCAAAGGTTCTTCCGGTATTGCTCAAGAAGTTCTCCCAATAGAGCGACTGTGTGCTCAAGGAATCCAAGAAAGGTGTAAAGCCACCATATTCTGCCCCTTCACCCATAAAATCACGCCCAAGACCTTCTACCATTATAAAAACGATATTTGGTTTTTCCTCTTTCAATTCAAAATATTCACCAAGTACGTTCTCTACCGTAGGGTTTTTAATAAGTGGATATTCTTCATTTGAAGTGTAGGTATTGTCCTCCGTACTACTGTTATAGAGGTTTATTGCCAAATACTGTGTTTTATTTTGGTTAATGGGTTTACCATCTGTAAACAATGATCCTAAAAATAAACTGAACAGAATGATCGTAAAAGGATACATGCTGCTTATACGGTGATAAAATTTGGAAGTGACCCTATACAATCCTAAAAATATACCGATTAGGATAACTATACCAATAAATAGGTAAATGGAAAGCATTAATCCGCCAGAATTGGCAATGGTGATTTTAATGTCGGAATAGCTATACCCCAGAAGATCAGATCCCAATGGAACCAATGTGGTACAATAATACCCTATAAGCATGGCTTCAATTATAAGCACAATGCCCAATAACACAAAGACCAGGTTAAAACCATATCTAGGCCTTAAATTTTCCCAGAAATTAAAAGGAAATACCATAATGATGCCCATTAGCGCGGTAAACCCTATTTGGTGAATAATCGCTTTCAACAAGCTGGTAGACCAAATGGTATCCAAAACACCCTTAAAATAGAGTATGCCGTACTGAAAAAGCGTTAATACGAGCAAGCATCCAAAAAAGGATATCATAAGCCTGGTGTATTGCTTTAAGGTATATCTATCTAACTGACTTGTATTCATTTATTCGCTTAACTAGCTTTTGCAAATCCTTTGCGAACCTGTGAGCCCCATCCGGATTTAACTTTAAACAATTTTTTATAATTACCTCTAACCGCTGCATAGACCACAATGGGGTGGAATATGAAAGGCTCTAAAAGGGCAAGGCCCATAAGAATCAAAATATCCTTTGTTTTCTTGTATTGGTTATAGGAATATACATCCCATAATATGGCATAAAAGGAGATCATTATGGAAAAAAGATATATGGCCAAGGATATGGAGATAAAAAATTTCCAATTCAATATGCCCAAATAGGCAAACATAATCACCGTGAAAAATCCAAAGAATTCCAATAATGGGGACAGCCATTCGTAAAAGAACCAGTATGGATAGCTTAAGAGGCCCAATCTACCAAACTTGGAATTGAACAACATGTCCTTATGTTTGAACAGTGTCTCTAAATTGCCACGTGCCCAACGATCGCGTTGGTTGACCAAAATTTTTAAATCTTCCGGTACCTCTGTCCAACATAATGGATCCGGTATATATTCAATGGTGTAGGGCTCCTTACGTTCGTGCATATAACGGCGCATCTTAAAGATAATTTCCATGTCCTCCCCTACGGTCTTAGTATCATAACCGTCTACGGCCAGGGCGATCTCACGTTCAAAAAAACCAAATGCACCGGAAATGATCAATAAACTATCTATTCTTCCCCAGGCCATTCTGCCTAGAATAAAAGAGCGTGTATATTCCAGTAATTGAAATCTAGCCAACCAATTTGTAGGTAATCTTATTTCTTCCAATTGCCCACCGTCTATAATACAGGAATTGGCAACCCTGATTACGCCACCAACCGCAATCACTCGTTTTTGGGAGCGTTGAAAAAAAGATTTTACCACATGCAGCAAGGCATCCGGTTGTAAGAGACAATCTACATCTATACAGCCTACATACTTGCTTGTGGACAATGAAATACCCGTATTGAGCGCATCGGATTTTCCTCCGTTCATTTTATCCACTACGGTCAATTTGGAAAATGCCCTATTGTTGGATCTATAAATTGCCTTTACAGGTTTACTTTTCCAGTCAGGATCCATTTCCACATCGATCTTTACAAGGTCATAGGCATCCTTTAATTTTTGTAAAGTGTCATCCTTGCTACCGTCATTGACCACCATTACATCATAGTTTACATATTGTAAGGACAATAAGGAACGTATATTCTCAACAATAGTCAATCCTTCATTATATGCCGGAGCAATAATGGTAATTGTCGGCGCCAAGGGAGAGGCCATAATTTTGGAAACATCCGTGAAACTGTTCTTGTTTCTATAGTGAATGGAATTTCTTGTGGAAAAATAAGCCATGGCAGAGAACATGATAAACAAGATCATGGTAAACATGAAGAATACAAAATTGATGTATTCCAGTACTATGCCAAATAATTCACTATCCATTCTTTTTAGTATAAAAGCTGCTAGACATTGCACACAGATGGTCAAACAAGGTTGAACCACCTTCTTTTAACGAATTAGCGCTATTACTTTTAGTTGCCGATTCCAGTTCCAATTCAAAATCCAATTGAAACAAATTATTCTCCATTTCATCATCGCCACGTTTTTCGGTTTTCGCCAAATTATCCGTTACGACCTGTAAAACTTCTTCCGCTTTTTTGGCTAAAGCTTCATTGTTTCCGTTTATCAGGCTTTGTAAGAGTGCCATTTCTTTTTCATCACCTATCTTTTTTATTTCATCTAGAAGTATGAATTGGGTTTCTATATCCGATAGATGGAAAATTTCGGCAAACACACTTTCCGATAATGCGTTGTCCGGGGCAAATAGTTCTGCCGGTCTAGGCATTTCATAGCTGAATTTCTGAATAAGTTCATTGGCCCGATCGGCAATAATTGTTGAAATACTATTGTCCAGTATGTTCTGTAGTACCGGAAGTTCCCTATTATCGCCCATATCGGCTATATTTTCAAGAAGTACCATTGTTTCAAGCTCCTCATCATCAAGAAAGTCTGCACTTAAGCTGAGTACATTGGTTCTAGATGTATTATTAAAAACTATGGCATCAGTAGTTTCTTGCATGGGTAATTCACTGACATCTTCAGTTAACGCTACCCAATCAATTTCCTTAAAGTCCAAAAGTGATTTGTTCAACACCTGTTGTACTGTAAGCTCCTCCTCTTGCAGTGGACTATCTTCAAGGGCAAAATCAAAATCCGGTTCATCAATTCCTTCATTTAATAGAACCGGTTCTTCTTGTGGCTCATCAATGACCAAGGGCAGAAAATCCAAAACCAGCTCTGTTTCAATATTTTCCTCTAAGTCTTCTATAGGTTCCTCAGTGTTTTCTTGTGGTAAATCGATTAACTGATTTTCCATTTCGGTAAGTTCATTCCCCATTGTTTCCATCGGCATCAAGTCATCCAAAACCAAAATTTCCTCATCCATGTCATGCGTTTCTGGCGTAATTTCCTGAACATCCTTTATTTCTGGGATTGTAAGTTCTTCATATTCAGAAGTTTCCTTCTTCTCTGAAATCAATTCCACAGGTTTATTTACCTGTTCCGTCTCATCTAACTGGGTGGCCAATTGTTCTATTTCCTCTTCTTGTTGAACTATGATCGTTGGTTCAATATCCTCCTCAATATCTGATGTGAAAAATGCAGTTTTCTTGATATTACTTGTTGGCAGTATACTTTCCGGATCGATCTTGTTAATGGTTCCAATGACCTTACTCTTAATATTAAAATTTCGTTCCTTGGAATGCCAATGCTGTAAGAACTGTAACTCGTTCTTGGTGCCAATTTCACCAATAGCATCTAAAATGGCAATCTTTACGTCATTGCCTGCTTTTGGGTAAACTAATTTTAAAGTGGGTATGGCATTTATAAAATAGAATTCCTTGATACAATCAATGGCCTCTAATTGTATAACTTTCTTTTTATGCTTTAAAAGGGTGATGATAGACTTTTCGGCATTATTCTGTTTAAAATATTTTATGAGTCGCAAGGAAAAAAGTACTACATCCACATTGGTAGAAGTCAACCACAAACTAAATTGGGGAGGTACAAAATCACTCTTATGTCTTAAAATATCTAACAATTTAAGCTGTTGCCATTCAGAAATCCTATACTTGGTATTGTCCAAGAAATAGCAAATTCCTTCTTCTTTAAGGCTTACCACCGCCCTTTCTGCCTGTTTACGGATAGTACTCTGCCTATGGTTTATGAATTTAATGATTAGCGTATACCCCTCGTGCACCTCCATGGCCGTTAGTTCCAAAATTCCACTGGATATGATTTGCCACCTTCTGCTTGAAAGTTTGTCGTATGCCGTAATATGCAATCCTAAGTCCTTGTACAATGCCATTAACACATCTTGGGATTGACCTGAAAGATCTTTACGTAAATCTAATAGGACTTCTGTCAAAACGTTTCTATCAAAATTATTCTTAATGGATTCCCTTATTTGGACCTTTAAGTTGAGGTATGTTTTCTTTTCCTCCTTGGTGTTGGAATCCTCGTAGAACAAAAATTCACTGATCATAGGTGAAAACTCCATTTTTTTGTCTTTGGTAAGTGCACCCTGAGAGCCCAATTTATTACGGATCAAAAACGTTCCCAAAAAATACAAAACCGCTAAAACCAAAAATACCACGGTCAGCCACCCTAAAAATTCAGCATTGAATTCCGGGGCCTTGATCAGCGGATATATGATTTGTTTAGGGGGAGTCAACAAAACAGTTTTTATTTATTTATTTAATTCTCTTGCAACACGTACCAATAATTCTGTGGGACTAACCGGTTTAGTGATAAAATCATTTGCGCCTAGTTCAAAGGCACTAAGAACGTTCTGTTCGTTACCTGCGGAGGATATGATGATGATCGGGGTACTTAGTTTTAAGTCGTTCCTCACAAAATCTATAAGCTCTATACCAGAAAAATAGGGCATCATGATATCGCTTACGATAATATCCGGTCTTTGTTTGGTAAGGTATTCCTTTACCTCCCTACCGTTAGAGGAATGGTGCACCTCATAACCGCCTTTTTTGAGCCTAAAATTCAACAATGAGGCCAATAATTGGTCGTCATCTGCCAACAGCACGTGTTTACCCATTATTTTTTATTTAGCATGGTTAGGTGGTAATCTATATTCTCTTCCAATCTTGGATAATCCAACAAAAACATCTGGTATAAATTCTTAACCTTTTCCAGGTTCCCGGCCTTAGAGTTTGCTTCAAGGTCAACGATCAATTGTCGCATGCCATTAGCCTTAAGCATGGCGAATCCGGCCTTTAGTTTATGGGCGGACAATGCTATTTCTTGCAAATTTTCCGTTTTAAGATGCATCTTAACATTTCCAATGAATTCCAGAGCGTTCAATTTAAACAGCTTAACGAGTTCGTTAAGCATATCCAATTCTCCAAAACAATCGCTTAACAAGTTGTCAAGGTCTACTTTTGTGGTTTCCTTAGGTTCTATCATTTGTTTCTCAAGCATTTTTTTTATCGTTGTTCTTTTCGTCTTTTCTCTTTTATTGTTGAGGATGACGGTCATCAATTCATTTAATGTGTACGGTTTTAACAGAAAATCATTAATGCCAATATCCTTACAGTCCTTACTATCCTGTTCGGTAAAATCTGCACTGAATGCTACAATGGGCACTGTGTTTATTTGAGGGTTTTTATTTTGGCGTATGGCACTGGACATTTCAAAACCGTTTATGTTAGGCATTTTTAAATCCATCAGGACCAAATCAATTTTTTTGTTCGCCAATACGGCCAGCCCTTTATTAAGGTTAACGTGGGTGTGCACTTTACAATCCCACTTCATCAACTGTTCCTTGATCAAATGCTGATTCATTAAATTATCCTCAAATACTAAAATTTCTGTTCCGGCAAGTAATTTTTTGCCATTTTCAATATTGGAACTTTCAATTAGGTTTGAGGGAATGTTTTTTGCATTTCCAACCGCATAGGGAATGGTAAAGCTAATTATGGTGCCCTTACCTTCTTTACTCTCAATGGTTATTGAGCCTTTTTGCTTTTCTACGATTTCTTTGGTTATGGACAAACCAAGTCCCGTACCACCATATTTTATAGCCGTGTCTTCTTCTGCTTGGGCATATCGCTTAAATACTTTTTTAAGTTTTTCCTTTGATATACCAATACCCGTATCCGTTACGGTAAACTTCAATTCATGATGGTCCTTGTGCGCTTTTTTTACAGAAACCGATAATTTTATAAATCCCTTATTGATGAATTTTATGGAATTGCCCAATAAGTTCAACAATACTTGGGATAATTTGGTTGGATCACCCTTAATAATGCTTGGAACGTCATCATCGACATCAACGATCATTTTTATGTTATTATCCAACATGAGGGTCTGACAGAGAAACATTACATCATTGATCAAGGATGATAAATTAAAATCAATGGTCTCAAAATTGATATTTCCCGATGATATTTTGGAATACTCCAAAACCTCGTTAATGATTTTCAATAAAGAAGTTGATGCAAATTGTATGGCCTGTACCTTTTTATCTTGACTTTCATTAAGATTTTCTTCCTTCAATAAATTCGCAAAACCAATAATACTGTTCAAAGGAGTCCGTATTTCATGGCTAACATGTGCAATAAATTGATTTTGGTTCAATAGTTTTTTTTCTATTTCCTCTTTCTCCTTGTTCTTGATCTCACTACCATTGGTTTTTTTGCCGGTTTTTGGCGTGTATATGTGATGCTCTATGCTATTTCTAAAGCTATTAAATGACAACTGAAGTTCTTTGGCATCTTCAGCACTCAATTCCTCAAATGAAAATTCACTTACCGCTCGCTCCAAATTAGATAGTTGACCAATTAAATCCTTAGTTTTTGAAATGGACATGACTAATGGTTCTTTAATTATTTATGCTCAATTAGTTATTTAATTTAAAAATGGGCCTTTATACCCTTGTCGGCAATAAAATGTTTCCTAGGGGTGGTTATTTGTTGTGAATACTCTTAAATTGTAGGTCTAAAAAATAATCAATGAGACCGATCATCTATTTTATTTGCTTGCTAACGATTTTTTCCTGTGCAGAAAAAGCTGAAAAACCTATTGAAAACACCTTGAAAAAAGCAAAACGAATACATGAAGAAGTAATTACGATTGATACCCATAACGACATCAATATCAAGAACTTCACGGACAGCGTCAATTATACGCAACGTCTTAAAACCCAGGTAAATTTGCCAAAGATGAAAGAAGGAGGCCTGGATGTATCTTGGTTAATCGTTTATACGGGACAGGACAGTTTAACGGAAATAGGCTATCAAAATGCAAAAACCAATGCCATGCAAAAGTTTGAGGCCATTCATAAACTGACAGAAACTATAGCACCTAACGACATATCAATGGCATTAAACTCCAGCGATGTCAGGAAAATAATAGCTTCTGGAAAGAAGGTTGCCATGATCGGAGTAGAAAATGCCTATCCTATGGGTACTGATTTGGGCGAATTTAAACGATACCATGACCTAGGCGCCAGATATATTTCGTTGGCCCATAACGGCCATAGTCAATTCTCTGATTCCAATACGGGAGAAGCAGATGGTATATGGTTAAATAATGGTTTAAGTGAATTGGGCAAACAAGCTGTTAATGAAATGAATAGATTGGGAATTATGATAGATATTTCTCATCCTTCCAAAGAAGCCATTAAGCAAATGCTTGCCCTTTCAAAGGCACCTATCATAGCATCACATTCCTCTGCAAGAGCACTTTGTGATCACAGTAGAAATTTGGATGACGAATTATTATTGAAATTAAAAGAGAACGGTGGTGTGGTACAGACCGTTGCTTTTAGTTCGTATCTAAATACCGAAAAGCATAACGCAAGATCGGAATACATGAAGGCTATTTATGTAACTGTAGCCGATTCCTTGGGGATTGAATGGTATGAACGTTCACAATTTTCTACACTTAGCGACGAACAGAAAGAAGCATTTATGGAAAATTATCCTAAAGTGATGCAAATAGGAAAGGAATTGGCCAAAAACCGTCCCGATGCACCAGAAGCCGTCAACGTAAAGGATTTTGTGGACCATATTGATTACATGGTCAAACTTATGGGAATAGACCATGTGGGTATTAGTTCAGATTTTGATGGCGGAGGTGGTATTGAAGGTTGGAGCGATGCGTCCGAAACCTTAAACGTAACCTTAGAACTGGTTGAACGGGGCTATACCCAAGAACAAATAGCCAAACTATGGGGAGAGAACCTTTTAAGGGTACTGGACGAAGTACAAGAAGTGTCCCAAGAACTTAACAAAGCTTAATCTTCTTCTCCAAGGGCGGCCAAACGGTCTTTTACAAACTCTATCTTAGTTTTTCCATGTGGCTTGGGCTTACCGTTTTCCCCTAAATTTACCATGATGATATTGTCTACCGTAACAATGGTTTCATGGTTCATTTTATTACGCACTTCACAATTTAGGGTCAAGGACGTTTTGCCAAACTTTACGACCTCTATTCCAATTTCAATAACATCCCCTTTTTTTGCTGCGCTCATAAAGTTGATTTCGGACATATATTTGGTAACAATCTTACCGTTCTCCAATTGTATAATGGTATAAAGTGCTGCTTCCTCATCTATCCAAGCCAAAAGTCTTCCTCCAAATAGGGTTCCGTTAGAATTTAAATCGCCAGGCTTCACCAATTTTCTAGTATGAAATCTCATGTCGTAGTGTTTTACTTTTTACGAGTACAAAGTTATACGTAAAAATAAGAATACATCTACTTAATTCATTCTGGACATCAGAATTGTCAATACCAAAATGGGCTCTAAGGTAATTTTAGATTATGATAATTAGCCAAAGAAGAAATTGGATTAAACCTAAAATATCAATATAAATACTACTATATAATGTTGTTCATAACAGGTTTAAAACTTCTACAACGTCTCCGTCAATAGCCTAAACTAATATGTACCTTTAAGTAAATTCTATAATGTTATGGAAAGAACCCAGAAATTACTCAATATTCGCCCCACTATTCCCTCGGCCCAAATTCTTCCCAACATGAGTGTAGAAGAACGATTTCAGAACCAAACCTTACGGCCCATATTAAAATTACAGAACGATCTGTTCCTCATATCCTTTCAAAATTATATTAAAAAAATGAAGAACACATTTTACGAATATGGTCTAGAAAAGCAGATGAACTACATTGCAAACGCCATTCAAAAAGACATCAAGTATCGTAATGCGTTAAAGGGAATGATCATTGGTCAATTTACCCAAGATGAATATGAAACGTATATCCTGAATTCATCTGCGTACAATAAGCGTATGATGAATATGGTCATAAAACGTTTACAGGACCAGATTCAATATTTTGACAAACTGCAATTAATCCAATAAGGATTCCCCATTAAGATTCGTAGTTAAAATTGAGCTCATTAAATCAAAATACGGGCGAATGATTTTGAAACTTGTATTGATTTCTTGAGCAAAATTGTTGGAAAGCACTTCTGCGTCGGTAAATTTTCTGGTAAATACAAACTGTTTTTTTCTAATATAATCAATATTGGGGTCTTCCTTGTCAAACCCTTTGGGTGCGGTTTTTAGTTCATCGCCTGTCAATGGGCCCCACACTTTTTTAAATTGAGGTTCGTTGATGATTTGCTCAAGTTCAGAAACATCCAGTTCCCATTCCTTTCTAATACGCAACAAATCGTCCTTTTCCGGATTCCAGAATCCGGTAGCAATAAAGCTGTTTCCTGGTTCTAAGTGCACATAATATCCCCCACGGCGGTGAAGACCCGCTCTAGCATAAGATGCTGAAAAGCTATTTTTATAAGGCGTTTTATTCTTGGAAAAACGAACATCCCTATATATCCTGAACACTTTTAACCGCTCTATTTCATCATGGGCGCTTAACAGTTCCAAAAGATGGCCAAAGAAACTTTTAGTAGCCTCATTTTCTGCATTAAATTGTTTCTTATGTTCAGCAAACCAGTCCCTATTATTATTCTTTTGTAGTGATTTTAAAAATTGAAAGGTACTCTTTGTAATATTTGTTTCTAACATACGACCTAGCTCTTGTGATTTTAAGCTAAAGTTAACCAATAGACAGGAAGTCCTTTTATTTATTTGGTTAATTTTGGGGAACTAATGCATAACCATGGACCATCGATCAATAATCGAAAAAATAAACGCCCACAAAAAGCAACCTAATTTAAGGTTTCGTCTAAAAAGAAATGTAGAGGAATTTACGGATTTACTTTTTTATACGCTTTTTGATATAGAAACCCCGGTTGCCGACAATTTGGGTAAGTTACAATCCCAGTTTGATGACCTTGTGGAATTGGCCTGTTGGGAAAGTGACAAACCCTGTAAAAAAGTTTGGGAGAATTATGTAGAGCAGTTGCCTAATATCTTGGAGAGCTTGAATTTGGATGCGGAAGCGACCGTAAATTGCGATCCTGCATCATTATCCATAGAAGAGGTATATATGGCCTACCCCGGATTCTATGCCATATCCGTATATAGATTGGCACATGAGCTTTACAAATCTGGCTTTCCTTTGGTACCCCGACTAATGACGGAGTATGCCCATAGGCAAACCGGTGTAGACATCAATCCTGGGGCACAAATCGGCAAATCGTTCCACATAGATCATGGTACCGGTGTAGTAATTGGTGAAACCGCCATTATTAAGAATGATGTTAAAATTTATCAAGGGGTAACCCTTGGCGGCTTATTTGTTGCCAAGAACCTACAAAAGACCAAGCGGCACCCAACAATAGAAAACAATGTAACTATTTATGCAAATGCCACTATATTAGGAGGTGATACCATAATTGGCGCCAATAGTGTTATTGGAGGAAATGCTTGGATAACCGCTTCCGTTCCACCCCATTCTACTGTTTTCCACACGCCTGAAATAAAAATTAAAACCTTACCAAATGTCTAATACCATAGAAGCATTAATCGGTAATACACCGTTGGTGAAGTCAAGGGTACTTAACACTAACCCCAATGTAAGCCTATATTTTAAAATGGAAGGTCATAATCCCGGAGGCAGTGTAAAGGACAGGGCAGCCTATAATATGATTAAAATGGGCTTGGAGCGCGGTGATTTTAACGAAAACAGCAAATTGATCGAGGCAACAAGTGGCAATACCGGTATTGCATTGGCCATGATCGCAGGTATATACGGATTGGATATTGAATTGGTCATGCCAGAGAATGCGACCAAAGAACGGGTACAGACCATGCGCGCCTATGGAGCAAAAGTTACCCTTACCCCAGCAAATATTGGTATTGAAGGAGCGCGTGATTATGCTGAGGACAAGGTACGGAACGAAGGATTTATAATGATGAACCAATTTGGAAATAATGACAATTGGCAGGCACACTATAAATCTACCGGTCCAGAAATTTGGAACGATACCCAAGGTAAAGTTACCCATTTTGTTTCTGCTATGGGTACTACCGGTACCATTATGGGAACATCTACCTATTTAAAGGAAATGAACCATCAAATTCAAATAGTAGGCGTACAGCCTACGGATGAGTCTAGCATACCGGGCATACGAAAATGGCCAAAAGAATATCTGCCCAAAATTTTTGATAGTTCCAAAGTAGACCGAGTTATGGAAGTAAGTGAGGGTGAAGCTAAGGAAATGGCGAAACGTTTAGCCAAGGAAGAGGGTATTTTTTCAGGTATGAGCAGTGGTGGCGCCGCTACAGTAGCCTTAAGACTGGCAAACGAACTTAAAGAAGGAACTATAGTATCCATTGTGTGCGACCGTGGGGACCGTTATCTTTCCTCTGATCTTTTCGGTTAATAACAACTCCATAATTTGAATAAAAAAAAGAGCCATTATAGGCTCTTTTTAAATTTTGGTAATAGAATTGTTTATCTACTGGAAGTGCTTGTATAAGATCTATTATATTCTTCCACTAAAAATTCGATATTTTCACCTTGCTCGTTGGTAAAAATATAAGTAGCCTTATCATTATCCATTTTCTTGGATTTTAAATTTAGGTTCTCTACGATTTTTAGATTTTCACCATCGTCCATGGCAACGACCAGTTCATCGTCTTTAGAGACCAACACAAAATCCTCTGGCGTTTTAGATTCATAACTGAACACAATTTTCTCATCAAAATCATCGTCCTCATCATTGTCTATTCTAACCGTTTTTACAATTGTGGCAATACTATCCACTACCCTGGCCTGATCTATTTTCCCTTCGTCCTTTTCGTCCCTTTCTATAGTATTTAGTCGCTTTGTGGTAATTTCAACGGTGTTTTTAATGAGTTTTTTACCATCGTTAATCGTATACGATTTAGATATTTTCGTATCAAGAACCTCTGGGTCAACTTCTTGGGCCGTTACATGTATACTCGTTAATAATAGCCCGGTCATACAAAGTGTAAGAATTATCTTTTTCATAGCAATATTCATTTTTTAGTTCTACGTATACCAATATGGTATACCCAAGACTATTTGCCAATGACATAGCATAAAATTCAGAAGAATCTTACCATATAGTTTCTATGTCAGCATAGCCTACGTGCAAGATATGGTGCAACGAGCGTATGGGCTGACCCAAATGAACAAACCTTTAATTGAATAGAATTTTAGGTGGCCTATAGCCATTTCTTTTTTTTGAAATATATAATCATACCAATAAAAAGAACAATCATTACTGCCCAAACGGCATGGTAGCCATATTTGTAGTGAAGTTCCGGCATATGGTCAAAATTCATACCGTAGATACCTGCAATAAAGGTAAGGGGTATAAAAATGGAAGCCATTATGGTCAATACCTTCATGACTTCGTTCATTTTATTACTCATATTGCTCATATACATTTCCATTAAACTCATGGACATTTCACGATAAATTTGCAAACTCTCGTTAATCTCTATGGTATGATCCTGTACATCGCGTAAAAATAACTTTGTATCTTTTTTTATTAGATTGTTTTCCGTGTCAATAAGCCTACTGATCAATTCCTTTACCGGATAGATCCACCTTCTTACCTGAAGTATCTCTTTTTTAAGCAATTGAATATTCTTGGCAACATCCGGTGCCGGGTTATTGTATACTTCGTCTTCTAATTGCTCTATCCTATGGTTTAGATTTTCTATGACAAGAAAATAATTGTCTACAATGGCATCCAACAAAGCAAAGAAAAGATAATCTGCCCCCCTACTTCTAATACGGCCCAATTTACCCGTAATACGGTCCCGAAGCCCGTTGAATACATCTTCCTTAACTTCTTGGAATACCAGTACAGTATTTTCCAACAGTACCAAGGCAATATGCTCCCCCACTACTTTTTCCTCTTCTGAGATATATAACATTTTGAATACCCCAAAAATATAATCCTCGTATTCATCTATTTTTGGTCTTTGTTCCGTATTCACTACATCTTCAAGTACCAAAGGGTTTAAATTAAAGTGTTTGCCCAATTGTTCTATGAAAGGCTCATCTGATATACCTACAATATTGACCCATGAAATTTTTTCGCTACGATTAGAAGCCAAAAAATCATCTAGAATGTTGAATTCCTGTTGTTCAAAACCCGATGGATTGTATAAAATATTGAAGATGGTACTGTCCGATCGCTCTTTATTGCCCATATAGCTCACCGTACCGGGAGCCTTGCCCATTTTATTATATACACGGGATTTTTTCTTTTTTCTCTTGGGGAATGCTAACTTTTTACGAAGCGCCATCTAATTTAATTTTCTTAAATATACTAAAACTGAAATCTACCCTTTAAAATTTACTTGGTTTAATAACAAACCAGAACCAGGGGCAATACTGGTAAGTTTATGCTCGCTACCCGGTTGTAAGGCCGACTTAATTTGGTCAAGAGTCAGTTCGTTTCTGCCCAATTGTACCAATGCGCCCATGATCAGTCGTATTTGGTAACGCATAAATCCTTCACCATGAATTTTTAATATGTAACTATTATCCGGAAAAAAATTGGCCTCTAAAAGGGTGTTTTTAATAATACTACATGAAGTTATAGTCCTTATTTTTTTATGCTTGGGCTTATCTGCCGTTGTAAAGACCGAAAAATCATGTTTCCCTTGAAACAAGGTAGCACCCTCTTTCATTAGATCAAGGTTTAATGGTTCTACATAATTGGTAATAAATGGAGCACTGAACGGATGATTTTTAGTCCCGAACGAAAAGAAATAGAGATATTCCTTGATTTTGCTGTCCTTGATAATATTAAAATCCTCACCTACAGGTTCTATGGAAACCAATCTGATATCCGAGGGTAAATTCTTATTGAAGTCTTCAAGAAATATCCCCAAATCTGGTAATTCATTGATTAAAAAAAGCTCAAAAGCGGCATCTAAGGCAGAAACCTTGGCATCCGTACGGCCTGCTCCCAATATTTTAAAATCTTGGTCGGGAAAAAGAAACACAAAGGTTTTTTCAAGCATTCCTGAAATTGTTTTGTGCTTGGGCTGAATTTGCCAGCCACTATATCTAAACCCTAAGTATTGTAACCGGACAATATAACGATAACGGTACTTGCTCATAGGTGTAAATGTATATACAAAAAGTAGATTTTTGAACGAAGGGGCCGTACAAAACTTAAAGGAAACAAGTTTTACCTTAAAGAGTATACGGGTTTAGAAACAATACCATTTAAAAATTGATAATGCTAAGAACTACTATAATCCAACAAATGTACGATATATTACATGGCCCTTTCATTAATGAAAGGGCCGTATAGATTTTGAAATCTTGTTATTAAATACCCTTTAAAAAACTACTGTACAGGTCCTTGAACTCATAACCGTCCGTAAAACGTTGCTTGTTTAATTTCTTATGGGATACAAGGCCCCATAACAAAAGTTCCTTTAGAAAATACACATCTTTTTCTGGGTATTCAGGTTGATGGTCCTTGATCAATTGGTTTAATGCAGGTATACTGTCCAAGGCGCGTTTGTATTCCTCATCGGTAAAATCATCTAACAGTTCAAACCCCTCTCCTTGAAAAAACCAATGCAGCAACTCGTCATATACGGTTTCTTCGTCTTTACGTTCTAATTTATTGATTTTTGGGAAATACTGTGGAAAAAGGGATTTTACGGCATCATCTATTAATATTTCGGCTACACCGTCCGCACCCTCCTGTTCACCTTCATAAACCAATTCTATCTTCCCTGTAATTGCAGGAATAATTCCCGTAAAATCACTTAACCGTACCATGGTCGTATCGGCTCCGTTCAATAAGGTTCTACGTTCGGCCGTACTGAGCAAATTTTCAAATGCCGTTATACTGGTACGTGCACTGACCCCACTTTTGGCATCTACATATTCACTCTCACGAGCCTCAAAACTTACCTGCTCCAATAAATCCTTGGCCAGGCTGGGCACATAAATACTTTCTGACTGACGCGCATCCAATTTTGCCTCTTGCTCGGTAATTTTACGAGCCGTTTCTATATCCTCAGGGTAATGTGTTAGAATCTGCGACCCAATTCTATCTTTCAATGGGGTAACAATACTACCTCTGTTGGTATAATCTTCCGGGTTTGCCGTAAAAACAAATTGAAGGTCTAACGGTAATCGCAACTTGAATCCCCTAATCTGAATATCACCTTCCTGTAAAATATTAAAAAGCGATACTTGTATACGTGCCTGTAAATCGGGCAATTCGTTAATGACGAAAATACAGCGGTTGGCACGGGGAATCATTCCAAAATGAATAACACGATCATCTGCATAGGACAACTTTAGATTAGCAGCTTTAATAGGATCTACATCACCAATTAAATCGGCCACGGTAACATCTGGAGTAGCCAGTTTTTCATAAAAGCGGTCTTCTCTATGTAACCATGAAATAGGTGTATCATCCCCTTTTTCAGCTATCAGTTCTAACGCATAGCGAGACATGGGCAACATGGGGTCATCATTAATTTCAGAACCTTCTACAACGGGAATCCATTCATCCAACAGATTGACCATTAATCTGGCCAAACGAGTTTTTGCCTGACCCCGTAATCCCAATAGGTTAATGTTATGGCGGGAAAGAATGGCACGCTCCAATTCCGGAATAACAGAATCCTCATATCCCCAAACTCCTTCAAAGCTATCTTTTCCTGCTTTTATATTTTCACGAAGGTTATCACGTAATTCGTCCTTTATTTTTTTGGATTGATATCCGGACTTGACCAATTGGCCCAAAGTTTTTATTTCTGTATGCTTCATATATTTGTTAATGGTTGATAGTTGGTTGTTGACGGTATCACCGAACCAGTTTCAACCTTTGAATGTTATATTATTTTCCTTTTACTTTTAAATCTTATCTGTTCAATACTTTTATATAATTCTACTATTAGCCGACAACGAACAATTATTTAAGTCGCTTTTTCCTGTTCGCCTCATAATCCTCAAAAATCATTTCCCCCAAGCCTTTCAGTCCCGTAAAAAACGCTTTTCCCTTGTTCGCTTCCGTAAAATGACGAATAAACTGCATTAAATACGGGTCTTGCGCAATCATAAAAGTAGTAATGGGAATATGTAATTTACGCGCTTCCCTGGCTTTATTGTAACATTTTTCCACAATAAAGTCATCTAGACCCACACTGTTCTTATAATAGGTACCGTCTGGCATGCGCAGGCAACTAGGCTTTCCGTCGGTAATCATAAAAATCTGTTTGTTAGTATTCCGTTTTCTACGTAGCATATCCATCGCCAATTGTAGACCGGCCACGGTATTGGTATGGTACGGACCCACTTTTAAATACGGTAAGTCTTTAATGGGTATGGGCCACGCATCGTTACCGAACACCAAAATATCCAGTGTATCCTTTGGGTAACGCGTGGTAATCAGCTCGGCCAATGCCATTGCCACTTTTTTTGCGGGCGTAATGCGGTCTTCGCCATAGAGAATCATACTATGGCTAATATCGATCATGAGTACGGTACTCATCTGCGCTTTGTACTGCGTATCCTCTACCACTAAATCCTCCTCACTCAATTGAAAACTGCCTATACCGTGATTAATTTGGGCATTTTTAAGGCTCTCGGTCATCGAAATATTATCTAGACCATCACCATAACGGTACTCCCTAAAATCGCCCGTATGTTCGTCTCCTTGCCCGGATTTACCGGTCTTATGGTTGCCAGCACCACTTCGCTTTAGTTTTCCAAAAATTTGGTCCAAGGCACGCTGACGAATAATACGCTCCATTTTAGCGGTAATAGAAATGTTTCCGCCATCACCGTTATCCGTACCTTTTTCACCGTCACCACCACCATCTTCAAATTCTTCGCGTATGTAGCCTTTTTGCTTAAGCTCCTCTATAAAATCGTCTATAGTGTAGTCTTCGGTGGTCAGTTCATATTCCTTGTCCAACTCGCGAAGCCAATCGATAGCCTCGTCAAAATCACCTGAAGTATGTGTGATCAGCTCTTGAAAAACATCAAATAGCCGCTCAAAAATTGATTGTTCGGGTGCTTCGTATTTCTGAAACCGATACCCTTTTCTTACGTTCATAGCCATACTATAAAATTAACACTTTTACCTTGGATGCCCTCGGCTTTTGGGAAATGTTAACGTTGTTGTTTAAGATTGGTTGTTGGTTATTGGTTGTCAGTTGATGGTTGTCAGTTGATGGTTGTCAGTTGATGGTTGATGGTTGTTCGTGTTGAGTTGAACGCTGGTCGCCGAACGCAATACGCTGTTAGCTTCTCTCTTTAGGATAGTTGCTGACGAAAAGCGAAAGGCGAACCGCGATTAGCGCTTGGCAAAAAAGAATTCGTATTTATGAGGAGCTTTTTAGCGTATAAACAATCTATTTGTTTCGTGGACTCAAGGTTCAATTATTATGCAGGTAAGCGATATGTGTATAGCGCGTAGCGAAAAGCGACAGGCGAAAAGCGTATAGCGTATAGCATGCAACGTTTTGTGCGTAGCGTTTTAAAAAGTAACTTCGGCTACGCTCAGTTACCGGTATTCAGCAACACTATTTACAAAAAACGGACAACCAAGAACCAACAGTTAAAAAGATAAACCATCGACCAACAAGCAACAATCATCAAACAAATACAAGGATTTTTAAGCACTCCACCACTTTGGGAAGGTGTGCAGTTTGGTGTATCTCAGTTTCAATTTCCTGATGTGGCGGCAGACAGTTTTGTGGTAAATGGAATACCGGAGAAATTGCGTTTGGGACATCAAATGGAATTTGTGTGCAAACAGTTGTTAGAAGCTAGTAATGCGTATGATGTTCTCCTGCACAATTTGCCCATACGGGAAGAAAAACGGACTATTGGTGAAATAGATTTTATTGTTCAGGAAACCGCTACAAAGCAGCTAATTCACATAGAATTGACCTATAAATTCTATCTGATCGACACCCATGTTAAAGAACCCATACACCAATTGGTAGGTCCTAACCGGCGCGATGCCTTTTATGCCAAGCTAGAAAAGATAAAGAACAACCAATTTTCATTGATTCACACGCCTATTGGGCGCTCCGCATTGTTGGAAAAAGGAATTGATACCGGAAACATGACGCAGCAAGTTTGCTACAAAGCCCAGTTATTTCAACCTTATTCAAGTGACACATTATCCATTGCACCGTTAAACAACAATTGTATTATAGGCTATTGGTTACGCTTGGCAGCATTTCATACGGCTGACTTTACACCACATGCATTCTATATCCCTACCAAAAGCGAATGGGTTTTGCACCCCATGGACACCGTAGCATGGCGCTCACACAAAGAAATTATTATAGCTATTATAGAACGCTTAAAAAACAACAGTGCACCCATGGTTTGGATGAAGAAAAACAATTTGTTTGAGAAATTCTTTGTGGTATGGTGGTGAGAGATATTTTTAAGGATAACTATGGTATTTAGCATTCCACAATAGTAAAATCTCGCAAATACTTCTTTTTAGATTATCATTTTTTCTATTCATTTCATAGATATTAAAACCCTAAGTACATTTACTTCGTAAATTTTAAAAAAAATCCAAACCAATGCGAAAAATAACTTATCTATTAGCTCTTGTTCTACTCTGCAGTCATAACCTATATATCAAAATTGATAGCTACTTTTTACAACCGGACCAAGAGGCAACTTTAAGTCTTTTTAACGGCTCTTTTGATAAAAGCGAAAATATTATAACCCGTGACCGATTCATAGATGCGTCTATTTTAGCGAACGGTAAAAGAATAGCCATAGATACGGCTCAATGGAAAGATAAGGACAGCACCATTACCCAATTAAAATTTAGCACTGACAAAGAAGGTACATATGTAGCAGGGGCCTCAACCAAAGCAAGAAATATTGAACTTGCCGCCGAAAAATTCAACAGTTATCTCATAAATGACGGTATTGTGGATATGATGGAAAAACGGACCAGTAAAGGCTTATTGAAGCAGGATGCGGTTGAAAGTTATCAAAAGCATGTTAAAGCTATCTACCAAGTTGGAAATACTAAAACCAAAGATTGGGAAACCCCGTTAGGATACCCTATTGAGTTTATTCCACAAGAGAATCCCTATGAAAAATACAGTGGGGAAAACCTAAAGGTAAAATTACTATTAAATAGTGAACCTTTAACCAACCAAGTAGTATATGCCAATGTAGAAAGTAATGACCACACACATACTTCCAATGGCGAAAAACACGAACATAATAATAATCATAACGATGAACATGCCACTGATGGACATTCCCATGATACCGAATCAAATAGTATAAGCGATGAAGGGCACACCCATGATTTAGGTCAAAAACTACGCACCGATGATGATGGTATTGTAACCATTGATTTGCCAAAAGATGGAATTTACTATCTACGAACTATATATATGACCGAAGTAGAAAACAGCGATGTCTTGACCCATGAATCTAATTGGGCGACAATGTCTTTTGGTGTAACCCATAAACATGGTGCCGATACTCATGTGCATGGAGAAGAACATGAGGAAGGTATACCTACCTGGGTTTTTATTCTTGGTAGTATATGTTGTATCGTAGTTTTGTTTTTTGTCTTCAGAAAAAAATAAATAAAAATGAAGCGAAAACATGTATTGCCACTATTGCTATTATTTCTACCCATAATGGCTTCTGCACATAATGTTACAAGTGCCGATCAAGAAGTATTACGCAATGGTGGTCTATGGTCTTATATTCGTGTAGGGGCAACACACATGCTTACAGGATATGATCACTTACTATTCCTAGTGGGTGTCATTTTCTATTTAAATAGTTTTAAGGATATATTAAAATTTATTACTGTATTCACAATAGGACATTGTATAACCCTCATTGGCGCTACCTATTTAGGAATTACCGCCAATGAACACCTGGTAGATGCCGTAATTGCGCTTAGCGTGTTTTATAAAGGTTTTGAAAATTTAGGTGGTTTTAAAAAATTTCAATTAAAATCACCTAATCTACTGTTTATGGTAGGGATATTTGGACTAATACACGGTTTTGGATTATCTACAAGGCTACAATCATTTGATATTGGTGAAGGCCAGTTTATTGCAAAAATTTTGTCATTTAATATTGGGGTTGAAGTGGGTCAAGTATTGGCGTTGATTCCCATTGTTTTTGTTATTACCGCTATGAAAAAAAGCAAAAATTATACTCCCTTTTATAAGGCTGTAAATTCCTATTTGATCATGGCAGGCCTGGCTTTGTTTGTATATCAACTATATGGCTATTGTACCGGTCATTAATAACTTGTGTTTTATAAATGCCGTAATATACTTCGGCACCATTGAATTCTGCATACAGCTTAGTGTAACTCGTACACAAGAAAATTACTATAAGATTTAATTGAACAGCGATACACCCATGGTTTGGATGAAGAAAAACAATACGTTTGAGAAGTTCTTTGTAGTATGGTGGTAAGCATTATTTCTTAGTTTAAATACCACAAATACCTGTTAATAACTGTTGATAGGTCTTTTTTCATGTGGGTGGGAATTAGATTACTTTTATAGATGGAATATGTGCAATTGTGTACATATACAATTATCGTAGCAAATATGAAAAAACTAGATTTCGATTTTATACCATTAGGAATTTCCATAATTCTAATTCTAGTTTCATTAGTGGTAATTGCTACCTCCAATTATGCTCTAAGCTTAAAAAACTATATAGGCATTGGATGTGTGGTGCTTTCAATCTATTTCTACATTAAAAATAGAATGACTTACTACGTACTTTATGGACTAACTCTTCTGATTGGGATATTCGGGCTTCTTGACTTTTACTATTCAACTTTCAAAGTTGGATTTGGAAGCTTCGGAATTAACCCGATTTTGGCTGGCCTTTTAATATTACATATTGCGCTAGTATATCAAATTGTGGATAAATTCGATAGAGATAAATAATCCTGTTTAACTTTTAAAAGCTCTAATTTGCGTATAAATAATACTTGCTATAAACAACCTAAACGTAATGCGGACTTATGGTCTAATTCGAAAGGTCTGTGTATATTTATGCAGTTGCTAATTATTATGGAGTTAGCTTTGTGCAAGGAAAAACTAAACTAAACCTGCCTGCTTGTACACAGGCAATAAGCTCTAGCTTCCTGCTAAAACGGTAACTAAAGGTTTCCTTATTACCGCACTACGCTTACCCAACAGCTACATTCCAAACCAATATCATCCTAAAACAATGAACTACCAAACATTTCAACCACATCAAGATCTGGAAGCTTTGGTAAGCTGTTATTGGACTTTGGAAATTCCTGCTGAATATAGTGCAGAAAGACAGCGCATAGTACCAGACGGTTGCATTGAAATGGCGTTTATTCTTGGGGATGATATTAAACGCTATACTTCGCAAGATGAATTTATATTACAACCACGTGCCATGGTACTGGGGCAAACCCTAGCACCATTTTGTATTGAACCTACGGGCTATGTAAACACTTTTGCCATACGTTTCTACCCTTATGGCTTTGCCAATTTTGTTACTACACCCATTGAACAGTTGGCAAATAAAGAAACCCCGCTAACCTCACTTTTTGATGCTTCAATTGTCAATGAACTGGAGCGCAGCATTATTAATGCAGAAGACACAAAACAACGCATTGCAGTTATTGAAAAATTCCTTTTAGAAAGGTTGAATGAACAATCTACCATTGATACTATTGTAAAGCAAACCGTAGATGCCCTTTTAACCTCAAACGGTACTGCGACTATTACCACCATTCTTAAAGAAGATTTGTCTAAAAGAAGACAATTGGAAAGGAATTTTAAAAAGCAGATTGGCGTTAGCCCTAAACAATTGGGCAGGGTCATACGATTGCAATCGGCATTAAAAATGCTACTGAACAAAGAAACGGACAGCCTTACCAAAATTGCCTATGAAAGCGACTACTTTGACCAAGCCCATTTTAATAAGGATTTTAAGGAATTTACCGGCATTAGTCCCACAGCATTCTTAAGCAATGAACAAATGGCACTCTCTACCTTGTTCTATAAATAGCCTGCGTGTCGCATTTTTACAATTTATTAGTTGAATACTATTCCATATTTGTATTTTACATGTAAACACTACAAATGAAAAAGGCAATACTATTAAGTGCGGTATTATTTTCTTTTTGGGGAATTGAGTGTAATGCTCAAGATAAAGTAATGGATACGCATACCACTGAAAACAAAAGCAATATGAAAAGTTTTATTTCCATTTTTGAAATTCCGGCTACGGATATTACAAGGGCGGTAAATTTTTACCAAGCTATTTTGGACATAGAAATTGAAAAAATGGAATTTCCGGAAATGCAAATGGGTATATTCCCCTATGAAAACCAAATGGTCACGGGTGTTATCATGAAAGCGGAAGGGTATACGCCTTCTGCAAACGGAATAACCATTTATTTAAATGGCGGAGATAACTTACAATCTATACTCGGCAAAGTCGAAATCAATGGTGGCGAAGTTATGGTTCCAAAATCACTTCATGCAGACGAAAGCGGTTATTACGCTATATTCCTGGACTCTGAAGGCAATAAAATGGGTCTGCATTCACCAAACTAAATGAAAAACCAAGCACTAATTGCTTTAGCGCTTGGTTTTCTGTTCTTAAAAATATCTTCTACTCTACCGTATAACTTACCTTATTGGTTTCCGTTACCCTAAAATAGCCATGGGCATAATTATCTGGGTTGGTCGTATTAATGCAATTACCGCGAACATCTACCGGTGTAGCCTCAAAAATACCTACGCCGCCCATTTGGTCTATAACAATATCCATGTAATTATAGTAAGCTCTAGAAATACCGTGCATACTAATATTTACTACATCACCAGGTAATAACGGTTTTATTTCTTCGTCCTCATCATCATCGAGCTCATACCACCAGTCCACTTCGTTCCCGTTTATAAACTCATCATCGCCCGTTTCCAAAGTAGGTAACAGGTCTTGTGGTCTTTCGAACTTAAAAAGGTAATTATCGCCCTCTTCCTCAAAATCGTTAAATACAATATGCAACTCAATGGTTTCATCATCAAATCCGTCTTCCGTATCCTGGTAAATATCGGTAATATCAGGCACGGGGTTCATGGTGTCTTCGGCAACATATCGTTCGCCATCATACAAAATCTCTAAGGTATAGGTCGCTTCTAATTGTGGTTCAAAAGTACTTGTTGTGTATGTGCCGTTATTCTGGTCGGTAAAAAGAAAGACTTCTCCCGTAGCGTTATTGGTCACGGTAACTTCCGCCCCTGTAACATTGGTGCTTTCGGTTTCAAAAAAAGGTGTTGACGTACGTAGCGTAATCTCTTGATCATTACCCGTAGTTCCTTTTTCCCAGTCTAAGGAAGCTTCCACCACCAAACGTAAGGTATCTGTTTGAACGTCAACATCTATAACATCTGTACAACCCGTAAGAATAATGGTGAACAGGGCTATTATTGATTTTATATAATTTTTCATCGTATTAAAATTTAAAGTTATAGGTAATGGATGGTACAATTCCGAAAATAGCGGTTCTGGTAGCCTCATTTGCCCCCGTTTCTATATTCTGCCCAAAGGATACAGAAGCAGCATTCTTGCGGTTATAGGCGTTATAAATACCTAGCACCCACTCCCCTTTTAATTTGACATTTGGCTTTCTGTTGGGCTTATAATTGACCGACAGATCTAAACGATGATACGCAGGTAAGCGATCGGAATTTCTATCGGAATAACTAGCAATGGAAACGCCCTCATACTCATATTGACCATTAGGATACGTAACCGGTCTACCCGTTTGAAATACCAAATTGGTACCAAAACTCCATTTATCGTTTAATCGATATGACCCGGATATAGAGACATCATGCGTTCTATCATAAGGAGTGTTGTACCAATTACCATCATTAATACCCAAACCACCGGCATTACCACCGGGAGTGCGCTGCTCTGACTTGGATAGCGTATAGGAAATCCACCCCGTAAATTTACCCTCGTTCTTACGGAATAAAAGCTCTAATCCATATGCCCTGGACTCCCCTTTTAATATTTCGGTTTCAATGGTATTCTGCCCAATAAGATCAGAACCATCTATATAATCGATTCTATTATCGGTATTCTTATAATAGATCTCAGCCTCCATGGAATACGCCGTGTTCTTAAAATTACGGAAATAGCCCAAGGCATATTGATTGGATAATTGCGGGTCTATGTACTGACCGCTTGGTGTCCAAACATCTAATGGCGTAGCAGAAGAAGTGTTGGATAATAGATGTATGTATTGTGCCACCCTAGAAAAGCCTGCCTTTAAAGAAGAATTGTCATTTATGGTGTATGCCAATGACGCCCTAGGCTCCAAATTGCCAAAGGTCTTAATGGCGTCTCCCTTTTCGTATACCGTTTCACCAATAGCTTCACCACGTTCATAAATACCTAGGTCCTCATTATAGACTACCGGTTGATTATTGGCATACTCCGTCATAGGCTGCCCCCCAAGTCTGGAAAATGCACTGTAGCGCAAACCATATTGTGCAGTCAGCTTCTCCGTTAATTTATGTTCCGCATTTACATACACTCCAGTTTCCAACGCCCTTTTTTTATCCAATACCAAAGGATTGACAGATGACGTTTCGGTCGTAGGAATAATTTCCCCGGGATCAAACTCATAATGTATACCGCTGGCTCCAAAATCGAGCTTAAATGCATCGCTGAAATAATACTTTAAGTCATATTTTAGATTGTAATTGGTAATGGACGAAACCCAATCGAACTCCGCAGAGGTAATACCCAGCTCGTAGTCATACTTACTATAAATAGCGGACAGGTTAGAGAAAAGTTTGTCGTTAAAAATGTGGTTCCAACGCAGGTTAGCTGTTGAGTTCCCATAAGAACTACTAAAATTTTCTCCTAGTTCAAAAGCATCGCGCCCAAAATAACCGGAAAGAAAAAGTCGGTTGTTCGTATTGATCTTATAATTAGTTTTTAAGTTTAGATCGTAAAAACTTACGCTATTATCTTCCCCCGCAGCTTTTAACAACAGATCGGCATAAGAACGACGACCAGCAATTAAAAAAGAACCTTTTTCTTTAAACAAAGGCGCTTCCAGTGCCAAACGGCTAGATATGATACCGATGCCGCCCGTTGCAGCCAACCGTTTGCTGTTACCGTCTTTCTGCCTAACATCTAACACCGAGGAAACACGCCCACCATACCTTGCCGGTATACCACCTTTGTACAGTTTTACATCTTTAATGGCATCTGCATTGAAGACCGAGAAAAAACCGAACATGTGCGATGTATTGTAAATGATAGCCTCATCCAACAGAACCAGGTTTTGGTCGCCCGCACCGCCACGTACGTGAAAACCGCCGGTACCTTCACCGTTATTGGTTACCCCTGGAAGCATTTGTAGCGATTTTAAAATATCTACCTCACCCAAAACCACGGGCATTTGTTTTACCGTCTCAATATTCATTTTGAGTACGCTCATTTCCGGTTTACGCAGTATGGCGCGTTCAGGTTCATCCGCTATAACCTCTACTTCATCCAATTGGGTGGAAGCTTCGGATATTTCAAAATTGAATTGTTGATTTTGGGTTAGGTTAATTTCCTGTTGTATATCCGTATAACCCATGAAAGTGACCAACAACGTGTATTTTCCTTCCGGTGCGGTCAACGAATAAAAACCGTATTCATTGGTAACCACCCCAATAGAGGTTCCTTCCAAAAAAACCGATGCCCCAAACAGGGTTTCGCCATTTTTAATATCACTTATCTTACCGCTAACGGTATAGGTATTTTGCGCAATGACTTGGGTACTAGTAATCATTAGCAGCAAGACCATACTAAAGAATAGCCTTTGACGCCAATAATGCGTTTTTAATTTTACTGTCATGTTATATATTTTGAATGATGAACACCCTATTGACAATTGAAAGCAAGAAAGGTTGCATTCACACGATATTTTAAGGAAATAATAACATTAGACAACATACAATAACCTTTAGCCCACTTAATCATTTACTTACTTTAGTGCCTAAATAATGAACGTGATATGCAACCTTATATAAATTTGGTTGTCTTTATAACAGTAGCGTGAATTAGCCCATAAACAACCCTCTTGAAGGAACTGGATACCAACATACGTTTTACGCATAAATCCCTTGTCGAAAAAAGTAAGGCAGGTGATAGAAACTCGCAGTACAAACTGTACGAGCTCTATGTAGACGCCATGTATAATATAGGGTTACGCTACTTGCGCATAAAGGAAGATGCAGAAGATATTGTACAGGAAAGTTTTGTGGACGCTTTTAGAAACCTGCATACCTTCAAATACGAAAGTACGTTTGGGGCATGGCTTAAAAGAATTGTAATCAACAAAAGCATTAACCATTTAAAGGTAAAACGTCTTGCCTTGGCCAATATGGATGATCATGACCATCATCTTACGGATGAAGAGGAAACAGTAACGGAACTTTCTTTAGCGCTGGAAAAGATTAAAACAGGCATACAAAAATTACCCTTGGGATATCAGCAAATTATTAACCTGTACTTATTGGAAGGGTATGATCATATTGAAATTGGAGAGGTTTTGGGCATAACCACATCCACCTCAAAATCACAATACCATAGGGCAAAAAAGAAATTAGTTCAAATTATAAATGCATTGTAATGGATAGTCTTGAAAAATATATAAAAGAGAACAAAGCATTCTTTAACGACCAAAAAGCAGACCGCGCCAAACTATGGGAAAATATTGAGGCGGAACTTAGTCATACACAGCCTAAGGTCATTCCGTTATGGAAGTCTCCACTGTTTAAAATTGCGGCCAGTATATTGATACTAATAGGTATTACGGGAATACTTGGCAGCATCTTTTTGGGCAACAATGCACAAGAACATCAATTTGCATCTCAGGAATTAAGGGATATTGATATGCATTACCAAGGATTGGTTTCTTACCAAATACAACTTGTGCATAAAAACGAACAATTATCCGAGACGGACAAGGCCGAGTTTTTATCCTTTATTGATGAATTGGACCAAGAATACGAGGAATTGCGGTTAGAAATGCAAAACAACCTGGACAATGAACGGGTATTGGAGGCCATTGTAGCAAATTATAGAAAGCGCATAGAATTGATAGAAAATCTATTGCGACAATTAAACGAGTCAAAACTTAAAGATGAGGAATATGGATATACTTTATAAAAGGCTGCTGTTTTTTACCATGGCATTGGTCATTGGCCACATGGTTACGGCACAAGAAAGGGTATCTAAAAAAGTTACGAAGTCCTATGCTTTCGCAACGGGTGACGAACTCCATTTAGAAAACAAATACGGAAATGTCACGGTCTATGGATGGAGCAAAAACGAAGTTTCCATTACTGTTCATATGACGGTTACCCATAAGAAAAAAGAAAACGCCATTGAACTATTGCATAGAATTGCTCCTATCATTAAATCCGGTGACAATTATTTATCCGTGAGTTATGAAATTGCGGACAAGAACTCAGGGTTCTTTGCCAATTTGTTCGAAAAAGCCAATCCGTTCGATTTTGACCGTAGCAATGTTCAAATCGATTATAATGTTCATATGCCATTTAAGACCATTCTGAATATCAGCAATAAATTTGGCGATGTATTAATTGAAGATTGGGACGGAATCTTGATAGCGGATATTCAACATGGTGATATCTACATCAATAGAAACATTACCAAAGCCGAACTTTCCTTAAAGTACGGAAAACTGAAAGCCAAGAATATTATAAACAGTAATATTACCCTTAATAACGGAGAACTTGATATGGATGATGCGTATACAATGTATATTAATAGTAGTGGCAGTGCAATAAGAATACAATCTTCATCCAACTTAGAATTACTTTCAAATAAAGATGAAATTACCCTTCAAAGTGTAGAAAACATTAAAGGATCACTTAAATTTTCCAACTTGGTTCTTCATGAGCTAAAAAGCAATGTTATGCTTGACATGAAAATTGCTGATTTTAAAATACACCAGATATTAAATCAAAATTCTAAAATAGATATTGAACAAGAATCCAGTGAAGTCAGTTTGAACATTAGCCATTTTGCACATCAATTCTCGGCAGTCTTGGAGGAAGGTTTGGTACGTTTGCCGAAAACATTTTATGATGTAGATTCTAAAATGTTGGACAATGGTAAAAAATTACGCGAAATAAATGCCAAATACGGAAATAACGGAAACGGAAAAATTACCATTACAGGTAAAAAGGGAGTTGTTTTATTAAAAGAAATTTAATGGAGCTATCTTCACAAGAAACAAGTTATAATGACCTGGCCTGATAAGTTATGGGACAATAAACGTTCAATTTGCATATTTACCTTCTGCAAAAGCGGCCAATATACTGCTATTGGGCGTTTTGCAATTTTGGGGATAGTCATAAAAATAAATACATTTTGGCAATCCTTTTTCAAAGGTTATGCGCACAGAACCTTTACTATTACCGCTAAAACCGGAAAAGTTATAATAAGCACTTAGTTCCTTAGGCCTACCTTCACTATCCTTTAATGACGCTTGAACATTAGAAATACTACCAGCGGTATATTTATTGAAAGCCCACGTTTTAGATTGATCATACACCAAGTCATCAATTAATTTATTGAAATTTTGGTTTCCGGTAGGACCTCCAGATTTTTTCATGGTAGTATATTTACTGGCCTCTTGCATTCGTATAGGTGCTTTGTTCAATGCAAATAATTCTAAATTCTCTTCAAAACGCTTTAAACCAGCACTGCTACAGGCATTCATTTGAAAAAGTTTTACCATATCATTATTGAGTCCGTTTGTTTTATGAATCAAATCGACCGAATTTCCCATGCTATTAGGGTTGGTAATCATATCCACCATGGTACTTAAACCTTTAGAGCGTTGTATTTGATCAATTTCCGCATAGGCGGTATAAAGTTCCGGTTTGGCATACAGACCACTGCCTACCCAAGTATACTCCACACAAACCCTACTAACAACATCTCCCCATCCATTTTTTGTAACCTCTTCCGTCTTACAGACTTGATTTAAAATTTCAACCTTACCTGCTGGTAAATAGCGATCGCATTGCCCACCGTAAGCACGTAAATACTTATCGAAAATGACTAAAAAGAACATATCGTCCCTTTTCATTTCCAGATTCTCAAAATGACCACGAAAAATATAATCGTAAAATTCGGCAAAATAGAGTCCGTCTGTTTTAAACTCCAATTCTTCCGATACCTTAGGATTAGAATAATGATCAAAAGATTTAGAATGGGAAATAAATAAAAGCCAGGTAATAATTAAAAGAATAAAACGATAAAATGGAACAGATAATTTCATGGAAGAAAGGTGGTTTTATAATGAAACAGTCTGAGGGATAAGTAAATATAAATAAAAAGCGATTGACAATCAATAGATCACCAATCGCATTTATTAACATCTAAAAAAACTATTCTGAATATGCACCGGACGAATAGGTTAATTCGTAACTGTGCGTATATACTTCAAAAACAATTCCGAAAGGGTCTTCAACATAGCACATTTTATAGGGTTTGTCATTTGGGTAGTAAGAACGTATAGGCATACGTTGTTTGCCCCCATGTGCCACAATTTTAGCGACCAAATCTTCTATATTTGGGTCTTGAATGCAAAAGTGAAATAATCCCGTATTAAACGGATTGAATTCCGGTGCTTCTTTTACCCCATGAAGAAAAGAGAACAATTCTACGCCTATGCCATCAGAAGTGGACATATGTGCAATTTCAAACTCTTCCCAGTCATCACCAAAAACATCGATACACATTAAACCGATCGCTGTTTCTTTTTCTTTTTTAATTTTTGATGGTTTCATGATAACGTACCAGCCCATTACTTCTGAGTAAAATTCTACTGCTTTTTTCAAATCCGGTACTGTAATACCAATATGCGAAAATGATTTTGGGTATTCTTTATTCTTATCCATAGTTCTAATTTTACTACAAAATAAATCTATATTTGCCTTATGGACAATAACTTACCTAAAAGTACTATAGTTACCAAAAAGAGTATATTGTTGATTATCAAATAATTAAAATTTAAATGAGTTCCAAAAAATATTGCCCGTTAGACCATACGATGAACCTAATTGGTACCAAATGGAAACCTATTGTACTTTTTCATTTATTGGATGGCCCATTACGATCCGGAGTACTTCAGAAAAAAGTGCCGGGAATATCCAACAAAATGTTTACCCAAACCGTACGTGAATTGGAAAAAGATGGTTTGGTAGAACGTGTTGTGTATCCTGTTGTACCACCAAAAGTAGAATATGGTTTGACCGAACGTGGAAAATCCCTTAAAACTATTTTGCTTGGTCTGGATTCATGGGGTGCAAATGATACTACTAACAATCTTGTTTAAAAACAATTAGCAATAGTTTTGCACAACAAAATCCAGATTTATTGGTTTTTATTAAAAAAATAATGGTTTTTGATGCAACTATTTGTTGCTTAGGTTGTCTATTAGATAATCAATCAAAAATCGAACAGTAATGAAACCACTTCAAATTACCCTTCTTCTGTACTTTTTTCTTTCCGCATTTTACAGTCATGCACAGGAGGAAACTGGCGATTACCTTGAATTCAATGATCGCAAGAATGTAGTACATGGAGTGTATTTGGGGCTGTCCACACGCTTAGGTGAAATTGATGGTAATAATACATATGTAGGAGAACTTAAGGTTGCCTATGTTGCCAACCAGCAGTTTGAAGTAGGATTTGCAGGAAATTTTCTGTATTCTGAACAGGATATTTATAACGATCAACGCGGCAGATTTGAAGATATCATTGTTGCGTACGGCGGCTTACACCTAGAACCAATCTTTTTCAGTAAAAAACTGGTCAATCTATCTTTCCCCCTTTTAATAGGTGCTGGCGGTGTTGGTTATGTTGAGAACAATTTCCGCGACCCTGATTATATTGAAGAGGACCTAACAGGGGATGATATCAATGCAGTATTTGTGGCAGAACCAGGTGTAAGCGCCTTGTTCAACATCTCTAGGTATTTACAGCTTGAGGCTGGCGTTAAATATCGTTTTTCCAGTCGCATTAACCTTCCACCTACTCGTACGGTTAATATCAACGGTTTTTCTGCCGGTATAGGAATTAAGGTTGGGGTATTTAATATGGGGCGCAACAGATATAAAAAAAGTATACAATAATGGCAAAATCTTCAAAACGCAGTAGATACGGTCAAGTAAAGATTGTTGCAAAGCATGTATTCTGTGCAAACAATCAAGTATTCGTTAGAGAACATTCATCTCAAACAAACCACCAAAATGCAGAATGGTCACCCGTATCGTTTGAATGGGAAAAAGTAGGAAAATTTCAAGAAAATCTGGTTTTATAATATTCTATTAAACTTTATATTTTTGATAAATGCCGTCCTATACCATAAAGCAAATAACTATAGAGGAAGCCTTACCCATACGGCACAAGGTCATGTGGCCAAATGAGACAATTGATTATGTTCGTTTGCCCGAAGATGATGAAGGCACACATTACGGATTAATCATAGATAGCAATTTAATTGCTGTAATTTCATTGTTTAAAAAGGGTAAAGAAGCACAGTTTCGGAAATTCGCCACACTCCATGAATATCAAGGAAAAGGCTATGGAACAATTTTGTTGAATGCAATCATGAATATTGCTGCAGAAAACAACCTTACCAGAATTTGGTGCAATGCACGGACCTCAAAAACAAATTTCTACGCTAAGTTTAATATGCAGCTGACCCCTGTTGAGTTTATAAAAGGTGGTTTAAATTATGTAATTATGGAGCGAAATTTTCATTAAATTCATAAATTCCGCCCTACTTAATTCCACAATCTTCATTTCATAAGTACCCTGATAGTAGTACCTTAGGGAAGGTAAACGAAACGAACTGCTGAAAAACTAAATTAATGATACCCACACCAACCTTTAAAAATTTTACTCCAAAAGTAATCGCTGCTATATTACTATTGATGAGTTGTAGTGCGTTTGCGCAGAATCAATCAACAGACACCATGGAAAAGAAAGAAATCGCCTTTTTGCTGTTCGATAATTACGAAACGTTGGATGTTTTTGGTCCCGCAGAAATATTTGGCAGATTGACAGACCACTATATTTTAAGATTCTATTCGCTGAAAGGTGGGGTTGTCACGAACCGACATCGGGTACCGATCATGACCGAAAAACTATCAACCATAAACAAAAAACCATTTGCCTTTTTAATTCCTGGAGGTCTTGGAACCCGGATAGAAGTTAAAAATGAAGTACTTATCAATAAAATAAAGGAGGTTTCTCTATCTAGCGATTATGTATTAACGGTTTGCACAGGAAGTGCCCTATTGGCAAAATCTGGACTTTTAGATGACCGTAAAGCCACCTCAAACAAACGGGCCTTTTCTTGGGTAATGACCAACGGACAGGAAGTTGAATGGGATAAAAAAGCTCGTTGGAAGGTAGATGGAAATTATTATACCTCCTCTGGAGTAAGCGCTGGTATGGACATGGCACTAGGTTTTTTAGCCGACCGTCATGGCATTGATTTTGCCAAAAACGTTGCCTGGGAAATTGAATACAACTGGATCGAGGATAAGGATAATGATACGTTTACGGCAGAATGATATAGTAAGCCAACGAACTAATATAAATCTAATACTTTGTGCATTTTAGTTAATACTATTTTACTTTTTACGTTTCATCAATTCAGCCTCAATATCTTTAAGCGTAAAACCTTTTGCCTGTAAGAGCATTAGATAATGAAACAATAGGTCGGCACTTTCGTACAAGAAAAGTTCATCATTAGTATCCATAGCCTCAATTACAGTTTCAACGGCCTCCTCTCCCACTTTCTGGGCTACCTTATTAATCCCTTTTGCAAATAAGGAAGCTACATATGATTTTTCTCCATCAGCATTCATACGTCTTTGCTCAATAGTTGATTCCAATTCAGAAAAGAACCCGAAGTTTGAATCATTGCTTTCTTTCCAACAAGTATCGGTACCTGTGTGGCATGTAGGACCTATAGGATTTACCATTATTAGTAAAGAATCTTGATCACAATCATTTTTAATGGATACCAAATTTAGAAAATTACCACTTTCCTCACCTTTGGTCCATAATCGGTTTTTTGTTCTACTAAAGAAAGTAACCTTACCCGTTTCGGTGGTCTTACTTAGGGCTTCAGCATTCATGTAGCCCAACATTAATACGTTTTTAGTACGTGCATCTTGTATAATCGCAGGTATTAATCCGTCGTTTGTTTTATTCCAATCCGGTGTTTTAAACTCCATATATACTATCTTCTATTTTTACTTTATATTATTCTAAATCTTGGTAACTGTAAGGTAAACTCAAAATGACATGCAGTTTTGAAAATTGTCTGCTTGTTACCCTAATGCAAACTCAACGGCAGCTTTAGCATGCTCCTTTGTTGTGTCAAATGCAGGTATGTCACAATCTGCTTGGGAAATTAACAATGGTATTTCCGTACAGCCTAAAATTACGGCTTGTGCGCCTTCCTTCTCCCCTTTTTTGATGATATCCACATATTTTTTTCTAGACTCATCTTTAATCACACCTTTTGCAAGTTCATTATAAATGATATTATGCACCGTATCTCTATCATTTTCGTTTGGCACCAAAGCTTCAATACCAAATTGATCTCTAAGGATATCCTTGAAAAAATCCATTTCCATGGTATACCTGGTACCCAACAACAAAACCTTTTTACGTCCTTTGGCTTGTATAGCCTTACCGATTACTTCAACAATATGTAGCACCGGAACAGTCAAACTTTTCTTCATTATTGGAGCACTTAGATGCATGGTATTGGCGCAAATAACGATAATTTCTGCACCGGCATCTTGCAGCCTTAATGCAATATTCGTCATTTCTTTATGCAAAGCATCCCAATCTCCTGCAGCTTGTTTTTTAGAAAACTCAGCAAAGTTCACAGATTCAATAATGCAGTGACAAGAACTTTGTCCACCAAGTTCTTCTGCCACCATTGTATTTATCAATTGGTAGTACAACTGAGTAGACTGCCAAGTAATACCACCTATTAAACCTATTTTTTTCATTGTATACTTCTTCTTGTTGACCCTATTTTTATTCAGTTCACTCAATGTAACCGATGTGAAAAATCGTGTCCTAAAGCCTTCTAAAGCGCCTGTCTTTGTAGGTAATTTCAGGAGACATTCTGGTTACTGAGAACTGTAACTGCCTACTAACCACTTAGCGACTACTTAGTGAAACTAAACCCTTACTGGAATCCCGTTCCCTTGTAATTCAAGTTTCAATTCCTGAATCCCTATTTCCTTAAAATGAAAAACACTTGCCGCCAAAGCTGCATCTGCTTTTCCTTCTATAAAAGTATCCGAGAAATGTTGCATATTACCTGCACCACCAGAAGCGATAATGGGTATGTTCAATTCTGCGGATAATCTAGCCAAAGCTTCATTTGCAAATCCATCTTTGGTACCATCATTATCCATTGATGTGAACAGTATTTCACCAGCACCACGCTCTTCAACCTCCTTAGCCCATTCAAATAACTTACGCTCTGTAGGTACTTTGCCACCCACTAAATGCACGATCCATTCACCATCTATTTGTTTGGCATCTATAGCCACCACAATACACTGTGAACCAAATTTAGCCACCAAATCGTTAATCAACTGCGGATTCTTTACTGCCGATGAGTTTATAGACACTTTATCGGCACCATTTTGCAATAGAACATCTACATCTTCTACAGAGGAAATTCCGCCACCTACGGTAAATGGGATATTCACTTTTTCGGCAACTCTGTATACCAAATCAGCCAATGTTTTGCGTTTTTGTTCCGTTGCTGAAATGTCTAAAAAGACCAATTCATCAGCCCCTTCTTTACTATAAACTTCAGCAAGTTCAACAGGGTCACCGGCATCTCGTAAATCAACAAAATTCACGCCTTTAACCGTTCTACCGTCCTTTATATCCAAACAAGGAATTATTCTTTTTGCAAGCATTTTTTTTTAAAAGTATTAAGTACTAAGTAATTAGTACTAAGTTTTTTATAATAAATATTTTATTCTAACATCAAATTACTTTTTATAACTATCCAAAACGTATAACTAAGTACTATACGCACTTTGTACTTGATACTTTGTACTTGTTACTCTGTACTTTGTACATTATACTTTGTACTCAGTACTTTTTTCGCATTACTTATTTTTTATATTCAAATCTACTCCGTCATAAAAGCCAAGGTCCTTATTCTTCAGCTGTTTTACCCAAAAGGCTATTTGCCCAGTATGATATGAGTAGTGTTCTACTACATGGAGAATAATACCTATTCCAGAAAAAGAAAATCCCTGTACCGAACGTTTTTGAACCAATTGAGCTGTTGAAGCATCAAAAACGATTCTTTTTGCCGAGTCTAGCACATCATCCAACTTTTTTAGCAACTCTTCTTTGGTGTAACCATCGGTAGCAGCAAATTCTACATCACGATTTCTTGTATCTTCATTTTCTCCTAAAGACGATATGGCATATTGCGATATATTACCACACAAATGAAGAATTAAATTTGCAATGCTATTTAAAGAAGCATTCGGTTTTTGCCATAGTTCTTCTTCAGAAATATCAGCAAGGCTTTTCTTGATCATACGTGTACTTTCATCCATACGATACAAGGCATTTTGCTTTATCTCTTCAATAATATGAAATTCCTTATCCATTCCTTAAAATATAAGATTCCAACTGTTTTAAACTAATTCTGTTCTCGTAAATAGCCTTACCTATAATTGTACCTTCACAACCCATTTCGGCTAATTTAGGCAACTCATCAAAAGTAGATATTCCGCCACTTGCAATCAGTTTTATTCCAGATTCTGTTGAATTGATAATTTTTGAATATAAATTAAAAGACGGACCTTCTAACATACCATCTTTGCTAATATCGGTACAAATTACGTATTGAATTCCCTTTTCTTGGTACGATTGTATAAAAGGAATCAACTCTTCTTTAGATTCTTCTAACCAGCCCGAAACAGCTACTTTTTCATCCATAGCATCGGCTCCCAATATTATTTTATCGGAACCATGCTTTTCTATCCAACCAATAAATGTTTCAGCATCCTTAACAGCAATACTACCACCAGTAATTTGCTTGGCACCACTTTCAAAAGCGATACGTAAATCTTCATCAGTCTTCAATCCGCCACCAAAATCAATCTGTAGACCGGTTTTGCTTGCAATTTGTTCTAGCACTTTATGGTTCACAATATGCTTAGATTTTGCACCATCTAAATCCACTAAATGCAAGTGTTTTATTCCGTGCGCTTCGAACTCTTTCGCAACTTCTAACGGGTTTTCATTGTATATCTTCTTGGTATCATAATCCCCTTTGGAAAGGCGTACACACTTACCGTCTATGATATCTATGGCTGGTATTATTCTCATTTTAATAGTTGTGTTAAGTATTAAGTCCTTAGTATTAAGTACAAAGTTTGGAGTTGTTATATCCTTAATTTCTTTTGCAATGCAAAGTTCATATTCTTTATTTCTTTGCATAATGCCAAAGCATTATTTATATCTGTTTCTAGTAAAAATTTCAAGTTTACGGTTAGTATTAATTGTGTTTCAAGTTCTGTGGTTGAGCCATTTGCAATACTAAGAAAATGGGCGAATTCTTTATTTGAATTTCTACCTGCTCCCTCTGCAATGTTTGATGGTATAGAAACACTACATCTTTTAATTTGAGAAGTCAAACCAAATTTTTCATCATCCGGTAATTTCTTTGATAAGAAATAAATTTCCTCAACAAGCTGCATCCCTTTTTTCCAAATATGGAGTTCTCTATAATTATTCATCTACTTAATACTCTGTAGTCTTTACTTTGTACTTTTTACTTTGTGCTTAATACTCTGTACTTACGACTAAACATTACATTTTTAAAAAGTTCTCTAAAATTTTCTCACCAACATCACTAGATTTCTCTGGGTGAAACTGCGTACCGTAAAAATTTCCTTTTTGTAATGCTGCGCTATAGTTGAGTCCGTACGAACATTCAGCTATAGTTTCGCTACACAACGGGGCATAAAAGCTATGAACCAAGTAAATATGCTCATCCTCGGCAATGGAGCCAAACAAATTTGATTTTAGGTTCGATATTTGATTCCAACCAATTTGGGGAACCTTTACGCTAGTGTTAAATTTAATGACATCAACATCAAAAATGCCCAATCCTTTGGTATTCCCCTCCTCGGACGAATTACACATTAATTGCATGCCTAAACATATACCTAAAACAGGCTGTTTTAAGGTTGGTATTATGCTATCCAGACCACTAGTCAACAGCATTTTCATGGCACTACTTGCCTCGCCCACTCCTGGAAAAATTACTTTATCGGCATTTTGTATTTCCTCGGCATCGCTACTTAAAACCGCATCAAAGCCTAACCTTTTGATGGCAAATTTTATGCTCTGTATATTCCCAGCGCCGTAATTTATAATTACAATTTTCATTAAAACTAGTATGAAGTACTCAGTATGAAGTACAAAGTAAATCTTAGAACGATTTAATACTTTATACTTAATACTTTGTACTATTATAGAACTCCTTTAGTACTTGGTAACACCATCTTTTCAACATCTCTTTTTACTGCCATTTTAATGCTTTTTGCAAAGGCTTTGAAAATAGCTTCTATTTTATGATGTTCATTGGTGCCTTCAGCTTTAATGTTCAAGTTGGCTTTTGCTCCGTCTGTGAACGACTTAAAGAAATGGTGAAACATTTCAGTTGGCATGTCGCCCACCATTTCACGCTTAAAGTCTGCATCCCATACTAGCCAATTTCTGCCACCAAAATCAATAGCGGATTGCGCCAAACAATCATCCATAGGTAAACAGAATCCGTAGCGCTCAATACCCAATTTATTCCCTAAGGCATTATGAAAAACTTCACCTAAGGCAATGCCGGTATCTTCAATAGTATGGTGTTCATCAACTTCTAAATCGCCATCAACCTTAATGGTTAAATCCATTTGCCCATGACGAGCCAGTTGGTCTAGCATATGGTCAAAAAATGCTAATCCCGTTTTAATATCACTTTTACCGGTACCGTCTAAGTTCAATTGTATGGAAATATCGGTTTCATTGGTCTTTCTATGAATTTCAGCCGTTCTATCATTCAGCTTTAAAAACTCATATATCTTTTCCCAATCATTACTTTCAATAGCAATATGGTTATCTAATTCGTCACGCTTTACTGTGATTTCACCAGTGCCAAGATTCGTATTATCATTGATGAAAATTCCTTTAGAACCAAGGTTTTTAGCCAATTCCATATCCGTTAATCGGTCACCGATCACAAAAGAATTCTCCAGATCATAATCCTCAGAAAAATATTCGGTCAATAATCCTGTGCCAGGTTTTCTAGTGTCGGCATTTTCATGGGGAAAAGTACGGTCAAGAAAAACTTTATCAAAAACAACGCCCTCATTCTCGAATGATTTAAGAATGAAATTATGAACCGGCCAAAAGGTATCCTCTGGAAATACATCTGTACCCAAGCCGTCCTGGTTGGTAATCATGACCAATTCATAATCCAATTCTTTCGCTATTTTACCTAAATATGTAAATGCCTTAGGATAGAAAATCATTTTCTCAAATGCATCGATCTGCTCATCTACAGTTTCTTTTATTATTGTACCGTCTCGGTCTATAAATAGTACTCTTTTTTTCATTTTCATTTCATATATAATGTTCTAAACTATACCTCTGGGTCACTATTTTTGGTGTCGATAGCAATTTGTTTTTCTTTATTAGACCCAAAAAAGTATTTTTTCACACCACCGAACAAAGCAATTGCCCCTACTGCGATGAACTTCCAAAATTTTAGAATTACCGCAAAGAAACCAGCTTTCGCTAATATTTTACCAGCTATTAAACCTCCAATACCATAAGCTGCTACATCATCAAAATCCGGATCAAATTCAGAATACTTATAGCCAGTATTAAAAGATACACTACCCAGAATTGGTTCTAAGTTAGCTTCCACATCGTTCAATGTTTCCATATTTCCAATAACATTAAGGTTCATATACCCCTTTCTACCTAATACCCTAATATTATAGTTTAAGGTGCTACTCTCCTCTTCTTCAAACAAGAGTTCTTTGGCCCAGTACAATTTTTTATCATCTTGATCATAATATGGTTTAGAAGCCCAACCAAGTAATTCAACAGTAGGGTAACCTAATCTTGATCTTTCAGGATTTGCATTTTTAGCGTCTTCTTGCATTTCGCTCAAAAGGTCATCATAATCTAAATCTTTGGCATCATCATCTTTAATATAACCTTCTTCAGCATATGAAATTTCTATGGCATAACTAGTTTCAACGGGAGTCTCATCTTCTTTAAGTAATAATCCCATCACAGAATTATCAACAGGGTTGCCCCAAATATCAGATAATACACGCTGTGCTTGTGGCTTATCTAAAAACTTGTATCCTTTGGGCACAATAATTTTAGCAACATCACCATTTAGCATGGACCTATCATAGATATAGGTAAAAGTACTTTCTAAACTATCTGAATATTGCTTAAAACTAATAAGTGCCTCGGTTTCTTCATCACTTAAGTTTAAACTATCGGCAATAAATTCAAGCCTTTCAATATCTTGGGCATTAGAAAAGTTAATTGCAAAAAACAAGGAAATAACAAACAATAAATTGGTTTTCATCTGGTTTTGGTTTGATGGTTATATCCTTTTTAACGCCTCAGCAAGTTTTTTATTTTCTGCTGAATTACCCACTGTAAACCTCAAAGTATTTTCACATAAAGGTTGCGTTGTTCTATTTCTTACCACAACCCCTTCTTTCAACAGTTGATTATAACGTAGGGTAGCATCATCAACTTTAGCCAAAATAAAATTAGCATCGGTAGGATAAATGGCAGAAACAAAAGATATGGTTTTCAATGTTTCCATTAACTTTTCACGCTCTGCAAGAATTGAAGCAACTTCTGTTTGCACGGCTTTTTGGTCGGACACTCTTTCAATAGCCTTGTCTTGGGTAAGCTGATTGACATTATATGGTGGTTTAATTTTGTTGATTACCGCAATTATCTCAGCAGATGCCAGGCATATGCCCAGACGAATACCTGCCATACCGTAAGCTTTTGATAAGGTCTGAGTAACAATTAAATTAGGATAATCTGCTAATTTCGATGACCAGCTCTCTTCGGATGAAAAGTCGATATACGCTTCATCGATAACCACTAGCCCATTAAAAGAATTTAAAAGCTCTTCAATAATTGCAGTAGAGAAACTATTGCCCGTAGGATTGTTGGGAGAACATATAAACAACAATTTTGTATGCTCATCAATTGCCTTTTTAATTTCTGCAATATTCGGCTGAAATGCAGTAGTCAGTAATACTTCTCTATTTTCGACTAAATTGATACCCGAAAGCACCTTATACATGCCGTATGTAGGCGGCAATGTGATAATATTATCCTGTTTAGGCTCACAGAAAGCCCTGAACAACAGATCCAATACTTCATCACTACCATTGCCTAAAAGTATGTTTTCTTCGTTAATTCCTTTCTGTGCAGCTAAAATTGTCTTTAGACTACGTTGTTGTGGATCAGGATATCTATTGACACCGTTTTCAAACGGATTTTCATTGGCATCTAAGAAAACCATGGTAGAACCATCGGACACATATTCGTCACGTGCCGAAGAATATGGACTTAAACCCTTAACGTTTTCCCTCGTAATATTGTTTAAATTGAAACTCATTAGTTCAACATTGAATTGGTCATTGAGCATAGCCAAAATGACATTATTTTAAACTGTTTAATCTTAAGGTCACAGCATTTTTGTGAGCCTGCAAGCCTTCTGCCTCAGCCATAAGCTCAATTGCCTTACCAATGGTTTGGATTCCTTTTTCATTTATCTTTTGAAAGGTCATACTCTTCATAAAACTATCCAAGTTTACACCGCTATATTGCTTGGCATAACCATTGGTAGGTAAGGTATGATTGGTACCCGATGCATAATCACCGGCACTTTCAGGCGTATAATTTCCTATGAATACTGAACCTGCATTTTGGGTGTTGTCAATGTAAAAATCTTCATTTCCTACACAAACAATGTAATGTTCCGGTCCGTATTCATTTATTAAATCAATAGCATCTTGATCGTTATCAACATATATTAATTTACTATTTGAAATTGCTTGCTTTGCGATATCCTTACGTGGCAATTCTTCCAATTGCACGGCTACTTCCTTCTCAACAGCATTGATCATACTTTTTGAAGTCGATACCAAAATCACTTGACTATCCACCCCATGTTCAGCCTGACTCAATAAATCCGAAGCAACAAAAGCGGCGTTTGCAGAATCATCTGCAACCACCAATAATTCTGAAGGACCTGCCGGCATATCTATGGCTACACCATACTTGGTGGCAATTTGTTTGGCAACGGTTACATATTGGTTACCCGGTCCAAATATTTTATACACTTGCGGAATAGTGGCCGTACCGAAGGTCATTCCTGCAATAGCCTGTATACCACCTACTTTCACTATTTTGGTAACACCACATAAATTTGCCGTATAAAGAATAGCAGGGTTTAGTTTACCTTCCTTATCCGGTGGAGAGCACAATACAATTTCTTTACATCCAGCTATAGTCGCAGGAACCGCTAGCATTAAAATTGTTGAAAACAAAGGAGCTGTGCCTCCTGGAATATATAACCCTACTTTCTGTATAGGTCTTTTCTCCTGCCAGCAAGAAACTCCCACGGCTGTTTCAACTTCAATACGCTCGGTTTTTTGAGCTTTATGAAAAACCTCTATATTAGCTTTTGCAAGCTTTATAGCTTCTTTCAAATCATCCGAAACCAATTTTTGTGCCTCTTCAATTTCGGTCTTTGACACAAGCATATTTTCCAAGACCACCTTATCAAATTGTTCGGTATACTTTTTAATGGTATCGTCACCATTTGATCGTACTTCTTCAAAAATACCATTCACCAAACCTTCAATATCAGCAACGGTTTGCGTAGGTCGTTTTAAAACGTTGTTCCAATCTACTCTCTGTGGATTATATATTTTATTCATTATTTATTTAGTTGTTCGTTGATAGTTGTTCGTTTTTGGTTTACGAAATGTAAATAGAACAACGAAGATTTCCATCTAATATCAATTCCAAATAATACTACTTAATACTTAATACTGTTTTACAATACCATCTTTTCAATTGGGCAAACCAAGATACCTTCTGCACCGGCCTTTTTCAATTCATCAATCACTTCCCAAAAAGTATCTTTATTGATTACGGTATGCACAGAACTCCATCCCGCATCGGCTAAAGGTAAAACTGTAGGACTCCTCATGCCCGGTAATAATTTCAAAATACCTTCCAATTTTTCATTAGGTGCATTCAACAAGACATATTTTGAAGCTCTTGCACGTAAAACCGATTGAATCCTGAATTGTAGTTTTTCAAGCAATTCTCTTCGCTCGTTAGATATTTTTGGAGAAACAGCCAAAACCGCCTCACTGGTAAGCATTACTTCTACTTCTTTCAAATTATTCTTGAATAAAGTACTACCGCTAGATACAATATCACAAATGGCATCCGCAAGCCCAATATTGGGTGCTATTTCAACAGAACCATTAATAATGTGTAAATCTGCCTTAACTCCTTTATCTTTCAAATAGTTAAGTACTGTATTTGGGTAGGAAGTAGCAATACGTTTACCCTCAAAATCCTTTACCGAATTATATTTAACGGATTTAGGTACGGCCAAGGAAACTTTACATTTAGAAAAGCCCAATTTTTCTGCAATGGAAATATCTTCTCCTTTTTCGATCAATACATTTTCTCCTATAATAGCAATATCTACTACACCATCTCTTAAATACTGCGGAATGTCACCATTTCTTAGATAAAAAACCTCCATTGGAAAATTTCTTGAAGATGCTTTTAACTGATCTTTGCCGTTATCAATTGAAATTCCGCAGTCTTTTAAAATTTGAAGGGATTCCTCATTAAGTCTTCCCGATTTCTGAATAGCAATTCTAATTTTAGTCATTGTTTTAATTTAATGCTTGGCAACCAAAAGAGATTTAAATACAAAACCCGTTTGATTGCTCAAACGGGTTTTTAAATATGTTGTTCTACTACAATACATTCCTACCTCGCCTGAGCGTGTGTATGAATATGATGATGTGTAGTTCTGTTTTTCATTCTGTTGTAAAAGTAAAAGGTATTTTTCATTTCACAAAACAAAAGTTTAAAATGAAACAAAAATAATGCGCTGCGTGTTTTAGTTATTACCTAAAATTAAAGGAAGGCCAGATTCACCACCACCAACTACTATAACCTTGGTATTGGGAGACTCAGAAAGTTTAAGCGTTGCATCGATTCCTTTGTCCTGCAATATCTTATCGGTCAGGGAAGCACTTAATATTCTGTTGGCATCGGCTTTACCTTGCGCCTCAATCGTTACTTTTTCTGCTTCTTTCTTAGCCGTCACCAAACGAAACTCATATTCTAAAGATTCTTGTTCTTGACGAAGCTTTCTTTCAATAGCCTCTTTAATCGTCGGAGGCAAGGTTACATCACGCACCAATATTTCATTTAATTGTATGTACTCATCTTCCACAATTTTTTTGGTCTCCTCAAAAATCTCTGCTTGAATTGCATCTCTTTTGCTTGAATATAACTGCTCTGGTGTATAACGACCAACTACCGAACGAGCTGCCGATCTTATTGTTGGTAATAAGACGCGCTGCACATAATCCTCGCCTTTTTCTTGATGTAATTTTCCTAACTCATTGAATTTAGGTTGAAACCAAGCTGAGGCATCTAATTTGATATCTAGACCATTGCTAGAAAGCACATTCATTTTCTCAAAAACTTCTTGCTGTCTAACTTCATAAACAAAAACTTTATTCCAAGGGGCCACAATATGAAAACCCTCACCCATTGGGGGCTCATCTGTTACTACACCGTCTCCAAATGTTTTATATAAAACTCCAGCCTGACCAGACCCTATGGTGACCGTAGATTTAGAGAAAATTATTACTAGTACTATTAATGCAAATATTGCAGGTAATGCAATCTTAGGTAATTTATCCATGAGTGTTCAATTAAATTAATCCGTTATATTTTCTGATAAACCATTCTATCGCAAATGCCATTATAATAATGGCCAGCAATATTTTGAAATCTATCAAAGATACGATATTTTCAGTGCTTTTCTCGATTGGTACATACCTATCGCCACTTATAAGTTCCTGCAAAAGGTTATTTAACTGAGATGGATAATATGCTTGCCCGTTGGCATTCAAAGCCACTCTTTCCATTTGTCTTGAATTACTGGATACAAACTGATTTTCCATATCAAATTCAGAAATTACAAACGTCCCCGATGCTGACCTGGATTCATTTTCGACCGTTACCAAAAAATCATATTCCCCCGCGACCAAATTGGATAGGTCAGCTTCAAAATATCCATTTTTTAAGATCATAGGATTGGTCAAGCTTTTTTGTGTAGTCTTATCCGTAACTTTAATATTCATTTTGGCATTGGGGTCAAAAATAAAGGCTTCATCAAAATAGGTTGCAGTAATGATGGTATTGCTACTACCTTCATAAACCTTTTCATAATCTACATTTAAACGCGCCTTATTCTTGGAACTGGTCAAATACCGAATTAAATTACCTACAAATGCATCAAAATTGGCAAAATCGCCGGTATTTCTAAAAGTTTGCATTCTCCACTTCCACAAATTTTCACCCAATAGATATGCATTCTTGGTATTTGCATTTTCTACAACCATTAAGAGAGGTTCTTGCATATCAACACCCTTAATTTGTGTACCTAATAAAGTCTCAAAAGGAGATGTAATCAATACAGGTCCGGCATCACTTAACAAAGGAGGAAAATCCTCCATTTCAAAAGTAGAAATATCATACTTGGAAAAGGCATTGTTCATTACACCGAACACTTCTTGTTGCGGATAGCCATTTTCTACTTCAATACCAATCTTTAAACTATTCAAAAAATTAAAATCGGAATGTGTTCCCGTAATAAAAAAACTATTGGCACCTTTATCCTGAATGTAATCGGTAATCCTTTTAAAACTGGACGTTGGCTGATAGCAGATAAATAAGTCAATATCGTCCAAAGCTTCAGTAGGTACATTAGATGCCATGATAACAACTTCCCGTTGCTCATTACTTTCAATTGACTTTTTCAAGGCTCCAATATCCGGATGTAGCATATTGCTGACCAAGGCAATTTTTGTTTTCTCATCAATTACCTCAATACGGGTACTCCTTTTATTGTTTACCCTATTTCTTTCTTGGGGAAGCGTTGATGCCTCTACGACCAAATTTTTTAATCCTACAGAATTCGCGTCAACTTGTACTGTAATGGTTTTTAGGTTATTCTGATCGCTTAGGTTAATCTTTTCCCTATGGATTACCTGGTCATCCATTTTAATGGAAACTACCGTAGAAACTGCTGTTTTACCTTGATAGGACACATAAGTCTCCAAGGGAAACCTATTTTTCAAAAACGCATACGTATTCGTTAAAACAGGCCCTATGGAAATATCCTGATATTTGGTAGTATCCCCTAAAACAACACTGTAAATGGTAGTACTGGGGTCCGGTTTAAAATAACTATAATCTTGACCAACGGTCTGGTTACCATCGGACAACAACAATGTAACGGTCTGCTCACGGGCGTAGACCTCTTTTAATGACGAAAGTGCTTTATGGATATTCGTGACTTTATCGTTGAACAAAAGACTATCGGTTATTTCAAGGTCAGTCCCAAACCCGTATTGAGACAGGTTAAACCTTTCCTTGATATCATTATTAGCCTTTATTGTGGCAATAAAATTTTGAAGTTCCTCTTTGTTCTTAGCATTGGAAACGGAATTATCCACCAAGAGCACTAAATTGGGTTGTTCCAAGGTATAGCTCTTTTGGCTGAACTTTGGATTGATCAAAAGCAATAATAAACCAAATATTCCTATAAAACGTAAAAAGGCCAAATACCAATGAATTTTGGTTTTAGCCTTTTGCTTATAGAAGTATTGAAAAACAACGATACCCAGTGCTACAATAGCAGCAAGAATACTAAACAATATCGTTTTGCTTTCCATTTATATCCTTAAGATTATTTCTTAGAAAGAACATTACGGACAATGCCTTCCCCTTTAAACGAAGTATTTATGTTAACATACCACCATCAACGTTCAGTACCTGCCCTGTAACATAATTGGACAAATCCGATGCAAAATACAAACACGCATTAGCAATGTCCTCAGTAGTACCTCCACGTTTTAATGGAATGCCGTCCCTCCAACCTTGCACTGTCTTTTCATCCAGTTTTTCAGTCATTTCCGTTTCAATGAATCCTGGTGCTATAGCATTGCACCTAATGTTTCTTGAGCCTAGTTCCAATGCTACAGACTTTGTAAAACCGATCATACCTGCCTTTGAAGCCGCATAATTTGTTTGTCCCGCATTACCTTTTACACCAACCACACTGCTCATATTGATAATAGAACCTTTACGTTGCTTTAAAAGGGTACGCTGTACCGCTTTGGTCATGTTGAATACAGATTTTAGATTGATATCGATTACCGTATCAAAATCAGCTTCTGACATACGCATGAGCAAATTGTCTTTGGTAATGCCCGCATTGTTGATCAACACATCTATTCTTCCATCAAAATCTTCTAATACCTTGGCAACCAATTCTTCAGCTTCCTGAAAACTAGCCGCATTACTTTTATATGCTTTTGACTTAACCCCTTTAGCTTTTAATTCCTGCTCCAATTCCAACGCAGGGGCTTCGCTTGAACTATAGGTAAAAGCAACATTAGCACCGTGATCGGCAAAAACTTGTGCAATGCCCTTGCCTATTCCCCTACTTGCTCCAGTAATAATTACATTTTTATCTTCTAATAATTTCATAAGTCCGTTTTTTAAAACCGATGTTTATCAAATATACCTCTTGTTTCATTTATAGGCTAAAAAAAATCCCGCTACTAACGGGATTCTTTCTATGTTTTATGGAGTTTCAACCCATTACTTCCTTCACTTTCATACCAATCTCGGCAGGAGAATCTACAACGTGTATACCACATTCCCTCATGATACGTTTTTTAGCTTGGGCAGTATCGTCGCTACCACCAACAATAGCACCAGCATGACCCATTGTTCTACCGGCAGGAGCAGTTTCACCTGCGATAAACCCAACAACTGGTTTTTTACTTCCACTTGCCTTATACCATTGTGCTGCATCAGCTTCCAATTGTCCGCCTATCTCTCCTATCATCACCACACATTCAGTGTCCGGATCATTGATTAAAAGCTCTACGGCCTCTTTAGTTGTGGTTCCAATGATTGGGTCACCGCCAATACCTATAGCAGTAGTAATACCTAAACCTTGACGAACCACTTGATCGGCAGCCTCATACGTCAATGTACCGGATTTGGAAACGATTCCTACATTACCTTCCTTAAAAACAAAACCAGGCATAATACCCACTTTTGCTTCGCCCGGAGTAATTACTCCCGGACAGTTAGGACCGATCAATCTGCAATCTCTTTTGTCAATATAATTGGCCACTTTGACCATATCCGCAACAGGAATACCTTCAGTAATGGTTATAATAACTTTTATTCCCGCTTCAGCGGCTTCCATAATAGCATCTGCGGCAAATGCAGGCGGAACGAAAATAATACTAGTATCTGCACCCACTTTCTCAACAGCCTCGGTAACCGTATTGAAAACAGGTTTTCCTAAATGCTCTTGACCTCCCTTGCCCGGAGTAACACCACCAACGATGTTTGTGCCATACTCTATCATTTGTTCGGCATGGAAAGTACCTTCACTACCAGTGAAACCTTGTACGATTATTTTGGAATCCTTATTTACTAATACGCTCATACTACTGTAGTTTTTATTTTTAACAGAACAAAAATATAGGTTTGTTAATGAATTTTAAAGCATTAACACGCTTATTTATCGTTCATTTTTTTAATTATTTCCGGAATCTTCTTAATGTATGCCAATTGTTTCAATTTTTCCCTGGATTCTTCTATAGGTGTACCAAAATAACTCTTACCACCGGCAACGGATTTGGTTACTCCAGTTTGTCCCATAATAACGGCATTTTTTCCTATGGTAATACCGCTATTGGTCCCTACTTGCCCCCAAAGCGTCACTTCATCCTCAATGATCACACATCCGGCAATTCCCGTTTGCGATGCTATGAGACATTTTTTACCAATGACCGTATCATGGCCAACATGTACCTGATTATCCAATTTGGAACCAAAGCCAATGGTAGTATCTCCCGTTACACCCCTATCTATGGTACAAAGCGCACCTATATCCACATGATCTTTGATAACCACTCTTCCACCTGACCGCAATTTATCATACCCCTCCGGTCTTTTTTTGTAATAAAATGCATCTGCTCCCAATACACTTCCCGCATGTATGGTTACATGATCACCTATTACACAATTGTCATAAATGGTAACATTACTGTGAATGGTACAATTGTCTCCCACAATTACATTATTACCAATAAAACTATTGGGCTGTATGACCGTGTTTTCCCCTATAATGGCCGATATGGAAATTGGCTGCTTACTGGGTACAAAAGGCTGAAAAAAGGCCGTAAGCTTATTGAAATCCCTAAAAGGGTCTTCAGAAATAAGCAAAGCCTTTCCTTCAGGGCAATCCACATTTTTGTTGATTAAAATGATCGTGGCCTTGGAAGCCAGCGCCTTATCATAATATTTTGGATGATCCACAAAAACGATATCTCCGGGCTCAACGACATGAATTTCGTTCATGCCCAGCACTGGAAAGTTATCGTCGCCAACATATTCACTGGATATGATTTCGGCTATTTGCTTTAAGGTAAAAGAAGTTGGAAATTTCAAAGGACCGCTTTAAGTCTATTTATTGAACCAATATGGTCGTTATTACTCCTTAACACGTTCCATGTAAGAACCTGTAGCAGTATCTATCTTAATTTTATCACCTTCATTAATGAACAATGGCACATTTACTTCTGCCCCTGTTTCCACCTTTGCCGGTTTAGTAGCGTTCGTAGCTGTATTGCCCTTTACGCCTGGTTCGGTATAAGTTACTTCCAATATAACACTTGCAGGCATATCAACGGATAATGGCATGCTGTCCTCGGTATTGAACATTATCTTAACGACTTCCCCTTCCTTTAATAGACCGGGAGCATCAAGTGAGCTTTCCTGTAAAGTGATCTGGTTGTAGTCATCAGTATTCATAAAGTGATATGTTTCACCTTCTGGATATAAATATTGATACGAACGGGTCTCTACACGAACGTCCTCTATTTTATGGCCAGCAGAAAATGTATTATCCAATACTTTACCTGTAGAAACGCTTTTTAATTTAGTACGTACGAAAGCAGGGCCTTTACCCGGTTTTACATGTAGGAATTCAATGATCTTATAAATATCATTGTTATATCTGATGCATAATCCTTTTCGTATATCTGATGTAGATGCCATGAGTAATTGTTGTTATTGTAGTTAACTAAAAGTTTATAATAAATTAATTGTTGCTGAAATATCCTTTCATTATTCCACGTTGGGAATCTCTTATAAACTGAAGAATTTCATCCCTCTCCGGGGTTGCTTCCATTTCAGCTTCTATAATCTGAACCGCTTGGGTATTATTATAGTTTTTTTGATATAGAATTCTATAGATATTCTGTATTTCCCTGATTTTATCAGATTCAAACCCCCTTCTTCTTAACCCTACGGAATTAATACCAACATAGGATAAAGGCTCACGCGCTGCCTTTACGTAAGGTGGGACATCTTTTCTAACCAAAGATCCACCCGTTACAAAAGCATGTTGACCTACGGAAACAAATTGATGCACGGCCACCAAACCGGCCAATATGACGTTATCACCAACGGTTACATGACCTGCCAAAGTAGAATTATTTGAAAAAATACAGTTATCGCCTACCAGACAGTCATGGGCTACGTGGCAATATGCCATAATCAGGCAATTTTTACCAATTACCGTTTTCATACGGTCCGCAGTTCCCTTGTGGATCGTGGCACACTCCCTAATGGTAGTATTATCACCAATGACCACGGTAGTATCCTCATTATCATATTTAAGGTCCTGTGGTGAAGCGGATATGACGGCCCCTGGAAAAATATTACAATTTTTACCAATACGGGCCCCTTCCATTATCGTTACATTGGAGCCGATCCAGGTACCATCACCAATAGTGACATTATTATGAATTGTAGTAAATGGTTCTACCACAACATTTTTAGCAATTTTTGCGCCCGGATGTATATAGGCCAATGGTTGGTTCATACTATGTTCTTTTAACTATTTGTGCCATAAGCTCTGCCTCACTGACCAGTTTGTCGTTGGCATAGGCGTATGCTTGCATATGACAGATACCCCTTCTTATAGGGGTTATTAAGCTACAATGGAATATCAATGTATCACCAGGTAGTACTTGGCGCTTAAATTTAACTTTATCAATTTTCATGAACAGGGTTAAATAGTTCTCCGGATCAGGTACCGTACTCAAGACCAGGATTCCGCCGGTTTGGGCCATTGCCTCTACCTGTAGAACGCCCGGCATGACCGGTGCACCAGGAAAATGACCTACAAAAAAAGGTTCGTTCATGGTAACGTTCTTCATACCAACCACATGCTCATCTGAAAGTTCTATAATACGATCGATCAACAAAAAAGGAGGCCTATGTGGTAACATATCCATAATCTGATGGATATCCATTAACGGCGGAAGGTTCAAGTCGTATTTAGGAACTTTGTTTCTTCTTTCTATTTTTATGATCTGAGCCAATTTTTTAGCAAACTGGTTATTTACATAATGCCCAGGTTTATTGGCTATGACCTTACCACGAATACGTGTGCCTATCAATGCCAAATCACCAATAACATCCAGTAATTTATGTCTGGCGGCCTCATTTGGATGATGAAGGGTCAAATTGTCCAAGATACCGTTGGCCTTTACGGATAACTTCTTTTTATCGAATGCCTTTTCCAGTTTCGTCATCGTTGCCTCAGAAATTTCCTTGTCTACGTATACAATGGCATTGTTTAAATCTCCTCCCTTTATAAGTCCGTTTTCCAATAGCATTTCCAACTCGTGCAAAAAGCTGAAAGTACGGGCATTGGCTATTTCTGACTTAAAATCGGATATATTATCTAAAGTAGCATTTTGGGTCCCCAGTACTTTGGTCCCAAAATCTACCATGGTCATAAGTTGGTATTCATCAGACGGGATAATGGTAATCTCACTTCCCGTGTCCTCATCCTTATAGCTTATGACCTCCTTTACGATATATTCCTCCCGTTCAGCTTCTTGCTCCACTACCCCGGCATCTTCAAGGACCTTTACAAAAAATTTGGAGGAGCCGTCCATTATAGGTGGTTCGGCCGCATTCAATTCAATGAGCACATTGTCAATTTCCAGACCCACCAAAGCGGCCAATACATGCTCAGAAGTCTGTATCTTAACACCGTTCTTTTCTAGGTTAGTACCTCGTTGTGTATTCACTACAAGATTGGCATCTGCAGGTATTATAGGCTCTCCCTCCAGGTCTACCCTTTTAAACTTATAGCCGTGATTTTCCTCTGCCGGCAAAAAACTTATAGTGACATCGCTTCCCGTATGTAAGCCAACTCCTGTTAGACTCACTTTTTTTCCTATGGTTCTCTGTTTGTTGTTTGCTGTACTCATCGTCAGTCTTTCTTTTCTAAAGTGTCGATTCTACTTATTATTTTTGGTAAGTTCTTAAAATGCACATAGGATTTATTATAATCGCCATAATTTAAAGCTGGCGAACCCTGTAATACCTCATGATCCTTAACGTTTCTTCCTATACCGGACTGAGCCTGTATCTTAACATAATCTCCAATGACAATATGGCCTACAATACCTACTTGGCCACCAATCATACAATGTTTCCCAATTTTTGTAGATCCCGCAATACCCGTTTGGGCCGCAATTACGGTATGTTCACCAATTTCTACATTATGGGCGATCTGTATTTGATTGTCTAGCTTTACCCCTTTTCTCAATATAGTAGAACCCAGAGTGGCACGATCAATGGTAGTACCCGCACCAACGTCTACATTACTTTCCAATATTACGTTCCCCGTCTGCGGAACTTTGGTAAATTCACCAGATTCATTTGGGGTAAATCCAAAACCATCGGCTCCTAAGATTACTCCGCTATGAACTACACAATTGTCTCCGATAACTGTTTCTGAATATATTTTGGCACCAGCAAAAATGGTTACATTGTTCCCAACGGTAACATTATCGCCAATATATACATTAGGATAAACCTTTACATTATCGCCCAAACGAACATTGTTGCCCAAATAACTAAAGGCACCCAAATAAATATCCTGTCCGTATGTTGCGGAATCTGACTTAAAGATCGGGGCTTCTATACCCAACTTGTTGTTTTTGACCTGATTGTAGTATTCCAATAATTTTGAAAAGGATTTATAAGCATCATCTACCTTGATTAAAGTGGTAGTAATATCCTGTTCTGGAACAAAATTCTTATTTACAATAGTAATTGAAGCCTTGGTCTTATATATAAAAGAAGTGTATTTAGGATTAGCCAAAAAGGTAAGGGATCCATCTTCCCCATCCTCAATTTTTGCAAGTTTGTACACGGTAATATCTGGATTTCCATGTACTTCTCCTTCTAAAATACCCGCAATTTGACCGGCTGTAAATTTCATGTGCGTAAAAGTAACAAAAATAGTTAAACTGCCACTTTGGGGTAGCAGATATAATATTTGGTGACCGTTTTGGAAAGTGCGTTGAGATTTAGATGATCTGACAGTTTGGCAACATCTGTAATTTTGCCATTTTTTCTAAGAATATTAATGTTTTGATACTCCCTATCGTAAGCTTTATTAGTTAGTTCCCCCTTAAAAACAAAATAGGAGGTTTCCTCATCGGTCAATTTATATTTCTCCTTTATTTTATTGAATTTTATACTGAATTTACGATTGCTTATAGGTTCTTTCTTAAGTTTTATATGCAACAATTTTCTATCTATGATCATTTCACAAAGTGATGAGAGCACAAAATCCTTATGATGCTGCCACTCCTTTAAAGCAGAAAGAATATCGATATCATCCAATTTGGCAAAAGTGTTCAAGGTCTTAGTATTAAAATTATCCTTATTTATTGCATGCGTCAGGAAATAAAGTAAAGGTTGTGAACAGTGCAATTCTTGACCTTTATTTAAAAGAAAACGAGCCCTTTTTAGGATATTGATTAAGATCTGCTCTGCAGCAACACCTGTTTTGTGCAAATAAACCTGCCAATACATGAAACGCCTGGCCATTAAAAATTTTTCTACGGAATAGGTACCTTTTTCCTCAACGACCAAATTACCGTCCACAACGTTAAGCATGGTAATCAATCGTTCTGCATTGGTATTACCCTCTGCCACACCGGTATAAAAACTGTCCCGCTTTAGATAATCCAACCGATCCATATCCAACTGACTGGAAACCAATTGAATTAAAAACTTTTTAGGATGTTTTCCGGTGAATATAGAAATGGCTTCCGTTAAACTTCCGTTAAATCGGTCGTTGAGTTCTTTCATGAATTGTAGCGAAATAAACTCGTGGCTTACCCCTTCAACAATACTATGTTCCATGGCATGGGAAAAAGGACCATGCCCAATATCATGCAAAAGTATAGCCTCCAATAAACCGTTTTCCTCTTTATTATTTATTTCAACCCCCTTAAAACGAAGCACTTGAATAGATTTTTGCATAAGATACATACAACCCAAGGCATGATGAAAACGTGTATGGTGCGCCCCTGGATAAACCAGATACGAAAGGCCAACTTGAGAAATTCTGCGAAGTCGTTGAAAATAGGGTTCAGCAATCAGGTCAAATATGCGTGTATTTGGAATTCTAATAAATCCGTAAATTGGATCATTAAAGATTTTCAGTTTGTTCGATGTTTTCAAGATAGGTATGTCTTTTCTGCAATTAACAGTTCAAAGTTATACAAAAGCATCAGCATAGAATTTGATAATCGTCAAATAATAATTGAATGAACAAAATAAAAATATTATGGGTAGATGATGAAATTGATCTACTCAAGCCCCATATCATCTTTTTAGAATCAAAGAATTATGAGGTAATTACCTGTTTAAGTGGGCAAGAGGCTTTAGAAGAGTTAGCAAAAACTAGGGTAGACATCGTTTTTTTAGATGAAAATATGCCTGGTATTTCTGGTTTGGAAACCTTATCTGAAATTAAGGTTATCGATAGCTCTTTACCTGTTGTAATGATTACCAAGAGTGAAGAAGAATTTATTATGGAAGAGGCTATTGGTTCTAAAATCGCCGATTATCTTATAAAACCTGTAAATCCGAATCAGATTCTGCTTTCCTTAAAAAAGAACTTAGACCACTCAAGATTAGTTTCAGAAAAAACTACTAGCAACTACCAGCAAGAATTCAGAAAGATAGCGATAGATCTTTCAATGGTCAACTCGTATCAAGAATGGGCAGATTTATATAAAAAACTAATTTATTGGGAATTGCAGTTAGAGGAAATTGAGGACAGCGGAATGTTTGAAATTTTAGAATCTCAAAAAACGGAAGCAAATCAACAATTCGGAAAATTTGTAGAACGTAATTATGAAGATTGGTTTACAGATTCAGATGCGCCAGTAATGTCTCACACCATATTTAAAGAATGGATTGCGCCCGAAATCAAAGATTCAAAAACCTTATTGATAGTAGTAGATAACCTACGCTATGATCAGTGGTATGCTTTTGAGGAAACGGTTAACTCTTTTTATAAAAAGAAAAAAGAAGACACCTATTACAGTATACTGCCAACCGCTACGCAATATGCACGTAATGCGATATTCTCAGGTTTGACTCCCCTTGACATGGAAAAAAAATATCCAGAATGGTGGAAAAACGATACAGATGATGGCGGTAAAAACTTATTTGAAGACAAGTTTTTAGGTGCACAGTTAAAAAGACTAGGTTTAGATTTAAAATGGGAATACCATAAAATCAGCAGTTTAAAACAAGGAAAACATTTAAGTCAGAATTTTAAATCGCAAAAAGATAACGACTTAACGGTGATCGTATACAATTTCGTAGATATGCTTTCGCATTCTAAAACGGAAATGGAGGTAATAAAAGAATTGGCTTCTAACGATAAATCTTATAGGTCTTTAACCACAAGTTGGTTCAAGAATTCACCTATGTTAGAGATTATTCAACAGGCACAGACCTTGGGTATGAAATTGATTATTACCACTGACCATGGCACTATAAACGTAAAATCACCTTCAAAAGTCGTTGGCGACAGAGATACAAGTTCTAATCTTCGTTATAAAACTGGCAGAAGTCTTACGTATGAAAAAAATGAAGTGCTAGCTGCAAAGGATCCAAAATCTATATATCTACCAAGTATAAATATGAGTAGTTCTTATATTTTTGCAAAAAATGACTTTTTCTTTGCTTACCCAAATAATTATAACCACTACGTAAGCTACTATAGAAATACCTACCAACATGGCGGAGTTTCATTAGAAGAGATGATTATACCTTTTGTAGTTTTGGAACCTAAATAGATTTGAATACATGGAACTTATTTATACGGAGCAGGACCTACCTTCCATTGCTAGGACCATACTTGAATATATGGATAGTAAAATATTGGCCTTTTATGCTCCCATGGGTGCAGGAAAAACTACATTGATCAAAGCTTTGGTGAGAGAATTGGGCAGTACGGACAATGTGAGCAGTCCTACTTTTGGTATAGTGAACGAGTACCAATTAGATAATGGCGAACTATTAGCTTATCATTTTGACTTTTACCGTTTAAAAGATGAAACCGAAGCACTCGATATGGGACTGGATGACTATTTACAGTCCAACGCATGGATATTTATGGAGTGGCCAGAAAAAATACCCAATTTAACACCCGAAAATATGCACACCCTCAAAATAGAAATTTTAGACCAAAAAACTAGAAAACTTAGGTTGGTGTAACCAAAATGGAATAGAATTAATCCTTTGCATGGTGTGTTTTCAGTGAACAAATAAAATTTCCTACATCGTTTTACATCGATTTTTATTGTGTTTAATCGATGAATAGCACGGAATTCGTTAAAATGTATATTTTTTCCGTTAAAATGCATAATTTTAACGTTCAAATACTTCATTGTAGTACATTATTTCTTACGTTTGTAAGGAGAACTAAATATTTGTATAACCAAAAACCCCTTGAAAATGAAAAACAAAAGAACATTCTTAGCAACTATCGCTTTAGGCGTATTCCTTTTAGCAATTGCAGCACCAATAGTTGACATTGATAATCAAGGTTTAAATGTTGACAAAAGGAAGTTGACCAAGAAAATATAACGATTATATTTTTTTATTAAAAAGAGCAATTTAATTGCTCTTTTTTTTTACATAATAATTAACAAATATGGTCGTTAACATATAGTAATACTATTTTGTCAATGACTAATAAAACAAATAAAAAGAAAGCCAAGAAGAAGATATTTTTAGAATCTCTTCTGGTATTTTTTATTGCAATTTCACCTTTTCTTTATAAAACATATGATTATCTACCATATGATTCAAATGGTGAAGTTTCAATTTTAGGTTTGACTTTAGACGGAAATGGATTTTCTGATGCTTCAACATACTTATGGTTTCTAACCTCTAAAGTAGTTCCATTGTATTTATTTATTTTTTGGTTTCTCACCTCTCGTGATTGGTGGTATCACATAATTATTATTCCAATTGCAATGTATGCATTTCAGTTATTCGAGGTTATATATGATTCGGATAACTATGTGGATACTGAAAATATATGGTGGTTAATTCCGATTTGTATGATTACAATTCCCTTTGTGTATTTCATTAGGATTAAATTGTATGACAAGCATGTGCACGGTATTGACTTGGAGGCCATGGATGCAGAATTGGAAGAATTAAAAATGAAAGGAATCCAAGCTGAAGACCAAAATACTAGTGTTGATAATACTGTTGAGAAAGAGGATGAAAGCACCATGTCTTTGGCCGATAAAGTAAACACTAAACTTTCAACGAACAGTATTGAAACTTTCCTAAAAGGAATTCAGGACCGATTACAAGGATGGTTGAATTTTAAATTCTAGGTTATCTCACGTGATATAATCCCTATATAGATTATCTTAAAAATTGTACATTTGAGTTTCAGGTCTTAGATTTGAACAACGTACATTTTTCTTATGAACCAACCCGCTTCCCCATTTAGTAAACAACAATTACTTCCACAAGAAGAAACGTTAGAAGTATATAGACAAAAAGGAGAATTGTTTATAGGTATTCCCAAGGAAAATCAAAATCATGAAAAACGTATTTGCCTAACCCCGGACGCCGTTAATGCAATAACTTCTAACGGCCATCGTGTTTTAATAGAGTCAGGAGCAGGTGAAGGAGCGCATTACTCTGATTTGGATTATACCAAAGCGGGAGGCGAAATCACAAGAGACACTAAAAAGGTATTTGCCTGTCCTTTAATATTAAAGGTTGAACCGCCTACCTTATCTGAAATAAGCCATATAAATCCACAGACGGTAATTATTTCTGCCTTACAGATAAAGACACAGTACAAGGCCTATTTTGAAGAACTTGCCCGTAAGAGAATTACGGCAATTGCATTTGAATATATTCGTGATGAAGAAGGCAAATACCCTGCCGTACGTTCACTAAGTGAAATTGCAGGAATTTCTTCGGTATTGATCGCGGCGGAATTAATGGCGGCAAATAACAAGGGCAACGGTCTAATGTTTGGGAATATAAGTGGCGTACCTCCTGTTGAAGTAGTAATTATAGGTGCTGGTACCGTTGGCGAATTTGCGGCACGATCCGCCATAGGAATCGGTGCCAATGTTAAGGTTTTTGACAATTCTATTACCAAGCTTAGAAATATACAGACCAATCTTAAACAAACCGTTTACACTTCTACCATACAGCCAAAAAATTTGTTGAAGGCCTTAAAAAGGTGTGATGTAGCCATTGGCGCAACACGTGGTAAGGATAGGTCACCGGTCGTAGTATCCAGTACCATGGTGGAACACATGAAAAAAGGGGCTGTAATCATTGACGTAAGTATAGATACCGGTGGTTGTTTTGAAACAAGCGAGATTACTACGCACAACAAACCCACAAAGGAAAAATTTGGGGTCATTCATTATGGCGTACCCAATATACCATCTAGATATCCAAAAACAGCATCTGTAAGTATAAGTAATATATTTACACCTTATTTGTTGAAAATAGGTGAAGATGGCGGACTTGAAAATTCGTTACGATTTGACAAAGGACTGCGCAACGGCCTTTATATGTATCACGGTATCCTGACCAATAAATCCGTAGGTGAATGGTTTGACCTTCAATACAGCGATATTAACTTCCTTATTTTTTAGATTAACCAACACTTTATTTTTCCTATCCTTTAAAAAGACATAATTTCGCGGTCATTAGATTAAATAATGATAAGCTAGCATGGATTTTTTAAAACGATTGGGTTTTTATTTGGTGGGTATGTCCATTGGCATAGTATTCCTAACCATGTTTTTAAAGAAGAAATCTGATGAGACAGGCGTTTACTTTTGCTATTTACCAAACTGCAGGACGTTAAAGGATATACGCTCAAAATCAATGTATTATAGTGATGAAGCCTTGCAAAAACTTAAGGAATACCAATTAGACTCAACGGACGTTACCTATATTTTGACCGAAGGGGATGTAGATTTCAGTAAAAGTGACACCGAGTCCGTTCCCTGTAAGACATATGTTATTGAGGCTGAACGCAAACAAAGCAACTATATTTTTACCGTTCAAAACTGTAGGGAAAGGGCCACTATACAAAAGGTAGCGACCCAGTAAATTACATTTTACGACGTTTACGCTCTTTTTTCAATAATGTCAGTTCCCTACTGGTCTGACCGGCAACAGATGTATTTTCATCGGCCCTTCTTATCAAATAAGGCATAACATCACGAACAGGGCCAAATGGTAAATATTTGGCAACGTTATATCCATTGGCAGCCAAATTGTAAGAAATATGATCACTCATTCCGTACAATTGACCAAACCATATATGCTCATTATTTTTGTTAATTCCCTTTTGCTGCATTAACTCCATCAATCTATAACAACTTTCCTCGTTATGGGTACCTGCAAAAATGGAAAGAGTCTCCAAATTATCGATCATATATGCAATGGTATTATTGAAATTATCGTCCGTTTCTGACTTACTTTTGCAAATAGGCGAAGGATAACCATTTTCCTTGGCTCGCTCGTTTTCCTTTTCCATATAGGCACCACGAACAACTTTCATCCCTACAAAAAAGCCTTCCTCTTCCGCTCTCTTCTTCAATTCTTTTAAATACGGCAAACGATCCCATCTATAGGTTTGCAACGTGTTGAATACTATTCTTTTCTTTTTATTGTATTTACGCATCATATCCTCGGCCAAATCATCTGCAGCATCCTGCATCCAACTTTCTTCACCATCGATCAGCAAGGAAACTTCCAAATCGTGTGCTTTTTTACAGACCTTGTCAAATCTATTGACTACCCGCTGCCATTCTGCTTTTTCATCGGAAGTCAATGTTTTCTTTTCGCTTATTTTTTGATACAGCGCAAAACGTCCAAATCCTGTTGGCTTAAATACCGCAAACGGAATAGCTTCCTTTTCTTTGACAAAATCCAAAATTGTCAAAATAATTTCCGTAGCCGTATCAAAAGGGTCTTCCTCCTCTTTACCTTCGACCGAATAATCCAATACGGAGCATACCCCTTTTTCCCACATACGATCAACGACCGGAAGGCAGTCGCGCTCATTGACTCCACCACAAAAATGGTCAAATACAGTGGCCCTTATCAAACTTTCTACAGGTAAGTTTGCCTTAAATGCAAAATTGGTAATTACCGAACCTAATTTTACAAGAGGTTCGTTTGAAATCATCTTAAAAAGAAAATAGGCTCGTTCTAATTCTGAATCTGACTTTAACGCAAATGCTGTTGCAGTATTTTCAAATATCTGGTCCATTTATTAAGTTTTCTACAGCTTTCAAAGATAATCACAGATTTTATAATCCTAAGACTAAAAATTACCTTTATTTTGCGTATAAATAGCTAATAAATTAAGCCATATTTATTGATGGATTCAATCATTTCAGATTCTTACGCGGTACATTTTAACGAGGGAGCCTTTGAGGCATTAAATGCCCACTTATCAGAAAAAAAATATTCTACTGTTTTTATTCTGGTCGATGAAAACACCCATGAACTCTGCTTTCCAAGTTTTATGGCAGAAATAAACGGTGAGCATAATTTTGAGATTATTGAAATAGAATCTGGGGAAACGAATAAGAATATCGATACCTGTATTGGTGTTTGGGAAGCTTTATCAGAGCTGGGCGCCGATCGCAAAAGTGTCATGATCAATTTGGGAGGTGGTGTACTCACGGACATGGGCGGGTTCATTGCTTCTACATTTAAGAGAGGAATAGATTTTATTAATGTACCTACTACCCTATTATCCATGGTAGACGCTTCTGTGGGTGGAAAGACCGGAATAGACCTGGGCAACCTAAAAAATCAAATAGGGGTAATTAACCAACCGGTCATGGTACTGGTAATTCCTGATTTTCTTGATACATTGGAAGAAAGACAGGTACAAAGCGGATTTGCCGAAATGTTAAAACATGGGCTTATACAAGACCCTCTGTATTGGGATACGCTAAAAACGGTCAACGGTCTTAAAGAAATGAAAGACCATATATTAACTTCTATTGAAATAAAGAATAAAGTAGTTCTACAGGACCCAACGGAACAGCATATTCGTAAAATCCTTAACTATGGGCACACGCTTGGCCATGCAATCGAATCTTATTTATTGAGCCATGATACCAAAGAAATGCTTTTACATGGTGAGGCCATTGCCATTGGTATGATTTTAGAAGCCTTTTTATCCCACAAATTACTTGGCCTTGAGCTATCATCAATGGATGATATAAAAACCACATTTTTAGAACGCTATACAAAAATTGATTTTTCTAACGAGGATATTGACAATCTATTGAAACTCATGAAGTACGATAAGAAAAATTCTCATGGAAAAGTAAATTTTGTACTTCTTAAAAAAATTGGTGAACCCGTTGCTGATATTGAAATTCCCGTAGAATTGTTCAAACAAGCATTTGCTTACTACAAGGAATAAAAACTTCATATACCAAAAACCGTACTTTCACAACTCTTTAAGGCCGTTAATCGTTTTAATGACTAGTTTAGAATAAAGATAACCACAACCTTCTAAACCTAAACCAGTTATGACCAGACGACTTATTGACCACAGGAAATTAGACCACAAATTAGCCACACTCCTTATAGAAAAATATCCTTATGGATATGGTGATGACGATATCATAACCTTTAAGAACATTAATGGGGATTACGTGGAAGCCGTAGAATTAAAAACAGAGGATACTTTGTACTTGGTAAAGATCAGTAAAAGCCTTTCTAACTTTATTGCCAATTTTGAAGAGAATATTGATAAAGAGCTGGAAAGCAAAACGGCCGAAGAAGTTATGCAATCAGACGATTTGACTAAAGCCCTTTACTTAAACTTTGAAAAAGGCTCCGAATCTGAAATGGACCTTGAACTAAATTAAACGACCAAATAGCGGTCTCGTAAAATATGTTCATGATGTTTCTGGTGCCCGCTAATGGCTAGTCCTAAAGCGGCAACTGACCAAGGCATTCCACTTGCCGTACCAATTTGCTGTAGCTTATTACGGCTCATATTCTTGAATAAATTAATTGAGGCATCACGTACAGCAAGGAAATCATTTAAGATATCTTCTTTGGACAGTTGATCGCTTTCACTTTCCAAGACATAATCATCCTGTTCAAAACCAGGCAATGGAGTCTTGTCATTTCTGGAAATTCTAAAGGCACGGTATTGAAATACACGTTCCGTATCCACCAAATGAACAAGCACTTCTGCTATGGTCCATTTACCTTCTCCATATTTGAAAGCCAGTTGTTCTGCGGAAATCCGCTCCACAAATGACTGAAACCATTCTCTACCTTGTATTAATGCCATTAATAGATCATCTTCCTCGTCCAACGTTCTAAGATAAGTGGCATAAAAGTAATTAAACTCGTTTTCCTGAAGGTCTGAAATTCTCATAATTCCGGTACTTAATTAAACACTCAATAAAATAAAAAAGCTCAATTATAGAACAATTGAGCTTTTACAAATTGGTATTAACCAAATTATAATTCGTTAAAAATAGTATGCATCAAACGTTTCTTATCATTAAAGCTTTCCTCTAATGAAATCATAGTTTCCGTTCTACTTATACCATCAATATCGTCAATTTTGAAAATAATGTTCTTGGCATGCGTGGTATCTTTCGCCCTTATTTTACAAAATATATTGAATTTGCCCGTAGTAATGTGAGCAATGGTCACATTTGGTATTTGGTTCAATCGTTCTAGTACAAATTTAGTCTGATGCGTTTTTTCCAAGAAAATACCAACATATGCAATAAATGCATATCCTAGCTTTACATAATCCAATGTAAGGGAAGAACCTTTAATGATTCCTGCCTCTTCCATTTTCTTAACCCTAACATGTACCGTACCCGCAGAAATCAAAAGTTTTTTTGCAATATCAGTAAAAGGAGTTCTGGTGTTATCAATTAACATATCCAGAATCTGGTGGTCTATTTCGTCTAATTTGACTTTGCCCATTGTAATATTTTTTTTGCCAAAAATAATTAATTATCACATTAAATGCATCAAAACTCTATTTTTTTTAATGAAAATGTAAACAATTTTACTTTTTCAAAGAAATAAGATAATGAATATCAATTAAGTAGTTTTAATATGCCATGCTCTTTCAGCCAATTTAGGTCCTTATCATTAGAAAAATCAATCATTTTATGCCCAAAAACTACTTGGGGAATTTTTTCAAACTCATGAAGTTCTGGCTTAAACAAAAGCTGTGCGTTTTCTAAAACCTCCTTATACTGTACGGCTATTCCATTTTCAATACCGGGCCCTTTTAATTTACCTGATGGGTAATTGTATATTAATATATCTACAAATTGTTTACTATTTTCAGGTATGGTCAAATATTCATTAACCTTATAATGATCTAAAGTATTGTCGGCAATTGTAGTTATCGCTTTTAATAAGGCATTGAAAATATACATACGGGTATGCTCCCTGGAGTAATCATCGGGATAGTGACCGGCTTCGAATAAAATGGTCGGAATTCCTTTCATTTGAAATGCATCTCCTACACAATTAGCATTAAAGCCATCATCATATCTTCCTATTTGACCGGGAATTAATTCATGTAACGTTTCGTTCATGGCAGCTATCAACTGCATGCTGCGCGCCCTAGAAGGGGAATTGTTTCGTTCTTCGTCAAAAGCTGGTGCTAGAAAAGAAACTGTTGCTGGTTTGTTGGTATCACCAACATTAAAGATGGTGCGTTGGTCATGTAGGTTAAAACAAAAATTAGGTGAAAAAGAATCAAACTGTTGCTTTAAAATAATACTTTCCGGTTGTGAGAGGTCTTGGGCATCTCTATTAAGATCTATACCATTTGCATTTACCCGGGTATAATCCCTAGCTCCATCTGGATTAAGTATGGGAATTATTCTTAAAGTACATGTTCGCTTCAGTTCATCATTGTGTTCCAAGTAACGAAGTAAATCCAGAACGGCTTTTGTTGTGGTCGATTCATTGCCGTGCATTTGTGACCACATTAAAATTTTATTTGGCCCTTGACCAAAAGTAATACTCCTTACTTCCTCACCACGAACGGATTTACCGATCACTTCATTTTTAAAAGTATTGGGTAACTCATTTAGAAAAGAATTAATAAAGTCATAATGAACATACCTTCCTTTAATTTCAGATACATAAAACAAATTGTACTCTTTATCTACTAGTGCCATAAATTATTAATAAACCACAAAAATACTACAGCTTAAGTTTACAATTGTAAACAATTTCACTCTACTAAATAAGGGTCAAAATACACAAATGACAACAAAATAATTGAAAATATTAAACTTAACACTTAATATACTATAAATCAATATTATATATTTGATTATATGAATTTATAATTCAAACATATTTTCTAAAAAAATACCTAATTTATAATTTTTAACATTAAAAATATAACATAAAACTTAATTTTGTAAACATGCTGGATTCCGCTTCATTTATTAAAAGAACAAAAGCACTACTGGAGTATTATAATTTGTCCGCTGCAGCATTTGCAGATGCAATACATGTTCAGCGTAGCAGCATATCACATTTATTAAGCGGTAGAAATAAACCTAGTCTAGAATTTGTGATGAAAATTCACGAGGCATTTCCAGAAGTAGCCTTGCCATGGCTTTTATATGGTAAAGGCACTTTCCCCACTTCATCACAAGAACAAATTGAACCACATACTGCTGCACAAACGCTCGCCCCCACAACCCAAGCAAACGAAAAAGGTCTCATTGATCGTATAATCATTTTTTATAAAGACGGCACATTTAAAACCTACAGCGAGAAGTAAGTGCACATTTTTTTTTAATTCCAACGCGCTATTTTCCCTATTTTTACATCATGATTAAAAATTTTTTTATTGCTATAGGAATTTGCGCTACCCTTACTTCCTGCTACGAACCTGAACGAAATTGTAAAGCTTATAAAACAGGCACGTTTACGTTTACCTATGAAATTAATGGGCTTGAAAAAGAGGGGAAATTTATAAGGGATGAAAAGTATAGCGTAGACTATTATGAAGATCAAATAGACAGTGCTACCGTAAGGTGGTATAATGACTGTGAATTTGTTCTTCAAGATATTAACAGTAAAAATGCCATTCAATACAAAATAATTAGCACTACTGACTCTACCTACACTTTCCAGTATAAAAGTGCCGTCAAGGACCCTAATAAGGAGTTGATCGTAAAAACAGGAACCGCATATAAAACCAACTAACCATGTTCGAAATTTTCACCCATCCAGATGCGTGGATCGCATTGCTTACCTTAACATTTTTAGAAATTGTATTAGGGATCGATAACATCATTTTTATTTCCATTGCAGCAGGTAAACTTGAACCCGCACAGCGTAAGAAAGCGACCAATTTAGGATTGGTATTGGCTATGGTAATGCGTATTGTCCTTCTGTTCGGTATATCCCTGTTAACTTCAATGAAAAAGCCTTTTTGGGTTTTTGACAGTGAATGGATAACCGGTGGTATAAGTGGGCAAGGAATCATTTTATTTCTTGGAGGATTGTTTCTATTGTACAAAAGCACCAAGGAAATACACGAAAAAGTAGAAGATAAAGGCCATGACGAACGTGAAGTAAAAAAAGCTAGGTCCACATCCTTGACCAACGCTATTATGCAGATTACCGTCATTAATATCGTTTTTTCATTTGATTCTATTTTAACCGCAATAGGTATGACCAACGGTATTTCTCCCAACCCTAATGATGCACTGGTCTTAATGGTCGTTGCTGTGGTCATCTCTGTTATTATAATGATGCTTTTTGCCAACCCTGTTGGAGAGTTTGTAAACAGGCATCCTTCCATTCAAATACTAGGCCTTTCATTTTTAATCTTGATCGGTTTCATGCTTATTGCCGAATCTGCTCATCTAAGTCATTTAATTGTATTTGGCAACGAAGTTGGCACCATACCCAAAGGCTACCTTTATTTTTCAATTGCCTTTTCACTTATGGTCGAGTTTTTTGACCTAAGAATGAAAAAAAACAAAAAACCTACTGCTCCTATAGACTAAAGACATACTTACCTATTTAAGACCCTTGTAATCAATACTATCACAATTGTTTTACAAGGGTCTTTTGCGTATATTGGATATACTTATTTCAACGCAAAACAAATCCAACCATGAAAAACAACAATAAACCAAAATCCGCAGGTTTTAACCGTAGGGATTTTGTAAAAAAATCCGCTTTGGCCTCCTCAATTTTTATAGTACCAAGACATGTCCTTGGCGGACCCGGTTTTCTTGCTCCAAGCGACCGTTTGAATATAGCGGCCATTGGCGCTGGAGGTAAAGGCATCAGCGATATTAAAAATGCTTCCGTAAATGGTAGGGAACGTGTAGTTGCCTTATGTGATGTTGATTTCTCAGGAAGCGCCGCAAAGAGTGTTGAAAATTTCCCTAAAGCAAAACTATATGACGATTTTAGGGTAATGCTCGATAAAAAGAAAAATATAGATGCGGTAACAATTTCAACTCCGGACCATGTACACGGGCCTGCCGCAAAATGGGCAATGGAAAGAGGTATACACGTTTATGTTCAAAAACCAATGACCCACAACATTAAGGAAGCACGGGCATTGACGCAAATGGCCAGGGACAATAAAATAGTCTCCCAAATGGGGAACCAAGGAGGCTCCAATCCACTATTGGGCATGGTGCAACAATGGATAGATGACGATAAAATTGGCGCAATTTCCAAAGTTCAGGTATGGACAAACAGACCTGTCTGGCCACAAGGTATTGAAATGCCACAACCTAACGCCAGTTTAAGACCAGACGCATTAAATTGGGATTTATGGTTAGGCCCTGCAACGGAAAGAGAATATATACCAAATCTGCACCCATTTAATTGGAGGGGCTGGTGGGATTTTGGTACAGGTGCATTGGGCGATGTAGGATGCCATTTAATTGATATACCGTTTAGGACACTGAACTTAAAATATCCAAAAGATGCAGAGTGCAGTGTAGCTTCTGTCTTTTCAAAAATGTGGACTCCGGATTATTACCCGGAAGGCTGCCCTCCTTCCTCTTTTATAACCTTACATTTTGATGCCACGGAAAAATCAAAATCACCCATTGAAATGACTTGGAGCGATGGCGGCATACGTCCATCACACCCGGATATTATACCGGCAAATGACGATATTGGCGGTAAAGGCAGCGCCAATGGAGTATTGATAATTGGAGAGAAAGGTATTATTTCCACAAATATCAATGACAGTTCGCCTTTAATGCCCAAGCTTTATTTAAATGACGGTACTACTGAATTTGGACCTGAAACGGAAGAAAACCTTGAACCGGAATATGGGCATCAACGCAAGTGGGTAGATGCCTGCAAAGCTGGTTTTGGAAGTGAGGAACATTTAGGACTTACATCTTCATTTGATTATGCCGGTCCTATGACAGAAACTGTACTCATGGGCAACTTGGCCATTAGAAGCTATATGCTACAAAGAGAAAACTCAGAAGGTGCAAAAGAATTTTTTGCACGTAAAAAATTACTTTGGGACGGTGAAAACATGAGAATTACCAATATGGAAGAAGCCAACCAATTTGTTGGAAGGCAATACAGAGAAGGCTGGGAAGTATAACAATCCGCAAACTCTCAACTAAAAAAAGGAGGCGATTTGCCTCCTTTTTTTTTTAAGTATCCAATAGTGTTAATTTGGCCTATTGAAAGCCACCTTAGGATTAGTTTCCTTTTGCTCTTTGAACAAACGCTGCTGTTGCTTAACGGTCATTGTGCTGCCATCATGGCTCCAACCAGGAGGCCCAAAAATATACATTAATTTATGACTTAGCTTTTTTGATTTTTTAACATCCGCCCAAATATCCTTAAACTCATGAGTTAAGATTACAATTGGATTGTTGGAATTAGGCGCATGGATTACTCCAAATTTAACATCTATTTCTTCATCATATTCTTTCCAAGTTCCAAACATTTTATCAAAAATATTTAAAAACCCTCCATGATTTTTGTCCAAATATTCCACATTCTGAGCGTGGTGAACCTGATGCATGGTATGCGTATTGAATATTTTCTCGATAAAGCCCATTTTAGGAACATATTGGGAATGTAATTGAAATTGCCAAAAGGATTCAATTGCCAAACACACTACGACCATTTCTACCGGAAAACCAACAATTGGCATCCAAACATAAAAGAACGGCTTGTACAATAAAGTGAACCATCCGTTTCGGATAGCCGTACCTAGATTAAAATTATCTGATGAATGATGTACTATATGTGCAGCCCAAAGAATACGTATCTCATGGTTGGCCCTATGAAACCAATAATAGGTAAAATCATCTGCCAATTGACATAGCAACCAAACGTACCAAGCATAACCAAAAGACTTATACCCCATAATATTGGTCCTAACGCCATCTACCAAAGGGTTAAAAAGTTCATAGGCATACTCAAAAAGTACAACTAACAAAACTACTTTTAACAAAGGTCCAATAATTGCAGAACCAATGCCCATTACACTGCTAGCCGCAAAATCCTTCCAATCATAGAGGTCATCGTCCCCATGGGTTTTGCTATATGTAAGTTCCAATAAAATAAAGGCTATAAAAGCGGGCGCACCGTATACCAGAGGGTTGGTAAAATCCATTAATCAAAAAATTTAGGTAAAGATAGTTATAAAAGCTTCCATTCTATAAGTTGTCTAATCTTATGTGCCTATTTATGAATAGGCAAAATTAATGATTGAACAAACGTGCTATTTTTGTTTTCTAAGAAGTTCATTTTGTTCCTTAAGCAGATTCTCCATACTTGACAATAAAGCAATATTTTTTGGTGTCTCCACCTCTTTGTTAGCCGGATCTTCCGATTTTTCCTTGAATCTATTGATAAACTTTACCATTACAAAAATGGTAAAGGCTATTATTCCAAAATCAATTAAGGATTCTATCAGTTCCCCATACCCTACAGCAACTTCCTCAACAGTATCGGTAGCCTCTCTTAATACCCACTTTTTATTGGATAGATTTACATCATCCGTCAACAAAGATAAAGGGGGCATGATGATGGCAGATACAATGGTACTAACCACTTTATTGAATGCCGTTCCAATAATGATACCAACAGCAAGGTCTATCATATTGCCTTTAACAGCAAAATTTTTAAACTCTTGAAAAAAATTCTTCATAATTCCGATTAATCAAATAGTGTTTTGGGTTCTTCTGGCGGAAGTTCTTTTCCGTCCGCTGGTTTAACGATGTTGTCATTGGACCCTATGGCTTCCTCATCTACCACTTCAATATTTTCTGGCTTTTGGGGTTCAACGGGCTCATAGGGCAAAGGATCAAGGCTATTGATGCTCTTTACCTTTTCTGTTATTAATTGGTTACCTAAAGCTTTTATTCCTTTAACCGATATAAAATCTTCTAAATCAACCTGTTCACTTTCCTTGGCTTCTTTGCCTCTTGGCTTAGGGAACTCAATTTCTATCATTGGTCTCCAATCTGTCGACACCAATTCCAAATAGGATTTTGGATGCTCTGAAATGAACATCTCCTCCTTATTTTCGTTTTCTATTAGAAATCTTTTGACATAAAATCGTTCTTTTTCACCTTCCCAATAAATGGCCGATATCGGCTTTTCGGGAATCCATTTTTCCAATACGATCATATCATCGTCAAAATGTGAGGTCAGGACCGGCAAGAATGTCTTAGCTATACCTTTTTGGTTGATGACCAATAGTAGGTCATCCCCTTTAAATTCACCCAATAAATCACCTCTACCATCAACATTTAATCTTCGTACCACGTCATCAAACCAAATTTTTCTTGGTTTTAGCGTGGAAACCCCTTTCTCCTTTAGCTCTATACGCTTTACGGAATATTTAGTGACAATATTACCTTTTGAAGCCCTACCTTTTATAAGTACATCTGAAAAATCTACGTCCCATTTCAATTTTTTGATACTACCTACCTGGCGCAATAAAACGGTAACAATTTCCGCCTCACCATTAGGGTTGGCAGAAAAATATAAAACCTGAGACCCGGCTTTACCCGTTGTTAAATCATATATTCTATCCCTGGTTACGCTGGTGACATTAAATCGTTTTATATAAGTAGGTCCACCTTTTCCATCCTTATAGACCATATTATATGTAGTACGCTTGTCTTTTTTCTTGAATACGGCCACATGTATAATACCCTTACCTACAAATAATTTTGAATCCACCTTGGACACCATCATTTTACCTTCATTGGTAATGACGATAATATCGTCAATATCACTACAATCGGTCACGTATTCATCCTTTTTAAGGGATGTACCTACAAAACCTTCTTCCCTATTTACATAAAGTTTGGTATTACGTATGACTACTTTAGTGGCTTCAATATCATCAAAAACCCTAATCTCCGTCATTCTACCCCTATCCTTACCATAGGTTTCCTTAAGATTTTTGAAATAATTTATAGCAAACTCCACTAAGTTTGCCAAGTTGTGTTTTACCTCTGCAATGCGTTTCTGAAGGCTTTCTAAATGTTGTTGCGCCTTATCCAAATCGAACTTGGAAATTCTTTTAATACGTATTTCCGTTAACCTAGTAATATCTTCTTCAGTTACAGGACGCTTTAAATGTTTGGTAAATGGCTCCAGTCCTTTGGCAATGGCACTGATGACTCCCTCCCAAGTTTCTTCTTCCTCTATATCACGATATATCCTATTCTCAATAAAAATACGTTCCAATGATGCAAAATGCCACTGTTCCTCAAGCTCGTTCAATTGAATCTCAAGTTCCTGCCTTAACAGATCAACGGTAGAATCCGTAGACCTTTTAAGCATTTCAGTAACACCTATGAACAATGGTTTGTTATCCTCTATAATACAACCCAATGGTGAAATGGAGGATTCACAGGCCGTAAAGGCATAAAGGGCGTCTATGGTTTTATCTGGGGATATTCCGGCAGGTAAGTGAATCAATATCTCAACTTCCGCTGCGGTATTATCCTCAATTTTCTTAATTTTTATCTTCCCTTTTTCATTGGCCTTTAGAATAGAATCTATTAAACTACCGGTATTATTACCATAAGGTATCTCGTTGATTACCAGCGTATTCTTGTCTAACTGTGATATTTTTGCGCGAACCCTGATTTTTCCACCTCTTAAACCATCGTTATAATTGGTAACATCTATTATACCCGCCGTAGGAAAATCTGGAAACAACTTAAATCGTTGCCCTTTTAAATGCTTTATGGAAGCGTCTATAAGTTCATTGAAATTATGGGACAATACTTTAGTAGAAAGACCTACCGCAATACCCTCTGCTCCTTGCGCCAATAACAAGGGAAATTTTACCGGCAAATTTACAGGCTCTTTTTTTCTGCCGTCATATGATGCCTGCCATTCGGTTATTTTGGGACTGAACACTACTTCCAGTGCAAACTTGGACAACCGTGCTTCAATATACCTAGACGCCGCGGCCCGGTCACCTGTTAGAATATTACCCCAGTTTCCCTGAGTATCTATCAACAGGTCCTTTTGTCCGATCTGCACCATGGCATCTGCTATACTGGCATCACCATGGGGGTGGTATTGCATGGTATGACCAACTACATTGGCCACTTTATTGTAACGGCCATCGTCCAATTCCTTCAACGAGTGCATAATACGGCGCTGCACGGGTTTAAATCCGTCTTCAATTGCAGGAACCGCCCGCTCTAAAATTACATAGGATGCATAGTCCAAAAACCAATCCTTATACATGCCAGATACCCTGGTCAACGCTTCGGAATTTTCAGTATTTACACTATTATCCTCAGAAAGATTATCGTTAATTTCTTCGTTCAAATCGTCATTTTCTTCCATTCAGAAGTAATCGTATTTTCTTAGTTTATATTACTTTATCTTCAATTAAGTCAACTTCAACTTTAAGATTGTTTATAATAAATTTTTGTCTGTCGGGTGTGTTTTTACCCATATAAAAACTTAACAATTCTTCTATGGACATGGCCTTGTCCAACATAATGGGCTCCAACCTTATATCTTCACCTATAAAATGCCTGAACTCATCTGGGGAAATCTCACCCAATCCTTTAAATCTTGTAATCTCCGGTTTTCCGGATAACTTATTGATTGCATGTTGACGCTCTTCATCACTATAGCAATAAATGGTCTCCTTTTTATTGCGTACCCTAAATAATGGTGTTTGTAAAATGTACAAATGATTTTCCTTAATAAGTTCCGGAAAGAACTGTAAGAAAAAAGTAATCAATAACAACCGTATGTGCATACCATCCACATCGGCATCGGTCGCGATAATAATATTGTTATAACGTAAATCCTCAATGGACTCCTCTATGTTCAATGCCGCTTGCAACAGATTGAACTCTTCATTTTCATATACAATTTTTTTGGACATACCATAGGAGTTCAAAGGCTTACCCTTTAAACTGAATACCGCTTGTGTATTTACATCTCTGGATTTTGTAATTGATCCAGATGCGGAATCACCCTCTGTGATGAACAAGGCACTTTCCAATCTACGGTCATGTTTCATATCACTTAAATGCACTCGGCAATCGCGTAATTTTTTATTATGCAGACTGGCTTTTTTGGCCCTATCCCTAGCCAACTTTCGTATTCCGGAAAGCTCCTTGCGCTCTTTCTCGGCCATCATAATTTTACGTTGTAGCTTTTCTGCCGTCTCCGTATTTTTATGAAGGTAGTTATCTAGGTATTTACCAATAAAATCATTGATATAGGTACGTACGGTAGGAAAATCTCCTCCCATATCCGTTGACCCTAGCTTAGTTTTGGTCTGACTCTCAAAAACCGGCTCCATAACTTTTATGGAAATTGCGGAAATAATAGATTTTCTTATATCCGATGCATCATAATTTTTACCATAAAAATCACGAATGGTCTTAACGATAGCTTCCCTGAATGCAGCTTGGTGCGTACCTCCTTGCGTGGTATGCTGTCCATTGACGAATGAATGATATTCCTCACTGTATTGTGTCTTGCTATGGGTCAGTGCTACCTCAATATCCTCTCCTTTTAAATGTATAACAGGATAAAGCAAGTCTTCCATATTATTATTGTCCTCGAGAAGGTCTTTCAATCCGTTTTCAGAATGAAATTTTTCCCCATTAAAGACAATGGTCAAACCTGGATTTAAATATACATAGTTCTTGAGCATGCGTTCCACATACTCATTTCTATATTTATAGTTTTTAAATATCGCCTCATCAGGAATAAAGGTAACTTTTGTACCTTTTCTTTTAGAAGACTCTTCAGGACCAATTTCGTTCTCTAAATTACCAGAACTGAACTGAGCTGTTTTAACCTGATTATCTCTAGAAGATTGTACCTCGAAAAAACTAGACAAAGCATTAACCGCCTTTGTACCTACACCGTTTAGACCTACTGACTTTTTAAAGGCCCGGCTATCATATTTTCCACCGGTATTCATTTTGGAAACTACGTCTACCACCTTACCAAGAGGTATGCCCCTACCATAATCCCTTACCTTGACCACTTTATCCTTAATTGAGATTTCAATGGTTTTACCCGCACCCATGACAAATTCATCAATACAGTTATCAATAACCTCTTTTAAAAGTATATAAATACCATCATCGGCAGATGAGCCATCTCCCAGTTTACCTATATACATACCAGGCCTTAATCGGATATGTTCTTTCCAATCTAGCGAGCGTATATTGTCTTCTGTATATTTAGTAGTGTCTTGGGACATGAAAAAAAAATTTATGAAAGTGTTGCTAAAGATAATGCCACTGGACAAAACATAAAACCCCTAACTGTTAAAGTAATTAACAATAAAAACTCCTTTATTGTTGATAGCCACTACCATTATACAAAATCAGGTTTCGATAATTGCGATAAAAATCAAAATAAATGAGTCAGTTTTTAATGATATAAGTCATTGTAAAAATATAAACCATTTTTTACTTTTAAATACATATATCACACTTATGGAATTTATAGACTATTACAAAATTCTTGAAATAGACAAGAAAGCCACACCGGCTGAAATAAAGAAAGCCTACCGCAAGCTTGCCCGAAAATTACATCCAGATTTAAACCCAAATGACAAAAGTGCCCAAGAAAAATTTCAAAAGGTCAATGAAGCCAATGAAGTATTGAGCGACCCTGAAAAAAGAAAGAAGTATGATGAGTATGGCAAAGATTGGGAACATGCAGAAGCCTTTGAGCAGGCCAAACGGCAACAACGTAATTCCCCGGGAGGTAATAGAAGAACCTATACCGGCAATACAGGGTCTACTGAAGATTTTTCTGATTTTTTTGAATCAATGTTTGGCGGTGGAGGCTTTAGTGGTGGTGGCGGTAGACGAACAACCCAATTCAAAGGCCAGGACCTAAACGCAACGTTAAAGCTAAACCTTCTGGATATCTTAGAGGATCAAAAGCAAACCTTGGATCTTGGGCACAAGAAAATAAGGATCAACATACCTGCTGGTGTAGAAGACGGACAAACAATAAAAATTACAGGTTACGGTGGCGAAGGTGTGAACGGTGGACCAAAAGGCGACTTATATTTAACTTTTGAAATTATAAATAATACCGATTTTAAAAGAGTTGGCAATGATTTATATAAAAATGAATCAATTACTCTTTATGATGCCATTTTAGGTAGCACTATAGAATTACATACTTTGACCGGTAAGGTAAAATTAAAGGTAAAACCAGAAACGCAAAACGATACCAAGGTAAAATTAAAAGGAAAAGGAATGCCTGTTTATAAGAAGAAAGGTTTGCATGGAGATTTGTACATCACCTATAAGATAACTATGCCAACCAACCTTTCTCAAAAAGAAAAAGAATTGTTTAAACAACTATCAGAATTAAAATAATATGGACACAAGTAGATATATACAAATAGAAGTGTACTGCGAACGCACCCAGACACCACTTGAATTCATAGAAGACCTATTGGAATTTGAAATGATAGAGATAGAACATATTGAGCACAAGAAATATATTCAAACCCAACAAATTGTAGAAATTGAACGTATTCATAGACTACGTAATGACCTAGGAATTAATTTGGAAGGTATAGCGACCTTAAACAATATGTTACAAAAAATAAATTCTTTGGAAAAAGAAGTTAAGTTATTGCAGGACCGTCTTATGATCTATGAAACCTAGACATTAAAACGGAAATGCATTACATCACCATCTTTAACAATGTATTCTTTTCCCTCAACTCTCATTTTACCTGCTTCTTTAACTTTTGCTTCACTTCCATAAGCAACGTAGTCGTCATAAGCAATAACTTCCGCCCTAATAAAACCTTTCTCAAAATCGGTATGGATAACTCCTGCCGCTTGTGGTGCTGTAGCGCCAACAGGAATAGTCCAAGCACGGACCTCTTTGACACCTGCGGTAAAATAGGTTTCAAGGTTCAATAATTTGTAAGCCCCTCTGATCAATTTTGCAGAACCTGGCTCCTCAAGCCCTAAGTCCTCCAAAAACATTTGGCGCTCATCATAAGTTTCCAGCTCCGTAATATCCGCTTCCGTGCCAACAGCTAGAAAAATAACTTCTGCATTTTCTGCGGCAACGGCTTCTTTTACCTTATTTACATAGTCATTACCGGTAGCGGCCGCATCTTCATCTACATTACAAACATACATAACAGGCTTGTCGGTAATGAATTGTAGGGGTTTAACAAATTCTGCCCTAGCCTCATCATCAATTTTAATTGCCCTAACGGATTTTCCTGCCTCAAGACCGTTTTTAACGGAAAGAAGCACAGCCTCTTCCTTTTGGGCATCCTTATTACCGGTCCTTGCCGCCCTTTTAACTTTTTCAAGCTTTTTTTCTACGGTTTCCAGGTCTTTTAGTTGTAGCTCCATATCAATGGTTTCCTTGTCCCTTATTGGGTCAACGCTACCATCCACATGAACAATATTATCATTATCAAAGCAACGCAGTACGTGGAGAATTGCATCGGTTTCACGAATGTTCCCTAAAAATTGGTTCCCTAACCCCTCTCCTTTACTAGCTCCTTTTACCAACCCTGCAATATCTACAATTTCTACCGTAGCGGGCAACACCCTTTCTGGATTAACCAGCTCCTCTAATTTTTCCAACCTAGAATCTGGTACATTGACCACACCAATGTTAGGCTCAATAGTACAAAATGGAAAGTTTGCACTTTGTGCTTTTGCATTGGACAAACAATTAAAAAGAGTCGATTTTCCAACATTGGGCAATCCTACAATACCTGCTTTCATAATAAAGAATATTTCAAGGGTGCAAATATAGTTTTTAGTTGAACATTTTAAAGTCTAAACAACTGCTAAACTTCCAAAAAAACCTTTACTAATATTTTGATTAATAGTCAAACTTTTTAGCCATACGCAGAACAAAATATACACAATTAACACTTTTTAAGAAAAAATTCTATACTTTGTAGCCAGAATACATGGAAAATTATGGAATTACATTCTGATGAAACCTTATGGTATTTTTTTAAAAAAGGCGAGCACAATGCGTTTTCGTTACTTTTTAAAAAATTCTATCCACAGTTACATGTATATGGAACAAAGATTAGCAGTTCCCCTGCAATAACGGAAGATTGTCTTCAAAACTTCTTTATACAATTGTTTGAGGAACGGGATAAACCAAGGAACATTAAAAATTTAAAGGCCTATTTATTTGTATCCTTTAAAAGAAGATTAATTAAGCAATTGCAGAGCAATCAAAAAAATGTACCTATTTCAGAAGCACAATTATTCAAGACAAACTTTAATTTTTCTGCTGAAGAGATTTCCATTCATCAAGAGGTACAATTTTTATGTACCCGCACCCTAAACAGCTTGATCAATCAATTATCTCCACGACAAAAAGAAGTTATCTATTTAAAATATTATAGTGAAATGAACATAACGGACATTGCAGAAGTTATGGACATGAATTATCAAAGCGTACTGAACACCTTACAAAAGGCAATGAAAAAACTACGCGTATCTTCTGAAAATCAACAGATTAAAACAATTTTGAAAAAAAATTAAAAATAATAGGGTATATAATTAAGATTGAACACTCTTAAGTATGAACACCCTATTAAATGAAAAACAACGACCTTAATTTATCTTTCTTCCTAGAAGATGCCTCGTTTGAAAATTGGGCCAGAGGGCTTAACAAGAATGATATAGAATACTGGAATCTTTGGATTAGGAACAATCCACAGCATATAGAGACAGTAGAAAGCGCTAAATCTATTATACTAGGTGTAAGTTTTGTCCAACAATATCCAGATAAAATAAAGGTTGATCATGAGCTTGCCAAAATCTTGCCCAAATTAGCCATAGAAGAACCTGCGGTAAAGCCAAAAAAATCTTTACGCTCGTCCCAAAAGATTTTTTTGTTGACAACGGCAGCTATTTTCCTAATACTTTTAAGCTGGAACGGGTTATCATTGTTCAATAATTACAACACTACAACACATAAAACAAATTTTGGGGAAATTATTGATTTGAAATTACCAGATGGCACCTCTGTAGTTTTGAACGGTAATTCCAAGATATCCTATAATAAAAATAATCCTAGATTAATTACTTTGGATGGTGAGGCCTATTTCAAGGTAAAATCCATTCCGAGCACCAATGCCAAATTTTGGGTACTAACGGAAGACCTTAAGGTAGAGGTCTTAGGTACGCAATTCCATGTAAACACAAGAAAGAAAAAAACCAATGTAGTCCTAGACGAAGGGTCTATACATTTGGAGTTCAACAACGGTACCGTAACCAAAATGATTCCGGGAGAGCTGGTATCATTTTCCAAGGAAAGCGAAAATCTTATCCATAAAAAAGTTTCCGTTAAGACACCTTATGCACTATGGAGGGGTGGCACTTACGCTTTTAATGAAATTCCTTTAAAGGAAGTTATGTTCAACATAGAAAATACATATGGCATTAAGGTGCTTTATTCCAATGACTCATTAAAAAATATTCCTATATCCGGAGGTATTCCTAACCAAAACCTAAAAATTTGTATAGCGGCGATCGAAAAAGCGACCGGCACTAGAATTATTCATAAAAATGACACTTTACAAGTAACAGAAAACCCTATTAATAACTAAAACTATACTATTTATGAGAACGAACAAATTAATAAAAACACTGCTTGCAGTACTGCTTATTTCAAGTAGTATTAATATGACAGCAGCTAATAAGCTCGACAAAGAGGTGACTCTAGACGAGTTTTTAAACGAGATCAGTGAAAAGTACGAAGTATTTTTCACCTATAATCCTACATTGGTAGCCAGTACCAGTTTAAACCCTGAGGAATATAAATTTCCAATATTGGACAAGATTATAAATAAATTGGAGCGTAAAACAAGTTTTGATTTTGAATATCTGGGCAATAAATATTATGTAGTTTATCATAAAAAAAATGAACGTGCCAAAGTATTGAAGGTTGATTCATATAAGAACGGCCTTTCCGCACTAACACTTAACGAAGAAGTGCAAAATACGATTACAGGTAAGGTAACGGATGCCTCAGGTATGCCACTTGCAGGTGTAAATATTGTAGAAAAAGGTACTACCAACGGTACAACATCAGATTTTGACGGTAATTATTCCATAAATATTACAGATGACACCAAGTTGGTTTTTAGCTATATAGGATTTGCTACACAGGAAATAGCCACTGCGGGCAAGAGCACAATCAACGTGCAATTGACAGAAGGTATGCAATTGGATGAATTTATTGTTGTAGGATCAAGAACAGCACCAAGAAGTAATACGGATACTCCCTTACCTGTTGACGTTGTTGGTGTAAAAGAATTAAATTCTACCGGACAGGTTACTTTTGATAAAGCGCTTCAATATAGAATACCTTCATTTAACACCGTGCAAACACCTGTTAACGATGCAACTTCATTATTAGACCCTTATGAAATTAGAAATATGGGTCCAAGTAGAACCTTGATATTGATTAATGGCAAACGTAAAAACTTAAGTGCGTTATTGTACACACAAACTTCACCAGGTCGTGGTGAGACAGGAGCGGACATTTCCGCAATACCTACAGATGCGATCAAAAGAGTTGAAATTCTTAGAGATGGTGCATCTGCCCAATATGGCTCTGATGCAATTGCAGGTGTAATGAACATTATTTTAAAAGATTCCCCAAATGAAGGGTCTGCAACTGTTCGAACAGGAATTACCTCTGAAGGAGATGGTGAAATGTTCGGTGTTGCGGTTAATAACGGTTCATCCATAGCAGATGACAAAGGATTCATAAACTATACGGTAGATTTCTCAAAGGTTAATTTGGCCAATAGGCCGGGTACGGTCAATGCAGCTGGTGAAGCGGCAGATTTTGGAGCTGATATTGCCGATGTACAGTCATTCCTTTCCAGAAGACCAGATGCCGGTAACATTAACGGGTCACCGGAAACCGCAGCAGCCAAATTTTCTGCAAACTTTGGATATGATTTAAGTGAGAATACTTCATTATACGCAAATGCAGCCTATGTATACAAGGCCGTAAATAGTTTTGCCAACTACAGAACACCTTATTGGAGAACGGTTGAGGATTTTCCTTATTTAGCTGATTTCTTTCCTGGAAACAATCCTAATACCCCAAATGGGTATGATGGTTACGTACCAACCTTTGAAGGTCTTTTAAGCGATTATAATGGTACTGTTGGTTTTAAATCCACCATAAACGATTGGAATATAGATGCAAGTTTTACCACTGGTGGCAACTTGCAGACATATAAGGTAAACCAATCCCATAACAGAAATGTGGTATATTCCCCATCTACTTGGGTAGATGCAAATGGTAACGGTTCTGTGGATGATGGTGAAATTACCGAAGGCTCTCAATTATACAGGGAAAATAGTCAACAATCCTTTGATCCGGGAGGAACCAAGTTTACGCACAATGTAGGTAACATTGATATTTCCAGGTTACTTTCAGACAAAGTGAGTATTGGTGTTGGTGCAGAGTTTAGAACAGAGACCTTTGAAGTTATTGAAGGTGAACTAGCCTCTTATGACGGTGGTGGTGCAGATTCATTTGCAGGAGCCTCTCCACAAAACTCTGGTAAATTTAACCGATACAATATTGGTGGATACTTAAGTTTGGATTATGATGTGACTGATGCGTTTTTATTAAGCGGTACCATAAGAACTGAAAATTATTCGGATTTTGGTAATGCATTCGTTTATAAGTTCAGTTCAAGATATAAGGTAAACGACGCATTTACCTTAAGGGGGTCTATTTCTTCTGGTTTCAGGGCTCCTACCCTACACCAAATCTATACCCAAAAAGCACAGTACAGTTTTGTACCTGGACAAGGTATTCAAGTAGGTGGGTTGATCAACAATGTATCTACACAGGCAAAGCTTTTAGGAATACCACAATTGGATGCTGAAACATCCACAAACTTTACAGTAGGTTTTGGAGGCAAAATAGCAAACAAGTTCAGCTATACCTTGGATTATTATAATATAGCCGTTAAGGATAGAATTGTTTTAGGTTCTGAAATTGGTCCAAGTGGTGACGCTAACAATCCGTTGGATATCCTTTTGGCCGATAACAACTTAAGCGATGTTAGCTTCTTTTCCAATGCTATTGATACTAAAACTTCTGGTATAGATGTAGTATTGGCATATAAAGGAATTGATTTAGGAGCTGGAAGTCTTGACCTAAACCTTTCTGGAAACTATACCATACAGAATGAAAGAGACGGACCTGTAAAAGATGTTCCTTTGGTTGCCAATTCTGGACAATCTGTAGTTAACGAGACTCAAGAAGCTTTGTTCTTCACTTCTCGTCCAAAGACAAAATGGATTTTAGGTGCAAACTACGATATCAATAAATTCGGCATCTCTTTGAACAACACCTATTTTGGTAAGACTACCTTTCAACAACAAGGTATGGACAATAATATCTTTACCGAGTTTACACCAAAAATTGTTACTGATTTAGGAGTTAATTTCAGCGCTACGGATAAGTTGACATTGGCATTGAACATCAATAATATTTTGAATGTTTTACCAGAATGGAGCTTCAAATCCAAAAACGCAGCCGGAGACGCTATTTTGGCCGATCCTGCACAAGTACAGAATCAGTCTAACTTAATAACATTTAACCAACGGTATTCTCAAATGACATATGATGGATACCACTTTAGCCAATTAGGAACCATGTTCAACCTTTCGTTGAACTATAAGTTCTAGTTTGAGTTAGTTTATTTTGAAAAGGCCACCTGTGCATAGGTGGCCTTTTTTTTTGTTATATTGATCAATGTGAAATTACATGGTATTTTATAAAAAAATATAACTAATAGTAGGTGTAGTTCGTATCGCTATAAATAGCACATATAAATTAATACGTACAAAAAAGGCCGCCCTTACAGGCAGCCTTTTCCAATATTGGTAAAAATATATTAATCTTCCGGGTGCATAAATTTTTGTTTGGCCAATAGCACCTCTTCAGATTCTACATGGTCATCGTCCGGAACGCAACAGTCAACCGGACACACAGCTGCACACTGTGGTTCTTCGTGAAAGCCCATACACTCGGTACATTTGTCCGGAGCAATGTAATATACTTCATCACTAATAGGTTCCTGTACTTCATTTGCATCAACCTGTTTTCCATTCGGTAATACAACTTCCCCTTCTAATGAGGTGCCGTCACTATACCTCCATTCATCCGCACCCTCATATATCGCAGTATTTGGACATTCTGGTTCACAGGCCCCACAATTAATACATTCATCGGTTATTATAATCGCCATAATTTCTTCTACATTAAAATGCCCAAAAAAGAACGGGCATGCTTATTTTTGCACAAAGGTAATTCCTAGTGGATTAGTATACAAATATAATGAGCGATCACAACCTTACTATCAAAGCTTTTGTTAAACTTGGTGATTTTTTAAGATCATTTTGTGAATATATTGAATCCGGAAATAGATTGGACACTACTGATGATGAATGGTTTTCCATATTCAGGACCGAGGTTGAAATGGCCCATCATTATAACGGATGGTTCACCAAGGATAACTGTATTCATGCCTTTAGCACTTGGGGCAATACACTTACACAACCAAATCTGGAGAACTGGTTAAGCACTTATGATCTTGAACGTAACCAAAAAAAGACGGTAGCCTTAATTATGGCAGGCAACATACCCTTGGTGGGGTTTCATGATCTATTGTCCGTTCTGGTAACAGGCAACAAGGCATTGGTGAAACTGTCTAGTAGCGACCAAAAACTGATTCCTTTACTAATACGATACTTAAGCTCCATAGAGCCCTATTTTAAGGACAAGGTTGTTTTTACCAAAGAGCGCCTAACCCATTTTGATGCGGTTATAGCAACAGGAAGCAATAATACAGCACGGTACTTTGAGTACTATTTTAGCAAAAAACCCAATATAATCAGAAAGAACAGAAATTCTGTTGCCGTTTTAAGTGGAAAGGAATCGCACAAAGAACTGACCGCCCTAGGAGAAGACATTTTTAGGTATTTTGGACTAGGCTGCAGGAGTGTCTCAAAAATTTTCCTTCCTAAAAATTATGAGATCGATCAATTTTATAAGGCAATGTTCAATTACAACGAGATTATCAACCATAATAAGTACGCGAACAATTATGACTACAATAAGGCCGTGTACCTCATGAGCGAATTTAAGATATTGGACAACGGATTTCTTATCCTAAAAGAAGATGAAAGTTATGCATCCCCTATATCCTCCTTATTTTATGAGTATTATGAAGATGCTGCTGAATTACAAAAAAGGCTGAGTGCAGACAGTGAAAAAATACAATGCATAGTATCCTCTAATTTTCTGGATGCTGAAGTGGCATTTGGTACAACGCAGACACCTTCCTTAACGGATTATGCAGATGGTTTGGATACTGTTGAGTTCCTGTTGGCAACCTAACGAATTAAATACATTTCAATATCGCTGATTATTGAAAAAATCCTGACCTTTGCTTCCCTAAATTACACCCAAAATGAAAAAGCACAATTTTAGCGCAGGTCCTTGTATTTTACCAAAAGAAGTTATTATAAAGGCATCGGAAGCCGTTATGGATTTTAATGGTTCCGGATTGTCTCTCATAGAAATATCTCACAGAAGCAAAGACTTTGTTGCTGTAATGGAAAATGCACGTTCCTTGGCATTGGAACTTTTAGACCTTAAGGATAAAGGGTACCAAGCCTTATTTCTACAAGGTGGTGCCAGTTTGGAATTTTTAAGGGTAGCCAATAATTTAATGGAGACCAAGGCCGGGTATTTAAATACCGGTACTTGGAGCGATAAGGCCATTAAAGAAGCCAAACTATATGGTGAAGTTGTTGAAGTTGGCTCATCAAAAGATGAAAACTATAAGTATATACCAAAAGGCTATGCAGTTCCAAATGGATTGGATTACCTACATATAACATCAAACAATACCATATACGGTACGCAGTTTAAAAAATTTCCGGTAACGGATGCCCCCTTGGTATGTGATATGAGTTCCGATATTTTTTCAAGACAATTGGATTTTTCAAAATTTGATTTGATATATGCCGGAGCCCAAAAGAACATGGGCCCAGCAGGTGCCACATTGGTAGTTGTAAAAGAGGAAATACTGGGCAAGGTCTCCAGAACAATACCTTCAATGCTAGACTACCAAGTACATATTTCCAAGGACAGTATGTTCAACACACCTTCTGTATTTGCAGTTTATACATCCATGTTGACTTTGGAATGGCTTAAAAAACTCGGCGGTATAGCGGCCATTGAAGAGATTAATGAGAAAAAAGCACGCTTACTTTATTCGGAAATAGATTTAAATCCGGTATTTAAAGGATATGCAAATACAGAGGACCGTTCCATAATGAACGCTACTTTTAACCTGACCGATGAAAGTTTAAAATCCACTTTTGAAACGTTATTGAAAGAAGCAGGTATTAATGGGCTCAACGGCCATCGTTCCGTTGGTGGTTATAGGGCTAGTATGTACAATGCCCTGTCTTTGGAAAGTGTAGGTGTATTAGTGGACGTAATGAGTGAAATGGAGCGTAAGGGATAGTTCTCAAAAAGTTGTTGAAGATGTCGATAAAGGCTGTACGGACTCTATAATTAAATGATTAAAAAGAAATGAAGATTTTAGCAAATGACGGTATATCCAAAAATGGGATAGAAGCTTTGGAAAAGGCCGGGATGGAAGTTTTGACCACAACGGTTGCCCAAGAACAACTGATCAACTTTATAAATGACAATAATATAGATGCCTTGTTGGTCAGAAGTGCCACCAAGGTCAGAAAAGATGTTATTGATACGTGCACAAGCCTTAAATTAATTGGCCGTGGTGGAGTTGGTATGGATAATATTGATGTAGACTATGCAAGGGCAAAGGGTATACATGTAATCAATACTCCTGCTGCCTCTTCAGAATCTGTGGCAGAATTGGTTTTTGCACATTTATATGGTGGAGCTAGATTTTTATATGATGCCAATAGAAATATGCCCCTTGAAGGAGACACCAATTTTAAAGGTCTTAAAAAGTCTTATTCAAAAGGAACAGAATTACGCGGTAAGACTTTGGGCATCTTTGGTTTTGGCAATATTGGCCAAGCTACAGCACGTATAGCCTTAGGTGTGGGCATGAAAGTTGTCTATTGTGATCCAGAGGTAGAAAGTGCACAGATCAATCTATCTTTTTATGATGGCCAACAAGTAGCGTTTACCTTGCAAAATACACCTAAGCAAGAGCTTTTGAAGCAATCTGATTACATTTCTCTCCATGTACCGGATCAACAGGATTATATATTGGGTAAAGCGGAGTTTTCCCAGATGAAACAAGGTGTTGGAATCATTAACGCCGCTCGTGGTGGCGTATTGGATGAGGTGGCACTGGTAGAAGCATTGGAGAACGGCACCGTGGCATTTGCCGGTTTGGACGTTTATGAATCAGAACCAAATCCAGAAATGCGATTATTGATGCATTCAAGTATTTCGTTGTCCCCACATATTGGCGCAGCAACGCTAGAAGCACAAGAAAGAATAGGCCTTGAACTGGCAGAACAAATAATTTCCTTATTAAAATAAGTGCTCAATAGCGTTTTTTTCTAACTCTTTTTGTACTTTAAGCCGCGAACATTAAATTAACTATAACAATGGCAGGATTATTAGATCTATTGAACAGCCCAATGGGCAAACAATTAATAAGTGGGGTTGCAGGGCAAACCAACCAACCCGAAAGTAAAACAGCAGATGTGCTTAGTATGGCAATGCCTTTAATATTAGGTGCAATGAAGAAAAATGTATCTTCTCCAGAAGGGGCACAAGGATTAATGAGTGCACTTTCCGGTAAGCATAATGGAGGAATATTAGATAATTTAGGAGGCCTGTTTGATGGTGGCGTAGATGACAATGTAATACAGGACGGTGCCGGTATACTTGGCCATGTCTTTGGTAACAAACAACCACAGGTAGAAAATGCACTGAGCCAAAAATCTGGATTGGATGCCGGTTCTATTGCTCAAATATTAAAGATTGCTGCACCTATTGTAATGGGTTACCTAGGAAAGCAAACCGCACAAAGTAATGTTAGCGATTCCTCTGGAATGAACGCCTTGCTTGGAAGTATGCTCGGAGGTCAACCCCAAGAAAACCAAAGTTTGATCACTACCTTATTGGACGCGGACGGTGATGGTAGTATATTGGACGATGTTGCCGGTATGGTAATGGGCAGTAACAAAAAGCAAGGGGGCTTAGGTGGCCTTTTAGGCGGATTGTTCGGAAAATAAATTAACGGTTACCTGTATAAAAAAGCCGCTTGCAATTGCAAGCGGCTTTTTGTATTTTAAATCCTATGAAAAAGAAACAAATTTATAAACTGACATTTTCAATATTTTCCTGCATCTATGTATTTTTTATATCCAGTTGCGGTAGTAGCAAAGAAGCGGTATCTATTTCCAGTGCTGAGAAAACGGTATTTGAACAAGTTAAAGGTGATACAATAACGATTGCAAGCGATAAGACCGAATATGAAATCATTATAATAGAACCCGGTTTTAACACTTGGCTGAATTCCATTGCCAAACCAGAAGGTTATTATTCACAGGAATTTTTGGAAAATAGAAATTATTTGATGGTCGTGGAATGGAACCAGCGCGTATTACAACCTATGCGCTATAACCCCAATCTTTATGAACTTCAAATAGATTACAATCAAAATATTGATTATGGATACGAGGTGAACTACAAATTATACAATTATTTTATTTATTTCCAAAGAAAGTACAATCAACGTTTAGGTCCTTTTTTACCACGTATTTAAGAAGTATCTTTACAGCCTTTAAACAATAATATGCAAAGGTTAAAAGAACGTTGGGGCATTACCAACAATTTTCAATTGATTATCATATTCTTCGTATTTGCCATTACCGGCTCTTCATCTGTATACGTCGCTAAGCCTTTTCTGGATTTTATAGGACTAGATCAAGCAAATTTTTCTGAAACTTGGTGGGGAAACACATTATATATAGTTTTGCGGATTCTTCTGATTTTTCCCTTTTACCAGGTGTTATTGGTAATTTATGGCTGGTTATTTGGACAATTTAAATTTTTCTGGGCTTTTGAAAAAAAGATGCTAAAAAGAATTGGACTAGGTTTTTTAGTGACATAATTTAATAGTTCTTTAACAGTTTTTTGCAACATGCATGGGTTAGATTTGCAAACATGAGTTTAACAAAACACAAAATTGTAAATTCTATAGTGGCCATCATCTTATTGGTCGGTTTACTAGGGCCTTATTTTGTGAAAATTTCGCATGCAATGCATGAACATGAAAATGTTCAATGTGTTATGAAAGGTGAATTACATATTCACGCCGTAGAGTTTAACTGTGATTTTGAACATTATCATTTATCTACATTTTTTAATCCAGAATTTGATTGCCTTAACTTTATCGCTCCTTCTTCAATTACCAAGGTAATTACTAATAACTATTACTTTTTAAGTAAATATCAACAACTACATTTTGTATTAAGAGGTCCCCCAACTTGTTAGAAAAATCCTAGCAACACTTTTAAATCTTAATATCTTAATACAATTTTATATGAAAAATATACATATAACAATGCTATTTGCATTGTTAGCACACTTTGCATTCGCGCAAAATAGTTTGAACGGAACTATTAAAGACAAAGAAAACCAAGAACCTCTAGAACAAGTATCCATATATTTTCCACAGTTGGAAAAAGGTACGGTTACAAATGCTGACGGTTATTATGAAATCAATAATTTACCTACCGGAAAGTTTAAAATAGTAGTCTCATATATAGGGTACCAAACCTATTCGCAAACTCTTGAGATTTTAAATAAATCTACGAAGCTTTCTTTAGAATTAACTACGAGTGCCATTGAAATGGAAGAAGTTATCGTATCTACACCATTTCATAAATTACAGCGAGAAAATGTAATGAAAGTTGAAAGAAGCAGCATAAAAGAGTTGCAAAATGCCGGAGCAATTAATTTAGCCGAAGGTCTAACGAACATTCCTGGTGTAGAAAGTGTATCTACGGGGGTTGGTATTGGCAAGCCAGTAATTAGAGGTTTAAGTTCAAATAGAGTATTGACCTATACCCAGGGTATACGTTTAGAAAATCAACAATTTGGTGATGAGCATGGGTTAGGAATTAGTGATGCAGGTATTGAAAGTGTTGAAGTAATTAAAGGTCCCGCTTCTTTATTATATGGTTCGGATGCTTTGGGCGGTGTTCTTTATCTTAATCCTGAAAAATTCGCAAATATAAACGAAGTTGACGGAGATATAAATCTTAATTATTTCTCTAATTCTCAAGGAATAAATGGTAATGCAGGTATAAAAGCATCTTCAGACAAACTTAAATTTTTAGCCCGCTTTGGCGGAAGCTCTCATGTTGATTATAAAACTGGAAGTGATGAACGCGTGACCAATTCGCGGTTTAATGAAAAGGATTTAAAAACAGGTTTAGCCTACCAAATGAGCCATTTTAAAACTGAAGTTCGCTATAATTACAACAATTCTGAGCTAGGTATTCCAGAGGAAATAGGTGAACAATCTACGGACAGAAATGCCATAGAACCTTTTCAAAATATTACCAGCCATATACTGAGTTCAAAATCTAATATTTACTTTAATAATTCAAGTCTACAGGTCATTTTAGGCCTTACCAACAATAATAGACAAGAATTTGAAGATCACCACCACGAGGAAGAAGGAGAAGAACACGAAGAAGGTGAAGATCATGAAGAAGAAGAAGAAGGTGAAGATCATGAAGGTGAAGAAGCTGCTTTAGACATGAAATTGCAAACCTTAAGCTATAATATTCAATATAATTTAGCGAAAATCGGTGCCGTTGAAACTATTGTAGGTGTTCAAGGTATGAACCAAACAAATAAAAACTATGGTGAAGAAGTTTTAATTCCTGACGCAACCACGAACGACATTGGTGTTTTAGCTACTTCTCATATACATTTCAACAAAAGTGATATACAATTAGGTATTCGTTTTGACAGACGTACTATTGATGGAGAAGAAAACGGAATCATAGGAGATGAAGGGTATATAGCAGCATTAAAAAGAAGTTATAACAGTTTTAATTTAGCTGCAGGTTATAAAATTGATTTGAGCAAGAATATTATAAGCCGACTTAATGTGGCTTCTGGTTTTAGGGCTCCCAATCTGGCAGAATTAACTTCCAATGGTTCTCATGAAGGTACAAATAGATATGAAATTGGTAATGAAAATTTAGACAATGAACGTAATGTACAAACAGATTTATCTTTAGAATTTCAAAACGAACATTTTGAATTTTATATCAACGGATTTTATAATTCTATCTCCGACTATATCTATTTAGAGCCAAATGGAACTACTGTTGACGGTGATGCTGTTTTTCTATACCAACAACAAGATGCAAATTTATATGGCGGTGAAGCCGGGCTTCATTATCACCCACATCCATTAGATTGGTTACACATGGAAAGCAATTTTTCCATCGTAAATGGAGATTTGAAAAATGGTGGCAATTTACCTTTAATTCCTGCAAATAACTGGACAAATACTTTACGATTTGAATTGGCTAAGGTCAATGAGAATTTGTATAATGGTTATGGTTTTATTACTTTAAAATCTTATTTCGCCCAAACTAGGGTAAGTGATTTTGAAATGCCAACAAGTGCTTACTCATTATTGAATCTAGGCTTTGGTGCTACTGTTGCCATTTCTAACCAACCCATTGAAATAAAATTGAGTGCAAATAACATTTTAGATAAAGAATATATTTCTCACTTATCAAGACTTAAATCTGATGGCATTAGAAATATTGGAAGGAACATAAATTTAGGTGTAAGTATCCCGCTGTAGATACATATCATGAATAGATTTAAGAAAAAGCCCCTATTAGTTTACCCATTAGGGGCTTTTATATATTTGAGAATTATTCATCGAGGTTATACCAATCAATATTGGTGAGTGCAGGTCTTCTACCCTTTTTAAGTGGTGGATAATTTTTTACCAAATAGTCTACAATTACTTTTTGATTATCGCCCAATGGCCAAAGTCCCTGTGTTTTTTGCATCCAACGAATGGTTGCGTTCCATTGCTCCTCTCCCATTCTATTTTGAATAATAAGTTGTGAGGAGTGACAGGTGGTGCAATTGGTTATTACGGCCTGCAAACCTGGTGCGTCAATAAGTCCTGTACGCAAATGTATTCCATTTTCAATAGCTTCAGGACTACCTTCTTCTAACGCTACTTGAGTTTCCTTTGGACCATATAACATGATTGCCAAAGCGCCCAAAACCACAAAACTTATCAATATTAAAATGATAATTTTAAAAACAGGCTTAAAAATATTTCTTTCAGTTTCTTTATGTTCTTGCATCATACAACTTTTACGGCAATTCTATGACAAGCATTGTTCAAATATCCCTTAGGGTTCCATCCAGGTAATACCATGGGTTGTTTAGTACCATTTTCATCCGTGGCCCTGGCCCAAATTTCATAATATCCCTTTTTAGGAAAGGATACACGTGCGCTAAAAGATTGCCAGGCCAACCTATTGGTAGGTGTATCTAAATTTGCGGTATTCCAAGATGATCCAAAATCTATTGAATATTCCATTTTTGCAACCTGTAATTCCCCTGCCCATGCATGACCGTTGATTTTCAACATTTTACCTTCTGTTAGCAGTGCTCCTGACTTAGGATAAGTAATTAAGGATTTTACTGGCATGGACTCTATGATACACATTTGATCATCCGTAACCGTTTCCCCCGGCGCCACGGTTTCACAAGGCACCCTGTATGAGCTCCCACCCATTTTCTCTCCGTCATGAACTTTATTTCTTACACTTATACCGGTCAACCATTTTCCGGACGTTGAAGCTGGCCAGCCACCACAAACCAATCGTAATGGAAAACCATGAACTTTTGGTATAGGCTCGCCGTTCATTGCAAAAGCTATTAAAGTTTCATCTTGCATGGCTTCGGCTATGGGCACTCCCCTAGAAATAGGTTCTTTATTCGGGTTTTTATTTAAATGTTGGTCAGCCGCATGATAGCCTATATAAACGGCATCATCTTTTAGGCCAACATCTGTCAAAAGGTCTTTTAACCTTATTCCTGTCCAATTGGCACATGAAACGGCACCAATAGTCCATTGATTCCCTTTTGCCGGTGGATCAAACTCACTTCTGCCATTACCGCCACATTCCAAAGTAAGTTGATAGGTATAATGTTTAAACTTAGTTTTTAGATCTTGAAGCGTATAGGTCTTAGATGCTTTAACAGATTCACCGTTAATTGTAAGCGTCCATATTTTTTCATCAATTGTTTCAGGAATGAGTCCGTTGTTACGAATAAACATATACTTATTAGGCGTAACCGGATCATTTAACAAATGTGCCTGGGCTTCCATATTCCAAGGTCTATCATTAAGAACAACCATGGCTTCGTCCTTTTTAAATAAGGTAAAAGGATTTACATCTTGATAGGCCAATGGCGTATAACCAGATGGCATTAACGCTCCGTAAACAATATCTATTCCGAGAACACTGGACAGACCTGCCAAACTCGATTTGGTGACAAAACTTCTTCTTTTCAAAACATTTCCGATTTGAGTTAAAGTTAAGCCATTTACAAATTTTTAGAAAGTTAATTAGACCTCAATAGTCTTGCCTTTTTCTTCACTCTTAAAGACATAAGTATATAACCACATTAACGTAAAGGAGGGTATAATGTCAAAACCTGGTATAATCTCCTCTACAAATGTAAATATACCCGCTGCCTGACCAACTTTACCTTTATACATTCTGGTCATTAGCCATCCTGACAAAGGTGCCCAGACAATGTCGGAGAACTCACCTACAAATGGTATGGCAAAAGACAGCATACCAATACCATCGAACAACAGCCCCATAAGGAGTTGTTTATATTTTTTATTTTTTAAAATAGACATATTGAAAATTTAGTTAATCTTTATGTGGTATACAACAAAGATGCCAAATTTTCATAGGTTTTAAATCAAAAAAAAGGACTAGGAAAGTTTAGCACTTATGAGTTTTAGAAATTCGTTCCGGGTTTCTATTTTCTCAAACTGCCCTCTAAATCCAGAAGTAGTAGTGACCGAATTTTGTTTCTGCACTCCCCTCATCATCATGCACATATGTGATGCTTCTATGACTACGGCAACCCCTTTTGGCTTTAAGGTAGTATTGATACATTCTAGAATGTCATGTGTTAAGCGCTCCTGTACCTGTAACCTTCTTGCAAAAACATCTACCACTCTAGGTATTTTACTGAGTCCTACAATATGGCCATTGGGTATATAAGCAATATGGGCCTTCCCAAAAAATGGTAGCATGTGGTGCTCGCATAAGGAATACAATTCAATATCCTTTATAATGACCATATCATCATAAGACTCCTTGAACATGGCCCCTTTGAGAATTTCAACGGCATCCTGTTTATACCCTTGGGTTAAAAAAAGCATAGCCTTTGCAGCACGCTCAGGAGTTTTTATAAGTCCTTCCCGCTCTACATTTTCACCAATTTCTTCAATAATGGAAGAATACCTGCTTCTTACTTCATCGGTTATTTCAAGATTATATTCTTCTAAATTTCTATAAGAGGACATATAGTATAAATTATGTTTAATAAAATTTTATTTTCGTTGAACAAAATTACGTAATCTTTTTTCAATTACCCTACTTATTATTCATAAAAGCAACAAAATTACTCATTTTGAAATTCATTCTACCAATGAAAGCTTTTGTAAAAGTATAATTGCACATAGTATTTTTCGCAAGCGCTATTTTCATTAATTTTGAACACATATCTAAATAACCTCATCTATGATCAAAGCTTCTAACATTCATAAATATTACGGAACATTAGAGGTTTTAAAAGGTGTAGACCTGCATATAAAAAAAGGAGAAATTGTATCTATTGTAGGTGCTTCCGGTGCAGGAAAAACCACCTTGTTGCAAATCTTGGGAACATTGGATGTACAATCCAATAGAAATGACAGCAATTTATTGATCAATAATATTGAAACCACCAATTTAAACGACAAAGAGCTGGCAAAATTCAGAAACGAACATATTGGTTTTATTTTTCAGTTCCACCAGCTGTTACCAGAATTCACGGCATTGGAAAATGTGTGCTTACCCGCTTTCATTAAAAAAACACCAAAAGCTGAAGCTGAGAAAAGGGCGAAGGAACTATTGACTTTCCTAGGTCTTTCTCATAGAATTGATCATAAACCGGCAGAATTGTCGGGAGGAGAACAACAACGTGTAGCAGTTGCCCGGGCACTGATCAACAATCCATCAATAATTTTTGCGGATGAGCCAAGCGGAAATTTAGATTCTGAAAGTGCGGACAATCTACACAAGTTATTTTTTGAGCTTCGTGAAAAGTTTGGACAGACTTTCGTAATCGTTACCCATAATGAAGAATTAGCTGAAATGGCCGACCGTAAACTTACCATGGTCGATGGCAAAATTGTGGATAAAGAAATTATCATAGCATAATTATATAATATGCTAGAAGAACTTTATGAATTTGCAAAGCATCCTGAATATCAAATAGATGCCAACAAATCATCTATTTATAGATGGGGGAGATTAGTTCAACTTTTATTCATCTCATTGGCATTAAGTGTATTGCTCTTGACCATTGCAGGAGTTGTACAGCAAATTTTTGATTTGGACATGGGCAAACATGCCGTTGAGGATTTATTTGCCCAATATTCACCCATGACCATATTTTTTTTAGCAGTAATCGTAGCTCCCATACTAGAAGAGTTAGTTTTTAGAGCACCATTGGTTTATTTTAAAAACAAGACTTCTTTCCCAAAAATCTTTTATGCTTTTACAATATTGTTCGGTTTGGTTCACATCAGTAATTTTGAATGGTCTACACAAGTAATTTACTTTGCGCCCCTATTGGTAGCACCACAAATCTGTGCAGGATTCATATTAGGGTTTATAAGAATCAAGTTTGGTCTATTATGGTCCATAATACTGCATGGGCTTTACAACCTTATTTTATTAGCCCCTGTTTTGATTGTAACCATACTAAAAATTGACATTAAATGAACAAGGCGGACTTAAAGGAATTTATGGATGAAAAAGTCATTGCTTACAACAATAAACTGTTTTTGGACACAGACCCTATACAAATTCCACATATGTTCACCATAAAGGAAGATATTGAAATCAGTGCTTTCTTAACAGCTACAATTGCCTGGGGAAACAGAAAAAGTATCATTAACAATTCACATAAGTTAATGGAGTTAATGGGCCAAAGTCCTTATGATTTCATAAGTAATTACAGTGAAAAAGATTTGGACCAATTAGCCAGTTTTGTACATAGAACTTTTAATGGAATTGACTTAACCTATTTCATAAAAAGTTTAAGGCATATCTATAAAGTATATAATGGACTTGAAGGAATCTTTACCAAATACCAGACATCAAATTCATTACAACCTACGATATCTAAATTCAAAGAGCTTTTTTTTGAACTACCCCATGAAACCAGAACAACCAAACATGTATCTGACCCATTAAAAGGTTCTGCGGCAAAACGCATTAATATGTTTCTAAGATGGATGGTTAGGGATGCAAGTACTGAAGTTGATTTTGGTTTATGGGAAAATATACCTTCCTCAATATTATCATGTCCCTTGGATGTACACTCCGGTAACGTAGCACGTAAACTAGGTCTGCTAAAACGTAAACAAAATGATGCCAAGGCTTTAGCAGAACTAGATGCCAATTTAAGGAAGCTAGATCCAGTTGATCCCGTAAAATATGACTTTGCCTTATTTGGACTCGGCGTTTTTGAAAAATTTTAATAATTGGTGATTTTGGGAACGTCTGTCAAAGTATTCATAAATGCTACCAATGCATTTTCCTCAATACTAGTCAGATCCAGTTGATCAAAAGGTAGTGTTTGGTGCGGTAGATCAAAGCCCAAACCTATACCTCCACCAAGATTGTAAAAATTAACGACTTCCTCTAGGGTATTATAAACACCATTATGCATATAAGGAGCAGTAACACCTACATTACGTACCGTTGGGGTTTTGAACATTCCTTTTTGTAGGTCTTTTTTGGATATTGCATAAAATCCTACATCTTCATCCAGTTGTTTATTATTGGCATTGGCAGGAACACCAATAATCTCTTTCTCATGTTCCGCAAAAAATGGTGGTACGGTACCATTGGTCAAAGGTATAAAGTGGCAAGTAGCACAAAGGGCCTTTCCCGTAAACAGATTAAATCCTAATTTTTCCTCCTCTGTATATGAATTTACTTCTGCCCTAATATTTTTATCAAACTTTGAGTCAAATCCGTTAAGGGTGGCTATATAGGAAGATATCGCTTTAACCATATCAATATTTTTTATGGATATATCTCCGTAGGCCTCTTTAAACAAGAGCCGATAACTATCGTTGATCATGATCTCGTTAGAAAATTTATGAACCGAAGAAGCAAATTCTTTCTCATTAGTAAACACAGCGGATACTTGAGCTATTAAATCTGGTGAACGCCCGTCCCAGAATTGACTTTGCTGAAATGTAGCATTGATCAACGTTGGTGTGTTACGGTCTAAATCTTTTCCTTCATTATCCTTATTCAATACCACGTTATCCGCCCAACCCTTATTTGAATTATGACAGGTGACACAGGCCATATCCTTATTTTTAGATAGATTTTTATCGAAAAATAATTGTTTTCCTAAGTCTATTTGCTGTTGGGTCGGATTTTTATTGGTGTTCGATATAAAAAAGTTTGGGTTAAATGAATTGGATTCAAAAAAAGTGGGAGCATCAAAATTAAATGGAAAGTTATCTACCGGCTCCCAACTACTAGATGCTTTTCTAATGGCCAGCCAATTTCTAGTTATAGGATTAAAATAATCCCTAATGAATATATACCGGTCAAAAGTCTCAAAATTGGGATTGTCCCCAATAAAATTGATTGCCAAAGAAACGGTTTTTTCAAAATCCTCATTAAGTTCTGGTGCCCGCTCTTTTACAATATGTGCCAACGACGTACTATATACATTAAATAAACTGTTGAGCGATATTTTGGTTTCTTCAAGTCCTAGTTGACTTACAGGGGTGTCAAAACCCGTTATACCCAAACTTACAATTCTCATAAGCTGTTGATGGATACTTATAAAAAAACGTTGGGAGGTAAGAGTACGTTTTGGGATATAATTGCGTAAAACTACCATAAGCCCCTTGGTCAACTCCAACTCGCGCTCATAAGTTTTCTCATCATCTATGCCTGAATAAATACTCTCCTCAATCTTTTGCAGTCCAATGGGTGCAAGTACTTTTTGGGTATCTTCGGTCAGAACCGGTAAAGCCGGTCCGTTTACCCTATGACCAACTTCCGGTTTAAGATAGGACGCGTATGGCTCCGCTTTTTTGAAAGCGGTACGGACCTCTTTAAAATATTGCTTTGCCAAAGGATCATCTACCTTGACCATCATCAATGAATCCATATAGTTAACGGCCAAAACCATGTTTGAATAATAATAGTCTTGAGCTTTAGTAAAATCTGGCACCTTATCCAAAGTTTCCGTAGTGGTGATTGATACATCCTTACATGAGACCAACGCAACCCCAAACACCAATAGATAACAAATTTTCTTGAACATAAACGTATTTAAATTAGAAAGGACCTCCCAAAAAATTGGGTAGGCCCTTTCAGTTGATTAAAGAAAAATTATCTAGGTAACCCCTTAAGGATAACGATCTGTCCACCTTGATTATCTTCATAATCCGTGTTTACATGTCCATCACGCCCCTTAAATGAATCATCTTGCCAGTAATGTGGCTGTAAGTTTAAAATGAATGTATCCGGAAACCCTATTTTGTCGGAAATATCTATAAGCGCACCATATTCGCCACCATCGCCATCTCCAACATTTAGCGATCCATCAGCGGTAAGATCGGACCTAAGCACTAATTCAAGAACCGGACGTATACTGTTACCATTTAAATCTGATTGATATATATATGCAGCATGGCCCCTGTCAAAAGAATTAGGGTCTTCCTGAAAGTATACAAAGTTTTCCGTAACACAGATATTATCCGGGCTTTGCAACATGCTTAGGTTCCCGTCCGCGTTGTTACTATCGGTATTTCCACTAACGATCTGCGTTAATTTTCCAGTCAATGGCGATTCTTCATCAAGCTCCAGTTTATATACCGTACCCCAGTCATTATACGTGCCAGCACCAGGTCCCCTACCGGTTACAGCAAAAAATACGTTTCTTCCCTTTTCATCTGTTCCTTTTTGATAATCAACATCCTCTACCCTCATAAATGCAGATGCATATACCGCTACGGAAGCGTCTTCCATTTCGTTCTTGGTCATATCCGCACCATCCACAATTTCAACAAACTCTACATCATAGGTGGTTTGAAAGTCCAAGTTAGATTCGTTATATATGGTTTCAGGAGTAGCATCGATAACACCCCCCGATCCATCGGACACTTGCTTAAAACGAAGTACATAGATTTTTCCTCCGGTAAGATCTGCATCACCATCCTCCGAGTAATATAATGAAACTTGGCCTTCAGAGCCACTGGAATCATCGTCCCCGCCTAAAATAACCGTTTTACCAGGATAGGCATTCTTTGGTAAAGGCACTGCATTCTCCCATGAAAATTCACCAAGAGCATCCAAACCAAAATCTGCGGTCGGTGTAGGTGTTGCTACATAGGGATCAATTCCCTTTACATCGTAATTAATACTTTCAGAAGCAGAAAGAAATATATCTGACCCACCGCCATGTATATCTGCTTCCCACATGGTAGCGGAGCATTGTCTAGCAAAATCGGCCACACCAGAATTCAATAACCAATCCCCACTAATAGGATTAAGGTTGGCGTCTAATTTAATCCTGCTCACTGCATAGGCATCTTCAGAATTTACCACATAGATATAACCATCACTTTCAGGGTCTTTTAAAAACCCTGCACCGTCCTGTGCCCCTACCAATTTAAAATCATTGCTTAAAGTATCAGAGGAGCTTATCAATGAATATGCCTCCACATAATTGAACTGGGGCATCATGGCTACTAAAGGAGCTAAGTTGGACTTGTTTTCGAACATGGTTGCCGGTGGTGTAAAATCCTCACCATCTTTTCCATCTTGGCCATCTACCCCGTCTACGCCGTCAACACCATCTTTACCATTTATTCCATCAATTCCATCCTCAGGGTCGCAACTCAGTACGGCCATACCAATACATGATAGCAACAAGGTTTTTACTACTACGTTTTTTGTGATTTTCATTATCAATTTAGTTTTAGGTTATCTACTCCACAAAACTATATTGACATCTTTGTTTTAAAGTACCCTTAAAATTAGCATTGCTTTATGCTTATCTTAAATTAGTGTTACAATGTAAAATTTAGGTAATGATAGAATTACGTAACATTGAACTAATTGTTAACCGCAACGATTAAAAAACATAACACATTGTAAATCATACATTTAACTTACAATGCCCATGGTACCTAAATTTAAGGGTTGTGTTTTGCCGCCATTTACAATAGATGCATAAATTGCTTCGGCAATAATCATGTCACGCTTTCCCATTTCACCAGGAGCAACGTTTTTGGTACCTAACAGAATATGTCTTGCAAAATCATCCATCTGTAATGCTTGCTGACTTTGATAAGGAAAGGAAATAGTATTTCCTTTTGAGGTTCTACCATTGATCGGTCCGTAGTTATGGGCAGGATCTAGCTCAAACCAGCCATTGCTACAATGTACTTTTAGTCGGTTCCCGTTTGCATTATGGGAAGTCATCATATGGGCTACGGCACCATTGTTAAATGTAAACTGGGCAGTAATGGTCTCATCCGTATCCTTAAAATATTCTGGTCGTGTACTAAACTCCTGCGCAGATACACTTGTGGGATTTTCTCCTACCCCATAGATACTGGTCTGTATTGCATAAACACCCATATTAAGTAGAGCCCCACCGCCCGACAATTTCTTTTTCAACCTCCATTGATCTGGATTTCCCCTAGAAATATAAGCGGCATCGGAGGATACAAAATGAACATCGCCAAAGGTTTTTTCCCTTACATATTTTTTTACTTCCTGTGTATAGGGATCACTTTGCATTCTATACCCTACAGATAATTTTACATCCGCTTTTTTACATGCGGCCATAATGGCATCACATTCTTCCACGCTGACCGCCATAGGTTTTTCACAAATTACATGTTTTCCTGCTTTGGCGGCCCTTATACTAAAATCTGCATGCATGCTATTGGGCAACACCACATATACTATATCGATATCATCATTATTGGCTATCGCGTCAAAATTTTCATAGTTATAAATATTCTTTTTTGGAATATTATACTTATTGGCCCATGCGGCCTCCTTTTCTTTTGTACCCGTTACTATGCCCGCCAAATAGCAATATTCTGTCTGGACAAGTGCCGGAGCCAATTGGTAAGTACTATAACTACCCAGTCCTACCAACGCAACACCAAGTTTTTTAGTTTCATTCCCCTTATTCAAACCCATAGCCAATTGTACGGACCCAAAAACGGCAGCGCCAAAAAAACCTGTTGTAGCCAGCTTTCCAAAATTACGTCTTGTATAGTGCTTCATGTTCTTCGTGATATAGCTTGAGTATTAAATTAATTAAAATTAACAGATAGGACATTAGAATACTAAAAAAACTGAAAACTTTCCTTATCCATAGATTATCGAAATGAATCCAAGCTGTAAATGAGTTTAAGTATTCAATAAAACACACTAAATGATCCCTGTAATATTCTTATTTTCGTATACTCACCAACACCAAATGAACATGAAAAAAATTGTACACCTTTTCTTCTTAGTTTTTGCTTCGGCAGTATTTGCGCAATCGCGTACCATACCTGTAGATACGGTAATTACCACACAGCACAATGCAACGATAAACGGTAGTACCTTTTCATATACCGCAGCTACCGGCACCCAACCCGTTTGGGACAGTAATTCCAAACCCGTTGCAACTTTACATTATACGTACTATACCAGGAATAATATTAAAGATCGCGCCGCTAGACCTCTATTGATCTCATTTAACGGAGGTCCGGGTTCCGGATCCGTATGGATGCATTTGGCTTATACAGGACCTAAAATATTAAAAATAGATGATGAAGGTTATCCTGTACAGCCCTATGGTGTAGATCAGAATCCACATTCCGTTTTGGATGTTGCCGATATAGTCTATGTAAATCCCGTAAATACAGGATATAGTAGAACTATTCCGGAAAGCGGAAAAGAAGTTGACAGGGATAAGTTCTTTGGAATTAATGCCGATATTAAATATTTAGCGGAGTGGCTTAACACATTTGTGACCAGAAATAATAGATGGCGTTCCCCAAAATATATCATTGGGGAGAGTTATGGCGGTACAAGGGTCATGGGCCTTTCCTTAGCTTTACAAAATCAACAATGGATGTATTTAAACGGGGTAATCATGGTTTCTCCCGCAGATTATAAAGTCATCCGTAATAGCGGCCCGGTAGCGGAAGCAATAAACTTGCCCTATTACACAGCGGCGGCTTGGCACCACAAAGCATTGCCAAAGGCATTACAGGAAAAAGACCTTCTTGATATTTTACCGGAATCCGAAGATTACACCATTAACCAATTAATACCGGCATTGGCCAAAGGTGGATTTTTAGATGCATCTGAAAAGAAGAAGGTGGCTGAAAAGATTGCTTACTATTCCGGGTTAGATCAACAAGATGTTATTGATCAAAATCTATCCGTACCAACATCCTTTTTTTGGAAAAACCTTTTAAGGGATAAGGGTGGATACACCGTAGGCAGATTAGATTCGAGATATTTGGGCATAGATAGGCAAATGGCCGGAATGAGACCTGATTACAATTCTGAACTAACTTCCTGGTTACATAGCTTTACCCCTGCCATAAACTATTATTTACAAGAGGAACTTAATTTTAAGACCGATGTAAAATATAACATGTTTGGCCCCGTGCACCCTTGGAACAATGAAAACGACAATACCCGAGATGATTTAAGACAGGCCATGGCCCAAAATCCATATTTGAACGTAATGATTCAATCTGGATACTATGACGGTGCAACCAACTATTTCAATGCAAAATATACCATGTGGCAAGTTGACCCAAGTGGAAGGCTAAAGGACCGTTTTAGTTTTAAGGGATACCGTTCCGGCCATATGATGTATTTACGTAGAGAGGACCTAAAAACTGCTAATGATGATGTAAGGGAGTTTATATTGCGAACAATGGCCAACGGAAAAAGTGCCAAATACTAATAATTATTTACGCAATACGGTATTGGACATACCTAGTACGTGCAACGAATTTATTTTTAACTCTTGTACTGGGTATGTTTCTCTATCGTAGTTGTAGTTTTCTCCAACTGCATCTTTGAAAATCTTATCGCGTTTACGTTGCTTTCTTTTTTTGAAAATATCAATGGTGAAACCTATAGTGGCACCACCCAGTACAGTGGCAATCAAATCTGCATTGTCCCAACCTCCATACTGCTTTTGATCAATACTTTCCTTGGCCACACCAATTAACAAACTACCGCCTACTGCTCCAATAAAGGTCCAGGTTCTATCTCCATCAGAAATTTCATTTGCAATACCGGCTCCAACCAAACCATACAAGTTTCCACCCAAAAAATGCAAAGCCTTATCACTTTCAATTTGTCCTTTAGCCGTATGCATGGTTAAAAAGACAAGTAAGACCAAAATATATTTTACCATAAGTCCACAAAGATAATTATTCTAATTTCCTAAATTTCATAAAATCCTAAGTTTGCAACTGCACCTATTCAATAGAGTTTATAATTATAGTATCTTACCATTTTAAATAACATATGGAACTAAAAAATTTTATCAAAAGTCTCTCTATTATGCATTTATTCCTTGTAGCAGGTTTAGGCATATTTACGGTTTGGATAGTGTTGCAAATAAATAGCTTTAATACAAGTACCAATGGCCAGGATATCTTTCTATTCATAGTTCCTGTTTTGGCTCTTTTAGGTTATTTTGGCAGTCAATGGGTTTTTAAAAAAATGACCTTGAACATACAGTTAAATGAGCAATTGGCAGATAAACTCAAAAAATATCAATCCGCGTTACATATAAAATATGCATTGATAGAAGTACCTGCCTTTGCAGGGTTATATGCATATTATAAAACGGGCAATGCGCTGCCCTTGGTCATCGTTATTTGTCTATTGGCCTATTTATTTGTTCAACGGCCCAATAAGGAGAGCATCATTAAAAATGTTCCGCTAACCGCAAATGAAAAATCTGAAATTCAAAAAACATAATTAATAAATATGAAATCTGTATATCAACTTAGTATTGTGCTTATGTTATCCTTGCTAGGACTTACCAAATTGCATTCTCAGGATTGGGCAGACCTCAATCGTTTTAAAGAAGCCAACAACAATCTCCCTGAAATCAGCGATAATGAGAATAGGATTGTTTTTATGGGTAATTCCATTACCATTGGTTGGCTTAATTCAAGACCGGAATTTTTCAAGGGAAAACCTTATATTAATCGCGGTATTAGCGGCCAAACTACCCCACAAATGCTTATTAGGTTCAGGCAAGATGTGATAGACTTAAACCCTAAAGCTGTAGTACTATTGGCTGGCACTAATGATATAGCCGGAAATACAGGTCCGTCTACCATAGCAATGATTATGGACAATATTAAGGGAATGGCAGAAATAGCCACAGCCAATGATATAAAAGTAATTTTAACCTCTACCCTACCCGCATATGATTACCCATGGAAACCAGGTTTGGAACCAGCTGAGAAAATTATTGCACTTAATAAATTGATCAAAGAATATTGTGATGATAAAGGCCATATTTATGTGGATTATTTTTCTGCTATGGCCGATGAGAAAAATGGCTTGCCCAAAAAATATGCAGAAGACGGTGTACACCCAACCGTAGAAGGTTACAAAATTATGGAACCTTTGGTCGAGGCGGCTATTGAACAAGCTTTAACAAATTAGTTTGCGCCCCTTTGTGTTTCAAATATGAGAATTGTACATATACTATATATAAGCCTCCTCATGTTATGCTCGTGTCATAAAGAGCCTAATGCGCAAAATGATATAAAGGAGATTACCCACATAATAGCTCAGCAGCAAAAAGATTGGAACAACAATGATTTAAAAGGTTTCATGGAAGCCTACCACCAAACGGATTCCTTATTTTTTTATAGTGGAGCCCAATTAAAAACAGGGTGGACATCCACATTGGATAGTTATAAAAAAAATTATCCGGATGCGTCCCATACTGGAGAATTGACCTTCACTATTGCTAAGATTCATCCTATTAACCAAGATTCCTATTTTGTAATGGGCGAATATATGCTAAAGCGAACGGTAGGTGATGCTAAGGGCACGTTCATGATTATCTTTAAAAGAATTGACGGTAAATGGAAAATCATTGCCGATTCTTCCTGCTAATAACTTCTAATCCTAAGGTTTTGATTATTTTTGATAAATTTTTATCAAAAAAAAAGAACATGAAAAAAGCACTGATCTTATTGGTCTCATTGGTCTTTTCCTGTAATTCTTCACAAAAAACGGTGACAGAAAAAGCAGAAGCAAAGACCACAGAAAAAGTATCTCCCACAACGTATGCTACTTCAATCACTGAAAATGAATTAAAGGACCATCTATACATTTACGCCTCTGATGAATTTGAAGGAAGGGAAACGGGACAACCGGGCCAGAAAAAAGCTATTGAATACATCAAGGCTCAATATGAGGAATTAGGTGTACCTGCCGCAAAACCAAATGGAGATTATTTTCAGAACGTTCCTTTAGAGGTAAGCAACTTACCCACCGGCAAGTTAAGCGTCAACGGCAAGGATTTTGGTATTGGTGACCACGTATTAACCTTTGGAGCTGCACAGAATGCATTTGATAATATTGTATATATAGCCTATGGCATTGAAGATGAATCTTATACAGATTATGGAGACTTGGATATTACGGATAAAATTGTACTATTAAAATCTGGTGAACCTAAAAATGAAGACGGTTCCTATAAGATTTCCGGTAGTACGGAGCCATCCGTTTGGAGCAACATGTCAGAATCATTGACCAAAAGAATACAGATAGCGGTAGAAAAAGGAGCTAAAGGTGTATTGTATTATGATGCCCAAAATTTTGATCGTTTTAAACGCAGGTATCAGTACATGGAAACCAATAATAGTGGCAGAATGGAACTTGTAGATCCCAATGCCACTGAATTCTATAGTCTATTTATTGACCAAAATTTGGCAGAAGAAATTTATCCATCAATCAATACGGACGAATCAGCTAAAATTTTAACAACAACGTTAGAACTTAATTTTGAAAGCTCTAATGATAAAATATCCTCAGAAAATGTTGCCGCCATAATAAAGGGCACTGAAAAGCCAGAGGAGTATTTGGTTATTTCGTCGCATTTAGATCATATTGGAATTTCAAGTAACGGAGAAATCAATAATGGTGCGGATGATGATGGTTCTGGTACGGTTTCGTTATTGGAAATTGCAGAAGCTTTTAAATTGGCAGTGGACGCCGGTCACGGGCCAAAACGTTCTATAGTTTTCTTACATGTTACCGGAGAGGAAAAAGGTTTACTTGGCTCTCAATATTATACGGATTATGAGCCACTTTTTCCTTTGGAACAAACCGTAGCCAACTTAAATATTGATATGATCGGTAGAATTGACCCACAAAGAGAAGGTGACCGTAATTATATTTATTTAATTGGGTCGGATAAATTGAGTACGGAATTACATGAGTTATCTGAAGAAATCAATGCTAAATATGCAAATTTAGAACTTGATTACACCTACAACGATGAAAACGACCCTAACCGTTTTTACTACAGAAGTGACCATTATAACTTTGCAAAAAATAATATTCCTATTATTTTTTATTTTAATGGAACCCATGATGATTACCATAGACCAAGTGACACCCCGGATAAGATAAATTATGACCTATTGGAAAATCGTTCAAGATTGATTTTTTACACTGCATGGGAAATTGCTAACCGCAACAACAAACTTGTTGTTGACAAGGCAACGGAATAGTAAATAAAGAAGTATAAAAAAGCCTGATGGTTACCATAACTATCAGGCTTTTATGCATTTATACCATTTTTAAAATTGACCCAAATAAAAAAGTCTTGAATATATATTCAAGACTTTCTATCTGCTTTTAGGGTGGAAGACCGGGTTCGAACCGGCGACCCTCGGTACCACAAACCGATGCTCTAACCAGCTGAGCTACAACCACCATTTGTAAGCGAGTGCAAATGTAAATTTTTTATATATTACCCGCAAATAATAAATCACTTTTGAATAAATATTTCATTTTTACACTTCCCTACCTAATTTCTATCTAAATTGAAAAATAGTTTTAATTTAATGACCTATAACAGGTTACCCCTATGACTTTCAAAAACCTATGTAAATTTTTTCTTCTTGGTATATTTTGCTTTAGTAATTGCATTAAAGCTTTTGGGCAAGTAGATAGTATCCAAATTTTTAAAAACCAGATAAAAGATTTTAAGCAACAACCAAATTTCACCGAAAACTCTACCCAATATGTAGATTTATTAAATGGTTTAGCATACCAACTAAGGTATACAGCAAAAGATTCTATAAACATACTTGCTCAAAAAGCACTTGAAATTAGTGGGGCCATAGATTATAAAGAAGGAGAACTAGAAGCATTATCCAATTTTTCAATGTTTCACTTATTTAAAGGTGAGATGGAGAAAGCTATAGATTTTGGAAACAAAGCCATAGCGGACATACACCTATCTGAATATGCCCAAACCGAAATGAAGGTACATAACCAATTAGGACAAGCATATTTTAGTCAACAAAACTATCCGTTGACTTACACCCATTTTTTACATGCGCTAGCTATAGGTGAAAGAAAAAAAGATGATTTTTATGTGTTCAGAATGAACATGAACTTAGGGACTATGTTCAATCTACTGGAAGATTTTGATGAAGCTCACGGCTATTACGCAAGTGCAAAAGAAGCAGCTCAAAAATTACAAGATGGCAGTATGATAGCCATGATTTCCAGTAATTTAGCCTATCTCTATATTCAACAAGATAAATTTCAGGAAGCAAAATCATTGTTACAAAATAGTATTACCTATTTTAAAAAACACAATGATGAGTTGTGGTTGGCATTTTCCTATGGCACCTATGGTCAATTACTTTTAAAGACCGGAAATTATCAGATGGCTAAGTCCAATTATACAAAAGCTCTTAATTCACATAACTCCGTCAATGATATAAAAGGTAAGGCCGATGTATATTTTGGTCTTGCCAAGGCTAACTTTAAATTGAACGACATTGACACTTCTGAGGATTATGCATATAAAAGTCTTGACCTGTACAAATCATTTAAATTAAATACAGGCTTAGAAAAAGTGTATAGATTATTATATGAGATAAACAAGCAACAAGGTAATATTGGTAAATCCTTGGAATATTTGGAAATGACCGAGAAATTGGCCAACGACATTTCCAAAGAAAAGAATCGTAGAAATTTAACTATGGTCAACGCCAAACTTAATCTTGAAAAGGAAAAAGAAGCCCTTAAGGCAAAAAATACCCTTGAATTAGAGCAACAACGCAAATACGTTAGATGGTCCCTCATAGCTTTGGCTATCTTGTCCATAATAGTTTTAATCATATTGAGCATCAATAAAAGGGAAAAATTATTGAATAAACAATTGGAAAGTCAAGCAGTGGCATTAAATGAAAACCAAAAAGAACTAACAACGATCAATAGAAATCAAGATCGGCTTTTTTCAATCATTGGCCATGATTTAAGGGGACCTATCATTTCCCTGAAAGAGTTGCTAAAGTTTTATTTGGAAGACCCTGAAGGTAAAGTTTATTTTGAAAAATTTGCTCCACAATTAAAGGAAGAACTAGAACAAGTTCAATTTACAATGGATAATCTTCTACATTGGGGAAAGGCGCAAATGAACGGGAATCAAATAAATCCGGAAACAGTACAGGTGAAACCGGAATTAGATATTATTTTACAATTATATAAAAATGAACTTCAAAAAAAATCCATTAAACTTATTACCGGCATCAAAGAAGTTCATACCGCTTTTGTAGACTGGGACCATTTCAATATTATATTTAGAAACTTAATTAGTAACGCCATTAAATTCACCCCCAACAATGGTGAAATTAAAATATTGACCGAACTGATTGATGATTCGCTCAAAATATACGTCATTGACAATGGTGTTGGCATGAGCAAAGATGCCATTCAAAACATTTTTAATGACAATGAACATTTTACAACCTATGGTACCAACAGGGAAAAAGGAACTGGATTGGGACTACGATTGGTAAGGGAAATGGTGTTGGCAAACAATGGCAAAATACAGGTAGAAAGTACATTGGACCAAGGCAGTATATTTTCTGTGGAACTACCTATGAAGAAAATTTAAAAATAGTAGAATAATTACAAATAATTATTATAATATACTGATTATCAAATATTTATATATTAAATAATATTCTTTACCATTAAGTAATATCGTAAGATTTTACGGATTAAATTTTTGTATAAATCCACAAAATCATCGACGAACTACACATTTAACCCGCTGAAACACACAATATTTAGCATTTCACAACATATTTTCTTTATCTCACTACTTGTAAGTTAATTTTAGATCATAATTTTTGATTCTATTTATGAATTATAAGGTTTTGAGAATATGTTCCGGGTATAAAAAAGTATGTCGTGTCACGGCATTCATTTTTATGCTATTGGTCTATTCCAATACTTTTGGACAGGATTTAAGAAGAAAAATACTTTTGGGCGAATTAGAAACAATTAGAAACTACCCAAGCTTTAATTCTCAGGACACCCTTTATATAAATAAAATCATAGACCTAGCCGGTGAATACCGTTATCATAATCTAGATAGTTTATATAGTTTAAGTGATGAAAGTCTAAGGCTAAGTCAGTCTTCATCATATATTAACGGGGAAATCTATTCATATATTAATATAGGTGGGTTCTATTCTGACAAAGGCCATATAGATCAAGCGATATCCTATTTCAGCAAAGCCCATGATCTGGCTACAAAATATAAAGAACTTAGGTTAAAGGTAAAATCGCTCAACGTACTAGCTAAAGAATATAGCTTTCAGGGCAATTATGCTTTGGCTCTAAAAGGATATTTAGAGGCTATTGGAATTTCTGAAAAGCAAGATTATAAAAATTACCTTTCCATTATCAATGAAAATATTGCAGAGTTGTACTTATCCCAGGAAGATTACAACCATGCCATGGTTTTCTTTAAGAAAGTAAAAGCGATAAATGAGGAAATAGGTAATCCTATATATATTGCCGAAACCATGAGCAGTATGGCAGATGCCTATGCAGACATGAACGAACTGGAATATGCCATGTTCAACATCAATAGCGCTATTACCATATTTGAACAAGAGAAAATCTTAGAATGGCTTGCTTATGCCTATGAGGTTAAAGGTAAGATCTATTTAAAAAAAGGTAAGAATACTTGGGCGTTATATTGGTACAAGCAAAGTGAATTACTTCATGAAAAAATTGAGGACGATAGAGGTAAGATCGCTCTTCTTAACGGTATGTCAGAAGCTCATTTGAATACCAATAATGACAGTATAGCGCAAGTGTATTCTTTAGAAGCCTTTGAGTTGTCCAAAAAAATAGGCTACAGAACAGGAATTAAGGATTGTACCTATCAGTTGTTCAAAATACACAAAAACAAAAAAGAATATAAAAAATCGCTTTGGTACCATGAGATATTTCAGGTGACTTCAGAATCCTTGACCAAAAAAGGAAATGAAATTGCCTTGGACATGTTGAAGACAAAAACGGAATACAATAGGCAAAAGCAACAATTGATATTAGAAAACGAAAAGGCATTGGCCAAACAAAATATTGTTATTTATCTTATTGCAATAATTCTCATCATCTTTGTCGTCATCACCTTTATAATTCAACGAAATCAGCGAATACAAAAAAAGCTGAATGCAGAACTTTTATCCAAAAAACAAGATTTAGAGGAAAAACAGGCTTATTTAAACGAGCTGAACCAAACCAAGAACAAATTGTTCTCTATCATTGGTCATGACCTTAGGGGACCTATAGGCGCATTTCAAGGACTATTGAAATTATTTAAGGAAGGTGAAATGACCAAGGACGAATTCTTGAACTTCGTCCCCAAATTAAAAGTGGATATAGATACTATTTCTTTTACGCTCAACAATTTACTGTCTTGGGGCCAAACCCAAATGAACGGTTCTGTAACCAAGCCATCTGTTACCAATTTAATCACTATTGTTGATGAAAATATTGCACTATTATCAGAAATTGCACAATCTAAGTCAATAACCCTACAAAATAGAATAGAACCTAATTGCCAAATATGGTCTGATCCTAACCAAATAGATATCATTATTCGAAATCTTTTGAGCAATGCCCTTAAGTTTACACCAAATAACGGACAGATCGTTATTGGTGCCATACAAAAATTAAAAACATGTGAGATATATGTGAAGGATAATGGTATGGGCATGAGCGAAGAGACCATGGGTAAAATTTTCCAAAAAGATGCCAACCATACTACCTATGGCACCAATGATGAAAAAGGAACAGGACTTGGACTTTCCTTATGTAAAGAAATGGTAGAGAAAAACAAAGGTAAAATCTGGGTACATAGCGCTCTTGGAAAAGGCTCCACCTTCTACTTTTCCATTCCCCGTGTTAGGGAGGAATATAAAAAATCTGCCTAAATTAAATTATCCAAGGATTTTACGGCAACCATTCTTTCAACCGTAAAGCCTTCTCCATAATCTACACCAACCAATCTTCCCAAATCCTTAGCTCTATAGTGTACACTTTCTATAAAGGTTTTACTACTAATTGGTGTTTCTGGTTCATTGCTGTTTGGATCGTGAAATTGTGAAGCATAGGCTTTGATAGCATTGGTCTTTGAAGTAATATAATCACTAATATCTACAACAAAATCCGGTTTAAGGTTCTTCCATTGTATGTAATGGTATACTAATTTTGGTCTCCATTCCTGTTGGGGCTCCTCCCCTATTTTTGTTTCAATACGTCTCAACCCACTTAAAAAACAAGCGTCACTTACAAGTTTACTTCCTTTACCATGATCTATATGCCTATCATCTATAGCATTACATAATACGGTTTCCGGTCTATATTTTCTTATGGCCTTAATAACCTCCATTTGGTGGTTTTCATCATTTACAAAAAATCCATCCTTAAATTTTAGATTTTCCCGGACGGCAACACCCAATATCTTTGCAGCGTCCGCGGCCTCTACATCACGTATTTCCGCCGACCCCCTTGTACCTAACTCACCACGGGTTAAATCTATAATACCTACTTTCTTGCCCAAGGCAATTTCTTTGGCAATGGTACCACCTGCACCTAACTCCGCGTCATCTGGATGTGCTCCAAATACTAAAATATCCAATTTCATGCTATTTCTTTTATTATGATAAAGGGTGTTATTTAACTTTTTCTATCGCTTGGAGAATATCAGCTTTTAAATCATCCACCTCTTCAATACCAACGGAGAAACGGATAAGTCCATCTGCAATTCCTTGACTTGCCCGCACTTCTGCGCTCATTAACGCATGTGAGGTTTTTGCAGGTGAAAGTAACGTGCTTTCCACCCCGGCCAAGCTCATGGACGGCTTAATTAATTGCAAGGCTTTCTGAAATTTTGAGGAATCTATACCAGGCTTTAATTCAAAGGAGACCATACCGCCAAAACCTTTCATTTGTCTTTTTGCAATATCATGATCTTGATGGTGGGGCAAACCAGGATAGTACACTTTTACGATATCATCATTATTTTCCAAAAATTGGGCCATGGCCAATGCATTTTCATTTTGTGCCCGTACACGGATTCCCATTGTTTTTATACTACGCTCTAAAAGCCATACCGTATAATCACTTAAACTACCACCAAAATTTTTGGCCAGTTGAAAAATGCGATCAATATTCTGGGTATTGGAGGCAACTGCTCCTGCGCAGATATCTGAATGACCTCCCATATATTTGGTAGCACTATGAATTACAATATCTATCCCAAAATCAATAGGGTTTTGATTCACCGGACTAGCAAATGTATTATCTATCATAGAAACGAGTCCGTTTTTTTGTGCTAGTGCCGCAACGGCCTCCAAATCAGTTATTGTCAATAATGGATTAGAAGGGGTCTCTATGTAGATTACTTTAGTATTATCCTTGATTTCCGCTTCGAAATCTTTAGCTGTCCAACCTTTTGTAAAGGAATATTCAATACCATATTTACTAAATTCCTCATGAACCAGGTTATAGGTGCCACCATATAGGGTTTGTTGTAAAACTACATGGTCACCGGCCTTTAAAAACGCCATTAATGCACTGCTTACCGCAGCCATGCCGCTACCAAATATCAAAGCAGCCTCTGCATGCTCCAGAGCTGCTACTTTTTTACAAAGCCCTTCTTGATTTGGTGTATTAAAATAACGTGGATAACGCTTAACATCAACATCTTCGTAGGCATATGAGCTACTCATATAAAGAGGAGATACCGCCCCTCTATATTGTTTATCCTCTAACTCCCCTACATGTGTACAAATAGTATTTAACCCTTTTTTATTGGAATTCATGCATATTAAATTAAAGGGAATAAAGGTAATGAATACTGATCTAAAAATCTTTGATCGATTTGATAAGGTTGCTACAAGTAGATTGAACCGAACATGATACAACTGTGAATATTTGATTTTAGATTTATAAGTTATAAGTTTACATTTAGCAGATTAATAGTTAGTGCAACCCATAACCAACAGGCCATGATAAAAAAACTACTATCTACGATTTTCATATGTTATTTAGTACTTTCCTGCACCAATCAAAAACCCGTTACAACCGGTTATCAAGGTCAGGGCAAAAGTGCCATTGTATCTACATTGTCCAAACCCGTACAAAAACAATGGAAAGGAATTTGGTCCTTTGAAGATGGAACAACCTTTTTTACCAATGATTTTGAAAGTGGAAGATTAAATGGCATCGCCTATGATGGCAATGACCACTATACCGCACTGATTACTGCAGAAAATACACCGATTAATGTAAGCCCATGGTACGCCTTTAAAGTTTGGTCAACAACTCCCAAAACGATAACCATTAAAATGACCTATCAGGATTCTCGCAGTAGATACTATCCAAAACTTAGCACTGATGGAATACATTTTACGCCATTGGACAGTGCAAACTTCAATGCAATTAATGAAGGAACGGGAACATTTGGTATAAAAGCAGTACCGGAGTTCGTTGAAATCAAGGTGAATATAAGCGAAAAGCCACTTTACATAACTGCACAAGAACTATATGGCTCTACCAGGGTAAAGCAATGGGTAGATTCTATGTCAACAAAACCCTATGTCACCACTTACGAGATCGGCAGAAGCAGAGAAAATAGGTCCATGAATGTAATGCAGATCAAGGAAGGAAGCCATAAAAAGGCCGTAATGGTCATTTCCAGACAGCATCCTCCGGAGGTAACCGGATTTTTAGCAATGAAATCCTTCATTGAAACGTTGGCAGGCGATTCTCCAGAAGCACAGGATTTCAGGAACAATTATGATTTATTCGTGGTGCCCTTAATGAACCCAGATGGGGTTGATAATGGTCACTGGCGACATAATATGGGCGGTATTGATCTGAACAGGGATTGGGAAAACTTTAATCAACCCGAAACAAGAAGCGTACGGGATTTTCTGGTACAAAAGGAAGATGAAGGATATGAATTTGTATTTGGAGCCGATTTTCATTCAACTTGGGATGATATCTATTACCCTATTGATTCTACCATTATTGGCAAAAAGGGCGAAATTATTTTTAATTGGATAGAAAACATAAGCAATCGCCTTCCCCAAAAACATACCAATATAAAACCCTCTACGGATATAAAACCCACAATGGTATCCAGAAATTACTTTTACGTAAATCATGACATGCCGGCCATAGTCTTTGAATTGGGCGACAATACACCACGAGATTTCTTAAGACTAAAAGGTAAAATTGCGGCGGAAGAATTAATGAAGCTTTTACTTCAATAATTTATTTGGAATAATTTACCTTATACCTCCAATAACTTAAGGCACCCAAGACCAAAACACCCGCAACCAAATAGTAAATAAAAGTGGGCGTTATCACCTGTGCTCCACTAGCATAACTATGCAGGCCTACCAAGTAAAAGTTGACACCAAAATAGGTCATCATAATACTTCCAAATGCCACCACACTCATAAAGTTAAAGGTCCATTTGCCTCTTAATCCGGGAACCAGTCTGGTGTGGATTACAAAAGCGTATATCATAATTGAAATCAAAGCCCAAGTTTCCTTTGGATCCCACCCCCAGTAGCGTCCCCAACTTTCATTGGCCCATTGCCCTCCTAAGAAGTTACCAATGGTCAACATTACCAGACCAGTGGTCAGTGCCAGCTCATTGATGATCGTTAATTCCTTTATGTTTATTGCCATTCTGGCCTTATTCTTCTTAGTGGTCAAAATCATTAGAATAAGACTTACAAGCCCCAATATCATTCCAACTGTCAAAGGTCCATAACTACCCACAATTACGGCCACATGGATCATTAACCAATAACTGTCCAAAACGGGTTGTAAATTGGCAATGGACGGATCGATCCAACTTTGGTGGGCAATCCACAACAGCATAGAAGTTACGAACGCGGATGAGGCCAAGGTCATATCACTTTTTCTTCCTAAGGCCAAACCAATTCCCATGGTAGCCCAAGCAACATATAAAATACTTTCATAAGCATCACTCCAAGGAGCATGACCGGAAATATACCATCGCAATATCAAACCTGCAGTATGCCATAAAAATAAGATGATAATGGTTCCCTTAAAAAAGTAAATGGCGACACGCCAAATAGAACGATCTTTAAAAATTTGAAATATAAGTGTAAGAAACATCAATAGTCCAACAAGTGCATAGTATTGATATAGCTTATTGAATATATTCAGTCGGTTGTAAATCACCTCGGTCTCTATCTTCTGTTTGGAAGGTAAAACCTCGCTACCGTGGTTTATTTGGTTCTGCTCAAACGCCTCCAATAATTTATCTGCTTGTGAATAATCTCCACTTTTTTGAGCCTTTCCCAAAGTCATTAAATAATAAGGTAGGGCATTCTTAACAAAATTTGCGTACAGCGAATCCCTTATTTCATATTGTCCTCCTCTATATTCTATGGCGGAAATCCATTTGTTATTTTCGTCATCCAAAAGAGGAAAAATTTTGACAATATCCTGACCAAGGGCTTGGTTCAATAAACTTAACCTAATATTAGCATCCTTAAAATCTTGCTGAAATTTATTGGGATTGGTGGTAGCGGTAGCCTCCCTTAAATAAGGCTCTAATTTGTACTGCCCCTTTTCATCAAAAAAATCAGTGGCCTTCACATATTTTTGTCCACTTGGAACCCCTATAATTTTTCTAATACTATCATTCTGCGCTTTTTTGTCCAATGCAATGAACTCTGTATTGTACCAGACGGCAGGGTTCATCATCATGGAGAGCAGAATCTGGTCAGAATTGTAACCTAGGTACGTATCCTTTAAACTGAGTTTACGTAGTAATTCAGATGAAAACGTATTTATAGGTTTCATACGCCCTCCATCATCCTGTATGACCAACCTTCCAAATTTATCGGCATGTTCCTTACCAACCATACTTGACTTTACCAACGAGTCTATCTGTTCAGAAGTTGGTGTAGTCACATGTCCTTGGCTAACGGTATGATTTTCTTGGGAGAATGAGGTGTTGACCAACAATAGCATTAACAAAGCGCTACCGAACATTTTTTTCTTTTTATCTTTTATTTTATCCAATGTATCCGCTAAATCCCTGAACCTTGTTTTTCCAAAGAACATAATTCCCATTAAGCCAATATAAAGCAGAAAATATCCAATATAAGTTATCCAAGTACCCCAAAAATCATGATTTACCGACAGTACCGTTCCTTTCTCATCTGGATCAAAGCTAGATTGAAAAAACCGATATCCTTTATGATCTAGGACATGGTTCATGAAAATATCATAATCAAAAGGCCGTTCATCCGCAATTGAAACTTTACTCATATATGATGAATATCCTTTTTCCGTACCTGGATATTTTTCCGCTATAAAATCATTCAATTTTATACCAAAAGGCAGCTCATATACTTTAGAGCCATACCGTACGGAAAAGTCCAGGCCACCAATATTGACCTTTTCACTGAAATCTGACGGGCCTTTTGTACCTAAGACCTTAATTTGCCCAGTCTCCCCATTGGCACTTATATCAAGCACCATGGCATCTTGGTCCATTTTAGTCTGCTCGGCCTTTGGAATCTCAACTATGCCATAAGAACCTTTTATTAGGGAATCAGGAATTACGAACTGCATACCTGCGGTGTTATATAAAGACCTTAACTGTAATGGCTGTAAACTATCCTTGACCAAAGTACCTTGGAACTGGTCTGCCATTCTCATAAAATTACCATCAAAAGGAGCAAATATTTGGTAAATGGAATCTGTAGTCTTAATATTTATTGCACCTTGAGTTTCTTTGTTCAATGCAAACAGTACATTATGTATACTTGCTACTTTGCCATCTTCTAAATAATGCTCGTGACGTTGACCGTCACCGGCTTCAACAATCTTTAAATAAGCATTCCCATTTTCATTAGGAATAAGTCCTTCCTTTGCACCTTCTATAAAATCTACGTAAGAAATTTCAAAAGCTTGGCCGTTAAAATCAGAATTCCAGGGTAGATTAGATTTTATGGCTTCCGACGTTACGATCAAATCATCTTCTAAAACCTTTCGCCTAGGCTCTCCATTGATTTCACCATCCACATAGACGGTCAAAAATGTTTTGTCAGAATAAAACACTCGCTCCGTCTTGCCCTCCCTAATGGGCATCATCCCTTCAAAACTAATATATCTGGTAACAAATGCACCAATGATGATCAATATCCATGATAGGTGTAATGTTAATACAGGCCATTTTTCCAATCGCAATAAACGGTACCGTGAAATATTACCAATAAAATTAATCACAAAGAAGACCATTATTGCCTCAAACCAAAAAGCATTATAAATCCATATACGCGCAGTCTCCGTACTATACCAGCTTTCTATGAATGTGCCAAATGCCATGGCCACCGCAAAAACAATAAATAAAATGGACATTAAACGCGTAGAGAAGAATATTTTCTTGAACATTTCCGTCATGAAGGAATGGAGTTGATTTTCAAGTTGCAAAAATACGGTCTTTTCACCATTTACGTATAGCTATTATACGTTTAAAAGTTAGTCAAAACTGTTAATTTTATGCTATTGCCCCATAAATAATCTTCGTATTTTTACCCCATGATATCTGTCGTTTTAGTCGGGACGGGCAATGTAGCCCAAAATCTCTTTCAAGCCCTTGATAAGACGGCGCACGTTAAAATTGAACAGGTATTAGGTAGAAATCCAGAACATCTTACGTTTGCCATAGACAAGGCCCCTCTAAATACAAATTTTGATGATATACCTAATGCGGATGTATATATATTGGCGGTATCGGACAATGCAATAGCCACAGTTGCAGAAAAATTCAAAAAAAAGAAAGGTTTGGTAGTACATACCTCTGGTGCAACTTCTATGCAAGAGTTGAAAGATTGTGATCGGTATGGGGTTTTCTATCCGTTACAGACATTTACAATAGGCAAAACAATTTCTTTTCAGGATATTCCTATTTGTTTGGAGGTAAACAATATCAACGACCGGCAATTAGTGCAATCCTTAGGGAAAAGTTTAAGTAATAATGTACAATTCATAAATACGGAAGAACGCAGAGCCTTGCATATTGCAGCGGTATTTGTCAACAATTTCACCAATTACATGTATACGATGGGTGAGGAAATCTGTATGGATAATGGTGTAGACTTTAGCCTATTGTTACCATTGATCAAGGAAACTGCCGCTAAATTGCACAACTTGCCCCCTCTTTTAGCCCAAACCGGTCCTGCAAAAAGAGGTGACCAGAATACCTTACACAACCACTTAAAATTTTTAAAAAACAAACAGCAGCGGGAAATATATACGCTATTGAGCAATGCAATTAAAAGAACACATGGAGAAAAGTTATAAAGAGTACCTTAAAAACATTACCACCTTTGTTTTTGATGTAGATGGAGTTTTCACGGATGGCAGTGTCATCATTACCACAGATGGTGAAATGTTACGAAAAATGAGCGTTAAGGACGGCTATGCTTTAAAAGTAGCTCTTAGCAAAGGTTATAATGTTTGCATAATCACAGGAGGCACCAACGAGGGTGTAAGAAGTAGGTTACGCGGTCTTGGAGTAACAGATATCTATATGGGAGCCCACCATAAGATTGATGCCTTGGAAGAATACATGGACATTTATAATATAGATGCCGAAAATATTCTTTACATGGGTGATGACATTCCGGATATACCTCCAATGAAAGAAGTAGGTATTGCTACATGTCCCCAAAACGCCGTAGCCGAAGTTAAGAGTGTAAGCAACTATATTTCGCATATTAACGGCGGACATGGCTGTGTGCGCGATGTAATTGAACAAGTACTTAAAGTTAGGGGCGACTGGGCAAGTCACTATAGCGCTACAAACGATTAAGGATGATTAAGGATGATTAAGGAACAGTTTAAAAATTTCAACATCATTTTAGCATCCGGTTCCCCTAGAAGACAACAATTCTTTACAGATATGGGACTAGATTTTGAAGTCCGATTAAAATCGGTCGAAGAACTATATCCGCAACACCTAAAGGCTGCAGAAATATCCGATTTTTTATCCCAACTAAAAGCAAAGGCATTTGTTAGCGATTTAAAACCGAACGACATTTTAATCACTTCAGATACCGTTGTTTGGCATAATAATGAATCATTGGCAAAGGCAAAGGATTTTCTTGAGGCCAAGGAAATGCTCACGAAATTATCGGGCAACTGGCATCAGGTCATTACTTCCGTTTGTTTTACTACAGCCAAAAAACAAGAAATAGCCCATTCCATAACAGAAGTAAAATTCAAGAAATTGACATCTGAGGAAATAACCTATTATATTGAAGAGTACCAGCCTTACGATAAAGCCGGAGCTTATGGCATACAAGAATGGATAGGATTAATTGGTATTGAGGAAATAAAGGGATCTTATACCAATGTAGTAGGCCTGCCAACACAATTAACCTATAATACCTTGTTAAATATGGTAAAGTAGGTTATCTTAAATAGCCTAAAAGATCGAGTCATGAATAAAATTAAATTTGCACTTACCTGCTCCATTTTGGTAATCTTGGTAACCAGTGTACAAATTTCCTGTAAACAGCAGGATACGGAAATCCAAGAAGAACAAAAACAGATAGCACAACAAACTGATGCACCTTTCCCAAAAAAAACCTTATCCAAGGACTTTAAGGAATATTGGTATTCAGGAAATGCGGAGATTACTTCTTATGCCCTGGAACAAGCCAGGTATGGGGAATTACGAAACGGCAAAGCGGTAATGATTTATGTAACAGAGCCTTTTTTACCCGATTTGCAAGTAAAAGCGGACCAAAAATCTCCGAAAAATGTACCTGTTTTAAAACTAAATGCGACCAAAAATTATTTAACAGGAATTTATCCTTATTCTATCATGACCAGTAGCTTTTATCCGGTACACGATAATCAACATGCCCTAAAACTTTCTTTTTCCGCACAAGAATGGTGTGGCCATGTATATGCCCAATTAAACAATAGAAATGATTTTGAAATCATGTCCCATTCCTATTTTGGTAATGAAGCAGACCAGAATGTTCATTTATCAAAAACACATTTAGAAAATGAAATATGGAACAAGATACGGATAGACCCATCAGCGTTACCTACAGGTTCATTTCAAATGATACCTTCATTGGAGTATATTAGGCTTACCCATAAAGAATTAAAACCTTACGATGCTAAAGCAACCATCAGTACTATGGATGGTTATACGGTCTATGAAATTTCATATCCTGCATTGGAACGCACCCTGCAAATAACCTATTCATCTACCTTCCCTTATACAATAGAAGGTTGGACGGATAGCTATAAAGGTGGATTTGGGCAAAATGCTAAAATTTTGACATCTACCGCTACAATAATTAACAGGATTACAACACCCTATTGGCAACAAAATTCGAATAAGCATTTATCTTTGCGCGATAGTTTAGGGTTATAGATTTATGAGAAACTTTATTGCCAATCATCACAGCGAGTTAATTTACAGTCTTGTTGTATTCATTATTATTCTTGTATTAAAATTTCTTTTCACTACAGCAGTCCGCAAAGTCAGTAAATTAAGTGATTTTAATCCGGTAAGAACCAACCTGATCATTAAATTTATAAATATTGCGCTTACCATTATTGCCGTTATAGCCCTTACCTTGGTTTGGAGCGTTAATTATAAGGAGTTGGGTGTTTTGCTATCCTCCGTTTTTGCAGTAATAGGCGTAGCATTATTTGCACAATGGTCTATTTTGAGCAATATTACCGCCGGTGTAATTATCTTTTTTTCTTTTCCTTTTAAAATAGGAAATACCATACGGATATTGGATAAGGAACTTAACGATTCCGAGGCCGGTAACTTAGACACCTTTGTAATTGAGGACATTAGGGCCTTTCATTTGCATTTAAGACGTAGCAATGGAGAAATTTTGACCTATCCCAACAATTTGGTACTACAAAAGGGAGTGGTTTTAATATCTACTTATCGTGAAGGCGAGTTTTTAACTACCGAAGAAGAAAAAGCCTGATTTTGTTAAAGAAGTCGTAAAAAAGCAAGGTTGGCAGCTAATCTTATTATATTTGATTTTACGACCAAAACCACCTTAACATGCGCCATTTATTAGGATTGTTATCCTGTATCCTTTTAATTAGTTCAACCGTTTTATCCCAAGCTCCAAAAACATCTTCCCCAGCAGATATTTACCATTCCATTGAAAAATTAAATTTTTTAGGTACGGCCTTATATATTGCGGCACACCCGGATGATGAAAATACAAGGCTAATATCTTATTTATCTAACAATGTCAAGGCCAGAACCGGTTATTTATCCCTTACCCGTGGAGATGGTGGACAAAACCTTATTGGAACGGAATTACGTGAACTTTTAGGAGTTTTGCGTACCCAGGAATTATTGGCGGCAAGACGTGTAGATGGAGGAGAACAACTTTTTACACGCGCTAACGATTTTGGATATTCCAAACACCCTAAGGAAACTCTTGAAATATGGAATAAGGAAGCCATTTTGGGAGATGTGGTCAGGGCCATAAGGAAATTTAAGCCAGACATTATTATCAATAGGTTTGACCACCGTACTCCGGGCAGTACACATGGTCACCACACTTCATCGGCAATGTTGAGTGTAGAAGCGTTTGACTTGGCAAATGATACCAATGCATATCCTGAACAGTTAAGTGCCACAAATCCTTGGCAACCAAAAAGATTATTTTTTAACACCTCATGGTGGTTTTATGGTAGTGAAGAAAATTTCAAGAAAGCGGATAAGACCAATTTATTACAAATGGATGTTGGGGTATACTATCCTATGTTGGGCAAATCCAATAATGAAATAGCGTCATTGGCAAGTAGTCAACATTTATGCCAAGGATTTGGCAGACTGACCACAAGAGGTTCCGAAAACGAATATATAGAATTGCTTAAAGGGGATTTACCCAATGATAAATCAAATATTTTTGACGGAATAGATACGAGTTGGTCAAGGGTAAAAGGTGGTAAGGAAGTTGGTGATATACTTTACAAAGTAGAAAATAACTTTAATTTCAAGGACCCCACGGTTCATTTGCCCGAGTTGGCAAAAGCCTATGGCTTGATTCAAAAAATCCCTGACACCCATTGGAAAAACCGGAAAACCCAAGAGTTGGTTGCTATTATGACCGCAATTATGGGACTTCATTTAGAGGCTACCACAAAAACACCTTCATCTACTCCTGGAGAAACAGTTTCCATAGACCTTGAAGCATTGAACCGAAGTGCTTTTAAAGTAATATTAAAATCCGTTCGTATCAATGAAGAAAAAGTCTCTACGACACCCATAACACTTCATAATAACAACGCCTATAAGAATGGTGTAAACTTCAATATACCAACAAATACATCATTTACCAGTCCGTATTGGTTGTTGGAAAAAGGTGATTTAGGCATATATAAGGTTAAGGACAAGGAATTAATTGGCCTACCGGAAACACCTAGGGCTTTTACCGTCAATTTTACTATAGAGCTTGCAGGAGAAACTATCCCTATTTCAAGACCTGTACGTTATAAATATGCAAGACCGGACAAAGGGGAATTGTATCAACCGTTTGAGATTTTACCCCAGGCTACCGCAAAATTCAAGGATAAGGTTTTAATTTTTGCCGATGCCGCCCCAAAGCGTATTCCAGTGACCATAAAAGCACATAAGGACAGTATAAAGGGCAGTATAGCGTTGACCTTTGGAGCAGGATGGCAGATAGATAAATCCCAACAGGAATTCTTCATAGCCAAAAAAGATGATGAACAGACGGTTTACTTCACCTTAACCCCCCCGGCAACCGAAAATGAAACTTTTATAACACCTATACTAAAACTTAACGGCCAGGAAATCAAAAAAGAATTGGTAACCATAGCCTATGACCATATTCCTACGCAAACCGTGCTATTGCCATCAGAGGCCAAGGTCGTCAGGTTAAATATTGAAAAGGCAGGTGAAAATATAGGGTATATAATGGGTGCCGGAGATGAAGTACCTACAAGCTTAGCGCAAATAGGTTATAATGTGCAGCTTATTGACCCGGCTTCTATCACTGCCGAATCTTTAAGTAAATATGATGCCGTTGTTATGGGTATTAGGGCATATAATGTTGTAGACGAACTGGAATTTAAACAAAGATTTATTCTAGAATATGTAAAGAATGGCGGTACGGTTATTGTGCAGTATAATACGGCAAGTAGGTGGCGCGATCAATTTGAGAAAATTGCACCTTATGAACTTACTATTTCCAGGGATAGGGTCACCAATGAAAACAGTGAAGTCAAAATCATAGCCAAAAACCATTCCTTGGTAAATTTCCCTAATAAAATTACCACAGATGATTTTAATGGATGGGTTCAAGAGCGCGGGCTATACTTCCCTAATGAGTGGAGTCCTGAATTTACACCAATACTAGAAATGAGCGATCAAGGAGAGAAAAGTACAAAAGGTAGTTTATTAATTGCCCCATATGGAAAGGGAAACTATATTTATACCGGACTAAGCTTTTTTAGGGAATTGCCCGTAGGTGTGCCAGGCGCATACAAACTATTCTCCAACCTATTATCCGTAGGTAAGGATAAGGTTGTATCCAAAGAAAAAATAAAAGGATGAAAACAGAACGTGATGAAAATACTACATGGAAGAAAGAATACACAATAGTATTGGTCCTCAACTTTATTTATGTTCTTGTTTTTTATTACGTAATGACTTCATTTAATTAATATGAAGGAACTAGATTGGTTCATATTGGCCGGTACCCTATTGTTCATTGTAATTTATGGGGTATGGAAAACCAAAGGCAGTAAGAACGTAGATGACTATGTTAGAGGTGGCAACAACTCTAAATGGTGGACTATTGGCTTATCCGTAATGGCTACCCAGGCCAGTGCAATTACATTTTTATCTACCCCGGGACAGGCTTTTCATGATGGTATGGGCTTTGTACAGTTCTATTTTGGATTGCCATTTGCAATGATAATTATATGTATGGTATTTGTTCCCTTATACCATAGAATGAAAGTCTATACGGCATATGAATTCTTAGAAGGGCGCTTTGATTTAAAAACACGCTCCTTGGCCGCAGTTCTTTTCTTGATACAAAGAGGTCTTGCAGCTGGTATAACCATATTTGCACCATCTATAATTTTATCGGCAGTATTGGGTTGGGATTTAAGAACGCTGAACATTATCATTGGGACTTTGGTAATTATTTATACCGTATCCGGCGGAACCAAGGCCGTGAGCGTAACCCAAAAACAGCAAATGTTCATTATCATGACCGGTATGTTCATTACCTTTTTCTTTATATTGGGCTACCTTCCTTCGGACATCACCTTTAGCAAGGCCATGAAGATTGCAGGTGCCAGTAATAAGCTAAATATTTTAAATTTTGATTTAGATACCTCTAGCAGGTATACCATATGGAGTGGTATTACTGGGGGACTTTTCCTTTTTCTGGCATATTTTGGTACGGACCAAAGTCAGGTACAACGATATTTATCTGGAAAATCTATTCGTGAGAGCCAGTTAGGTCTCGTATTCAATGCCATTTTTAAAATACCTATGCAGTTTTTTATATTACTGGTAGGGGTTATGGTTTTTGTCTTTTATCAATACAATCCTTCACCATTAAATTTTAATCCATCGGCGACGCAAGCCGTTATGGAATCTCCATTGGCAGACGATTACCGGTTACTGCAAGAAGGACAGATAGCCTTGGAAGCTGAAAAAAGAATTGCGCAAAATAAATTTTCCTCTGCTCTGGAGATTAAGGAATTTACGGCCGTGGAAGAAGCAAAAATGCAAATCATACGCATTAATCAAAAAGACAGCACCAATCGCGTAGCGGCCAAATCCTTAATTAGTCAGGCTAATAGTGTAGTGGAGACCAATGATAAGGATTATGTGTTTATACATTTCATTCTCAACAATCTTCCTACAGGTTTAGTGGGTCTATTGCTTGCGGTTATCCTTTCTGCCGCAATGTCCTCAACCGCTTCTGAGTTAAATGCCTTGGGAACCATAACTGCCTTGGACCTTTATAAAAGAAACCGTACGGGAGTATTTACTGAAAAGCATTATGTTAAGGCCTCTAAGTATTTTACCTTGTTATGGGGAGTTGTAGCCATATTCATTGCGTGTGTAGCCAACTTATTTGATAATTTAATTCAACTGGTCAATATTATTGGCAGTATATTCTATGGCAACGTTTTGGGTATATTTTTAATTGCGTTCTTTTTTAAGTTCATTAAAGGGAATGCGGTCTTTTTTGCAGCCATTATAACACAGATCATTATTTGTATAATTTATTACTACCTTATCCACATCTATCCATCCGGTCAGGAAAAATTAGGATATTTATGGTTAAACTTTTTTGGTGCGGCATTGGTAATTATAATATCATTTGTATTTGAAGCGTTTGATAGAATGTTGAAAAAGCCGTTATCCACAAATTAATCACCAAAAAACACGTTCAGCCCCAATTTATGGTCCAAAAAGAAATTTCCTCCTATTTTACAGAACAATATCACTCGCAACCCTTATTGATTAAAGCACCAGGAAGAATTAATCTTATAGGGGAGCACACAGATTATAATGAAGGGTTGGTACTACCGGCCTCCATTGAGAAAGCCATATATTTTGCGGTTTCCCCTAATGAATCCGGCACCATACAAATAGAAACCTTTTTGACCCAACCGGAAAAGATAACGTTTCAATTAAACGGAAATCATGATAAGTATGCACGTTTTTGGGGTAACTACTTTAAAGCGATCATTGATATTTTAGTAGCTGAAAATTATCCGCTTAAAGGAATGAACTGCGTTTTTGGCGGTGATATTCCCATTGGTTCAGGACTTTCTTCTTCCGCAGCACTTTGCTGTGGCTTTATTTACGCTATCACAAAAGTTTCAGGCAAAGAACTTCCCAGGGAAGACATAGCGTTGATTGCTCAAAAAGCGGAACATAAGATTGGTCTTAATTGCGGTCTAATGGATCAATATGCGGTACTCTTTGGAAAAAAAGGAAATGCTTTTTTTCTAGATTGTAAAGATTTGAGCCATAGTTACATCCCCATAAATCTACAAGGCTATAGTTGGGTTTTGGTAAATTCCAATATTAAGCACAATTTGGCCGTGGATTCTGAATACAACAAGAGAAGGGTATCATGTGAAAATATTGTGGAACTGGTACAGCAGATTAAAAATGGGGTGACTTCTTTACGTGATGTAACAGTAGAAGATTTACATCATATATCCGAGAAAGCAAATGAAACCGATTTAAAACGCGCCAAATATATTATAGATGAGAATTCACGAGTTCTGAACATGATGCAAGCCTTAACGGATGGCAATGCGCAGCAAGTTGGAGAAATTCTAAGGCAAGGCCATTGGGCCATGTCATTACAATATGAAATTACAACACCAGAACTAGATATCTTGGTAAAGATTGGTGAGGAACTGGACGGTGTAATGGGTTCTAGAATGATGGGTGGCGGTTTTGGAGGGTGCACCATAAACCTTGTAGAAACCAATAAATTGGATACCTGCATTACGGCACTACTCCAAAATTACAGGGAGCGCACCGGAATAGGTGCAGAATATTATCACTTGGCCATTGATGATGGTGTAAAGGTAATTGCCTAATAAAACTAATAAAACAATCTTATAAAAAAAGTCCGTGCAATGAATGCACGGACTTTTTATTATGGAAAGGAAAGCTTACTTAGCCCCCCACTCTTTTAATGAATCTGTATTCATTTTAACATAATCATCGTTACCGGCTTCTTTAGCTCCTGCCAATGATTTTTTGGCTGCCTCTATTGCTCCTTTTTTGTCCCCTGCCTTTGCCAATATCAAAGATTGCTGCCTTAATTGCCAAAATGCAGGTTTTTCGGTCATTGACATTGCTTTGTCCATCCATTGCTTTGCTTTTTGTATATCCTTGCCTTCACTAGAATAATATACCGCCGCTGCATAGTAATCACCTGCAGTAGGACCGTTTAATGCTTTATCTATATTTTGCATTACAGTTGCATCCGTTGGTACTGAAAAAGGAACGGCAACATAGGTGTTCTCCCATATGATGCCAATGTTTGCTCCATTACTCGTTACATCATCTATAGTAATCGTAAACGTTTCAACAGGCATATCCATTTTGTAAACCGGAACGTTCAATTGAGCTACAACCTTTTCTTCTTCCCAAACCTTTGGCGTTCCTCCACCATCAATATCGGTGTAAAAAAACACTTCCCAAGAAGAAGCTCCAGGTTTGGTAAAAATTGAATACGTACCAGCTTCCACCGCACTATCAGCAATGGTAACCTTAGTATCAAAAGTAACTTTGGTATAAGCATTGGCCCCTGTTCGCCATAGCTTGTCAAAAGGAACCAAATTACCATAAACCTTACGACCTCTCATGGAAGGTCTAGAATAATCAATGGTTACTTCAGTTAGGCCCACAGTCTGTATTAATTTTGAAGACGGACTTGGTGCCGGAGTATTAATTTGTGCTTCAACCGTAAATGACGCTACGATTGCCAATAAAAAGAGTACTACTTTGTTCATGACTTTAGTGATTAGTTTATACCTACGAAATTAGAGATAAACATACCTTTAAATTGTTAATAAAATCTTAAATACGGAGCGATGCTGAATTACTTAAATACAGCAAAAGGTTTTGCTATGACTCCATCTTCTAAATACATGGCCATATAGTATATTGAGGTTTCCAAGGATACATTAATAACACCTTCTTTTTCAACCTCATTTAAATTTTCCCATACCCGTTGTCCAAGAACATTATAAATGATCTGCCCATAAATATCTTTGGTAGTGGTTATAGAATAATGGTAAATATTACTGTTATCATCTTTATAAATAATAAGTTGGTCCACTAGTTCCTCTTGAGGTGTTTCAGGTTCTTCCGGCTCTTCTGGCGTTTCGGGTTCTTCCGGTTCCTCTGGAATTTCAGGTTCTTCGGGTTCTTCATCTATGAGTTGAAATGAAAACAACCTTGAACTTGACTCAATAGTAGGACTTTGCCTGGAAAAATATTCCGAGGTAAAAAAGTAATTTCCTGATGTAGTATTCGTAATACCTTCAGCTTGAACAAAATTCAATCCCAAGGAATTAATTGAAAGTCCGCTAAGGACATCTTGGGAATCCAAAATGTCAACAGTGCCTATAAATGGACTTAAAATGGAAGAATACCCCAAAATTACCAAAGTATTATTTGTACTATTAAAGGTGGCATCCGTAACTAAACCTATATTCTCTATTGCTCCCACCCTTTCTGCTACATGGTTTCCTGGAAATTTAGGAATTGCATATGCTACACTTCCCATACTTTGCCATTGTTTGGTAAGAATGATCAATTCATCGTTCAAAACAAAAAAAGCTTCTGCATCCCAATCGCTATTTCCACTATCCGAAAAATCAATTTGGTCGGCATAGGAAAAAAAAATGGTAGTTGCCTGAACTTCATCAGAGGCCAAAAAGTCCGACTTTGCAATTCTATGGATTGCCAAATCCGTTCGGGTACCGACATTGTTGCCAAAATCACCTATATAAATATATTCCCCATCTTCCGTAATAGCTTCCCAATCCGTATTTTCCACGTTCGTAACCGTTACAGTCCTTACAACGGATAGGTTCAATGTATCCAGTTCATATAAGACAGGCTCATTACCGGAATCATTATGTGTAATTAAATGTCCATTAAAAAATAACAATCCTGAGCTTTCCAGTACTTCACTGGGGAGTTCACCAATGGTTTGCAAGTTTTGCTGTGCGTAACTATGCATGGTCGTTACGACCATAATTACACATAAAAAATAGTGAACGGAAATTTTCATAGATGCAAAATAAACTACAATAAAGTTAAAACCTTCAGCATAAGCGATGTAAATTTAAATTAATCGTCAAACCATCGGTCTAAAGGGCCAAATATCTATTAATTTAATTTTTGTTTAACTTATTTAGATTTTAATTAAACAAATAATGGTCATACCTTTGGACAAACAGCGCACATGAAATTATATCAATTACATTCTAAGCAGGCTTTACCCATATCCAAAGGTGAAGCGTGGAATTTTCTATCGGACCCTAAGAACTTAAAGGTAATTACTCCTGAACATATGGGTTTCAACATTTTGTCCGGAGCGGACAGACCTATGTTTCCTGGTCAAATAATACAATATACCGTATCCCCGTTTCCTGGTTACACAACAAAATGGGTAACGGAAATTACTCATGTTAGGGTTGGTGAGTATTTTGTGGACGAACAACGGTTTGGACCGTACGCCCTATGGCACCATAAACACTTTATCAAAGAAATAGAACATGGTATTGAAATGGAAGATATCATTGATTACAAGATTCCTCTAGGCATTTTAGGCCAAATTGCCCATCCCCTATTGGTAAAGAAACAATTACTGACCATTTTTAAATATAGGGAACAAAAATTAAAGGAAGTTTTTGGTGCAATAGAACATATTCCCAATCAATTATCACTAAACTCTTTTTAAATGAAAAATATATTACTTATTGGAGGTTCGCACGGTATTGGCTTAGCAATAGTGAATGAATTAAAGGACAACCACCAACTTTTCATAGCCTCCAGAACCGCAGATACCATTGCCCATAAAAATATAACCCATATACCATTTGATGCCACCAAGGATGAACTGGACCTAGGTCAACTTCCAGAAAAGATAGATGGTTTTGTATATTGCCCTGGCAGTATAAATTTGAAACCTTTTAAAATGATGGGCGTGGATACCATAAGACAGGATATGGAAATTAATTTCTTTGCTATGGTAAATGTGGTCAAGAATATCATCGGTAAAATGAACGAAGGTTCAAGCATGGTATTTTTTAGTACTATTGCCGTAGGTACAGGAATGCCGTTCCACACAAGTGTTTCTGCTGCCAAAGGAGCAATAGAAGGTTTTGCAAAGTCTATGGCCGCTGAATACGCCCCTAAAATTAGGGTTAACGTAATTGCTCCTTCCTTAGTGGATACTCCCCTTGCAGGTAGGCTATTGAACAATGAAAAGAAAAGAGAGGCAATGGATGACAGACATCCTTTAAAGCGTGTTGGCACTGCAAACGATATTGCCCAAAGTGCCATTTATTTGTTAAGCGAGAAAAGTGCTTGGGTAACGGGTCAAGTTCTTGGTGTAGATGGTGGTTTATCAACTTTAAATATACATTAATGTCCAATAAGAAAGTTTCTATATTTTGGTTTAGAAGAGATTTAAGATTAGATGATAACGTGGGCTTTTTGGAAGCCTTAAAGGGAGATTTTCCCGTACTACCCATTTTTATTTTTGATACCGAAATATTGTCCAAACTTCCCAAGGATGATGCAAGGCTGAATTTTATATACGATACTTCACAGCAAATGCGTAATGAGCTCCAAGAGAACCACAACAGTTCCTTGGCCATGTATTATGGAAAACCCAAATCTGTCTTTGCTGAACTATTAAAAGAATATGAAATAGAGTGCGTATTCACAAACCGGGATTATGAGCCTTATGCAAAAGTACGTGATGAACATATAGAAAAGTTATTAGCCGATAATGATATACCATTTAAAACTTTTAAGGACCAAGTAATCTTTGAAAAAGCGGAAATTGTAAAGGATGATGGCGAACCTTATGTAGTCTATACACCCTATAAAAATAAATGGAAAGAAAATTTTGATGCGGATAAGAACCTAAAAATTCATTATACCAGTCAGCATCTACATAATTTAATAGCCCATACCAGATTACCAAATCTATCACTAAGTGATATTGGATTTGAAAAATCTGAAATAGAAGTACCGGATTATGATGTTACGCCCACATTGATCGAAAACTATGAGGATACCAGAAATTTTCCTGCCTTGGATTATGGTACATCACATTTGGGTCCCCATTTAAGATTTGGTACGGTATCGGTAAGGAAAATGATAAAAAAGGCCATAGCGGAAAAGAACGAGGTATTTTGGAGCGAGCTCATTTGGCGAGAATTTTTCATGACCATTCTTTGGCATTTCCCACATACGACAGATAACGCTTTTAAACCCAAATATGACCGTATTGAATGGAGAAACAATGAAGATGAATTTGATAAGTGGAAAAATGGAAATACCGGTTATTTACTTGTAGATGCGGGTATGCGTGAACTTAACAACACGGGATATATGCACAACCGAGTAAGAATGCTGGTAGCAAGTTTCTTATGTAAACATTTGTTGATAGATTGGCGTTGGGGCGAAACTTATTTTGCAGAAAAGTTGTTGGATTATGAAATGAGTTCCAATGTTGGTAATTGGCAATGGGCAGCGGGTAGCGGCGTAGATGCTTCGCCATATTTTAGAATTTTCAATCCTATGACACAGGTAGATAAATTCGATAAAAAAAAGGAATATATTAAAAAATGGATTCCAGAATATGGCACGGATGATTATCCAGAAAAAATGGTAGACCATAAAAAGGCAAGGGAACGGTGTTTGGAAACCTATAAGAATGCCTTAAATTGATATTATTTTGCCAATTGACGATTTAATTCTTGTTGATCAACGACCCTTCTTTTTAGTGTATTGACATAGCGTAGTGCTTCCTTAGTACCATAGTCCGTGTATGCTTTAGAGGCAAACTCTATAGCACGGCTTAAATTGCCGTTAATTTCGTTACTTATTGCCATATTAAAATGGGCTCTACCGGCAACTTTTAATTTAGGATTGTTTAACTCCGCATCCCAAAGTTCTGCTGCGCCGTCCCAATTACCGGTCAATGCCCTTCTTTTTGCCATCTTGAAACTATCACTTCCTTTTACAAAATATTCCCTAGCGATACGAACTTTTGCTGGCAAGGTAAAACGGGCATAATTAGCCCCTAAATTTGTACTGATATCCATCACAGCTTCTTTTCTTCCGATCACGGCTTCAAATGCCTTTACAGGATTTATTCCTTCTCCCATAGAATTTACCTGATTATTAGTGATGTACTCATCAACGATAATTCTATTGGCGGCATCATAGACACGCCATCCATTTTTGATCAGTGTATTTAATTTAATTCTATGACCAGGTACTTCTGCCAAAATACCTAAGTTGTTAGGAATTTTCACCATGGTCATCTCATAATCTGCTGCGGTATCAGTATCATAAAATTCTAGAGAGAACAATACATCCACACCATTTTCTTTACAAATTTTGTCTACAACATCCCATGAAAGTGCTGCAGGGAAAACACCTAATCCCTTTTCAAAATCTTTATTACCGTCAATTATTTTTATCGTTTCAAACCTATTACCACGCTCTAATTCAAATCGTAGTCCAGATACGGCTTTTTGCGCCCCTTCTTTGTCCATGTTCAATCCTTCCAATGAAAGTATCTTATCAATATTATCTACAACTTTATTTTTTTCCGAAGCTTCACTCCTGTTGATAATTCCTATATGCAATACATCAGATGCTATTGAAACTTGAGCAGGTTGGGTAATACCCATGGTTAATCTATTTGTAGAACTACAAGCTAGAAATGAAAATGAAACAGCAAGGCAGAGCATATAGAAGTATAAACTTTTCATAACTGAATGAATTTTAAACGTAATGATTTGAGTATTAACGAAAAATGAGACATTAAATTATACATTATATCAAATATTAGCTGCCGTATTATCAATAGTTTAATTGTGTGTTCATAATTTTTATATAGCATAATGGTACAGGTTTATAATGTAAATTGAACTTCATTAAAACCTAGTATATCGTTATATTTACTACAACAATCGACAATTGTTCGATTAATAACTGACTACAAACCAACTTTTACGAAAATGAAAAAAATTACACTGCTCGCCTTATGCCTGTGCATGGGTACAACTGTATTTTCTCAAAAATTGAGTAAAGACAAAAAATCGCTTATTGAATCTGTTGAAAAACATAAAGATGAGCTTATTAAAATAAGTGATTCTATTTGGGCCTTGGCAGAGACTGCTTTTGATGAATCTGAATCATCCAGAATACTAGCTGATTATGCAGAGAAAAATGGATTGACCGTAACAAGGGGCGTTGCGGATATCCCAACTGCCTTTACCGCCACCTATGGTTCCGGAAGTCCGGTAATAAGTATCCTAGGAGAATTTGATGCACTACCCGGCATATCACAAAAAACGACACCGGTAAAAGAACCTTTTAAGGAAGGTGCCGCCGGTCATGGGTGTGGTCATAATATGTTTGGCACCGCCAGTCTGGGCTCTGCCATTGCCATAAAGGAATTAATGGATGCCGGTAAAATAAAAGGCACCGTAAAATTTCTAGGCACACCTGCGGAAGAAAAGTATTTTGCAAAGGTTTGGATGGTAAAAGCGGGGCTTTGGGATGATGTAGATGTAAATATAAGCTGGCACCCTTCTGCTGAAATAGAGGCCGATGTACAGAGTGGACTTTCATTGATCGATTTTATCGTGGAATTTTACGGACAGACCGCCCATGCTTCAGCAGACCCTTGGAACGGCCGTAGTGCCTCTGATGCCTTAGAGCTATATACCACGGGCATCAATTATTATAGGGAGCATATATTGCCCACTTCTAGAATACATTACCATATTCAGGACGGAGGACAAGTAGTGAACGTAGTGCCAGATTATGCAAAATTATGGGTAAGGGTACGTGACCCCAAAAGGTCAAAAATGTTGCCCACCTATGAACGTGTTAAGGAAATGGCGGAAGGTGCCGCCATCATGGCCAATGTAGACTATAAAATTTCATTGGTTTCCGGTATTTATGAAACATTGGTCAATCGTGCCGGCGGCGAAATTATGCAGGACAACTTAGAATTATTAGGTCCCATTACATACACGGAGGAAGAAACCGTTTTTGGAAAAGCAATACAAAAAGCAACCGGTAAACCAGAAATAGGAATGGATGGCGCCGTGCATCCATTAAAGGAAACCGAAGAAAATCCCGGTGGTGGTTCAACGGATGTAGGCGATGTAAGTTGGAACGTACCCAATATTAACTTAGGTGTAGCCGTTGCACCAAAAGGTACTCCTTGGCATTCATGGGCCGTTGTGGCCTGTGGTGGTATGTCCATTGGTCATAAGGGAATGATTCATGCTTCTAAGGCAATGGCAATGACGATGTTGGATCTTTTTCAAGACCCAAAACTAGTCACAAAGGTAAAAGAGGAGTTTATGACAAGAAAAGGAGACGAGGTCTATGAGCCAATGATAGATGGTCCACCGCCACTTAAAGGAAAATAAAACAAATAGGAAAAGAAGCTATCATAAACGGTAGCTTCTTTCATTTTTAAGTATCTTGAAAGCTGAACATATCTATATTACCATGAAAAATTGTATTGTCGCATTCCTTTTATTTTGTACCACTTTTTGTGTTGCCCAAAAATTTCAATTTCAATTTGATCACCAATCCATTGTAGTTTCGGATGTAAATGCCAGTGCGGAATTTTATGGTAACATATTAGGATTAAAGGAAACTGAACATCCGGACAATCCTTCAAATATTCGTTGGTTCGTTGTAAACGGGAACTCACATGTTCATTTAATCGAGCGCGAATTTGTACCGTTCGAAAAAAATAAATCCATGCACTTATGCCTATCAACCCAAGATTTAGAGGGCGTAATAGCACATTTGGAAAAAAATGGGATAACCTATTGGGATTGGCCCGGAAAGAAAAACGCCGTAACCACTAGAAAGGATAAAGTTCGTCAAATATATATTCAAGACCCCGATGAATATTGGATAGAGATCAACACTGCGGTACATTAAGTAAATTTCTAAACATGAAGATTTTTCAATTAAGTTTTCCTTGGCAGACACAAGATCCATTTTTGTTCTGTGTATATCATTTAGACCATTACCCCAAAGGAAATGGAGCATTGGGCCCTGCGGATTCATTGGAGGGCAGACCTTTGGGCAATGACTTCATAGGCAAGGATGGCTGGCGAATGTACCATGGCACTTCAATTCCCGGGTTTCCAGCACATCCCCATCGTGGATTTGAAACCATCACCATTGCGAACAAAGGTTTTTGTGACCACTCCGATTCTTTAGGAGCTGCAGGCCGTTTTGGCGAAGGGGACGTACAATGGATGACTGCCGGTAGAGGTGTACAACATTCAGAAATGTTTCCTTTACTGCATACGGATAGGGAAAACACCTTGGAACTCTTTCAAATTTGGTTGAATCTGCCCCAAAAAAGTAAATTGGTGCCACCCCATTTTAAAATGCTTTGGCATGAGGAAATACCTATAGCCAAACTTCAAGGGGCTACAATTAAGGTCATTGCAGGAAATTATAACGATTATAATGCCTTACCACCTGCACCCGATTCTTGGGCCGCGGATTTGGATAATGATGTTGCTATATGGAATATCCATATCCATGCCAATCAATCGGTTAAATTGCCCAAGGCAAAACATGGTACGTTGCGAACCATATATTTCTATGAAGGTAATACGTTACGGATTATGGATGAAACCGTCATGCCCAATCATGGAATAGAAGCAGATGCATCCAAACCAATGACAATAAAGGCCATAGCAAAAGATGCTTACCTATTGGTTTTACAAGGCAGACCGATCAATGAGCCCGTTGAAAAATACGGTCCGTTTGTTATGAATACCCAAAAGGAATTGGAACAAGCCATGGATGAATTTAGATTGACTCAGTTTGGAGGTTGGCCTTGGCGCTATCCCGATCATGTACATGATGCTGAACGAGGACGTTTTGCCCAATACCCTGATGGCAACATAATTGAAAAATAATGTTGGATCTTATACGTCTTATTTGCGATACAGGGTTGGTTGTTTTGATTTGGATGGTACAGCTTATAATTTATCCGAGTTTTACATACTACCCACATAAAAATCTTTATCAATGGCATAATAAATACACCAAAAGAATAGCCATAATCGTAGTTCCGTTTATGACAGGTCAATTAATAACCACTACCCTTCAAGTCTACAAAGAATTAGACTTGTATACACTTATTAGCAGTGTACTTGTGCTAAGCGTTTGGTTGTCCACATTCCTACAATTTGTACCATTACACAACCAGATAGCCAACAAAATTGAAATTGACAAAACCCTTATTAAACTAAAACTCCATAATTGGCTACGGACCATCTTATGGAGTTTGTTATTTATACTTACGATTTATATTAAGATTAAACCCGTGTAATCTTGGCTCCTATTGCCCGTAAGCGCTCATCTATATGTTCATATCCACGATCAATTTGTTCAATATTGTGAATAGTGGAAGTTCCTTTTGCCGATAATGCGGCAATTAATAATGAAACACCGGCCCTTATATCAGGGGAAGTCATTGTAGTGGCCTTTAAGGTAGATTTGAAATCATGTCCTATTACGGTAGCCCTGTGCGGATCACATAAGATAACCTTAGCTCCCATATCCAACAATTTATCCACGAAGAATAAACGGCTTTCAAACATTTTTTGATGTATCAACACCTCTCCTCTAGCCTGTGTCGCTACGACCAACATAATACTTAAAATATCAGGAGTTAATCCTGGCCAAGGAGCATCGGCAATGGTCAAAATGGAACCGTCTATATAATTTTGGATTTCATACCCATCTTTATGGATGGGAATATAAATATCATCACCTTTCTTTTCAACGGTTATGCCCAGTTTTCTAAAAACGGTAGGTATTTGACCCAAATCGTTCCAACTAACATCCTTAATGGTCAATTCACTCTTGGTCATTGCCGCCAGACCGATCCAGCTACCTATTTCGATCATATCCGGTAACATTCTATGTTCCGTACCACCTAATTTATCTACCCCATCAATTACCAAAAGATTAGAGCCTACCCCCGATATTTTGGCGCCCATTCTATTGAGCATTTTACACAACTGCTGTAAATAAGGTTCGCAAGCGGCATTGTATATGGTTGTCTGGCCTTCTGCCAGAACAGCTGCCATTACAATATTTGCAGTACCGGTTACGGATGCTTCATCCAAAAGCATATAGGTACCGGATAATTTTTCGGCCTCTACCCCGTAAAAATATTCCTCACGGTTGTATCGAAACTTGGCGCCTAATTTTATAAAACCTTCAAAATGGGTGTCCAAACGTCTTCTACCAATTTTATCTCCTCCTGGTTTGGGTATATACCCTTTACCAAAACGGGCCAATAATGGTCCTACCAACATGATGGACCCACGTAATCCCCTACCATCTTGTTTAAACTGATCGGACTGTAAATAATCCATATTTACATCGTCTGCCTTAAACGTGTATGAGCCTTTTCCCTTCTTTTGGATCTTAACGCCTAAATCCTCCAATAAGGAAATGAGCTTATTGACATCAACAATATCCGGAATATTGCTAATGGTTACTTTTTCGTCTGTTAACAGTACTGCGCAAAGGATTTGAAGTGCTTCGTTTTTTGCGCCCTGAGGTGTTATTTCACCAGATAACTGGTGCCCTCCTTCAATTTTGAATGTTCCCATCTAAATAAGTGGAAATTTAATAGCGTTTCTTGCCGCGGTTATTATTGTTTCTTTGATTTTTCTTGCCAGAATTATTTGACCTCGGCGTTTTGGCAACTCTATTTTTAAGGAACTGGCCACTGTCCGTAAGATTTACTTCCTCAGAAGCCAAATCTATTTGACCATCGCTCAACTCGTACAAATGTTTAAAAATAGTTTTATCGTCTACCACGTCCTTGTTCCAATTAAGGTAACATTTCTTCATATGGTTTGCAATGGCATATTCCAAGCCCGATCTTTTGTCCCCCTTTTCCCATTCCACGGCTACATCCACCATTCGTTTAATATTATTGCCGTAAAAACGGTATTTTGGAAAATTCTGTGGATATTCCAAAGGTTCTGGTCGTTGTCTAAGGATTTCCTTGGACGTAATAGGAAACGGTGATTCCACATCCAATTTAAAATCTGACATAATGAACAGCTGGTCCCATAGCTTATGTTGAAAATCTGGCACATCACGTAAATGTGGCTGCAGGTTTCCCATTACACTGATTATGGCCTGGGCTATCTTATTACGTTCTACCGGATCCTCTATAGATACGGCATAATCTACCATTTTTTGAAAATGACGGCCATATTCAGGTATAATTAAATGTGAACGTTCCGTATTATATTCTAGGTTTTCTACTAATTGCAAATTGAAAATTTTAGCTTAAAATGTTTGAGAAGTATTCTTATAACGATGCCAAATTAATAAAATTATAGCTGAAATACTATTTTAGAGCGAGATTACCCCTCCTATTTTACCTACTTCCTTGTATTTTTTGATAACACTGTCCGGGCTATCCAAATTCACGGTAATGGAAACACTGGTATATTTTCCCGTTTTGGATTTTCTTGAATTGATTACCGCGCCCATATTATCAAATATACGGTGAATTTGCCCTACTTTATCCGTATCGCTCTTTACTATAAATTTATATAGATAATTAGTGGGCCATTTTGATGTTTCCTTTAACTGAACCCTTAATTTTTTATAAAATTCTTCAGGATTATTTTCATCCATACCTTCAATTTTAAGCAAAGATAAGGGTAAACCATCAGTTTTTTTATACTCTGGGTTTGTGTACTTTTGTCAGCTAATTGTAAGAAATTGAAAAACAAAAGAATAGTTGTTACAGGCGGGCCCGGAACAGGTAAAACTGTACTGATCTCATCTTTGGAAGAACATGGTTTTCATTGTTTTCATGAAGTGATCAGGACCATGACGTTGGATGCCCTTGACGGCAAGGAAGTTGATGATCAACTGGTAAACCCTATTGATTTTGTGGATGATGCCAAAAGTTTCAACGATCAACTTATAAATGCCCGTTTAAAACATTTTAAGGAAGGTGAGATCATACAACGGCCACATCTATTCTACGACCGTGGACTACCGGATGTAATAGCCTATATGAATTATTTTAAACAACCTATAGAATCTTACTATTCCAATTTATGTTCCCGGCACAGATACGACGAAGTACTGATCTTACCACCATGGGAGGATATTTATGTTCAGGATAATGAACGTATGGAAAATTTTGAACAGGCCTGTGGCATTCACGCCCATTTGGACCAAACATATACGGCATTGGGTTACCAACCTATTGAGGTTCCTTTTGGTACAATTGAAGAACGTTTACAATTTGTTATAGACCATATAGAGAAGACAGGGTGAACATTACACCAAAAGACATCTTAAATAAATATTGGGGCTTTGAAAACTTTAAGGGCTCGCAAAAAAGTATTATTAACGCCGTCCTGAACGGTGAGGATGTTTTAGGCCTACTGCCCACAGGTGGCGGAAAATCCATTTGTTTTCAAGTACCCGCTTTAATGAAAGACGGTATATGTATTGTCGTATCTCCCTTGATTGCCCTGATTGAAAACCAAGTGGACAATTTGCAAAAATTGGGCATTAAGGCCTTAGGCTTTAAGGGCGGACTTAAATTTGAGGATGTAGATAAATTATTGGATAATTGTATCTACGGCAATTACAAATTTTTATACCTCTCACCAGAAAGGTTGCAACAAGAGCTTGTGCAGGAGCGTATAAAGTCCATGAACGTATCTATAATCGTGATAGATGAAGCACATTGCATTTCTGAATGGGGACATGATTTTAGGCCGGCATACCTAAATTGCGCCATTCTAAGGGATTTTCATCCACAAGCCCCTGTTTTGGCCCTTACGGCAACGGCTACAAAAAGAGTAACGGAAGATATGGTCAATTCTCTTGAGCTCAAATCTCCCTTAGTAGTAAAAGATTCGTTCTTCAGAAAAAATATTGGATTTGGAATTATAGCCACCGAGGACAAAAACGGTTACTTAAAAAGATATTGCAAACAGTTAAAAACTAGTGCTATTGTCTACGTTAGAAGCAGAAAAAAGGCAGAGGAGCTATCTTCCTTTTTACAGCAAAACGCCATCAAAGCTACTTTTTATCATGGTGGTATGGACCAAAAACTAAAAACGGAAAGGTTAGGTACGTGGTTAACTAATAAAGCACAGGTTATGGTTGCCACAAATGCATTTGGCATGGGCATTGACAAGCCAGATGTAGCATTGGTCATACATTATCAAATACCGGATAGTATTGAAAATTATTTTCAAGAAGCAGGAAGGGCCGGTAGAAACGGAGATAGGGCCAAAGCTATATTATTGACCAATACAACGGACAAAAACCTGGTTAAAAAACAATTTTTGGATGTACTGCCAGATACATCATATGTAAAATTGGTCTACAAAAAACTCAACAATTATTTTCAAATAGGGTTTGGCGAATATGTAGAAGAAAAATTTCCACTCAATTTTAACGAGTTTTGCAGCACCTATAAACTGAATACCTATTTAACGTACAACACCCTTCAGTTACTGGACAGGAATTCCGTTATATCGTTATCAGAGAATTTTTCAAAGAAAACCACGGTCAAATTCAAAACGGACAAATCAGCCATTTATCGTTATTTTCATCAGAATCCGCAGTTAGAGGAATTTGTCAAAATAGTTTTACGCACCTATGGAGGACTTTTTGAGTTTGACACCCAAATTAATACCTATTTATTGGCAATGAAAAGTAATAGACCAGAATCTGTGGTTCAATTGAATCTTGAAAAATTAGCCAAAGATGAGATGATTATTTACCATAGTTCTCCTACTGATCTGGAAATTACATTTTTGGTACCACGGGACGATGACCGTACTATCAACAGATTTTCCAAGACTATCGTTGAACAAAATCAAGTAAAAACTGAAAAAATAACAACAATTCTAGATTATATAGATAATGTAGACATCTGTAGAAGCATTCAGTTATTGGATTATTTTGGTGAAAAGCAACGTATTGCCTGCGGTATTTGCGATGTTTGTGAAAGAAATAAGATAGGGAATACCGATATACAGAAACTAAAAGAAGCTATTCTAGGAATATTACAGGAACAAAGCGCCTCTTCTAGAACATTACAGGAAAAATTGGGCGCGGAACAGGAAAATCTTATCACTGCCCTACAAGAACTATTGGAAGAAAAACAACTATCGTTAAACGCTATAAACGAATATGAACGCAGATAATATGGAAGCATTGAGAATTGTATTTATGGGAACCCCGGATTTTGCCGTGGGAATTCTGGAACAGCTCGTACAAAAAAAATATACGATTGCCGGGGTAATAACCGCTCCGGATCGGCCCGCCGGTAGAGGTAGAAAACTCAATGAGTCTGCGGTAAAACAATTTGCGGTAAAACATGGTTTAAAAATCTTACAGCCTACCAATTTAAAAAATGGGGATTTTTTGGCCGCTTTAAAGGACCTGAACGCTAACATACAAATTGTGGTCGCCTTTAGAATGCTACCCAAGGTGGTTTGGAATATGCCCAAATATGGAACTTTTAACCTACACGCTTCATTATTGCCACAATATCGTGGTGCCGCTCCAATAAACTGGGCCATAATAAACGGAGAAACAAAAACCGGAGTCACTACTTTTTTTATCGATGAAAAAATAGATACTGGCGAAATTATTTTACAAGATAAGGCAACCATAAATTTTACTGACAATGTTGCGGATCTTCATGACCGGCTTATGCATTTAGGTGCAACGACCGTTATAAAGACTTTGCAGAGAATTCAAGAGGGTAATTTCAATACCACAAAGCAAGAAAACCTTGACGACCTTAAACTTGCTCATAAAATTCATAGGGAAACGTGCGAGATAGATTGGAACAGGCCGCAGATGGATATCTATAATTTCATTAGAGGGTTAAGCCCCTACCCTGCTCCTTGGACAACCCTGTACAACGCAGACCAGCAAACTATTACCAAAATCTATAAAGCCAACATAGAAAAAGCTGAACATGAATTGGCAAACGGAACCTTAGTCTTTTCCAAAAAAGAATTAAAGGTTGCTGTACAAGATGGGTATATACTTTTGGAAGAAATGCAATTACAAGGCAAAAAAAGAATGCATGTTAAGGATGTTTTAAACGGTCTTCAACTCCAAGAAAATGCTAAAATGGGTTAAACCCCCGTAGTTATTGGGCTGGGCGAAATGTAAAAAAAGACCTACTTTATTAACAAACCTCTTGAGTTATCAACAAAATAAGGGATTTCCGCCCATTTTACTTGTGTTGGTCATAAATCCATATAAATTTGTTATCAGGTATAAAAATTATATTAATCACAATTAATTAATCACATTATGAACAAAACAGAATTGATCGATGCAATGGCAGCTGACGCTGGCATCACAAAAGCTGCGGCAAAAAAGTCATTAGAATCTTTCTTAGGAAATGTTGAGAGTTCTCTTAAAAAAGGAGATAGAGTTTCTTTAGTAGGTTTCGGTTCTTGGTCCGTATCTAAAAGAAATGCAAGAGAAGGTAGAAACCCATCAACAGGAAAAACTATCCAAATTGCTGCTAAAAATGTAGTTAAGTTTAAAGCTGGAGCTGATTTAGGTAAAGCTGTAAACTAAGATTTGCATACATATATTATGAAAAGCGCCCATAGTGGCGCTTTTTTATTTATTGATTTTTGAAATTAGGAGGATTTATCTTACATTAGGTTTATAATAAGTTAATATACATGGTCTCTTTAAAACCAACTAAGGGTAAATTGTTGATCGCAGAACCAACGTTAACGGGTGACGTATCTTTTAATAGGTCCGTTGTGCTGCTGGCGGAACATAATACTGAAGGTTCTGTTGGCTTTATATTAAATAAGCCTTTGGAGTATCAAATAAATGACTTGGTTACTGAAATTGAGTTGCCCTTTCAAGTATATAACGGTGGTCCTGTAGAACAGGATAATTTATATTTTATACACAAGGTCCCACATCTAATCGATAATAGTGTGGAAATTTCAGATGGTATTTATTGGGGTGGTGATTTTGAAACGACCATAGAACTGATCAATAAAGAGATAATTTCAGAAGATGATATCCGTTTCTTTCTTGGATACTCCGGTTGGTCTTCGTTACAGTTAGATGAGGAATTGACCTCTAAATCCTGGATCGTAATAGAGAATGAGCACGAAAGTAGAATTATCCAAAAAGCGGCCAACGCCTTTTGGAAGGAAAATATGATACAATTGGGCGGTAATTATCTGCTGTGGTCCAATGCTCCAGAAAATCCTAGTCTTAACTAGACCGTTTTAGTCAAGGATAAACGTGCCGCTGCATTTAATTTTCCTATCAATGCCTTAGCTGCCACATCATTGAAATTTTTCTTTCTGTATTTGGTAATGGACACGATACCATCAATACTATTGGTTAGAAATATTTCGTCCGCTTTTTGAAGTTCAAATGGTGAAATACTCTCTTCTAACAGTTGGTAATCCTCAAGTTTGGCAATTATATCCATTAATTTTTTCCTTAAAACCCCATTTAAACAACCATCTGTCAATGGCGGAGTTTTAATACATTTATCTTTTACCAAAAAAATATTGCCCTTTAAGGTTTCCACAACCTGCTTACGTTCGTTCAACAATAGACAATCATCGTAATCGTTTTCGTTTGCGTAAATTTCGGCAACGGTGTATAAAATTTTATTGGTGGTTTCCAGATTGGAAAGCATTGTTGAATTTTTATAAAAATCCTTATATAGCTCAACCTCATAATCACCGGTGTTGATTGTAAAAAAGGTATGCTCCAATTCTTTGGCTGTAATGACGTAAGAAATGGAGTTTACGTTTGCAGCATCCTTTTTTGTACTATTTCTGTAAACTGTAAATTTAATTTCATACCCTTTATCCGCATTTATTTTTGATATCAATCTTAAAATTTCCGCTTCCATAAATTCCATGGTGAAGTTCATGGGTATGACCATCCTCAATATTCTCATGGACGACATTAAGCGCAAATAATGCTCCTCTAAAAAAAATACATCACCGTTGACGACCCTTAATCTTTCAAAAAGAGCATCTCCAAACTGTAAGCCCCTATTGTCCGCATTAAGTATAGTACCATTGCCCTCTACCAATTCACCATTAAAATTGACCATAAAAAAAGCCTTAAAAATTTTAAGGCTCAAAGATACTGTAATTAGGAATATTATTAGGAAGAACCCAATACTTGCTTTAAATCCGAAACTTGGTTGGTCCATAGCATTTTAGATTCGTCTACTTCATCTTCATCCGCAAAATCTGTTATGAACAGTGAAACATCCTTTGTAATTTCATCTACAATAATTTTCATTTCAAAATAGCTATTGTCCTCGGCTTCGTCCCATGCAAAGCGCACGAACTCATCTGTTTTCCTTTTCAACAATTTAGCTTCTTCCTCTGCGCCGTCCCAGATAAAGGTAAATGTCTCTCCTCTTGAATTTACATTGTCCGCAAACCATTCTGACAATCCAGATGGTGTAGCCAAATATTGATATAACATTTGGGGTGAAGACTGAATTACAAACTCTATTTCGAATTTTATTTTATCGCTCATTTATCTACTACTTTATTCAGAGCAATATATATATTTCTCAATGATAAAAAAATAAATGAACGCTATAAATTTTTTAAGTGGGTTTAGTTGAAGAACAAATAAATTACCACTATATTTGCAGCCGTTTAAAAATAATACGGCGAGGTAGCTCAGTTGGTTAGAGCGTCGGATTCATAACCCGGAGGTCGGGGGATCGTGCCCCCCTCTCGCTACTAAGATTAAATTCTTTACAAACAGCGGTTTAGTGTTCACTAAACCGTTTTTTTATGTCTATTTTTCTGATAGTCTAAAGAACCGCACGAAAAATTTAGACAGTTTAGAAATACTTTTTTTATAGAATCTTGGTGTTTTTTTGCTTGGAGGCCCAATTACCAAAAAAGATGCTCTAAAAAATGAACATGTTCTTTTGAGAAGTTTTTGTATTTTCAATGGTGTCGAAGTCTGAAGCTTCACCGCGTATAATAACCTTAATTCTCTCTTTTGTTCATTCTAGTTATATCAACAATTTACTTAGAATCAAGCTTAAGACGTAGATAAAACAGACTGAACAATGAAAAATATAATACTAAAAATCTCAGTATTTATATGTGTGATTTTTTTTAATGCCTGTAAAACTGAGAAATCTGAAATTACTGAGAATGATTTTTCATCAGAAGAAAACGTATACCTTGGATACAAACCACCAGGACTAGTTCCTGAACTTTTTATTCCTGAAAAGAGTACTTCTACTGATTGGACGTTAGGAAATGTGGACTCTTTAGATATGAATGAGTTTTACTTTACTTACACAGGGAACAACCCGTTTGAGGATCCTGTAGTTGTGTATAGGAATGAAGGTAGTTCTTACCGTGTAAACAAGTATAGTTTCAAACATAATCCTAGCGATAGTAATATCTTATATTCCAGATGGAATTACATAGAACGTACAGATTCTGGTTGGTCAAAAATAAAAAGTCTAGGTCCAATGTTTGAGAGGGAAGATTGGGACATTATGGTGATGTCGGTATCCTCTAAAGGCACTTTTGTCTTTGATGACTATAAAAGTAATGACGTAATCAGAATGTCAAGAATTTTAGACGGTAAGCGTGAAGAACCAAAATTACTCGGTAAGCATATTAACACAGGTAAATGGACATGCCACCCCTTTATAGCACCAGATGAATCCTTTTTAATATGGGGTAGTGAGCGAGAAGATGGATATGGCAAGTCTGATAACTATATTAGTTTTCGGCAACTAGATGATTCATGGGGGCCTGCCATTAATATGGGAGATAAGATAAATTCAGAGCTCGTAGAAAATGGAGCTTTTTTAACGTTGGATGGAAAGTATTTGCTTTTTTCAAGGCATGAAGAAAAAGTAAGGGAGAATGGTAGTACCTATTGGGAATCCAATAAATATTGGGTTGATACCAAGATTATTGAAACCCTTAGACCTCAAAAATGATTTCGTGCAAGAATTGATAAGAGTGTGAGAATAAATTCGCTACTACTCAAATAGGCAACCTTTGGCAACGATAAATGACGACAACGAAATAAATTATCTTTCAAATAGAGATTTAAAAACTAATATGATCTATGACCAAAGATCATTTTAAAAGACAAATTATATATAGTTTATTCATATTGGTATTTTATAATTCTTATGTTGGTCAAGTCAAAATTGAATTGGCGCCCACTAATGACGTATAAAAAGCAAATCAAATTTAATTATCTTTAAGTTCTCCCCTACTAAAACATAATATTCACATTTTAAAAATCCGTCTCTAGAATAGACGCTCTATTTATTTGCAATTCCATTACACTTCATGTTAACCAACCACTAAACCAATGATAAAATTCTTTAAAAAAATTAGGCAAAATTTACTGTCAGAAGGAAAAACGGGAAAGTACCTTAAATATGCCGTTGGCGAAATTATGCTTGTCGTAATTGGAATTCTAGTTGCATTATATATTAACAATTGGAATGAAAACCAAAAAGAAGAAAAGAGTGAAGCATTAATACTCAAATCTCTTCAAAAAGACTTTATTGAGAACAAAAAAATATATTCATATATAGTTGATAATCAGATGCTTGTTGTTGAGAACTGTAAGTCACTTATAGAATGTTTGGAAAGAAAAGATTTAAAATACAAGAGAGATTCTATTATTTCCTTTATCTATTATGGAGCTTTTAATTATTATAGAGCAGAACCTATCTTAGGTAGTTATCAAGCTTTGATCGGAAGTGGAGATTTAAAAATATTAAAAAGCGAAACTCTTAAATCAAAATTAGCGTTCTTCTCATCTGAAATAAATCAAGGATTTGAAGATGAAACATTATCCATGAATTTACTGAATACACTACATTATGAATTTAAATCAATTGGAACGTTATTTTTAGATAATAAAATTAGAAATACTATTGGTTTAAGCAAGGTTAAAAAAGATATTGGGTTACAGGATAAAAAATTAATGGAGCTATATCAAAACCCAAATATTTTACACCCGTTAGCTATGAAAACAGGTGTTGAAAATAATAGATTAAAATTGTATGTTAAAATGTTAGAATACTCCAGTGAGATATTAAATTTGCTTGAGTCTGAACTGGAAGAAAAAAAATAACGAAAGCACAATAACGTAAATAAAACATACTTAGTAATTGTTAATTAAAAAGTTTAGTGCTTAATACAAAGACTGCCAAGTTTTTTATGTTTGGTTCTGTATTCGCCAGTAAATCAAGTGCCATTTTTATGCTACGGTTTATACACACGTCAGTTGCACAAAATAAACTAAGATGATTAGTTTTTAAATACTAAATGCTATTTTAATAAAAAACATTAATATTTTAAATTTGAATATGAAGCAATCTAAATTACCTAATAGCAGATTAATATACGTTCTAGCAATATTGAGTTGTACACTATTTTGCTTTGGAGGATTTACTATTGTCTTCGCTATTATATCATATGCACTAGCTATAAAATCTGAAAAAATTTATAATCAAAATCCTAGTATATATTCTAACATTAAGAATATTAAAAAAGGTAAGATCATTGCTATTATTGGTTTAATACTAAATTTAATAATAATTGGAATTACTATTTGGACATTGGCAACAATAGGTTGGGATGCTTGGACAGATGAGTTTATTAGAAGATGGAACGAAGGATTACAAAATAATAGCTGATAATTTAAAACATAGCATAACATTATATTAAATTACATCCATTTTCTAGACTTTAAAATTCCATATATATTTTATTCGATTTGCATCTTAAATATTCTGAAACATACCACAATTCATATTAATAGCCGATGAAATTAATGAATGAATCCCAGAATGCAGGAAGAACCCTTAATATTTAAGCATAAAGAATTTCCTATCATAAAGGTATTTGACAAGCATTTTGAAATTAAAGCTATAGATTATTGGGAATATAGAACTTTTAAATATTCTGAAATAAAGGAAATCTCACATTTTAATCCTAATGATAAATGGTGGAGTCAACTTTACCTTTTGGCCTCACCTATTAATCTATTATTCTCTAAAAATGACCAATGGGTTTTAAATATAACTAAAATTAATGGTGGAGATTGGACTTATAATACTTCAAATAAATACAACTCCAACTTTAGAAAAATTATTGATCTTTTAAAAAAGAAAATAGTTGATACACAAAGTAAAAACTAATTCCCACAATCTATACGCAATACGAAAAATGGTGCTTATAGCCTGCCGTGGTTCAATTTTAATGGTTTTGTTGTAAAATCTTAAAAAATAACATTACTAATTACTACTCACCAAATTTGAGTACAAAAATTCTTTTAGAGTTTAGCTTTTCTACAACTTAAAAGTGATATTATCATTTTCAATTATTGTTTTAGGCCAGGCGATCCTAAATAACATGTGAAGATTTCCCTACTGTGATTTTTAATTATATGTTTATTTAAATTATGGCCCAAAATCAGTTGGTTTTATAATCATAAAGTTTTAATGAAAGTTCGTTTAACTTACCTTTAGAGTCTTCTTTTAAAAAATGCTTTTCCAAAAGATGAAAACCAGTCTACTCTTTATCATACTAATGTATATGTTTCCTTTTTGGAGTATAGGACAAAATCTATCTCCACCAATACAACATTACAGTAGCTATGAATACAATGCCGCTAGTAAAAATTGGGGCATAACAATGGATAATAATGGAGAGTTATATGTGGCCAACAATAATGGCCTTTTACATTTTAATGGGGAAAATTGGACCTTGAACAAATTACCCAATAAAACAATAATTCGTTCAACTGCTTATGTAGATGGTAAGATTTTTACAGGCTCTTATGAAGAGTTCGGGTATTGGAAAATGAATGCTTACGGCTCTTTGGAATATACCTCTTTAACCCATTTAATCACTGACCATGAATTTACGAACGAAGAATTTTGGCAAATTATACAACTGGACAATGCGATTATTTTTAGGTCTTTCTCAACCATTTATCTGTATAAGGACAATGATATTCAAGTATTGGATGCTCCCTTCGTCGTTACCAATATTGCAAAGCACAATGGTCAGATTATAGTTGCCGGCGAACAACGAAAACTTTTTTACATTAAGGATAATGAATTGGCCCCTTATGTATCTCACGATATTTTAGAAGGCAAGACCATTATAGATATGGTTTCCTTTGGAGAAAATTTATTGATTGGCACCAAACTGAACGGATGTTTTTTGCTTGTAAATGGGCAAGTTCAAGTATTGGATGACTCTATAAACAAAGAATTAAAAGAGCATCAATTAAATAAAGTATTGGTTATTGACCAAAACACCCTAGCTTTTGGTACGATTAAAAACGGAATCTACACCTACAATATCAAGCACAATACCTTCCAAAACCTGAATAAAGCGCTAGGGCTTCAGAATAATACGGTTTTGGCCATGTTACAGTTTAAGGAACAATTATGGTTAGGCCTTGATAATGGCTTGGACAAAATACAATTGAAAAATCCCATTACCTATTACACGGACCACTCCGGAGTTTTAGGAACTGTTTATGATCTTGTAGACCATAATGGACAACTTTATTTAGGGAGTAATACAGGTATATACTATTTTAAAGAAAACCAATTACAATTTGTACCCGGCTCCCAAGGTCATGTTTGGGATTTGGAAATTATTGACGGTGATCTCTTTTGTGGCCACAATACGGGTACTTTCATTTTAAAAAATGGTAAGTTGACCAAAGTGTCAGATATTTCTGGGGGCTACCAAATAGCAAAGGTTCCCGAAACAAGATCTTCCTATATTCAAGGTACTTATACGGGTCTGGCCAGCTTTAAGAAAAATGAAAACGGAGATTGGATCACTAGTAGGGTCTCTGGTATAGATTTTCCCGTTAAGCAATTTTGTTTTGAAAATGCTACAAATATTTGGGCCGCTCATCCATATAAAGGTCTTTTTAAAATAAAAATGGACAATACCCACACAAAAGTATTGTCGTTTACGGAAATAAAAACTGGTTCTATTCCCAACACCTACAATATAAAATTATATAATATTAAAAATCAGATCGTATTATCAAGCGAAGGCAATTGGTACAAATATGATCCTATCTCAGATGTTATTTTGGAGTTTGATGAGTTTAAGGAGTTTAAAAATATGGATCTTGTAAACTACAATGCATCAAACTATTGGTTTTTTGATAATGATAACCAGAAAAAAATAATCCATACCGACCTAATCGATAATCAATTTACCTTGGATGATGCCCAACTTAGAAAAAGATTGGCCATAGAAACCAAGACCATTGTTAATTACAATGATTCCATATATTATTTTACCCTAACGGACGGCTTTGGAAAACTAAATCTTAACCAATTTGAAAATGAGCTAAAAAATGTAGAGCTACCAACTCCCAGATTAAGTTCATTCAAAGATGAAAACACCACCTATACAATAACTAATTCCAATTTTAAAATTCCCTATAACCAATCTAAATCCTTGGGTATTAATTTTTCCGCCGGTAGTTTTAAACAGTATACCTATTATTATGAACTTAAGGGTGCAATTGATCAATCCAGTTATTTGGACAATGGTTCCATAAATCTCCAAAATTTAACTTTTGGTGAATATATCTTACAAATACATACAGTAAGTATAGGAAATGAACTTTCGGCTCCAAGAATAATAGATTTCAAAATTTTAAGACCATGGTATTTTTCCAATTGGAGCTTATTTGGCTATTTAGTATTAATCATTGCCGGTATTCTTTTAGTTCGTTGGTATAACAGGCAAAAATTGGCAAAAAAGCATAATCTACTAAAAATTAAAATGCAGCGGGAACAGGATGAACGCTTGGCCCAAATGGAAAAAGAAAAATTAGAAAAAGAAATTAAAAGAAAACAGACCGAGCTTGCAAGGACTACCATGAGTGTGGCTAAGAAAAATGAACTGATTTTAGAATTTAAAGACCTTATTGCATTAAATCAAGAAGCATTTAGCAACAAACAGCGTTTTAGATCACTATCCAAGAAATTGGATAGCTCCATGAATGAAGATCAGGATTGGAAACATTTTGAAGTCAGTTTTAAAGAACTACATGAAGATTTTTTCGAAAATCTTTTAAAGAAGTATCCAAAGCTGACCCCTAAAGATCTGCGGTTATGCGCTTATCTCAAAATGAACCATACTACAAAAGAGATAGCTCCACTAATGGGAATATCCATTCGTGGTGTTGAGATCCATAGGTACCGTCTTCGTAAAAAATTGAACATTGACAGCTCCCAAAACCTTTCAAACTATCTAATAAAGTTTAAATAAAACAACTTTACTTCTTAATCAAAACTACTTCAGGTATTAAGAGTGCGTTAATTATCTACATCAATACTACATCATTACGTTAATTTTTACTAGTAATAATACGTATCCACAACTGCAAAAGCCCATAATTAAGGGTGTTCAGGCTACACATTATCTTGATGTACTTTTTATGTAGTTCTATATAATTCAACCGCTCCTTGTTTTGATAACTTGCTGCTGAAATTAACAACTTGATAATTTTACAACTCAATTTTTAAACAATTATGAAAATAGGAATCAAATTTTTAACATTCTGCATTTTAATGACCCATTTGGCGATTTTTGCGCAAAATGGAATTTCGGTTTCGGGAACTGTAACTGACAATGATGGTCAACCATTGCCAGGTGCCAGCATTATTATTAATGGTACTACTACAGGAACCCAAACTGATTTTGACGGTCTATATGCATTGAACGACGTACCGGAAAATGGTACACTTGTCATCAGTTACATAGGGTATGCAACACAAAAAATATCTGTAAACGGTCAAACAATTATCAATATTTCCTTGTCCGAGGATTCCCAAGCTTTGGATGAAGTGGTGGTCGTGGGTTATGGTACACAGAAAAAGGCGGATCTCACAGGATCTATTACGACCATTAAAACAGAAGATATCACTAGAACTCCTACTAGTGCGGCCATGCAATCCTTGCAAGGTAAGGTAGCCGGATTACAAGTTGTAAGCAGTGGTGCTCCCGGTACCGGACCTACAATTAGGGTTCGTGGTATTGGATCTTATGTAGGTGGCGCGTCTGACCCTTTATATGTAGTCGACGGTACCTTTTTTGATGACATCGATTTTCTTAATACAGAGGATATAGAAACCATCTCTGTACTTAAAGATGCATCTGCCTCCGCAATATACGGGGTACGTGCCGCTAATGGTGTAGTATTGATCGAAACCAAATCGGGTAAGATCAACCAAAAACCGGAAATTACCTATAATGGGTACCAAGGGGTTCAAATAGCGCAAAATGTAGTTACCCTTTCCAATACCGAACAGTTTGCAACTGTGGCAAGGGAATCTGGATCTGCCGCGGAAGCGCAGTCAATAGAAAATGCCATACAACGGTATGGTAGAAGTAGAATAAATCCTAACGTACCTAATGTCAATACAGATTGGTACGATTTAATCTTACGCCATGCCCTACAGCAGAACCACAGTATAGGTGTTGCCGGTGGTACGGAGTCCGTAACCTACTCATTGGGACTCAACTATTTTGAGCAAGAAGGTATTTTAAAAATGAAGAATGATTATGAGCGATTCAATATACGCTCTAAGGTCAATGTGGAAATTACCGATCGCTTGGATATAGGTATCTCTACCCTTTTTAGCAATGCTACCAGATATAGACCGGAAAACACGGTTTTTGCCTTGGCATATTATGCCACCCCTACCATGCCCATTCTTGACCCATCAAAAACGGAAGCATATCCCAGACCATATGCAAATGCTCAGGATTTAGGATACAGAGGTACGCAGAATCCTTTTCCCGTAATGGAAAATACAGAAAACAGGGATAAGATTAGAAATACCTTAACTACAGTAGATTTAAACTATCAATTAATACCGGATAAACTAACGCTCAAGACTGCGTTTTACCACAACTTTGAAACTACGGAAACTAGGGAAGTACGCTTACCGTACTTTTTTGGAAATGGAAACGCGTTTAGGGAAAATGCAGAGTTGGTAAAAAGAAACCAAACTTTTTCCGAGCAAACATGGGACAATACGTTAACTTATGATGACAATTTTGGCAAACATAATTTAACCGCATTAGCAGGTACATCATATAGAAATAGATCATATGAACAATTAGAGGCAAAAGGTCTTAACTTCCCTAATGGTCCTGGTATTGGCGATGAATCATATTTCTTGGATTTAGCAAAGACTATTGATGTAGACGGTGTAGGAGATGATGGTCTAAGACAATATTTTTTCTCATACTTTGGGCGTATTGCCTATAACTTTGATAGCAAATACCTGCTTTATGGTACGTTTAGAGCTGACGGAACAAGCAAATACCAAGAGAAATGGGGCTATTTTCCAACTGTTGGTGTAGGCTGGGTCGTTTCGGAAGAATCGTTCTTGGAAAACAGCAATATCATTGACTTTTTGAAATTAAGAGCCAGTTGGGGCGAGTTAGGTAATGCCAACGTAGCGGCAAGCACCGGTGGCATAACTTCAACAGAGGTAGATGCCGCTTTTGGGGATGTTCGCTATCCGGGACTTGTAACCAGTAGTGATTTTGAAGCTTTAAAATGGGAGGTAACGGCCGAGACCAATGTAGGTTTGACCGCTAGATTATTCGATAATAAATTAACCATAGATTCTGATTACTTCGTAAGGGAAACCCGTGATGCTGTAATTCCGGTCTCTAGATTGTTAGTACCGGGCGAAACCAGACAGAACGTGGGCGTCATTAGAAACTCCGGTTTCGAAATAGTTGCCAATTGGAACCAGAAAGTATCGGACAACTTTAGCTTTAGTGTTGGGGGTAACTTCTCAACTCTGGATAATGAAGTACTTGACTTAGCGGGTCAAGAAAATCTAACTTCAGGTGGCGATACTGCCCAACGTACAGTTGTTGGCGGCACCATTAACCCCTTCTTTGGTTTACAAGTAGAAGGTGTTTATCAAACAGATGAAGAAATTTCATCTGATCCTGCAGCACAAGCTGCAATTGCCAATGGATTGACCGTAGCGCCCGGCGATTTAAAGTTCGTAGATCAGAATGGTGATACGGTAATCGATGCACAAGATAGAGTGGACCTTGGCTCCTATCTTCCAACGTATTCCTTCGGGTTCAATTTGGGAATGAACTACAAAGCATGGGATTTTAATTTAAACGTAATTGGTCAAGGCGGTAATGTCATCGCCAACCAAAAACGTTTCGCCATTCGCCAAACACCGGACACCAACATAGATAGGGATTTCGCCGTAAATAGATGGAACGGCCCAGGGAGCACCAATAGTTACCCATCTGCAAGGGGAATTAGAAATCCTTGGAGCAACCAGTTTCTGAACAGCTTTTTTGTAGAAAAGGGAGATTTTGTGAGATTACAGAACGTAACCCTAGGGTATACGCTACCAAAGCTTAATAGCAAGTTCAATCCTGATATTAGATTCTATATCACCGCAGAGCGTCCATTGACATTCTTCAACTATAACGGATTTACCCCAGAAGTTTCAGATGGTAGGGATACCCAGACGTATCCTATACCCGGTGTGTACACATTTGGCGTAAATATTAAAATTTAAACATACAGCTATGAAATATATAAAAGTTAACAAACTAACAGTGCTTTTAGCCTTTCTAGGTACTGTACTAATGGGTTGTTCAGATGAGCTGGACCAACCGGAACTGAACAATAATTTTGCAGGAGGAACGGACTTCTCCCAAACCGATGATATGATATTTTCATTGATCGGGGTATACCAATCTGTCGCTGATAGAGGTTGGGAACAACCCTTGGTTGTTTCCACTAGAGGTGATGATGTCAATGCCGCCGGTGATCAACAAGGGTTAAAAAACCAAGACCGTTATGTGTACGATAATTCATTCTTTGGATCAAGAACCCTATGGGAAACTTATTATGGTGATATCATAGGTGCACATACCGGTATGGAGCAGATAGAACGATATATGGAGTTTGCAGATGATGAAGGCATTGCCTTAGGTAACCAATATATTGCAGAGGCAAAAGTATTGCGCGCCGTGTTACTCTTTCAATTATCCCAAGTATATGGTTCGGTATTTATTCCAACTTCTTCAGATTTAAATGATTTTGCAGATGTGACATCGGTACCTAGTAAGGATGAAGTTATGCAACATATCTCTGACCAAATGGACGAAGCAATTCCGTTCTTACTTGATCTCAGACCAAATGAGCGTACGGATTTACCTGGTGGGGTTACCAAATACACCGCTTTAATGCTAAAGGCAGAAGCCAATCAAGAATTAGAAAATTACCAAGCCGTAGCAGATGCTACAGGTGAAATTATAGCTTCGGGCAAGTTCAGTTTGTTCCCAGATTATTATGAGTTGTTCAAAACTCCTGGTAAACTAAGCAACGAAAATTTATTTGAATTTCAATATTCGGATTTCGGCAACGGTGAAGGTGAACGTGTAAGTCACTTGTACGCTCCTTATGGTCCTAACTCATGGAACCCAGAAGTTGATGGTTCCAGTAACGGATGGGGATTCTTTGAACCTACCTTAAAATATATTGAATTTATGTTGGACAGAGGCGAGACCGATCGTCTGGAAACTTCGGTTTTCTTTAGCCAAAAGGGTATTGACAGTTTGATCGCCACAACGTCGTATACGGCAGAAACCCTTCCTTCGTTCGTATCTCCCGTAACTAGGGATGGTGATGAAAACACATCAACGGTTCGTTCAATATTTTCCAGTGGTAAACATTATTTACCTACCAATCAATTAATACCGGGCCGTACGGCTTATGGCAGTAACAAGAACAATATTGTTTTCCGTTACTCGGAAACATTGTTAATGTATGCAGAAGCTTTGGTCCAAGGAGCCAATAACTCAGTAATGACTGCAGATGAGGCGGTTAACCAAGTACGGGCAAGAGCCAATATGGCTCCATTAAGTGGTGTTACCCTAGATCATATCGTAGATGAAAAATATGCAGAGCTTTCAATGGAATGGGGAAAACGCTTTTTCGATATGGTAAGATTGGGTAGGTATGACGAGCTAAGTTACGATGGAAGAACCTTTACGGAAGATAAGGCCTTTGTAACCTATCATCAAGATCAGATAGACGAGTTTCCAATATTAGGTGAAATAGCAAACTAAAAAAAACAACCATGAAACATTTTAAATACGTAATTACCCTCTTGATGGCCGCCTTTCTTTTGGTTGCCTGTGAAGATGGTATTGATTCACTTACCGAGGTTGACCCAGGCGCGGATGAAACGGCTCCCAGCATTACCATTACCTCCCCTACTGAAGGTTTAGCGGTAAAGGTCAATGAAGAACTGGCAACGATTACCATAAAATTTGAAGCAAAAGATGATATAGAATTGGCTTCGGTACAAGTAGCCCTGGATGGTACTATTTTAAAGACCTATTCAAACTTTCTGGATTATAGGAGACTTGTGGTAGATGATTTGGTTTATGACCAACTGGCGGACGGTAATCATGTGCTCACCGTAACGGCAACAGACCTAGAAGGCAAAACAACAAATGACACGGTCAATTTTACAAAAGAACCTGCCTATGTCGTTAAATATCCTGGAGAAATTTTATATATGCCCTTTGATGGCGCTTACGTTGACCTGATCAGCTTTGAGGAAGCCCAGGAATTTGGAAGTCCTTCTATTAGTGAAGATAATATTGCCGGAGACGGATCATACCAAGGGGCAACAGATACCTATCTGACCTTAGACCCTGAACGCTTCAAGAATGCAGAATTCAGTGCTATCTTCTGGATGAAAATAAACAGTACTCCCGATCGCGCAGGTGTATTGACCATGAGTCCACCTTTAGTGGATGGTACCAATAACGACCTTACCAAAGGATTTCGTTTTTTCCGTGAAAACACTAATGGCAATCAACGCTTTAAATTAAATGTAGGTTCTGGTGATGCCGGTACTTGGTTTGACGGTGGTGAAGCTGCAGATGTAGACCCTTCTACCGGAGAATGGGTAAACTTCGCTTTTACTATTTCCGGTGCTAAAGCTGTAGTATATATTGACGGTCAAATTGCTAGCGAGGGTGCTTTTAATGGAATTGATTGGACGGATGTCAACGTGCTATCCATTATGTCGGGCGCTCCTAACTTTACACAATGGAACCACTGGTCTGACGAAAGTTTAATGGATGAACTACGCATCTTCAACAGGGCTATATCCCAAGAAGAAATTTAGCAAATAATGGCAGATGATTCTGGGGAATTTGTATCAACCTACCCTCCTACTTTTGATGGTGAAATGTTCTATATGCCTTTTGATGGCAATTACAACGAACGTTTTAGGGACATTGACGCTACCGTTGTAGGTACACCAGGTTATGCCGGTGAAAGCGTAGAAGGTGATAATGCCTATGCCGGTGCAGCAGATTCTTATTTAACGTTTCCAACAAATGAATCCGGACCGCTTACTACAGAAGAATTTAGTGCAACTTTTTGGTACAAACTAAATGCCGACCCAACCCGTGGAGCAATTTTGGTTATGGGTCCAGAAGATGTGGATAACGCAGCTTATCCCGATGTACAGAACAAACGTACCAACGGATTCAGGTTTTTCAGAGAGGGCGATGCCACACGCCAAGTATTTAAGTTGAACGTTGGTAACGGTGAAGCAGATTCATGGTTTGATGGTGGCGATGCCGCTGCACTAGATCTTACCACCACAGACTGGGTGCATTTGGCCTTTACCATTTCTGGAACCGAATGTGTGGTCTATTTTGATGGTGAGGTTGTTTCTCAAGGCAATTTTTCAGGTGTGGATTGGACAGGGTGCGATATCCTTTCCATTGGATCAGGAGCCCCAAGGTTTACGGAATGGGGACACGGTGCCGACCTAAGTTTTATTGATGAGCTTAGATTATATAACAAGGCATTGACCCAACAGGAAATTCAAGATATAAGACAAGCAGGTCTTTAATAAATAGTGTAGTTTAATTAAGTTAATGTAGTAGATTTTTATGAGGTTATTTCTAATTTCAATGACCGTTGCAGCTTTGTTAGTGGGCTGTAACGGTCAATCCTCAAAGTCCAAGGACAATGGGCAAGAGGAGTCCAAAAAACTTACGGAGATTACGGATGAACAATTATTGGATTCCGTACAAAAACAGACGTTCAATTATTTCTGGGAGGGTGCAGAACCCACATCAGGTCTGGCAAGGGAAAGAATTCATTTAGATAATATATACCCGTCACATGACAAGGATATTATAACCATTGGTGGATCAGGATTTGGTGTTATGGCCATTTTAGTAGGTATAGAAAGAGAATTCATAACGCGTGAAATGGGTCTGGAACGACTTGAAAAAGCGGTAAATTTCCTTGATAAAGCCGATCGTTTTCATGGTGCATGGCCACACTGGTTGACCCCAGATGGCAAAACGACACCTTTCAGCAAAAAAGATAATGGTGGAGACCTTGTAGAGACAGCATTTCTTATAGAAGGTTTGTTGACTGTAAAGGAATATTTCAAAAACGGTAATGAACGAGAGCAAAAATTAGCCCAACGAATACAGCAATTATGGGAAGATGTGGAATGGGATTGGTATACCAAAGGAGAAAACGTATTGTACTGGCACTGGTCGCCAGAATATGAATGGGATATGAATTTCCCCGTGGGTGGTTATAATGAAGCGTTGATCATGTACATTTTGGCAGCGGCATCTCCCACCCATCCAATAAAAAAAGAAGTTTATGACAAAGGTTGGGCTAGAAATGGGGCTATAACAAAAGATACCACTTTTTATGGTCTATCCACTATTTTAGACCATTACGAGCATGATGCCTCTCCGGTAGGCCCAATGTTCTGGGCACACTATTCTTTTACAGGTCTAAACCCTAAAGGCTTAAAAGATCAATATGCAGATTACTGGGAATTGAACAGTAACCATACCATGATACAGTACAAATATGCGGTAGATAACCCTAAGAATTATAAAGGGTACGGAGAAGACTTATGGGGCCTCACATCAAGTTACTCCATGAAAGGTTACGCAGGTCATAGACCAGATAGGGATATCAGCGTTATTTCGCCAACTGCAGCTCTTTCTTCCATGCCCTATGCCCCAAAAGAGAGCATGGCATTTTTAAGAAACCTGTATACGAAACACGACACGCTGATTGGTAAATACGGCCCATATGATGCGTTTAGCTTAGAAGAAAATTGGGTGTTGCCCAGATATTTGGCCATTGATCAAGGACCTATTCCGGTGATGATCGAAAATCATAGAAGCGGACTGTTCTGGATGCTTTTTATGACCAATAACGATGTTCGTAACGGATTGGACAAACTTGGGTTTTCAGTTGTATCTCCAAAATGAAGGTAACTAACCTACATAGATGCAATAAGAATAACTTCCAAAAGATACTTGTTGTATTTTTTGGAGTACTGACGATGTCCATAGTGGCCTGTTCAACATCGGAACCCGATGCCCCAACTGGGCAATCTAAGCTGCCGGAAATACCTACACAACCAGACCCTGAAGTACCCGAAATTACAGATGAGGAACTTTTAGACCTTACCCAACGAGAAACCTTCAAATACTTTTGGGATTATGCCGAGGTAAACTCTGGTGCGGCGCGTGAACGTTTTCATCCTAACGAACTATCAAACGACCCTAACACCGTAAGTATTGGTGGTACAGGTTTTGGTTTAATGGCTTTGATTGTAGGAGTAGAAAGAGGTTTTATAAGCAGAAACGAATCTGTAGAACGTATTGATCAAATCTTAAGTTTCTTGGAAAGTGCTGATCGTTTTCACGGTGCATGGCCACACTGGTTAGACGGCACCAATGGTACCGTTCGACCTTTTAGTGAAATGGACAATGGTGGCGACCTTGTAGAAACCGCATTTTTGGCGCAGGGCTTGATCTGTATTAAGGAATATTTTAAAGATGGTGACGATACCGAAAAGTCTTTAGCGAATAAAGCTGACACCCTTTGGAAAGGGGTTGAGTGGAACTGGTACACGCAAGATAAAAATAGCCTTTACTGGCACTGGAGTCCTAATTTTGGTTTTAACATCAACTTAGAACTTAAAGGGTATAATGAAGTAATGATTGCTTATATAATGGCTGCCGCGTCACTAGAATATTCCATTGAAAAAGAGGTATATACCAATGGTTGGGCATCAAACGGAGCTATTAATGATGCTGCCAGTGCATATAACATTTCATTAGTGGTGGATCACGCAGGAAATTCCCCTAACGGCGGACCATTATTTTTTTCGCATTACTCTTATTTAGGGCTGCGGCCACAAAACTTGAACGACGAATTCGTTGATTATGGTGCCGCGGCCATCAACCATGCTAAAATCAATTATCTGTACTGCGTAGAAAATCCTAAAAATTTCATCGATTATGGCCAAAATTGCTGGGGATTATCAGCCAGTTATACCAGAAATACAGATGGTTCCTTAGGGTATAACGCACATAGTCCAAGTAATGACACAGGCATAATATCTCCTACAGCAGCAATCAGTTCCATTCCTTACACTCCGGAAGAATCTCTAAAAGCGCTACGCTATTTTTATCAGCATAAAGATAAATTATTAGGTCCGGCAGGATTTTATGATGCTTTTAGTCCGCAAAACAACTTTTGGGTTGCGGAAGCCTATTTGGCAATTGACCAAGGACCTGAAATCATAATGATAGAAAATTATAGAACAGGCTTACTTTGGAATCTTTTTATGCAGAATGAAGACATTCAAAACGGTCTTAACAAACTAGGTTTTACGTATGAAAAATAAACACTTGCTTCTTCTCGCCATAATTCTTGTGTGCAGCTATACAGCTTTTGCACAAGATACCAGCTTATTTGAAAAGAAAGAATTGATCGTAAAAAGTGATACGTTGCCATATCGAATGCTATACCCAGAAAATTTTGATACGGAAAATACTTATCCGTTGATCTTATTTTTACATGGTGCAGGTGAAAGAGGCAATGACAACCAAAAACAATTAACACATGGTAGTGCTTTATTTCTTGATCAAAACAATAGAACCAAATTTCCTGCATTTGTAATTATGCCACAATGCCCTACAGATGATTATTGGGCTCAGGTAAACGTAGATCGTAGCAACTACCCTGTTCAATTGGACTTTCAATTTAAAAAAGGACCAACCAAGGCAATGGACCTTGTGCTGCAATTATTGGAAAATTATGAAAAGGAAGACTTTGTTGATAAAAACAAAACTTATGTCATGGGGCTTTCAATGGGCGGTATGGGCACCTATGAACTTTTAGCAAGACAACCAGACCGTTTTGCTGCCGCAATTGCAATATGTGGAGCGGGCGACCCAACTTACGCAACAAATTACGCGAAGAAAATTCCTGTATGGGCATTTCATGGTGCTCATGATAACGTTGTTGCCCCTTTACAAACAATGGAAATGGTTAGTGCTTTACTACATGAGGGAGCGTTCCCCCGGCTTACCTTATATGACTTTGCCAACCATAATAGTTGGGACCCTGCTTTTGCAGAACCAGATTTATTACCATGGCTTTTCTCTAACACTTTGAACAAAGAATAAAAGGTCACTAAACCCGATATGTATGACTCAAACCTATAAATTACTACCATTACTCCTATTGTCTTTTGCCATTTCTAAAATGTCTGCGCAAGAAACCATACCTGAAATTGAAGCCTTATTGAGCAAAATGACTTTAGATGAAAAGATAGGACAGCTAAATCTATTGACACCTGGTGGCGGTATTGCTACAGGGTCTGTTGTAAGTGAAAATGTTGAAGCAAAAATAAAAGCCGGTCAAGTAGGTGGTTTGTTCGGTGTGTCAGGACCGGAGAAAGTTAGGCAGGCTCAAGAAATAGCCATTAAAAATTCGAGATTAAAAATTCCTTTATTAATAGGTTCCGATATTATTCACGGTTACAAGACCACCTACCCTATTCCATTGGGTGTGGCTTCTAGTTGGAATATGGAGCTAATTGAAAGTGCCGCAAAAATGGCTGCAAAAGAAGCTACCGCAGATGGTATTAACTGGAATTTTTCACCAATGGTAGATATATCCCGCGATGCAAGATGGGGAAGAATTTCTGAAGGTTCCGGTGAAGACCCATATTTAGGCTCAGCTATTGCAAAGGCAATGATGAAAGGTTACCAAGGTAAAGATTTAAAAAATGAATTTACCATGATGGCCACGGTTAAGCATTTGGCATTGTACGGTGCCGTTGAAGCTGGTCGTGATTATAATTCGGTTGATATGAGTAAGGTGAAAATGTACAACCAGTACCTTCCACCGTACAAAGCAGCTGTTGAGGCCGGCGTAGGTAGCGCCATGACATCTTTTAATGATATTGACGGTATACCTGCAACGGGGAACAAATGGTTGATTACGGACCTATTAAGAAAGCAATGGGGCTTTAAAGGTTTTGTTGTTTCAGATTATACTTCTGTAAATGAAATGATGGCTCACGGATTGGGAGACCTGCAAGCTGTTTCAGCTCAATCACTGAATGCGGGACTAGATATGGATATGGTAGGCGAAGGTTTTTTGACCACACTCAAAAAATCTGTACAAGAAGGCAAGGTAACCGAAGAGGCTATTACCATTGCCTGTAGAAGGATTTTAACCGCAAAGCATCAATTGGGACTGTTTGATGACCCTTATAAATACTCGGACACTTCAAGACCTAAAAAGGATATCCTGACCGCAGAAAATAGAGCAGCTGCCAGAAAAATTGCCACACAATCCTTTGTACTTCTTAAAAACGAGAACAAAGTTCTTCCATTACAAAAGGATGCCAAAATTGCATTGGTTGGTCCTTTGGCAAATGATAAAAACAATATGCTGGGTACATGGGCACCTACGGGAGACCCTCAATTATCAATTCCTGTGTTGGAAGGTTTAAAAAATGTAGCTCCAAAAGCCAAAATAAGTTACGCCAAAGGCGCAAATATCACTAATGATACGGAGCTCGCCAAGCGTGCCAATGTTTTTGGGCTACGCGTAGATATTGATAAACGATCGCCAGATGCCATGATTGCAGAAGCTCTGCAAAACACTAAAAATGCAGACGTCATCGTTGCCGTGGTCGGGGAAGCTTCAGAGTTTGCTGGGGAAGCAGCTAGTAGAACCGAAATATCAATACCTAAGAGTCAAAAAAAATTAATCAATGCCTTGGCAGATACCGGCAAACCTGTGGTACTGGTACTTTTTAGTGGAAGACCACTGACCATAGCAGAAGAATTTAACTTACCGGGAAGTATTCTGCAAGTTTGGAACCCTGGTGTTGAAGCCGGTAACGCTATTGCAGATGTGCTTTTTGGAGATTATAACCCGTCAGGTAAATTAACGGCAAGTTGGCCTAGAAACGTGGGGCAAATTCCCATATACCACAGTATGAAAAATACAGGAAGACCAGCACCTACCCATACATTTGAAAAGTTCAAATCCAATTATCTGGATAGTGAACTATCTCCCCTTTTCCCTTTTGGTTATGGGCTGAGTTATACCACATTTGAATATAGTGCAATAGCTGTTGACAAGAAAAAAATAGCACAAGATGAAGCTGTAAATATCTCGTTTACCGTAAAAAACACTGGCAATTATGATGGTGAAGAAGTAGTTCAACTCTACTTAAAAGATGAGGTCCGTAGTATAACACCTCCAAAAAGACAGCTTAAGGGTTTTAAAAAAATATTCCTGAAAAAAGGGGAAAGCCAAAGAGTGACTATCTCCCTTTCTGCAAATGATTTAAAATTCTATAACAGTGAATTAAAATTTGTAGCTGAACCAGGGAAGTTTATTGTTTTCGTAGGTGGAAATTCCAATGCTGAGATGTCTACTGAATTTGAACTGGAATAAATCTTTTATCCAATATTTAGTATAAAATTGAATTCGACTATGCGACTAGGTATACTAACGCTTATTGGGTTATTGACCATTGCTTGTAATTCCAAAAATACGAGCAAAAAGACTGCACAAAAACCCAATATCGTATTTATCATGGCAGATGATCATGCCATTCAAGCAATAAGTGCTTATGGTCACCCCATCAGCAAATTGGCAAATACTCCTAATATTGATAGGATTGCCGAGAATGGAGCCATATTCCAAAACAGTTTTGTTACCAACTCCATTTGTGGTCCTAGTAGAGCAGTTATCCTCACCGGAAAACATAGCCATATAAACGGGTTTAGACAAAACGGAGATCACTTTAATGGTAGTCAGCCCACTTTACCTAAAATGCTACAGCAATCTGGTTATAACACCGCAGTATTTGGTAAGTGGCATTTACATGGTTATCCAGAAGGATTCGATCATTGGAATATTATTGTAGACCAAGGAAACTATTATAATCCTGATTTTATTGAAAATGGAGATACAACCCGTATAGAAGGCTATGCTACCGATATTATTACCAATGATGCCTTACAATGGCTGCAACAAGACCGAACAGATTCACTTCCCTTTTTCTTAATGGTACAGCATAAGGCCCCGCATAGAAATTGGATGCCCGCACTGCGACATGCAAACCTTTACGATACTATACAATTTCCATTACCCGATAGTTATTTTCCTGATTTTAATAAACAATGGGCTTCTAAAGAGCAACTACAGACCATATATAATGACATGTACGAAGGCCATGATTTAAAAATGACCAAATCTTTTGGGAGCACACAACTCCTGAATAATCCATGGACCACGGACTTTGATAGAATGACCCCAAAACAACGTGACGCTTGGGACGCCGCTTACTTAAATAAAAACAACGACTTTCATAAAGCTCACTTAACTGGTAAAGATTTGGCCATTTGGAAAGGTCAACGTTACCTTCAAGATTATATGGCAACTATTGCAGCAGTAGATGAGGGTGTCGGCAAAATTCTTGATTACTTGGAAGAAAGCGGTATTGACAAAAACACGCTAGTGGTCTACACTTCCGATCAAGGTTTTTGGATAGGTGAAAATGGTTGGTTCGATAAGCGTTTTATGTATGAAGAATCTTTTAAAACTCCACTACTAATACAGTTACCTGGTACCATTAAGCCTGGTACCAAAATCAATGCCATGGTTCAAAACTTAGATTTTGCACCTACATTTTTAGAACTTACCGGGTTTTCCTATTTAAGTAAAGAGATGCAAGGAGAATCTTTTTTCGGATTATTGAATGGAACACTTAACGAAGATGATTACAGAGATGTAGTATATTATCATTATTATGATTATCCCGCATTTCACATGGTAAAGAAGCATTACGGTATACGAACCAAACGTTATAAACTAATACATTTTTATGATGATATAGATACTTGGGAGTTATACGACCTTGAAAAAGACCCAAATGAAAAAATTAATTTGATCATGAATACCGATTATGCCCAGGTCTTACATCGAATGCATATTAAACTGGATAGTGTACAAACACATTACAAGGTTACCGAAACTGAATTTAAAAAAGCTCCTAAAGAAAAAGTGGACAAAGCCTACGAGCAATTTAAACGATTAAGGGGCACTCCGGCTTTTGAATAATTGCTCCAGCACTACATCTTCTAAAGTACTGTTATGAAAACAGTTGAATCATATTCTTCAACCTGTAATTAAATGTGCTATATTTAATGGTCTTGCATATATGGAACGTCATGTTTTATAAGATTTAGCTTTCCTAATCAATAGAAAATAGCATAAAATAGTACAGATTATGTATATGGGGAGAATCAAAAAGTTTATCATGTGCTACCTCTTTTTCATTCGTTCCAAAGTAGTATAAATACCAAACATGAAAATTTTAAGAAAATTTAGACAACGATTACTTGAAGAAAGTAAATTCAGCAAGTATATCATTTATGCTATTGGAGAAATAGTATTGGTGGTCATTGGTATTTTAATAGCGTTAGCCATTAACAATAAAAATGAAGAGCACAATATTATTGAACAAGAACAGGTAATTTTAAAACAAATTAGAGCGGACTACAGATCAAACCTTCAACAGTTGGAAAACAAGATTGAAATGAGAAGAAAGTTGATTTCAGAAAGCCTTACAATTTTGGATATCATATCAAATAATATTTCCATAAGTCAAGATTCCCTTTCAAAAATATTTGCCACCTTTTTTATGGATCCCACTTTTGACCCCATAGAAAATGATTTAATGAATCTGGAAAACATTAAATTGATTCGAAATGATAGTTTAAAACAACTACTCTCCCATTGGACATCGGATTTTAAAGCCTATAGTGAATCTGAACAGATACAACATGAAAATTATATTTCCGAAATCATTCCGTTTATGAAAGAAGTTGGTATAATGAGAAACGCCAATCATGTATTTTGGAAAGCACAAGAATTAAGAATGGGCTTTTTGGACCAAGGACAGAATACAAAAATTTTAACCTTGGGTAATAGTCCAAAAGCTATAGACGTACCTTCCATTTTAAATGATCATAGGATTGAAGGGTTGGCAACCTTTATTTTTACATTTTCCCAAGTGTGTAACTTAGAAGGGGAAACACTTAAGAATAAGATGCTCACCACTTTAAATATGTTGGAAAGCGAAATTATGGACTAAAGAAAACTGGACTAAAATCAAACAAAGTTTTCCACACTTATTCCAATAGCTTATCCAAAGTAATAGGTAAGTTGCGCACCCGTTTTCCAGTAGCATCAAAAACGGCATTGGCAATTGCAGAGGCAACTCCAACAATCCCTATTTCCCCAAGTCCTTTTGCCCCTAACGGATTTACTATATCATCATGCTCTTCTATGAAAAGTACATTTAGCTGTTGTACATCGGCGTGGACTGCCATATGGTACTCCGCAAGATTGGCATTCATGATTCTACCACTGCGGTCGTCTATCATACCCTCTTCTTCCAAGGCCATACCAATGCCCCATGTAATAGCACCCAAGATTTGGCTCTCTGCCGTTTTAGGATTAATGATTCGTCCACCCGCAATTGCACTGGTAACCCTTGGTACAGTAATCATACCTAAATCCTTATCAACATGGACCTCAACCATAACACATGAATGCGCATAAGAAGAATATTGTTCTTGGCGTTCTTCAGGCTCTAATGCATTTTCAGCCTCAATGGAATCAAGTCCGGCCGTTACCAATAAAGTGCTTATATTGACCAATGTACCGTTTGGAAAAATCAATGTTCCATCAGTACAGGATACCTCATCATAATCAACATGATCCAAATCTTCGTCAACGTTAACCTTTGCCAGATCTATCAATTGTTTTTTTAAATGATTACAGACAGCCTTTACCGCGGAGCCTACTGAAGATACCGTCCAGGAACCCCCTTCTATAGGTGCTTTGGGCAATGAGGTGTCTCCTAATTGAAATGTAATTTCTTCCATAGCAATACCCAAGGTATCCCCGGCAATCTGTGACATCACCGTATAAGTTCCGGTACCAATATCCGCAGTACTTGAACTGACCACTAATTTACCGGAAGAAGTAAGTACAGCCTTAGCAGATGATTTTTGTTGCATAGCTTCCCAACATCCTGTTGCCATACCGTAACCCACTAATATGGAATCATCTTTTATTTGAGTATTGGTATGTCTATTAAACCAGCCAAAATGCGATGCCGCCTGCCGGTAACATTCCCTTAATTCTTTACTTGAAAAGGGTTTGTCCTCATTTTGGTCCTTATCCGCATAATTTAAAAGCCTAAATTCCAACGGGTCTATATTTGTTTTTATGGCAAGCTCATCCATTGCACATTCCAGGGCAAACATACCCGTAGCTCCTCCTGGAGCCCTCATATCCATTGGTGTATAGACATTTACAGGTATTAGACGATATTCCAGTTTAACATTTTCGCACTGATACATCATACCTGACCAATCTACGATAGTTTCATTATATTTTTCAAATTTTGAGGTTTCCCCGTATGCCTTATGAATAATGGATTTCAGTTTACCTTCCTTGGAAGCACCCATTTGTAGTTGTTGAATACAGGCAGGTCTATGACCAAAGGAAAACATTTGTCGCCTTGTCAAAGAAACCTTTACAGGTCTTTGAAGTTCACGTGCTGCCATGGCCGCCAAGAACAGCTGATACTGAGGACGAAGTCCAGAACCAAAACCTCCGCCCACGAAAGGTGATAATATTTGAACATTTTCCGTATCCAAGTTAAATATTCCGCATATATATTCCTGGCTACTGTTTACACCCTGTACTTTATCATAAATTTTAAAGGATTGAGTTTTTGCGTTCCATTCCGCTATAGAAACATGAGGTTCCATAGGATTATGGTAATGTCTAGGCTGACTGTATTCCACATCTATCCGTACAGCGGCGTTAGCATATGCTAGTTCTGCATTACCTCTGTCCGGTGCGGTATCCTCTACACCTTCTGTGGTTGCATTGCCCATATTTTTTTTAATGTCCGTAGTACATTCTTCTGCTAAATACTCCACCTCGACCAAGCCGGCGGCATAACGTGCCAATTCAAAGCTTTCCGCTACTACCAATGCAATAGGTTGACCGTTGTATAGTACCTGGTCGTTATACAAAGGTCTAAAAGGATGACCGGGTGGGGACAACGGGTCCGTATAATCAACATTTTGCCGTACATCATCCGGTAGGTTTTCGTGGGTGAAAATGTCAAGTACGCCATCTATCATTTTTGCCTTACCGGTATGTATAGCCACAATTTTTCCATTGGCAATGGTACTGTTCACCACATAGCCATGAACCAATCCTTCAGGTTTAAATTCGCCTGCATAGGTTGCCGACCCGGTAACCTTCTTTACTCCATCTACCCGTTTCCTAGATTTTCCTATATATGCCGTATCCATTTGCAATTGTGTTATCGTGTCCTGGCCTCGTTCAAAGCCCTAATTATTGTTTTATGCGCCAGATTTATTTTAAAATCATTATCACCAAAACCTTGGGCCCCGTCCAATAATTCTTCAGCTAGTTGTTCAAAATTTTCGTTATTGGCCTCCTTACCCACAAATTTCTCTTCCACTTGCGGCAAACGCCACGGTTTATGGGAAACACCACCTAAGGCTACCCTAATGTTTTCAATACGATTATCCGTAAGTTTCATTGCCGCTGCTACGGAAACCAATGCAAATGCATAGGAAGGTCTATCACGGACCTTGATATAGGCAAAATTTTGATTATATGTTTCTGCAGGTAAATCAATGAAGGTGATTATTTCATTGGACTTGAGATGGTTATCCTTTTGCGGAGTATCACCAGGTAGTCTATGAAATTCCAAAATTGGTATTCTGCGCTCCCCTTCCCCACCTTGCACAACAATCTCCGCATCCAAGGCCGCCAAGGCCACGCACATATCCGATGGATGTGTCGCAATACAGGTTTCGCTAGTCCCTAAAATAGCGTGAATTCTATTAAAACCCCCAATTGCGGAACAACCGCTTCCAGGTTCTCTTTTATTACATGGTGTGGCCGTATCATAGAAGTAATAGCAACGAGTACGCTGCATAAGATTTCCACCATTGGTTGCGGCATTTCTTAATTGCGCCGAAGCACCGGACAGGATGGCTTTGGACAATAAAGGATAGTTTTTTTCCACCAACGAATGGTACGCCGTATCTGCATTAGTCACCATTGCGCCCAAACGTAATCCACCGTTAGGAGCTTCTACGATTTCTCGATAAGGCAAACGATTGACATCTAACAGATAGTGCGGATTCTCTACCCTATATTTCATTAGGTCCAACAAATTGGTGCCTCCAGCTATGGGTTTTGCATAATTTTTTTTGGTCAGGTCATCTACCGCTTGCCCTATATCCACGAACCTACTATAGTTAAAATCATTCATATCAGTTATTTTTTGCTACCATTGCTTCCGCTACCTTAAAAATATTGGCATAGGCGCCGCACCGGCATAAATTACCGCTCATAAGGTCCCTGATTTCCTCCGGTGTTTTTCCTTTGCCCATTTTGAGCATACTTACCATTGAACATATTTGTCCTGAAGTACAATAACCGCACTGAAAGGCATCGTTTTCAATAAAAGCCTGCTGCACTTGGTGTAAACCATCATCGTTTGCCAGACCTTCTATAGTTACGATTTCCTTATCATCGTTCATAACCGCCAATGAAAGACAAGAATTTATGGCTTTACCATCTACTAGGACGGTACATGCTCCACATTGGCCATGGTCACACCCTTTCTTTGTACCTGTTAAATTCAGGACTTCCCGTAGAGCGTCCAAAAGAGTAGTACTGATGGGTATGGTAATTTGATGTTTTTTACCATTAATGTGTAGTTCAATATCATTTTCGCTTAAAAATCCCATGGTCTATATTTTAAATAAAGTACAGAACCACCATGGACGAAGAATTAATTAATTGTGATATAATAAATTACACACCACATGTTATTTATTCTAAGCTGAGTAATGGTTTTGCACGATGCATAAAATTAGCCTTACCCTAGGTTTTGAATTGTCCTATAAAATGTTTTATTGACCCATTAAGGAAAGTGGGTTTGCATTCTTTTAGAATTTATGGAACACCAAAAAATAACCGTATACCACAATTAAAATGAAGATATTATAGGGTACGCCCAATGGTTAAAAGTTCATTCCATTGGGTAGTATATCTTGGACTTCTGTGCTCTTTGATAAGTGCCCATTCCTTATCGCGGTTGCCTACAGTGGCTAATTTAATCTTATTCTTTCCATACTTATTGTTCAGATTATCCATTACATTGGTAATTGCTTCACTTTCACTTTTATGGGGGGTATGGAATAAATTGGTCTGCACTTCGTTTTTTTGTACTAACTGCGTTAAGTTGATGCCCACTTTTTTATAGCGATATCCCTGCCGGAATATTTGGCGAAGACCTTTAAGCGCTTCTTTGGTTAATTTTGCGGTACTATCCGTGGGGGTATCCAAGGTAATGACGATTTTATTACGGTATTGCTTATCTACCGCACTATGCTGATTGGTCTGTAAGGATACTTCAATTTGCGCTGCAGCGCTTTGTTGCTGCCTTAATAAATCAGCTACCTCAGCAACATAGTAACTACATGCTTCCTCTATCAAAGTATAATCCGTCAATTTATAGCCAAACGATTTTGCGGTTCCTATACCTTTCTTGGCATTGGGTTGCAACACGAGTTCCAGACAGGGAATATTGTTCAGCTCCCGCCACAAGCGCTCTCCAATTACCGTCATCTCTTTCCTTACCCAAGCTACGGGCATATTGGCAAAATCCAATGCAGTGCGTATATGGTTGTTCTGCAATCGAATAGCATGCTTTTTGCCTATTCCCCATATGTCCTTTACCAAAAGATTGTGTAAAAGAAATTTTCTTTTTTCTTCAGAATCCACAATGTAGATATTATTGTTGGATGCTACTTTCTTAGCATACTTGTTTGCCAGTTTGGACAGGGATTTGGTCTTTGCAATACCTACACCTACGGGTATGCCGGTATTTTTGACAATGGTATCCTTCATTCTTTGCGCCAATGCTGTTAACTCTGCTGGGTCATAATGAGACAAATCCACAAAACTTTCATCAATACTGTACTCTTCTACTAAAGGAGAAAATTGTTGCAAGGTCTGCATTACCCTTTTTGACATATCACTATATAACGTGTAATTGGAAGAGAAGTAAGTAACCTCATGGGCATCTAACAATTTCCTGATTTTAAAGATAGGTTGAAACATAGGTATTTCCGTCAAAGCCTTGGCCTCCTTATTGGCCGCAATAATACACCCGTCATTATTACTTAATACTACTACAGGTTTATTTTTAAGGTCAGGCCTAAATACCTGTTCGCAAGAAGCGTAAAAACTATTACAATCTACCAACGCAATCATATTACCGATTTTATGATATAGGTTATTACGCCCCATAAGTTTAATGGATCTCCTGCTTTACCTACACGCATGATATGAAATGCATCATCCACACTGGCCAAGATCAACTGCGCCGGTTTAGGAACCAAGGACTTATCTACAATAAGTACATCGTTCTTGGCAATACCGAAAGTTTGAAAGGAATCGTCTGCCACCCTAATAAAAAAGGTGGCGGACGAATTGCTTACCAGTGTTTCGTTCAAATCTATTCTGGGTTCATTATAATGCGTTGCAGGACTTGAAAATCCCGTTTGGGAAGGCCGCTGCACCCTATAACTTTTATCCGCTTTCTTAACTAACCGTAATTCTTCGTCCCTCATAAAAATTCCTGACTCATTAGCAAAATTTAAAATACTATCTAAATATTTGGATTTATTCCAAAATTAAGGATATATTCCAAATAATATAATTATTTTTATAAAGAGTTATTCACTAATCCTGATAAGGGAAACTAAAATAAATTGATTTTAATTAAAGTAGAACTATACAATCCCATAACGGATACGGTTAATTATTAAATAGTTAGAGGTAGTGTAATGCACGGTACAATAGTAACTTCACCGATAAAACATAAATAATAAAGTTATGGGTACTAAATATAAAAATGACGAATTAGGCTTAACCAATGAAGTTCAACAAAATCAAGGATTAAAAACAACTGAGGATGTGGACAGCACAAATAAAAAAGAGGTAGGTAATCCTGTAAATAATGGTGGAGTAAATATTGATGCTGATGATGTTCATCTAGAAAAACAATGGTTGGCGGTAAGAGATGAATACCTTGCCAAATTTCCGGAATTAAATGAAATGGAAGAGGAATTTAAAACGGAGAACATTGGTGCGCTCATTCAAAGTATAGCACAAAAAAGAAAACAATCTCCACAGGTCATTGCGGAAGAAATACGTTCTTGGGAATTATCTCACTAAACACTAAAATAATAAATGTTAGTTGTAAAAAAAGTTAGCAATACACTGCTTTCAATAGATAAAATATATGCTATATGAGATCAATTTGGAATGGTTCCATAAGTTTTGGACTGGTATCTATACCCATAAAATTATTTTCTGGGTCTGAGGACCGAAAATTGGATCTGGATATGTTGGACAGCCATGATGGTGCAAGGATACGATATAAAAGGGTCAATGAGGATACGGGAAAGGAAGTTGAGTGGAAAGATATAGTCAAAGGATATAAAAAGGATGATACCTATATCGTTTTGGAAAAGGAGGATTTTGAGAACGCCAATATGAAAAAAAGTAAGACTATTGATATTGAACAGTTCATCATGGAAGACGAAGTGTCCGATGTGCTTTTTAAAAAACCGTATTTCATTAAACCGCAAAAGGGAGGTGAAAAGTCTTATACACTATTGCGAAATGCATTGAAAAAAACAGAAAAATTAGGAGTGGCCACCTTTGTAATGCGCCAAAAGGAACACCTTTCCCTAATTGGGGTATATGAAGATGCGCTGGTACTACATGTAATTAGGTTCGAGGATGAAATAAGGGATACTGGGGAATTGGAGCTACCCAACACCAAAATTGCCAAAAAGGAATTGGACATGGCAATTTCATTAATAGACCAATATACGGAAGAGTTCAATTTTGCAAAGTTCAAGGATGTATACAACGAGCAACTTTTAAAAATCATTGAATCTAAAGCTACCGGTAAGACAAGTAAAGCAGAAAAATTCGAAGCAAAACCAACGCCTGCAAAAGATTTAATGGCACAATTAAAAGCAAGTTTGAAAAAACGTGAAAAACAAGCATCGTAACCTTTGAGTCTAAAGATATATAATGATAAAAGAGACTTTACCGCTACCCCCGAACCCAAAGGGGAAATAGTAAGTGGTGCCCACACCCAACGATTTGTAATACAACGACATCAAGCCTCTCATTTGCACTACGACTTACGATTGGAAATTGATGGCACCTTAAAAAGTTGGGCAATTCCCAAAGGGCCATCCATGAATCCGTCAGATAAACGATTGGCGGTAAGAACGGAGGATCACCCTATACCCTATCTTAAATTTCAAGGCACAATTCCAAAAGGTAATTATGGTGCAGGTATAATGAAAATATGGGATGATGGCATATTTGAGATTGATCACCTGGAAACTGATAAACCGCTTTTGGAACAATTGGCGTTAGGCAATCTTAAATTATTCTTCCATGGAAAAAAAATTAAAGGTCGCTTTGCTTTGGTACGTACTACCCCAAAGGGAAGCAGTGAGCAGTGGTTGTTATTAAAGAAAAAAGATGCGTATGCCATTGATGCTTTCTATAATGCAGAAACATTGGTTCCGGTAACGGAGCGCAATATAAAAGAATACCCACAAAATCTGCATCCTGGTCGCGTTGTACAACCCATGTTGGCTACAAGTACCAAAACCATTTTCAATAATCCCAATTTCATCTATGAACTTAAATGGGATGGCTATAGGGTTATTGCACATGTAGCTGAAAGTGGTATCCTTTTACAATCCAGAAACGGTATTAACTACAATACCAAATTCTCCAAATTATATGATGAACTTCAATTATTGGACAATGAAGTTATTTTAGATGGTGAAGTAGTTTTGGTTGATTACAACGGTGTGTCGCAATTTGGGGAACTTCAAAATTATCCTGATGCCAAAGGAGAATTAAGATATTATGTATTTGATATGCTGTATTTGAACGGACACAGTATGTTGGACTTAACGTTACGTGAACGAAAAAGCCTGATACCCGAAGTACTTGAAGATTTAAAGATCAGCAAGTATTGTGACCATGTGGAAGGAATGGGAACTGCATTGTACCAAAAGGCAATTGAAGTAGGTATGGAAGGAGTAATAGCTAAGGAAGCTAATTCTACATACACCCTTGGTTATAGAACGGACAAGTGGTTAAAGATAAAAGGAATTCAAAGCCTGGATGCCTTTATCTGCGGATATACGGAATCATCTAACAGTGCGGAACGTGTAGGCTCCCTTATTCTTGGAACAGAAGAGGATGGCAGGTTAATCTATGTTGGTAATTGTGGTTCTGGGTTTTCCACTGCACAGCGTAATGAATTATATAATGCACTTATACCACTGAAAACCTCTGAATATCCGTTTGATAAAAAAATATCTTTAAAGGGAAAAAAGGCACATTTTGTGCTACCGCTTGTAGAATGCGAGGTAAAATTTACGGAACGTACTAAAAATGGTTTATTGAGAAATCCGGTATTTAAGCGCCTAAAGAGCACAATATCAACAATGGGCCAGGAGCCAAAAGCCGTACATAGTTCAACTGGCCCCAAAACTGTTGGAAAGGAGACGATAGTAGTCGATGGCTTTAAAGTACCCATTAGTAATTTGGATAAAATATATTGGCCTAATTCCGGATTAAAAAAGTATGATCTAATTGATTACTATGTGCAGATTGCAACCTACATTCTACCACATTTGAAAGATAGGCCCCAAAGTCTACACAGGCATCCCAATGGCATACAACAAGAAAGTTTTTATCAAAAGGACAATGAAAATTTGCCAGATTGGATAGAAATTATCCCTATATATTCCAAATCATCCAATAGGGATATCAATTATCTATTATGCCAGAACACGGCTACATTGCTATATATGGCCAATTTAGGTTGTATTGAAATTAATCCTTGGAGTTCAAGAATACAGCATTTGGATTATCCAGATTATGGAATAATTGATTTGGACCCCCCTAGGGAAATGGATTTTAAGAAGGTGGTAAAGGTGGCAAGGGAATTTAAAAACCTACTTACCGGGATAGCCGCCCCAAGTTTTTGTAAAGTTTCGGGATCAAGGGGCATTCACATTTATATTCCCATGCAGGCTGCCTACACCTATGAAGAGGTGCGTAATTTCATAAAACTATTGTGCCATGTCATTGAAGAACGGTTGCCCTCATTGACTACCATGGAGCGTACCATAAAAAAACGTGAAGGAAAAATTTATTTGGACTATTTACAAAATAGAAAGGGACATACGATCGCCTCTGTACATTCCGTAAGGCCTATTGCCAATGCCCCTATTTCCGCACCTATTTATTGGGAAGAATTGAATGACAAATTAAACCCCCAACGCTATGTTATGAAGACCTACCCTAAACGACTAGAGCAAGAAGGAGACCTATTTAATCTTATAAACAATACTGAATTTGATATGGCAAAGGTATTGACGGAATTAGAATTTAGATAATGAGCAAATTAAAACTATATTATTAAGTCCATAGTTTGCCAAACCTTTAACCACTACCCCGTCATGTATATTTTAATTAATTTTGTAAACAAATCAACCTCACCAAAAAATTCACCAATTCTATTTAAACAGAGCACGTTTTCACTGTTTATGATAGCATTTTTTAACGTACGGGCATATTGCTCTGCGGTCATTTATGTACTGAACAAACTTAAATGCACTTAAAGGAAGAATTAAACAAGGGCCAATTAAAGGCCGTAACCTATGCAGGTAAACATTTACTTGTACTTGCCGGTGCAGGTACAGGAAAAACGCGCACCATAATTGCACGGGCATCCTATCTAATTGAGAATGGGGCCGATCCGTCAAAAATTCAAATTCTGACCTTTACAAAGAAAGCGGCCAATGAAATTGTTGAACGTGTAAAGGCCGGTCTGCCACAATCCAGTGGACGCACATTGAACGGAGCTACCTTTCATTCTTGGTGTAACCAATTGATCATTAAATACCCCAATCTATTTGGGGCGGCCAGTTTTACCGTAATAGATCCTGACGATCAATTGGGAGTCATGAAAATGGTTGCCGGTCATCATAATGAGGCTTACGGAAAACTACGCATAAAACCTCAACAATTACTGGATGTCTATTCCTATGCCCGGAATACTAAAAAAAATCTGACGGAATCATTACGCACTTTGATTTATAAGGGTAAACAGGACAAGGATACCGAATATGAGATTACGGCAATGAAGCCCAATGTAGAACTGTTGCTCCGAGCTTATCAAAAGAAAAAAATGGAGCAAAGGTATTTGGATTATGACGACCTGTTGCTGGTTGTGGCCACACAACTAAAAAAGAATCCCGAGGCAAGAAAACTACTTTCCCAAGATCTGGATTATCTCTTGGTAGATGAAATGCAGGATACCAATCCGCTGCAATGGGAACTGTTATCACCTTTTATTGAAATCTGCAGTTTGTTCTGTGTAGGAGACGATGCGCAGTCCATCTACTCTTTTCGAGGAGCTGACTTTAAGAACGTACATCAATTTAAAGAACGTGTAAAAGAATCTGAAGTCTATAAACTGGAGAAAAATTACAGGTCTACCCAAGAGATATTGGATATTTCCAATTGGTTATTGGATAAATCGCCAATTGCGTATGATAAAAGATTACAATCTATTAGAGGAAGCGGTGAACTGCCTATTTTATTAAATGTAAGTGATGAATGGCAAGAAGCCAATTGGGTTGCCGATGAGGTCTTAAAAAATTATACGGATGAGGACAGAAAATTTTCTGACCACCTCATTTTGTCCCGTTCACAATTTTACACCAAATCATTACAGGCCGTATTCATTAGACGAAAAATACCTTACATCACGTATGGGGGGCGTAAGTTTTTGCAGGCCGCCCACATAAAAGATTTAGTCTCCTTGCTACGTATTGTCAATAATCCATACGATGAGATTGCATGGGTTCGCTTTTTAACCTTTTGGGAAGGTATTGGCGAGGTAAGGGCATCTAGGATTATGGCCGTTATCATTGCAGATGAAGGTAAGACCGAAATACCAACTTTGTTGGAAAGTGCGATACCCGGTAAGGATGGACAAAAAATATCCCAATTGTATCATGCCGTACAAAAAGAAAAGGGCAAGGTGGGAAAAATGGTGGATATTGCATATGAGGCCATGTCATTGGGCCTAGCCTTTAGATATAGAAAAGATTGGGTGGAAAAACGAAAGGGTGATTTTCCTGTGTTAAAATTATTGGCGGATAGTTATGCAAGCCTTGGTGAGTTTATTGGCGAGGGCCTTCTGGACAATGCCGAAAAAATGAACGGTGCACCTGTGTTGAGCGAATCTCAATTGGCAACTTCCGAGAATAAGGACCATGTAATAATATCAACCATTCATTCTGCCAAAGGTCTTGAGGCAGATGTATGCATTGTATTGAACGTATCTCCAAAATCATTTCCGTCAGCATGGTCATTAGATGATACGGATGCCATTGAAGAAGACCGGCGGGTCTTATATGTAGCACTTACAAGAGCCAAAAACAGATTGATCATCACTAGAAATACGGCTTCCATTGCCGCTATTCACGGTAAATCAATTCCGTCCAATACAGGACAGGCTACAGATGATGCCGAAACCTATTTTCTTACCGGACTACCGGAAAAACTGGTTGAACAACAAACCATTGGCCAAGATTTCAATAAGGTAAAGGACGCACCGGAACCCAATCAAATAGATCTTTCCTCTGGAATGGATTTTAGTTAGTAAACAATGCCAGATAAAAATTTTGCCGTCATTTCCATGACCGTCTTTGGGAAAAAGCCTAACCCGCTACGAATAGTACAACTAGAAATACAAAAGGTAAACGGGGAACATGGTACAAAAACATTTTCCTCCTATATTAACCCAGAGCAAAAAATCCCTTTTTATATAGAACAAAGAACCGGCCTTACTGATGAAATATTGTTAAAGGCCCCTACTTTTAGGGAAGTATCGGAAACCATTCTGTTAGAATTGGAAGATTGTATCCTAGTAGGACATAACGTCTCTTTTCTACATTTTGCGTTACAATCAGAATTTAAATTTTTGGGTCATCTATTTAAAATGCCACAAATTTGTACGCAGCGACTTTCAAAAAAACTACTGCCCCATATGGTGAATTATGAGTTGCCATACCTCTGTAATGTACTCAACATTCCCTTTTTTGACAGGTTTGATATTCATGAAGAAAATGATGCGGTAACCACTTTGTTCCAAAGGCTGTTACGGTTAGATGAAGACGATAATTATATCGATACATTCTTATATCAGAAAAATAAAAAAGAAGTATTTGTTCCCAAGTCTACCGCATATAAGTATGTAGAACATTTACCCCCTTTACCTGGCGTTTATAAATTTCAAGATATACATGGGGAAGTAATTTATGTAGGGAAGGCCAAAAATATAAAAAAACGTGTGCAAAGCCATTTTTATAATTCTTCGGAAAAAGAATTGCAATTATGTACGGCCACACAAAGTATAGATTTTGAACTTACCGGCAGTGAATTACTGGCCTTGTTAAGAGAGGCAGATTTAATTCAAAAATTGGATCCTGAGCACAATTACATTCAAAAGAAAGCATATATAACCTATCATATTGTACCCCAAAAAGACAAAAAGGGGGTCTTACGTTTAAAGATAGAACGGCGCCCTTATCAACATACACCCACGGAAATCTTTTTAAAACGTGGGGATGCCATTAACCGATTAATTGAGCTTACTGAAAAATTTAACCTATGCCCTACCGCAACTGGTTTAACAAGTAAATTGGGCAAATGCTCGCCCATAAGTTATATTACTTGCAAAGGAATCTGTAAAGGACTGGAGGAACCCTCCGTATATAATGCCAGAGTATCCCAGGCTTTGGACTTTTTAAATAGGGAAAATGAAAATTATGCGATTTTTGAAAAAGGTAGAACGCGATCAGAACGTAGTTTTGTACTTGTACTCCATGGAGTGTATCAAGGCTTTGGTTTTTTGGACCCTTCCATGGCAATTGCATCCATCCAAGACTTAGAAGGGTTATTGATGCCCAAGCGCCATACGTACCATACCGCTAAAATTGTTATGGCCTATAAAAAGAAAAATCCCCATAAAATTACATATTTAAATTAGGCGTAAGAAGCTATATTCACCTAACTACAATAGAAAAAATTCCTTTTGACACCAATATATAAATCTATATTTCTCTGATATCCAAACTATTACTAGCATATAGACAGTGAATCAAAATATAATACATTATAATAAAGTATTTGCTTATTTAGATTTAATATAAATAATTTGGCAAAACAATTCCGTCCTAATATATTTGCCAAAATTATTATTTTTAATTAGTCTAAATAAAAATCAATGAACAAACTATACATATTACTCGGTATTATATTCATAACGCATAGTGCATATGGACAATCATCCAAAATTACTGGAACGATTACAGATATCAATTCAACACCCTTATTTGGTGTCAATGTTCTGGTAAAAAATAGCACTTTGGGTACGCAAACGGATGAAAACGGAAATTTTAGCATTCAACCTACATCCAACGAAAAAATCACCCTGCAATTTTCATATTTAGGTTTTAAAAGCAAAGAAATAAAGTTAGACTCCAACAGTAACCAACACATAGATTTGGGCAACATTATCCTCTATGAAGGAAATGAAATTTTGAACGAAGTAATTGTTGAAGGAGAACGACTAAATAAATTTTCTCGAAAAAAGACTGCATACGTATCCAAGTTACCTCTAAAGGATATAGAAAACACACAGGTATATAGCACAGTAACGACAGAACTTTTAAAATCCCAATTGGTCGTAAATTTTGACGATGCCCTTAAAAACGCAACTGGGGTAGAAAGTCTATGGTCGTCCACGGGTCGTGGAGGTGACGGTGCAGGATATTATTCCCTAAGGGGTTTTTCCATACAGCCCCAACTGGTTAATGGCCTGCCAGGGCTAACGAATGGTACCATAAATCCGGCCAATATAGAACGGATAGAAGTTTTAAAAGGTCCATCTGCAACATTGTTCGGGAATGCCGTTAGTTCTTATGGAGGCTTGATCAATGTAGTTACCAAAAAACCTTATGTAGGTACCGGTGGTGAACTTACCTTTACTTCCGGAACGTATGGTCTTAATCAAATTATTGGTGACTTTAACACTGCTCTAAGCAAGAAGGACGACATCTACTTTAGAATCAATACGGCATATACTACGGAACAAAGCTTTCAGGATGCAGGTTTTAGAAAATCCTTTTTTGTGGCCCCATCACTTTCCTATAAGGTGAACAATAAGCTTTCATTCTCGTTTTATGGTGAAATAACACAGGCCGAACAGACCAACCCTACCTTTTTATTCTTGAACAGGGCGGCACCGTCCGTAGCCACAAATCTTGAAGAACTTGGGTATAAGAATAAGCTATCGTTTACCAGTAATGACTTAAGTTTGGAAAATCCCACCCAGAATTATAGGGTTGAAATGGATTATAAACTTTCAGACACATGGCAATCCCAAAGTTTACTGTCCAAAAGCTCTACTTCTACCACAGGGTATTATACCTATCTTTATGATTACGGCATTTTAGAAGGAAATACCTTTTCCCGTTACTTGAACAAGCAAAACTCCAATACACAGACTACTGACATTCAACAGAATTTTATTGGCGATTTTAAGATAGCCTCTCTTCGTAATAGAATGGTCATAGGTGTAGATTATTTTAACCAGACCCAAACGGATAATAGTACGGGTTATGGGTTTTATGGCAACGTTACGCCAAATGGCGGTTCTAATGGTGATAATCCGTTCACGCCTGAGGTAGAGACAGATGCATACCCCCTTTCAACATCTGGCGTAGATGCCGTATTGGCTGCACAAGGGGTAAATAACATTAAGTCCAAGTTTCATATCTATAGCCTTTATGCTTCAGATGTTCTGAATTTAACCGACAATCTATCCGCAATGATCGGTTTACGATTAGACCATTTTGACAACGAAGGTAACCTCTCAAACGAAGAGGATGATTATAATCAAACCACAATCTCCCCCAAATTTGGTCTATTATACCAACCTATAAAGGATCGTTTGACTGTTTTTGGCAACTATCAAAATGGATTTACCAATGTTGCCCCCGTATTGGTTGGCGACCCCAATGATGGACAGCAGACACTAAAGACCTTTGACCCGGAGCAGGCCAATCAATTGGAGTTCGGCGTAAAGACCAATATGTTCAATGGCAGATTAAATGCAACGGTAAGTTATTATGATATAACGGTGAAGGACCGCGTAATAACCGACCCAGCTTCTCCTTTCAATAAAATTCAAGGCGGAGAAGTGGTGAGCAAAGGCATAGAAATTGAATTGAACGCAAATCCCGTAAAGGGATTGAACATAAGGGCCGGATATAGTAATAACGATAGTGAAACCACGGTCTCTGACAATACTGAAATTTTAAACAGAAGACCCTTGGAGGCAGGCCCGGAAACTTTATACAACCTTTGGGCCAATTATGAATTCCAATCAGGCCAATTTGATGGTTTTGGCCTAGGTTTTGGTTTAAATGGATCAAGCGAGCGTTTTGCAATTAATTATGCATCTACCGGTGAATTCATTTTGCCCAGTTACACCATTGCCAATGCATCCATCTTCTATCAAGCCAACAACTATAGGCTGGGGGTAAAATTGAACAACGCATTTAATAAGGAATATTATAAAGGATGGACCACTATTTCTCCACAGACACCTATAGCTTTACTGGCCAACCTTACCTATACCTTCTAAACGAAATGAATTTAACCAAGGGTAACTTTTATATAAAGTTGCCCTTTAATTTCTAAAAGAAATGTCAATTAGAAAATTCATATTGCAACTTCACAAAATTTTGGGTCTGGTCACGGGCGTTGTGGTTTTTATTGTGGCCATAACCGGTTGCTGTTGGTCATTTAGGGAAGAGATAGAAAGTTTTTATGATGGTTACAAAAAAGTAATGCCCCAAGAGCTTCCTATGCTTACCCCAAGCAAAGCTAGGGATATAGCCATGAAAGTATTGCCTGGACATCATGTACACGGTACCTTGTACCAACAAGGGGATGATGCCATAGAGGTTATTTTTTATGATCTTGAACCAGAATTTTATCAAAGTGTATTCCTTGATCCGTATACAGGAAAAGTTATAAAGGTTGTTGACCATTTTTCCGGTTTTTTTGCCTTTATCCTTGATGGCCATATGCACCTTTGGTTACCTAAAAAAATAGGCGCTCAAGTAGTAGGTATTTCTATACTGGTCTTTATGGTAATAATCATCTCCGGAATATTCCTGTGGCTTCCCAAAAAACAAAAAAACCTAAAACAGCGATTAACGTTAGATTGGAAACAAACCACCCGATGGAAGCGTAAGAATTTTGACTTACATACCGTTATTGGATTTTATATATGTTCACTGGCCCTACTACTTGCATTTACAGGTACCATAATGTCCTATACATGGTTTCATTATGCAGTATATAAGTCAATTGGCGGACAAAAAGATGTGGAGTTCATTATTCCCGCCAATAAAAGTAGCGGTCAGAAATTGGGCAACATATTGCCAATGGATGTACTGGTTACCAAATTAAGGCAAGAATCCCCAGATGCCAAAAGTATAGAACTGCATTATCCTGCTACGGAAAATGAAAGTATTTATGTTGAAATTTCTAATAGTGACGGTTTGTATTATAATGCCGACTATAGATTTTTTGACCAGCACACATTGGAAGAAATTGAAACTTCAAGCCTGTATGGAAAATATGAAAACGCCAAGGCCGCGGACAAATTACTTAGGATGAACTATGATATACATATTGGTGCCATAGGCGGACTTGCAGGAAAAACAATCGCATTTTTGATAAGCCTGTTAACGGCAACATTACCCGTAACGGGTGCATTCTTATGGTATGGCAGGCATTATAAAAAAAGGTCAACAAATACATAATGGTTTACATCAAATCACTTCATTGTTCCATAAAAAATCCAAACAATGGTAAGATGTAAGTTTATTAACACATTTATCTTTGCAATAAGGTCATTCAAAGAGTCTTATAGGGGTATTTAATTCGCACTCAAAATCGTACTTTTGCAACTTTGCTATGAATACATGATTGAATACGAAGAAAATATAGAGGTCAAGGGCGCACGTGTGCACAACCTTAAAAATATAGATGTTACCATACCCAGAAATAAGCTTGTAGTCATAACGGGGCTATCTGGCAGTGGAAAATCTTCCCTAGCTTTTGATACCATTTATGCCGAAGGACAACGACGGTACATAGAAACGTTCTCGGCTTATGCCAGACAATTTTTAGGAGGTCTTGAACGACCGGATGTAGATAAGATAGACGGTTTATCGCCTGTTATCGCCATTGAACAAAAAACCACTTCCAAATCTCCAAGATCAACCGTAGGTACCATTACGGAAGTCTATGATTTCTTACGCTTACTTTTTGCACGTGCTGCAGATGCGCATAGTTATAATACGGGCGAAAAAATGGTAAGTTATAGTGATGAGCAGATCAAGAATCTAATTATTGCATCCTATACCGATAAGAAAATCAATATTTTAGCACCTATAATTAAATCCAGAAAAGGACACTATAGGGAGCTATTTGAGCAAATTGCCAAACAGGGCTTTGTAAAAGTAAGGGTAGACGGGGAAATCAAGGACCTGGTCAAAGGTATGAAGGTTGACCGTTACAAAACACATGATATTGAAATAGTAATTGACCGCTTAAAGGTCGTTGAAAGCGAAGACTTTCATAAACGCCTTTCCGAAACCATCAATACCGCAATGTACAGTGGTAACAATGTATTAATGGTCTTGGAAGAAGGCACAGAGGTTCCAAGGTATTTTAGCAGGGACTTAATGTGCCCAACCACCGGCATCTCCTACCCTACACCTGAACCAAATACTTTTTCCTTCAATTCCCCAAAAGGCATGTGTCCCTACTGCAGTGGTCTTGGACATGTATATGAGGTCAATGAAAAGAAGATTTTTCCCAACAAGAAATTATCCATAAAGGCGGGAGGAATTGCTCCACTAGGAGAATTTAAAAAATCATGGGCCTTCAAACAGATAGAAACTATTGCCCAACGGTACAACTTTGAACTGACCGATGCAATTGCGGACATACCAAAAGACGCAATTGATGTCCTTTTGAACGGAGGCAAGGAAAGTTTTGAGGTAGATTCTAAAACCTTGGGGGTTAAAAGAACATACAAAATTGATTATGAAGGAATATCCAACTTCATAAAAAATCAATTTGAAGAAGCGGCATCAACTTCCATTAAACGCTGGGCCAAGGAATATATGGATAAAATAACCTGTCCGTCCTGCAATGAGTTTAGACTTAAAAAGGAGTCGCTTTATTTTAAATTGGAAGGTAAGAACATAGCGGAGTTGGCCAATTTGGATATAGTGGAGTTATCGGCATTCTTTTTAGGGTTGAACCAAAAACTAGAGGGCAACCAACAGAAGATAGCAGAGGAAATTATTAAGGAAATCAATACGCGAATACAGTTTTTATTGGATGTAGGGTTGGATTATTTATCCTTGAACCGTAGTTCCAAATCGCTTTCCGGTGGTGAGGCACAACGCATTAGGTTGGCAACCCAGATTGGTTCCCAGTTAGTAGGTGTGCTTTATATATTGGATGAACCAAGTATTGGTCTGCACCAAAGGGACAATGAACGTTTGATCAAATCCTTGGAGTCTCTAAGGGATATTGGAAACTCAGTAATCGTGGTGGAACATGACCGAGATATGATAGAACGGGCGGACCATGTGATAGACATTGGTCCAAAGGCCGGTAAAAATGGTGGAGAGATTATTTCACAAGGTACACCAGAGCAGCTGAAACATGTACATACATTGACTGCGGACTATATGACCGGTGTCAAGGAAATAAAGGTCCCTAAAAAAAGAAGGCCAGGAAATGGCAATGAAATAGTACTGTCCGGCTGCACTGGCAACAATTTAAAAAATATTACGGTCAAATTTCCATTGGGAAAAATGATAGGCGTAACCGGTGTTTCCGGAAGTGGTAAATCTACATTGATCAACGAGACGCTTTACCCGATAATGAACGCCCATTATTTTAATGGCGTAAAAAAACCAATGCCTTACAAGAAAATTACCGGACTGGAGCATATAGACAAGGTAATAGATATTAACCAATCGCCGATCGGCAGGACACCAAGATCAAACCCGGCAACATACACGGGAGTTTTTAGTGAAATAAGGTCCTTATTTGCAAAAACCACAGAAGCCTCCATAAGGGGATATAAACCCGGCAGGTTTAGTTTTAATGTTAAAGGTGGTCGTTGTGAAACCTGTCAAGGAGGTGGACTTCGGGTAATAGAAATGAATTTTTTACCTGATGTTTACGTAGAGTGTGAAACGTGTAACGGCAAACGTTTTAACAGGGAAACTTTGGAAATTAGGTATAAAGGTAAATCCATAAGCGATGTACTGGAAATGACGATCAATGAAGCGGTAGATTTTTTTGAACCTATTCCTAAAATATATCGTAAGTTGAAGACCATACAAGATGTTGGCCTAGGTTACATATCTTTGGGACAACAGTCTACCACCTTGTCGGGAGGTGAGGCCCAACGTATAAAATTGGCAACCGAACTATCTAAGCGAGATACGGGAAACACCTTTTATATATTGGATGAGCCCACCACAGGCCTACATTTTGAGGACATACGTGTATTAATGGATGTACTGAACAAGTTAGCCGATAAAGGAAATACCGTATTGGTCATAGAACACAATATGGATGTAATTAAAATGGTAGATTACATTATTGATATTGGGTATGAAGGAGGGCGTTCCGGTGGGCAATTGGTTGCAAAAGGAACACCAGAAGAAGTGGCAAAGAATAAGAAAAGCTATACAGCTACGTTCTTAAAAAGAGAATTGGCATAAGTTCAATTTAAATAAAAGGTAAGAATACATAAATATATATGAGATCAGAGAAACATCATAAAGGCTGGAATGAAATTAAGACAAATGACTCTTGGGCCATTTTTAAGATTATGGGCGAATTTGTCAACGGTTTTGAACGCATGAGTAAAATTGGGCCTTGTGTATCTATATTTGGATCGGCAAGAACCAAGGAAGAAGACCCATATTATGAATTGGCGGTATCTATTGCAAAATCAATAGCAGAAGCAGGTTATGGAGTTATAACAGGCGGTGGCCCAGGAATTATGGAGGCTGGTAACAAAGGCGCCAGCCTTGCGGGTGGCACCTCTGTAGGTCTAAATATAGATTTACCATTTGAACAGCATGACAATCCGTATATAGATGGCGATAAAAGTCTTGACTTTGATTATTTCTTCGTTAGAAAAGTAATGTTCGTGAAATATTCACAAGGTTTTGTGGTTATGCCAGGCGGCTTTGGTACGTTAGATGAACTCTTTGAGGCCATAACCTTAATACAGACCCATAAGATTGGCAAATTTCCAATTATTTTGGTAGGGAGCGATTTTTGGACAGGTTTAATGGACTGGGTAAAGAACACCATGCTGAAGGTAGGTAATATTAGTCCAGAGGATTTAAACTTGATAAAAATTGTTGATACTGAAGATGAAGTTGTAGAAATTATCGATTCTTTCTATAAAGGTCATTCTATGAGTCCTAATTTTTAATCCTAGCCTTGGCCCCTAAATTCAAATCTTTTTTTTATATCGTTGTTGTCCTTATGCTTATTATGGGCATAAAGTGTCATGCACAATATGAGACAAGTCTAACGGTAAACTTGAACGAGTATACCAAAGAATTGGAAATCAAACAAGAATTTACCTATTATAACAATTCCAATTATAATTTGGGAGTACTCTATTTTAACGATTGGGCCAATGCCTATTCGGATAAAAATACGGGGCTTGCTAAAAGATTTGCTCAGGAATTCAAAAAATCCCTACATCTAGCCAAAGCTGACGAAAGAGGAATTACTACAATAGTCAGCGTTGTAGATGATGCCTATAATGGGTTACAATGGGGCCGTACCGAAGGTAAGGATATCTTGAAAGTTACCCTGAACAAAATGTTACCGCCAAAGGAAACGACCAAAATTTTTATAACCTATAAAGTTAAATTACCTCCCAATAAATTTACACCTTATGGTTATGACCCTAAAGGTGGATATTATTTAAAGGATTGGTATTTGACCCCTGCGGTATATGATGGCAAATGGGCTTTATACTCCAATAAAAATCTTGAAGACCTCCATACCAATGTCACCAATACGGTAATTGATTTTAAATTTCCCGATAGTCTTTATTTGGCTTCAAATTTTAACGTTACCTCATCTTCTTCCTTTCCCAATGGACAATTTGCCCAACTACGGGGAAACTTGCAGAGAGGCGGTGAAATTATATTGAAGACCAATGATGAGTTTATCACCCATACCACGCCGTACATGACATTTTTGACCAATATCAAGGCTCCAAGATATAGTCCAATTGGTCAAGGTTTGTCTATCAATAAAGTAGCGGATTTTATCTACAACAACCTTGGGGAATATCCGCACGAAAAGGTTTTGGTCAGTGAGCTTGATTATAATAAGGACCCTTTGTATGGTCTAAACCAGCTTCCATCGTTCATAAGACCATATGAAGAGCAATTTCAGTTTGAGATGAAGTTCCTTAAAACTGCCCTGAACAGTATATTAAAGGAAACCATGTTCTTAAATCCAAGAAAGGAGCAATGGTTGAACAGTGCCATAGCAAATTATCTAATGATTGCCTATGTGGAGCAATACTACCCTGATCAAAAACTGTTGGGTAAATTATCCAGAATTTGGGGTGTTAGAAGTTTTGAGTTGGCCAAAATGGATTTTAATGATCAATATGCCTTTTTATATAACTTAACTGCACGCAAGAATTTAGATCAAGCTTTACAGACACCAAACGACTCTTTGATCAAGTTCAACCAAAAAATTGCGAATAAATATAAGGCAGGACTGGGATTAGCCTATTTGGCAGACTATATAGGAAAGAAAAAGGTAGATGAGAGCATTAAGACCTTTTATAAGTATTATAAATTAAATACGGTTAAGGTCCTTGATTTTGAATCTATTTTAAAACGTTCCACCACACAGGATATCAATTGGTTTTTTAAGGATTATGTATCTACGGATAGGAAGATAGATTTCAAAATAAAGAAAGTCAAAAAAACTGAAGATTCCCTTTTGGTGACGATCAAAAATAAGGAAGGTACCAATGTTCCTATATCAGTATTTGGCTTAAAGAACGATTCTGTAATATCTGAATATTGGTTCAGTGATATTGCGTTGGAAAAAACGTTTACCATAACCAACAATCAAGAGGATAAATTGGTTCTTAACTATGATCAAAAAATACCGGAATTTAACCAAAGGGATAACTGGAAATCCTTAAAAGGTTTCCTTTCAAGTAACAAAAAATTGAAATTTACTTTTTTTAAGGATGCTGAAAACCCGTATTTTAATCAGGTTTTTTATGTTCCGGTCTTAAATTTCAACGTGTATGACGGTTGGGTACCCGGCATGCGCCTTTACAACAAAACCTTGTTGGAAAGACCATTTGTCTATGATTTTTCCCCCTCCTACTCGTTTAAGGAAAAAGCCTTTGTAGGATATGGCAAATTCAGTTATAGAAAATACTTGAGCAAAAGTGGTCTCTATGTGGCCAACTACGCCATTGGCGCATCAACATCGCATTTTAATGTAAATTCCAGATATACCTCCATAACACCCTCTTTTAGTTTAGGTTTTAGGCCTGCGGATTTAATTAGTAATAAAAGGGAATTTTTATCTTTTAGGTATGTCAATATCTTAAGGGATTTTGACCCTTCATTACAAAATTTGGCCAATGACCCGGACAATCCGGATTATAGTGTCTTCAATGCGCGATATATAAACAGGAACAATGGTATTTTGGATTATAATTCCTGGTTCGTGGATTTTCAATTGGCAGGAAACTTTAGCAAACTTTCCTTTGAATACGAGTATCGTAAATTATTTGAGAGCAATAGACAGCTCAATCTTAGGTTCTTTGCAGGTAAATTTCTGAGTAATAGGACACAGACAGATTTCTTTAGTTTTGCCCTGGATAGACCTACGGATTATTTGTTTGACTACGGCTATTTAGGAAGGTCTGAAGATTCAGGTATTTATAGCCAACAGATTATTATTGCCGAAGGCGGATTCAAATCCTTTTTGGATAAGGAATATCGGTTTTCAAATAATTGGATGGCCACGGTGAACGGAAGCTTTAACCTTTGGAGATGGATTGAGTTGTATGGGGATGCAGGCTTGGTAAAAAATAATGGGTTTAGTGAAAAGTTTGTGTATGATTCCGGTGTACGTTTAAACCTGGTTACGGATTATTTTGAACTGTACCTTCCTTTATATTCCAACAACGGTTGGGAAGTATCCCAGCCCAATTACGGAGAAAAGATACGGTTCATTATTACCGTTAGTCCCAAAACCCTAACTGGGTTATTTACAAGAAAATGGTTTTAAACTATCAAATTTTAATTCAGAACCTTCTTTTTTGTTATTAAATTAAAAATTATACAGATTTCCACCTTTTTTGTTGACAAATATGGAATAAATTAACTAGCAACGACGTTGCTATAATCTACATGAATTGGTAGTTTTGTAAAAATCGGTAACACACATGGACGTTTCATCAAAAACAAGCAATGATATTTCTTTTGACGACTTTAAGGAGCAGATCATAAGTGATTATGAAATTGCTTTTTTAAGTAGGACCTGTAGTCTTTTGGGTAGAAAGGAAGTGCTTACCGGCAAAGCCAAATTCGGAATTTTCGGTGATGGTAAGGAACTGCCCCAATTGGCCATGGCCAGATCCTTCAAAAATGGGGATTTCAGAAGTGGATACTACAGGGACCAAACATTTATGATGGCTTTGGGCCTATTGAACCCAAAGCACTTTTTCCACGCGCTTTATGCTACAACGGATATAGAAAAAGAACCAATGAGCGCCGGTAGACAAATGGGCGGACATTATCTCACCCATAGTCTTAATGCAGATGGCAGCTGGAAAGACCTTACCAAACAAAAGAATAGTAGTGCAGACATATCGTGTACGGCAGGACAAATGCCCAGATTATTAGGATTGGCACAGGCATCTAAGGTATATAGAAATTTAGATGGATTGGATAGCGCCAAATTTTCCAACAACGGAAACGAAATAGCTTGGGGTACTATTGGCAATGCCAGTACTAGTGAAGGTATGTTCTTTGAAACCATTAATGCGGCCGGGGTGCTACAAGTACCTATGGTCATTAGCATATGGGACGACGAATATGGTATATCCGTACCGGCCAAATACCACACCACCAAAGAGGATATTTCAAAAGTCCTTTCAGGTTTTCAACGCACAGATACCGATAAGGGATTTGAGATATTCAAGGTCAATGGTTGGGATTATACAGCATTAATGCATGCCTATGAAAATGCTGCGGATATTGCACGTCAAGAACATGTCCCCGTATTGATCCATGTAAAGGAACTTACGCAACCACAAGGTCACTCCACCTCTGGTTCCCATGAACGATACAAGGATAACGCCAGATTGGAATGGGAGCGGGACAATGACTGTAACAAACGTTTTAAGGAATGGATATTGGAGTCTGGCATAGCAACCGTAGAGGAGCTGGAGACTATAGAAAAAAGAATAAAACGAACGGTCAGGGAAGCAAAAAAAGAAGCATGGAGCGAGTATCTACAAGGTCTACTCAATGCTAAAAAAAGTTTGATTCACTTAATTGACCAAGCGGCCTCAAAAAGTGCGAACAAGAATTTTTTAAATAAAATTAAGAATGACCTGATAGCTGTAGAGGAACCTATCAAAAAAGATTTGGCCATTGCCGCCCGTAAATCATTACGGTATCTATTAGGCGAACAAACTGCTGAAAAAAATGCGTTGAATACATGGACTACAAAGTTCCTAAATGATGCCCAACACGTTTACAGCGCACATCTTTATAATGAAAATGAAAACAAGGCTTCAAATATAAAAGCCATACTGCCTACCTATAAAAATGAAAACGAACAGGTTGATGGCCGTGTCATTTTAAGGGACAATTTTGATAAATTGTTTGAAAAATACCCAAATACTTTAATTTTTGGTGAAGATACCGGTGCCATTGGTGATGTCAACCAAGGATTGGAAGGCATGCAGGAGAAATATGGTAAAATTAGGGTAGCGGATACAGGAATACGAGAAACTACTATAATTGGCCAAGGTATAGGTATGGCATTAAGAGGCCTTAGGCCCATTGCCGAAATTCAATATCTGGACTATATCTTTTACGCGCTCCCAACGTTAACCGATGATTTGGCGTCACTGCTTTACCGTACCGCCGGTAAGCAAAAAGCTCCGTTGATCATTAGGACCAGAGGGCATAGACTTGAAGGTATTTGGCATTCTGGTTCCGAAATGGGAGGATTGATCCACTTGCTGAGGGGAATTTATATTTTGGCACCAAGGAATATGACCCAAGCGGCAGGGTTTTACAATACACTACTTAAAAGCGATGAACCTGCTTTGGTCATTGAAAGTTTAAACGGATATCGACTAAAGGAACCTAAACCCAGTAATCTTGGAGAATTCTGTACACCTATTGGTAAAGTAGAGACCATTAGGGAAGGTAATGATGTTACTATTGTCTCCTATGGATCAACCTTAAGAATTGTTGAAAAAGCGGCAAAAGAGCTTCTTGAAGTTGGTATTGATGTGGAAATCATTGACGCGCAGTCCTTACTACCTTTTGATATTGAAAAAGATGTACTTAAAAGTATCAAAAAAACGAACAGGATATTGGTTGTAGATGAAGATGTACCGGGTGGCTGTTCCGCGTATCTAATGAATGAGATTATAGAAAAGCAAGGAGCTTTTAATTATTTGGACAGTGCACCCCAAACGCTGAGCGCCAAGGCCCACAGACCCGCATACGGTACCGATGGTGATTATTTTTCAAAACCAAATAGGGAAGATATATTTGAAAAGGTATATGCTATTATGCACGAGGCAAATCCCAAGGGTTTTCCTAAATTGAGATAAGTATTCCTTTAAAATAAAAAGAGCGCCCATCAATACTTGATGGGCGCTCTTTTTAAAAATTATTTAAATTAATTTTTAATATCGGTTTTGGTCGTTTTTACCGCAGGCATTTTTGGGTTACCATCCGCATCAATTTCAATAATAGCATCAAAACCAAGGGCATCTAAATTTTCGGCTATTTTTGCCCTATCCCCTACCATGAACCAATTTACTTTTTCAGGGTGTACAACTTTTTTGCTAACATCCCTTACTTCTGCCAAGGAAAGGTTACGAACATTACTGTCATAGGTTTGATAATAATCGTCCGCTAAATCATACTTTACAATATTGACAATAGATTGGTTTACCGCACTGTTGGTTTCCCATTGCCCTGGTAAACTTAAAATTTGATTGGTCTTTACTTTGTCCAGTTCCTCCTGGGTTACCGGCCTGGTTGAAATAAATTCTGATATTTCCTTTCTAAGTTCAGTAACCGATTCTGCAGACTTGTCCGTTTGCACGGGTGCGTACATAATGAACGGTCTTTCTGCCTTAGCGCCCATTACAAATCCACTTGCTCCATAAGCCCAATGTTTATCTTCCCTAAGGTTCATGTTTATTCTAGATGTAAAATCGCCCCCAAGAATACTCACCATTTGTTCCAGTGCAATTTGTGATACATCCCCATATTTTTCTGTCAAATGCCCAGCAAGGATTACGGACTGTTCTGACTCTGGCCTATCCATGAGATATAAGGTGTTCTTAGAATTTACCTTAGGTGTAACAAAGTTTATGGTAGGCACATCTGCCTTTTTCCATTTACCCAATGCTTTTTCCAACTTAGATTTTAAATCTATCATCTCCACATCTCCCGTAACTACCAATGTTGCGTTGTTAGGCCTGATCCAGGTAGTATAAAATGACTCTATATCACTCTTGGTCAACTTATTAACCGTTTCCACATAACCCGTTCCCGTATATGGATTACTGTACGGATGACCTTCACCATATAAATATTTGTTCATTACCCTTAATGCCATGGAAATTGGTTGCGATTTTTCTTGGTTTATTGTGTTGATTTGTTCCTCTTTAAGCCTTTCAAATTCCTTTTCCGGAAAGGCAGGGTTCAAAATTACATCCGCAAATAAATCTATACTGGCGTTAAGACTTGGTTTCAACGTATTTAAATAGACATTGGAATTATCCTGACTGGAATAACTATATAAACTTGCGCCCAACAATTGTAGGCGTTCATTAATTTCCAATGAATTCAATTCCTTTGTTCCCTCATCCAATAGATTCATGGCCAATTCCGCTGTACCCGGACTGGACAGATAATCGGTCTTATAACCGGCATCGAACATAAGGTTCATGACTACGGTAGGAACACCGGTCCTTTTTGCCAATACAATGTTTAATCCATTAGACAATTTATCTCTTTGCAATTCTGGAAATACCGAACTTTTTGCTTCGCCTACCTCTGGCAACTTACTACGATCCACCGTCCTTTCAGTAACGGTATATTCTGGAAATGGTTTGCACAATAATACATGTTTACCTTTGGTCAGCCATTTTTTAGCGGTTGCCTGTACATCTGCCGTTGTGGCCTCTTCCACATATTTCAAGACCGTTTTATAGTATCCTGCGTCACCGAAGTAGGTCTGGTTGGAGGCAAGAATATCTGACACGCCACCAAAACCACCAATCCGCTCAAGCCCCTTGATAAAATTTGCAAAATAGGATGCTTTTACCCTCTTCAATTCCTTTTCCGTAGGACCTTCAGCAATGAGTCTGGCCAATTCCTCTTCCATGATTTCCTGAACCCGCTTTTCATCGCCCCCAGGTTTTACATTGGCCCAGGTTACAAAATTACTGGCAATTTCACTAGAGGATTGAAAAGACACAACAGAACTTGCCAATTGTTCGTCATATACCAAACGTTTAAAAAGTCTGGAATTTTTACCGCTGGTCAAAATGGCCGAAATCAAATCAAAATGGATATCCTCTTTATTCCCAAATTCAGGTGTGTTCCAAGTAAGTAATATACGCGCTTCTGGCACCCTGTCTTCATAGACTTGATACGAATCGGTAGATTTTACGGGAATATTGACCTCTTGCCTCATAATCGTTGGTCCGGCGGGTATATCCCCAAAATAACTCAACACTTTCTTATAGACCTCTTGTGGCTCCACATCCCCTGCAATTGCAATAACCGCATTGGCGGCACCATAATATGCCTTAAACCATTCCTGTACATCTTCTAAGGAAGCTGCGTTTAAATCCTCCATTTCTCCAATAACGGTCCACGAATAAGGATGACCTTTAGGATATAGCGCTTTGGTTAGCAATTCCCACTGTTTGCCATAAGGCTGGTTCTCCCCTTGCCGCTTTTCATTTTGGACGACCCCACGTTGTTCGTCCAGTTTTGCTTGGTCAATAGCCCCTAACAAATGACCCATACGATCAGATTCCAAAAACAGCACTTGATCAAGTGCCGATGTAGGTACATTTTGAAAATAGTTTGTGCGATCAGAATTTGTAGTACCGTTCAAGTCCGTTCCCCCAATACGTTCCAATGCTTGAAAATAGTCATCGTTGAAATTTTCACTACCATTGAACATGAGGTGTTCAAACAAATGAGCAAAGCCACTCTTGCCCAGTTTTTCATTTTTGGACCCTACATGATACCAGACATTGACCGCAGCAATAGGTGCCTTATGGTCTTCATGCACCAAAAGTGTCAATCCATTGGGCAAAACAAAGCGTTCATATTTTAGGTCGATTTGGTCTGTTGTGAACTGAAAATCCTGTGCAACGTTTTTACCTGCCATAAAAACCACAAGAGAAATACATAAAATAAGTTTTTTCATGATGAATGTTTTTTTGATTATCGTAAATATAATAGATTATGTTTGGATAGGACTATGAATATCTTTCATTAAATTTCTAATTATCAAGAGCATACTTCAAAAAACCTAATCTACTTTGAATGAACACTAAAGAGATAACATCTGTATTACGACATGAATATGAAATTAAAGAACCTTCTATTATACCTTTAGAAGGATATGATAGTATAAATTTTAAGATTATTGCCAGTGGCCATATGTATGTATTAAAGGTATACGAAAACCAATCTCAGAACGTACATTCAATTAATGTGGAAAATGAAGTTTTATCGTTATTGAATGAACAAGGAATAAAGAGTTCCAAACCTGTACCCACCCTAACTGGCAGTTTATTTTGTTGGACCGATAAATGGATCTATAGACTACTCACTTATTTGGACGGAAATTTCTTGGCCGAGTCTCACCACACTAAGGAACTATATATTTCATTTGGTACCATGTTGGCCAAACTTGACAAATGCTTAGCAACCTATGAACATCCACAAATAAAAGCGAAAGTAACGCAATGGGACCTTAAGCATTTTCAAAAGAATTGGAAATACTTAGAAGAAATTACAATAGCCAGACATAGAAGTTTGGTACATTATTATTGTGTGCAGTATAAGGAACATGTTATGCCTTTACAATATGAGTTAAGACAAAGCTGCATACATAACGATGCAAACGATTGGAATATATTGGTAAATAACGACCATATCTCCGGTATAATAGATTTTGGAGACATGTGCCATTCATGGCTGATCAATGAGCTTGTCATAGGTCTTACCTATATATTAATGAACAAAGAACATCCATTGCAAGTTGCCTCAACGGTAATAAAAGCATATCATAAAATTTTACCCTTAGAAGAAAGAGAAATTGATATAATATATTACTTAATTGCGGCTAGATTATGCACTAGCGTTCTAAATTCCGCTCATACAAAAAAACAAAAACCTGATTCTGCATACATTACCATAAGTGAAAAAGCTGCATGGAAGTTGCTTCACAAATGGATTACCATAAACCCTTTATTGGCCATCAATGTTTTTAGGGATGCATGTGGTTTTGAAAAAAACAAAACAAAACCATTACAAACTCAATTAGAAAGGCGAAAGAACAATTTAAGCGATGCTCTTTCTTTGAGCTACACAAAACCAATTCAAATGTATGGCGCTGCATTTCAGTATATGTATGATACAGATGGCAATACGTTTCTGGATGCGTACAACAATATCATTCAAGTAGGTCATTGTCACCCAGATGTGGTTAGGGCCGGACAACGGGCTATGGGAAAACTAAATACCAATACGCGCTATATCTATGACGAACTATTGTCCTATACGGACAAGCTATTGAACAAATTTCCACCAGAATTGAACAAAGTATTTTTGGTCAATTCAGGAAGTGCCGCATCTGATCTTGCCATACGCCTTGCAAAAACACATACCAAAAAACATAAAACATTGGTATTGGAGCACGGGTATCATGGAAATACGCAGAATGCTATTGAAATCAGTCACTATAAGTATCATCATAAGGGAGGAAACGGTAGACAGGAAAATGTTTTACAAACAATGCTTCCTAAACTCTTTAATGCCAAATTAGGAAATGATAAAAAAGCGGCAGCGTATTATATAGCAGATGCCATACAAATCATTAATGAAAATAAAGGTCAAATTGCCGCTTTTATTGCTGAACCAATTGTAGGTTGCGGAGGCCAGGTACCATTACCCCAAAATTACTTGATGGAAGTATATAAAGGCATTAGACAACAAGGAGGGGTTTGCATAAGTGATGAAGTACAGGTAGGTTTTGGAAGGATGGGCAAGTATTTTTGGGGATTTCAAATGTATGACGTAATACCGGACATTGTTGTATTGGGAAAACCTATTGGCAACGGCCATCCCATGGCTGCCGTAGTGACCACAACTGAAATTGCCCAAAGTTTTGATAATGGTATGGAGTTTTTCAGTTCATTTGGCGGTAATCCGGTTTCATGTGCTATTGGCGAGGCGGTATTACATGTCTTGGACAATGAAGAATTACCGGAAAATGCCCATAAAGTAGGGCAATATCTTAAAAATGGCCTAAAAAAATTAAAAGTGGAATTTCCTGAACTGGCTGACATACGTGGGGAAGGGCTGTTTTTAGGTGTAGAGCTTTTGGACCACAAAAACCTACCGAATACGGTTTTGGCAAAAAATATTAAAAATGAACTACGTGAAAAACATATTCTTATAAGTACGGACGGGCCGTATGACAATGTATTGAAAATTAAGCCTCCCATGTATTTCACTATGGAAAATGCAAATTTGTTATTGAGTGAATTACGTATTATTTTAGAAAATCAAAAAAAAATCGATACTTTTAAGGTATATAATTAAAACGCATGAAAAACCCCCTATTTAAAGATGTAGGCCTGGCTTTTTTTAGAATAGCCGTTTCTGCAATGATGTTGACTCACGGTCTACCAAAATTTCTAAAACTTATATCTGGAAACTTTGAATTTGGTGACCCCATAGGTATAGGTGCCGCCCCATCATTATTTTTGGCGGTTATTGGAGAATTTATTTGTCCTTTACTTATTATTATTGGTTTTAAAACCCGTTTATCTGCGATTCCTGCCGCTATTACAATGGCCGTTGCTGCTTTCATAGCTCACGGTGCAGATCCTTTTGGCACAAAAGAAAAGGCCTTGTTATACCTTGTGGCCTTTATTACCCTTGCATTGGTTGGCCCTGGAAAATACAGTATTGACAAAAAATAAAATTAAACGATTTTATAGAGCAATTCCTTTAACAGGTCTGCGTCGTTCATATTAGTGGTGCCCACACCTTTACCCTTTAAATCCATTTCACGTAAATTGGAAATAATGGCACTTACCTTTTTCATAGGGTAATTTCTGGCCGCAGTCTGTATCTCACTTACAAAGTAAGGATTGATTCCTAAGGTTGAAGCTACATTTTTGGGAGAATGGTCGCTGAGACCGTGATATTGCAAAAGTTGGGTAAAAAATGAATTCAATAACGTTACCGTCAACACAAATGGGTTATCCTTTGGGTTATGGGCAAAATAAGTGATGATCTTGGCAGCTTTTACAATATCGCGCTCACCAATGGCTTTTTTTAATTCAAAATTGTTATAATCCTTACTTATACCAATATGCTCCTCTATATGTTGTGGAGAAATATCGGTCTGTGGCGGTAGGGCCAATTTCAACTTATCCAACTCTTTACTTATTTTGCTTAAATCGGTTCCTAAATATTCCACCAAAAGAACTGCCGCCTTATGGGTAATAGTGAAACCATTGCTTAACAAATTCTTTCTGATCCAATCTGCCACTTTATTCTCATAAAGTTTTTTACTTTCAAAAATGACACCGGACTTTTTTACAATCTTATATAATTTTTTACGCTTGTCAAGCTTTTTATATTTATAACAAATTACCAATACCGTAGTCTGCTGTGGGTTTTCCGAATAACTACATAATTGCTCTATGGTCCTGGAAAGGTGCTGTGCCTCTTTCACGATAACTACTTGTCTTTCTGCCATCATAGGATAACGCTTGGCATTGCCAATGATGTCATCAATAGAGACATCCCTACCATAGAGTATGGTTTGGTTAAAATCCCTTTCCTCCTCCGCCAAGACCTTATTACCAATGTAATCGGATATTTTATCTATAAAATAGGGCTCTTCCCCAAATAAAAAATAGATCGGACTTATCTGCCCTTTCTTAATTGCATTGACTATTTGTATTGCTTCATCCATTCAGAAAAATTCATCAACTTTGTACCATGCAGCCATTAAATTTTCCCAGCTACACCTTTAGGGTCAAAAATAGCGAAAATAGAACCTTGATCTTTGACGATGTACGTAAAAAATTTGTGGTCCTTACACCAGAAGAATGGGTTAGGCAACATGTGGTTCAATTTTTATTGCAGGAAAAAAACTATCCGTTAAGCCATATCAACGTAGAAAAACAGATAAAGATGAACGGTTTGGTCAAAAGATATGACGTCGTTGTTTTCAACCCTACCGGGGAACTGCATTTACTGGTTGAGTGCAAAGCTCCTGAAGTGAGCATATCCCAAAATACGTTTGACCAAATTGCACAATACAATATACAATTAAACGCCAGCTACTTAATGGTAACGAACGGCATATCCCATTTTTACTGCCAAACAGATGCCCAAGCGGAAAAATATGAATTTATGCGGGAGATTCCTGATTTTAGCCGTTAATTTGCCTTCGTTTTGAAAATTGCAATAGTCATATTAAACTGGAATGGGGAAGTGCTGCTAGAGCGTTACTTGCCGTCTGTCGTTGAACATTCTGGGGATGCGGCCATTTATGTAGCGGACAATGCATCTACAGACGATTCGGTCGCCTATGTACGAGCAAATTTTCCTACCGTACATATTATTCAAAACAAAGAGAACGGAGGGTTCGCCAAAGGATATAATGATGCTCTGGCACAAGTGGATGCAGATATTTTTTGTTTATTGAATTCTGATGTAGAAGTTACGCCCCATTGGATCACTCCTATAAAAAAAGCTTTTTTGGAAAGGCCGGAAATTGCGATCGTTCAACCCAAAATACTTGATCTTCTAAAAAGGGACTATTTTGAATATGCGGGTGCCGCAGGCGGTTTTATTGATCAGTTGGGATACCCTTTCTGTAGGGGACGTATATTTCAGACCTTGGAACGTGACCATGGTCAATATGATGATATTAAGGAAATATTTTGGGCAACCGGCGCATGCATGTTCGTAAGAAAAAAAGTATTTAATGAACTAAATGGTTTTGATCCAGATTATTTTGCCCATCAAGAAGAAGTTGATTTTTGTTGGCGCGCCAAAAATCATGGGTATAAAATTTTTTACATAGGTACCTCTAAGGTGTTTCATTTGGGTGGATCCACCTTAAGCAATATGAACCCTAAAAAAACATACTTGAATTTTAGAAATTCATTGTTTTCCATTACCAAAAACCTACCCTTAGGAAAAGCATTTATCATTATTTTTTTAAGATTGCTCTTAGATGGCATTGCAGCATTACGTTTTATCTTTCAATTTCGTTTTAAACATTTTCTGGCCATCTTTAGGGCGCATTTAAGCTTTTATAGGCAATTCAAAAAAATGTATACTAAGCGTGAAAAAACAAAATTTATAAGAAAATATTACCTTACGACATCTATAGTATGGTCATATTTCGTACATAACATTAGAAATTTTAACATTTTAGTAAAAGATTAACTATGCAGCTTTATAAGTGAGTTGGTAATTATATAATTTTGGACTCGCTTAGATGCGAAAATTAAGTAAATAACTAAATATTAATATAGATTAAAATTATGAAGAAAATATTTTTAGGATGTCTTGGAGTAACGCTTTTATTATCTTCATGTGTTTCACAGAAGAAATATGCAGATCTTGAAGCAAAACATAAGAACACTCAAGATTTATTGAATTCTGCAACCGTAAAATTAAATGACTGTTTGGAAGAAAAAGCTACAGCTTCTTCAAGACTTCAAACATTAGAAGATCAAAATGCATTTTTAAAGGCGAACAATCAAGATTTGATCAATAATATGGGGAACTTGACAACCTTGACTACCAAGGGTGCCGAGAACTTGGAAAAATCTTTGGAAAGTTTACAGGAAAAAGATTTGACCATTCGTAAATTAAACGATGCAATTACCCGTAGGGATTCTGTAAACCTTTCTTTGGTACAAAGCTTAAAAGGTGTATTGGGCAATATGGATGACGATGATATTGAAATCAGCGTTGAAAAAGGTGTTGTATTCGTATCTATATCAGATAAATTATTGTTTAGCAGTGGTAGTTATAATGTAACTAGCAGAGCTAAGGAAGTTTTAGGTAAAGTTGCCAAAGTGGTAAACAACAAACCTGATTTTGAATTTATGGTTGAAGGTCATACAGATAATGTTCCTTATAGAGGTAACGGTTCTTTATTGGACAACTGGGATTTAAGTGTTAAGCGTGCTACTGCAGTTGTGCGTATCTTACAAAATGATTTCAACGTTGATCCTAAGCGTATGACAGCAGCAGGTAGGTCAGAGTATGTTCCTGTTTCAGCTACGGAAAAATCTAAGAACAGAAGAACGCGTATTGTTGTTCTTCCAAAAATTGATCAATTCTACAGCATGATCGAAGAAGGAATGAAAGATCCTGCAATCAATAAATAATTCTAATTTTAGAATATAGGAAAAGCGGTCCAATTGGACCGCTTTTTTTTATGCGCATAATCTTCAATGGTATAATTAAAGGATATCCAAGCTACCCTTGCCTTCCCTTATGATTTCCGGCTCTCCTGTAGACAGGTCTATAATGGTAGAACCTATGTTGCCACCATATCCACCATCTATGACGATATCCACTAAATTATCCCACTTTTCAAAAATCAATTCTGGATCGGTAGTATATTCCAATACATCATCGTCATCACGAATAGAAGTGGATACTATAGGATTACCCAAAGCCTCTACCAAGGTTTTTACAATTGTATTATCGGGCACACGGATACCTACTGTTTTCTTTTTCTTAAATTCTTTGGGCAAATTATTGTTACCCGGCAAAATAAAGGTATAAGGCCCAGGTAATGCCCTTTTTAGTATTTTGAAGGTTGCAGTGTCTATTTGACGTACATAATCAGATAGGTTGCTTAAATCGGTACAGATAAACGACCAATTGGCCTTTGCTAATTTTATACCTTTGATCCGTGCAATTTTTTCCAAAGCACGGGTATTGGTAATATCACATCCAAGGCCATAAACGGTATCGGTAGGATAAATGACCAAGCCCCCTTTGCGTAATACTTCCACTACCCTTTTAATCTCTTTAGGGTTAGGATTTTCCTCGTAAATTTTTATAAACTCGGCCATTACCTTTTAAATTATAGATAGTTATGTACTATTAAATATACCAAACTATCCCAATACTTCTAATTTGGCAAAGCGCAATAACAATTTTTTAATATCACCTTTGTCAAATAATATTTCTGCTTTTCTATCATTGCCCACTCCTTCTAACTTTACCACTTTACCACGGCCAAATCTACTATGGTTTACCAGGGAACCTACCGCCAAATTGGGATCTATATTATTGGTGTTCCCAACTGGAACGGCCAATTGCGGCTTTATTTTTCTCAGTTTTTTTAGTTGATTTGTATTAGGCTGGCCAATACTTGGTGGTGTGCCCCTAGTGGGTTTAACCTGCCTTAACCTACTCTTGTCCACCTCACCAAATATATCTGCATTGATGAGGGACTTATAACGGTACCCCCCTTCTATAGGAGTTAAATTCTCAACATATTTTTCATCAATTTCCTCTAAAAATCTACTAGGTTCCGCATCTATCAACTTACCCCAACGATATCTGTTTTGGGTATAGGTAAGATAAGCCTGTTTTTCTGCCCTGGTAAGCGCTACGTAAAATAGGCGTCTTTCTTCTTCCAATTCGCTTCGTGTACTCATGCTCATCCCGGACGGAAAGAGATCTTCTTCCATACCTACGATATATACGTAAGGAAATTCCAGTCCCTTTGCCAAGTGTATGGTCATGAGGGCCACCCTATCATCATCTCCAGTATCATTGTCCAAATCGGTAGCCAAGGCAACATCTTCAAGAAATTCAGTAATACTGCCAGTTGCTTCATCTATCTCTTTTTGTCCTTCTACAAAATCCTTGATACCGTTCAACAACTCTTCTATATTCTCCATTTTACCGATCCCCTCTGGTGTACCGTCTTTTTTAAATTCCAAAAGTATACCGGTTTTCTTAGCTACATGTTCGGCCAAGGTAAAAGCATCTGCAGATTCGCTCATGACTTGAAAACTCTTGACCATAGTTACAAAATCAGTAAGTTTACGTTTGGTGCCCGCATTTATCTTAAGGTCAATTTTATCAATATTTTCCATCACCTCAAAAATTGAGCGATTGTAATGGTTAGCGGCGACAACAAGTTTGTCCAACGTTGTACCCCCAATACCTCTAGCAGGAAAATTTATGACCCTTTTTAAGGCCTCTTCATCTTTCTGATTAATGACCAATCTTAAGTAGGACAACACATCCTTGATTTCCTTTCTTTGATAAAATGACAATCCGCCATAAATACGATAAGGGATATCGCGTTTTCTTAAAGCATCCTCTATGGCCCTGGATTGTGAATTGGTTCTATATAAAACGGCAAATTCACCATTGGACATTTGCTCTTGCATTCTATGCTCCCATATAGAATTGGCCACAAACCTCCCCTCTTCTGCATCCGTTGGGCTTCTATGTATTTTTATGGCAGCGCCGTCATCGTTATCCGTCCAAACTACTTTTTCTATTTGATTTTGATTTTTGCCAATAATAGAGTTTGCCGCATTTACGATATTACGTGTAGAACGGTAATTCTGTTCCAAACGGTACATGCCCACATTCTCGTAATCTTTTTGAAAATTTAAAATATTACTGATATTGGCCCCTCTAAATGAATAAATACTCTGGGCATCATCGCCCACTACGCAAATATTCTGAAAACGGTCTGCCAAGGCCTTTACGATCAAATATTGGGAGTGGTTGGTATCTTGGTACTCATCTACCAGAATGTACCTGAACCGATCTTGATATTTCATAAGAACATCTGGGTAGCGTGTCAACAGCTCATTGGTCCGTAAAAGCAAATCATCAAAATCCATAGCTCCTGCCTTAAAACAGCGATCTACATAATTTTCATATATATCTCCTGTCCTGGGTTTTTTGGCCATGGCATCCTGCTCTACCAACTCGGGATTATTACGATAGGCCTTTACTGTTATTAAACTATTCTTGAAAGACGATATCCTGTTTTGAATCTGCTTGTATTTATAGATGTCCTTGTCAAGCCCCATTTCCTTTATGATCGAAGAAATTAGTCGTTGTGAATCCTGAGTATCATAGATGGTAAAATTTGCAGGGTACCCCAACTTATTACCATCTATACGTAACAATTTTGCAAAAACAGAATGAAATGTACCCATCCAAAGGTTTTTTGCTTCACTTGCACCAACTATTGTTGCAATACGCGCTTTCATTTCACGAGCGGCCTTGTTGGTAAATGTCAATGCCAAAATATTAAAGGAATCTACACCTTGCGCCATTAAGTGTGCAATTCTATAGGTAAGAACACGTGTTTTTCCGGATCCTGCACCCGCAATTACCATTAAAGGTCCGTCCTTATGTAAAACAGGGGCTTTTTGTGCCTCGTTCAATTCATCTATAAATGAGCTCAAATCTACTTGTATTTAGAGCGTGAATTTAGCCATTATTGGGGGATACTAAAAGTGAACGCATTTAGAATTATAAACAATGGATGGTATTTCTTTTCAATTTGAATATATTTAAACTTTTATTACCTATTATCAGGTTAAGGGTCGGTAAAAATGATGTCGACACCCCACATGATGAAGGAACCATCATTAATATTTAAATACTGATTATGAGAAAACTAGGATTATTGGCCCTCATACTATTTGGTTATTCTGCCTATGCACAAGGACCAAATTTGGACAAGGACTACAAAGCCATTGAGGACAAGGTTATAGAATGGAGAAGGGAAATCCATCAAAATCCAGAATTGGGCAACCGGGAATTTAAAACTGCAGAAAAAATTGCAAAGCATTTAAAGGCACTGGGCATTAAAGTACAAACTGGTATTGCCCATACCGGAGTAGTCGGTATTTTAAAGGGAGATTTGCCAGGAAAGGTAGTTGCCTTAAGGGCAGATATAGATGCCTTGCCCGTAACGGAAAGGAACGACCTACCTTATAAGTCTAATGTAACCTCTGAATTCATGGGCGAAAAAGTGGGTGTTATGCACGCTTGTGGCCATGATACCCATACGGCTATCTTAATGGGCGTTGCGGAGGTTATGTCCAAGAACAAGGATAAGATCAAAGGAACCGTAAAGTTTATTTTCCAACCTGCGGAGGAAGGTCCGCCGCCAGGTGAGGAAGGTGGTGCACTATTAATGGTAAAGGAAGGTGTTATGAACAATCCTAAAGTAGATGCCATATTTGGTTTGCACATTAACTCCCAAACACCCGTAAATACCATTAAATATAAGTCTGGGGGAACAATGGCCGCTGCACAAAGTTTTACGATAAAGGTTATGGGCAAGCAATCTCACGGCTCCCAGCCATGGTCAGGTGTTGACCCTATTTTGATCAGTGCCAAAATTATTGACGGCTTACAGACCATCATCAGTAGAGAAACCGACCTTACCAATGAAGCCGCCGTTATTACGGTTGGCAAAATAAAAAGTGGTGTACGCTTTAATATCATTCCAGAATCAGCTGAAATGATAGGTACGATCAGAACCTTGGACTATGATATGAAAGATAAATTGAACAAGCGTATGGTTGAAATGGTTAGCACAATAGCCAAAGCATATGGTGGTGAAGCTACCTGTGAAATAAAAGATGCTACCGATATTACTTATAACAACCCTGAATTAGTAGAACAAATGCTTCCTACCATTAAACGCGTTGCGGGAGAACCCAATGTAAGTATACAAAAGGCAGTTACCGGTGCAGAAGATTTTTCCTATTTTCAGCGAGAGGCTCCAGGGTTTTTCTTTTTTCTTGGAGGAATGACTCCAGGTAATACGAAATCTTACCCACACCATACTCCAGATTTCTTGATAGATGATAGTGGATTATTATTAGGCGTACGTACACTGACGGAAATGAGTTTAGATTATTTAAATAGTGACAAAACCCCTCGTTTGGACATAAAACCAAAAGGATAATATTGATGCGTAATTTTATAAACTATATTCCAAGTCTACCCTGGTGGACTTGGATTTTTTTGTTTCTTTTCATCGTTGCTATTTGGGATATCTTTATTCAAAAGCGACATACCATAAAACATAATTTTCCCATAGTAGGCCATTTAAGATATTGGTTAGAAAGTATTGGTCCGGAAATGCGCCAGTATTTTGTAGCGAACAACAGGGAAGAACTACCGTTCAACAGAATTGAAAGAGGTTGGATCTATGCCTCTGCAAAAAAGGAGAACAATTATGAAGGTTTTGGTTCTGACCGCGACCTTTATGCTCATCAACATATTTTTATTAAAAATAGAATGATGGCCTTTTCAGTGCCTAATGGTCACCCAAATGCATTAGAGCCAACTTTTATTCCTTGCGCTAAGGTAATGGGACTATACAACAAACGTAAAAAACCGTTTAGGCCAGCAAGCGTGGTCAATGTATCGGCCATGAGTTTTGGCTCCCTATCCGCAGCGGCAGTAGAGGCTATGAACAGAGGGGTCAAAAAAGCAGGTGCTTACCACAATACGGGTGAAGGCGGTTTGTCTCCCTATCATAAACATGGAGGTGATATTGTATTCCATTTTGGTACCGGTTACTTTGGGGTTAGGACGCCAGATGGTAATTTCTCCATGGAGAAGATGAAAAAGTTGGTTGCGGACAATCCTTGCATTAAAGCTATTGAAATTAAGCTTTCCCAAGGGGCAAAGCCCGGAAAAGGCGGTGTGCTACCCGGTGCAAAAATTACTCCAGAACTTTCTGAAATAAGAGGTGTTGAAGTAGGTAAGGATGTGCTCTCCCCTGCTACCCACAAAGCTTTTTCAACCGTAGAAGAACTGTTGGCATTAATAGAGGCCATTGCAAATGAAACAGGATTACCCGTAGGGATCAAAGGGGCAATAGGAAAATTGGATCAATGGGAAGAACTTGCGGATTTAATGATAAAAACCGGTAAGGGACCCGACTTTATTACCGTAGATGGTGGCGAAGGTGGAACGGGTGCCGCACCACCATCATTTGCAGACCATGTTTCCCTACCATGGGTGTATGGTTTCTCCAGTCTTTATAAAGTATTTTTGAATAGAAGCCTGACCGATAGAATTGTATTCATAGGATCGGGTAAACTAGGCTTTCCCGCCAAAGCGGCCATGGCATTTGCCATGGGAGTTGACTGCATTAATGTGGCACGTGAGGCAATGATGAGCATTGGCTGTATTCAAGCACAGGTATGTCATACCAACAGATGCCCAACAGGGATCGCCACACAAAGCAAATGGTTGCAGAAAGGAATAGATGTCCCCCTTAAATCTGACCGATTGGCACAATATTTCAATACGTTCCGAAAAGAATTGTTAGAAATAACACATGCGGCAGGCTATGAACATCCTAGCCAATTTACAATGGACGATGTACAGGTAAACGTTGATGACAACGACCTTAATAGAAGTCTGGCGTCTACCTATGGATATAATAAAGCCAAAGTAGCCTTTACAAGTGTTCAGGAATTAAAAGACTGTTCGTATCTTGGCGGCAAATTTGAAGACAAAACAATTAAAGCATAATACAGATGATGAAACTATATGTATGTTCACTACTTTTTTTGGTTGGTCTAAGCAACCTACAAGCCCAAAAAAAAAGTGACCTAATAGCACAAAACCAAGAACTTAAATTTCAGCTAGATTCCATAAAAAGAATTGTGAACACTGCACAGCGCAATGAAAAATTAGGATTGTTAAGGGCAGAGGAAATGCAAGTTCAGGTAAAGGAACTACAGGATGCGAATGCCACCCTTATGAAAAATCTGAACAGTTTTGCCACCCTTTCCAGTCAAAACTCGGAAAACATTACTAAAACCTTGGCCACCTTAAAAAGAAAAGAGGAACAGATTAAAGGTATTGTTGACGGCATTGCAAGTAATGACTCCACCGCAATCATGGTACTAACCCATGCAAAACAGACTTTAGGCGAAAATGCCAATGTAAATGTTGCCAATGGAACAGTTATCATTTCAGAAAAATTGGATTTTTTCTTTGCGGACGGATTGGGAAACAAAGTCTCTACGGAAGCCAGTGCCTGGCTAGAAAATATTGCCAATCTCATTAAAGCCAATCCTAAGAGCATGATAACCGTTGCTAGCATGAATATTACAGGAGAATTGGACCTTGCCCTACAACAGGCAACATCAGTAGCAAGTATTCTAATAAAGGATTATGGTGTTCAAGGTGATCGTATAAACACAGTTGGTGCGGATGGTAATTTACGGGAAGCCATACAGATTAAATTTCAACCGGATTACAAGGCATTTTATGATATGGCAAAGGGAGATGTAAAAAATTAATCACTTGCATTTCATCGATTAGCCTTTATACTAATTGAACATATTCACCGTTTAATAGGGGTATTAAATTTAAATAACACTAAAAATGACCTCAGACCAAATATTTCAACTTTTTGCTTATTTATTGCCTTCAGTAGTAACAGGTGCAATTGCATTTTATTTCTTTAGGATGCATACCAATAACGAGGAAGGCAGAAGGCGTTTTCTGCTTCATAAAGATTCACAAAAAGATACATTACCTATTAGGCTGCAGGCATATGAAAGAATGGCCCTGTTTTTAGAACGCATTTCCATACCTAACCTAGTAGTTCGTGTTGCCCCACATTCCAAGGATAAAGCCGCTTATGAAAGTTTATTGATAAAAAGTATAGAAACGGAATTTGATCATAATCTTTCTCAGCAGATCTATATGACAGATGAATGTTGGAACATTATAAAGGCCGCTAAAAGTGCCACTATTCAAATGATACGTAAAGCGGCAATGAGCGAAACGGATTCTGCTCATAAATTAAGGGAGGATATTTTAAATGAAACTATGGAAAAATCCTCTCCATCTGCAACTGCTCTTTCATTCGTTAAAAAGGAAATCAATGATTTATGGTAATTGCCCAAAGCGGCAATTGTTCATTTTTCCTTAAACCAATTACTCATTGACATTTGGCTCAATGGGGTTGGTTTCCTCATTTTTGTTCTTGGCGTACAAATATCCCCTTTTCCACCATAAGGTCATTTTTTGCTTGTCGAAAATTAGGGAATTGGTCGTTAGAATTGTAGGCGTATAATAAAGGTTAATAATGGCATTTTTTTGATTGGCCACCAATTTTCCAATTCTGATATTTTGGTTTTCTATACGATCAAGGATAAAGCTCATCATCGTCGTTATCAACTCAAACGGATTTCTAGAGGCTACACGGTTTAAATAATTTACCTCGGTATGTAACACCACCACATCTACCTCTGTGGCCCCTCTTTTAATTGCCTCCTCTATAGGGACAATACTACCAAGCCCCCCATCTGCATATTCACATCCATTTTTACGCACCAAGCTCATAAAGGGTGTGTAATTGGCCGAAATCCATATCCAATCACAATATTCATCGTATGTGCAATCCTTTATAGACTTATATTCCACTTGGTTCAAAGAAAGGTTAGATACGGTAATGACCACATCCTTAGGGCCATTTTTTAGGGTTTCAAATTCTTCTACGGTAAGACTTTTTCTAATGAGTTTTCGTAAGTTCTCACTTTCGCCAAACGTTTTTTTCCCCTTTAAAAAATTTCCCAAAACCTTCCAGTGGTTTATAGAAATTTCTTCATTGCCATGTATTTTCTTTATTAAGAATGGGCAATTATTAAATATACTTTGTTGATTGACATTGGAATATATTTCCTTAATCTTTTCTAATTTTCCTAGTGCTAGATGGGATATTAAAAGACTACCGGTAGAAGTACCTACAAATAGGTCATAGGTCTTACCCCCTTCTTGTATTAGGTATTGGGCCACGCCCCCAGCAAAAGCCCCTTTACTACCACCACCAGAAATTACTAAAGCCCTCATGCTATTTCATTTTTTTCTTAAGGTACTGCAAATCCTTTGTATCCATCCTCATTGATAAAGAATCTATTCTTTGTCGTTGATCTTCATCCTGTAATTCCTCATCAAGCATTCTTCTTGCAAATGTCCTAAATTGCCAAGAATGATGATTGGTGGCCTTTATTAGATTTTCCAAAGCTTCCCCTTCCAAAACTTTTAAATTGGACAGATACATAAATGCATTCTGCCTAACCTCTGTATTGTAACGGGAAGAAGTATAACTTTTAAGCTCTTTTAAATAACCAGATTTTTTAACCAAATTATAACTTGGTGTAACCATTGCCAAAGCTAACCAAAGCGTACGTATATTTTTACTTGGTAAACCAATTTCATCTTTGAGTATATTTAAATATTTACTCCTTTTCTCAGGAAACTCAACCCATAATTTATAAAAGACAGTTTCTTTAGTCACATAACTATCGTCCGTTAACATAGATTCGAACAAAGGTTTTAAAGTTTTAAAGATAGGGTCTCGTGAAATGGCCAAATATTGTCTGGGCTTTATTTCATTTTCCTGCAACAATTCACTTAAAGTAGCATCACTGATTTTGGAATGAAAATCTAAAATAAACTGTTTTTTTAAATGAACTGAGGTAGAATCGTTCCAGAATGAAGTCATTATGGAATCTTTATAATAGGTTTCCGTTGTACCAATTGTATCTGCTATAGCATGATATCTCTGTATTGAGGCACTTTTTTCATATAAAAAAGCCATGGCTTTTTCATACGGAAAGTCAGTATTAACCAGCCATTCCTCTTTAAAGGAATTTAAATTTTGTCCACTTACAGCCTCCATTTCCTTTAAAAAATCAGTAACGGTAGCGTTACTAAAACTATACTTTTTCAAATAGGAAGTTATACCCTGCCTAAAAGCCTGGTCTCCCAACTGTTCCCTTAACATCAACAATGCCCAAGCGCCCTTTTCATAAAAGGTTAAACTATCTGCATTAGGATCAAGTAATGATTGTCCTTTGCCATCTTCTGACTGATTTCTTAACGAGGCAGCCGTATCGTAATACTTCCAATAAAATTTATCCTCCCCAAAAATGGACCGTTCGGCCAAATAAGCGTAGTAGGTAGCAAAACCTTCCTGAAGCCAATGGTGGTTACCACTTTCTTCCGTAACTAAATTACCGAACCACTGGTGCGCAAGCTCATGGGCATTGACATTTACATAATTACTATCTTTAAAGGCCACACTATCTATCAAATAACTATCAGAAAATAATGTTGCACCCGTATTTTCCATTCCTGCATATAGAAAATCATGTACAGGAACCTGTTTATAGTTTTGCCAAGGGTAGTCAAATTCTATTTCTTTTTCCAAGAAATCAAATATCCTTTTAGTATATCTATATGTGGGTTCTACTTTTAATTCCTCTTTAGGGTAATAATAATTCTCTATAGGAATACCGCTCTCTGACCTTAATACTTGTTTTTTATACTTACCAATTGCAAAAGCGATCAAATAGCTACTCATTGGTCTCTCCATATCAAAGCTCCATGCCAATTTACCGTCAATGGGAGTCTTATCTACCAATAAACCATTCGCAATAACTTCGTTGTTTTTAAAATATATTATTTTAAGGTCAACCTCTACCTTCTCGTTCATATCGTCAAAAGAAGGTAACCAATGACTGGTATATTTTCCTTGTCCCTGTGTCCATATTTGTTCATTACCACTTATGGCATCATTGAATCCTACAAAATATAAGGCTTGTACGGGCTGAGCTACATAGTCTAGTTCTACATGATGCTCCCCGTTCTTTTTAGGGGCCCTAAATCCAATTTTTTTACCATTATTGAACACTTGCCGCTTACGACCATTAAGCCTAAATTCAATGACATTGATGTTTACACCATCAATAAATATAGAATCTGTTTCCGAATGTTGATGAAAAGTATAACGGACCTTTCCTTGTATTTCCTTAGCTAGCGTATCTGGACTAATGGTTGCGGAAATCCTAACAAAATCCACATTCCTGTTCTGGGCATTACCCAAAGCAAAAGTGAAAATCAAGAAAAGAAAAACAACAGGTTTCATAATGTAAATATATTTGGCTTTAGCTATATAAAAAAATGTAATTCAAAAGACCTTTTCAGCAAAAATGCATAGCTACTTGTACTTAAACGTGTTTAGATCTAAATTCGTGTTATGAACAACAGTTTTCTGCAAACGCCAATAGTATATTTAAAAGGGGTTGGACCCAATAGGGCAGAAATTTTGGCTTCAGAAATTGGCGTATCCACATACCAAGACCTTTTAAACCTTTTCCCCAACAGATATATTGATAAGACCCAATATTATAAAATTGGTCAATTACAACGTAGCAATGCAGATGTACAGGTAATTGGCAAAATCGTTCATATAAAAACCTTAGAGCAAAAAAAGGGCTCTAGATTGGTTGCGCGCTTTATAGATGAGACCGGTGAAATGGAACTGGTTTGGTTTAGGGGACAAAAATGGATTCGCGAAAATCTTAAGTTGAACATACCCTATGTCATCTTTGGGAAATGTAATTGGTATAACGGTACTTTTTCTATGGCCCATCCGGAAATGGAACCTTTAAAGGAACATCAACAAGGTACTAAAGTGTATATACAGCCTGTATATCCTTCCTCAGAAAAATTAAGCAACAAGGGAATTACAAATAAGGTTGTCAGTAAACTCATGCAGCAACTGTTTATGGAAATTGGTGGTAGATTCTCAGAAAGCCTGTCCAACAAACTGTTAGATGAGCTTAAATTATTGCCCAAACCAGAAGCAATGTTCAATATCCATTTTCCTAAAAGTCAAGAGCTTCTGGCCAAGGCACAGTTTAGGCTAAAATTTGAGGAACTCTTCTATATCCAATTACAGTTAATCGGAAAAAATGTTTCACGTAAAAAGAAAATTAAAGGATTTCCCTTTCATGAAGTCGGTGAATATTTTAATGATTTCTACACCAATAAATTACCTTTTGAGCTAACCGGAGCACAGAAACGGGTAATCAAGGAAATACGGGCAGACCTTGGCAGTAATGCCCAAATGAATAGATTATTACAGGGCGATGTGGGCTCGGGAAAGACTATTGTGGCGGTAATGACCATGCTTTTGGCCATTGATAACGGATTTCAAGCCTGTTTAATGGCGCCTACCGAAATTTTGGCCAATCAACATTTTCAAGGCATTTCAGATTTATTGAAAGGAACCGAAATTACATGTTCCCTACTTACGGGATCGGTTAAAAAGTCGGCTAGAAAACCTATTCATGAGCAACTTGAAAATGGGGAACTGAACATTCTTATAGGTACCCATGCACTCTTGGAAGATAAGGTCAGGTATAAAAACCTGGGTATGGCCATAATTGACGAACAACACCGTTTTGGCGTTGCCCAACGCTCCAAACTCTGGCATAAAAATGAATTTCCGCCACACATTCTGGTCATGACAGCTACACCAATACCAAGAACATTGGCCATGAGTTTATACGGCGATTTGGATATTTCCGTCATTGACGAACTGCCTCCTGGCCGTAAACCTATCAAGACCGTTCATCGTTATGATGGCAACAGGTTAAAGGTATTCCGCTTTATACGGGATGAAATTGACAAAGGACGTCAAGTTTATGTAGTATATCCATTAATACAAGAATCCGAAGCAATGGATTATAAAGACCTTATGGATGGCTATGAAAGTATTGTGCGCGATTTTCCACAACCAAAATATCAGATAAGCATTGTACACGGGCAAATGAAACCGGCGGACAAGGATTATGAGATGGAACGTTTTGTAAAAGGTGAGACACAAATTATGGTGGCAACGACCGTTATTGAAGTTGGGGTCAACGTACCAAATGCATCTGTTATGATAATTGAGAGCGCAGAACGTTTTGGTCTATCACAGTTACATCAGTTACGAGGTCGTGTAGGGCGAGGTGCCGATCAAAGTTATTGTATTCTAATGACCGGACATAAGTTATCCAATGATTCCAAAACCCGATTGGAAACAATGGTGGCCACCAATGATGGGTTCGAAATTGCAGAAGTAGATCTTAAACTCCGTGGTCCGGGTGATATTATGGGCACCCAACAAAGCGGACTGCTAAACCTAAAGATTGCGGATATCGTAAAAGATAATGACATCCTTAAAACTGCACGTTACCATGCGCTTCAATTATTAAAGGAAGACCCTACGCTAAGTAAACCTGAAAATCTAATTATCAGACATATGTATGCCCAATTGGTAAAGCATAAAAATATCTGGACATATATCAGTTAGTTTTATTTTTAACACTTTTACCGTTGAACATCGTAATTTAGGATGGTGTTAATTTCCAAAAAACCCTTGGTTTTAATAGATTTGTGCACTTAGATTATATAGAATATGAGCGCAACAAAAACATTATTTGACAAAGTGTGGGATTCCCACGTAGTACATAAAATACAAGATGGTCCAGATGTGCTGTTCATTGACAGACATATGGTACATGAAGTAACCAGCCCGGTTGCTTTTCTAGGCATTAAGAACAGAAACATTCCTGTTATGCACCCAGAGAAAACGTTTGCAACGGCTGACCATAATACTCCTACGATCAACCAACATCTACCTGTTGCAGATCCACTTTCTGCAAACCAATTAAAAATGTTGGAGGAAAATGCCAATGAATATGGTATTTCCTATTGGGGATTGGGGCATGCAAAAAATGGTATTGTACATGTTGTAGGACCTGAATATGGTATTACCCAGCCGGGCGCTACCATAGTTTGTGGAGATTCACACACCTCTACCCATGGTGCTTTTGGAGCAATTGCTTTTGGTATTGGTACATCTGAAGTTGAAATGGTATTGGCTACACAGTGTATTATGCAGCCCAAGCCAAAGAGAATGCGTATCAATATCAACGGGAAAATGAGTAAAGGGGTTACACCTAAAGATATTGCTCTATTCATTATCTCTCAACTGACTACTTCTGGTGCAACAGGTTATTTTGTAGAATATGCAGGTGAAATTTTCAGGGAAATGAGTATGGAAGGTCGTATGACCGTTTGTAACCTAAGTATTGAAATGGGTGCCCGTGGCGGTATGATCGCTCCTGACGAAAAAACGTTTGAATATATAAAAGGTCGTGAGTTTACACCAAAAGGTGCGGATTGGGACAAGGCAATGGCCTATTGGGAAACGTTGTATACAGATGAGGATGCTATTTTTGATAAGGAATTGACTTTTGACGGCTCATTGATCGAACCTATGATTACCTACGGTACCAACCCAGGTATGGGAATGGGTATCTCTAACGATATTCCAATGGCAAGTGCTGTACAAGGTGGTGCTACTACCTACCAAAAATCATTGAAATATATGGATTTCAATGAAGGAGACAGCATGATGGGCAAACCAATAGATTTTGTGTTCCTAGGAAGTTGCACCAATGGCCGTATTGAGGATTTTAGGGCTTTTGCCTCTATTGTAAAAGGTAGAAAAAAAGCGAGCAACGTAACCGCTTGGCTCGTACCCGGATCGCATAAAGTAGAAACCGCCATTAAGGAAGAGGGTATATTGGATATTTTGACAGAAGCCGGATTTGAGCTTCGTGAGCCTGGTTGTTCAGCATGTTTGGCTATGAATGATGATAAGGTACCTGCCGGTAAATTGGCAGTAAGTACATCCAACAGAAATTTTGAAGGAAGACAAGGCCCAGGATCAAGAACATTATTGGCAAGTCCGTTAGTTGCAGCAGCAGCGGCCGTAACCGGTAAAGTAACAGACCCTAGAGAATTAATGGAAGAAATGGTTGCAGGTTAACGGTTGTTGGTCAATTGTAGATTTTTACAATACTAAACCAGCTCACCAACAACAAATAACTATCAACGAAAAATTAAAGAAAAATGGCATACGATAAATTCAACATATTAACTTCAACAGCAGTCCCCCTACCTATTGAAAATGTAGATACGGATCAAATTATACCTGCACGATTTTTAAAGGCAACTGAGCGTGTTGGTTTTGGTGATAATCTTTTCAGAGACTGGAGATATAATCAAGATAATACCTTAAAGGAAGATTTTGTCCTTAACCAAGATAAATACAGTGGTAAAATATTGATTGGCGGCAAAAACTTTGGTTCGGGTTCATCTCGTGAACATGCTGCTTGGGCGGTTTATGATTATGGTTTCAGATGTGTAGTATCTAGTTTCTTTGCAGATATTTTCAGAAACAACTGTTTAAATATTGGAGTTTTACCCGTACAGGTAAGCGCAGAGTTTTTACAGAAAATCTTTGACGCCATAGAGGCAGACCCTTCTACCCAATTAGAAATCAATTTGCCAGAACAAAAAATAACATTGTTGCCAACAGGGGAAAGCGAGTCTTTTGACATCAATGACTACAAGAAGAACAATATGTTAAATGGTTTTGATGATATCGATTACCTTTTAAACATTAAAAAGGATATTGAGACCTTTGCAGAAAACACCCCGCTATAATCCAATTTTCATAACGGAACACACTAATGAAAAGAAAATTGGAAATCATGGATACCACCCTAAGGGATGGTGAACAAACCTCGGGCGTTTCCTTTTCTGCATCGGAAAAATTGACCTTGGCAAAACTTCTATTGGAAGAATTAAAGGTTGATCGTATTGAAATTGCATCTGCACGTGTATCTGATGGTGAGTTGGAAGCCGTACAGAAAATTACGGAATGGGCTGCCGCTAGTGGATATCTAGAGCGTGTTGAGGTCCTAACCTTTGTTGATGGTGGCATATCATTGGATTGGATGCAGAAATCTGGCGCAATATCCCAGAATTTGTTGACCAAAGGATCAATGAACCATTTAAAATATCAATTAAAGAAAACACCTGAACAACATTTTGCCGAAATTGAGGAAATCTTCAATCAAGCTACGGAAAGAGGTATTATAAACAATATCTACCTAGAGGATTGGAGCAACGGCATGCGCAACTCAAAGGAATATGTATTTCAGTTTTTGGATTTTCTATCCACACAAAACGTAAAAAGAATTCTTTTACCGGATACTTTGGGTATATTGACACATACTGAAACGTATGCGTTTTTAACGGAAATTGTACAAAAATATCCAGATTTACATTTTGATTTTCATGGCCATAACGATTATGACCTAGGAGTAGCCAATATTATGGAGGCCGTTAAAGCAGGCTGCCATGGGCTTCACCTTACCGTAAACGGTATGGGAGAACGAGCAGGCAATGCCCCTATGGCAAGTGCCATTGCCGTAATCAACGATTTTTTACCAGAGGTTACCATCAATGTAAATGAAACCTCATTATATAAAGTGAGTAAATTGGTTTCAGCCTTCACCGGTTTTACCATACCTGCGAATAAGCCTATTGTGGGCGATAATGTATTTACACAAACCGCCGGAATTCATGCAGATGGAGACAGTAAAAAGAATTTATACTTTAGCGACCTTATGCCTGAGCGTTTTGGAAGAAAGCGTAAATATGCATTAGGGAAAATGTCCGGTAAGGCAAATATTCAAAAGAATTTACAGGAATTAGGTTTGACCTTGAACAATGAAGAGTTAAAAAAGGTTACCGCTAGAATTATTGAATTGGGCGATAAAAAAGAGCGTGTTACCAAAGACGATCTTCCTTTTATCATATCTGATGTGTTGGATACAGCAGATTATAAGCAAAAAGTATTTATAAAATCATATGTGCTCACCCACGCCAAAGGACTTATGCCCTCCACTACCCTTTCCGTTGAAATTGACGGAAAAATTATTGAGGCACATGCCCAAGGTGATGGACAATATGATGCTTTTATGAATGCTCTTAAAAAAGTATACATTGCAAAAAAAATACCCCTTCCAAAATTAACGGATTACGCAGTAAGAATACCACCTGGAAGTACTTCAGATGCATTATGCGAAACAGTGATCACCTGGGAACTGGACGGGAAGGAATTCACCTCTAGAGGGTTGGATTCCGACCAAACGGTGAGTGCCATTAAAGCCACCGAAAAAATGTTGAATATAATTTAATAATAAATAGCTTAAACGTAATACGATGACCGTATAACGTGTAGCGCATAGCGAAAAGCGAAAAGCAATTAGACCATGAAATTAAATATTGCCTTATTGGCCGGTGATGGTATCGGTCCGGAAGTTATTGATCAAGCAGTAAAGGTATGTGATGCCATTGCAAAAAAATACGACCATGAAATCAGCTGGAAACCTGCTTTGACAGGAGCTGCAGCTATCGATGCCGTAGGTGAACCTTACCCAGATGAGACCCATGAAATTTGCGCCAGTGCAGATGCGGTTTTGTTTGGCGCAATTGGCCATCCACGTTTTGACAATGATCCATCGGCAAAAGTGCGTCCGGAACAAGGATTGTTAAAAATGAGGCAAAAATTAGGGCTGTTTGCCAATGTTAGGCCTACGTTTACATTTCCTTCGTTAATAGACAAATCGCCTTTAAAAAGAGATCGTATTGAAGGAACGGATTTAATTATCCTAAGGGAATTGACCGGTGGAATCTATTTTGGGGAACGTGGACGAAAAGATGATGGAAATACCGCCTTTGATACCATGACCTATCAACGTTTTGAAATAGAACGTTTGGCTAGGAAAGGTTTTGATATGGCCATGAAACGTTCCAAAAAATTATGTTGTGTGGACAAGGCCAATGTATTGGAATCCTCTAGACTTTGGAGAGAAACCGTACAAGGTTTGGAAAAAGAATATCCAGAAGTTGAAGTTTCCTATGAATTTATTGATGCCGTAGCCATGAGATTGATCCAATGGCCAAAAGGATATGATGTAATCATTACCGCAAATCTATTTGGTGATATCCTAACGGATGAAGCTTCTGTCATTGCGGGCTCCATGGGTCTTATGCCCTCTTCTTCCGTAGGAAGTAAAGTATCTCTATATGAGCCTATACATGGTTCTTACCCACAAGCAGCTGGTAAGGATATTGCCAACCCATTGGCAACTGTTCTTTCTGCCGCTATGTTGTTCGAAGATTTAGAACTTGTAACCGAAGCAGAAGAGATCAGGCGCGTAGTCAATAAATCTTTGGCCGAGGGTTATGTAACAGAAGATCTTGCAGATGGTGGCAAGAGCTATAAGACCAGTGAAGTTGGTGACTGGTTGGCAAGCAACATTTAAATTAAATACCCACATAATAAAAAAATCCCTTTGAAAATTTCAAAGGGATTTTTTTATTAATAGTAATGAATATCTTAAATACTGGAAGCATTCTCTATTTTTTGCTCGTAAATACCTTTAACTATAGCGCGTAAATCCGGCACCACGGTTTTGACCAATTTAGACGGTCCATTGATCAATACACAAATACCCAAATCAGCATCAGGAAAAAGAGCAATTTCATTTCTATAATTATTTACGCTACCACCGTGATGCCAAATGGTTTCTTCGGGAGCATTATCCTTTTCTTTAACGGTATGTATTCTCCAACCAAATCCATAAGCAGATTTTACATGTCCAGGCCATTTCTGATAATATTTATGATGCCCTTTTAACTCAATGAAAGGTGTAAATGCCGCTTTAATCTGTGCTTTGGTCATTACATTTGGGTTATGTCCCAACAAAAATCGCATCCACTTTGCCATATCCTTGGAATTGGCATTGATTCCACCAGCCGCTATAGCATTGTAATAATTATCCTTGGGAGTTAAGGTTTTCCATTTTTGTCCTCTTTTAACATGTGGAAAAGCAATATTATTGGTATAGATCAACGTTTCATGATCCATGGATATGGCATTCATGCCAAGAGGTTCAAAAAATTTATTGGTCAACAACGTTTGTATATCATTACCTGTTGCTTTCAGCATCACTTCTTGAGCTACAGAGAACATGGCATTCTGGTAACTATACTGCGTACCAGGTACATTAATAGGATCAATGGAACTGAATTTTTTACTAATTGATGACATGGGCAGACCCGCTTCGACCAAATCTGTGTAACTATGATATGGTGTACCCGTTGTATGGGAAAGCAAATGTGCAATTTTAATTCGTTGTGTATTCTGTTGATTTCCAAACTTAAAGTCAGGCAGGTATGTGGTTACCCTATCATCTAATTGCAATATACCCTCATTGTCCAAATTCGCTGCAAGAATGCCGGTAAAGCCTTTGGAAATGGAACCTAGCCTAAATAAGGTTTCCCCATCCACTTCTTTGGAATCATCTACCTTTCGTTTTCCAAAACCATCAGAAATGATAATGGAATCTCCTCTTACAATACTTACGCCGACCCCAACAATATCCCCTGATCGGATAGCTTCTTTAAAATAATCTTTTAAAGCCTGCTTCAATGCATTTTTTTGAAACGTATAAAGTTCTATTTCATGCTTTTCCGCTAAGGTTTTAACAGATTTATCAATGGGAACAATCACTTCTACATTGCTTGGTTGTACCGATGAAGAGGTCAAAAGCATTAGAATAATTACGAAGGTCAAAACGCCTAAAAACAGTTTGGTTTGTTTCACTATAGTAAAGATTTGGTTTTTTAAGAACGTAAAAATTTACTTTTAAGTACCGTTATAGTTAGCTAATTGAAAATTTTAACAGGTTTTGCCATAACCATACTTCTTATATTTTATTGGTCGCAATTGCATAGACCTACATAAACACGCAGTATTAAGTTTTCCAATTACATTAAAATTTTAATAAGAAAAATTTCTAGATACAAACACAAAACAAAGTTCAATGCTATGTATTTTAATTAAAACAGCTATCCTTAAATCAACATGCTAGAATTTCAAAAAAAACGAGTGTTACATATTATTTTTAAAAATGTTACGTTATATAAATTGTAGTCATTTTCTTACAAAATATGAGAATATTTCAACAACTTATAACTTCCCAAGCGCAAATAGAGGCGCTTTCCCTAACATTTGTTCCAGATGTAATCTTCCTATTTGCTTCATTGAAGTTTGAGGATATAGATAAGGCACTAACCAGTATTCAGCAAAAATATACTCAGGCCATAATCATTGGTGGCACTACTGCAGGAGAAATAATAGACCAGCAAGTAATAGATGATAGTATTGTATTATCGGCAGTGAAGTTTAATGGCACTAAGGTAAAACTTTATGCCAAAGACCTACCAACGGATGTAAGTCAGTATTTTGATGTGGGCAATAAGTTCGTACAGGACATAGACCAAGAAGACTTAAAACATATTTTTCTCATTTCAGATGTGCAGACCTTACATGCCTCTAACCTACTAAAGGGTATTAATCATAAATTAAAATCGCACATAAGCGTTACCGGAGGATTAGCGGGTAGGGAATCCTATATCGGTTCCAACTATATTATAGATCAGGGCTCATTAAAACGAAATAGGGTAATTGCCCTTGCCATGTATGGTGACCGGTTACAAGTAAATTACAATGCACAGGGCGGTTGGGACAGTTATGGAGTTGAGTGTCTGGTCACTAAATCAGAAAAGAACCAAATCCTGGAAATAGACGGCCTACCAGCCCTTGACTTTTACAAATCTGTGGTAGAGCCTAATATATTATCCGATGTAAAACAATTTGGTTTTAAACATCCTATAAAAGTTAGGAACAAAGATCATTCCAATCCTGTAATCAGAGCATTATTGGATATTGACGAATCCAATAAAAGTTTGATAATGGCAGAGGAGATTCCTATAGGCTCCTATGTGCGTATTATGAAAGCCAATGTTGATCGGCTAATCCTAGGTGCGGAAAATGCAGCAAAAACAATTGCGCAACAAAACAAACATGAGCATGAACTGGCCATCCTTATAAGTTGTGCCGGCAGAAGAAAGGTCTTGGGCAAATTGGCCAAAGAAGAAGTGGAGGCCGTTGTTCAGCAATTTCCTTCCACTACAAAATCTATTGGATTTTATTCTTATGGTGAGATATCACCCTTTTTTGAAAAACCAAAAACCTCTTTACATAACTTGACCATGTGTGTCACTACATTTTCTGAACTATGAAGTACCATAGAAGACTACAAAGACAATTATGTGAACTGAATCTTGACCAAAAGGTTCTTGACATAATAGCACCATTACTTCATATGGTTGATAACAGCTATAAAGTAATGGATGCAGATATGCAGCATGCAGAAACCATTCTTGAAGAAAGTTCAAAAGAATTGTATCTAAGAAACTTACAATTAAAAAATAATGTTGAAGAAGTTACCAGTCAGTTGACCAAGGTGGCAAGCAACATTAAGGATGTCATCTTTGAAATTGATCTTTCCGGACGATGGTCCTATCTAAATTCCGCTTGGGAAGAGATGACCGGTTTAAGCGTAAAGGAATCTATTGGTAAATCCATCGAGGAATGTTTAAAGAATGTAAACGGTAAACCATATTCCAATTTGTTGGACCTTCATAATCCAGAAGCAAATACATTTAATAGAACATTGGAATCCCTAGGTAAAAATGGTGATAGAATTTGGTTGGAATTTACTATAAAGGGAATTAAATCTGACTCCGGAAAAGTAGAAGGATACATAGGCACCATCGTAAATATTACCAATCTTAAGTTAACGGAATATGAACTGATCAAGGCTAGGGAAAAAGAAGTAAAGGCCAATAAGGCTAAAAGCGAATTTTTGTCCACCATGTCCCATGAAATCAGGACACCTCTTAATGCGGTTATAGGTATTGCCCATTTATTGCTCATTGAAAATCCAAAACAAGAACAGATAGAAAATTTGAGCACCCTAAAATATTCTTCTGAACACCTATTAGGGGTTGTAAACGATATTCTTGATTACGATAAAATTGCCGCAGGTTCCCTAGAACTGGAAAAAGCTAATTTTAGCTTAAAACAAGTATTGAATACGGTACAAAGTATTTTTACCAATAAGGCATCCAAAAAAGGAATTTCATTTCAAATTAAAAAAGATTCCCTATTGCAGGATACCATGATCGGTGACAGTACCCGCTTGTCACAAATACTGACCAATTTGGTAAGCAATGCAATAAAGTTTACGGAACATGGAACCGTTTCTTTGGAAGTTGAAGTACTTAACGAAACGGAGAATAATACAAAACTTTTATTTTCTGTGAACGATACGGGTATTGGGATCGAAAGCGATAAAATTGATAAAATCTTTGAATCCTTTGCACAGGCACATGTAAGTACAACTAGAATATATGGAGGTACAGGTCTGGGCCTAGCCATCTGCCAACGCCTATTACAACTTATGGGCACATCCATTAAGGTAGAGAGCACACCAAATGTGGGCTCTTGTTTTAGTTTTGAATTGGACTTTAGAAAAGGAAATCCTATTGCTTCTATTCTTCAGGAAGAAAACAATTCCGCTTTAGGAACAAATGACTTGGAAGATTCTAAAAAACTGCAAGGTTATAAGATATTGGTAGTTGAGGACAATAAGATCAATATCTTTTTAATTGAAAAATTCCTCAAAAAATGGGGGGTTGATTATGATGTGGCAATAGATGGTAAAGTTGCGGTACAATACGCATTCAAAAAGGAATACGACCTTATTCTTATGGACCTTCAGATGCCTGTAATGAATGGTTATGATGCTAGTTTGGCCATTAGGGCTTCGGAAAGTATTCACAATCAGACCATACCAATTTATGCACTATCCGCATCTACAGGAGAAAGTATTAAAAAGGATTTACTTAGTCATGGAATGAACGGTCTAATTTGCAAACCCTTTAATCCTAATGAACTATACCATACCATTTCTGAAATCTTGATAGGTAATGTTAAAGAAAATACATAAAATTTATAAATGATCGAGCATAAAAAAAGGAACTTATATTTTAAGTTCCTTTTTCTTCTTCGCATTATATTATATCAACAGCTAATAGCCATTTTTCTATATTTAATTGCCCTTCTTTTTCTTACTAGTAGAATTGCCACTGCAATCATCACCCCGGAAAAGGCTAGCAAAGCCCCAACCAAACTACTATATAAAATGCCGTAACCAAATGCCATTGGAAGCCCCGCTAAATAGGCACCGGATGCATTTCCCATATTAAAAGCACTCTGGTTCATAGAAGAACCCAACATTTCCGACCCTTTAGAAGTATTAATGATCGCCATTTGTATAGGGGTTGCCACGGTAAACGAAATTGCACCTATTACAAAGGTCATTACCATTAACAAATACGGATTGGTAGCAATGACCATATTGGCCAATAAAATGGCGCACATCATAGAAAGGCTTATTATAACCGCTCTTAAAGGGGAAAGCAGCTCTGCCATTTTAGCACCTAAAAAATTTCCTGCCACCATTCCCAGACCGGCCAACATCATGGCATACCCTACAAAATGTTCAGGTAATCCGGCCACATTGGTGATAAGGGGAGCAACATAACTGTACCATGCAAAAAATCCTCCGGTACCAATAGTGGTAAGCGCTATTAAAGCCCAAAGTTCCGTATTTTTCAATCCTTGTGCTACAGTAACCTTTTCACTTGATTCCTCAACCTCAATTTTGGGCATCCATAAGTATATACTGCCCAAAGCTAACAAGCCCACAAAACCAACAAGGTAAAATGATACGCTCCAGCTAAACTGTTGTCCTAAGTAAGTTCCTATGGGAACACCAATGACATTGGCCACCGTTAAACCTGAAAACATTATGGATATGGCCTGTGCCGCTTTTCCTTTTTTCGCAAGCTTTGTAGCTACTACTGCTCCTATTCCAAAAAAAGCACCATGGGGAATACCGGACAAAAATCTTAAAAACAGTAGACTTGAATAACCGGAAGCCAGTCCAGAAAGTGTATTGAATACCGTAAACCAAATCATCAATAAAAACAGCATTTTCTTTGGGCTAAGTTTGGCACCCATACCTGTAAGCAGCGGCGCCCCTACCACCACCCCTAAGGCATAGGCCGCAATAAAGTGACCGGCTTGCGGTATAGTAATACCTAAAGAACCGGAAACCTCCGTCAAAATTCCCATAATCACAAATTCGGTAAGTCCTATTCCAAAACCTCCGATGGCCAAAGCGAACAATGCTTTCTTGTTTGATTTTATTGTTTCCATACTTTTAATTTTAGTTCTTACTTCAACAATCTAATTAAAGCTCATAATTAAAAGGACAAAGTTAGAACGCATATGTCGGCAAGAAATCATATTAATTACCACATTTATGTAAATAATTACCCTTACCTGAGTATTACATACCTCCCCTAACTACAATTCAGCCCAAAATTTCTACAACTGGGAAAATCATTTTCCAGAAAATATCCATTGCGACACATATTTGCGGTATCAATCAAAAAAAAACAATCAACATGAAAACACTATTATTATGTGTACTAACACTAGTCCATATTAGCTTAGCCGCACAGACTACGGTATCCGGAAGAGTGCTGGACCATAACGAAACGCCCATAATGGGTGTAAATATTTATCTAAGTGGCACCTATGATGGTACAGCCACCAATGAATCTGGCATATTCTCCTTTAATACCAATGCTACAGGTATGCAGACACTGATCGCTTCGTCCATATCCTATGAGACCTTTTCAAAAACAGCGGATGTAACCACATTTACAAACATCACCATTAAATTAAGGGATGATGTAAACACATTGGATGCCGTTACCGTAAATGCCGGAACGTTCAAGGCCGGGGACAATGCAAAGGTTACCGCGTTAAAACCATTGGATATAGTAACCACGGCAGGTGCCCTTGGGGATTTTGTGGGGGCATTACAAACATTACCAGGAACCTCTAATGTTGCCGAAGACGGCAGACTCTTTGTACGAGGTGGCGATGCCGAAGAAACCCAAATATTTGTAGACGGTATGCGTGTATTTACACCCTACTCCCCATCTGCAAACAATATTCCTGCAAGGGGTAGACTTTCCCCTTTTCTTTTTAAGGGGATTACATTTTCCACTGGGGGCTATTCTGCAGAATACGGACAAGCCTTGTCCAGTGTATTACTTTTAAATAGTATCAATGAACCGCAAGAGGAAAAAACGGAAATTTCATTGATGACAGTAGGCGCAGGTCTTGGAAATACGCAAAAATGGAAGAAAAGTGCATTAAGCATAAATACAAACTACATTAATCTAGCGCCATATCAACATTTATATCCAGACAATAACGAATGGCACAAACCAGTTGAATCTTTTGGTGGGGAAGCTGTTTACCGGTATAGATTTCAAAACGAGGGACTATTAAAAGTATACGGAGCCTACAGTGCTTCAAATTTTGAATTGACGCAAGCGGATATCAATGAGGTTAACGGTGTTAGGTTTGGTCTTAAAAATAATAACCTCTACATTAATTCATCATATCAAGACTTTCTGGAAAAAGAGTGGAGCTTTTCTTCTGGGGTAAGCTTTGCCAACGATCAAACTGATATAACCTTAAACTCGTCTAATATTACGGATATAGAAAATTCCGCGCATTTAAAGATTGCATTGCAAAAATATTTTTCCAGTAGATATAAATTAAATTTTGGAGCAGAATATTTTATAACGGATTTCAAGGAAAATTATAGAGACAACACCGTAAATACAGGCTATACATTCAACAACAACCTTTTGGCCAGTTTTGTGGAAACGGATATTTTTTTCTCTAAAAGATTAGCTACCAAAATTGGTTTACGTGCTGAATACTCATCATTATTACAAGAATTTAATTTATCACCTAGAGTATCATTAGCTTATAAATCTGGAGAAAATGCACAGTTCTCTTTGGCCTACGGTGAATTTTTCCAGAACCCAAAAAATGGGTATCTCATATACAACGCTGATTTTACTGCGGAAAAAACGTCTCATTATATTGCCAACTACCAATATGTAAAAAACAAACAAATATTCAGGGCCGAAGCCTATTATAAAGATTATGGCAATTTGGTAAAATATAATACGGAGTTTGCCTTGCCTTCATCTATTTTTAATAACAATGGTAATGGCTTTGCCAAGGGTCTAGATCTCTTTTGGAGGGACAATAAAACAATTAAAAACACAGAATATTGGATGTCCTACTCATTTTTGGACACAGAAAGGAACTACCAAAACTACCCCAATACCGCAACTCCAAATTTTGCCAGCAAACACAATGCATCCCTTGTAGTGAAAAGATGGGTAGAAAAATGGAAAAGTCAGATTGGGTTCAGTTATAATTTTGCATCGGGCCGTACATATACCGACCCCAATAAAGGAGGATTCTTATTGGAGAAGGCTAAAAGCTTTAATTCATTAAATGTGAATTATGCCTATTTAATTGACCAACAGAAGATACTTTTCCTATCCGTAAGTAATGTATTGGGCACCAAAAATATTAATGGATATCAATATACCGATCAACCAAATACGAACGGCATTTTTGAAAGAAGAACAATTACGCCTGCAGCAGACCGCTTCTTTTTCGTAGGATTCTTCTGGACCATTAGCAAGAATAAAAATGATAATCAACTTGATAATCTGTAATAATTACAATTCAATACCATTAATCAACAACTGGGTCAACGTTATTATTAAACAGCTTTGAATACCTGGATATTTGAATAACAAAACAATAATTAAACATTAAATATTATGAGAACTTTATTAGTAATTAGCGCATTCGTCCTTACTCTTCAATTAACGGCACAAACGCCTTATGAAACAGGGATGAACAATGCCTTTGCCCTTTGGCAGGATCAAAAGAATACCGAAGCCGTTCAACTCTTTGAACGAATTGCAGCCGCTGAAAGCGACAATTGGTTACCCCCTTACTATGCTGGCCTTATTGAGATAGTCAGTAGTTTTGGATTAAAGGACGAAGCTTTACTGACCACAAAACTTACAAGGGCCAAAACTTTTTTGGATGCTGCTTCTGAAATATCTGAAAACAATCCTGAAATACTCATTTCCTATGCCCTGTTAAATACAGCTTACATTGCATTTGATGGCGCAAAATACGGAATGACGCTTTCAGCAGAAAATGCCGCCATTTATGATAAAACACAAAAGATAGCTCCAAATAACCCAAGGGTAGTCCTAAGCAAAGCTGAATGGGATATGGGGTCGGCAAGATTCTTTGGAAAATCAATTGCTCCCTTCTGTGCGGATATTGAACGGGCAATTGGGTTGTTTCAAGAAGAAGAGCAGACCATTAAGTATTATCCATACTCTGGCTTGGACAGAGCAAAGGAAATAAGTGCCAATTGTAAAAAAGAAACCTCTCCCGAATAGGAGAGGTTTTTATATTCAATTTTGAAATGGCTATAAGATATAGTCCGTACTTACAAAATTAGAAAGCTTTGCTTCCAATAATTGTTCTACGATTTCCGTATTCAGTTCATTATCCTTAAAGGCCACGAAAGTCCGTATAGAGAATGAACGCAAGGCATCATGAACACTAAGGGTAGCTTGGGCAGAATCTTTACGGCCCGTAAACGGATAAACATCCGGACCTCTTTGACAAGAACTGTTCAAGTTTACCCTACAAACAAGGTTTACCAAAGTATCTATCAGTGGAGACAATGCATACACATCTTTTCCAAAAAGACTTACCTGTTGCCCATAATTGCTGGCTGCCATATCGTCCAAAGGTTCTTCAATATCCGAAAAAGGTACAATTGGAATAATAGGACCAAACTGCTCCTCCTTATATACGCGCATATCTTTGGTTACCGGATATAAAACGGCTGGCCATATATAGTTATCATATCGTTTACCACCTTTCTTGTTTAGAATTTTGGCTCCTTTAGATAGCGCGTCATCAATCAATTCCTGTATATAATCTGGTTTTCCGGGTTCTGGTAGTGGCGTTAATTTTACACCATTCTCCCAAGGGTTTCCAAATTTAAGCTCATCGACTTTTTTGGCAAAGCTATCATTGAACTTTTCACGAATATCCTCATGAACATAGACCACTTTTAATGCGGTACAACGTTGACCGTTAAAAGATAGCGTACCGGCCAAACATTCATTTATGGTCAGTTCCAAATCTGCATCAGGCAATATTATGGCAGGGTTTTTAGCTTCCAGTCCAAGTACCAGTCTCAACCTATTACTTTTTGGGTGTTGCTCTTGTAGAGCATTTGCAGATTTACTATTACCGATCAAAGCAAGCACATCTACCTTTCCGGTTTGCATTATAGGAGCCGCAACGGTTCTACCACGGCCAAATAGTACATTGACCACACCTTTGGGAAAACTTGTTTGGAACGCTTCTAGTAGTGGGGTGATTAAAAGTACGCCGTGCTTTGCCGGTTTAAAGATGGTTGTATTACCCATGATAATTGCGGGAATAAGCAAAGCAAAGGTTTCGTTTAACGGATAGTTGTAAGGCCCAAGACAAAGGACTACGCCCAACGGTCCCCTTTTTATATGTGCATAAACCCCGTCATGCTTGGTGAACTTTGCCGCATCGCGATCAAGTTGTTTATAATCTTCAATAGTATCCTCAATATACTCTACCGTACGATCAAATTCTTTTTGCGAATCCGGTAATGATTTACCAATTTCCCACATTAACAATTTCACGATTTCATCTCTTTTGGTCTTCATTTTTTCTACGAAAACCTCCATACATTCTATACGATCTTTTACATGCATGGTCGGCCAAACCCCCTGTCCCTTATCGTAGGCACCTAGAGCACCATTTAAAGCATCTAAGGCTTCTGCTTCCTGTAAATCTGGGATACTACCCAATAAAGTGGGTTTGTATTCCTTAGTTGAGGATATGGTAGAGTAGACTTCCGTTGTTTCACCTTTCCATTCTTTTAGTTCTCCATTGACCAAATAATGTCGTTGATCAATTGTTGATGTAATCTGAAATTCTTGTGGAATTTTTATATCGCCCATTATTTTTTATTTATCTATGATTGATGATATGCTTTTCTTTTTAATGCCTATATAACGATACAGGAACATGGAAGATTAAAAGTAGTTTAAACCAAATATTCAAACAAATCTGGTTTATCATTTATATAATCTCCATAAAAATTGTTAGTTTTCATGCGTTCTATTAGGGGCTTTAGGTCTTTAGGGTCCTTTAGCTCTATCCCAACGACCGCTGGTGCATTTTCCCTGCTTGATTTTTTTGAATATTCAAAATGTGTGATATCATCCGTAGGCCCTAAAATATCCACAACAAATTCCTTTAACGCTCCCGGTCGCTGTGGAAATCGTATGATAAAATAATGCTTTAGTTTACCATATAACAACGCCCGCTCCTTTATTTCAGCTGTCCTGGTGATATCGTTGTTACTGCCGCCAATGATACAAACTACGTTCTTACCCCTAATTTTGTCCTTATACTGATCCAATGCCGCAATAGACAAAGCACCGGCAGGCTCTACCACAATGGCATCTCTATTGTATAGGTCTAAAATGGTCTGGCATACCATACCCTCATCAACAGTAATCATATCATTTAAATACCAATTGCAAATAGGATAGGTCAACCGGCCCACTTTTTTCACCGCGGCACCATCTATGAATTTATCTATATCTTCCAGTGCAATTATTTCTCCTGCCTCAATTGATGCTTTCATGGAAGGCGCTCCTTTTGGTTCTACGCCAATAATTTTGGTATTAGGTGAAAGTTCGCTAAAAACACTAATTAGCCCAGAAGCCAACCCGCCACCTCCAATACAAACAAACAGATAATCTATTGGTGCTTTGGATTGAGAGATCAGTTCCAGACCAACCGTAGCCTGACCTTCAATAATTTTTGGATCATCAAAAGGATGTACGAATATTTTACCCGTTCGTGCTCCATATTTATTTGCTGCCAACGAAGCATCATCAAAAGTATCCCCTTCCAAAACAATCTCCACCCACTCACCACCAAATAATTTAGTTTGCTCAACTTTCTGTTTTGGTGTAACCGAAGGCATATATATAGTTCCCTGTATCTTTAAATGAAAACAGGCAAATGCCACCCCTTGTGCATGATTTCCTGCACTTGCACAAATGACACCTTTAGCTCTGTCTTCATTTGATAATGCACTTATTTTATTGAACGCACCCCTAATTTTATAAGAGCGTACCCGTTGTAGATCCTCACGTTTTAACCTAATTTGACACCCATATTGCTTTGACAGCCTAATACTTTCGGTTAAAGGTGTTTCTTCAGCTATCTCTGCGATTACCTTGGCTGCATGCCTAACATCGTCCAATTTAGGCAGATAGGATGGTTGCGCTGATTTCATAAAACAATTAAATAATTTATTTGAACATTTATCTGTGGGCACGAACTAAATTGTCCGCTCAGGAACACTTCCTTAAAGTTAACAAAACTACTTAAGATCGTAACTCTTGGAATGTACCTAACCGGACAATCTAAATTTTAGTATTCCTATACCAACCCTAAACAATAGGCTTCATGGCAGTCATTGATTCACGTAAACGTGCACCTACAATTTCAACAGGATGCTCACGTAAAGCCTTGTTTACGGCAATTAATTGTGCATTATCCACATCATTGTCCATACCCTCTGAGAAATTTTTACCGATTACGTTGGTTTCTATGCCTTTCATAAAATCTGTCAATAAAGGTTTACAGGCATGATCAAAAAGATAACAACCATATTCTGCAGTATCCGAAATTACACGGTTCATCTCAAACAATTTCTTACGTGCAATGGTATTGGCAATCAATGGGGTCTCATGCAAGGATTCGTAGTAAGCAGATTCGGCAATTATACCAGATTCTGTCATAGCCTCGAAAGCCAACTCTACACCTGCCCTGACCATGGCCACCATAAGGACACCATTATCATAAAATTCCTGCTCGGTAATTTCTTGATCACCTGCAGGTGTTTTTTCAAAAGCTGTTTCTCCAGTGGCAGCTCTCCAAGTCAATAAATTTTTATCATCATTGGCCCAATCCTCCATCATGGTTTTGGAAAAATGACCGGTCATGATATCGTCCATATGTTTTTGAAATAAAGGTCGCATTATATCCTTTAGTTCTTCTGACAACTCAAAAGCCTTAATTTTGGCCGGGTTGGTAAGACGATCCATCATATTGGTGATACCTCCATATTTCATACCTTCCGTGATAGTCTCCCATCCGTATTGTATCAATTTAGAAGCATAACCTGGGTCTATACCTTTTTCGATCATTTTATCAAAACATAAAATTGAACCGGTCTGTAACAATCCACAAAGTATGGTTTGTTCTCCCATTAAATCTGATTTCACCTCGGCAACAAAAGAGGACATTAATACGCCGGCCCTATCACCGCCCGTACCCACTGCATATGCTTTGGCTTGCTCCAAACCTTTTCCTTGAGGGTCGTTATCAGGATGAACAGCAATTAATGTAGGAACCCCAAAACCTCTTTTATATTCTTCGCGCACCTCAGAACCTGGACATTTTGGTGCCACCATAATTACTGTTATGTCCTCACGTATCTGCATTCCTTCCTCTACGATATTAAAACCGTGAGAATATGATAATGTGGCTCCTTTTTTCATCAATGGCATAACCGCACCAACAACAGCTGTGTGCTGCTTGTCCGGAGTAAGATTGATCACTACGTCCGCACTAGGAATCAATTCTTCATAGGTCCCAACGGTAAAACCGTTTTCAGTAGCATTGACATAGGATTGCCTTTTTTCCTTAATTGCAGCATCTCTAAGCGTATAGGAAATATCAAGTCCGGAGTCTCTCATGTTCAAGCCCTGGTTCAATCCTTGAGCACCGCAACCTACGATTACAATTTTTTTGCCTTTTAAAGCATTTACACCATCAGCAAACTCAGACGAATCCATGAAGCGGCATTTTCCAAGTTGCGTTAATTTATCCCTTAATGATAGCGTATTAAAATAATTGGCCATTTTGTATTTACTTTATTTGATTATTGATAAAATTCTATTAATTAAAATTCTTTTAGAATGGTAGAAATTTTCATTTCATCCTTGGTAACGGATATTCTGCCTGAACGTACAAACTGCATTATTCCATAAGGTTTTAGCTGATCGTGCATTTCATCGATTTCATTTCTTCTTCCGCTTTTGGCGATAACAAAAAAATCTCTTGACACCGTTACTATTTGGGCATTGTTATCCTTAATTATATTCTGTATTTGACGTTCATCGAACAAAAGACCAGAAGCAATTTTGAACAAGGCGGACTCTTGGTAAATAGTTTCATCATCTGTATGATAATATGCCTTAATTACCTCAATTTGTTTCTCTATCTGCCCTACGATGTTATGTACCCATTTTTCTGTAGTATGCGCTACGATCGTAAACTTGGAGACATCATCTATCTCAGATTTGGAGACGTTTAAACTTTCTATATTAATATGTCTCTTTAAGAATATTCCTGATATCCTGTTCAGTAATCCAACATTGTTTTCTGAATATACCGATATCGTAAACCATTTATTTTCCATAAGCTTTCATTACCTACTCCTTTTAAAAAAGGATTTTATGGTATCGTTATTATTATATATTATTTTTTTACAGCCATAATCAAGCCTGTAGACCAATTCATTTTTGTCAATTGTATGTCTTTTCTTTGTTCTAGATATGCAATAAGTGCTGTTACATTGTCTGAATGACCTTCTGGCCAATTAGGTTGTTCCATCATATCATCTATGATATAAAAACCACCAACGTTCAGCATTTGTAGGACCTCATTGATTTCACTGTATTTACCCGGCCATGCATCAGCGAAAATCAAATCGAACCGATCTTCTTGATGTTCCTTTATCCAAATTGCCGCATCCTTACATAAAAGCTGTACCCTTTTGTCCTCCCCAAAATATTGGGTGGCTATCGAAATCAACTCTTGATCATTATCTATTGACAATAAAGTAGCATAAGCATCCATACCGTCTATCATCCATGAAAGACTTAGACCAATACCTGTACCGATTTCCAAGAATCTACCTCCAGGTTTTGAAGATATCAAGGTCTTAAGAAAACTGCCCACAAAAAGGTCTGACGGCATCGTAAAACAAATTTCCTTGGATTTTTGCTGTATCTCTTCTTGCAATTTTGGAATATCCTGTATGTTGGTATCAATCATGGTTAGGTTTATTACCTATTATTTTAACCTAACCTCAGATACCGAAGCACCGGAAGGTATCATTGGAAAAACATTATCCTCTTGTTCTACCTTCACTTCCAAAAAGTAAGGTTTGTCAGAAGCTATCATTTCCTGAATGGTCGATTTTAAATCCTTACGTTCAGAGATTCGTTTGGCCTCAATACTATAACCTTCCGCTATTTTTACAAAATCTGGATTTACCATTACGGTAGACGCATATCTTCGATCAAAAAACAATTCTTGCCATTGACGAACCATGCCCAAATGCTCATTGTTCAAAACAACGATCTTGACCGGTAAATTATGCTGAAAGATCACCCCAAGTTCTTGAATAGTCATTTGGTAACCTCCATCACCTATAATTGCGACCACTTCCCTGTCCATTGCACCCATTTTTGCCCCTATGGCTGCGGGCAATGCAAAGCCCATAGTACCCAATCCGCCAGAAGTAATATTACTTTTGGATTGTGAAAATTTGGCATATCTACATGCAATCATTTGGTGCTGACCAACGTCTGATACTATGACGGCCTTATTATTGGAAGCCAGGTTTATTTCTTCGATTACCTCTCCCATGGTCAGTCCTTCCTTCGTTGGGTGGATATCGTTCTTAATAATAGTATCGAACTCTATTTTATATTTCTCCTTGAACTCGTTATGCCAAGCATCATGCTTGTTTTCGTTCAACAAAGGTAGAAGCAACCCTAAGGTTTCTTTTGAATTTCCTAAAACCGCTACATCTGCATGAACATTTTTATTGACTTCTGCGGGATCAATTTCAAAATGTATGACTTTGGCCTGTTTTGCATAATCCTCTAGCCTACCCGTTACACGATCGTCAAAACGCATACCTATGGCGATCAATACATCACATTCATTGGTCAATAGATTAGGGCCATAATTGCCGTGCATACCAACCATACCCACATTTAAAGGATGTGCGGTATCTAACGCAGATGCCCCCATGATGGTCCATGCAGCAGGAATACCCGTTTTTTCGACCAATTTTTTCAATTCATCTTCCGCCTGTCCCAAAATAATGCCCTGTCCCCAAACAATAAAAGGTTTCTTGGCACCATTGATCAATTCTGCAGCAGCCTCAATTGCCTTTGCACTTGGTTTTGGAACCGGTTTATAACTTCTTACACCGGTACATTTTTCATAGGAGAAATCCAATTCATCTATTTGTGCATTTTTAGTAATATCTACCAATACCGGACCTGGCCTACCAGATTTTGCCAAATAGAACGCCTTTGCCATAACTTCAGGAATTTCAGAAGCCTCGGTAATCTGATAGTTCCATTTAGTAACCGGTGTGGAAATACCGATAATATCCGTTTCCTGAAAGGCATCTGTTCCAAGTAAGTGTCTGGTAACCTGACCTGTAATGCAGACCATTGGAGTAGAATCTATTTGCGCATCTGCAAGACCCGTGACCAAATTAGTTGCACCAGGACCAGAAGTAGCAATAGCCACACCAACTTTACCCGAAACACGTGCATACCCTTGGGCCGCATGTGTAGCGCCCTGTTCATGTCTGGTAAGAATGTGTGTAAGTTTATCCTGAAATTTATATAGTTCATCATAGACGGGCATAATTGCACCACCGGGGTACCCATACATTGTATCGACACCTTCGGCCAATAAACAATGAATTAATGCCTCTGCCCCAGAAATCTTGATAGTTTTCTTGGCAGCTGTACCTTTCTTCTTCTCTTTTATTGTTTCCATAATTAATGATCAAATTCAAGCATTGCATTACTGATTACCCTGCCCGACATTATATTGCATCTAGTACTTAATTAAAAGTATACTACTTTTAATTGTTTAAAATTCATCTGTAACACAACCTTGCGAGGCCGATGATACCATGCGGGCATATTTATATAAACTACCTCTTTTCACTTTCAATTCCGGTTGTTTCCAATTCTTTCTTCTCTCTGCCAATTGCGCATCGGTCAGGTTCACGGATATTTCATTCTTTTCCGCATCTATGGTAATGATATCACCATTTTCCAAAAGACCAATTGTTCCTCCATCTTGGGCTTCAGGCGCAACGTGGCCAACCACAAAACCATGGGTACCACCAGAGAAACGACCATCTGTAATCAAGGCTACATCCTTACCCAGTCCGGCACCCATTATGGCCGCCGTTGGTTTTAACATTTCTGGCATTCCAGGTCCACCTTTTGGCCCTTCATACCGGATAACCACAACATCTCCTTTCTTGACTTCGCCCCTACCTATACCTGCATTTGCCAAAAACTCGTCATTATATACCTTTGCCGGTCCTGAGAAGTACAGGCCTTCCTTTCCGGTAATTTTGGCAACGGCACCTTCCGTGGCAAGGTTTCCGTAAAGAATACGCAAATGCCCAGTAGGTTTAATAGGGTTGTTCAACGGTTTAATTACTTGCTGATGCTCCAATAATCCAGGTAGCTCTGCCAAATTCTCCGCAATGGTCTTACCGGTAACGGTCAAGCAATCTCCATGCAGCATACCGTTTTCTAACATAAATTTCATTACCGCAGGTACCCCGCCCACACGGTGTACATCTTCCATTAAAAATTTACCGCTAGGCTTTAAATCTGCCAAAAACGGGGTGGTGTCACTTATTTTCTGAAAATCATCAAGCGTAAATTCTACATCTGCGGCTTTGGCTATGGCCAAAAAGTGGAGAACGGCATTGGTAGACCCCCCTAAAAGCGTTAACAAACGCACTGCATTTTCAAGGGATTTACGGGTAATGATATCACTTGGTTTAATATCCTTTTCCAACAAGGTCCTCAAGGCCTTACCTGATTGTATGGCATCATTCTGTTTTGCTTTTCCAATTGCCGGATTAGAAGAGTTATAGGGCATGGCCATACCTAAGGCCTCAATAGCGGATGCCATGGTATTTGCCGTATACATACCACCACAGGCACCTGCTCCGGGACATGCGTTCTGGATAACTCCCTTGTAATCCTCTTCGTTCATGGTACCAGCAACTTTTTCTCCCCAAGCTTCAAAAGCGGAAACGACATCTAACTTTTTATCCTTAAAACAACCTGAAGCTATAGTACCACCATATACCAAAACAGATGGTCTATTTAAACGGATCATGGCCATTAAGGCTCCCGGCATATTTTTATCACAACCTACCACGGTAACCAAACCATCATAGTTCATGGCCTGCACTACCGTTTCCATAGAATCAGCAATTATATCCCTAGAAGGTAATGAATAACGCATTCCGTAAGTACCCATGGATATACCGTCACTAACACCAATAGTATTAAAAACAAGACCTACCAACCCACTATCGTTTACACCGGTCTTTACTTCCTGTGCCAAATCATTTAGGTGCATATTACAGGGGTTTCCTTCATAACCAGTACTCCCTATACCTATTAACGGCTTTTTTAAATCATCTTCCGTTAGACCTATGGCGTAAAGCATTGCTTGTGCCGCTGGTTGTGTTGGATCTTGGGTTACATTCTTACTGTGCTTGTTCAATTCCATAATGTAATTCTCGTATGCTTATCTTGTTAGGTTCAGCTAGTATACCAAAGATAAAAGTTTATAAAAGTTTATAATTTTAACAATATTGGACAATATAAATTCATTTCATTTAATTATCACTTAACTAATTGTAATTCAATTAATTAAACAGGTAATTTATACCATATTCAATACTTCAAATCAACTAACATTTCCTTTGGATTCTATAAAAAAACCTGTATCAAATTTATCTGATACAGGTTTTTTCCAATAATGAAAAGCTATATCATTCCTACTTAAGGAATGACACGGACCACATTATGAAAGATATTAATTGATAGCATACTACAATACTACATAATTTTATGATAGGATAAAAATCAATATTGGTTTGTATTATAACACTATACCGGATTCTCGTTAAATAACAATTGGAGATATAAAGACTAGCACAAATAATAGTTTGATTGATTACACCAGTTTAAAATTTATGGGATTACCCACCCTTTTCTGTGCTAAAATACAGATGGCCTTATCCGTTAATTGCAATACCCTAGGATAGCCCCCAGTGGTTTGTCCATCCTTCATCAAGATGATTAACTTTCCTGCGGGAGTTAATTGTACCGTTCCAGGAAGTGTCGCGGAAGTGAGCATGGATAGGTAATGGGGAGTTATTGTTTCATGTACCTGGTAGGCCATTCTATTGTTTTCTTGTGCAACGGTAAATGTTTTTGAAAAAAGTTCCTCTAATTGCCTATCCGTTAAAAGGTCAAACTCAGGTCCTTTACAAACATGAAGGATGGTATCGTCCAGGAAGGAGGCTACTTTAAGCTCGGAAATTTTAGGTTGAAACAATTGTTGGTATTCATAGGGAACAACATCGCCATCCTTAAATCTATTGCTTTCTGTCATAGGTTTATAGTAAGATCGACTTCCCAATATTTTCTTAGCCGTAAAACCACCCTTGACCCCTAGATAACATCTAAAACCTTTAACCAATTTGCCAAATGAAACAATATCACCGGCTTCTATTTGATAAACCTTATAATTCTGTATGGGCAAGTTGTTCAATGTCGCTAACATTTTTGCTCCTCCCAGCACTATATACGTTTCTTCCTCAAATACCAACGTTGGACCCGTCATAGTAATTTCCAAGACTGCCGCAGAACGTTCGTTTTCCAATAAGGAATTTACCTTGAAAACGGACATTTCGTCCATAACTCCGGAAACGGGCACGCCTTTATTTCTATAAAAGAACCTACCTTCATCTTGGACCGTAGTATAAAACCCCGCTTTTAAAACTTTAAGCATTCAATTGTATTTTTTCCGGTTGATAAATTCCTACTTCGGCCTCAATCTTATGAAGCTTATAGGCCGCTCTTGATATTTCAAAAAATTCTATTTTATCACCTACATTGACAAAACACGGATTTTCCTTGGATGCATCAAAAATTGGGACGGGACAATTTCCTATAATATTCCATCCTCCTGGAGATTCTTGGGGATATATCCCTGCCTGCTTACCGGCAATACCCACTGCACCTTTTTCTACTTTTGCCCTGGGTGACGCTTTTCTGTTGACCTCTAACTTTTCATTTAGTCCTCCTAAATACATAAATCCGGGTAAAAACCCAATGCCAAAAACGGTATATTGGGCACCGGTATGCATTGCTATAATATCTGCTATGGAGATATTCAATTTTGCACCTACTTCTTGTAGGTCCAAACCAAATTCTTGATCATAGCATACCGGCAAACGCCAAAGAAATTTGCTTGTTTTGTCCTTTTGACCCAATTGAGTATAATAATTTTCCAATTCTAAGGTCAACTTGTTATGATCAATTTCATGCTTTCTATTGACCAACATCAATGAATTATAGGACGGTACCATTTCCCAATCAGGATCGGCAAAACCATTAGATTGCAATATGGCCTGATATTGTAATATAATTTCTAGGATTTGTTCATTGACGGTATGTGGCCATTCTATTAAAATAGCATGTACACCAAACGGTTTAATTTTGATTTTAGGGGAATTCACGGTTTGAGTTGTAAATTAAATTCTGGTAATTTAGATGTAATATACGTTAAAATATCAGACGCGGCAGGTGTATCTCCATGAAAACAATAGGTATCCGCATGAATGGGGACATTCATGTTTTCTATAGTTTTTACATGATTTTCTTTGACCATTAATAGTAAATGTTCCCATACATCCTTAGCATTGGTAATTAAGGCATTCTCTCCCTTTCTTGACACCAAACTTAAATCTGTATGATAATTTCTATCCGCAAAGGCTTCCCGTTTAATGTTCCAATGAGCGGAAATGGCCAATTCCGCTATTAAACTGCCATAAGGAACATATAAATACGTATTCTCCCTATATGGTTCAACAGCGTTCAGGAATACCAATGCCAAATTCCTGTTATTGGCAATATCATTATATAATGCACCATGAGGTTTAATATGATGCAATGGCATATCTAGCTTATTACAGATGTTCGTAAATACACTTAATTGCTCCCTAATTTGGCGTATTAAGGTGGTATGTAATATCGTCATGGATACCCTGCCAAAATTTTCCCTATCCGGATATGAAGGATGGGCACCAATAGCTACCTCATGAATTTTTGCCAATTCTAAACAAATTGCTATACTTTCCGCAGAACCTGCGTGACCACCACATGCTATATTACATGAACTGATCAATGGAAACAATTTTTCCTCATTGCCTACCCCTTCTCCAACATCACAATTTATATCTATGCTTTTCCTCATGTATTACAACAGACCTATAACGCTTAATATACTTTTAACCCCTAAAATTACGGACAATATGATGATAAAGATTCCAATACAATTTTGTACCAGATTATTTTTATAGCTACCCATTACCCCAGCCCTATTGACAACCCAAAGTAAGAAAACTGCTATTATAGGCAACAACAATCCATTGGTTATTTGGGCAAACTTAATTACTTGTATGGGTTTAATTCCAAACGACAAAAAGAATACACCAAGAATTAAGATGATCATCCAAACCAATCTAAATCTGGTATCGTTTAATTTCGCCTTCCATCCAAAGCAACTATTTGCAACATATGCTGCCGCCAATGGCGCTGTGATTGCAGATGTAATTCCGGCCGCAAATAGACCAATACCCATAAAATAAAGTGCCGCAGAACCGTACAATGGCTCCAAGGCCTTGGCCATATCCATAACACTGTTGACTTCTGTAGTGGTTATGGCAGCAGCAGAAATCATGATACTAATGGACACCAAGCCACCAAGAAAAATAGAAATCAGCGTATCTCGCTTGGCAAGATTCAAATCGCTTTTCAACTTCCACTTTTCACTTACCAAAGCAGCATGTAAAAAAAGGTTATAGGGTACTACGGTTGTTCCTACCAGTGCTATGATAGTGAGAATTCCCTTTTCCGGAATTGAAGGTATAAACAAACCTTTTAATAATTGTGCAATATTGGGACCTGTGAGTAGCGCAGTTGCCAAGAAAGACAAACTCATGATCAATACCAAGAAGATAAAAACCTTTTCCAAGGTCTTATAACTCCCAAAATACAATAGAATAAAAGCGAGGCTACCTAAAATATAAGGATACCAATTACTGTATGATATACCAAACAGTGCTTGCATACCTAACGTAGCACCACCGATATTTCCTGCTTCATATGAGGCATTGCCAATAATAATTGCGCATAGAATTAAACCTATGACACTATTACGAACCCAAGTCGTATGGAGTTCTTGCTTAATAACATCTGCCAAACCTTTTTGGGTAACAATACCCAGCCTGGCCGACATTTCCTGTAACACATAAGTTGCAAATATGGATAACACCATGGCCCACAACAAACTAAATCCAAAGTCTACACCCGCCAAGGTACATGCGGTAACGGTACCGGGACCAATGAAAGCGGCCGCAACGAGAACACCAGGTCCTAATTTTTTAAACATATGAATAATTATGGGTTGTGTAAATATAATTTTAAAAATATGAAATCGCTCACCTCTTTCAATTTCTATTTCACCACAATTTTAACATTTTAAAATGCAGTTAATCTAAAAATTTGCAGTTCGTCTAAAAGTTGGGAGTCATTCATCGAAACAATATACTATTCTTAAAATATCACGGTTATACTTATCCCAAAACTTAAAACTTAACCTATTAATGACTTGTTTAGAATGTAAGAAAGAACTTGGTTATATAGATCATAAAAATGCAATGGATACTGTGGGTGTTGAACTATGCTCAAAACACTACAAGCGTATAGAACTATTAATCAAACAACATGATACCCCACTAGAGGCCGTACAATTGTATTACGCCTTAAAAGAGGCAGGAGTAAATTCTATGTTAGAATGGTGGGACGGTAAAAAATCTATAGATATCGCCATATCACGTGTAAAGTTAAATATAGAAATAGATTCCAAATATGATAAGCTTACGGAACATGAAGCGATCAATAATTTAGAAGAGGCCATGCATTCTTTTAGAAATGGTTTTACGACCATAAGGATTCCGCATATTGTAGTAAGATATTATTTAAACGAAACCGTAAACAATATTATAGGAATCATGGAAGGGCTAAAGGCCAATATCAAGGTAATCAACTAATACAACGACCATGGAGAATTCCAAAAAAGTATATAAAAACCAGATAAGGGCAGCATTGGTAACCTTACTAATAGGTTTTCTAATGCGGGTATTGCATTGGCCCTATGCAGCAGGAATTATCTTTACATCTTTTGCCGCTATTCTAATCCTGTATGCGGTAAGGTTTTACAAAAAGGAGGAAAAAAAACCTGTAGACCTGATAAAAATGGCTATGGTCCTGTTTTGGACCACCAATGGACTTCTAACGATTTTAAAATTTCCATATACCCTAATATTTCAAATTGGCACTGCCTTGACCTTTATAGCATGGTTTGCTATGGAAGGCACGTCTTACTTTATGGACAAAAACCGAAGCATTAAAAACAGCCTTGCAGAAATCATTTGGAATTTTGTAATGGTAGTAGGTGTTCTGACCATTATCTTGGGCGGACTTATGCACTTATTAAGCTGGGATTATAGTATACCTACATTAACGGTTGGCCTCACTATAGTGACGAGCTATATTCTTAAAGATATTTTTACATCTTCCAAACCACATAAGGAAGATGACATCAATAACGAAGGGTTATATTTTTAATAAAACGCTAGCCCAACCATCCTTCCCTATCTAAACTTCTGTACTGGATGGCTTCAGAAATGTGGGTACCATTGATTGAGGACGAACCGCTAAGATCAGCAATAGTCCTTGCCACCTTAAGAATTCTATCATATGCCCTTGCGGATAAATTTAAACGTTCCATGGCATTTTTCAACAACGTTTTGGAATCTTCGTCAAGTTTACAGAACAAGCGTATTTGTTTTGTATTCATTTGGGCGTTGTAATGGATGTTCTCCAAACTTGCAAAACGTGCCGTTTGTATCTCCCGGGCCGCAGTCACCCTCTTTCTGATTTCTACGCTACCCTCTCCTTTTCTTTCTTCGGATAGTTTTTCAAAAGGTACGGGGGTCACTTCAATATGAATATCGATACGATCAAGTAACGGACCTGAAATCTTGCTTAGATAACGTTGCATTTCTGCGGGCGATGATGTCACTGGGGCATCAGGGTCGTTAAAATAGCCACCGGGGCTAGGGTTCATACTTGCCACCAACATAAAGCTACTGGGGTAGGTAACCGTAAATCTAGCCCGTGATATCGTAACCTCCCTATCTTCCAAAGGTTGCCGCAGCACCTCTAAAACACCTCGTTTAAATTCCGGCAATTCATCCAAGAACAAAACACCATTATGCGATAAAGAAATTTCACCTGGTTGCGGATAAGAACCACCACCGACCAAGGCTACATCAGTAATACTTTTATAATGTGGTATTTTAAATATAAATTAATTTCATTTCCTTAGCGCTACGCAGTTTCTAAATTGAACATTCATCTTTCATTTTTATTTCAATTTTTGATATGTATCAACCTTGAAAGCAATTAATTTATCTGTGTTGGTTGCTGTCATTAAAACACCTAAGTGTTCATCAGGGTCAGTAAGACTACGAGCAATCCAAATGATTGTTTTAAAATTATTACTTGCGGGTACTCCGTCAACTTCCATTGCATGTAGAACTAATTCCGTTTTAACAGTATCGTTATTGTTGACCAGACTAACCTCTTTCTCAACTATCTTATAAACTATAGTTTGTCCTGACGACTTTTGAAGAAAAGTTTGTTCATCTTGTTGAATGAAGGTAACAGGCACGTTAGCACTCATTATTTCCTCTCCTTCTTGAACTTCAACTATGGTAGAATACCATCTTTCTTGCTGTGCGTATGTTGCTATTGCAAAAAACAGAGCTAGTGCGATAATTAGATTTCTCATGATTAATTTAAGTTTTATAGTATTATTACAATAATTCAATATTGCCTAAAACGTTGAAAAAATTGAACGTTTTAATTCAACCTTTATTTCAAAAAGAAAGTAGATAAAGATGGCTACATACTAATATGAGACCTAGCCACTTTAAAATAAAAGTCAAATTAAAAGCCCCTAGCTAGCGCAAGTTTACAATTCGTGACCACACAGAAAATTGAAATTATCTACCATAACCATTCCTCTACCTTTTACACACACTCTCCACTAACTGTTTTGAATTCCCTATATATTGCATTTTTATCTTCTTCATTATAAAATATATATCGAGTATTGTGTACATCAGTTGTTAAGTTATCACCTATAACAACTAACACTAATAAGCTTTTCCCAAGATATTATAAGTTACTGTAATTCAAATACTAAAATTGATTTCGAATTATTCATAAGCATACTACCAATTATCACTTTTTACCCATATAAATATTATGTGGCGAAAAAACTAATTGGTTTGAACCATAATGATAAATTTTATTAACTCGGACACCAAATACACCCGTATCATGATTTTCGGTAGTAATACTATCTGGCTGTCCTATTTTACTTAAAACGGTTTGAATTGACATTGGATAAGCTAATTCATTATTTATAATATCCTGCCTGCTTTTGCTTTCACAACTCAATAGAAGCATATTAAATACTAGTATAAAAAGTATTTTAACAGTTAGTTTCATAGATTAAATAAATTTCAAAAGAATAAGTTATCGCTTCAAGAACAGCTATTAATTCCAAACATAAGTAATGTTCAGTTTTATCAAATTGTGGCAAATTAACTTAATTAAAATGAATTTTATATAGCTCCACGCACTTTCTAGATTGAACATTCACCATTCATTATATCCTCTTTATCTGGATTGTATTTATTATAATTAACACTGTAATAGAAGTAATTTTCAAATTCGCCATTTAATACGGTTTGCAAACCGCATAAGTTTTCTAGAGAAGAATTATAAAGAATATACATATTCCCATTAATCTTAGTTAAATTTATTAACCCATCTAAATCAACTATTTTTGGACAACTTACAATACTCAAATTACCTTCAATGACTGTTAAATTTGATAAATGTTCTAAATTTAAAAGTTCACCAGCTCCACTAATACTTAATGAGCCACCGATTGCATTTATATTACTTAACCCTTCAAGGTTATTTAACGAATAACATTCTTCTATTTCTAAATCTCCTCCTAACGAAGTGAGACCCAATAAACCATTTATGTTCTCTAAATAGTTTAAACTTATTATCAACCCTCCAACGAAATTCAATTCATTTAAATCATCCAAATTTTTTAAATTATCTAATTGACGCAAAGCCAAGTATCGGCCAACATAGGTTAAATTTCTCAATCCATATAAAGAAGTAATTGGAGAATTCTGAATAACTAAATCTACCTCAATTGAGTTTAAACCAAATAATCCATCAATATTTAAAAGGCTAGGATTTTCATATACCTCCACGTATTTTGAACTTGTTAAACTAGAAAGCCCATCTACATTTGTGATAGAATTATATCTCAAAATTAAACTTTGTCCTACTGTTTGAAGGTTTTCAAGCCCATCCAAATTCACTAAGAGATTATTCTTATTAATTTCCAAATCTTCTCCAATCTGTGTAAGATTATTTAAATCAGAGAGATTAGCTAGGTTAGTATTCCTAATATACAGACTACCACCAATTTTTTTAAGGCTTTTAAGAGCACTTAAATTATTAATTACTATGTCGAAACCATCTATAATTACTGTTCCGGTTATTTCAGAGTATCCCTCTTTTTCAAACTCATTAAGTTCTTGATAAGATTTAGGTCTAAAATCTCCTTCAAAAACCGAATCATTGTTTTCATTATTCTCTTTAACGACGCAACTTGAAAGAAAAAAACAGACTAGGCTTAAAAGATAAAAATTCTTCATTTTATTTTATTCAATAATATTATAACGATAAATCCTACTAAAGATTTTATAATCAATGTTACATCTCTTTTTCCAAAGCGTTGCTCAACCATTAACGTATTTTATAACAATGAAATATAATCACAACTTTTACACACTACTACTCTATCTGTTACTTTATTTAATGTGGCGGTCTTAATATTAATAAACTATTATGGTTGTAATATTTAACGAATTATTTTGTTATAAATAAAGATATACTAGGTTAAAATAATTTTTGTGCTTAACATTTAAAAAAACATTGACAAATATGAAGTTTACCACAAAAAATTGGTTTCCATTGTTTCGGTTACTTATCGTCATGTGGACAGGGACTTGTATTTTTGGTTTAATCATAATGTTTTTTATCTCCCCTGCTGATTTTATCGACTATTCTTTCAATTCTGCACACGACCCAAAAGAAGCAAAGAAAGCGGTTAATATGTGCATATTTTCTATAACTATAGGGTTTCCCATATCAGTGAAAATATTAAAGGAAATAACAGAAGATTAAATGAAGTTCAAACAAAGGTCGGAAGTATAATCCTTAAAATTGAGGGATTAGTTCTTCATTGTCAGCAATTATTATACTGTCCTGAAAAAAGCCTTCATTGTTTTACACAATAGAATCATTTTAACACACTCCCACCGCATCTATTATAGTAATTAAAACGGTGGTCTTATCGTTAAACTCTTCTACATATTAGATGGCTTAGACTTTAAACTTTATGAAGAGCTAGTCGCAATAAAAAACCATAGGATGTAAATCATTTTAATGCTAGGATTATAAAAAGTCAAATATCCGAAATATTAAGCCATTATTTCTCAACGGTTTTATCAAATAGTAATCTAAGTTGTTTTGGGTTTAGCATGAAATAACCTTCTGTCCCATCTGAATGACTAACAAATATCATTTCAAATCCCTTCCTATATAATGAAGTATTAATTTTATTACTACCTATATCAATCGACCTATCTTTATCACTATATAAACCTTCTTCAAAAAAACTATATAGCAAATCAAGTTCATCATCACTTGCAGTGAAAGTAATGGTTTTCAGATCTGTAAATTCATATTTTGCATTCTGGTAAGTTATGGCATAAACATTAGCGTTTTTACCTTTAATTAATTCTAATACAGGGTATGACAATTTACTTTTACCTGCTCTTCCAATTAGAACAGGCTCCTTATAAATCTGTGTATTGCATATCTGAGCAAAAGAAATTGAACTTAATATTAGCGATAAGAAAAATATTATATTTTTCATTTAATTTAATATTATAATTGTGACAAACATTTTAGCGTATTCATAAGCTGTTTACTCTGATTAGAGGAAAAATCTTTCTCTACATAACTTTTTGAAGTCCAAACCCTCATAGTTTCAATTTCTTTTGAAGCAAGCTCTTTCAATTGTTTTTTCTTCCCAAAAATCCCTCCAAAATACAAAGTCATTTTAGCATCACAATTGAATTTTCCATCGTTATAAATTTCGAGTCTAGAACCATCTCTAAAAAGAATATTTACTTTATTATCATCATCTATACAGCTGCCTGCACCAACTTCCTGTAATACTAAAATAGTTGAGCTAGCACCATTCAGAGCAAATATTCCAAATCCATTTTTACCTCCGTCATCGGAAATAATAAGTGTTTCTTTTGAGGTAGTTGATGACTTTCCTGTCATTTTATCCTCAGAGGTTTCTATTAAATCTGCACACTCTAAACTAAATTTAGTAGTATCAACATTCTCAATAATTTTATATTGCCATGTACCGTCATCATTTAAAACAACCACCTCACCTTTTTCCGTTGTTGCATTAATTTGAGAAAATGAAAATTTAGTAAGAAATAAAAATAAAATTATAGTGTAATAGTATTTTAGCATTTGAATAAAATTTAGATTATTTTTTGTTTAAAGACACTTTAGGTGCGTTCTTAATACAAAAGAAAATAATTAGTTTTAAATACCATTACGGTTTACCGTAATGGCTCAAACATTTTATTCAATTATCTAAAAATTCGTTCCTCAATCATTTTTTTCCGCTTCATAATTTCCTGAAATCTTTGTTTAAAGAATGATAAAGATTGCTTTTTTTTAAAACAATCTAATAAGAAGGATAATTGATTGTTCCTGCCACATTCTTTTTCAATCGAATAGCGAAGAATTAACACTTATTTCTAAACTAATACTTTATTTCAAATAAGAGTTTGTAGATCAATCCGTAAGCAGAACAGCAATCTTCTCTACCCCAACCATCCTTCCCTATCTAAACTTCTGTACTGGATGGCTTCAGAAATGTGGGTACCATTGATTGAGGACGAACCGCTAAGATCAGCAATAGTCCTTGCCACCTTAAGAATTCTATCATATGCCCTTGCGGATAAATTTAAACGTTCCATGGCATTTTTCAACAACGTTTTGGAATCTTCGTCAAGTTTACAGAACAAACGTATTTGTTTTGTATTCATTTGGGCGTTGTAATGGATGTTCTCCAAACTTGCAAAACGTGCCGTTTGTATCTCCCGGGCCGCAGTCACCCTCTTTCTGATTTCTACGCTACCCTCTCCTTTTCTTTCTTCGGATAGTTTTTCAAAAGGTACGGGGGTCACTTCAATATGAATATCGATACGATCAAGTAACGGACCTGAAATCTTGCTTAGATAGCGTTGCATTTCTGCGGGCGATGATGTCACAGGGGCATCAGGGTCGTTAAAATAGCCACCGGGGCTAGGGTTCATACTTGCCACCAACATAAAGCTACTGGGATAGGTTACCGTAAATCTAGCCCGTGATATCGTAACCTCCCTATCTTCCAAAGGTTGCCGCAGCACTTCTAAAACTCCTCGTTTAAATTCTGGCAATTCATCCAAGAACAATACACCATTATGCGATAATGAAATTTCACCTGGTTGCGGATAAGAACCACCACCGACCAAGGCTACATCGGATATGGTATGATGAGGGCTTCTAAAAGGCCGTTGACTCATTAACCCCATATTCTTTATTTTACCCACTACGCTATGAATCTTTGTGGTTTCCAAGGCTTCATGCAACGTCATGGGCGGCAAAATTGACGGGAGTCTTTTTGCCAACATAGTTTTACCGGCACCTGGCGGACCTATCAAAATAACATTATGTCCTCCCGAGGCAGCAATTTCCATACACCTCTTTATACTCTCCTGCCCTTTTACATCAGAAAAATCGAATTCTGGAAAATCCAGCTTTTTAAAGAACTCTTCCCTTGTATTGATTATGGTTTGTTCCAACGGGGTACCCTTATCAAAAAAATCAAGAACCTGTTTAATATTATCTACCCCATATACCTTTAAATTGCCCACAATAGCGGCTTCCTTGGCATTTACGGTAGGTAATATGAACCCCGTAAAACCTTCTTCCTGTGCTTTAATTGCAATAGGCAGCGCTCCTTTTATAGGTTGCAAGCTTCCATCAAGGGAAAGTTCCCCCATAATGATATACTTCTCAATATCATTGCATTCTATTTGGCCCGATGCAGATAAAATTCCTAAAGCCAAAGTAAGATCATAGGCAGAACCTTCTTTTCTAAGGTCTGCAGGTGCCATATTAATGGTAATCTTTCTTCCCGGTATTTTATAACCGTTATTCTGTAGTGCGGCGGCAATTCTGTAATTACTTTCCTTAATGGCATTGTCCGGCAGACCTACCAAATGGTACCCAATTCCTTTATCAATATTTACCTCAACTACTATCGTTGTGGCTTCTACACCAAAAACTGCACTCCCATAAACTTTTGTAAGCATTTTTAATCCTTTGGTCTAAAAATAAGAATTTCTTTACTTTTTTGAATTTCTTCCTTGTTCATCATCATTTTCCTGAACTTACCATCCACATACATTTGCGCCTGGTCTTGATAATGCCTACTAAAAGGATTTCCTGATTGGCCAGTGGGCAATATGCTTACACTGTTTTCCACATCAGAAAAATCTATTATTCTTCTGGTAGATGGTCCAGAACTGGTTTTGTACAATCCCGTATCATCATAAGGAAAGGCCATATTACTGATGACTTCCCTAGACCCCTCAACCTCAAAGGGACCTACGTTAAAAAATGAGCGTAATGCAGCAATCTGACCTATAGGATGGGTGTGCTCCAAAGTATGTACTTTTTTCCATTGCCATTCATTAATATTGGTACCAAAATCATCCCTTAACGAAACAAGAGCCTGTTCAAATGAACTATTGACAATATCTTTTATTGTTTCCTCACGGTCATTGGTCTCAACATCATCCCACCATACAGAAGCATCATTTTTGGACAAAGGTGCAATAACCCTTTTCATTAGATGGGTACTTAAGAACTGAGAGAACAACTCATCACCTAGTTCATCTTTAAAAGTTTGCTTTAAAAGATAATATACCCAGCGGTTATATACCGTTCCTTCAATAGATGAAAGCTCATAGTTGCCATCCCACAGATTTAATAAATCAATGACCTTTAATTCCTTTTCCTTCAAGGTAGAAATATCAATATATTTCGTTAGATTATAGACGATTTCGGGTTCTACCGAGGAGGTAACATCTGTAATCATTTGAGTGGCCGAATTCAAGTCCCAGTCATTTTTAGGCTCCAATAATTCTACGATTCTTTTAGCCCTGTTCTCTGGTAGATAGTAACCAGGATAAAGCATACCCGCTATGGAATCCGGCTGATTATTGGCAGAATATACATAATGGGAAGGCGGATTTATGGCCTGTGGATTTTCATGAAAGGGCAACCATTCCTTTTCTACGGGAAGCCCCTGCCCTTCTTCATAGATAAATTTTGTATGGACCGAATCAGGAATGTGATAAAGTTTTGCCGTAGCGAACCAGGCAATATTACCTTTTGCATCGCCATACATAACATTTAGACCAGGCGCATGAATTTTAGGCAAGGCAGATTTAAACTGTGTGATATTTGTGGCAAAGCTTAAATTAAACAAAGCATCTATAACTTGGTTTTTCGTTTGCGTATAAACCCATGACATGGCTATGGGCCTGTCTCCGGTTATTTGGTCCGCAATTCCATTTAAGACAGGCCCATGAACCGTTTTACGATACTTAAAATTTACAGCTTGTGCATCTTTGACCTTAATGGTCTTTTCTACAATTTCATAATCGACAAACCCATCTTGTGCCCAATATTGGTCCTTATTCGTAGGGTTTGGCCGTTCGTAATAAAAGTCTACATCATCATTCTCAAACATGGTCAACCCATAAGCAATTTCCCTATTGTGACCCAGTAATGGAAAAGGAATACCAGCTATATGATATCCGTATTTAGTATACGATGGTGTTTCTATATGTGCTTCATACCAGACAGATGGTTGCGCAAAACCTATATGTGGATCATTCGCAAAAATTACCTTTCCGTTTTTTGTTTTTTCAGGAGCAATGACCCAGCTATTACTACCTTCAAACAACGGAATTTCCATATTGCCCAATGCATTATTAACCATTGCAGTTAATTGATTTTGAACGGAATCATTAGAAGTTGGGTTATAATTTTTTATCCATTCCGTATCTATATTGGAACCCACCTGAAGGTCCATTAAATATTCCGGCCCTAATTTTGCATGAATAGTGGTTAACAATGGATCTGTTTTATGTGCCATGGCAAAACTAAAGGCCATATAACCAATGGTATTGTAAATATCCTCAAGGACAAAATCTCGCTTGTCTATACCGGTCAAATAAAACTCTATAGGGGTTGGGCCTTCCGCGATAAATTGATTAATACCCGATAAATAGGCCGAAGTCAATTCAACTCCTTTATTTTGTCCATCTAAATTGGCGACCGTTTGCTTAGTAGCGTCTGAAATACCCAATGACAGAAAAAATTTATCGGTATCCACCAAATCCGGACCAAATACTTCGGAAAGTCCACCACTTGCTATTCTTCGTAATAGCTCCATTTGCCATAAACGGTCCTGGGCATGTACGTATCCCAATGCCCTGAAAGCATCTTTTTCGTTGGACCCGTAAATATGGGGAACACCATAATCATCATAATAAACACTTACCTCCTGTTGTAAACCTGAAAGTTCCTTATTGCCAGAATAATCAGGCTTAAGGGTATAGGTAAATATTCCTACTGCTATAAGCAACAAGACAATGATGACCAGCAAAAATTTGCCAATTTTTTTTAATGTTTTCATAGTTATTTCGGGGAAAGTTATTTCCACCAAGTTATAACTATTTTTAACATAAAGGGCTCGCAACTCTGCTTTTTACTGACAAGTAGTCAACATCTTACAAAATTAAAGGTCTATTTTGCATTCCCTAGGCCTTCTAAAAGCCAATTTTTATACGTGGGAATATCAGTATTCTGTATAGCAGTATTCAAGACCTCCAAATCTGGGGACAACAGCACATAATAAGGTTGGGAAATTGAATTAAAATTTACTTCCTGAAACGTACCCCATTTTTGCGCAATATTATTGATTTTCTTAACTCTACCACTTTCAAATTGGAAATTGAATTTTTCGGATTCCGGTAATTCCTTTCTATCGTCCGTATATAATGAAATCAATACAAATTCATTTTTAAGCAATGGATATATTTCGCCATCGCTCCATACGTTTTCCTCCATCTTTCTACAATTCACGCATGCCCAGCCGGTAAAATCCAATAAAATGGGCTTATTGACCTCTTTGGCATATGCCAGACCACTCTCAAAATCCTTAAAACAATCTATACCTAAGGGACAATCACTTTCCTGTTCAAAAATGCTATAAAATTCCGGTGGCGGAAAACCGCTCAATAATTTTAGGGGAATAACCTTTATAATGCCCAATACGAGATACATGGTAAATACCAAACTGACCACCCCAGTAAATTTACGTCCAAGCGATAGTTTTTTTACCGGTGCATCATGCGGAAATTTATAGAGTCCAAACAAGTATAAGGTCATAGCAACACCAAGAAGAATCCAGATTCCTAGGAAAATTTCCCGTTTTAAAATTCCCCAATGACCTACTAAATCTGCATTGGAAAGAAACTTTAAAGCCAGTCCTATTTCCAAAAACCCAAGCACCACTTTTACGGTGGTCATCCATCCACCAGATTTGGGCAAGGAATTCAACCAAGCCGGAAACAATGCAAAAAGTCCAAAAGGCAATGCCAATGCCACACCAAATCCGGTCATTCCAGCAGTAAGGTTGGTAGCAATTTCACCCTCTGCCAAGGTTGTACCACCTAATAGACCGCCCAATATTGGTCCAGTACACGAAAAGGAAACAATGGCCAAGGTGACCGCCATAAAAAATATACCCAAGACCCCGCCAACTTTTGAAGAGGCAGCATCCATCTTATTGGCCCATGAGCTAGGCAGTGTTAATTCATAATAACCGAAGAATGAAAACGCAAAAAATATAAAGATGATAAAAAACAAAAGGTTCAACCATATATTGGTGGCTATGGAGTTTAATATCTGCGAATCTACAGAATCAAATAAATGAAAAGGTAAGCTTAACAAAAAGTAAATCAGCACAATAAAAAAGCCATACAGAAGTGCATTAATAATCCCCTTTGATTTTTTCTTGGTCTGTTTGGTAAAGAACGATACGGTAAGCGGTATCATAGGAAATACACAAGGTGTCAATAAAGCAATTAATCCGCCAAGAAATCCCAGTCCAAAAATTACCCAAATATTGGTACTGGCCGTAATATTCTCCTGCCCTTTAACAAGAAGTTCCTTGTTCGTTAAGTCTAACCGAAGTTCCTTGCTCAACGCCAAACTTCTATCATCTATCGTTACCTCCTTAGCTTCTGCCGTAGAACCATCCAACCTAAAAACAAATTGCTTGTCCATAGGAATACATACCTCCTTACATACCTGAAAGAACAAGTCTACCACAATTTCATTAACAACGGTATCCTTTAATTTTATACGCTGTGTAAAAATGGCATTGTCCTTAAAATAAGTCTCGTCCACTTCAAAAATATCACTATACTCAACAATAGTTTCGCTTTCATTAGTGCCCCCTATCAACTCATAGACCGTTCCATTGCCATTATAAGTAAATTCACTTGGCAAGGAACCATTTTCTGAAGTAAACTGGGAATACACATGCCATCCATCCATGATATTGGCTTTCATAACCAAATCATATTCCGTATCTGAAATTTTATTGACCTGCTGTTCCCAAACTACCGGATTTTCATCTGTCTGTGCTTTTACGGCAAATGGCCATACACACAAAAAAAGAATGAGCACTAAATTTTTTATCATGTTATTTCTATTTTTAAAATCTTTTGGGCATTATCCACGACCTTAAATCTATTGTCCGCACGCATTCCTACAACCCAAACAATCTGATTTTGCGAGCATAACAACCAAATATTCTCTTTTGATAGGATATCCAATTTTTCATCCTTAAAAAATTTGGCCAATTTTTTTTTGCCATTTAACCCTATTGGATAAAAGTAGTCGCCTTTTTTCCATTTCCTTAACGTCAAAGGATATTTTAACGTATTTTTCTGTACGTAAATTATGTCTCTTGAATTATCATAACGTTGGGAGACCTCTGAAAATTTAAGTGATACCGGGTGTTTAACAACTACTGCATCCTCCCTAATATCATAAGAATGTTTATCATTATGAGTTTGTACATGAGAGAGCAATAAAAACTCACGATTCTTTACCAAAATATGTGTATTGGACCGAATAAATTTACCGCTTATTCCGTCCAAAATGGATTCAAGATTATCCAGTTCCCTAAATCCGTATTCATAAAATAGTCCATGTAAGTAAGTAGACAATGGATGTAGCTTCTTTAATTTGATAATAGGGATTTGATATCCATTTCCCTGTGGAACGAACAATTCTTTCTTTAATTCTTCTAGATATGCATTGGCTATCGTGTTGGTTTGTTCTAAATACCGCAATGTATTTTTAAAATTCTCCGAAAAGGTTGGGTGAAGTTCCTTTAGAATTGGAACAAGATCGATCCTAATTTTATTTCTAAGATACTTGGTATCTGCATTACTACTATCTTCCCTCCAACGTATAGCATTGTCCTGTGCATAGGAAGCCAACTGCTCCCGTGTAAAAGGTAATAATGGCCTTCTTAAATATGTTGTTTTGGCCGGTATTCCCGTTAGGCCTTCAATACCGCTTCCCCTTGATAGGTTGATCAAAAATGTTTCAAGATTATCGTTGGCATGATGTGCGGTCAACAATAATGAAATGTTTTGTTCCCCTAAAATTTTACGAAACCAGGCATAACGCAATTCCCTACAGGCCATTTGCATGGAAACTTTATGTTGGTTGACATAGCCCAAGGTATCAAAACGGGTTACAAATATTTGACTATTAAGTGATTTTGCCAATGATCTTACAAAATCTTCATCTCCATCACTGGCATGACCACGTAGGCCAAAATTGCAATGTGCCATTGAAAACTGCAAACCTAATTCCTTACAAAGTACGCAAAGAACCACACTGTCCAATCCACCACTACAGGCAATTAAAAAGTGATCGGTCAATAACTCCGGAAAGTCTAATTCAATATGTTCCCTAAAGGCTTTTAACACGGGATAAAGGTACAGAAGTCACATAAGATTATTAAAAACATATACCAGTATTTTTGAGCTTACTATTTTAATGGTATAGAATTAATGCACAAAAAGAAGCTTTACCTAAAAAGACATGTCATTTTTTTTAGATTTCTTTACTTTCACTAAAATATACTATACTTCTACGTCTACATTACCTCCCTATCCGCTTTAATTCTTTTCAACTACATTTTCCGTCTTAAAGCTATCACATAAATGTTGCCAATTATACCGTTACAACTCCATACCGCACATTCCTAAAATAGGTCAAATGACCTACCATTAAAATTTATTCATGCCAACTGCAGAGTTAACTTGACCAACCTATCATTGTTAGATTTTGAAGATTTGATACTCACAAATATCAAAAGCAAACCCAAAAGCCCTAATTTATAGAAGATTAGGAATTTATTTAAAATACGGAATACCTTAACTTATTTTATCTAATTTTGCGCCAGTGAACATCCAAACATACTGTTATAGAAGTATATAGGATATATTAAAAGTAATGAGCAACGCTAGAACCAGATTGTTTTTTTTGGATGCCATACGCGCTTGGGCCATTTTGATGATGCTACAAGGGCATTTTATAGATGGACTTTTAGACAATGCCTTTAGGGATAGCTCAAATTTAGTGTTCAGCACTTGGAAATATTTTAGGGGTATTACCGCGCCAGTATTCTTTACCGTATCCGGATTCATTTTTACGTTCTTATTGATTCGTTCGCCCCAAATGGGCTGGAACAATCCCCGTGTAAAAAAAGGTTTAAAAAGAGGATTGGAGCTATTGGCAATCGCATATTTGCTAAGAATGAATCTTTTTGGCCTGTTCAAAGGGGAAATTTATGATTCATTTTATTTGGTGGATGTTTTACACTGCATAGGTCTTTCATTACTATTTATTATAGCGTGCTATTTACTGACGTTTACCAAACAAAAATGGATTTTCCCTGGTGTATTGGCAGGCACAACGTTGGTTTTGTTCATTTTTGAGCCGATTTATAAATCAATGAGCTTTGAGATATTACCTCAATTTCTCGCCAATTACTTTACAAAAGCACATGGTTCGGTATTTACGATTATACCATGGCTGGGCTATGCCTCTGTAGGTGGATTTCTTTCCGTTATTTTCACCAAGTTTCAGGAACACAAAAAGTTGTACACCGTTCTTATACCAGCATATATTGGTGTTGGATTGACCTTGATTTTTCTTTCATCGGATTTTTTCTATACGGTTCACGAGATGACCGGTATAGCTTTATTTGAAGCGATATATTCTAACAATTACCTATTTATTAGACTTGGTGATGTGTTATTGGTCTTTTCCCTATTTATTCTTCTTAGAAGTTTCTTAATGAACGCTACGTGGTTAAAAATTGGTCAGAGCACATTGTCCATCTATGTGATACATTTTATCATTTTGTACGGTAGTTTTACAGGAGTAGGCCTATATAGGTTTTTTCATCATTCCCTAACTCCGTGGATAGCCATTCCCGGGGCAATAATGTTTATGTTCATTTGTTCTTTTTTGGCCCTGAAATATGAAGACCATAAAATAGAATTTAAAGCCGGTATTTCTTCCTTTTTATCCATAGCAAGGATTTATTTGGAACAATTTGCACTAATAGCCTTTGAAGTCTTAAAAAGCGTTACGGAAAAGGTATTACGCACTTTAGGCCTAATTAAAAATTAATTTTTGTTCATAAAAAAAAAGCAGCCTGTTCAAGGACTGCTTTTTTATTTAATTATTGCAATCAATATTTATATATGCAGTGCGCGATCGTCAGTTGCGGCCAACGCTGCCTCTTTAACGGCTTCCGCATAAGTTGGGTGTGCGTGGCTCATACGCGAGATATCTTCTGCTGAAGCCCTAAATTCCATAGCTGTAACCGCCTCTGCAATTAAATCGGCACAACGTGCCCCGATCATATGAACCCCTAAAACCTCATCGGTCTTTTTATCGGCCAATATTTTTACAAATCCATCCGTGTCCATACTGGCCCTGGAACGGCCCAGTGCACGCATTGGAAACTGGCCAACCTTAAAATCAACGTCCGCTTCCTTCAACTCTTCCTCGGTCTTACCTACAGCGGCAACCTCTGGCCATGTATATACAACGCCCGGAATCAAATTATAATCAATATGGGGTTTTTGGCCCGCCAATTGTTCTGCAACCAAAGTACCTTCCTCTTCTGCCTTATGTGCCAACATTGCACCTTTTATAACATCACCTATAGCATAAATGTTATCTACATTGGTCTTTAAATGCCCATCTACGATCACTTTGCCCCTATCATCCAAGGCAACTCCTGCAGCCTCAACGTTCAACCCGTCTGTAAATGGTCTACGTCCAACGGCCACTAAACAATAATCCCCTTCAAAAACAACCTCTTGGCCTTTTTTGTCATCAGCCTTTACTATTACCTTATCCCCTTTTCGTTCAACGGATTTAACTTTATGGGATAATGCAAACTTTATCTTTTGCTTTTTCAACACTTTGGTCAATTCTTTGGAAAGGGCACCGTCCATTCCCGGAATAATACGGTCCATAAATTCCACTACCGTAACCTCCGCACCAAGACGCTTATACACCTGACCTAATTCAAGGCCAATAACCCCACCGCCAATTACGATCATGTGTTTGGGTACCTCTTTCAACTTTAAAGCCTCTGTAGAAGTAATGATACGTTCTTTATCCAATTTTATAAAGGGTAAGGTAGAAGGTTTGGAACCTGTTGCTATAATAATATGTTTAGCTTCAATATCTTCTAACTTACCATCGTTCTTTTTAATAGAGACATGTGTTGCGTCCTTAAAGCTCCCAACACCCTCATAAACGGTAATCTTGTTTTTATCCATTAAAAACTCAATACCCTTAGTAGTCTGATCAACGACACTTTGTTTACGGGCAATCATTTTTTCCAAATTGACCTTTATTTCTCCCGGTATTTCAATACCGTGCTCATCAAAATGTTTAATGGCATCCTCATAATGATGTGAAGAATCCAACAACGCTTTTGAGGGTATACACCCAACATTTAAACAGGTTCCGCCCAAGGTGGAATATTTTTCAATTATTGCTGTTTTCATTCCTAGCTGTGCACAACGTATTGCCGCTACATATCCACCAGGTCCAGAGCCTATAATGGCTACATCATATTGATCCATAAAATATTTGTTTTCTAATGTCCTACAAAATTAATACTATTTTTAGTTTTACAGGGGTATAGCCGTAGAATGCTTTACCTCTTTTATGGTAAAAGAACTCTGTGTACTACCAATATGGCTCATAGCCGTAAGTTTATTGACCATAAAATGACGGTAAGCATCCATATCCTGCACATGTATCTTCAACAAATAATCATAGTCACCGCTTAAATGGTGGCACTCTACTACCTCTTGTAATCGTAATACCTGAGCCTCAAACTGAGCAATATTATCCTTGACATGCTGTACTAGTTTTACATGGCAAAAAACGGTAAAATTTCTATTGACCTTGGCCTTGTCCACTAAGGCTACATAATTCCTAATGGCCCTGGTACGTTCCAAACGCTTTATACGTTCATAGATTGCGGTGGTTGACAAACCCAATTGCAGTGCATATTCCTTATTGGTTTTCTTGCTATTGTCCTGTAAAAGAGCCAATAGCTTAATATCCTTATCGTCTAGTTTCATTTTGATTAATTATCTAAATAACAGATGTAATAGCTGTAAATATAAATTTAAAATCTAAAAAAATATATATTATAGAATTAAAATCTACAATTGAACAAATGCATTGACAATTATTTTACTATAGACTAGATTTACTTAAAATATTATTCATGAGCACAAAGCATAGTAACAACTTACAGGACCTTCAATATTTTGGAGAATATGGTGGAGTCAATCCATCTATTTCGGATTCATCTACCTATACCTTTATCTCGGCCAAAACCATGTTCGATACCTTTGAAGGTAATACGGAAGGGTGTTACCTATATAGTAGGCATTCCTCACCGTCCAATCTATATCTGGGCGAAGCCTTGGCCGCACTGGAAGGCACGGAGACCGCTAATGTTACGGCAAGTGGCATGGGTGCCATTACTGCAGTAATACTACAATTGTGCAATACCGGTGACCACATTATTAGTAGCAGGACCATTTATGGAGGTACTTATGCGTTCATGAAAAACTTTTTGGTCAAATTGGGGATAACCACCACATTTTTGGATATCACAGATTTAAAAGCGGTGGAGAATGCCATAACCCCAAATACTAAAATGATCTATTGTGAAAGTGTGAGCAATCCCCTATTGGAGGTAGCCGATATTTCTGCGCTTTCGCGCATTGCCAAACAGAACACCTTACCATTAGTGGTTGACAATACGTTTTCACCGCTTACCGTATCTCCTGCAAGACTTGGTGCCGATATTGTTATCCACAGTCTTACCAAATTCATTAACGGAACCAGTGACTGCGTTGCCGGTGTGGTCTGCGGCTCAACCAAATTTTGTTTAGCCCTTAAGGATGTGAACAATGGAGCGGGAATGTTATTAGGAAGTACTTTGGACAGTATGCGGGCAGCATCTATCCTTAAAAATATGCGCACCTTACACATTAGAATGAAACAACATAGTGCAAACGCACTATACTTGGCCAAAAAATTTGAACAAGACGGTTTAAGGGTCGTATATCCTGGGCTTTCATCTCACCCAGGTCATTTAATCATGGAAGACCAAATGAATCCGGAATATGGTTATGGCGGATTATTGACCTTAGATGTAGGGACATTGGAAAATGCCAATACCTTAATGGAATTAATGCAAGAACGAAAATTAGGCTATTTAGCGGTCAGTTTAGGGTTCTACAAAACCTTGTTCAGTGCGCCTGGAAGTTCTACCTCTTCAGAAATTCCTATTGAGGAACAGGAAGAAATGGGCCTTGGAAACGGCCTAATTAGATTTTCCATAGGTCTTGATGACGATATTGAACGCACGTATTCCATGATGAAAAAATGCCTTATGGATCTTAAGATATTGGATTCCACCGGCATAAAAGCCTAATAATCGATTTTATAAACGGTTTGCACATCAATCCCATAAATCGTAATATTACGTAGAATCCAAACTCATCTTTAATGGCCGACCATAATACCAATGAGCATAGAAAAAATGAACATATTGTACAGAACAGGGAACTGAGTATTTTAGAAGCTCTCATTCCGGTTATAGCCTTAGTAGGAATGCTAGCCTATAATGTATATGTTTTTGGGGATGATGCGTTAAGCGGGTCCAATCAATTCATACTATTATTAGGAGGCGCCATAGCCGCAATTGTAGGTTTTTTTAATAAAGTTTCCTATAAACAAATGTTTGCGGAAGTGGCGGAAAATATAAAAGCTACGACCGGAGCATTACTGATCTTATTAATGGTTGGCGCCTTGGCCGGTACTTGGCTGGTAAGTGGTGTAATACCGGCTATGATCTATTATGGTCTTCAAATTTTAAATCCCACTATATTTTTGGCCGCCTGCGTTATCATCTGTGCAATCATATCCGTGGCCACCGGCAGTAGCTGGACCACCTCTGCAACAGTTGGTATTGCCCTTATAGGTATTGGTGAAGCCTTAGGTGTTTCCTTGGGAATGACGGCAGGGGCCGTATTATCCGGTGCATATTTTGGAGACAAATTATCTCCTTTAAGCGATACTACAAATTTAGCACCGGCAATGGCCGGTGGGGAATTATTTACCCATATTAAATATATGTTATGGACAACGGTTCCAACAATTTCAATTACGTTATTGGTGTTCGTAATTATTGGACTTAACATAGATACGAGCGGTGTAGCGGATATCGACTCCATTTTATCCTCTATAGACGCCACCTTCAATATAAACGGATGGTTATTTTTGGTTCCAGTGGTAGTCGTCGCATTGATAGTAAAAAAAACACCTCCATTGGCCGCATTGCTCATTGGTACCTTGCTGGGTGCATTATTTGCCGTCATTTTTCAACCTGAGGTCGTTGCAGGAATAACGGACAGTAAACAGCTAGATTTTCATTCGGCCTACAAGGGTATATTACAGGCAATTACTGTTAGCACTGAAATTCCAACGGACAACGAGGTGTTGAGCGATTTGTTTTCCGCAAAGGGAATGGCCGGTATGATGGGTACTATTTGGCTTATTGTCTGTGCCATGGTTTTTGGCGGAATAATGGATGGTATTGGAGCATTGTCCCGTATTACAAAGGCCTTATTAAGTTTGGCTAAATCTACATTTGGTCTATTCTTTAGTACAGGTATAAGCTGTATTGTGCTAAACGGTACTGCATCTGATCAGTATTTGGCCATTGTGGTTCCGGGCAAAATGTTCGCCAAAGCATTTAAGGATAAAGGTCTAGCTCCTGAAAACCTGAGCAGGACCTTGGAAGATACGGGAACGGTAACTTCCGTACTTATTCCTTATAATACCTGTGGAGCATATCATAGCGGTGTATTAGGTGTTAGTGTAGCGGAATACTTTGTATATGCAATTTTTAATTGGTTAAGCCCGATCATGACTTTTATATTTGCCGCCCTCAATATTAAGATCAAACGCATATTCACCAAATAACTCATTTGCGCAGTTTGCTTATAAGTTCCTACCCTGGTCGTTAAAGTAACGATCTGATAATTTATGGCACCTATAATTAACACTTCAACAAGAAAAACATACAAATTCTTACGCCATTCAAAATAGTTATTCTTGCATTGAAAATTCTAATTTTGAATGCTGCAATACAGGTTTTCATGCACTAATTTTGCCTTACAAATAAATCAATAAACGAAAACATATTATGGCATTTGTAGGAAAAAAATTCCCAAATCTAAGCGTTAATGCAATGAACGAAATGGGCGATACTTTTAAGATCAACGTATTGGAAGAAGCTCAGAAAAACAATAAAAAAGTAGTTCTTTTTTGGTACCCAAAGGATTTCACTTTCGTTTGTCCTACCGAACTACATGCTTTTCAAGCAGCTTTAGGTGAGTTCGAAAAAAGAAATTCAATGGTAATTGGAGCGTCATGTGATACCGCAGAAGTTCATTTTGCTTGGTTAAGTACAGACAAGGATAACGGAGGAATTGAAGGTGTTACCTACCCTATTTTAGCAGATAGCAACAGAAATTTAGCGGCTACTTTAGGTATTCTTGACACAACAAATAAAGAATACGATGAGGTCAACGATATCATTACCGTTGAAGGTGATAATGTTACTTACCGTGCCACTTACTTAATAGATGAGGAAGGAACCGTTTTCCATGAGGGTATCAACCATATGCCTTTAGGTAGAAATGTAAACGAATATCTTCGCTTAATAGACGCTTACACCCATGTACAGGAAAAAGGAGAAGTATGTCCTGCCAACTGGGAAGAAGGTAAAGAAGCAATGTCCGCCAATAGGGAGGGTGTAAAATCCTATCTGTCCGCACACGCTAACTAAACAATTTTTATCATAGGGCATGAATGATTTCATGCCCTTGTTAATCCATTAAACAATTGAAGTTATGTTACTAGAACTAGAAGAAGATAATCTACAGGAAATTATAGCTAATAATGATAATGTTGTTGTTCAGTATTCGGCCACTTGGTGTGGTAACTGTAGAATCATGAAGCCTAAATTCAAAAAAGAGGCTTCAACCAATGAGAACATTACCTTTGTCATAGCCGATGCCGAAAAATTCCCTGCCTCAAGAAAACTTGCCAATGTTGACAATTTGCCAACGTTTGCATCTTTCGAAAAAGGGAAATTAAAGAATCAGGTCCAGACCAATAAATATGACCTTTTAAAAGAATTGATCAGTGAGGTTGCCTATAATTAAATTACTGACGGAATTTATTGAGGAAAAGGACAGTGATTACGTTCTGGAAACCATTGAAACCTTAGAAGCCCTTACGGAATTACCCTCATTAAAAGATGAAGAGCTTGATGTTATAGGAGAATTGATTTCCAATATGTACGGTGCTCTTGATGTAGCGCAGAGCATACAGGATGGTATTCCAAAAAAAGATGCCATGAACCAATTTATGCAACGGGTTCTTGGTTCCATAGATAAATAAAATACCCTAATAAATTTTTAAGGTTCTTTCATGCATGAAAGAACCTTTTTTTTATCCTTTAATTTACGTTTAAGCTTTATATTTTTTAATTTCACAACTTTAAATCTTAAACTTAAAACATGGCTTCCGTAACACTAAAAGGCAATACCGTACATACTATAGGATCATTACCGACTAATGGTAATAAGGCTCCAGAATTTGAATTGACCAAAAACGACCTATCTACCGTTAAACTTTCGGATTATTTAGGTTCTAGGGTAGTTTTAAATATTTTTCCAAGTGTGGACACTGGCACCTGCGCACAATCCGTAAGACAATTTAACCAAGAAGCTGCAGAGCTGGACAATACCATTGTATTATGTGTTTCCAAGGATTTACCATTTGCCCAAGCAAGATTTTGCGGTGCGGAAGGTATAGAAAACGTAGAAATGCTTTCAGATTTTAGGGATGGCAATTTCGGTAAAGCGTATAACGTGAATTTCTCTGATGGACCATTAACACCACTACATTCCAGAGCTGTCGTTGTACTGGATGAAAAAGGAAATGTCATCTATACGGAACAAGTAGCGGAAATAACCGAAGAACCTAATTACAAGGCGGCATTAGAGGCGTTGATGAATTAAAAATAAATCCATGCCCAAAGAATCCTTTTTGGTCAACCGTATCAAAAGTGTTGGTTTCGCCTTAAAAGGAGCCTGGTTATTGGTACGCACCGAAGCAAGTATAAAAATCCAAGTGGTCATTGCCATAGTGGTTACCATAGCCGGTTTTTATTTTGAAATTTCAAGCACGGAATGGATTCTGCAGATTTTTGCCATTGCCCTAGTTTTAGGAATAGAAGGCTTAAATACGGCCGTTGAAAAAATATCAGATTATGTACAGCCAGAATTTGATGTTAAGATAGGCTTCATCAAGGATATTTCTGCCGGTGCCGTTATGCTGGTTTCAATAGCTTCGGCAATTATTGGGCTCATCATTTATATTCCTAAGATTTTCCAGTAAGCGCCAACATTTCCAATTGCTCAACGTAAATTTGTAATTTAGCACCAGAATAAAAGATTTAATGGCAAAGAAGGCAACTAAATCAAAGCCAAAACCTACTAAAAAAGGAACATCGTTTAAATTGTCCAAACAGAATAAAATTATTTTGGGCAGTTTACTCATGCTTTTTAGTATTGCATTGTTTTTTTCATTCATATCCTTTTATTTTAATTGGCAAGATGACCAAAGCCTATTGACGGAATTTAAGGACCGTAATGAACTTGCCAAGAATTTATTGAACAAATTTGGTGCTAGCATCAGTCATTTTTTCATGTATAAAGGCTTTGGACTGGCCTCGTTAATTTTCCCGTTCTTAATTTGTATAACCGGCATTTATCTATTTTTAGGATTGCCTTTAAAAGCCCTGATCAAAAAATGGATATGGGGGCTTTTATTTGTAATATGGATTTCAATCGCGTTAGGGTTCTTTGCCATTGAAACCCCTTTATTAGGTGGATTGATCGGCTATGAAATGAATGACTTTCTGCAAGACTACGCCGGCAAAATAGGAGTATTGTTATTATTGCTCTTTGGACTGATTTACATTGTGGTCAGATTATTTGAGCTTACGCCAGAAGCTATAGGCTCATTCTTTAAATCAAGAAAAGAGGCCATTTCATCAGAATTTAAGGCAAGTAAGGAACGAAAGAAAACACTTGCAGAGGAAGAAGAGCTGATAACCTCTTCCTTAGAGGAAGAGTCCCCTATTGTAGTTGATACCTACACTCATAAAACCGAAATCCCCCACTTAGAACCAGAAACGGAATCCAAGGATTTTGAAGTTGTTGCCCCTGAAGAAGAGGAAACCTTGGATATGGAGGTGGAACAGGTTATTGAAGAACCTGAGGAATTAGATTTATTGGCCAATAAATTGGTCGACGACTTTGGTGAATTTGACCCTACGCTAGAACTGGGTAATTATAAGTTCCCAACCATAGAATTATTGGATCAACATGGGGTAACCGGTGGTATTACCATAAACCAAGAAGAATTAGAGGAAAACAAGAATAAAATTGTAGAAACCCTTAAAAATTACAAAATTGGGATTGCCCAGATTAAAGCAACCATAGGACCTACCGTTACCTTATATGAAATAGTACCGGAAGCCGGTATACGTATTTCCAAGATAAAAAACCTTGAAGATGATATTGCCCTGTCGTTGGCGGCCCTGGGCATACGTATCATAGCACCCATACCGGGTAAGGGCACCATTGGTATTGAGGTACCCAATAAAAACGCGACTATAGTCTCCATGCGTTCGGTAATTGCGTCAAGCAAATTTCAAAAGGCCGAAATGGAACTTCCCATTGCATTTGGAAAAACGATCAGTAACGAAACTTTTGTAGTTGATTTGGCTAAAATGCCTCACTTGTTAATGGCAGGTGCCACAGGTCAAGGTAAATCCGTTGGTTTAAATGCGGTATTAACCTCGTTATTATACAAAAGGCATCCAGCTGAGGTTAAATTTATTCTTGTTGACCCCAAAAAGGTAGAATTAACCCTTTACAATAAAATTGAGCGCCATTTCTTGGCCAAACTACCCGATTCAGAAGAAGCGATAATTACGGACAATACCAAGGTAATCCACACCTTAAATTCCCTTTGTATAGAAATGGATAATAGGTATGAGCTCTTAAAATTGGCTATGGTCCGTAACCTTAAAGAATACAATACTAAGTTTAAAGCGCGTAAACTTAATCCGCATGACGGACATAAATTTTTGCCCTATATCGTTTTGGTGATCGATGAGTTTGCAGATCTGATCATGACCGCGGGCAAGGAAGTAGAAACCCCTGTTGCAAGATTGGCGCAATTGGCAAGGGCCATTGGTATCCATTTGATCATTGCAACACAACGACCATCCGTGAACGTTATTACAGGTATCATTAAAGCTAACTTCCCGGCAAGGCTCGCATTTAGGGTAACTTCCAAAATAGATTCAAGAACTATATTGGATACTGCTGGTGCCGATCAATTAATTGGTCGGGGTGATATGTTGTTTACCCAAGGTAATGATGTAACCCGTATTCAATGTGCTTTTGTAGATACTCCAGAGGTAGCTAAAATTGTTGAGTTCATAGGCAGTCAACGAGCATATCCAGATGCCCATGAGCTACCTGAATATGTTGGCGAGGATTCTGGCACGAGTCTTGATAACAATGTGTCTGAAAGGGACGCTAAATTTCGCGAAGCTGCAGAAGTTATCGTAATTGCCCAACAAGGCTCCGCCTCATTGATTCAGCGTAAGTTGAAATTGGGATATAACAGGGCTGGCAGAATTATTGATCAGTTAGAGGCAGCAGGAATTGTAGGTCCATTTGAAGGCAGTAAGGCAAGACAGGTTTATGTAACGGATATTGCCGCCCTTCACCAAATTTTGGATAATGAATAATATTAAAAACATGATGAAAAAAATTATTATTGTATTTACGGCTATTTTAATGACAACTTTAGCCAACGCACAAAGTTCAGATAAGGCAAAATCATTATTGGATGAGGTATATGCCAAAGTAAAGAGCTACGACAATATATATGTAGATTTTAAATTTGACCTTAAAAATGCGGAAGCGGGTATAAATCAAGAGACCAGAGGTGATGTAACACTTTCCGGCGAAAAATATATATTCAATTATTTAGGGTCCCAACAACTCTATGACGGTAAGAAAGTGTATACCATTGTGCCTGAAAATGAAGAAGTGACCATTGAAGACCAGTCTGATGACGAAAACGCCATGACCCCTTCTAAAATGTTGACATTCTATAAGGAGGGCCATAATTATGCATGGGATATTTTACAGAATGTGCAGGGTAGAAAAATTCAATATGTAAAATTGACCCCAATAGATTCTGATACCGAAATAAAATCAAGATTATTGGGAATAGATATGGGTACAAAGCATATCTATAAACTAATTGAAACCGGAAAGAATGGCACAAAGACAACGATCACTGTTAATTCTTTTAAAACAGACCAAGATTTGTCCAAAACCTTATTTACTTTTGATGAAGCTAAATATAAGGATGAAGGCTATTTCATTCTAAGAAATTAGATCTATTGAGAATTCTAGACCGTTATATCCTATCAAGGTTCGTCTTTAATTTTGTCAGTTCGTTTGTAATATTGATGTTTATCTTCATATTTCAAACGATCTGGTTATTTATTGACGATATTGCAGGTAAAGGTCTGGATATCATCATTATAGGAAAGTTTCTTTTCTATCTACTACCAGACCTTACCGAAAAAGTTTTACCATTAACGGTACTATTATCCTCTATACTTACTTTTGGGTCCATTGCAGAAAATTATGAGTTTGCAGCAATGAAGGCTTCGGGTATTTCGTTGCAGCGCTCAATGTTGAGCTTGATAATATTTGTGGTCCTATTAGGGGGTGTCACCTTCTTTTTTGCCAATAATGTAATTCCCCTATCCCAGCGTAAAATATACAATCTTAGGAGAAATATTGCCAAGGTAAAACCTGCCGCCGTTGTAGCAGAAGGTGTTTTTAGTGATTTTGAAGGGATGAACATTAAAGTGGATGAAAAATATGGGGAGAACGATCGCTTCTTAAAAAACGTCATTATCCATATAAAGTCCAAAACCAATTTGAATACTACGGTCATTAAATCCAAAACGGGAGAATTGATTAGTAGTGAAGATTCTGATTTAATTCAATTGGTATTACATGACGGGCATTACTATGAGGATATTGTCACTAAAAGTAATGACAGCAAAATGCAGTTCCCCTTTGCACAAGCCAATTTTGACACCTACACCATGAATATTGAAATTCCCGACATCAACAATGATGAATTGGAAGAGGAACGGGACATCAGTACGGATAAAATGAAAAACATTTCAAGGTTGTCCAAGGATATTGATTCCTTACGGGGAGACAATTACAGGATAGTACGTGCGTTTTCAAAAAATATTGAGAGTAGAATTGGCCTATTTGCTCCTTTGGTCATTAAAAACACAGATTCCGTTAAAGCAGATATGGTTTCCAAAAAAGATTCCATTACCGCGGAAAAAGCAAAATTGGCCAGAGCAAACACCGCCTTGCAAGATTCTATAAAAGAAAATTTCCTTGTGCTTTTCCCAGAATGGCAACAGTTGCAAATACTAAGCAGTGCTAAAAATGCAACCAGTAGTATTTTAGGTTCCGTAACCGGTAAAAAAGAGGAAATGCAAAAGCGTTATAAAATATATAACATGCACATACTTTCACTTCATAGTAAGTATGCCTTGGCATTTTCCTGTATTATATTATTTTTTGTGGGTGCCCCTTTAGGTGCAATTATTAGAAAAGGCGGACTAGGTTTACCCATGGTTATTGCCATAGTGCTGTTTCTTATCTACTATTTTATAGGTGTTTTTGCCGGAAATTATTCCAAAGAAGGAAATATTCACCCTATGTTAGGTGCCTGGATAGCTACATTGATTATGCTGCCGTTAGGAATATTTTTAACTAAAAGGGCAACGGAAGATAAAGGAATGGTAGATTTTGGTTTTATAACCGATTTCTTCAAAAAATTATTTAAGAAAAAAGACAAAAGCTGATTGTTAACATCATGACAGATCAAATTAAAATACAATTAAACACTATTGAGGAAGCTATTGAGGACATCCGTTTGGGAAAGGTCATTATAGTGGTCGATGATGAGAATAGGGAAAACGAAGGGGATTTTTTGGCTGCAGCCGAGCTGGCAACCCCAGAAACCATAAATTTCATGGCTACGCATGGCAAAGGACTTATATGTGCACCGTTGACCGAAGGTAGATGTAAGGAATTAGGACTTCAATTAATGGTAAATACCAATACCGATCCGTTTGAGACAGCTTTTACGGTTTCCGTAGATTTAAGGGGCAATGGAGTAACCACTGGTATATCGGCTTCTGACCGTTCCAAAACCGTTTTTGCCCTTACCGACCCTAATACCAAACCTCATGATCTGGTAAGACCTGGACATATTTTCCCATTGGTTGCAAAAGAAGGCGGTGTTCTTCGCAGAACTGGACATACAGAGGCAGCAATTGATTTTGCTAGATTGGCCGGTCTTAAACCTGCCGGTTATATCGTTGAGATAATGAACGATGATGGCAGTATGGCGCGTTTACCCCAGTTAATAGAAGTGGCCAAAAAATTTGACCTAAAGATCGTTTCTATAGAAGACTTGGTAGCCTATAGAATGGAGCATGATAGTTTAATTGAAAAAGAAACAGATTTTAATATTAATACGAGGTTTGGCGAATATAGGTTAAGAGCCTATAAGCAAACAACCAATAACCATGTTCACCTAGCATTGACCAAAGGTACTTGGTCTGCAGATGAGAAAATTCTAACTAGAATAAACTCTACCTTGATCAACAATGATATTTTAGGAACCTTGACCCATAATCCCGATGAAAAATTGGAGGATATGTTCAAAAAAGTGAATGATGAAGGTAAAGGTGCCATTGTTTTCATTAATCAAGATGTAGAATCGCTTAATTTACTATCTCGATTAAAGGAACTCAAGGAATTGCAAAAACAGGGAATAATGAAGGCTCCAAAAATTGAGATGGACAGTAGGGATTTTGGTATTGGTGCCCAAATACTACATGACCTTGGTATTCACAAAATGAAATTAATGACCAATAGTCTACAGACAAAAAGGGTGGGTATAATAGGATACGGTTTGGAAATAGTAGAATATGTATCCTACTAATTTACGAAAGCAGCCCGGTTAGTACATCTTTCATTTTATCCGCTCGTTCTTTTACCTGTTCTTCAGTCCAGCTAAGTTTAATGAGACAAGATATATTTCTACCTACCCAAACATCAGATTTTGAAAAGTCGGCCTTGGTATAATCCGGTAATTGGTCCAATACTTCTTGAGGCAATTTCCCCAACGACTTGGTATGTGTAAGGTGCTCCCATTTCCTGTAATAATGCCAATTATTGTCATACCAATAAAAACATGCATCCAAACCAGCGTTGGTTAACGCCTGATGCGCTTTTTTGGCCAACTCGGTTGTCGGCATGTAAAAATTCAAAAAAGAATAATTTTCAACTCCACCATGGGGTACTCTTCTAAAAGTAATTCCCTCAATGGGAGCTAATAGGGTTTTTATAAGTGTATAATGTTTTTCCTGAATTGTCAAAAATTCATCTAAACGCTTAATTTGAGCACAGCCCACGGCAGCGTTTAATTCGGATATTCTATAGTTATATCCTAAAAACGGATGGCTTTCCGCTCCCCTATTCGTTCCAATATGATCATGGCCATGATCGGAGAAATGATCAGCATGCAATTTAAAAGCATCGTTATTGGTAATAAGCGCTCCACCTTCTCCACAAGTAATGGTTTTGACATAATCAAAAGAAAAACATCCTAAATCACCATAACTTCCTAAAGGTTTACCGTCGTAACTACCTCCAATTGCTTGGCATGCATCTTCCAAAAGCAATAACCCATGTTTTTCACAAATGGATTTTAACGCACCCAAGTCTGCCATGGAACCGCACATATGAACAGGCATTATAACCTTTGTATTACTGGTAATTGCCTCTTCTACCGCAGCAGGATCTAAAGTTAAAGTATCATCAACATCTACCAAAATAGGCACTGCTCCTATTGCCAAAATAGATTCAAAACTAGCAACAAAAGTAAATGTGGGCATAATGACTTCATCTCCCGCACCAACACCGGCACTGGCAAGGGCTACCGTTAACGCCGCAGTTCCACTACTCACCAATTGAGCGTGTTTCACCATCATTCTTTTAGCCAATGCCTGTTCTAGCTCAACCGCTTTCCACTGACCGTTACGCATACCGTCAAATCCATAACGCATTAGAACTCCGGTATCCAATACCTGTTGTACTTGACTTTTTTCTTTTTCCCCAAACAGTTCAAACCCTGGCATTTTATTACATTTTATTGTTGTACAAATCTTGTTTAAATAATTGGTAATAGCAAAGTTTTCTGGCCAGCTTTAAGATTAATAAATTCATTCGTCAATATGAATAGCAAATACCTATTGTAACCTGCTTGATTTTAAACAGATCCTTTATTATTTACTAAATTTTTGGGTAGTCTCCAATCCTTGGTATCCAAATGATTTCATTTGCCCAATAGCCTCTATCGTACTCGTTACCGGCAATTTACACGTGTTGTTTTGGCAAACATAGACAAACGTATCATCGGCATCATAACGATCCTTGAATAGAGAGATGTCACTTGAGCGTTCACTACCGACCACTAAAGTATTGGCTAGGTAAAAACCTCCTAATTCCTGTACCAGATTTTTAGCCTGCTCCCCTACCACAGCTATTTCATAATAAGGGTAAGCATGGTTTAAAAGTAGTGTTCCCCATGAACCATAATTAAGAGCATAATTCTCAAAATCATCCACTACCAAAGAGGTCATGCTTTTGGCATTATTTAAATATGACGTATTATATTCCAAATGTCCTATTTTAAATAAGTTTTGAGCCATAATAGCATTGGCAGAAGGGATAACTCCGTCTGTTGTGTTGATCATTCTTGGCACCAAATCATTGGGTAGATTATAATAAAACAAACCAGACTTGCTCTTATAGGTTGTAAGTGCACTACCAATTAATTTATTGGCCTCTTTAAGGTAATCGATATTTAGGGTCACTTCATACAGACTAATTGCTGCCTTGGCCAAGAACGCATAATCTTCCAAAAAAACTTCTTTTTGATCGCTATTGGCAGTATAGGAATGAACCAATTCCCCATTTTTATAATTATGATCTTTTAGATAGTTAAATATTAATTTTGCCTCATTAAGGTAACGTTCGTCGTTAAAGGTTTTATAGGCATCTACCAATCCATCGATTAAAAGTGCATTCCAAGAAGTTATGATCTTATAATCCCTTGAAGGTTTATCCCGTAATTGACGAGCATCATACAAAGTCTCTTTCCATTTTTTAAGTTTAATAGAAAATTCAGATTGCGATATTGAATTGTTCTTAGAGAATTCCGCTATGGATTCAGTAGTATAAAGTACGAAACTTGAATGCTCCCAAACCTCACCATCGTTTATATTGAAAAACTTGGCAAAAAGCTCATAATCAGTATTAAGTACCGATTTCAATTCCTCAATAGACCAAATATAATAGATACCTTCCTCTCCGTTGGTATCTGCATCCATTGCACTAAAATACCCACCTTCCGGATTTTTCATTTCAGAAGTCAAGAAATGAAAAGTATCCTCTATTAAAGATTTGTAGGTATTATTTGCATTTAATTTATATGCATTGGACAATACGCTTAACATTTGTGCATTGTCATAGAGCATTTTTTCAAAATGCGGCACTTTCCATTTAGGATCCGTGCTATATCTAAAAAAACCTCCCCCAATATGGTCATATATGCCTCCTTGAGATACTTTATCCAATGTTTTAAAAACAAAATCTTGTGCATTTTTATCCTGCTCCAAAACCGCATACTCCAATAACATATTTAAATTTGCCGGAATAATGAATTTTTGCTGTTCGGTATTTCCTCCCCATTCCCTATCCCACGAGTTGGACCAAGTAGATATACCGTTTATAATTTTTGTTTTGGAAATTTCATTGGCCAATTGTTTTGCCGGTTGTTCATACACCTCTTGTACACCATTGGCGAGCATGGTAGCATATTCCTTCATTTTTTCTGGGTTAGCCTCATACTCGGTACTAAACTTGGTGAGAATATTTTTCCATTCCTCTTTTGTGCTATAAGTGCCTAGGTATATAGGGCTACCATCTGGCAAAATGATTGCGTTCATAGGCCATCCACCAGTACCATTGACCAATTGCAGGGCCGTTTGGTAAACCATATCCAAATCTGGTCTTTCCTCACGGTCTACCTTTATACTTACAAATTTGGCGTTCATCAAATTTGCCACCTCCAAATCCTCAAAAGACTCTTCTTCCATTACATGGCACCAATGACAGGTAGAATACCCTACACTTAAAACCACCAGTACTCCCTTATTTTCAGCTTCCTTAAATGCTTCTTGTGACCAAGGTTTCCAATTTACCGGATTATGGGCATGTTGTAAAAGATATGGGCTAGTCTCATGGATTAGTTCATTCGTAAACTCATAATTGCCATTTTCATGACTGGAAGAAAGATCTTGGGAATGTTCCTTATTACTTTCTTTACATGAGTTTAAAAACCCTATAAATAATAAGGTAATGATTAAATAAGACCGCATTTTCATAACGAACAAGGTATAGGATAAAGCTTCAAAGATAAATTTAATTTATATGTAATTCCCGCTTTGGTCCAAGTAACATATTAGTTCAAATATATAGTTATCCAAGTGCTATTTTTCAAAATTATTGTAATACATCATTATTGAACAAAGTCAGTGATATGCAGATTATTTATCAATATGAAAAATCTACCCCTTGTATTTAAAGAGACTCATAAAAAAATATAGCTAAAAATGCCGTATTACTAATAATAACAGAAGCGCTGCATCAAAATTACCAGTGTTCGCTTCATTTCTTTTACTCTCCACATAACCTCCAAATTATATTTGTTTCGTTACTATTTAGCATAAATGTGACTCGAACGAATAACAACTTAAACTTAATTAATTATGAGTAAACTCAAAATTACATTCATTGCCTTTATTGCAATGTTGGGGCAATTTGCCTTTTCACAAACAACTACCCTCACCGGTGTTGTTTCTGATGAAACGGGTACACCGCTTCCCGGTGCATCTGTAGTGGTTTCTGGCACCACAAATGGAACCCAGACAGATTTTGATGGAAATTTTTCATTGGCGAACGTTCCTACTGACGCTACCCTTACCATCAGTTACATTGGCTATTTAACACAGCAAATACCTGTAAATGGACAAACTTCCTTTAATGTGTCCATGGAAATTGATGCACAGACTTTAGATGAAGTGGTCGTTGTAGGTTATGGTGCCCAAAGTAGGGCTGCCGTTACAGGGGCCATTTCCAGTGTAAAATCTGAAGACCTTAATGCTGTTCCGGTTGCAAATGCCACAGAAGCATTGCAAGGACGTGCAGCGGGTATATCCGTTGTAAACACGGGAACTCCTGGTTCAGAGCCATCAATAACCATTAGGGGTCTTGGTACATTTGGTAACAACTCTCCATTATTTGTAGTAGATGGCGTAATTGTTGGCAACCTTTCCGGTATCAACCAAAATGACATTGAAACCATAAACGTATTAAAAGATGCCTCTACCACCGCGGTGTATGGCGCCCAAGGATCAAACGGGGTAATCATCGTTACCACTAAGAAAGGTAAAAGTGGTAAAACGCAATTATCCTTTAATGCCCATACCGGTTTTCAACAAAATACCAATAGATATGATGTGTTGAATACGGAGCAATATTTACAATATGCCAATGATGCCTTTGGTATTGTACCTAATACACCATTGTCCTCATCTGGTCTAAATACAAACTGGCAAGACGAAATATATACCTCTGGAATTATAAGAAGCTATGACATGGCTGCATCCGGTGGTAATGACACCAGTAACTTCAGAATTTCTGGTGGATATTTTGAGCGTGAAGGTATCGTTATAGAAACTGGCTTCCAAAGATATTCCTTTAGGGCCAATAGTGATTTCACCTTCGGAAAATTAAAGCTTGGACAAAACATGTCCGTTAATTTTAACAAACAGAACCCAGACCCAACTGGTGTAGGTGGTCGTTCTCTTTTGGAGCACGCTATAAAAGCTGCACCATATTTACCGGTTTACAATGAAAACAACCTTGGTGGCTTTCAGGGACCAAACAGTGCTGGTGATGGTCAAGATGCAGAAAACCCTGTTCGAGTTTTAAAACATGGAAATGCAGTCAACAATACGTTCAGCTTGGTTGGGAATATTTTTGCTGAATATGACATTTTTGAAGGTCTAAAGTTTAAATCACAAGTAGGTTTGGATTATTACAAGGCTACCAGTGACAGGTTTATCCCATCTTTCAACGATGATAGTTTAGGAGGAACACACCAACAAGCATTTGCATCAATCACAAAAAATGCATCTGATGGTCAAACATTAATTTTCACCAATAGTCTAACGTATAACAAAACTTTTGGAGAGGCACATAATTTTGAGGCCCTTTTACTATCAGAAAAATTTGAAAGTAAAGGTACAAGCATCAATGCCAACAGCCGTAACTCGGTTTCAGATGAAATTGACGAATTATCCAATGAAGATTCTAGCTTACAGAGTACTTCTTTTGAGTATAATAGATTAGGATTTTTGGGAAGGTTGAACTATAACTATGACGACAAATATATTGCAGCGGTATCCTTAAGACGTGATGCTTCTTCTAAATTTGGATCTAATAACCGATGGGGATGGTTCTCTTCTTATGCTTTGGGTTGGAACGTTGCCAAAGAAAATTTCATGGTAGACACCAACGTAAGTACGTTGAAGTTAAGAGGTAGTTTAGGGTATTCCGGTAATGATAGGATTGCCAATTATTTATATAGCGCAACATTGGTAAATGATTTCCTTTACCCAATTGCAGGATCAAATGCAGTAGGTACCACCGCTTTTGGTTTGGCTAATCCAGATTTAAAATGGGAGGAGACCAAGCAGATGAACATTGGTGTTGATTTAGGTTTTGCTAACGATAAGTTCACTGCAGCTCTAGAATACTATGAAAACCAAAGTGATGATCTTTTAATACGGGTTCCTACATCTACCTCTCTGGGTATCAATGAAGGCAGTCAAGTAAGAAATGTGGGGTCAGTAGAGACTACAGGTTTTGAACTTAGTTTAGGATATAATGATTTTGAAGGAGACTTTAAATGGTCTGCCAACGTTAACTTGTCCACTAGTTCCAACACAGCTCTTTCTTTAGGTGGAGTAGACGAACTTATTGGCGGTAATTTTGAAAGCCAGAACATTACAAGGGTTGTTGAAGGCGAATCCTTATTTCATTTTTACGGATTGGTAACAGATGGTATTTATCAAAACCAGGCCGAAGTTGATGCTGTATTTACTGCCAACCCAGGTCAAACCACAGTACAGCCAGGTGACATTAGATTCAAGGATTTGAACAATGATGGTGACATTACTTCAGAAGATAGGGCTATTATAGGTGATCCGCTTCCGGACCTGACCTACGGTCTTAACTTAAGCGCAGATTACAAGAATTGGGATTTTAATATGTTCTGGACCGGAATTTACGGTAGGGATTTATACAATACCAACATTTATGACCTAGAAGGTATGCCAAGATTGTTTAACGCCGGAGTTGGTGTATTGGATAGATGGACGCCGACCAATCCTTCTACTACGGTTCCAAGAGCTGGTGGAGCTCCACAAAACCTTCAATTATCCGATCGTTTTGTAGAGGATGGATCATTTTCAAGGCTTAAGAACCTTACTATAGGGTATACTATACCAAGCAACGCATTTGGCAAAGAGTTGTTCTCAAAGTTTAGGGTGTATGTTAGTGGTCAAAACTTGATTACCATTACAGAATACTCCGGTCTAGACCCAGAAGTAGGAAATGGGGATTTATTTGAGTATGGTATCGATAGAGGTGCCTATCCACAACCTAAAACTTACCTAATAGGTTTACAAGTATCATTTTAATTGCTAAATAGAAAAGAAATATGAAAACAACAAAAATTATTTTTTCAATGTTCGCGCTTTTTACCGCACTTGTGGTAATAAATGCGTGTAGTGAAAATGATTTGGAGCTGGTAAATCCCAATGGATTATCTCCCGAAACATTTTTTAAGACCGAAGCACAGGTACAATCTGCAGTAAATGCGGTTTATGCCAACTTACAGACAAGAGGCCTATATTCCAGACATATGTTTTTCTCACAGGACAACATGTCACATGAGAACGATGGTAACCCACAATTGGAGGCGGATAAAAGACAATACCTGGATTTTTCATTTGATTCTAGCCATGGACCCATCGCAGATTATTGGGAAAGTTGCTACAGAGGTATCAACAAGGCCAATTTCGTCATTGGCAATGAAGAGGCTATCAACGCCATAGATGATGCTATTGTTAGCAGTGCAACAAAACAGAAGTTCATTGGCGAAGCAAAGTTCTTGCGCGCACTTTATAACTTTCTATTGGTAACAAGATTTGGTGATATGCCGTTAATTACTGAAATACCAACTACCACAGAAGGTATTGGCAAATCTCCCGCTAGTGAGGTATATGCATTGATCATTTCAGATTTACAAGCGGCATCTGCAAGTTTATTGCCTAAGAGCGAAGAGGATAACGGTAGGGCTACCAAAGGTGCGGCAATTGCATTATTGGGAAAAGTCTATTTGTTCAGAGGTGAACATGCCTTGGCGTTGGCCGAGTTTGAAAAGCTATCAGGATATGCATTGGAACCAAACTATTTTGACAATTTCACGGAAGAGACAGAGCATGGTATAGAATCCATTTTTGAAATAGAGTATGATGATGCCTTGGGAGCAAGCGCTAAATGGAACTCATCTGTTACAGGTGCCGGACCTAACGAAGCTACTTTTAGAGGACAGGAATACGGGTTTAATGATTGGTTCAACGTTTTTCCATCAGATGATCTATTGGATGAATTTGAGCCAGGAGATACCAGATATGCGGATAATTTCTACTCGGTGGGCGATACGTTTGCCGGTGGTATCGTTACTGCTGAAATGTTGACCGCGGGTGAAGAAAGACGTGCCGGATGGAAAAAATATCAAAACTATTACAAGGATGCCAATGAAGATCAAGAATCCGGTATCAACTTTAAATATTTACGTTATGCTGATGTATTGTTAATGATGGCAGAGTGTGAAAATGAAGTAGGTACACAAGATGATGCCATTGATTATATTAATGAAGTTAGGGAAAGGGCATCGTTAGATGATCTACCATATGGTTTATCTAAAGCTGAAGTTTTTGATGCTATCGTTCACGAAAGAAAGGTTGAACTAGCAGGTGAGCAAGTTCGCTTTAATGATATCTTAAGGTGGAACCTAGCCGCTACAGAATTGGCAGGAACTAATTTCCAAGCTGGTAAAAATGAGCTTTGGCCCATACCGGACAGGGAAATTTCATCTAATGAAAATGTAACGGCAGCAGATCAGAATCCTGGATATTAAAATAGTTTTTTTGAGTTAGTTTAGTTTGATTTGGGCAGCACGTGAAAACGTGCTGCTTTTTCAATATTATTGAATAGTTTACCTTATTTTAATTGCAAATTACAGTACTATGAAATTAATGATGATACTTAGACCACTAATCTGTTTTTTAGGGGTATTGACAATGGTCAATTGTACAAAAAATGCAGCTCCGGTTGAAGGTAAAATCTTTTCTATGCTTACTACTTCCCAAACTGGTATTGATTTTAGCAATACCCTTACTGAAAACGATTCCTTAAACTATTTTACCTACTCCTATCTGTATATGGGCGGGGGTGTATCTACTGGTGATATCAATAACGACGGACTTTTAGACTTATACTTTACCGGTAATCAAGTATCCAATAGGCTCTATTTGAACAAGGGAAACCTACAATTTGAGGATATTACCGATAAAGCGGGCGTTGCAGGTGACGATCGTTGGTATACAGGCGTTACCATGGCAGATGTCAACGGCGATGGCTATTTGGACATTTATTGCTCCGTTGGCGGAAAATTCGGACCAAAGGAGAATCAACTGTTTATCAACAATACAGACGGTACATTTACTGAAAAAGCTACAGAATACGGTGTTGCCGATATAGGTAATAGCGTACAAGCCACCTTTTTCGATTATGATAAGGATGGAGATATAGATATGTACGTAGCCAACTACCCCCCTACAAATTTTAAATCGCCCACTTTCTATTACACCTTTAAGATGAACAATTTGGAAGATACGGAATCCGATCATTTATATAGAAACGATGGAGGTTCCTTTACAGATGTCACCGAAACCGCGGGATTAAAGAATTTTGGACTTACCCTCAGTGCCACGGTTGGGGACATCAATAATGACGGATGGCCGGACGTATATGTTTCCAATGATTTCAATTCTCCGGATTTTATGTATCTCAACAATGGAAACGGCACATTTAAAGAAGTTATAAAAGAAGCCACTGCACACACGGCCTTTTATGGCATGGGAACGGATATTGCTGATATTAACAACGACGGTAACCTTGATATTTTTCAGGTAGACATGGATGCTAGGAGCAATAGAAGAAAAAAAGCCAATATGGCCAGTATGAATCCGTCCCTGTTTTGGGATGTGGTCAATGCGGGTTTTCATTATCAATATATGCACAATTGCCTACAATTGAATTCCGGGGTCTATACGGATGGTGTTCCACATTTCTCCAACGTATCCCGAATAACGGGCACCTCGTCTACAGACTGGAGTTGGGGACCTCTTTTTGCTGATTTTGATAATGACGGCCATAAAGATCTATTCGTATCTAATGGTACCAGAAAGGAAATCAATAACAATGATTATTTTAATAAACTAGATAAGATTAAGATTGAAAATGACACCCTTTTACAATTGAGCCATAGCATACCATCAGAAAAAATTGAGAATTTCATTTTCAAGAACAATGGAGATTTGGATTTTGAGATAGCCAACGATAAATGGGGAATAAACTATAAAGGTTTTTCCAATGGTGTTGTCTACGCTGACCTGGACAACGATGGAGATTTGGAAATCATTACCAACAACATTGATGACAAGGCATCCGTGTTTAAGAATACGGGCACCAATTCAAATACATACCTAAGCGTAAAGTTTCAAGGAAATAAAGGAAACACTTCCGGCTTGGGCAATAGGGTTTATGTAACCACAGATGAAGGTACCCAGGTACAAGAATTGACTTTGAGCAGAGGCTTTCAATCCTCTGTTGCACCAGAACTTCACTTTGGACTGGGCAACCATAAAAAGATCAAGGAATTAAAAGCGGTCTGGACAGATGGTACCGTGCAAACATTATCCAATGTAGACACTAACCAACAATTAGTACTAACCTATAAAGACGCCAAGTCACAAGAGTATAAATCTTTGGAGCTTACACAGTTGTTCACAACGGATACGACCTCTATTTTTCCATCGCATAGACATAAAGAAAATTATTATGATGATTTTGCCACCCAGGTTTTATTACCGCATCAAATGTCGGCATTTGGCCCAGCATTGGCCATCGGCGATATTAATGGGGACCAACTGGACGATTATTTCGTTGGAGGCTCAGCAAAGCAAACAGGGGGCATATTTATACAGGGGGCAAATGGATTCAAAAAATTGGAAAGTCCGTTTTTAGAGGAAGACAATGCAAAAGAAGATATAGGAGCGCTATTTTTTGATGCCGATGCGGATGGGGACAACGACCTTTATGTGGTAAGTGGCGGCTATGAGTTTTCGCCGCAATCAGAACTATTAAAGGACAGACTTTATATCAATGACGGTATGGGTAATTTTAAAAAATTGGAAGATGAAAATCTGCCGGATATGAGAACAAGCGGTTCTAAAGTTTATGCAGCGGATTTTGACAAAGATGGTGATAATGACCTATTGGTTTTGGGAAGACAGGTACCCGGAAATTATCCAAAACCCACAGATAGTTACATCTTGGAAAACGTGGGGAATGCAAGCAATCCTAAATTTCAATTAGCGGAAAAAATGATGCCCAAGGAATTTAAGGAATTGGGCATGGCAACTAGTGCCGTGATTTCAGATTATAACAATGATGGCTGGGAAGACATTATCATTGTTGGCGAATGGATGCCTATTAGGGTATTTAAAAATTCCGAAAAAGGCTTTACGGAAGTTTCCCAAACATTGGGCCTAAACTTAGACACTACAGGATGGTGGTGGAGTATTGAACAAGGCGATTTTGACAATGATGGCGATATGGATTATATAGTAGGCAATAATGGACTTAATTATAAATACAAGGCCACGGAAGACGAAACTTTTGACATATTCGTAAACGATTTTGATAAGGACAGTAAGGATGATATTGTATTAAGTTATTATAATGAGGGCAAGCAGTATCCTTTAAGGGGCAGACAGTGTTCCTCCCAACAAATACCAGCTATAAAGCAAAAATTTCAAAACTATGAAAGTTTTGCAGAGGCAACCTTAGAGGATGTTTATACAGAAAAGTCCTTAAAGGCAGCCGTACACTATCAAGTAAAATCATTTGCCAGTGTATATCTTGAAAATGACCAAGGCAAGTTTATTGTACATGAATTACCTGTAGAGGCCCAACTATCCAGCATTAATCAATTTTTGGTAAATGATTTTGACAAAGATGGGAATTTGGATATAGTCTTGGCAGGAAACCTATTTGTTTCTGAGGTAGAAACACCAAGAAACGATGCTTCTCACGGACTACTTTTAACAGGTGATGGCCAAGGTAATTTCAAGGCAAATCCCGCAAGTAGCTCAGGTCTGTTCATTCCTGGTGATGTAAAGGCCATGGCCACTATACGCAGTAAAAACAACGAAGCATATATTATAGCCGCTAAGAATAACGATTATCTGCAATTTATAAAGTGGAATTAACGAAAAGGTTATCGTATCCAATTTAAAAAATATTCAAAGCGGTCATCAAAGTTTAAAAGCGTAATGATAGCTTTCAATGGAGGTAATTATCACATTTGTCCGTAGGGTGGATATAATTAAGCCATCATCTTTGAAGATATCATAAAATATATCGGAATAATTATAAATATGCTATTTTTAAAGGTATCACGATTATAAATAATCATCAAAATGAAACAATTTAAAATTGTAATCCTCTTGTTTACGCTGTATACCGCATCGGTAAAAAGTCAGCATTTAGAAGATTACAAACTGTGGTTAAAATATGAAAGGATTGAATCTAAAACTGTATTGCAATCATACGCGGATTTAGTATCGCAAGTTTATTTTCCAACAGATAATGAAGTTTTAGAAAATGCAAAAAATGAATTGTCCACTGCCCTACCCAATATGCTGGGCAAGCCGGTGGAGTTTTCTGAAAATTTAGCAGAGAGCACGCTAATAATCGATCGGTATGACCAATTGCCCAATGCATTGCAAAAATTGATCAAAGAGGATGTAGATAATCTTAATGATGAAGGCTATGTAATAAAGACCGTTGCTTATAACAATAAAAACATATCCCTTGTCAGCGCCAAAACCAATATTGGAATTTTGTATGGCACTTTTAGGTTGCTGAACCTTATGCAAATGAATGAGGATCTAGCAGGAGTTTCATTAGCGGATAGCCCTAAAATTGACTTAAGGATGCTAAATCATTGGGACAATTTAGATCGTAGCGTAGAACGTGGATATGCCGGATTTTCGCTTTGGAACTGGCAAAAACTACCGGAATATATTGACCAACGCTACATAGATTATGCAAGGGCAAATGCTTCTGTTGGCATCAACGCTACAGTGCTTACCAATGTCAATGCCAATGCATTGGTATTGACCCCTATGTATTTAGAAAAAGTTGAGGCCCTGGCCAAGGTTTTTAGAGGATATGGCATAAAAGTATATTTGACCGCCAGATTTTCCGCACCAATAGAAATTGGAAATTTAAAAACCGCGGACCCCTTAAATGAAGAAGTTCAAAAATGGTGGTCCAATAAGGCAAAGGAGATTTATGCCCGTATACCAGATTTTGGCGGATTTCTGGTCAAGGCAAATTCAGAAGGGCAACCAGGTCCGCAAAATTATGGACGTAACCATGTTGATGGTGCAAATATGATGGCCACCGCACTAAAACCTTTTGGGGGAAATGTTATATGGAGGGCATTTGTATATTCTGAGCATGATGATACGGACAGGGCCAAACAAGCATATGATGAATTTTTACCCTATGACGGCAAATTTAAGGACAACGTTGTGGTACAGGTCAAGAACGGGGCCATTGACTTTCAACCTAGGGAGCCTTTTCACCCCTTGTTCGGGGCATTAAAGGAAACCCCTATTGCCATGGAATTTCAAATTACCCAAGAATATTTAGGTTTTAGTACGCATTTAGTATTTCTACCCAAATTATTCATAGAGGTCTTGGAGGCGGATACCTACCAAAAAGGGCCAGGTTCTACGGTAGCCAAGGTTGTGGATGGTAGCTTATATAACAACGCTATTAGTGCCATGGCCGGAGTGTCCAATATTGGAAATGACTTAAATTGGACGGGACACCCATTTGCCCAAGCCAATTGGTACGGATTTGGACGTCTAGCCTGGAATCCTTATTTGAGTGCCGATGAAATTGCGGAAGAATGGTTAAGGACTACCTACAGTAATGACAAAAAGTTTATAGAACCTATAAAGGAAATGATGCTCACTTCCCGCGAAGCTGTTGTAAACTATATGAATCCACTTGGCCTGCATCACATTTTTGACACCGGTCACCATTACGGACCTGGACCTTGGGTAGATAATTTGAGTAGACCGGACTGGAACCCCGTATATTATCACAAAGCGGACGAAAATGGTATTGGTTTTGACCGTACCGATACGGGTAGTAATGCTACCGAGCAATATGCACCGTTCTTGGAAAAGAAATTTAATGATCCAGCAACAACACCGGAAATGTTTTTATTATGGTTTCACCATCTGCCATGGGACTACAAACTTAAGAGCGGAAATAGTTTATGGGACGGCATAGCTTTAAAATATCAAAAAGGTGTTGACCAAGTTAGTACTATGAACGCTACATGGGAAAATGCAAAACCATTCTTAACAGCACATGAATATGAAGAAGTAAAAATGCTTTTACAGATTCAACTAAAGGAAGCAAAATGGTGGCGCAATGCGTGTTTGTTATATTTTCAGACTTTTTCAAAAAGGCCTTTACCAAAAGGAGTAGAACAACCTAATAAAAGTCTTGAAGAATACAGGTCCCTTAAATTTCCTTTTGCACCCGGTATTCGTCCACAGTGGAATTAGCAAAATAAATAGAGTAAAGATGTTGTAATATGAAAATACAAATTAGGTATATATTTAGCCTGTTAGGTTGCTTTTGTATGTTTATGGCAACAGGTCAGAATATTACGGATACCTATAACTTTTTCACTATTGACGAGGGTATTCCAAAAAGTGCAATTACAAAAATTGTACAAGATCATAATGGTCTAATTTGGATAGCCACCTATGGTGAAGGTCTTTATAAATATAACGGCACGGATTTAAAAGCGTATAAGCATCAGGTCAATGACAGTACCACCATCCAGAGCTCTATTGTCAATACCCTGTTTCTAGATTCCAACAATCAAATTTGGGTAGGTACGGATGAAGGTCTGAGTATATACAATCCCACCTTCGACAATTTCTCAAGAATTCAGATTATAAATCACAAAGGAAAACTGAAAAAATCCCAAGTTTACTCCATTGGCGAGGATATTTCAGGAACCATATACGTTGGCACACCCACACAAGGCCTTTACCAAGTGAATCCTAGTACATTTGACATACATATGGTACAGGAAGAATCCAGTGGCAAAGGATCAAAATCCGTAATTAACGCGTTAGTACCCTTACCAAATGGTGATATGTTGGTAGGTTCTAATTTAGGATTATACACCTATGACAAAAAACAAAATGAGCTTAAACAAAAAATGTTCTTGACCAAAAAAGGCAACCAGAGCATTACACACTCCATACAATCCCTTTTAATTGAACAGAACGGAGATATTTTGATAGGAACGTTCAAAAACGGATTGGTAAAGGTGAAACAAGAAACTACAGGGTACTTCACGATAGAAAAGTTTGGTTTTACGGATAAACGTATTTTCGATATTAAAGTACTAAAGGATAATACCATTCTATGCGCCACGGAAAATGACGGTTTATTTTTGTTGGATGGGCTGGGCAATCCAATACAAAATTATACCTATAACAAATCTGAATACAATAGTATTCGTTCAAATTCCATCTGGTCTATTTTTGTCGATAACCAAGAACGTATTTGGCTTGGGTATTACAATAAAGGCATAGGGGTTTATGACAAGTTGTATGACAAATTTGAGAACATCCAAAGTCTTCCTTATAGCTCAAACTCCTTACAATCACCTTCTGTAACCGGCATTGTACAAACCAGTGATAACCATTTATACATTGCAATGGATGGTGGCGGCATAGATAAATATGACCAAGTCAATAATAAATTTTATCACCTTTCGGATAGTAAGAGCAGTGGTTACAAAGGATTTGAAAAATTAGATGTACAAACCTTATACCTGGATTCCAAGGAAAATCTATGGGCCGGCACATGGAGTTCCGGAATTTATTTCCTTCCCAAAGGAGAACGTACCTTTATAAATTACAATATAGAAACCACCAATGGTGGACTGACCTCCAATAGTATTACAAGTTTTGCGGAAGACGCTGAGGGTACGGTATGGATCGCTACATTTTTTGGCGGATTACATTCTTATGACCCAATTAACAAAGAGATAAAAAACCATACCAATACCTCGTTCAACACATCCTTGGGCATTGAGGGCCACATACGCACCTTAATGGTTGATCATAATGACAATATTTGGATCGGTGGCCCAAACGGTCTAGTTCGTACCAATGGATCTAATGAGAACAGTAAACTACAGTCCCTATTATTGAATTCCTTTTTATCCGAAAATCAAAATTTAACGGGTACGATAAATGTTAGGGCCCTATATGAGGACGAAGCAAAAAATATATGGGTAGGTACCTACGGCAAGGGGCTATGCAAGATAAACCCCCAAATCAACGAAGTGGTTTGGTATACAAAGAAAGATGGTCTTTTACTGGAAAATATATCATCTATCATAGAAGACAACAACCATAATATTTGGGTTAGTGGTGAAACGGGGTTGGCAATGTTGGAGACTAGCTCCGATCAATTTTCCAACTACAATAGGGAAGATGGACTATTGGCCAATAATTTTAATTATAACGCCGTTACCAAGGACCGGAACGGTATTTTGTATTTTGGCAATTACGAAGGGATAGATTATTTTCATCCAGACAATATTTTACATAATGAGACGATACCCAAGGTCTATTTTACAGATTTAAAATTGTTCAATAAATCTGTCTCTCCAACGGCTAAGAATTCACCCATAAGCAAAAGTATAAACGAGGTTGAGCAGTTGACGTTAAAACCTAATCAATTTGTATTTACCCTAGAATTTGCCGCTATTAACTTTACCAGGGCAAATAATAATGAATATGCCTATTATTTGGAGGGGTTTGAGGATAATTGGAACTATGTTGGCAATACAAGAACGGCCACCTATACCAATTTATCACCAGGAGATTATGTATTTCATGTAAAAGCTTCAAATAATGACGGGCTTTGGACAGAAAGTCCATTATCATTGCCCATTACCGTACTAGCGCCTTGGTGGGCCACAAGATGGGCAATTTTAGGATATTTAATCTTGACCGTTGGTTTTGCGTTATTGCTCAATTGGTTTCTTCATAAAAGAATTGAGGAAAGACGCATGATAAAGTTTGAAAGGGCACAGCGCCAACAAGAAGAATTGTTGAACGAAAAAAAGATTCAGTTTTTTACAAATATATCCCATGAATTTAGAACGCCATTGACATTGATAATAAATCCAATAATGGATATTGTAGAAAACAGTCAATATAAACTGAATAAGGGACTAAAGGAAAAACATAGAATAATCTACAGGAATGCGCAACGGCTAAAAAATCTCATTGATGAATTAATGGATTTTAGAAAGTTGAATTTAAATAGGTTGACGCTAAACGCATCTAACATCAATGCCCATAAATTTGTCAAGGAAATTTCAGAACATTTTGAGGAAGAGGCTTTTGAAAAAAATATCTTGATGTCCATTGAGACAGATGATCGCGATACCGATTTCTGGGGAGATCCCGGTCTTTTGGAAAAAATACTCTTCAACTTACTCAGCAATGCGTTTAAGGCCACATCGGAAAATGGCGTAATTACCATTAGTGTCTATAAATGCAAAGAGAAAATTATATTTCCACTGATCAATGAAGTAGAACCCATCAATGCCCTAGAGATCAGCATAGAGGACACTGGCACAGGCATTAGCAAAGAGGACATTGGCCACATTTTTGAACGCTTTTATCAAGCTTCCGATAAGAACCAACAATATTATGGGGCAACAGGAACCGGTATTGGACTAGAACTGGTTCAAAGCTTTGTTCAGTTACATAAAGGAATTGTTGATGTGGAAAGTGAAGAAGGTCAAGGAACTAAATTTAAGTTGTTCTTTCCCTTGGGTAAAAACCATTTAAAAGCATCGGAATATACGCCCAACGTAACATTGGATACGGATATAATTTCTTCGAATAAACCTAATATTAATCTTGAAGCCTTTAATGATACCGACTTACTTGGTACTGAAAAAGACAAAAAAACGGTACTAATAGTAGAGGACAATATAGAGTTAAGAAATTACCTTAAGAACAAATTACGTGCAGATTATATAGTTGTAGAGGCGGACAATGGCCATATTGGATTACAATTGGCCCTAAAAGGTATACCGGATATTATTATAACCGACATCATTATGCCTGAAATGGACGGATTTGAATTTTGTAAAAAAATAAAGGATGATTTAAAGACCAGCCATATACCCGTACTTATGCTCACCGCCAAGGCAATGAGCAGTGAAAAAGTAAAAGGTATAGATGCCGGGGCAGATGCGTATTTGACCAAGCCTTTTGAAATGAAAGTATTACGGTCATACTTAAAACGGTTAATTGAAAACAGGCAACAATTTCTTGAGCATAATATCAACGACAAGAACAAGATTACCTTGCTACAGAACACCACCAAAATAGACAAAACCTTTATGCAGAAGGTGTTGGACTATATCAACGAGAATATTGGGGAAACAGACTTAAATGTAGAGCATTTGGCAGACGATATGTCATTGAGCCGAAGTCAGTTATATAGAAAAATTAAGGCGATTACGGGCATGACGGCCAATGAACTTATTAGAAAAATACGATTGGAAAGAGCAAAGCAAATGATAGAAAACGGCAGTGAATCTATTAGTGAAGTTGGTTTCAAGGTAGGTTTTTCCTCTCCCTCCTATTTCAGCAAATGTTTTAAAAATGAATTTGGTATGCTCCCAACAGAATTGAAAACAATAAACGAATAAAACCCGCTAACTTAAAACATATCAATATTTTACGTTTTTTAAATTTACAGGAGCTATTTTTAGCAAATTAATTTTTTTTAGATATCTTTTCTGTCGATGCAACAAGTTTATTATGCATTGCTTCAATTGTTACAATGACTTATAAATGCAGAACGTACTTTTAAACACTTAAATAAGCGAAAACTCAAGCTTAATCAATCAACATCATATGAAACAACTTTATAGTCCCTCCAATTTATGCAAATACGTTCTATTTTTTTGCTTAAGCACAGTATTGCTAAGTTGCAAGCAAGATCATCAACCAGAAAAAGTTGAAGTAGAACCAACCCTTAAAGAAGCGTACAAGAATTACTTTTTGATAGGCAGCGCAGTAAATGACAATCAAATTAGCGGTAAGGATAGTCTAGGTGTACAATTGATCAAGGAACAGTTTAATACCATTACTCCCGAAAATTCAATGAAATGGATGTATATGGAGCCGGCTCAAGGTGAATTTAATTTTGAAACGGCAGACCGTTATATCGATTTTAGCAAAAAAAATAATTTGGTGTTCATTGGTCACAATCTAGTTTGGCATAGTCAATTGGCTCCGTGGGTCAACCAGATTAAGGATAATGAGGAATTATCAAATAGTCTAAAGAACCACGTACAGACCATTGCATCTCGTTATAAGGGCAAAATACATGGTTGGGACGTGGTCAATGAAGCATTAAATGAGGATGGAACTTTACGCAACTCATTATTTCTGGAAAAATTAGGACCGGAATATTTGACCAATGCATTTAAATGGGCACAGGAAGCAGACCCTAATGCAGAGCTTTATTACAATGATTATAACATGACCAAGCCCAAAAAACGGGAAGGCGCCATTACAATGGTAAAGAACCTCAAGGAACAAGGAGCCAGGGTTGATGGTATTGGTATGCAGGCACATTGGAGCTTAGAGGGGCCGTCGTTGCAGGAAATTGAAGAAAGTATTATTGCGTATTCGGAATTGGGCGTAAAGGTCATGATTACGGAATTGGATGTAACCGCATTACCAAATCCATGGGACTTGGAAGGGGCTGAAGTCAGCCAAAACTTTGAAGGAAGTGAATTTATGAATCCGTATACGGAACAACTACCGGATTCGGTATCCAACCAATTGGCAAAACGCTACCGGGATATTTTTGCATTGTTCAAAAAGCATCAAGATAAAATTAGCCGAGTTACATTTTGGGGCGTTAACGATGGACAGACATGGTTGAACAATTGGCCTATTGAGAACAGAACCAATTATCCACTTTTGTTTGACAGGCAGTTTAAACCAAAAGCAGCATACCATAGTGTCATTCAGGTGGCAAAAGACAGTACGCTATAATACTTACAACCAAACTCATCCTAAATGAACAACGAACATAAAGTATCCCTAAAAGAAAAGATTGGATATTCTTTAGGGGATTTATCCGCCAATCTGGTTTTCCAGACCTTAGTTACCTATCTAGCCTATTTTTATACGGACATCTACGGATTAGAAACCCAAGATGCTTCTTACATAATATTTTTGGTAGGTATGATTGCGGCATTTGCCTTTAATCCCATAGTAGGTGCATTGGCTGACAGGACCAGAAGTAAATGGGGAAAGTTTAGACCGTGGATTTTGTTTACCTCCATTCCGTTAGGTTTAGTGGCACTTTTAGCTTTCAGCACACCAGATTTTGATTATACGGGCAAAGTAGCCTATGCGGCCGTAACCTATACCCTACTACTTTTATTATATGCCGCAAATAATTTACCCTATGCCGCATTGAGCGGGGTAATAACCGGTAGCATGAAAGAACGTAACAGTATATCGTCCTATCGCTTTGTAGCTGTAATGTTCGCCCAGTTTTTTGTTCAAGTATTTATGCTGCCCATAATTGAATATGCAGGTAACGGTGATAAGGCCGTAGGTATTGAAAAGGTCATGACCTATTTGGCGATCATTGGTACCATTATGTTATTGATCACATTCTTTACAACAAAGGAGCGCGTAATACCTACCCCGGAGCAAAAATCAAGTTTGCGAGAGGATTTGGGTGATTTGATTAAAAATAGGCCATGGATCATAATGTTGGTATTGACCACATTAGTGTTTATTACCTTGGCCTTAAAGGGTGGCTCTTACGTTTATTATTTTGAAAATTATGTCGATGCCAATAGCTTAGCGGCATTTATTGGTCCGCTTCTCAATGGTTTAACCAATATTGGAGTCGATTTTTTTGGTGACAACCCCATATCGGCAGGATTTGGACTTTTCAATGCCGGTGGAATAATATTTATGATCGTAGGTATTTCCTTGTCCAAAGGGTTGGCAGATAGGTTTGGGAAACGTGATGTCTTTGGCGCTGCACTTTTTATATCTACCTTGTTCATTGCCATTTTCTATTTCTTTGCCCCTACCTCAGTAGAATTAATGTTTTTATCTCAAATATTACATGGTTTCTTCTATGGCATTACCATACCCCTATTATGGGCAATGATCGCCGATGTTGCAGATTATTCTGAATGGAAGAACAATCGCAGGGCTACCGCCATTATATTTTCCGCAATGATGATCGGTTTAAAATTGGGGTTGACCATTGGCAGTTCATTAGTTACATGGATACTTGGTCTTTATGATTATATCCCCAACAAATTTGGAAATTTAGAAACCATAATCCAACCCGACACTGCCATACAAGGCACTAAAATGTTGGTCAGCATTTATCCGTCAATTGCATTTTTCCTGGCCATTGCCCTGTTGTTCCTATATGAAATAAATAAAAAGATGGAAGTTCAGATTGAACAAGATTTAATAACCAGAAGAAAAGCGTAAACTATGCCAGAAGAAAGTATTGACCATATTGACTTTGATGAATTAAATAAAAAAGCCATATCAAAACCTTTGGTCACCCATATTTATACCGCAGATCCATCTGCACACTATTTTGATGGGAAAATATATATTTACCCATCTCACGATATAGACGCAGGTGAAGCTTTTGATGACTTGGGAAGCCACTTTGCCATGGAAGACTATCGCGTATTGTCCATGGATTCAATAGATGCAGAGGCCAAAGACAATGGTATAGCATTACATGTAAATGATGTACCATGGGCGGAACAGCAAATGTGGGCACCAGATGCAGCTAAAAAAGATGACAAATATTATCTGTTTTTTCCGGCAAAAGGGTATGATGGTATATTCAAGATCGGCGTAGCGGTGAGCGATAGTCCTATTGGGCCTTTTACACCCCAACCTAAAGCAATTGAAAATAGTTTTTCTATTGATCCGGCCGTTCTAGAAGATAATGATGGAAATTATTATATGTATTTTGGAGGCTTATGGGGAGGTCAATTACAACGTTGGCGCACCGGCGAATATAATGCTCAAAATCCGGATAGTCCAACAGCACATTTACCGGAAGAAAATGAACCGGCTCTACTCCCATTTGTTGCTAAATTAACCGATGACCTTTTGGAATTTGCTGAAAAACCAAAGGAAATAGAAATTTTAGATGAAGATGGTAATTTATTATTGGCCGGAGACAATAACAGGCGTTTTTTTGAAGCGGCATGGATGCATAAATACAAAGGAAAATATTACTTTTCCTATTCCACTGGAGATACGCATTTTATTTGTTACGCCATAGGGGATAATCCTTATGGTCCATTTACATATGGCGGCAGAATTTTAGAGCCTGTTGTTGGATGGACCTCCCATCATTCAATATGTCAAATAGAAGACAAGTATTACTTATTTTACCATGACAGTAGCTTATCTAAGGGCGTAACGCATTTAAGATCCGTAAAAATGGTTGAAATTGAACATATGGAAGATGGGCATATAAAAACCATTTCCCCATACAAAAACATATAGATCAAAATAATCGTGAAATCTGCAAAAATCATACTAAGTCTCTTATTTGGCCTATTGTTCTCACCGGACATTATGGCCCAAGTAAGATTGCCCCAAATATTTAGGGATAGTATGGTATTGCAACGAAATGCTCCTATAAAAATATGGGGTTGGGCTTCCAATCATGAAGAAATTACACTAACCCTAAAAAATCACACTCGTAAAACAAAAGCTTCGGCCAGCGGTGAATGGGAAGTGGTTTTCCCCAAAATGAAGGCTGGCGGCCCATATAACCTTCAAATATCAGCTACCAACAACCTTACGGTACATAATATTTTAATTGGTGATGTATGGTTGGTTGCCGGACAATCCAATATGGAACATCAATTGTTCAGGCATGATGTTACCTATGCCAAAGAGATAAGAGAGGCCAACTTTCCCGAAATCAGACATTTTAAGGTACCGAGAAATACGGAATTGAACGGACCTAAAAACAATATGGACGGGGGTAAATGGGAAGTAGCCGTTAAAAAGGAAATACCCAACTTTTCTGCGGTCGCCTATTTTTTTGCCAAGCAGGTTTATGACAAGTATGGCATTCCCATAGGATTGATAAATGCCAGTGTTGGGGGCACTCGTATAGAGGCTTGGACGAGCGAAAATGGTTTTCACAACAACCCTGACATTCTAAACACAATTGAAAGAAACAAGGACTCGGTTTATATAAATAGTTTAATAAAAAGGGACAAAGCCGCTAAAGATCAGACTGTAGAAACCACTAAGGACCTAGGCAAATCAGGTCCTATTCATTGGTATGACCCTAGTTACAAGCCATTAAACTGGCGTAAAATCAACATACCCGGTTATTGGGAAGACCAAGGCATCAAAGATTTAAATGGCACGGTGTGGTATAGGAAGGAAATTAAGGTACCACAATCTATGGCAGAAGCGGAGGCTAAGCTATTTTTAGGAAGAATTGTAGATGCAGACCAAGTATATCTAAATGGTGCCAAAATAGGACAGACTACGTACCAATATCCACAACGTCAATACCCCATTCCCAATAATCTTTTAATAACTGGTAAAAATACATTGGTCGTAAAGGTTACCAATTACAACGGTAAAGGAGGCTTTGTGCCAGATAAACCATATTACATTGCTACAGAAAAAGACACTGTAGATATTAAAGGATATTGGGAGTATAAAGTAGGTGAAGTATTTGCACCAAAGAACACGCCAAACGGCACAACATTCAATGCCCAAAACGAGCCTACCGCATTGTACAATGCAATGGTGGCTCCATACACCCAACTTGCACTCACGGGCGTATTATGGTATCAAGGGGAAAGCAATTCCGGTGAACCGGAAAAATATGCCCAATTATTACAAGGATTAATCATAGATTGGAGAAACCAGTTTGAGCTACCCAATTTACCCTTTATATATGCGCAACTACCCAATTTTATGGATGTTAACTATCTACCGGAAGAAAGTAAATGGGCCGAGTTCAGACATGCGCAATTAAACGCATTGCAAATAGCAAATACAGCTATGACCGTTAATATTGATTTAGGGGAATGGAACGATATACATCCTGAAAACAAAAAAGATGTTGGGGAGCGTATGGCCTTGGCCGCGTTTAAATTGGCCTATAATGAAGACGTTGTTTTTTCAGGACCCCTATATAATGGCCATACTATTGAAAACAATAAGATTATTCTTTCCTTTTCATATACAGGTAGTGGATTAATTACAGTAAATGGCGGTGCGCCGGCCCAATTTGCCATTGCCGGGGAGGATAAAAATTTTGTATGGGCCAATGCCAAAATTGAAGACAATAAGGTTATTGTATGGCATAATGACATAAGTGCTCCAAAATACGTGCGCTATGCATGGTCAGATAACCCAGATAACGCAAATCTTTATAACAAGGAAGGCTTGCCAGCTTCACCATTTACTACGGAATAGAATTCTTAGAATTCTATAGGCACAGTTTACTATACACTTAACCCCCTGATTTATTTTTCATTATAATTGCAAGGTCAATTTATTATAGTATTTTGATAGGCTAGATACCATTATTAACCCATTTCCATTTTAAAAAATTACATTACAAATAGTACTAAACCATACATGTTAATGAAGATTGCCGTATTATCCCAAAACCCCGACCTATATTCCACCAAACGCTTAATTGAAGCAGGAATGAACAAAGGCCATGAAATGCATATCATAGACCACTCTAAATGTGATTTGATCATAGAGAAGAAAAGACCAGGTCTTATATACCAAGGAAAGGAACTGGAGGGTTTTGATGGGGTCATACCACGTATAGGAGCTTCCATAACTTTTTATGGAACGGCCGTAGTTCGCCAATTTGAAATGATGAAAGTCTTCAGTTCCGTAGAATCTCAGGCATTGGTTCGTTCAAGGGATAAATTAAGAAGTTTACAAATTTTATCAAGAGCCGGTCTAGGATTGCCTAAAACCATATTTAGCAATTATTCAAAAAATGTAGGTGCCATCATTGACAAGGCCGGTGGTGCCCCGGTAGTCATAAAATTATTGGAGGGGACCCAAGGTCTAGGTGTGGTGCTAGCGGATAACCGCAATTCCGCAGAATCCATTCTAGAGGCTTTCAACGGTCTTCAGGCAAGGGTCATTGTACAAGAATTTATCAAAGAGGCAAAGGGGGCAGATATTCGTGCTTTTGTAATAGATGGTGTCGTAGTAGGCTCAATGAAACGACAGGGTAAGGAAGGTGAATTTAGATCAAACCTTCATCGTGGAGGTTCAGCCCAAATTATTGAACTGACGGACGAAGAGGAAAATGCAGCTATAAAAGCCGCAAAATGCCTAGGATTGGGCGTTGCCGGTGTAGATATGCTACAATCTGACCGAGGTCCCTTAATTTTGGAGGTAAATTCATCACCAGGTCTAGAAGGTATTGAGGCCGCCACAGGAAAAAATATTGCAGGTAAAATTATAAAGTACGTAGAAAGAAATGTCGATTAAAAAACATAAGGTCCTAGGACAGCATATTGAAAAAGGAAAAGGAGCCCAACTAAGTTTGGATATCGCAAAATTACATACGAGGACAAAGATCGAGGTCCCCGTAATTGTAGAACGTGGAAAAAAGGATGGCCCTACACTATTGATAACGGGCGGAATTCATGGCAATGAGATAAACGGTGTTGAAATTGTTCGCCAGATAGTTTCAAAAAAGTATAACCGGCCAACCTACGGTATGGTCATTTGTATTCCGGTAGTGAATATTTTTGGATTTTTGAACCAGACAAGACAATTTCCTGATGGGAGAGATCTTAACCGGGTTTTTCCCGGTAGTTTAAGAGGCTCCCTGGCAAGTAGGTTCGCCTATCATTTGGTGAAGGACATAGCACCTATAATTGATTGTTGTATAGATTTCCATACTGGTGGCGATAGCCGTTTCAATGCCCCACAAATACGGATAGACAAGGATGATGAGGACGGCTTGGCCCTGGCAAAGGAATTTGGCGCAGAATTTATAGTAAAATCCGCAGGTAGGGAAAAATCGTTTAGGGAAACTTTACACAAACTGAAGAAAAAAGTTTTGTTATACGAAGGAGGAAAATCGCTCCATATTGATAAGGAAATCACCAACACCGGTATAGTGGGAGCTTTACGCATAATGCAACATTTAGGAATGCGTAATTTTGATGATGAAATTTCGCAATTATCCACAAAACCGGTAACCCCAAAATTGGTAAATGCCTCTAAATGGATACGGGCAAAACATTCCGGCATGTTTCATCCAATTGTAAAAGTTGGAGAGAAAGTTTCCAAAGGTGCCGAACTGGGAAGTATTTCAGGGCCTTTTGGATATTTTGAACGCAAGATAAAAGCAACGGAAAATAGCTATATCCTATGCATCAACCAATCTCCGATCGTAAATCAAGGAGATGCCATATTGCACATTGCCCATGATGTGGAATAACGTCTAAAAAACGCGTATACCGGCTATTTTCATATCATCCATTTTCATAAATTAGATTTAAAGATCCCCTAAAATTAAAATACACTAAAAGACTGATTATCCATGTATTAGGGAACATAAAAAACCTATTCCTATCATGAATGAAATAGAACAAACCCTAACACTTAAAAATGTGCGTCCAACGGCAATGCGCATTCTTATCTATAAATATATGGCAGAAAAAAAATCTGCCCTTGCATTGACAGATATAGAAAATGCCTTTGAAAAAGCTGAACGTACTACCCTATACCGTACCCTTAAAACATTTGAGGAAAACGGTATAGTACATCAAATAGATGATGGCACCCATGTTTCTAAATTTGCACTTTGTGAACCTGGTTGCAACTGTGAAATTGACCAAGATCTTCATTTACATTTTCACTGCAGCCATTGCGATACAACGATTTGCCTGACCGAACATAAAATACCCCATATTAATTTACCAAAAGGCTACATTACAGAAGATGTGAACTTGGTAATAAAGGGAGTCTGCGAAAATTGCAGCACGCATTAATTGCACTACTGTTGCATTCATAATTTATGGAACTTGCGATAATTATGAAGCATCAAAAGAACAAAGAGTTAGAAAAGAATACCATAAATCCCAGTACATGCGCGCATTGTCATGATGACCATAAAAATGACCTAAACGACAATGATACAAATAGACTTAAAGTCTATATACCAGCCATATTTAGCTTTTCCTTTCTGGTACTGGGAATAATCTTGGATTACAACCAGATTTTATTTAGGAATGGGTGGATCCGTCCATTATGGTATATCATAGCATATATACCCGTTGGTCTACCAGTATTAAAAGCTGGTTGGGAAAGTATTCAAAAAGGGGATTTTTTCACTGAATTCTTTTTGATGGGCATTGCAACCATTGGCGCCTTTGCAATTGGTGAATACCCAGAAGCTGTAGCTGTAATGCTATTTTATGCCGTAGGAGAACTTTTTCAAGGTGCAGCGGTAAAAAAGGCAAAAGGCGATATTAGGGCACTATTGGAGGTAAGACCAAAATTGGCTACGGTACTCCGTAATAATGAATATATTGGCGTAGCCCCGGAATCCGTATCCATCGGGGAGGTAATTCAAGTTCGAGCAGGAGAACAAATACCGTTGGATGGGATACTACTTTCCGCAAAAGGCTCTATGAACAAATCTGCGTTGACAGGAGAAAGCAAACCAGATTCCGTAAAGAAAGGGGAAAGCGTATTTGCAGGAAGCATCAATTTAGACGGGGTCATAGAGGTTGAAACCACTAAAGCCTTCAAGGACAGCTCCATTGCCCGTATTATAGAAATGGTTCAAAATGCAACTGCCCGCAAATCCAAAACAGAACTGTTCATTCGTAAATTTGCGCGCATTTACACACCTATTGTAGTTTTTCTGGCAATAGGCCTAACCTTTATACCCTATTTTTTTGTTCAGGACTATGTATTCAGCACATGGTTATATAGGGCATTGATTTTTCTAGTGATTTCATGCCCTTGTGCGTTGGTCATTTCAATTCCCCTTGGGTATTTTGGCGGTTTGGGAGCAGCTTCCCGTAACGGAATTCTTTTTAAAGGCGCCTCCTTTTTAGATAGCATGACCAAAGTGAATACTGTAGTCATGGATAAAACAGGTACGGTAACCAAAGGGGTATTTAAAATTCGTGATCTTGTTACAGATCAGATCATTACAGAGGCCGATTTCATGAAGTACTTGATCGCTATAGAAAGTAAATCTACCCACCCCATAGCAAAAGCAATTATAGCGTACAATACAGAAGCCAATAAATATACCGCAACTGATGTCGTAGAAATTCCGGGCAAAGGACTTAGGGGCAATGTAAATGGCAAAATAGTTTTGGCAGGGAACAAAGCTTTGATGACGGCCCATGATATTAAAGTACCAACAACTACCGATCAAATTGTGGAAACCATCATTATGGTTGCGATTGACGGAAAATTTGCCGGCTATATTACCATTGCCGATGAACTTAAGGATGATGCCCACCAAGCAATAAAACAAATACGTGATGCCGGAGTTAAAAAGATTATTATGCTTTCTGGGGACAAAGACCAGATTACCCAAAAGATAGCCGTTGAATTGGGTCTGGATTGGGCAGTGGGCGGTCTCTTACCGGAAGATAAGCTTCGCGAAGTCGAGAAATTGCAAAAAGACCCGCATGTTAATGTTGCTTTTGTAGGAGATGGGATAAATGATGCTCCGGTACTGGCCATCAGTGATGTAGGTATTGCCATGGGTGGGCTAGGTAGTGATGTTGCAATAGAAACAGCGGATATTATCATACAAACAGACCAACCTTCAAAAATTGCAAGGGCTATTAAAATAGGAAACTCTACCCGAGCGATCGTTTGGCAGAATATTGTGTTGGCATTTGGAGTAAAAGTACTTGTATTGGCATTAGGTGCCGGTGGTCTAGCAACAATGTGGGAAGCTGTTTTTGCCGATGTAGGCGTTGCTTTACTTGCAATTTTAAATGCCGTAAGACTTCAAAGGATGAATTGGGATTAACTAGCTTTACGAGAAATTCGTTAATACATATTTATCAAAAGTATTTTTGATAATTGAAACACTAGGTACAGGTATTGTATTTAAAAAACTTAAAATTAATAACAGTCTGTCCTTATAAGCCCTTTATTTTGCAGTTCCTCAATAGTAAGGGTAGTATTTTCAATCAATATAGTTTCCAACACATCGAGCACCTCATGCTGCATGGCTAAAGAACCGCAAATCATGACCGTGCCACCATTAGTTAAGGTATGCAACACAACATTTTGTTGTTCACGGACCAAATCTTGAACGTACCGTTTTTCACCTTCCCGGGAAAAACATGGCATGAAAGAAATTGTTTCGTTCGTTGCAATAATCCCATTTAAGAAATTCTCGTAGATCAAACTAGAATTCCGCGTTCTCCCTCCCCAGAACAATGCAATTTGCTTCTGTCTAGTATGTTGTAGCATACCTAAAAAAGGAGCTATGCCCGTGCCATTGGCAATTAATATGGCCATGGCCGATTTTTCAGGAAAATGAAAATGCGCATTAACATCTATTGCAGCTTCTATAACGTCCCCTACTTCCAGTGCATATAAATAATTGGATCCACGACCCATTTCGTGTTTTTTAACACTAAGTAATACTTCATCATTGATTTTGGCAATGGAATATTGACGTACCAGACCCGATTCATCTGGAAATACGGCCAACAGATCACCAGAAGTGAAGGTTATTTTTTGTTTTGGCCTAAATTTCAGCAAAAAGGTGTCATCCACATTAAGGCCCGTACGTTCAGTTAGCTCGAACGGGATTTTTACACGTTCTATCTCCTTAATATAAGTATGTTCCAAAGAAATATTTAAATCTTGACGATTACCCCATTGATCTACCCAATTGGCAAGGGTTTCATGATTTGCACTGTCTACTTTACACAAAGGCATAACCGGAGTAAAATTTGAATCTGCCTGTAACAATGCATCAATCTGGATTGCAAACTTGCAATAATCCGGGTATTCCAAGGATCCAAAACCAATTACCGCATATGAGATTGTATTAGGTTGCTTGATGTTAGAAAACAAGGTCGAAAACTTTCTGGCATTGGTAGGTGGATCACCCTCACCATAAGTAGCTGTACAGATAATCATATGTGTTGCACGCGCGTAAGTGGTATATTTATTTAATTCGGCCAGAAACACTTTCTTTCCGGTTTTACTTAATCCATCATAGAAACGCTGGGCAAAATCAAAGGTTGTTCCGGTTTCTGAACCCACCAGAATAATATATTCACATTCATCTTTATTAGGCATTTTTATGCTGACCTTTCCTTTTTTCCTTCGTTTTAAAGTCATTACGAAACCAGAATACATAAAAAACAGAATAGAAGCACTTGCCAATAATAAAATAATTGACCACAGTACATTGCCCTCACCGGTATGCAAGACCAGACTCAATCTGGAAGCCAGTACGGCAAAAGGATAATTGGTACTGGTCACAATAGCTCCCGTCTGCTGATTTACTTGTATCTCCCTATCGGACAACGCTATTCTATAGTAATCCTCAGTATCGTCAGAAAAAGGAAATTCTACTTGCCGTACATCGTCTAAAGTGGTTTCCTTAAAAAATGGCACGTCCTGTATATCAGCAAAGACCTCAGCACTATAATCAACATCCATTTCTTGGGGTACTTCTATACTATCTGGAAGCAGATCAAACTTTTCTGCGGATAGATAGACCCCGGTTATGGATAAAATAATAATGGGTATTAGGAACCACCTACTTAAGATTACGTGATAACGAAGTTCAAAATAATCCTTTTGAACCTTGCTAAATATTTTTTTGAACCCACCTTGGCGTTTGGCAAGTAAAACCAAGCCGGTGACCACTATAATAAACAATAATAAGGATATCAATCCTACAAAAAATCGGCCAACGCTTTTTAGAAACAAGGAACGGTGCAAGTTGGTAGCAAATGTATAGATATAGGGCCGCTCCTCTACCTCCCCTAACTTTCCACCTGTTTTTGGATCAATATACACATCCAATGTCTCCAAATCCATTGTCAATACCTGTGCCTTGACAAAACCGGAAGATTCCACCTCCAGGGCAAGCACCTCATCATAGTTTTGTTTCAATGCATTTATGGCGACTCCTAATGGCACATCTTCCAAATCATGAACGGCATACCCCTTGGTCTGATGTGTTATAGGCTCCACAGCCAGAATAACACCGGTAACCGCAGCGACCAGCAAGAACAAAGAAGATACAAGGGCAAGAACTAGGTGACTATAGCGCCAAATGGAAATGGTCATAGAAATATAAAAATAACGTAAACGGAAACCTTCAAGAAGGGCTTGTATTATGGATTAAATGTAAGTAAGTAGTATAAATCTAAATGTTCCGGAATATCGGTCTACGGACATCCCAGAACATTTAATTCAACATAAACACTAACACTATTGAGGTAACATTCTTACATAGCGGATAAATCCTTTGCCTTCTACTTTCGCCTTAAGGTTTTCTGAAGTCAGCTCAAATTGGATATCGTCCGCAAAATAGCCTTTATCCTCCACAGAAGTTTCAAATCGTATACTATACCCGTTATCTATTTTATCCTTTGGAATCTGTAGTACGGACAAGGTACGTTCACCACCACTAATGGTCTCCCCTGAAATAGCATCGATATTTGGCCTACTCTTACCGTAGAATTTCCACCATTCCGTAATCTCGCTGTACCATTCACTATCTTTACCTATTACATATAAAGTCTCCTCATAATTGGCTTTATCATTAACAATGGAAACAACTATATACGCTCCTTCACCACTGTAATTGGTCAATTGAATCAAACATTTAACAGGTTGTTTGTCTACTTTGGTAAATGCCGTTAACAATGACCCTACCAATAGTATTGCCGGTATAAATTTGATTAATTTTTTCATCTATTACTCTATTCTATATTTAACTAATTGATGTGTTATCCATCATCAATCCTATTTACTATTTACGATTACCCTTAAAGACAAAATTACTTTAAGAAATTTAATGAAGTCTGTCCTTTGGCCAACACTTCGTTTTCACTTGCCAAATCATAAACCGTTTCTTCAAAATCGGTCGTTATTTTGGTATCCGCCCCCTTGGACACCAAATATTTGAGCATACGATCATTTTCCGCCTTCATGGCCGCCAAATGCAAAGCGGTCAATCCCTCGTTATTTTTAGCATTAATAGCGATGTTAAAACTATCCAGTTTTTTCAACAATTCCAGGTCATTGTTTTTAGCTGCAATATGAAGTAAGGTATTATTTCCCGCCTGTACGGTATTGAAAGCAACACCCTGCTCTTTTAACGATTGTAGTTTAGCATCAAAATTTTGAGGTTTTCTGGAGTTATGGGAAGCTGCCAAATAATAAGCCAATGAATTGCCCTCAGCATCTTTGACCGATGCATCTGCACCATTTTTCAGTAAATAGTCTACTACATTTGGATCATTATTTTCTACTGCAAGCATTAATGCTGTTTGACCATCATTATTGGCCAAATTATAGTTTTTGACATTTTCACCTAAAAGTTCAACAATAGCCAAATCGTTACGAGAAGCTGCATTTAAAAACGGAGTATTTCCCATTTCATCCTTTTGATTGACATTGACACCAGCAGCTAGAAAAAATTTAAAGATATCTAAATCCTTATTACCTGCTGCCAATCTATGTAATGGCGTAGTTCCCGTTTTGGTCACCACATTGGGTTCCAATCCTAAGCTTTTCAAATATTCATACACCGGTAACGGGTTGCTATAGCCTCTTCCACCCTGGGTAGCGAACAAGAAGGCATTGCCCCCTTCCTTGTTCAAACTTTTATAGTCCACACCTTTGGAGACCAATAATTTCAGAAAATCAATATTTCCCTTTTTAACGGCATAGTTAAAAATACCGTTACCGTCATCGTCTTTACTTTCAAGCGCTAGCCCTTTAGACAAAAAGAAATTTAGTTCTTCTTCATTTTTAATAGAAGGTGCAGCCATTAACAATAAGTTGGCGCCGTGATCATTTTTTTCTTTGGCAAGGTCAACTCCTTTACCTTCAAAAGCATTATAAATTGCAGGGTTGGTCAATCCGGCATTTGCCGCAAAGGCCAATGGAGTAAATTGATGACTATCCAATGCCGTTACGGATGAACCTTGCTCCAATAAATAGTTGACCACCTCTTCATTACCTGCATAACCGGCCCAATGAAGATATATACGACTATCATGTGTTTTTTTATCTACGGCATTACCGTCCAATGATAACAGATAGGCTATGACATCTACACTGGCCTTTCCCATTAAAGCAAAAGTAGTTGCATCAAAGGCATTATCATTACTTGCTACGGGATCGTTACCCTCCGCTATTTTTTGTTTTACGATTGCAACGGAAGGGTTGCTCTTCCAAAACCCACGGTCATGCAATTCATTTTTTTGTTGGGCCGTAACAACGGTACCCAGAAATAAGGCGACTAAGGATAGATTCTTAATTACTTTCATTTTAAAATATTTAGTTCTTTACAAATGATTCTATTACTTGGTTAATTTTAGCTTGGTCCTCATATCCTTCATCAAAAAGATATTTATACAATACTTTATGGTCAACTTTCTCCGCTAAGGTCAAGTCTTTGTTCCTACCGTATACTTGATTCCATTTTGTACGTACCAAAGCCCATTTATCTGCATTTTTCTTCCACCAATTAGCCGCTGCGGCACATTGCCCATCATCTACCTTAACATAGGTATTATACCCTTTTTCCTTAGCCAAAACAATATCTTCCTTGCCAGGCTCACGTATAACCTTGGCATTGTCCTGATCGTGCAACCAGCCGTATTCCGTAATTTCCTGTCTATTACCACGAACGGTCAGATTATAATCACTTCTAGTGGTATATTCCCTTCTTGGCAAAGGCGCATCTGCAGTATTCTCCCAATAACTTTTGCCGTCTACATGTACCCAAGAGGACGAACCCTCATATCGTGGACTATCATCAACTTGATATACTTTTTGGGTCCATTGACCCTTTACCTTATCGGCAGGCAAATTAGTATAGGACCACGTATTGTTTGCATTATATGTGTAGAGGTCTGTATTCTGGTAAAGCCAATCTTGTCTCCAATGCTTAACTATATGTGGGGCCGATGGGTCGCCGACCTGAAGCAAATGCTGAATTGAAATCTTATCATCCTCATCAACAATTAATTGTGCCCATTCCAAACCTTTATCAACTTTTGTTTTTGATGGTTTATAAAGGGAATCATTACTATAATGAAAGGTTTCCGCAAAATTAAAAGTTACCTCATAACAGCCGCACATGCTCTTGATTGCATTAATGTCCTGTCTCTTTTTCTGCTTTTGCGCTATTATTGGTCCCGATACGAACAGGACGATAAGAAAATATAAAAATGCTTTCATTAATTGAGATTTTCTCACATAAAGTTCGTTGACAAAAATAACTATTTTTATTTATTCTAAATAAGGATTGTTCAAATATTTACTCATTATTAAGAATTATTATAAATAATATTGATGCGTTATATATTAATCTTACTGTTGCGTCCACTTCCATGCATCAATTAATGGCCAAAACGTCAACTGATACCGCAAAAGACTCAATGGAATCACTACACCTTACCAAAGTTATTGTAACCGCCACCCGTACAGAAAGACAATTATTATCAATACGTATATAATTTAATTATTAATCGTAATATTGCAATGTAACAATCAATATAAAAATATGGGCTTAGCCAAAACGGAAATGTTTACAGAGGGTCAAAATAAGATTTCCCTTTTTGCAAAGGTATTTGGACATCCGGCACGGGTGGCCATATTACAGCATCTTTTTAAAATGAATGCCTGTGTCTGTGGTGACCTAGTCAACGAAATAGGTTTGGCCCAGCCCACAATTTCACAACATCTAAAGGAATTAAAGAGTTTAGGTTTAATAAAGGGCAACGTAGAAGGTACAAGTGTTTGTTATTGCATAGACAAGAAAAATTGGACGGCCATGAAAACTATTATGATGGAATTTTTAGACCAAGACGTGTCCCAAGATATGGATTGTTGCTAAAAAATTTATGCAGATTCATCGTAAAATTGCAATGAACAAATATAAAGTTGAACTAATCAATTAAACATATAATTATAACGATGCAAATTCATTAAATCCATACTCACGCATAAAATATGTAAGAAACTAAATTTTACGCTACAAGCATAGAAAATCGATCATGATCGGCTAAAAGCTATAATTACTATTCACCATACTGTAAAACCATTAAACATGACAACGACAAAAACTAATTTATTTACTGATATAGAAAAGATTATCAAGACTTTAAATCCTGAAAGTATTACTGATGAACGGAGAATCATTTTACAACCGTTAATTGATTTTATCCAAAACAAGGTTAATGATCAACAACCCATAAGGATCAATTTTATTTGTACGCACAATTCTCGCAGGAGCCATCTTTCTCAAGTATGGGCCCAGACGATGGCCTATTACTTTCAAATAAAGAATATGCACTGTTATTCTGGCGGTACCGAGTCTACCGCACTTTTCCCAATGGCAGCAGAAACATTAAGAAATGCTGGTTTTAAGATTGAACAAATTACGGAAAACGAAAATCCTGTCTACAGTATAAAATATGCGGATAACGAACATCCTATCATAGGTTTTTCCAAAAAATTGGATGCAGAATTCAATCCAAAATCGGAATTTGCCGCTATTATGACCTGTTCCCAAGCAGATGGTGGCTGCCCGTTCATTGCGGGTGCAGAAAAGCGAATTCCTATTACGTTCAATGACCCTAAAGCTTTTGACAACACCCCTCAACAAACAGAAAAATATCATGAAAGGAGCATGCAGATTGCTACAGAACTTTTGTATGTATTCTCACAAATAAATTTATAAGATGGCTACAAAAAAATTGAGTTTTTTAGACCGTAACCTTACTTTGTGGATATTTGCCGCAATGGCCTTTGGAGTAGCAATAGGCTATTTTTTCCCAACATTTCCAACCTTTATCAATTCTTTTAATAGGGGTACTACCAATATCCCTATTGCGATCGGTCTTATATTAATGATGTATCCGCCTTTGGCAAAAGTTAATTATAGATTATTGCCAAAAGTCTTTAAAAACACCAAAATACTTACCATTTCCCTTATTTTAAATTGGATTATTGGACCCATATTAATGTTTGTGCTTGCCATCACCTTTTTAAGGGATTATCCGGAATATATGGTGGGACTTATCTTGATTGGATTAGCACGTTGTATTGCCATGGTATTGGTGTGGAATGATTTGGCAGAGGGCAGTAGTGAATATGGAGCCGGATTGGTTGCCTTAAACAGTATTTTTCAAGTATTTGCTTACAGTTTTTATGCATGGATCTTTATTACCGTACTACCACCCTATTTTGGTTTTGAAGGTGCCATTGTAGACATTTCTATCAGTACAATTGCGGAAAGTGTGGCAATATATTTAGGCATACCTTTTTTAATGGGTATTTTGAGCAGATTACTATTGGTACCAATAAAAGGAGAAGAGTGGTATACAAACAAATTTATCCCAACCATTGCCCCCATGACCTTATTGGCTTTACTGTTTACCATAGTAATAATGTTTTCTTTAAAAGGAGAGTTGATCGTTGAGATACCCATGGATGTTTTAATCATTGCCATACCGTTACTTATATATTTTACGCTAATGTTCATAATAGGTTTTTTCTTTACAAAAGCATCTGGGGCAACATATGACAAAACAGCTTCAGTTGCATTTACGGCTGCAGGCAATAATTTTGAATTGGCCATTGCAGTCGCCATAGCGGTTTTTGGCTTAAATTCCGGTCAAGCATTTGCGGGGGTCATTGGCCCTTTAGTGGAGGTACCGGCCTTAATATTGTTGGTAAGGGTTTCCTTTTGGCTGCGTAAAAAATATTTCGGCAATACCGCGGTATAAACCATTAACCTTACAATTTTAATGTCATGCGTAAAAAGCAATGGAGCAATTTGGCTCCACCAAAAACGTTCACTTTATAATTGCTAATTTAGCCTTATGAAAACCATTGATATCAGAACGGTAGACGTTGTTCAGTATATACAGCCCTTACGGGAAGGGGGCTCAATGCCTGCAATCGTAAAAGCCGATGATGATTTCTTATATGTATTAAAATTTAGGGGTTCCGGACAAGGAAAAAAATCACTAATTGCAGAGTTCATTGGTGGTGAACTGGCGCGTGCCATAGGATTAAAGGTACCGGAATTGGTTTTTATGAATTTGGAGGATTCGTTCAGACAAACGGAACCGGATGAAGAAATTCAAGATTTGTTGAAATTTAGCGTAGGCTTAAACCTAGGATTACATTTTTTGTCCGGCGCAATCACTTTTGATCCTTTGGCCTCTAAGGCAGATGCCCTTACCGCGTCAAAAATAGTAGTATTGGATAGCCTTATAAGCAATATAGACCGCACCGCAAAGAATGCCAACCTACTCTATTGGCACAATGAAGTATGGGTTATAGATAACGGCGCAAGTTTTTATTTTCACCATAATTGGGATACATGGGAAAATCATCTTTCCAGAACTTTCCCGTTTATAAAGGATCATGTTTTATTAGCTCAAGCTACAGCATTGCCAGAAGCTGCACAGGAAATAAAAGCACTACTGAAAGAACAAACGGTCAGCGACATTATTTCTAAAATCCCAGAAGACTGGTTAACCAACGAATCCGATATGTTAAATGTAGCGGAAAAAAGAGCCGCCTATAGACAATTTATTACCACTAAATTGGCCATGATGGATGTACTCGTAAAAGAAGCTGAAGATGCAAGATAGATACCTTTTTAAATACGCCATTATAAGAATCGTTCCTAAAGTTGAAAGAGAGGAATTTTTTAATATAGGTGTTATTCTGTATTGCAAACGCTTAAAGTTTCTTGATATTAAATATTATATTGATACAAATAAATTAAAAGTATTCTCGCCAGAACTGGAACCTTCACTTATAAACACGTATTTAGAAGGATGGAAACTGATCTGTGACGGTAATGCATCCGGTGGAGCAATAGGAAAGTTAGATTTAACAGACCGTTTTGGATGGCTTACCGCATGTAGAAGTACTATTATCCAAAGTTCAACAACCCGTTCCGGATTAAGTGTTGACCCCATTAAGGAATTAGAGTATATATTCAAGGAATATGTGCTTTAAACTAGGGGGCGAAACAAAAGACGGCCTTCTATATATCCGATTATGCCCCAAAAAAAATAACGATGATTAAGACTAAAATCACGGTAAATCTATCTAACGTTTTAAACGTCCTGATGTATCGCCACTTAAAATATTAATAACCTCATTGACCGTTGCAAAGTTGACGTCACCTTCATAGGTATGTTTTAATGCACAGGCGGCACTGGCAAATTCCATTGCCTTGTAGTCATCATATTGTTGCAGCCCATAAATGAGCCCTGCGGAAAAGGCATCACCCGTACCTATACGGTCTACTACATGGGTAATATCTAAATCTTCCGTTTCCCTAAATTCCGTACCGTTCCACATTCTAGCCCTTATTTTATGCCAGGAAGAATTTAGGGATGTCCTAATTTTATCAAAAACTTTTTCTATTGACGGGAAAGTAGCGATCAACTGTTTACTTGCTTCAACAAATTCTTTGTTTGAGAAACCATATGCCGTACCTAGCACCTCATTGATTTCATTGACCCCTCCAATAAAAACAGTAGAATTCTTGAGCAGTATTGTCAGTGCCTCTTGTGGATCTTGGCCATAAGTCCATAGACCACTTCTATACGTTGGATCGGCCGAAATGACCAAACCTTTTTCCTTGGCCAATTTTAGTCCGGCATTTAAGGTATCAAAAGCACCTTTTGACAATGCCGGTGTAATCCCTGTCCAATGCAACCACGTCCCTTGCTCCAACGCATTTTCCCAATCTACTTTTTCTGGTGTAATTTCGGAAAATGCGGAATGAGACCGATTATAGGAAATCATACTTGGTCTTAAAACTGCGCCTACTTCCAAGAAATATACACCTAAAGGACGTTTTGAAAAAAATATGGATGAAGTATCTACACCAAATTGACGAATATAAGCAAGCGCGATTTCTCCAATAGAATCTTGAGAAACGGCACTGATATGTTTTACATTGCCTCCAAAATTAGCAATGGAAATACCCACGTTCAACTCTGTTCCCCCAAAATAGAACTCTACAATATTTGATTGTATGAATTTCTTGTTTCCTCGTGGTGAAATACGCATTAATACCTCCCCAAATGTTATTATTTTCCCCATAATGTAAACTTAACCCCAATTTTTCAAAAACTATTATTTCATCAACAATGGAAAGCAAATAAAATACTCTATTTGGGCATAGGTATGAACACTTCAAATGCAGTACCTTGACCTACTGCACTCTTTACCTTCACATAACCTTTATGATTACGAACCACTCTTTTCACGATTGCCAATCCTATACCGGTACCCGGGTATTCCGTATCGCCATGTAAACGTTTAAAAATCTCAAACACCTTTTCTTCATATTTTTGGTCAAATCCTATACCATTATCGGATATTAATATACGGGCATATTGGGTATGGGCCTTGAGGGGATAGTCCGCAAAATCAGTACTGTTTACTACTTCCCCACAGACTTGAACCTTGGCTTCCACATCTTTTCTTGCAAATTTGATGGCATTGGAAAATAGGTTCAAAAGTAATTGTCTAAATTGTACGGGTATGACATGTACGGTACAGTCTTTCCCTAAGCTGATCTTTGTATGAACTTCAATTACATCTTCATGAAGCATTTCTATGGTTTCCGCTACTAACTCAGTCAAAGAAATTGATTCCAAATTATTATGAGCACCATCTGCCGCACCATACATTAGAAGGTCTTGTATAAGGTTTCGCATTCTATCAATAGAAGCTACAATACGATCTAATTTATACCTACCATCATCAGAAAGCTGATTTGCCTCTTCGGTATTGATTTGGGAAATGAACATTTGAATTTTACGAAGAGGTTCTTGTAGGTCGTGACTACATATATAATTGAAAGAAGCCAGTTCTACATTGGTCAATTCTAATTTTTTTGTCTTTTTCTCTAACTCTACCGTACGTTGCAACACCTTTTTTTCAAGTTTTTCCGAAAATGTGATAAGTTGTTCATTGGCACGTTCGAGTTCCATTTTATTCTTTCGCAGCTCTAACAAATGGATTACCTGTTCCGATAAAATGGAAAGAGCCTCTTGTTGGCTAGCTGTTAGCGTCCGTGGCTTTTTATCGATCACACACAATGTACCCAATGGCACTCCAGATGAATTTTTTAATGGAATACCGGCGTAAAAAACAATGTTGGGATCACCCGTAACCAACGGATTGTCATGAAAACGTTCATCACATCTTGCATCGGACAAAGAAAAAAGTGTCTGATCAGAAGTAATGGCATGCGCACAAAATGCGTGTTCAATAGGCGTTTCCTGAACATTAAGCCCATGATTGGATTTAAACCATTGCCGTTTATCATCAAGCAAGGTAATCAATGATATAGGTGTCTGGCAAATTTCCGCAGCGAGTTTGGTAAGATTGTCGTAATCTTTTTCAGGTAGGGTATCTAATATGGAATATTCGGTTAAAATTTCAATTCTCTCCTGTGATTTAGAATGGGGATGCGCAATTTTCATATTGTATTTTGTAATGCAGAATAAGAGTTCTTAAATCAAGATAATCAATTTTGGCAAGGTCAACGTTTTCAAATTTTTTAATTAGTAACCACTGTATGCGTAATACATAACTAAATTTCAACATGCCATAGGCCCTAAAAACAAAAACCCAATACCTTTCGATATTGGGTTTTGCTCTTGCGGAGAAAGAGGGATTCGAACCCTATATAACATATTCGCATTATTTGCATTGTTTACATAGGTTATACAGCCTTTTAGGTTTATCTTACTATTTATTATATCTTAGTTTTTCTATCTATATATAACAAATAAGACACCTAAAACGACACCTTTATAAATATATGAACTATACATTTAGACTTAAAGAACCAAATGGCGATGCTGAAACTTTAATCTATTTTAGAGCACCATTTAAAAATGAAGGTAAAACTTTTGTTTATTCTACCGGCGAAAAAATACATCCTAAAGATTGGGATTTAAAAAGTAAGCGCCCTGCAAATCTTGCAAGCCGAAAATCTGGTGCAGAACATAGAAGAACTATTAATGCTCAACTTTCTAGGTATGCTAATTTTTATAGAGATATATGCGATCGTTACAAGAATATCAATGAGGTTTTAACTATTAAGGATTTAAGAGAAGCTTTCAATATTGAATTTAAAAAAGTAAGTAAGGAAGTAAATGATTTTTTCAAAATATATGACTTATTCCTAAAAGAAAAAACAAACAATAATACAGACCAGGCTAATAGCTCTTCAACTATTAAGAGATACGATTATAATAAAACTTTATTAAAGAATTTTAAAGAAAAAACCAATTACAACCTTCGTTTAAACACAATCAATAAGGAGTTCTACAATTCTTTCATTAAATACTGTGTTGAAGAAAAAAAACATTCTACGAATACATTGAGCCGAAATATTGGTTTATTTAAAACCTTTATGTTCTGGGCACTCGATAACAAATACACATTTAACGAAGAATTTAAAGAATTCAAAAACATCAAAAGATTCGCTACGAACGAAATCGCGCTAACAAAAAAACAGATTGAAAAAATATATAATTTTGATTTAAAGAAAAATGAAAGACTTATAAAAATTCGGGATTTATTTGTTTTCGGCTGTGCATCAGGAATGAGATATTCAAATTATTCTACTGTTAGTAAAAAAGACATCTCCGAGGGTTTTATAAATGTTATTGACGTTAAGGATAAAACTAAATCATTACGCATTCCGCTTAACAAATATTCAACCGAAATACTTGAAAAATATGACTATAAATTACCAAGATTATCCAATCAAAAATTTAATGAATACATAAAAGAACTATTTGAAGAAATGGGTTACGATGCAAAAGTGAAGAAAACAATGAAAGTTGGTAATAATATAATTGAAACCGAATCTTTCTTATACGACAGAATTAGTTCTCACACCGCTAGAAGGAGCTTTATAACCATAATGAAGAATAATCGGGTACCAGATAAAGTAATTATGAGCTATACTGGTCATAAGAGTTTAGAAGTATTTAATAATTACTACAGACCCAATGAAGAACAGCGAGTTGATTTTATGAATAGTGTATTTAACTAAAAACTAGAAAAATGCTTTTTGAAAAATGTACAATAATTCTGTTGTTAATAACCCTTGTTATTAGCTTTATGCTTTTATTCTTTGTTACAAAACCATATTGGCTAAACTATATCGAAGGAGAATTGATTTGGGATCCTCGTAGAGACAGAATTCGCGTGTTGGGTCATGTTGGCCTATTCCTATTTAATCTGACCTTACTATATGTAATAGTACGCATTTCTAGCCCATACACTTTCTCTACTAAGGTTTTAATCGGACTTATATTTCTAATTGTCATTATTGCACTTTCAATAGGTGCCGTTTTTTATTTTTATGAAGAAAAATTTCTAAATAAATCAAATTCTACTGAGTTCAAATCACTTTTTCAAAATAGAGTATTTAATCAAATAATGGAAGGATTAAGAAAATTGAATATTCTAGAAGAATCAGGAAAGTGGAATACCGGTGGTCCTTTGAAAAATAAACGAGACATTTCAATTCTAATGTCAATTCTAATTGGCAATGCGATGCTACCAGCTTACAACTTCAAAGAGACCCATCGACTAGCACGTTTGTATTTTCAAGTTGATTTTGACTACGTAGAAATGACAAAACTAATTAAGAATTACAAGGATAATGATGCTGAATCCAAAGATGTAAAATCCTATAAATTACTAGCATTCATAGAAAATATTAGATGCTAATAAGATATATCAATTTATAATAAATTGATAAATTGATTTATTTTATGAGCATAATATCGCAGTAATAATCTATAAAATTACTGTGTATGGACAATCCATTTGAAACCCTTCATTCTGACATTACTGAATTAAAACTAATGGTAGCTAAGTTACTTAGCCAACCAGAAGAAGATAATTCCGAAAAAATGTACTCCCTAAAACAAGCCTCAGACTTACTAGGTGTAGACCGACAAACTGTACGTAATCATATTGATCGAGGAAATATTAAAGCCAATCGCCTTGGCAGAAGAATATTTATCGAGCATAAAGAACTATATGATTCTATGAACGAGATTAAGTCTATAAAATATAAGAGGTAGTAATTGAAAGGCTAACCAAATTCTAACTAAATAATAACAATATGAACTATGTTAAAAATCACATAGCTAAGGACTTTACCCAAATACCAAATGAATTAATCAGACATCAAAAATTAAAAACGTTTGCAAAATTTATTTACATATTTCTAGCTAGTATGTCTGACAACTGGGAGTTTAAAACTCCTGACTTATGTAAACGATTAAACATGCACTCTGACACCTTTGTCAAACATAGAGATTCATTAATTGAAAAAGGATGGTTATATGTAGAAGAACAGAAAAATATCAATGGAAATTTTCAACCAAAAGTTTATCATATTCTAGGAAAACAAGACAAACATTTTGCTAAAAAAATTACCGCCAATGAAAATATCTCTAACGGAAATTTTCCGATAGAGACACCTACCGATACAGTTGATTCCCGTCCCGGTAAAAACCACTCACATAATAATAAAAAGGTTGAAGAAGAAAAAGAAGTGAAAAAAGATAAAGAAATAAATAAAAATAGTTCTTTAAAAATTGAAACCAAGGAAAATTTCAATGGTATCAATCCTAATCCTCGACAGTAGACATGATAGATGAAAGCATGCTAAAGTTTAAAAAAATGTTTCTTTTAGAGGCTAATAAAATACTTAAAAGGGAAAAAAGATCTTTTGAAATTGATGCGCAAAATGAACATATTTTGAATTTCATTTATGCCTACTTCTCAAATTCTAATATACTCGAAAATAAATTTAACGGCAGACTACACAAAGGACTTTTGATTCACGGAAGTTTTGGTGTTGGTAAAAGTATAATTTTCGAAGTTTTAGAAATTCTTTACAAAAAATATCACTTTAAAGATTTTGCTGTAAAAAATGTAAACACACTGGAATTAATGGATGAAACAATACGATATCTAAGCAATCCAATTTTATCCCAAAATGATGAAACATTATATAAAAAATATTCAAAAGCAACGGTTCATTTTGAAGACTTGGGTCTTGAACGAAAGATTCAACACTTCGGAAATAGTATAGAATTAATGGACGAATATTTACTAATTCGCTATAATGAGTTTAGAAGAAATGGCCTAAAGACTCATATAACTACAAATCTAAATTTAGAAGCACTTAAAAAAAGATATAGCCCACAACTCTATGACAGAATATTTGAAATGTTCAATATTCTAGAAATGAAGGGAACCTCTAGAAGAAAATAATTGTATCAAATTCAAAATGAATAATGATATAATCGATTTTATAATATAGAATAAATACTAATTACAAAGAAGTAATAGCAAGGTGTGTTTCGCAAAGTACGAAACCTCTTGCCTGACGGAAAAATCACTCGTAAACTCGAATTTTTGAAATAAATCAAAATTTAAATTAATGGGAAGAGAACATATAAAAGGTGGTCGACCGCCAAAATCAGATAATGAGAAAATGTCGAAACTGGTGAGCATTTATTTAACTCCAGAAGAATCAGAATTGATTAATAACTTTTTATTAGATAACAACATCTGTAATTATTCTAAGAGTGAATTTTTCAGAACTATAATTCTAAAAACGATTGACCAAAAAGAAATAATTTTAAAGAGAAATGCCGACCCCAAAATAGTTCTAGAATTAAATCGAATCGGCTTAAATCTTAATCAAATTGCAAAAAAAATGAATTCTTTAAATGCCCTCTCTAGTGATGATGTTCTTAAACTAAATGCGTGCTATGACCAATTAGACAAAGCCATTACCAAATATTAAGACTAAATATTTATATAAATATATAATTATATATGAGCCGTATAGCACTAATTATGAACCAAAAGGGGGGCGCCGGAAAAAGCACAATTTCATTTTTGGCAGCAACCTATCTATCCGAAAATTTTAAAGTAGGTGTTTTTGATGCTGATCCTCAAGGAAGTTTATCACAACTATCCAATATAATTTCCGGTTTTGAAGTTTCAAATGATTGGAATTTTTTCAAAAAAAAATCTGAATTCGATATAATTTTAATAGATACTCCACCATACTTGAGTTCTGATTTGAAAAAACTCATACCAATTGCAGATTTAATTATAATCCCAACCAAAGTAGGTGTATTAGATGTAATGGCAATTTCAGCAACAATTAACCTTGTTAAGAGTATATCTAAAAAAGCAGAAATGGTAATAATCATGAACATGGTTAAACCGAATACTTCGCTTACAAAAGAAGTAACCCAAAAACTTAAATCATATAATGTACCAGTTTCTGAAATTTTCATAAGCGACCTGGTCGATATAACTAGGTCATTTTTAGTACAAGGAGTACGCCGAAATGAAAAAGCTCAATTACAATTTCAATTATTGACAAATATGATTTTAGAGAAAATAAATCTAAAATCAATTAACTAACCCTATATAATTATATAACTATATATACATGGCAAAAGATGACTTTTCTAAAATTTTCAAAGATTTAGAAACACGAGATTATAATAAAACACCTTTTCAAGAAATACAGAAAGCGAAGACTAAAAAATCTGATAACGAAAAACAATTTTTATTTTGGTTAGACAAAGAGCTTTTAAAATCTTTAAAAAAAGAAGCTTATGAAAGAGATTGTCCGATAAAGGAAATTATATGCGAGGGGATTATTTTATACTTCGAAAAAAATGATAAGTAAAGCCAAACATCTTTTTAATTCCTTGCCAAAAACGCTTTAAATTAACCTTAACGTTCTTCCAATATATATCAGACTTAGTTATTTTATTTTGAAGAATAAACCATGATGCTACAAATAATAAATTTATACTATTTTTAAAAACAAAAAATATTACAATTGAAAATATTGTCATCACTAAAATATAAGTAGAGCCTCGCGACAACCTACCAACCAAAGGAATCTTCGATAACATGAGTTCAAGTTCAAGTCTAGATTGATGAATAATAACAGAGAAAAACATAAATATCAAGAATAAAATAATAATCAATGGATAACTCAATACATTCAAACCCTCTTCTAGTGATAGAAAAACATTTAATAAAATTAATGACCCAGCAATTTTCCCATGAATTGTGTTATGTAAATCGGTTTGGTAATTGCCTATAATGATAATTTTATCCTTGGTGATTTCTCTAAAGGACTTAGGGTTCCATGATAGTATTTTATTCAAATTAAAATAGTGCCCACCCCTACGTTTAATATCCTTGTCTTTAATTTTAAAATATGGAACGAAATCATTAAAGGCTATACCTTCCTGTGTAAAATATAAAGGCAAATTAAAGTTGTTTTTTTTTGAATAAATCTCTTCATACATTTTAAGTGGAAGTGATTTAAGATTTTTATTGGAAAGCTTAAACTTATAAAATTTATCATCAGTTATTTTCAAATCCACCAAACCAGACTTTACATCTCTAAAACTCTTAATTGTTTTTTCTAACGTATCTTTTCTAGGAATTATTAGCCGTTCAGCCTTAGACATCACTAAACTTAATGCACTATCTATATTTGATTCTCTGTCAAAGAATACATCACACAATATGTATTTATATTCCGATCTTGAATTAAGTTTTTCAAATAGAAGTTTCAATTTATACCTATCCGCAATAACAATATTGCCATTAATTAATCCATTGTCATTATTTTCGATAAGTGCATTATCAAAGTTAGTATCAATGAAAACAAAATTATCTGTATTAATAATTTCACTCTTTTCATCTATAGATTTAAGCCAAGGTCCAAGATAAAATACATTATAATCTTCAATTCCATTTAAATAAAGAGATTGTACTGAAAAGAAAAGCACTAATGTGACAAGAGAATTAATTATAGCAAATATTATATCTTCTTTTTTAATCATTTTAATTTAAAGGGATATCATTTAAGGAAATTGACCCCCCATAGTTGAAATTTATATAATTCATCAAATACAATTTTATATCTGTTTGATCTTGTCCATGTTTAATCAAAAAATCACGATATCTCGTGACATCATCTATTAAAGATTTCATTTGAACCGCCTTAATACTTAATTCATTTACCACGGTTTTAGAATTTTTAAATTGATCAAAAAAACTAATTTCAATATTTTTAATAATATCGTTTTTCTCAGTATTATTCTTCAAAAATAAATCTTTGTTTAAATTAATAATACCTTTTTTTCCAACGACAAGCCTGTTTTGGGATATTGTATTAGAATATTCAACATTCAATAAATAATACGATTTATTTGATTCTGGTATTTTAAAAACTCTAATTCTTCTATCAAATAATAAACTATCATTATTAAAGAACAAATACAAAGGACTAGATTTAATACTTCTAGAAGCTGCATATTCTTTTGCTGGCAAAAAATTACTTTTTAAAAATAAAATCCAACCATTTTCTTTTCTCTTGCTTGTATTTTTATTTTTGACAAAACAAGTAATGATTCCACCAAGACTACTACCTAAATAGACTCTATCATTCTCTTTTGGAAAAGTAAACTCCGGATTACCTCTGAATTCATCACCAACCCTCACTGGTTCATTTGATTTAGAAAAACGAATATCACCATCAACTTGCAATACTAAAAAAGACTCTTGAGCAAAAGAATAACAACTCACTAATACTGTGCATATTATCACAAAATAACGTTTACAAATACTAATCATCGGCTATGGGTAGATTATTTAAATATTTTATTATAATATTATCAAAATAAAATGACACAACCAATTAGGACCAATAATAACCATGATAAAATCTCTAAACAAATTATTGATATTATTTACATTAGTACTTATACCAATATTTATTTTCGGACAGAATAATTTATTATCTGAAGCAGACTCAGCTATTTTGACAGGTAGGGAATTAATGAATAACAAAAAAATTAATGAAGCATTTCTACTTGTAAATCCAATTAAAAATAAAATCATAAAAACTGAAAATCTAAATGAATTAGATGTATTCCTTAAATACTATAATCTACATTTAATAGAACTGTCAGCTCATGCCTCTAAAAATTTAGACATGAAACTATCAGAATACGTACAAAATGAAAGTAATAAAGTAAAGCACTTACTCGACTCAGAACATCTAAAGTGGTTTTACTATATGTCAAAAACTAAAAGCATTTTATTTAGCGGACTGTTAGAAGGAGATGAGTCATCAGTGTATAACCTAAATAATACTAATTTAAAATTACAAACATTAAAAAATGAAATTGAAACTGAAAAATTCAATTTTAAAGAAAATAAAGATGATTTAATAAAATACATTTCTATTTTCCAAAACATCAATGATTTAGGTATAAAGCAGATAAATGGAGAATTAAGTAATTTTAATAAAGAACAAAATGATAGTTACAATCAAGAATTTTTACAAATTGAAAAAGACTTAAAAGAAAGGGTTTTAAATAGTTATAATTATGACTTGTTTGGCCTCGGGTACGATAAAACTGGATATAAAATTTGGATAAATTATTTGGGGATAACTAAAAATAAGCAGTTCATAATTGACGAAATAAAGCGACTTAAATTAATTATAAGTAATGGATTTTACACCAAAGCTATTAATAAATCTGAAGCCTTATTACAACGTCTTAATAGAAAAGATTTCAATAACATCCCTGAAGTAGAATTACTCGAAATTTTTGAATCAATTATTTTAAATATTCATTCGGCTCATTTAAAACTACAAAATTTTGACAAAGCCCTCTATTATTTAAATAATGCAAAATTGATTTATGACAAAATTAATTTTATAGCTAAAAAAAGTGATCAACGATTTAAATACGAAGAACTTTATGAAACGTTTTATTTTGAAAGTGGCAACTTAAATAAGGCAATTGAATATGCTCAAATTCAATTAAGTCACGGTAATTACTACGAACCTATATCCGGAAATATCGCATTATATTATAAATTTTTAGGTGAATATAGTAAAGCAATCGAATATCAAAAAAGGTTTAATAAGTGGATAAAAATTGAAAATAAAAAATACAACAGTTCTTACCCCCTTTCGATTGACCTTTTTCTTGCTGATTTATATGTTCAAAACCAACAATATGATTTAGCAAGTCTAACCTTAGAAACGTTAAAAAATAAAATCAATATTGCTATTGCAAAAAAAAGTAATCCTACTGACTTAAGTAATAATTCAGACTTTAAAACAAATTTAAAAGATTATTTCGCCTCACTTGATATAATGGAAAGTGATTTAATCAAATTGTGTTACGCAAATTTGGCAATAACAAACGAATCAATAAAAAATGAGTCAACTGCTGATGAATACATGCTTAAATACCTTCAAGGCTATTCATATGATTTTTTTGATTATTTACTCAATTCAATTGAATCTTCAAGACAAAAATCAATTGATGATAATTTATATAACTCTAATTTAATTTTCTATTTTTTATCTAAAAAAGAAAAAAATTCTGGATTAGTAGTAGGTGGCGGCTATAATGTAGCCTTACTATCAAAATCACTGCTTTTAAATACATCAAATTTAATATCACAGACAGTCTCTAAAAGCCAAAATTCAACTTTGAAAAGTTTAGATCAGAGACTGAAGACTGTTAAAAAATCTTTGAAAGAAATTGATACTGAAAAAAAAGATTCTTTAATGGATTATGCAAGATATTACGAAAAGCAAATTTTAAAATATGCAAAAGAAGATATTTTAGTTAATCTTAATAATTCTATCAAAACTTGGAATGATGTCCAAAATCAACTAAAAGATGGTGAAGCAGCAATTGAATTTATTAAATTTAAACCTTACTATTTTGAAAAAGAAAATCAAGAAATATATTACGCCGCATTCATTCTAAAAAAGAACATTAAAACTCCCATATTTGTAAACTTATTTGAAGAAAAAGAGATTAATAAAATAATAGAAACCTCACAAAAGAATTCCTATAATGAAAAGGACAAAATTTCCAAACTTTATAATTTAGGAGGTGATAACCTCTATAATTTAATATGGGAACCAATTGAAAAGAAATTAAATGGAATTAATAAAATATATTTTTCACCTGCAGGAATTCTTAATAAAATTTCATTTTCTACTCTTAGAAAAAAAGAATCTTTCCCTTCTTTAGGAGAACAATACAAATTATTTCAATTAATAAGCACTAAAGATATTTCTAAAATCACAATTGCCGAAAAAATTAATAATGCTGCTATATTTGGAGATATAACATATAATAGCCTATTGACAAATGACCTACCAAATCAACAAGAAAAAACTATAAGAAGCTCAATTTTTCAAGAATTACCTGGGACTAAAAAAGAAATTGACGAATTAGAACAAATTTTAAAATTAAACAAAATAGAACCCTCAATCTATTCTAACATCCATGCTTCTGAAGAAAATATTAGAAAAGTACTTCAAGAAAATCAAATTGATTTATTACATATAGCTACACATGCTTTCTACCTTCCCCCCATTAAGAAAGAAGAAACATCTGGAAGCTATTTTTTAGGTTGGTCTTTATTGAAAGAAGATAATGACCCAATGAACAGATCAGGAATAGCTTTATCTGGAGCTAACGAATTTTGGACTAATGGTGGAGATTTGACAGCAAGTAACAATGACGGTATATTAACAGCAAATGAATTTTCATATCTCAATTTAAATAATACTTATCTCGCAACTATATCTGCATGTGAAACTGCTTTAGGAGATTCTGGCAATAACGAAGGGGTCTTTGGTCTACAAAGAGGTTTGAAAATGGCTGGCGTACAAAATTTACTTTTATCCCTTTGGAAAGTTGATGATAAGGTAACCGAAGAGTTTATGACAGATTTTTATAAAAACTTAATCGACAAAAAATTAACACTTCAAGATGCGCACGCAAAGACTCAAAATAAAATTAAAATTAAATATAAAGATCCTTACTACTGGGCCTCTTTTATTTTAATACATTAATTTACTATATTTTTTTTGTGAGTCTTTATCCTAAATTAAGTTAATCACAATGTTTTTTTTAAATACTGTAGTCAAATCCAAAAACTCAACACTTCCAAATTGCAAGAGCTAACCTTCAAAATTTTCCTGCCCCTACCCTCTCAATGATCAATAATTAGATAATTATCTTTATTTAAGCCTTTATGGCTTGAGATAATTAAACGATCGACCATTTCCATACCCAGATGTTTTTCTATCCATAAGCGTTTCTCAGTATAGCAATACAGGTTATAAATAGAAGGTGCTGTTAAAACATAAACTTCAAATAAATCAAAACTATAAACTTTCTTGAAATACTCAATCGCATTTTCAATAGGCTCTAAAGCCAGAAAGTAAAATTTAGTACTTTGAGATACTTCAAATCCAAGGTGTCAACTAAAACCATCTTATATGCCTCTATGTAATTACAAATCACATCATCCATATCAGTATTAGCTATCTCTTTACTCATCTCCTACTCTAATTTTTGACCCTGCTAATACAATTACCAATTTATGTTAACTTTGAATAAAATATTAATTATAAGATACGGAACATAACTTGAAATAAAATATAAAAGCATTTAGCTTTTGATTAGGTACCGATAAAATCGCCAGTTTTAACACATCACTTAAATCAAGACTAATGCCCACGCTCTGGCGTGGGCTGTTCTTGTTTGGTGATGGGGTGTCTGGCGATACCTTCGGTGCTAACAGGTTCAGTTCCGCGCTTTTTTATTGTACATATATGGGGTTAGAGAAAAAACTTTGCCAGAAGCATCCAAACACAGATTTTAGCGGAATTACAAATCAAAGTTTAAGCGAATTATCTAATAACAGAATTGGGTTATTAGCTAATCTTATGCAAATTAGCAGAAGAAAGGTTTTGGATAATATGATTCATAGCTTTTTTAAAAAACATGAAGAAGAAATAAAACATCGAATCGGAAAAAGAGTTCATGAAATAGAAAAGCTTCTATAAGCGGAGCCGCAAAATTTCTATCGCACAAAAAAAACCAACTAAATACCTCAAATTTCTATATAATTATATAAATCTATATTTATATAAAACACTCTCCTACAACACATAAGCAACAAATCTTATCACTTAATATAGACTGTTACGGAAAACCGTAACCCAATCTTATATTTTTTCATGAAGTTTACTCATACTTGGGCGTAAGATTTTTATTCGAATTGGATATCTTTAAACATTACGATACTAAATCAAGAATAACCTTTCATGAGTCAAAATAAATTAAACTTGTCTACCCTAGAATCCTGGTTATGGGATTCTGCCAATATATTAAGAGGAAGCATTGATTCTTCAGATTTTAAAAATTACATCTTTGGATTGTTGTTCTTAAAGCGTTCAAATGACGTATTTGAAGAAGAAGTGGAAACCATTATGGCTCGTGATAATGTTTCTAGAGAAGATGCCGAAGACGACACCTATTTTCAGTTACCGGAAGAGTCTAGATGGGAAACGATTAAAAAGCATACCGAGAATATAGGTATAGCTCTAGATAAAGCTTTTGCTGCAATAGAAAGAGAAAACACCTCTTTAGAGGGCGTTATGACGGCTACAAAATTTGGTGACAAAGAAAAGCTGTCCGATGAACTATTAAAAAGGCTATTAAGGCACTTTAACCAGCACTCTCTGCGCAACGACCATTTAGATTCTAATGACCTGTTAGGTGATGCTTATGAGTATCTGATTAAGATGTTCGCTGATGATGCCGGTAAGAAGGGTGGCGAATTTTATACACCAAGAGGTGTAGTTCAATTAATTGTACAACTTATAAAACCAGAACCAAAGCAAAAAGTCTATGACCCCACCTGCGGCTCTGGCGGTATGTTGATAGAATCTGCCCGTTACATTGCGCAGCAACCTAATGGTAAAGTTGGCAACAACGTTAATGTTTCTTTATTTGGACAAGAAAAAAACTTGGGCACCTGGGCAATTGGCAAGCTGAATATGCTGCTACATAACTTTATGGATGCCGATATTAGAAAGGGTGATACCTTAACTACACCACAACACAAAAATGAAAATAATGAACTAACCCTTTTTGACAGGGTAATTGCAAATCCTCCGTTTTCTATGGACGCTTGGTGGGCACCTGCTGAAAACTCCATTGAAGTGAAGCTGGACAAGAACGGTAAAGAAAAGAAAGTTTCCCCTAACTACAACAAAGTGGTAAGCGATCCTTTTGGGCGTTTTCAATACGGTATACCGCCACGTGGTTATGCAGATTTGGCTTTTTTACAACACATGATAGCGGTGTTAAAACAAGATGGAAAAGCTGGTGTAGTACTACCACATGGCACCTTGTTTAGAAGCGGCAGCGAAGGTAAAATACGTAAAGCCTTGCTAGAAGCAGATTTGGTAGAGGGTATTGTAGGTCTACCAAGTGCCTTGTTTTACAATACAGGCATACCAGCAAGTATTTGGATTATTAATAAAAACAAAACCGAGGCACAAAAAAACAAGGTTGCAATTATAGATGCCAGTAGCGATTATAAAGACAGTAAAAATCAAAACGAAATTTTACCAGAACATATTACTAAAATTGTAAACGCTTATGATGATGCTAAAGAGGTTGATAAGTACATGCGTATTGTAGAACTAGTAGAAATTGCAGATAACGATTACAACTTAAATATTTCTCGTTTTATTGATACTAGCGAGCCAGAACCTATTGTAGATATTAAGGCAGTACACCAGAATTTAGCGGATTTAGAAGTCAAAGAAGCAGAAATTGATAAGAAACTGGCTGGATTTTTAAAGGAGTTGGGGATATGAGGGAAATGTTAAAAGAAAATCTACCTTCAGATTGGAAATATGATAATATCAAGAATATAGGCGAAGTCGTTACTGGAAATACACCTAAGTCAAATAATACTGAATTTTATTGTGACAAAGGTGTTCTATGGGCTTCTCCAGCAGATTTAGGTAAGGGAAAATATATTAACAAAACGAATAAACAATTATCTAAATTAGGTTTTGATACAACACGTAAGTTACCCCCTTTATCAATAATGATTACTTGTATTGGTTCAACAATAGGTAAAATTGGAATGACTAATTCATGGATGTCTACCAATCAACAAATTAATAGCATAATTTGTAATGAAAGTAATTTTGCTGAATTCTATTATTACGTAATGGGGTATATGGCAAAATATATAAAGTCACTTGCAGGAACTCAAGCTGTTCCATTACTAAATAAATCTGATTTTTCGGGAATTAACGTACCTGTTCCACCCCTCCCAGAACAACAAAAAATAGCAGAAATACTAAGTACGGTAGATGCTAAAATTGAGATCATAAACCAACAGATTGGCGAAACCCAAGAACTAAAAAAAGGCTTGATGCAACGCCTGTTAACCAAAGGCATTGGTCATACCGAGTTTAAAGATTCTCCTTTGGGTAAGATTCCTAAGAGTTGGGGGAATATGAAACTAAAAGATGAATGTGAGAAACTTAATGTTGGATTTGTTGGTACATGTGAAAAATTCTATTGTAAAAAAGAAGAAGGGGTGTTGATGTTGCGTACAGGGAATCTTTCTAATGGCAAAATTAAATATAACAATCTAAAATATGTAACTACTGAATTTCATGAGAAAAACAAAAAATCACAGATTTTTGAAGGTGATTTATTAGTTGCAAGACATGGTTCAAGTGGTCAGGCTGTTCTAGTGCCTGAAAACTTTGAAGAATCAAATTGTCTCAATATAATCGTTATTAGACCAATTAAAGAAACCTTAAATCCGCAATTTTTAAAATATCAATTTAATTCGGCAGTCATTAAAAAACAGGTAAGAAAGAAAACAGCAGGTTCTACACAAGGAGTAGTAAATACGAAAGAAATTGCATCCTTAAATATTTTATTACCAGCCTATTCAGAGCAAAATAAAATAGCAGCTATCTTAAATTCTGTCGATGGAAAATTAAACATATTAACAGAGAAGAAAAACAATTATCAAGAACTCAAAACAGGCTTAATGCAGCAGCTGTTAACAGGTAAGGTTCGAGTGAAATTAACTGCTGAAGTATGAACATAACCACCGAAAATTTGGAAAAGTTTGTTGTTGATTGTCAACCTAAATTAGATGCTATTAAAACATCCTTATCTGCTTTTAACATCTTCAATGTTTTAGGTATTCAGCACAGAGAAATAAGGCATAGTAATTTTTTAGGCTGGTTGTTTGACCCTAATGAATCTCACAAACTGAATGATATTTTTTTAAAAGCTTTGTTCAAATTACTTCGCCAAAGAGGAGTTCTAGAACCAGAACAATACACAAACCTTTTGCTAGCGGATTTAACCGAAACAAATGTATACAGAGAATCTGTTAACAACATTGATATTCTTATCATAAATAAGACTTTAGGTTTTGTAATCTGTATTGAAAATAAGATTTATGCCGGCTTTGCTGAACATCAGCTAAAAAAATATCATGATTTTATAGTTAAGAACTACGAGGATTTGCCCAATAAAATATTTCTCACACTTACCCCCAACCATTCAAATCAGCATTTTAAGTTTAGAGGTGGTGAATATTATACAAACATTAATTATCGACAAATAACATCATTAATAGAAAATAATAAAGACATAATAAACTCTGCATTTCCTACAGTTAAAGAAAGTATTAATCAATATGTTGCAATGGTAAAAAAAGATATAACACAAACTAGTGATGAAATAAAACTGGCTAGAAAAATATATGGTAAATATAAAAAAGTAATTGATTTTATCATTAGTAACCAACAGGACCTGTCTCTTTATAGAAACCAAATATTAAATCATATAACTACAGTTGGATTAGAAGGATTTAAAATCAGTCATGATTCAGGAAATGAAAACGTAATCTATCTATTACCAGATAACAAAGAACTACTAAATCTATTTTATTATCCAGAGGCGAAATCTAGAGATGGGGATTATATTTTCAGCCTAGTTATATATTTTGAAGTGCATGCAGTTTGGATGAAGTTTGGTTTTGGAGATATTAAGTCCCCAGAAAAACATATGGAGATACAAACCAAAAAAGAAAAACTTTTTGATGAAATGAAATTATTTGAATGTTTTAAGGAAACTAAGCTAAAAGTCGATTTTCACAATAAAAAAACATCAGACAAATACCCGAGTATATGTGGTGCTCCAATTTTCAATATAGATGATTATTATTCTGAAGATAAACCTGCCCTAGAACTATTTAAATTGAAATTTGAAGAGCTCAACAATGAACTTATTAAACCATGGGTTATTGAGTGTAAAGAGAAATTGAGTGTAATAATATAGAGACTAAAATCTAATACTAGTAAATCCACTTAACATTATTTAAACTTTTAACTATCGATTATTGATGAAGCTTGATTTCAAATTATATAAACATATTGAGGAGCTTGTATCTATAGATTTAAAAAACCATAAAAATCAAGAGTGGTATCAATATTCATATAATTTATATTTAAATCATAAATTAGAATCAATAGATGATTTTTGGAAAATTGTCGCATTTGCATACTCTTGGATGCCTACCATACCTACCATACATTATGAAAAATTAAAGGGTAAAGAAAATTTATTATTTCTTGAACTTAAAAAATTACAGCAAAACAAGGGAGACATAGATTGGCTATTTAAAGCATTAACACCTGTAATCAACAATAGTGTTGTTGGCACTTCCAAAACACTACATTTCATTGCACCAGATGTAATACCTATTTACGATAGTAGAGTAATTACAGCATGGTCCAGGATATTTAAAACTAATAGATCATTGAGGTTACAGTATATACCTGGCGGTGAAATAAGTAAAGTATTGTTTTATACTGTTAAAATGAATGAATGGCTTACAGAATGCTTAAAACATAATCCTAATTTGAAACTTAGGAATTTAGAATTAATGCTTTACTATTATGGAGGAAAATAGGGTAATAATATATAATAACGCAAAAAATAATCAAGTTAGGGAACTATCCTTTCTTGCATCACTCATTAAACTTTTCCCAGATGCAGAAATCATTAAGGAAAGTTATAATTTACCAAGTTCTTTAGCATCCAAAACTTTAAACGTTAAAAAACTAATTAAAACAATTTCTAAAAACCATAAACTTTCTGCTAGTAAAAAGGCAAAATGTATTCATGAGCTAACACTATTACCCGAAGAGATTAAAGTGGTTCGCTCCATCGCTAAAATATCTGTAGATTTCGTTATCATATACCAAGAGAAAATTCACTTTATAGAATTTCATGAACAACAACACAAAATAGATTCCAACAAAACATCAAGAAAAGTTTATAGCATAAATAATGATGAAATAATAGTTCCACGATACCTACAGAGATTGTTACGAGATATATGGAGGATAGAACATCTTAATAATTACCAAATTGTCTGGTATGATTGGTTTGAACTTACAAAAGATAAAAATATTTTCAATAATAGCGTTAGGGAATTTACTTTGGAAGGAAAATTTAAATTATCCGATTTAGTATAAAATATGAGTAATAACGGAGAATTCACAAATAGCGAATTACCAGCGATCAAGCTATTTCAACAATTGGGCTATCAGTATTTTAATGCTAGCACCCAAGACGAAAGAGAAGATATCACCGAGGTAGTTTTAAAAAATAGACTATTAGCTTCTATTAAGCGTATAAACCCATGGATCAATGACAATAACCTTAACAAGGCGTATTCTCAATTAACTACGGTCAATGGGGCATCGCTAATGGAAATTAACGAAAAGGTTTGGAAAATAATTAGAGGTGGCACTTATTCTGTTAAACAGGTTATTGAAGGAATTGAAGAATACAGACCAGTACACTTCATTGATTATTTGAACCCGAACAATAATGACTTCTTAGTGGTAAACCAAATGAAGTATCATGGTAGATTTCAACACTCCATACCAGATTTGGTGGTATACATTAATGGTCTACCCATAGGCGTGATCGAATGTAAATCACCAACAGCACAAAACGCTTGGGACAAAGCTTATAGTGATTTAAAATATTACCAAAAGAACTCAGAAAGGCTATTTCACTTTAATCAAATATGTGCCGGTATTTGGGATGTTGGTGGAAAGTACGGAGCAATAAATTCTCCCCAGCAATTTTATTCTGTATTTAGGACCAGTAAAGAAGATACCGATATCATCAATCAAGCCCAAAAAGACCAGGACAAGTTGATTATCGCACTTTTTAAAAAAGAGAGGTTATTAGATATCATTCGTCATTTTGTATTGTTTGAACTAGAAGAAGGTAGTACTATAAAAAAACTTCCTAGATACCAGCAGCTAAGAGCAACTAATAAAACAATTACTCGATTACAAAAAGGTGAAGGTGGTGTGATATGGCATACACAAGGCTCAGGGAAATCATTAACGATGGCATATGTAACTAGAAAACTGCAAGCACCAGAATATGGTTTTAACAACCCTACGGTTCTCATAATGACTGACCGTAAAGACTTGGACAGGCAGATTACCACTACATTCCAAAATGTAGGCTTCAAGAACGTGAACCAAGCATCATCTGTAGTTCACCTAGATAAATTATTACGTAATGATTATGGTGGTATCATTACAACGACCATACAGAAATTTCAAGAAACAGATAAAGAAGCTACTTCTTCTACCGACCAAACAGAGTTGGAAGAGCGTGGAAATCTAATGATTGAAAAACATATAAATGACAAAACCCTCACCAAGATTACCAAAGAACTTCAAAAAGGCAAATGGGTAGAAATAGAGAGAGAAGAAATAGAACTGGAAGAACTTTCTAAAAAAGAGAATCTTTATATTCTTGTTGATGAAGCGCACCGTAGTCATTATGGGTTCTTGGCATCTTTCATGAGAACAGTGCTACCTAATGCTAAATTTATAGCATTTACAGGAACACCTATTTCCAAAGAAGACAAATCTACACTTGCCGAGTTTTATGGTGGCAAATATATTGATGTCTATACCATTAAAGAATCAGTAGCCGACGGGGCAACTGTCAAGCTTTTATATGATGAGGGAATTGCTAAACTAGACATCAAAAAAGAGGAACTAGATAAAGATTTCGAAATCAAGTTTGGTCACCTATCAGAAGATAAAAAAGACAAACTAAAGAGGGAGGCTCTACGCAAATACCAATTATCGGCAGAACGTGTTGATGTTATTGGTAGGCATATGATTAATCATTACAGCAAAAAGATATACCCAGATGGTCATAAAGCCATGATAGTCTGCAGTGGTAGAGAGGCAGCTATTAAATATCAAGAAGTATTAGAATCGCTCAAAGCTGAAGGTTTTCATGATTTTGAATCGAAGGTGGTAATTAGCATAGGCTCACCAAAGTCTGATGCTATCGCAAAAATGTACTATGAAACTCTAGAGTGGAACAAAGAAAATCCAAATGATAAAAGACCTGTTCTAGTCGTTCCTCCTGAAGACATTAAAGAAGCTACCAATGATTTTAAATTACCCTTTGGTAATACAGACGAAAAAGAGAAATCTGGAAAAAAGAAGTATGACAATACCGCTTTCATAATTGTATCTGACATGTTGTTGACCGGTTGGGACGCACCTATAGCTTCATGTCTATACTTAGACAAGCCATTAAAAGAACATAATCTGTTACAGGCCATTGCCAGGGTAAACCGCTCTAGAAGTGGCAAGAATGCAGGACATATTATTGATTATAACGGAATCACAGCTTATTTAATTCAGGCGTTGGAAATCTTTTCAGGAGATTTAAGACCAGATGATATTCTAAAAAATATCAATGAAGAGTTTCCCAAATTGGTTATGAACCATACCAAGTTGGTAGAATTCTTTAAGCAAATGAAAATTGACAAAAACTATGAGCGTGATAACTATATAGATGCCGCAGTAAGGTTTATAGAACCAATTAATAAACGTGATGATTTTAAGGTATTATTAAAAGATTTTAATAAGTCTATAAATATTGTCCTTCCCAATACCAAGGCATTAAAGTACCAAGGAGATTTTAAACTCTTTAATGAGATTAAGTTAAGAGCTAGAAACGCATATCCGGACGATGAGGAGCTGAAAATTACCAAAGACGAAAGTAAGATGCTTCAAGCTATGATAGATGAGCATTTGAAAGCTGAGGGGGTTGAAAATTTACTGGCAGAACCAATATCTATTATAGACAAGGATAAATTCAAAGAAGAGATTATGAACGCCTCACCGGCCACCAAAGAGCTGAAGATGCGAAATAATTTAAAGCATACCATAAAAGTAGGATTGGATAAGAACCCTGACTTCTATAAGCCATTGGCACAAAGGCTTGATGAATTATTAAAGATGAAAACCGAAGAGCGTATTACGCAATTAGAACTATTAAAAGCTTACACAGAGATACAAGATGAAATCATAGATCAACAAAAAGAGGGCGAACAAAAAGGCTTCGTCACAGAGCGTGAGAGAGCGGTATATGATTCAATGAAGGTGTTGTTCAATGAAGATGCAGAAGACGCTACAAAAACTATATTCGACCTTATAACAGGAGAACTGAACATTGTTGGTTGGCAGCGAAAAGGACAAGTCAAAAAGGATATTGAAAATAAGATTAGACGCTATTTGACTACAGCTAAAATAGAACGTGAAGATGCTAAGATGAAAGCAAAGGAAATGGTGGAAGTTTTAATAAAGAATAAGGAATAGATGATTCGGTATAACGTAAAAGCAAGATTAGCTAAAGATTTAGGAACAGATGAATTCACGTTAGAAGAATTCGAAAAGGAATTTTGCAATGACAGTCCTATTCAAAGTCGCAAAGAAGCTTATGATTATTACACCAGTGTAATTGATATCATTGGAGAAGGTGAAAATGACATTGATACAATTTCAAAACATATTAGAAATAAAGGAGGAAGTAAAAGCATAAAATCAGGAACGAATACTATTAAAATACCATCGAATACTGAAAACTTAGGAATAGGGATTTATCTAATAAGTGATAAAAATGAAGGTACATTTAAAAAAGACCAAGAGTATTTGATAATTGGATATAATGAATCTATAAACTATTTAACTATTGCCCGAAACCTTGAAGAAGAAATTTCTATTTATAAAAAGCAAAAATGGGAAACACAAGATTGGACCATTGACATAAAATATTATAATTATCAATTTGATGAAGGTGATGAATATATCATTGAACCCAATGTTTTATATACACCGTTCGATTTTTGGGAACACCACAATCCTACCCTAGCTGAAGATGACTTCCCTACTAAAACTGAGTCCATAATAGAATACCATTCTGTACTTCATGAAATTATTAAACAGGGAGAAAATAGAAATCTTGAATTTAAAACTACCTTAAGGTATTGTATAAAAAAGAAATTACCCCAAGATTTTATAGAGAAAAGTATTTTAAAAACGATAACAGCATTCGCAAATACAGGTGGTGGAATACTTTTGATAGGGGTCAACGATGAAGGAAAAGTCGTTGGACTTAATGATGATTATAAAACTTTAAAAAATAAAGACAAGTTCGCTCTTCATTTCGATAACTTATTAAAATCTAGTTTCACAGAGCCTATTGATGCGTTATTAAGTTTTGGATTTGAGGAAATTAATTCTTGTGAAATTTTTATGGTAACAGTTGAAGCTAGTTCAAAGCCTAGATTCCTAAAATATAAAAATGAAGGTAAAGAATTTTATATCAGAAGGGCTGCATCAAGCCATTCTCTAGATTTAGAAGAATCATATCAATATATAATTGACAAATGGCATGCCTAAAGTTCAATACGGACATAAAACTATAGAGTATTCTTTTAAAGAAAAAGAAAAACTTAAATCACACTATATCACAGTTGATAAAGGTGATGGCGTGGTATTAAAAGGCAAATCCATTTCAGATGACAAGGCTCAAAAGCTAATACTTAAAAGAGCTAAATGGATACTAGATAAATTAGACCTGGTGAGTTCCATTGGAGATGATGATATAGTTACGGGGTCAAGAATTCAATACCTAGGTCGCAAATACTATGTAGAGCTTTTTGAAAACAACTCCCATGAAAAAATATTGATTGATTTTACAGAATCTAAATTCAAAGTATTGTTACCTAAATCATTGAACAATCAAATAGAATTAAAGCATGCCTTTGAAAATTTTTTAAGATTAAAAGCCGAAGAAAAGCTAAAGCCTAGAATCAAAAAATTAGGTGATATAACAGGACTAGATTATAATAATTTCAAGATTAGAAAACTTGAGAAACGTTGGGGCAGCTGTACTCCATCTAATGACATTATCATAAACATCGATGCGGTTAAACTCCCCTACTCCTTAATTGATTACCTCTTAATACATGAATTGGTACACACAAAAATAAAGAGCCACTCAAAAGAATTTTGGGCAGAACTTTCCAAACACATTCCTAATTGGAAAGAGCTTGACGACAAGATGTATGGAATGAAGTTGTAGTAATTAATTAGATAAATTCAATAACAAAGAAATAGACATGCCAAAATATAAAATTAGAGATATTGAAATAGGGTATAGAAAGCTTAAAAGCTATGTTTATTATGACAATTTCTCTTTACTATTGAGGCAGAAAATTGCGCAATTCGAAACCAATAAAGATTTCGAAAATAAATTAGAAAAATTAGCAAATTTCTTAAGTAATCCAAATGGAGCACAAGAACAGAAGTATTTTAACAATCTTCTTTCAGAAATAAAATATTATACTGCTCCAAAACGCTTTGCTCCTTTACGAGAAGAAGAGCAGCTAGTAATAAGTAACAATTTCAGTGCTAACCAATACAATTTAGAAAAAGTAAATTACTTTTTTGATGGTCCTGTTGAGCTTCATATCATTACAGTTTTGTGGATTATTCATGAAGGTTATGTTTTACATAAAACCTATAGCAAAGATAATTACGCTTATCATTTAGAGCTAGAATCAGGCAATGGCGAAGTAGTAGATGGGCTTCGCTTATTTAAACCATACTTTGAACAATATCAAAAATGGAGAGATAATGGTTTAGATATTGCGAAGGAATTTTTGGAAAAAGACACAGATGTAGTAATACTTACCTTGGATATAAAGTCTTATTATTACAACGCTAAAATTGACACTAAATTCAAGGAAAATTTACGCAAAGACCTTTTCAGCGGTCTAAATAAAAGAAAATTACCCTTTACAGATTTACTATTTGATATAATATTCGCCTATCAAAAAATATGCATTAAAAAGGGCAATAATATTTTACCCATTGGACTTTTATCTTCTGGTATTTTAGCCAATTATTACTTGAAAGAATTTGATAGTAGAATTAAAAAGGAACTTTCACCTGCTTATTATGGTAGATATGTAGATGACATTCAAATCATCTTATCTAATACTAAAATTGGCAAAAATAAAACAAAAGGGAAATCATCTGTCAAAGATTTTCTAGATAAATATTTAGTACAAAGAGGATTATTTGACCATAAAATAGATAATGATGACGTAAATGCCTATACCTTCAAAAGTTTGCCAAATATTCAAATACAGCAAGAAAAAATTCTACTTTATGCATTCGAAAGTAAGGAATCAAGAGCTGTTTTGGATATGTTCAGAAGAAAAATTGAACAAAATAGTAGTGCCTTTTGGTTTTTACCTTCCGAAGATGAAATAACAGATGATTTTGATAGTAGCGTATATCAACTCTCTTACTCAGATACAATTAACAAATTACGTAGTGTACAAGGCATAAATCAAAGTAAATATGGCGCTGCAGTATATTTAGCTAAAAAAATTAAGATTAGTTTACTAAGCGACAAGGATGACTCTGATTTAACAAAAGAGCAAATACTCACCTTTTTCAAAGGAATTGTTAGCTTAGAATTTTCTGCTTCATGGGAAAAGGTATTTACTTACTTCGTTATAATAAACGATAGGGATTCATTCTGGAATTTCTTCCGCGAAATTTCTAAAAATATTGAAAAAATAAAGCCAAACAATGAATCTATATCAAGAGACGATATTAAAGATGTCAAAGATTACTTAACTATATATCTTGAGAATTGCTGTGCCTTAGCAACTGCTTTAAACCCAGCTTTTGTTTCTGATCATTGGTGGGCAGCAAGAAAGGAATCATTAAAAAGCAAAAAACTAAGAAATGCATTTACATATTCTGGTGAGATTAACGCAATTAAAAAAGCCTATTTAAAATCTTCAATGTTAAGAAATAGCTTTATTGTCACGCCTCTATTAAATTATTTAAACATTTCTGACAATGAGGAAATAAATTTCATACATCATGAAGGGTTAAGAATCATAAATTTTAAATCTGATGAATTAATTTTTAATGATAAAAAATTAAAATACGCACCACGATTTTTATATTTTTTTGAATTTAACCTAGTCTTTTTATTAATAGAATTACTTAAGTACTATAAAGAAAATTCTGAAGAAAATGATAATCAAAAATTCTTTAAAAAACTTTCAAAGGAAATCTATGAAGAAATGTTTGATAAATTTTTCTTGACTAATTATAGTCATAGATTAAGAATATCAAACTCGCAAATAAAAGCCTATAAGGAAAATCTAAGAAATTATTATTTTAAAATAACTGATGGATCAGACCAAAAGAATATTGATTTCAATTATTTTGAAATACCACAAAGTGGTAAGAACCTACAAAATTTTAAAGTTGCTGTAGCCAACACTACAATTGACAAAAAGAATATTTCCGACTCAATTTTTGAAAACCCAAATACCGGCTACGAACGTAGAAAGCAATTCATTAACCTTATTAATAGTGCGGAAATTGAAAAATCAGATGCATTAATACTTCCTGAAGTAAGTGTCCCATATTCTTGGTTACCTGTTCTAGCAGATGAATCTAGAAGAAAACAACGGCTTATTGTTGCAGGGTTAGAGCATCTTACAATTGGTAGGACTTGCTTCAATTTATTGGCGACGTGTTTACCATTAGAGCATAATGGAATTAAAGATGCCGTTATAAATTTAAGATTAAAGCATCATTACTCTCCGGGTGAAAAAAAAATTATAAGGCAACGCAGAAGATACATTCCCAAGACTGATTATGTTCTTTACAATTTATTTAAATGGAGAGGTGTTCACTTTGCTAACTATAACTGTTATGAATTAGCAGATATAAATCATAGAGCTTTATTTAAAGGTAAAGTTGATGTTTTAATTGCATCTGAATATAACCAAGACGTAAATTACTTTTCTAATATAGCAGAGAGTGTATCTAGGGATATACATTGTTATTTCGTTCAAGTAAACACTTCAGATTATGGGGATTCACGAATAACTCTACCTAAAAAAACAGAGCTTAAGGATGTCATGAGACTAAAAGGAGGTGAAAATCATATTGTACTTACTTGTAAATTAAACATTAAAGAATTAAGGGATTTTCAAAAACTATCAGTTCCATATCAGGATACTAGAAAATTTAAAAATACACCTCCAGACTTCAACCATGATGAAGTAGAAAAAAGATAACTAAGATATGAAAGAAATTCAACAACTTTTGGATATTACTTCATCCTTGAAAAAACAATTTCAAGGTAAACTGGATTTTTCATTAGATGGTCGGTTAGTTGGAGATATAGGAGAGGCATTAGTAAGTGAGATGTTTGATATTGAAATATATGGTGGTAATCAACATACTTACGATGGCTATCATAGACCTTCAAACATTAAAGTTCAAATAAAAGCTAGTATGTCTTACAACTTCAATTATCCTTTTGATATTGATCTCGAACATTACATTGCTGTCCATATAAATCCTGATGGCACTTTGGAAGTCCTATATAATGGTCCAGGAAAATATATCAATAAATTTTTAAAGGATAAGAAAAGAAAATCCTATAGAAATATCTGGACAACTATTACAGCTAATCATTTAAAAGAATTAAATGATAAGTTGGAAGCAACCGAAAGATTACCTGAAGTATTATAAACTATTTGAATCAACAGCTTAAATAACTTTGTTATAATAAAATATAACAAAAGAAGACCTAACTAAGAAATTGAAAAAATTACAAAAAAAAAGTTAAAAGATTTGTATTGTGGAATACAACACACAAGTGATATTGAATTTAGAATAATTAAAATAAAAAATTTGAACGATTTTGAAAGATTAAAAGAAAACCTAAAAGTTTTATTTGAAACTGAAAATAAAATAGCTACACTAATTCAAAGAAACGGGTTACGATTTTCAACAAATAAAATAACCGCGGATATAGGTGAGTTCTATGCTCACAAATTACTCAACGAAGAGGAAAATATGTTTGAAGTAGTAACGCAAGAAACAAGCTCAACTTCAGAATGTGATTTAATTGGAATACTTAAAAAAAATTCTAGTTTAAAAAAGCATTTTAATTCTAAAGAAATTAAAATAGAAGTAAAGACTAGAAGAAATCAAAAAGGGGTAAAATATTTAAGTAGCTTAAAGCCTGAAAAATTCGACTTATTATGCATGACTGACATTAATCAAGATTATTCATTAAACCAAATTTACTTGATTACTACTGCTACTGCTAAAGAATTCCTAGACATTAAATATAGTAGATTAATTTTCAAAGAGGAAATGGCATTTACCTCCCTAGTAAAACGTTAAATAACGCTTTACTACATTAAAATAAACTGAGAAAAAACTTTAATAAATTTCACAATCGTATATCAAACACATTATTACAATATGAATTCTGAATTTTATTTAACCGGCTATAAAGAAACTCTTCAAAATGCCTCTGACTTATTATTAATAGCGAATAATTCAGGTGAATTAAAGAAATACGGAGTAGCTGTATCTTTATCAATTCTATCCGCTGAAGAATCTATAAAAGCTTTATTTATAATTCAGCAGAGTATTGACCCTAAGGCAAAAGTCAGCGACTTTGATAAAATATTCAGGAACCATAAAATTAAACATGAATATTTACATGATTTTATCAGAACAATAATGAAATATTGTTATGATTTAATTGATGAGTATGAAAAATACATACCTAATCGTAAAGAAAAAAGAGCCTTTGAAAGAAAAAACCCAAAAATTACAGCACGAATGAATTGGATAAAGGAGAATCAAAAATTTTCTGATGATATGTACCAATTAATTGGTTGGCTTGAAGACGCAAATTCTAAAAAAAACAAAGGGTTATATGTTGATATAGAACGAAATAATTGGGAATTACCTAGAAATACAAGTGAAAATAAATATTTAAAATCCATCGGTAATGCTAAAGATATTTTGGAATATGTAAAATTTGCAACAGATATATTATCCGAAATTCATTTTAAATCCCCAATCAAATAAACTAAATTGAAAAATGACTAGTATAGAAAACTTTACCTATCTGAAAAAACTTTTTTATAAATGGAAATCATGTGAAAATGAAAGTCTTAAAGAATTACAAATTGCCATGATTAATAAACATCTTGATGAAAATAAAGAAATAATAGGGCTACTTGTAAGTATTATTGGTTCGACAGGAGCTATGGCTATTTTAGATGATATTAAATACCATAAGAATCATTTCGAAAAAGCAATGAAAGACTTATTTCCATATTTAAGAAAAACTGCAGTGATTAATTGTTTAGCTAACGAGTTTGATGTAATAAAAAAATCTACAAATCAAGAAAATAAAATTATACATATAATTGAGAAATATGAGTTGCAATTTTTCGATGCAAATATCAAAAGTAGTTCTCATGACACAGAAGAGTTTATCCACGATTGTGAATCTATATTAATTAAGATAGTGTAGCAAAAGAATCAAAACAACACCTAATTCGACACCTAAAAAAACAAAGCCCCATAAACATTACGTTTACGGGGCTTTTCTGCGGAGAAAGAGGGATTCGAACCCCCGGAGGTGTGACCCTCAACAGTTTTCAAGACTGCCGCATTCGACCACTCTGCCATTTCTCCTGAGTGCCTCATCAGGTATTCCCTGAATGCGCGTGCAAATATATAAATGATTTCTTATGTATTAAAGCCTTTTCTTATTTTATTTTTTATGCAAAAAAACCAAGCTAATAATTGGTAAAAGTCTAAGTTTAAAATTAGGTTTTATACTACCTTACGGACATGGACAAGCCATTAGTAAGCATCTTAATACCGTTTAAAAATGTAGCACCATATTTAGAGGAGTGCCTGGATTCCATACAGCAACAAACGTATTTAAATTATGAGGTTATTGCCGTAAACGATCATTCTAATGACGATAGTTTGGCCATAGCCCAAAGATATTCCGCAAAAGATGCACGTTTTAAAATATATTGTAATGAGGAAAAAGGAATCATTACCGCTTTGAGAAAAGCTTACAAGCACAGTAAAGGAACGTTCATAACCCGCATGGATGCCGATGATTATATGACCGAACATAAAATTGAGACCATGGTAAGTGCTTTGATGAATAATGGCAAAGGTTCACTTGCATTAGGATTGGTACGTTATTTTTCCAAGACCGGGGTCAATGATGGTTATGCCAAGTATGAAAAATGGCTGAACAAATTAACGGTTAAGGGACATAATTTTAAAGAAATTTATAAAGAGTGTGTAATCCCCTCCCCTTGTTGGATGGTTTATCGATCAGATTTTGAAATCTGTGGTGCATTTAAACCAAATAGGTATCCGGAAGATTATGATTTGGCATTTCGTTTTTACGAACATGGATTATCCTGTATAGCAACAAACCAAGTGTTACATTTTTGGCGAGATTATACCACGCGTACGTCTCGTACAAGCGAACATTATGCCCAAAATTATTTTATAGCCATAAAACTTCATTATTTTTTAAAACTGGAATATGATACGGGCAAAACCCAAGTAGTTTGGGGCGCAGGAAAAAAAGGTAAGGAAGTTGCCCGTTCGTTAATAGAGAAAAAAATACCCTTTACGTGGGTTTGCGATAATACCAAGAAAATAGGAAAAGAAATTTATGGTGTAAAACTGTTACATTATTCCCAGTTAAAAAAGGTATCAATATCGCAATGCATCATTACGGTTGCCAATGAAGATGAACAATATACTATTAAAACATATCTTGAAGAACTAGGCACAACATCATCTGTTGACTATTTCTTCTTCTGCTGATGGGCACATAAAAATATAGTGTAAATAGACCTTAAAATAATAGTTGTGCTTCAACAGACTTCTACGAACAAAATAATTATCTTTGAAGTAATCAAATCTAGGAATGCAATTTAAATATCCAGAAATTCTTTGGGGCCTTTTACTACTACTCATTCCTATATTCATTCATCTTTTTCAATTACGAAGGTTTAAAAAAACCCCCTTTACCAATGTCAAGTTTTTACAACTGGTGGTATCGGAATCACGAAAAAGCAGCACTTTAAAAAAATGGTTATTGCTACTTAGCCGGCTAGGTTTAATTGCAGCTGTGGTCATTTCTTTTGCGCAACCATTTTTTGCCAATGAAACCGCCTTAAAAGAAAAGGAAACGGTATTCTATTTGGACAACTCTTATAGTATGGACGGTAAAAATGAAAACGGTAGCATCCTATATAATGCTATACAAGAATTTATTAAAAATACTCCGCAGGACCAACTATTTACTTTATTTACCAATACTACCGTCTTTAAGAACATTACCATTAAGAATATTCAAAACGACCTTTTAGAAATAAAACCCTCCGCTGATCAGCTAACCATAAACGATATATTATTAAAAGGAAATACATTTTTTAGCAAGTTAAATGACGTTCAAAAAAATTTAGTTTTAATATCGGATTTTCAACGCCGCATGGGTGGTATTATACCACAAGATTCCATAATGGAAATCAATGTTTTCTACTTAAATCCACTTAACCATACAATAAATAACAGTAGTGTAGACTCGGTATATATAGAAAATAGGACCAATGAAACTATTGATATAGCAGCTACCCTTACAACAAATACCACAGAGGAGAGTCTTCCCGTATCACTTTACAATGACCAAACCCTAATTGCAAAAACTGTCGCCAAATTTAATAAGAACAAAAAAGCAAAGGTTACCTTCTCCATAAATGCAAATGAAAAAATATTGGGTAAAGTAACAATCACGGACAATGGTCTGGAGTATGATAACCAGTTCTATTTTAATATTGATGAAAAGTCCAAAATAAAAGTTCTTGTTATAGGAAAGCCTGCCAATGAATTTCTAGACCGAATATATTCCGAAGAGGAATTTGAGTTGACATCCACTTCACTGTCCCAATTAAATTATAGTGATATAGAAAATCAGCATTTAATAATTATAAATGAAATTGATGAACTTCCAAGTTCTTTAGCAACCGCGGTAAAGTCATTTCATGACGATGGTGGCAGTTTTGTTGTTATACCTAGTACCAAAGGAGATTTAAACTCCTATAATCAATTAGCGAATTTTTTTAATACAACGTCTTACGCCAGTACCATAACGCAAAATTTGGCCATATCCAATATAAAGGTAGCTCATGACCTCTTCAATAATGTTTTTGAAAACAACGTAGATAATTTTCAGTTTCCTAGTGTAAAAACCTATCATAGAATGCAGACCATTGGCCAAATTGCCATTGAGTTTCAAAATAAAGAACCTTTTTTAGTCTCTAATGATAATGCCCATTTTTTTGCTACCGCATTATCCAATGAAAATTCAAACTTTCAAAATTCCCCACTGGTAGTTCCTACTTTTTATAATATGGGTATAAACAGTTTAAAATTGCCTTCCTTATATGCAAATATTGAGGAAAACGCAGCTGTAGAAATACCAATTACCCTGCAGCAGGATGAAAACATTAAGGTCGTAAATGAAACCATTGAATTTATTCCGCTACAACGAGCTTTGCCCAAAAAAGTACAACTTACATTTATGGACAATCCTAAAAAAGCTGGCATTTATAAAGTTATGCATGACCAAAAACTGCTTAGGAACATTAGTTTTAATGAAAACCGGAAAGAAAGTGAATTGGTTTATAGCCAGATACCGGAAAATAACGGTATTACCTCAATAAATAAATATTTTACGGAGCGTCAAAAAGACAACGCCATAAATGAGTTTTGGAAATGGTTTGCTATTTTAGCATTCGCGTTTATTATCATGGAAACATTACTTCAAAGATTTATAAAATAGTCTATAAATGAACCACCCATAAGCCCTATGAACATACTCTTAAAATCAGTTACGATCGTTAATGGGAACAATAAGGACCTTCACAAAAAAAAGAAGGATATCCTTATTAAAAATGGCACTATAGAGGCCATAGCTACAAAAATAGACCCACCTGCAAAGACAAAGATTATTGAAAAAGATAATATGCATGTTTCCATAGGTTGGTTTGATAGTGGAGTAAGTTTTGGCGAGCCAGGATATGAGGAAAGGGAAACCATAGAGAATGGTTTGATGACCGCTGCCAAAAGTGGATTTACGGATGTCATTCTAAATACAAGCAGTACACCCACCCCAGATTCCGCATCGGACATCGTATTCCTTAAAAATGCATCAAAAAACCTACTTACAAAGCTGCATCCACTAGGCAATCTCACTGCAAACGGAGAAAGTGAAGCGCTTGCAGAACTCTATGATATGAAAAACTCCGGGGCCGTAGGGTTTTACGATTACAAACACCCCATATCCAATACCAATCTCTTAAAAATCGCATTACAATATGCACAAAACTTTGATGGATTGATTTTTTCCTTTCCTCTGGATAGGAACATATCCGGTAAAGGCATTGTCAATGAAGGGGTAACCAGTACTAGGCTGGGCTTAAAAGGTATTCCGGCATTGGCCGAAGAACTGCAAATTGCCAGGGACCTTTTTATTTTGGAATATACCGGTGGTAAATTGTTTATCCCTACCATTTCTACGGCAAATGCCGTAAAACTTGTTGCAGATGCCAAGAAGAAAGGTTTGGAGGTATATTGTAGTGTTGCGGCCCATAACCTTACCATTACGGATGAGGCACTGGAAGATTTCAATACACAATATAAGGTCATGCCTCCTCTGCGCACGTCCACTGACACCAAAGCCCTTATCAAGGGTGTTAAAAATGGTACGATAGATTTAATCACTTCTGACCACACACCGTTGAACGTTGAACTAAAACATGTTGAGTTTGATAATGCCGACTTTGGTTCTATTGGCTTGGAAAGTATTTTTGGAATGCTGAACAACATTCTGGATATCGAAGATACAATTGCACAATTAACCAAAGGAAGGGAAATTTTTAATGTGGACCCACCTAAATTAGAAATTGGCCAACCTGCTAATCTAACCTTGTTCGATCCGGAAATTACTTATAATTTTACACAAGACCATATTCACAGCACTTCCAAAAATGCCTTGGCAACAGGTCGGCAGATGAAAGGTAAAGTCATAGGAACGGTAGCGAACAACCAATTGGTCATAAACGAATAACACGTGGAAAAGTCCCCAAGCATACCAGGTAAAACAACGGCCATTGTCGCTTATCTTACAATTGTAGGCGCAATGATAGCCATGAGCATGAACTCGGAACCAAGACATAGATTTGCCAGATTCCATACAAGACAGGCATTTGGGCTTCATATTGTGTTTTTAGGCTTTGCCCTTTTAAACAGTCAATGGGGAAATGTATATGGTTTTTACGGGTTATATATTTTTTATATAGTACTTTGGTTTTATGCATTTTTAGGGCTATTGGGCAATAAAGAACAAGAAATTCCGGTCCTTGGAGCCTATTTTCAAAAATGGTTCACATTCATTCAATAAAATTATGACTACAGCTCCCCTATCTTTAGAACATATTATAAGACCTTCTAACTTAACTGATAAAAAACCACCCGTTCTGTTTTTATTTCATGGTTATGGCAGTAATGAAGAAGACCTATTTTCCTTTGCTCCAGAACTTCCGAAAGAACTTTGTGTTATTTCCGTTAGGGCACCATATATACTTCAGCCATATGGCTATGCTTGGTATGCGATAAATTTTGATAATGAAAAAGGAAAGTGGAGTGATGATGAACAGGCTATTGCATCACGGGATAAAATTGTAACCTTTATCGATGAGGCCTGCAATGTATATGGCTTGGACACGAACCATGTAAATTTATTAGGTTTTAGTCAGGGCACCATACTCAGTTACGCCGTAGCTTTATCTTATCCTGAGAAAGTTAAAAACATAATCGCCCTAAGCGGATATATCAACGAGTCCATTTTAAAGGAAAATTATAGTACAAACGATTTTGACCAGATAAGTTTCTATTGTAGCCATGGAGACGTAGATCAGGTAATTCCGGTAGAATGGGCTCGTAAAGCACCGGAAATCTTAAAGAAATTAGGTATTGAACATCAGTATGAAGAATTTCCTGTTGGGCATGGTGTAGCACCTCAAAACTTTTATTCCTTACAAAAGTGGCTCAAGGAAAAGCTTTAATTACTGCGGGTGTAAAGTAAGTGGTCCACAAGAGTAAAATCAACCCCCAGATCATCTTTTAATTCGTACTTAATAAGCAATTCGCCCCAATACTTTCCATCGGAAAAATCAGCTAAGATCCATTTATGGTTTAATATCTTAATTTTATTGATCTTAAAATCATTTTCCATTCCTTCATAAGGAATTAAAGGATTGTCTCCTTTTTGTTCATTGGTTTCCAACAGTTTGTTTGTAATATATGCAGCTGGGTTATTTATATCCAAATGCTCGTAATAAGCCAAAGCATCATCATTATTTTCCAAAGAAAAATATTGCATATCCATAACCTTGACATTGGACCGTTGTACGGAATCCTTCAAAACATCTATTTCTGACTGTAACTTAGTTATTTTGGCGGTGTTCATTTCCACCATTTTATTACTACTGACAAAGAGATACAAGCAGATTAAGGCCGTAAATAAAAAAAGGTATAAAAAGATATTTTTCTTCATAATTAAAAAGTAATGGTTAAGTTATCAAAAGCCAAATGTACGTTAGGCGGAAGCATTGCTTCTACCTCATCATGAAAACCGAGCAAATGGCTAATATGGGTTAAATATGCGGTTTCCGGGTTTACCTTATTAATAAACTCCAAGGCCTCCTCTAAATTAAAATGGGAAATATGGGGTTGAATTCTAAGGGCGTTTACGACCAATACTTTAGAATGTTTTATTTTTTCCAATTCACTGTCTTCAATAGACTTAACATCCGTTAAATACGTAAAATCTTCAATACGATAACCAAAAACCTGTAGTTTATTGTGCAGTACATTAATGGGGAAAACAGTTTTGTTAACCAATGTAAAAGGACTATTTTTCTTTACCCTATTAATTTGTACCGAAGGTGCACCAGGATACTTATCCTTTTCATTAAAAATATAATCAAATCGTTTTTTCAAGGATTTCAACACGCGCTTATGAGCATAGATAGGTATACTGCCCTGCCGGAAAAAGAAGGGCCTTATATCATCAAGGCCTGCGGTATGGTCAGAATGCTCGTGTGTATACAGAATACCATCCAAATGTTGAATATTATGGGTCAACATTTGCTGTCTAAAATCTGGGCCACAATCAATTACATAATGATATTTGTCCCACGAAATTAAGACGGATACCCGTAATCTTTTATCCTTTGGGTTTTCACTTAAACATACCGGATGTGTACTACCTATGATCGGAATGCCCTGCGATGTTCCCGTCCCTAAAAAAGTAACACGTAAATTATTTGTCATGCTTTACAAATTTAATTCCTTTTTAGTAAAATAAAGGTTCAAAAATTAGAAGATCAGTGTAATTAAAGCGCAATAAAGTGAAGAATGAAAGTAATTCCATTTTTTTGGGGCATATGCCAAATGTAACGTCCATTCTTTATAACTTTGTTAAAAAGATAAACAGGTAAAAATGGCATCCGTATTAAAAAGAGATAGTGTTTTTGAAAACATTCCCTCGATCAAGGCAAAAACGTTACGTATAAATCTAAATCCAGATATTTATGGAACATTTGCTGAGATTGGCGCAGGACAGGAAACAGCGCGCCATTTCTTTAGATCGGGTGGAGCATCTGGCACGATAGCGAAAGCAATGAGTGCCTATGACAAGGATTTCAGCGACGCTATTTATGGCATTGAAGCAGATGGCCGGTATGTAACACAAGCCCGTCTTAAAACTATGCTTACCCATGAAATGCAGTTAATGGAGGAGCGTATAAGTAGGGAAAACCATCCGGACAGATTGTTCTTTTCCTATGCAAACACCGTAGCTACCATAGATTTTTCAAAACGGTACAAAGGTCATGGATGGGTTGGTATACGTTACCAATTGGACCCCAACCAAAAAGAATGGGATGAAATTATATTACATATACGATTTAAACAAAATGAGGCTCGTTTGCAGCAAGAGACCCTTGGAACACTTGGTGTAAATTTAATTTATGGTGCTTTCTATAAGTATCATAAGCCAAAAAAAATGTTGAAATACTTATATGACCATATTGACAAGGATACATTGGAAATTGATATGGTCAATTTTTCAGGTCCAAATTTTAAGGATGTAGATAACCGTTTAATGAGCTTGCAGCTTATTAAGAACAATATGACAGATGCCGTTATGTTTGGCCCGGACGGAAATAACCTGTTGCCTGCCGCAGTATTGTACAAAAAAAATATTTTGGCGTTACGCGGTAGTTTTAGACCCGTTACCAAAGTAAATCTAGACATGTTTGAAAAATCGTATGATATCTTCATACGTGATTCTCAAGTAGACCAGAACAACACCATAGTAATTTTTGAAATTACCCTTTCCAATTTAAAGGCATCCGGTGAAATAGATGAGCAAGACTTCATGGACCGCGCAGAGCTGTTGTGTTCACTTGGTCATTCCGTTATGATCTCAAAATTTCAGGAATACTATAAGCTGGTTGAATATTTCAACAACTTTACCAAAAATAGAATTGGACTTACCATGGGTGTCAATAATTTGGTAGATATATTTGATGAAAAATATTACAGGCATTTAAGCGGTGGAATATTAGAGGCGTTCGGTAAACTTTTCTTTAAAGATCTACAAGTGTATCTATACCCAATGAAGAATCCGGATACCGGACAAATAATGACTAGTAATAATGTTAAGGTACACCCACGTATGAAAGAATTGTATAAATTCTTTAAATACAACGGCAAAGTAATGGATATCATTGATTATGAGCCGGATATCATGCATATTTTCTCTAGAGATGTACTTAAAAAATTAATGAACAATGAGGAAGGTTGGGAAAAAATGCTTCCTGAGGGCATTGCGGAAATTATAAAGGAAAAGAATCTTTTCAGCAGAAAGGATAATGAAGAGGAACTTCAAGAATCATAAAGTCTTTAAATTTTCTTACTTAAAAAAACCGAGCGTCCATAAATTGGGCGCTCGGTTTATTAATTTAATCCTTAAAATTATTCCAATAGTTGTGCTGCATGGTCTTTGGTCTTCACCTTATCTATAACCTTTACAACCATACCATTACCATCTATAACAAAGGTTTTTCTATGTATACCATCATATTCCCTACCCATAAATTTTTTAGGTCCCCAGACCCCAAAAATATTAAGGACCGTATGGTCTTCATCTGCCAATAGCGGAAAAGGAAAATCATATTTACTTTTAAATTTTGCTTGTCTTGCTTCAGAATCTGCACTTACCCCTAAAAGTTCATAGCCATTGGCTTGCAATTCTTGGTAATTATCCCTTAAATTACACGCTTCGGCAGTACAACCGGGGGTACTGGCCTTAGGATAAAAGAAGACGATCAGTTTTTTTCCTTTGTAATCAGAAAGTTTAACCAAATTACCATCTTGGTCCTTTGCTGAAAATGACGGCACTTTATCCCCGACTTTTAATGTATCCATAATAGTAGTTTAAATTTATGTTTAAAATATTTGATTCAAAATTAAACAAAAAATGACTAAAGCAGAAAAAATAGCGTTTACAATCTCTACGTTACAAGAGCTTTATCCTGAAATTCCTGTACCCTTAGACCATAAAGACCCGTATACATTATTGATTGCTGTTCTAATGTCTGCCCAAAGTACAGATGTACGGGTAAATAAAATTACTCCCTTGTTATTTGCAAGAGCTGACAATCCTTATGATATGGTCAAGCTGAGCGTAGATGAAATAAGGGAAATCATAAAACCTGTAGGTCTGTCCCCAATGAAAGCCAAAGGTATATATGGTCTTTCAAAGATATTGATCGAAAAACATGATGGTAAAGTTCCACAAGATCTACCTTCATTGGAAGCATTGCCCGCCGTGGGCCATAAAACGGCTAGCGTTGTTATATCACAAGCATTTGGTATTCCAGCTTTTCCAGTAGATACACATATTCATAGATTACTATATAGGTGGGGTTTTACCAATGGTAAAAATGTAGTACAAACAGAGAAAGATGCCAAACGTTTGTTTCCCAAGGAAATTTGGAACGATTTACACTTGCAGATCATTTGGTACGGCAGACAATATTCTCCTGCCAGAGGTTGGGATCTGGAGAATGATATCATTACCAAGAAAATAGGTAGAAAATCCGTATTAAACGAATATTATAAAAAGAAAAAGACCCGTTAAAAACGGGTCTTTTATTAGTTTAAAAATGTTTCGAAACTTAAATCATTGTGCTCAAATTCGTAAAGCGCCTGAGAATAACTCAACAAGAAATTAATTGTCTTTGGACATACTTTAACAAATTCTGCCTGTTCTTGAAAATTAGAGTAAATTTTTTCCATACTTCCTACGTTGTTACACTAAAATAACGCCGCAAAATTGGAAATATTGTCTACCCTATGTTCTTCCCTCTTAATTCGTAAGAACAATATTGTTTTTGTCGATGATTTTTCTAAGATTAATTAAAGCATAACGCATTCTTCCCAATGCCGTATTGATACTTACTCCTGTATTTTCCGATATTTCCTTAAAGCTCATATCCTTGTAGATACGCATTAAAAGAACTTCTTTTTGATCATCTGGCAACTCTTCTACCAATTGTCTAAGATCTGTATCTATTTGATTTTTGATGAGTTGCTTTTCAGCATTTAACTTATCATCACCTATAACAGAAAAAATATTGAAATCATCGCTACCTTCAAACATTGGCATTCTCTTATTTCTTCTAAAATGATCAATGATCAAGTTATGCGAAATTCTCATTACCCATGGTAAAAATTTACCTTCCTCGCTGTATTTTCCTTTTTTTAAGGTCTTGATTACCTTTATAAAGGTATCTTGGAATATATCTTCTGTAATATCCCTATCCAATACCTTAGAATAGATAAAACTAGTAATACGCTGATTGTGTCTGTTGATCAATATTTCAAGGGCACTTTCGTTACCATTGATGTAATCCCTTACCAATTCTGAGTCTTCAATTTGTAGTTTCATACGAGTTACTTTCTTTTAAGGTTTTAGATTGGGAAAATCTAATTGGTTATTTTGGTTTGCTTTTTAATTCTGATATAAAACTATAGAAAAGGGGTGCTGTTCAAAAAAGTATGTTGTCAAACAGCACTTTTATGATGTGAAACATCGAAAAAGTATATTTCCATACAATAAATAAGAATAAGGAAAGTTCCGTGAGAAATTTAGATATAGCTTTTAAGGACAGTAGTATGTAAAAGAATATTGTTTTGGCCTTACTACAGGACAAATATTAAAATAGGAAAGGAACATTACAATAATGTATACGGTAAGGATACCTTATATATAATTGTATAAAAAAGAAAACCTCTTGAACTTCCGTCCAAGAGGTTTATATTATTTGGTAAGGATGATTAATTTAAATTACTTTCAAATTGTAATCCCTTTGTTTCTGTTATATCCAATGACTTAGAATAGGCCAATAAAAATTCAATAGTTTCTGGTCTGGCTTTTACTAAAGTGCATTTTTCAGTTTTATCGGTGTAAATTTTCTCCATAGTATTTGTTGTTTAGGTTCAACTAAAGAACGATACATTGATGAAGATAGTAGATCCACTCGACCTGTAACCAATTAATTCGTTAAAACTATACTATTGGCCTCAACTAACTTTCTTAGGTTGATTAATGCGTAGCGCATTCTTCCTAAAGCCGTATTGATACTGACACCCGTATTGTCCGAAATTTCCTTAAAACTCATATCCTTGTAGATACGCATTTCCAAAACCTCCTGCTGATCCTCCGGGAGTTCTTTGATCATCCTCACCAAATCAGTATCTATTTGCTCCTTGATCAACTGTCTTTCTGCATCAAGTTTTTCATCACCCAATAAGGAGAAAATATTATAGCTCTCCTTACTATTGTACATGGGCATTCTGTTGTGCTTTCTAAAATGATCAATAATCAGGTTATGTGCAATTCTCATGACCCAAGGCAAAAACTTTCCCTCCTCGTTATAGGCACCTTTTTTTAAGGTACGGATCACTTTCATAAAAGTATCTTGAAAAATATCCTCGGTCAATTCCCTATCCCCTACTTTTGAATAGATAAAACCGGTTAAACGAGAATTATGACGATTTATTAAAGCCTCTATGGCCTTTTCGTCTCCTTGAATATATTTTTTGACTAATTGGGAATCTTCAATCTGTACAACCATAAACTTTACTTTAAGGGTTAAAATGTGGTCCCTATTTCATTTGAACTAGGATACCAGTAGTATTAATTTTAACTTAAAAATGTAAAGTTACTTTATAGGCCGATTAAATTTTATTAGGCTTCAAAGATAGAAAAAAAATAATACTCTTATAATTATGTGAAAATTTCTTCTCAGATTTTAGTTGGCCATCCATTTTTTAGAATAGAAAAAAGGCAAAGCGTATCTTTGTACAATTAGATTTTTATATGCCTACACTTACCGAAGTAAATCCGAAAGAGAACATAATCATTAAGGGAGCAAAACTGCATAACCTTAAGAACATAGATGTAGTTATACCTAGAAATAAACTTGTAGTGATCACGGGTTTGTCCGGATCCGGAAAGTCTAGCCTAGCATTCGATACGCTATATGCAGAAGGACAAAGAAGGTATGTAGAAAGTTTATCATCTTACGCAAGACAGTTTTTGGGCAAATTGGACAAGCCCAAGGTTGACTATATAAAAGGTATTGCCCCCGCAATTGCAATAGAACAAAAAGTAAACTCTACCAATCCTAGATCTACTGTAGGTACCACTACGGAAATATATGATTACATTAAATTATTGTTTGCCAGAATAGGAAAAACCTTTTCTCCCATATCTGGTAACGAGGTAAAAAAACATACGGTTAGCGACATTGTCAACTTTATAAAAACTTTTGACGAGCAAACAAAACTATTATTACTGGCACCCATCCAAATTAGGGAAGACAGGGATACTATTAAATCTCTGGAACTTTTTTCAAAACAAGGATATGCACGTATTAAATATAACAATGAAGTCCTGAGAATTGACCAAGCCCCAAAAGATATAGGCAAAAAATTTGATTTGGTCATAGATCGCATCATTACCAAAAACGATGAGGATTTTTATAATAGATTGGCCAATGCCATTGATACAGCTTTGTTTGAAGGTAAGGGAGAGTGCGTAATAGAGGAATTGGCTACCGGAAAACAGACATTTTTCAGTAATAAGTTTGAACTGGACGGAATGACCTTTCTAGAACCAAATGTACATTTGTTTAGTTTCAACAATCCATATGGTGCCTGTCCAAAATGTGAGGGATATGGAGATGTTATTGGTATTGATGAAGATTTGGTCATTCCCAATACGGCACTTTCAGTCTATGAAAATGCAATTTTTCCTTGGCGTGGAGAAAGTATGGGCTTTTATAGGGACCAATTGGTCAATTCTGCCTACAAATTTGACTTCCCCATTCATAAACCTTGGTATGAACTGACAGAAGAACAAAAGGAGTTGGTTTGGAAAGGCAATAATCATTTCATAGGACTTCATAAGTTCTTTGGTATGCTTGAGGAAAAAAGTTACAAGATTCAAAATAGGGTCATGTTATCAAGATACCGTGGTAAAACCAAATGTAATGTTTGTAATGGTAAAAGATTACGTACGGAGACCGATTATGTCAAAGTAGGCGGTGCCAACATCTCATCATTGGTAGGTCGTTCAATAGAAAAGTTAGGTGAATTTTTCAATACATTGGAGCTAAATGACAACGACGCCAAAATAGCTTCACGCCTATTGATAGAAATTAGGACCCGTCTTGGTTTTTTAAGCAAAGTAGGTCTAAACTACCTGACCATAAACCGAAAATCCAACACCCTTTCTGGTGGTGAGAGTCAACGCATAAACCTGGCAACCTCTTTAGGTAGTAGTTTAGTGGGGTCTATGTATATTTTAGATGAACCAAGTATTGGCCTTCATCCAAAAGACACTGAAAACCTTATAGATGTTTTAATATCCCTTAAAAATTTGGGCAATACGGTTATTGTAGTAGAACATGATGAGGATATTATGAAGGCTGCGGATATGGTCATTGACATTGGTCCTGAGGCAGGCAGCCATGGTGGTAATGTTGTGGCGCAGGGAACATTAAAGGAAATATTAAAATCAGACTCACTAACGGCACAGTACCTCAATGGTAGTATGGAGATTAAGGTTCCAAAAGAACGAAGAACCTCTAAAAATTACATTACTATTAAAGGTGCAAGAGAACATAACCTGAAAAATATTGATGTAACCTTTCCTTTGGATATGTTAACTGTAGTTACGGGTGTTTCAGGTAGTGGTAAAAGTACCTTGGTAAAAAAGTTACTCTATCCAACAATATTAAAAGAAACTGGTGGCTATGGGGAAAAAGCCGGACAGTTTACGGATGTGGAAGGAAAATATAAACATATAAAACATGTTGAATTTGTAGACCAAAACCCAATTGGTAGATCCTCCAGGTCAAATCCGGTTACTTATATCAAGGCATATGATGATATTAGAAATCTCTTTGCAAGCCAAAAGCTTAGTACCATAAGAAACTATCAGGCCAAACACTTCTCATTTAATGTTGATGGTGGTAGGTGTGAAAAATGCAAGGGGGAAGGCGAAATTACGGTAGAAATGCAATTTATGGCAGATGTGCATTTGGAATGTGAAACCTGTGGAGGCAAACGTTTTAAGAAAGAGGTATTGGAGGTAACGTTCAATGAAGCCAATATTGATGATATCCTTAATATGACCATAGATGATGCCATTACGTTTTTTGAAAAAGGTTTACAGAATAAAATCGTTACCAAGCTCAAACCCTTACAGGATGTAGGTTTAGGTTATGTAACTTTAGGACAATCTTCTTCTACTCTATCTGGAGGTGAAGCCCAACGTATTAAATTAGCCTCCTTTCTGATTAAGGGTAGCACCAAGGACAAAGCGCTCTTCATTTTTGACGAACCAACTACCGGATTACATTTTCATGATATTAAAAAGCTTTTGAAATCATTTAATGCGCTGATCAAGAAAGGACATTCCATTGTAGTTATAGAACATAACATTGATTTAATCAAATGCGCCGATTATCTAATTGACCTTGGTCCAGGCGGCGGGGAAAACGGTGGTCATTTGCTGGCCGAAGGAACTCCTGAAGAAGTCTCTAAAAGTAAAAAATCTTTTACGGCCAATTACTTAAAAGATAAATTATAAAGATAAATTAGTTTTATTTATATAGAAACTGAATCTAGTAAATAGCTGTTTATCAACAGTATAAATATAATTTATATTTTTTGGCACGCTGTTTGTAATGATGTAAGGGAATGCGAATAATTGCATTTAGAACCGCTGTCGAAAGGCAGATTTAAAACCTTATATCATGAAAAATTTAGTACTCCTTTTTACGGCGATGATATTAAGCACCACGGGTGTTTTCGCTATCGGTATTAATGAAGATAAGGTTGCTAATAGCAATGCTTATAGATTTGACAACTCCTTCATATTTGTTGAAAACGGAATCACATTTTCGGTGTATCCAGATGGCGAATTTGATTTTTATATTGAAAGTCAAGTAAGCGGTAGTAGAAATGGCATTACGTTCAACTCAGGATATGATTATAGCCCTTTTGCTCAATATGATGATTATGGAGCAGTAATTCAAGTAGAAAACGTACCCATATTTTACGATTATTATGGAAGGGTAAACCAAATTGGTGATGTCCAAATCAATTACAGAAATAACCGTGTACGCAGCGTAGGTGGTATGTATGTGTATTATAACAATCAAGGATTTTATGACTATCATACCGGTTATATCAACATATACAATAGAAATTATGTTTATAGACCTTTCCATAGATGGTTTTCAAGGCCGGCAATTAACTTGTGCCTAGTATATAACAGACCCTATAGAAGATATTATACACCAATTAGGTATTCATATTATAGACCTTATAGAAATAACTTTAGAAGAGCATACGTAAATGTTGGTAAGACATATAGATATAATAAAGTTAGAAATGAAAGAGCTACAATATATAGAAATGACAAGCGTGTAGCGGTCAGGGACAATAATTTACGCAGTAACAGAACAGTAGCTAAGAGAGACAATGGACTTAGAAACGATAAAAGGGTTGTTTCCAGTAATACATCTAGAACAAATAGAAACACTACAATTAATAGGACATCTACCGTAAAACGTAACAATGGTGCGGTTCGTAGTAATGCTAATAATAGAAGTGTAAATAAAAGAGAGGTTACTAGAACTATTGGAAACAATACAAATAGCAAACGTAGTAACAATAATGCAGTGGCTCAAAATGGTCAAAAGAGAACGGTTACAAAAAGAGAGGTAATTAGAACGCCTAGGAGCACCACGGTAAAAAGAACTACTACAACACATAGAAAAGTAAATCCAAATGTTAGAACTCAGCGAAGTACAACGGTTAAACGTTCCGTAAATACACCTGCAAGAAGTAGAAGTGCTGTAAGTAAAAGTACAAGTACAAGGTCAACGGCAAAGACTCCCTCAAGAAGTTATAGCTCAAGATCGGTAAGCAAGGCTCCTTCAAAAAGTTCAAGATCGGTTTCTACGACCACAAGAAGTAGCAGAAGAAATTAAAAATAGTTTTTAGGTTGGTTAGTTGTTTAGCACCGTAATGAATACGTTCATTACGGTGCTTTTTTGTACATGAAACTACTGTTCAAATTCAGGGAATATGTTATAAAATTTTTTTGGCAAAATTGCCTTAAAGTTCATGGTATTATTAGAAATGGGGTGTTGAAATTGTAAGGAATACGCATGTAGATAAAGCCCTTTGCCCCTAAGCTGTAAATTGTCCTTAAAGTAAAGTTTATCTCCCAATATAGGGTTCCCAATAGCATATAGATGTTTACGGAGTTGATGCCTACGCCCAGTCTGTGGTTGCAACTCAACCAAGTTTAAATAGGTAAACCTATCTGACAAGGTTGATTGGATTACAGAAAAAGAAGAAGAAGCTACCTTGTTATCAATGGGTAGCGAAATATGACCGTTTTCTCTCATCTCACCGATTGTAACAGCTAAATAAGTTTTTTTGATTGCCCTATTTTTGAACATTTGATTTAAGGCCACTATTGCACTATTGGTTTTTCCTACCAATAATAGGCCTGTAGTCTCATAATCCAAACGATGAACGGGTTGCGGATCAACAGCATCCTTGGCCATACTAATTTTTAAATTTTGAGGAAGGGCATTGGTTATGGTCAAAAATTTATTGCCGCTCACCAAAATTCCTGCGGGTTTATTAATGACAGCTAAATACTCGTCTTCAAATATAACCTGCAATGATAATTTTAATCGTTTGGAAGGAGTTTGCGTATCTACGAGATATTCTATTTTCTCCCCTCCGGAAATAAATGTTGCGGTAAAAGCCTCTTTACCGTTGACCCAAATAAGTTTCTTTTTAATTGCTTTTTTTAAAGCGGATTTACTAGTAATGCCTTCAAAGATACCTACACCGTATTCTTGTAATCTACTTTTATGAATGTTCTTTGCTACAAAATGGGTCTCTCTAATATGCATAGGTATGAGGATAAAAGAATAGTTGGCAATTAAGTCACAAGTTAGATTTTTGAATTAGAAAAATAAGTTACAGAGTTAAATTATACTAAAATAATCAGTCACCTTTACCACAATCAATCCAACAGTAAAGATTAAAATTCCATGAAGAAAATTAACCATAAGCTCATAAGGCAGATAATCATACTTGCGCTTATACTTTTTCTTGGGGGATTGATCATCACCTATATGTTACCGTACATTTCCGGTGTACTGGGTGCGTTAACCCTTTATGTCATCTTAAGAAAATGGATGATTAAATTATTGAACAAGGGCATGAAAAGAACGTGGGCGGCCACATTATTGATTATTGCATCACTATTAGGAATTTTTATTCCATTGACCGGTGCAGCCTTTATGCTAGGTGCCGAAATTGGAAATTTGGCTGATAAATCCGAAGAAGTTACAAAAGCGCTCAAGGAACAGATATTTAAATTGGAAAAATATGCCGGTTATGACCTATCATCGGCAATTGACCCTAAACAAGCTTCTGGTTGGTTAACAGATAATTTACAAGGGTTTGCCAGTGGAACCTTTACAATCCTAATTTCTTTGGGTATTTTACTTTTTATTCTCTATTACATGCTTCAAAGTCCCAAGAAATTAAAGGATTCTTTATTGGAATATATTCCCTTAAGCAATAAAACCTTGGTCATATTGGGAAAAGAAATAGATAATGTCGTTCGTTCCAATGCTATTGCCATACCATTGGTAGCACTGGCACAAGGAATTATTGCCTTAATAGGATTTTATATTTTTGGAGTGGATAATCCATTGTTTTGGTTTGTTATTGTTACTATAGGTTCTATGATTCCCTTTATAGGCACCTTTGTAGGAATATTGCCGGTATTTATTTTAAGTATGGCCGGCGGCAATGATTTTCAGGCGTGGGGCATCTTATTGTATGGCATATTGGTGGTAGGAATGACCGATAATTTAATTCGATTAGTAGTCTTAAAACAAATTGATAGCACCCACCCATTAATTACATTAATAGGAGTATTGATCGGGATACCTATTTTTGGATTTGTAGGATTGATTTTTGGACCGCTCATTATTAGCCTTTTTCTTGTTATCGTAAAAATTTACAAACAGGAATATGGTATTCAGACCTCAAGTAAAAAAGCAAAACAAAAACTATAGTTAACGCCTTAAAGTTTTATTTATAAATTGATATATATCGTCAGAAATCCTAAATTTATAAAGTACACCTACGTATACCATCAACATTAATAGGCTTTTTAACGCTATGTTCACTATTGGGTGAAAAGGAAAATCTACAAACCAAAATATACACCCTATAGCTACCAACAGTATAAAAACCTTTACAGTTTCCCGGGTAAAAGGGATAATTTTAAACTTGGACCTTACATAGATTATCTTTAAAGTATTGTAAACAAAGAAAGCACTAAAACTTGCAATTGCTGCACCATTTAATCCAAATGTTGGTATTAACCAAAGATTAAAAAGAATAGCCATAAAAGTAAGTAATACCCCAAAAAATAAAATTGAACGGTAATAATCGGAATTATATAGAATAGAATTATTATTACCTAAAAGGGCATCATATACTTTGGCCAAGCCAATCCAAAATACAATCATAAATCCATTTGCATAATTATTGGGAAGTAATTTATAAAGTTCATCAAGATTTAAAAAAATCAACAAAAACAATATCCCGGACACAATGAACAAGGTTAACGAACTTTTCTGGTAAAGGGTTTTTAAAGCAGGTTTTTCCTTGTTGTTGATATAGCTTGCAGTTAATGGGTATGTTATTTGATGCATGGCCCTTGAAGGTACCGCAATAGTAGAAGCAATAAAACCAGAAACTGCATAATAGGCTACGTTATCAATTTCCAGAAAATTGTTCAGCATCACTTTATCCACTTCCAATAGCACAATAGCTGTAGAGCCACCTAATATAATCAAGGCACTGTATTTTACAATATTTATCCAATTATAGGGAAGTGTAAAATTAATCTTGGGCTTACGCAGGTAAAATGCATATACTTTCATGATCAATGTACGCAGTAGATATGCAGTTACAAGGGCATTGATAAAGAAATATACATCAATGACTTTGAACCACAATAAAATCAATAACACGGTTTGGACGATTCTGCAAAAAATCTCCTTCATAAAATTACCGAATATGGATTTCATTCTTATTCTGGCCCAAGCATAGAATATTTCAAAATAGGCCATGGCCATCCCTACAAAGAAAATATGCCATACATAACTACGCACAATGGGGTTTTTATTCGCCAAAATATTGCCTATAAAATCGTTGGCAAAAAAACTAAGGAAGGCAATGGGTATGATTAAAACCAAGGGTAAAAACAAGATAAATGTCAAAAAGCTGTCTTGTTTGGTATGATCTTTAAAACTGGAATAAAATTTAACTACGGTATTGGGGACGCCAAAGGCCAAAATGGGCATAAGTATGGCAGAAACCGATAAAATTACTTGTATTAGCCCATAATTGTCAGGCTTCATAAAACGGGTATACAAAAATAAGGTATTGATTGCCCCAATTGCAAAACCAATATAGGTTACAATAGTATTGCTCAATGATTGTTTAAGTACAATGCCCATTAGATCAATTCTGATAATTTACGGGTCAGTTCCCTTCTGCTATAGGTTTCTATTCCTGAAGATGATATTTTAAGTTCACCTTTTTTATACTGTTCAAACCAACTTAAAAGTACATTTTTAAGTTCAATTTCATCCGTATACTCAAAAATACATCCAGCATTGGTTTCGTTAATTATTGCACCGACCTCCCAACCTTTTGGACCTATGGCAAGTATTGGTCTTTTTGCGGCTATATACTCAAAAAGCTTTCCTGGTATTATACCTTGGGTCTCAATGGAATCTATTTCGGCCAAAAGTAAAATTTGAGACATATCTTGAAAAGCCAGTGCCTTATGATGTGAAACATATCCTACGAGCTCCAAATTATCCTGTAAGCCATAATGTGATAATGAAGATAAAACTTCATCACTTATAACCCCTATAAAACGAAGAAGCAACGCCTTCTTAAACGCTTTGTCCTGGTTCAGTAATTCAGACAATACCTTCCAAAGATTGGTTGGATTTCGACCGGACAACATAGAGCCGATATGGGAAATGGTAAATTTGACATCTAATGTTTTTTTCTGACCTACTCCCCTGTCAAATCCGTTAGTGATAACAGTTATTGGTTGCTCCGTTAAAGTAGTGAACTCTTGCTTTGTTGTAGCACTGGTAACAATGATTTTATCGGCACTATTTAGAACCTTGGATTCCAAACGCTTATGTTTCTGTGCAGCAAATGAGGATAATTTCAATTTTTTATGATACCCTATTGTAGTCCATGGATCTCTAAAATCCGCAATCCAATTAATGGGCATTATTTGCTTCAACCGTAAACCAATTAAATGTACACTGTGCGGCGGACCTGTGGTAATTATTGAGGATATTTGTTCTTTATCGATAATATTGCTTAAAAATTTTACCGAAGGCCCAACCCAAAATTTTCTTGCGTCCGGTACAAAAAGGTTTCCCCTTACCCACAATAAAATCTTTTCTATAAATGACTGATCTTTGGTATTGATAATACCTGCGCTTATCCGCTTTGTTTTTTTTCTTGAAAGTAATTTTGCCCAACGGTAGGGTTCCAAAATTTCATGACTATAGATAGTAATTCCTTCTGGAATATCTTTTAAAAATGATTCATCCACTAATGGATAATTTGGATTCTTTGGAATATAAACTATGGGCTCAACATTAAAATCCCTAAGATACTTAACGAATTTGAGCCAGCGTTGTACACCCGGTCCGCCAGCGGGAGGCCAATAATAGGTAATGACCAGCACCTTCTTCATTAAGCTTCCCCTTCTTTTTTAGTATTCCAAAATGTAAAACCTATTCCGCCTAGAATTATCAAGACCAGTAATATATTGCTGGCCAATGTAATTTTACTTCCTTGAGCAACGACCTGAGGTTCAAATTTAAATTCAATTTTATGCGCACCAGCTGGAATACTTAGAGCGCGTAATACATAGTTTACCTTAAAATGATCAACCACCTCTCCATCAATGTAAGCATTCCATCCATTCTTATAATACATCTCAGAAAATACGGCAACACCTTCATTATTATTATTAGATCTGTATACTAGATGATTGGGCTCGTATGCCGTCAATGAAATGGTGGCAGTGGAATCCATTGGGTAAGTCAATGGTGCTATTTTTTCAAATTGGCTTTCATTGAACACAGCACTATTTTTGGTGTCAAGACTATCCAATGCCTTAATTTCTTCATTGGCATTAGGTACCGGAACCAGTTGCTGTACAAACCAGGCATTTCCATTTGCATTTGGGTTTTCAATAGGAAAAGTTTTTCCTTCTTGATCTTGTCTTATTAAATACTTGACATTGAGCATATTCATGACGGACAGATTTCCATTATAAATATGAAAGTTGAACAAATCTTGCATTCCTGCAGGTTTTGCCGCATGATACCCCGTTATAGTTTGATGAAAATAGGCCGTTTTTGCAGAATCAAATCCATCGGTTTGGTCAAAAACCCTATATACCCCTTCGTCCTTGGCAATGATTTTATTGGCCGCCGATGCTTGAAAAGGTTCCAGCATTTTACGTTTAGAAACAAAATTATCATTGTTCACATAGCGTAAATCAACATTAACCAAGTCAACGACGATCATAAGCCCTATGGCTATTACCAAATAATTTAATTTTATTTTTTCTTTTAAATAGAACCAGATTAACAATGCCGTTACCAAGGCAAAACCTAACGAGCGTAAAAGATCGTTCGTATATACTGCTTTGCGGTCCAGCCTTAACATTTCCGGCAGTTCCTCTAAACCGGTCATCCGTAAATTATCATCTGCCGCACCCACAAAATCAAAACTTCCCTTAAATAAGAAAAGGATAGCCCCAATACCCACTATTACCCCTGTAGCCAGTTTAAGTGACTTGAATTTATCCATAGTAGGGACTTTATCCTTAGCAAGTTTCTTCAAGGCCAATATAGCAAGGATCGGTACACAGAGCTCCAATATGATCTGAATGGAGGAAACCGCCCTAAATTTATCGTATAAAGGAAAATAATCGATCATAAAATCTGTAACGACACTGAAATTCTTTCCCCAAGAAAGTATAAGCGACATTACCGAACCGAAGAGTAACCACCATTTATGTTTTCCTTTTACAAGAAATAGACCTAAGAAAAACAGAAAAAATACTACAGCACCTAAATAGGCAGGCCCGGATGTACCAGGCTGTTCTCCCCAGTATAATGGTAATCCGCTTACAAATTCCAAGGCACTGGACCTTGGTAGTCCCTTATCTATCAAGTAATTAAAAGACTTTGATTCTTCTCCCAAATTTTCCTGACTTGCACCACCAAATAATCGGGGTACAAATAAATTTAATGACTCCGTAATACCATAACTCCAATTGGTGATATAGCTCTTGCTCAAGCCACCTATATTTTGTTTTGGAGAACCATCTGGATTAATGGTCAATTCACTTTTACCACGCGTACTCCAATCCGCATATTCCTTGGTAGCCATTAGTCCAGTGGCATTTGCGGCAATACCCAACGTTACTGCCATTGCTAAAATTCCTACTGATATTCCAAAATGCTTGATTTCCTTTTCCTTGATAGCATATACCAAATACACCACTCCCATAATGAGAACCAATAGCATAAAATAATAGGTCATTTGGTAATGATTGGCTGTAATCTCCAATGCCATTGCCAATGCTGTAAGTACAAAGCCCCACAGGTATTTTTTTCTAAAGACCAAAACTATTCCCGCCAAAAGAACAGGAAGGTAGGCAATGGCATGGGCCTTGGCATTATGTCCGGCACCCAAAATTATTATCAAATATGTAGAAAAACCAAATGCTAGAGCACCTACTACAGCCAAACGATAGTCGACTTTTAAACAGCATAACAAAATATAAAAGCCAAGCATGTATAAGAATAGATAATCTGCGGGCCTTGGCAAAAACCGAATTACCCGGTCTAATTGCTTAATATAATTATGAGGATAATTTGCCCCAAGTTGGTAAGTGGGCATGCCCCCAAAAGCACTGTTGGTCCAATAAGGCTCTTGATCTTTAGCTTTCCTAAAATCATTCTGCTCCTTGGCCATACCGGTATATTGGGCAATATCATGTTGGTACATGACCTTTCCCTGAAGTACGGGGTTAAAATAGGATAGGGCCGCTACTATAAAAAAGGCAATAACAAAAAAATGGATGAAAAAGAATTTTAAGCCTTGCTTCATTTGAAAGATACATAGTGTTTAGACAAAGATAACTAGTCTAGCTCTTCAAAATCAATGTATTCGCCTACTTTTTCCGAATCTCTCTTTTTCCTGGAAGTTTTTTTGTTTATAATGACATCCCCTACTTTCTCCTCTGTAGAAGCACGTTGGTTATCAAAAGCTTGCTTAAAATGGGATTCTGTTTTTTTAGCCGCGTAACTTAAAATTGTAGGTGCAAACAACTTAACTAAAAATTTTAGCAGGTAATACACCAAGAGAATAATTAATATCGTTTTTAAAAAAGCCATTTATTATTACTTAGGTATATCAAAAATACAATTATCACGTTGTATTAGTAGAATCATACTATTAAAATATATATAAAATCGTGTTCATGAATAGTCTATTGGCTTACTCTAAACCCAATTATTACATTTTTGCCATTTTATTGCTTATACCTCTATATGGCCTTTCCCAATATACCGATGTAATAAATTCAAATAGACCTGGACTATCGGTTAGTGCCTATGCGGTAGGAAAGAATGTGGTACAGGCAGAAATGGGTTTATTCTATGAACAGAAAGATCATACTTTGCTCAATACACAATCTGATATTTGGGGTACGGATATTGCCCTAAGATATGGTTTGCTGTTTGAACAACTTGAGCTTAGTTACGAAGGTACTTTTCAAGATCAAGACCTTACCTATTCCAATTTTAATCTTTTGGCCAAGAGAAGGGATTTTTCAAGAAATAGACTAGGGCTGAAATACCTTGTTTATGACCCGTTTAAAAATCCAGAGGCCAATAAACCAAATCTTTACAGTTGGAGAGCCAACCATAAATTTCAGTTTAAAAACCTTCTACCTGCAGTGTCCCTATATGGTGGGGCCAATTTTGTAATTGGGGACAACCCCTTCTATGTAGGGGAACCTACCATATCCTATCGCGGTATGATCGCTACACAAAGCCGACTAACCCCAAGGTTTGTATTGATTACCAATACCGCCTTTGACCGAATAACAACGGACGATCCGGAACTAAGCTATTTAATTTCATTATCCCACGCCTTTAGAAATCCTAAATGGAGCGTTTTTGTAGAGCACCAAGGTATACAAAGCGATCGTTATGCAGATCTATTGTTAAGAGGTGGAATTGCACATTTATTAAAGGAAAATCTTCAGTTGGATTTTAATATGGGGGCAAGTTTAAAAAACACGCCTACCCGAATCTTTTTTGGTTTTGGCGGATCATACCGTATGGATTTTCACAAGGACAGCCTTAAACCCATAGAAGATCAAGAAGCCGATCAAAATGGTGGTGCAATTGACAAAAACGCAATGAAGAAGGAAAAAAGAAAAAAGCGGAAGGGTAACGGTGCTGAGGATATAGACCTAGGACCTTCTAAAAAGCAGCTTAAAAAGTTGAAGAAAAAAGAAAAGAAGAAACAAAAGGAGTCTAGCGAAATAGACTTCTAAATTTGGTACATTTTACTTAGTTCCTACTTTCCTGTTATAATTAATATACCTAATATTGACACTTCTAAAAACGTGTCATGATCAGTATAAAAGAAGCAAAAACAAAGCAAGATTTAAAACGCTTTGTAACCTTTCCTTTTTCCTTATATAAAAACAATAAGTTTTGGGTACCCCCTATCATAAATGATGAACTGGAAAGTTTTGACAAGGACAAAAACCCTGTTTTCAAAGATGCCGAAGTTTGGTTTTATCTTGCCTATGAAGGAAGTAAAATTGTTGGTCGTGTAGCCGCCATCATTAATCATCTAGAGGTGAACGAACAGCAGGTAAAAAAAATGAGATTTGGATGGTTTGATTTCGTCGATGACATAGAAGTATCCAAGGCACTTTTGCAACAGGTAGCAGAAATAGGCAAAAATAATGGCCTAGAATTTTTGGAAGGTCCTGTAGGTTTTTCCAATTTGGATAAGGTTGGAGTTTTAGTAGAGGGGTTTGACCATATTGGCACCATGATCACATGGTACAATCATGCCTATTATAAGGACCATTATGAACAATTGGGATTTGTAAAGGAAAAGGAATACATGGAAAACAAATTTCCTGCTAAAAATGCAGACCCAAAACTGTTTTCCAAATTAAACGATTTGGTCAAGAGACGCTACGGTTTAAAAGAAGTGAACTTTACGAAAACCAAGGAGGTTATGCCATTGGCAGATGAAATGTTCGACCTATTTAACAAAACATACGCCAACCTCAGCTCATTTGTACCTATCACGGAAATCCAAAAGGCATATTTTAAAAAGAAATATATTAGCTTTATCAATCCTGAGTACATCAAGTTCATAAAGGACAAAGAAGATAAATTGATTGCCTTTGCCATTGTCATGCCCTCATTTTCAGAAGCTTTGCAAAAAGCAAATGGCAAATTATTTCCTTTTGGCATTTTTCATCTTCTAAAAGCCAAGAAAAATAGCAAGGATGTTATTTTCTATCTCATAGGAATAGATCCGGAATATCAAAATAAAGGAGTTACCGCAGTAATTTTTAATGAATATTACAAAACCTTTACCGAAAAGAATATTGATATGTGCTATAGAACACCGGAACTAGAGGAAAATCTAGCAATAAAACAAATGTGGAAGCATTTTGACCCGGTAATCTACAAACGTAGAAGAACCTATAAAAAACCGTTATAAATAAAAAAGTCCGTGATCAATTACATCACGGACTTTTTTATTTATTATTTACCAATTTATTCTCCCATTGCTGCAGCTACAGCGGCAGACAATCTTTTATAGGTCCCGTTTTGCAAACGTTCACGTATAGCTGAAAAAGCAGCTAAAGTCTCCTCAACATCTTGTAACGTATGGGTTGCCGTAGGAATTAAGCGTAATAATATCAATCCTTTAGGTATTACAGGATACACAACGATCGAGCAGAAAATACCGTGATTTTCACGTAAATCCTTTACCAAGGCCATTGCTTCTGGAATACTACCGTTTAAATAAACAGGAGTTACACAACTGGTCGTTGTACCTATATCAAATCCATTTTCCTTTAACCCGTTCTGCAATGCATTTACATTTTCCCAAAGTTTCTCCTTAAGCTCTGGTTGGGTACGCAACATCTCCAAACGCTTTAATGCCCCTTTAACATATACCATAGGTAATGATTTAGCGAACATTTGCGAACGTAAATTATATTTAAGATAATCTATTATTCCTTGATCTGCCGCTACAAAAGCACCAATACTGGCCATAGATTTGGCAAAAGTGGCCAAATATACATCTATTTCATCCTGTACTCCTTGCTCCTGTCCTGCACCACCGCCGGTCTTACCCAAGGTGCCAAAACCGTGGGCATCATCTACCAATAATCTAAAATTATATTTTTTCTTTAATGCAACGATTTCCTTCAAGATACCTTGTTCTCCACGCATTCCAAAAACACCTTCTGAAATGACCAAAATACCGCCACCGTTCTGCTCTGCCATTTTACTGGCACGCTCTAGGTTTTTTTCAAGACTATCTACATTATTGTGTACGAATGTAAAACGTTTACCCATGTGCAAACGAACACCATCAATGATACAAGCATGACAATCTACATCATACACTATAATATCATCCTTGGTAACCAACGCGTCTATTACGGACATAAATCCTTGGTATCCAAAATTCAATAAATATGCAGCTTCCTTTTCGACAAAGGCAGCACACTCTCTCTCTAACTGTTCATGAAATTCGGTGTGGCCGCTCATCATTCTAGCACCCATTGGGTAGGCAGCACCGTATTCTGCAGCCGCCTCACCATCTACCTTTTTAATTTCGGGTAGATTTGCCAAACCTAGATAATCGTTAATACTCCAGGTAATAACATCCTTACCTTGAAATTTCATTCTATTAGAAATAGGACCTTCTAATTTAGGAAATACAAAATAACCTTCTGCTTGAGAAGCCCATTTACCTAAAGGGCCTTTATTTTCTAAAATTCTATCAAATAAGTCTTTCATTGCTTAATTCGCTTCTATCTGCAAAAGTAAATAATTTTGATTAGCTAACATAAATTATTTACTACGCAAAAAAGTGGGTTTGAAACCCACTTTTTTTCTATAATTTCAGTACGATTGATTATTTTATAAATTGTATTTCCTGCGTTTCTTCAACGGTTGCCGCATTTAAGAAACCTTGGTCTTCCATCCATTGATCACTATATATCTTGCTCATATAACGGGAACCATGATCGGGAAATATAGCAACTACGTTGCTATCCTTATCAAATGTATTCAGTTCATCCAATTGTTTTAAGGCCTGCATAACCGCACCACTAGTATAACCCACGAAAATCCCTTCAGTTTTAGATATTTCTCGTGCAGTATGGGCACTTTCTGCATCCGTGACCTTAATGAACTCATCTATTGCGGAAAAGTCAGTGGCCCCGGGAATTAAGTTTTTACCAAGTCCCTCTATACGGTAAGGATAAATCTCATTAGTGTCCAACTTGCCGGTCTCATGGTATTTTTTTAATACGGAACCATAGGCATCAACACCAATTACCTTAATATTTGGATTTTGTTCTTTTAAATATCGAGCCGTTCCCGAAATAGTACCTCCCGTACCACTACAGGCCACCAAATGTGTTATTTGGCCACCAGTTTGTTCCCAAATCTCAGGACCGGTCGTCTTATAATGGGCATCCATATTCAACGTATTGAAATACTGATTTATATAAATGGAGCCCTTGGTCTCTTTATGCAATCTTTTGGCAACCTCATAATATGACCTTGGGTCATCTGCACTAACATGTGCCGGACAAACATATACCTTTGCGCCCATTGAGCGTAACATATCTATTTTATCCATAGAGGATTTGGAACTAACCGCCAATATACACTCGTAACCTTTAATGATACTAGCCATGGCTATACTAAAGCCCGTATTACCGGAAGTAGTTTCTATGATAGTACTACCTTCTGTCAACAGACCTGCTTTTTCTGCCTGTTCAATAATATGCATAGCTATACGATCTTTAGAAGAATGGCCTGGATTAAAGGCTTCAACTTTAGCGTAAAAGTTACCGGTAAGGTTTTTGGCAATTTTATTTAATTTGACCAATGGTGTATTGCCCACTAGTTCTAAGATATTATTGTAAGCCCTGATCTCATTTTTCATAAGGGGGATCAATGTTTAGTTTTACACAAACGAAATGTGTAAATATTATTGCTACAAAGCTACTATTTTTTTTCAACTATGCGATTTTTCCTTCTAAATCTAGGATAAAAGCGTATTCCTTGGCTACTTCACGTAACGATTCAAACCTTCCGGATGCACCGCCATGACCGGCTTCCATGTTAATATGGAACAGTAATAAACAATTATTTTTTTTCAGTTCCCTTAATTTTGCCACCCATTTGGCCGGTTCAAAGTATTGCACCTGAGAATCGTGCAAACCTGTGGTCACTAACATATTAGGGTAATTTTGGGCCTTTACATTATCATAGGGCGAATATGATTTCATATACTCATAAAACCCCTTTTCGTTTGGATTGCCCCATTCGTCATATTCACCTGTAGTTAATGGTATAGAGTCGTCTAACATGGTAGTAACGACATCTACAAATGGAACTGCAGCAATGACTCCGTTGTAAAGGTCGGGTTGCATGTTTATGATTGCCCCCATCAAAAGTCCTCCTGCAGAACCGCCCATGGCGTATAAATGTTCCGCACTTGTCATCTTTTGTTCGATCAAGAACTTTGAACAATCTATGAAGTCGGTGAACGTATTTTTTTTATGCAGTAATTTTCCGGTTTCATACCATTTCCTACCTAAATATTCCCCTCCCCTTACATGTGCTATGGCATAGACAAATCCACGATCCAGTAAACTTAACCTGACCGTTGAAAAATAAGGGTCTATGGTTGAACCGTATGAACCATATGCATATTGGAGCACCGGTGTTTGTTCGTTTAGCTCAGTATCATTCCTATATACTATGGACATGGGCACCTTGACCCCATCACGTGCAATTGCCCATATTCTACGTTCGGTGTAATTTTCTTTCTTAAATTGCCCCCCTAGAACCTGTTGCTCCTTTTTAATTTCCTTTTCCCTAGTGCGCATGTTAAAATCTATCACCGAACTTGGTGTGGATAAGGAATTATAGGAATACCTTAAAATTTCAGTATCAAAATCTGGGTTGCTGCCCACATATGCTGTATAGGTTTCCAATTGAAAAGGCAGATAATAATCCTCGGTACCGTCCCAACGAATGATCCTAATTTTATTAAGACCGTTCTCCCTTTCGGACAGCACGTAATACTCTTTAAATATATCAATATCCTCTAACAGGACATTTTCCCTATGTGGTATGAATTCCTGCCAATTAATTGACGAGGTATTACCTTCATCAACCTTCATTATTTTAAAGTTCTCTGCCTTATCCTTATTGGTCAGGATATAGAAGTTATTTTCATAATGGAAAATGGTATACTCCAATCCACGGGTTCTAGGGGAGAAAATTTTAAACTCGCCGTCCGGATTGTCCGTAGGTAAAATTCTAAACTCGGAAGTTAGCGTGCTAAATGACCCTATGACCAAATATTTTTTTGATTTTGTACGGTAAATAAACGTACTGAACGTTTCATCCTCTTCATGAAAAACCAGTACATCGTCTGAGGTAGGCGTACCCAGTTTGTGTTTATAAATTTTATCCGAACGTAGTGTTACGGGGTCTTTACGGGTATAAAACAGTGTTTCATTATCATTGGCCCAAACACCGCCTCCTGTGGTATTCTCTATTCTATCTTCATAAACGGTACCGGTTTCCAAATTTTTAATTTGCATAACGTACTGTCTCCTAGAAACAGTATCTACACCAAATGCAGCTAATTTATTATTAGGACTAATAGCTATACCTCCAAGGCTAAAATAATCATGGCCTTTAGCCATATCGTTGCCATTGAACATAACCTCTTCAGCTGCCTCCAATGTTCCTTGATACCTTGAGTATAGAGCATATTCGCTACCAATTTCATATCGGGTGCTATACCAATATCCATTTAGTTTATAAGGTACGGAGGAATCATCTTCCTTAATACGGCCTTTCATCTCTAAAAACAAGGATTCCTGAAATTCCTTGGTATGGGCGGTAAGGGATTCGTAATAGGCATTTTCCGCATTTAAATATGAAATTACCTCTTGATCTTCTTTTTGGTTCATCCAATAATACTCATCTATACGAACATCATTGTGCTTGATCAATTCTTTGGGAATTTTCCTTGCAACCGGTGCTTTTTTACCCTCCATAACCTATTTATCTATAAAGTGCGCAAAAATAAGACTAATTCACAGAAGCCCTAAGATTTGTAAAAGGAAAAAAGAACTGCCTTTTTATTATTTTTGCAAACAACAATAAAACAAAAATTATGTTTGGAGATATGATGGGAATGATGGGTAAACTTAAAGAAACCCAACAAAAAGTTGAGGCAACGAAGAAAAGACTGGATACCGTTACGTTAAATGAAAAATCAAGCGACGGTTTACTAAATGTTACCATAACAGCCAATAGACAAATAAAGGCCATAGATATTGACGATTCTTTACTAGCGGACAAAGAGCAGTTAGAAGATTATCTAATCCTCACCATTAACAAAGCTATTGAGCAGGCTACAAAGGTCAACGAAACAGAATTGGCGGCTGTCGCAAAAGAGGGCATGCCCAATATTCCTGGTATGGATTCGTTATTCAAGTAATACTGGCAAGTTTTTTGCACTGGATATATAAATTTATATAATGAAACATTTATTGGTAATACTGTTATTCCCGTTAATTATTTCTGCACAGGCAGACCTATCGATAACGGAAAATTCAAAATGGCTCACAGATTACGACACAGCTGTGTCCAAGGCAAAAAAACAAGATAAGAATATACTTCTGTATTTTACAGGAAGTGATTGGTGCCCGCCTTGTAAGATGTTAAAACAGGATTTATTTGAAACCGATGGTTTCAAGACGCTTTCTAAGAACTATATATTACTATATGTAGACATTCCAAGAAACAAGGATATCCTATCAAAGAAACAATTGGAACACAACAAGGAATTATTGGGCAAATATAACGCCCGAAAAGTCTTTCCCCTACTAAAGGTATTAAATGCAAAGGGCAAGGAACTGGATGAACTTTCAGGATATAGTATGAACGGGGTGGTAGATTCCCATCTTAATTTACTGGAAAGGAACAAATAATTTTCTTAGATATTAACAATAGAAAAAGGGCTTACACCAACAAGTAAGCCCTTTCATTTAAACAACTAAAACCAACCAATTAGTTATTTATCAATCTAAACTGAGTTCTTCTGTTTACGGCATGTTCCCTAGCTGTACAAGAAACACCATCCTTACATCTGTTCAATAATTTTGTTTCACCATAACCGTTCGCTACCAAAAGACTAGAGTTGATACCTTTGGAAATTAAGTAATCCGCAACAGCCTTAGCTCTTCTTTCGGATAAATCTTGATTGGAAGCAGCTCCTCCTTGCGAATCTGTATGTGAAGCCAATTCAACCTTAACACCAGGGTTTTGAGCCAAGACAGGTAACAATCTGTTATCGATAATACTTTTTGCCTGTGAAGTCAAAGTTGCGCTACCAGAATCCCAGTTAATAGGCAATGCTTGATACTCAACCAAAGCACATTCAACTTCTTTCCAAGTTGTAAGGCCACCTTTTTTACTTAATACTTCTCTAGTAATAGTTCTAGTTTTTGCAGGTATGGTCTCTTCTACCGTATAAGCATCCTTATCCAAAACCGTTTTAGTAATCTCCTTATATTCTGCAGGAATGATTTTTTCAACAACTGTAGCCGGAGAAATCAATACTCTTTTAGTGTAAGAACCATTTGTAGAACCTAACGGTGTAGAAGTTGTAGATGCGGCATTGGCAAGAACTTGGGTTGAAACCGTTTCAAATTCCGCAGGATACCCTTTATAACACCAGTATCTACAATCGTCTGGATTACCAGATTCACAATCAGGCGCTGCAACACCTAGCTCCCATTGCGCATATGCAGGTTTAATTTCTAAAGTTTCTGAACTAGGGGAAAAAGATGCAGGAATAACTTTTAATGAATTTCCACCACCTTTAGATACGTAAGTTACAGTCTCTGTACCCCATTTAGCAGGTACTACCGTTAATACTTTTTCTTCTTCCTTTACCAACACACGTTCCGTAATTGTCTTAAATGTCGCGGGCATTGTTTTTAATATTTTATAGGAAGGGGCCGTAGTGATCGTTACAGTTTCGTTTACATACACATCTGGAGTTGTACAACGAACATAACATTTACCCGGTTCTGGATTTTCAGGTAAATCTTGTGCCATTGCAAAAGATGCGGTCAAGAATGCAATTGATAATAATACTTTTTTCATTGTAATTAGTGTTTAAAATTTAATAATGGTTATTTAATATGAATGAGATAGATATTGGTTTTTTTGATTCAAAAAGGATTGTAAATTTTATCCATATTGAAGAATTCAACCTCGTTCATTTAGTAAGACACACTATTATTTGATAGGTCACTAATTTTTTGAAAAATTATTATTTATCTTTAAAAGATATGATCAAGATCAATAAAAAAAAGGAGGGCGTTTATATTTTTAAGCTTAAATCTACCAATGGCCGCACCCTATTAAAAAGTGTTCCTTTTTCCAGTAAGGACGACTTGGATAAAACTTTGCAGGAGATTAAGACCAAGCGTAATTTAACAGCAAAAGTGTTTGAACGCAAAACCACTACTGATGGCAAATTTTTGGTTCAGTTAAAGAATTCTTTGGGCGAAACCATTGGGTCCAGCGGTCTATATTCCTCTGAAGCAGGCATGGAAAACGGCATATTAAACATAAAGAATAGTTTAAATACGGAGGACTAAAGAATTTGAAATATTAAAAAGAAACTAATTGTGATAACAATTGCTCATGCATAGCCTGGGTATAATCCAAATGCGTTACCATACGCAACTTACCCTGACCCATTCCTATGATTAGAATATCCTTTTCTTTTAATTTTTCCACAAAGTCCATGCTTGTCATGTACGATTCATCAATTTCAAAAATGACTATATTGGTTTCAATGGGCTCCACTTTTTTTATAAATGGTCTTGCAACCAAAACCTCCCCTATTTCCTTTGCTCTTTGGTGATCCTCAGCAAGACGATCTATATGATGGTCCAATGCATATATAGCTGCTGCGGCCAAAAAACCGGATTGCCGCATACCGCCCCCAAATAATTTTCGTATTCGTATTGCTTGCTCCATATGCTCCTTTGTGCCCAATAACAATGAGCCTACCGGACAACCCAAACCTTTGCTCAAACAGACGCTGACCGTATCAAAAAGTTGACCATACTGCAAAGGGCTCTCTTTCTTTTCCACCATTGCATTCCATAATCGTGCTCCGTCAAGATGGTAGCCCAACTTATGTTGCTTACATACTTCACCAATTTTTTCAAGCTCATTGAAATCCCAACAAGTTCCACCGCCCTTGTTGGCGGTATTTTCTACGCAGACCAAAGAGGTTAACGGACTATGATAAAAATCTGGAGGATTAATGGCCGATACTATTTGGGCAGCCGTCATGGTTCCCCTATTGCCATCTATTAACCTACACGAGACACCACTATTAAAACTTACCCCTCCACCTTCATAATTATAGATGTGGGCATATTTGTCGCAAATAAGTTGCTCCGCAGGTTGTGTGTGCAATTTTATTGCGGTTTGGTTGGTCATGGTACCACTAGGAAAAAAGAGGGCCGCCTCCATTCCAAAAAGGTGTGCTACTTTTTGTTCCAAGGCATTTACGGTAGGGTCTTCCTTAAATACGTCATCACCTACCGTTGCCGACATCATGGCATCTAACATGCCCGCCGTGGGCTTCGTTACGGTGTCACTAATAAGATTTATCTGCATAAATATTTGTTGCTAAATTTAGTGAAAACAGTCCATACCAATTGGAGAACCATCTGGTATTGCAGGTGAAGGAATTACTTTGAACAATTCTGGATGGTCATAAAAATCTTTAATTCTTTTTACCATCTCCCCTTTAATAGGGTCCGTATGTTGTTCAGGTGCAAAATCCTGTGATATCTTTCTTAACTGCGCATTTGTAATCGCATTTACCTGTGGAGCCACATTGGGGTGGTTTGCCAAATTCATGATATGTGTTAGGACCCTAAAATTAATAGTTACCTGCGCCTCGTTCAAATAGGCGTCCTTATGCTTTTTCATTAATGTATTCGCTACCAATTCGTCAAGTACCTCCTGTAATCCAATATTTTTTTGGTCGATGGATTTTTGCTGAATCAGTCTTGAAGCTCTTTCCGGATGCAATAAAAAGCCCAAGGTCATATCTGCAGCAGTTTCCACAGCGGAAAGGGCATCAAATGTAAGTCCTGTCTTCCCGTTAATGGATTCCCGTGTTCTAGGATGTCCAAAGGCACGAGGCGGAAACAATTTCAACTTATCCTTCGGAATAGCGATAACCTCCGCATTAACGGTATTTAGGATACTGGTCAGCGCATCTTTCTGCATGTCTTTATCCGCAATTTCAACAATGTTCTGGCCATCTCCTTTAACCGCATAATTATATTCCAACCCTCCAATAAGCTTTGCTACAGCCTCTGTTTGGTATCTATGAAAGAAATAAAGGGGCACAAAAACATCTTCTAATACGGCAAAGGCCTCCCCAGTTCTAATATTGTTCTCCGAAAAATTATTAATTGCCGTTTTCCTGATTTTTAGCATTTCATCCAGTTCCTTACTTACATTGGTACCGTTGTCCCATAAGTGTGCAAGAACATGTGCGCTACCTTGGGGCCTTGCATCTTGATCGGTTATAAAGCGTAGGCCGTTAGCTGTAGCTTGGTCCAAAATTTTATCCAATTCTTCTTTTTCGTTTACACCTTCAGGAAAGGTTTCATATGAATACGCAACGGAAACCTTGTCCCATTCTCCAATACCATTTTCATAGGCATTTGAAAATTCCACTTCACCATTTTGTAATGTAAATTGCGGGTGGGGATAGTCCATCACCGAAGCTTTATTTGTGGTACTGGCAGCATAATTATGCGCAAAACCAAGGGTGTGGCCAATTTCATGGGCAGATAATTGTCTAATACGTGCTATGGCCATTTGTAACATTGGTTCAATATTATCGTCCCGTTCTGCAAAAGGTTGTTTCATTAAGGCCTGTGCAATTAAAAAATCCTGCCTTATGCGCAAACTACCTAGGCTTACGTGGCCTTTCATTATTTCACCTGTACGTGGATCCGTTATACTGCTACCATAGCTCCAACCTCTGGTTGACCTATGCACCCATTGTATAACGTTGTAGCGTACATCCAATGGATCTGCATCATCCGGTAAGATCTTGACTTGAAATGCATCTTTGTAACCTATGGCTTCAAATGCTTGATTCCACCATCTACCCCCTTCCAAAAGGGCCGTACGTACCGGTTCTGGGGTGCCGTTGTCCAAATAATATATTATTGGTTCTACGGCTTCGCTCAATTTGGCAGTAGGGTCCTTCTTTTCAAGTCTATGTCTTCTAATGAATCTTTTTAAGATTGACGATTCTACCGGGGTCGCATAATCATAATAACTAAAAGGTGATGCTCCGGAACGCGGATCAAACTCCCGTGGTTCATAACCATCGTCCGGCAAGGCTATAAAAGAATGATGCTCGGCAACGGTTATCAAATTGGCATTGGGGGCCACACTTCTAATATAACTTCCGGCAGGCTCACCTTTAAAAGTAAGTGTTACATCAAATTCTACGTTTTGCGGAAAAGCTTTTGTCCGTTCCATAGCCATGGCGCTTTTTGACTTGTCCAAACTATAAGCGCCCTGCTTAGTTCGCTTTAAACGATTGGCAACGCCATGTGCATCCTGCATTAGAAAATCGGTAATATCTATGATATAGGTGCCATTTTTATCTTCCACTATAGGAAAACCATAAAGAATAGATTTTGCAAACGCCTGTTCCACCGAGATACGTTCCAATTCATTTTCCGTATTGGCCCTGAATTTTAAATTTGGCTGCACCAAAAGCAATTTACCACCTGCCTTTTTAAAATAAACAACCTGCTCGTCTCCCAATTGGCCGCGATCCAAACCTATATCATTACTTCCTATACCACTACTTAAGGAATAGACATACAAAAATTCCTTGTTCAATTCCTTTACCTCCAAAAATATTTTATCTGTTTTTTCTTCATAGAAAAAATCAAAAAAGCCATCATACTTTTTAAGGTCATTTTTTTTATCGCTGAACTGGCCCAACATTACATTGGCCGTTACCAATAACAATATGAATAGTGGCAGGTAATTTTTTTTCATGATCGTATAGTTTTTTCTAAAAGTATAGAAAAAGTAAGGAATACTAAAGACAACCTTATATCAAAATATGAAAAAACAGGCTTGATAAATAATGTGCCTAATTATTATTAAATATAAATTTCAACATGCCAATTAATATAAATATCACACCTATAAATCATACAATTTCATGTACCTTTTAGGAAAACAACTTCTATGGCAAACATTGAGAGTCAAATATTTGCATCGTACCTTAGAAACCCCGATTTATATGATGAATTATACAATAGGGAAGGCAAAATTTCTGAGGTGTATCAAAAATTATTCAATCTTTATGGAGAACATTCTATAAGCGATTATATAAATCTGAACTCAAAGGCAAAATCCTCTTTCTTTAATCAAGGAATTACCTTTCAAGTGTACGATGACAAGACCGTACAGGAAAAAATTTTTCCTTTTGATCTGTTTCCTCGCATTATAGATGCCAATGAATGGGAAATCATAGAACGGGGCTCTATACAAAGAAGCAAAGCCTTAAATTTATTTTTATGGGACATTTATCACGACAAAAAAATTTTAAAGGATAAAATTGTTCCTTTGGACCTGATTACTTCATCCGCAAATTATCTGGATCAAATGAACGGGATCGATCCCCCCGGTGGTATTTACAACCATATTTCCGGAACGGATATCATTAAACATAAAGACGGTCAATATTATGTTTTGGAAGATAATATTAGATGCCCATCTGGTGTAAGCTATGTCATATGTAATAGAACAGCACTTAAAAAAGCCTTGTTTGGGGTATTTAACCATTATAAGACCCATGCGGTAACCAATTATGCAGAAAATCTTTTGGACCTTTTGGAAACTGTAAAACCAAATGGTGTTGACGTCCCCAATTGTGTAGTAATAACTCCGGGAATGTACAATTCTGCCTTTTACGAACATTCATATTTGGCCAAGACTATGGGCGTTGAACTTGTTGAAGGTAGGGATCTTTTTGTGGAGAACGATTTTGTCTATATGAAGACTATTAAAGGTCCGGAAAAGGTAGATGTAATCTATAGAAGAATTGATGATCAATTCATTGACCCGTTGGAATTTAAACCGGATTCTTCTTTAGGGGTACCTGGTTTGTTCGCCGCATACAAAAAAGGAAATGTAACCTTAGCTAATGCACCGGGTACCGGGGTAGCAGATGATAAAGCGGTTTACACCTACATGCCACAGATTATAAAATATTATTTAAACGAGGAACCTATTTTAAATAATGTACATACCTACCATTGTAGTAGGCCAGATGAATTGAAATATGTGCTAGAGAACATACAGGAACTGGTCATTAAACCTGTGGACGAAGCGGGCGGTTATGGCATTTCCATTGGAAATAGACTGACCACGGACGAAATAGCGGAAGTAAGGAAGGTCATTAAGGATAATCCTCGCAAATACGTGGCGCAGCCCATCATGTCATTATCGGTACACCCTACCTATATAGATGAAACAGAATCTTTTGAACAAAGACATGTGGACCTAAGAACATTTACGGTCTTAGGTAAGGACAAGGAATTTGTATTAAAAGGAGGGTTAACACGTGTAGCGCTAAAAAGGGGAAATTTAATCGTAAACTCCTCTCAAGGTGGAGGATCAAAGGACACATGGGTTCTAAAAAAATAAAAACTATATGTTAGCAAGAGTAGCCAATAACCTTTTTTGGATGGGTCGTTATATAGAACGATCGGAACACATAGCACGGTATTTAAACGTAAACTATTTTTCTTCCTTGGATGCACCCAACCAAAAATCGCAAAATAGACAATTTGTACTCCGTTCCATGATGTTTATGGTTGGCAACCCAGTAAACGATGAAGATCAAATTTTAAATGAAGCCGATATTTTGTATAAAATAGGTCTTGATCCCAATTACAGTTTTTCAATTCTGAACAATGTAAAATACGCAAGGGAAAATGCAAATAGCGCTCGCGATTTAATATCAACGGAACTCTACGAAGCCATAAATAAGTTTTACCATTTTGTAATAAATTACCCTGCAGAGGTTTATGTTAAAAATGGCCTGCATGACTTCACCAATAATATTACGGAGATGACTGCGGTACTAAGAGGTAAAATAAGGGGAACTTTATTACATGATGCCACCTATGCTACTATTTTAATGGGGGTGAATATTGAAAGAGCCACCCAAATTACCCGTATGATAAATGCAAAATATAACGATGCCCTAATGGCACAAGGCAGTTATGGCGATAAATTCAGCAAGAGTTTTGAATGGACCACTTTATTAAAATGCGCAGAGTCATATGATATGATGCGTAGGTATTACAAAAAAGCACCAACAAGCATTTCAACGTTAGAATTTTTGATCTTGAATCCTAATTGTCCTAGATCGGTAATGAACGCGCTTAATCAAGTAAATGAACATGTAAAGGTATTGAACCCTGAAAAACGATATAACAAGGATTCTACAGCATTTTTAATTGGTAGGGTCAGGTCAGAATATGAGTTTAAATATATCGAAGAAATTGAGAATGATATAAAATCCTTTATTGAAAATATTCTGAATAGTTTGGATAAGATCAGTAATAAGGTAGATGCAGAGTTTTTTAATTATTAAACAGCACAAAACAAGTACCTTTGCCATGATGCCGAACAAATATGAAATTACCTATACCGCAGAAAATCATTATGACCATTGGGTATATGATGCATATTGGCAATTCCTTATTATACCCATGGAAAACCAAAGTCAATTTGGTGTTGAAATAGAATTTTATAATTCACTTTACGCAAATATTGAGTATTCTACCAATGGCTATGGTTTTAAAACCATAAGAATACACCCTAAAAAGAAGTTTGACAACATATCCTTCAAAGCCAATTTTGAATTTTTCAAGAAAGAAGAAAATCCATTTAACTTTCCATTAGATCTGGATATTTTCAAAGGTTACCAAATGCTTAAAAAACTTGATTTTAAAATATGTTTTGAACGTTTTTTGAAAGCCACTCAATTTACCCAATTGGAGAAAGCACATGAAACCATGTTTATCTTTGACCCCAAAACATCTATTTTTGACAATCTTCAAGCCCTTAACGACTGGACCTTTAAATTTATACAGTTTAAAACTGGTGTAACAGATGTTGACACTTTGCTGACGGAAATTGTGTTAAAAAAACAAGGTGTTTGTCAAGATTTTACGCATTTGTTCTGTGCATTGGCCAGAAAAAACGGGGTTCCTACCCGGTACGTATCAGGTTACTTAAACCAGGGAAGCGGTTTTTTTGGCGATTCTCAGATGCATGCTTGGGCAGAAGCATATATTCCTGAAATTGGCTGGAAAGGTTTTGACCCTACCAATAATATTTTGGCGAACATTAATCACATTAAAGTCTGTCACGGCAAGGATTACAATGATTGCGCCCCATTAAAAGGTGTGGTATATTCACAAGGAAGAAACCAGACTTCGCATACGGTAACCGTTCAAAGTCAACAATAGGTATTGTAAAAATTACTTCCCAAAGTATATAAAAGAGTCTTACTTTTACCTAAAATTTAAATTTATGAACATTACTACAGACCACTACAAAGGTCTTATAGATCGCCTTGGTGCGTTAAGGAGGTATCTTTGACATTGATGCCAAATTAATAGAAATAGAGAATGAACAGGAAAAGACCTTGGCCCCAGATTTCTGGAACAATCCACAGGAGGCCCAGGCACATATGAAATATATCCAATCCAAAAAGCAATGGGTAGATGATTACAATGCAGCAGAAGCCATTATTGCAGAATTGGAGGTATTGATAGAATTTCATCAAGAAGGCGAGGTTTCTGAAGATGAGGTAGCTGATCAATATGAAAAAGCCCTTAATGTTCTTGAAAAAATGGAATTCAAGAATATGTTATCTGAAGAAGGTGATGAATTGCCTGCAGTCCTACAAATAACCGCAGGTGCCGGTGGTACCGAAAGTTGTGACTGGGCGGCAATGCTCATGCGTATGTATATGATGTGGGCAGAAAAAAATGGATTTAAGATCAAGGAGCTCAATTATCAAGAAGGAGATGTAGCCGGTATAAAGACCGTAACGTTGGAGATAGATGGCGAATTCGGCTTTGGTTGGCTTAAAGGAGAAAACGGTGTACATAGATTGGTGCGTATTTCCCCTTTTGATAGTAACGCAAAACGGCATACTTCTTTTGTATCCGTATATGTATACCCTTTGGTAGATGATAGCATTGAGGTGGATGTCAACCCAGCGGATATTACGATTACTACCGCAAGATCCAGTGGTGCAGGTGGTCAAAACGTAAACAAAGTGGAAACCAAAGTACAGCTAACCCACCACCCAACGGGAATTCAGATTTCATGTTCAGACAGTAGAAGCCAGCATGACAACAGGGCTACTGCAATGAAGATGCTTAAATCGCAATTATATGAAATAGAATTGCGTAAAAAAATGGAAGCCAGGCAAGAAATAGAATCGTCTAAAATGAAGATTGAATGGGGTTCGCAGATTAGAAATTATGTCATGCACCCTTATAAACTGGTAAAAGATGTGCGTACCGGGGAAGAAACCGGAAATATAGACGCCGTAATGGATGGTGATATAGATAGGTTCTTAAAAGCCTTTTTAATGATGATGGGCCAAAAAGAGGAAGAGTAACACTTTTAAGGTTTACTGATGTTTTCCTATATTGTAAATTAAGTATACATATTAAAATACCATGATTAAGATCTACCATAATCCCAGATGTAGAAAATCTAGGGAAGGCCTTGAAATTTTAGAAAATTCTGGCAAGAAATTTGAAGTAATTAGATATCTGGATGATGTCCCAACGAAGAAGGAACTTAAACAAGTAATCAGCTGCCTGGACATTAAACCTATAAATTTGGTAAGGAAGTCAGAGTCAATTTGGAAGGAAAAATTTAAAAATAGACCATTGAGCGATGAAGAAATAATAGATGCAATGATATCCTATCCTAAACTAATAGAAAGGCCAATCGTTATTAAGAACAATAGTGCCGTTATTGGTAGACCACCAGAAAATATATCCAATCTAATTAATGGAGAGGTTTAAGTAGACCGTAAATATCTTAACAAATAATTAACCAAACACGGTTAAACCTAATTGAAAAATTATAATCAAAGCACATGAAAAAAGTAGCAAAATTCAGTAGTCTTAAGTTCTTGATCTTACTGTCGGTTCTATTTGCAGGTAGCGAGCTATATGCCCAATATGGATATGGTAGCGGTTATGGTTACGGCTCTAGGGGTGGTTATGGTTATGGCAGACAAAGAAGTTCCATACCGCAAGCTCAGGAGACCCAAAAAGAACCAGAGCCCAAAACTGCAGAGGAATTGGTAGATGGTGAAATGCCTAGAATTACAGAAGCTCTTGGATTAAATGAATTTGAGCAGGCAGTTTTAAGTTCGGTACTTAAAAAATATGTACAAGAACGAATAGAAGCTCAAATATTAAAGCTTCCTCCAGAAAAAATGAGGGAAGTTTATGATAATATTACAAAAAGACAGGACGAGGAATTAAAGGCTGGACTACCGTTAGAAAAGTACGAAGCCTTTGTTGCTTTACAAAAAGATGGTGTATCAAAAACACTGAAGAAAAAAAAGAAAAAAACTAAACGAAAGAAACCTAAAAATTAATTTGATGAAAAAACTTTTTCCCTTACTCCTAATTTTAGCTTTACAACCAATATTTAGCCAAACACCTCAAGGAGAAAGGGGAAGAGGCAATGGACAGGGGCCACGAGACGCTACACCCATTAAAATTACAGGAAAAGTACTGGACAAGGAAAACGACATTCCCTTGGAGTATGCCACCCTTGTATTGCAAAGTGTGGAAAACCCTGATCAGATTTCGGGTGGAATAACCGATTTGGACGGTAATTTTAATGTAGAGGCCAAGCCTGGCAAATACAATATTTCCATAGAATATATTTCATATAAGACATACAGGTTACCCAACCAAACCTTGACAGCATCTACAGATCTTGGCACCATAAGACTTGCCTTGGACGTTGCTCAGTTAGATGCCGTAGAAGTGGTAGGTGAGAAAACGACGGTAGAGGTTCGTTTGGATAAAAAAATATACAATATAGGTAAAGACCTTACCAATAGTGGTGCTACGATTACGGACGCCCTTAACAATGTACCTTCTGTAGATGTAGATGTAGAAGGCGCCATTAGCCTAAGGGGTAACGAAAATGTACGTATCTTGATAAATGGTAAACCATCTGCATTGGCAGGCTTTGGTTCTACAGATGCCCTTACTCAACTACCTGCGGACGCTATAGAAAAAGTTGAAGTAATTACCAGTCCGTCTGCCCGGTATGATGCCGAAGGAACAGCCGGTATTTTGAACATAATTCTTAAAAAAGAAAAAACTTTAGGCTTCAACGGCTCGGTAAATACGACTATTGGATACCCTGTTAATAGTGGTATAACCGTGAATGCCAATTTACGTACAGATAAATTTAATATTTTCAATACTACAGGTTATAGCTATAGAGATGCCCCTGGAAATGCATTTTTTGACAACACTTATACGTCAGGTAGTTTTGATAGAATTATAGAGGACAGGGAATATAATAGAATGCGTAAAGGCTTTAATACCAACCTTGGTCTTGAATATTTTATTACCGAAGAATCCTCTATTACCGGTAGTGTTTTTTATAGAACATCAGACAGTGAGGATAGTACGGAAAATACCAATCAACGATTTATTGATAGTGCAATAAGCAGTGAAACTTTTAGGACGGAGGATGAAACTGAAGATGATGAAAACTACCAATTCTCACTTAATTATGTGAATAACTTAGATGATGATGGTCAAAAATTAACGGTAGACCTTCAATACTCCAAAGGTGAAGAAACTAAATTTTCTATTATAGAAGAAAACAACACGGTACCTAACCAAAATTTGCTAGTACTTGAAAATGTATATGAGATTGAATCTGAAAACGAATATTTGGTACAAGCGGATTATGTATTGCCAATGGGTGATTCCCAATTTGAGGTCGGATATAGGGGCACGTTTGAAGAAGATGTAACGGATTATAGATTAGATTCCCTAAATCAATCTACCAATCAATTTGATATCAATGAAAATTTAACCAACATGTTCACCTATACAGAAAACGTAAATGCCCTGTATACACAATACGGTAATAAATTTGGAAAGTTTTCATTTCTTTTAGGCTTGCGTTTAGAGAATACCCAGCTAAAAGGTCAATTGGATTCTGAATTTGACACTACAGAATTGGAAGAGCAATTAGGTGTTGATGTAGATGTTAATTTCGATAAAAATTATTTAGGCCTGTTCCCTACCCTGAACTTTATTCTAGAAATTGCCGAAAATGAAAATATTTCGTTGGGTTATAATAGAAGGATAAATAGGCCTAGAGGTTGGTTTGTAAATCCTTTTCCTTCGCGTTCAAGTAGAACCAATATTTTTCAAGGTAACCCAGACTTAAATCCAGCATTTTCCAACGCTTTTGACCTAGGCTATCTAAAACGATGGGATAAGCTAACATTGACCTCATCTATTTATTACCAAAGAGAAACCGACTCATTTGAGAGAGTGCAGGAAGAAACGGGACAAACTACTACAGATGGTATAGAAATCATTAGGTCCATTCCTATAAACCTTTCTACAAATGACAGAATAGGTCTTGAGGCAGGTATGATGTATAACCCCACTAAGTGGTTACGCTTAAACTCTAGCTTTAACTTCTTTCAATTTTCTACAGAAGGTATGTTCAATGGTATTGATTATGGTGCCAACAATACAAGTTGGTTTGCCAGATTTAGCTCAAAAGTATCTTTACCATCTAAAATAGATTGGCAAACAAATGCTTTTTATAGAGGTCCGTCACAAAATGCTCAGACAGAAAGCAAGGGTATATTTTCTTTGAACCTAGCTTTTAGTAAGGACATTTTAGATGATAACGGAACCATATCTATGAATGTAAGCGATTTATTGAACTCAAGAAAAAGAAGGTCTTTTACAGAAACCGAGTTCTTTACTTCTGAGAGTGAATTTCAATGGAGAAGAAGACAAATTACCTTAGGGTTTGTATATCGATTTAATCAACCTAAAGAAAGGAATAGAAACGGGCGAGGCAATGGTCCCGGTGAAGGTGGCGAAGAAGAAATTGAAGGTTAATAAAATTTATAGATATAAAAAAAGAAGCCAATTGGCTTCTTTTTTTGTTTTAATATATTGTATCTCTAAGCCTCTCTTGCAGCCTTCTTTTTATCGCGTCTTTCTTTTAGCAATTCAATAATGTTTCCACCTAACCAGTAAGGGACAACAAATAATAACAAAAACATCATCAGCCAAAAACCAATGGTCAATATGGTTAAAAAAGCTAAAAATCCTAAATATTGGTCAAATTCAAACATATCTTATTCCTTATATTTTACAAAGATACCATAATCGAATTATTTTTTGCAAACGTTCCGTAAAATAAATTTAAGATTACCAACAATCTTGTCACCATAAAAATAAAAGTATGCCTTATTTTTGAGGCTATTAAAACGAAATAACCCAAGATTCATAAAAATAGAAAATATGGAATATAGAATCGAGAAAGATACCATGGGTAATGTAGAAGTACCCAAGGATAAATATTGGGGGGCGCAAACAGAGCGCTCTCGAAACAATTTTAAAATTGGCCCCGTTGCATCAATGCCGTTGGATATTGTATATGGATTTGCCTATTTAAAAAAATCCGCAGCATATGCCAATTGTGAACTTGGCGTCCTAGCGGTCGAAAAAAGAGATTTAATCGCTCAAGTATGCGATGAAATTTTAAAAGGTAAACATGATGACCAGTTTCCTTTGGTTATCTGGCAAACAGGTTCTGGAACACAAAGTAATATGAACGTCAATGAAGTTATTGCCAATAGGGCCCATGAAATTGCCGGTAAAGTCATTGGAGAAGGCGAAAAGACTATCCAACCTAATGATGATGTCAACAAATCGCAGTCCTCTAATGATACCTTCCCTACCGGTATGCATATTGCAGCCTATAAAAAAATTGTGGAGGTTACCATACCAGGAGTAACGCAATTAAGGGATACTTTAAAGAAGAAGTCCAAAGAATTTAAGGATGTGGTCAAGATTGGGCGTACCCATTTAATGGATGCTACTCCACTCACCCTTGGCCAAGAATTTTCAGGTTATGTATCTCAATTGGACCATGGCTTAAAAGCATTAAAAAACACCTTGTCCCATTTAAGTGAGCTGGCTCTTGGAGGCACTGCTGTTGGTACCGGACTCAATACACCGGAAGGATATGATGTTCTTGTAGCCAAATACATTGCTGAATTTACGGGAATGCCATTTATTACCGCCGAAAATAAGTTTGAGGCACTAGCCGCCCATGATGCCATAGTTGAAAGCCATGGTGCTTTAAAACAGCTTGCCGTATCCTTGAACAAAATAGCGAACGATATAAGGATGATGGCCTCAGGTCCCCGTTCTGGAATTGGTGAAATTATAATTCCAGCCAACGAACCTGGCAGTTCTATAATGCCAGGAAAAGTGAATCCTACACAATGTGAAGCTTTGACAATGGTGTGTGCTCAGGTAATGGGAAATGATGTGGCAATTAGTGTTGGCGGAACCCAAGGACATTATGAGTTAAATGTATTTAAGCCTATGATGGCGGCAAACATTTTACAATCTGCACAATTGATCGGTGATGCTTGTGTAAGTTTTGAGGAACACTGTGCGGCCGGTATAGAGCCCAATCATGAAGTTATTAAACAATTATTGAACAATTCATTAATGTTGGTAACTGCATTAAATACCAAGATTGGATATTATAAAGCTGCAGAAATTGCAAACACTGCCCATAAAAACGGGACTACATTAAAAGAGGAAGCAGTAAATCTGGGCTATGTAAGTGCAGAGGATTATGATAACTGGGTTAAACCGGAAAATATGGTGGGCAGTTTAAAGAAATAAGCAGAACACCCTCTTAAATACAAAAAGGCGACCAAATTGGTCGCCTTTTTTATTTTTTGAAGAAATTTTACTTTAAAACAAACTTAGAAGTTCCCAATAATTTTAATTGGTCATCATATACGTTCACCATATAATTACCATCCTTAAAATCTCCGGAAGGCTTATTAATGTAATCACACACATCCAAAGATTTGTTTTCAAAATAAAAATTGGTCTGTTTGCTATACGTAACGGAAGCACCATTATCATTTGTCTGGGAATTACTACCACCTAAAACATTGCCCTGTGGATCCAACACTTCTAAATAAAATGTTCTATCACCAGCTTGTGCAATAACATTATCGGCTACAGTAAAACAGATTTTAAATTTGTCCGTAGCCCTTGCACGTTGGGTTGAGACCAATTTACCGCTATTTCTTTCCTTAACGGCATCTACATTAAATTTAGATAAGTTCAAAGCAGAACCTTTTTCAACCACTTGGGCCAAGTTGGTGTTCTGTACTACTAATGAATCATTGAAAACAGTTTGTTTTTCCAACTCTACATATGTACTATCTCTTTGCATTGCAATCATTGAGTTAGATCTTGTTAAAGAATCAACCTGCTTTAATAATTGCTCTCTCTCCGCTTTCAATACACTTACTTGTCTTCTGTATCTTGACAAGGAACTAATATCAGCCTTCATCGTTTTAACAGAGTCAATATATTTTGCAATATTGTCCCTTGCACTTACCAACTCCTCATTAGTAGCATTGCTTTCCAATATAGCTTTGTCATATTCAGATTTTAAGCTATTTAAATCTTCGACTACCAATTCCTTTTCTTTAGAAAGAACAACTTCTGTCTTTTTCTTATCTTGATAAAGACTAACTGTGTAAATGATAGTTCCTAAAAGCACAACGCCTAAAAGGGCGGTTAAAACTTTTAAACCATTGTTATTTTTTGTTTCGGTCATAATTGTAAATTTAATAAAGTGTCTGTTTGTTAAGGTTATATACGAGTGGTTTTAAAATTTAGACTTTTTAAACGTTAAATTAATTTGGGATAAAATCCTCAAACCCTAATGAATCGTCTATCTTAGAGCTAATTTAACAAATAAATATCTACTGTGTTAACAATAGTAGCATTACCATTAAAAATAGTAGCATTACCATTAAAAAATGTTCATAATTTTACGATTTTAAAGAGGGTTCCCTACTATAAGAGACATACTTGAATCTTACAAAACTGATTTTTACAACAGCAATATATTACAGACCGGAAATGCAAATAACAATTTAAATACTATATGATGATAACTAAAAATTTAATTTTAATGGTATTGGCCGCCACCCTTATAATAGGATGTAAGGAAGATAAAAAACAGCCCAATACCAGTTCAGATACTATTGAGGAAGATGTGTCACAATCTACCGGTACAATAGAAAGGAAGGTACAAATAATTCCTATTGAACATGCTACAGCGGTTATTGAATGGGGAGAAACTACAATTTATATTGACCCAACAGGTGGTGCCGCTGCTTTTGAAGGGCAAAAGAAACCAGATATAATTTTAATTACAGATATTCATGGCGACCATTTTAATTTAGAAACATTGGAAGCCCTAGATACTTCTTCCGCAACCTTTGTAGTGCCTCAAGCCGTAGCGGATGATATGCCAGAGCAATATGCCCAGCAATTGGAAATATTGAACAATGGGGAAAATAAAGAGCTTTACCAAGTAGGTATAGAAGCTATACCAATGTACAATTTAAGGGAAGAGGCCAAAAACTTTCATGTAAAGGGACGTGGAAATGGATATGTGCTTACATTGGATGATCAACGTATCTATTTCTCTGGTGATACAGAGGATATTCCTGAAATGCGCTCTTTAAAAAATATTGACAAGGCCTTTATCTGCATGAACCTACCTTACACCATGACCGAGGAAAGTGCCGCCGCTGCAGTATTGGATTTCAAACCAAAACAAGTCTATCCTTACCATTATAGAGGTAGACCGGACGTTAGTGATGTAGAAAAATTTAAAAATTTGGTAAATGCAGCCAATCAAGATATTGAAGTTGTACAATTGGATTGGTACCCTAACGAAGAATATTAGAAAAACGACTTTCTAAAAATCAAAAAGCCCGCAATTGCGGGCTTTTTGTTATCTAATAAGTTTTTTGTATTTGATTCGCTTTGGCATTAAATCCCCTCCAAGTCGTTTTTTCTTGTTCTCTTCATAATCTGAAAAAGAGCCCTCAAAAAAGTAAACTTGGGAATTACCTTCAAAAGCCAAAATATGTGTACAGATACGATCTAAGAACCATCTATCGTGCGAAATAACTACAGCACATCCTGCAAAATTCTCCAAACCTTCTTCTAAGGCACGAAGCGTATTTACATCCAAGTCGTTGGTAGGCTCATCCAATAATAGCACGTTGCCTTCTTCCTTGAGTGTCATGGCCAAGTGTAAACGGTTACGCTCACCACCGGATAACATACTAACCTTTTTATTTTGTTCACTTCCAGAGAAATTGAACCTACTTAAATAGGCCCTGGAATTCACCTGTTTACCGCCCATCATGACCAGTTCTTGCTCGTCGCTAAAATTTTGCCAAATGGTTTTATCCGGATCTATGTTGGAATGACTTTGGTCAACATAGGCAATTTTAGCCGTATCCCCAGTAATAAACTCTCCTTTATCCGGAGTTTCCTCCCCCATTATCATTCTGAAAATTGTGGTCTTACCCGCACCATTTGGTCCAATTATCCCAACAATTCCCGCTTGGGGTAATTTAAAATTCAAGTCTTCATACAACAATTTATCATCATATGCCTTACTTACCCCATTGGCCTCAATAACATTTGTTCCCAGACGGGGTCCGTTTGGAATATAAATCTCCAGTTTCTCATCAAGCTGTTTTTGGTCTTGGCTCATCAGCTTGTCATAATTCTTTAAACGAGCCTTTTGCTTGGTCTGCCTACCTTTTGCCCCTTGACGAACCCATTCCAATTCTCGCTCCAATGTTTTCTGTCTTTTGGAAGCCGTTTTACTTTCCTGGGCCAAACGTTTGGATTTTTGATCTAACCAAGAGGAATAGTTCCCCTTCCAAGGAATGCCTTCTCCCCTATCCAATTCAAGGATCCAACCGGCAACATTATCCAAAAAATACCTATCATGGGTAACGGCTATGACCGTACCCTTATATTGTGCCAAATGATGTTCCAGCCAATGTACCGATTCTGCATCCAAATGGTTTGTTGGCTCATCCAATAAAAGAATTTCAGGTTCCTGCAACAACAATCTGCATAATGCCACCCTTCTTCTTTCCCCTCCGGACAATACCGCTATTTTTTTATCGGGTTCTGGCGTACGTAGGGCATCCATGGCAATTTCCAGTTTGGTATCCAATTCCCAAGCGTTGGCAGCATCAATTTTATCCTGCAATACCGCCTGTTGATCCATTAATTTCTGCATTTTATCCGCATCCTCATATACCTCTGGAAGACCAAACATATCATTGATCTTATTGTATTCATCCAAAATGGCAACGGTTTCCGCTACACCTTCCTTTACAATTTCCAATACGGTCTTGTTTTCATCCAATTCGGGCTCTTGCTCCAAATAGCCCACTTTGTAGCCGGGAGAGAATACTACATCCCCTTGAAAATTTTTATCGACCCCGGCAATAATCTTCAACAAGGTTGATTTACCGGACCCGTTCAGTCCCAAAATACCTATCTTGGCACCGTAAAAGAAACTTAAATAAATATTCTTTAATACCGGTGTATTGGCATTTTTATAGGTTTTCGTAACTCCTGACATGGAGAAGATTACCTTCTTATCATCTGACATAAAATACTGTATTAATTGAATTATTATAACCCTGTAGATATTTTATACCCACAGTTGAACCAAGAAGTCCTAAACCCTGCCTTTAAGTGCGTTGAAAACCCAGGCAATGGCAAAGAAACCTATACCTACGGATGCAAACCCCCATCCTGCAACATCATCATAACGAAAAGCGCCTAATGCGATCAAGGCCAAGCCTACAAATATCATAATAAAAGTGGCCCATGCGAGCACTGTGTTCTTGTTCATGTTCTATTGAATTATAAATTAAGCGAACTTCAAATATCGTAAATTTTAAAACATCTGTCCAATTTTAACTATGCTATTATTCAAAGGGGAAAACAATTCCTGTTTTACTCCTTACGGTATCCATAATTTCTATTAAATCCAAGCTGTTCTTATGGCTCCATAAACTACTTTCCTTTTTTCCTGAGTTTAGGCAAGTATGTACCTCTTCAATTTCATGTGTATAGCCTTTTCCAAGCTTACCTACTTCATTTACAGTAGAGTCTCCATCAACTTCCAAGGTATATCCTGTTGTTTCGTGCCATCTTGGATGAATATAGATAGATCCCTTGCTACCTGCAATTTCTGCTTTCATTTCAGAATTGGAGTTTAAACCGCTATAAAGCATAGCCTGGGCTTTTTCATAACTAAAAATCATACTGACCTGCATTTCTACACCAGTTTTAAAAAAATGTGCAGAAGCTTTGATATCCTTGGGCATACCCAATAACAAATACGATAGAAAAATGGGATAGATACCAATATCCAATAACGAACCACCGGCAAGAGATGTATTCAAGAGCCTGCCTTTTTCATCCCTATCCAATGCATAGAAAGCAAAGTCTGCATGTAAATATCCAATATCGCCAATGCTACCATCGTCTACCATTTCCTTGACTTTTTTAATGGTTGGGTTAAACCTGCTCCATAAGGCTTCCATTAAAAAAACATTTTGTGCCCTTGCCACCTGAAACATTTCCTTGACCTGATCTTTATTGACCCCAATAGGTTTTTCACAGAGTACATTAATACCATGGTTCATGGCGGCAATACTTAGTTCTGCATGAGAAGTGTGCGGTGTGGCTATATATACGACATCTACCGTATTACTTTTAAACAGCTCCTCATAACTTCCATAAGCATTTGGCGCTCCGTAAATTGCCGCAAAGCCCTTTGCCTTTTCCAAATCTCTTGAAGCTACCGATACCAGCTCACCACCACGGACCAAAGCCAAATCCTTTGAAAAACTATGTGCTATATTTCCGGCACCAACTATACCCCATTTAATCATACTTTCTATTTTTGTTGCATGTACACCAAAATTAACTTCTTATCTTTATCCGAAGAAAAGAAATTAAGCTAATGGATTTAAAATTCAATCAGAACGAAGATAAGAATAAGTTGTTATTATCAGACTTACGGCGCAAACTGGCAGAAGTCCAATTAGGAGGAGGAAAGGCAAAAATTGCCAAGCAGCACGACCAAGGCAAAATGACGGCCAGAGAGCGTATAGACTATCTTTTGGACCCAAAATCTGAACGAATTGAAATTGGCGCCTTTGTAGGTGAAGGTATGTATAAAGAACATGGTGGCTGCCCTTCTGGCGGTGTTGTAATAAAAATTGGATATGTAAAAGGAAAGCAATGTATCGTCGTTGCCAATGATGCGACTGTAAAAGCAGGCGCATGGTTCCCTATTACCGCAAAAAAAAATCTACGTGCCCAAGAAATTGCAATTGAAAATAGATTACCGATAATTTACTTGGTAGATAGCGCCGGGGTATACCTACCCATGCAAGACGAAATTTTTCCCGACAAGGAACATTTTGGAAGAATATTCAGGAACAATGCTATAATGAGCAGTATGGGTATTACCCAAATATCTGCTGTAATGGGAAGTTGTGTTGCAGGTGGTGCGTACTTGCCTATAATGAGCGATGAGGCATTGATAGTAGATAAAACGGCAAGTATATTTTTGGCAGGTAGTTACCTGGTAAAAGCGGCCATAGGTGAAAGTATTGATAATGAAACCTTGGGCGGCGCTACTACCCATTGTGAAATTAGTGGTGTTACCGATTATAAAGCTAAAGATGATGCAGCAGCATTGGACACTATTAAAAATATTATGGATAAAATCGGTGATTTTCCTCGAGCTGGTTTTAACCGAAAAAAAAGTATGAAACCCCAAGAGAATCCAGAGGATATATACGGCATATTGCCCGGTTCAAGAGCCGAGCAATATGATATGATGGAAATCATTAAACGCTTGGTGGACAATTCTGAATTTGAAGAATATAAGGCCGGATACGGACAAACCATATTGACAGGTTATGCCCGTATAGATGGCTGGGCGGTAGGTATCGTTGCCAATCAAAGAAAAGTGGTCAAGACCAAAAAAGGGGAAATGCAGTTTGGCGGAGTCATTTATTCCGACTCTGCAGATAAAGCGACACGATTTATTGCCAATTGCAATCAAAAGAAAATTCCGCTGGTATTTTTACAGGATGTTACCGGTTTTATGGTAGGTAGTAAAAGTGAACATGGCGGAATCATTAAAGATGGTGCCAAAATGGTAAATGCGGTAAGTAATTCCGTCGTGCCAAAATTCACTATCGTAATAGGAAATAGCTACGGAGCAGGTAATTATGCTATGTGTGGTAAAGCTTATGACCCAAGATTAATAGTTGCATGGCCAAGCGCAGAACTCGCTGTAATGAGTGGTAACTCTGCTGCTAAAGTATTGCTACAAATTGAAAAAGCTTCTTTGAAAAAGAAAGGTGAAACCATCACTGAGGAAAAAGAAACGGAGCTTTACGATAAGATAAAGAAAAGATATGACAATCAAGTTTCTCCATACTACGCGGCATCGAGATTATGGACCGATGCTATTATAGACCCTAAAGACACCCGTAAGTGGATATCAATGGGTATAGAAGCTGCAGACCATGCACCTATCGAGAAGCCTTTTAATTTGGGGGTTTTGCAGGTTTAAATTGATTAGATATAATTTTTTAATGATTGGGAAATAATGGATATTATTTCCCAAACTTATTTCTGGCCACAATGGAAAGGAGAGCCCTATTGATATTTTTTTCGGACATTTCAGTGATTTGTATAGTTTCTTTTTGCGAAGGTCTTCCATAATCATAATACACCGTGGTTTTAAGATAGGTAGGGTCAAAACCTTTATTTCCAAGATATTTTAAATTCACTTTCCAGACACCTTCTTGTGTTTCATCAATTAAAAATTGCTTACAAGAGTAGCCCTTGATTTTTTCATCATAAATGCGTTCAGATTCATTTTCCAAACTATGGCTCCACGTAAAATAACGCGCTTGTGGATTTACAAATTGCAAGTCAAATTCCGCCTCACTGTTATTCCACTCAAAAAGTATACGTATACCGCCAATATCCCCATCTATCCGATCTTCATTGGATATGGATAATTGGTCTGCATGTAAAGCCATAAGATTCGTAGTTTCGGTATCCATAACGGCATCTATACCGTCTTCTATAGGGGCTATAGTATCCAATTTTCTAAAACTTTTGTATCTGGCATAAATACCCAAACCTTTTTGGTATTGTTTATTTACTACGTACATATTGCCAAGATCTCTATAGGATTGTGTATATCTTGGTCTTAACACAAAGATCTTTTTATACAATGATAATGCTTCACCAACCCTATTTTGATTTTCATATAAGTACGCAAGCCCTTTTAATGCATTAGGATTATCCTCAAATTTTTGTAAAAGTTTGGTTTCAATTTGGCCTATAAAATCATTAGTAGATTTCTCATTAAAATGTTTTAAGGCAGTCAAGTAAAAGTATGGTGAACTGCCATATATTTTTTCCTGTTCCAGAAAGACCTCCGTAAGTTTATTATTACTAAGCGCTTCATCCATTTTGGTAATATAGATAGGATCAGATCGCTTTAATGAACTGGTTGCCATGGACTCATTATACTTATTGTTCCTTAATTTAGCCTGGTCATAAGGTTTATCAGAACCTTCTTCCCGCTTTAAGAACCTCCCTTTTGTATTGATAATGATTACCCCGCCACTGGCAATATTCCCATATTTTATTGAACCTTTTAAACCTGGGATAATCGCAATTCTATCTATACTGCTCAAATCCAAAAAATCTGGAGTCTCCGTAAATATTACCCCATCTATCTCAAATATTGGTGGCCTAGGGTTTTCCAATGAACCTCCGCCCCTTAATAGCACGGTATTACCTTCTCCACGTCTTAAACCGGGCAGCACACCAATTAAGGCATCGGCTAGGTAAACAGCACTAGTATTAATACTGGCACCATCGACAAAATTCATTTGATACCCTGCATTTTCCGCATCTATAAAACCATATGCAGTACGTATGATACTTTTTTTGGTAGCGTATTCAATGGCCATGGATTCTTGGCCTTTTAATTTTTTCTGCTCTACGGTTACCTCATCCAATTCCTGAACAACGGGTAACAGCTCTATATTTAATATCTTGGTCACATCCTCCACAATAATCTCTACCGTTTTCATGCCCATATAACTAAAGACCAAAATATCCCGGGGACTAGCAATAATTGAGTATTTACCATTACTATCTGTTTGTATACCTGAAGATGAACCTTTTAAAGAAATATTGGCATTAGGTAAAGGAGCGCCATAAGAGGTAACTATTCCTTTTATTTCATTTGAATTGTTCTGCGCTTGAAGAGTAATTGTACTTACAAGTATTAAAAAAACAAAAAAAGATTTCATAAATAGTGTTTACAATAAATATATTACAATTTTTCCTACAAATGGATTCCAACACCGAAATATGATTTAATTACCCTGATGCCCTTTTACCCTTGGAATCAACAAAAGTTCTGTTTGTCTACCATTTACATATCTAAAGCCTTCCTCACCATAATAACCGGCTTCTTCAAGCATAATGCGGATATCCCTATTCCATTCAGGAATATTGACCGTAGTATTTAATTCAATAGCATATACGGTATTTGGATTCAACGGATAATTCTCTCCATCATCTTTCATGACACCACCTTGAGCATCCCACATACCTATCGTAGTACCGGCGGAATGTCCGTACATCCCCAAAGGATGTGTGTATATAGAAGGTTTAAGACCGGCATCCTTGGCCTGTTTTAAGGACTTTGCCAAAATTTCATTCCCCGTTCTACCTTTTACCATATTACTAGTCAAGAAGTCTTGTACTCTATTTCCATCTTTTAGTCCGTTGATCAAGAAATCCGGAGCTGTTAGTTCTTCGGGTTTTAAAATATAGGCCAATTCTTGGCAGTCCGTATTCAGCCTTAGATAGGTAATGCCAAAATCACAATGTACCAAGTCTCCCGGTAAGATAACCATGTCCTCTGGTCTACCGGAAAACGAATATAAGTGACTTACCAGTTGCTCTTTACTACGTTGCACATCTACCGTTGGGTGAAACCATGTTTCCAATCCAAGATCAGTTACTTTTTGGCGCATCCACCATTCCACATCAGAAGTTGTGGTAATACCTGGAGTAATAACTTCTTCAGAAAAAGCTTCTGCAATAATATCGTGTGTAATATCTACCAATTGATCATAAATGACCATTTCACGTTCTGATCTTGTCTCGATCCAACGTACGGCAAGTTGTTCTGCAGATGTAACTTTTGATGCAAACTTTTTAGGCAGATTCGCCATAAATTCATCATAATCGGTTTTATCCAATCCGTCTGCAATATTATGGTCCTTGGAAAAATTGAGTCCGATTTTCTTTGGATTTCTTTCTGTTATCAATTGCATTAATCTTTTCCATTGATCGGGTTCTTTCTCCTTATCCCACGCAGAGACAATATTCTTACCTACATTGTAACGAGCAACAGCAAGTTTTTCAATTATATTTTTGGCCTTGTCCCTATAAAACAACAGAATTGTTCTTCTACGGGCATTAAGCCATGTAGCGGGCAGCATTGTTTTCAGCACCGGATCTTCATTATACTCCCTAGATATGACTACCCACATATCTATATTGGCGGCATCCATTAGTTGCGGCAATAGATTATTAAAACGATCGTCTAGAATTTCATCTATAACAATGGCTCTTTCTTTTTCGTTGAGGATTTGTTGGGCGTTGATTTTAGCAATAAAAAAAATGCAAAGAAAAAGGAATAGGTTTTTCATGTTCGTTATTTAGTTTGGCTTTAAAATACGAAATAACACACTTTCAATATTACCTATTCCTTAAAATCCGTTAAATATTATAGATTGAATAAAATCATTAATTATCCATTACCAATCTTTCATTATAACATTTAACCAACCTGACAAATTCAGCCCTATAACCATTTTCATCTTTACCCCTGCCCTGCTCGGCTAATTGAACAATAGTGTTAACTGAGCTATTGTTAGTAAATGCCGATTGCCTTAATTGTTGCCCGAATAATGCAACAGCAGCGGCAAATTGAAAGTCTTTGGACATTTCTTTAATAATAGCATTCTGTACATGAACCAATTCAATACTTTTATTTCCATCAGGTTTCTTATACCTGAATTTTACCGTAAACAACTCGTCAGAAAACGTATTATTTTTTATAGGATCAACATATTTTAATTTAATATCATCTTTTGTATAATTTGAGGAACCACCTTCTTCCACAATCTCATATAGTGCTGTTACCTTATGCCCGCTACCCATTTCACCGGCGTCCTTGGCATCATTGGTAAAATCCTCATATGCCAACAATCTGTTTTCATATCCAATTAATCTATAGGACTTTACTTTGGCTGGATTAAACTCTACTTGTAATTTTACATCTTTTGCAATGGTAAATAAAGTACCTCCAAAATCTTTACCAAATAATTTTTGAGCCTCTTGCATAGTATCGATATAGCCATGGTTGCCATTACCTTTATCCGCTAAAATTTCCAGTTTAGAATCTTTATAGTTCCCCATACCAAAACCTAATACAGAAAGATAAACTCCAGACGCTCTTTTGCCTGTAATAAGTTTTTCCATTTCATTATCGTTTGATAGACCTACATTAAAATCACCATCAGTTGCCAATATAACCCTATTGTTACCATGTTTTTTATAGTTTTTCTCCGCTAACTTATAAGCTAATTCTATACCCTCTCCCCCAGCTGTAGAACCACCTGCCTCAAGCATATTTAAAGCGTTTATAATCTTCGCTTTGTCCTTACCGGAAGTAGGCTCAAGTACCACACCTGCCGCACCTGCATACACCACTATGGACACCTTGTCTTTTTCCCTTAATTGATTTATTAAAAGTTTGAACGCCGATTTCAGTAATGGCAATTTGTTTTCACTTGACATGGAACCGGAAACATCAATAAGAAAAGTAAGGTTGGATGCAGGTAATTCTTCATTTAGGTATTCTTTTCCTTGTAAACCAATGCGGACTAGTTTAGTATCTTCATTCCACGGAGTTTGCGCAACCTCGGTATGTACGGAAAAAGTGTGTTGACCTTTTGGTTGCGCATAGTCATAATCAAAATAATTAATCATTTCTTCAATCTTGACCGCATCAATTGGAACCTGTTGCCCCCTATTTATGAATCTTCTAATGTTACTATAAGCGGCTTTGTCCACATCAATTGAAAAAGTAGACAACGGATTGACACCAACATTATGGAACTGATTTTCATAGAAGCTGGCATAATTTTCATCGTTCTTAACAGGATAATTTCCTTTTTTTGTTTCGAAAGGCGGCTGTACAGTATGGTTGTATTGCTTTTCTACAGCAGTTCCATCAACAAGGTACAAAGGGCTTTTTACTGCACCTCTAACTTTTTTATGTTGTACAGAACTTATTCCTCTAATATTAACACCGCTTACCTTACCCTGTAAAAGACTACTGATGTCAGTATTGGAAGATTGTTTATTTATATGGGTAACAGCACCCGTTATTTGAGATTTTCTTTGAATACCATACCCTGTAACGACAACCTCTTGTAACATTTCATAATCTTCTTCAAGAGACACATTAATGATCAACTTATCTTTTATTTTAACTTCATGTGTTTTGTAACCAACATATTTATATTCCAATTTGACCCCTTGCCGCACACTTAAAACATAATGCCCATCAAAGTCGGTTTGAGTATTGTTGCTTGTTCCTTTTTCCAGTACATGTGCACCGGGTAATGGGTTTCCTTTATAATCATAAACAAAACCAGATATTTCAACCTGCTGCGAAAACATCCAAAAGTTACTGAGAAGAAAAAATAAGAAAGTTGCGTTTTTCATAATAATTGGTTTAAAGATTTAGTAATAAACCTATTATGAAAAGTGCTTTGTGAAAATGATAAATGAGTAAACTACTATTTACAGCTAGGGAAGTTAAGTTTTCAATAAGGACAACGTTTTAAAGCGTTGTATTTTTCCGCTTTCCGTACGTATAAATTCTTTTAACACCACAATCGATTTTGGCTTCTCAAATTTTTTAAAATCAGTAATGGTATCCAGTGTTTGCTTAATATCCTCCTTAACGCCATTTTCAACTAACAGAACCACTTTCTCTCCTAAATCTTCATCTGCAATACCGGCAACAAAAAACGGAATATCCATATAATTTGAAATTACTTTTTCAATATGTTCCGGATGTACCTTTACCCCGCCGGAATTAATAACATTGTCAAACCTACCCAGCCAATAAAATTCCTTGGTAGAGATTATGTCCACAACATCATTGGTTATTACTGGTTCATCTGAAATATTTGGAGCGTTAATTACCAAACAACCTCTTGCATCGGTTGAAATTTCTACATTTGGCAAAACCGTAAAAGGAGTATTTTTTGCCATTTTATTGTTCAACGGTTTTACAGCTATATGGGTAATGGTCTCTGTCATACCATAAGTTTCATAACTACTATTATCAACACCCTTTAATTCTTCTCTTATAGAGTTTGAAATTGGCGCACCACCAATAATTAATTTTTTAATAAGGTTGAGTTTGGATAGAGAATTGGCAACTTGCATGGGTACCATAGCACCAAAATCAAACGATCTTTTAACAAATTCCAACGGACTTGAAGTAGGCGATACGAAATGGATATCTAACCCCAATACCATAGCCCTGACCAACATCATTTTACCAGCAATATAGGTCGCCGGTAAACATAGTAAAACAGAGGATTTTGAAGTTAAATTAAAATAGTTGCCCGTTGCCAAAGCACTATTTACCATTTGCTCTTTTTTTAAAGCAATATCTTTTGGTGTTCCTGTAGATCCAGATGTTTTTACCAATATGGTTGGTGAACTATCTATCCAATCCAGAATAAACCCACCAATATGCATTTCAAATTCTTCGCCTTCCTTGATCAAACTATAACCAAGTTCCAGTAGGTCATCCTTACTGTATAGACGACTATGTATTGAAAAATATGGGTGTATCCTAGTGTTGTACAATTTCCTCTTTTTCCGTATTTAAAAATTCTTCCCTGGATACAACTTTACCGGCAAGTTTCTCTTTCCAATTGGTCCATTTGTATTTTTTGGAAAATAAAATCAATAAAATAGGAAATACGACCAAAACCGGCACAAGAATATCCCAACCTAGCACAGGGTCAGAAATATCACGGTATAACGAATCCGTTTGAAATGCGGTCCAATCTGCGGTAACCAATAAGGCAGTGGTAAGGTTATTGGCAGCATGAAAGCCCAATGCCAATTCCAGGCCTTCATCCATTAATGTAATAATACCCAGAAAAAAGCCGGTACCAATATAAAATACCAATATACCGTATCCTAATTTTTCCACCTCAGGGTTCATGATATGAAGTAAACCGAACAACAAGGAAGTAAACACTAATGGGAACCACTTATTTTTTGTCATAGTGCCCAACCCTTGCATCATGTATCCCCGCATAAAATATTCTTCCATACTCGTTTGAAGCGGAATCATAAAAATAGCAACAATTGCAAGTACAATAAAAGGAACAGGTTTAAAATTAAATTCGTAATCTTCCGGGGACAGCCAAATATCCAAAAATATAAAACCAACCGATATTGCGGACCATAGAAAAAATGCAAACCAAATACGCTTAAAATCTACTTTTTTACGTGAAGTGGTCAGAGATGTCAACGATTGCTTATGAAGATACTTTACAATTACAAAAATGGAAATTAACGCTATTGCAAAAGTCAATAACATGAGAAACAAAAACAAATTGGAACCCAAAACCAATGACATTCTACCAATATCGCCACTGATCATGGCAGACATACCACCATCTTTTAGGGCCAAAGCAGCAATTAACGGAATAGCAGCAATTATTTGCCAAACAAACAACACCCCTAAAATTCCCAAAATATAACGCCAACCCTCACTTAAACCTTTATACGCTTGTTCTATATACATATACTTCTAATTAACCCTTTATTCCAATTTTGCGACTTATTATATAACAAACATCCATCCTTTACTTGCAACGGGCTTTCTAAATTATTGGTAAACAAAGCACCGGTTCCAAGACCTTGCGGCATATGGTTGCCCAAGGTAGCTGTCCATTGGGCTATGGCGTTCAACCCTACATTGCTCTCCAATGCGCTAGTGATCCACCACCCTATACTATTTTCCTGCGCAAGGGAAATCCATTCATTACTACCTGCAATACCACCCACCAGACTAGGCTTTAAAATGATATACTGAGGTTGTATAGTTTGTAGCAACTCATTCTTTTTAGTTACATCTGTCACCCCAATTAATTCTTCATCAAGAGCAATGGGCAAAGGGGTATCTCTACAGAGTTTTTGCATTTCCTGCCATTGTCCCTGTTTAATAGGCTGTTCTATGGAATGTAGATCCAGTTTTGATAATGTTTTTAATTTATCTAAAGCCTCATTAGGTAAAAACGCACCATTTGCGTCTACACGCAATTCAATTTCTTTTTTAGAATAGCGCTGTCTAATAGACTTTAACAATGCTACTTCCGTATCAAAATCAATGGCACCTATTTTCATTTTAATACAGGTAAAGCCGTTTTCTAACTTGTCCTCTATTTGCCTATGCATAAATTCCTTATCGCCCATCCAAACCAAACCATTAATGGCGATGGGTTGCTGGTCTTTAACAAATGAAGATTCAAATAAATGAAAGGGGTTTTTAGAACGAAGCGACAAAAAGGCCTGTTCAATACCAAATTGAATACTTGGAAAGTTAGATAATTGGCTTATTAATTCAGTTTCACCTAAATCAATGTTCTTGGTTACCCAATTACATTTTTCTTCATATTCAGGTACATCATCAAAACTAAGTCCTCTAAAAAGTCCACATTCACCAATACCCCAGGATACGCCATCTTCCAAAAAAAGAAACCATGTTTCCTTAGTCTTTAAGATTCCTCTAGAAGTGCCACTTGGGTTTTTAAAATTGAGTAAATACTTTTTAAAAGATGCTTTCATATAATCCTTCAAATTTAGCTATATTTTCACTTTAATACCGTTGAAAATAAAAGTATGGAAGATAAGGTTATTTGGATTACGGGTGCTTCTTCTGGAATTGGGGAAGCCTTGGCCTATGAATTAAATAAAATGGGGTGTAAACTAATCTTATCAGCAAGACGTACCACTGCACTCAACATGGTAAAGAACAATTGTCACTTTCCAGAATTGACTAAAATACTGTCTTTGGACCTTACCGATTTTGATACGCTGGAAAATGTTACGGCAGAAGCAATTTCCCTATTTGGAAAAATTGACATCCTTATCAACAATGGTGGATTAAGCCAACGTTCCTTGATCATTGATACCAGTTTTGAAGTTTATCAACAAATGGTCAATGTAAACTATTTGGGAACCATAAAACTAACAAAGCATTTATTGCCGTTTTTTGTACAACAACAAGAAGGCCATTTTGTAACCGTCACTAGTTTAATGGGCAAGTTTTCATCACCCTATCGTTCCGGGTACTGTGGTGCCAAACATGCCCTACACGGTTTTTTTGACGCCTTACGTATGGAGCATGAAAAGGACAACGTTTCCGTTACATTGATTTGCCCGGGTTTTATACAGACCAATGTAGCCAAGAATGCCTTAACAGGTGATGGTAGCGCCTTACAAAAGGAGGATGAGGCAACAGAGAACGGAATGCCCGTACAGCGGTGTGCCCAACAAATTATAAAAGCAATACATCAAAAAAAATATGAAGCCTATATTGGGGGCAAAGAAAAATACGGAATTTACCTAAAACGGTTTTTCCCTAAAATGCTACATAAAATTGTAATGAAAAGTAAGGTTAGGTAAGCTATTTAAAGTTGAACCAAAAACGCACCCCATCAGTAGTCTTATCTGTATTTAAGGTTGTCTGTAGTTGATTGGCCAACCTACTCATTAACCTAAAGCCCATAGACGATTTAGCCCGTTCTTCAGAATCATCAGGTAAACCTATACCATTGTCGGTATATTCAAAAAAGCCTTCCTTACCAACCATTTTTCGCAAATGAATATATATTTTTCCGTTGCTATCATCATGTGGAAAAGCATATTTAAATGAATTGGAAACCAGCTCGTTCAAAATGAGTCCAAAGGGTATGGCACGATCAATATCCAATTCAACACCTTCGGCATCGATAGCAATGTTGATATTGTGTCCTCCTTTTTTATATACAGATTGTATACTATTGATCAAACTTTCTATATAGCCTTGCATTTCTATTACGGACAAGTCATCGTTCTGATATAATTTTTGATGTATCAAAGCCATGGCCTTGACCCTACTTTTACCTTCTTCCAATGCCTCTATAGCTGCTTTACTGGTTGTATTTTTTGTTTGTAAACTTAATAGACTGGAAACCATCTGTAGGTTATTCTTTACCCTATGGTGAATTTCCTTGAGCAAGGAATCCTTTTCTACCAGTGCATTTTCTATAATAAATTTCTGTTCGGCAATTAAACGCTGGTTTTTAATACTTTTTAAATACGCGTATACTAAACCTGCAAAACCGATTAAGGTAAAAATCAAGGAGACAAATACTAGACTTATCTTATCATCCCGTGCCTTTATATCTTTTCTTGACTCTTCAAGCTCAGCCTTTTGCATCTCCATCATTTTTCTGGAGTTTTCCAAATCTTGGGCCACAACAGAAGTCAACTGCTGGTTTATAATATTAGAAGCTTGGGCATCTATGGAATCCCGTATTTTAATATTCCGCTTTAAATAAAACGTTGCATTCTTAAAATCGCCGGTCTTATAATAAAAATCAGCATAGATTCTATTACGCTTAAGAATATTCTCCGTTTTAACGGGTGTCATATCATCGCTCAAATAGTCGGTAGCTTTTGCAAAATTGTCCAGTTTTAAATAGCAATCTGCCAGTGCCAAGGTATTTTCAATAAAGTCCGAAGAAAACTTGCTCTTATTGAAGGTTTTAATAATGTCCCTACTTTCCTCCAAATAAGGAATTGCTTTTTCATATTCTTTAAGCTGTAAATGACATTTACCAATATTACCAATTATAATGGCTTTTAAAATTTTACCATCGGTAATTTCCTTATCTGTTCTTTGATTGGTAACATCACTAAGGAATACTTGGATTAATCCTTCTGATTTTTTAAAATAACTTAAGGCCGTGGGTGCAGATTTGTCCAATCTAAGATATTCCCCAATAGTATTGTTATAGATGGCTTGACCGTAATAGTCGTCATCTTTCAATTCTTTTTTCTCCTCGGTCATATAATCTCTCATTGCCTTTCTATATTGACCAAGGCTGGCATAAATATCATAAAAGGCAATATTTTCGGTTAAACCAAGCTCTCGTTTTATGCGCCTAACCTCTATTTGATTGGAGAACATTTGTAATTTGGCGTAATTATCATCCAAGAGGTCCAAGATGGTCTTCTTGAGTTCCATATCCAATTCATCAAGATTGCCATACATTGATTTTGAAATGGCCAAACTTTTTTGGTAGTTGCCAAGGTCATAGTAAATCTGTGATTGAATAAGTTGGTAATTTCTTATTGACGCCGTATCCTTGGTTTTTTCAGAACTATTTAAATATACCTTTACGGTATCTAACCAATCATACGGGGAAACTTGATTATATCTATTTGGAGTGTTGAAGAAAAAAAACGTACGTAGTTCGCCGTTCTCCAATTCTTGAAATTGCTTATAGTAATCTTCATTTTGCATTGAAAGGTCTTCTTGCTGTGCACATACTACAAATGAGTATACACTGAACAACAGCGACCAGATCAAATTTAAAATTAGATTCCTTTTCATATAAACTTAAAAGTAGATTCAAACATATAACAAATACCTGTTTCTACTAAATTTTTGTTGTGAACCTAAGTTATATTGACATCAATAAACTTTTGGTCCAAAAAGTGTGTTCTAGTTACTTTTCTTAACAAATCAATATTTCAACATAATCATTGTTCAATATTCTAAGTGGCCTTGATATTTAAAACGCACGATTATGTGGATTTGCACTTCTACAAATTTAAAAAATAGCCCTCCTTCTTATTTTAATTTGTTGTGTAACCTCCTATATATGTTGTGAAACTATTTTTAACGGCAGAACGATGTATTTCACCGATAAAACAAAACACTTTACCGATGAAAATAATCCATTCATCTATAAGATGTGCATAAAAAAACACCATCACTGGTGCTTTAGTATATGTTATAGTACATCTATCTACGAATTCATTGCAGAGATGATGAACTCTTTAAAATCTTTTGAAATAGGTATCAGTGTATTATTTATCATAATATCTTTTGAATTAATGGCATCAATGTGGTCCACATTAACGATATATGATTTATGTGCCCTATAAAACTTATTCTGTGGCAATTTTTCCAAATAGTCTTTTAAAGGTGAACGGACCAAAAATTTCTTATCTACCGTATTCACTTCTAAATAAACGTTATCCGCTTTAATAAATTGGATATCGCCAAATTGAATTCTGTAATATAAATGTTGTTTTTTTACGAATATTGAGTCCTTTAAAATAGAATTGGACATAGGAACATCCTCGTTGACCGTTTCATTGGATAATCCTTTAGAAAGGTTTTGCTTTCCATAGATAAAATTGGATAACGCAATTTCAATAGAGGTGTACAAATCTTGTTGCTCAAAAGGTTTTACTAAATAACCATTTGGTTTAACCGTCTTGGCATTTTCAACCGTAGCCCTATCTGAGTTTGAGGTTACGAAAATAAATGGAATGTCGTAATTATCCCTAATATGCTTTCCTAGGTCAATACCGGTTTTATCAGAAGCAAGAATAATATCGATAAGTACCAAATCTACCTGTTGCGTTTTTAATACCTCTACCGCTTGTTCGTAAACAATAACATTGTCTACTATTTCATATCCTATTTCCTCTAACATGGACTGCATATCATCCGCGATAATTACATTGTCCTCAACAATTAGAATTTTAATGGGTTGTTCCAAGGTTTAAAATGGTTTAGAAGGTTACAATCAAAATTACAAAAAATAATAATAACTAATAAAAAACAGCATTGCCGTTAAAAAAGTACTCAGTGCCAATTTTTTAAGCTCTGGGTCCAGATCCGCTTCATTTTCCGTTACGGCTACCTTGCGCATATGAACGAACACAGGCAAGAATCCAATAAGACTTACATAACGCAAATGTGATCCATTTGTTGTGAGCAAAAAGGAAAACAGACATAAAAATGCACCGATCAATAAAATGTAATGGTAATTTTTGGCCCTGGGATACCCCATTTTAACAACGACCGTATTTTTACCGACCGCTTTATCTGATCTATGATCCCGCATATTGTTTAAATTCAGCACACCAACACTTAGTAGCCCTATAGCCATGGCCGGTAGCATTGCTAACGGATAAAATGCCTTAACGAATAAAAAATGAGTACCTAAAACACTTACCAGACCAAAAAAAATGAATACAAAAACATCTCCCAATCCGTTATAGCCGTATGCAGATTTACCCACTGTGTACTTAATGGCCGCCCAAATTGCAAAACCACCAAGAAATAAAAAAAGTAGTACATAACCAACATGAGCCATTCCAAAAGATAACAGTATTAAAGAAACAACCAATAAAATGTTGATTATAATGCTGATATAAATTCCGTTTTTTAATTGTGTTGCAGTTAGAAGACCACTTTGCAGTGCTCTTTGTGGACCAATTCTATCTGTATTATCCGTACCTTTTATACCATCCCCATAATCATTGGCAAAATTGGAAGTTATCTGAAGACCAACCGTCGTTATCAATGCTAGAAATAGAATATTATTATTACTATAACCTTGCCATGAAGCTATAGCGGCACCTACCAGTATTCCGGAAATTGATAAAGGAAGAGTTCGTAATCTTGCAGCGTTAAGCCACGCTTTTAATTTGGTCACTAATAAGGGTCTTCAATTTGAATACGCTTACCGTCCTTGTAAGATGCTACGAAAGCGTCATCAAAACCAAGATCTACCAATTGCTTTCTAAATGACTGAGCTTCTTCCAGTGTTTCAAAATTTCCTAAGGAGTAGGAATAAAATGGATTGGTCTTAACGAATAGTGTATTTGTTAAAGCCTCTGATGCCAATGTAATATTGTTATCAACAAAGGATTTAACCTGTACGGAATATATTTTTTCCTTCTGAAGAAATTCCTTGGCCAAATAAAACTCTTTTACCAAGCTCAATTCTTCATTCTGCTCCTTCAGATTATCAATACGAGCTTTAATGGCATCTAAACTATCTATAGAGGTAAATACCAAATCACTATTATTATTCTTCTTATTGAATCCTCCAGAAATACTAATGCCAGCCGTTAACGAACCAAAGGCAATACCTGCCAAGATAAAGAATGTGGTAATCCCCGCAAAAATATTGCGTTGAATCTTACTCTTTTTTAATTCCTTATTCTTGAACTTTATCTGGTCTAATAGACGCTCATTAATAATTTGCGCCTTATCGACATCTTTATGTAATTCCAATAAATCACTCTCTTCTATAAAAGGCATATAACTGGGGTAATTTTTATTCTTAAAGCTAAATGTAAGCTAAAAACTGTAAATAACTTTTCATTTACTACGAAAATAAAATTATTTGATTAGTCTAACAACATTCCTGCTAAGAATTTAATCTATAAATCTGCAAATCAACTAATTAAGAAATTTCTCACAATAAGAGTTAATCCTCATTGAGTGAAATTCCATCAGATTCCAATTTAATCTTTCGTTCTTTATAAAGGGTACCTACACCTTTTTTAAATGTTTTTTTACTCATCTGGAAAGTATCCCTAATCTCTTCTGGGGAAGATTTATCATGTAAAGGCAAAAATCCGCCATGCTCTTTCAATACCTCGTAAATCTTAGTTGCCGCAGGTTCCAAGACCTTTGCTCCCAAAGGTTGCAATGAAATATCCAATTTATTATCCTTTCTTATGGTCTTTATACAACCAGGAATAACATCCCCAATATTAATAGGCTTAAATACTTCGTTAAAATACACCAATCCTTTGTGTCTTTCATTAACAATAACTTCCCAACCTAAATCGGTCTGTCTGGTAACAACCAGATCCACTTGTTCCCATACCTTTAGGTCTATATTATCGTTGCTCAGAAATTTATCCAATTTGTTGGAAGCTACCAATCTGCTGGAGCGTTCATCCAAATAACAATGCACAACGTACCACTGCCCTTCTTTCATCTTTACGCGTTGCTCCCTGAACGGGACCAAAAGATGTTTTTCCAAGCCCCATTCCATAAAAGCCCCAAATTCATTGACCTCAGCCACTTGCAATAATCTGAATTCCCCTAGCATAATATCCGGCTCCAAAGTGGTAGCTACAGGTCTCTCATCATAATCTAAATAACAAAATACCTTTATCTTTTCACCAATTTCATATGTGGAAGGCACATATTTATTGGGTAACAATACATCATTACCTTCTTCGTCACCTAAAAAAAGACCTACACTGGTATCTCTTAAGATTTCAAGATTATTTATACGTCCTAATTCTATCATGGCACAAAATTACATTTTATAATCTATAAACCTAACGGTAAAAAAAAGACCGTTGCCAAAATTGGCAACGGTCTTTAAATTGTACATTCAAAATTCTATTTATCGTAAACAGACGCTTTCTTAAAATGTTTACAAAGCATATAGTAAATAACGGCTCTATACTTATTTCTATTTGATGAACCATACTTATCCATTACGGTCTTAATAGCATCATCTAGCTTGGAATCATCCGCTAAACCTAATTTCTTAATCAAGTAATTATTTTTAACCGTATCCAATTCCTTTTGATCACTTCCAGAAACTTTTGAAGCATCTATATTATAAATTGAAGGTCCAAGACCAACTGTTACTTTTTTAAGCAAATCCATATCCGCGTTTTCACCAAATTTATCTTTGATGTCAGCAGCATACTTTTCAATTAAATCATCTCTTTTACTCATGTTAGTGTGTTATAATTAATGGTTAATACACCTCTAAGATATAAAACGAAAATAATCAATCAAAATTTTATCGTTTATTAATGCGGGAGTTTCAATTTCCAATAGTTTTGGACGGTCAGATTCACTAAAAAAACGGGGCATCATCTCATTGAGCGAATCTTTTGAATTTGCCTTGTTATGTTCAATATTAAACATCTTACAAAGGTGCTTGGCACTCAAATTATGTCGGGTTTCAAAAAAGGTTTTAAAAGATTCCGATTCTTTCTGTCCAGGAAGAATCCTAAATATGCCACCGCCTTGGTTATTAATGACGATAATCCTAAAATTATCCTTTATATAATTATTCCATAATGCGTTGCTGTCATAGAAAAAGCTCAAATCTCCGGTAATGAACAAGGTAGGATTTGCATTTACAACCGATGCGCCTATTGCCGTAGAAGTACTGCCATCTATGCCACTGGTTCCCCTATTACAATTAACGTTTATGGAAGCATCAATTTCAAATAACTGCGTATATCTAATTGTGGAACTATTGGCCAATTGTAGAAGATATCCCTTAGGGATGGCATTCAAAATAGAATTAAAAGCATAGAAATCTGAAAATGGGATTTGCGCAAGGTAAGTAGCTCTCTTTAACTTATAATTTTCCTTTACCATATGCCATTCCGTAAAATAACTGCTGCCAGATGCCTTAATATCCGTATACATCTCCTGAAAAAAATAATTGACGGAAACTTTTATATGTTCCTCCAAACAAAAAAATGTATTGTTAGCATTTATGCTTCCTACATGCCAGTGATGTTTTGGTTTATATTTTCGCAAGAACGCCTTAATTTTTTTTGAAACGATAAGTCCCCCAAAAGTCACCAAAATCTCTGGCTGCAGTTTGCTAAACCCTTCTTGGGGCTGTTCTCCCATTTCTATGGGAGCAATTATAGAATCTATACTATTAAAAAAATTAGGATGATTAAGGTTAGAAGTCGTTTCCGTAAAAACGATAACACTTGGATCATTCGCCAAGGCATTAATCATGGCCTCATTTAACGTACTTGGAGCACTTACCCCAACCAATACCATCTTTTTGGCTGTGCTGTTCCAAATTTTCCTTTTATTGTCCAAAGTTGGAGTATTCGTTTTGGGTTCCGCTAAATCCGGTATATTGGCACTAATACTTGGTTGTAACTGTGTTTGGTATAAAGGTTCCTCAAAAGGTACATTAATATGAACAGGGCACAGTTCTTTTAGCGCAAAAGTTAATGCGTTATTAAGTTCTACGTCATTATAATGCTGGACTTTACTTTGGGAACGTTCAATATGATTATCACTTATCCAGCTAGGCGCATACTGTTTTATAACCTCCGATGAATGGCTAACATCCTGTTTTAAGTTGGCGGAGTACCCTATCTGATTAGCATATATATTTTTTTGATGTATGGTTTGCCCATCTCCTATCCCAACTTTATAATACGGTCTATCAGCAGATATGACCACTAAAGGAATTGTGCTATAAAAAGCCTCTGCAACCGCAGGATAATAATTTAACAATGCACTACCCGATGTACAGAGAACGACCACAGGTTGCTGCAGCTGTTGTGCCATGCCCAACGCAAAAAAACCGGCGCAACGTTCATCCACAATACTAAAACATGTAAAAAAAGGATCTTCTGTAAACGATATGGTCAGCGGTGCGTTTCTTGAACCGGGAGAAATGACAATATTTGAAATATTCTTGGCCCTACAATGTTGAACAATGGATTGGGCAGTTGGTATAGATGAGTATTTCATGGACATCAAAAATACAACCAAAGCCTAAAATAACCCAAAAGATAGTGGTCTATTTGCTGTTCAAAATACGTAACATGGTCTTACTTTTATATGCCGTTTCCTCCCACTCCCGTTCAGGGTCGGAATCTTTAGTAATACCGCCACCAACATATATGTTTGCTTTATCTTGGACAAGTTGCATACACCTTAGATTAACATATAGTTCCGATGATTTCCTTATACTTTTGTAAGCACTGTTTTCTTGATTCTTACGATTCCTGTTCCGTGGCATTTCTTCCTGCAGATTCAATTCTCCCAAAAATCCGGTATAGAAGGAACGTTTATAAGATTCATTGTATAAAATAAAACGTTTAGCATTTTGTAAGGGGTTACCACAAACTGCCGGAGTAGGATGTAAAGCCTTCAGTACAGCGCCAAATTTAGATGGAGCTATAACTCCTGTCAGCTCGGTTCTCAGGTGCCATAATTGTCCCGCCCTTACAGATTCCCGCTCCAATACTTTCAATGCCTGAACATTTTCCTTCAAAACATCAACAATATAATCTGTTACCACCTGCTGCTCGTTCAATTCTTTGTAAGACCAACTTGGGGCCTGTCCTTTCTCTATTCTTTGAGTGCCGGCCAAGGACATTGTAGTAAACTGGGTTCCACTGGTCTTGATCAAGATTTCTGGCGTAGCCCCCATCCATGTCCCAATTTTAGGATGGTGCCAATAATAACAGAACGCTTCTGGATAAGTAGTTAGAAGACGTTGAAAAATATGATGATATGTGTCCGTCAGTTCTACGTGTACCTTTCTGGACAAAACTACTTTATCAAAGGTTCCTTTTTCAATATAGGACAAGGCTTTTTTCACCAACCGAATATAGTCTTCCTTACAATCAACATTCAATAGAACTGAGCTCTCAATGGGTTTTAACGTGTTATTTTCCGGTGTAAAATTACTTTTCAAAACTACATCCCTTTTAATGTAAATAGCATCTACATCCGCATCAAAAGGAGCAAAAACAAAACCAGTTTCAGAATAATCAACTACTGTATGAACCTCATCGCTATCCTGAAATATTCCAATTAATTCATGTGTATTTGGCTTTCTATAGAGTACAAAAGGTAAATGCTCATTTAAGCAAGACCTTGTACGATCAAAAAGTTCCTGTACCATATTAGGTTCTGGGTAAAGCTATGGTCGTTAATTTACATAGGGAAACCAATTCATCTGCCTCATTGGTGATTTTTATTTCCCAAAGCTGGGTGGTTCTTCCCTTGTGTACTATTACGGCTTTAGCAAATACAAAACCATCTTTTACACTTTTTACATGGTTGGCAGAAATTTCTATACCACGAACAAAATATGAACTGGCATCCAAGAAAATATAAGAAGCCGCACTACCCACACTTTCTGCCAATGCTACCATGGCCCCACCATGTAAAACTCCATCTGGTTGATGAACCTTAGGGGTCACCGGCATTTTGGCCAATAAAAAATCCTCACCCACATCTACATAATCAATTTGTAACGTCTCCATCAACGTATTCTTGGAAGTTTCGTTACAAATCTTAAGAATTTTCTCTTTGTAGTCGTTCATTCTTTTTTTTGTAAAATTACGCATTACATTGTCAACTGTAAAGTTTGAAAAGAAGTGATTTACTTATGAACAACACAATCAAGCACGTTTCTTATACAACCACCAATACATATGAAACTTTAAACAAACTAACTGGCAAGACCAAAAATATATGGCTTGTGTTCCATGGTATTGGTTATTTGAGCAAATTTTTCTTGCGTTATTTCGATGAATTAAATGCAGATGAAAACTATATTATTGCTCCGCAAGCACCTTCCAAATATTATTTAAAAAACACCTACAAACATGTTGGAGCAAGTTGGCTGACCAAAGAAAATACCGACATGGAAACCAATAACATCTACAATTATTTAAATGCTGTTTTAGCACAAGAAAAACTTCCCGAACAATGTAACCTAATAATTTTAGGGTTTTCCCAAGGTGTTTCAATTGCCCTGAGATATTCGGCATTTAGTCAAATCCCCTGTAGCAAGCTAGTTTTATATGCGGGTGGAATCCCCAATGAACTTAAAAAACACCACTTTGATCATTTAAAAAACACAAAAGTAATTTCTGTCATAGGAGATAAAGATGAATATCTATCCCCAGAAAGGTTAAGGGAAGAACGGCACAAACTAATATCTTTGTTTGGACAAAATATTCATTACATCAATTTTAACGGAGGCCACGAAGTGCGCAAAGATATAATCAATCAAATATAATAATGATGATTTCACCTGTTTTACAAGATGACAGGGTAATGCTAAGTCCATTAACCTCAACCAATTACAAAGAGCTTATTGATATAGCTCTTCAGGATAAACTTGTACAATATTCACCATCGGAAATTAATACGCCAAATAGTCTAAGGAATTATGTGGAGATAGCATTGCAACAAGCTAAGGCAGGTACCAGTATACCCTATATTATCTACGATAAAAAATTCAACAAATACGCAGGATCCACCCGGTTCATGAATATCAACCTTAAAAACAAAGTCCTGCATATTGGTTCTACTTGGATCGGCAAGGAATTTCATGGAACCGGCCTAAATAGCCATATGAAAGAATTAATGCTCACCTATGCATTTAATACTTTGGGGTTCGAAAAAGTGGAATTTAGGGTGGACGAAAGAAATATTGCCTCTAGAAAAGCAATTGAAAAACTGGGCTGTACTTTAGAAGGAATACTTCGTAAAAATGTATATCTCTTGGACGGCTTTAAAAGAAACACCTGTTGTTATGGACTTTTAAAGAATGAGTGGGCAGCCAAACAATAATGTTAATTGTTTTCTTTGAGGGAAGTCTTGTAATACGTAATTTTTCTGGTCTTATAAGAATTATCCGGTGTTATGATTTGCTTGATCCAATTACCTTGGTTTACTTGATCGTACTGATAGATATATTCTTTTTTTGAAGTACTTATACCAGACTTGGTAATTTCCTCGACCAGCATATTCTTATCATCGTAAACATAAGATGTCCTAACGGTAGGCTCAAAACTTTGCTCCGTGGCATTATAGCTGAATTCTTGCTGTGCCATTAATTTTCCGTCCATATCAAACACTTCTTCAAAAGCCATATTTGCTTCACCGTTTAGATATTCCTTGGTCAATACTACTTTCTGGTCAGGTTTGTTCTTTGGTTTTAAAATAGAGGTACGAATAGATTTTAAAGGCTGATCGTTCAACAGATAGGTTACCGTATATTCCCCATTAATTTTTTTATGCTCTACTTGGGTGATATCGGTACCGTCATTGTTTGTCCTTCTTATACTGGAAATATCACCGGCTTCGTCATATTCATATATATACTCTTCCAAGAACTGTTTGTCATAGGAGAAAATACGTTCTTGAATCTTTAGATTTTCCGTTGAATCTATTTGATAAAAATGCGCAATGGAGGTATTGGGATCAAAAACATTGTTCTGATAGGATTCCGAACGTTTTTCAATTAAATGATTGTTCTTGTATTTATAATAGACAACATCATAATCCTCTGCATTATAACGAGTTACGGATTTTGTAAGTAATCCATTTCTATTAAAATCATATTCTTCCTTACCATAGTCAGTACTTACCAAACAAGTTTTGACACTATCCCGTAAATCAAAATCTGCCAGGGTGAAAATTTGTATTTCCTGTCCATGTACCTTGATCGTAAATATGATGCCAAGTAGAATAAGTATTTGTAAGTATTTCTTTACCATAGCACAAAATTAGGGTATTATTACTGGGTGAAAAAAGAAATACGATAAAAGTAAAAAAGGGCGGTAAATACCGCCCTTTTTAATATCAATATATGGTTAACTTATTTAACCTCTTCAAAATCTACATCCTCTACATTATCACCTTCGGTTGCACCACCATCTGCAGTAGGCTCTCCTTGAGGAGCTCCAGCACCTTGTGCATCTGCCTGTGCTTTGTACATTTCCTCAGATGCTACTTTCCAAGCCTCATTGATTTTATCCAAGGCAGGATTTATAACTGCTATATCCTTGGTTTCATAAGCCGCCTTAAGTTCTGTTAAGGCTTCTTGGATCGGTTTCTTTTTATCGTCGGATAATTTATCTCCAAACTCTTCCAATTGCTTTTCTGTCTGGAAAATCATTCCGTCCGCCTCGTTTAACTTGTCAGCAGTTTCCTTGGCTTTTTTATCCGATTCAGCGTTAGCTTCAGCCTCAGCCTTCATCTTCTTGATTTCTTCCTCGGTTAGACCTGAAGAAGCTTCAATACGGATATCTTGTGATTTTCCTGTAGCTTTATCCGTAGCGGATACTTTGATAATACCATTGGCATCGATATCAAAAGTTACCTCAATTTGAGGAGTACCTCTTTTTGCCGGTGGAATCCCATCTAAATGGAACCTACCAATAGTCTTGTTATCATTGGCCATTGGACGCTCTCCTTGCAATACATGAATTTCAACCGATGGTTGGTTATCCGCTGCTGTTGAGAACACTTGAGATTTCTTTGTAGGGATAGTAGTATTGGCTTCTATCAACTTGGTCATTACACTACCCATAGTTTCAATACCTAATGAAAGTGGTGTTACATCCAATAATAATACATCCTTAACATCTCCCGTTAATACACCTCCTTGAATAGCCGCACCGATTGCAACGACCTCATCTGGGTTTACCCCTTTAGAAGGTTTCTTGCCAAAGAATTTTTCTACGGCCTCTTGAACTGCAGGAATTCTTGTAGAACCACCTACTAGGATTATTTCATCAATATCGCTCTTGGACAATCCGGCAGATTTCATTGCCGCCTCACAAGGCTCTATTGTTCTTTTTACCAAATCAGCGATCAATTGCTCAAACTTAGATCTGGTCAAAGTTCTCACTAAGTGCTTAGGTCCAGAAGCAGTTGCGGTAACGTAAGGTAAGTTAATTTCTGTTTGTGCAGAAGAAGACAATTCTATCTTGGCTTTTTCTGCAGCTTCACGCAAACGTTGCAAAGCCATTGAATCTTCCCTAAGATCCAGACCTTCTTCAGCCTTGAACTCTTCCGCTAACCAATCAATGATTTTTTGATCGACATCATCACCCCCTAAGTGGGTATCACCATCTGTAGCCAATACTTCAAATACTCCATCACCCAACTCTAATATAGATACATCATGTGTACCACCACCAAAGTCAAATACAACTATTTTTTGATCGGTATCCTTTTTATCCATACCATATGCCAAAGATGCAGATGTTGGTTCGTTGATAATACGTTCAACGGTTAAACCTGCAATCTCACCAGCTTCTTTTGTTGCTTGTCTTTGTGCATCGTTGAAGTATGCAGGAACCGTAATTACGGCACGAGAAACTTCCTGACCTAAGTAATCTTCGGCCGTTTTCTTCATCTTCTGAAGAATCATTGCCGATAATTCTTGTGGAGAATATAAACGACCGTCAATATCTACCCTTGGCGTATCATTATCTCCTTTTACAACCTTATACGGTACTCTTTCCGCTTCCTTTTGGGATTCTGAATACTTGTTACCCATAAACCTTTTAATAGAATAAATGGTTTTGGTAGGGTTGGTAACCGCTTGTCTTTTTGCCGGATCACCTACTTTAATCTCTCCACCTTCAACAAAAGCGATAACCGAAGGAGTTGTTCTTTTACCTTCTGCATTCGGAATTACTACTGGTTCATTACCTTCCATTACGGAAACACAGGAATTGGTAGTACCCAAATCTATTCCAATAATCTTACTCATCTTATATATTTTAAATTAGTGCTTTATTTTATAATCGCTAACAAGAGGACAAACAATATGCCAAGCAAGAAAAACTGACATGATGTCATTAACAACATCAAATGCTTGATGAATTATGCCAATCAAAGCATATTATTGCATTTCTAAACATTGTAACTTAGCAGCACAAAACAATAGAAATTGGAAAGAGAGAGTATAAGTATTTTTGATATGCTTAAAATAGGTGTTGGGCCATCAAGTTCCCACACCTTGGGGCCATGGCGTGCCGCAGAGAGATGGTTGGCCAGGCTTGACTCTAGAAACAACCTGGAACTGGTAGATGAAGTTATAGTACATCTATATGGTTCGCTTTCGTTGACTGGAAAAGGGCATGCCACGGACTATGCCGTAATGTTAGGATTATTGGGCATGGACCCGGAACGAATTCCAATAGAAAATATAGACCCATTAATCAAAACAATAAATCAAGATCATGTTTTACGATTAAACGGTGTTTATGACATTACATTTGACCCTAAAAAAAACATTATATTCAATAAAAAATTTCTACCCTATCATGCCAACGGCGTAAAGTTTCAGGCGAAATTAAAAACCGGTAGAACAATTTCAAAGACGTACTACAGCATAGGAGGTGGTTTTGTGGTAAGCGAAGAACGAAAAAACGCCAAACGCAAAATAGACATGTTCAATAATTTTCCTTATCCTATAGAGAAGGGAACCGACCTTTTGGAGGCTTGTAAAACAAATGGATTAAAAATTTCCGAACTGGTCTTACAAAATGAATTGTCATTACGTACCGCACAACAAATTGATTTTGAATTACAAAGAATTTGGGGTACGATGTTGGAATGTATGTACACCGGATGCCATACGGAAGGTACTTTACCAGGTGGGTTGAACGTGAAACGCAGGGCGTTTGAAATGCACCAAAATTTAAAAAGCGACCTCCCCTATTCAAATTCCGAAGAATGGATGCAAACCTTAAGGCTAACCGAAGTAAAGTTCAGGCAAATTTTAAAGTGGGTAAGTTGCTTTGCATTGAGTGTCAATGAGGTGAACGCATCATTAGGACGTGTAGTTACCGCTCCTACCAATGGCAGCGCCGGTGTCATTCCCGCTGTACTTATGTACTATATGGTCATAGAAAACCATGCCGGCAATTTTGAGCATATTAAACAATTTCTACTAGTGGCCGGAGAAATCGGTAGTATTTTTAAGAAAGGTGCTACAATATCTGCGGCAATGGGTGGCTGCCAAGCAGAAATTGGCGTTTCATCCGCAATGGCCGCAGGTGCTCTTACGGAACTCTTGGGCGGTACGCCGGAACAAGTGCTAATGGCCGCTGAAATTGCTATGGAACATCATTTAGGACTTACCTGCGACCCCATTGGCGGCTTGGTCCAAATTCCATGTATAGAACGAAATTCCATGGGGGCCATTAAAGCCATCAATGCCGCTGAACTAGCTTTAGGTTCTGACCCATCTGCTGCAAAAGTTCCACTGGACAAAGTGGTGCAGACCATGTGGGAAACAGCAAAGGATATGAGTACCAAATACAAGGAAACATCTGAAGGTGGTTTGGCCGTTGGCGTCTATTTAAGTGATTGCTAAATACCCTATTGGCTACAATTAAACTTAAAATATGAAAAACCTTATTTCTGAAAGAGTAGCAGATTTTATTAAAAACTATCCACCATTTAATGTATTGGATGTAAAATCACTTTACCTTTTAGCAGAACAAGTACTCATCATTTATAAGGAAAAGAATAGTATAGTATTTTCCGAGGACGAAAACCCACACGCGCATTTCTATCTTGTACATAAAGGGGCGGTAACGCTAACGAACACTACAACCAATACTATTATAGATTTTTGTGACGAAGGCGATATTTTTGGACTCCGCCCGTTGATTGCCAATGAAAATTACAAATTAGAAGCAAAGGCCCATGAAGAATGTATCCTATATGGTATACCCATAGAGGTATTTAGGCCAATTGCAAAACAAAACGAGGAGGTATCAGTATTTTTAATGGAAAGTTTTGCTTCCAACACCCGTAATCCGTATTCCAAAAACCAAAAGGGCCAACTTTATGGTTTTGATGTAGATTCTGACAAAAACAAAGATGTCAATATACCAGATTTACAACTAGCAAATTATTCAAAAAAGCTAATTTCCTGCTCTCCTAGGACTACCATACAAAAAGCTGCAGAATTAATGACCAAAAAACATATAGGTTCAATTCTAGTGGTGAGCAATGAATTACCGGTAGGTATTATCACGGACAAGGATTTGCGCAGTAAAGTTATTTCGGGCAAACATCCTATTACCGCTACCGTAAGAACCATCATGACATCACCGGTAATTACCTATCCTAAAAAACTTACCATTACACAAGCACAAATGGCCATGATGAAAAGTAACATAAGTCATTTGGTCATTACGGAAGATGGTACGGTCAATTCCAAAGCGTTGGGCATAATGTCCAAACATGATGTTATGGTCTCTCTTGGGGACAACCCTGCAGTTTTGGTAAAGGCAATTAAAAGAACTCAAAAAGTAAAACAGATCAAACAACTTAGAAAAAGTGTTATGATCCTGCTAAGCGGTTATTTGGAACAAAATATTCCATTGGGACTAATTGCCAAGATAATTTCTGAGCTTAATGACACCTGTATTAAGCAAGTTGTTGAACTCTCTTTGGCAAAGATGAATGAAAAGCCACCGGTTAAATTTGCATGGCTGGCACTAGGAAGCCAGGGAAGAAGTGAACAGTTATTACATACAGACCAGGACAATGCCCTGGTTTTTGAAAATGTACCAGAAGCCGAACTACCTAAAACAACAGCTTACTTTTTAGGGTTGGCAAAACGCGTTACTAAGGGGCTGAACACCATTGGCTATGAATATTGCCCTGCAGATATGATGGCATCTAACCCAAAATGGTGCTTAAGTTTACAGGAATGGAACAATAGGCTATCTTACTGGATCAGTAATCCCGGCCCCAATGAAGTTTTAATGTCCTCTATTTTCTTTGATTATAGTTTGGCATATGGTGAACGCGATTTGTTGGACCAAATGTCCGAACATATTTTTAGAACGGTTGAAAAATATCCGATATTCTTAGTCCATATTGCCAACGGAGCATTACAAAGTCCGTCTCCCACAGGCTTTTTCAGACAGTTTGTCGTGGAACAGGACGGTCAGCATAAAGATTTTTTCGATTTAAAAAGTAGGGCTTTAAGACCATTAATAGATGCTGCAAGAGTGCTTATATTATCACATTCCATAAAAGGAATTAGCAATACATGGGAGCGCTATGAAAAATTGGCGGAGTTGGAACCCAATAATCAAGAACTATATATGGCATGCTCCTATGCTACAAAAGCCCTACTTAAGTTTAGAACGCGCCAAGGTTTATTACATCATGACTCGGGAAGGTTTATTGAACTGGAAGAATTGACCAAGCAGGAAAAAATGAAACTAAAACGAACATTTAAAGCCATTAAGGAAATTCAAGAATTGATAACCTTACGCTTTAAAGTAGCAAATATATTGGGCTAATGGCATTGTTCTCCAAAAAATCCAAACATTTACCAGCTTTTTGGACCAATTATGAAAATAGGTTCAAAGAGAAAATAGCTGCAGATTTAAATGAAATTACATTTGTGGTCTTAGATACTGAAACAACCGGTTTTAGTTTCGATGAAGATCGTATTCTTTCTATAGGTGCCGTTAAGATTAAACATGAAACCATTGCCGTTCAAGAAGTTATGGATGTTTACTTGGAACAAGAAAAGTTCAATAAAGATAGTGTACCCGTACATGGTTTATTAAAAAATGGTCAGCGTAACTGCATAAGCGAAATTAACGCTATGGAGCAATTTCTGGACTATATTGGCAATGCCGTAATTGTGGCTCATCATGCAGGTTTTGATATGGGTATGCTCAACATGGCCCTTAACCGTAACGGGCTGCCCAACCTTAAAAATAAAATTTTGGATACAGGTGTCCTATACAAAAGAACGCTTATAAAAACGTATTTAATACAGCCCAAAACCAATTATACGTTAGATGAACTTGCCGAAAAATTTTCCATTTCAAAAAAAGATAGACATACCGCCCTGGGTGATGCCTATATAACCGCAGTGGCTTTTTTAAAGATTATCAGCCGCTTAAAGGAAAAAAGAAAATTTTCCGTGAAAAAACTATTGCATTAGTTTAAATGCTTTCCAAATAAGCTAACACATTTCTATTTATACGGTCATGAATATTGCTCGTATCGGCCTTTACAAAAGGTTGACCTATAATATGTTCATAAAGCTCTATATATCGGTCTGATACCGAGGCTATATACTCATCTGTCATGTGTGGTACCGTTTGCCCATCTAGACCTTGAAATCCGTTGGCTATTAGCCATTGCCTTACAAACTCTTTGGACAATTGTTTTTGAGATTCATTGTTGTCCTGGCGTTCCTGATATCCTTCTTTATAAAAATATCTGGAAGAATCCGGTGTATGAATTTCATCGATCAAAACTATTTTACCCTCACGAGTCTTTCCAAATTCATATTTTGTATCGACCAAAATCAAGCCTCTTTCATCTGCTATCTGGGTACCTCGTTCAAACAGTGCATAAGTGTATTTTTCCAAGACAGCATAGTCTTCTGCAGAAACAATGCCTTTAGAAATAATATCCTCTTTTGATATATCCTCGTCATGGTCTCCCATCTCTGCCTTGGTAGCGGGAGTTATTATGGGTGATGGAAACCGATCGTTCTCCTTTAACCCCTCTGGTAATGGTACACCGCAAAGCAATCTTTTACCGGCCTTGTATTCCCGGGCAGCATGTCCTGACATATAACCCCTTATCACCATTTCAACCTTAAAAGGTTCACAGGCAACCCCCATGGCTACGTTTGGATCAGGTGTGGCGGTCAACCAATTGGGCACAATATCTTCCGTTAAAGCCATCATTTTGGTTGCAATTTGATTTAAAATTTGACCTTTATATGGAATGCCTTTGGGCATAATGACGTCAAAGGCAGATAATCTATCGGTGGCAACCATTAAAAGAATATCGTTCTCCAACGTATAAACTGTTCTTACTTTACCCTTATATACATTTTTTTGACCGGGGAAATTAAAATCGGTATCGTAAATAGTATTGTTCAACATGTAGCTTTAATTGTGGTGTTCAATAGTTTTATAGGCGGCAATTACTTTTTTGACCAATTTATGGCGTATAACATCCTTATCATCCAAATAAATAACATCTATACCCTCTACATTCTGTAAAATAAGTAAGGCTTCCTTTAGACCGGAAATTGTTCTACGAGGCAAATCTATTTGACCGGGATCTCCGGTAATCAAAAAACGCGCATTCTTACCCATTCTTGTTAGAAACATTTTCATTTGGGCATGAGTGGTATTCTGTGCCTCATCTAGGATTACAAAGGCATTATCCAAAGTTCTACCTCTCATAAATGCCATTGGGGCTATCTGTATGACACCGGTTTCTATATAATGTGCTAATTTTTCGGCAGGGATCATATCACGTAATGCATCATAAAGGGGTTGCATATAGGGATCAAGCTTTTCCTTTAAATCCCCTGGCAAAAACCCTAAATTCTCACCGGCTTCCACAGCGGGTCTTGTCAATATAATTTTCCTGACCTGCTTTTCCTTTAAAGCCTTTACTGCAAGTGCAACACTGGTATAGGTTTTACCGGTTCCGGCAGGACCCACAACAAAGACCATATCGTTTTTTCTTGCTGCATCTACCAATCTTCGCTGGTTTGCCGTTTGTGCCTTGATCAGTCTACCGCTTACCCCATGCAATAGTGTTTCACCGCTTTTGGCAGAAGATTTGTCATCATCTTCAGAACTGGTCAATACCCGTTCTATACTGTTTTCGTCCAACTTATTATATTTCAAGAAATACTGAATAAGGAGATCAAATCGCATCTCAAACTCCTCAAGAAGTTCTTCATCTCCATAGGCTTTGATCTTATTGCCACGGGCAACGATCTTTAGCTTGGGAAAGTATTTTTTCAATAAGTCAATATGCTCGTTTTGTTGTCCAAAAAACTCTCTTGGACTAACTTCTGTCAATTCTAGGATAATTTCGTTCAAACAGTCTTTTTTAGTAAGTATTATAGATAGCGAAGTTTAATTTCCAATCGCTGTTTTTTTGTTTAGTTTTGTAGTTCAAATTTAAGCAAATTTTAAGTTTGACTAATTAAAAACATATCAACATTGCTGTATGGCAATAATCACCCTAACTACGGATTTTGGACTTAAAGATCACTTTGTAGCAGTACTAAAAGGCTCTATATATAGTGAACTGCCCGATGCTAAAATTGTTGATATTTCCCATGACATTATGCCATTCAATATACATGAATGTGCATATATCCTATCCAATTCATATAAAAGTTTTCCTAAGGGCACCATCCACATTGTAGGTGTAGATTCTGAGGAGACCCCAGATAACAAACATGTAGTGGCATTGATCAATGGCCATTACTTTATTAGTGCCAATACTGGTGTAATAGGTCTTATTACTGAGGAAATGACTCCAGAAAAAGTAGTAGAGATCAATTTACCGGATTCAATAGCCTATTCTTTCCCTGTACTCAATGTTTTTATTCAAGTAGCATGCCATATTGCAAGGGGAGGAACATTGGAAATTGTAGGTAAGCCTTTTGACGGACTCCATAAACTAAGGGAGTTTGCGCCTAGAATAGTAGAGGACGGCAAAAAAATTATTGGTAGTGTAATCTATATAGATAATTATGGAAACGTAATTACCAACATCCGTAAAAACTTGTTCGAAGCTTACCGTAATGGACGGGAATTTAAATTATTGGTCAGAAACCATAAGATAGACAAAATCCATAAAGCTTATGGAGATTTCATAGATTACGACCAGGAAAAAAACCAGCGTAAAGGGGCTGGCGACCTTTTGGCCATATTTAATTCATCTGACTACATAGAATTGGCTATCTTTAAAAGTAACTTAACTACTGTTGGTGGCGCCTCTACCCTTCTGGGGCTTGATTATAGGGACACTATAATGGTAGATTTTGAATAATGAAGTTAATGGAATTCTATTAATACCTTTTCTATATCATTGTGTAGAAAGCAATAGTTAATAACTATTTTTTAAATGATAAATTAATTTAGCTTGTTGCAGCAATACCGATACTTACACCAAGGCAATAGACCGTTAAAACTGTTAATAAGTTTGTTTCCTTAAAAAGACCAATTAAAATATCTTTGTTGGTATTGAAAACTACCAATAATAAGGAGTTTCAACTATTTTTAGAATAGATTTAAATTTTTACCCATAAAAAATAAATAATGAAATTTATAGTTTCAAGTACTTATTTGCTAAAACAGCTTCAAATTTTAGGAGGTGTTATTAATAACAGTAATACGCTGCCAATTCTAGATAATTTTCTTTTTGACTTACAAAAGGATAAATTGACCGTTTCGGCTTCAGATCTAGAAACCACTATGAGTTCCGTAATTAAGGTTGACTCAGATAATGAAGGCACTATTGCCGTACCTGCAAGGTTACTTTTAGAAACTTTAAAAACTTTTCCAGAGCAACCGTTAACGTTTGTGGTTGAAGATAACAATACGGTAGAAATAAGTTCCAATCATGGTAAATATGCTTTGGCATATGCAGACGGTGCAGAATTTCCAAAAGCAGTGGAATTGACAAGTCCTAGCTCCACGACCTTACTTGGTGATATTCTTGCAACTGCAATCAACAAAACCATTTTTGCTGCAGGTAATGATGATTTGCGACCTGTAATGAGTGGTGTATTCTTTCAGTTTTCGCCAGAGAACTTAACTTTTGTCGCCACAGATGCCCATAAATTGGTAAAGTACCAACGTACAGATGTTACCGCATCACAGGTAGCTGAGTTTATCATGCCTAAAAAACCATTGACCTTATTAAAAGGGATTTTGGCAGGTAGTGAATCTGATGTATTGATCGAATATAACGAGAGCAATGCTAAATTCAGCTTTGAGGAAACGGAATTGATCTGTAGGTTAATTGATGGAAAATATCCTAATTATGAAGCGGTTATACCGAAGGAAAATCCAAACAAACTTACAATTGCCAGAAATCAGTTCTTAAGTTCCGTTAAAAGGGTATCTATTTTTTCAAACAAAACGACACATCAAATTCGCTTAAAGATTGCCGGGGCAGAATTAAATATTTCTGCAGAAGATATCGATTACTCAAATAAAGCGGAAGAACGATTAACTTGTTCCTACCAAGGTGATGATATGCAAATAGGCTTTAACTCCAGGTTTTTAACTGAAATGTTGAACAATTTAAATTCTGATGATGTTTCGTTGGAAATGAGTTTACCTAACCGCGCGGGAATTTTAACTCCAACGGATGGTTTGGATGAAGGGGAATATGTTACCATGTTGGTAATGCCAGTAATGCTTAACAGTTAATAAACCAACCTATATCAATTAAAAAGGGACTATAATTTCTTATGGTCCCTTTTTTTAATGTGTCTTAATTATTATGAAATGAACCTAAAGGTTCCAAAGTAACTTGGTGACTGGCCATTACTAGCCTTTATGGCGTTAACGGCAGGTATAATTAAAGATAATATACCTGAAAAGATCAGAACCAAAATACCAAGTCCAAAAAACAAAATACCGGGTATGCCAATTATTAGATAAAGGATTAGCGAAAGTTGAAAATTTATTATCGATTTGCCATGCTCATCCATTCCTATAACAGAATCCTTGGATGTTAACCAAATAACCAAAGGCACGATAAGTCCGCCAAAACCGGTTACAAAATATAAATATTGAGATAAATGTGTAACCACCAAAAGATTGCGGTCTTCACGTAAAACTATACTATTATTTACAAGTTCCATTTTTGATTGATTTTATGATGAATACTATAAATATGACGCATAACTTACGTAATTGTTACATTCATTACTTTTATAATTTTCTTTTCAATTTTTTTAATTTCTCGTTTTCCTTCATAAGCTTAATTTGCTTATTTGCTACTTTATCTTCAATTTTCTGAATTTCTATAGATGATAACGAACCTTTTATAGTTCCCTTTTCTAATTGTCCCTTTAATTTTTCAATTTGCCTTTCTTCTTTAGCAATGGACTTCTCTTTTGCATTAATCTGTTTCTTAAGCTTCTCAACTTTTTTTTCCTCAGCGGCTACTTTTTCCTGTTTTTTTGCTTTAGCTTCCGCTTTTTCCACCTTTTTCTTTACCAATTCCAATTCCTGCTCGGCTGTAAGTGTATCGGTAGAATTTTGAGATTCGGATTGGGCCTTAGCAGCACCACAAATCATAATTAATAACGCAAGTACAATAAATTTTTTCATGTTTTAACCAATTTTTAATCTGTAAAATTACTATATAATTAATTACCTAAAGCGTTATATCATGAATTTGGGAATGCCTTAACCATTAATAAATGATTATTTTTGCCAGATGATTCAGAACGATACCATAATAGCACTAGCGACCCCTTCAGGTGCGGGGGCCATTGCAGTTATTAGAATTTCAGGCCCAGAGGCTATTGCTATTGCTTCTGAACATTTTGAATCTGTTTCCGGCAAAAAACTTGGCAACCAAAAAAGTCACACTATACATTTAGGATATATCAAGGAAGGCGCCAATACTTTAGATCAAGTATTAGTTTCCATTTTTAAAAATCCACACTCTTATACGGGTGAAGATGTAATAGAAATTTCATGTCACGGTTCATCATATATTCAACAACAAATTATTCAGTTATTCTTAAGAAATGGATGTAGAACGGCTACCCCAGGTGAATTTACCCTTAGGGCGTTTTTAAATGGAAAAATGGACTTAAGCCAAGCGGAAGCCGTAGCGGATTTAATCTCTAGCGATAATGCTGCCAGTCACCAAATTGCAGTTCAACAAATGCGTGGAGGTTTTAGCAATGAGATTAAAGTTTTACGTTCGGAATTATTGAATTTTGCTTCGCTGATCGAACTTGAGCTTGATTTTTCCGAAGAAGATGTAGAATTTGCTGATCGCACACAGTTTAAGGAATTACTAAAACGTATTCAGAAAGTATTGCAAGGCCTTATAGATTCTTTTGCAGTTGGTAATGTTATAAAGAATGGAATACCTGTAGCCATAGTAGGTGAACCTAATGTGGGAAAATCCACATTATTGAACGCCTTTTTAAATGAAGAACGGGCTTTGGTTTCAGATATAGCAGGCACTACTAGGGACACCATTGAAGATGAAATTTCCATTGGCGGAATAGGCTTTAGGTTTATAGATACGGCAGGTATCCGTGAAACCGAAGATATTGTAGAGGGCATGGGTATTAAAAGAACTTTTGAGAAGATAGAGCAGGCACAGGTCATACTATTATTGGTAGATGGGCCTCAACTAGTATCGGGAAACCAAAAGTTAAGAAACACTGTATTAGATTTTGAAAAATTAAAAAATAAAAATCCGCAAAAACCTTTATTGTTATTAATCAACAAAGCAGATATGTTATCTAAAGATGATAGATTACAAATTAATCAACATTTAGAAAACGTTCATTTTATTTCAGCAAAGAGAGGAATAGGCGTGGACGAACTTAGACACTCGCTTTTAAATTTCGTAAATACAGGAGCATTACGTAATAATGAAACCATTGTCACCAATACACGTCATTACAATTCTCTTTTAAAAGCGTTGGAAGAAATAGAAAAGGTACAATTTAGTATGAAAGAAAATATTTCAAGTGATTTAATGGCTATTGATATAAAAGAAGCACTGTACCATTTAGGCGAAATTACAGGTCAAGTCACTAATGATGAATTACTAGGAAACATTTTTGCCAATTTTTGTATCGGAAAATAAAAACCATTAAAATATATGTTCAGTTTTTTTACTAAAAAGCATTTTTTAATTGACCATTTAGAAGGTTTTATTGACATTCATAATCATATTCTTCCGGGTATAGATGATGGAGCCAAATCTGTTGAAGATTCAATTAAGCTTATTAAAGGGTTTAATGACTTTGGTGTTACGGATTTTATTTTCACACCACATATTATGGAAAATTATTATCCAAACGACCCTACTACCATTAATAAAGCTCAATTACTTTTAAAGAACGGTCTAAAAATGAATGACCTGGAACATATTAATATTGATGTTGCTGCAGAGCACATGATAGACTCAGGTTTTGAAAAATTAATGGACGATAAAAAAATGATGCCATTGGCGAAAAATTACTTATTAATAGAAATGTCTTACCTACAAGCTTCTATTAATTTTAACCAAGCGGTATCCATGATTAAACAAAATGGATTTCATCCTATTTTAGCTCATCCAGAACGTTATGCATATTTGACAAGCAAAAAAAACATTTATGCCCATTATAAATCCGAAGGTATTTTTTTTCAACTTAATATGCTGTCTCTAGGAGCACTGTATGGCAGTACGGTGCAAAAAACCGCATTCAAACTTTTGGAGGACCAAAAATTTGACTTTTTAGCTTCTGACGTCCATCACATTAATCATATTAATGAACTAAAGAACATAAAAGTTAAAACAAAACATAAAACAATTATTGAATCTTTGGTACATAATACTAATTACCATTTTTCACATTAAGCACTACTCCCTTTTAATCAACACTCTTTTCTGCAACCTTGTACCACTCAATGAATTGGCAATAATATAATAAGTCCCGGAGTTATACTGGCTAACATCTATTTTAACGGATTCATTATCTAAAACATTGATTGCTTTAAGTAATCTACCTAGTGTATCATAGATTTCTATAGAGTCTACTTTTATATCATCATTAAAATTGACCGTCAGTAAATCCGATACCGGATTTGGAGATATGATCATTTTATGTGATTCCTCTTCTACATTGTTCTGCGTATATTCCGTAAATACATTGTCATTTCGCTGTAACGATTTTGATGTAGCACTATTTCCGCTAAGGTTGATCACCTCCAGGTTGTCGTAGTACGCCGTGCCGGCGGAGCCGATGGCATAGTTGCTGAACATCCATAGGTCGATCGTCGATATCCCGGAGGGAACCGTAAAAGTGGACTCGTAACGGCCCCACGTGGGGCCATAGCTGAAGGAGGCCAGCGAGTTGTTGGGGGAATCGTCACGGTTCACCTCCAGACGTGCGGCGCCGCTGCCGTCCATCCCGTCAAGGCCGATGAAGAGCTCGTCCCCGGCGGAGATGCCGTGGTCGGACAGGCGAATCGTTAGGCGGTAGTGGCCCCAGGGCTGGCCGGGGTCCACGTTGACCACCTCGATACCGCAGGCACTGCCGTTGGTAACCGTGTCCGTTCCGTTGACGGCGTCCACACCCCCGACGAAGTCGCCAAGGGGAAGCGAAAGGCCCGCTGCGTCGTTCGTAAGCCCGGAAGGGCATTCCACGAAGCAGTCCAGGCCCTCGTCGACCTCACCGTCGCAGTCGTTGTCGATACCGTCGCATACCTCGGTATTGCCAGGATAGGAAAGCGCCTCCCCGTCGTCGCAGTCGGTCCCGTCGAGCACATAGCCCTCGGGGGCGTCGCATGCCTCCACCGGTGACCCCGGGTCGCCGTAACCGTCCCCGTCAGCGTCCAGGTAATAGGCCGTAAGGGAAAAGCCCTCGTCGACCTCCCCGTCGCAGTCGTTGTCGATACCGTCGCATACCTCGGTGTTGCCCGGATAGGAAAGCGCCTCCCCGTCGTCGCAGTCGGTCCCGTCGGGCACATAGCCCTCGGGGGCGTCGCATGCCTCCACCGATGACCCCGGGTCGCCGTAACCGTCCCCGTCAGCGTCAAGGTAATAGGACGTCAGGGAAAAGCCCTCGTCGACCTCGCCGTCGCAGTCGTTGTCGATACCGTCGCATACCTCGGTGTTGCCAGGATAGGAAAGCGCCTCCCCGTCGTCGCAGTCGGTCCCGTCGGGCACATAGCCCTCGGGGGCGTCGCAGTCCTCCACCCAGTTCTCCGGGTCGCCGTAACCGTCCCCGTCCGTATCGGCATAATAGCGCTGGTAGCCATCTCCGCCGCAGGGGGGCGTGGCGCTAAGGTTGATCACCTCCAGGTTGTCGTAGTACGCCGTGCCGGCGGAGCCGATGGCATAGTTGCTGAACATCCATAGGTCGATCGTCGATATCCCGGAGGGAACCGTAAAAGTGGACTCGTAACGGCCCCACGTGGGGCCATAGCTGAAGGAGGCCAGCGAGTTGTTGGGGGAATCGTCACGGTTCACCTCCAGACGTGCGGCGCCGCTGCCGTCCATCCCGTCAAGGCCGATGAAGAGCTCGTCCCCGGCGGAGATGCCGTGGTCGGACAGGCGAATCGTTAGGCGGTAGTGGCCCCAGGGCTGGCCGGGGTCCACGTTGACCACCTCGATACCGCAGGCACTGCCGTTGGTAACCGTGTCCGTTCCGTTGACGGCGTCCACACCCCCGACGAAGTCGCCAAGGGGAAGCGAAAGGCCCGCTGCGTCGTTCGTAAGCCCGGAAGGGCATTCCACGAAGCAGTCCAGGCCCTCGTCGACCTCACCGTCGCAGTCGTTGTCGATACCGTCGCATACCTCGGTATTGCCAAGATAGGAAAGCGCCTCCCCGTCGTCGCAGTCGGTCCCGTCGAGCACATAGCCCTCGGGGGCGTCGCATGCCTCCACCGGTGACCCCGGGTCGCCGTAACCGTCCCCGTCAGCGTCCAGGTAATAGGCCGTAAGGGAAAAGCCCTCGTCGACCTCCCCGTCGCAGTCGTTGTCGATACCGTCGCATACCTCGGTGTTGCCCGGATAGGAAAGCGCCTCCCCGTCGTCGCAGTCGGTCCCGTCGGGCACATAGCCCTCGGGGGCGTCGCATGCCTCCACCGATGACCCCGGGTCGCCGTAACCGTCCCCGTCAGCGTCAAGGTAATAGGACGTCAGGGAAAAGCCCTCGTCGACCTCGCCGTCGCAGTCGTTGTCGATACCGTCGCATACCTCGGTATTGCCAGGATAGGAAAGCGCCTCCCCGTCGTCGCAGTCGGTCCCGTCGGGCACATAGCCCTCGGGGGCGTCGCAGTCCTCCACCCAGTTCTCCGGGTCGCCGTAACCGTCCCCATCCGTATCGGCATAATAGCGCTGGTAGCCATCTCCGCCGCAGGGGGGCGTGGCGCTAAGGTTGATCACCTCCAGGTTGTCGTAGTACGCCGTGCCGGCGGAGCCGATGGCATAGTTGCTGAACATCCATAGGTCGATCGTCGATATCCCGGAGGGAACCGTAAAAGTGGACTCGTAACGGCCCCACGTGGGGCCATAGCTGAAGGAGGCCAGCGAGTTGTTGGGGGAATCGTCACGGTTCACCTCCAGACGTGCGGCGCCGCTGCCGTCCATCCCGTCAAGGCCGATGAAGAGCTCGTCCCCGGCGGAGATGCCGTGGTCGGACAGGCGAATCGTTAGGCGGTAGTGGCCCCAGGGCTGGCCGGGGTCCACGTTGACCACCTCGATACCGCAGGCACTGCCGTTGGTAACCGTGTCCGTTCCGTTGACGGCGTCCACACCCCCGACGAAGTCGCCAAGGGGAAGCGAAAGGCCCGCTGCGTCGTTCGTAAGCCCGGAAGGGCATTCCACGAAGCAGTCCAGGCCCTCGTCGACCTCACCGTCGCAGTCGTTGTCGATACCGTCGCATACCTCGGTATTGCCAAGATAGGAAAGCGCCTCCCCGTCGTCGCAGTCGGTCCCGTCGAGCACATAGCCCTCGGGGGCGTCGCATGCCTCCACCGGTGACCCCGGGTCGCCGTAACCGTCCCCGTCAGCGTCCAGGTAATAGGCCGTAAGGGAAAAGCCCTCGTCGACCTCCCCGTCGCAGTCGTTGTCGATACCGTCGCATACCTCGGTGTTGCCCGGATAGGAAAGCGCCTCCCCGTCGTCGCAGTCGGTCCCGTCGGGCACATAGCCCTCGGGGGCGTCGCATGCCTCCACCGATGACCCCGGGTCGCCGTAACCGTCCCCGTCAGCGTCAAGGTAATAGGACGTCAGGGAAAAGCCCTCGTCGACCTCGCCGTCGCAGTCGTTGTCGATACCGTCGCATACCTCGGTATTGCCAGGATAGGAAAGCGCCTCCCCGTCGTCGCAGTCGGTCCCGTCGGACACATAGCCCTCGGGGGCGTCGCAGTCCTCCACCCAGTTCTCCGGGTCGCCGTAACCGTCCCCGTCCGTATCGGCATAATAGCGCTGGTAGCCATCTCCGCCGCAGGGGGGCGTGGCGCTAAGGTTGATCACCTCCAGGTTGTCGTAGTACGCCGTGCCGGCGGAGCCGATGGCATAGTTGCTGAACATCCATAGGTCGATCGTCGATATCCCGGAGGGAACCGTAAAAGTGGACTCGTAACGGCCCCACGTGGGGCCATAGCTGAAGGAGGCCAGCGAGTTGTTGGGGGAATCGTTACGGTTCACCTCCAGACGTGCGGCGCCGCTGCCGTCCATCCCGTCAAGGCCGATGAAGAGCTCGTCCCCGGCGGAGATGCCGTAATCGGACAGGCGGATCGTTAGGCGGTAGTGGCCCCAGGGCTGGCCGGGGTCCACGTTGACCACCTCGATACCGCAGGCACTGCCGTTGGTAACCGTGTCCGTTCCGTTGACGGCGTCCACACCCCCGACGAAGTCGCCAAGGGGAAGCGAAAGGCCCGCTGCGTCGTTCGTAAGCCCGGAAGGGCAAGATTCATCTATATTGTCTTCCTCTACGTTGACATATAAACTTTTGGTATCCGTTAACCCACTATCATCGGTTACAGTTAAGAAAACTTCAAAATTCCCGACAGAACTGAAGGTATGTTGTGGATTTGCAACACTTGATGTTGTTCCATCCCCAAAATTCCACGCGTAAGTAGCTACACCTATATCGTCAGTTGAATTACTTCCTGTAAATTGAACATTCAAAGGGGCAATTCCAGACACCTTATCTGCTGATATTATTGCAGTGGGACCACTATTGTTATTTGAACCGTTGACGGTAATATATGCAGTTTTTTCATCTTTTAATCCGTTATAGTCATATACCGTAAGGCTAACTAAATATACACCTGGCACTTCATAAATGTGAGAAGGGTTAGGAACATTGGAAGTAGTTTGATCTCCAAATCTCCAAATATAATTATCGATACCATCTAAAATATCACTATCATACGAAGTACTTGAATCGAATACAACATTTAGGGGCGCATTTCCTATTATAGGACTAGCTGTAAAATTTGCCGTCGGAGGATGGTTACCTCCGGTAGCGGTTAAATTAATAATCTTTAAATTATCAAAATATGCTATACCGGGCGAGTTAGCTGCATAATTACTAAACAGCCAAATATCAAAGGTTTGGGTATTTTCAGGAATTACAAAAGAAGATTTAATAGTCGACCAATTTTGTGAAAAATTTCCGCTAATCAACGGAGGTCTCGAATTGGTATTATTTTGACGTATTTCATATCGTGGAGATACTTCACCTTTACCATCCAATTCAATGGAAATTTCATCACCGGTTTGAATACCGAATTGATTTAAATTTACAGATATAGTAAAACGAGCAAATGGTTCATTTATATCGTTATTCACAATTTGTAAAGCACATTCAGAACCATTTGTTTCAATATTGGTTCCATTTGCCTCGTCCAGACCAGTGTTTAATACACCTGAAGTTATGAATATTGAACTATCCCCATTTGGCAAATAACCAGGACATCCCTCTTCGGAATTTTCTTGAACTAAATTAAAGTATATGGTGGTGGGACATCCAGCTGGAGTAGTCAAAACAAATTGACCTTCATTGGATGTATCGACCAATCCATTATTTCTATCTGGATTGTTCCATGGTGCCAAACCAAAATCCGGTGTCACAAATGTATCTATTTGATAAGCATTTTCCTCCGTAAATTTATCCGCATCTTGAAGGTTACTATAAGTTGGTCCGTCATACTGAGGTGTAGTTAAAATATACTCCCCTGTGTATTCAGGAGTTGGTCTAATAAAGACTTCAGAACCAAGTGGAACAGTAACAACGTTACTCGTTATCCAAGTACCGTTTACCCCTATTTTATACTGAGCGGTAAGGTAATTCCCTTCACAAATGGTAATATTAGGATTGTTGGTATTTAACCCTTCTTGGTACATAGCCCTTATTTCGGCAGGTTCCAATACTTTATTATAAACTTTTAACAAATCTATCTTTCCACTTATTTCATCAGTAATACCGCTTGTATTCCCATAGTCAGGAATACCATCAATATCTGAAGCTGATGGGTTACTTGGGTCATCCGGGTCATACCTGTGATCATAAAAACCTGAGACGGTATATTTACTTTGTCTCAGCCCATTATTATTCATATCTATTAAACCGCTTACCTTTCTATTGCAAACCTCTACCCCATTGGCATAAAGTATTGCAGTATTGCCGTCATATGTTGCCGCTAGGTGCACCCAAGTATCCAATGGGGCATATCCTGCATAACAATCTAATGGACTGTTTGCATTAAAGGCCCATTTGTAAAGTGTGTTATGAAAACCAAAAAAAAGTTGTGGATAATCATGACTAAAAATTCCGACATTTGCTATTTTTCCATTGGCTTCGGGAATACCACTATTGCTATTTCTATATACCCAAGCTGATATAGTAATAGAATTTGTCGTGGAAGCCAACTCATCGCTATAATCTATTTCCAGTAATGAATTACTGTTAAATTCCAAGCCATCAAATTCAATGGCATTTCCAATAATACCATCTGACCATGAAAATTGATTTGGCTGCACCACGTCTCCATCATTATCTCGCTGTACAATTGTACCATGATGTCCATATTGCGAATTATCTAGGGCATTTAAATCTTGATCAGATCCATCAAATTGCATATCCAATACCAAGTTGGGATTATAAATAATTGGTGCTTCAGAACCTATTTGTATGGTATGTGCAATGGATGGAACACCATTTGCATTTATTCCAAAAAGCATATAATACCCTGGCGGCAATAATTCCCGCTCCGGAATTTCAATATCATATATATTCCCGTTGGCGGTAAAATCTACAGGAATTCTACGTTGCTCATTATTTGTTGAATGTGTAGCTGCGGAAAAACGTATTAAGCTAAATTGTTGTATTCCAGGTGTAGCTTCTATATTAATTGTGGAATCATAGCCTGAACTTTCAGGTCCATTGATTATCTCTGGCCTTTCCGCCAAAGTATTATCAGGATTAAACAAATATGGAGGACTATATATCTCCGCATCCATATGGTTAACACAATCCTCGGTACTATCACAAAGACCACCACCACCTACAAAAACCCTACCGTCTACCATTAGTATGGCTACACTATGGTAAGTACGCGGTATCTGCATGGCTGCGACTGAGCGCCAACCGGTATTCTCATTAAAAATTTCAGCACCTTTTACCGCAGTAACATCGGTAAAAACAGCTGCATATTCCAATCCTCCCGTTATAAGTACTTCACCATTGGGCAATACCGTACTATTATGCATAGTTCTAGGTCTTGACATATTGCCCACGAATGACACATTGGGCATATCTCCAAAACCGATACCATTTAAATCAATAATAAATGAATTGTCCCGTGCAGGAACGGTTCCTATGTCATCATCACCATATGCTCCTGCCCCACCTGTTTTTAAAATCTTACCTTTATCGAACATTACGGTATTTCCTTTCATGGAATAATAATCCCGTATGTTCTGATTTACATCTTGTCTTATCCCCGCTTCGATTATGGATCCCCCAGGCACGTCGACATCGATCCAATGCATCATTTCACTAGGGCCTGCATGAAATAATTTTCCGTTGGGTGCGGGCCATAACCACACATGGTTATCAATTCTATAGTTTCCTTGGTTCTCTTCCGCATAATCTGCACCTACAAAAATATCCTCGCCATGAACATTGGATAATTTTTGCCAACCGGTTAAAGTAGAATAGCGCTCCGCATTCCTGTTACCATAAAAGCCTCCGCTCCATGAGCCGCCGATTGTAAATACGGAGCCGTCCTTTAAAGTAACATTACCTTGATAACCCCTAGGTATATTCATTTGATCGGCAACGGTCCAGGAATTGGTCCTCCAATCATAGATACTAGTTTTTTCACTACTGGTTCCACCGGCAGAAAGAATTCTACCATCGGCGAGATTATTAATACCGGGACAGAACATATCATGATCCGTATTACTCGTAAATGATCCTAAAGCAGCACCATTACCATCAATACCCCCTTTGGGGTCAAATAACTCCGTAAAGGTAGTTCCATCCCCTTCTACTACAAAAGTATCCCTAAATTGAGAAGACCATGTTATTAAATTTCCATTGGGTAAATTAGCGACCGCCACCGGTACAATACCGAACTGAATAGGATTGCTCCATTCACCTTCAACACTCTTATTTTGAGCGGTTAAAAATTGAAAATTAATAAAAAGGATAAATATCCATAAAGTAGATATGCGAATGCGCCCCATAGTAAAAAAAGTGTAATATTAAAACATTGGGGGATTCCTATAAATTTAACCAATATGAAAAATCTATGGGAACAAAAATTGGATTACTCGATGAATATGGTAATTATAACGATAAACGATCTTTACCCACTATGAAAAGACTTGCCACCATTTTTTTGTTTTGATTCCGTAACCATAGCCATATTTGCCGCCATAGCCAAGATTACTCTCTTTTACATCATTGACCACAAAATTAAGACCAACCAATTTACCTTCTTTTTGAAGTGAAATAGGAAAATCCACAACTTTGGTTTCAGTTATATGGGCCCTTGTTACATAAATTGTATGATTGGCGTAAGGTGAGATTAGAAGCGTATCTGTAACAACCATTAATGGAGCAGAATCAATAATGACATAATCATACTTTTGTGATACCTCCTCGATTAAATTTTTAAACCGATCACCCATCAACAATTCAGATGGATTGGGTAAGATTTTCCCAGAATAAATTACGTCAATAGTATTGTTATGAACCAACATGGTTTTGATCAAATCATCTGTTTCAATAGAATGATCCATTAAATACTCCGATAACCCTAGTTTATTGTTTTTCTTAGCTTTACCTAAAATATCCACATTTTTATCTTCCTTGAAAAAGTCAGTTAATTTAGGATTTCTAATATCCGCGCCTATTAATAATACTTTTTTCTTTGTACTGGAAAAAATCATTGATAGATTAGAAGATACAAACGTTTTACCTTCGCCAGATACACTTGAAGTTACTAAAACTACATTGTTCCTATCAACAGAATTCTTAGACTTGATCAAATAATCCAAATTTGTTCTTAAAATCCTTAAGGACTCCGCCAAGACAGATCTATCATCCTCATGTATATATTTCTGAGATTTTTTATCAACACTTGGTAATTCTGCCAGTACCGGATAATTGCCAATAACTTTTTCAAGCATGGACTTGCTATGAACCTTGTTGTCCATTAAATCATGCGCATACAATATGGAGAATGGAAGGATAAAACCTAATAAAAATGAAGCTAGATAAATCTTAAATTTATTGGGTGAAATTGGTTTTTCATCCGTTAAATAAGCACTATCAATAACCTTGGATTTTGGTGCGGTAGATGCCAAAGCCACTTGAGATTCTTCTCTTCTTTGTAACAGATATAGATATAAGGATTCTGTTGTCTCCTGTTTTCTAGTAATATCCCTTAATGCTCTTTCATTTTTTGGTGCGGAATATATTTTGGAATTTATCCTGGATTGTTGTTTACTAAGGTTATTTACCGTTAAGGACAAATTATTTTCCATAGCACCTAAACTGGCTGCTAAACCATTTTTAATGCTTTGTAGCTCTTCATTTAAACCAACAATGACAGGGTTTTTGTCATTAGAACTTTTTAACAACCTATTTCTCTCTTGTAAAAGCTGATTATATTTTGCTGTGCTATTTGCAATTGATGGATCTGAAATACCAATATTTGAAGGAAGCGTTTCATTTGTATCATTTTGATCGGTTACGATTTCCTTCATTGCCGAAGCAATGTTTAATTGATTCCGATAATTTTCAAGTTCTTGTTGTGTTGCAGCACCTACGTTTAAATTTATATTGGCCTGTGACTGAAGATCTGCCAAGCCCCTATCTGTTTTAAATTCTTGAGCAGTTTGGTCAACCGTTGCCAAATTGGAGTAAATATCTGAAATTCTCTCATTAATAAACTTAAACGTTCTGTCCGCTATTTCTTTTTTATCTAAAACAGCGTTAGTATTATAAACGTTAACTAGTTCATTCAAGATTCCAATACCTTTTTCCGGTATAGGGTGCTCAATGGAAAGCGTCAAGATTTTTGAAAATTCATCTATGGTCGATATTTTGACCATTTTTTTAAAATTTTGAGCCACTACGGTAATTGGGTTAACAATAATTTTAATATCCTCACCCTCATAAGCATTAAAGAACTGAATATTTGGCGTAATAATTACATCACCTACAGGTGTACTAATATTCTTACCAAACGAATAAATTTTTGGAAGTTCATCTTCCTTGTTTCTTAGTTTAAAATTACTTTTCGAAGTTAATTCTATATAAAAAATATGTTTGGCATTGTATAACAAAGAATCTGGAGAAAGGAAATTAATATTGACGGGAACCTTATTATAAATTTCAGATTCTTTGATATCCCCAACTTGGCTAAACGTTACGTTTGCTTTTAAATTTTTTACGACCTCAATAAAATTTGACCTTGAATTTAAAACTTCTATCTCATCTTCAACTTCATTTTGCTTTCCACCTAAAAAATCCAAATCCTTAAATACAGCAAGTTCTGAAGAAGCACCTTTTTCTTCTAAAATTTGAATTTTGGCACTAATGTCATATTTAGGTACGGCATATCTATTATAAATATAGGCTGCACCCAATAAGATAATGATAGTCAACAAGAACCAATACCAGCGTTTTGCATAACGAACAACAATATCATTTAAATCTTGTTCTTGTTGAAAACCTTTTGAGATAGTATTCATAAATAATTAATGAAATGTTTTGTTTAATTTCTTTGGGTCAACAATAATACCGTAGATGTAATAATAATAGATGCAATAGAAATTGCATTTGAAGTTCTATTATCCAAACTGGAAGAGGTTATTAAAGATTTATTGGGCTCCACGTACACAACATCATTTTGTGTTAAATAATATACTGGGGAATCCAAAGCCTTTTTTGAAGTCAGGTCAATGTGATTATAAACCTTGGTTCCATTAAAATCCCGCAACACCAATACATTCTCACGTTTTCCTTTAATATGCAAATCTCCCGCCAATCCTATGGCTTCTAAAATTGAAATCTGCTCCCCGTTTACTGGATATGTACCAGGCTTATTAACTGCTCCCAAAACGGTAACAGTAAAATTCTTTAACCTAATGTTTACTATTGGATTTTTAAGGTAATCCGCTAATTTATCCTTTAATAAGGTCTTAACTTCAGCAGGGCTTAATCCTTCAATCTTTACCGACCCAAGTACTGGAAAATCAATATTGCCTTCCTTGTCTACTATATAATCTACCTGCTCTGGTCTAAAACCTCCTTCTTCGGCTCCCTTAAAAAGGTTAAAAGGCAAACTAGCTTCTGGATCAAGGGTTGATATATGAATACTTACAACGTCATCTACTTTAAACCTATATGAATCTGTATTGTCATTGACCAGAGTTTCAAAATTAGTTGCATCTTGAAAATAAACTACTTCTTTTCTAGATGCACAAGAAGCAAAAAAAAGTGCACATAGACCCACAATCGTAAAACGCTTAAACATTATCATATAATTTAAATTATTTAGAAAATTCTCTTTTTAATCCTGTTTCCAATTTAATGATTTTGGAATCGTCCTCCTTTACCTTATCCAGTTCGGCAAATTTAGAATTCTTTGAAATATATTCAGGAACTATTTCCTTCATCAATTTTACGGTATCACCATTGAACAAGATATTGGTTATACATAATTCATCGATTTTAGATCTTACGTATGTAAAGTCGTCATCACGAACCTTACTGATCATAATTTTCTTATTATAAGTTGGCAAAGTATCCTCATCATTGGCCAACAACTCTTCATATAGTTTTTCACCTGGTCTTAATCCAGTGATCTTAATATCGATATCCTCAGGATATGATAGACCGGAAAGCTTTATCATATTTTTTGCAAGGTCAAAAATCTTAACAGAATCACCCATGTCAAATATAAAGATTTCACCACCCTTGCCCATAGACCCCGCTTCCAAAACCAATTGTGAAGCTTCAGGAATGGTCATAAAATATCTGGTAATATCCTTATGCGTAACAGTTAACGGTCCACCGCTCTCCAGCTGCTTTTTAAATAACGGGATTACAGATCCGTTTGAACCAAGGACATTTCCAAATCTTGTAATTATGAATTTTGTACTGCCCAATTTCTGCATACACCCAATATACTTTTCGGCAATTCTTTTTGAAGCGCCCATAACATTTGTCGGGTTAACGGCTTTATCCGTAGAAACCAGTACAAACTTATTGGCGTTATATTGTATTGAAAGATCCGCAATCACTTTTGTACCAGCAATGTTAACCTTTATAGCCTCATATGCATTATACTCCATTAAAGGTACATGCTTGTAAGCTGCCGCATGAAATATATAGGTAGGTTTAAATTCCTGAAATATTTGATTCATCCTATTTCTGTCCCTCACATCCCCGACAATACATACAAAATTGTGGAATCCCTTTCTAATAAGTTCCTGTTGAAGATCATACAGCGCAGATTCGGCTTGGTCTACAATTACCAATGTTTTATACTCATATAAGCATATTTGCCTTACCAGCTCACTACCAATAGAACCTGCTCCACCAGTTACAAGTACGGTTTGGTTTTCCAGTTCTTTTGCAGTTTTTAAATTTTTGATCTTTATTGGGGGTCTGTCCAATAAATCCTCGATTTGGACATTTTTAATCTGTGATGCTTTTAGCTCACCGTTGATCCATGTTTCTATAGGAGGAACTATTTTTACCTTAACATCAAGATCGACCAAACGTTTTACTTCTTCGCGCAATTGCTTTTGGGGAATATCCAAGGCGGTAAAAATGATTTCCTGTATCCCTCTTAAATTAACAAACTCCTTACTTAATTCAGATTTTCCATGTACATGGATTCCATTAATGTTTTTTCCGGTCTTTTTATCCAAATGATCTACATAACCAACAACTTTAGCAGAATTCTTTGGACTGCTTATCAATACATTATAAGTCATAATGCCCGCATCGCCTATTCCATATATAAGAACGTTCTTTGTAAATTTAGTAGTGGAATTTATAAGTCTATGGTAAAGCGATTTAAAAATAAATCTTGCCGCCGTAAGCCCTATAAAAGAAAGCAAACTATGAATTATTACAATGGATAAAGGAACCGTAAATTCCCCAGCAAAACCATAAAACTTATTAATGATTACTGCCAGAATGGTAAATATATTGGCCAAACAGACCACATTAAACAGATTGTATACATCCTTTGCCCCTGTATGCCTAATTACCCCTTTGTAGGAACCAATGATAAGTATGGCCGCTAAAGAAGCTAATAGCACTACAGGTAATTGGGTTAACAATTGTCCGGTATCAAATGAAAGGGTAAGATTGAATCTTATAAAATAGCTCAACAAGAAAGCTATTCCAAATATGAATAGGTCTATTACTATAACTATCCATTTAGGGCGATAATTTTCAGAATTTCTAACAATGTAATTTAGAATCATATCTTTTTATAAATAGGTTAAATTTCTCAAATCAAATATACCAATAGACTTAGCATATCCCTGAAACCCGACTTATAATTCGCCAAAGATATTATAAAATCGTTTAACGGTGCTTTTTCTTGAATCTGAACTTTCAAAAATTCAATAACATCCTAAAATTGACATATTTGATCGGTATTTGACCAATTTATTATAGAACACAATTTACGTATTTATATTATGTACTGCAGCATGTTTTTCTGGTATGTCATTGAACGATTATATATTGGTATTAAACGTTTAATAAAGATTGGCTTAATATGGTTTGGTTATTTTTGTACTATCGGAAAGTGATTTTTTTAATACTTGAAGTAGAACACAAATGACACAAAAATTTCATTTCATATTATTACTATTTTTAAGCGTACCCTTATTGGTGTTTTCTCAAAATGAAAGTACTATGGGAAAGTGGGGAGATCCAATTGAATTTGGCATAGTACCTGTTGCAGTAGCAAATTTACCAAACGGAAATTTACTTACATGGTCATCTCAATTCAGGGACACTTTTATTGTTGAAGGAGACGGAATGACTTTTACCGAACTTTTTGACCCTAAAGCCAATAATGGCCTAGGTGCATCATTGGGTGAATTTACAAGTAACACCGATCATGACATGTTTTGTCCCGGCATAAACAATCTTGCCGATGGTAGAATTTTATCTGCCGGGGGAACCAGTAGCGAAAGGACCAGTATTTATGACTGGAGGACCAATTCCTGGACCGTAGCGGACGAAATGAATATTCCACGGGGCTATCAAGGAAATGTTACGTTATCAGATGGTTCGGTATTTACTGTTGGAGGTTCATGGAGTGGTGGAAATTATGGCAACAGGGATGCGGAAATTTATTCTTCCCTAACAGGATGGTTGAAATTACCTAATATACAAGGCGAGGATATTTATGTTAATGAGGATTTAGCAATGGAAACCCAAGGAAACTACAGAACAGACAACCATGTTTGGCTATGGCCAGCACCTAATGGGAAATTGTTTCATGCGGGTCCTAGTGAAAGAATGCATTGGATAGACGTTGATGTACCAGGGGGGAGCATAGTTGACGCAGGTAAACGCCAAGATTCTGGCGCAGGGGTTTCAGATGGTTATTCCATGAAGGGTAATACGGTAATGTTCGATATTGGTAAAATATTGAAAACTGGAGGCGCACCAGCTTATGGTGCAGATTATTATGGCACTACCCCTGCGCGAGATAATTCTTTTATCATTGATATTAATGGAACAGGGCCCAACCCTGCCCCTACGGTTACTTTTACCGGTAACATGAGCTTGGCAAGAACTATGCATAACAGTACTGTATTACCTACTGGAGAGGTCCTGATTACAGGTGGTTTACAAAAAGCAGCTGTTTTTACAGATGACACAGCTGTTTTAGGTGCTCAAATTTTCAATCCATACGATAGTGGGAACAAATGGAGTACGGTAGCGGCAATGTCTATACCAAGAACTTATCATAGTGTTGCTATTTTAATGGTAGACGGTAGGGTATTTGTAGGTGGCGGTGGACTTTGTGACGGATTATCCTTAACACAAGGATGCACCAATCACATGAATGCGGAAATATATAGCCCGCCTTATCTGTTCAAGTCCGATAATACTTTGGCGGAAAGGCCAGAAATAATCGATGGTCCTGAAAGTTCAGGTTATGATACTACAATTAATGTAGAGGCTACACCTGGAATACAACAATTCAGCTTAATACGTTTTTCCGCAGCTACACATTCTACAAATAATGAACAGCGCAGAATCCCTGTAAATTTCACTACATCCGGTAATTCTTATGACATAGAAATTCCTAATCGTGAGCTGCTTCCTCCAGGGTATTATATGTTATTTGCTATTGATAATAATGGTGTACCGTCAATTGCCCATACCATTAAAATTGGTTCTGAAATTCCGTTATCCAATAATTCCAATTTAGTTTTGGACATGCAATTTGACGAATCAACAGGAACCATTGTTCCTGATAATTCCCAATACGGTAATCATGGTACAATTATACAAAGAGATGATAACGGAGATCCGGTTACGGCAAATCAGCATTCTTGGCCAGAAGGTATAATTGGAAATGCCCTGGAATTTGACGGACTTGAATTTACAAGTAATTCACTTTTAGAAATAGATTACAGTGAAGAACTGGCATCTACCGCAAATTCTATAACCCTATCTGCGTGGGTATACAGAAACAGTAATAGTGTAATTTCCGGAAGTGGAAAAGTTGCTAATGTAGGCATATTTAGCCAATCATATCCCAATATGTTCTTTGGCTTTCACAATACCTTGTATAAATGGGCATTTTCTACAGAAGCAGAGGCATTAAATTGCTATTCCGGCTATGCACCATTAAATACTTGGGTGCACCTAGCGGCAACATATGATGGCAATACTGCAATACTTTATGCCAACGGTGTAGAAGTTTGTAGGCGACAAATAAGTGGCCCCATTAAACTGGTAAACGATAATTCTGACCTTAGTAAATTTACGGCATCTGGATTTTATGAGGATGGAAGCAGAAATATTCCAGTAACTTATGGTGGTAACGACAGTGGTATAACAGATGAGATAAGTGGTAAAATTGATTTACTTAAAGTATATAATAAAGTTCTTGAGCCTGCTGAGATACAGGCACTTTACAATGAAGGTTTTGACACCAATAATCCACAAATCACAAACTGTAATGGTAATTATTTAACAGTACAATATAAAATCGGAGCTAATGGCTCCCCAATCCAAGGAACGGACATAGTAGTTCCCGAAGGTTCCGAAGTCTATATTAAGGCCGCAAATGCTACAGGAGAATATTATATAACCACAACACAGTATGATGGGCCTACCATAAGTTCTTTGGATAGCACTAAGATGACTGCAGATGGCTATTATAGATTAGATACTTCAGTAGACATCATAGCAATACCACCTTGGAACAATCCAAATAGAAATGATGGCTTTGTGGATACATCCAATGTAGGACAATTTGTGGTATCTACACCTACTGGATGCCAGACTACGATTAATTTATCTTTATTGGAAGATAATCAGGAAGAAGGTTGTCCAAACTACTTACCAAATGGCGACCCTTCCATATTCATCACTTCAGGGGCATTAAATACTGGGTTAGATGAAGCAAACGGAACCAATATTGAAACCAATGGATCAGAATGCGCTTTGGAAATCATAAACAATGACAGTGACAATCCATGGGCACGTTTTACCGTGACAATAAATCTTCAAAAGTTTGGAATACAAGCTGGTGATGAACTATATCTTGAACTTGACGGAAAAGGAAATAACAATGCAGCATTTGAGGTTGTACGCGATAATTCCAATGCAAACCCACCAATTGGCAGCTATACGTTTACTCAAAATTGGACCACGTTCAAAGGATCTATTATTGTTCCAGGAAATACCCAAACCTTAGACTTATGGTTGTATAGTAACTATAGTAAATTAGAACCGGGCACAGCCTATTTTGACAATTTGAAAGTCATCAATCTAACTGCAACCAATGGAAACAGACCCCCTACTGCAGAATTCACTGCCACACCGCTTACCGGGGATGCTCCCTTAAATGTTAGTTTTAATGCAAATGCATCTACGGATGAAGACGGTACAGTCAATCAATACGTATGGAAATTTGGGGATAATACCACTTCGAATGTTAAAAACCCATCACATTTGTACAATACGCCAGGAACCTATTTGGTTAGCCTAACGGTTTTTGACGATGGTGGCTTACGTGACGAAAAAACTACGTACATTACAGTTCTGGATACTGGCAACCAATCACCGGTCGCTGTGGCTGAGGCCAATGTCACCTCTGGAAATGCCCCATTAACGGTCCAGTTCACGGGTAGCAACTCTACCGGTGACGGACCCCTTAGCTATGCATGGGACTTTGCGGATGGCGGTACATCTACATTGGAACAACCGGAGCATATCTTTACAACCGGAACTTATACGGTTTCCTTAACCGTCACTGACGGCTCCAATGCAACTGACACGGATACCATTACAATTACGGTCAATGACCCTCCAAATCAATTACCACAGGCTGTCATTGATGCGGACCCTATTTCCGGTTCGGCTCCATTGGAAGTACAGTTCACAGGTGATAATTCTAACGATGATGGACCGCTAACCTATACATGGAATTTTGATGATGGGGCTACCTCAACTTTGGACAACCCTACTCATATTTTTACCAACAGTGGAACTTTTGATGTCACGCTAACGGTAACCGATGAGTTTAACGAAACCGATTCGGAAACAATAACCATCACGGTCAATGACCCTCCAAATCAAATACCACAGGCAGTCATTGATGCGGACCCTATTTCCGGTTCCGCTCCATTGGAAGTACAGTTCACAGGTGATAATTCTACCGATGATGGACCTCTAACCTATACATGGAATTTTGATGATGGGGCTACCTCAACTTTGGACAACCCTACTCATATTTTTACCAACAGTGGAACTTTTGATGTCACGCTAACGGTAACCGATGAATTTAACGAAACCGATTCGGAAACAATAACCATCACGGTCAACGATGCCGCCAATCAAATGCCGGTGGCCGTAATAGAGGCTGACCCTATTTCCGGTTCCGCTCCATTGGAAGTACAGTTCACGGGCAGCAACTCTACCGATGACGGTACCCTTGAGTATGCATGGGATTTTGATGATGGGGCTACCTCAACTTTGGACAACCCTACTCATATTTTTACCAACATTGGAACTTTTGATGTCACGCTAACGGTAACCGATGAGTTTAATGAGACCGATTCGGAAACAATAACCATCACGGTCAACGATGCCACCAATCAAATGCCGGTGGCCGTAATAGAGGCTGACCCTATTTCCGGTTCGACTCCATTGGAAGTACAGTTCACGGGCAGCAACTCTACCGATGACGGTACCCTTGAGTATGCATGGGATTTTGATGATGGGGCTACCTCAACTTTGGACAACCCTACTCATATTTTTACCAATAGTGGAACTTTTGATGTCACGCTAATGGTAACCGATGAGTTTAATGAGACCGATTCGGAGACAATAACCATCACGGTCAACGATGCCGCCAATCAAATGCCGGTGGCCGTAATAGAGGCTGACCCTATTTCAGGTTCGGCCCCATTGGAAGTACAGTTCACGGGCAGCAACTCTACCGATGACGGTACCCTTGAGTATGCATGGGATTTTGATGATGGGGCTACCTCAACTTTGGACAACCCTACTCATATTTTTACCAATAGTGGAACTTTTGATGTCACGCTAACGGTAACCGATGAGTTTAATGAGACCGATTCGGAAGCAATAACTATCACGGTCAACGATACCGCCAATCAAATGCCACAGGCAGTTATTGATGCAAATCCTATTTCAGGAAATGCTCCACTAGATGTACAGTTTTCAGCTAGCAATTCTACAGATGACGACGAAATTGTTTCATATATATGGTCATTTGATGATGGTAACACGGCAAGCGGTGAAAATGTCAGTCATACATTCCAAACCATTAAAGATTATGAAGTTACGCTTACTGTAACGGATTCCAATGGTGCATCGGATACTGAAAGCATTATTATTTCTGTCAATGACCTGGATAATCAACCTCCAGTAGCTAAAATTGAGGCAAACCCGCTTTCTGGAAATGCGCCTTTGCTTATAGAGTTTTCAGGAGGAAGTTCTACGGATGACAATGGCATAGTTTCCTATGAATGGAATTTTGGAGATGGAACCACATCAAATGAAATTGACGTAAACCATTCTTATGAATTTATGGGTGAATATTTGGTTACCCTAACCGTAACAGATGTGGAGGGCCTTACAAACGAGAAAAATGTAACCATCTTTGTCAATGAATCAAGCAATCAAGCACCAGTTGCCATACTAGATACTGATTTAACAGAAGGTGGTGCTCCGCTCACCGTAGAATTTATTGGATCTAATTCAACAGATGACACCTTAATTACTACCTATGAATGGGATTTTGGTAATGGAGAAAATGCAGAGAACGCCAATGTACAATACACGTATAACACTCCGGGTGTTTATACTGTAGCACTTACAGTTACGGATAGTGAAGGCCTTACTGATACTACTTCTACGATTATTACAGTTAATGAAGGCAATATTGATTGTAGTGCTAAATTGATTGATACTTATTACTCCGTTAATAATGGAGATCAAGAGTTGAACGCTACAACTGTTATAGCGTTCGTTGGGGATGACCTAACACTTGGTTTACAGCCTAATAATGAAATGTTTACAGTTACAGGACCGCTCAATAAGGAATTGAACGTGTTACCTTTGGTGATTGAAAACGCCCAAATTTCTAATAGTGGTATATACACGTTACAAACAGAGGATGGATGTTCCTTTATCATCAATGTTCAAATTACCTTAAATGAAACCTTGAACAATGCTTCCATAGATGATATTATAATTTATCCAAATCCAGTAAGGGGCGAGACTTTAAAGATTGAACTTTCAAAATTCATGAACGAGGGCATAAATATTGGTTTCTATGACATTTATGGTAAATTAGTTTTCCAGAAAATGATTAAGAATGATCATGAAGAAATTTATGAGCTGGATTTATCTACCTTAAGCCGTGGAATGTACCTAATGGAAATTATAAAAACTTCAAATGACAACTCAACCATTAAAAAAGTCATTAAGATTGAATAATTAGTGTTTATTTTGAAAATGGAAATATTTTGTAAACAATCACCATTTAACGAAACAACATATTGAAAATTTTAATTACCGGTGCAGCAGGCTTTATTGGTTTTCATTTAGTCAAAGCATTATTTCTTAGTGGACATGAGGTTATAGGGTTAGATAATTTAAATAATTATTATGACGTTAATTTAAAATTAGCCAGACTAAGGGAATTGGGTATAGACAATATATCTGATTCCCAAATTGGACTTAAGATAAATGGTCTGCACAATTTTTCTTTTTATAAAGGCGATATATGCGATACGCCATTTATTGATAATCTATTTAAGACAGAACATTTTACCCATGTAATACATTTAGCTGCTCAAGCCGGTGTTAGATATAGTATTACCAATCCAGATACATATATAGATTCCAATATTATAGGATTTTATAATATTCTAAAAAATGCTAAACAATTTGCCATTGAACATTTTATATATGCCAGTAGCTCCAGCGTTTATGGAAATAGTAAAAAAATGCCATTTTCCACAAGTGATAATGTAGACCAGCCCATAAGCCTTTACGCGGCAACCAAAAAATCCAATGAGCTTTTTGCGTATACGTATAGTCATTTATTTAATTTAAAAACAACCGGATTGCGTTTCTTTACCGTATATGGACCATGGGGAAGACCAGATATGGCTTATTATAAATTTATAGAGGCCATAATGGCGGATAAGAAAATTCCTGTATATAACAATGGTAATTTAGAACGGGATTTCACCTATATCGATGATATTATAAACGGTATAATTAAAGTGATAGATACTGGCTTTATTTCCAATTCAGAAAATGAAAATTATGCCATTTATAATATAGGTAATGGAAACCCAATTAAGTTAATGGATTTTATCTCGACAATAGAACATCATTTGGGAAGGAAAGCTATTATGGAAATGCTTTCAATGCAAGATGGTGATGTATATAAAACGTACGCAGACATTTCGGATTTAAAATTTAATTACGGTTATCAACCAACAACCAATTTAAATGAAGGAATTAGGAATTTTGTAGAATGGTACAAACAGCAGTATTAATATTAAAGTCTAAAGTGCAATTTTGTGGTATATGGAAAATTCCGGTGCCAAATTTAAATTAGAATAATAATACATATATAAAAATGAAAATAGGTATAATTGGGTTAGGTTATGTTGGACTTCCATTAGCGGCACTTTTTGCTACTAAATATAAAGTTGTTGGTTTTGATATTAACCAAAAAAGAGTCGATGAAATCAATGCGGGAAAAGACAATACACTTGAATTGAGCGACCTGGATTTGCAAAAGGTTCTAGTTGAGAATTTAGACGCAAAAGAAAAAGGTTTGGTATGTAGTTCATCTATAGAAGAACTTGCAGATTGCACCTATTATATCATTACTGTACCAACCCCAGTTGACGACACCAAAAGGCCTGTCTTTACACCACTTATAAAAGCTAGTGAAACAGTAGGTAAAGTTCTTAAGCCCAATGATATTGTCATATATGAATCTACGGTTTACCCTGGTGCTACGGAAGAAATTTGTATTCCCGTATTAGAAAAAAGTAGCGGAATGGTCTTTAATAAAGATTTTTACGCAGGATATTCTCCGGAACGTATCAATCCAGGGGATAAAAAACATACTGTAGAAAAAATCCTAAAAGTTACCTCTGGCTCCACAAAGGAAATTGGTCAAAAAGTAGATGAATTATATAAGTCGGTCATTACCGCCGGCACCCATTTGGCACCTACTATTAAGGTTGCGGAAGCATCTAAGGTTATAGAAAACACCCAGCGAGATATTAATATTGCTTTTGTAAACGAACTTGCTAAAATATTTGCTCTATTGGGTATAGATACAAACGATGTATTGGAAGCTGCAGGCACCAAGTGGAATTTTCTTCCTTTTAAACCAGGATTGGTAGGAGGACATTGTATTGGTGTAGACCCTTATTACCTAGCCCAAAAAGCCCAAGAACATGGCTATAATCCAGATTTGATACTTGCGGGTAGAAGAATTAACGATGGCATGGGAGAATACTTGAGTTTGCAGATAATTAAGTTAATGCTAAAACATGATACGCAGGTTAAAGATGCAAAAGTATTGATATTGGGTATAACCTTTAAGGAAGATTGTCCAGATGTAAGAAATACCAAAGTAGTTGATTTAGTCAATAATTTAAATGAATATAGGGTAAAAACAACGATATATGATCCTTGGGCAAGTCCAGAAGAGGTATTTCAAGAGTATGGTCTTGTAACTACACAGGAAAAACCCAATGAAAAATTTGATGTTATTGTACTAGCAGTTTCCCATGATAAATTTTTAAAAGAAGATCTTTCAAAATTTCAGCATGAAAAAACATTAATTTACGATGTTAAAGGAAAACTGGTAAATGGCTATACGGCCAGATTATAAAAATATTTTAAATTTTAAAAAATTAATTTTGCAAACCTTCGTTTGTAGAATATCAAAGATTTACAAAGAACAATCTTTAAGTCTTGCCAATAATATAAAATACTATGAATTTAACAGTAATAGGAACTGGGTATGTTGGCCTGGTAAGTGGAACATGTTTTGCTGAAATGGGTAATACCGTAACCTGTGTAGATATCGACCAGAATAAAATCGATAATTTAAAAAAAGGCATTATTCCCATTTATGAACCAGGTCTTGAGCAAATGGTTTCAAGAAATGTGGAAAACAAAACATTATTTTTTAGTACAGATTTAGCAAAGAGTCTAGAAAAATCAAATATTGCATTCATTGCCGTTGGAACACCTATGGGTGAAGACGGTGCTGCAGACCTACAGTATGTTTTGCAAGTGGCCTCTGATATAGGGGACCACATGCAGCAAAAATTGGTTATTGTGGATAAGTCCACCGTACCCGTTGGAACAGCGGATCAAGTAAAAGCAAAGATTCAAGAACGGTTGGATAAAAGGGGAGTACAAATTCCATTTGAGGTAGTATCCAATCCAGAATTTTTAAAAGAAGGAGATGCCATCAATGATTTTATGAAACCGGACCGTGTTGTCATAGGAGTAGAATCTCAAGAAGCAGAAGAACAAATGAAAGCTTTGTATGCGCCATTCTTTAGAACACAAAACAGAATGATTTCCATGGATGTTCGCTCCGCAGAAATGACCAAATATGTGGCAAATGCCATGTTGGCTACTAAAATATCGTTTATGAACGAAGTGGCCAATATATGTGAATTGGTAGGTGCGGATGTCAATAAAGTAAGAGTTGGTATTGGTAGTGATAGTCGCATAGGATATAGTTTTATATATCCCGGTAGCGGATATGGGGGGTCATGTTTCCCTAAGGATGTAAAAGCATTAAAACGCTCTGCACAACAACACGGGTACACTCCGCGCTTAATTGAAGCTGTTGAAAAAGTAAATGATGATCAAAAATTTGTCATCGCAAATAAAGTAGTTGCTCATTTTGGAGAAGATTTAACAGGTAAAACGTTTTCTGTTTGGGGATTGGCATTCAAGCCGGAAACCGATGATATGCGTGAAGCACCTGCAATATATATCATCAAGGAACTGGTAAAAAGAGGAGCCAAAATACAAGCCTATGACCCAAAGGCAATGCACGAGGCTAAAACTTTTTATTTAAAAGACGTACAAAGTGTTTCTTATTTTGACTCCAAATATGATACCCTAAAAAATGCCGATGCCATGATACTCCTAACTGAGTGGAAAGAGTTTAGGTCTCCAGATTTTGAGGAATTAAAAGTTAGACTTAATGAACCCGTAATATTTGATGGCAGAAATCAATATACCGCATTAAGGATGGAGGAAAAAGGATTTACTTATTACCAAATTGGTAAGAAATAAGATACAATCCACACAAATTTTTGAAAAGGCCAAGAATTATTTATTCTTGGCCGTTTTGTTGATAATCATTTAAAAATAAACCAGATATAAATACTGTTATCCATTAATTTTGTCGTTTGGCGATCAATAAAACATTTATAAAAATTGCAGCCTATTTTTACATGTGTTGATTCTACTAGAACATAGATTCAATAGCTCTTAATTACCTACTATGTTGAAAAGAAAAAGTTTCCTGACAATTTTATTCTTCATTTTTACTATATCATTTTATGCCCAGGATATGGATAATGATGGCGTGCTAGATGGGGTTGATACCTGTATAAACACAGTTGACATAACCAATTCTGATTTTGATGGCGATGGCATTGGTGATGTTTGTGATTTGGATGACGACAATGATGGAATTTTGGACAGTGAAGAATGCGAAGTTCCAATACGAAATGCTGGTTTTGAAAATGACCCTTCTGACGCTATAGATTGGGAAGTTGATAGTGCTGTAGGAGCAGGAATAGAAACTCCATCAGCTACAGGTGCATTTCCTTACACACCAGAGGGAAACCAATATTTCTTTTTAAATAATTATTTAACTATACCTGCAGCAACTGCGATTACAAATAGGCCACTATCGGTTTACCAAGAAACTAATTATATTCTTTCTTTTTATGTTGGTGACGGTATTGGTACGATTGATAGCAGAAACGATGGTATTAGTGATATTGAAATGGGTTACGGCGATGATGCCGCAGCATTTCAACCTATTGCAGGAGCAAACATTACTGTTGATGGTGCTTCAACACCAGAGGGATGGAATCGGTTTGAGATACAATTTAGTATACCTAATGGATCACCCGCACTAAATCAAGGTATTTTAATTCGTGTTACTCATACAGGTATTGGCTTTAGTGATACCAGAGCTGCATATGACGGATTTGAACTAAAAATAGACACGGACGGTGACGGTGCTCCAAATTGTACGGATCTGAATTCTGATGGGGATGCTGACGGCTGTTTTGATGTTGTAGAAGGCGGTCATACAGATGCTGGCGGTGGTGTTATTGGGGGGTTACCTAATGTAGATGCCAATGGTCTGGTAACTGGAGCAGGCGGATATACAGGTAATAAGATTGCAGTAATCGATGACGCAATAAATACTTGCGCTCCCAATTATAATGATTTTGATGCAGATGGGGTACCTAACGATATTGATTTGGATGACGACAATGATGGTATTACTGACCAATATGAATGTGAAATACAAATTGTCAATAGCGGGTTAGAATTAGCCGACCTACCAAATTATCCTGTAGCCGGTTGGAACGATTATTCCTTAGGAGGCACACCGGGAATAGAAACTACTTTAGATGGCACAAACCATTTTAGCGCTGCTGAAGGTACTACTTATGCCTACATCAATGGAGATGCAAGCATTGTATCCAGAACGGTTTACGGAACATATGAAATAGGACATTATGATCTGTCCATTTCAATAGGTGATGGAATAGAATATGATAATTTTTACAGAAATGATGGCCGATCTATTATAGAAATTGGTTATCATGACGGAAATCCAGATAATTTTCAACCCATAACCAATGGGTCACTTACCGTAGAAAGTTCTGAAACTCCCAACGGATTTTGGACGAGTTTTACCGTAAATGGAGAAGTAAATGCTGGTGATCCCGCTTTAGGGCAGGCTATTGCAGTTCGTATAGAACATGTATCAAATCTGGCCTTATTACAATTACAGGGTAATTATGACAATATTAAAATTGTAAAGGATACGGATGGTGATGGAGTTTCTGATTGTATGGACTACGATTCTGATGATGATGGATGCCCAGATGTTGAGGAAGCAGGATATACGGATATTAGTGGTGGCAGATTGGGCAACCTACCCAACATAGATGCTAACGGATTGGTAACAGGAGCCGGTGGATATTTGGGAAATAGTTATGCCGTCGTAGATTTCGTAAATCAATGTACGTTACTTGATAGCGATGGTGATGGCGTTGAAGATGGTAATTTTTTCTATTATGATGCAACCAATACCCTGCAAACAAATATTGATCTTGATGACGACAATGACGGATTAACAGATATAGATGAAGGATGCGATCTTACCAGCAATATCAACATAAGAGGATATTATAATTTTGAATTTGCTCCCCAAACATTTTTCGCTCCCGGTTTTCCATATGATAATATTGTAAACTTTTGGAATTACACAGGTGTTGGTGGTGGTTTACATATGCCTAATGCAGAAACCTATGGACCTACATTCTCACCAAATTTTGTTACTGATGGCACAGGTTTAATTGATATTCCAGATGACATTGGCAACCCAATTGGTACGATGTTTGAAGATACATTTTTATTTCTTGGGGGCGATGCTACCATTACCCAAGATTTAGCCACACTAGCTGGAAATGCGAATTCAATTATTATTGAGGAAGGCGGTTACGAAATTACCATTGCCGTAGGAGATGGAGTAGACCAAGTTGATTCAGGTAGAAATGATGGTATAAGTACCATTCAGGCAGGTTATTTTTCCGGTGGTGTGTTTACCGTTATAAATCAATTAATTGTTGGTCCAGAGGACACTCCCAATGGTCAATGGAGAGATTTTTCTTTTTCCGTAGACCCATCAACAGACCCAGCATCTATTGGCGAGCATTTAGTAATTCGTATTATACACGAGGCCAACGCCGCTTTAAACCAACAGCAAGGAAATTATGACCATATTAGAATAAGCAAAGATACTGACCTAGATGGTCTAATAGATTGTTTAGATGATGATTCGGATAATGATGGGTGTCCTGATGCTACGGAAGCAGGGTATACCAATGATGACAATGATGGTTATGTTGGTAATGGCGTGCCAGTGGTAGACGGTAACGGGCTAGTAACGGGAACAGATGGTTATACCCCACCTGTAAATGCCGGTTTGCCCATTATTACACTGGCAGAACCTGTGACAATTTCAGCACAATTGACGGACCCAACCATTGTTTGTGAAGGGCAAGATGCTGTATTTAATATAACTGCAATCAGAGCTGGCACAAATCCTAATATAGAATACGAATGGTCTGTTAGTACGGATATCGGAACTACTTGGACCATAGTAGAAGATTATAGTGTTGGCACAAATATTTTAACGGTAACTGGTGTTACCGCAGCAATGGATGGTAACCTTTATAGAGTTTGGGTTCGAGGGGATGATTATTTATGCTATGAAGAATCCATTGCATCTCTTCAAGTTACACCAGGACCCACAATACCTACCTTAACCAGCAATACGGATATTTGCGAAGGTGAGGATGCTATATTTACCATTACTGGTGACCCTGATGATGTTGTTAATTATAATATAGATGGTGGTGGTACTACTGCTGTTGTGCTAGACCCAATTACTGGTACCGCAACAATAACAGTAACAGCGGCATCTATTGATACAACCCTTTCTATTAGTAGTGTTGAGGATAGTGTAAATTCCTGTTTAGTAACACTGGCCACCCCTATTACCGAAACCGTTACGGTTAATACAGTACCCACGGCACCTATAAACCCTACTGATCAAGCAGCTTGTGAAGGCAGTGCAAATATTGCAATTAGTGTTGAGCTAGACCCTCTGGGTACCGGAGATACTATAGATTGGTTTAGTGGCCCGACCGGAGGGGTTTCTTTGGGATCAGGACTGACCTATACCTCTATCGAAACTGCACCAAATACATATACCTATTACGCAGAGGCATCATCATCCACTACTGGTTGCACAAGTGCAACAAGAACAGCCGTAACCTATACCATAAATCCATCGGTAACTGCTGATATCATTACTGTTCCAACAAACATTTGTGATTCCTATACCCTACCCGCATTATCAGCCGGAAATAATTATTACACAGGTACTGGTGGTACGGGAACTATATTAACCGCCGGTGAGATTATTACAACATCGCAAACCATATATGTTTATACAGAAACAGGAACTACACCCAATTGTACAGATGAAAGTAGTTTTATACTTAATATTGATACCACCCCCAGCCTTATTCCTGTTTCCAATACTTGTTCTACTGACTTATTAACGTATGAGGTAGTTTTTCAACCTTTGACCGGCACACTTACCACTACCGCCGGCACTGTTGTAGGTAATGATACCATAACGGATATTCCTGCAGGTACAGATATTACTGTAACAGCTACAAATAATGGTTGCGCAACCAATTTAGACATTACTGCTCCTAATTGTAATTGTCCAACATTGGATGAACCGGTAAACATTCAAGATCAAAGTAATTGTACGGGTCAACCAACGGCCACTTTATCAGCAGATCTACCAACTACAGGAGGAGATACCTTAAATTGGTACGATGTAGCCAGCGGCGGTGTTTTATTGGGCTCAGGAAATACCTTTACACCAACTGAAACCCTTACAGGCACTTATTCTTATTTTGTGGAAACTTTTGATTCTGTAACGTCATGTTCAAGTATTAGATCAGAGGTAGTATTAACGATTATTGATACACCCGTTGCAGATAGTCTGGCCAACCCGCCCGCTTCCTGCGATTCTTATACCTTACCTGCGTTGAATCCTGGCAATACCTATTACACCGGTCCTAATGCAACTGGGACGATCTTAAATGCCGACGATTTAATAACAAGTTCACAAACCATATATATATTTGCAGAATCTGGCACAAATCCTAATTGTACGGATGAAAATAGTTTTGATGTTACCATTAACACCACCCCTACCCCAATTCTTGTATCAAATACATGTACGGCAGACTTATTGAATTACGAAGTAACGTTACAACCATTAACCGGTATACTGACCACTACGGCGGGAACAGTTGTTGGAAACGATAGAATCATTAACATACCGGCCGGAACCGATATTACCATTACAGTGGACAATAATGGTTGTACAGCTACATTGCCGGTTACCGCGCCAAATTGCACCTGCCCTACATTATCAGCCCCTACCAACCCTGTAGATGGTTTTAATTGTAGTGGAGAAGCTACCGCCAGCTTATCGGTAGACACGCCCCCTATCAATCAAATTATAAATTGGTATACTTCTGATAACGGAGGTGTCCCCGTAGCTACAGGTAACATGTTTACACCAAATGAAACAGCCGCTGGTCAATATCTATATTACGCGGAAATTTTTGACCCCATTACCTCATGTTCCAGTGAAAGAGTTTCAGTGACGCTTACGATAACACAAATTCCTACAGTAGATATGGTACAGAATGTAGAATCTTGTGAATTTTACATTTTGCCGTCACTACCGGATAGTCAAAGTTATTTTACAGGTCCAAACAGAACCGGAACAGCTTTAAATGAAGGTGACCAGATCATATCGACCCAAACTATTTATATATATGCAGAAGCGGATAATAATCCAAATTGTGCCAACGAAGCTTCTTTTGATGTTACGATATTGAATGAACCTATTTTGGACATTCCTACGACCTTAAGCCTTTGTTCTGAGGAAACGGGACTTATAGAGATTATATATTTAGGGGAAGATTTAGGCCCAAATTACAGATATGATTGGACACCGGACAATGATGTGGATAATGACGGTGTAGAAGAAGCAATATTTGCAATATCAGCAGCAGGAACATATACGTTGGAAATTTATGAGATTGGATCCACAATGGAATGTGGCGGATTTACTACGTATTCTACCACAATAGAAGAAGTACTGCAACCTACAACATTAGAAGTAGAAGTAACGGCCAAAAGTTACATATTGGATTCCGGTAACCGTGTTAGATTGATCGTGGATGAAAATCCTTTAGTTTTTGACCAATTTGAATATAGCATAACAAGTGCCGAAGGTCCCTACCAAGAAAGTAATATTTTTGAAAATGTAGATGGCGGTATCTATACTGGGTATGTTAGGGCAAAATCTTCTTGTGAGTTTACGGTAGCCAGTAGTCCATTTTTAATAGTAAACTATCCTACATTTTTCAGTCCAAACGGTGATGGTGCCAATGAAACATGGAAACCTTTGGGTGTTGAAAATTTAAACATAACATCGCAATTGGACATTTACATCTATGATAGACATGGTAAATTACTTACCAAATTAGACCCATTAGGTCCTGGTTGGGACGGTACTTATAATAATAGTTTAATGACAGAATCAGATTATTGGTTCAAAGTGAATTTAATTGATGAAATAAATAATGAACCTATAGAATTTAGTGGTCATTTTAGCTTAATCCGATAACAGGAAATCAATTGAGCAAAAATTTCTTGGCATTAGAATCAAAAAAAAAAGGTAAAAATGGGTGAAATTCGATTTTTTTTCTTAAAAATGTTAATAAAAGCTGCATTTCATCGAAATATGGACTTTTAAAAAATCTAAATGGTTTAGACGAAACGTAATGTTTGGGTAATTCATCGAATAAAATGTGAATTTCATCGATGATAAAAATTTTATAAATATTTTTGAATCCCCAAATTAGTTTAAATCGTTTAAATCTTATCCTTGTTATGAAGCTTAACCTAAAATTACCTACTACCTTGTTCTTACTTTCTTTTGTCTTTCTTTTTTTAACATCCTGCAGCAAAGATTCTGATATATTATCAGACTATGTAGTGAATAATTCCAATCCTACCGCTGGTATAGAAAATAGGGTTTTGGATGACACCTTTATTTTGCAAAGTAACAATGCAATAATTTTGGATGTTTTACAGAATGATCGTTTTGATGATTTGAGCAATGTAAGAATTATTGAAACCTCGTTACCTAAATCTGGTACAATTACTATTAATGATGACAATACACTGACTTACACGCCAAAATCGGCTGAGCCAGTAAATAACGAAACATCAAACAATCCGGTATCGGAACCTGCGCCAGAAACGACTGAAGAGCCTGAGACCACAACTGAAGAGACAGAAACACCCGCAACAGAACCGGAAACAACGACTACGGAACCGGAAACCACTGAACCAGAAACTTCAGAACCGGAAACTACAAATACAGAAACTGATAATTCTACGGAAGAAACCACAGAATCCACGGATAATGACCCTCCAGTTGAAACAGAAGAAACCACTGGTCAAGAGAACACTACAGAAGAAGAAACCGATACGTTTACTTATGTAACCGAAGAAGTCAATGAAGATGGAGAAGTAACAACTGAAGAAGGTTCAGTAACCATCAGTAAAACAGAAGTACCTACCACAGGTGAAAATGTGTATTTTGTAACGACCAATGGTAATTCTTCAAATGACGGACGTAGCGAACAGTCATCTTGGGATATAGCGCATGCTTTTAGAACAGCAAGAGCTGGGGATATCGTTTATGTAAAAGCTGGTGATTATGGCAACAGACATTTAGAAGTAAGTAATTCAGGCAATGAGAACCAACCTATTTCCTTTATAGGATACACTTCTCAACCAGGGGATGTAGTGGCTTCAAACTCAGCGACAGTATCTTATCAAGATTATAAAAATCAAAATGATAATGTTAATGCCAACTATCTACCTACGTTATCCGGTATTAATGAAGCTAGGGAAAATAGGGCCGGTAGCGCTATAATTATTGAAAAACAATATATTAATATCAGTAATTTCCAAATTAGGAAAATGTCTTATGGGGTATATAGCAATAGGGCCTCCCATATTAAACTGGATAATATCATTGCTGTAAATATAGCCTCTGAAATTAAATCCCAAAGTGGAAGAGCTTTTCCAAGCTATTATTTAGATGACTCTTACATAACAAATTCAATTGTTATTAATGCTGGGACAGGTGGGTTATTGTTTGATTCTTGTGACAACAATACCATATTGAACAACCAAGTTTATTCTGACAACAATATTAATGCATGTGATTATTATGTCTTCTTATGGGGAGACAGTAGCGGAAATAGAATTGATAACCTAATTGTTGAAAAAGTTGGCGATCTGGAACACCCAGGACATGGTTTAGGTGGCTTCCACAAGATGAACAATAATGTATTTACAAATTTTAAAATAATCAATACAAGTTTAGAACTGTCATATGCAGGTGTAGAAGGTAATGTATTTAAGGATTTCTCCATAACCGGAAATTTTCCTGAACAACAATACCACAATGCTATCCAAATTGCCAATGGAGCTACTAATAACAGATTTGAAAATTTCTCCATAACCAATGGCAACGGAATTCAATTTTTGGAATGGGATAGAGGAGATACCAGCGAATGGAATATTTATAATCAAACCAATGCAGGTAACAATAATATGTTCATTAATGGTGAAATCAAGGATTGCATGTACGGCGTAGTTTTCCACCATTTGGAAAGAAGCAATTCACCAGCAGAGAACAATACTTTTCAAAATATAACTTTCGAAAATTTATCTCTAGGGCTTTTTGCGGCAAATCGTCCTAACTATGGAAATAAGATGATAGATTGTAGAGTAAACAAAGTTTCGACCCTATGGGATTCCAGAAATGGAAATGTATTGAACTTTGATTTTGGCAACACTGTATTTTCATTGGTTGATTTTTTAATTCCAAATTAGTATTATCTAAAAAGAAAATAGAACCAACTAATAGAATTTTTAGGATAGTTGTTCGTTATATTTAAAAATTAAAATGTTTAGATACGAATGAACAACATTGATACTGATAAATCATCTATTTTATTGATTGTCTTCAATAGAATTGATAAAGTCAAGAAAGTATTACCTGCAATAAAAGCATATGCTCCTAAAAAACTATATGTAGCGGCAGATGGCCCACGACCTACACACGAAACTGATTTTGGTTTAACAGAAGAGGTTCGGAATTATATTCTTAAAGAAATTGATTGGGATTGTAAAATAATTACCAAATTTTCAGATAAGAATTTAGGTTGTAAGTATGGGCCATTATCCGCTATTAATTGGTTTTTTGAAAATGAAGAACAAGGAATAATACTTGAAGATGATATTCTACCCACACAAAGTTTTTTTAATTTCTGCGACTACTTTTTAAAACATTTTAAAAATAACAAAGAAATTTTCAGTATCACCGGAATTAATTTAAATGAAAAACTATCTTTAAAAAATGAGGATTATTTTTATGCAGGATACTCGTTTACATGGGGCTGGGCCACATGGAAAAGTAGATGGGAGAAATACAAGGAAGTTTTAAAAGACTTCAATTCCTCTGATCTTTTGTCTTACGTTTCTAGCGGTCATAAATGGGATCAGGCTTCCGTTATAGGTTTACACAAAAAAGTTGCCCAAAGTCTAAAAGATGAAATAGATGCCTGGGACTTTCCATGGGCATTTACTCAATTTATAAATAAAGGTTATAGTGTTGTTCCAAGTAAAAATTTGGTAAAAAACATAGGATTTGATGCTGAAGGAACACATACCCACTCTCCCCCACATTATTTAAACAATAAAGTATCTGAAATTAAGTTTCCATTAAACACAAATGAAACGATTATCAATAACAAAAAGTATGATATATTCATTTGTAAGGAAATTTTCAATTGGAAATCTCTAACAGAAAAAATTACCGACATAAATCATTACAAAAATTATTTAAAAAGCAAATTTTAAAAATTTTGCTTACATCACTGTAATTTTTAGTATTGAACCTAAACCCTTTTATAATATGCATTTATGGATAATATTAGGGTATTGCTTCTATATAAAATTAAATATACAAGCATGAATATAGGGTATTTTGTAGTTTTGCAAAATTTAATCAGGTTTATGACGTTAAAGAACATATTAGTTCAAAAAAGTATAAAAAAATAAAATACAAATACAAACCAATTTCTATTTATGAAAAAAGTCGCACTAATCACAGGAGTTACCGGACAAGATGGCGCATATTTAAGTGAATTTCTATTAAAGAAAGGTTACGAAGTTCATGGTCTAAAAAGACGTTCTTCTTTATTCAATACAGACCGTATAGATCATTTATATCAAGATCCGCATGAAACAGAAAGAAATTTTGTGCTTCATTATGGGGATATGACAGATAGTACTAACCTAATTAGACTTATACAGGAAATTCAGCCAGACGAGATTTATAATTTGGCAGCTATGAGCCATGTAGCAGTATCTTTTGAAACACCAGAATATACAGGTAATGCAGATGGTCTTGGAACACTAAGGATATTAGATGCCGTAAGGTTATTGGGATTAACTGAAAAAACTCGTATATACCAAGCTTCAACTTCTGAATTATATGGTAAGGTTCAGGAAGTACCACAAAGTGAAACAACACCATTTTACCCACGTAGTCCTTATGCAGTAGCAAAAATGTATGCCTATTGGATTACCGTGAATTATCGTGAGGCTTATGGAATGTATGCTTGTAACGGTATTTTATTCAATCATGAGTCACCTATTAGAGGAGAAACTTTCGTTACTCGTAAAATTACAAGAGCAACTTCTAGAATAGCATTGGGACTTCAAGATAAAATGTACCTAGGTAACTTAGATGCACAAAGAGATTGGGGACACGCAAAGGATTATGTTAGGATGATGTGGATGATATTGCAAGCAGATGAAGCAGAGGATTGGGTTATCGCTACAGGTAAAACTACACCAGTAAGGGATTTCGTAAGAATGTGCTTTAGCGAAGTTGGTATAGAATTGGAATTTAAGGGAACGGGAGTTGATGAAAAGGCATATGTTGCCAAATGTAACAACCCAGATTATCAATTAGAAATTGGTAAAGAAGTATTGGCCGTAGATCCTAAATATTTTAGGCCCACAGAGGTAGATCTATTGATTGGTGATCCTAGCAAAGCAAATAATAAGTTAGGTTGGAAACCAGAATATGATTTAGTAGACCTTGTTAAGGATATGATGCAAAGTGATGTAAAATTGATGCAGAAAGATCAATATTTAAAAGATGGTGGATACCGTATCCTAAATTATTTCGAATAGAGACGATGGAGAAAAACTCGAAAATTTATGTAGCAGGTCATCGAGGATTAGTTGGAAGTGCCTTAGTATTAAAGCTAAAGGAAAGTGGCTATACCAACTTAATTTTTCGTACGCATGCGGAACTTGATTTAACAAATACGGAAGCAGTAGCTGGTTTTTTCGCAAAGGAAAAACCAGACTACGTTTTTCTTGCCGCCGCAAAAGTGGGCGGCATTGTTGCAAATAATACGTATAGGGCAGATTTTATTTATGCGAATTTGATGATACAAAATAACGTTGTACATCAAAGTTACCTTAACAAGGTTAAAAAATTAATGTTTTTAGGTAGTACATGCATTTATCCAAAATCCTGTCCACAACCAATGGATGAATCGTACTTGCTTACTGATGTACTAGAGTATACCAATGAGCCATATGCTATAGCGAAAATTGCTGGGATTAAGTTATGTGAGAGCTATAACTTACAATACGGGACAAATTATATATCTGTAATGCCAACAAATCTTTATGGCCCCAACGATAATTTTGATTTAGAAAAATCGCATGTTTTACCGGCATTGATTAGAAAAATTCATTTGGGAAAGGCCTTGGAACAAAATGATTGGGCAACTATAGACAAGGATTTGGCCAACTTACCTATTGAGGGAGTTTCCTCTAATGATAGTATAGTGGACAAAACAGCCATACTTAACAAATATGGGATTTCAAAAAATGATTCTGGAGAAGTTACCGTAGAAATTTGGGGCAGCGGAAAACCTATGAGAGAATTCTTATGGTCGGAGGATATGGCAGATGCCTGTGTATTTTTAATGGAGAATAGAGATTTTGTTGACACGTATTCAATAGATTCCAAAGAAATTCGAAATACTCATATAAATATAGGTACAGGAAAAGATATCAGCATCCATGACTTGGCAAATACCATCAAAGAAAAAATCGGCTTTAATGGTAGTTTTTATTTTAATGCAAATAAGCCAGATGGAACTTTAAAAAAACTTACCAGTGTTAAAAAATTAAATGCTTTGGGCTGGAAACATAAAATAGAATTGGAAGAAGGTATACTTAATATTTACAATTGGTATTTAAGTAAAAACAGTTAAATAATTACTGTATAATTTTTGGCAATTATATGATTTTATAATTGTTCTACCTTTTCATGCTATTTAAATTTTAATAATGACCAAATCAAAATCAGCTGCATTTATATGGAATAGTATTGAAAAATTTGGTAATGAAGGTGTACAGTTTTGTATAGGCATAATTTTAGCAAGAATTTTAAGCCCCAGTGATTATGGTGTTGTCGGTATTTTATTAGTTTTTACTGCCATAGCCCAAATTTTAATTGACTCCGGATTTACAAAGGCTTTAATTCAAAAGAATGATAAGTCCAAAGATGATATAAGTACAGTTTTTACCTTTAATTTGGTAATAGCCTCAAGTATATATATAGTTTTATGGTTCTGTGCCCCTTATATTAGTTCATTTTATGGAGAACCTAGTTTGGTCTCTCTTCTAAGAGTTCTTTCTTTAGTCTTGATTTCAAATGCTTTATTTGCAATACCAAATACGTTACTAAGTATAGACTTAGATTTTAAAACTATTGCAAAAATTAATTCCAGTGCAATAATTTTAAGTGGCCTATTTGCTATTTTTTTAGCATATAACGGTTTTGGTGTATGGGCATTGGTATTTCAATACTTATCAAGATCAGTATTAATGTTGTTATTTTTTACTATAAGTAACACCTATAAATATAGAATATACTTTTCTAAATCATCTTTTAAAAATCTGTTTAAATTTGGCTCAAACCTAATGGTTTCCAACTTATTAAATGTTGTTGTAGGCAAATTTTCATCATTATTTATCGCTAAAGTGGTAAGTACTGCAGATTTAGGGTTTTATACACGGGGAATGCAATTTCCTGATGTTGCAATTGGTACGCTGGGTTCTGTTTTAGATAATGTTCTCCTGCCCTCTCTGGCTAAAAACAAGGATAACAAGAGTTTAAGGTCTGAATTTGAAAGGGTAATGAAACTATTGCATTTAATTACATTACCAATTACAATTATTCTTGCAGTTTTGGCAGAACCTATTGTGCTTTTATTATTGACAGATAAATGGATTGCGGTAGTGCCCATTTTACAACTTTTCTGTTTGTCTAGATATTTTAATAATTTAATAAGTGTCAACATTAATATTTTATATGTTCTTAATAAGACGAACTTGGTTCTTAGACAACATTACATTAAAATTATAATAAGAGTTGTTTTAATTATTGCCGCGTTACCTTTTGGTATTATTTACATTGCAGCTGCAGAGGCCGTTACTTCAATTATCCATTTTATAATCAATGCATATTATCCAGGTAAATTTTTAGGCTATGGAATTAAGAAACAACTATCGGGTCTATATACATATTTAATTATTGCTCTTGTTATTTTCTTAGCCTTGACATATATAAATTCCAATATTAATTCGTTATATTTTAAAATCATATTTGCCACGCTAGTAGGAACATTATCATTTTATTCCTTAGCCTATTTAACCAAAAAAAATGATTTTAATTATTTGAAGAATTTCATCATAAACAGATTGGGCAAAAAGTAAAGAATGGAAATTATATTAAAAATATTCAGGAAATTATATTCTTATTTTGCCAGTAATACGCAAGATTTCAAAATTGATTATGAGGGGCAAAATGCATCTGACCAAATTTATAATTTGTTATCCTCCAACAAACCCTTTTTAGTGGCAAGGATCGGTGCAGTAGAATTTGAATGTATCTCTGCGTTTTTAAACACCAATAAAGGAATAAGTAAATATTTTGATTATGTATTAGGAAGAACCAATAATCTTGAAATAAACAATAATGTAATTCAACAAGCACATGTAAATGCTGGTATATTTCCTGCATATAAGGAAACTATAGAAAATTTTGCAAAACAGGCGCTTATAGATATTGAGCAGATAGACATTTTAGGCGTGTGGCTAAAGGAACAACATCTGCTTAAAGAGACAATTAAAAACCGTATAAAAATTCCACTTAAGGACATTGAACCTTATTATCATGCTAATCCTTGGAGCAAAGCTCTTACAGGGAAAAAAGTTCTCGTAATCCATCCTTTTGAAGAAAGCATAATAAGTCAATATTCAAAGAATGATGAATTATTTGAAAACCCGGAAATATTACCAAATTTTGAATTAAAAACAATCAAAGCAGTCCAAACGATTGCAGGACAACCAAGTGAGTTCAATACTTGGTTTGAGGCATTGGATTACATGAAAGAGCAAATGGACCAAATTGACTATGATGTTGCCATTATTGGTTGTGGAGCATATGGTTTATCTCTTGGAGCACACGCCAAAAGAATGGGTAAACAAGCTATTCACATGGGGGGTGCAACCCAAATTTTATTTGGAATAAAAGGTTCCCGTTGGGATAATCATCCAGAAATTTCAAAACTATATAACAATCATTGGAGCCGTCCTTTAATAAGCGAGACCCCCGCTAAAAAAGATGCTGTCGAAGACGGTTGCTATTGGTAATTAATATGAATTATATTTTAAATATTTACTGGAAAATTTACGCATTAAAAAATCTTATTTTTAATAAGATAACTTTTAAACGTAAGGATATTATTTATACTGATTTTCCTAAAATATCCGGTATAATTTTAATTACAGGCCAGGGTAGATTGGAATTAGGAACCCAAGTAAAATTTAATTCATCAAGAAGATCGAACCCAATTGGTGGAGATACAAAAATGATTATTGATTTAGGAGTTACGGGAAATTTGAAAATCGGCAATTATACGGGAATATCGAATGCAACAATAATTGCACACGACAATGTAGTTATTGGAGAAAACGTAAAAATTGGAGGTAGTGTTAAAATATACGACACAGACTTTCATTCCTTACAGCCAACTTTAAGGAAAAAATCAGAAACAGATATTCCTAATACGAAGTCAATTCATATTAAAAATAATACCTTTATTGGAGCCCATAGTATTATACTAAAAGGTGTAACTATTGGTGAAAATTCAATAATTGGAGCAGGTTCAGTTGTAACCAAATCAATACCGGACAATGAAATATGGGGTGGTAACCCAGCAAAATTTATAAAGAAAATTGAATTATTACATACATAGATTAGGGTCTTCCTTGTACCAATTTTGGATGAAGAAATCTTTATCTAAAAAAAAGAACATTTACTTTGGTATAAATTGTGAATTTTCAAAAAATTCTATTTTTGAAGGTCACAACCTGCTATCTACCCGGGCCGCACTAATAAACAGTAAACTTGGGTTTGCCTCTTATTTAGGAAGGGATACCATTTTAATGAATGCAAAAATTGGAAAATTTTCTTCAATAGGACCAGATGTAAAATGTGTTTTTGGAAATCATCCAACACATACTTTTGTAAGCACCCATCCTTCTTTTTTTTCCACTAGGAAACAAGTTGGTTTCAGTTTTACCCAAAAACAATTGTTTCCTGAGTTCCCTACTCCAACTGAAGGAAATGAACCCTATACTATACTAATTGGAAACGATGTCTGGATCGGGGCTAACGTAACGCTTTTGGACGGCATTACAATTGGTGATGGAGCAATTATTGCCACCGGCGCAACCGTCACTAAAAATGTACCTCCTTATGCCATTGTAGGTGGCGTACCAGCCAAAATCATAAAATTTAGATTTCCTGAGCCACAAATTAAGTATTTATTAGACTTTAAATGGTGGAATAAGGATTTTGAATGGATAAAAGAGAACGCCCACTTATTTACGGATATTGATTATTTTATGAAAAAACTGAATTAAAAATTCAGCCATATAATTAATGCCTAAACAATAATTTCTTTTTTTCCTCCAATATCAGCTGCTGTTTGGCTAAATGAACTTTGGTGCGAACCATAAATCTTATTTGTCTTTGACAAACAGAACAAATCCACAACTGCATCCTGTATGGCCAATGAATTATTTCTATCATAAGAATTTACATCATTGGTAATTATCTTGTTAGGATATGCTTTGATAAAATCATCTTTAAATACAGGGTCATCTGTAGAAAGATAAAACTTTACGTCAGCATTATTTTCTATTTCAGCATCTACAACCTTTTTAAACTTATCATTGGAACTAATAGCTTTAGAGGCTACATGGTCAGTTCTACGAACATGTAGGCCTATCATGTTTTCTCCAAAATTTTTAGAAATGCTATTAATTTTATTACCAATACTGTCAATTGGCCTTAAATAATCATAATTGGATTTTAATTCCGCAACACGATAACAACAATTAATATATAATTTATTGCTGTTATTGACCGCATCTGAAATAATAGGGGTAATTCTATCTATAAAATTTTGGTCCAAAACCCTAATATTCGTTTCCAAACTGGAATTTTGAAGATAAACTTTATCCAAGTTTTCATTACGGATAACGGCGTTAAAACCCAACTTCTTTATCTCTGCTAAAATTTTCCTATGTTCTAGTGATAAATTTTTAGTGGTAATTAACTTCTTTATGTAATTTTTTACAGGATTACTGTTTTTATTTAAATCAATGGCAAAATCCCCAGTACTAGACTTGCCAATTTTCATCAAATTCCTCTCTGGAAATCCATCAGGGCAATTAATAATTGTCACCTTAATATCATTAAATGATATTGGATCAAACAGACTGTCAAACGTTGAATTAAGTGTTACGTCCGTTGTCCATAAAACTTCCAGATCAAAATTATATTTCTTGCATATCTCAAAAAATGAATCTAACGCCCTAAGTCGGTTACAAAGTCCGCCAACAGGTCTAAGAATTATTTTCTTTTTGATTTCCATTCGTTTTATTTTAAAATACCTAACTAAAAAAAAATCGTAATATTGTAAGCGTAAATATAAACTTCCCCTATAAATCTATTAGGTATATATGCATTTAATTAAAAAGATGGGTCTAGTCCCATTTATTCTACTTAGTGGTTACATGATAGACCCAATGCATTATGGTTTTATATTTGGGTATTTTCTTTTAATTTATCTAGTTTTTTTAGGCAAAGATATATTTCAACTAACCGATAAATCTAGTACAGTATTATTATTGTTTTCGTTAATCTACGCAACATTTTATGCTTTTGACCCAACTAGCGGTATTCAATATATAGGAATATATGCCGTATTCCCATTTTCTTTTTACCTTTTGGGAAAGCATATTTCATCAAAATTCAAAGATAGTAATGATCTTAGTAACCTTTTTTTAATTATTGCCGTTATTTATTCAAGTATTGCGCTAATATCCGTATTGTCAAACATAATTAACTATGGTTTTATAGCATTGGATAGGGATGTGCCCTCCATTTGGGGAAATACGCAAAATGCAACAGGTACCGCAGTGTATTTATTTGCTAATATGTGTATACCGGCAATATTATTATTTTCTTTTAAAACAAGAAAAAAGCTATATAACATTATACTTATTGCCATTTATATAGCCTCAATAGCTTGTGTTTTGCGATTAGGGAGTAGAACTCAAATTATAATAAGTTTACTTACCCTTATCGCTAGTATTTTATTTTTATTTACTTCAGTATCGGCAAAGAATAAAATATTGATTGTAATTGGGGTATTGGTAATTACAAATGTGATGATTTCATATTTAAACTTGGATTTCAATTCCGATCTTTTAAGTGCATATGCCGGTAGGATGGAAAGTAAAGAGTATGGGGCTGCCACGGCAGGTGGACGTACTCAAAGATGGGCATTATCCATAGAATATTTATTTAAAGAACCTTTAGGGTGGAATGTTAAAGAATTTGGATTATCTCATAATTTATGGTTAGATGTAGCCAGAACAGGAACAATAATTTCATTTATATTACTAATAATATATACAATAATATCCCTTAAAAACACATTTAGTCTATTACAGAATAAATTAGAAAATTTAGCGTTTAAAAATCAAGTTTTAGTTTACACCATGGGTTTTATGTTACAATTCTTCGTAGAACCAATTATGGAGGGTTCTTTAGAATTATTTACTTTTTTCTGTATGTTTCAAGGAGCTATAAATGGTAGAATCAAAACTTTGGAATCTATTACAACAGATGATCACACTATTTGATTTTTATGCAAAATATAGCAGTATTACTTACTTGTTTTAACAGGAAGGAAAAAACTCTAAAATCTTTAGAAGCCCTTTATACAGCCTATAACGGTTATGAACAAAAATTTTCTCTAAGTATATATTTAACGGACGATGGTTCCACAGATGGCACTGCGGAAAGTGTTAAAAGTAAATATCCAGAAGCTACTATTTTACTAGGCAATGGCCAATTATACTGGGCCGGCGGAATGAGAAATTCTTGGAACGAAGCATTAAAAAAAGATTATGATATATTTTTTCTTCTAAACGATGATACCATAGTTAATACAAAATTATTTAGCAATTTATTGGATACGCACCAAGAAGTAATTAATAAATATGGTATTGGAGGCATATATCTAGGGTCTACTATGGACCCACATACAAATAAACTCACGTATGGTGGAGCTAAATTGTTGAATAAGTTCATGTTAAAATATCAACATCTTATACCAAACGGCAATATACAGGAATGTGAATTGGGCAATGCAAATATTATGTTTGTTTCCAATAATGTAGTCAAGCAGATTGGCATTTTATCTACTGACTATATTCACGGTGTAGCAGATTATGATTATACTTTAAGGGCGGTCAAGAAAAAATTACCGGTAGTTATTATGCCAAATTTTTGTGGTGTTTGCGAGAATGAACATGTTTACCTTTATGAAGGCTTCGCGAAAATGTCATTTAAAAAGCGGTTAAGGCATCTGAACAATCCTACGGGTATAGACTCTAGGTCTAATTTAAATTTAATGAAAAATCATTTTCCAATACGAGTTCCCTTCTTTATTACTTCAAGTCTTATAAAATTAGTTTTTCCTGCATTGTACACAAAATTTCATAAAAGCAGGTAATTTTTAATCAATAAGGCTTTGAATATAAATTTTAGAAAGAAACAAATAAATGTTTCTCTGAAATTTGAACTTACTAGAAAATTTGATGCATTGAGGTATTAAAACAAAATTGCATTTCAAACGTTAAATCTTGAAACTAATCTATTTTGAAAAATAAAATAATTTCCACTTGGGTATATTTGGATAGTGAAGAAGAGAAATCTAAATATCCAAACAACAGTGTAAAAGCAGCAAGTAACTCGCCAGAATTTCAAGCCATTTATTGGCGATGCGTGATTGTTTTCTTTAAGACATCTTTGTTATTCCATAAAGAACACAAGCATATTTTGTTCACCAATACTGCCAATTTACCATTGGTTAATGGCTTTAATATTGAAACTTTTTTTCAAGAAAATAATATAGAGGTAGTTACAGTCAAAAATAAATATCCCCTGCCCAACGGTTACTTCAACACCTTTAGAAACCAATTTTTTGAATTTTCCATAATTGAGGAATTATCAAAAAGTATTGGTGATACGGATAATTTTTTAATGCTAGATTCTGATTGTATATTCCGCGAATCCTGTGATTTTTTATTTGAAAAATTGGACAAAAATGGAATGGCGCTAACCTATGTTGTCAATAGAGATTTAAAATATAGCATAAACGGTCTTAATGGATATCAATTAAAAGAATTATTCAATGAATTTGGAATTTCCAGCACTGAACCACCCTATTATTCTGGTGGTGAAGTATTATTGTGCAGCGGAAAATTCGTTAAAAAAGTAGCTCAAGATTTTCCGGCTTTGTTTCAACAATTAATTACAAGGTTCAAAAATGACGAACTTAGGTTTAATGAAGAAGCCCATGTACTGTCCTATTTTTATTACAAATACAAAGCATTAATAGGAGGTCTCGATGAACATATTAAACGTATGTGGACAAACCACAACTATTATAGAAATATAGATCCAAAAGATGTTCACAGAACGATTTGGCATTTACCTAATGAAAAAGGTTTAGGTTTTGAAAGAATGTTCAATGCAATTGTAAACAATAAATTTGAATTTGAAAATCATGAGGACTACGTTTCCTATGCTGAAAATATGATGCTAAACCCTAAAAATCATAAAACGGAATATATTAAAAAAATTAAGCAGAGCCTTTTAAGGGTTGCGACTAAAATTGGGGTTAAAAAATGATTGACCATTAACATTACCGAAACTAATTTTTAGCTAACAACCACAACTCATTTTACAAAATGAAAATTATACAGCAGAGTAATAGGGAAATCATTCATTTTGCAGAACAAGACACCTTAATCTCCTCCAGATACAGAACTATATATATAAAAACAGACGAAAAGGAAGTAAGCTTCAAACTACCTGAAAAAAATATTTTTAAAAGAGTTTTTGGGCTGTTTAGAATTACACGAAGACTGTTAAGACTGGATAAATGCAATGTTTTTTATCATAAGAACAACTTAATACTTATTAGACAAGGTGTTGTTTATCACTATAACAGTAGCACCAAAGCTTTAAGAGAAACCCTTAAATTAAGGAACTGTAGAAATGTAATGCACCAATCTATAAATAGTACTCCAGAAGGATATATCTATTTTGGCGAATATGGTGCAAATAATGAAAGGACAACGGTACCTGTTTACCGAAGTATTGATGGCGGGCTATCATGGAAAGAAATTTATACATTTCCAGAAAAAAGTATAAAACATGTACATGGCTGTTATTACGATGAGTATACTGACAAAATATGGGTTTGTACCGGAGATTTCAAGGATGAAAGTTGGCTGTTAGTAGCCAATAAAGATTTCACAGAAGTAAAAAAGATTGGTGACGGACAACAAAAATACAGAACATGTAGTATAATATTCACCAAGGAAAAGGTCCATTGGCTAATGGATAGTCCAATAGAACCGTCTCATCATATTATTTTCGACAGGAAGACAGAAACCATTGAAATTGGTCAAAAACTAATGGGACCCGCATGGTATACAAAAAAGATAGACGATACTACCTATCTTGCCACAACAACAAGAGAAATTGGCCCCGGTGTTCTGGATAATAATGCACACTTATATATTACAAAAGATTTAAAGAATTGGGTATCTATCAAACAATTTGAAAAAGACAATTGGACTATGAAATATTTCAAATTTGGAATCATTGGTTTTGCAGATGGAAAGCAATCTTTAGATGCCGTTCATATTTTTTTGGAAGCCGTAAAAAAATATGATGGTAAATCCCTATTGTGCGACCTAAGTTAACCTGCTTATTAAACACGGTAAGACTTACTTTTCAATCCTTAAAATAATTCATACTATTACTTAGGTTCATCCGTTTAGTATATAATTACGATCAAAATGCACTACATAACCAAACTAGAAGAATTACAAAATTACTGGGCGCAGTCCAAAAAAGCTCAATTAAGAAGTTTTGCCCGTAATGTAGCATTAAATATCATTTCTTTAAAAGAACGCAATGTAGATTTTGAGGAGGTATTTAAAACTCCAAGAGTACATTTTTTATACATACATCATATTTTTGAGGATGAGGAAACCAATTTTGACCAACTTTTAAAATTACTTTCAAAACAGCACACTTTTTTATCACATACTGATGCTATTAAAAAAGTACTTTCCGGCAATATTGACAAACCCTATATTTCCTTTAGCTCAGATGATGGTCTTAAAAGTAATTTGAAAGCTGCGGAAATTTTGAATAATTATGGAGCCAAAGCCTGTTTTTTCGTAAATCCCAATTCTATTGGCATTGATTCGGTAAGCAAGGCAGCTGAATTTTGCAAGACTAGATTGGATATGCCACCTGTAGAGTTTTTAAGTTGGAAAGACCTGGATACCCTATTGAAACAAGGTCATGAAATTGGAGCACATACAATGAACCATGAAGATGTTGCTAAATTGACTTTAAACGAATTCGAGGACAACTTAAACCAATGTAAATCTATATTGACCGCTTCTTGTGGAGACATCCCTCATTTTGCATATACCTACGGAGGGTTTTCCAACTTTACCAAAGATGCTTATGATATGGTATTTAAAACTGGATACCATTCTTGTTCATCTGGCGTAAGAGGTGCTCACATAAGTGATGGGAGTATTATAAAGGAAAATGAATTTATTCCACGGAGAGACCATATTATTGGTGGGTGGAAATTAAACCACATCAAACATTTTATGAAAAAAAGTATTGATGGGGCCAATGTTCAAAATAATTTCCTTCCAGCAATTTGGAAATAACTAGAAAATTATAGTTTCTAAGAAATGAATTCAAAACCTACCATACACTTTATAAATAACATAGCTCCGCATTATATGGAGCCTATGATATATCAATTATTAAAAAGTGAGGAGTTCAACTTGTTTTTTTCATGTGGGGAAAATCAAAATCTTGGAATTAAAACAGTAGATTTTAGTACTGAAAAATATAAGCCATACAAAAACCATATTGATGTTAACATAAAGAACATTTGGATAAAAAGTAAATACTTGGTTTGGCAAAAAGGTATTATTTCAAAATGCATGCTAAAAAAGAAACCCGATTTGATAGTTCTTTTGGGAGAATTTTTGATTATCTCTAATTGGATCGGTGCAATAATATGTAGGCTTAGAGGAATCCCGGTAGCTTTTAGAGGCCACGGCCTCTATGGAAATGAAGGAACAATTAAACGGTTTATAAGGGTATTGTTTTATAAGCTAGCCAATTCTCAATTAGTTTATGAAAGAAGATCCAAAGGTTTATTGATTAACAATGGACTAAAACCATCTACTATTCATGTACTATTTAATTCATTAACTTATGATTATCATAAAAGCCAGAGGGAGCAATTAAAAAATTTATCCAAAGAAGAAGTTTTTCCTTTTTTTAAATCTACCAAAATTCCCACATTAGTGTTTACCGGTAGACTTACAAAAATTAAAAGATTGGATACGTTGTTGACCACCGTTAAAAGGTTACAGCAAGAAATAGAATTAAATCTTTTAATAATCGGTGATGGTACAGAACGAGAAGATTTGGAAAATTTGGCCCAAAATATACTCAAAGATGGTACATATCATTTTTATGGTAGTTGCTATGATGAAAATATTATGGGTAGGTTGTTAAGCAAATCCGATCTTTGTGTTTCTCCTGGTAATGTTGGTTTAACCGCTATACATTCATTAAGTTATGGAACTCCTGTTTGTACCCATATGAATTACGCAAATCAAATGCCAGAAGCAGAAGCTATTGAAAATGGTATGAACGGGTGTTTGTTTGAAGAAAATAATCTTGATGATATGTATCTACAAATAAAAACTTGGTTAATTAAACATCCACTAAAAACAGATGAAATTGCAATTAATTGCTATAAAATTATAGATGAGTATTATAACCCATATTTTCAGGAAAAGGTGTTTTTAGACCTAGCCCAACAAAATGCGCCAATTGTTTAATTTATTTAAATGAAAAAAATTCTACAAATAAATACAACTATTGGTTATGCCTCTCCTGGTAAAATTGCCAATGATATTGGTGATTTAATAATGGAATCTGGCAATGAAAGCTATATTGCCTATGGCAGGCAGCCAGAAAGTAAAAGTAATTCATCGGTCATAAGAATTGGGAATAACCTAGATATTTATACCCATGTTTTATCAACACGGTTATTTGACGACCATTGCTTTTCCTCAAAAAAAGCGACTCAAAAATTAGTATCCCAAATCAAGGAAATTAAGCCCGATCTAATTCAAATACATAACCTTCATGGTTATTATATAAATATTGAGGTACTTTTTAGTTTTTTAAAAGATGCTGACATTCCCGTAGTATGGACATTTCATGATGCATGGGCAATAACGGGTCATTGTACGCATTTTGAACATGTGGGCTGCACCAAATGGTTAACGCAATGTCACTCGTGCCCACAAACCAACACATATCCCAATTCGGTTTTATTAGACCGATCAAAACAAAATTACAAGGATAAAAAAAGATTGTTCAATTATCCAAAAGACTTGACCATTGTTACTCCATCTAGTTGGTTGGCCAACTTGGTAAACCAATCATTTCTGAAGGAACACACGATTAAAGTAATTCCAAATGGAGTTTCCCAAGAAATATTTAAACCTAGAAAAAATCCGGAACTGGAAAAAACATTGAATTTAAAAAATAAATTCGTTGTTTTAGGAGTTTGTAGTGTGTGGGATAAAGGCAAAGGGTTTTGTGATTTCATAGATTTGGCAAAAATGCTTTCCAATGAGTATGCTATTGTAATGGTCGGTGTCACGAAAAAGCAGGCAGAAATGCTACCTGATAATGTGATTGCCATTCCTAGAACAAGCAATGTAGAGGAACTTGCAGAGTTATATACTTTGGCAGATGTCTATGTAAATTTAACATATGCCGATACCTTTCCTACCACAAATTTAGAGGCTTTGTCCTGTGGCACGCCAATTATAACCTATAAGACCGGAGGTAGCGTTGAATCCGTTACTCAACAAACAGGTATGGTCGTCGAACAAGGCAATCTCAAAGAAGCAGTAAGTGCTATAACACAGGTTAAGGATTTAGGTAAATCTCATTTTGAAGAACATTGTGTTACAATGGCGGTAGATAAATTTAATAAGCAAAAACAATATTTAGAATATATTAAACTATACCAACCCTTATTGGGCAATTAAAAATACTTTTATGTTTAAAGACAAAACTTTATTGATTACTGGTGGTACAGGTTCTTTTGGAAACGCTGTTCTAAACCGTTTTTTAGAAACCGATATTAAAGAAATTAGAATCTTTAGTAGAGATGAAAAAAAGCAGGATGATATGAGAAACACCCTTAAGAACAATAAAATAAAGTTCTATATAGGTGATGTAAGGGATTATAATAGTATTTATAACGCCATGAGCGGTGTAGACTATGTTTTTCATGCCGCTGCATTAAAACAGGTTCCTTCTTGTGAGTTTTTTCCACTTGAAGCTACAAAGACCAATGTATTTGGAACCCAAAATACTATTGATGCCGCAATAGCCCATAAAGTAAAACGCATTATTTGCTTAAGTACAGATAAAGCGGCATATCCAATCAACGCAATGGGTATCAGTAAGGCATTGATGGAAAAAGTTGCCGTTGCCGCATCTAGGAATATTCCAAATAACGAAACCATTGTTTGTCTTACAAGATATGGTAACGTAATGGCTTCAAGAGGTTCGGTCATTCCATTATTTGTAAAACAAATTGAAGAAAACCTGCCGCTGACCATTACAGACCCTAAAATGACACGTTTTCTAATGTCCCTTGAAGATGCCGTAGATTTGGTTCTTTTTGCGTTTACCAATGGTAATCAAGGTGATCTTTTTGTAAATAAGGCTCCTGCCAGTACGATCGGTGACTTGGCACAGTCCATAAAGGAAATATTCAATGCGGACAATCCAATAAAAATTATAGGTACTAGGCATGGTGAAAAATTATATGAAACCTTGTGTACCAGGGAAGAAATGCAGAAAGCGGAAGATATGGGAGAATTTTACAGGATTCCGGCAGATAACAGAGATCTAAATTACAGCAGATATTTCTCTGAAGGTGAAACCGATGTTAGTACTATTGAAGATTATCATTCACATAATACCGATCAATTGACCAATGATTCATTGAAAAACTTATTATTGAATCTTAGTTATATAAAAGAACAGTTATAGTTCATGGAACATACTATATATGATGGTGCAATACATACGGACGAAAGGGGAACCATAAAGTTCTTCAATAGTCTTGATATGGCAGAAATTGTCAGAATGTATGAAATTTGCCCAGCCTCAACAGAATTGATAAGGGCATGGCAAGGACATCAATTTGAAAAAAAATGGTTTTATTGCAATCAAGGTAGTTTTAACATCAACATTGTTAAAGTAGCTGATTTTAAGGCCTCTTCTCCCCTATTGGTACCTCAAAAAATAGTCTTGGAAAATAGTAAACCATGCTTTTTAGCTTTACCTGGTGGTTATGCAACAGGTATTAGGGCATTAGAGAAAAATTCCAAGATTACCGTATTTTCAAATTACAGTTTAGAGGATTCTAAAAATGACGATTATAGATTTCCGGTAGAACATTGGACATTTATAAATTAAAAGAGAGAAAATGAAGACAATTGGTATTACAGGTCAGAACGGATTTGTTGGAAATCATTTATTTACAACATTATCATTAAGTGACAAGATAAAATTAATTCCGTTTCAACGCTCCTATTTTGAAAACACAAAGGATTTAGAAAATTTTGTATCGCAATGTGATACTATTGTTCATTTATCCGCTATGAACCGTCATGACGACCAACAAGTAATTTATGATACCAATATAGAATTGGTTGAAAAGTTGATAGCCGCTTGCGTTAATACCGATCATGAGCCACATATTTTGTTTTCTTCATCTACGCAAGAATCCAAGGACAATCTTTATGGTAAATCCAAGAAAGAAGGCAAAAATAGACTAATGGAATGGGCCAATAAAGGTCAAGGAAAATTAACCTCGCTCACTATACCCAATGTATTTGGACCCTTTGGAAAACCAAATTACAATTCTGTAGTTGCTACTTTTTGTTATAAGGTAACACACGGGGAGCAACCACAAATAATAAATGATGGAGAGGTATCCTTAATTTATGTCAACGAATTAGTTCAAATTATAATAGACGGTATCCATTCTGATGAGAAAAAGAAAAAAATTGGTGCCAACAGTTATGAGCTGAACATTGAACCAACAAGCAAGAAAAAAGTTTCTGAACTACTATCCTTGATTACTGGTTTTAAGAACAACTATATGGAAAAAGGCATCTTTCCTAATTTGGAAGATGAATTTGAAAAAGCCTTGTTCAACACCTTTAGGTGCTATGTTCCTATAGATCATTATCCTGTAAAATATACAAAACATACCGATCCAAGGGGAAGTTTTGTGGAAATAGCAAAAACCAATACCAGCGGTCAATTTTCATTCTCCACTACCGTTCCCGGCATTACAAGGGGAAATCATTTTCACACAAGAAAGGCGGAACGCTTTGCGGTGATAAGTGGAAAAGCATTGATACAACTAAGAAAAATTGGCACGGATGAAGTTATTGATTACTATCTGGACGGAACAGAACCTGCTTATGTAGATATGCCCATTTGGTATACCCATAACATAAAAAATATAGGGGACGAAGAATTGATTACACTATTTTGGATCAATGAACCATATGACCCGGAAGATGCCGATACCTATTTTGAAAACGTTTAAAAATATAAACATACAATTTTGGAAAAACTAAAAGTACTTACCGTAGTAGGCACAAGACCTGAAATAATTAGACTAGCCTGTGTTTTGAATGCATTGGATGCTAGTGATGCCATTGAACATATTTTAGTTCATACCGGTCAAAATTATGATTACGAGTTAAATGAAATTTTCTTTGAAGACCTTGAAATTAGGAAACCTGATCATTTTTTGAATGCCGCTGGAAAAAATGCAACGGAAACGGTAGGTAATATCCTTATTAAGATCGACCCTTTGCTCGAAGAAATTAAACCAGATGCATTTTTGGTATTGGGAGATACCAACTCCTGCCTTTGTGCCATACCCGCCAAGAAAAGACAGATACCTGTCTTTCATATGGAAGCCGGCAATAGATGTTTTGACCAACGGGTACCGGAGGAAACCAATAGAAAGATCGTTGATCATGTTGCTGACGTAAACTTAACTTACAGTGACATTGCTAGAGAATATCTTTTAAGGGAAGGGCTTCCTGCAGATCGTATTATAAAGACCGGAAGTCCTATGTACGAGGTACTTACCCAATTTACACCCAAGATCGAAGCTTCCAAAGTATTGGAAAAACTTAAGCTTGAAAAAGATAAATATTTTGTGGTATCTGCGCATAGGGAAGAAAATATAAGTAACCCAAAGAATTTTGAGGGGTTAATTACTTCCTTGAATCAAATTGCGGAAAAATATCAATATCCCATCATAGTTTCTACCCACCCAAGGACTAGAAACATGTTAGACGCAAAACAATTGGAAACCCATAAACTTATTCAATTTTTAAAACCATTAGGATTTTCTGATTATAATGCTCTACAGTTGAACTCATACGCGGTTCTGTCTGATAGTGGAACCATTTCCGAAGAATCATCGATTTTGAATTTTAGGGCCCTTAATATTAGAGAGGCCCATGAAAGACCGGAAGCTATGGAAGAAGGTTCGGTAATGATGGTAGGCCTTGAGCCTAAACGAATTATGCAAGGCTTGGCCGCATTGAACAAACAACAACGTAATCCTAATAGAAATTTTAGACAGGTAAGTGATTATTCCATGCCCAATGTTTCGGAAAAAATGGTACGAATAATAATTTCATATACAGGTTATGTCAATAGAGTTGTCTGGTCAAAATAAACAACTATTTGTAGTTTCTGAGCTTTTTTACCCTGAAACAATATCTACAGGGTATATTATGACAGAAATTGCTAAGGAACTTGCCAAAACCAACAAGGTAACCGTAATAGCCGGTCCTGAATTCTATGAGGAAAAAGAATATAAGGCCACCGCGAATTTGGAAGATATTCAAATCATAAGGGGTAATTACGTTAACTATAACAAGAATAATTTTTTCTCTAGAATTTATGGTGTCTTTTCCACTAGTTGGAAAATGATGCGATTGATGAAAAAACATATTCCGGCCAATAGTGAAATATTAATGGTCACCAATCCTTTGATTCTCTTTGTTCTATCAAGTTTTTACATTAGAAAAAAATCATGGAACATTAAACTTTTGGTCCATGATGTTTTTCCTGAAAATTTAATCATTGCAGGGGTACTGAAATCAAATACATCTATTGTCTATAAGTTGTTAAGATCCATTTTTAAAAAAGCGTATTTAAAAATGGATACATTGATTGTTCTGGGCAGGGACATGAAAAAGTTATTTTTGGAAAAAACTAAAGGAGCTTCAAAAATTACAATAATTGAAAATTGGGCAGATACCGTTAATATCCAAAAAAATGATTTGCCAAATACAATTCCAAATTTTCTTTTTGCAGGTAATTTAGGAAGGTTACAAGGATTAGATGTACTGCTCAATGCACTATTGGCCACAAAAAACTATAATTACAGCTTTACATTTATAGGTTCGGGGGCTGTAGAAAAATCCATCGCGGATTTTATATCATCACACACGCTAAATCATGTTCGGAAATTGGGATGGCTACCTAGAGAGCAACAAAATGAGTTTATGGCAAAAGCTACAATTGGCGTTATATCATTAACGGAGCATATGTTTGGATTGGGTGTTCCTTCCAAATGCTATAACTTATTGGCAGCAGGAAAACCAATATTATATATTGGCGACCCTAATTCAGAAATTCACCAATTGATATCAGAACACAATATAGGTTGGTTTGCACAAGCGGGTAATACCAAGGAAATAGAACAAGTAATTATTGAAATAGTGAATAGCGGCACTGGAGATTATCAATTAAAAAGTGATAAAGCACGTATATTGGCAGAAGAACTTTATGCCAAGGAAATAATACTGAATAAATTCAGTAAACTTTTTTAATAGGAACGGTATGAATGTATTATTGACCGGAGCTACAGGATTTTTAGGTGCTAACATTTTGCAACATTTTACAAATATGGGCCACCATGTAGAAACAATAGGACGTTCTCAAGAAAATGACATAATTGCAGATTTGGCAACTTTCAATAAGCCTTTGAATACCAAATATGATCTTGTAATTCATGCCGCCGGTAAAGCCCATGTAATACCAAAAACTCACGCAGAAGAAAAGCTGTTCTATGATGTTAACCTTGAGGGCACAAAAAACCTTTTAAAAAATCTGGTTATGCCGCCAAAGAATCTAATTTTCATAAGTACGGTAGCTGTATACGGTCTTGACCATGGGCAGGGTATTGATGAAGACTATCCTTTAAAAGCCACTACACCTTATGGAAAAAGTAAGGTAATGGCAGAAAATGAAATACTTGCTTGGGCAAAGATAAACGAGGTAGGTGCCACCATACTGAGATTGCCATTAATTATAGGTAGAAATCCAAAGGGAAATTTAAAAAGTATGATTCATGGAATACAAAAAGGATTTTACTTTAATATAGGAAAAGGTAATGCTAAAAAATCTATGGTTTTGGTTGATGATATTTCAATGGCATTGCCCATATTAATAAAACAACCTAACATTTATCATTTAACTGATGGCCATGACCCGTCTTTTAAAGAACTTTCTGGAGTTATTGCAAAAGAATACGGAGTAAAAAAAATATACGCTATACCATATTACGTGATAAAACCCATTGCCTTATGCGGTGATATTATTAAAAAGTTATTTTCAATATCCCCGCCAATTGATAGTTTAAAACTGGATAAAATCAATAAAAGTTTAACCTTTAATGATTCAAAAGCTAGAACCGCTGGCTATAGTTCTAGACAAATTTTAGACAATAAACAGTATTGGCTTAACTAAGCTCAATTATAACACAGACCATGAATATAACCCCATACATAATCCTAGGAATAATTCTTCTTGCTTTAGAGTTGATATACCTTAAAATAGCGGACAAATTCAATATTGTTGATAAACCTAATAATAGAAGTTCCCATGTAACCCCTACCATAAGAGGTGGTGGTATAATTATATTTTTTGCGTTTATACTTTATGCCATTTGGTTTAAACAATTGAATCCGCCGTTTACATATGTATTGGCTGCCATTAGTTTGGTGGCTATTATTAGTTTTATAGATGACATGATCAGTCTGTCCTCTAAGGTGCGTATATTGGTCCATATTCTTGCTTTTAGCCTTGTCTTCTACTCGCTTGAACTTTTTAGTCTTTACTCCCTGCTTACCATTATAGGTGTATATATATTCTCAATAGGGTTTTTGAACATTTATAATTTTATGGATGGTATAAATGGAATTACTTTTTTAAATACATTGGTAACCTACGGTATACTTTTAATTCTGAATATCTTTTACATACCTTTTGTGCAAACGGAGTTACTAGTAATATTAAGCATAGCTACTCTAGTATTCGGTATTTTTAACTATAGAAAAAAACCTAAATGCTTTGCTGGTGATATAGGAAGTATAAGCATAGGACTTTCCATTATATATTTTGTTTTAAGTTTTTATCTTAAAACAAATAACCCACTCATATTCTTGATTTTAGCTATGTATATCATAGATGGTGGACTTACAATTATTGAACGATTGATAAGAAAGGAGAATATTTTTAAGCCTCATAAAAGACATTTATATCAAGTATTGGCCAATGACCACGGTATGAACCATTTAGTAGTTTCAACATCCTATTTTGTAATGCAATTGATTTTTAACTTAATAGCCTATCTATTGATATCAAATGGCTATTCATCTTTTCTTTTGTTTATGCTTCCGGTGGCAATAGTATCCATTATTTATATAATCGTTAAACAAAAATTAAACACGAAAGCTAAACACCTATAAATCTTGTTGTTATAGGGTTAAACATACTTATTAATACAGAACTTTTTTAGTCATTAAACTTTTGGTGAATGAGCTAATATTGTAATATCTTGCGGGTCCTTAATCACACAAGTAGATTATTGGTTTTTAATTATGATCCAAAACTTATAAGTGAGCGTATATATTACAACCCCCAACTAAGTTTAATGAAAAATTGTTTTTCAAGTTATATAGGAATTTTAGTTTTATTTTTTGTTGTTAAGATAAATGCTCAAGTTTCTTATCAAGAAGCTTTTACCAATCTAAATTTTAATTTTCCGGTAGAGATCCAGAACAGTAACGATGGTACAAATCGTTTATTTGTTGTGGAACAGCCGGGTATCATAAAAGTGTTCCCTAACAGGGCCAATGTATCCGCAGGCGAACTATCCACGTTTTTAGATGTCAGTTCCATTGTTACTTATAGTGTTGGTCAAGAAATAGGACTTTTAGGTCTTGCATTTCATCCAAATTATGCATCTAACGGATATATCTATATTTACTATATAGACCGTCCCAGCAATTATAGAATTAACATAGCACGCTATCAAGTCGATAGCTCCAACCCAAATAGAATTAATCCAAATTCAGGTTTGGTACTTGCCCAGTACACCAAAAATCAAGGTGATTCTAACCATAATGGAGGTAAAATTGCTTTTGGTCCTGACGGTTATCTTTATATTTCCGTTGGCGATGGTGGTGGCGCCGCTGATCCACAAGGAAACAGCCAGAATTTAAATTCTGCTTTTGGTAAAATATTGCGCATAGATGTTGATATAGATGGTAACAACACCCAATCTCCCAATGGTAGCTATGAGATACCCTCAAACAATCCAAGAGTAGGTCAATCAGGGTTAGATGAGCTCTATGCATGGGGTATACGGAATACATGGAAATTTTCATTTGATGATAACGGCAGATTATGGGGTGCGGATGTTGGTCAAAATTCCTATGAAGAGATAAATTTGATTACGAGTGGCGGCAATTATGGTTGGAACAAGTTTGAGGCCAATTCAGAACCAAGTTATGGAAGAACGACCACTTTATCCACATCACCAGATATTAAACCTATATTTTTCTACGACCATAGTGCCTCTGATGTTTCAATAACAGGAGGGTACGTGTATAATGGTTCACTAACAAGCGCAAGTCTTCAAAATAAATACATCTATGCCGATTATATTTCCGGAAGGGTTTGGGCACTAAGTTATAATGCTAGTAATGGGAGTACAAGTAATGAATTGTTGTTCCAGACCAGTGGACAATACATATCCAGTTTTGGAGAAGATGAAGCAGGTGAACTGTACTTTTCGGATTATGGATCCAGCGTAAAAGTTTATAAATTAACGGAAACGGTTACGGGACCTGTAACCACACCGGTTAATGGTATTGGCGAATGGAAATCAATCACCTCCGGTACAAACGGCATAGTGGAAACAATTGCAGAATCCCCAGCGGAAATGAAATATGTGGGAGGTAATTTTAGTACAGCAGGTGGAATTGGTGTTAATAACCTGGCCGTACTTAACGCTTCAGATGAATGGCAAGCATCCATAAATGGTAGTAACGGTATAATTTACTCCATAGATGTGGCACCGGATGGTACGGTTTATGCCGCTGGTGACTTTACGACAATAGGGGGAATATCCGCCAATAATATTGCCAGATGGAACGGTTCATCCTGGGCTGCGGTAGGAACGGGCACCAATGGACCTATCCTAAAAATAAAGACAGATGCAACAGGTGCCCTTTATGCAGGCGGTACCTTTACAGATGCTGGAGGACTTACCGCCAACAATATTGCCAAATGGGAAAATAATGTTTGGAGTACGTTGGTCGATGCTTCTACAGGTATTGCAGGAACCAATAATGAAATTAGGTCTATTACATTTGACGATAACAATATGATGTACGTTGGTGGTAATTTTGACACGGCCGGTGGGGTTTCTGCGGCAAGAATTGCCCAGTGGAATGGCACTAACTGGTCTGCTCTTGGTACGGGTACCAGTGGATTTGTGCAAGCAATCGAATCATCTGGCAATTATTTATATGTTGGTGGAAACTTTTCTATTGCTGGTGGTAATACGGTCAACAGAATTGCCAGGTACAATAAGACCAACCAATCTTGGGAAGCGCTTGGTAACGGTTTAAGCGGTAATGTTAATGCTATTGTATCCAATGGCTCCTATGTTTATGTAGGCGGAACTTTTGACACTGCAAGTGATAACGGAAACGTAGATAAAATAGTGAACAACCTCTCTAGATGGAGTGCAGCAAACGGGTGGGAAGCATTAGGACCCAATACCGATGTGGGTGTAGATGTTAGGGTAAATTCTTTGGCATTTACCAACAATGGCTCTGAGCTCATCGTTGGTGGAAATTTTGGCACGGCCGGAAATTTAAGTACCAACAATATTGCGATCTGGAGTGAGTATTTTTGTACTGAAGATAGTATTATACCTGAATATAGGGTAAACGGAGTGTTTGATAGTGGCAGCAATTCAATTACGGTCAATGAAGGCGATGAATTACTTTTAAGCATATTACCAAATGGTGTAAACTTCACCATTTTATTGCCAAATGGCACCACAGTTAATGGGGATTATGATTTAGGCTCTATGAACACTGCACTTTCCGGATCATATACCTTCGAGACCGAGCAAGGCTGTACGGAAAATTTAGAAATTATAGTTCAGGGCACAACGTCAAATGATACGGACAACGATGGTGTCATAGACGCAAATGACAATTGCCCCAATACACCAAATGGTGAAACCGTAAACGCCAATGGTTGTTCACAGAGCCAATTGGACGACGATAATGATGGGGTTGCCAATATTGATGATTTATGTTTAAATACCCCAGATGGTGAAGCTGTGGATGTCAATGGATGTTCTTCTAGTCAATTAGATAGTGATAATGATGGGGTGTTCAATAATGTAGATACGTGTCCTAATACCCCGGAAGGAAATACGGTAGATGAAAATGGATGCTCCTTAAACCAATTAGATAGTGATAATGATGGTGTAAATGATGCAAACGACGATTGCCCCAATACTCCATCCGGAGATGTAGTGGATGAAAATGGCTGCACCGTTCAAACTCCTTTAGATAGTGATAATGATGGTGTAATAGATGTCAATGATGGATGTCCGGATACCCCTGAAGGAGAACCAGTAGATTCTAATGGATGCCCAATACCGCCGCTTGATGGAGATAATGATGGCATTAATGACGATGTTGATCAATGTCCAAATACACCGGCAGGTGCAACGGTAGATGAAAACGGATGTTCGCTTTCCAACTATGACAACGATCAATTTAGAATAACTACCAATGGGGCCACCTGTATAGATTTAAATAACGGTTCCTTAATTATACAATCCAAAAACACAGATAATTTCATAGCCACCCTTACGGGTCCGGTAGAGGAAATAGTTCTGCCTTTTTCAGAAGAACTTACAATATCCAATTTAGCAAATGGTTCGTATGACTTATGTATCACATCCATTAATTTTCCAGATTATGTAAATTGTTCTAAGTTTACAATTGTAGAACCAGAACCGTTACAAGTGCAATTAGATGTTGATAACATAACCAATAGTGTAGCACTTAAAATGCGGGGTGGTAATGAATATACCGTTGAAGTAAATGGTAAGAGCATGGTAACCACCAACAGTGAAATTAATTTGCCGTTATATGAAGATGTCAATATAATTAAGGTAACCTCTAATCAACTATGTCAAGGTATTTTTGAAGAAACCGTTATTTTGGAAAATATGTTTCTCATATATCCTAATCCGGTAGAAGATGTACTTAACATTGATTTGAAATCATTAACTTCAGACACTATAGATATCGCAATATATACTGAAGCGGGGCAATTGATTTCTGTAGAAACATATCCGGTAGAATCAAAAATTATAACCTTGAATACAAGTAATTTGGTAACGGGAGTTTATTTTTTAAAATTAAAAAATGAACAATTGGATAAATCTTTCAAGCTTATTAAGTCATGAGAAAAAGCTTGTTTTTTTTATTGATCGCTACCTGTTTTTCCTGTGGAGTAGATTTAGATGTTCTGGATATACTGGGCACTGATCAGACCATAGCTTTAACCTTTCCAGAAAATGATTCGGAATGTACAGAGGGCACCATAGTCTCTGACACACAGAGCGAATTAGTTTTTAAATGGCTTGATGAAAATAATTCTAGTCCGTATACCGTTCATTTAACCAATGTCTTGGCCGCTAGTACAGAAACATACGATAGCAATGAGCAGGAATTGGCAATTATTTTAGATCGTGGAGTAGTTTACTCATGGTTCGTAACAGGTAAATTGAACACAAGCAGTGAAACCTGGAATTTTTATAATGCTGGCCCTGGCGTGGCATCTACCATTCCATTACCTGCCATAGCCATTTCACCTGTATCTGGCGCTACAATATCCCAAACGAGTACAACGGTTAATTTAATATGGCAATCGGAAGATGAGGATAATGACATTATTGGTCATGACCTTTATTTTGGGGAAACAGATGACCCAGAAATTTTTGCAGCAGATATTCTTGAAACAAGATTTGATGCCATTGAAGTTACTTCTGGTAAAGTGTATTACTGGAAAGTAGTTACCAAGGATAGTAATGGTAACGAATCAACTTCACCAATATTTACATTTACGGTAGCTTAAAAATGTATTAAAAAATTTATTTACCCCTTAATTAAACTACAATTTTTGAAAATAAAAAACCCCGCACATTTTATAATGAACGGGGTTTTTCTTTTTAATTATTTTTAAAATTCCACAACCTCAAATTCTGACCTTCTGTTGACCGCATGTTTCTCTGCTGGACAATATGTATTGTCATCACATTCATTCAACAAGCGTTGTTCTCCAAAAGCTTCTGTCATTATTCTTTCAGGTGCAACACCTTTACTTAATAAATATTCCTTTGTTCTAGTGACCCTACGCTCTGAAAGCCAATCATTATATGTAGAAGTACCTCTAGAGTCCGTATGAGATGTAACTTTTAATTTTAAAGTCGGTATTTCCTCAAAAATTTCCGCCATTGCATCTAAAACCTTCTTGGAATCATTGTTTACATATGAGGAGTTCAAATCAAAATAAACATTGCCCAATTGCTCTATTCTTGACTTTATAGCCTGCTTCTTACGATTAAGCTCGTCTAATCTTTCCCTCTCCGCAGCGGCAAGTGCATCTTCCTCTTTTTGCTTTTTCAATTGGGCTGCCAATAATGCCTCTTCCTTTAGTCTATTGACTTCATTGATAGAATCTCTTTGGCGTTGCTTTTCTTTTTCAATAGCGGCCATAAGCGCCAATTTTTCCTCACCGCGTTTAGAAAGCCCTTTTTCAATACCAAATTGGTAAACCACACCTGCGGCGTGCTGTATATGGTTGGTAACCTCATTACTGGTCGTCATGGCCCATTTACCAGTTGAGTTAAAATCTAGTCCCCAACGGTCAGAAAACCACGTTCTAAACCCAACAACGGCATTATAGGTTCCCCTACCCTCATTATTGGCATCGGTATAACCAACACCAACTCCAATATAGGGGTCAAACCATCCGGTCTGACCTATAATTTTATTTATATCATAGGTTACCCTACCATCAAAGGCATAATAAGGTATATCTTCTAGAATAATCTCCTCATCTATGGTATTCCCCTTCATATATCTGTTATACGATCCTATAGCTTCAACCCCTAGACCATTTTTAAAATATCTTCCAATGCTTACGCGAGAAGGATAAGGTACTATATTCCATTCCTGTCCAACATTGAAAATACCATCGAACACATTTCCTGAATCATCTACGGCATTTAAACCAACACCAACAATCCAAGAACTTTGAACAATGCTATCCTTGGAAGTAATTTGTAATTCATCTTGGGCAAAGGCAGAAAAACCAAAGCCTAGTAAAACCAAAAAAGTTAAAAGTTTTGAAGTTTTCATCATAATTAATTTGGGTTAAGGTGTAAAATTAAGAGAAAGAATTGAATTCTTTATAGAAGTACTATGAACAACATTATAAATCGATAGTATGTTGAAAATCCGCAATTTACCGGTGAAATCTTATTCTATGACAACAGATTCCGCATGAATTGGGAGTTTGTAGACGGTTACGGGTCTGGTTATTGCAGTCAATTCCGTATTCTTTTTAGACTTTGTCTTTCGCAAGATGAGATTCTTACCTGTACGTGATTTAATTTTTAAACCGGAATTTACATTTTCTTCCCCCGGGCTCCATACGATAACCAGCTCCTTACTAAAATCAATTTTTGGTATTGGCAGTCCTGGTTTCCTTGTTCTATTGAAAACTCCAAAAAACTCAGAGAGCGACCTTTGATCTTTGATGACCAAAAACTGTTCTGTGTTATGTCCACCATAATTATCCTTTACCAAAATCTCCATGGTTGTTGAATCCGTATTTGCAGTACTTTGTTGTGCTTTACAGGACAGCAAGAAGAAAAAAGCCAAACTGCCGGTAATCAATATAGATTTAAGCATTGTTAAACCGTCCTTTATAAGCTCTTTGATATACCTCCTCATATAAGGGCAAGACTTTTTGAATATCGAACTTATGGGCTTCTTTTACCGCATTGTTCTTAAATCTTTCCAACACTTCATCATCACTTAAAATAGTAAGTGCCTTAGAGGCCATATCTTCAATATCACCAACCTCACTAAGAAAACCGCTTACACCATCTTTATTGACTTCAGGTATACCACCGGCATTACTGGAAATTACCGGCACCTTATTGACCATGGCCTCCAATGCCGCAAGACCAAAACTTTCTGTTTCGGAAGGCAATAAAAACAAATCCGAAAAACATAAAATTTTATCTATCTCATTGCTATTGCCAAGGAATATAACCTTCTCCGCAATGCCCAGATCTTCACATAAACGTTCCGCTCCCTCTTTTTCCGGCCCTTCACCTACCATAATCAATTTAGCAGGTATGGATAGTTGAATCTTGCTAAATACCTTTACTACGTCTGCAATTCTTTTAACTTTTCTAAAATTACTGATATGGGTAATAATACGTTCATCATCATTGGCCATATTTGACCGTTGACAATCGGTAAAGGAAGTACTGTATTTTTTAGTGTCTATAAAATTAGGAATCACTTCAATTTCACCCTTAATATCAAAAATTTCCAAAGTGCCTTTCTTTAGACTTTCAGATACGGAGGTTACAACATCAGACTGATTAATACTAAAGGTTACGGCAGGTTTATAAAAAGGATGCTTGCCTACCAAGGTAATATCCGTGCCATGTAAGGTCGTAATCATAGGCACATAAATACCTTCTTCTTCTAACATCTTTTTAGCCATATAGCCCGCATAAGCATGCGGAATGGCATAATGCACATGCAACAAGTCTATTTTATGTAATTTAATAGTATCTACCAGTTTACTTGATAGCGCCAACTCATAGGGCTGGTAATGAAATAAAGGATACTCCGGTACATGGACCTCATGAAAGAAAATCCTATTGTTCAATAATTCTAAACGAACGGGTTGTTTATAGGTAACAAAATGGACTTCATGTCCCCTATTGGCCAGGGCAATTCCTAATTCTGTTGCTACAACGCCACTACCGCCAAAGGTAGGGTAACATACTATTGCTATTTTCATCATAGCAAAATTACCTTTTTAATTTAAAATTGAGTCGTAAATAACTTGTTGAATTCTAGTTCTTAACCCAGATTTAACTAAAAGGGTATTGGAAGCAGACGGATACGTTCTGTTCGATAAAAAAACATATACAATTTCCTCCTCTGGATCGGCCCATGTGTAAGTACCCGTAAAACCGCTATGTCCAAAGCTTTTTCTGGAAACACAGCCACATGTTGGGCCGCTATGCTCTAACTGTGGCTTGTCAAAACCTACGCCCCTACGCACGTTTTTATCGCAAAAATAACAGGTGTTGAATTTTTTAACGGTCCGGGAATCAAAAAACTTAACACCCCCGTAATAACCATCTTGTAAATACATCTGCATAATTTTTGCTACATCATTGGCATTGCTAAATAGCCCGGCATGACCACCAACCCCACCTTGCATGGCTGCTCCCATATCATGAACATAGCCTTGCACAGTTCCGTACCTATAGTAATTATCCTCCTCTGAAGGGACAATGGCTTGCTTATTAAACTTATCCAGAGGATTGTACGTTGTTTTGTTTGCCCCTAGGCGGCCGTAAAGAAAATTTTGCGTTAAAAAATTTAACGGTTGGCCATAGTTCTTTTCTATTACTTTTTTCATGACATAATAGGGAACATCACTATAGCGATATCTGTTGGGCTTAAGGTCTTGTCTCCCAATTCTATTATATATACTGTCTTGATAAGCATCTGTCAAATATAGCTGGTCGTATACTTTTGTAGAAAAACCCGGCATAGGTTCCGTTCTATAAAATTCAGAGGAAGGTTTCCTATCCTTGTCCAAGGTATCGATATAAAATGCAATCCAAGCGGGCAAACGTCCATAATGGGAAAGAGCCTTCAGAACGGTTACGTTCTTTATTTCCGTATCAGAATAGTTGGGGACTAATTCCTCAAAAGTATCATTAAGTTCAATAGCTCCCTCTTCTTCCATTTTCATGACCATGGGCAATGTTGCCAGTATCTTGGTCAATGAAGCTAGATCATATATATGTTCATTGGTAATATTTTCTTTACTATCATAAGTAGGTTTACCAAAACTTTTTTGATAGACGACCTTTCCTTTTCTGGCTACCAATATTTGCGCACCCGGGAACATTAAACTATCCAAACCATCCTGGACCATACGGTCTATATTGGCCAATCCTTTGGAACTTAACCCTACCCTTTCTGGCAAGCTATACCCTAGCCTACTCAGTGATGCGGTCTTAATACCTGTATTGACCGGAAACTCCCTATGTGACGAAACCGGCAATTTACCGGATGCACCAACCGCCCCAAACAACACTTCAGCTGTTTTCTCCTGAGCTATATCACTATTTTGATACGCCATGACAACGGCATCTACACTTGCTAAATTTGCAATAGCCGAAAGTGCATATGGTTTTGCAAATACACATAAAATTAAATTAGAGGTCCGTTCATTGGCTATCTCCTGTAAGTCCCGTAATTCCTTATCCGAAAATTTGTATGATTTCCATGGGCTTTCATTGCTTTTATGGTGGCCTACGATAACCAGATTAAATTCCTTTAGTTTTATTTTTAACTGATTAATGTCATTTGCCTCAACTACCGTTACTTCTGTAAATTTTTGAAGGGCTTTTAAAAAAGCATCGTTTTCCGCATCGCCAGATTTTACGTAAGCTATTTTTTTATTGTCCAAATTTTTAATGGCCACAAGGTTCATATTATTCTTTACCACGGTAATGGCATTTTCTATAGCTTCTTCATAAATGATATCGTTCTCCAGGCTGTTCAAATCCTCATACAGCCGATCTATGATCACGGGCCTGTAATTTTGTAGACCGGCCTTATATTTAGCCATAAGAATTTTTTTGACCGAATATGCCAAACGTTGTTCGGTTAACCTCCCTTTTTGATAAGCATTGGTTAATTTCTTCTTGGCACTTACAATATTTTCCGGCATTAACAACATATCGTTACCGGCCATAAAGGCTTTTAATTCTACCTCACCTTCCGCACCTTGGGTAGAAACACCTTTCATATTAAGGGCATCAGTAAATATCAGTCCTTCATACCCCAAATCCTCTTTCAATAGTCCCGAGATAATCTGTTCAGATATAGAGGAGGGCATACCCTTTTTCAGCTCCAAGGCAGGAACCTCAAGGTGTGCCACCATTATACTACTTAATCCTGAGGCTATTACCTTTTTAAATGGATAAAGCTCTAAACTATCCAAACGGTCTTTGTTAAAAGGTATTACCGGTAAATTATGGTGAGAATCTACAGCGGTATCACCGTGTCCGGGAAAATGTTTTCCATTTGCCAAGACCCCTGCACGCTCCATTCCTTTGATAAAAGCAATTCCTTTTTGGACAACATTATCACGATCCTCACCAAACGAACGGTTTCCAATGATAGGATTTTCAGGATTAGTATTAATATCCAGATCAGGAGCAAAATTAATATGGACCCCAAGCCTTTTGGCATGTTTACCGATTTGATACCCCACTTTCTCCACGATCGTACTGTCCTGAATTGCTCCTAAAGTCATATTCCATGGAAAAGCATATGTAGAATCCAATCTCATGGACAAACCCCACTCGGCATCCATCCCAATTAACAATGGGATATTTGCAACACGTTGATATTCATTGGTTAGTTTAGCTTGGCGAACTGATCCGCCCTTAGAAAAAATGACACCTCCTAAATGCTCTTTTTCTATAAGATCTTTAATTGCATTGGTTGACTGTTTGCTCTGATCTGAAGCAACACTTACCATAAACAACTGACCCAATTTTTGATCTAAACTCATTTGGGCATACTGCTCCTCTACCCAACGTTGCTGTGCAAGGCTGTCTACAGTGACCAAAGGATTTTGGGCATGGGCAACAAACCCATAAAAACAAGCAGTTAATATAACTAAAAATAAGCGCATAGTACGATGTGTAATGAGATAACTATAATAGAATTAAATTATTGTATTTCATCGATAAAACCCAATAAACAAAAGGAAAATGAAAGTAGTCGTCTATAAGAAACGGGCATGCCAACTTTCTGAAGCCGGCACTTCCCAAAACTCTTGGTATTCACCTTTATCGGTTACCAAATTATTGAAGACTATGGTATTCTTGGATATGGCTTTTTGTTTGGCCATTGCTTTAAAATCAAGCAAACTTTTATAGGCAATGAATTCACCTTGCTTATAAGACACATTCATTTTATCAAGTAACATTACATCATATTTTTTCTCCAGCTGCTGTATAAAATGTACAGAGGCATCTATGGAACAACCTGTGGCATTTTGTGCACTTTGATCTAAAGCAATGACGATAAAACGTCTATATCTTATTTCATAACCAGCGTTTAGATCATTGCCATGCGCCGTCCAACCCTGTAAAAAGGAATCCAAGTCCGTTTGTAACGAAACAAGTTCTTCTTGGGTGAAAGACCTGTTGCATTGATATATCCAAACTCTGGCGTTATCCGGTAATGTATTGAAATCTACTAACAAGTTATGTTATTTTAAAAGTTAAATTGGGACTTAGCATATTATAAATCTTCTGCAGTAGCTATTAACTCTGCGATATCCATAACGGCAACACTATTTTCTTTTTCTTTATTTTTTACTCCATCGGTCATCATGGTATTGCAAAAGGGACAACCTGCAGCAATGATTTCAGGTTGTGTTTCCAACGCCTGTTCTGTACGTTCAATGTTAACATCCTTATCTCCTTTTTCAGGTTCCTTGAACATTTGGGCACCACCAGCCCCACAACAAAGTCCGCGCTGCTTACAATTTTTCATTTCTACCAGTTCTGCATCTAATTTTCTGATTAGATCTCGTGGCGCTTCATATACGTCATTGGCCCTTCCTAAATAACAAGGGTCATGAAAGGTTATACGTTTACCCTTAAAGGTACCGCCCTCCATAGTAATTCTACCTTCGGAAAGAAGTTGTTTTAAAAATTGCGTGTGATGAACAACCTCATAGCTACCTCCAAGACCAGGGTATTCATTTTTAATGGTATTGAAACAATGCGGACATGCCGTAACTATTTTTTTTATCTCATAGGCATTCAGCACTTCAATATTGGTAACCGCCTGCATTTGAAATAAAAATTCGTTCCCTGCACGTTTAGCTGGATCTCCGGTACAACTTTCCTCAGTACCCAATACAGCAAAAGACACATTGGCCTTGTTCAGAATCTTAACGAAGGCTTTAGTGATTTTTTTTGCCCTATCATCAAAACTACCTGCACACCCTACCCAAAATAAAACTTCAGGTACTGTACCAGATGCAAAAAATTCTGCCATTGTAGGCACTTTTAATTCGTTTGCCATAATATACTTTAAGATTCCTTACTCCAGTTTAAGCGGTCCATTTGATTAAATGGCCAAGGTGCTCCATTATTTTCAATATTACCCATCATGTTATTCAAATCTGAAGGAGCCGCAGATTGTTCCATTACTAAATACTGCCTCATATCCATAATTATGGACAAAGGATCTATACTAATGGGGCAGGCTTGCACACATGCATTGCAAGAGGTACATGCCCATAATTCTTCTGGGGTAATATAATCATTCAATAATTGTTTGCCATCATCCACAAACTCCCCTTTGTTTTTATCCATAATGGCACCAACCTCCTCCAATCGATCACGCGTATCCATCATAATTTTTCGGGGTGATAATTTTTTACCCGTTTGGTTTGCAGGGCATTCACTGGTACACCTTCCACACTCCGTACAAGTATAAGCGTTTAAAAGCTGTACCCAACTTAAATCCTGAACATCAGAAGCACCAAACTTATCCGGTACCGCCGCATCCTCTACTGGTTCCGCATAAGGGTCTGCTTCTGGATCCATCATCATACGCACTTCATTGGTAACGGCATCCAAGTTTTTAAACTGTCCTTTGGAGGTCAATTTTCCATAATATGTATTTGGAAAAGCCAAAAGAATATGTAAGTGTTTGGAATAATAGAGGTAATTCAGAAAAAACAATATTCCCGCGATATGCAACCACCAAGCTGTTCGTTCAATTAGAATTAAGGTTGATACGGACATATTTTGAAAAAAAGGCGCTATATAACTACTTATCGGATATGAACCGGCATTTACATAATGCTCCGCACCCATTTGCTGTAATTGATAATCTGCCCCGTTCATGGTCAGAAAAAGTACCATTAACACAAGTTCAATATAAAGAATAAGGTTACCATCTTGCTTTGGCCAACCTTTCATTTCCGGTTTTAAAAAACGCTTGAGCTTTATAATATTTCTTCTTGCCCAAAATATAATCACCGCTACAATGACCAGAAATGCAAGAATTTCAAAAGATCCAATTAAAAAATCATACACCGGTCCTAAAACGGAAAAAAGCCTATGTGTTCCTAATATACCGTCAAGGATAATTTCAAGTACTTCAATATTGATTATAATGAAACCTACATAAACAATGATGTGCAATATTCCTGCTATTGGCCTAACGACCATTTTGGTTTGTCCCAAGGCTATCTTAGCCATGTTTGTCCAACGTTGTGCTTTGTTATCCGTAAGATCAGCATCCTTACCTAAGAAGATATTTCTCTTAAGTCTTGAAACATTTTTGACAAAAAAACCGATCCCAGCGACCAGTAATACGATAAAAATTATATTGGGGAGATACTGCATATATTTATTCTTCTATTTTCTCTGCGGGGTCATCTTCAGGAACCGTATATTCCTTTTGTTTTTTGCCGAAAACCGAAACGTTGACATAGCGTTTGGGGTTCAACCTAAAATCCTGTAAGAGCAAATCCAGCTCTTTACTGGAATTATTTAAATTATTGTAAAGTTCCTTGTCCGTCATTAACATGCCCAAAGTACCGTCACCGCTTTCTATTTTTTGTGTTACCTCGTTCAAGTTTGCCAAGGTAGCTTTTAAACTGGTTAACGTTTCACCCAATCCTGCCGCATTTAAAGAATCGGACAAGTTTGCGAAATTTGTGGTCAACTTCTCAAAATTTTGCAAAGAATTATCCAAACTTTCTTTATTGCCATTTAAAAGGGAATTTAATGAAGAAGCACTACCGTTTAAGCTAACGATAAGGTCATTTAACCCTACAATAACTTCTTTCAACTCTTTTTTTGTTTCTGTATCCAATACGGAATTTACGTTTACCAACACTGAATCCGCACCAGAGATTGCAGATTCAAATTTACGCACCAACGGGGTAAGTTTCTGTTGCGCCAAATCTGTAATACCAGGTCTTGTCTGTGTTGTAAGGGTATCTCCTGATTGCGCTTCTCCCGTAGCATCAAAAACCGGTTTGATCTGTAATCCTTTACCACCAATAATTCCGGTATCATACAGTTCTACCACACTATTCTTTGAAAATTTAAATTCGTTGCCAACCGTGAAAGTTACCAACAAGTTTCCCTGTGCATCTAAAAACTTAATATCATTGACCTTCCCTACATTAAAACCGTTAATAGAGACCGAGGTGCCCGGCTGTAAGCCTCCAACGTTAGCATATACTGCATAAAATGTTTTGCTATTGTCAAATATGGGAGATGATTTTAAGTAGCTAAACCCCATTATGAACAATAGAATTCCTCCTATAACAATAATACCCGTTTTTAATTCTCTAGATAGTTTCAAGCAAATATAATTTTAGTACTCTCAAAATTAGGAATAAAATTTACACTTTAAGGGGTTAAATCAGAAACCTGGTCAATTGCTTCTTGAATAGGAATTCTTTCCCCCAGTCTATATGCCACAATGTATGCGGTTTTGTACCCTTTATCAACCGCCCTGGACTGCATCATTTTGGCTTCCCTGTAAGATTGAGTTTCTCCGTACATATATCGGTACAAATTTTTAAAAGGTTCTTGTGACAAGTTGGTCAAACCCTTAAAATTAGCAGCATCAAGCGGCACATTTTTACTACTTGCCATTAATTGTATTTTAAAAACTATAGAAGACGCCACTTCCTTGGGAGTTATGGCCTCTTTTTTCTTTTTGACCTCTACTATTGGCTCATCGATGATTTTTTCAGGAATCTCATTTTTAGTAGTAGCTGGTGTAGTGGTGGTTTTGGCCACATCGTTTTCTTTTTGAACTGCCGGTTCTTCTTTTTTTACCACAACTACATCTTTCTTATCTTCTATTTTCTTGACCGCTTCATCCTTAATAGTATTTGCCTTTGTCTGCGCTACTGTAGTCTCAACAACACGCTCGGTAGGCTTGACCCCTTCCTTATAATTTAAGATAGCCTGGGCAATTGCCTTTCCCATTTCGGTCTGGCCTTTTTGTGAGTTCAGATAAGCACCCTCATCTTTATTGGTCAAAAAACCGGTTTCAACCAACACACTGGGCATAAAGGTTTGATGCAAAACAATGAACCCTGCTTGCTTTACCTTTCTATCCGTTCTTTTTAAGGATTTTGAAAAATTTTCCTGAATCATGGTAGCCAACGCCACACTCTGATCTAAAAATTCTTCCTGCATGATCGTAAGTCCTATTACGGATTCCGGCGAGTTGATGTCGTAATCCGCATACCGGTTCTCGTAGTTATCCTCTAAATAAATTACGGAGTTTTCTTTCTTGGCTATTTCAAAGTTCTGTTTGTTTGCGTGCAACCCAAGCACAAAAGTTCCCGCTCCATGGGCGTCTGATGTGTGGGAGTCACAATGAACGGAAACAAATAGGTCCGCGTTGGCCTTATTGGCTATTTCCCCTCGTACGAAAAGATCTACAAATGAGTCGTCCTTACGGGTATAGATCACCTTGATATCCTTGTTCTGTGATAACAAATCGCCCACCTTTAACACAATATTCAATGCAATTTTCTTTTCTAAATAACCATTGCCCAAGTTACCTGGATCATGACCTCCATGACCGGCATCGAGCACCACAATAAAGGGATCGTCAGATTTGATTTCTTCCACGGGAACAACAAATGATTGAAGCAGAAATGTCGTTGCCAAAACCAGTAATGTGCAAATAGCTTTTATTTTCATAAGTATTAGGGATTCTCTAGCCCCATATAATGGTTAAATTTATTGTAAGACCCTACATAGGGAATAAAAAATATATGTAAGTTTGGCATCTGAAACAATGGCTCATTGTACTGCCAAACCTTTACAAAAATAGGATATATAGCCTTGCAATCAAACAAACAACACTTACTTTTCCTATTAGCCATTATTATTGGCTCCTTTTATGTCCATGCACAAGAAGGTAAGGTTACACCGTTAAATATCAAAGTTCAGGGCGATAGCATCTCTGCACCACTGTTCCCTATTGAGCGTGTAAGGGACACCACCGTTACAGACTCGTTGGCCATAGATTCACTAAATCAAAAACCACCTTTGCTATTAGATAAAATAACCTATAAGGCAAAGGACTATGTAAAACTTAGCCAAAAGGAAAACAAAATATATCTCTATAACGAGGCTGAAATCTATTATCAGGATACCGAGTTAAAAGCCGGCATCATCATAATGGATTATATAAAGAATGAAGTCTATGCAGGTAGAATGAAAGATTCTTTGGGTAATTATAGTCAATTACCCTATTTTAAACAAGGTAGCAATATTGTCATCCCAGATTCAATACGGTTTAATTTTGACACTCAAAAAGCGTTGATCTGGAATTCACGCACAGAACAACAAGCCGCCGCCGGCGCACTAGGTAGTGATGTCATGAAGGTGTATGCGGAAATTACCAAAAAAGAAAACGATTCTGTTTATTTTTTAAGTGAAGGAAAGCTTACCACCTCTGCAGACACCATTAATCCAGATTATTATATTCGTATTAGAAAAGCCAAGTTTGTCCCCAAGAAAAAAGTAATTGCCGGATTCAGCAATCTTTATATTGCAGATGTACCTACACCTATTGCTATGCCTTTTGCCTATTTTCCCTTAACAGTAGGCAGGTCTGCAGGCGTGCTGATGCCCTCTTTTGGCAATGACCCCAATACGGGCTATTTCTTACAGGATATGGGGTATTATGTTCCTTTGGGCGATTATGCCGATGTTACCTTGTCCGGAGATTTTTACACCAATGGAAGCTATGCGTTCAGGAGCGCCTCGCAATATATTAAGCGCTATAAATTTAGGGGAAATGTTAATTTAAGGTTTGAGAATCAAGTAAGAAGCCAAAAAGGATTTAGCGATTACAGTCTATCACGTAATTACAATATTCAATTTTCACATTCGCAAGACCCAAAATCCAGTCCAAATTCAAGGTTCTCCGCATCCGTAAACTTAGGTAGTAGCGAATACTACCGCAACTCACTACAGCAACGTAACTTGCCTAATACGCAAAACAATACCTTATCCTCCTCTATTTCATATTCCAAGACGTTTCCCGCGTATCCGTCCGTAAATATGAGTTTAACGGCTACCCATTCGCAATTGACATCACCAACGGCAACGGCTTCGGACACGGACAATATCAATATGACCCTCCCTACTTTTCAAGCAAGCATGGAACGTATATATCCGTTTGCAAAAAGGGACGGAATTAAAAAAGGAATCATACAGAACATCAATTTCCAATATGACGTCAATGCACAGAACAGGTTGACCACCAATGATGAGGATTTTCTGACCGCTAGAATGTTCGATAATGCAAAAGTTGGGGCAAGACATCGCATTCCGTTAAACACCAACTTTAAGGTCGCAAAATTTTTTAGTGTCAGTGTAGGTGGTAGTTATGAGGATGTTTGGACCATGGAAACGTATAACAAAAGTTTTGATCCGGAGACTGAAACAGTTATAACCGATACCATAAGTGGGTTTGACAGGTTTAACAAATATAATTTTAGCAGTAGTGTAGGAACTACCTTGTACGGTACGTTTAATTTTGGGGAGGACAAAAAAATACAAGCTATACGCCATACTATGAGACCTTCCATAAGTTATGGGTATGCCCCATCATTTGATCAGTTTTATGATGAGTATATAGATGAAGATGGGGAAGTAGTACAGTTCAGCAGGTTTCAAGGTTCCCTTTATGGAGCGCCTTCTTTAGGTAAATCCAACAGTTTAGGGTTTTCGCTTGCCAATACGTTAGAAGCCAAAGTACGGGATAAGGACAGTACTAAATTAGAACCTAAAAAAGTATCGTTGTTAAGTAACTTCAACATCTCTACAGGGTATAATTTTGAATCTGACTCTTTACGTTTAAATCCGTTGAACATTAATGGCGGCACCAATATATTGGACAATAAAATGTCCATTAACTTCTCTGCAGCTTTGGATCCATACGCCATTGACAATAACGGTACAAGAATAGACACGTGGAATGCGGATAACGGTGGGAGCTTGTTTCGCCTTACCAGAGCCAATGCAAATATTTCTTATGCCATTAGTAGTGACATGTTCGGCAAAAAGGAAAAAGATGACAAAGAGGACGAGGAGGAAGACCCGTTTGACTACGTAGCCCAAAGCGGCGGAAGGGACGATGACCTATTTGGCAGGGCAGATAATTTTAATGACAATCCTATTGATAAAGATAAGGGGCAAGATGTGGAAAACCCTATTTATGGAACAAAAATACCGTGGAACTTAAGGTTGGCCTATTCCGCCAGCTATTCCAACTCTGCACGGCAGAACGAGTTTAGCAGCCACTCTTTAATGTTTACGGGAGATATTGAACTGGCGCCCCGCTGGAAAGTAGGTGGTTCATCCGGTTACGATTTTAAGAACAAAGGTTTTACGCTTACCCAATTAAGGTTTCAACGTGATCTTAAAAGTTTCTCCATGCGTTTTAACTGGACACCTTTTGGACAATACAAAAGATGGTATTTCTTTATTGGTATAGATGCTTCTATTCTAAAAGACCTTAAATGGGAAAACCGCAGTCAGCCCTTTAGTAATTAATATAAACGACCAAAATCATGAAACAAATTATAAACACCAAGAATGCCCCGGCACCAATTGGCCCATATAACCAAGCTGTATTAGCCAATAACACGTTATATATTTCCGGACAAATTCCACTTAATCCTGAAACAGGTGACCTGGTAACCGGTGATATTAAAAAGGAGACTGAACGGTCCATGGAAAATCTTAAGGCAATTTTAACTGAAGCAGGAATGACTTTTGAACATGTCGTAAAATCCTCTATTTTCTTGAGCGATATGAATCAATTCTCAGCGGTAAACGAGGTATATGGCTCCTATTTTAATGCAGAAACGGCCCCTGCTAGAGAGACCGTTGAAGTTGCGAACTTACCTAAGTTCGTAAATGTTGAAATTTCTATGATTGCCATAAAATAAGTGCTTACATATTTGCACGGTGAAATTCTACGAGACCCTCTATAGGTCTTTGGCGAATAACGCCTACGATCAAATCATTTCTTTGCAATACAGATGTAAGTTCAGCTTTTAAATAATGGGCAATACTACCAACAAAATTAATTGGCACCTTTGTAGCCAACTCAAACTGCATAACGTAGTTATTGATAAATTGCTGAAATCCTTTATCAATAACCCCTTTGGCATAAGGATGTTCCTTGTTTTCGATTAAAAAACGCGCAAAAGTTGCCAAATATGTATTGGGATTAGGTTGCTTATAAAGATTTTCCTTAATCACATCAGGATCAAGGTCATGCTGTTTTGCAAATTTGTGAGCCAAATCTGCCGGCATTTTATGAAAATAATAATCCCTGATCAATTTTCTGCCAAAGAAGTTGCCACTACCATCATCCATGGGAATATACCCTAAGGAAGTCACTTTTTGGAACAATTGGTTACCGTCGTAATAACTGCAATTGGAACCTGTACCCAGAATACAAACAATTCCTTGGTGGCCCACCTTTGTTGTGGCAAATATTGCGGCATAAGTATCCTCTTTAACTACTGCCTTTGCATTTGGAAAGAAATCTTTAAAAATACTTTTTAAAAAAATCTTCATACGGTCCGTTCCACAACCCGCACCATAAAAATATAGATGAGATACCTTTTCCCTATTTTTAGAAAGTTCAAAGTTGTTCGCCATGCGATCTTCAATAACATCTTTCGTTAAAACCTCTGGACTTAACCCTAAGGTCTGAGTCAAAAAAAGTTGCTCCCCATTATCATCCAGTGCGATCCAATCTGACTTGGTAGCACCACTATCTACTATTAAAATCATATACAGCTTGTCTTTAAAAAATAATCCTGAAAATAAGGAAAAAAAGCCTCATTTTCAGGAATTATCCTTGTTATACTAAAATGTTTGTTATAACGTATTTACATGCTGCATTAGGTCTACCATTTTATTGGAGAAACCAGCCTCATTATCATACCAGCAAATTAATTTAAAGAACTTGGAATTTAGCTCTATACCAGCTCCGGCATCAAAAACACTTGTATGGGATTCACCTATAAAATCTTGTGAAACCAAAGCTTCCTCGGTATAACCAAGAACACCTTTCAACTCCCCTTCAGAAGCAGATTTAAATGCTTTTTTGATTTCCTCGTAAGAAGTATCCTTTTGTAAACGTACGGTCAAATCCACAACGGAAACATCCGCAGTTGGAACTCTAAACGCCATACCGGTCAATTTCCCTTTTAAAGCAGGAATTACTTTGGTTACGGCAACTGCAGCTCCAGTAGAAGCAGGAATAATGTTCAACATTGCACTTCTACCACCTCTCCAATCTTTTCTTGAAGGACCATCAACGGTCATTTGAGTAGCCGTTGTTGCGTGAACCGTTGTCATCAAAGCTTCTTCAATACCGAACTTGTCATTTAAGACTTTGGCCATAGGTGCCAAACAGTTGGTCGTACAAGAAGCATTAGATACTATTGAATCAGAAGCTTTAACTTCTTTATGGTTAACACCCATTACAAACATTGGGGCATCCTTAGAAGGAGCGGAAATCACTACTTTTTTAGCACCACCGTCAATATGGTATTGAGCAGTTTCCAAAGTTGTGAATATACCTGTACATTCCGCTACGGTTGTTGCACCAACTTCATCCCATTTACAATTTTTTGGGTCTCTTTCCGCAGTAATACGTACTGTTTTACCATTAACTACCAAGTGACCGTCCTTAACCTCAACAGTACCATCAAAAGCACCATGAACCGAGTCATACTTAAGCAAATATGCCAAGTGCTCAACATCTAACAAATCATTGATGGCAACTACATCTACATCACCACGTTTTACCGTTGTTCTAAAGACCAATCTACCTATTCTTCCGAAACCGTTTATTCCTACTTTTAAATTTGACATTTTTTCTGTTTTAGTTTTTAAATTATGTTGTCATTATTTCAGAAACCCTAATGAGCTCCTTATCTATTTTCGTATGACCCTTGATCGCTTTTTCAATTGGAGTCAACGTAATTTGATTATCTTGAATACCGACCATTAAGCTTGTTTTACCTTCCAACAAAGCTTCTACGGCCTTTACGCCCATTCTACTTGCCAATACCCTATCATAACAGGACGGGGCACCGCCTCTTTGCATGTGGCCCAATACGGATACACGAACATCATATATTGGCAGATGCTCCTCTACATATTCCTTAAGTTCAAAGACATTTTTACCAGACTTATCACCCTCTGCCACAATCACGATACTTGATGATTTACCAGACTCCTTACTTCGCTTTAAGGACTCTAACAATCTGTCAAGACCCAAGTTTTCTTCCGGAATCAATATTTCTTCAGCACCAGCACCAACTCCTGCGTTCAGTGCAATATGGCCTACGTCCCTGCCCATTACCTCTACGAAGAAAAGCCTATTGTGAGAGCTTGCCGTATCACGTATCTTATCTATACATTCCACAACCGTATTCAAGGCCGTATCATACCCCAAAGTAAAGGTGGTTCCAAAAATATCGTTGTCGATCGTACCCGGAATTCCTATTATGGGAAAGTTATATTCCTTGTTAAAAATCATGGCACCGGTAAAACTACCGTCACCTCCTATTACCACAAATGCATCTATACCTGCCTTTACAAGTTGATCATGGGCTTTCTTCCTTCCTTCCGGAGTCCTGAAATCATTACAACGTGCAGATTTAAGTATAGTTCCGCCTTTGTTGATTATATTGTTTACACTACGGGCATCCATTACCTTGAAATCCCCTTCTATCATACCTTGGTAGCCCCTATAAATGGCGACACAATCTACCTTTAAGTAGGCACAGGTACGTACAACTGATCTTATGGCCGCGTTCATCCCTGGAGAATCGCCACCTGAAGTCAGCACCGCTATTTTTTTTATTACTGAAGACATGGAAAAATTTAAGCCAACGAAATTACAAAATCAAAATGCAATAAAGAAATATACTAGCTCTGCTTTTTAAAGGAAATATAAGAAAACGTTTTCGGTGTTATATTTAATTGTAAAATCTTGGAATTTTCTTTGTTTCCTAACAACTATTCTACAAAAATTTAGCGATAAATTGATTTAGGCTTATCATAGAATCTAATTAGGCTATCGTTACCCATAGTAGCGGTAGGAACAGGGTTAATTTCCTTAGGTGTTTCCTGTACCGGTTTCTTTGCCAATATTTTCTGAAAAAGTTCCTTAAAATTATTAAAATCCACCTCATAAGTTAAGCCGGCACCTTGTGTAGACCCTTGCTGATCGGACAGGTATGCCTGAATTTCACTTTGCCTACTAAAGAATATGGCGCTCAAGGTGCCCTCCTCGTTTAACAATACCTGAATCTCAAAATCTCCTGCAACCAATGTTTCACTCGATGCCCCAACCGGAACACCCACCTTACCATTGAATAATATCCTATCCGAAATTTGTGTAGAAACGGTGACCCCGATCCTATCATCTGTTTCAATGTCCGCAGACCTATCCAATATACCTTGCTCATAACTGAGGCCTAAATTGAATTTATCATTGCCCCCGCTCAAGATAGAATTTAATATTCCGGAAGCACTTTGAACCAAGTTTCCGGTAATGGCCTGTTGGTTAATACCACTTTGAGAATTTACAAAAGTGCCCTGTGCCAGCAGGAAAATTGCGTTTTTCTCCTCTACGGTTGGATCTTGAAGGCGATATTCCAATTCTGATTGTACAATAGAATTGGTTCCTGGAAAATCAATCCCAAAATCTATATCGGGACTTTGAAGTTCACCGGTAAGACGAATTATCACATCCGTAGGTATTCTTCTGGTAAAGCCGGGGTCGTCTAACAAAGGGGCCGGATTTGCATTTAGGGAATAGATGGCCTCCATATCCAACAAGGCCTCTAAAGGTTTTTGGTCCCAGTTTATGGTTCCGCCAGGTTCCACCTTAAATTTCTTATCTATAATGCCCCCAAATTTGTAATTATATTCCCCCGTAACCACTACGAAGTCACCATACATCTCAAACTTACCATTAGTATTTATTTGTATCAGGATAATACCTTCCCCCGTCCCTTTCAAGGAACTTCCGGTTTTGGTATCCGTAACGATTTCCACCTCTGCCTCTGGTGTGACATCAAGGTTAAACTCCAACTCTAACCCTTGATAATCCTTTAATTGTCTTTGGCGCTCAATGGTACGATTATCCTTTTTTTCTATAAAATTGATAAAGGAATAATCCCCTACACTGGCAACATCGCTCAAAGGAATCTTTAAAGAGGTACCTTCTGCCGTAGCACCGTCAACCGTAATGTTCAAAGCTGTTGTTGGTCCAAAAATTCGGCCTTTTCCATTGAGGTATCCGGTACCGTAGTAAAGGTCACCTTCCTTAAATTCAGTATTTAAAATTAAAAAACGTTCATTGTTCGTATTCACATCCAGATCCAATACCCAATTATCAAAATAACTATGTGTAATGGTACCATCTAAATTTGCTTTGGTTCCTTTTGCCACATCCTGTAAGGCAATTTGCTCAAAATTAAAGGTTTGGTTGGCAAGTACTACGCGGGACCTGGGGGCAAAACTATAATCTACATTAAGATACGGCACAGCAATACCCGCATTATCCAAGGTTAACAGGCCATCAAAATTTGGATTATCCACACTACCCGTAATCCTGACCCTACCGTCAATATCCCCCCTAATATGATCTATGACCCCCTCCCCCAATGGACTGAACGGTTCTAGGTCAAAGTTGTTAAAATTAGCGATTAAGTTAGCCTTAGGTATTGCTTCTTTATTTTCAATTTTACCTACCACACTGAACTTTTCCAGATTATTTTCAGAAAGTTGGGAATTCACTTGAAATTCCGTTAAATCCTTATTTCCTATTATATTGATGACGAGGTCGCCCAACGGTATATCATTAATACCAAAATCGCCTATATTAAGATTGGAGGATGGCAGATATATTCCGTCTTTCTGTAAAATATTCAAGGTACCATTGACCTCTCCTTGCAGTTTAAGACTATCTATTACCGGCGTAATCTTATCTAAAGACACAATTTTAAACTGTAGCTGAAGGTCTTTATAGGTAGAATCCGCAAGCTGCCCTTTTAACCTTATTTGCTCCTTTTCCTCATTGTTCATTACAATTTCCTGTATTGTAATACTGTCAAGAGCCCTGTTTAAAATAACTTTATTCTTACTATCTCCATCTTTATTGAGCACCCATTTATTTCCCTTGAAATTTACATCTGAAGTCTTGAGCCCTATTACGGATTTGTTCTGCTTATTAAAGGTGTGGTAAAAGTTTAGGTTATAGGAATCATCAAAATCACTACCGCCCTTAAACTCCGATCTAAAGAACAACGTATCTTTTAAGGTAGTGTTGATCAGATTAAAATCCTTAAAATTATAGTACGGGGTATCTAACTCTCCTACGGACACAAATGTATTGAATAGAGGGTTCTTATTATCTATCCGCACTTCTATTTGATCGGCCGCCGTACCAAAGGCCTCTATACTTGGAGATTCAAAATTCAATTTAAAATCACCTTCATCTGCAATAATATTACCTTTTATAAACGTATTGGGGTCAAACCTAACCTCTGGAAAAAACACATCTACGATCTTGTTGTAAATCTTGAAGTTAAAAGAAAGGTTTTGACCATCAGATATTTGAAAAGGTCTGTAATTGGTATAAATACTACCCAAAGAATTCTGGACTAACTTACCAAGTTCCCTTACCTTAAAATTACCTTTCATATACCCGGTAATGATATCGGGAGAATTTATTTGAATTGTTCTGGAATTTTCATTGTCAAAACTTGATGTTATGGCAAAATCATCAAAATAATAGGTGTCGTTTACATTTTGATAATTGGTTTTGGTAAACTGGATGTCCCCTACGATATTATCCAAAGAGGTACCCGTAATATTCATACTTACATTTCCTTTAAAAATACTGACACTATCATTTATGAAGTTCAATCTTTTTAAATCGGCATAATCAACAGAGGCTATAAAGTTGAAATTGTTTCTTGATTCGGCAACATTGGCCAACCCTTTAAAACTGAATTTCAAGTTTTCATCATTACTTACCAAGGAACCATCAAACAATTGATCCTTGACAATACCAGATACTCTTAAGTCTTGATAATTATACTTGTTAAACTCAATGGAATAAATTTGCCCAATAACTTCAGTGTTCAATTTTTCCTTTACAAACCCTTTTCCTTCAACATTAAAATCCAGGGTGGTCTTTCCCAAGTTTTTATTTTCGGCAAAATCCCCAAGGTCAAAATCGATCAAAGAGATGAACCCCTTATAAGTTGCATTATCAATATTATTAAAATTGCTTAATACTATATCTGCATAACTACTACCAATAGCCGTATTTAAGTTGACCTTTGCATCTATGGAAGAATTGGTTATGAACGCGTTTCCCCTAATGGTAAACTGCCCCAACTTACTAAATGTAGAAGGCAAGGAATTTCCAATTAAATTGGGCAGTAAGGCATTTAGCTGGTAATAACTGCTGGTTACGTTTTTCATGTCGGCATCCAGACTGAAAGGCTTTTGTTTGCTGAACAAATTCTTAAAATTAAAATCGCCCCTAATACCCGTATTGTCTGAAAACAAAAACAGGTTATCCGTATTTAAATCATTGAGAACACCATTGATATCTGCGCTGAAGGTGACTTCCTTACCTTTTCCAAATTCGTTGTAGAGTAAATTTACCTCATCAAAAGCCACTTTAGACTCCTTAAAATCTGCCACAACGTTTACCTTGTTCAAAAAATCACGAAAATCTTCCCGGTTATAATTAAATACCAAATTCCCGTCCAATTTGGAGAGCGGGGTATTGATTTTTAATGAATCAAACCGCATTTGCTGCTTGGTATATTTAAAATTGGTAGCCAATTTATTCAGTTTTAAGCCCCTATTGCTAAAAAGGGACATATCTTGGATATCTGCGGAAACCTCCGGTCCAAGAATCTGAAAATTACCGGCATTTATATTTAAGCTATCAAAATTAAGAATGGTCTCTTTCTCAAGGTTTTCATCCAGGTATTTAAATCTACTTTTTTGGATTTCCACATAGGAAGATGACAACTTAAAAGGGGGGGTACCCGGAGCCCTAGGCTTACCATCGTCCAATTTATCCACAAAAACCTCTAGGTTGGTATCTTGTTCGCCGTAATAGGTCTTTAACTTAAAATTGAGTTCATCTACCTCTATATCCCCAAATTCCAAATTACCCTGCGCAAGATTACCAATACTTAGGATAGAGGTTCTTAGTTCATTAACGTAAAACAATGTGTCTTTTTGATAGTCCTCAATAAACACACCTTCCAGAGCAGTATCCCAAGAAATCAAGGATAATTTTAAACGCTCAATATTGATATGGGTTCCATATTGGTTGTTGATTTTTTTGGTGGCATATTGAGCCAATAACGTTTGTACAAAAGGCAAAGAAAAAATTAGGGTACTAAAAACGCATATCAGTAGCAACACCAATACAATTCTTATCAATATTTTCCTAAGTTTTTTGATAGGGCTATATGTTTTACCTTTGTTATTCAAATTTTATTCCAAACATGCTGGAACACAAACCAATTTACATTCTTGCAATAGAGTCTTCCTGTGACGATACTTCTGCGGCAGTTTTAATGAACGATAAAGTGCTAAGCAACGTGGTGGCAACCCAAGCTATTCATGAGGAATATGGGGGGGTCGTACCAGAATTAGCATCTAGAGCGCATCAACAAAATATTGTTCCTGTTGTGGACCAAGCAATAGCCAGAGCAAATATCGATAAAAAACAATTATCCGCCATAGCATTTACACGTGGACCTGGTCTTATGGGATCATTGCTGGTAGGCACCTCTTTTGCAAAATCCTTATCATTAGGTTTAGACATTCCATTAATAGAGGTCAACCACATGAAGGCCCATATTCTGGCCCATTTTATAGCGGACGAAAAGATGACCTCGCCCAAATTTCCTTTTTTGGCCTTGACCATTAGCGGAGGCCATACCCAAGTTGTACAGGTAAACGATTATTTTGACATGAAAATAATTGGCCAGACCTTGGACGACGCCGTGGGAGAGGCTTTCGACAAAAGCGCAAAAATCTTGGGATTGCCTTATCCAGGGGGTCCATTAATAGATAAACATGCGGCCAATGGAAACCCACATAAATTTGAATTTCCTATACCAAAGGTTAAAGATTTAAATTTTAGTTTTAGTGGTTTAAAAACCAATATTCTTTATTTCATACAACGCAATACAAAGGACAACCCCAATTTCATAAACGAGAATTTAGAGGATATCTGTGCATCAATTCAATATACGATTATTGAAATTTTAATGCGTAAATTGAAAAAAGCCGTAAAACAGTCAGGTATTAAAGAAGTGGCCATTGGTGGAGGAGTGTCAGCAAATTCCGGGATACGTAAAGCATTGACAGATGCCCAGGAAAAGTACGGATGGAAAACCTATATACCCCAATTTCAATACTGCACGGATAATGCGGCCATGATAGGAATTGTTGGGTATCATAAGTTTAAAAATGAAATCTTTTCAAAGCAAGATATCACCGCACAAGCTAGATATGTAATATCTTGATGTTTAAATAGATTATATGCAATTATTCTACAATCCAAATCTGGAAGAAAAAGACACCGCGTTTACATTTGACAGCAGTGAGAGCAAGCATATTGTTAAGGTATTGAGGAAAAAAAATGGCGATGAACTAAACATTACCAATGGTAAAGGATTCTTGTTCACCGCCAAAATTATTTCAGACAATGTAAAAAAATGTGAAGTTGAAATTAATTCCTGCAATAGAACCTACCCAAAAGCATACAGACTACATTTGGCAGTGGCCCCCACTAAAATGAACGATCGTTATGAATGGTTCCTGGAAAAGGCCACTGAAATAGGGGTAGATGAAATTACCCCCTTGATTTGCAAACGTTCTGAACGCAAAATTGTAAAATTGGACCGTATGCAAAGGGTCATTGAAGCAGCTATGAAACAATCTTTACAGACCTATTTACCTAAAATAAACGAACCAATTGCCTTTTCTGAATTTATGGACCAACCTACCAATGGGTTAAAGTTCATAGCGCATTGTGAGGAAACCGAACGTCATGAACTAAAACGAAGAATAGCCGCCGATCAAGATGTTACCATATTAATTGGCCCCGAAGGAGATTTTACGTTAAGTGAAATAAAAAAGGCATACACCGTAGGATATCAACCCGTTGCCATGGGCAATACAAGGCTCCGTACAGAGACCGCAGCCATTGTAGCTTGTACTATTGTCGCCTCAATTAACAACGGATAAGGAAATAATTTCAATACTAGACAGGCCCAAAAGTTTTTCCATTACCTAATTTACTAAATTTGGGCATGAAAAAATTTGTGGTCTTAATAGCTATCATGCTTACATCCATTATACTGCATGGACAAGAAATTGCCATTTTAAAATATAATGGTGGTGGCGATTGGTATGCCAACCCAACGGCATTGCCTAATTTAATTAAGTTTTGCAATTCCAATATTGGCACCACGTTAAAAAATAAACCGGAAACGGTAGAAGTGGGTAGTACATCTATTTTTCAATACCCATTTTTACACATGACAGGCCACGGCAATGTTATATTATCCGATGATGAAATAGAAAATCTGCGTACATATCTTTTATCCGGTGGATTTTTACATATCGATGATAACTATGGTATGAAGCCGTATATTACAAGAGAAATAAAAAGGCTGTTTCCTAACAAACCTTTAGAGGAATTGGGATTGGACCATCCAATTTTCTCGATAGCATATAAATTTCCACAAGGGCTACCTAAAATCCATGAACATGACGGTGAACGTCCACAAGCTTTTTCCATTGTTCATAATAACAGGATTGTTCTATTGTTCACCTCCGAAAGTGATTTAGGTGATGGTTGGGAAGACCCTACCGTGCATAATGACCCAGATGAAATAAGACAAATTGCCTTGAAAATGGGAGCCAATATCATCTCCTATGCTTTTAAAAATTAACTATGACCGCAAAAACCATTTCTAAAGGAATATTAAGTGCTGTTGGCGTAATGGTGGGTATTGTACTCCTACTCTATTTTCTTTATACAATTAGGTCCGTATTGGCCTATTTGACCATTGCGGCCGTGGTGGCACTTATTGGCAGCCCTTTGGTCAGGTTTTTTAGGCTTAGGCTAAAACTTCCAAATATTTTGGCCGTAATAATCACCATGCTTTTAATGGTCGGTATTTTAGCCGGTATTTTTGCCTTGTTCATACCCCTACTCTCGGAACAAAGTAAAAACCTATCTCTTTTAGATATAGATGGTTTACAAAAAAGCATTAACACCCTTTACCATCAGATTACCAATTATTTGGGGCTGTCATCCAATATGGTGGAAAATGTCATTGATGATGTTAAATTGGAAAGGAATATTTTAGAAGGTCTTGATATTGGGTTTATTCCCAACTTTTTAAACTCATTTCTAACAGTTTTAAGTTCGGCAAGCATTGGCTTGTTTTCTGTACTCTTTATTTCTTTTTTCTTTTTAAAGGATAGAAAACTTTTTGAATATGGATTGCTCATATTTGTCCCAAAGGATAAAAAACAAGGCACTACAAATTCCATTGAAAAAATAAATGGATTGTTATCAAGATATTTTGTTGGATTATTGTTACAGATTTTTATTCTATTTATAATCTACACCATAGTATTGCTCATTGTAGGTATAGAAAATGCGGTGGTCATTGCCTTTCTTTGCGCATTGTTTAATATCATTCCATATATTGGCCCAATTATAGGTGGGGTAATGATGTTGACCTTGACTATGACCAGTAACTTGGGACAAGATTTTAGTGAAATCATCTTACCAAAGACAGGCTATGTGTTAATAGGATTGGTGTTTGGGCAGCTAGTTGATAATTTTTTCTCCCAACCTTTTATTTTTTCCAACAGTGTAAAATCCCATCCATTGGAAATATTCTTGATCATCATTATTGCAGGTCTTTTATTTGGTGTAGTAGGTATGATTGTTGCCATACCGGGATATACCGCAATTAAGGTGATTTTAAAAGAATTTTTATCGGACAATCAAATAGTAAAATCACTCACGCAAAATCTATAAACTTTAGTGAATCCTGCAGTTTTAAGTGATGAAGTTCAACAGTTCATTAATGAACATCTATCAACTGACGTTCATAAATTACTGTTGAAAAAATCCCCTTTTGTAGAGATTACATCCAAAGAATTGGTGGAGCAAATAGAATCCAAGGCAAAAGCAAAGCATAAGTTACCTACTTGGTTCAATACGGAAAAAATCTATTACCCCAATAAACTAAACCTTTCCCAAACGTCATCAGAAATTACGGCCGCTTATAAAGCTTCATTATTGCATGGCTCTTCATTAATTGATTTAACAGGTGGTTTTGGAGTAGATACATATGCTTTTGCCAAAATAATGCAACAGGTAGTCCATATTGAAAAAAATATGATGCTTTCAAAAATTGCAGCCCACAATTTTGAACAATTGGGTATAGCTAATATTGACTTTCATATTGAAGATGGAATAGCTTTTTTAAGGGCCAATGACCTTATATATGATTGGATTTTTATTGACCCCTCTAGAAGAGATAAGGATAACAAAAAAGTCTTCTATTTAAAAGACTGCGAACCTAATATAACTGAACAGTTTGATTTTCTTTTTAGCAAGGCCAACAACATCATGGTAAAAACAGGTCCTTTATTGGACATTAATAATGGTCTTACCCAAATGGCCCATGTAAAGGAAATTCATATTATTGCCGTGTCCAATGATGTAAAGGAGCTGCTATGGATTTTAAACAAGGACTATACCGGTGAGCCACACATTAAAACAATAAATTTCAAAGACGCCAACCCACAACTATTTGACTTTATTCTAAGCGATGAAAAAAATGCACTCGCTAATTATTCATTACCTAGACAATACCTCTATGAACCTAATGCTTCTATTTTAAAATCCGGAGCCTTTCAACATATAGCAAATGCTTTTTCCCTTTATAAACTACATTTACATTCCCATATATATACCTCGGATAAATTAATTACTTTTCCAGGTAGGCGATTTATAATTTTGGAAACTCTGGATTATTCCAAAAAATCCATAAAGCAATTAAAATTGAACAAGGCCAATTTAACTACCAGAAATTTTCCAGATAACGTTAAGGAAATAAGGAAAAAACTCAAATTAAAGGAAGGCGGATACAATTATCTCTTTTGTACCACCACCTATGATGAAAGATTAAAAATCCTAATTTGCGAGCAAATCTTTTAAAAAGAAATAGGCCTTATTTATATTTTTTTTTAACTATAAGTTTTCTTAAAAATATAGGGAAAAACTATTCTCTACACACCACTATAACGTTTTAGAAAGCCCAACTACAACGTTATATTTTTAAAAAATTACATACAATTATCAGTTATAATGTTAAAATTTTAACATTTATAAATATAAATTCTACTTGGCTTTATTTTTTAAAAATTCAATAAATACAGGCAGTTCAAGAGTTTTCGTGTAGTTGTTTTTTAAAATTGCCAATTATGGACTCCATAATTTTCATAAATGATTTATGCCTATTTGACATTTAATTGCTATTATTATATCGGATTTTGATTTTTTTAACATTTGATAGCTCAATCAATTAAACAACAAATCAACTTGCCGAAATTTATTTAAACTAACAAACAACAACGATTATGAATCAAAAACGTGATTTCAGGTCGGTAAAGTTCCAAAAAAGGTCTTCCTTTTTTAAATCTGGAATTTTATCGGCACTCATCTGTCTTGGAGCCCAAATGGCACAGGCAAATGAGAAAACAAAAGCTTCAACAGAATTTGAAGTTAACACAGTACAATCTACAGTTACGGGTACGGTAACAGATGAACTTGGAACGCCACTCCCAGGAACCAATGTGGTAGAAAAAGGTACTACGAACGGTACCCAAACAGATTTTGACGGTAACTTTACACTAAATGTTCAACCAGGAGCAACATTAGTGTTTAGTTATATAGGGTTTCAAGCTAAGGAAGTAGCGGTAAATGGTCAATCCGTCATAAACACTTCCTTATCTGAAGATGCAGCGGCCTTGGATGAAGTTGTAGTAACAGGATATCAAGTACAGACCAAAAGGGAAACAACAGCTGCAGTTTCTATAGTAGCAGCTGAAGATTTAGCAGCGGTACCTTCTGGAAACATAGAACAACAATTACAAGGTAGGGTTGCCGGTGTTACCGTATTGACAAATGGTCAACCGGGTACTACAAGTCAAATTAGGGTTAGGGGTTTTAACTCATTTGGTAACAATGCACCGTTATATGTAGTTGATGGAGTCCCAACGCGAAATGTGGACTTTATAAATCCAGATGACGTACAAACCGCAACTGTACTTAAAGATGCGGCCGCCGCCTCTATTTATGGTGCAAGAGCGGCAAACGGGGTAATAGTATATACCACCAAACAAGGATCAAGATCAAAAAGAAAAACTACGATGACATTAAATGTCAACAGTGGTGTTGTTGACCCAAATGTTGCCGGTGCCCCACAAATGCTAAGTCCGTTAGAAATGGCAAGGTATACGCATATAGGATATGAGAACAATGCAGCCGCCAATGGTACTGCTGTTCAATATACACATCCGCAATATGGTACCAATGCTACGCCAACAATTCCAGACTACTTACATGCAAATGGCCAGAACGGAGTAAGTGCTGCAAATGTAGATTTAGCCGCTGTAAGAGCAGCATATGAATCTGATCCAGATAACACGTTCTTGATCAGACCTAATTTACAAGGTACCAACTGGTATAAGGAAATTACGCGTATAGCACCCCAGAGCAGGGTTTCTTTAGGATTTGATGGAGGAACGGAAAATGGTCGTTTTTACATGGGTATTTCAGCACAAAACCAAGACGGTATAGTTCTGGCCCAGGAATTTTCTCGTTACGCAGCCCGTTTTAATTCTGAATGGGACGTTACGCCTTGGTTGAGCGTTGGTGAAAACTTTCAGGTTACTTACAGATCTGCTATTGGTATTGCCGGTGGAGCCGGTGGTGTAGAAGTAGCGGATGATGAATCTGAAGTTCTTTCCGCTTTTAGAATGCCTACCATAATTCCGGTAAGGGATGAATTTGGCAGCTATGCCAGTACGAAAGCAGCTGGTTTCAACAACCCAAGAAACCCTGTAAGAAGATTAAAGCTTAACAATGGTGATGACAAATCATACAACATTGGTGGATTTGGAAATGTTTATGCATTGATTAAACCTTTAGAAGGTTTAACCTTACGTTCCAGTCTTGGTGGTAGTTATGGTAATTACCATTATGTAGATTACAACTACAGATATTTAGGGGATTCTGAGCCAGAAGCCAGTAACTCATTCGGCGAAGGTAGTGGCTATGGTTTTTCATGGACGTTTACAAATACCTTTAGCTATGAAAAACTTTTTGGGCAACATAAGCTGACCGCTTTTGGTGGTATAGAGGCATTGAATACCGGAAGAGGTAGAAATATTTCAGGTTTTGGTATCAATCCATTTTCTACAGATTTGGATTTTCAAAGCTTAAGTGTTGTGCAGAGTCCTGTAGTCCAAAGTAACCAGTTTAAGGGATCAACCTACTTTTCTACTTTTGGAAAGTTAGATTATAACTTTAACGAAAAGTATTATTTAACAGGTGTACTTCGTCGTGATGGTTCATCTCGTTTTGGTGAAAACAAAAGATATGGTGTTTTCCCTGCAGTTTCAGCTGCTTGGAGGGTTATTGACGAACCGTTTATGCAAAACCAAGATATCATTTCTGATTTAAAAATTAGAGGTGGTTGGGGTGAAATGGGTAGTGATTCCAACGTATCGCCCAATAACCAATACTCTTTATTTGCTTCTGATCGTGGCAATACGTTTTATCCAATTGATGGTCAAAACAGTGGTGCCAACGAAGGATTTGCGGCAAGTAGAATTGGAAATCCAAATGCACAATGGGAAACCTCTGAAACAACGAACATAGGTTTTGACCTTTCCTTGTTCAATAATAAATTGGAATTTATCCTGGATTGGTGGAAAAAAGATACTAGAGACCTTCTTTACCAAGTGCCGTTACCAGGTGTAGCAGGTAATTACGCCGCTTCACCATCAGTTAACATTGGTGGTATGAGCAACAAAGGGGTAGATTTCCAGATAATTGGTAGAGGTAATATTACCGAAGACCTTTCTTTTGAAGTAACCAGTACAAATTCATTCCTTAAGAATGAAATTACCGCTTTGGCTCCAGGTATTGATGCTTTTGGTGATAACATTGCCTATAGAGGTATAGCACCAATACGTAATTCCGTAGGAGAATCCATTTCTACGTTCTTCGGTTATAATGTAATAGGATACTTCAACTCAGCTGAAGAAGTTGCAAATTCACCAGATCAAGCGGATAAGGCCCTAGGTCGTTTTAGATATGAGGACGTAAACGGTGATGGCGCCATTACTCCGGACGATAGAACGGTTATTGGTAGTGCTGTACCGGATTTTACCGGTGGTTTGGATTTAATCTTACGTTATAAGAACTTAGAGTTCCAGACCTATTGGTATGGTTCCGTAGGTAATGAAATTTTCAACCAATCCAAATGGTTTACTGATTTCTTTGGTACGTTTGAAGGTTCTGCAAAAGGTGTGGCCGCTTATGGTTCATGGACACCGGAATTAGGTAACAATGCAACTGCCCCAATTTGGGAAAGTGCCTCTAACTTAAGTACGAGTGGAGCATCTAACTCCTGGTATGTAGAAGACGGTAGCTACTTAAGGTTGGTTCAACTGAGAATAGGTTATAATTTCGATGCAGACTTAGTTGAAAGCATGGGACTTAGCAAGTTTTCCGTAGGATTATCCGCAAACAACATTTGGACAATTACGGATTACAGTGGACTTGATCCACAAGTTGCAGGACCAGATACCAACTTTGGTATAGATGTAGGTAACTTCCCAGTAACTCCAAGCTACGCAATTACCTTAGAAATAGGCATTTAAGAGTTAAAACATAAAATTAACAATACAATATTTAGTAACTTTAAGAAAAAGTAAACTATGAAAACATTTAAATTAAAAAAAAACGTCGTTACTCTTAGGCGCGTTGCTTCTAGCATCGATGTCATGTAGCGATGAATTTTTGCAGGTAGCCCCAACGGACTCCCTTGCAGATTCACAGGTAAGTACCAAGGCAGGTATTGACGGTTTATTGATCGGTACATATTCTGCCCTGAACGGAGTTTTTGGAAATAGATTCGAAGGTCCTAACCACTGGGCCACAGGATCAGTTGTTGGTGGAGATGCCAACAAAGGAACAGATGCAGGGGATTATAGCTCCCTTAATCCCATTCAACGTTATGAGGCCAGTCCCGTAGACCCTAACAATGATTTTAACAATCTTTGGAGAGGCAGGTATGAAGGGGTAAGCCGTGCCAATAAGGTGTTATCGGCCATTGCCAATTCAACTGAATTGACGCGCTGGGGATGGGGATTTTATATTGTTGTTGGGGGGAAAGTATTCAAAAGGCCAAATTTATACCAAACAAAAATTGGTGAAGCCAAGGACTTGTTTGACGATGTAATTGAAAATGGTGTAACATCCAACGGTCTTAAGTATGATCTGTTAGATGATTACGCGCAAATTTACAATGCAGAAAATGACAACCATGCAGAAGCTGTTTTTGATGTGGAATCTGCAAACAATACGGGTAACGTACAAAATGCAAATGCCTTTGACGACTTGAACTACCCTTATAATACCGGTCCTGATGGTCCTGGTAACTGCTGTGGATTCTTTCAACCAAGTTTTGAAATGGCAAATTCATATAGAACAGGTGCAGACGGACTTCCTCTATTGGATAAATCATATAACAACCCAGAAAATGTGGTGAAAAATGATTTTGGTCTGGAAGCGGATGAACCGTTCGTTGAAGATGATGGTCCGTTAGATCCTAGAATTGATCATGCTATAGGAAGAAGAGGTATTCCTTATTTAGATTGGATAGAACACCCAGGTAAAGCTTGGATTCGTAGCCAACCTTATGCCGGTCCTTATTCCCCTAAAAAGTATATCTATTACAGAAGTCAGGAAAATAGCTTTACGGATGGTAGTTCTTGGACACGTGGTTATGCAACAATGAACTATACCAT